>JADJTQ010000003.1 GCA_016711125.1 Saprospiraceae bacterium | reverse complement strand
TTTTGAGGAACCCAGAAAGCTTTGACGACCGACGGGCATCAATCCAACTTGTATCATTTACCGATACCGGCAAATTATTCAATAGTGTGAATGCGGTACATTATTATCAGCAGCGCTATCAGGCTTTTGATTCGGATGGACATCTGACGGTAGAAAATTATTTACTTGATGGTGGCTTAAACATTGATTTGTCGACTCATCGGGAATTCCTGGACCTGATGGATCTTTGGCCATTGCTGCCCATGGAGCGCATTAAGCTCAGCAGTGGTCAGACTCGAAAAATTCTTCTTTGCAAGGCATTTCTACAACAACCCAAATTTCTTCTATTAGATAATCCACATATTGGACTCGACGACCAAAGCCGTCAACTTTTCAATGACTATTTGGATAAAATGGTGAGCCATTTCGAGCAGCAGATCATCCTCGCTGGTCATTTTCGCAACCTTCCTGGGTGCATAAACAGGTTTCTCCATCTGGAGAGTGGTGAAGTGTTGCATCAAGGCAAATCAGATGATGGGCAAATACTGAAGATCAAGATCACTAGCGAGTCAAAAGCCATCTCCCTGTACTGATCAATCATTTAAAAGATCTGTGGCGGGAATCCTAGTGCTGAAGTTTGAAATTTGGATCAAATCAAAATTAAATATCAAAAAAAGACCATCATTGAATGTCTGGACTGGACCGTGAAACGAGGTGACAAATGGGTGGTGCAGGGACCAAATGGTTCAGGAAAATCGACGCTGATCAGTTTGATCTATGGAGATCATCCGCAAGCCTATTCCAATAAAATCACTTTGTTTGACCGCGTCAGAGGTACTGGAGAAAGCATCTGGGATATTAAAGAAAAAATAGGATTTACTTCTCCTGAATTGCACAGTTATTTTAACTATAATCACCAGGCAGTGGATGTCGTTTTGAGTGGAATGACGGATACCTTTTTTGTGCAAAATCGCAAACCAGAATGGGTTGATATGGCATCTGAGCTATTCGATTATTTTGGCTTGAAAGAACAAATGCAAAACAACTTTTTAACCCTGTCAACCGGCACGCAGCGTTTATTATTTTTTATGCGAACATTGATTAAATCACCACCGGTACTTCTGCTCGTGAGTGAACCCTTACCTGGGCCGGACCATCAAAGCATTCAGTAAATGCAATGCACTTTTGAATGAAATTTTGACTTCCCAACATACCTTGATCTTTATCTCACACTTTCCCGATGAGGTGCCGGATGTGGTTGATAAGCAATTGGAATTGATTGGTCAAGTAGGTGATTGGTCAAGTGGGTCATTGGTAAAGTAGGTGATTGGTTGGTAGGTTGATGAAGTCTCATACTTTTTATTGACAGTTTTTACCAAACTACTCAACTAAAGTGTTAATAACTTTATGGTTGGGTAGATAATTGGTCGAGTAGGTCATTGGAGAAGTAGTTGATTAGTTGGGTTGCAAACCCATGTGACGTGCCTTCTTGATTGAAGATTGTTGATTGCTCTCTTTATACTACAACCTTTTCCCCAATCAAGTTTCGTGCCCTTTGAGTCTTAGTGGGAAATTAATCCGTAGCCTATTGATTGAAGAATGCTGATTGCAGATTGCAGATTAAAAATTGTGTGCAACAGTTCAGGCTTCTGATTTTAGAATAATGTTCCGTTGTACGCTAACTTCTTCCCGAATCAATCTTCGTGCCCTTTGAGTCTTAGTGGGAAATTAATCTTCAGCCTAGTGATTGAAGAATGCTGATTGCAGATTGCAGATTGCAGATTAAAAATTGTGTGCAACAATCTTCGTGCCCTTTGAGTCTTAGTGGGAAATTAAACCCTCGATAATTAAACCTTCGATTCCTCTTGATCCTTATTCTTTACCCTATTGGCTCTCCCATTCTTCAAACATTCTAATCGCCTTCCACAATACGCCGGCTGATCCTCGAAAAGTGCCGGAGCCCATCGGTTTATTATCGACCGTATACCACTCAAAAAAACCATCATTAACGACAACACGATGTACCATTGGTTGGATTTGCTCATAAGCCTCCTGAACAAAGCCATACTTGATCAACTGCTGGATCATTCGACCGCCAAACCAGGTCCAATCGCCCCCATTTTGATATCCATATGGCACCATTCCCTTATTTTCAAAAGCCCATTCGGGATAAGATGGATATAAGGTGAGGCCTATCGAAGCCGCACCTGATACTTTTACATTATTTACCATTTTTTCAAGAGATCGTCTAATCTGATCCTGATTAAGCAGCCCCGCTTCTATAGCTATGGCAGTGCCACCGTGATAATAAATCTCATCTTCATTAAAACCGGCCGGATAGGGAGATTTTTCGAGATAAACATGCGGAATAAATTTCTGACCAATGTCATCCCATAATACCGCCATGATATTTTTAGCTATTTTATCTCTGACGGGCTCCCATTTGTCTTTTAGTCCTGGCTTCAATTCAATCAGATTATTAAGTGCGATCACCATCATTGCATTATCATAAATATCCACGCAAAAATGAGTATTTTCATCGATGGTTACACCCCATGGATGACTATGTTGCACATCCCCCCAATCGGCCGTAGTAGCACCATAAATCAATTCATATTTATCCGACCATCGATTATCTAGCAAAAATTGCAGCGCCAGCTCCATCCGATCAGACACCGTTATATTTCCTACTTTTTCATCGAGGATATCCAGGCGATTACTGACCTTGATGAGTTTATATACTGCTTGTATTAAAGAGCTCTCGTGGTCAGTCTCTACCGTATTCTTATGCCCACAATAATCAGGTTCAAGTTCCGAGTAAATGTATTGATAACCTCCCTCACTGGCAACAGCCTTGGATTTCGGGATAAAACCATCGACAATATTCCCGTCCTCACCCTGTAAACGGCAAAATACGAGAAGATTTTCTTTCAACACATCATATTCAAAACCTCAGCGGAAAGCTCAATAAATGTATTATAGTCTCTGATCCAGACTTCACTATAGCCATCCCCAGCGTTAAACCCTGTCTTAATAATTTCGATCGCTTTATCTTTTACAACATTGAATTTCTGATTTTGCCGGATTTGCTCCTTTAAAGTCTGAGTCTGAGCAGGGCTTGTGGAGGCTAAATAAATCAAGCTAAAAAGCAGACCATATTTCATTGCTTACTCTTTTTCGTTTGACATTGAGGGTGGTGGAACGGATACTCCCCATTTTACATGGGGTTCAGATCCCAAATTAAAACGCAAAGTACCACCTTTCATCAATGCATCCCGGTAAATCCAACAATTCGATATTTCCTGCTCATTCCAGGTGACTGATTGAATGTATTGATCATCGGCATTACTGCTGTTTTTTTCTATTATCAACTCCGTTCCCTCAAAATATTGTTGATCTAATTGAATACTAATCCGGTCAAAGAAAGGAGCGCTCAATTGAAAAGATGGTCTTGCCGAGCTATGGCCCTGGACGTCAAAAAGGCCTATTGCAGCCATAACATACCAAGCACCTAACTGCCCCTGATCTTCATCCTGCCCTACACCATAGCCGTGCAAGGGATCGATGCCATAAAAATGATCGGCAATCGATCGCACCCATTTTTGAGTGAGCCAGGGTTGTCCCGAGTAATTAAAAAGCCAGGCATTGTGCAAGCTTGGCTGATTACCATGATTATATAATTTTTCGATAGCTGAAAAACTATGGATTTCGTCAGTACCGCTACCAAAACGATTTTTGTAGGCATCTTCAAACATTCTTTCGAGCCTTTCATTAAATAGTGAATCACCAACTAACTCAATGAGCTTAGCAGGATCGTGAGGTACATACCAGGTGTATTGCCAGGCATTTCCCTCCTGAAATCCATCCCATGCTTTCATCGGATCAAAATCACGTATAAAAGTGCCATTCTCCAATTTGGGTCGCATCAATTTTGTTTCAGGGTCAAATAAATTCTGATAATAGGTAGCCTGACTATTCAGTCGAAGATAATTCGGCCGGTCATTCATCAATTTAGCCATTTGCCCTACCGCATACGAACTAAAAGCATATTCAAGCGTATGCGAGCTACCAAAATTAAAGATCCAGCCGTTTGAAATCATCGTGTCTTTGTAGGGCACATATTGATCATTGATAAAATAGTGCAAATCATACTTCCCATTCCCCAGGTTTCTACCATCGGCATTTAATTCATTTTTTAATGCCGCTTCATAGCCACTTACGTCGAAGTCACGGATACCCACATTATAGGTTGATGCAAGGAGCAATCCCTGAAAATTGGTTTGTACTCCATTGGTATAAGTGCTGTTGGCCACACCATCATGCAACCATCCTCTCTCATGATATAAGTCAATATTCGACTGAATATAGTCACTTAGATATTCAGGATATGCCAGTGCCCATAATTGACTTAAATTCCAAAATCCACCCCACATCCCATCGGAATTGTAGTGATGGTAACGCGGATCACCTTTCTCGTCAAGAGGAATCTTCCCAATTTCATGATCGATTTTTGGATAATGCCCATTTACATCACTTGCCAGGCCGCGCCCTAATAATGCATGATATAATCCGGTATAAAACTTGATACGATCAGCTTCCCGGCCCCCTTCAACTTTTATCCGGTTTAACTGCTCATTCCATTGTGCCCGAGCCTCATTTCTTATCTGATCGAATGACTTACCTTGAACTTCTTTAGCTAAATTCAATCTGGCATTCTCCATAGAAGTGTAGCTTAAACCTGTTTGTATCTCAAGCACTTCTCCTTGCTCTACCACATCAAAATCCAGCACCATTCCATTCTGTGTTCCTTCGGTATGAGCCATTTCATTGATCACTAAGGAATCAACAAAAGCGGCACTGGAAATGACAGGCTTACTTAATCTTGCGACAAAAAACATACCTACCCGCTGATTAGGATCACAAAATTTAAGATACTCGGGATAGGTCTCGATATAGCCTTCGATCTCCTGATCATTAACCAGCGTTGCTTCAGCCTTGGTGACCTCACCGCTTTCTCCCTGACGATGCCCGATGTCGATCACCAAATGGGCCATTCCCGGTTTTTCGAAAGTATATCGGTGAATCCCTACCCTCTCCGTAGCGGTTAATTCGACCTTAATATCATAGTCGGACAATACCACACTGTAATATCCCGGCTCGGCAATTTCAGTTGATTTTTCAAATCTCGAACGATAACCACTATCGGGTTTTTCCAGACTTCCGGCATGGTG
Organism: Saprospiraceae bacterium; assembly: GCA_016711125.1. Classification (GTDB taxonomy): domain Bacteria; phylum Bacteroidota; class Bacteroidia; order Chitinophagales; family Saprospiraceae; genus JABDMH01. The sequence continues at coordinate 1,116,735 of JADJTQ010000003.1, read as the reverse complement.
TTAACGGTGCCAGTGGTCGGCATAAAGGTTAGTCCTCCCACCTGAAATTCATGAAAATGGCCGAATCCTTCGATCGATGAATGCCGGTCATCATAACCCGTGGGACCCCACCCACCGCTACTGTTGTATGCATAGGTATGCGGTGCCAGTTTGGCCATGCCGAAAGGAAGGGCTGCCGGGGTGTAAAAAAACCACCTGCCATGTACCGAACCTATTTGTGGATCGACATATTTAACGAGGTCAGGGAGCGGGTGCAAATTGGGTTCACTGGTTGATCGACAACTGATCAACACAATAAGCACGTAAAAATACATTGAATTTCATTTTGTGAGAGTAAAAACTAAAAACAGAGTCAATTCAAGGTTAATATATACATTTACTGTTGTCCGATTTAACAAAATAGGACTTGTAATTTTTAGCCTTTCTATCCGTGCATCCACAAAGGTTTAATAATTCAATTTTTCTGAATTCGGTCGGATGACTTTCGCCTTGGATAGTTATATATCCACCCTTTATCGGTTGACCTTCCACCAGATAATCCTGATTATGGCCGTTTACTACTCCAGCACCCATCACTGGTTTAGTAAAGGTAAAGACGGTATCTCCCTCGACCAGAAAGTGCACTACGGAATCCCCAAAAACCAACGCTTCTACCCTCACCCAGGTGTCTCCATGATAGGTCTTCGAACTTGATTGGATACAGTGGTTGGTAAATAATGTATCGGCAAGATGGACATGGGTACCGGGAGTACAGAGATTAGCGGTTGGCCTCTCATCTACTCCATTTCCAGACAGTAATTGCATTTCAAGTGAAATCGGAAAGTCTTGCTCCAAGCCCATGCTTTGGGCTGATTGTGCATGTAGCATTAGGCCATTATTTCGAAATGCCCATTCAGGTGCGCCAGGAATTGTTGAATCACCCAGCGTACGATATTCAGCTACTAAATGATAAAAAGAAAATGAATCCTTATAAAATAAATGGCCAAAACGGTCATCGAAATTTTTGTAACCATCGTAGTTTGCCTGCAAGACCCCGTCGGCTACCCGGAATGTATTCAAATAATTTTGACCCAAAGGAATTCCCCGGATCTTTGGTGCCCAATCATCAAGGTTTTGACCATTGAATAAAGAAAGCCACTCCTCCTGATCAGCATTTACATTTTTTTCAGATTGAGAGTCACAACCCAACAGGATCATGTAGATTAAAGAAAGTAATAGTATTCTCGTCATATTTTAAATATTAGGTAGAGCCACTAGTACCACATAGCTTACTATTCCTCTTAAAAAACAGTCATCACTTTAATCCAAATCCCTGGCACTTCCCACCACTCCAGCTAACTTTTTAAATAATTATTCAATCGTTCGCTCATAGAAGCCACAGAATATAAAAGTCAGAGTGAACTGTACCGAAACCTGAGCTCTCACTTACAAGATCTTTAAATCCAGACCAAAGCCATAAATTTTGACAATCGACATTCAGAACTTCTCCATAACTTAAGATGATGAAAAATGCATATCTTACTCTTCTGATTTTAATCAATTTTAGCGCCTATCTTCAGAGCCAAATCTCCATCATAGACAGTCTGCAGTCAGCGCTGGATACTGCACAGTCCACTCAATCAAAATTCAGAATTCTAAACCTGCTATGCCAGCATACGACTCCTAAAGATAAAACATTGGCTATGAGTTATGCCAGAATCTACGATTCTTTGGCGCACTCGATCAAAGATACCTATCAAATTGGCCGCGCCAAAGTATTAGTGGGCTCGATAGACTTCATGTCCGGTGAATATAATAAGGCCGCCGAAGCCTTTCTTTCAGCTGTCGTAGATTTTGAATCAATAAAAGATTCATCCCAGATTGGTTCTTTACATAACAATATGTCTGCTGTGGCCTGGGCCCAAAATGATACGATGGGAGCCATCCGCTATCTCGAACAGGCCATTCCCTTCTACACCGGATCAACTAAGATTAGAAGACTGATCATCAATCATACCAACCTAGGTAATATGCTTAAGGTAAGCGGCCAATACGATGAAGCGGAAGTCTATCTGCTCAAGGCCATCGACTACATATATCAGATAAACCTGAAGAGCGAACTTGGTGGTCCTTATGCCATACTCGCTGATTTGGCGGTGACGCGAAAACGTTTTGAACAATCGGAGCTCTATTGCAACGATGCACTTAAATATTTGTCTCCAACTAAGGACGCGCAGCTGATAGCTGGTGTTTGGCGCACTAAGGCTGATGTTGCAATGCAAATGAATAATTATGAAGAAGCTCAAAAGCACCTTGAAGAAGCTCAAAAAATTGTAGATATAAACAATCTGCGAATTATTGAAACAGGTCTGATTTCACACTGGATGGAGTACTATGTTAAGAAAGGTGATTTTACGAAAGCATTTGAATACAGTGAACGATTAAGACTCACCAGGATTCCATTTTGGATACAGAAAGAGACCGGAATCTCACCGAACTGAGAGAAAGATTTGAAACTGATAAAAAAGAAAAGGAAATAGCATTTCTCAATATGAAAAACGAATTGAATGTTGTGAATATGCAAGCATCTAGGAGACAGTCAACATTCTTATTCATTGGCTTGATTTTATTTGCTGGAGTATCAATCGTTCTATTTAAATTGTTTCGCAAAATCAAGAATCAACATCAAACCATCAGTATAACTTTAAAGGAAAAAGACACCTTGTTGAGAGAAATACATCACCGGGTTAAAAATAATCTACAAGTAATATCCTCCTTACTCTCCCTCCAGTCAAAATATATTCTGGACGAACATGCACTGGATGCTTTGCGTCAGGGTCAGGATCGAGTGCGATCCATGGCTCTGATCCACCAGGACTTGTACCAGTCCAACAATCTACAGGGAGTAAATGCACGTATCTATTTGACCAAGTTGCTGGAAAATTTATTGCGATCCTATAATATAAGAGAAGATGAAATCAGATTAGAGATTCAGGTAGATCCTATTCAGCTTGATGTCGACACGATGATCCCACTAGGCCTGATGATGAATGAATTGATCAGCAATGCATTAAAACATGCTTTTAAAACTTCAAAGGATCATCTGATAAGATTGATATTGACCGATCAGGGTAAAGATCTTTATGTCGAAATTGCAGACAATGGAACCGGGGTTGATGATCTCGAAGCCATGCAACATAAATCATTTGGATTTTCCCTAATTAAAATGTTTGCGACCAAATTAAAGGCCCAGTTAGATATTGAAAACCAGGAAGGATTTAGGGTTAAAATGAAAATCCGTCAATTTCAAAAAGCTTTATGAGTCTGCTGAGTAATTCTATCAAAATATTTAAAAATACTCTAACCTTTTATCTGCGAATACTTTTTAATGCTCATTATATTTTCGAGAAGAAAAGACAATTCTAAGATCAACACTCCTAAATCAAAAAAAGCATCCCCGAACTTTCGCTCCCAGGATGCTTTAATATCAGATGGTTTTTCTAAGGTTTGTTTTCTACTAGTCGACGTAGAAGGTGCAGCTCTTTTCATGGTATTGACCGCACTTGTCTTTAATTTTTACCTTCAGATGGTAGCAGCCTTTTTGCATGTGCCGTAATTTGTAATCACTGTTACCACTTCCTTTACACCACTCGTATGGATAGGAGGTCTCTTTGCGGATGCACTGGTTGTTCAGGTACAATTCCATCCATTCAATATCCTGATATTTTGGCAATCTACCCGTACATACATGTCACAACCTGTATTGTAGTGTTTGTTATGCTGAGGATATTTATACCATGAGTTCCAATCGCAGTAGTTATTATTGCCGCCAGTCACACAGATGTCGTAGTAGATATAGTGACAGCCACCACATTTATCAACGATCTTACATTTAATCTTATAGTTGCCTGGGTCAAATTGCGTAGATAATTGTCTCCACTACCAGATTTGCACCATTCATAAGGATAGGATGTTTCTTTTCGGATGTACTGGTTGTTTACCCAGATCTCCATGTAATTAATGTCGTAGTGCTTCTGAGGTTTTACCTTTACGTAGACATCTTCTCCAGCGTAAAAAGTGTGTTTGTTCGGATATTCAAACGAGGAGTTCCAGTTGCAATAGGTGTAATCGAGGGCCTCTGTGTTTACTTTGGCAGTCAGGTTGTTTGCTATCGTAACCAAAAGTGCCACTGTCAGGATGATCATATTTTTCATGTTGTTAAGATTTTTCGTTTTAATTAATTTGATTGTTTACAGATTACTGTGGAACCGTCAGGATAGAATGTCCTACCTAATGAAATATCTTAACATTTTCTTAACACATATAGAATATCATCTGATTATATAAGGTTGATATTCTGCCTTTTAATAAATTGATGTACTTGTATAAATTCTTTGACTCGGCAAACCTTGTAAGCTTAATTCGATATCCGGTGGAATAGATCCGCCGCTACACTTTTCGATTCCTCCCTTTTTTCTATAATTCGATTTTGGTCTCCCCCAGGGTCGGCTAACCAATCCCTCCGGGCTTAGTAGTCCGACCTCGTCCGCCGTAGCTTTATGCGAAGGAGGCACTTTCCAATTTTCCATCCTTCCAATATTCCATTTTAGTCTCCTGCATTGTCGGATTACCCCCCCGGGCTTAAATCCATGATCCGGTGGAATAGATCCCGCTACACTTTTCGATTCCTCCCTTTTTTGTATAATTCGATTTGAATCTGCGACAGGGTCGGCTTACCAATCCCTCCGGGCTTAGTAGTCCGAACAGCGCCCGCCATAGCCTTGGGAGAAGGAGGCTTTCCAATTTTCCATCGCTTCAATATTCCACTTTGGTCTCCTCCGCAGTCGGCGTACCAATCCATCTGGGCTTGGTAGTCCATTAAAAAGAAAAATCCGAAATCTGAAATCTTACAATCTGAAATCAAAAAAGCATCCCAGGAACTTTCGCTCCCAGGATGCTTTATGATCAGATGGTTTTTCTAAGGTTTGTTTTCTACTAGTCAACGTAGAAGGTGCAGCTCTTTTCATGGTATTGACCGCACTTGTCTTTAATTTTTACCTTCAGATGGTAGCAGCCTTTTTGCATGTGCCGTAATTTGTAATCACTGTTACCACTTCCTTTACACCACTCGTATGGATAGGAGGTCTCTTTGCGGATGCACTGGTTGTTCAGGTACAATTCCATCCATTCAATATCCTGATATTTTTGGCAATCTACCCGTACATACATGTCACAACCTGTATTGTAGTGTTTGTTATGCTGAGGATATTTATACCATGAGTTCCAATCGCAGTAGTTATTATTGCCGCCAGTCACACAGATGTCGTAGTAGATATAGTGACAGCCACCACATTTGTCAACGATCTTACATTTAATCTTATAGTTGCCCGGGGTCAAATTGCGTAGATAATTGTCTCCACTACCAGATTTGCACCATTCATAGGGATAGGATGTTTCTTTTCGGATGTACTGGTTGTTTACCCAGATCTCCATGTAATTAATGTCGTAGTGCTTCTGAGGTTTTACCTTTACGTAGACATCTTCTCCAGCGTAAAAAGTGTGTTTGTTCGGATATTCAAACGAGGAGTTCCAGTTGCAATAGGTGTAGTCGAGGGCCTCTGTGCTTACTTTGGCAGTCAGGTTGTTTGCTATGGTAACCAAAAGTGCCACTGTCAGGATGATCATATTTTTCATGTTGTTAAGATTTTCGTTTTAATTAATTTGATTGTTTACAGATTACTGTGGAACCGTCAGGATAGAATGTCCTACCTAATGAAATATCTTAACATTTTCTTAACATATTAAAAATATGACATAATTATATACAATTGATAGTCTGCTTTTAACAAAATTACTTAGTTGGTACAAATAGCACTGTCTCAGCAATCCTTGTAAGATCAATTCGTGATCCGGCGGCATAGATCTGACGCTACATTTTTCGATTCTTCCCTTTTTTCTATAATGCGATTTAAATCTGCGACAGGGTCGGCTTACCAATCCCTCCGGGCTTGGCAGTCCGACCTCGTCCGCCGTAGCTTTATGCAAAGGAGGGCTTTCCAATTTTCCATCATTCAAATATTCCATTTTAGTCTCCTCCGAAGTAGGCGTAACGATCCGGGCTCAGCAGTCCGAACACCGCCCGCCATAGCCTTAAGCGAAGGAGGGCTTTCCATTTTTCCATCGCTTCCAAGAAAAATAATACCTTCGATTTACAGATTTGAAATAAATGCGAGTGAACCTGAAGCGATTGAATTCTGTTTTCTTTTTTCTGGTGATGTTGGCTCCCTGGATCTATAGCCAATCAAGCGCGACACTGTCAGGTCGGATAGTACGACTTGATAATAAAGAAGAAGGCCTACCCTATGCTAGTATTATCATCAGGCGACCTAATGGAGGCGAGGCCTTGGGAGGCAGTATTTCGGAAACGGATGGTCGTTTTATCATAACTGGTTTACCGGTAGGCTCATATAAATTGGAAGTCTCATTCGTGGGGTATGAGACTCATACTCTCGATGTGATCGTAGGAAGTCTGAATAATACTTATGACATGGGAGATATCTCTCTTTCAATCGGTGCCTTACAATTAGACCAGGTAACCGTAGAAGCCCAAAGAGCAATTACCTCATCTGATTTAGATAAAAAAACCTTTGATGTTGGTGATCAGGTATCTCAGTCGGGCGGTTCCGTGCTTGATCTGATGAAAAATCTTCCCGGAGTTAGTGTTGATCAGGAAGGTAAAGTGATGCTTAGAGGTAGTGATCAAGTCGCAATTTTAACCGATGGCAAGCAAACGAGTCTTACTGGTTTCGGTAATCAAAAAAGTCTTGACAATATTCCTGCGGGAAATATTGAGCGGATCGAAATCATCAATAATCCTTCAGCCAAGTACGATGCATCTGGGATGGCAGGCATTATCAACATCATTTACAAAAAAGAAAAACGATCAGGCTGGAGTGGCGATGTAGGTCTCGCTTTTAACGTTGGTGACCTGACGATCCGAAAGAAAGACCTTCCAACCAGTCTCGGTGCCTATCATGTCAATCCTAAATATATTCCGAGCCTGAATTTGAATTATTCGGGCAACAAGATCAACTACTTTGTCCAGCAGAAATCCTCCGTCAGAAAAAACTTCCTAATAATGAATTTACTACCCGGAAATATGCTGATGGATCTCAAACAATCTCGCAAGTGCCGGAAAATCGAACTCAAACGCACTACATATTTAAGACAGGTATTGATTGGATCCAGAACTCAGCCAACAAATGGAGTTTTTCAACGATCGTAGACTATGAAGGGCATATAGATACAGCCCAAATACCATACATAGATTTAAGCACCCAACGCAGGTATCGATACTGGCACTGGAAAGAAGATGAGATGACCGGTTACCTCAATTTCCGCTTAAATTATCAACATCAATATAATGAGCCTGGCCACACACTTGCTTCCAGTCTGCAATATACCCGTGGGTGGGAAGATGAGTCCTATTTTCTTAATGATAGCTCGAATTATCGAGTAGCCACAGATTTTACCCACATCATTGCAACCGAACATACCACCTTATACAATCTGGACTATGTGAGACCAGGATCTTATGGCCGATTGGAAAGTGGTCTAAAATTACAATGGAGATCAATTCCGGTCACCTATGAAATCGGACAAGGTGAGCAATCGATCATCTACCCTGGTTTAGGAAGCTGGTCAGATTGGAGGGAAAATATTTATGGGGCCTACCTAAACTATATCTATGAACGATCCAAATTTTCAATCGAAGGAGGAGTCAGAGCAGAGCAAACGTATGTAGAATATGACATTGACCCCGCCAATATCTACTACTCGAAAAATGATGCCTATCAGTATTTTAGAATTTTCCCAAATATCCGGCTCACTTTCAAATTGGATGATGCGAACCACCTGTCATTATTTTTAAATAATCGAATTGATCGACCAGGAGAACCCAATCTCCGGATATTTCCTAAATATGACGACCCTGAATTATTGAAGGTTGGTAATCCTTATGTCCGACCGCAATTCACGAGAATCTATGAAGCGGCCTATAAACATATCTGGCAGGATGGTTCGATTTTTATTTCTGGATATTACCGGGATATAGTTGATCCTTTTATTCGAATTTACAGCATTGATGCATCAAATACCCAATATTCGATTGTTAATAAGATCTACCATAATGTTGGCAGCGGTTCTAATTTAGGCACAGAAATATTAGTCTCTCAAGATATCCTGAAAAATTGGCAGGCAACTGGGAGTTTCAATTGGTACAACAATCAGATCGATGCTTTTTCCGGAGAGTTGCTCTTTCCTTATATCCGGTCATTTGATATTGAAAAGACCGATAATCTGACCTGGGATCTTAAAATAAGCAATCAGTGGAATTTTAGAAATAAAGCTCAACTACAACTATCCTTCATCTATCTAGCTCCTAAAAACACCCCCCAGGGAAAACAATTGTCGAGCGCATCGGTTGATCTTGGCGTAAAAATACCCATTTGGAAAAACCGGGGCGAATTACTTTTTTCAGCCACTGACTTGTTAAACACTTCAGGCCTAAGAGAAGAGATTGTTGGACCTGATTTTACCGCTCTCTATGAAAATTACTACGAAACTCAATCGGTCAGAATAGGTTGCCGGTATCGTTTTCTCGAATAATTTGTTTGTTTTAGAGAATTGATATTTTGGGTTGTCTGAAAAAGAAAAATCCGAAATCTGAAATCTACAATCTGAAATAAAAAAAGCATCCCAGGAATTTTCGCTCCCAGGATGTTTTATGATCAGATGGTTTTTCTAAGGTTTGTTTTCTACTAGTCGACGTAAAAGGTGCAGCTCTTTTCATGGTATTGACCGCACTTGTCTTTAATTTTTACCTTCAGATGGTAGCAGCCTTTTTGCATGTGCCGTAATTTGTAATCACTGTTACCACTTCCTTTACACCACTCGTATGGATAGGAGGTCTCTTTGCGGATGCACTGGTTGTTCAGGTACAATTCCATCCATTCAATATCCTGATATTTTTGGCAATCTACCCGTACATACATGTCACAACCTGTATTGTAGTGTTTGTTATGCTGAGGATATTTATACCATGAGTTCCAATCGCAGTAGTTATTATTGCCGCCAGTCACACAGATGTCGTAGTAGATATAGTGACAGCCACCACATTTGTCAACGATCTTACATTTAATCTTATAGTTGCCGGGGGTCAAATTGCGTAGATAATTGTCTCCACTACCAGATTTGCACCATTCATAAGGATAGGATGATTCTTTTCGGATGTACTGGTTGTTTACCCAGATCTCCATGTAATTAATGTCGTAGTGTTTCTGAGGTTTTACCTTTACGTAGACATCTTCTCCAGCGTAAAAAGTGTGTTTGTTCGGATATTCAAACGTGGAGTTCCAGTTGCAATAGGTATAATCGAGGGCCTCTGTGTTTACTTTGGCAGTCAGGTTGTTTGCTATCGTAACCAAAAGTGCCACTGTCAGGATGATCATATTTTTCATGTCGTTAAGATTTTTCGTTTTAATTAATTTGATTGTTTACAGATTACTGTGGAACGGTCAGGATAGAATGTCCTACCTGATGGAATATATTAACATTTTCTTAACATATTAAAAATATCATCTGATTATATAAGGTTGATATTCTGGCTTTTAATAAATTGATGTACTTGTATAAATTCTTTGACTCGGCAAACCTTGTAAGCTTAATTCGGTATCCGGTGGAATAGATCCGCCGCTACACTTTTCGATTCCTCCCTTTTTTCTATAATTCGATTTGAATCTGCCACAGGGTCGGCTTACCAATCCCTCCGGGCTTAGTAGTTCGAACAGCGCCCGCCGTAGCCTTGGGAGAAGGAGGGCTTTCCCATTTTCCACTTTTCCATTTTCCATCTTTCCATTTTTCCACTTTAGTCTCATCCACCAAGTCGGCTTACCAATCCCTCCGGGCTTAGTAGTCCGAACACCGCCCGCCATAGCCTTAAGCGAAGGAGGGCTTTCCATTTTTCCACTTTTCCATTTTCCATCTTTCCATTTTTCCACTTTAGTCTCATCCACCAAGTCGGCTTACCAATCCCTCCGGGCTTAGTAGTCCGAACACCGCCCGCCATAGCCTTAAGCGAAGGAGGGCTTTCCATTTTTCCATCCGAGGGCTTCGCAGGACACAATTAGACCCATCTAACCGTTAGATCTATATGCGAACTAAAAAGAAATGAAGGAAGCTTATCGGGAAATGAAGTGTTCGGCAGGAGTCTATGTGATCCGCAACAGAAGTAGTAATAAGGTCTACATAGATTATAGCATGAATCCGGCTGCCATTTGGAACCGGCACCGGGCCGAATTGAAATTTGGCAATCACCGAAATCCAGCACTACAGAATGATTGGAATCGATTGGGAGAAGAAAACTTTGTCTTCGAAATTCTGGGAGAAATAGATGATGATCTGAACCAGCAAGAGAAAGAAAAAGATCTGCTAGTCCTGAAAGAACTGTTGGTTGAGCAGTTAAACCACTCAACTCAGAGCATTTATAATGAAAAATAAATTATCGGATTTAGCTTGAAGTTTTTCGGTAATTGAGCACCGCTAAAAGATTGAAAAACACAGCAAATCCAAGGGTAATAATTATATCCATCCGAAGGTCCCAAAGTGAGCTACCCATCAAATAAATGGAACGTATACCCCGGATAAAATAAGTGGGTGGGTTTAACATAGCAATCCACCTTGCCCAATCCGGCATACTTTCAACGGGAGTGTACAGTCCACCCATTAATATAAAAACCATCATTATAAAGAACGCAATGAGGGTAGCTTGTTGTTGTGATTCAGCCATTGTGCTGATCAGCAGGCCAATGCCAAGCACAGCCAGTAAATAAATGGCAGCAAAAATCATGATGGACAACAAACTCCCCTGTGGCCAGAGTCCATAAATGACATAACCAACAACAATCCCAATAGATACGGAGATCAATCCCAGTATCCAAAAAGGAATTAATTTACCCAAGATAAAATGACCCTTCTTGATTGGGGTCACATTAAGCTGCTCAATGGTGCCACCTTCCTTTTCCGAAACAATATTGAGAGCGGCTAGAAAACTACCAACCATGGTCACCAAAATTGCCAGAATACCAGGAACCATAAACCAATGATAATTATAATGTGGATTATACCAGAAGCCGTCTCTACTTTAATAACAGGTAATAACTTCTGGGCATCACTGGTAGCCATTCCGATCTGATCTCCTGATTAAATTGATTGATAATCTGACTGGCATAGCTGACACCCAAACCTGCCTTTACCCCATTCACTGCATCAGCTTCCAGAAACACCCGTCCATGATCACCACTGACAATATCGTTTTCAAATCCCCTCGGAATTGTAACAATCAGATCACTCCCTGACCGTTCGACAGCTTGTACAGCAATATTTTTATCCGCTGATCTCCCAACCTCATTAAAATAGGTAGAGGCTCCGATTTTTTGAATTAACCTTCGCGAATAGGGCGATTGGTCTTGGTCGACAGCAAAGAAATTGATATTCTTTACCTCATAGTCGGCAGCAAAGGGTATCACAATCAATTGGATGACGGGCATGATCATGATCATCCGAAGTATGGTTGGATTTCGAAAAATAAGTCGAAATTCTTTCTGCAATAAATAGCCAAGACTCCTCATTACATCAACCTGATTTTAAATTTTCGCATGGCCACGACTAAAAAGAATAAAGTCATACCGCTCAAGATCGCTGCTTGCTTGTAAATAAATTCGAACCCCAGGCCTTTAATCATTACAATCTTCAGAATTTCAAAAAACCACCTGGTCGGAACCACATTGCTGATCGCTTGCAATACAACCGGCATGTTTTCGATCGGAAACATAAATCCTCCAAATACCAACGCTGGCATCAAAAAACCAACAAGAGACAGAAACATGGCTACCTGCTGACTATCAACCATGGTGCTGATCAACAAGCCTAAAGATAGGTCGTGATAATAAACAATACCGACATAAGTAGAAGTAATGCCAGGCTTCCTCTCATCGGCATTTGCAAGACCGTATAGGCAAGCAGTAAAATAATGAGAACGTCAATAAAACAAAGCACCAGATAAGGGATAGCTTTGCTAAGAATGACTAAAAACGGACGCATCGGTGAAACCAGGAGAATCTCCATCGTACCCAATTCCTTTTCACGAACTATTGAGACAGAAGTCATCATCGCCCCTAACAACATCAAAATAAGTGTCATTACTCCAGGTACAAAATTGCAGCTACTTTCCAGCTGAGGATTATACATCATTTGATATGAGACATCAATCTGATAGGGAAGCTCCCGATCATTCCATATTTCTTTTTGATAATCCGCAATAATGCTACGGACATATTGCATGGAAGTATTGGCCGTATTAGGATCGACAGCGTTACCAATTACCTGGATTGATGTTTCCCCCTCCCCCAATAGCTTGCCTTGCATGGAAGCAGGTATAATGATGCCCAACATCACTTTGTTTTCGCGAAAAAGTGCTTCTAGATCATCGAAGCGTTCAAGACGATAAGAAATCTGAAAGTATTGGCTTGCATCAAGACGATGCAATATCTGTTCTGAAATGTCATCCCCAGATAGATCTAATACCGCTACCGATGAATTTTTTACTTCATTGGACAGAGCAAATCCAAAAATAAGCATCATAACCACAGGTAGACCCAGAAGAATCACCAAACTTCGACGATCACGCAGTACGTGCCAAAATTCTTTTCTAATAAATGCGATAAATATCTTCATATCATTCGCTTCTTTTAGCTCCCCTCGCCAACTGAATAAATACACCATCCATGGAGTCCACCCCGAATTTATCTTTAAGTACTGCCGGCTTATCAAGAGCAGCGATCGAACCATCTACCATAATGGATACCCGATCACAGTATTCGGCTTCCATCCATATAGTGGGTTGTAACAAAAACCGTTATACCTTGATCAGCAGCCTCATAAATCATCTAATTTGAATTTCCTTTCTTTTCATACCATAAACACCGGCATAAAACGTCATATTTTCTATGGCCGTCAGATTTGGATAGAGACTAAACTTCTGACTCATGTAGCCGATGTTAGCCTTAATTTTTTCTCTTTCTCTAAATACGTCAAAACTCGCAACAGTTGCTGCACCCGACGTAGGTGTAAGAAGTCCGCAAAGCATTCGAATTGCCGTTGTTTTCCCGGCTCCATTAGCACCCAGAAAACCAAAAATCTCACCCTTTTTACCTCAAATGATATGCGATCGACCGCTGTAAATGCTCCGAATTTTTTGGTAAGATTCCGGGTTGATATACTGACCTGATCTATCATGCTACTTTTTCCATAAGGTCAATAAATACATCTTCTATTTCAGAATCGATCATTTCCATTTCGACATCCTGATGACCTAATTCCTTTAGATATTGCCGGAGAGGTTCGAGGTCAAGATTGCTGTTGTTTTTAAAAATGAGGTGATGAACAGCACCAAAAGAATATGCTTTTTCACTCTTCGGATATTTACGCAGATCTTTTAATAATACGGACATCTTTCTTGCACTCACAGCCAAAGTGGGTCTGGAATTCTTTCTTAGTATTCCCGCATAGGTATCCACATCCAAAATTTTTCCCTTTTGCATGAGTGCAATTCGGTCGCACCTTGCGGCCTCATCCATGTAGGGTGTCGAGACGAGTATCGTAATTCCCTTTTCCTTGAGTTTAACCAGCATATCCCAAAACTCTTTTCGAGACACAGGATCGACACCCGTAGTTGGTTCATCCAAAAACAGAACTCGAGGCTCATGAATCAAGGCACAGCATAGGGCCAATTTCTGCTTCATCCCTCCCGACAATTTTCCTGCTCTCCTCGATTTAAAGGGCTCTAATTGTTGATAAATATCCTTGATCAAATGGTAATTATCTTCAACCGTCGTTTTGAAAACTGTGGCAAAAAAACGCAGATTTTCATCGACGGTCAGATCTTGATAGAGCGAAAATCGACCGGGCATATATCCTACTATCTTACGAATTTCCCAGAAGTCCTTTTGTACGTCAAAGCCCGCCACCGTAGCAGATCCGGTGTCTGGTAAAATCAAAGTGGTTAAAATGCGAAATAAAGTCGTCTTGCCTGCCCCATCCGGACCAATAATTCCAAATAACTCCCCATGTTTAACATTCAGAGAAAATGCGGTAAGTGCGTGCACATTGGTCTTCGGATAATTCATCGAGAGGCCATCTATATGAATGCTGTTGTCCATCACTTAAATTTGCACCTCACCGTACATGCCAACCCGGATAAAACCATCATTTTCTACAGTAATTTTGACGGCATAAACCAGATTTGCCCGTTCATTTTTAGTCTGAATGGTTTTGGGAGTAAATTCAGCTTGATCAGCTATCCAGGTAATTCGACCTTTATAGCTCAAATATTCATCGGTACTTTTATCGACCAAAACATTAACTTCCTGACCCAGCTGAATAGAAGACAACTGATCACCAGAAAGGTAGGCTCGCAAAATCATGGCTTTTAGATTGGCAATTTTATAGAGTGCTTTACCCATATTGACGTACTCAAATTGCTCGACATACTGAGCAAGTACTGTTCCTGCGGCGGGATTAACTATTTCGCAATTCTGTAATAGATTTTCGATCCTGTCTACATTACTTGCAAGGGGTTTCTCTTCACTCATGATAGCCCGGTTTTTGATCGTCATCATGTCTTTCTGAGCATCCATCTGACGTTCTAATACCGCTATCTGCGATTCAGCTGCTTCCTTCTGACTAGACAATATATCGACTTGGCCTTGTAAATCGTCTAGCTGCTGAGAGGGAGCCGCTTCCTCCTTGACCAATTTTTTAATTCGGTCTCGCTCTTTTGACATGACACTCAATTGAGTCTGAATTGTCAGGATCTGAGCTTTTTGAGTTTCGATCTGTTGCTTCACAATTGAAATTTCAGGTGATGCATCACCCCTCTTCAATTTCAAAGCCTCCATAGTTGCTTCTATTTGAGACTTTTGAAAAGTCATGTCGGAGCATTCAATCTTACCAACAAGTTCGTTGGCCTTCAGGTCTGACCCTTCTTCCACATTGAGATCAAGTAATTGTCCATTGGCTTCAGCTGAAATGACAATTTCTTTTGCCTCAAACACACCACTGGCATCATAGGTTACCTTCTTACTAGCACAGCCGGCTAGTAACCCAGTGGTTAATAGATAAAAAATAAAGTGATTTTTCATAGTCCAGATTTTAATTAGGAATACTAATTCCGTACAAATTCGCCAGTAAATTATTCTGATACTCAAGCAAGATACTGTGGGTAGCTCGGCGCTCTTCTGCTAAGGCCAGCTCAGTCACTTCCGCCAGATATTCTGTAGTGGTGATTACCCCTCCTTCCCACTTCGATTTCGACACAGTGAGTATCTGCTGCCGCATGTCAATAATCTGATCATCTTCCATCAACCACGCCTCTAGCTTTTCTAATTCACCAAGAAGTCTTTTTTCAGCGATCGAAAAATTAAGTGCCACATTTTCGCGTGTAAGACGCGTATCCTCCGCCGCAAGCGTGTTAATCTGATTTTCCATTTCTTTCTTGCGAGTATAAAGGTGATCCAGCGGGACCGAAAGTCGAACTCCTGCCATGGTATAAAAGTCAAATTTATTAGCTAAAAAATTTAGACCTGGTCTCCCGTAGCCAGTATTTACAAAGGCTGCCATGCTTGGTTTTACCTTTGCTTCATTTAGATGATTCTGTGCCAGGATTAATCTTTCTTTAGCTTCCAAAGATTTTAACTCTGGCCGCTTCACAAATTGTTGATTATCAGTCGGAGTTGATATTGATGAGTCCGAAATATCGAAATCAGTTCCTTCGATATTCATCAATTTTGCCAGTGATTCTTTGGCAGTGAGTAAATAGTAACTTGCTTCTTTCGCCTTCTGCGAGGTCTCAATGACTTTCACTTTAATCGCAAGCGCATCCTTTTTATCAATTATTCCTCCACTCAACAACTTTTCAGATCGAGATAGCGATTGATCAAGTTGATCAAGTAGGAGATTGGCGTTGACCAATAATTGCTTCTGTAAAGAAATCTGAAAAAACAAATCAATTGCATGTTTGTCCGTACTGACCAGACCGACCTCCAGTTGGTCAATCTTCAATTCCGATTCAAGGTCACGGATCTCAAAAAGCGCCTTAGTCATTCCGCCATCATAAATCAACTGATTGAAATCAAGATTCATGGCATACTGGTCTTGCGACACGGTAGGTATATCGAAATTGGGTAATTCAATTGGTAGACTAGTTACTTCCGACTGCCAGGTAGCTTTACCACTTAAGCTCGTCTGCGGCCAGTAGTTTCTGCTCAATACCTTCTTCCTGAGGTCTGCCGATTGGAGCTCCAGATCAATCTGTTCACTTTCAGCAGCCGATGATCTAACTTTCTGCAAGCAATCTTTCATACTTAGTATCTGCTGTGCACCAGCTGTCATAGTGAAGAAGTACATTAGGCAAGCAGCTGTCATTGACCGCACTATCATATCCATGGTTTTCACTCTCTTAGTTTTATTATTATCCAAATACTTGTAATTTCTTCGGAAGTGCATGCACTGTGTCCATGCGGGATCTACACTAATAACTGGCCATTTTAATTCACCAATTCCTTTAATAAAGTCATAATTTCCTTCTTCCGATTTCTCAAAAATAAAAGATATTCATCATCGGATTTCCCAAGCATATGACTGGCAATGGGTTTGGCAACATATGGAAAAACACACATACCCATCATAGACACCAATAAATGTTCGGGATCCACCTTTTTCAATTCACCATTCCTAATCGCCTTTTTAATGAAGCCAATAAGACCATGGAAAACCTCACGAGGCAATTGCTCCAGTATAACCGGATTGCGATAAGTACTAAACAAGATAAAAATCGGTAATCTTGGATTTTCCGAAAGCATCTTAAGATATCCATCAACCACTGCTTCAAACTTCTGCAGGATGGTCATCTCAGCTTGGATGATACCTAAAATGGTCGGTAAAAATGCCTTGATCTTCCCGGTGAGGATTTGCTGGAATAGCTTTTCCTTAGAGCGAAAGTAATAATGCAGCATAGCTTTGTTGATTTCAGCTTCATCTGCAATCGATTGCATTCTAGCCCCATCATAGCCATCCCTCACAAAGACTTTTTCCGCAGCCTGTATGATCTTCTCTTCAGTACTAGTCTCCAATTATTTTAACTTTTTGATTTAACTATATGATCTAACCATTTGGTTAATGCAAATGTATGACAGTTGAGAGACAAAAACAAGTCTGATGCAAAAAAAAGAGCTCTTGAAAAAGGTTGAAAGCTGAAGCCCTATCACTAACAACCTCATCCGCTTAAGAGGCTCGATTTAGTGAATGTATTTTGGCTCTTGGCCGCCTGATAGGCGCATACCTATATATTTAAATGATTCTTCAAAGGGATATTTTGAACACTCTGCTCCATATCCTCCTTAAAAGATCTAATCTTTATGATATGAATCATATTTACTGTTTACTAAAATAATGAATGAATGATTACAAATGATTACAAATGATTGCAATACAACAATATCTCACATACTCATGATGCCTATTTCTTCACAAAAACCGGACTTTGCTGCAATCGATAAGTGGTATCGGTTAAGATTTGCATTTCCCTCGTACTCCAATCCATCACTGCAATATGAAATTGAGTTTCCGAACTATCAAAAACCTCCAATGCCAACCATCTCCCATCGGGACTCCAATCGTGATAACCCTCCTGCTCTTCATTACTTGTGAGTTTCCATTGTCGGTTGCCATCAGGTGTAACTCCAAATAGACTATACTTGCCGTTTTGAAGGCTTTGGTAACTAATAAAGTTCTCCGTAGGATGCCATCGTGGTGGGCCTGCTCTATAAGCATACCAAACGGCAGAAGTATCAAGAGCGGGATAGTGAGACAGTTGCTGTAAATTGCTACCATCTTCTTGAATAATATAGATCTCGTCAATAAAATCTTGTTCTCGCTTAGATTTCTTTGTTGCACCCCGAAAGACAATCTGCTTGCCATCAGGTGAAAAAACCGGATCGTTTGCATAGGGTAAGCCCGTGTAGACTTTATGCAAAAGTTGACCCTTTCTATCGATGATGTAAAATGCCGAGTCAACACTTGGGGCAGGATTTACAATTAACTCAGTACCCATATTACGGCTACCCATCCAGCTATCTCGTAAACGGAAGTTGGTAATCTGCTGTAAACTACCGGCAGCCAGGTCCAATTCATACAAATAAAAACAACGCTGACAGGTGTCCCGGTCACTGATCAGCAAAATTTGATCATCAACTGCTAGATAAGTCCAGGCTACATCCCGAAGATTAGTCACATTGTATCGGTAGAGATTCACCGGATCTACGATGAAAACATCATAATCAGTAGATTGGCTATCGACAGCCACGTTGTATGCAATCAGATAATCTGATAAGCTGGTGAGTTCCTTATCCTCAGAGACTTGACATGTCAAAAGCCCGATCCCACCTATAAGCAGAAGAACTTTCGAAAAACACGAATGCTGATTGAAAAACTTGTTAACCATAAACAGCTTTGCCATTATTTAAATAAATACCGACTAGTAAATTTGCGGCCAGATGACTAAATCCATGCCTGTTTTTTAACCATGATAAAATATGAATTTTATGATGTAACTTTTCAATCTTGATGGTTTCCATCCAGGTATTCAAATCTTTGCCAGTCTGCTGAAATAGGTTGCAGATCAACTGCCGTTCGACATCACACGAAGTTTGTATCATCAATTCGATTACCGCCAAGCCCCAAGTATAAAACCTATCGTTGTAAAATAAACTACGATATAACCACCATTAATTAAAATGTATCTCCAGCTCTTTTGCTCAAAAAGTGCAATCACAGCAAAGATAGCAGCCGCCCAACCGAATCCAGCCAGAAATCCTGCAGTAATACCCCAGGTGGTGTCCGTTTTATCATCACCTAGAAAGAAAGCCAGGTTGTATGACATAAGCAGTGACAAAAGAAAAGTTGTCCCGTATACTACCGGAGCATTGACTTTTTTAAGATCTTCATCTGTCAGGTTGTTTTCCCTCTTCCATGACTTGAAAAATAAAAGAGGCGAATACCAAATTGCTCCCAAAACCAGATTGAAAGCCGCTGAAGTTAGTACCGCCCAATGATTGATGATCATATTTTCCATAAATTTTACGTTTCTCCAAAGATGAACGTTTCAAAAAAATTGCATAGAAAAAAATTTACCTCAAGCAGGATTCCCTTTCAGATGTCCAGTACGGGAATGTAGTTGAGGTATGGGCCACGTTGCTTAAGATATTCTGAGGGTGTCATTCCAGAAAAGTTGCGAAAGTCTGCGATAAAATGTGATTGATCGTAAAAACCACAATCATCTGAGATTGAAGTCCAACTGACCACTCTTCTCTCCTCGATATCCTGGATGGCCTTTTGAAAACGAATGATCTTCAAGAATTCTTTGGGCGTCACACCGACGTTGGCTTTAAATATTTTAATGACATGTTTCTGCGAATAACCAACCTGGTCGGAGATATCACTTAAACAACAATGGTGAGGGCGATCGATTATCTTACTAATCACGAAATCCGTGAAGGGATTCCTCTCCAGAAATGGCAAATAGTGTTTTAATAACTCCTCTTCCAGGATTTCAATCTTTAGTGCAACGCTATCAACATCTTGTAATAATTGGCGCAGGTCATGAATATCAAATTTTAATACTAATTCGGCATCAACCACCAAATTTTTAACCTGATCCATTGGATCGCTCATAAAAGGATAAGCTCTACCTTTCATAAATTGAACGATGATCATCTCACTATCCTGTCCCGAAGGTATCGTAATTGGCTCGGTTCGAAAACCTGAAAACCATACTCTTTTACATGCTTGTATCTCTTTTAGAGTACGATTATCATAGATGTATTTAGGTTGTTCTGTCAGGTCAATGATTAGTTGGACATTGCCATCCGGCAAAAGGCGGTCTATTGCATGGGCTGGGATAAAATCCTTATAATAGTATATACTCTCTATAAAATCACTCAGTGGGTACTTGGGTCTATAAAGATATGATATCATGCATGAGCAGAATTACATGGTCGAAATTAGAAAAAATATCGGGGAATCCGGGTGTCGGGTGAGTTCTGACAATAACGAACGAAATCGTCAGGAGAGACCTGCCCCACAGCCCCCTGAAGACTGTTCAGTGCGGACTGATGACTGCTTTTGTCCTGATAAAGTCGTAAATTGGAAAGATTGCTTTTAGATCATGCCGAGATGATTATGATAAGGGCCATTTTAACTAGTGCATGCTTAATGAATGTCATCTGGATTCAGGCACAGACGGATGATCGTGTACTGCCCAACTGTCCGATGCATATCATCATAGCTTTAGATTTTTCAGCTAGTGAAAGGGCCTTTATCAATGAGGTACAAACGGTATTACTTGCCTTGACGACTCGTTTTGAGTTGCATCCAAACACCATGCGTATTGGATTGATTTCTTTCAACCGGGGCGCTCAGATGGTTCAATCAATGACAGGTTATAATGATGAACTCGAAAAAACCATTCAAGAATTACGAATTCCCGTAAGTGTATTTGCAACGGACATTCATTCTGGTATCGAAATGGCAAATGAAGAGTTTAAGAAGAACTCTGTAGCAAGTGTCAAAAAATTCTTTGTAATCATTTCGGATGGCGACCCACATGCACACTCCCGGGGGTTTGGCTTTCAAGAGGACCTGGAGAGCATCGCAAAAATCAAGAGAGGTGAACCCAGCAATCATGTCGATCCGGTACATATTTTTAGCCTATATTCCGGTGAAACAATTCCGTTTCAGGATTCATGGAGTGAAGAAGTCCGTTTGCTGTCCATTAAACATATGGAGAACCTGGCCAGCAGCCCAAAGGATTTTTATTTTTTCGATGAGTATCCCAAATTGGTTAATTTATTGGAACAGATCAGCAGTTGTCTATAGAATTAGGACATTCGGAATTATCCAACTTCGGTCAAATTCGTGCATTATTTAAACCTACCGTATCTCAAGCTCAGATAACTTATATTTGCGAGCGAAGTCCAATTCTATTCTAATTCTATAAACGCGGTTTAATAATGAAGTACCTAATCCTGATTCTGCTCGCAGCTATTTGTCATTTTTTATCAGCTCAAGACAAGGCTTACTATTATGAGATTCCTACCGCCCCTGAAAGCTATTCTGCAACTAGTGTGGCAGCAAGACTAGTTGATGGGCTGGGATTTCGATATTTCTGGGCAACGGAAGGGCTCAATGACAAAGATCTCTCCTTTAAGCCTTCAGAAGATGCCAGGACGACCTATGAAACTATAGAACATATCCATGGCTTAACCTCAGTTCTCCTTAATACTGCAGAGATGAAACCCAGTGGTGGTGAAGAAGATCAGCCTGACAATTTTGAGGACTTAAGGCAAGCCACACTTCGTAATATTCAGCGTGCGAGTGAAATTCTGAAAGATCCCAATAGCAATTTGGAAGACATGCCAATGATTTTTCAACGGTCCAATGGCAACTCGGAATATCCGTTTTGGAATTTGATAAATGGACCTATCTGCGATGCTCTTTGGCATGTTGGACAGGTAGTCACTTTCCGGAGATCCTCGGGAAATCCCCTTCCAAGTGGTGTCAGTGTCCTGACGGGCACGAAACGTGATTGAAATCGTGATACTATTTCGCCGACTGTGGTATGTATAGCAGGTCAGGTGGCCGAAGCCCGATGTCAGTCAAGTGGTTAAGTAGGTGATTAGTTAAGTTGTTCGGCGGAACCAAAAACTCCTCGAACTTCGCAATCCCTGCAAGAGGCATTAAGCTGGGAGTTGGGATGCCCGAAGCTCGAAAGGAAGTTGTCGCGCCTGAGCGAAGGCTTGTAAGCCGAGCAAGGGGTGACACCTTTCAGACCCGAATACCCGGAAGACGCGAAGTCTTGGCATAGTAAGTCTAACTTTTTCAGATCTTTACACGGGATTTAAATAGTTCAGACATTGAAAACAGTAATAGCTATTCTGGCCCTGGTAGTGCTGCCTACCTCCCTGTGGTCACAGCTTTCCGAAGAGATTGATACCATTGTCGTGTCTGCCAATCAACTACCAAGCACTACTCGTGAAACTGGTCGCAATATCACGATAATCAGACCCGAGCAAATCAGACAAATGGCTGCCACTTCAATTGATGAAATCCTGCAGTTCGTACCAGGCGTAGAGGTTCAATCGCGCAATGGATTTGGGGCTCAGGCGGATATTCTGATGAGAGGATCTACATTTGCGCAGGTGCTCGTATTGGTCGATGGTATGCGGTTAAATGATCCACTAACTGCCCATTTTAATGGAAATATACCAATCGTCAATGAAGAGATAGCGCGGATTGAGGTGTTACGAGGTCCGGCTGCGGCAATGTACGGTCCTGATGCAGTTGGAGGCCTGATTAATATTGTGACAAAAACTTTTGCCGATAAAAACGATGAGGGCCTTAACCTGGTTGGCGAGATTGGAGCTGGCTCTAACGGTCAGGTGCTAGGTAAGGCATCTTTATCATTACGGGGTGAAAACCTTACCGGAAATTTGGGTTTTCAGTACAATAAATCAAAGGGCGAGCTCATACCCCAATTGGTTACTGACAATACCACCTTAGATCCATATCGAAACTATTTTGACATTCGTACCTTGGGTGGATCGATGGCGATTCGACTGAAAAACAATGTGCGATTGAAATTTCGAAGCACTTATGACTTTCGTGATTTTAGTGCTCGTTATTTTTATTCCGGCAGTACTGTTGACAAATCAACTGAAACAACAATTGGAAGTTTTAATGTGATTCAATTGGAGAAGCTGCGTGAAAACTCGAGCAGTGATTTGCAAATCGGGTATAAGTATAATACAGACGAATTTACTTTTAGCCCGGATTTTTCTTCAACCAATTTTCACAAGACCCACTTACTTAATATCCTGACCAATCATCTTTGGGATCTAAACGATCAATTTGTCCTTAAAGTAGGTGGGCAGTTAGACCGGCGATCGATCTTCAGTAATGACCGGGGTGATCATCAGGACATGCATGCCGGTGTTTATGCAACAGCACTTCTAAAGCCGGTAGAGAATCTGAATATCACCACAAGTTTGCGAGCTGATTATGATGAAAATTATGATTTCGAAGTGCTTCCACAGCTCAATATTTCTTATTTATTTGATGCAGTTGTATTGAGGGGATCGGTGGGCCGAAGCATTAGAGCGGCTGATTATACAGAAAGATATGTGTCTAATAATCTAGCCATGCTAACCCCGGGTCGAAGTCTTGGAAATCCGGCTCTTCTGGCAGAAAGCAGCTGGAGCGAAGAAATGGGAATCGATGTGAGAGTCAACAATAAGTGGCAGTTAAAAACGACCGGTTTTTTACGTCAATCCAGCCAGTTGATCGATTATGTGTTAACCAATGAGGCCGAAATCGGGCCGATCGGAGATTTGCAAACGGGAGCGGATTATTTTTTTGCCAAAAATATCTCTTCCGTAAAAACCATGGGTTTTGAAATCGAGTCAATTTTTCGACAGAGGTTTGGCGTTGATAATTCTGTGAGTTTGGTCACTGGTTATACACACCAAAAAACATCGAATGAGGATGGCATCGTTTCTGTTTATATTGCCAACCATGCAAAAGATTTACTGACGATATCTTCAATGATTGAGGTTGACCGATTTAGATTTTCAATCGGAGGACTATACAAGAACCGAAATGCCCGTCTGGCACAGTCCATCAACAGCCAATTGGAATCGGACTACTGGTTGTGGAACCTCAAAGTCAGTGTGGATCTGGTTGAAAAGATGTCGCTTAATGTTCAGGTTCAAAATCTTTTTAATAAAGACTATCAAAATATCCTAGGCGCTCCAAGGCCACATCGTTGGTTCTCTGGTCCCATAGGTTGGCGGTTGTGATAATTATTGAGGCGCACTTAGCTTATAAATGAATGAATGTCTCAACTTCCATTTTGGGATATATTTAGTTGATATAATAGTTTGCATGGACTGAATGTATTATAAATTCCAAATCTCAAATTCCAAGTATCTTTGTTCGTCATCCAAGTGGTCATGACCCCTTGAAATTACTTTGATACTTCGAGGGAAATTCGCGGAGTGTTTCATTATAAAAAAACATGAGAAAGTATCTTTTAATTTTAGTCGTGAACTTTTTAGCTGTGATGAGTTACGCACAATCCAAGCCAGCCTATCTGATATTTAATGCCAAGGGAAAAAAGGTCTCCTTCCAGAAAATGGCAAAAAGAATAGGAAAAGCAGATATCCTGTTATTTGGTGAAATTCATGACAATCCCATCGATCACTGGCTTCAATTGGAGTTAGTAAAGGAGTTATCATCCAAGCGCAATTTGATGCTCGGAGCGGAAATGTTTGAAACCGACAATCAGGTACAGCTGGACAATTATCTGAAGGGGCAGATCGATGATATTGAGTCCGACACCACCCTCCGTTTATGGCCCAACTATGCTACCGACTATGCCCCCCTGGTTGAGTTTGCAAAGGCCAATAACCTGCCATTTATTGCTACTAATGTGCCAGCTCAATTTGCAAAATTGGTGTATCGATCGGGTTTGAAGGCTCTTGAATCATTCGATCAAACCCAATTGTCCTGTGTGGCCCCACAACCCATGCCTTTTGATAGCCAACTGAAGACATATCAGAATATCTTAACCATGATGGAGCACCACGGCACACCTGAGTTAGTGATGGCACAGGCTCTTAGAGATGCCACAATGGCTCATTTTATTTTAAAATATTTCCGTCCTGGAAATCTATTTATTCACATTAATGGGACATACCATTCAGAATATTACGAGGGGATTTTGTGGTATTTGAAAAAACAAAATGACCGATTGGTTTATATAACAATCGCTACCGTGCAGCAAACATCGGTTGAAAAACTTTTGGAAGAAAATCAGGGGAAAGCCGATTTTATTATTTGTGTCGATGAAGATATGACCGAAACCCACTAGTCAATTCCTATTCATCAGCGATCACGCTCTATTGTCCTTGACTAACCAACGATGCCGCAATTGGACATGCATGGTTTGAGGGATGTCTTTTTTTTGAAGCTCTTTCAGCATCTTTGAAATATATTCAGTTGGGCTCTCAATTTGAAGTATTGCATTTGGATCTATCTTGCTGATCCTTTGCCGGATTGATTCCTTCAGCAATGATTGATCTATTTCTTCATTTTCAATCTTAAGTAGATGCATGGATCTGCTTGGAAGCTTCTGAAAAACTATATTGGGAGTGGTTTCTTCTTGTTCAAATTCTAAATAGGTAAAACCTTTCTCTTCCCCCCTTTCTGCAAAGGAAGTACGTTCAATAGATCCCGGGTAGATGAATGGTACCGGTTTGCCTGTTCTTATGTCGTTACCTGCTTTTAAGATCTGATGCCGGTGGATGTGGCCTGATAGGTATACCTGATAAGGTCCGTCTAAATCCTTGATTCTGATGACTTCAGGACCAGGGCGAAACGTGTAATCAGAGGGCCCCACTGTTGCTCCTTGCACTGCCTGATGCATACAAAGTATTGAAGTACCACCAGCCGGTATTTGGCCTTCCAAATGCTTCTTGAGATTATTAAACTCATTACCAATTCTTCTAATGAACGGAAACCCGCAGATGTTGAAAGGCAGGTTCTTTAGATTTAACCGAAAGATGCAGGGTTCGTAAAATATATGCAGATTGGCGTGCTGTAAAAAGAGACCAGAAGGCAGGGTCGACCGGTCGTGGTTGCCGGGCACCAGAACAAGAGGAATACCTACGTCAACGAATTCAAAAAGCATATCGTAAGCCTTGTTGACAATCCTTGGATGAACTTCAGAGCTATCGAATAGATCACCGCCATGAATGACAAGATCTACTTCCCTTTCCTTAGCTGTTTGAAGGATAAATTCGTAATTCCTAAAAAAATCACTACCACGTCGATTGGCTTTGGACGTTTTTGAAATAGGATAGTCAAACCCCAGATGACTATCTGCAAAAAACAGGATGGTTATTTTTGGCATCGAACCGCTAAAATAGCTTTTATCTGGTTTCTGGTTGCCGGATGGTAATGAGATGGAGCATTTAAGTTGATTGTCTTTCACGGTTCTCGCTTTAAGCCTGTCAATTTTGTAAACCCGATGGACAACGGTAAACTGCTATTTGGATTTGTTATGAAAACCTGGAAGAAGTAGATTCTTTCTCTCCGCGTGAGCGAGCAGAATTTACATTCTGCGACTTTTTGAAGAAGGACTCATAGACTAAATCGACCCACTATAAATACGTAGGAACCATTATTTAATTTATTTCAATTTGTATTATTCCAGATGATTGCTAAACCTTGTGAGACTAATTAGAGGGTAACATCACGAATCATAGTTGCGATGAATCAGAGCTCAACGGTCTATCCAATATTTAATACTCGTGTCAAAATCCGTCCAGTGCACATACCTTTTGTTTTCCATCCAGATCACAATGGGATCGGCATTTTTGGGGCGATTTCTAGGCACATAAGGTCGAACCTGATCATATGCTGAATTACTTGTAATGGACGAAATCTTCCAGGTTTTTCCATTGTCTTTTGTTTTTCTCTTTTCAATTTCAAATCGACCATTAATCTGACGACTGATATAGATCACATTTGGTAAAAGAGGATCAAATGTCATATTGCCATGATAATAGGACTCTCTTTCTTTGGTCCCGGGGGGCGTTTGAGGAAACCATTTACCCGCCTTACAGATCTCCCGGTCTATCCACTTTCCCGATTTCTGATCGAAAACGGAATAGTGATAGCGATGATCTGTTGGTTCGGGATCACGGGTATATAGTATATAGGGAATTCCTTTTTTATCAATAGCGACATCCGCTAGCCATGATCGTCCTGAATGTTCATTAGGTTGATAGACCAGTGTCGCATCATGCGGCTCGAATGGTAATTGATCAATATCGCATATTTTTATCCCGTCTGATTTCCAAAAAGCCCCATTTTCATAATAACAATGGTACACTCCGTTTTTAGGTTCTATCTGAGGATGACCGTCAGTAAATACCAAATGGATTTTCGATTTTCCATCGGAGGCATATTTCACGTATGGCCGATTATTGTCGTCAAAGGGCTTAGCACTAATAATCACCCGGGGATCTTGCCAGGTTTGTCCGTTATCGGCCGATTTAATCATATTCGGTTTGTAGCCGATCCATCGGCCAAAAGAATATATAGTCTGATTTTCATTTTCCAGGAGATAGGGATTAGCATAAGTAAAGGTTTCCTTTGGAAATCTTCCCAAGAGTTCGTCCACACCGGGCCGGATGATGGTCGGTTCTGAGAAGGTCGAAATGTCCAGGCCGAATCTGGTCTTTTGATAAATAACACCATCCTTCCCGCCATGCCAAGCATACATTGCTAATATTCGTTGATCAGGGGTCACGACAAAAGCCGGATTGTCATGGTCATCGATCTCCAATTCAGAATAAAGCATTCTGGTCTTGATAGTTTGGTCACTCATATTGAGGGTCGCAGCCTCTATCGATCCATCTTTTGTTACCCAACCGGTAACTAGTGTATTCCTTGAAGTGTATACAGCTCGCGGATCTGAAAACCAACACCATGCTCCATCTGAAGTTAATTCTCGGATACTTGATTGAGAAAGAGCGGGAAAGACAAGGCTTACAGTGAAGGTGAGTAGAAAGAATATGCGCATACTTATTTTCTAGTTTCTTGATTCTAAAGTTGAAGATCCGAATTTATCATGAGTGAACTCAAATATGGTGTTAAAAATTTTAGCGATTCGAATTAAAAGAATTAATTATTTACTAAATCCGTTAATCCATTGATTTTCAGTGCAACAAAGCAAGATCACTCAAAGTTATCAATTGCATTAAGAATCAAGTGCATGACGCTAATTTGACCATTGTTTATCTTAAAATTAAATACCATGAAAAAGCTTGTTTTAGTTGCGTCCCTGGTGTTTGTATTGCTTCTCGGTGGAGCATGGGTTTCAATGGCAAATGCTGATCCCAACAAACCTGCGAGACCGGAGAAAATCGAAGAGGTGCTAACCGAACGCCCTAGCGAATATCATGACTGGACTTCCGGAAGATGGAGGTGGAGTAAAAAAGAAAATGAATGGATTTGGCAGGAAGGATACTGGAGGTTTGATCACGACCTCTATGCGTTTAAAAATCGTTGGCGATACGGCAATTATTACCGGCCCTGGAGATACCTTGCTGTACCTATGGGCCGAGGTTACTATAGAATTGTGAGGTATTGATTTAGGGGAGTATTTATAGGGCTTGTGCCATTTTTTGCTGACAGATATTCATTGGCTGTCTTTTAAATCAAATGTGCACAAGCCCTCCTTTGTTGAAAATTCAGATTTCATCCAGAAGAACCCAAAACTTTCGCCCTGCTAATACCGAATGCCAACGAAGAGTAAATAACATATATATTGGTTATGCATAGTTCGTTTACCTGCGATCACAGATCTTGTATTCAATTAGCGCCGGGATCCAATCATTCTGGAGATTGATATTAATCAGTTACCTGTCTGCTGCCAATCATTTCTATCCGATCAAAATCATCTTTCTTTTGTGGTTTGGGAAATTAAATAAATCCATATGAAAGTGGTTCTAGTAATAGAGGAAGATGAGCAGATGCGTGAAAATATCATGGAAATTTTGGAGCTCTCCGGGTATCACGTGGAGTCCGCATTGGATGGGCTTGAAGGCTTGCAGAAGATCTTCACAGTCTTGCCGGATCTGGTAATCTGTAATGTAGTCTTGCCCGGAATTTTAGGCTATGAAGTACTGGAGTCGGTAAGGATGTCACCAAAATCCAGTGAGATCCCATTTATTTTGTTAACCCCTGATGGTGATGGTGAGGAAATTATCAAGAGTATTTCTGCCGGGGCAGATAATTATTTATCGATTCCTTTTGAGTATTCACATTTGGTTGATGCGGTAGAGCGTCATTTGCAATCTCAACATGTGCCCATGAGAAAGGTTTCATAGCTTTTGAGTTCCTTTTTAACCTCCCTTAGCATTTGCTTGTTGGAGGGGGATAATTTAATACTTTGCTGATGAAAAGACGGACTTTAACCCACATTGCTCAGAAGCGCGGAATCGAGAGGTTCAAATGTTAAAATGGTGACTACTTTGGACTGTTTAGTCAAAATCGGGCATAAATCGGAGACCATCAGCGTAAATACTGGATCGTGAGGGTTCTGAAACGATTTGTAGTACACAGGGGGGTTGATTATGTGATAAATCCATTCTTACCTTTGAAGGATGTATTTCAAGTTCAGTGGACGGACAAATCCAAAGACAAAAGAATACGATAGCTATTATCGTCTGGTGGAAAGTTACCGCAATGCCCAGGGCAGAGTTTGCCATCGAACGATTCTCAATATAGGTTTTATAGAAGAAGAGTTAACGGCAGAGCAATTAAACATTATTGCTCGGACATTAACGTCTATGTACGAGAAGAAGGAGTCTCTATTTAAGCAGACAGACGAGGTAATCGCCAAGTGGGTTAGTCACCTCTGGTCAAGAATAATAGGAAGCAAGAATCTTGACCTAACCCTATATGATGAAAAGAGTCGGATGGTATGGGTAGATACGATAAAGCACAGTAACGTCCGAGAGATTGGCTCAGAATGGCTGTGTTACAATACGTGGCATGAATTAGGAATAGACAAGGTGCTTGAGGAAAATGATTTTAGCGAATTAGAAATACAATTGGCCCAGACGCAAGTAATCAGCAGAGCCGTCAATCCGGCATCAGAATTAGGCACATCAAGATGGATCACGGAAAACTCAGCTATATGCGAGTTAACAGGATATCCTTTGGAAAAGATGAATAAAGATAGATTGTACAAGAGTGCACTAAAATTAAATGGCATAAAGGACAAACTGGAACAACACTTATCCATTAAAACCAATGAGTTGTTTGATATTCAGGATAAGATTATAATCTATGACCTGACGAACACCTATTTTGAAGGAGAAAAACGGAATAGCAAACTAGCGAACTTTGGCAGGAGTAAAGAAAAAGAAGAGACTCGAAATTAATAGTATTGGCACTTGTTGTTAATGTTTATGGCTTTATAAAATATTCATCTATCCATGAAGGTAATTTCTCAGACAGCTCGGATTTAGCATCGATACTAGATCACTTAGATTATACCAAAGGAGACCAGAAGCCCTGGTAGTAATAGATGCAGGCATAGCCACCGAAGCAAATTTAAAGTTGATAAATCAAAAGGGCTATCATTATTTATGTGTATCACGGAGCAAACTGAAAGACTATAAATTTGACCAAAGCAGACTTGTCGTTTATCTAGAAACAAAATCAAAGCACGAAGTAGTCCTTAAAAAGTATTGACAGAAAAAATACGGATTATTGCCTGGAAGTGAAAAGTGCGAAGAAGGCACTAAAAGAAACTGGCATGAAAAGCCAATTTGAAAAAAGATTTGAAGAGGAACTACAAAAATAAAGACCTCACTGAGTAAAAAGGTGGCACCAAGACGGTGGATAAAGTACATCAGAGGATAGGCAGGGCAAAGCAAAAATATCCTTCGGTGCACATGAGGTATCAAATTACAGTGACTGATGATAGTCAAGGTAAAAATGTTGTCGATATAACCTGGGAGATAGATCAAACGAAAAACAAAAGAAAAACAGATGACCTTGGGAAGTATTTTCTGCGGACAGACTTGGATATGAAAGATGAGGTTCTCGTTTGGAATGTCTATAATACAATAAGAGAGATAGAGAGCACCTTTCGCACACTAAAAACAGATCTAGATATCCGACCTATCTATCACAAAAACGATGACTCGACCATAGCACATCTAAATTTGGGTCTATTGTCTTATTGGTTGGTCAATACCATCAGGTGTAAGCTAAAATCAAACGGAATAAACAGCAACTGGAAGGAAATCGCTAGAATTGGAAACACGCAAAAAGTAATATCAACAAGCGGATACAACAAGGCTCTAAAGGAAATCACAGTGCGTAAATGCTCAGAGCCCGAGGAGAAACTTCGCATGATCCACCAAGCACTCAACATCAGACCAAGGCCGTTTACAAAACTAAAATCTGTAGTACACAAACCGAAACTCAAAAATGTCTCAGCCACCAGAATCAGGGCAATTGGGTCTGGTTAACACTCAATGTGGGTTAAGAGATTTTCACAACGAACTTAGTTGGAACACGAAGATCTATACTTTGCTGGCTATTTCGGTATTGCTTTTAGCTAGATTTACTTCAGCTTTGACAACCGATTTTGCCATCACGATAGTCTTGGGCTTACTACTTATTCTTTTTGTCGAGTCCTTTGCTATTATATCATTTAAGCATCCTGGTGCTTGGGTGTATATAAAATGGATTGTTATCCTGGTTGTCTTGGCCCTTGTCCTCCTGGGTTGAGTGAAAATACTTTAGAAGTCCAGTCATTGTCAGGTAAATTAAGAATGGATAGCCTTTTCTCTTCGAGATGCCAGCAGCAAGTCTCTCCTGAAGCTTTTCGAATACTCGACTTTAATGCCAAAGTATTACTGTAAGGCACGACCAAGTTGGGAGCTTACTCATTTTCAATAATTCAGTCAGTTTGCCACTCTATGAATAGAGGAAGCGAATAATATTTTTCCGAATCCTCTTCATCACCACGTACCACTCTTTTTCCTTTTAAAGGACCTCGTGTTTCTGTCACAACCGTCACTTGCCCCTCGACACTATCTTTTTGGTAATAAATAATGACCCAGTCAATCTGCTTGTGGAGTTGATGTGCCCTTGCGGTATTGGAATACAATACTGTAAAATGCCATCCGTCGCGATCCGTATGATAAATGGGCAGCCATGCCTTTTTTCCCGGATTAAAACGCTTCGGTGCAATTCTTTGGAGCTTATTTTCGACATCCAATTGCCGGTAGTCTTTGTCGATCTCAAACAATATATTGATTTTTGGCTTATCGATTTTTCCACGAATCTCAAAGCTTGATTGCCAATGTTTTCTTCGATCAAGTAGTCCATGGAGCGCCATTTGTACAAGCTGTAATCTGGCCTCTCCAAAACCAGGTACCGATGTCAGGCGGCCATCATAAGTTGCCTGTTCTAATTCTTCGAGAGTATCGATTTCGAGAGTTCCCAAAATTCGTTGTGCTAATGCGGGGCCGATGCCAGGTATGCGCTCCAAAACCTGCTCAAACGATACTTCTCCCTGCAAGCGATTGAGATATCTGCTATGCCCCGATCTGTAGTAATCTACAATAATATTGGCAATGGATCGCCCTATTGCTGGGAGGGATTCAAGCTGTTTTACCTGGCCTTTGCGTGCCATAAACTGCAGATCATCTGGCATTTTTGCAATTTCAGTCGAGGCATTGCGGTACGCATTGATTCTAAAGGCACTTGCTTCTTGCAGCTCAAGTAAGTCGGCAATTTGATTAAGTAATCGATAGATTCCCTCATTGAGGGGATTACGGACAAACATAGTGTCTTCTCTGTAAATTATTCGAAATATTAGAAGATTGATTTCGGTATGTAGGTATTGCTGTGTTATTGATCATATAGATCTAGTCAATCTTAATTCGCTAGCGGAAAATCAAGATGGGAACTCGAGTCTTAAATAGAATTTTTCGAATAAGACTTGAGTGATATAATCGTTCCCAAAAGTATCGATAAGGTTTATAGAATGCGAGTAGTTCGGCATGTTCTTTCTCGTAGTATGATATGATGCCATCTTCGATCGTCTCAGCATATGATTTTGTAAAATCAAATTGATCATTGACCTCTGCTTTAGAAGTGATATCAGTCAGAGTCTGGTCTGAATTCTTTTCTACATGCAACATATGAATCTTCGGCTTACCAAATAGTTGAGAAAATTTTAGCAACCAATCGATAGCCTTCTTTTCGGCTTCGGCAAGATCTTTACCAGTAGGGTTTGCCGTCGGAAATAAAATTTGATTATACGTATGAAATAGAGATTGATTCGGAATCGCCAATACCGGTACTGTTGCCAGTTGAATTGTCTGAGCGGTAACCGTACCCATCATTCGGTCCATTAGCCCGTAGTTCTGCTTCATGCCCATGACAATCATATCGTGGCCTTCGTCTTTGGCAAATTCCGAAATCTCCGTCGCTGCATAAGGTCCATAAATCGCTCTGAAAATACCCCGGTGATTTACAGGAATGCTTTCATGAAGCTCCCTTAGATGACTTTCTACGGCATTTGCTTTTTCCTTCATTATTCCATCTATCGCCCGACTTGGCATACTTGATGAGACAACAACCGGAATATCATATACATTCAGGAAATCTACTTTGATATCGGTATTTTCGACTAGGGCTAGTGTGTATTTCAATGCATTTTCGCAGGCATCGGAAAAATCAGTGGCTAATAAAATCTTTTCCATGGTCGGCTGCTTTTATCTTGCTGGGTAATAGTATTTAGAGTCATTGTACACATAATCAATCTAATGATAATCAATCTAATGACCATATCTCGGCAAATTATGATAAAAATATGCTCTTGATACATGATGGTGGTCATGCTACTTTATGACATTTATTGCTAACCAAAAGGCTTGATCTGCATAGCATTGAGTGATAATCATCACTTAGTGGGTTTAATAAATGAACTAACTTTGCTTTTTTATTTGACCAAAAATTAAGTTAAAATGGAATCAGACTCTGGCAATACTTTAATGCCTCGGATTGGAGACAAGGCTCCCGATTTTGAAGCAGTTACCACCACTGGTAAAATACGATTATCCGATTATGCGAAAGACAAATGGCTGATACTTTTCTCACATCCGGCTGACTTTACTCCCGTATGCACTACAGAAATGAGCGGGTTTGCACAACGTAAGCAGGAATTCAACAATTTAAACACAGAATTGCTTGGACTCAGCATTGATAGTGTACATGCTCATTTGGGATGGGTGAACAACGTTCGGAAAAATACCGGAGTCTATTTTGACTTTCCGATTATCGCTGATATTGATATGAAAGTGTCGAAACTATATGGCATGTTGCAACCCAATGAGAGTGAGACGGCTGCAGTGAGAGCAGTTTTTTTTATCGACCCTAAGAAGATTATCCGATTGATCATGTATTATCCACTCAATGTGGGTCGAAATATGAATGAGATACTTCGGGCTCTTGAAGCGCTACAGACTGCTGATAAGTACAAAGTAGCACTTCCTTTAGACTGGCAGAAAGGGGATAAAGTGATCATACCTCCACCAAAAACACTGCAAGAAATGGAAAACAGATTGGTGCAAAAAGATATCGAATTGGTTGACTTTTATCTGGCTAAAACTTCCCTAAATTAACCTGACTGGTGACCTATTCCCTTAGTAGTTGGGAAGGCATTTTAGTTCGTTTTACCAAATATATGACTATATGAAAACACTCTCGATTGATCTACAAGTAGTGCTATTTTTCATTTTGTCGCTTTGGGTGATGTCATGCACAACAAAGCAGGGTCAACAAAAGGAAAGCGAAACTACTACGGAGCTGGAAAAAATTCCAGATTAAAGGGGCTGAGGTAACAACTTCTGTTTTTCAACATTTAAGTGGCAAATTAAAGACTGCATTGATGGCTGAGGGAGTATCCGGGGCAGTCGAATTTTGCAACTTAGCTGCTTCACCCTTGGTGGATAGTCTCAAAAATGTTTATGCGGTTGATATTAAACGTACAAGTCACCGTCTGCGGAATCCTGGTAATCGGGCAGATGCTCAGGAAAGAGCCGTAATTGATGATTATCTTAAGCTTTTAGAGAATCAGAATATGCCCGCTTCCAAAGTGGTAGTCTCAAACGACATTGTTCGTTACTATGCTCCCATTATGATGATGGAAAACTGTATAAAGTGTCATGGCATTCAAGGAAAGGACATTGTAACTTCAGATTATGAAGTCATTAAAAGGCTTTACCCTTCCGACGAAGCAATTGATTTTAAGGTTGGAGAATTAAGAGGCATATGGAGTCTGACTTTCGATCGTTAAACTGAAATTGCAATCGCTCGCTTAACAGCAGTACCATCATTGCTTTACCTTTCGCGACCCACAATTGGCTAGGTATGAGACACAATGGTACCCGTTTGTGTTTATTCTGAATTAAAACAAAAAGGATGATTATAGCGATCATCCTTTTCTTTCATCTGTCAAGTAGGTGAGCAAGATCACTATGTAAACTGACCTCCTTCATCCTTTAGGCACGAGCTAGCATCTATTTTAGAGGCTTATTTTTAACCTATTTGATCGCTATGACTGATCTGCGAAAAGACCTGACTACCAGTCCGGATTTACAGAAACATCACAAAGGAACTGGTGCTTTACGACAAAGGATTCCTGTATATGAAGACCTGATGCCCCCTTGTAATCATGCTTGTCCGGCAGGAGAAAATATTCAGGCGTGGCTTGCCCTGGTCAAGCAAGGTAAAATGGAAGAAGCTTGGAGGAGTCTGACTGAAAATAATCCTTTGCCTTCAGTGCATGGAAGGGTATGTTATCATCCCTGCGAAGACAGTTGCAATCGCCTCGAACTTGATAGTACGGTGAGCATCCATGCGGTAGAACGATATCTTGGTGACCTGGCTCTTGAAAAAGGATGGAGACATAAAGTTGTGACAGCTACATCGGGTAAACGGGTATTGGTGATTGGAGCTGGACCCAGTGGACTCTCAGCAGCTTTTCACCTGTGCCGGCTCGGACACGATGTACACGTTTTTGAGGCAGGTCCTGTCGCCGGAGGAATGATGCATTTCGGTATTCCGGCCTATCGATTGCCCCGCAATGTGCTTGACAACGAGATCCGATTGATCAAAGATATGGGTGTTCACTTTTCCTTCAATCACAAAGTCAGCGATGTCTTGAAGGAAATGCAAACAGGTCAGTTTGATGCAGTATTTATAGCGATAGGTGCACACATCAGTAAGAAAGTTGATATACCTCAAAGGGAAGCGGGCAAGATATTGGATGCCATTTCATTTCTTAAAGAAGTCGAGGAAGGTTCCCGGCCAAAACTGGGTCGCCGGGTTGCCATTTATGGAGGGGGGAACACAGCGATGGATGCCGCTCGAACTGCCAAAAGACTAGGATATGAACCGCTGATCATCTATCGACGTGACCGTGAGCATATGCCTGCACATGATTTTGAAGCCGAAGAAGCTCTCGCAGAAGGAATCAAAATCAACTGGTTGCGCACCATCAAAGAGATTAATCAGTCGACTTTCACGGTGGAAGAAATGGAGATCGATGAAAACGGAAGACCCAGGCCGACTGGTCGATTTGAAACGCTCGAAGCCGATGCATTGATTCTTGCACTGGGACAGGATACGGATACATCTTTCCTCAAATCAATACCTGGTCTGGTCTTTAATAATGATGGGACCCTAATGGTCGGGCCGGATATGATGTCCGGATATCCGGGCATTTTTGCGGGTGGCGATATGGTGCCGGACCAGCGTTCTGTTACTATTGCTACGGGTCATGGCAAGAAAGCTGCACGCAATATTGATGCTTTTTTGAAAAGACAAGACTATCAGCCAACTACTAAGAAGCCAATAGTGGGTTTTGAAGACCTCCACATCTGGTACAACACTGAAGCGCCCATGCGTGAGCAGGGAGAATTATCCGTACAAAAAAGAGTTGAAAACTTCTCAGAGATCAAGGCAGGTTTGACGACAGAGCAAGCTACTTACGAAGCAGGCCGCTGCTTGTCATGTGGCAATTGTTTTGAATGCGATGCCTGTTATGGTTCATGTCCTGAGGATGCCATTATCAAATTAGGGCCAGGTAAGAAATACAAATTTAATTATGATCTCTGCACAGGGTGCGCAGTTTGTTTCGAACAGTGTCCTTGTCATGCTATCGAAATGGTGGTTGAACCGACTTTTACAAATATCTGATTTTGATTATGGAAAAGAAAAAGTTTATCATGATGGATGGTAATGAGGCCACCGCCTACGTTGCCTACCGTGTCAATGAAGGTTGTGCAATATATCCAATTACCCCATCTTCACCCATGGCTGAACATGCTGATGTTTGGGCCGCAAAAGGTTTGACTAATATCTGGGGTAACATTCCTCAGGTAATCGAAATGCAGAGCGAAGGTGGGGCAGCTGGCGCCGTGCATGGTGCTTTACAAGCTGGTGCCCTGACTACGACATTTACAGCCTCTCAGGGGTTAATGCTCATGTTGCCTAATATGTATAAAATTGCCGGTGAATTAACATCCGCAGTTTTTCACGTTGCAGCCCGGTCATTGGCTGCACAGGCACTTTCTATTTTTGGAGATCATTCGGATGTTATGGCTGCCCGTACGACAGGCCTCGCTATGATGGCTTCTGCGTCCGTTCAAGAAGCCCATGACATGGCATTGATCAGCCAGGCGGCAACATTACAAACAAGAATTCCCTTTATTCATTTTTTCGATGGGTTCCGTACTTCTCACGAAATTAATAAAATTGAGATTATCCCCGATTCTGTAATTCGTCAAATGATTAATGACGACCTGGTCTATGCCCATCGTAAAAGAGCCTTAAGCCCGGATAATCCGTTTATACGAGGCACTGCTCAAAATCCCGATGTCTATTTTCAAGGGAGAGAGACGGTAAATGCTTTTTACAATGCAACACCAGGAGTGGTACAGGAAATGATGGATCAATTTGGCTCGCTCACCGGCCGTCAATATCATCTTTTTGAATATGAGGGAGATCCGGAGGCAGAGGAAGTAATTGTGCTAATGGGATCAGGAGTAGAAACGGTGAAAGAAACGGTGAAATGGTTAAATGATCACGGACGAAAAGTGGGTATTCTTCAAGTGAGATTGTTTAGGCCATTTTCGATGCAGGATTTTATTGATAAAATTCCCGTGTCCACTAAAAAGATAGCTGTACTGGATCGAACAAAAGAAATTGGAGCCACTGGAGAACCGATGTATCTGGACATCGTTAATTCGCTTTTTGAGCATGCTGCCCAAGAAGAATCCAGGATGAATGTCAAGGTCATCGGAGGTCGCTACGGTTTGGGCTCGAAAGAATTCACCCCCGCCATGATCAAAGGTATTTATGATCACCTTCAGGGAGCTAAATTACGTAATCATTTTACGATAGGCATTGAAGATGATGTGACTCACACGAGTTTACCTTTTGATCCTAAATTTAATATTGAAAAAGAGAGTGTCACCCGGGCTTTGTTTTTCGGATTAGGTTCTGATGGCACTGTAGGGGCGAATAAGAATTCAATTAAAATTATTGGAGAAAACACCGAGCTGAATGCCCAGGGTTATTTTGTTTACGATTCAAAAAAGTCCGGCTCTAAAACCATTTCTCATTTAAGGTTTGGTCCGGAGCCTATTCGTGCACCGTATTTAATTGAGCGAGCTAATTTTATCGCTTGTCATCAGTTTAATTTTATTGCACAAGTTGATCTTTTAAAATATAGTGAAGATAGATCCGTCTTTTTATTAAATAGCCCCTATGGTCCCGATGAAATTTGGGACTATCTACCAAAGAAGGTCCAAGAAACTATTATTAGCAAGAAAATCAGATTATTTGTCATTGATGCTTTAAGTGTTGCTGCAGAAACTCAGATGGGTAGAAGAATTAACACCATCATGCAGACTTGTTTTTTTGCACTTTCCGGAGTTTTGCCAAGAGAGGAAGCAATCGGTCATATTAAGAAGGCCATTGAAAAAACCTACTATACCAAGGGCAAGGCGGTGATCGAACGAAATTTTCTCGCGGTAGATACCACCCTGGAAAACCTGAAGGAAGTCGAGGTTCCCGCACAAGTTTCCGCTCTTGCAAACCAGAAAGAGCAGTTGTCAAACGGTATATCTGAATTTGTAAAAGAGGTGACTTTTTCAATGATGAATGGGTTAGGCGATTCGCTTCCGGTAAGCGCATTGCCCATCGATGGGACTTATCCAAGTGGCACGACGAAATGGGAAAAACGAAATATCGCTGATCAAGTACCGGTGTGGGAGCCTGATCTTTGTATTCAATGCGGCAATTGTAGTTTTGTTTGTCCGCATAGTGTAATTAGAGCCAAGTTCTATCACGAAAAATGGCTGGATGATACACCGGAATCTTTTCAATCAGCTCCCATTAATGCCAGAGGTTTTCCGGAAACCAACTACACTTTACAAATTTATAGCGAGGATTGTACTGGATGTACACTTTGTGTTGATGCTTGTCCAGTCGATAGCCCCACAGAAAGTGGTAAACGCGCTATCAATATGGAGCCTAATACAGAAGTCATACGAGCACAATCTCAGGAGTCTGCCAGGTATTTTGAAGCCATCCCCTGGAATGATCGTTCGAAGGTTGATTTTTCGTCCGTGAGGGGAAGTCAGTTTCTAGAGCCCCTATTTGAGTTTTCCGGTGCGTGTTCGGGTTGTGGAGAGACTCCATATTTAAGCCTGCTTTCCCGATTATTTGGCGACCGTTTAATTATTGCCAATGCCACGGGATGTTCATCTATTTATGGGGGCAATTTACCGACTACCCCTTGGAGTACAAATGCAGAAGGACGGGGGCCAGCCTGGTCCAATTCCCTATTTGAAGATAATGCGGAGTTCGGGTTAGGTATGCGAGTTGCAGTTGATAAGCAACGTGATTTTGCTTTGCAATTAATTAAAAAAATTGAAAATCAAGTAGGTGTTGACCTCGCCAGTGAGATCATCTATGCGCCGCAAAAAACAGAATCGGAAATTAGAAATCAACGGGAAAGAGTTGCAGTGCTAAAAGCTAAACTTTTGAAATTGGATATGCCTGAAGCGCGCGAATTACTCTCGGTTGTCGATCATTTGGTACGTCGAAGTGTCTGGTTGGTCGGAGGTGATGGTTGGGCTTATGACATCGGTTCAGGTGGTGTTGATCATGCGTTGGCTAGTGGTCGCGATATTAATATTCTGGTCTTAGACACAGAGGTTTACTCGAATACTGGTGGTCAAATGTCTAAGGCCACTCCTCCTGCCGCCACTGCTAAATTTGCCTTTGGCGGTAAGCAAGTTGGGAAAAAGGATCTGGCATTGCAAGCAATCTCCTACGGAAACGTCTATGTTGCCCAAGTGGCGATGGGAGCTAATCCGCAACAGACCTTGCTGGCGATGCGTGAAGCCGAAGCTTATCCGGGACCTTCCCTGATTTTGGCTTATAGTCATTGTATTGCCCATGGTATTGCAATGGAAAACGGAATGCAACAGCAAAAGCTAGCAGTTGAGTCAGCATATTGGCCATTATTACGATACAATCCCGAATTGCGAAAGGCCTTACACAATCCTTTTGTCCTGGATTCGCCCGAAGCGAGAAAAACGATGGAAGAGTACGCCTATAATGAAATGCGGTATAAAATTTTGACAAAAACCAATCCGGCAGAAGCTGAGCGATTGATGGAGCTGGCTAAGGAAATGGTCGCTTTACGCTGGAAGACCTATGAAAGAATGGCGGATACACCAGCTTCGGGTTTTCAACCGGTTAATTAACATGAGCCCAAGTAAAAAACTTTTTCGAAAACATTCCGAGGCCGTCGTTGTGCGTCCTCGCCAACAACATTCGAAACTAAAAAACAGAAAAAAGAGTCAATTATGAACTTACATGTCAATTACATGGGACTGCCATTAAAGTCGCCAATAGTGGTGTCTGCTAGCCCTTTATCGGAAAAAGTGGAAAATATCATCGCCATGGAAAAAGCAGGTGCTGGTGCGGTGGTGATGTTTTCGCTGTTTGAAGAGCAGATCCGGAGCGAAGAAGCGATTTATGAAGAAATCCTCGAGCAAAGTGCTTACAGTTCGGCGGAGGCATTAAGTTATTTTCCCAGTGTCAGTGAATATCCGGTGGGGATCGATGCTTATTTACGGATTATTGAAAAGGCCTCTAAAGAAGTCGAAATTCCGATCATCGGTAGTCTTAATGGTATTACAAATTCCGGTTGGATTGATTATGCCAAACATATAGAAGAAGCCGGTGCCAAAGGACTAGAGATCAATGTTTATTATATACCGGCCGATATCGAGATGGATGGCAGGACGGTTGAAGATAAATATTTGGAAATTATTGGACTGGTAAAAAAGGCTGTATCAATTCCGGTCGCGGTCAAGTTAAATCCCTACTTCAGCGCGATGGCCAACATGGCTAAAAATCTGGATGGAGCCGGAGCAGATGCCTTGGTTCTGTTTAATCGATTTTATGAACCCGATTTTGATATTGAGAAGATGACTATTTCTCATGCACTGCAGCTTAGTGGTCCTGGCGAGATTCGCTTGTCATTGCAATGGATAGCGATTTTATATGGAAGATTAAATGCTTCATTGGCTGCTAGTACCGGTGTGAGTTCTTCCAGGGAGGTCATTAAATATATATTGGCTGGTGCCAATTGTGCAATGACTGCTTCAGCATTACTGAAACATGGTATTTCGTACATAACCCATATGCTTGATGAAATTTAAGGATGGATGCGGGTTAGAAATTTTGAAACAATCGACCAGTGGCGTGGCAAAATGAGTCAGCGAAATGTCAAGGATCCAACCCTTTTTGAGAGGGCTAACTACATTAAGGTTTTAAAGGGATATAATATACCTAAAATCGATGCCAGATACCGGAGCAAGACAACAAGACACTATGATTTTTAATTTTTTTTCAACTTGCTGAGGACCTGATCATACTAAATCACCTGGCAAATGGAAATATATTAAAGGAGATGTTTTTGAATTTTAAATAAATAATCAATAAAAATAAATTGGGATTACCATGAAATATGTATATGAATTTGGAGGTAACCAAACCGAAGGCAATAGTAAAATGAAAGAATTACTAGGTGGCAAGGGTGCCAATCTGGCTGAGATGTGCCTGATTGGATTACCGGTACCCCCTGGATTTACCATTTCAACTGAAGCTTGTACGCACTACTATTCGAATGGAAAAAATGAAGTATTACAGTTGTTGCGAAGTGAAATTCAGGATGCCGTTAAATCATTGGAACAGAAAACCACTAAAAAGTATGGTGATCCGAAAAATCCACTATTGCTATCCGTGCGTTCGGGTGCAAGGGCATCCATGCCTGGCATGATGGATACCGTACTTAATCTGGGAATTAATGATCAGGTGATTGAGGGCTTGGCGAGCGATCCTGTGCGGCAACGTATGGCTTGGGATTCTTATCGTCGCTTTATTCATATGTATGGTGATGTGGTCATGGGTCTCAAACCCCAGGAGCAAGGCGAAGAAGATCCTTTTGAAGAAATTATACATAGGTTAAAAGGCGATCGGGGTGTCAAATTGGACACGGAACTGACCGTCGACGATTTAAAACTATTATGTCAGCAATATCGATCAAAAATCAAGGAGCGTCTAGGTCACGAATTTCCTCAGGATCCCTGGGAACAATTAGAAAGTGCAATTACAGCGGTTTTCGACAGTTGGATGGGCCGGCGCGCTATTCAGTACAGAAAGATTAACAATATTCCTTCTGATTGGGGAACTGCAGTCAATGTACAATCTATGGTATTTGGAAATATCAGTGATTTGTCTTCAACCGGAGTGGCATTTACGCGAGACCCAGCAACCGGAGAAAAGCTTTTTACCGGTGAATATTTGATTAATGCACAGGGAGAAGATGTAGTGGCCGGTATTCGTACCCCCATGCAAATTACCCTTGAGGGTTCAAAAAGGTGGGCAATACTGGCTGACGTAACCGAGGATGAGCGGAAGAAGACCTACCCATCGCTAGAGGAGCAAATGCCCGAGATGTACCGGCAGTTGTTTGCGGCTCAAAACAAATTGGAGCAACATTATCGCGAGATGCAGGATTTGGAATTTACGGTTGAAGACCAGAAGCTGTGGATCCTTCAGACTCGTACCGGTAAAAGAACCGGTATGGCTATGGTGAAAATTTCGGTCGACATGCTCGATGAAGGTCTGATTATCGAAGATGAGGTCATCGAACGAAATGATCCGGCCAAATTAGACGAATTACTTCACCCGGTATTTCAGAAAGAAGCTATGGCCGAAGCTAAGGAGTTGACTCGGGGTCTACCCGCT
This sequence comes from Saprospiraceae bacterium, assembly GCA_016711125.1. GTDB lineage: Bacteria > Bacteroidota > Bacteroidia > Chitinophagales > Saprospiraceae > JABDMH01. The sequence continues at coordinate 1,073,592 of JADJTQ010000003.1, read as the reverse complement.
TCGCCAGGGGCATCTTCGGGGCAGGTCGTATTCTTTGCCGAGGATGCGGAGGAATGGGCTAATGCAGGCAAGCAAGTTATTTTGGTGCGCATGGAGACCTCTCCGGAAGATATTCAGGGAATGCATTCGGCTCAAGGTATTCTGACCAGCCGTGGAGGTATGACTTCGCATGCTGCAGTAGTCGCCAGAGGCATGGGTAAATGCGGTATCTCGGGAGCTGGTGCCCTGCATATTGACTATCGGAAGAGAACCATGGAAGTAGATGGTGTTAACATTAAAGAGGGAGATTGGATCTCGCTGGATGGGACCACCGGTATTGTCTATTCGGGAAAACTGGCTACTGTAACGGTGTCAATCGGAGGTACCTTTGAAAGACTGATGAAAGTTTGTAGTAAGAAAGCAAAGTTGAGAGTGCTGGCCAATGCCGACACGCCCGTTGATGCTATTACTGCACGCAAATTTGGAGCAGAGGGAATCGGACTCTGCCGTACTGAGCATATGTTTTTTCAGGAGGGCCGGATCGACCTGGTCAGGCAGATGATCTTATCCCATGATGAAGCTGGCCGGGTGAGAGCACTGGATAAATTATTGCCGATTCAGCGTAAGGATTTTGAAGAAATATTCGAAGCAATGAAAGGCCTTCCGGTTACTATTAGATTATTGGATCCACCTCTCCATGAGTTCTTGCCACTGGATGAAGTAAATGAAAGGGCATTAGCTCAACAGATGGGCATCAACTATGAGGAGGTGTTGGACAAAGTCACCACTTTACATGAGATGAACCCCATGTTGGGCCACCGGGGTTGCAGGCTAGCAAATACGTATCCTGAGATTTCGATTATGCAGAGTCGAGCTATCATCGAGGCTGCGCTAAATTTAAAACGCCGTGGTGTTGAAGTTCTACCTGAAATTATGATACCGTTGGCAGGTATTAGCCGCGAGGTTATTATGCAAATAGATATCATTAAAAAGACGGCGGAGGAAGTATTTGCCGAAACCGGTGAACGAATTGATTATAAAATTGGTACCATGATCGAGATCCCCAGAGCGGCCCTGGTGGCTGATCGCTTTGCCCAACATGTGGATTTCTTTTCATTCGGCACAAATGATCTTACTCAGATGACCTACGGATATTCGAGAGATGACTTTGGGAAGTTTTTGCCGGTTTATTTAAGTAAAGGTATCTTAAAGGCCGATCCATTTACCACCATTGACCAATTTGGCGTCGGCGAACTAGTAGAAATTGGGACCCAGCGGGGCCGAACGGCTCACCCTGGATTGAAGGTGGGCGTATGTGGGGAGCATGGAGGGGATCCAGAATCCATTAAATTCTTTCACAGAACCGGTCTTGATTACGTAAGTTGTTCACCTTACAGAGTACCGATCGCACGATTAGTTTCCGCACAGGCAGCTGTGGCTGAATCACGAAAAATGGAGAAAAAGAACGCGCTACCATGAGTGTGTAAAATAGAGTTCTATTTGAGTTTTAAGATTCAGACTTCTGAGATGGGGTGCAAATTAACGTACCCCATTCTTTTAAACCCGTCAGAATTTGACATTAAATGATCACCGACCAATAGGAGCAGTTAAAAAGCGTGGAGTTCATTTTTCCGGTGAGAATCACTTGATTAGATGATTTGTATCACCAGATACATTTTTATTCTTCAGGAACTTATAGCAAAATTTCTTGTCATGGTCGATCAACATATTCAACAATTATTGACTGAGGGTAGTGATTTGATTCATTTTGCCGCCAATGAAGTACAAAGATCGGAAGAAGATGTAGTAACTTTTCTGGCTTGCAATAATATTAAGAGAGGCATCAGTCATTACCTTCAGGCTTTTATTGAGTCACATCGGATGATGCCGCCCCGCAATCCCTCTCCAGATAGTTTATTACGCATCTGCATGTCCATCGATCCACAGTTTAACATAATCGATTTTAAGGCGTTGGAGTGTTCGCATGAGAAAGGAGCCAATAACTATTGTCTGGACCTGGATCATGTCAATGAGTGCCTTGAGTTGGCGAAAGCCACTCGATCGTTGGTTATTGATCGAATTAGAACTTAATATGCATCGGAAGCAATTTTACAATTTTGATAATGCAAATACCGGATAAGTATCAACCCGTCATGCTGGAAGCCCTCCAGGATCTCTTGTACAAAGTTTCTCTAGACTTGTCAGCCATGAAAGGGCAGCCACTCACGAAAGAGAGAAAGCAGCTAACCAGAAAACAAACTGATATTGAGGAATTGCAGCACTTACTAATGCTGAATCGCAAATAGTTTCTGTAATTGAGGCTTTTCAAAATTAAGTCTAGTTGGGGCTTAATTTGGTCGAATCCTTTCAGTCGGTGCGCCACTCTTGATGCTTATGATATGAGGAAAATAATTCTTTGATTCCTACTAATTCAGATAAGCCGGTATTGTTGTCGACTTCCGGAACGAATCATCTGACTACTTATCCTTATCTTCGGACAAGATTTCCACTAAAAATACCTGATCATGAGAATGATTTTTATTCTGCTGTTGTCCTGTAAATTTATACTCAATCTTTCTGCTCAAATTCCGACTGATGTGCGATTGCAGGGTTTGGATACTTTTGCGGAGCGAGTGCTCAAAGAATGGATGGCACCCGGAGTTACTATCGCCGTTATCGAAAAAAATCAAGTTGTGTATACCGGAGGATTTGGCTATAGGGATGTTGAAAATAAACTACCCGTCTCAGAAAATACGCTCTTCGCTATTGGCTCATGTACCAAGGCATTTACAGCTTCCATGGTAGGTATGTTGGTAAAAGAAGGAAAGGTAGATTTAAATAAACCGGTCAGAGACTATTTACCCGAGTTGCAGTTCGAGAATGAATACACGAATGAGCATTGTACCTTGCTGGATATGATGTCTCATCGCACAGGTTTGCCAAGACATGATTATTCATGGTATGGTTCGACAGCTTCCCGGAAAGAATTATTGGAGAGGGTACAGTATCAGGAACCCTCCGCCGAATTGAGAGAAAAGTATCAGTACAATAATTTCATGTTCATGGCTCAGGGTATGGTTATCGAGAAATTGACTGGCAAGAGCTGGGAAGAAAACCTGAAAGAAAGAATACTGCAGCCATTGCAGATGATGCATACCAATATGTCGGTTGGAGAAATGGAGAACGTCAAGGATCGGTCGTTGGCGTATACGAGTACTGCCGAAAAATTAAATCAATCCCTTATCGAAACATCGATGCAATAGGACCAGCCGGATCGATAAATAGCTGTGCCAAGGATATGGCCAATTGGTTGATTACCTGGATCAATGATGGAAATTTTATGGAAAAAGAAATTATTCCGTCTGGTTTCCGATCTCAGGCAATGACTATACAAATGGCGACCGGTGGTGGTTTACCCGATGCGGAAAATCCCGATTTACACGCGGGAGGATATGGACTGGCTTGGGGGATAAGTAGTTACCGGGGGCACTACCGGGTGGAGCACGGAGGAGGTATTGATGGATTTATCACCAGCACTTGTCTTTTCCCCTCAGACAGTATCGGAATTTTTGTGGTGACTAATCAGGGAGGGCCTACTGGTGCGATCAGAAATTTTATTGCAGACCGACTGTTAAATTTGGAATACCGGAATTGGAGTAAAATGCAATTGAATGAGAAAATGAAGAGTGATTCTTTAACACTACTCATCCCCAATAATGATAGTATTGATCATGTGAGAGGCACGATGCCCTCTCATGGCCTGGAAGATTATTGCGGCTCTTATGAGAATAAAGGTTATGGAGTTGCCAAGATATTATTGGAAAATGATACCACCTGGATCGACTATAATGAGGCAGGAAAAAAACCCAAGAGCTACCTGCAACATTATCACTATGATGTTTTCCGGGTACGATCTATTGAAGAGGAAGAGGATCATAAAAATGCGCCTAAGGTCCGATTTGTCACCGATGAGAAAGGTGAGATCAGCACATTTATGATTAAGATGGAACCCACTGTAGATGATATTGAATTTGAGAAATTGTCGCCAACCTTTAAAATTAAAGAAGACGCCCTTAACAAATATGTTGGTGACTATGATCTTAATGCTGCCACTGTTAAGGTTTATGTGCGTGGTGATGGCGTCTTAATGGTTTTGGTACCTGGTCAACCTGACTATGAACTGGTACCTACCGAAATCCATGAATTCAAATTGAAAATTGCTGAAGACTATAAAGTTAAATTTGACGTTAGTAGTGACAATACCGTATTGAGCCTGAGTTTCATTCAGCCGAACGGGACTTTTAAGGCCAAACGAAAGGATTAATAGCGCTCATTCTGCAACGCTTTTCTCAAAACTATAAGGCTGAATTTGTCGGCTAGCAGGACGCAGTACAAATGTGTCTGGTGAGCTCGTGGTAAGATATTTGCTAAGTAGTTTTTATGCGAAATCTAATCATATTAGTAATTCCGCTGTTCTTCGCATCGGTGATGAGTGGGCACGGTGATTACCATGACCGCATCGCTTTACTTAATCACCAGATCACAATGTATCCTGATAGTGTTGAGCTGTTTCAGGCCGGAGAACTCCATCTTTATCATGAGGAATATAGATTGGCAGTTCGAGACCTGCAGCACTACGGCAGAGTGTCGGGCATGAGTGACAAGCTATATTATGGTTTGGCGAAGGGATACTTTCATCTCGGTTCTTATAGGAAATGTGCAAATTATCTCAAAGAGATTATAACCACAGATCACTTTGATTTCAAGAGCTATGCCCTCATGGCTCAATATAAGTCAGCGATCAAAGAATATGATGAAGCAGCCCTTTATTATCAAAAGATTATCGATAGTGCAGTCTTCATTAGGCCCGATATGTATTTAAATTTGGCCAATTCCTATGGAAAAGGAAAAAAATTAGCAGATCAAATTCGAGCATTAAATCGGGCATTAGAGCATTTCGGATTTTTGCCTGTGATTAATGTGGAGCTAGTTAGAGTTTATGAGGAAAATGGTCAATATTCTGAGGCAATCGCTTGTCAAAATCAGATTGTTGACCAAAGTCACCGAAAAGAATTTGCACTATTTAGGAGAGCATTTCTTTTTAAATATCAGGGAGACCTAAAGGCATGTAAAAGCGATCTGGAATTGGTGGTATGCCATATAGCCCAATTACCACCCTCAGTCAGGCATAGAATGGCTTCTGTGCAATTGCTTAAGGATACTTTAGCTGCTCTTGAAAGTATAGAACATGATCATGAATAAATCATCTGACTAATCATGCGAAAAGAAACATGATGACAACAAATTTTCTTTCCAAGTTTGGAATAGTGATCGGAGTGGTCTTCTCTTTAAGCAATTCAATAGCCCAAACTCCCATTGTCGATTTTGGATCAGAATGGAGGTATTACGATCTAGGAAATTCACCTCCAACCCAGAATGCCTTGACTTGGAAAAATAATGCTTTTTCAGATGTTAGTTGGAAAAGCGGCAATGCCCAACTTGGCTTTGGTGATGGTGATGAAGAGACTTCAATTGGCGATTCCATTTTAACCGGGTATTTCCGCAAACGATTCACCATCCTGGATCCTTCCCTATTTGAAGATTTAAAATTGCAATTGATTTATGATGATGGAGCTGTCGTATACCTGAACGGGCAGGAGATTTGGCGAATGAATATGCCAGCAGGAATTATTAATCATAATACCTTGGCAGCATCTGGAAGTTCTGACAACGCAGCAGCTTCTCATACTTTGGGCAGTGCACTCATTACCGGTGAAAATTTGCTTGCGGTCGAGGTGCATCAACGGGCGGCAAGTAGTTCAGATATAAGTTTTGATTTTAGTTGTTTGGCCATACCTTCTATGCGGGTAGTCAGGGGGCCATATCTCCAAAGTCTCAGTAGTCATTCGCTTATTGTTAAGTGGCGAACTTCGGAGCCAGGGATTTCAAAAATTAGCTACGGACTTGAGATGAGCAACCTGTCTCAAACTGTCGTCGATATTACGCCGAAAATCAATCACGAGCTCAAAATTGATAACCTTGATCCTTCAACCAAATATTTCTACCAAATCGAAGATGGTATACAAGTTCTGGTTGCACCAGCGGCCGACCTATTTTTTGTGACTGCACCATTGATAGGATCAAGAGTGCCATTGACCGCATGGATTTTGGGAGATTGTGGTACTGCCAATACCAATGCCCGTTCGGTCAGAGATGCATATCATGCATATAAACAAGGTGCTGACACCGATCTAATCTTGTTTCTAGGAGACAATGCTTATAACACTGGAACTGATAATGAATATCAGTTTGCCTTATTTGAAAATATGTATGAAAACACCTTGAAGAATACCGTCTCCTGGTCATGTCTTGGCAATCACGATGGAGGCTCGGCAAGCTCCGGCACCCAAACTGGTCCTTATTATGATATCTTCACCTTTCCCACTCAAGGTGAATGTGGTGGTATGGCCTCTGGCACTGAAGCATATTATTCTTTTGACTTTGGTAATATTCATTTTATCGTCCTGGATTCATATGATTCCGATCGTAGTACAAATGGAAATATGCGCATGTGGTGTGAACAAGATTTACAAAATACGGCGGCCGATTGGATAGTGGCATTTTGGCATCATCCAGCCTATTCCAAGGGATCGCATGATTCCGATACAGAAAGTGCCCTGGTCCAAATGCGACAGAACTTTTTGCCACTTTTAGAAAGCCACGGGGTAGACCTGGTGCTGTCGGGACATAGTCATTCTTATGAAAGATCTTATTTTCTCAATGGTCATTATGGCGATTCGGATTCTTTTAATTCTTCAAGTCATACCATTGGCACCTATGGATATGGAGATGGACGCCCTGATGGAGCGGGTGCATATGTAAAGGCCCTTTCTCAGGATGAAGGAGCGGTCTACATTACCGCAGGTTCTTCCGGGCAAAAGTCGGCCGGTCTACTCGATCATGAGGCCATGTATTTGTCAGTATCTGAATTAGGTTCGTGTGCTTTAGAGGTTTTCGGAAATAGGTTAGTGGTTAAGTTTATTCGGGAAACTGCCATCGCTCAGGATTCCTTCACAATAGAAAAGGATTTGAGTTGTACGCTAAATGCCCCATGCGACGATGGCAATATTTGCACAAATAATGACCAATTAAATGCGGACTGCCAATGTGTTGGAACCCCGATTAGCAATGTTCCGGTAAATTTGGTTTTGGATCAAAGTGCTAGTCCGTTGAGGAGTACGTACAAAGCCACGCAGAGCATTTTAGTTAGCGGCAATGTGTCACTTAGTCCTACTCAACTTACAACTTTAATCGCACCCGAAGTTTTATTGCAACCCACACTGAGCATATCAGCACAAACCACGTTTGTCGTGATGCAAAGTGGATGTAACTAAGCGAGCTGTCGCACTTTGAGCTTGGGCAAGGGTGAACAAGGGTGAAGACTCTCCATATCGAAGCGAATGCTAGATTTTAGATCCGCTCGGTTTAAATGATCCTTGGTCTGAAAATAATTTCAATTCTACTTTTCAAGGCTGGTTCACTGGGTCTTTCGCACCACCCTTCAAGTATGTTGCTTTCTTCATCAACTAATACATAGCGGGGTATCCAGCTGAGTTTATACGAATTCGTAAGTTTTTTGTCCCATCCGGGTTGCTGTGCAGAGGAATTCCGACAAAATCATTTTTTAATTGTTCCCAGACAACCTGATCCGATTTCATGCAGATTTGCAGCACTTTGAAGTTCTTATCTTTGAATTCCTCAATTAATTTCTTGGTAAAGGGTAATTCTTTCTGACAAAAGCGACAGCCAACAAACCAAAAATCCAATAGGATCAAATTGCCCCGAAAATCCTTTAGTGATACTAGATTATCGTCGAGTCCTTTAAATAAAATGGTGGTGCGGGTGTACCATTAAATTGATTGTATTTTGTTTCGATGCGATCTACAAAGGGCTGCATATTTTTTGAAATTCCATTTTTAACTTTTGCGACAAGTGAGTCAGGGTAATAACTGCTACTACGGCACATGTGGGAGAACAAGAAAGATCTAAATACATCTCGTATCCGTAAGTTCTTGAGAAGCTTGCTTTCTTCAAAATACATGTGCATTCGTTCTGCCGGTTCCAGGTCAGATTTGGCACTGTCTGTAGTTGAAAATGAAGAGGGCAATGATTGAAGAAAGATCTTAGTAGTAAGCGCCATCTCATCTTCAGGGTTCAATTGTAAACTTCTCAGATCAGGCTTAACATCAATGCTGTCCACAATTCCAAAAATTCTTTTTCTGACGTTTGCTAATGAAGTAATTGATGCGATTGTAGAATACTCAATTTCTTTTTCCTCGTATTTTAGAAACCAGTCAGGGAGTGATGTCTCTTTTGGAAGATCATTTATTTTTTGCAGTAGTAATAGGTGTAAAGAATGAAAAGAGTCTTGTGCCTCTTTCTGAGTATGTAGAGTCATATACTTTGTTAGGATTTGCCGCATGTACATATCACCACCGATCTGTGCTTTGCTCCAATAGTACTCATTGATGTGTTGTAAGTCAATATCTTGAAACTTGATTTCTATGTTTGAGTCATTCAATGAGACTTTAAATGAGTTGTCCAAACCAGGAATTAGAAACACTCGGTATTTTCAAATTCTCCGTAATGATCAAGTTGCACAGATCTATCAGGTTTTGCACAATTGATCAGGGACCCCAGTAGAAATATGATTGCAATAGTGTTGGATAGAAGACTCATTATGTTGCTTTTAATAATGATGCTCTTTGCTAGAGTTTTGGTGCATGTAGCTTTAGCACCTTAAGAGATGGCCTGAAGCGGAAGCCAGGTGACAGCTCTAAATGACGTGGAATGGTGAAGACCGAAGACTGAAGACTATTCCAAATGAAACACTTCCTTTAACGAAACCACGACCGGAGAATGGTCTGCGTTAGTCTCCATAATATCAGCCATATATGCCCACCATTTTTGCATAACGGGATGTTCTGGGAGGGCGACTGTGGTATGTTCTACGGAAAGTTTTTGTACTGCAAAGAGTGTGGATGTCTCCCTATCTAAAAAAATAGAATAATCACTGATGCCTGCCTCTTTGAGCAGCGTGCTCAATTCTGGCCAAATCTGTTTATGACGTCTTTTGTACTCCGCCTCAAAGCCTTTCTTCAATTTCATCTTAAAGGCTGCGCTTTTCATTCCATCTGCTTTTTTTATTTGAAGGGATATATTTGGGGAATTCCAGAGTACCTAAAATATCACCCAATTTGAAGATGTATTTCGAACCAAACATTGAGAATTTCTCAACCTGAAAAATATATGGTTCGGTCTGTAAGACGTATTTCAGTGGGTTAAAAATATATTTTGAACCTTGCTGTTTATTTATCATTTTAATTTTATAAAAAAATATTCCTGATTAAAGTCTACCAGCGCACTCCCTTTACTTTCATATCGAGCGTATACAGTGCACCCATTGCTGTTATAAAGAGTTTCTTTTGATCCTTCCCTCCAAAACAAACATTAGCGGTCCAATTTTCGGGCACATCGATATGTCCGATTTTTTCTCCCTTTTTGTTAAATACGGTAACTCCTTTTCCGGTTAAATAGACGTTTCCTTTATTGTCAAGAGTCATACCGTCCGAGCCCATCTCGGTAAATAACTGACGGTCATAAAGCTCTCCATTCAGTTTATTAATGCGATATTTATAAGTCTTTTTATCATTGATATCTACGACATATAATGTTTTGCCATTTTTTGAACCTACAATGCCATTGGGCCGCACAAATCCGGTAGCTACCACTTGCAGCGTATTTCGATCGGGTGACAAGTAATAAACATTTTCCTCCTCAATCTCTTTTTCGGTTCGGTTCCAGTAATCTCTTTTGTAAAATGGATCCGTGAAACAGACACCTCCTTTCTTATCAACCCAAAGATCATTAGGTCCGTTCAATTTCTTGCCTTCAAAATCACGAACCAACACTTTTACTGATTTATCCGGGGCGATTTGCCAGAGTTGGTTTTCCAAATCGGCACAAGCCAACAAATTGCCCACATTGTCAAAATAGAGACCATTTGATCGACCTGTCTTATCCAGATAAGTGCTAAGCGATCCATCAGAGACAGACCATTTGATGATCCGGTCATTGGGCTGATCAGTGAAATAGACATTACCGGCCTGGTCACTAGCCGGACCCTCGGTAAATTTATACTCTGAACCGATTTTAGCAAGTTGGGCACCAGGGTTGATCAATTTAGACTCTTGCTGAGCTGAAATCGATGAAAATCCCACACAAAACAGCATAACCTTGGTCAATGCACACACCAGCAGGCCATGATCAATCTTTCCAGTTATCATATTTACAAATAATTTCATTATGTCGAGCCAAGATACAATTAAGATAGGTCCTTTCGTCGCCAAAAATATGAATGAGCATCCCGCCCAAAGTCTTATTTTAGATTCATGATGCCACGGCAATGAATATCGATTGGGAAAAAATACTGCTTAGCTCCGCATTTCTGCTGAATGTGCAAATTGGCTTAAGCCAGAAGTTTGTTCGCGAAATCATCCCGATTTTTAAGAATATTACCATCGAGCAGGGGCTCACCAATAATGAGATTCGACAGATCGTCCAAGACAAAACCGGCTTTATCTGGCTCGCTACCGGTTCTGGTATTAATCGATATGATGGTTATTCGATCCAGGATTTTGCTCCACCGGTAACTGACGGGAATGGACTGGAAAGACTAAGTTGGAGACCGATGAATTTGATTATCGACCGCTTTAACCGGTATTTCCTTGGATCTGATTTTGCCGGATTACAAATGTATGATCCACATACTAATCAACTAACCCATTTTACCCGCTCCAATTCCTTACTTCCGCACGATGGAATCAGCAGCATGGCGACCGATTGGAATGGAAATATATGGATAGCTACCAATGAGGGTTTATGCCGTTTTGATCCGGCGTCCAAAACGATTGACAGGCCAGTTTGTCCGGATCACAGGATTAACCGGCTAGCGATCGCAGTCGACTCGACCGTTTGGATCGCGCCGGCTGCCCATGGTCTATTTCGGTTTAAGGAAGATACCATAAATGCATGTGAATCGTTAACAATGTTAACCATTCGTGATATCTTCATAATTTCATCTGACAGCCTCTTGCTGGCGACGGATTCCGGTGCTTTTCTATACACCGTCAGATCGGATATAATCCACCCGCTATTTATAGATAAACCCAGCCACGCATTTTCCAGCATTTATTTGGATCGCTATAAAAATATCTGGGCAGGAACCTATGCTCACGGACTTTTATATCAAAATTCAAGCGAGAAACAGAGCTATCAATTCCGGCACGAAACCGGAAATAACCAATCGATAGTCAGCGATAAGATCGCTTGTCTGTTTGAAGATCGGCAAGGAAACATGTGGATTGGCAGCTACGGAGACGGAGTTTCTATTGTTTCAACGAATCTTCATCAGGTAAAGGTGCGTTACCAAAAAAATAGAACAAGTAATGGCGGCAATAGCATCAGCCAGATTATCAAATCTTCACAGGGTGATGTGTGGTATCACAACAATCGGAAACTGGTTCAAATTGTCGAATCAGAAATAGAAGATAGAGCGTATCAAATTACTTCACCGCTGAATTGCCAGGGAGATATCAGGGTCATATCCGGTTTTGAAAATGGTTTATTGCTTGCCACCACTTGCGGCCTTTTCAAATGGTCCCCTTCAAAACCTGACCTTCTTATACCTGCATTGCTGAACTTTCCTCAACTCCCTCAAAATCAAATTCTTTCTCTCAATTATCAATATCCGGAATTATATGTAGGCACCACAATAAATGGCTCATCCGAAGGACTCTGGATCGTTAATCCCTATAAAGAGACAATTCAACAGTTCAGAGCTGAAGACAAACCGGGTTCTATCAAAGGTAATCAAGTAACCACCGCACTTCGGGGCACCAACGGAGATCTATGGGTGGTACCTGGGAGGATTTGAATCTATACCGATCTGAATATGGATTTATTCCTCTAGAATCCTTACTCCAAAAATGTGAATGCCTGGCAGGTGGCAGCACAGTGATCTCCGTTTTTGAAGACCATCAGGGTTTTATTTGGTTTGGAAGAATTGACAACGGAGGTCTTGTGGTCATCGATCCCAAAACTCTTTCAAATAATTGTTTCCGGACTGAAAATGGCCTACCCGACAATTCAATTACATCCATCATGCAGGATCAGGAAAAAAACCTTTGGGTTGGGACATACCGGGGAGCTGCAAAAATAAAATACATGGATGATCCACTTTCAAAAAGCTCCTTGGAGGTCGAACTTATTGGCAGAGCTGATGGGCTATCCAATATCACCTTATGGAATGGGGCAGCTTCAAATTCCAAACAAGAGATCTACTTTGGCACCAGAGATGGATTAATTGAATTAAATCCAGAGAATTTGACAACTGTCCATATGGCTCCGCAAATCATTCTTTCTGAATTTAATGTTTTAAATAGTGCTCCCCTCCCAAAGAATACCCCACTTACGATTCCACACCCTTCTGAAAAGATTATTTTAAACCCTTACCAGAAGGTATTTCATATTGCCTTTTCCGGATCTGATTTCTATCAGAGTGGTTCTATGTCTTATGCTTACCGGTTTTCCAATCTCGATTCAAGTTGGATTGACATTGCCAACCAACATAACCTCACATTTGCCAACCTTTCACCAGGTGTGTATGATTTTGAAGTCCGCGCCCGCCTCACCAATAGCAGCTGGGGGCAGTCCCATCGAATAAAAATCCAAATTATTCCTCCCGTTTATAGAAGATGGTGGTTTGCTACTTTCCTGATTCTTTCGGCACTCGCATTGGTCTATGCCATTCAGCAGAATAGGATTCTACAATTGAAGAAAGTCCAACAAATCAGAGAACAGATTTCACATGACCTGCATGATGACATTGGCAGTGCTCTAACTAACATTGAAATTATGAGTGGATTGGCAACAAGAACTACCTCACCAAAACCAGGTATTTATCAGCAAATCCTCGAAACCGCCAAAAACAGTAATGAATCACTGCACCAAATCGTTTGGAACCTGAATCCTGCTAATGATCAACTGAAAAATATACTACCCTACTTATCCGGATATGCAGCAAGATCACTGGAAAGTGTGGATGTTGCCCTGGAAATTCAGGATGCCGGAGTTAGAGACGAACTCAAAATGGATCTATTAAGGCGAAAAGATCTGTATTTATGCTTTAAAGAAGCAATCACCAATATCATAAAGCATTCGAAAGCCACCGATGTATTGATTGTATTTGATCTCAATCACAAAATATTGAAAATCATGATCTCTGACAATGGCATAGGCATAAAATCAAATTCGCCAATGAAGGGAAATGGCTTCATCAATATGAAAAAACGCCTGGAGAAATGGGGTGGAGAGGCACGAATCTCCCAGGGAAGTGATCAAGGTCTGGACTTGACATTGACTATGCCCATCCCCTGAATTCGGTATTTCATGAGCCAATAAAATAGTTTAACTAGTGGAAAAATCCTTCTATTGATAAAAATAATTCTTTTGATGATAATGATGGACTGCGTCAGTCTATCCGGTTCTTGCTGGAATCGGAACCAGATTTTCTGGTCATAGGTGATTATGGATCGGCGCTTGAGATCGAAACCATCCTGACTCAAAAAGATGCTGATGTCATTGTGATGGATATTGACATGCCAGGCATCAATGGCATTGAGGCAGTTCGTCGAGTTAAAGAAATAAGACCCCTCATAGATATTATCATGTTGACCGTATTTGAAGATACTGAACGGCTATTTGCCTCTTTTTGCGCTGGCGCTTCCGGTTATTTATTAAAAATGCATTCATTAGCTAAACTACCTGAAAGCATCCGTGACGTTATGTTGGGCGGTGCTCCGATGTCACCGGCCGTTGCGAGAAAAATGATTGCACACTTCCAGCAAGTACCTCAAGAAAAATATGGGCTCTCTTCGCGCGAAAAAGAAATACTGCAATGGTTGGTTAAGGGATATAGTTATAAAATGATTGCCGGTAGCGCCAGTATAAGCCAGGAGACGGTCAAAACTCATTTGAAAAAAGTTTATAAAAAGCTCCATGTTAATTGTGCAACGGAGGCAGTGGCCAAGGTGCTGAAGGAAAGGTTGGTCTGATCGAGACCTTGACCAAACAACCAAACATCATTAACAGATCCCCCAATCTCGGTATTTTATCATACATAACATTCCCGTAACTTTAGCGGTACTATGTCACTTCATACCTCATCAGGAAAATAAATGCCATGAAAAAATATTGTATTTGCTCAAGCCTGTAGTTACAGTCATTGCCCCCAGTAGTTTTGATCAAAGCCCAAGATGTACCTTTGCTAGTTCAAAATAGCAGTCCGGGAAACGAGGCTATCAGGATTCAAGGCACCAGTATGGGGTTAACTTTCTATGATGTTGGACTTTATGATGGATACCTGTTTAACCACGGTGGAAATATTCGATTAGGTACGAGTCAATCAAATTTGACTGGGCGACTGTCGTTTCATACCCAAGCTCTGGAAAGAATGACGATTAAATATGACGGCTTTGTAGGGATCGGTACAATTTCCCCATCTTACCAACTTGATGTCCAGTCCAGTGGTATCGCAATCTATGGAAGGAGTACTGCTGATGCTGGGCTCTATGGCTACAGCGAAGCTGTCACCGGAATTTATGGCTATTCCAACGCACTAAGCTCTAATGGTATTCTTGGTCAGTCGGCCTTTATCGGTGTTCAAGGAATCACTAATGCACCTGGTATGGACGTCAATCGACAAGCCGTAAGAGGGGACAACCATGGGAGTAACACCGGCTATGCTAGTTATTTTTTTGGAAATGCCCAAGTTACCGGCACCCTGTCTAAAGGAACCGGTAGCTTTAAGATCGATCATCCGATGGATCCGGAAAATAAATACCTCTATCACTCCTTTGTCGAATCACCGGACATGAAAAATCTACACGACGGGATAGTCACCACCGATGCATCTGGAGATGCTGAAATGACATTGCCAGATTGGTTTATGGCCTTAAGTAGAGACTTTCGCTATCAACTGACCGTGATCAACCAATTTGCTTAGTCAATTATTTCACAAGAAATTGTCAATGGCTCTTTTAGGGTAAAAACTAATCAGCCCAATGTTAAGGTCTCCTGGCAAGTGACCGGGATTCGACAAGATCCCTATGCCGAACAGCACCGGATCCCGGTGGAGGAAGATAAACCGACAATAGATGTAGGAAAATACCTGCATCCGGATGTATACGGTCAACCAATGGAAAAAGCGGTTGATTATCAAAAGCGAGATTTGAAAAGTGAAATCCCAAAAACAGAGGCTAAGTAATAAGCACCATCTCCAGAGAAATACGAATGACGCCATCTGGGTCTTTGGCAAGAACATTTAAAATGTAAAAGACTATAGTCCATAGATCATAGCATCGATTGAAGAAGATGGGAATGATCATCGACAGATTTTCTTTTAATCGGATCTTTATCCTTGCCATCAATTTGGCTCAGTTAAACACGCCAACTGACTCTTGTTGCAACGTCAGTTCGTGCGTGGCGAGGTACAAATGGTCAAACTCTATCCCCCAAATTCGGTATTGCCCACGAGTGCATTACTGCCGATCTTGCACAATAAAAAAAATGAAAATCAACACCTGTCTGGCTGCCATCCTATTAATCATAAGCTATCTGAAGATTGCTAGCCAACCTGCTACCCATATTGTCAAAGAAAACGAAGCCCTTCGCATCGAGGGAAACGACTCCTGGATTTCTTTTTATAGAGGTAACATCATTGACGGCTTCCTACAAAATTACCATGGTAATATTTATCTGGGCAGCATGGGATCAGGAGATCTGGGTTTCTATACAGCTGGCACTCCTAGGATGACCATTAAAGGCAATTTAATCGGAATTGGCACTAGTTCACCACTATATAAAATGCATGTCGAAGCATACAGCCGTGCGATCTACGGTAAAAGTGACAGCGAATTCGGAATTTACGGTCATAGCGAAAATCTTGTTGGTGTATTTGGATATTCAAACGCCTCAAACTCTGCAGGCATCAATGGTCAGTCAGCCTATATTGGTGTTCAAGGACTCACCAACTCAAATAGCAGTGATGTCGATCGACAAGCCATAAGAGGAGAGAACTATGGGAGCTCCACCGGCTGGGCCGGCTATTTTTCTGGAAATGTAGGAGTTTCCGGCACCCTATCTAAGGGAGCCGGCAGCTTTAAGATCGATCATCCACTCGATCCCGAAAACAAATACCTCTATCATTCTTTTGTCGAATCTCCTGACATGAAAAACCTTTATGACGGCATCATCACCACTGATGAAAAAGGGGAGGCTGAAGTCATTTTACCAGATTGGTTCATGACACTAAATAAAGATTTTCGCTATCAATTAACTGTTATCAATCAATTTGCTCAGGCGATTATTGCTCAGAAAATAGAAAATAATCGCTTTCGCATAAAATCCAATTTACCAAATGTCGAAGTATCATGGATGATCACCGGGATCCGGCAAGATCCCTATGCCGAGCAGCACAGGATCCCAGTTGAGGAAAATAAACCGGCAACAGCGGTAGGAAAGTACTTACATCCAGATGTATACGGTCAACCAATGGAAAAAGCGGTTGATTATCAAAAGCCGATTTTGAAAAAGTGAAAATCAAAAAACAAGTGTTAACCAATAAACACCTATCTACAGATCAACTTCCATAGCAGATAGTACTCTACCGGTGGCCTGCTTTAACAAAACCTAAAAGTTTATTTGCCAGAGATAATAACAACTGCAATTGACCAGCCTGGGAATGATTTATATTTCGAAAATCAGATCCCGCCGGAAGCTGCCCCAATGAAGTGCTTCTATCCCCCAATCTCGGTATTGACTGATGCATCATAATCCGGAGATTCAATCATGATCTATAGTTTTTGTCTATCTCAAAATAACATTCTAGTACTATTATCATACACACTTGAGGTTGTGATGACAATTCGAAGTCATCGCCCTTTTGTATATTTCCTGTGATACAATAAAAAAATCTAAGAACAACCCAGCAGATGAAAAAACTCAGATCTATCAGAAAGGAATTTTCCCGTCGCTCTTTCTTTGCAAATTCTGTTTTAGGAGTGTCCGGAGCAATGGTGGCCAGTTCATTTGATGGTCTTGCGCATTCAGTCGATGCGACTCCCAAATCCTCCAGCCCATCCGATCTGAAAATCACCGATGTCAAGTGCGGATTTATCCGTGGCGAACACAGCCTTTTCGTAAAGATCTATACCAATCAGGGAATTGTGGGACACGGGCAGGGGGTAGACGGTGTATATGGCACCTACTACGTGGTCAAACATATTGCTAAGCAGCATCTGATTGGAGAAAGTCCATTAAACATAAACCGGCTACAGGAAGAAATGCGTAGAGGCGGTCTGTTTAAAGGTGCCCAGGCTGGAATGTATGTCTGTGTAATGACCGCTTTAGAAACCGCTTTGTGGGATCTGGTTGGAAAAGCATTGGGATTACCAGTCTATCAGCTCATGGGTGGCAAATTTCGTGATAAAATTCGCGTTTATTGTGACACCGCCGGTAGCCGGATGCAGCCAGATGAAATGGGGAGAAGAGCCAAAGAGGATGTCGATAAATATGGCTTTACGGCAGTGAAATTTGATATTGATGACCGGGGTGACCCAAACAAGCTGGATGCCTATAACTGGAGTGTCAGTATACCTGAGCTGGAGCGAATGGAAAGCCAGATTGCAGCCGTGCGCGAAGCAGTAGGTCCTCAAATTGACATCTGCGTAGACTGTCATGGCCGCTTTGATGAAGTATCAGGTATGAAAATCGCCAAAGCCCTGGAGCCCTATAACCTCATGTGGCTGGAAGAACCGGTGCCAGCTGAAGTGCCTGAATCTTATGTCCGGATCAGGCAGACAACGACCACACCTATTTGTGGAGGAGAGAATTGGTACCTCACCTATGGATTCCGGCACCCGTTGGAAATTGGTGCTGTGGATGTGATCATGCCTGATCTACAAAAATGTGGTGGGCTGGGCGAAGGACTGCGCATTGCTAACATGGCAAATACATACAATGTACCATTCGCACCACATATGGTGGCCTCCTACCTGGGCGCTATGTCATCGGCGCATGTTTGTGCCGCCGTACCCAATTTTCTCATTCTCGAGTGGCAGATCTATTTTCATGAGAATAAAATGTTTGAGGAGATTGTTAACTATGACGGACCCATGCTCACTGATGATGGTCATATCCCGCTACGTGATGTTCCGGGCATCGGAGTAGAGATTAATGAGGAGGGTATGCGCAAATATGCGGTGCCAGATGTACCATTTTTTGAATAACTGGCTGCCTTCAACCCGAAATATATGGCGTCGGGCTTCTTAATTCGTATTATGATCAAAGCTTGACTTCTGATATCCAATGGGCTATCTTTAGATCATGGAAGAAGAAAATATGGTGAGCGAACCCGATCTCGAGTACAGCATGTACACCTATGCCGATTATTTGAATTTCACCTTCGATTATATGGTCGAACTCATCCGGGGTAAGATCTACAAAATGACCCCGGCACCGACCTCCAGACACCAGATCGTCGCGGGCAACTTGTATTACTGCCTACGCAATAAGTTGAAAGATAATCAATGCCAAATGTTTATTGCTCCTTTTGATGTCATCTTACCTATTTATAACCAAAAGCGAGATTCTCCCAATACCGTTGTTCAACCTGATTTATGCATCATTTGCGATCAGACAAAAATTCTGGAGGCGGGCTGCTTTGGTGCTCCTGATTTGATTATCGAAATACTCTCACCCCATACATCAAAAAAAGATCTCACAAAAAAATATGAAGTGTATGAAGAAAGCGGTGTGCGCGAATATTGGATCGTATTTCCCAAAGAAGAAATCATTGAGACCTATTTACTTGTCGATTCCAAATTTAATCGAGGTGAGACTTTTGTCAAATCGGATCAAATCAGGTCGATCATTTTTCCAGATATGGAGTTCTCGCTCGAAGATATTTTCTAGCATTATTTATCATTCACCTTGTCTTCAATAAATGGACCCGGGAAAAAACTCAAAGACATACACAAATATCATTCACATATTCATCTTTCAATGGGATCTATTCCCAATTTTTACAATGCATTCGACTGTCCTTCCAGAAATCTCCTGCAGCGCGCAACTTGATGTTGTAGCCGTAAATGATCTTTCAAGCCACCACCCCAACTAATCCTTGCCTTTCATCTAAGTATGCATTATCTTCATTGAGATGGAACCAGAAAAGAATATCGCAGCAGAGCCCGATCTTGAGTACAGCTCATATACCTACGCCGATTACATAGGTTTTACATTTGACTACATGGTCGAACTGATTCGGGGCAAGATCTTCAAAATGACACCGGCACCCAGTCCTGGACATCAAATCATAGTTATAAACCTACTTTACATTCTTCGCAACAACTTTAACCAGAAGAATTGCCAGTTATTTATAGCTCCAGTAGATGTTATACTTCCAATCTACAATGAAAAGCGAGATTCGCCCAATACCGTTGTTCAACCTGATCTATGCATTATTTGCGATCCGGCAAAGATCCAGGAGGCAGGCTGCTTTGGAGCGCCCGATTTGATCATAGAAATCCTATCACCCCATACGTCAAAAAAAGATCTAACCAAAAATATGAGGTGTATGAAGAAAGCGGTGTGCGCGAATATTGGATCGTGTTTCCCAAAGAAGAAATCGTGCAGACCTATGTACTTGTCAATTCCAAATTTAACCGCGGCGAGGCTTTTGTGAAATCAGATCAAATCAGATCGATCATTTTTCCGGATTTACTTTTCTCGCTGGAAGATGTTTTCTAATATTATTCATCATTCACAATTCATTTCCTCGAAGGTTAGTCTTCTCAATTCCAAACGTGCAACAAATTTCGTTTTCAAGAGTCAGCCAGCAATTCGCAACTCCTCATGCTGAGCTGTAAATTGTCTTTCAACCCATCACAATATCATATGTTTGCCTTTCACCTGAGTATGCCTTATCTTCATTCGATGAACCCGGAAAAAACTTAGTGCGTGAGCCCAACCCGGAATACAGCTCATATACTATATTGACAATAATGTGACGGACAGAAAAATTGCAAACTTTTAAATAAGGAAAATGGCGAGATATAAGGACTTATATAAATGGATGATCATCCCCATGGCACTTATGCAATTTGGTATTTTCGAGGACTATTGGGGAGATTTTTTCGACAATGCCTGGTCTGTCCATATTCATTATTGGACAGGTACTGTTTGGTATCTTTATTTGATTATTCAGCCTTACTATGCTACACATGGAAAGTTGGATAAACATCGTACTAATGGTATCATTGGAATGTTTTTGGCAGGGGGTGTATGCATAACTGCCTTTAGTATGTTACATAGAGATATTGTGACAACACAAAATGCCATGCAAATGCCAGAAAGGTTTGGTCCATTTGAACCATGGTTTTTCTTCGGTGTTGCCGCGGTTGAAATTCCAATGATAATAGCCTTTGGATTTGCCGTCATAAAAAGTATTCTTAATAGAAAAAACATGGAAGATCACGCATGGTGGTTAATTTCTACCGTATTTATAATCATGATGCCTGCTTTGGGTCGAGGAATTCAAAATATTTATATTGATCTGAATATTAATAATTGGCCTGATATTGATATTATGGCACCGGTATATTTTACTCAGATTATTATTATCGGCTTGGTTTTACTTACCGCACGGAAATATGGAAAATTAAAACATCCCGGGACATATCTTGCGGTTGGAGTAAATTTATATACGTGCTTTCTGGCACCAATTGGACAGTCAGAAACGGTCCAGACTTTTTTAGAAACAGTTATAAAGGGGTAGTTCAAAATTGAAAAACCATTGCCAATACCATGCCTAATTAATAGCTTGCTCTAGCCTACTTCCGAAAATTGTCGCGACGAACTATTTCGGTTTAGACACCTGTTTTTAAGCTTGCTTTTGATTGTACGTCAGAAGGGTTACAGCCCGCAACTTGAACTCTAATGCTAGAAATTTTCTTGCCACCTCAACGCGCTTGCCTTTCATCTTGGGATGCCTTATCTTCACTTGATGGAACCGGAAAAAAACTTGTTGAGCGAGCCCGACCTCGAGTACAACCTACACACCTATGCCGATTACCTGAATTTTACTTTTGAGTATATGGTTGAACTGATTCGAGGTAAGATCTTCAAAATGACCCCGGCACCAAGTCCTGGACATCAAATCATAGCCGGCAATCTACATTACATCATACGTAAGAATTTCAGCCAGAAGAATTGCCAGTTATTTATAGCTCCAGTAGATGTTATACTTCCAATCTACAATGAAAAGCGAGATTCGCCAAATACCGTTGTTCAACCTGATCTATGCATTATTTGCGATCCGGCAAAGATCCAGGAGGCAGGCTGCTTTGGAGCGCCCGATTTGATCATAGAAATCCTATCACCCCATACGTCAAAAAAAGATCTAACCAAAAAATATGAGGTGTATGAAGAAAGCGGTGTGCGCGAATATTGGATCGTGTTTCCCAAAGAAGAAATCGTGCAGACCTATGTACTTGTCAATTCCAAATTTAACCGCGGCGAGGCTTTTGTGAAATCAGATCAAATCAATTCAGACATTTTTCCTAATTTGACCTTCTCGCTGGATGATATCTTTACTTGAACTCATGCTTTGAAATAGACTATTCCACAGCAAAAATTCAACCCAACGAAACCTTCTTACCTCTTGAGTTGGTGCCCAACCTTTGTTCAAATCTAATTTAGTTCGGGTTAACAGTTAAGTTGCTTTGGAACTACCTTCGTGACCAGTAAAAATTTCCATATGTGTCCAAAACGTTTTATAACTAAATGGACTTTAGCTTGACAAAGCTATTTGTTCATTTTTTGCCTGCCCAAACCTTCGACTTTCGCTCAGGATTTACATTAGTTTACCCCGAGCCTGTCGAGGGGAACCAAAAAAGGGCACCTTTCCTAATGTGCTTGTGCTCTCGCGCAAGGCTTCAGCTTCCCGCTTTAAAGAAAAAGCGGGACTGCTTCTCCAATCAAAGGGCGGCAGTATTATGGAAATTTTACGCTGCTGCTCCGTCAATCATAATCTGGATTCTGACTTCCCTGTTTTAAACCCCATTGATTAAGCCGCGACGCATTTTATTCGCCACAGCACCACAATGGAAAGGACCTATACCAATCACTCTCTGCCAGAGATAAAAAAAAGTCTGAAAAATTGATGGCCAGTGCCCTGAGACTGAACCAAAGCCATAAATATGCACTTGGCAGGTCGAATGTTGCACCTTTACTCTTCATTTTCAATTCTTGGAAAAACCTTCAACTTGTCCAGAGCCCATTGTTCTTAATCTGCTAGGATCCAATTCCAAATATGCCATTCTAACGGTATAAAATATTGATTCTGAGTACATATTTTTAAAACATGAATTTATTTTGGACGCTTGTAATCTTAGATCTTTAATAAGTGGGCGGGAATTAAGACCGCTGGCACCGGAATGCAAGCGGGTGCCATCATTGGCCTGCTAACTGTGCTTGGTTGGGACCTTGCAATGTACGCAACAACCAACATGGGAGACATTACCATGGCATTCACAGACGTGATCGTTGTAGGCATTATGTCTGCAGCGGTAGGAGGTGCTATAGGTTGGTATTTGGGAAGGAAATAACTAAACCCAATAAGTTATACGGACAAAAGGCTGGATCGGACTTAATCGACCAGCCTTTTCTTTAAACATGGTAGATCACTTCCTATTGCTGGTGTATCATATGAGCCGGTTGATTTTACTTGCGCTTGACCTTCGTACTCAATCCCATGACTTCAGTATTTTGTATATTTCCTGAATGTTTGATACATCTCCATTTGCCTTTATCATTTTATACTTCTTCCTGGCTTGCGCTGACACAGTTCAAGAAGAGGAACACAAATACTCGATTAACTTAAATCAGGATTCAAGCGAGATATCTATTACGGGATTAGAAGACTACCTAATTCTCACTCAAAATGCCAGCCCTGATTTTCGACCCTATATTCATCCATTAAAAAGTGCCGACGGAATAAGCACCCTAACCGAATACAGCCCAGGCCACCATAAACACCAGACAGGTATTTATTGGGGTTTAACCCGGGTGAATGGAAGGGATTTCTTTCATCATCCTGAAAGTGAATATTGGAGAAGAGTCAATCTTAACATCTTACAAGATACCGGGCAGGTTTTGAGCTGGTCGACGCAATATGAAATGCTGGATAGCCTTCAGGAAGTCTTAATGACTGAAACTCAAATTTGGACTTTTCAGGAAAAAGAAGGGCGATATCTGCTTGATCTCGAATGGCAGGGTCATGCTGCTCAGGATGTGTTGATTGGAGCTTATGATTATGGAGGTCTTTTTGTGCGCATGCCCTGGAAAGAAGGTACACCGGCACAGGTAGTCAATGCCGCCCGTGATCGCAATCAGAGAGCCGAAGGTAAACGAGCTATGTGGCTCGATCTCGGTATGCAAGTCGAAGGCCGTAGCGACATGGCGCATCTTACCATTTTTGACCATCCACAAAATGGAGGCTATCCACAAACCTGGCGGGTAGATGGACAGTTTGGTGTCGGACCCAGCAGGGCCAGAATGGGAGATTGGCAAATCCCTAAGGGGTACACAGAAATCATCAGACACCGGATTGAAGTTTCAAATGCGGAAGCTACTGATGTCGAAATTAATGAACGTTGGGCAGCATTTGCCGGCAATGAAGGTATGTACTCTACTGCTTCTCTCTGGGGCATTGCGCAAGATGAGGGTCGGCAAGCTAAATTTCTGACTCCGCAAGAAGCCGTAGACGAAATGACGATCAAAGAAGGCTATCAGGTCAATGTCTGGGCAGCTGAGCCTGACATCACTCAGCCAATGGCATTCTGTTGGGATCATAAAGGCAGATTGTGGATCGCCGAAAATCGTGATTATGAATCACGCGGTAGCGGTTTTTCCAACTCCGGTGACAGTCGCATCCTTATTCTCGAAGATACCAATCACGATGGTCAGGCGGATCTACGCAAAGTATTTATGGAAGGAATCGCTTTTCCTGCGGCAATAGCAGTGGGTTTTGATGGATTATTTTTAGGTGCTCCACCCCACTTGCTCTTCGTACCCGATAAAAACCATGATGACACAGCAGAAATTGAAAATATCGAAGTCCGCCTAACCGGTTGGGGCATTCGTGATCGTCACGAGACCTTGAATAGCTTTCACTGGGGCCCCGATGGCTGGCTCTACGGTTGTCAGGGTTTTGCAACTCCTTCGAAAGTTCGAAAACCAATGGGTAAAGAAAGACTGTATCGATTCCGAGACGAGTTTCCTTCCGATCTCCTGGAGGGTGAGGGTACTGATATCAATGGCGGAGTTTGGAGATATCATCCCACAAAAGATCGTTTTGAGGTCGTAGCACATGGCTTTAGTAATCCCTGGGGTATCGACTATGATGAGGTTGGTCAATTGTTCATTTCTGCTTGTGTCATACCGCATCTTTGGCATGTGATACCAGGTGGAATTTATCAACGACAAGGTGGTCAGCACTTCAATCCCTACGTCTATAAAGATATCCAGACGATTGCCGATCACCGGCACCGTTCGGCACATGGAGGCGCCCGGGTCTATCTTTCAGATGCTTTTCCTGAGGATCAAAGAGGTCGGATCTTCATGGCTAATATTCATGAACATGCAGTACTGACCGATATTTTGGAAAGAAAAGGATCGGGATATTCAGGTAGTCATGGTGAAGATTTTCTTTTGGCAAACAATGCCCAGTGGATTGGTTTCAGCATGGAAATCGGACCGGATGGAGGTGTCTATGTTTTAGATTGGCATGATGCTGATATCTGTGGAAAAGAAGTAGTGAATAAAGAAACCGGAAGGGTGTTTCGGATTATGCCGGAGGTATCACAAGCTGAAAACTGGGGCACAAGGTATAGTGATCTGAGTACATTCGATGATCTGGCGCTAGCAGATCTACAAACGAATAAAAGTAGTTGGCATTCACGACGCGCCCGATTAATTTTACAAGAACGAGCAAATCACAAATCCATCAGTTCAGAAGCAATAAGCTTACTCAATAGATTGCTTAATAGCACCGACCAGACCGATCATCGATTAAATGCACTATGGACACTTCACAGTTGTCAAATGATTGACAGTGAAACACTCTTAAAATTATTGAATGATCAAAACGAATATATCCGGGCTTGGTCTATTCAATTGTTATGCGAAGATTTCAATCCAGGAAATGAAGCACTCATTAAATTTGAGCACCTGGCTGCCCATGACCCTTCACCTGTTGTTCGTCTTTATCTTGCTGCAGCACTACAGCGTATTGATGAAGCAAATGAATACAAAATACTGGCTCGTCTATTAAGCCATCCGGAAGATGCAGCTGATCAGAACATTCCCTTGATGATCTGGTTTGCTCTCGAACCACTCGTCATGAAAGAACCAACCGCAGCCCTTGAATTAATTCATCGATCGTCCTTGCCAATCATTAATCAATTTGTCGCCCGGAGACTGGTAGATGGCGGGAAATTAGATGACCTCGTACACCAAATAAATCCAAGTGAAAAAAATGTGACCGATATCCTTCAGGGGATTCTAGCCGCACTTGAAGGTCGCACCGATATAAAGGCACCCGCTGAGTGGAAAAATAAATGGCTCACTTTAAAAAAAGGAAGTAATCCAATTCGAGAATTGGCTGCGAACATCAACCAGCAATTTGGCGATCAGGAAGTAATTCGTAATCTCTTGTTGTCCCTGAAAAGTGATGTAGAAAGCGAACAGAAAAGAATGGCCATTAGACAGCTAGCCAGCAGAAAGCAGCCTGAACTAATGGCCCAATTGCCATTACTACTGGAAAATGATGCCCTGCAACTCGAAGCCATCCGGGCTATTGCTCAATATGATCACAATCCATTGGGGCAACTCCTATTGGAAAAATATCCCAATCTACCGGCCGAAGTAAAAACTGAAGCCATACAGACGCTGTCGTCGCGGTCGAATTACGGCCAGTTACTGGCTCGGGCCATAGCGGATGGTTCTATTTCTAAAAAAGACATACCCGCATATACCGCCCGCCAGCTAAGACGAGTCGTGGGCAGTGGCTTTGTAGAAATTTGGGGCCCTATCGAAGAACCGGACGCCAATATAGCAGCATCATATGCGCATTATCGCAAATTAATGTCACCGAATTCATCTTCAGCCGATGTGACCCATGGTCAAAAACTCTTCCTAACCACTTGTGCTCCCTGTCACAAAATGCACGGAGAAGGCGGAATCATTGGACCTGAACTTACCGGATCCAATCGTACCAATCTGGATTATTTACTATCCAATATCCTGCAGCCCAGTAGTGAAATGCAAGATGACTACCGGATGATCGTGATCACCACCCGAGATGGTCGAACCTTGGCTGGCAACAAAATAGGGGAAACAGACCGCCAAATCACCCTCCGGATTGTAGGTCAGGATGAACTCATCCTCAACAAAACGGAAATTCAATCGAGCGAAATGACCACCGTATCCATGATGCCCCAGGGACTACTAAAAACCCTTAGTGATCAGGATGTTGTAAATCTACTGGGTTATTTAATGCAACCCCAAATTTGAGAAATAGACCAATATTCGACAAAAACTAATTGCATGGTATTACCGCAAGAGCCTATCGCTGTACTACAAATCGGCTTATCAAACGACCGGTTCTGGTTGCAATCTGATAATAATACTGACCTGGTGCAAAATTATGAGTATAAATTTCTTCTTGGTGTCGGCCTGCATTCTGTATCTCGTGATTAATTGTTTTTAAGTGCTTGCCTTGAGCATCAAAAATTATAATCTCGACCGGTTGAGCCTTTTCCAATCCATAATTTAATAGGGTATGGTACGAAGCCGGATTAGGTGTGGCCGGAAAGAGTTGCAAACCTCGATGGTTGATGTATTCGTCGGCAGTAGTGCTGCCATCAAATTCTACGATTGCCCCGAGTAACAGGTCTATATCGAATGGGGAAGTGGCAGTACCCCACGCACTATCGAAACTAACCCATTCATCATCGATCCACTTTTCATAGGTATTAGATCCATCGCCACATCCCAACATGGTTTGAAACAGAGCGGCAGTATCTTTCGAGTCATAAAGGGCCGAAAAGTCGATGCTGGCAAAAAACTGAGACATATTCATGTCCGGAAGAGAGTCAAAAATGAACCCAGTAATTTCGACAGTGGTATCAGTTGGAGAAATCACTTCCGACACTTTAACCGGCTCGCTTGTACCTATGAGGTCTTCAGGAGCACCATTGGCTCCTACGGAGTAAATTTTAGCAAAAAGATTACCGTCATCCACGATGCCTGACTCCACAAAATAGGCGGCCACACCAAGAATCTGATAGGTAGCACTGCCCGAAAATTCCAGTAATTGCGCCTTCTCTTTATCTCCATACTCATTCGTACCGGTCACATATCCCCATCTTTCAGTGATTGTAAAAACGGTCACTGACAAGCTGCAGTCATCATCTACAGTCGGATAAAATACAACATCCATATCGCGAGCATGTCTATTCTGAGGGTTTTGATAAATTTTTGAATCCTGAATGCGAGCCCCTCGTTCCTGGGCAAAAGAGGAGATGACAATGCCCATAAGAGCAATTAGTGTAAGTAGGCCTTTAAAATGCATGTGTTTTCAAGTTTAATTGTTTGGAGGGAAAAGATCGTATTTTTTTTCGTTAATCGGTACTTCTAAGTCCTTTATTACTATTTAATAGAAAGGTATATAAATTGAAGATCTGCTACCACCCACTTAGTCGCGAAAATATATCTACCTTCCAATTAAAAGCATGAGAAAGCCAGGCAAAACTCTTGGGATAGGCCCGATTTAAGTATTACAATGGCTGGGACAATGGCTATGAATGGCTATGAATGGATTCAAATGTCACGCTATTTCCCATCATTTAACCACATTTGCCAGTCCCATCTCTTTTGAAGATCCGATTTGAATTTCTGAGTCCATTCTTCCGAGACGTCATCGGAAGTCTTACGATAAAATGGCTCTCCGATTTGATAGCCGATTGCTTTTTAATCCTTATTGAAAAATTCACCAGATCTACCAGCTATTCCGGTTTCCCCCAGGGCTCTGCAAAGTAGCGTACTGCCACATACGCGGGGTAAACCAAATGATATAAGACTCATGGGGTTTCATATTTACCATGAAAACACCAACTATCTTTCCTCTCCCTTCTTGCCCTTCATAAAGACGTAAATTGGGATGCCCAGCAACAACATGATAAAGCCCCAATAGACCGGCTCCTGTCCCGAACCATATACAGCCCAAACTGAATAGGCAAAACCAAGCATAGGCAAAATCATTTGAAACAGGGTATTTCCTTGCTTTCCGATGCGTTTTTGCAGGATAAAAACTCCATAGGCAGCAGCAGCAAAAATATAGGGTACGAGAACGGTAGTGGTCGTAACCAAAATCAAAAATTCAAATGCTTTGACCATTCCCTTCGAAAAATTCATGAGCATAAGAGTCGATACGATCACGCTACCAATTATGAGACTGAAGGAAGGACTGCCATTCCTGTTTTGACGGGCAAATATTTTTGGAAATAGTTTAAGTCTGGCTGGTGCCATCGGAACCTGGCCTTGTAGAATGGTCCATCCATTTAAGGCCCCAAAAGTCGATATGACTATTCCTCCAGCCACCAGATAGCGACCTGTTTGGCCCCAAATTACGGCAGCAGCATCAGCAAAGGGCGCATTACTACCCTGCAAATTTGTAGGACTTATCAAACCCATGACAGCAACAGTACCTAAAATATAAACTACGATCGTTATTAAAGTACCAATCATAGTGGCTTTGGGAATCGTAGTTTCAGCATTTTCTACTTGCTCAGCCGGTACCGTTGCCGATTCAAAACCCAGAAAGGCAAAAAGGGTTAAGGCAGCTGTGGCGGAAATAGCCGTGAAGGTGCTTTCCTGACTGACATTAAATGGAGTAAAATGATCCGGGTTGAGATAGAAAATGCCAAATACAGAAATTAGAATAAGTGGAATCAATTTCAAAATAGTCGCCTAATTGCAAAGCGCCAGCAGTGCGAATAGTTTGGGTATTCAACCAAGTCAAAAACCAAATCGCCAATAAACCGGTCGTTGCTGCAAGTACATTATTCGTAGCAAGAACCGGAAGAAAAACACTCAGATAGCTTACAAAAGCCACGGTAATCGCCGCATTCGATGCCCAGATAGAAAGAATATAGCCCCATGCCACTAGAAATCCGGGGAAGTCACCAAAGCCCTGTTGCGCGTAAACAAAAGGGCCACCACTAATATTTGGCAAAAATCGGCTCAATCTGCTGAAGATAATAGCCAGCACAAGCGCCCCGGTAGCAGTAAATAGCCATCCAAAAATACTGATGCCTCCGTAAGCACCTAAAGAAGAAGGAAGAAAAAAGATTCCGGAACCGATCATGTTACCTATCACTAGTGCGATGGCCATAGATAGGGTTAACTTTTTTGAACCTGATTGTGACATAGATTACAGTGGCTTTTTTACTCGATTAAACTGATGATTCGAGGTGTATTCAGACGGGTGGGTACGCTCTGGTCTGTCATAGAAAACGAAATGGCAAACACCATGGCAAGTCGATCGGAGGAGAGGTCAATTGGAGTTTTCATTTCAAAGTTTGGGTTAATCTACACTTATTCCAGTCAAACTTTGAAAAATGTCTGCAGAAAATCAGGGCATTAAAGATTTATTGGGAAGCCTCATCGAGATTGATCTGAATCCGATTAAACCCGGAATCTGTATTAGAAATGCGGTTGTATTTGATACAAATGAGACCTTGATCCTCTGGATCGGTAACTGGAAAAATGTTCTCAAAGATCCTCAACCTTGCAATGGAGGATTTTTTTATTATTATGAGAGCAAGTGGCCCGAGCACATAAAATGAAAACTTACGAATAATCACAATCATATGGATCTGCACTCCTCACAAAAAATATTCTATATCCTGGCTATTATGGTCCTGAGTGTTGTGATAATGCAGTATACCAGCTTTCTTCTGATACCCTTCTGCTATGGAGCCATACTCGCCATCATTCTTCATCCATTTATTGAGACGTTCAAAAGTTTATTCGATTTCATTTTCCATCCTTCATTCTTGCGGTCACCGGGTTACTTCTGCTAATTGTTTTACCGATCTCCTTCGTCATTGAGCAGGTAGGTGCCATGTTCTCTGCTTTAGAAATTGAGGCATTCGATGTCGATGCAATCAGCCGGTCTATCCAAGAAACATTGTTAGAAACCCGAATCTCTAAGTACATAGATCTCGATATCTTAAAGGATCCAATGAGTAATATACTGAGTGCGCTGGGCTCGTTCCTGACTAACCTTCTATCCAGCAGTGGCAATATGGTGCTGAATTTTGCCCTTGCTGTGGTGTTTAGCTATTTTATAAGCGCGTACTACAGGGATATGCAGAGGATCATCATGAAAGAACTGGAAGCGGAAGAAAGATCAAAATGGCGAAACATTGCAGACAAGGCACCGGATATTATCAGATCCTATCTGTCAGGGATGTTGATTGTAATGGCCATATTGGCAATTCTCAATGGTCTTGCCCTTTTCGTCATTGGCCTTCAGTTTGCATTTGTATGGGGACTGATTATTGGAATGTTGGCAATCATACCGTATGCCGGGACCTTCATTGGTCTGTTATTGCCCCTCACATACAGCTTCATGTCCAGTACGGATTATAAGCAGCCTCTCTCTATCTTTTTAGTCTATCTTGTTATTCAACAAATAGAGGGTAATTTTCTTACCCCAAAAATTGTCGGTGACAAGCTTAGGATCAATCCTTTTATCATCATTCTGATGATCCTGATATTCGGAAAAATCTGGGGGCTGGATGGTGTGATTATTAGCTTGCCCTTGATTGGCGTGGTCAAGACGATACCCCAGGAATACGAAGGCGGTCAATTGTGGGCTAAATTAATGGCCAGCAAAGATTGAATTCATGGAACCTCCCATGGGAAACTCTTTGCGTCATATCCTCCCATTGATATCGCAAATCGACAAGAAATTCTGACTTAAATGTGAGAAAGGGCGCTCATCCACAGCTCGTTAATATCACAATGGTGGAGAAAATCGTATCGATGCACTGATTGTAGATCAGGCCCAAGCAAAAGCCCGATCAGTTCGAATTGATCGGGCTATATATAAATGTAAGGTCGGAATATGCATTATCGCAGTTTCGGCTCCGTGCCACTATCCAATAAGGGTCTTAAACATTGTATGCATGTCCGATCCTGGTTTGCGACTTACAATTTCTTTTACAGGAGAGGAGCCTCATATCTTAGGGTTAGAGACGCGGTGCCCTTCCACCTAAGAGGTGCCCTAAAATTGAGATAACGGCCAATATCAAAAAGATATAAAATATGATCTTGGCGATACCTGCTGAAGCTGCTGCCAGACCTCCAAATCCAAGGAAACCCGCTATTAAAGCGATAATAAATAACCAAATTGCTGCTCTTAACATGATCTTTATTTTTAAAAGGTTTAATAACGTTGATCATTACCAGAGCTTACAACGCCCTTAAATGTTCGATCTGTCTATTTGACTCTATCAGTAAAACTGAGGTGATGATATAGATCCTTCAGCTTTGACCGTACAAAATTAATTCGGCTTTTAACTGTACCGATGGCAATTCCCAGCATATCGGCAATTTCCTGATAAGAATAACCAATCAGATAAAGCTAAAATGCTTCATAGCTCTTTGTTCCCACCTTCTGCGCAATTGAAATCAGGTCCTTGCGTTTCAATTCATCATACCCCGCATTTGTACAGGAAGATACGTTGTAAAAGTATGCATCACTTGGTCCATTTAAAGCAAGTAATTCCTGTCTCCTCCGTTGTTTATGATAATCAGATACAAAAATATTGTAGAGAATGGTCGTAATCCATGCTTTAAAATTCTGAATATCGTCCAGTTTTGTCCGATTACGGTAGGCCTTCAGGGATGTATTCTGGACCAAATCCCCTGCATCCAATTCATTGCCGGTCAATTTCCTGGCAAAATGAAAAAGGTAATCATAGTTGAGTGTAAGTGCATCAGAAAAAATTGCATTTGTCATAGCTCGTTTTTTAATTTAATGTTGAGATTAAATCGTAAAATCGCGAGTAAAACCATTCATACATATATATTCCTTTTTTTTAAAAATTTCATTTAGTACGAACCCTACGAGAGCATTCCAACTGTACTTTTCGAAATAGAAAAATCGAACTCAAATATTTTTGGGTGTGTAAAACGCCCTCGAAAAACCAATTGCGCTTATCATCTGGCGACTGAAAACGGGTATAACTTCTTAGCTAACCAACTCACGAGAGTGCTACTTATCAATCCAGTTTCCTAACATCTAATTAATCTCTGACAAAAATAAGAGGATACGATGTCGTGCGAGTTATACAACTTATCAGAAATTTTACAAGATTTCTGACTCAACGGTGAGGTGACACCGTTGCCGGCGATCGTCCTGTTAAGCCGACACCCATTGAGGACGGAATAGATAAATCCTGGCCCTATGAGCGTATTTATAAGTGCCGATCTAACTGCCCCTTACGTTTAACTAGCTAAGCATTTTTTGAATGGTGTGGCAATTTGTCTATTAGCCGGATTTGCCTAAGAGCCCATTGAAATACTCACCTAACGCTGATTTAATGAAAAATAGATTTATACTTTTACCTGATTCAACCGCTCTCGTCCCTCCTGGCTTCATTGAGACCCTGTCTTCCGAGGCATGCCAGGCAGGTCAGTCATTTATCCCGGATTTCCTTGCGGATCAGACCAGCAACACAAATGGCTGTGCACCGAACAATATCAAGAAGTACGTGGTCTCCCTAGCGAATCAGTATTCAATTCTACAAAAGCCATAATCAATCACGCTAAAACCACCAAACAAAAAACAAACTACACACAAATGGATGATCTTACATTTATTAATCCTTAAATAATAAAAAATGAAAGTGAGCACTCTTTCGGCCAGCACCTTGTCTGGCAATGAGGTGAAAAATCATCTCGATGAAAGCATTGGATATATCAAAGACCTGATGATCAATCTCAGGGACGGATCTATTGCCTATGCGGTTATGTCCTTTGGTGGGTTTCTCGGTTTAGGAGAAAAACTCTTTGCCATACCGTGGTCGCGAATCAAGGTCAACCAGAGAGATCGATGTTGCATCGTTGACATGTCCAGTGAATATCTGGAAAACGCGCCAGGCTTTGACAAAGAGAACTGGCCTAAAAGCGATAACATGACCTACCTGCAAAAGGTATATGACTACCATGATGCAGCACCGTTCTGGAGTTAAAATAGCAGTTCCCTTTCACATATTCTGCGAGTTTTAGAGGAGGTGGAGAATCTTCTTCACTTCCCTTCAACTCACGAGCAACTCAGGGGACTTCCAGAATAAGACATATTTTTGGATGCACATCTTAAGCTACTATTTTTATTATTCTTTAAATCAAATTATTCTGTTTGGCTCGGCTCTAATATTCTTTATAGTTGCAATCATAGCACGGGTGCTTGGCTTCACCGGTATTGCCGCTCAGATGGCAGGTATCGCACAGATCATTTTTACATTGCTTTGGTGCTTTTTATCATTTCGATGGTATCTAGAGCCCTACAAGGAAAGAGTGTATTGTAAACACCAAAAATATCCATATCTACTTTGGTATTTGCGAAAAAATATGACTGCATCAGATGTCTTAGAGACATTATTACAATCTGTTAACAAACAAAGGGATCGCTAGCTGACCTTTGTTAAGGCAATATTATATAATTTAAAATTCAAACCATTAAACAATGTCAATTCAAAATTTATTTCGAACTATGTCACTGTCTGCAGCACTCTGTCTGCTCGTTTCCCCCATATTCTCCAACAACGGTGGAAATGAAAATGCTGATCCGGATGCTAATTTAGCCCAGGAGCAGCGATTGGAAGAATTGCAGCTAAAGGCAGATGTAATAATCGCTGAACTCCAAGTTCTTAAAGAAGCAAAACAAGCTTCGTCATCTTCTCAGGAAAAGAAAGTCATTCGTAAACGCGCTAAGGAACTTAAAGGAGAATTAAACGCGGTCTATGCGGAAGGACAAAGTTATGCGAAAGGACAAAGGGTCACCGGTGGGGTTTACATTGGCTCAACTGCAATAATTGTAATTCTCCTTCTTCTTCTATTGTTGTAGGAATACCGGTGATACAGATCACTCTTGACTAAGACCCTTTATGATCAATGGATCTTGGGTCTTATTCTTTTTACCCTTAGTCGTGCTTCCAAATGCCGGCTCTAGGCCATTTTAGTAGAAATAGCCAGGTAAATCCAAGAGTGTGATCAAAACAATAGTTGTCTCCTTACCATGAACCCCATAACACTTAACCCTAAAATACTACCATCTGAAATCATGATTTCAATTTAATTTATCAGTATTTAGATTCTAAAAACAAGTATATGAAAAAATTACTAGGCGCATTATTCATCATTGGAGGTCTCGCCGTAGGCTATTCAGGGATGCAGGCGTTTGACAAAAGTACCAATTCAGCCGAAATTCTGGGGGTCGAAATCACTGCAAATGACCAGGGAGGACAAATGACGGGCATTATTCAAATAGTGCTAGCCATAACCCTCTTTGCTGGTGGTGTCTATTTGGTCTCAAAGAAATCTTCAGGCTAATCAGCTCCAAGAGGATAAGTTGCCTAGAGCTGGCAATGTCAAAAAACTAATTTGATTTAAATTATTTTGACC
This sequence comes from Saprospiraceae bacterium, assembly GCA_016711125.1. Taxonomy (GTDB): domain Bacteria; phylum Bacteroidota; class Bacteroidia; order Chitinophagales; family Saprospiraceae; genus JABDMH01. The sequence continues at coordinate 1,038,678 of JADJTQ010000003.1, read as the reverse complement.
ACTTGAACTCCTCTTCCCATATGAATTTTTAACATCCTCGCGCGAAGTGAGTATTTCAAGATTCCCTCGATCAAACCTCCTTAAAATTCAAATATTGAAGGTCTTTAGTTGCCCCAAGTGTAGTCATCCTATCTTCTTTGAGAACAATATCTGCCTCAACTGCAATTCAAAAGTTGGTTTCAGTGTCTATCATTTTGATTTTGTCCTGGTCGACGATCATCATCATCATTCAATCTATTGCACAAACTATGCACGTGATGTCTGCAACTGGGTGGTACGAAATATTGAAACGGACCAATTTTGCCTTGCATGTTCTTTCAACGGTCTGATACCGACTTACGAAGACACCGTCAATTTCGAAAAATGGCGAGAAATGGAAATGGCAAAACATAGACTCATTTATCAGCTACTAGTCCTGCAATTGCCTCTAATTCCCAAATCAAAAGACCAGATCAATGGACTCTCCTTCGATTTTTTGGTGGCTGACAATACATCAAATAGAATGACTGGACATGCGAATGGTCTTGTGACTACTCTTTTAGATGAGGGGGATCCAGTACATAGAGAACAAATGCGAAAACAGCTATCAAGCCTATCGAACACTTCTCGGGCACTTCCGACACGAAATCGGCCACTATTATTGGATGCTACTCTCTGATCACAATGACAAAGTCAGATTTCGTGAGATCTTCGGCGATGAAAATGTGAATTATACCGAAGCAATTCAATCCCATTATACTCATGATGCCCCGCAGGATTGGAATCAACGCTTCATAAGTAAGTATGCAAGTTCGCATCCGTGGGAAGACTGGGCAGAGACCTGGGCACACTATCTGCATATTATGGATACTTTGGAAACCGCTCATTATTTAGGTCTTTCACTTGAGTCACATTCACAGGCATCATTCATGAACCTGGAAAGAGTGAGAAATCCTTATACTACCAGTACTTTTAGAAAAATTATCGAGGATAGTGTTGCCCTTACCTGTGCTGGAAATAGTCTGAATCGATCCATGGGATTGCCCGATATTTATCCATTTGTCTGGTCGAACTCCATCTATACTAAATTGGAATTTATCCATGAATTTGTAAAATCACACCAGCATCAGGAAAGGAAGGGGCTTATCTACAAAAAATCTGACAGCGGTGGACCAACCTGTATTTGACCTGGTTCACTATTCCAAATAATAGAGGTGTTTCCACAAATTTCACGAAAAGAGTTATAAAAAACATCCTCATTGCAAGCAATTTTATTCAGTTTATATCGAACATTTTGGTTAGAGTGAATAGTCTTATCTGTGTTACGTTATTTTTCCTAATATTAAAAAAACAATACAATGGACAAAGAAAATTTTAAACTGAAGATGGAAGGCAACTGGCACATCATCAAAGGGAGTCTAAAGAAAAAATATGGAGAACTCACCGATAATGACCTAACCATGGTTGAAGGCCAGGCTGAAAAGACACTGGGAAAACTAGAGAAAAAACTAGGTAAATCCAGAGCAGAACTAGAAAAGGAAATTGAGTCATACGTGAAGTAAAATGTTTTAATTTATCAATATTTAACTCTCCCTTTTGATAAGCCCCGTCCATGTTTTGGATGGGGCTTATTAGTGTTTTAAAATTTATCTTTGCTTTCCAACCCAATATTAAATAGTTAAAATAGAAAACAAAGAAGAAGCTCTCATGCAATCCCTTTTATGTAGCATGGAAGTGCGTATGGATAAGAGCCGGATCACATGACTTCTTTTGTATCTGGTAGTTTTGTTGGGGCTCTATTTTGGCATGGCAGATCCCGCCTCGATATACGGGGCTGCAGGAACTGTTGTTCTCATTTTACTCTGGGTTTCGTATTCTTCCCTAATTCTTTTTTTAGTGCGGAGTTTACCTGGGCATTTGCTCAGCGATATGGATTGGGTATAGATCTCACCATAGGCAATGCTTTTCGCAAAAAGTCCAAACTGGGATCTCCAGGATCGAATAAAAGACAAGTTTCCTAAATTAATCTCTATTTACCCGATAGCTTTTTGAATCTAACTCTTGCATTCCTGTCCGCTCCAGGATTGCCATGGTCCCCGTTGAGAATTACAAATAAAATCAAGCCACCGCTGTACATTGTTATTGTACATGCAATGGCTTGATCTAAATTAATAAACTATGATAATGTCAGGTATCCATAAATGGGTACCAAGAGACTATTCTTAATGCACGGTTTCGGTCCAAAAAGGGCTCACCTTATGATAGTCATAGACTTGAGTTAAGTACCCGGTATCTCCCGCTTTAGGCCAGTTGTCTTTATCAAAACCGGGCGCCTTTTCCAATCGTTCTTTGCTCATGCTTAATACACAGCATTTGTTATCTTGGTCTACAATGATGCTTGACCAGGGAATGGCAAATAATTTGTCTCCCATACCAAGAAAACCACCAAATGACAAAACAGCGTATGCGACTGTACCATCTTCGAGATTGATCATAATTTCCTTGATATTTCCAATGTTTTCACCTTTGTGATTCTTTACATCATTACCAGTTAATGATGATGCTGACAATGTGATAGCTCTCATGTTAAATTAATTTTTAAGTTAAATAATGTTACTGTCTATTAGAGCATCCGAAGCGGTTCAATGTTCGATTCACAATTTGATTCTGGACAACTTTCAGAGGGTTACTGTTACAAATTACTAGCCCTTGAAGAATAGCATTAAAATAAGCTCCCGTCAAAATTCATTTGAAAGTGCTATTACTATAATTGTAAAAGATGATTTCTTAAACTATTATAGTTTCGGTACTACTTTGCCCTGAGGTCTTTCCACTATGGTTGGTCCAACACTCCAAGCTGGCTACTTGGGGCAATTACCGCGGAGCTCGTCCGCCTAATAAATGACTAACAATCGAAATAATCGCCAGGACCAGGACGATATAGAAAATGATTTCCGCAATACCAGCCGATGCCACCAAAGCAAGAAATCTGGCGATAATTGTAATAAATAAATAAATAAATAAATAAATAAGGGTTCGCGTGTTTATGGGCTGAAGAAAAGTAATAATTATGTGATATTGAACTTCCTTGTGCTGTTTAAGTACAACTATCGGCATTTTGGATACATTAATTAAAATCCAAACCATTGATTATCAAGGATCCAGAGGCCAAAGCAACGACTTTGCAAAGACCTTTGACAAAAGGTCTCGTGATCGGCCTCATAGGGATAAACCGTTAAGAAACAGGAGTAGACAACCGTAAGAATTCTAAACTGTATGAGTCTTCTACCACAGCACATTAAGGCTCGAGATGACCCTGGACCTGAGTCGCAAATATGGAACCATCATGACGAGTTTTTAGAATTCCGGCTTTCTCCTCCTGTTTTAGGTTTAGACCTTACAGCCTTGATCTTTTGGTACTTTTGGATCAAGCCAAAAGTACACGAAGTATTAAATAAATAAATTGCTGGACCTAATTACACTTTTAGTTTTAGGCTAAAAAAAGTAATTATAATGTGAAATGTGGAATGGCCGCTAACACTTGAAATGGTTCGACTGACTTAGAGCATGTTGTCATCGGAGAAGCTGAGATAGGGGTATAATTCTTTTACTTTGGTTCTTGCAAAATTGATTCGGCTCTTTACGGTACCAACTACGATCCGCAACAGATCAGCAATCTCCTGGTAGGAGTATCCAATCAAATAGAGCTCAAAAGCTTCATAACTTTTCTTGCCTACATTTTGGGTTAATACCAACAGATCCTTCTTCTTGAGATTTTCGTAACCCTCATTTTTGCTCTGAGAAACATTATAGAAGTACGCGTCGCTTGAACCATTCTTAGCCAATAGCTCCTGTCTTCGTCGCTGCTTTTGATAGTCAGATACAAATATGTTATAAAGAATGGTGGTAATCCAGGCTTTAAAGTTTCTGATATCATCGAGTTTGTCCAGATTTCTAAAAGCTTTCAAGGAGGTATTTTGAAGCAAATCCTTGGCATCGTGTTCATTGCCAGTCAATTTCCTGGCATAGTTGAATAAAAAGTGGTGGTTGTGTGCAATGGCACCTGAGAAACTTTGGTTGGTCATAGTGTCTGTAGATTATATATACACCCACAACGTCTACGCCTACTAAAATGTTCATTTATTCTACAATAGATTGTAGAATTTTTCTATTTTATTTTTTGAAGTTCCCGCAAAAGTTGCTCATTGGCTTCTATAAGATGGTCTAATACATACATAAGTTGTTGACTTTCTGCACTTAACATCAAATTTTGATTCTTAAAATTATAAAAAGCTTTCATGCCTTCGACCATTTTTCGAATTTTAGTATTCCTGTCGATAAATTCATCAATGACCGACAAATCGAGATCAACTTGAGATACAAATTCATTGCCATGAGACAATGGTCCCTTCCGCCCGGAGAGATACCGCTTCGTCAGAGACTCATAATTTTCCTCGTTAAATTCTGTGCCAATCAGGTCATCGATAGAAACTCGAAATAATGCAGAAATCTTTGCGAGCAGATCTAGCTTTGGCTGTATGTTTTGGGACTCATATGATGCAACCATATTTCGGGTAACACCCAGAGTCTCAGCGAGCCCTCCCTGATTGAAACCATTGAGAGCTCTCAGTTTACTTAAATTTCTGGCTAGTAAAGATTTGGTCATCAACTTCACTTTTTTAACCTGCTTCGCCATTCTTATTCGACTGACTCAACAGAATTCAGACATCACTATACCTCCCATTGTTCGTTTGTCGACCTAGCTATCCCAAATACAATCTTACAGGAAGGAACTTGGTCTCAATATAGAAAATTTCTATATTATTTTATAGCTGTAGATAAAATTAACATAGTGAAAACTGTAAAGTGTTAAAAATCTGGCCTCAACTCACCAGAAGAGTGTAGTTAACGACGCAGGTTTGCTTATAAGATCCGGCTCGTTATTCTTTCGGGTCATCACCAGTAAAATCGTTTTTTTCTGCTTTCCCCGGATCCGTCTCTGCATCCTTCTTGGGGTCACCTGGTGAAGTTGAAGTCTCCTCATCTTCCATCATTACCTCCATGTCCAAAACAGACATAGATTTGGCTTCCCGGCGCATTTCCTTCAGTTCCTTCTTAATATTGGATGGAATGAATTCACTTTCCTCAACCGGATTAAGAATCAACTCATCAAATACCCGGACAATTCGATTGGCAAATAATGCAAGGTTACGTAACTCTCCCAAATGATTGAGGAATAACACACTATTACGAGTCCCAACTTGATGGTTTTTAATACGTTTGATCTGATTCTTGCGTATCGCGCGAGTCCTTCTCACAAACAAAGACAAGCTGCTAAAAAATTCCTCAATTCGATGGTCATCAACATTTTTGAAAATATCGATAATGATGGCGTAACGTTCTTTAAGCATTTCATGTAGAGATACTAGCTCTACAATCTGTTCAGGAAGTAACGGTTTGTGATTGTTATCGACATGGCTTAGGTTAACCTTTAAGATCGAATTGACATCTTTGGCCATTTCCGACAAATAGTCGACCACTAAAATATAGAGATGACCGGCCTCAAGTTCGCTCTCAGGCACTTGATCCAAAGCCTGACTTGAATTATTTTTTAAGCTATCGATTTTTGCATGCACCGGCTTAAAGGCCTGATAAACCTGATTTAACGCAGTTAAGTTTTCTTCTTTGAAGGCAGCAAATGACTTGTCAGTGAGGTCGCCGTATTGATTTAAAAAAGATTTTAATTGAGTGATACAAAGACTGATCACTTTGGCTTTTGAAAGTGTGCCTTCCTCTACACTTTTTTCGAGATTTTCTTGTTCTTCAATTTTCTTATGGTGAAGCCGGTGAGTACGGTAAATCAACATTGCCGAAAGGATTAACAAGAGCGCAATGGCGATCAAACCTCCAAAATAAAAAATCAGCGCTAAGATAAATGCGACAATAAAGGCAGAAATTGCTGTAAAAAACCATCCTCCCACGACTGTCAGAACTCCAGTGACCCGATACACGGCACTCTCTCGGCCCCAAGCGCCATCAGCCAAAGAGGTTCCCATAAAAACCATAAAGGTCACATACGTAGTGGAAAGGGGTAATTTCAAATTGGTACCGATAGCTATGAGGCTACTAGCAACCACAAGGGTAACTGACGCTCTGATCATATCAAATGCCGGAGCTTCCTTACCTAAATGTACTTGCTTTCGTGTGAAGGGAGTCTGATCAAATTGACTACTGACTGATTGGCGCCAGCGCTCAGGTAAGCGATCATTGACAAAATTGGCCATCGTGGCAAATCGTCTGACAATGGAGCGTGACAGCATAAATGAACCGAATCGCTCATAACCTTCATCTTGTCTACCCAGGTCTACAGTGGTACGTAAGACTGATTTTGCCTTTTTGGAAGTATATAAGGTCACCACCATAATCAGCCCGGATAACAGAAGCAGCAAAGTTGGTGTGGGTACTTGCCCTGCCAGACCGTCCATGAGTAGCTGACTGGCATCTGCACCATTAGATTCGGTAAAAAGAAGATATGAATTGTAACCTGCCAGAGGCACCCCAATGAAATTGACCAAATCATTGCCCGCAAAGGCCATAGCCAGAGCAAAAGTGCCAAATAACACCAAAACCACCAGAATGTCGATCTTGAAGAGCCGATTTAAAACATACAATACAACGGTCCATCCAACAAAATTGATCAGAAGCAATTGTCCGGTATTTTCGGTTAGACTAGCCACAAAATCATCACTTAAAAAAGCTGCTCCCTTTGCTCCTTTAATTAACATAAAGTAAGTGATAGCCATGATACCCAGTCCACCCCAAATAGCACCATACTTACGCATACGGCGCTCATAATCAAAGGAAAAGAGTAAACGACTCAGGTATTGCGCCAGCATTCCGCAACTAAAAGCAATTACCACAGAAACCAAAATACCGGATATGATACCTAACGCTTTTGCAGAATTGATATATTCATATAGTTTGAGTGCATTCGGGTCGGTCATGATCTTAACCATCGAAATTGCCACAGCTGCACCCAACAATTCGAAAACGATCGATACGGTAGTGGAGGTAGGCATACCGTAGGTATTAAAAGTATCGAGCAGGATCACATCGGTAACCATCACGGCTAGAAACAAAATCATGATCTCTGAAAAATAGAAGTATTCCGGATGGAAAATTCCCTTACGAGCCACCTCCATCATTCCACTACTGAATGCAGATCCGATCAGTACACCAAGCGCCGCAACAAAGATGATCATCTTAAGAGAGGCTGCCCTGGCACCGACGGCAGAGTTCAGAAAATTGACGGCATCATTACTTACACCAACAATTAGATCAGAGACTGCCAAAATGAATAAGACAATCACTAGGATAAGGTAAAAGGTCGCCATACTGGTTCAGAGTAAGGTTATCAAAAACAGTTGAAGCCAACTTAGTAGCTCTTATTCTGATGTCGGCAATGCCCTTCCCTAGTCAGGAGCCCAAAATATGATAATTTTAAGGATGAGATAAAGATTTGGCGAATTTTCGGAAACTAACCGTGCAATATCCATTATACGTGCTAGGGAGAGGCTTGATTGAACCACGGGGCGGTCCTATCGCTTGAGAGACAGATCAGGGCATGAGGAGTTAATCTATATCACGCAGCGGTTATCTGAGTTTCCACAAATATTTTCTTTCTTTGATTTAAGTCACAAAACCCCAAAAGCACATTATCTTACTCTTGTTGCATATATAAGACAAGACGAAATACACATTATCGAAAATCTAAATATGGGAAAAAGTAAGAAGCGATTCTGCTTAACAGAAGAACAGCTTTCATCAATTACCAACCAGGAAGATCTCCTTCAGATTCTTCAACAAAGCTCGATAAATCTGGAGGCAATCAAGGAAGCAATAGACTATGAAGCCGAGTTGCAAGAGCTGCAGGTAGAACTTCTCAAACTACAAAACTGGATTCTTGCTCACAAGAAAAGAGTGGTGGTTGTCTTTGAGGGCCGGGACGCAGCTGGAAAGGGAGGCTCAATCAGAAGATTTACCCGTTATCTCAATCCCCGTTCTATGAGGGTAGTTGCCCTTAACAAACCAACTGACATTGAAAGGGGGCAATGGTACTTCAGACGCCATGTAAAGGAGCTGCCAAATCTCGGTGAAATCGTATTCTTTGACCGAAGTTGGTATAACCGGGCTGTGGTTGAGCCGGTCATGGGGTTTTGCAGCATTGGGGAATATCATGAGTTTATCAGGCAAGTTCCTGAATTGGAGCATATGCTATTTGAAAACGGAGTTGATATTATTAAATTCTGGTTCTCGATATCACAGGAAGAACAGAGTCTTCGATTTAAAGCCCGGCAAACTGACCCACTAAAACAATGGAAACTGAGTCCGGTCGACCTTAAATCGCAAGAATTTTGGGAGGAGTGGACTCATTATAAAGAAGAAATGTTTAGTAAAACTCATACTAGTTACGCACCCTGGATTATTGTAAAGGCCAACAATAAAAAACAATCGCGACTTGAGTCGATCCGTTATCTCCTCTCCATGTTTGAATACGATGGAAAAGCGCGAGCAAAAACCATTATTTATCCTGATCCCAATATTGTACAGCGCTTTCACCGTTCAATGTTGCACCTGGATTAAAAAGCAGAACCAATGAGCTATTCTAGAAGTGAATTACTGAAGTTGAGCAGTCAAAAAGGTCTGATATATTTGCTGTCCAATGATCCACCCGATATTCCGACCGTATTAAAAGGATCACAATATGATGCAGCACTGAAAAAGGTACAGATTGAGTTAGTTAAAATGCAAAACTGGGTAGTGGATAACAACGAACGGTTACTTATCCTATTTGAAGGTGGTGAGTTTGCTGGAAAGGGAATGACCATCAGGGCCTTCGCCGAGCATTTAAATCCAAGATCTGCACGATTGGTTGCCTTGCCTAAACCAAATGAAATTGAAGCGGGTCAGTGGTATTTTCAACGTTATGTCATGCAATTGCCGAGACCAGGTGAAATTGTATTTTTTGATCGCAGTTGGTACAACCGTGCTATGGTTGAACCAGTAAATGGCTTTTGCACTAAAAGAGAATATGAACAATTTATGAGTGAAGTGAATCATTTTGAACGAATGATCCATAATGATGGTATTAAACTCTTTAAGTTATTCATGTCCATCTCTAAAGAAGTACAGGCCAAGAGAATTCAAATGGTCAAAAAAAACCCTTTACGAAGATGGGAATTAACCAAAGTCGATCTTGCTGCACAGAAATTATGGAGCGTCTATCAAACTTACGAAGAAGCCCTCTTTAAACAAACGAATACTAAAAAAGTACCCTGGAAAAAGATTGATGCCAATGATGCCGAAGAAGCACATTTAAATGCAATAAGACATGTCCTTTCAAAAGTGCCCTATAAATCCTGATCAAGCTAAAAAAAAGACCAAACCTGCCTAAAGACAACAAAAATTCGGGCAGTTGATATACTGAAATAATTAGTTGATTTCTCCTTTTCTCGATCGTGAAATATTTCAATATATTTAAGTCCTGGATCCACCCAAATGTAATGCATGATTCTTTTTAATTTTCAGTCTTCCCGACATCTCTCAAAAAATGAAACCATCTCATAAAGAAATCACATTGAGCAACCATAATTTCGGAACGTCACTATGAAATATAAACTCAGATATAGTACAGATCAGACGATACTCGTCCAGAAAGTCATCAAAGATCAATTGGCAAGCATGTCAAGGCCCTCTGAAGCAGAGGTCAGAATAGGTGAGATTGAGCTAGTCAGAAAGCTTAAAAAGGAAGAGATAGCTGAACTCGAACTAAAACTTACCGCTTATGGAATTCATTTGATCGAAGACCGGCAGAGTAGTCAGTTACAACAAATCAAGGATATTATTTCCGAAATGCTCAATGCCTCCGAAAATCCACCCAATATGACGACTTCCAATTATCTGGAAAGCAAACTTAACATGAGTTACAGCAACATTTCAAAAATCTTTAAAGAAGGCACCTACTCCTCCATTGAAAATTACATTATCATCCAGAAGGTAGAACGAGCAAAGGAGCTCATCATCGCAGACCGGCATACCCTCACCGAAATTGCGCATTTACTGAACTACAGCAGCGTGGCACACCTATCCAATCAATTCAAGAAAACCACCGGACTAAATGCATCAGCCTTTCTTCGAATAATAAAAAAAAGGTACCATGCTTCGGGTGATCTTTGATTGGTCGATAAATTTAAAATATAGAATTATGTAAAATTCAAATAAAGTTGTGTAACGATTTCGGGAGTGGAGATGCTTAGCTTTAGCTCATGAAAACCTTGTATATGAGAATCAGGCGTCACATCTCACCAGTCAAACCCCAATCGATCGAAAATGTATCGTTTCATTCGTTTATAGAAGAGCGTCATGGTGCAGACATGTACCATTTTGTCAAGCACCTGGTGGGTTCATCCAATATTGATCTTGCTGATCAAATTTATCAAAAAGCGATGGAAAGGCTCAAACAGAAAAAAGACCTCCTCAAAATCTCGGTGGTTTTAGAACCCTGGCTTACTGTCTATTTTCATAACTTTTGCCGGATCGAAATGGAACGGTACAACACCAGATTGGTTGATTTTTAAGGGTTAAAGGGTAAAGGTTGGGTGTTGAAACCTCACCAAAAAAGTAAAGAAGTCAACTATAATCACGATCTAGAACGATAGTCGACCTCCATCTGAAAAAAGATCTTTGAAATAGAATGCGATCTTACTCACAAAGTAGGACCGGGCATACAGGCGGGATGAAAGGCACACCCTGAGACAAGGAGAAATTCTTTGTTACAAAGTGAGGGAAAACTCTACCTTAGATGTAAATGAGTGCCATGCAACATGTGCCGCTAAAGGTTTTTTTAGCCGACGATGACCCGGACGACAGGCTTTTTTTTGCCGATGCACTATCTGAGTTGACGATAAAGTCAGATGTTACTTTTTTTCAAAACGGCGTTGAGCTAATGGATCACTTACTTGATCTGGACACGCCATTACCCAATCTACTTTTCCTGGATCTTAATATGCCTCTGAAAGGAGGAATAGATTGCCTTAAAGAAATAAGAGGCACGGAAGAGCTGCGAAATCTATGTGTTGCGGTTTACTCCACTTCTGGATCTCCCCAAGACGTAGAGAATACTTTCATTCTGGGAGCTAATATTTACATTCGAAAACCCAATGATTACAATACTTTAAAAAAAGTGCTTTCAGAAGTCCTGCAGAGAAGTTGGCAATATGAGACCTCTGGTTTAAATCGAGAGAATTTTCTACTCAGCATCTGACTTCCTCAGTAGCCCGTCCGATTGAATCTTAGAAGCATTTTCAAAAGAAATATTGATTGAAAAATAATTATGATTACTGGATCCAAGAGCCCTCCCATTTTTGGTGGAGGCGAGATGGGCAACCTCATCCGCTCGTACCGGTGGAGTGATACCCAACTCGGCCCGATCGATGTGTGGCCAACTGATTTACTACACACCCTTAATTTAATGTTGAACTCCAGATTTCCGATGTTTCTATTTTGGGGACCTGAATTGACATGTTTTTATAATGATGGTTATCGACCTAGCCTGGGTAATGAGGGAAAACATCCTGGAATCCTTGGACTTTCTGCCCAAGAAGCCTGGCCTGAGATTTGGGAACAAATAGGACCGCTCATCTCACAAGTATTAACGAACAGGGAGGCAATATGGATGGAAGATGCGCTCATACCCATTTTTAGAAATAAGGTGATTGAAAAAGTTTATTGGACTTTTAGCTACAGTCCCTTGTTTGATCAGCGGGGTGAAACTACCGGAGTGTTTGTTACCTGTATGGAAACTACTGAAAAGGTAGAAAATCTAAAAATCATCCAGGAACAAGCAAAATCACTTACCGAAAATCAACAAATTCTTGAAAACATTACTTCAGCTTCTCCAGCGGCCCTTTGGATGACGGACGAGAAAGGTAAGGCGACCTATTTCAATCAACCATGGATTACCTGGACGGGCAGGCCTATTGAAGCTCATATAGGAGATGGCTGGTTTGAAAGCATTTATGATCAGGACCGATCAGATGTTATCGAACAATTTAACCAGGCACTTCTACATAAAAAAGAATTCAAGATTGATTTCAGAACCGTAATGGCAGATGGCTCACTCCTATGGACATTAGCCAAGGGTCTGCCACTTTGGTCTGATGAAAAGCAGTTCAGTGGTTTTGCCGGTTCATGTCTGGATATTTCTGATCGAAAGCGACAGGAGCGACAACTGAAAAAAAACATGGGAAAGTTGGAGCAACTCGTGTTAGATCGTACCAAGACCCTTAGGAGACGAGAGGCTCAATTGTCACAATCACAGGAATTGGCCGGTATGGCCGGTTGGGAATGGTATTTCGAAAATGAAGCGATCTCGTGGTCACCTGAGATGTATCGATTTTGGGGATATGAAGTCAATGAGATCACTCCCAACCTCCAATATGTAAAGATGAATACACATCCTGACGATCATCACATTCTCACTAACGCTATTGATCAAATAAGAGCTGGACGGGACATTGAGATCGAGTACCGCAGGTTTAACAAAAGAGGAGAAATAATTTATATTCTTACCAAAGCCAGAGCTATCCAAGATGAGCTTGGCAGAACCATCGGTGTATATGGTACCGACCTCGATACTACGAAAAAGAAAGAGACTGAAAATCATCTCATAAAGTTAAATCAAGAGCTGACTACAGCTTACGAGATTGGAAAGATCGGGATGTGGAAAGTCGACTTTGAAAAGAATCTCTACGAATGGTCCGATAACCTGTACCGCATCTATGGTTTTCAGCCAGGAGAAATAGAACTGGATACCTCGAGCTATGGAAATGTACATCCTGACGATCGGGCGATCATAATTCGATCTCACCAGAAAATTAGGCAAGATGGAAAACCAGTAGAGTTTGAATTTCGACGAATAAATAAACAAGGAGAGATCATCAATATCATTTCTAAGGGAAAAGTTGATAAAAATGTCGATGGTAAAGTTACCGCAATTAGAGGCATTTGCATAAATGTTACTGAATTAAGAAAAAAAGAGCAGGAATTACTTGATAGCGAACAATTCACCAAATCGATTCTCGAGATCTTACCCAACATTATTTACATCTATGACCTTCAAAAAGAAGAATACATCTTTTCGAATCGAAATGTTTTTGAATTTTTAGGTTACTCTGACTCAGATATTGACCAATATGGTACTCGGGCATTGTACCCATTATTGCATCCTGATGATCACGACATAGTGCAGCAACATTTTGACAGCTTTGTAAGTAGAGAGGCCGATGATGTACTGCAATGTGAATACCGTTGTAAAACACACGAGGGCAAATATCGGAATATATTGGCCAGAGATGCCGTATATAGAAAAGATCCTGATGGAAGGGTAATTCAGGTGATTGGCATGTTGATTGACATTACCAACACGAAAGTGGTGGCATTACAGCTTGAGGCTGCCAATAAATTGCTATCAAGTAAAAATCAGGTTTTGGAACAGCAACTGCTCAGAGAGTTTTCAGAAAGTTTTGCCTCCTATCATACAGGAACTGATTTTTTTAACTCGCTCAGCAGCGAGCTCGCGCTAAAAACAAAACTAGATTATATATTGTTTGGCCGGATCGTGATTCAGGAAAACGGACACCCTATCATAGCATCATTCTCTTTTCGGCATCGAAATGAACTAAAGGATCGAATTGCTTTTGAAGCTGACAATAATCCATTTGACACTATATTAAGGGGATATCCCTTTTCATGTCCTGAAAATGCCCAGCTTACTCTGACGGACCAAAAAGGAGCCTTCCATTTGAAAGCTGATGGCGTAATTGCACACCCCCTTTTTGATGAACGACGAAAGGTAATTGGGGTGATCTGTGTCCTTGATGAAAATGCGATTCAGAATGTGTCTTACACGGACTCATTGATTAGAATTGCTTCGAAACGCATAGAGATGGAGTTAAGTCGAATCAGTAACGAAGAAGAGTTGGAACGTAAGAATCTTAGGCTGGAGCGGCAAAACCAGGATTTAGTCTCATTCAATCGAGTGGTTAGTCATGATCTACAGGAGCCCATCCGTAAAATCCAGATGTTTATTTCCAGGATCAATTCACAATCTTCCTTGCTTTCTGATCAAATAAACCAATATCTTTCACGTACTGAAGACGCAGCCAGACGCATGCAGCAACTGATTCTGGATCTACTGGCATTTTCTAGTCTAAACCAGAATGGCGATCTATTTGAAAAAGTGAATCTTGCCGACTTGATGCAGGAATGTATTGCCGAACTTTCTGAACAGATTAAATCTAAAGATGCGCAAATCAAATTTGACAATCTCCCTGAGATTAAAGGGGTACCTTTTCAACTTCGACAATTAATTGACAACTTGTTAGCCAATTCACTAAAATATAGTAAAGATGCAATAAGACCAAAAATAGAGATCAAGTCGAGAATTCTAGACAAGAGTGATCCGGCATATCGCCACCTACTCAATCCTAAGAGAAAATATCTTCTAATTTCAATTTCAGACAACGGAATCGGATTTGATCAAAAATACGCTAGTGAGATTTTCCTGCCATTCAAAAGACTCCATACCAGAGACACTTATCCCGGCACGGGCATTGGATTGGCAACTTGCAAAAAAATTGTTGAAAATCATCAAGGATTGATCGCTGCAGAGTCTCGTTTGGGGCAAGGATCAACATTCTTAATTTACCTGCCGGCAAAGCTAACATTTCAGCCAAATGGGGACGACATGCTAAAATTTCAATAGATTTTTTATCATTGCGAGTATGGTAAACAAGAAAACACAGGGAACCAGAAAAGATATTTGATACTGAAGACTATAGAGATAAAGAGGATTATGAAATCCCCAAACCAATCCTTCCACTTGGGCGCCTTCGAATGGCCACAACTTACTTGTTTTCGAGCGGATCGCCTCCTCCCCTCTTGTTTTGATTTTCCTTCGATGGGGTGCTAATCCATAACCACAGCACTATCGGCTTTAATAATCACCACTTTCATGTCCAATAGGTCCAGTATAACTTTTCTTTTAAAGAGCCATGACACCCTGACTCATTACCAGTTTGCGGGCTAGCTCATAAGTGGCGGTCCCTTTGGTTGATGGTGCTTAGATAAGAATAAGCCAGGAGGGCGGAAAACCTTTTCTATAAAATTGACCCAATTGGAATATCAGTGCATGGATGGGACCGTTCGGTTTGGTCGAGAGACGGACTGCCGACGCCCGGGCAAACTCTGGATGAAACTGATTCAAACTGATTTTTAATTTCGGGTAGAGAAGGCCCTTACCGGGAATCTTCAGGGTTTATCTCCGATCTTGAAATGTTAATAAACAAAGATGAAGAACCTGCGCCCATACCAACGATCGTACGTAATGCTGAATGAGACCGACAATCAACGAAAGTAATTTTAGATCGAGGCACATGGTATATATTTCCATTCATCGGGTTAGGAGCCGTCGGTACAAAAACGGTGAACATCTCGGAGCTTATATGTTCCGTAATAAAACCCGTTAGTAGTACTCCCGTGCCAAATGGATCAACTAACACCACTTGCGTGAAGGGCATTTGACTAAGCCTGGTGAAATGATTAATGGTGTCTCTAACTGCATCATAGAGAGGTAGATGAGATAAATACCTATTCTCAAATCTGGAATAATACTTGTGACCCGATCTGTTTCGGACTAGCAACCCCAGGCATATGAAAAAACCTCCTAGAAGGCATATGGTAAACAGATAGATATACCATGGTGTCTCTTCCTTTGGACCCTGAAAAAATACACTATTAACCGGAGCCAGAAATTCAGCGAATAGCTTTATCAACAAATAAAATACAATTACCAGGATAATAACAGGCAGCCCCATAAGCAGCCCCTGTTTGAATGCCTTAATCATCATTTCGTACTCCGATCGTTGCTGGATAGGAAGTAAATCTATCGGTGTCTCACCATTCATAGGAATAAATTTTAGTTATTTAGGTCGCTTCATTCGTCTCCCCACAACAGGAACGACGATTTACGGCTTCAACATCAAGTTGCAAAATTTAACAGCCCCCTGGGTCTAATGGACTGAATCGTCTATGGGCAATATGGTTTTTACTTTTCTATTCCAATTCACATCGCCCGCCAAAATTAGCGGCGTTAGAATCATGTGTATTGCAAGCATCCATTTGCTCTTGTCTGGATAACTGGGTCAAATCATATTCCATTCATATCCTTCCATTCCTTCCTGCTCTTGATAATTGTCGCATCAATTTGATCTTCTTTGCTTCCCATTAGTGCTTAGACTTGGTAGAATGGTCAAATGTTTGATGAACATAATCTTCATACCAGACTCTGTAACCGTCTCTGCACCCGGCAACTAATATAATACCCTTCTTTCCTCTTTTTCGGATCAAGTAGGAGTAATTGGTTAGGAAAAAGATAAGCGATAAAGACTAGCATACATCCAAACGGAACAGAATCCTTTTGCAAAAATTGTGTGGCGATCATATGAGGTCGGCTAATAACGAAAAAATCGCGGGTACTTAAAGCTGTTACTGTAAGTTTTTATAAATGATAAACCCGCCATAGAACAGGCATAATAAAGACGAAAGGACCACTAAAATCAATTGAAGGTTGGCATTGTTTCCAATTTTTCGAGAAAAAGGAAGGTTCAAAAGACCGGCTGCAATGAGCATCCCTACTATCGACCCGATACCGAAAATAACAAGATAAATCAGACTATCGACACCGGTTTCGACTTCTGTCATAACGAGCAGGATCATTGCACCGCTACCAGCCAGCCCATGAATGAGTCCGACACCATAAGCCAGGTGATGTTTATGTACTTCTACAAAATGCAAATTTCTCTTGCGAAAATACTGGTACAAACGCACGAGACCTAAAGTGATTAGCATCAAGCCAACAAAAGCCTCGAGATAACCGAAACAGCCATCCAAAAAAGTCACCCGACCAACAATGACCAAGAAACCAAAGAAAAAGATGGTCGATGTATGACCCAGGCCCCAGAAGATCCCATCTTTGATCGCCAGGGAAACGCTTTTCCGCTTGGTAACAATATTACTTACCGCGAGAAGGTGATCGGCTTCAAAGGCATGGCCAAAACCAACGATGGCGGCAAATAGCCAGGGGAATGAAGCTTGGATATCCATATCAATCTACATTAACAAATGACTGAACCGTGGCAAATATTTAACTAAAAACCAACAAGTTATGATTATTCATCACAAATGATCCCATTAAGAAGGAGATTAAACAGTCAATGAGTATCTAAATGCTGACTGTCAATGACCCTCATAAAGTTAAGGTACTTAAAAATATGGCAAACCACAGTACTAGGAACAAACAAGTTATGTACAATCGTTCGCTTCCAACATGTTGAAAATCCTTTTATCTCCAAAGCCGAGGTTGATCAAACTATTTGGGGTGATCGGGCCTGGGCACCTATCATGATTACTTCTGTTTAAGACTATCTTCGAAAAAAACATCTTAACCAGACCGCTAAGATTCGTGTCCTGGAGAAAGGAGAATGCTACGGTTCCTGAATATGCGTATTCAGTCGCTCATGGTTACCATTTTGCAGCTTATCACCGTATTCTTTACTTTGTAATTCCACTACCCTCATGCAGATATATGATATTACGAGGCCCACCGCCAATCCCTCAACAAATACTATTAAACCACCACTAAAAGGATTCACATAAGGACCGACTACAGGTGCATTCTGCTGAATAAACTCCAAAAGCTGCGGATTTAAATACAGATTGATCATTTGAAAAATGGCAAAAGGTAGTACTCCAACCACCGATGTATTAATTCCTATGACAGTACCCGAAAGATAATTAAAATCTTCTGGTTTAGATTTTGCGTACTCCTTGATAGCCAGATACAAGACTCCAATTTGAATCACCGCATTAAAGATCCTGAAATCATAACGATTGCTCAGACCGAGAATCTGCATGATCAGATAATAAGCGATCAATCCAAGAAATAAACCGATACCGTGCTTAATGACAATCTTGTTCCACATAATAAGTTTAATTTTAATGTATTCATAATGAAAACATTCCAGAATTTAATCAATTTTAAGGACAAGATCAAGATCGGATTTGTTCGAGCTGCTAGAAGAGATACCATGCTTGGAGTGGTGGTTATTTTAATGATTTCCTGGATTACTGTCCATTTTATAGAAGGTAGAAGTCTCATGGTGTTGGGATTGACACCTCTAAAGAAGAGGATAGGTCAATTTCTCACAGGCATGGCAATTACAACGCTTCTCTGCATTACAGTACAAGTCGCGGAGTCCTACTTGAAATCAGCGAAGTGGGTCTTGAACGATTCTTTTAACAATTCCATGCTATGGAAGGGATTTATATGGGATATAAAATCAGTTCTCACCGAAGAACTCATATTCCGGGGCACAGCACTGTATATCTTAATAAAACGAATCGGTACAAATGCCGGAATCCTTCTTTCAGCGACAGCATTCGGCATCTATCATTGGTTTACTTTTGGCATTTTTGGTCAGATCATTCCCATGATCTTTGCCTTTCTGGGTACCGGTGTTATGGGCTACGCCTGAACGCTTGCTTTTGCAAAGACCAGATCGATTGTCATGCCAATTGGCTTTCACTTCGGGTGGAACTTTACCCACAATACTGTCTTCTCAAAAGGACCCCTTGGACAGTTTATTTTCATTTCTAAAGGTGGGCATGTTATCAGTGACTGGTTTTCGTTAGTGGGGTTGATCTTAGTGCCAGTTATTATATTGGTCTATACAAAGTATTGGATTAAACAGGAAACAAAACAAAATATCGACAAGTATACCTAACTACTACTGCTAGTTCCGGCCCGATGAATTTCATCAAGTTTATATACTTGAATCTTATTTTGTCCGGGTTCTTTATAATATGAAATAAGCGCTGAAGCTACCTTATCTCCACTTATACTACGATATTTTTTTAAAAAAGGAAAGACACTACTCAGGAAATTGATTAGGCCAGCTCCGAGTTTCTCCCCAAATCGTTCTTCTTTACGTTCACCCGACAAAACGCTGGGTTGCAGGATCACGATTCTTTTAAATCCCAGCTTCTTAACCTCATCTTCAAGCTTACCTTTTATTTTGGAATAAAAAAGCATGGAATTAGAATTAGCCGAAGTCGATGAAACCAACAAATAAGCATCTACTCCGTTTTCACTGGCAAATTGGGCAAATTGGTATTGAAACGTATAGTCCACCTCATATTGAGCCGCTTTACTTCCCGCTTGCCTGAGGGTGGTACCCAGGCAAGAAAAAAGTACGTCACCGGTTATCTCCTTTTTTATGAGTTCAATGTTTTTAAAATCAATGATTTTTTCATCAAGTTTTTCATGAGTGACTCCGGTGGCACGCCTTACAAATATTTTCACCAGCGAAAAAGTAGGATCCAAAAGTAATTTGTGAAGTAGATGGTTACCTACCAGTCCGGTTGCTCCAATTATGATGGCTATTTTATTCATATGTTATTAATGCTATTTTGAGTCTTCGCCATTTTTAGGGGGTAAATATTGAATAATCATTGAATTGTTCGACCTTAGAAGTCGCAGAATGTAAATTCTGCTCTCTCTCTTTCTATTCGATTAGTCCAACATTTCAGTAAAATGCAGTAAATATGACCAGTGTTATTTTAGTGTAAGAGAAATTTTTCTAAAACCTCCTGTTTTACTTTATTACCAAACGAATCTTCAGCCTCCAATATTAGGCGATAAAATCCAAATTTTTGCTTGGGCACCAAACCACAAAAGACATTATCTGACCCCACTGCATCTCCATCAATGCCGCGATCATTTAATGTAAGGTCGAAGGTATTTTTATCTTTGTCAATGAAAGTAGCTTGTACCCTGTCGATCACAGATCCATCATGCAACTTTACCTGCAGCAAATTGTCAGCCGGTATTTGAACCCAAGCAATTTGCGGAGGTGTCTGATCTGAACCCACGATTTCTAATTTGACACTACCCTTGCCAATTATATGATAAGGGTAATCCGGTCGCCAATACTCAAGTGATAAATCGATTTGTTCCCCATCTGGACAATCAGAAGCAATCACAATAGTTGAATTTTTTGCCGATCCACCCACGTGATCATAACTTCCCCAATTATCTGATTTTCTTAGGTGAATGCCAAAGGGATTAGCATAAGGACCCTGAACCGATGCTTCGGTACGCCACAACATATCATTGTCCTTCACCAATATTTCAATGAATTCACCTGGATTAGGAATGCCATCTGCGTTTCCCTGGCCGATCTCCACTGTATCCAGGTCATTACCTCCTTTGGCGACAGTATAAACGCCACCGTCTCCAATGACATATTCCTGGACCGGCGAAAGATTCGCTGTAATTGGTACTACGAAATCTTGCTCCCAAGTAGTAGCACCATTTTTAATCCTCGCCCTAAATTTAACCACCTCCATTTCATCATCCTCCACCTGAAAAACAAAGGGAGTCTGGCACTTCTGAGTTTGATTAACACCCACGCTAAGAGAGGAAGACTCTGGCCTACTAATAATCACCTTTTTGTTTAATGTTGACAATTCAATTTCTATTTCACCTGAGGCTGCCATTCCTTTATTGAGTAAATCTAGGGAAATCGAGACATCACGGTGAGGAGTGGCCCAACTTCTATTATTGAGAATAGTAAACCTGACGACAGAAATATTGGCATTATCCTGTTCTCCATTAATGCCAATCTGATGATTGGATCCGTTGGTAATAATTTTTAATCTTCCGAGGTGATCACTTTTTATACGAGTTTGTGATCCTAGTCCTTTATCGGCATTATAATCATTGATGATATAGGTTTGTTTTTCTTGTAAATTGCCGGAGTTAAAATAGATACCTGGACATGAGGTTGGGTAGAACCATCAGGCATAAATTCTCTCACGGAACTGGTAAATCCCTTTTCATCGACATTTTCCAAAATCGTAAAGCCCGGCATATTCCGATCGGTGGTAATCTCATAATCCCAAACTGAGAATGCCGGATAAATATCAATGTGATCCCATTTTGCAGGTTTCACTATAGGATCTTTAAATGTTTCGAGGAGGAAACCAAACATTTCACCGAGACCACTGGTAGTATGTTCATCTCCAGGAAAAATCTTGTAAGAATAATGATCCATCGTGTTGGTCCACACCCGATTTAAATCCCCATGATAACCCCGGATAAAATCCTGATCCCCATAATGAAGCCGGACGTTGGACCCTCCATAATTTTGATACATATCCATATGACGGTATTCAACCGGCATATCCTTGGGTCCGATCACAAATTCAGGAGACCCGCAAAAACTACCTACAGCAGAAAATAAATGCGGGTACTTACCTCCAATAAACAAAGACATAAACCCCCCCATGGAAAGACCGGAAATGGCACGGTGCTCCCGATCAGGAATGGTCGCATAGGTAAGATCGATAAAATCTACCAGTTCTTTAAAATAGATTGGAAATTGACGATGGGTTTCCACCGGCCCGACGTTGTAAGGCCGAAGATAATAATCTTCGTCTTTAGCACGATTGTAACCATCGGATTTCACTACAATCACCTCATTAATTAAAACAAATTGTTCAATATTGTCACCGTTTGCCTGGTCACCCCGATCATACTCGGAGTACGGATTCGGCCCACTGCCGAAAAAACGTTGCGACCAACCGTGCAGAAAGTAAATCACCGGAAACTTTTGATCAGGGTTGGCATCATAACCCGGAGGTAAAAAAATGCGATAGTTTCTCATCTCACCAAAGACATGGCTATAATGCCTGGCGTCAATAATGGTCACCTTTTCGGTGTTATTTGCCTCGACAAGTAAGGGGGTGAGGAGGAAAAGAAAGACCACTATCCGGGTAAGTTTACCTTTCATAGTACTAAATTTTCAGGTAAAATAGGGCATTCCTACCCACATTTAGTCGTTTCTTGATTATATCTGTTTGAAATCTGCATATCATTCTTAATCGCATTGCTGTAGGTTGCCTAACCAGTAGAATAAGAAACCACCCTGAAAATATGGCTTACCACTATCGCCGGCATTGAAAGTAGAGTAGATAATGGTGAGCGTATAGTACGATTGTCTGACATCATAAACCTTCCCAATATATTCCCGGGTGAGGGTTCTGTTTGCAGAGGTCCGAGGACACTGGTAGTCCCTCCTCAATGCATTTAATAGAGGATTCCACCATATTCATCGAAAATCTTCTGTTTTTTTGTTGATTTCTTTAGTTCTTTAATATCAGAACCAAAAAATTATTATCTTTGTCTTATGATTGGCACTATTTCAAGGGGTGAGTGCAAATATAAAGGTGATCAAGCGGTAATCAGGATCTAATTCCAAACAATACCATTCATTTAGTTCATTCTACATTAAACCAACGAAACCCATAAAATCAATTTTAATGAAACAAGTATATGTCTTCCTTCTATTGCTTCAAAGTATAATATTAGTTGGTCAAAATCAACCGGGTGCTGGAAACTGGCAAGCACAGGGGCAAAGCATCACCGGAAAAATCACCGGAAGGATCCTTGATAATCAACAGACTCCGATCAGTTATGCCACAATTGTGTTACTAGATAGTGCATCAAACCAGCAGATCACCGGTAATATCACTGATGATGATGGGAAGTTTAAACTGGAGAATGTAAAGACCGGGACTTACAAGCTGCATATTTCCTTTCTTGGCTATATAGAAAAGGAAATGGCCAATTTAGAATTGACGTTGGAGAAACCAGATTTGGACATAGGTGAAATTATACTTGATCAGGACCACGTAACCCTAGCTGAGGTCACCGTAACTGAGGAGGCGCCCTTAATAGAGATGAAGATTGACAAGGTGGTCTATAATGCGGACAAGGACATAACCAATGCTGGTGGTGATGCATCGGATGTACTTAGAAAGGTGCCGATGCTTTCGGTAGATCTGCAGGGCAATGTCTCTTTGAGAGGTAGCCAAAATATCCAAATCCTGATCAATGGAAAACCTTCGGGCATGTTTGCTAACGGAACTGCCGATGCATTAAAAATGATTCCTGCAGATCAAATTAAAAACGTTGAAGTGATCACTTCTCCTTCAGCAAAATATGATGGAGAAGGTTCTGGTGGAATTATCAACATTGTTACCCGTAAAAAGCAAGTGCAAGGATATAATGCTTCAGTAAATGCCTCGGTAGGTACCCGCCAAAATAACGGTAATGTGGGGATTAATGCAGCGAAAGGGCGCCTTGGATTCAATGCCAACGCAGGGTTTTGGCACGGATGGCCGGCAGATGGCGATTTTAAGTTTATCAGAGAAGATTATTCGGGCAATCAAATCGTATCACAGTATTTACAAGATGGGGTGACCAATAATTCCAGGACGGGCTTTTTTGGTAAAGCTGGTCTTAATTACGATATCAATGCCTTTCACAATATATCCTCTTCCATCAATTTCAGAGGTTTTGGGTTCAACTCAAATTCGGAGGGAACTGCATCGTTCACATCCGAACTAGCTCAAGCTCTTTCAGAACTTACCAATCGTAATTCAGACACAAAAACGTTGCGGAGTGGATTTGACTGGACCACTGATTATCGTCGTACCTTCAAACAACCGGAAAGAGAATTTAGCCTGGCCTTTCAAATGAATGGCGATATCAGTGATTTAAAAAGCGACATCCAGTCCAGCAGCAATAGTGAGTTACTTAATTTTCTTGAAAAACAAAATAACGACGGAAAGAATAATGAATATACCATTCAGGCAGATTATGTGCACCCTTTTACTAAATCACTAAAGATGGAAATTGGCGGTAAAAGTATTCTGCGCCGTATTGATAGTGACTACCAATTTGAGCAATTTAACCAGGAAAACAAGCAATACCAAATTGACCCCAGCAGAACTAATTTGTTCAATTATGAGCAAGATGTATATGCTGGTTATGCTTCTTTCAATGTCAAATTACCCCTTGGTATTGACCTGATCGCTGGTGCCCGTTATGAACACACATCCATCACCGGCGATTTCAATGCTAACGAGGGAGCGTTCTCCAATGAATACAGTAATTTGTTACCCAGTGTCATCATCAGCAAAAAGACCAATCAGTTTTCATCGATTAAGGTGAGCTACAATCAACGCATCCAGCGACCAAGCTTGTTTTACATTAATCCTTATCGCAACGATAACGACCGGAGAAATGTGTCACAGGGAAATCCCCAACTCGAGCCGGAAAATGTACATCAGGTCGATTTAAGTTATAATACCTTTGTAAAGGGACTGGTCTTGAGTGGTTCGATCTATTACAAAAATACGCAAGATTTAATTGAAACAGTGGTGCGCATCGATGAGCAAGGAGTGGCCAATTCAGAATACCAAAATATTGGCCGGGATAATTCGATTGGATTTAATTTATTTGCTTCAAAGACTATCCAGAAGTCCTGGACCGTTCGGGGCAACTTTAATATGTATACTTACAATGCTGAAAGCACCCTGGCGGACTATGATCTCTCTAACGATGGTATTCAGTTCAATTTCTTTGCCAGTACCTCACTTGATTTGAAAAAAGGATGGAAGGCTGAAGCTTTCGGCTTTTATAAAGCTCCGGAACGAACATTGCAGGGTGAAAAAACTTCATTTTGGATGACAAGTGTAGGTATACAGAAGGAACTGTGGAATAAACGAGGCAGCATCGGACTTAATATGATCGATCCCTTTAGCCAGAATAAACTATTTCGTACAGAACTGAGGGGCGCCGACTTTTATCAAACATCAGATTTTCATATGCCTTTTCGCTCCGTCGGTGTAAACTTCCGTTACACATTTGGAAAGCTCGATTTTAAAGCTAAACCCAGTCGATCCAAAATCAAAAATAATGATCAAAAGGCTGGAGAGGATAATCAGCAAGGAGGTGGCGTACAGTCTGGCAACAACTAATAATAAGTGAGACCCAATGAGGTATTACTTCTTAACGTTGATATTTTGATTCTGGCTGTTTATAGTGAAAATAAATGCTCTTTTAAACAATGTACAGAAAATCTGTGATAGCATGATCAAAGATCTCATTTATATCGGGGTTTCAGTGCGAAGCCGGCAAATACTTATCTACTTCAATCAGTATTTTCACTATTTTCACTTTAGGTCTAGTGATCGTTCTCATTATCAAGCTTATTAGTTCTTTTTGAAATGCAACAGGGCAAAAGCAAGAAATTATGGAGTAGCTCGTTTTTATGCCACTGACTATGTGCGCACCAGGAAAGGTCCCGCATTAGACTTGGGTTAGGGTGCAGGTGCAGCGAAAGGACTTGCTCATATTACCGTATTGAAAGATATTGAACCCGCATTGTGCCTTGGAAAATCCAAAGCATAATTTGACGATTGAAAATCAAGCAATTAGACTAAGTATATGAAAACCAATGTGGTGATTTTCAATATGAAGGTTTAACCGGTCTGGCGCCAGACTGGCCTGACAAATCATTGACTTCGTCATCTGTCTTTGGCGGAATATTCGTTTCTAATGTCCGACCCACCATCAATACGCAAGAACCTAGTCTATAACAAGGGACTCAAAATGCGACTAAAGCCTTCCAATATCTTCTTCGTAAAGGATCGAGTACGAAATTGCTCTAAGACTACCTGATCACTCTTGTCGAGATCTGCCAAAAACTCGTTAGTTAATTGCTGAGCTATATCCTTGTCCAATATGAAAGCATTGATTTCAAAATTCTGATCAAAACTCCTGATATCGAGATTTGCAGTGCCTACAGATGCTGATGAGTCATCTGAAATGATTAATTTACTATGGAGGAAACCCGGTTGATAAAGGAATATTTTTTACACCAGATTCCATTAATTCCTCAAAATAGGATCTGGTGCACCAATTCACAAATTTACTATCAGATTTCTCAGGTAATAAAATACGGACATCAACTCCGCTCAATGCCGACGCTTTTAAGGCCTGCAAAATCGACTCTCCTGGAATTACATAAGGATTTGCTATATATAAATACTGCCTCGCATTATTAATCATGGACAGATACTGATACTGAATTGCAGGAAAGGCTGAATCAGGACCTGCGGCGACAATTTGCACAGTCGAATTACCAACGGGAGTAACCTCCGGAAAATACTTTGCACTCAGAAGATGTTCTTCGCCACTGGCGATGAGCCAATCCAGGGTAAAAATACCGTTTAAACCCGTGACTGCCGGTCCATCAATTTTAAGATGCAGATCATGCCAAATACCTAAATTGGGATCACCCTTAATGTATTTGTCTGAGACATTAATCCCTCCGGTGAAACCCGACTTGCCATCAACTACCAAGATCTTGCGATGGTTGCGATAATTCACATGGGTAGATATCTTACCAAAGCGAAGTGGAAAGAAGCAATAGACCTTAATTCCTGCACTTCGAAGGCGCTGCAAATAAGCCCTGCTTAATGACAAACTACCGACACCATCATATAAAAAACGAATTTCTACACCCTCCTTACTTTTTTCCTCAAAAATAGCTGCCAGTTGGTCCGCGAGATCTCCCTCTTCATAAATATAATATTGCAAATGAATGAAGCTCTTAGCACCATTTAGTGCCTCAACAATTGCATCAAATGTATCTTGCCCATCATTCAGAATTTTTAATGAATTACCACCTGTGGCCCACAAACCAGAACTCTTCAAATTTAATTTTGTCAACTGAAGATGATCCCCGATATCTGCATCATATTGGTCTTGCAGGGCCTGGGGATTGTCAAAAAAGTGTCTGGCCTGCTGGAGATGCTGTTCTATTGCCTGATTTGAAGTTAATCGGTGAAACTTGTATTTTCTCCGGTTAACCCCTAGTGCTACATATAGTAAAATGCCTAACCCCGGCATAAATAGAATCACCATGATCCAGGCCAAAGTCTTAGTGGGTCGTGCTCCGGAAAGTAAAAGGTTAAGAATTAACCCCGAAATCAACAAAGCATAGAGCGAAATTGCAATCGTATATATCATATTCCCGAGTCAGGTTAATTAACATTTTTGCTGTCTTCAATTTTGATCACAAGAAACATCAATGTCTACTCTATTTTGACGTGTATCCTTCAGACAGAAACAGAACCGGAGACAAAATAAAGTAGATCAAATTAAGGAAAAACTAATGACATTTAGAGCCTTTTGTAAGGCCCACTGCGGTGGTAAATCAAAAGATATTTACAGGGTTGGTTTTGCCAAATAAGGAGCCTATACAATGGTGACACGCCGATATTCCAATCCTTTTAAATATACACCTGTGGTTAGCTGAAATATCGCGTCCTTACCTTGTTTCAAAACATCTTCATGGCCAAACTCAAGAATTCCAAAAATGTCAAATAAGATCCTTCTGGCGGGCAAGTCAAAAGACCTTCTTCCTTCCAGCTCCCCTTTCCTAACTCCTTCTGCCAAAAGATCCCTGATGATGCTCACAACAAATCGTGGTAATATATCTCGGATTTTAGTGATTATCCTTTCGCAAAGATGGTATATTTGGAAGATTTTGAAACGCATCATTCAATCATGAATCGCATTAAAGAAGTACTTGAAGAGCAAGGCAGAAGTCAGAAATGGCTGGCAACCAAGCTTGGTAAAGCTATAATATGGTGAATGCATATGCGCAGAATCGCCAGCAACCAAGATTGGAGACACTGGGTGATATTGCTCAAATTCTTGGTGTAGATATTAAGGACCTTATTGTAAGTACGCGGGAGTAATGGCAAAAAAAATAAAGGCAGAGCAAGAAGAGGCACTTGAGAAAAAACTCTGGAAAGCAGCGGACAAGCTCCGTAAAAATATGGATGCTGCCGAATATAAACATGTTGTTTTGGGCTTAATATTCCTGAAGTACATCTCCGATGCATTTGAAGAACTCTATGCAAATTTAAAAGAAGGGAAAGGCGAGTCTGAAGGTGCTGACCCTGAAGATAAAAATGAATACCTGGCTGAGAAAGTATTTTTTGTGCCCCAAATAGCGCGTTGGCCATTCATTCAAGGCCGAGCAACCCAACCTACCATTGGCAAAGACATTGACGACGCAATGGACGCTATTGAAAAAGACAATCCTTCTTTGAGAGGTGTTTTACCAAAAGTTTTCTCTCAGGAAAAATTAGATAAATCAAGTTTAGGTGGGCTAGTCAATTTAATCGGCTCTGCTGCCATTGGAACCAAAGAAGCCCAAAGCAAGGATATTCTCGGACAAGTTTTTGAATACTTCCTTGGAGAGTTTGCTTTGGCAGAAGGCAAAAAAGGAGGTCAGTTTTATACCCCGCAAAGCGTTGTGAAATTATTGGTGGAGATGCTCGAACCCTATGAAGGAAGGGTTTTTGACCCTTGTTGTGGTAGCGGCGGCATGTTTGTACAAAGTGAGAAATTCATTAGAAGTCATCAGGATCATTATAACCCGCCTACCGGAAAGGCAGGAAAGAAAGGTAAAACCGGT
The DNA here is from genome assembly GCA_016711125.1 of Saprospiraceae bacterium. GTDB lineage: Bacteria > Bacteroidota > Bacteroidia > Chitinophagales > Saprospiraceae > JABDMH01. Next base: position 1,010,179 of record JADJTQ010000003.1, on the reverse strand, counting down.
CTTGAGTTAAATCCAGGAGACAGAATTTCGATTTATGGACAAGAGAGCAATCAAACCACCTGGCGTTTAGCAAAGATGAATTTGTGCATTCGGGGCATTGACAGTAGCAATGTAAAGTGGAACAACGAAGGCTCTTTTTTAAATGATGCGCATAAAGATTTAAAGGCCGATTACATTATTGCCAATCCTCCCTTTAATGACAGTGACTGGAGTGGCGAGTTGTTGCGTGATGATGCCAGATGGAACGTGCTGGGTGAAAAATTAACCCCACCTCCAGGTAATGCCAACTACGCTTGGATACAACATTTTTTGTATCACCTGGCGCCAACCGGACAAGCGGGTTTTGTATTATCCAAAGGAGCCTTGACTACCAATACCACAGGTGAAGGAGAAATAAGAAAAGCGTTGATAGAAAAAGGTCTGGTGGACTGTATTGTAAATTTGCCAACAAAATTGTTCTTAAACACGCAGATTCCGGCTTGCCTGTGGTTTTTAGGTCGTAATCGGGAAGGGAGAGAAAATGAAATACTATTCATTGATGCCCGAAATATGGGTTTTTTGGTGAACAGAAAAAACAGAGATTTAAGTGAAGATGACATCCGATTGATTGCAGATACCTATCATAATTGGAAATCCGGAAAAGCTGGTAATCCAGGAAGTCAAGGTTCAGACAACTACGAAGATGTAGCCGGCTTTTGCAAAGCAGCAACCATTGAAGAAGTGGCCAAATTAAACTATGTGCTTACCCCTGGTAGATATGTTGGGTTGGCTGATGAAGACGATGATTTTGATTTTGTCGAACGCTTTACCTCTTTAAAGGCAGAACTCGAAAAGCAAATAGCGGAAGAGGTAGATTTGAATAAAAAGATTATGGAAAACTTAGCTAAAATAAAACTCCCAAAAAATGGCTAACGAAGACATCCGCTGGATCCAAAGGTTTAGCAATTTTAGCAAAGCATTAAATAGTTTACTGAAGGCAATTGATGAATTCAGGGAGGACGAAGGGAACGAGATAGTGAGAGCAGGCATGATCAAGTTTTTTGAAATGACCTACGAGTTGGCCTGGCTCACGATGAAGGATTATTATGAAAACCAGGGTGAATCGGATCTGCAGGGCAGTAAAGATGCTATTAGGCTGGCATTCAACCGAGGCTTAATTAATGATTCTGTAAACTGGTTTGCCATGGTAGAGAGCCGAAAGCTCACAGTGCATACCTACAATCCCGAAACAGCAGAGCAGGTAGCAACCGCCATAGCAGAAACCTATATGGGATTATTTATACAATTGCAAACTCGCTTGCAAATTGAAAAAATAAATACAGAAAAGAACTTATCTGGACAATACGACATCGAATGAGATTTGGCCTGGAAGAAAATAGTATTCATCAGATCATTGCCGTTTTTGAACAACAGCCAAAAGTGGACAAGGCTTTAGTGTTTGGTAGCAGAGCCAAAGGCAATTACAAAGCCGGATCTGACATCGACATCGCCATCAAAGGACAGGAACTCAGCTTTGACGACCTACTACATATGAACAGGCAACTGGACGATCTGAACCTTATTTATGAATTTGATGTCCTCAACTATGATTCCATCAATGAACCCGCCCTTAGAGAACATATTGACCGGGTGGGGATTGAGTTTTATAGTCGGTGGAAGGAAGTTAAATTGAATGAGGTTTATAATTTTTCATCAGGACTTTCGAAAGGGGCGAAAGAATTTGGATTTGGCCATGATTTTTTAACCTTTAAAGACATCTTTCAAAATTACTTTGTCCCAAAAAACTTGAGCAGTTTGGTGAACTCAACTGAAAAAGAAAGAAAATCGTGTTCCATTCGCCGCGGAGATGTATTTCTTACACGTACAAGTGAAACAGATCAAGATTTGGGAATGAGTAGTGTTGCATTAAAAAACTACTCAAATGCAACTTTTAATGGATTTACTAAGCGTCTTCGGCCAAATGGGAAAGTAGACATATTACCTGAATATGCGGGTTTCTATTTCCGAAATCCAAAATTTCGTGCAACAGTATCTGGAATGTCTTCTGTGACAACCAGAGCTAGTTTGAATAACGGGATGTTAGATCAATTAAGCATCATAGCACCTCCGATTGCCGAACAAAAAGCTATTGCAGATGTGTTAATTTCCCTCCATAACAAAATAGACCTCCTCCAACGCCAAAACAAAACCCTTGAGCAATTAGCTGAAACCCTTTTCAGGCAGTGGTTTGTGGAGGAAGCGGAGGAGAGTTGGGAGGTTGGGACTTTAGATGATATTGCATCATTTCATAACGGCAAATCAAGACCAAAAGAAATTGGGAGAATACCAATTTATGGAGGAAATGGAATTTTGGGATATACAAATGTTTTTAACTATTCTGGCAAATCGATCATTGTTGGGAGAGTTGGGGCATATTGTGGAAGCCTCTATTTTGAAGATAAAGAAATATGGGTTTCTGATAATGCACTAATGGTAAACGCAAAAAATAAGGATCAAATTCATTATCTCTTTTATCTTTTGAAAAGATTAGAACTTAATTCAATGGCTCAAGGTTCAAGCCATCCTTTGTTGACACAAACATTACTAAAATCACTAGAGATTATTAAACATCCAAAACGTAAAATCGAGAGTTTTAATCTTCAAGTGGAGCAATGGAACAATAAAATCGAATTTAATCAAACTCAAATCCGCACCTTAACCAAGACCAGAGATACCTTGCTGCCCAAGTTGATGAGTGGAGAGGTAAGGGTGAAATTGTCTGAATTAGGATGATAAGGATTTAAGGATGATAGGATTTCAATCAAAAAGAATAAAATGAACCACGAAGAAATCACCCATAAAATAATAGGTTGGGCGATGAAGGTGTATAGTGTTTTGGGTAGTAGATTTCAAGAGGTCATTTATCAACGGGCTCTGGCCATTGAAATGGAAAAATAAGGCCCGGGCTGCCAGCCGAAAATGGAAATGAAGATATTAAAGGATGATATAAACATAGGCACTCAAAGAGTAAATTCGCTTGTGGAAAATCCAATACTGAGAGAGTTTATAAACTCACGCATCTTGAAAACAAGGACTACATTAAACCGAATCCTAAAATCCAATAATCCTACAAATCCTAATTCTGACAGATGAAACTCATCACTGAAAACCATATCGAAACCTTTGCCATAGAAACCCTTCAGGGGTTGGGTTGGGCATATGTGCCTGGTTTGGCTATGGCACCAGGTGCAGAACAATCGGAGCGGGAAAGTTTTGAGCAAATTGTATTGATAGATCGCTTGCGAAAGGCGGTGACAGTATTAAATTCAGGCATTCCGATGGATGCACAAGAGCAAGCCATTCAAAAGGTGCTGCGTATTTATTCGCCCGAATTGTTGCACAACAACGAGACCTTTCATCAGCTATTGGTAGAAAAAGTAAAAGTACCCTATCAACAAGATGGTTTTGAACGCAGTTATGAAGTGGCATTGATGGATTTTGAAAATCCACTGAACAATGAATATTTATGCATCAACCAATACACCATTGTTGAGAAAAATCCTGTCTACGGAACTGGTAGACAAAACAAACGTCCAGATATATTGCTGTTTATCAACGGCTTGCCCCTGGTAGTTATTGAACTTAAAAATGCAGCGGACGAAAACGCTACCGTTCGCAAAGCTTTTGACCAATTGCAAACCTACAAAGCCACTATACCTAGTTTATTTACTTACAACGCCATCTGCGTCATATCAGACGGGATGGAATGTAAGGCTGGTAGTGTTTCAGCGGGTTTCAGTCGTTTTATGACCTGGAAAACAACTGATGGAAGAAAAGAAGCTTCACGTTTCGCACCACAATTAGATATTCTTTTGAAAGGCATGTTCAACCATGCTACCTTTTTAGATCTGGTTCGCAATTTCATTGTATTTGAAGAAAGCAAAAAGGAAGATGTCAAAACCGGTATAACTCAAATAGAAACGGAAAAAAAATTAGCGGCTTATCATCAGTATTATGCTGTGAACAGAGCCGTAGAATCGACCATAAAAGCATCGGGCGTCAAGGGAGACAAACGAGGCGGTGTGGTTTGGCACACCCAAGGTTCTGGTAAAAGTCTGAGTATGGTTTTTTATTCGGGCAAATTAATCACCGCTCCCGAAATGCAAAACCCTACCATTTTGGTGATAACCGACCGAAATGATCTGGATGACCAGTTGTTTGACACCTTTGCTAATTCCAAGCAATTGCTAAGGCAAGAACCCGTTCAGGCCAAAGACCGGGGCCATTTAAAAGAATTGCTAAAAGTGGCCAGTGGTGGAATTGTATTTGCCACTATTCAGAAGTTTTTACCCGAAGATCAAAAATCGGTTTACGACCAACTATCCGACCGTAGAAACATTGTGGTCATAGCCGATGAGGCTCACCGCACTCAATACGGATTTGAAGCATCCATTAAAGCAGTAAGAGATACAGCAACCAAAGAGAAAATCGGAGAACGCATCGCTTATGGTTTTGCCAAGTACATGCGGGATGCATTACCAAACGCCACCTATATTGGTTTTACAGGTACCCCCATTGAAAGCACAGATGTAAATACACCCCAGGTTTTTGGGCAATATGTAGACGTATACGATATTGCACAAGCCGTCAATGATGGAGCAACGGTACGCATTTATTATGAAAGCCGGTTGGCAAAAGTAAATTTGAATGAAGAAGGTAAACGCCTGATTGAAGACTTTGATGCCGAGTTCGAACAAGATGAGGAAGTAACGGACCGGCAAAAATTCAATGCCAAGTACACCAAGTTGGAAGCCATCGTTGGCAATGAGGAACGGATTAAGAACTTAGCGACAGACATTGTAAATCATGCCGAACAACGCCAGAAGGTATTTGATGGCAAAGGTATGATTGTGGTGATGAGCCGGCGCATTGCAGCCGATTTATACCATAAAATAATTGGATTAAGACCTGAATGGCACCATGATGATTTGAGTAAAGGAACGATTAAAGTGGTGATGACTTCTTCCTCATCTGATAAATTAAAATTTGACAAAGAGGATCCTTATGCATTAGTGATTCCTAAAAATATGCGAACTACCAAATCAGAAAGAAAAATACTTTCTGAGAGAATGAAAGATGAGAACGATTCGCTGAAATTGGTGATCGTTTGTGATATGTGGCTGACCGGTTTTGATGCGCCTTGTTTGCATACCATGTACATCGACAAACTAATGAGAGGGCACAATCTGATGCAAGCCATAGCCAGGGTTAATCGTGTTTTCAAAGACAAGCCTGGTGGTTTGATTGTCGATTATTTGGGTATAGCCACTGACTTAAAAGAGGCATTGTCCTTTTATTCCGATGCAGGGGGGAGAGGTCAACCAACCTTAGACATAGAACGAGCCATTGACTTGATGAACGCAAAATATGAAGTCGTTCAGCAGTTTTTCAATGAGGAAGCCAAAACTCAAAAGGATATTCTTCACGAAGAGCCTGAAGCCTATTATGTCAATAGTTTTAGATTTAATTATAGACGTTTTTTCACGGTTGAGGCTAGAGAAAAAATGTCCATCATTCTTCAAGCTCAGGAACATCTTTTAGGTTTAGATGATGGCAAAACTCGTTTCATTCGGGAGGTGACATTACTCAGTCAGGCATTTGCATTGGCGATCCCACACGCGAAGGCCATGGAAATCAAAGACGACATTGCTTTCTTTCAAGCCGTCAAAGCTCGATTGATCAAGTTTGAAGGAACGACAAGTGCTGGTAAATCGGATTTTGAAATTGAAACGGCGATTAAACAAATTGTTGATGAAGCATTAAGCTCAGATAAAGTAATCGATATATTCGAAGCAGCGGGAATTGACAGGCCGGAGATATCAGGTTTAGAGGTGCTTTCTGATGAATTTCTTTTGGAAGTAAAAGGAATGAAGCATCAAAATCTAGCTCTCGAACTTTTAAAGAAATTATTGAATGATGAAATAAAGACACGTTCCAAAACCAATTTAGTCAAGAGTAAGAAATTATTGGAAATGTTGGAAAGTTCAATAAAACGTTACCAAAGCAACTTACTGACAACCGCTGAAATCATTCAGGAACTGATTCATATTGCAAAAGAAATAAAAGAAGCAGACAAAGAAGGTGAACGACTTGGGCTGACAAAGTACGAAGTGGCTTTCTACAATGCACTGGAAGTGAATGACAGCGCAGTTCAAGTTTTAGGCGACGATCAGTTGAAAGATATTGCCCGGGAAATAACGTACAAAGTGAAAGCCAATGCAACCATAGACTGGACCATTAGGGAAAGTGCAAGAGCCAGGTTGATGGTCGTGGTGAAAAGGACATTGACCAAGTGGGGCTATCCACCAGACAAACAGGCGAAGGCCATAGAAACTGTTTTAAAACAAGCAGAACTTATGGCGGATTTTTTTACAAATGAATCCACTTGAGTAAAGGACTATGAGCAATAAAAAGTAAGTGTGTCTTCGCCGTTTTTAGTGGGTACCTTTTGAATAATTATCCTATTGTTCGCTCCTAAAAGCCGCAGAATATAAATTCTGCTCTCTCTCTTCCTATTCGACACCGCCAGTATTTCACAAAACCCATTAAAAAACGGCTACGAGCCAAGGTGGGTCTTCGCCCTTTTTAATGGGTAACTTTTGAGCTCAGCCAGAGTCAGATGAGCTTGCCGAATCCTCATCAGTTCCAAATATTTCTATAAGACCCACTAGATAAAATCAAGAGCCAAAAAAAAATTACTACCTATGACATGCCTCAGTATCTAGTGGGGTATTTCAACATCCTCCTAGCCTTACTTGCGCTTTCCCTTCATCATAAAGACACCATCATATGACTCAGCCTTCCCGGTCATCACATCACCTTCAAAAGTCATTTTGATTTTTAGATCGCTGCCTTCGACAAAGACCTTAAACGATGCGGTATTGCCTTCAACCTTGACGGCATCAATCTTCGTGACCGAACCACTTACAGTGATCTCTGCAGAATATACATCTCCATTTTTCATAAAGGTAATTTCGCCCTCAGCATACTCGGGAGGAGTATCACTTACCTCATAGGCCCAAGTTCCCACAATATCCGCTGCTAAAGTGGTGTTCGGGGCGATGAAAGCGATTATAAAAAGAAAATTGACACTTACTAAATTGATTAATTTCTTCATAATTAGAAGTATTTTGATAATATTTATTTTTTAATTTAAATGACGGAATACTATTCCCTGGTATAAATTTAAGAACTTCCAGTAGATGTCAGGCATCTTTGAGCCGCACTTTGTTAGCTGTCTCAAGTTGACTAATGGTCTGCACAATCTCTAGAAGAGTGCTGCAACCTGTTTCGATATATTCATAAGAAATGGCGATGTCAAACATCACTTCCATTTGCATAACGAATTCTGCAATATCTAACGAATCAAAACCAAGATCATTGGTAAAAGAGGCATCCTCTGTAATGGCTTCATCATCATGACCCATCTCAACCAGGAGTTTTCTAATTTTATGGTAGATCTCCCGTTCTTGATCCGTCATCAAAAGGGTGATCTCGTTCTTTTGCTGTGATTTTATCATTTTAAATAAGTTTGATTATCTTAAAATAGCTATTTTCAAGTGGTCGAAACGGGGGGAAGATGAAAGGAAAGTAGATCTTTCTTCCAAATCCCCCTAACCACATAAAGTACTTATTGAGGGGTGATTGTTTTATGTTTCAGTAGTCTTTTTTCACGCCAATTCTCATAACGTTCTTTGGTTCCATCAACAACCCGGTACATAACCGGCACGATGATCAGCGTAAGCAACATCGAACTGGTTAATCCTCCAATCAAGACCCAAGCTAGTCCATTTTTCCACTCTGATCCGGCGCCTTTTGCAATTGCAATAGGAATCATCGCAATGACCATCGCGATCGTTGTCATCAGGATCGGTCGAAACCGCGACATCGTGCCCTGAATTACTGCTTCACGACTTGGCAAGCCCTCGGCTTTTAGTTGATTGACAAAATCGACAATCAAAATGGCATTCTTGACTACAAGTCCCACCAGCATGATTAACCCGAGCATACCAAAAATGCTCATATTTTGCATGGCGAGTGCCAAGGCCAGAAAAGATCCGATCAGTGCCACCGGAATGGAAAACATGACCACAAAGGGATAGACATAACTGTCATACAGTGCAACCATGATCAAATACACCAAAAGAATCGAGGTCATCAAGGCGATACCCAGTGAAGCAAAAGATTCCTGCTGTTGCTCCAAATTACCACCGAAGGTTACATCAATCCCTACCGGTACATCAGTTTGAGTGAGCAGATCCTGAATCTCCTGACCAACCGTTCCTTCTGCACGGCCTACTACCTGCGATTCGATGGTGATCGAAGTAATCTTGTCCTGACGTTCAAGTCGGGCCGGTCCGGTAGCTGATGAAACTTCGGCAAACTGGCTGAGCTTGATCAGGTTTTTATCTTTGTTAGAAAAATTCAAGTTACGAATGTCGTCCATGTTACGTCGGTCAAAGGCGTCTAGTTGTACCCGGATGTCATAGTCGTATTCTCCATCTTTAAATTTTGAGTCCGTGTTTCCGGTAAAAGCATTTTGCATGGTTGCTCCAACGACATCTAAAGTAAGCCCCAGATCAGCCATTCGTTCCCGGTCAATATTCACAGCGATCTCCGGATTACCACCCTCGACGGTGGCTTTAACTTCGGTGGTACCCGGTACTTTCCGTACCACTTCCTGGACCGTCTCTCCAAAAACCATTAACTCATTTAAATCAGGCCCTTGTAAGATGATCTGAACCGGAGCTGCGGCGCCACCACCGACCATGCTCACCGGAGAAGCGCTAATTTTTGCTCCGGCAATATTATTCTTTAGATCAGACTTAACCTTGTCGGCATATTCTGCCGAATTCAAACTTCGCTCTTCAGCTGGTACTAATTTGACATTAATCTCTGCCAAATAACTACTGGATGTATTTGACATCTGACCGCTACTTTGTCCTACGGTTGTAAAAACACTCACAATATTGGGATCATTGAGTAAACGGTCTTCAATTTCTTGAGTGACGTAATTAGTTTGCTCAATCGGTGATTCTTTTGGTAGTTCGACTTTGACCTGAAATTCGCCATTATCACCGGCACTGACAAATTCCGACCCAATATATCCATTGGTCATCAAAGTAAACGATGCAAAAACCATTGCAAAATACCGATAACTGTGATCGCTTTATTTCTTAAGGTCCATTTTAAGATACTTTCGTAGCCATTCATAATGGCAGTGATCAAGCTTTCAAACCAGATGATTGGGAGATCAAGAATGTTCTTTTTATCTAAGTGTTGTAGCCGGGAAAATCGACTGGCGAGATAAGGCGTCAAAGTGAAAGAAACTAGCAAACTAATAGCGGTTGACGCAACGACCACCAGAGAAAATTGGAATAATAAATCGGAGATCATGCCGGTTACCATGGCAATCGGCAAAAACACAACGATGATGACCAGGGTAATCGACATGACGGATAGTCCCATTTCATCCCATACAGCGATAGCGGATTCCCAGGGATTTTTACCGCGTTCCTGATGACTGTGAATGTTTTCTAACACAACTATGCTGTCATCAACCAGAATTCCTACTACCAGCGAGAGTGCCAATAGCGTCATGAGATTCAAAGTAAATCCCGCCATATTCATAACGGCAAAAGTGGTGATAATAGACACCGGAATGGCCACCATTACGATGACCGCATTTCGAAGACTATGCAGAAAAAACAACATAATGATCGCAACCAAAATCACAGCAATAAACAAATCATGAATCACTGAATCAGCTGCCTCCAAGGTGAAAATAGAAGTATCCTGAGCAACCTCAAATACCAGATTGTCCGATTTATAACGACCCTCCAAAGCGGAGAGTTCTTTTTTTACATTTTCAGCGACCACCACCGTATTTCCATCGGACTGTTTGGTAATTAAAATACCTAGTGAATTTTTACCATTAATCCGGTTGATGGTTTCCGTTTCCTTTTTAAAATCATGGACCTCAGCTACATCTTCCAGATAAACTGGAGCACCTTCCTTAGTAGTCAATACCAGTTTGCGTAATACATCCAGGTTTTTTATTTTACCCGAAAGGCGGACAAGGATATCCTGATCACTATTTCGGACACTACCGGTCGGAAAATCCATATTAGCTGAATTAATCGATTGAGAAACCTCAAGTAAAGAAAGATCGTAATAGTTTAATTTGTCACCGTCTACATTAACCTGGATTTCCCGGTTTTCACCGCCCACAAGGGCTACCTGAGCAACCCCTTCAATTCGGGCAAGTTCCTGCTGAAGCCGGTTTTCAAATAAATTAGTAAATGCCACTTCATCCATATCGGAGGTGGCTCCAATGCGCATAATCGGCATTTCATCGAGGGAAAATTTGCCTATGCCCGGATCTAAAGCGTCTTCGGGCAGTTGTGCTCTGATCGCGTCAATTTTTCGTTGGGCATCTTGCACCAATTGATCGACATCGACCCCATAATCAAACTGTACGATGACGGAAGAGACTCCTTCCTGAGAGATGGCCTGCAATTTATCCAGGCCTTCTAGGGTAGAAACAGCATCTTCGATTTTCTTGGTCACCGAATTCTCCACTTCATCAGGAGATGCACCTGGATAAACGGTCGTGACCGACAATACGGGTGATGATATATCAGGTAGTAATTCGTAGGTGAGATTTTGATATCCCATCAAGCCGAAAAAACAAAGTATGGTAAATAAAACGACCACAAGGGTTGGGCGCTTGACAGATATTTCAGTAATTGACATTATATGTGATTGAAAAAATTAATAAAATAAGTAGTAAATGAATGAGAATTGTAACTAACCTAGATCGGATCAATTTCATTCAATACCTTAACCATTCTACCATCTGATAAATTAATTTGGCCAGTGGTCACTACTTTTTCACCCAGAGAAAGCCCATCCAGGATCAGCACCTTTTCTCCTGAGCTCTCACCGACACGCACAGGCTTTAACTTCACGGATTTATCTTCCATTAAAACAAATACCTGGGCTTCCTTCACGCTGCCAAGTACAGCATTTCGTGGCACAAAAAGTGCTTCTTCCTTTTTTGTAGTGGATGGTGTGATTTTGACCGCACCATACATCCCGGCTTTAAGCTGAAAGTTTTTATCATTCGGGAGCTCAACTTCCACATCGTATTTTCGACCTTCATCGGCTTGAACACTGATTAAACTAACACTTCCCTTAAAAACTTTATCCGGATAAACTTCGGTTTGTATTTCTACCGGCTGGCCTCTTCGCACTTTCATAATATCGGTTTCCGGAACTTTTACGACCATTTTGAGACTACTAATATCTACGACCGTTGCTATGACAGCACCGGGTGTGGCAAAACTTCCTTCTTCCACTTTTACTTTTTTCACAATGCCAGTCATCGGTGATTTGACCGTAGTATATTTTAATTGCTGTTCGACGGCAGTCACATTGGTTTCCATGTTTTGGAGATTTAATTTCACATCCTCCAGTTGCAATTGACTAACTGCTCCGGCCTTGACTAAGCGTTCATACCTTTCGACATCTTTTTTTGCTTTATCCATCGATGCCTTTGCCGTAGCCAGCTGAGACTGCACTCCGGTGTCGTCAATTTCAGCTACAATCTGTCCTTTCTGAACCTGTGACCCTTCATCAATCCCCAGGCTGGTGAGTCGACCCTGAGCTTCCGCGATAATATTCAGTTCCTTTCGTGCTTCAAAAGCACCGGTTAATTTTAGACTATTATCGATTTCCAGCATTTCTACCAGAGCTATTCTCACCGGGATTTCAGTTATAACTTCGGCTTTGATTTCGGCTTTTTCATCAATAACCTTTTTATTGGAGGTCAGTTTCAGACCGGCCCAGGCAGTGAGCCCCCCGATAATTAAAATGGTAATACTAATTCTTATAAATTTCATTATGTGATTTATTTAAAATTCCCTTTAATGCTGATAAATACCTTTCGTTTTAGCGGCCTGACTCCTCAACTAATTTAACCAATCTGCCACTGGTCTTTAAATGATCCAGCTGCGCTAATCTCCTCTGTAGAGTCGCGGTTAAAAATTGGGTCTGTGCTTCCTTAAGGCTTGTCTCAGCGTTTAGGAGTTCGGTAAGAGGCGCCACACCTTCCTGATAAGATAGTTTGATTATGCTATAAAGCTCCTCAGCGAGTTGCATATTCTCTTGCTGCTGCTCGATCAATGTTTGACTTTGATGCAACTGTTGTGAGGCATTAGTAAATTCCATCCTGGTCAGATTAGTCACATGACTAACATTAAGATCCAGTTGACGCTCTTTTACTATTATTTGCTGTGCTTTATTCTTTTTGCGAAATCCATCAAAAATGGGAACATTTACCGAGAGACCCCACATCCCTGCACTAAAGCTATTGAAGGGAGCTTCTTTGGCAAACAGTTTATCGGTCTGTCCTTGCCAATTATAACTTGCAAATGCGGAAAGTTCCGGATAAAAACCATCTTTGACATTCTGAAGCTCTAAGGCAGTTAAGTCTTTCTGTTGATTCAGAATCCGCAATGTTGAGTTGTTTCCTAACGAGACTTGATCATCCAACGGAGGTACCGATTGATCATCAATAGGACCGGCAATTTGAATCTCCTCTTCCATAGGTACACCCATGTAAAATTTGAGGAAACTAATTTGTTGGTCATACCCGATATCCAGATTCTGAATTTCTGTTTTTAGATTGGTATGATTGACCCTCAATTGATCAACATCGACCTTTTTAACTAGTCCTTCCTGAAATTGAGCTTGCGTAATATCAATCAATTGCACAACCCTATCAAGATTTGCCTGAAGAATCTCCCGTTGTTGGTCAGTAATCTGTAGTTGAAAATAAACCTGAGCTATATTATAGACCAGTTCTTCCTTGGTCTGCAAGGTATTTAACTGATACAATTTCCGGGAAGCTTCAGCCGCTTTCAACCCAGTGAAGTACGATTTGCTAAAAAGCAGTTGATTAAGCTCAACACCGCCAGTAAATCCATGTCTTACTCCAAATTTCACCGGTATTGTCGTGCCCGGTTGTCCAAAGATTTCACCCGGTAAAAGTTGACTTGCCAAAGAAAAATTATCGGTATATCTACCTGATCCTGACACCTGAGGCAATCCGGCTGCTTTAATTTCTTTGATCTGGTACTCTCCACTTAATTCATCCAATTTGACACTCTGCAGATCCGGATTGTGATCAAGGGCATGAAAAATACACTCTTCCAAGGTCATGGCTTTTTGAACTATTGGACTTTGCCTTATGGCATATTGCGCCGACATATCCGGCAACCAGCCCAACAGCAGGCAAAGTGATCCTATTACAATTCTTCTGATCCCTAAATTCATTCTTATAGATTTTTATTAATTCTAATTACTTCGTAAAATTCGTGGTTAAAGTCGCAGGCTGAATTGCATTTATTTCTTTTGTTCCTTACTATCTATTTTGTTCGTAAATAAAAGAACTATAATGACAAAAAAATTATGCCTTTCCGTGTTTGGCTTCCCAGCTAGCGATACTTTGTTCAATACCTTGTGCAATGTGTTGTTGAAAGTCTACAATCATTTTCAATCCCTCATTAAAGTCAAGGTGTTTCGAGCCTGATCGATCTTCCAAAACTTCTTGCACAAGTTCACTTAATACACTTACCTGACGCACTCCTTCCTTCGTTTTCTTCAACCAGTTGGATGCATTTACTCTAAAATATCTTTTGCGATCTCCACTAAAAGTCATGTAATCAACCACCCCCTCGTTCATTAAATGGTTAATAGCATTGCTTATCGAACTCTTGCTGGCCGCCAAAAACTCCTGAATGTCATAAAATTCACGGTACGGCGGTTCTGAAACCAGGAGATATGCAAAGACGCGACCACTCATAGGGGCATGTCCTATCTTTTCAAAAAAGACACCCATTTGCTCCACTTTTTGCTTAACCTGATCCATTTTTGCTGCTCTAACTGCCATTGCTTATTCTTTTTAATGGTACAAACATACCATTATTTTTTTAGTTCTGCAATTGTCGAACTAAAAATATTTATTTTTTCCTGAGCGATTTTTAGATGCTCCGGTCTCATTGTGATCAAAAAGTTGAATAACCTCCGCCGTTTTTCGTAGGCTGTTGCCCAATAACTATGGAATTGCTCTGCCAGCGTCGGGGTGAGCTTGCCGAACTCTGCTCTCTCTACCCATCTGGCAAAGCAAAGGCAACAACAGCACTTTTCACATGATTTAGATTTTCACCTATGCTGACCGCGATAACAATGTATTGTCTGCCATTTATCATATATAGAGACGGAGTGGCTAACCCATTTCCGGGCAACTTGATTTCCCAAAGTAATTTGCCAGTGTCTTTATCAAATGCCCTGAACATACTGTCTAAAGTTGCGGCAATAAAGACCAGACCTCCAGCGGTGACAACGGGCCCTCCATAATTTTCGATCCCTGTTGGCGGATCTCCTGGCTTCTGTAGTTCCGGATCATTACCCAAAGGAATCTTCCAGAGAAAATCACCGGTATTTAAATCAATTGCATTTAAGGTACCCCAGGGTGGTTTGATAGCGGGCTGACCCAGAGTGTCTAAAAAATATCCATGGGCGGTGATATTCAGGTAGGTCGTTGATGTATCTTCGATACCATCTATGAGCCCAACTGGCACATCCTTCCCTGTCTCGGTCAGAAATGCCAGAATCTGATCTTCCTTACCTTTGATCAGACCAGCAAAAGATGGCATAATGGCAGAACCTATTTTGAGTTTATCCAGAATCTCAGATTGTTTCAATCTTTTATTAAGGTCTAATAATGAGGGGTTGGCTTCAATTCCTTTTCGATCTGCCCCATGACAGCTGGCGCAATAGGTCAGATAAAATTTTTGGCCCGCTCCAAAAAGTGTTTCGTTTGCGGTGTTTTGATTTTTTCTCACTCTACTTATTCGGCCAAGCTCAGGAGATTCATTTGAATTAATGTAGAGCATTCCCGTTGCCACATCACCAGCGGCACCACCCCACTCAGCCCCACCTCTCGAGCCAGGGAACAATAAGGTGCCAGGAGTATCCGGGGGCGTAAAAATGCCTTCATGCCATAAACCGTTGAGAATCTTTTTATTTGTTTCAAATGATTCCGCTGAAAATTCTGCCAGATCGTCGACGGTCATCGATTGACGGGCAAAAGATTTGGGTGCGGAAGGAAAAGGTTGAGTAGGCCAGGACTGTTCTCCGGGAATTTTTGAGGCTGGTACCGGTTTTTCTTCAATTGGAAAAATCGGCTCACCGGTTTCCCGGTTCAACACATAAATAAAACCCATCTTACTTGGCTGTGCCAGGGCGTCTATTTTTTTTCCATCTTTTTCAACAGTGATCAAATTGGGCGCTGCGGGTAAGTCATAATCCCATATATCATGATGGACGGTCTGATAATACCAAATTAATGCACCAGTAGCTGCATTCAATGCGATAATACAATTACCAAATAAATTCGAACCAATCCGGTCAGCACCATAATAATCATAGGTCGGTGATCCGGTGGGCACATAAACGATAGCCCGTTTTTCATCTAAGCTCATGCCAGCCCAATTATTGGCCCCTCCGCTATTTTGATAGGCATTCTGCGGCCAAGTCTCATACCCCTCTTCGCCTGGCCAGGGTATGGTATGAAATGTCCAGACGAGGGCACCAGTGCGCACATTATAAGCTCTCACATGACCCGGTGCTGCACCACTACTTTCAGAGACTGCCCCCCCAAGAATGATCAAGTCTTTGTAGATGATACCAGGGGTACTTATCCGCACCATAATGTCCCGATTACCACCTTCATCAATATTGAGATCAATCCGACCCCGGTCACCAAAGAGGCTATCTATCTGACCGGTTTTTGCATCAACGGAAAACAACTTATTGTTAGCGGCAACAAAAATCCGTTGCTCGCCATCACCTGCCCAGTAAGTGACTCCTCTCAATACTCCTCCCCCTCTGGCACCCTCCAAAGGATCGAACTCCCAAATTTTTTCACCATTGCTTGCATTAATGGCATATAATCGGCGCCAGGCGGAAGTGATATACATTACCTCTCCAATTACAATGGGATTGCATTCATATTTCCAGAAACGGAAATTTTCGGTTTCGTCACCAGGGTAAAAGGTCCAAGCTTCCTGAAGGTCTTTGACATTGTCTTTATTGACTTGAGTCAGAGGGCTATAGTTGTTGGCATCGGAACCGCCTCGGTATATCGGCCAATCATTCGAAGTCACTTCTTTTTGCAACCAGCCAAAAAGATGATCTGAGCTCCGAAAAATAAAGGAAATAGCAGCTGGCTAATAGGAAAAATTCGATTCATAATCCGGGTTATAAGTTTAAGTGGGCATGTAATTAGACAAACCTTGATACGATACAAAAGTCAAAAGGGTTAATCAGGCAGCTTAAAAGCCACCAAAGTGCCACCCTTCGGACGGTTAGTTTTAGCTCCACCTGCCGAAATGACCACGTATTGCTTGCCGTTGATCATGTAAGTACTGGGAGTGGCATTTCCATCTAATGGCAAATCATGTTGCCACACCATTTCTCCGGTATTTTTATCAAATGCTCTGAATTGACTATCCGCTGTGGCACCAATAAAGATAAGACCCCCAGCGGTGACCACCGGTCCGCCGTAGTTCTCGGTGCCGGTAATCGGTATTCCTCTTGCGGTTAATTCTTTGTACTCTCCCAGGGGTACCTTCCACTTGATAGTGCCCGTATTGAGATCTACCGCATTTAAAGTGCCCCATGGCGGTTTGATAGCCGGATACCCTTCACGGTCAAACCAACGCTGAAAGCCCCGAAATACATAGGGTGGTCCATCTTCGTCAGGTTGAAATTCACGAGGGGGTTCAGGTTCATTAAACAAGTAGCGCAGGATGCTTTCTTTTCTTTCTTCAGATAATTGGTTAAAGGCCGGCATTCGTCCTCCTCCATGATCAATAAGCACCTTAACTGCAGGTTTTTGCAAGCGCTGGGATACATCGACTAACGAGGGGAAACCTCCTTCCGGATAACCTGATCGATCAATACCATGACAAGAAGCACATTGCACCAGGTAATTCCGCTCACCAAAAGGTAAGGGCTTACCATCTGGACCCTTTGTCTTCACAAGCTGATAAAACCAGGGGATCTCGTTGACATTGACATACAATATCCCATCAGGATCGGCCGCTGAACCTCCCCATTCCATTCCTCCGTCGTAGCCTGGAAAAATAATCGTCTGTTCCAAGCCAGGAGCAGGGAAAGAGCCCGATGAACCTGACCGGCTAATCACATCCATACTGAGTTGTTTGGCAAGCGGTGAAATGTCGGAGTAATCTTCTTCCGTATATCGCTGACTCGTCAATGGTGGTGGTATAGTCGGAAATGGTTGGGTAGGCCAGGTTTTAACCTCCGAAAGCTTAGACTGAGGCACTGGTCGTTCTTCAATCGGCCAGATCGGTTCTCCGGTTTCCCGGTCAAAAACAAAAAGCAATCCCATCTTAGTCCCTTGAGCAACGATGTCGCGTTTTTGTCCATTTTGGGTGATCGAGAGCAAGGTTGGTGGTGTACAAAGGTCCATATCCCAGAGATCGTGATGCACCAGCTGATGATGCCAAAGTCGTTGACCCGTATTGATATCCAGAGCGACAAGTGAATTAGCAAAGAGGTTTTGGCCAAATCTTTCCCCTCCATAAAAGTCAGGCCCAGCGGTTTCTGTGGAGGCGTAGACAATACCCCGGGCAGTATCAATGGCAATACCAGACCAATCTGATGCTCCACCGGTTCTTTTAAGATAGTCGGGGGGCCAGGTTTCCGATCCATATTCACCCGGCCTGGGCAACGTATGGAAAATCCATTTTCGCTCCCCAGTGCGAACATCGAAGGCACGGATCGCGCCGGGCACGTCTTCAGGTACATTAGTGCCAATAATAAACATGTCACGGTAGATATAACCCGGAGTGTTTAATCCTACATTAGGTCGACCTTCGACATCCAAAGCTTCACCAAGATGGATCCAGCCACCTTCTCCGAATGATTTAACAGGAGCACCAGATTTGGCATCCAGGGAATAGAGCCAGGCACCTTTGGCACTCATTATCCGCTGGTCATCATCATCCTGCCAATACATCAGACCGCGTTGATCGGCATCACCGCTCCCGGGATTAACACTCTCAGGATCGAAGCTCCACAACAATTGCCCATTGGCAGCATCAAGGCAGATCACCCGGCTGACGGGTGTAACACTAAACAAACGGCCGTTAGCGATGAGGTTATTGGTCTGATACATCGCACTATCGCCGGTAATAAAGGTCCAGGCTACCTCAAGCTGAGTTACATTTTTGTTTGATTTGATCCAGCGGTGAATACTGACTACTAGTGCGATCACCCAGATAATGTCGCCAATCTGCCGAGGTTATTTTTTCTCCATCAGATTGGCATCCACTCATGATGATAAAAAGGGTCAAAAGAACCTGTATAGACGGTTTCAAATGGAAATTTATTGGTTGCAAGCTATATCGTTGTTTTGTGAAGTTGCTGAAGATACAACAAAGGTAAATTTTAGCAGAATGAATGATGAATGAGTGATGAGTGATGAATGAAGCAAGGTGTCGCGCTTGAGCAGAGCCAATGCAGATAGCAAAGGGTGACCTTTTCAGAATGACGAACGAGGAGTCGTGAGTGATGAGTTATGAGTCAAGTCGCAGGAAATAAGTCCCTCTCTACAAAAACTGTTGGCCAATATGCACAACAGCAGCCTTGTGAGAATTTGAGAAAAATAAAACTTTGTATCCCAGGGACTAAGTTGTAAATTGTTCAAATAGGAATTAAAAATAACCAATGAAAAATATGAATCGACGCCATTTCCTAAATAGTTCCGGTGGAGCCATGTTGTCCACCATGACTCCTTCCTATTTAAAATCGGAATATCGTAAAAATGAACCTCCTCGACCAGCGACTAAAAAAGCGGATCGAAGCCATCCGGCAGAAGGGCTGGAACGGGAAAATATAACCATCACAGACATCAAAGTAACACCATTATCTTACAAACACAATGGAGAATATTTGTGGCGGTGCGCTGGTCTCTATGTTTGGAAAGCGGATGCAGCTTTGGTTCAGGTATTTACCAATCAAGGTATCGTAGGTATTGCCGAAGGTAGTCCATATCGCGGCCCGGATAAATTAAAAGCTTACACAGATAAATATATTACTCCAATTTTAAAAGGAGCGAATGTATTTGATGTTGATTTTCTCACTAATAATCAAGGGCATAATTCGGTGGCAGAAGGTGCCTGGGCAGGAGTCAATAATGCGATCTGGGACATTATTGGAAAAGCAAAAGGGCTACCAGTATATAAACTATTATCCAATGACGAAAATCCATCTAATCAAGTTAAGATTTATGCCAGCGGCGGAGTCAGTCATGCATGGTATGACCACGGTGATGAAGATCTCATTGAAGAAGCCCTAAAATATAAATCGGAAGGCTACGATACGTTTAAATTTCGCAATGGTACCAGTTGGAAATACAGCCAGCTGACCATGAAAAAATATATTCCTATTTTAGAACGCTTGCGAAAAGCAGTCGGACCTGAATTTAAATTAGTACTTGAAAAATTTCCTGGAGTTTTGATACGATCATCAATGAATTATGTCCGGTACTGGAAGATCTAAAATTTTATTGGTACGAAGAACCGGTGGAGTGGACCCGACCGGATGCCTTGCAACAACACATCGCAATCAATGAAGCGATGCCTTCGGTGATGGTATCCGGTGGAGAAAGTATGTGGAACCGCTATCAGGTGTTGCCCTATGTGGCCAATAAAGCAATGAACATCATCCAAACCGATGTGAACCTATCAGGTATCACGGAAGGCTGGTATATTGGCCAAACCGTACACAACCATGGTCAATATTATTGCCCGCACAATTGGGTAGGTGGTCTTACAACCATTGCTAATATTCACCTGGTAGCCGGTGTGCCCAGCGGTCATATGTGCGAGCTCAATCAAACCTATAATCCATTGAAATGGGAAATTTTCAGAGAACCCTATCCGATCAAAGATGGCGTCCTGACCATTCCTGACAAGCCAGGCTTTGGGGTGGAACTCATCGATGATATTGAAAAGAAATTTCCTTTTGTCGAGGGTCCCTATTATAAAACGAATCCCGTTTTTGAAGGGCTAGATTTACCTATTTGGTGGAGCTGAAGGATTTGCAAGATCAAGCTTATTAAAATAATAGGTTCTTGTGTTAGCTTTTTCAACCTTTTAAGGAAATAAAAAACTTTGATTGACCCATCGTTTAAATGCAGCGCGATTAATTAACAGACATTCTGAACATGGACTCCAATTTCGTCACCATTTCTTCAGATCCACCATAAAAGGGAGTCCGCTGATGAATTTCGGTTGGTCTAATATCAAGTATGGCTTGGCGACCATTAGAAGCCAGGCCACCTGCCTGTTCGATCAGAAAAGCCATGGGATTACATTCATACAATAGCCTTAATTTTCCGTGAAGTGCGATGCTTGAGTCCGGATACATGTAGATACCCCCCTTGAGAAAGGTACGATGCAAATCAGCAATCATGGAGCCGATATAACGGCCCGAATAGGGCCGGTGAGAAGTATTGTCTTCTCGCTTACAATAATCAAGATAAGATTTGACAGGCTCAGAAAAAAAAGCATAATTACCCTCATTAATGCTATAGATGTTTCCCGATTTCGGTATGCACATGTTTGGGTGAGACAAATAAAAAACCCCAACCGAAGGATCGTAGGTAAAGCCATTGACTCCATTGCCTGATGAAAATACCAGCATCGTAGAAGAGCCATAAATCACGTATCCCGCCGCAACCTGATTACGACCAGGCTGAAGAAAATCATTTAAAGTAGCGGGGGCACCCAGGGGAGATAGTCGCCGATAGATAGCAAATATAGTTCCTATAGAAACATTGACATCAATATTGGATGAACCATCAATCGGGTCAATCAGTACAATATATTTTCCATTGACCCCTTCTTCATTTTCAAATATGATGGTTTTTTCCTCTTCTTCAGAGGCAATCCCACAGACCTGATTTCTCGCTTTTAATGCATTCACAAATAATTCGTTGGCATAGACATCCAGCTTTTTCTGATCCTCGCCCTGTATATTAACTTCCCCGATGCTTCCCAGTATATCATCGACTAAGCCAGCCTTATTGATTTGGCTATTAAGCACTTTGGCTGCCAACCGAATGGCACTTAATAAACTACTCAATTCCCCTTTGGCGTACGGAAAATCAGCTTGGTTCTTAATGATAAATTCACCCAGGGTAGTTAATCTGTACATTTTCAAGATTTAAGTCAAGATTAGAAAAAAGTGAATTCTAATTGGTTAAAAAAATCTTTGTGAGACTTCGCAAATCGGCACAGATATTTTTTTAAATTTTTTTTTTGATTTTTCTGATTGATTCAAGCCATATAGGATTGCAAGAGATTTATATCGGAATTGACTCGCTTCTTGCATACTGATAATGGCTCGATTTATTTAATATTCCTCCTCGAAGCCGCCGAAATATAAATTCTGCTCTCACCTTTATGATGAGGAAAGTCCATCATTTTGCAATCCAATAAAACCTATCTGGCATTCACATGTAAAAAGCAGATAGTGAGTGTGACCCACTAAACGCGAGCAAGAATCATTCATTATGTCAAAATATCATGTAGAACCGAACCATGTACATCGGTGAGTCGATAGTATCTTCCCTGATGTTTGAAAGTAAATCGTTCATGGTCAATGCCGAAAAGATACATTAAAGTGGCCTGAAAATCATGTACATGCACTGGATTTTGAAGGATATTGTAACCAAAATCGTCGGTGACTCCATAAGTCAACCCTTTTTTGATTCCACCTCCAGCCATCCATATCGTAAAGCAACGGGGATGATGATCCCTGCCATAGTTACCCTGTTCCAGCACACCTTGGGAATAATTAGTGCGACCAAATTCTCCTCCCCAAATCACCAGCGTATCATCCAGCAGACCACGTTGCTTTAAGTCTTTCACCAGTGCTGCCGACGCCTGGTCGGTGTCGCGACATTGGTTGGTCAAATTACGAGGTAAATTAAAATGTTGATCCCAACCCCGGTGATAAAGCTGGATAAAATTCACGCCTCTTTCCAAAAGCCTTCTGGCTAACAAACAGTTAGCTGCATAGGTACCAGGTCTTTTTGATTCCGGACCATACATTTCATAAATGTGCTCTTGCTCACCGGTGACATCCATAACTTCCGGAACTGACGTCTGCATGCGATACGCCATCTCATATTGGGATATGCGGGTCTGTATCTCCTGATCCTGCTCATCCTCAAAATGCATTTCCTGAATCTTCCGGTAGGCATCCAGCATAGATCTTCGGGTCTCAGCATCAATACCCGGGGCATTCGATAAATACAACACCGGATCCCTGGCTGAACGAAACTGAACACCCTGGTGCACAGAAGGTAAAAAACCACTTCCCCACAACCGGTTGTAAAGTGGCTGCGCATTTAATTTACCCGTACCGTTGGATAAGAGCACACTGAATTCAGGCAGGTCTTTATCCCCACTTCCCAACCCATAACTAAGCCACGAACCAATACTCGGACGGCCAGGCTGTTGTGACCCAGTCTGGAGGACAGTAAGGGCCGGATCGTGATTGATCGCCTCAGTATGCATGGACTTAATAAAACATAACTCATCAGCAATTTCTGATGTAAAAGGTAAGAGTTCACTCAGCCAGGCACCCGATTGGCCGTATTGTTTGAAATTAAATTGAGCCCCAGCCAAGGGAAAAGACTTTTGCCCGGAAGTCATACCAGTGATTCTTTGACCCTGACGTACCGAATCCGGTAATTCTTCGCCGTTCAGCTTATTTAACAAAGGTTTATAATCGAAGAGATCATGCTGAGATGGGCCCCCACTTTGGAATAAATAAATCATTCGCTTTACTTTCGGTGCAAAATGCGGAAGGCTGGAATCAGACGACTTCAGCAGCGAAGAAAAGGCAAGGCCTCCCAAGGCAAGACTGCTATTGAAAAGAAATTCACGGCGACTTAAATGGGATAATTCTTGACTCATATGTTTTATTATCGCTTAACCAGGGTTTCATCAAAACTCATAATCGTGCTGCAAACAACAGTCATCGCAGCAATCTCGGAGGTATTTAAGGATGGATCAAATGAATACTCACCAACACTCATTAGCTGTTTGGCTTTCTCATTATCCTGATCAAATTTAGCCATCTCCTTTTGTTTGAGGTCTTCCAACAATATAAGTACCTCTAGTTTGGGATATAGTCCGGTCAATAGTTGATAGGCAAGGACGATTTGTCTCTGACTTTCTTTTTCTAGGCGCACTACTCTTTCCGCTAAAATACGGGAGGCTTCGACAAATTGAGGATCATTCTGCAATACCAGCGCTTGTAAAGGCGTATTGGTTGCCTGTCTGGTAGGAGTGCAAACGTCCCTGGTGGGAGCATCAAAAGTAACCAGCGATGGAGGCGGTGAAGTGCGACGCCAGAAAGTATACAGACTTCTACGGTATAAACTGGACCCGGTATCCTGAACATAATTCTTAAGTATGCTAAACTCTCCCTTTTCTTCCCAAAGACCTGCCGGTTGATAGGGCTTTACACTGGGGCCTCCGATTTGTCGGTTTAACAATCCACTGGCGGCTAAAGCACAGTCACGAATCTGTTCGGCCGAAAGTCGAATAGCAGGCCCTCTGGCCAGCAAGAAATTATCAGGATCTTTTGCTCGTTTCTCTATGTCAACTGTCGAACTCTGCTGATAGGTAGCCGAGAGGAGGATCGTTTTCAGGAGTTCTTTAATATTCCACTCCGATTCCATGAAACTCATTGCCAACCAGTCTAATAATTGTGGATGGCTGGGCAATGCACCCTGATTGCCAAAATCTTCGCTTGTCTTTACCAGTCCCTGACCAAAAATCAATTGCCAGAAGCGATTTACCGCCACTCGTGCAGTCAGTGGGTTTCTCTCGTCAACTAGCCAATCAGTCAGTCCGGACCGGTCAGACCTGGCTCCATCCTGGAAAGGAAAAACCGCCTCAGGAGTGGAAGGAAAAACCGGTTGGCCAGGAGCATCATAAACTCCTCTGTTTAATATAAAAGTAGCTCTTGGTTGGGGCAGATCTTCCATTACCATCACACTTACCAGGGAATCTTCAATCTCAAACCTTTGTTTCCTTAAATGCTTTATCTCTTTGGATATTTTTGCATAATCGCTCTGATTATTTAAGAGATAATGCTGTTTCTTTAAGTCCTGCTCAAATTCAAAGGAGACATTGGATTGATTAAATAATTTATACGCTTCTATTCCACTTAATTGACGTGTGTAAATTTTCAAATCATCTATGAAACCGAACTCCTTGTTGCTCTCACTATAGGGTATCCGGCCACCTACCGTAAGCGCCCGCCCACCATTGGAAATTCCCTGAGTGAGTTTATCAAAAACAATGTTGAGCTCGTCTTTACGTCCATCAATATATAGATTGATACCAGAAGCCGTGCTTGAACCATCATAAGTAAAAGTAATATGCTCCCATTTTCCCACTGATATTTTCCGGGAACCCTGCACCTGAATTAAGACTGCAGGAAGGCTATGTGCCAGTGTAAGGGTCGGATAACCGTCAACTGTCGCTATTTCATATCCCGGATAATTGATCGCCTGACTACCCAAATGATTGAGTACGCTAATCGAAGCATTGTCATAATCAGCTTTAAGGAAAAAAGAAAAACTAAATGGATCTGCCCGATCGAATTGAATCTCTTTCTTATTGATATTGATCCAATCGTAGGCTGTGAATTTAATCGCATTACTTAATGGGCCTTCTATTTGATCAATGGTTCCCGAACTCTTGAATTTCTCATTCGATTTCATGGCATTCTGAAAATACCCTCCATTATTCAGATCAAATGAAATGTCAACTACCAAATCTTTATTGAGATCAATTTTCAATTTTTGATAGTCATCAGCTTGAGTCCTTGATGCTATTTCCCCAGCTCGCTTTTCCTGTGCCCTGATTTGACGATCAATAAAATCAATTTTATGTTGAATTTCTTCTGTCTTGATGACGATCTCCGGACCTGAATTTCCATCATTTGCAGTAATACCCCGTTCATTAATGTTATTAAAAAAACTAAAAAACTGATAATAATCCTCTTGTGAAATGGGATCGTATTTGTGATCGTGACAGCGGGCGCATTGCATGGTAAGGCCGAGAAAAACGGTAGCAGATGTCTCGGTGCGATCAGCGGCATATTCTATCCGGTATTCTTCATCTACAATACCTCCTTCACCATTCTGGCGGTAATTTCTCAAAAACCCAGTCGCCAGTATTTGTTCTTGCGTGGCACCTGGCAATTTATCACCGGCAACTTGCAAGGATATAAACTGATCATAAGGCATATTTTCATTGAAGGCTTTGATCACCCAATCTCTCCACGGCCACATAATGCGAAGCCCATCTTGTGAATAACCATTGGAGTCGGCATAGCGGGCCAGGTCTAACCAAGGCCGGGCCATTCGTTCGCCAAAATGGGGAGAATCCAAAAGTCGATCGATCACTTTTTCAAAAGCATCCGGGCTATTATCTTTTAAAAAATCATCAATCTCTTCTATGCCCGGTGGTAAACCAGTCAAATCAAGGGAGGCTCTCCTCAGTAATATTTCCTTTTTAGCGATAGCATTGGGAGTAAAACTATTTTCCTCCAATTTCTTCAGAATAAAATGATCAATCACATTGCTGCACCAACTAGCATTATGGACAGAAGGTACAATCGGTTTTTGCGGGGGGATGAAAGCCCAATGTGGTTTATATTCTGCTCCCTGTTCAATCCATTTGCCGATCAGTGCGATTTCATATTCACTAAGTCGTCTCTGAAATTCCGGGGGAGGCATCTGGTATTCGGGATCAACCGAGATGATTCGTTGAAATGCCTCACTCTTCCCAATATTTCGTGAAACGAAAGCATGAGAACCGGACGTAAGAATTTGTCGCAGAGCACCTTCATCCGTATCTAACCTTAGTTCAGCTTTCAAAGCATTTTTATCTGGGCCGTGGCAAGGGAAACAGCGATCTGATAAGATGGGCTTAATGTGGAAATTAAAATCAACGGATGTTGGCATGGATGCAACCAAGGTTTCATCCGGGCTAAAAACGGACCCACATCCCATTGACAAGCATATGAACATTGGTAAAAACCGGTGTCCAACTACAAACGAGAAATTGCCATTTATCACACGGTTAAGTTAAGGAAAAAGCGGTACTCGCTATTCTTTGCAAGATTTAAAATGTTATGATAAACATTTCGAAAACCTGGATAGCAGGGGCTAACAAGTAATTTGTCCGAAAAAACAGACCGATCTTTTGTATTTTGACAACACATATTCAGATCTTCCTGAGAAATCTTAATGTCGGAGCCAATGCTTCAAATAATCCAGAAATAACAATTATGAAAGATCTTATGATATGTGTCACTTGGATTGCATGGCTCCTTTTGGCGATGCCCGGAGCCTATTCTCATCCTGAAAACAAAAATATGTATAGATCTCTTGTTTTAGATGACAATACACCGGTGAACCCACTCTTAGTTGCAAGATCGATCCGGGTGGCTGGTTTACAAATGAATGTGACCTCAGATATTCAAACAAACAAGCTGACCATTCTGGAGGGAATTAGTAAAGCGGCCGAGGCTGATGCGGATTTTCTCATGACTCCTGAAGGGTCCTTATCCGGCTACAACAATACCTTCGATGCACAAGAATTAAAGGTTGCGATGCAAGAGGTGAAAGAGGCGGCAAAAAAAGTGAAGGTTGGTTTATTGCTTGGCACCTGCTATAAGGAGGGGGTAGGTGAATACGAAAAGTGCTGGAACCAGATCCGGGTTTATTCGCCAGAAGGCAATCTACTCATAGCTTATTCCAAAATATTGCGCTGCAGTCCCATCGCTGCTCCCGGTACCGGAGAAATGTTGGCATACGAGGAAGGTAAATTGGAGACTTTCAGCTGGAATGGCATTCAATTCGGCACTTTAATCTGCAACGATCTCTGGGCTACACCCGGATACACCACTATGGCCAACCCCTATCTTCCGCTTAAGTTGAAGGAAATGGGAGCCGAGGTCATTTTTCATGCCATTAACTCTGGCAAGAATCAACGCTATAAGGCTTTTCATGAATCATCGGCAGAACTGTGGGCACAAAGTTTGGGCGTGTTGATCATGGAAGTAAACGCGGCACAGGGCACAGATCCAACTAATGCGCAGTCTGGTTTGATAGCCGCTGATGGAGAACGCACCGTCAAAGTTTCAGAAATAGGATCTCAGTTTTTTATAGCTGATATTGAGTTGGATAAGACACGATCTGTTCCCGAAAAATAGATGTTTTACTTTTCAATCAACTAGACAATTTTAGACAATTACAAATGATAAAAGCTCGATAAAGCCTTCCCTTACATCCTTCCAGTTCCCAAATCTCAGACTATTCCTAATTTGCCCTTGGGAATCCACTGCTCCACCATTCGTTCCCACCGATTTATTGCGTAGCCATATTTTTATTCAGTAAATCATAAAACTGATCCAATTTTGGCATAATGACAATACGCGTGCGTCGGTTGATTGATCTACCTTCTTCCGTGTCATTTGAAGCCAAGGTATTCCATTCGCCCCGACCTCCGGCGATCAATCGATTGGGGTCAATATCATGGTTTTTCTGTAATGCCCGAACTACCGAGGTTGCCCGTTTTACACTGAGGTCCCAGTTGTCCTGAAGACACTGATTCTTAATCGGCACATTATCAGTGTATCCCTCCACCAGGACTTCTATGTCCGGTCTTGACTTAATGATGGTGGCAATTTTACCCAATACCTCGTTGGCCCGATCGGATATTTCGGCACTTCCACTTTTATAGAGCATCTTATCGGATAGATTAATAAAGACAACGGTCTTATCGACTTTGACTTCCACATCTTCATCATCCAAGCCCTGTGGCAAGACACTTTTTAGATTGACGGCCAATGCAAGATTAATGGAGTCCGTACGCGATTTCGCAGCCTGAAGCAAATGAATATAGCGGTCTTTGGTCTCCAGCTGTGCCAGAGTCTCCTGAATGTTTTTGGTGGCCGATTGCGATAATTGGGTTAAACCCTCTACTTGCTGCAATTGGGCATCGCGCTGCGATCTGGTATCGGCGATTTGTTCTTTTAGATCATCAATTTGCTCTTGCCTCATCTTTAGATTGTTTTGCTCACTCTGCAGACTATTGTTAAGACGGTCTTTCTCTTGCTGGCAGGTTGACAGCAGGTTCATATACCGGTTTAGGTCGACCCCACAATCACCCAGATCCTTTTGCAGTTTTGCCATGTCATCCTGAACAGCCAGGAACTTTTTCTTACTGACACAAGAGGTTGTGGCCACTAAGAGACTTACGAGAAGTAATATGTATGATAAGTTATTCATCTTTAACCTTTTGAATATGAAAAAGTAATTTGTAATGACTGCTAAAATAAAGATAAACTAGTAAATCTTCGCATAATTACTTGAGTTTCGGCACTAAAATAAATTATGCTAAATGTACTCTGTTGGATAAGTAATTGAATGCTAAAGGCAGCTCGAAGATTCTACGTTGCTCCCCGGACTCCCAGTCTAACTTGTAAATGCAGTAATTTGGTTAAAAAGGTAGTTGAATGATGATCGGTCACTGCCAAGCCTCCTAGTAGGCTGAAAGTCTGATAACCTGACTATTGTCATGAAAATCGGAAGATTGAGATCTCTATGAGCATCCCTACCCTATTAACATCATATTCTGACCACTGCACACTGGCTTCCGGATTGAGGTTGCAAAGCATTCGATTGTTGACTACATTTATAAGCAAGACCAATGCATTATCAGAATATGGATCGAAGAAAATTTGTTAGCAAAGCGGCACTAAGTGCGATGGCAAGTGCCATCGGGGCTGAGATCGTCTACGGTAGCAATCTGCTTAAAAATTATATACCTCTAGCACTTCAGGATCCGGATCCTTTTGAAATGTTTCATAAGGACAAACAAATGGTTTTGCTCAATGACAAGCCCTGGAACATGGAGGCCTTGGCACATCTGCTGGACGACAAGGTTACCCCCAACAAGTATATGTTCATTCGAAACAATGGCTTGATACCAAAAGATATCAAGGTCAATGACTGGACCCTCACGATAGATGGTGAATCTGTAAACCAGAAGAAATCATACAGGTTGGCCGAGCTAAAATCAAAGTTTAAACAATATACCTACCAACTTACTCTCGAATGTGGTGGCAACGGCCGTTCTGAGTTTGATCCTCCAACATCTGGTAATCAGTGGACCATCGGGGCGGTTTCCTGTGCGAGTTGGACAGGCATTCGGGTCCGGGATCTATTAGAAGATGTGGGTATTAAACCGGATGCAGTTTATCTAGGCTACCACAGCGCTGATCTGCACCTTAGTGGCGATCCCGGCAAAGAACCGATTTCACGGGGTGTACCTCTGGCTAAGGCAATGCAGGACGAGACCATATTGGCTTTTCAAATGAATGGAGCCGATATACCTCTGGTGCATGGTTACCCGCTGCGCCTTATCGCCGCTGGCTGGCCAGCCTCTGTTTCTGGCAAATGGATCGAGAGATTAAGTGTCCGCAACATAGTACACGATGGTGAAAAAATGGAAGGCAGTTCTTATCGGGTGCCATGCCATCCCGTCATGCCTGGTGATAGCGTTGATGATAAGGATATGTGTATCATAGAATCCATGCCGGTCAAATCGCTTATTACCTATCCTCGGACGGGCGCTAAGATCCCACGGGGTCAAACATTGAATATTCGCGGTCATGCCTGGGCGGGCGAACTAGAAGTGACAAAAATGGAATATTCCACTGATTTTAGCGCAACCTGGAAAGAATGTCGCATCGAAAAACCAGTAAATCGTCTTGCCTGGCAGCATTTTTCGGCTCAAATCGATTTTCCGAAGCAAGGATATTACGAAATTTGGGCAAAAGCTACCGATGCACAGGGGACGGCACAACCGATGCTGGTGCCCGGCTGGAATCCCAAAGGCTATCTAAATAATGCCGCGCAACGCATAGCCCTAAAAGTGGAGTAGATGGAAGAGAACAACCATAAACCAAAAAAAACCGGTCAAAGAAGTCAAAAGTCTTCGATGGTCCAGTGGATCGTTTCAGGAATTATTATCCTGGCAAGTATTTATCTTATCATCAAAACACTGCCCGGTGGTAAAAATTCGGAGGAAAAAGTACAAACGATCACAGGACTCCAGGAAGGAGACGATTTTGATAAAATTGAAAACGGCATCCATCTACGTACTGGCTTGATCGATGCACCAGGCCGGATAGAAACTATTGGTAACTGCACCACATGCCATTCCTCAAAATTGATTATCCAAAACCGGATGGACAAAGAGCACTGGGCAGCCACGATACGATGGATGCAGGAAACCCAGAATCTTTGGGACTTAGGGGCGAACGAAGAGATCATTATAAATTACCTGGTCACCAATTATCCACCCAAGAAAAAAGGACGAAGAGCAAATCTTGAGGGTATTGAGTGGTATGAATTACGTCAGTAGTTTTGATTACCCGATCCCACATTGATAACTGTTTTCGAGGCTAACTTGCGGACCTTAATCAATCGCTGTAACTTCATTCCGACTTCCTTCCTTTCTGTGCCGAATTTCCAATCAAACCGTTGTACGTCGATTTGGATGACCATTCCTTAAGAAAACAATTCAGAGACACTCCAAGAAATCTTGAATCATACTTTAGGGATACTTCTCAACATGCTCTTTCGTATGTAGATCCTTCAAGACTATACCCAGGTATAGTTGACTTTCTAAAATCATGATCTATTATTGTAATTATCAAAACTTCAATCTAATCAAAATGGAAAAATTCTACTACGTACTCTGGTTGCTATTTAATATCACCTATACTTCTACCGCCCAAACGGTGGTTTTTACTGGCGCTGGAAATGGTACTCATTGGGCAGATCAAGACAATTGGAGTACTGGATCGTTACCAGGCAACACAGATGATGTACTGATCAATGCTGGTCGTAAAGTGATTCTAAATGAAGTTAATGCCGAGATAAACACTTTAGTGTTAGATAGTGCAGATTTAGTCATTAGCACGAATGTTTCATTGACCTTAGTAAAGAACACACCCTATGGAGGTCATGTCAGAATGCAGAAAAAAAGTAAATTATTAAATATGGGAAAGATTGTTGTTGAATCTGGTTCAGATGCGATATTTATAGACACTGATGGATATTTAGAAAATGAAAATAATATACTTGTCCTAGAATCTGACGATAACGGGATTTTGAACAAGGGTGTCCTCGATAATAAAATTGGAGGAATTATAGAGCTATATAATGGTGACGATCACGGATTTTATGGCCCTGGTTCTATTGTTAATCATGGAAAAATCGCACTCTATAATTGTGGTAACTCCTGGTGTGGTGGGATGTTGGAGAATAAGCCCACCGGCGAAATTATCATCCGAAAAAGTACGGATTACCCTAGCTTGGAGTTATCAGGCTCAAATTCAGCAATTCCTACTGGCATCAATGTCTACAACAAGGGTCGGTTTATTAACCAAGGCAATATGAACATTTCACATACTTCTCGATATGCCAGTGTCGGCGTTTATGACAATGCTGTATTCGATCATCAAGCTGGTCAGATCAATATTTTTGATGTAGGTTCTTCTGGTATTCAGGTTGTAGGTGGCAAATTTTTTATCCAGGGCGGCGCCGCTATTACTTTAGAAAACGGCCAAGCTGATTTGTTGGATATCAGAAATTCGACCACTGCCCATGCTGAATTTGAATGTTGGGGTGTTTTAGATCTAAAACACTAGAGGGATAAAAGCTCACAGAGCTGTTAGCATATAACTACTGCAAACCAATATTCAGCCAATTATTGTCATCAACACTTAAGGCTTGGGGTTACCTGTCGGCAAAGAAGTAAAGAGCCCTTTTACAAGCAAACCTAACATTTCACCACACTAATGGAAATGTCCAAATATTAAAGTACTTTTCGTTTTCCAATGAAGGGTTAATGAATAGAGGTATTTACAAACTAGTTTCAGGGGTTTCAATAATCGCCTTAGCGGTTACTTTGATCATCATTTTTACCGGAGATATTTGTCAAGCCGGCCCGTTTCTAATTACTTTCTTTTTTTGCCTGGCATATGCAGTCCGTGGTTATTCACTTTTTAAGGGGTTGTCTTTCACTATATCGATTTTGGCAGTTGTTGCAACCGCACTATACTATCCTTATCTTTTTGATGAAATCAATGGATTTGAACGGCCACACTGATTACTCCTCTTATTCAACTCATCATGTTCGGCATGGGGTCTTCAATGGGTTTGAAAGATTTCATTGAATTGTCCAGACGACCAAAATCTTTCATAGTGGGTGTTGTCGCTCAATTTGCAATCATGCCAGTTATCGCCTTTGGGTTGGTGAGCACTAATAGTTTCCCAAATGAAATTTCTGCGGGAATTATTTTACTAGGCACTGCACCTACTTCGGTTACAGCTAGTTCATTTTGCTATTTGGCAAAAGCAAGCATGGCACTCGTTGTAACTATCACGGCTATAACTACGCTGCTAGCTCCATTTTTACTTCCCTTATTAATGAAATTGTTTGCAGGAGGATTTATTGAAAAAGATGTAATGCAGATGAAGTTGGGTATGTTACAGATCGTGATCATTCCTATTGGAGCTGGCTTCTTGATTAACCATTTCTTAAGTGATAAGACCAAATGGTTAAATGACTCTATGCCTTTGGTGCCATGCTTGGAGTGGCCTTCATCGTGGCCATTATTATTGCTGCCGGAAGAGATAGCTTGTTGAATATTGGATTTTCACTATTGGCAATTGTGACCGTGCTTAATATTTTAGGATATATATTTGGCTATTGGGCGGGGCGACTATTTAAACAGGAAGAACGGGATTATCGGGCGATAGCCATATCAATTGGAATGCAGAATGCAGGATTAGCTTCAGGCATCGCCAAAGTAAAGGGAAAATTGCGACTGTTGGCCTAGCACCTGCGGTTTGTGGCCCCATCATGGGATTTACTGCGTCCATACTAGCTTCCTACTGGAATAATTTAACTTCGAAAAGTATTAACGCCGGTCGTAATGAAATATTGAGACAATCCATCGAAAATAAATAAGCGAAACAGCCACACATTTCGCCAGAAAGTGAAAAAAAGAAAATAATTTTGGCTCTTGCGTATTTATAGTGCGTCGACTATTTGTCTTTCTTCGAAGCCGCAGAATGTTGAGTCATAGGTAGCTTGCCGAATCCCTGCTCTTTCTTGTTGAGTGAAATAGATAAAATTCTACATTTTCCGGTACTATAGAAAAATAGAAATAGCAGTTTACCTACTAAATATGAGCAAGAACCATAATTTTATCACAACTTACTCCGTCTTTCGAAACGATTTTTATCGTGAGACTCAAATAACATGATCAAGACCCGAATTTAATTTTATCGTAATTACAAAAAAGCCCTATGCTGCTGAAACCTAACAACCATAAATTAATATTCATTTCTCTCGGAGTTGGAATTCTTTCCTGTCTTTTCTCACATTCTGTCATTGCACAAGCTTCAAAGGAGAACTTGCGTCCTGCCTCGATGGGGAAGTTGGGCATGGTGGCATCAGCAAATCCACTAGCTAGTTTGGCGGGACAGAAGATCTTAGCAAAAGGAGGAAATGCCATTGATGCTATAGTGGCTACTGCAGCAGCTTTGAATGCTGTAGAACCTTATATGTCGGGAACTGCAGGTGTGGGGTACTTATTGTATTATGATGCGGGAGAGCAGCGAGTACGATCTCTCATATTTGGTGGGTGGGTTCCTGAAACCTTCGACGCCGACCGCATGGATTCTGAGTCAAAATATGCGGATGGTGCCGGACACGGAAATGTAATGGAGACGGTTGGCCCAAAAACATGTGCTGTGCCAGGGAATTTAGCGGGATGGAATAGAGCATTGGAAGATTATGGAACCATGTCTCTCAATCAAGTTTTTGAAAGTGCAATCGACTACCTGGATAATGGAATTCCAATTACTGAAATGGATCAGGCTATGTGGGCGGTTACCGTAGATCGGGTCATTCACTATCCGGAATCCGCCGCCATATTTTTAAAAAATGGAAAGGATCCCTATAAGATTGGTGACACTTTCACCAATAAGCCGTTGGCAAAAACAATGAGACGCATTGCTGCTGAGGGGATAGATGTATTTTACAAAGGAGACATCGCCCGTCAAATTGCCACTGCATTTGCGCAAGATGGTGGGTTTATTTCTGAAAAAGATCTGGCTTCTGTTCCTGAAAAAGTGAAATGGGTCGATCCGATTTCCATAAAATACAGAGACTATACTGTGTACAATAATCCACCTCCAGGTATGGGGATACAGCAACTTCAGGTATTGAAGATTATGGAGGGTTTCGATCTGAAAAAACTGGGACACAATAGTGTTGAATACCTGGCCCATTTGTTGGAAGCCATCTATTTGTGCCGTATCGATACCGATAAATATATTGGAGATCCCAACTATGTCGAGGTTCCGGTTGATAGATTACTTTCAGAAGATTATATCAGTAAGCAACGAGAAACAGTCATAGCCAGAGTCAAGAAAAGAAAGGCTTACATGATTGATAAGTCTATCATTATCGGACAAGCCCAGCACGCTCCTACTGCTTCCGACAATACGTTTACATTCGCCACTACGTCACTGTCTGTCGTAGATCAATGGGGCAATGCAGCCGTCATCATACAGACACATGGAGGAGGCTTTGGATCCGGATATGTAGCAGGTAAAACGGGTCTTGTATTTAATAGTGCGCTGGACTGGATGACACTTAAACCAGGTGAGGCAAATAGTGTAGCTCCCGGTAAGGCCGTAGGATGGTGCGTTGGAGGTATGATGCAATTTCACAAGGATGGGAAACCGGACCTAATCGTAGGTTCTCCGGGAAGCTTTGGAATTTTGCAGTCGGTCCCTCAAGTAGCGATGAACGTGGTCGATTTTGGTATGAACATCCAAGATGCCATCGGTGCTCCCCGGTTTCGCTGGAAAGATGAACTCGGCTCTGTTCCAGCCAAAGAACTTATCATGGAAACCAGAGTGCCCGCCGATGTGAGAAAAACACTGGAGCAAATGGGTTATGTCCTGGACACCAGCCTGGGAGCATGGACCATGACAGTTGGCGGAGTGCAAGGTATTACGATCGACCATCAAACAGGATGGATTTCGGGAGGAGCAGATCCAAGACGAAATGGATACTCTATAGGTTTGTAACCTTAAAAAATTAATACTTTAAAAGATTTAAAAACAAATAGATGCATTTTAATCATAGAAGAAACTTTATCAAGAAGTCAGCCATTGTTTCAGCAGGATTAACAATAGCTCCGGAGCTATTGTCCGCTGAAAACCGAAGCTATACATCCCTTCCACAAACAAAGGGTAAATCCTCTGGTGGGAGAACAATGAAGAACATTGCCTTCATTGCTAATATTTATCGGAATAGCGCACATGCTGATGTGATTGGTACCAAGTTGTTTGTGGGCATTCCTGCCGATGAACGAATGGTAGAACCCAAGGTGAAAATTGCGTCCATGTGGATAGATCAGATCGGAGACAATGATACGGGGATTAGAATAGGTGAAATGAATGGGATAAAGATTTATCCTACTTTGGAAGAAGCCTTGTGTCTGGGAGGAGATGATCTTGCCGTAGATGGAGTCATATTTATTGGTGAACATGGTGAATATAAATACAATCGGTTGGGACAAAAGATGTATCCCAGAATGAACTACGTGGAAAGAATCTTCCGCGAAATTGATGCCTCGGGAAGATCTGTACCTGTTTTTTCTGATAAAGCACTTTCGTATAGCTGGTTGGACAGTAAGTGGATTTATGATCGATCAAAAGAATTGAACGTGCCGATGATGGCCGGTTCGTCCCTGCCCTATTGCTGGCGTGATCCGGCACTGGAGCATCCTATTGGATCAAGAATTACCGAAGCCGTGGCTATTGGATATGCCTCCTTAGACGCCTATGGCTTTCATGTCACGGAAATCTTGCAGTGTATGGTCGAACGAAGGAAGGGGGGCGAGACAGGGGTAACCAGTGTCCATGGATTGAAAGGTGAGGCTGTTTGGACAGCTATAGATTCAGGTAGAATATCTCAAAAATTAGTAGAGGCTGCCTGTGATAAGATTAGAGGCAAGGCTACCGGCTCCATGCGCGAACTGGTTAAAATGCCTTACGCCGTACAGGTAAACTATAGCGATGGAACCAAAGGAGCTATTCTCATGCTGGATGAATATGTCAATCAAGGATGGGGATATGCTGCTGATGTTGAAGGTGAAACGGTAGCAACAGAGTTTGTGCTTGACCACAGTATGAGTTATTCTCATTTTAGTTATCTCGCCCTAAATATTCAGGAATTTATGGACTCGGGAAAACCAACCGCACCCATTGAACGAAATCTGCTCACTAGCGGAATAATCGACATGGGTATCCGATCTTTGGATGAGCGCAGAGAAAAACAAACTCCATTTTTAAATATTAAATATTCGGCTGAAGGATTTGACACTATAAGGCCAACAAGTCCGAGGCCCACGGGTCAAAGCATTGGTCCCTGGCCGCCGAAAGGTTATGAATTTATCATTCCAGATAAGTTTAAAAAATAGCCACCCTGGTTTATCAATCATTAGTAATTTATGTTTTGCTCTTTATCGATGGTTCAGAGAAATCCAGACCATGTTTTCAAGTTTATTGAAACACCGGATCGCTTATAACCCTAAAAATCAAGGCATGGCAAATTGTTCTGATTGAAGAACAAAAAAACGTTCGAAAAACATTGGGTTGGAAACCTATATGTCAAGAGCAGTTCACGGGTGTCTATTATTCTGCACATATTATCCACGATTATCTACGATATAGCATTTAATTAAATTAAAAGATCGATCTATTGTGGAGTGATTTTAATATTAATATGACTCAAGTTTCGGCACTCATTGCCTATATGTTTCCTACCCCAATGCCAGGCCGTAGAGAATAATTTTTTCCACTTTTTGGTCCCGTGGACTCGGGATGACCTCCATCTCAAGTCTCCTCTGAAGGAACGAAAGATTTCCACTTTTGCGGAATAGAGATTCAGTGAATCTCTAAACGTGTGAACCGCACATCAGATGGGAGTGTAGGCTACATTCGTTTGATAATAAACTATTTGTGACAATAAAAAATTAGGGAATGAAAATGATCTTATTACTTAAATCCGCCGTATAAAACCCAACACTCCAACTTGAGTGGTCCCGAGGGCTCGGGACACCTATACCTACTGACCCGGTGTCACCATACCAAGTAAATTCTGAACCAACAAGTAGATTTTCTTAATCAAGATTTTTTGTAAGATGATATAGGTCTATAATCAGAGAAACAATTTAAAATATGGTTCATAATTAATTCACTATCAATTGTTTATGATTTAATTTACACCCATATGAATATTCCAAAAAGGGTACAGAAAGTTGAGTCTATATGATATGCAACAACTGCAGAGTCATTCATCGATTTTTATGGTCGTTGGGCGATTGATGATTGCAATCTGTACCCGGGACTCATATCTTAGATCTTGAGATGAAAAAGAAAAAAATCATTTTCACTAGATTAGAAACACAAAACTGTTTTAAAATCATGAAAAATGGCACAAGCGGGAAGCGAGCAAGTTCGCGCGTACGCTAATGGACTGGAATATCTTGAAAACGGAGTTTCAGAAGGCTCACTGAATTATGTGATTTACTCACTAGATAAACAGAAATAATTCTAAATCAGAAAGTTAAAAAAATTAAAACCTATGAAATTGTCTGTAAGATTTTCGGTCATAATAATACCCGTCATTTTATTGCTAGCCGGTAAAGGCTATTCGCAAAAGGTCGTTATTGAAACAGGTCTGAATAGTGACGGATGGAGCCATATAGGTAAATATAATGGTGTTGATTCCATCATTGTCGGGGAAGCGATCGGGGGCGTCTCAGCCGCGATCGGAACCGTCACCAATCACGCTTTGCGGCTAAATGCCGGGCCAGGTGGAGGAAAAATGTCAATTTACCCTAGTGGAGAGGTGGTTGTGGGGAGCAATGCCACAGGTCCTTTTGGACGGCTTACCGTGGCGTCTCTAAATAATAGTTACGGAATATCTCATCTAGGGGAGGGGGGAAATATTCTTGCTACCCAGATGGGTGGTACATCAGCCGGAATCGGCACTTTTTCTAATACGAATATGCGGATATTTTGCAACAATTCTTCTCGAATTTTCATTGCTGCAGCAACCGGAAATGTGGGCATTGGCACGGATAACCCTACCTACAAATTATCGGTCATGGGAAATATCAGAAGTACAGAGGTAGTTGTGGAAACGGGTTGGGCCGACTATGTCTTTGAAAAACAATATCGCCTACCATTATTAACTGAAGTGGAAAGCTTTATTCAAGAAAATAAACATCTTCCAGACATCCCTTCTGCGGTGGAAATCAAGAAGCATGGATTGCCTCTTGGTGAAATGCAGACCAAAATGATGGCAAAGATCGAGGAACTCACACTTTATATTATTCAACAACAAAAGGAACTTGATGTCATTAAAAAACAACTTCTGATAAAAGAGTAATGTTTTTTATCAATAAATAGCATGACCATGCAATCGAAAATCGTAATTTCAATTATATTTTCTAGTATATTCCTGGACGTACAGGCTCAGCTGACAATTAGTCCCGAACTAAAGGCTGATTTACAGAATAAGCACAAATTTGAAGATCAAATTCAATCTGTAAAAGACTACTACATACAAAAAGACTATCCCAATAATCCCAAGTTGCTTTCTGAATATAAAAAATGGAGCCGCTGGAGTTGGTACATCGGTAATCATCTCGATCAGAATGGTCAATTTGTAAATATTTCCGAAAGGACTTGGAACGTTATTCGCGATACTACCCAACCACGAAATGAAG
Source organism: Saprospiraceae bacterium (assembly GCA_016711125.1). Classification (GTDB taxonomy): domain Bacteria; phylum Bacteroidota; class Bacteroidia; order Chitinophagales; family Saprospiraceae; genus JABDMH01. The sequence continues at coordinate 971,053 of JADJTQ010000003.1, read as the reverse complement.
CGAATAGTCAGCATTCCAAGGCTAGATCTAATTCCGGTGTCTGGTCTCCCATTGGTCCTTATTCAATCACCCAGGGAGTAGGTCGGGCAGATCGTCTTGCCTTTCACCCTACCAATGCCAACATTTTCTATGCCGGTACACCAGCAGGGGGTTTATGGCGTACTCTTAATGGAGGGGCAGATTGGCATCCGTTAAATGGCTATCTCTCCAATCTAGGGGTTTCAGGGATCGTAGTAGATCGAGATAATGCCAACATCTTATATGTTTTAACTGGAGATGGCGATTCAAATATTCCAAATGGTCTTGTATCCGGTTTCGGATATATCCGGCCAAGTATTGGTATTTTGAAATCAACCGACGGTGGAAATTCATGGAGTAAATTAGCAAATATTGTACCCCCGGGCACTACTTACTTTGGATTTAAGTTAGTGCAATCGGAAGACTTCCACAATAGATTTTTGCTTGCACTTCGGACGGCCTTTACCGGAGTACAGACTATGGCCAAACCTGGGTTCGAGATAATACGATTGGTATCAACACGGTGTATGACCTCGAGTTGGGGCCGGCAAACACTGGTTTCGTCTACGCCTGCACCGACAAAAGAGTTTACGTCTCAGCCAATTGGGGAACCCCTTTTGCAATAATACCGAATAGTGCCTTTTCAGTCGTACCCTCAACCAACGATAGAGCTTCTCTCGCGGTGAGCCCCAATGCACCTAATCGATTGTATGTTAGTTTTGGAAAAGACCAATTATTATATAGATCAGACGACAATGGCACTTCTTACACCTTGGTAAATGCAAGCTCACCAGTGACCCAGAGTTACATGGCTGCCATGGCCAGCAGTCCCACCGATGCTAATATTCTAATCATCGGTGAGCTAGTGCTTCAACGATCTATCAATGGTGGCACCTCATTTATGGCTACAGGCACCGGCGTGCATGCCGACATCCATGATTTACAGTTTAACCCATTAAATAATATCTTATATGCCGCAAGCGATGGTGGGGTTTATCGCAGTCTTGATCAGGGAGCAGTGTGGACATCTCTTTTCAACGGAATGCAGACCAGCCAGTTTTATCATTTCACCGGTGTAAATGGAAATAACAATTTGATTTTAGGCGGCACTCAAGACAATGGAAATATCGAATCTGCTAACAACGCCGCCAGTTATCAATTAATATTAGGAGGCGACGGCTACGAATCGGCCTACTTAAATAACAATACCAATCAATACTATTTCAGTTACAACACATTCCTAGCTAGAGGGACTAGATCGCCACTTGGAGCAGTAAACGTTACGCCACCCGGTTCCGTTGGATTCTATCCGACGCTCATGGTGCACCCTGGCAATGATCAAATCATCTATGCTGGTTACAGTAATGGTGTATTTCGCTCAGATGATGGAGGAGCATCATGGACGAATAAAGGTAGCCAGGGCTCTGGTGCGGGCACTCCAGCCGGTGGTCTCGCCGTTAGTATCAACACGCCAGATAGAATTTATGCCGCTAATGGTGCAACTCTCTGGCGAAGTGATGATAAGGGAGACAACTGGACTGTCATTTCCGGAACAGCGGGATGGCCTGCGACCTCCACGGCACTTCCCATAACAGACATTAATAGCCGCTCCACTAACGGAGATGAGGTTTGGGTGACCTTAGGAGGCTATACGAATGGGAGTAAGGTCTTTTACTCTTCCAATGCCGGAGCAGGCTGGAGTAATTTTTCCGGAACTCTTCCAAACGTACCGGTCTATTGCGTAAAATATACCTCAGATGGTGATGCTTACATTGGCACCGATATCGGCACGTATTTTATGGATTTTCTCATGAATGATTGGGTGCCTTTTTACAATGGCTTGCCAGTGGTACCAGTTACTGATCTTTTTGTCAATGAAATAAATGGAAATATCCGCGCAGCAACATTTGGTCGTGGCATCTGGCAAAGCGATCTTTACTCAGATTGTGGTCCACTTTTATTATTAAGCGGTGTTTCTCAAGGTACTAACTTTTATCAATCTGGCGGTGTGATAGAAACAACCCAAACGATTCCCGGTTCCCTGGACAACGTAGATAATTATCGGTCACCCAGTAAAATAGTTTTTAAACCAGGATTTAGTATCAGGAATAGCGCCAAAATGCATGCCGTCATAGGGAACTGTGGACAAGGTATCTTCAAGACATCACCCAGTAGTTCAACTGCGCTTTCGAAGGAAGAATATCTAAAATTAAAAGTAAAATCAGATAAAATTGACCTGAATTAAACCAATGGAATGTATCTCACTCTATTAGTTTTCTAAGCCTCCTGTTGCGATCTTTGCACCTGATGCTTTCATCATAAGTTATTGTGATATTGAATTTTGGAGACTAAGAGCCAGTATTATTAGGCTCATGAAGTGGTATGCTAGGCTATACGACCTCACGGCGGGTCAATTTTCAGAGAGCGCTAATAGTGCGCACCATGACTTTATTTTACGTTGAAAATATTTCGTAATCTTGTTCAAGAGATTCAGCCTTAATAGGCACTCTGCTGAAATAAGAATTGTATTGAAATATTAAAGTAATTTGATACCTTTTTCGAACAAAGGGTTAAATGAAAATTAGTATCTATCGATTTGTCCTGGGTGTTTCAACTGTTGCTGGGATGGTTGCCTTGTATATGGCTTTTAGTGGCAGGATTAGTCAAGCTGGCCCGTTTCTAATTACTTCCTTTTTTTGCCTGGCATATGCGGTTCGTGGTTTTTCACTTTTTAAGGGACTGTCCTTCACCATATCGATCCTGGCTGTTGTGGCAACCGCCTTATACTATCCTTTTCTTTTTGATGAAATCAATGGGTTTGAACTGGCCATACTAATTACCCCCCTTATTCAACTCATCATGTTTGGCATGGGATCTTCAATGGGATTAAAGGACTTTATTGAATTGTCCAGGCGACCAAAATCGGTTATAGTAGGGGTTGTAGCTCAATTTACCATTATGCCAGTCATTGGCTTTGTGCTAGCGAGTGCCAGCGATTTTCCTGCTGAAATTTCGGCAGGAATTATTCTTTTAGGCACTGCACCTACCTCAGTTACGGCTAGTTTGTTTTGCTATTTGGCAAAGGCAAACGTGGCACTCGCTATAACCATCACTGCAATAACTACGTTGTTAGCTCCATTCCTACTCCCCTTGTTAATGAAATTGTTTGCAGGAGGATTTATTGAAATAGATATATTGAAGATGATGTGGGGCATGATACAGATCGTGATCATCCCTATTGGTGCCGGCTTGTTGTTTAATCATTTTTTAAGTGGTAAGGCTAAATGGTTAGATGATGCTATGCCAATAGTATCGATGCTTGGAGTGGCGTTTATCGTGGCCATTATTATTGCTGCTGGAAGAGATAGCTTATTGAATATCGGATTTTCATTGCTATTTATCGTGGCGGTGCATAATATTTTAGGATACCTATTTGGTTATTGGACAGGTCGATTGTTTAAACTGGAAGAACGGGATTACCGAACTATAGCGATAGCAACTGGAATGCAGAATGCAGGGTTAGTTTCAGGAATTGCCAAAGTAATGGGAAAGATTGCGACTGTAGGATTAGCGCCTGCAGTATGTGGACCCATCATGGGATTTACTTCATCTATTTTAGCTTCCTATTGGAGTCACTTGACTTCGAAAAGCACTGCACCCGATCCGACCTAACAAAAAAGACTATTGTATGCAAGCAATTCTTTTTGCCCATGCTTTCCCATAAAATGCTGTCCGGATTTCCCTCAGCTCAATGAAGAAGTATCATCCGGAACCTTTTAACTTGAAGCAGTTATGAACCTATCAATCGAGACTTGACTTCATTTTAAATTATACGTACATTTGTTCTAAAAGTACGTATGCAAGCGAAACTGACATTGTCTATTGATAAAAAAGTAATAGAAAAGGCAAAGCTATTTGCAAAGTCCACGCAGAGAAGTCTTTCTGAGATGGTTGAGTCCTATTTGGAAGATATCACAAGTCCATCCGATGAAATTTTGGATCTGGAATTGAGTGAGATTGTGGGAGTTATACAATTGACGAAGGGATTTAATGAGAAGGAAGAGATCAGAAATGGGGAGTGTTTCAAAAAGTGTGTCAGTCTCCAAGGACTAGCCAGGGTCGGACTGACTGAGGCCGTAGGCCGAAGGAAGTTCGACCCTGGCTGCGGCTGAAATCTATACCCTACCATTGCCCATCCTTTCTGGAAATTCCCGCATGAATACCCGGGCCATTTCACTCCAACTCCTGACATTTTTTTGCCAGGACTTCTTGGAGTATTGTAAGGCCAAATATAATTGTTTTTCCAACGCCCGCTCTGAAGTAAATGCACCCTTGGTCTTGGTTACCTTTCTTAAGGTCCGATGAAGTCCTTCAACCGCATTCGTTGTGTAAATTGCTCTTCTGATCGCCTCGGGATAATCAAAAAACGGACTTAATTCTACCCAGTTATTTTCCCATTTTTGACGTATCTCTGGATATTTCTTATCCCATTTGTCTCCAAATTTAATCAACCTTTCCTTGGCCGATGCCTCCGAATCTGCTCCGTAGACCTCCTTTAGATCCTTACATACTGCTCGATAATCTTTCCAGTTTACAAATTTCAAACTCGTCCTTATCATATGCACGATGCACCTTTGTACGATGGATTTTGGAAACACCGAATGGATCGAATCCGGGAAACCTGTTAGTCCATCCACACAAAAAAATAACACATCCTCTACCCCTCTATCTTTTAAGTTTTCTAGCACTCTGGCCCAGTATTTGGCACCTTCTGCTTCATCTATATATATGCCTAATACATCCCTCTTGCCATCCTTATCGACCCCCATTACCGAATAAACCGCATTGGTTTTTACCTTGCGGTCTTGTCGAATTCTATAGTGGATGGCATCCAGATAAACGATGCAATAAAGTCGTTCTAACGGTCGGTTTTTCCACCGATCCATTTCTTCACTTACTCGATCCGTTACCCGACTTATAAAGGCTTCACTATACTCCATCCCATACATCCGTTGCAAATGCGCTCGAATGTCCGCGTAGCTCGTCCCAATCCCATATAAGGCCACCATTTGCTCTTCGATTTCTGGTGCTATTCCTCTTTCCCACTTGCCGATTATTTGAGGTGTAAAATCTCCATTGCGATCCCGGGGAGGATGAATCTCTATTTCACCCAGACCGGTCTTTACTATCTTCTTGGTGTGGCCATTTCTCCGATTGCTCCGATCTTCCTCCTTCAACTTTGGTAACTGTTCTTCCATTTCTTCATCCAACGCAATCTCCAATAGGCGCTTGATCAAGCCCGTTAAAGCTCCTCCATCACCCGTTAATCCCCTTCCTTCTCGTAGTTTGCCGATTGCTTCTTTCTCAAAACCAGCATAGTCAAATTCTTTACTCCTTTTTGTTTCTCTTTTCATGTGTCAAATATCTAATTGTTTCATAATATGTTTTGACACACTTTTCAAAACACTTTCCAGAAATGTACTGCATGAAAAACACATGAAATGAAACTGTTTCTGGACACTGATGTACTGATCGATATCACTGCAAACAGAGAACCCTTCTCGAAATGGGCCATAAAAATTTTTAAAGAAGCCAAGGATGGAAAATATGAGTTATTCTCGTCTACACTTTCGATCCTAACTACCTATTATTTGACAGAAAAGCAACTGGGTGAAAAGCAAAGCCGGCGAATTCTAAATATTATTTTAAGTCGAGTCAAAACTCAAGACATAGATCATCACGGACTACTATCGGGATTAACAAGTAAATTTAAAGATTATGAGGATGCGGTTCAGCACGAGTGTGCAAGAAAAATACCAGATATCCGCTATATAATCACCAGGAATAAGAAAGATTTTAAGCATAGTCTTATTGAAACAATCAGTGCAGAGGAACTTTTCGTACAGAAGGCTTAATTAAATAGCCACCAACATACCGAGATGAGGTCAGCCACTTACCCGGGAAGGCCCATACTGACAGATCGAAGAAGAGAACTCGCTTTCCAAAATATTCCTGCAGACATAAAAGTAAAGTCTCCTATGAAGAAGACTAGCTCCTCACAATTTCGCACATTCTAATTGTTACACCCCACAACTGCTGCCTGAAATTCAGCGCCGACATTGACTTGAAATCCCTCCTGCAATTCAACCGAAAGAGCTGCACTAAAATCAACTAAAGCCTGACTTTGTATCAAGCAGGATGCGGTCAAATTATTCTGAGCGGCGGCATCAACAATTTGCCCGGTAGAAATATCACTAGCCACATGAAAATCCTGAGGACAGAAGGGATTGCTATCATAACCAAGAAAAGAAAGTAATTGGTTGTCGCTTGCCTCTGTCACCAGATCTACACCTGCGAGTTCACCAGGTACGTTTACATCATCGAATCTGGCGAAATCAAAGGTTCCGATCAAGTCGGGATTAAAAGGAACCCCTTCTGTGGGATCATCTGTAAGAGCATCATTAATAACATGACTATTATGATAGAATACGTGATCGTTCTGGTAATAGGCGCTTACTTTTTCCCAATCGGTATACGTCACAAAACCTACTTGTAGCCCCGCTGGAAAGTCGAGTCTCTCATACCGCCGGTGTACCTGCCAGTTGCCACCAGGCATTCGGTTTAACACAATGATCGCTGATCCGATACGAGCCACCCGGATCTGAACATTTTCCGAAGTTGGGATCGATGATACTGCCAAAGTAGAGACGCTGTTGATGGTGTTTTTTACTTCAAAATGAGGCCGGGACAGCCATTGCAGGTAAAATGATTGGTTGCCGCAAAACCGGTGGATAGAAAGACATAGTTTTCACCACCGGGAGTCCAATCGGTTAGGGCTCCATTAGGATAACTGCGAGGTGTCCTCAGCATCACTCCGGTCAGGGAGTAATTGGAAGAGGGAAGACCGTTTTGGGCACGGTTTAAAGCAGTGACCTCCGTAGTGACCACAAAATCCTGATCGATCAACTTAAAAATCAGGGTGCCTCTTAAATCTTCGTACCAACTGGTAGTCCACGGCATCATATGTAAGTGATCCGGTGTGGATTGGTCAATATCATGTACTTCCAGATGTTCAGCCATCCATCCTTCTTCCGCGTTGATATTGAGCCAATTTGCCTGCAGTGTAGCCGCCCGGTTAAATTCATCATTGAATAATTGGATCTGGCCCTGCAGGTTCAATCCAAATGAGAATATTCCAATTATCAGGAAGGCTGCTTTGGTAGTCATTTTAAAATTGGCTTTCGTAGGTTGAGGGCTTAATTCACCATACTACGAAAAAATTGGGGGTTTTATTGTTAATTCTAAAGTCTGACAATCACAAAATGTAAAAATCGGATCCATCAAAAAGTAAATTGAAGCTTAGCGAAAGGAACTATATCAAAGAAACTCAATGGCAAACTACAAGTGGCTCAAGCCTGAAAATCCAGTGCTTCGAAAATTTCAAAAATCGAACGCTCTATGCAATAAAAGGGTTAAATTAAATTGATCAATAGTTAAAAAGCCCTAATAGCACGAACACCAAGAATCAAATACTTACCAGTGCCGTACGTCTAGCCACTTGGGAAACTGAAGACCCACGTGTTTGCCGTATTGTACTCCGTACTCGACCAATGTAGCGTCCCAAAACCTTGCCCTCCATGCATTGAGATAGTTGCTTCAATGGCACTTTGGTTTAGGTACATTAAATTGGGTTCTTCAATGGATGGAAGATACCAATCTCCATAGCTATAATCCACCAATGCAGCACACAGACTGGCCCTATATTCCGTTCAATTGATTATAGGTACTATTTTTACCTTTTTCTATCCATCTGGAATAATCTTATTAAATCAAGATTGTACATGGTACCGATAATCATCTAGATATAAAGTCCATTACTTTTGTTTTAAATTTCCTTGTCACATCCAAATTTCATTTGAATTTAACGTTGACTCCCAAATCTGGCAAAATAATATACAAGCTCTTTAACCCTGGGAAGAACCTTTATTTTGAAGAGACAAGGGATGCTAGCAAAGACTTTAATTGAGTGATTTCTTCCTTCATCCCATAGACCTCACCTTCAAGAGTAGTGATCTTTTCCCCTTGCTCTTCCAGGATTTTCTGCTGGGCTTTGATCGCTGCCAGAGCCACTCCATCGGCATCTATAGCGGCAATGGTTCTATCATCCTTACCCAGATCAAATGCGGCCTTAAAATCCTGCGCCATGGGACCAAGATGACGTACATTTTCACCGATATATTGCCATTCTTGGATGGGAAGGTCCACCAGTTTGCTAAGAATATTCGCCACATCAATTTCGGTAATCTGCTCTTTTCGGTTTATATCTGAACCTTGGGAGAGCGCTCCCTTCAAATCCATATCACCAGCCTCGTTAACTTTCAGGAGCATGTCCTGATCATTGGTATTCCAAATTTCAAAGGAAGCATCCTCGGCTGGATTGTGGCCTATCTGCATCACGATCCCGTCATTTGCCACCAGAAATATATCACTGCCAGGTTTCATTGAATCTGACATAATAACTCCATCGTCACTTCCGCTATACCAGTTTCCACCTCCTAGTTCAATGTCAGCATAACCAGCGCTATTATTCCCATTAAATAGGGCGCCATGGTACCCAGTACTCTGAACAGATGCACCAAAGGAATTACTGCTAAGTGCAAAAAGTCCAATACCGGAATCACTCTGCCCATACATACCATAGAAAGAAGTACTCCTACCATAAATCCCGTATCCCGAGTCACTGTACCCATAAATCCCAAAACCTGAAGTGCTTTCTCCAATGATACCTCGCCTGCCACCATAGAAGTAACCACCATATCCATAGTCGGCACTGGGTTCTGAACGAACGCTAAGTCCGATTACATTATCGGTACCGCTATAATTGACCTCTATTTTTGCTACATCATCAGCGCTACCCGGTTTACCTTGCAGATCAAGTTGGGTCTGACTAAGGCTATTTGTTATGCATAGAATCACAATGCCGGATAGTAGATTGAGTCGTCGTGTGGTTAAGCCATTTGCAAAGAAATCTCTGGTTTTCATAATTGGATAAATTTGAAGTGATCTTATGAAAGAAAGGTACTAAAATGGAAACATGTTTAAATGCGTGTCTACCCGATTTAATTTGAGGCAACGTTGCAAAAAATAAGGGATTACCTCACCCATTCGCCATCTTGCAATGATGAACAGACGGATTAAACACAATTTACCAAGCACCGTTTAAAATGATAACTTGCCTTTGTAATAGAGCTTGAGCGGACACTGTGATGGCGCTGTCCTACTACAAATCATCATGTTTGGCACGGGATCTTCGATGGATTTAAAAGATTTTATTGAATTGTCCAGACGACCAAAATCTGTCATAGTCGGGGTGGTAGCTCAATTTACAATCATGCCGGTGTTCGCCTTTGTGTTGGTTAGCATAAATCATTTTCCAGATGAAATTTCTGCGGAATTATTTTATTGGATACTGTCCTACCTCGGTTACCGCTAGTTTGTTTAGCTATCTGGCAAAGGCAAAGTTGCACTCGCTACTACCATCACTGCGATTACTACATTATTAGCTCCATTTTTGCTCCCCCTATTGATGAAATTATTTGCCGGAGGATTTATTGAGATAGATATTGGTGATGATGTGGGGCATGGTTCAGATCGTGATCATTCCCATCGGGGCTGGCCTCTTGTTTAATCTAACCATTTCTTAAGTGGTAAGGCCAAGTAGTTAGATGACGCCATGCCTATTGTGTCCATGCTTGGTGGCATTCATCGTGGCCATTATTATAGCATCCGGAAGAGATAGCTTGTTGAATGTCGAATTTTCATTGTTATTAATGGTGACTTTGCTTAATACTTCAGGATATATCTTTGGTTATTGGATGCGCGATTGTTTAAATTGGAAGCGCGGGATTACCGAGCCATACCCACATCCAAGCGAATGCAAAATGCAGGTTTAGCTTCAGGAATTGCTAAAGTCATGAGAAAGATCGCGACAGTAGGCTTAGCCCCTGCGATATGTGGACCTATCATGGGATTTACTGCATCCATATTGACCTCCTATTGGAGTAATTTGATTTCGAAAAATTCTAAAACCGATTCAATCGAAATGTTAGACCAATCCATCGAAATTAAATAATTGAAACGGCTACACATTTCGCCAGGAAAGTAGAAAAATAATTCCTTCTAAAAAAGAAGAGTATGAATGCAAACCCAAGTATTGAGCGTATTTTCAACTCCGGAAAGGAAAAATTTTTAAATCAATTACATTCGAAATGAAGCAATCATTTATTTTCCATTGCATCCTTTATTTCTGGTCTTGCTTACCTGGTTTTAGTCAGGATTGTCAGGATCCACTTCCTCTTTATAATTATTCCAGAGTAGGCTATCATCAAGGTGAGGATTCCATACCCTACTTGAAAAAAGATGCCACGTATGTCTTTGGCCCGGGTAGATTTACGATCGATAGTCTGATCCGACTTTCCAGTGGAGAGATATTGCGGGGTGCAGGGCCGGATCAAACGATCCTTTACTTTCCGAGAGGTTTGAAGAAATTGGGTGAACCTTGTGGCCATACCGGAGTGGATTGTTTTGACTGGGGCAATGGTGTCATCCGGGCGGAGGGGATCGAGATTGGCATTGAAGACCTTAGTATTGAATTTCCGGAACATACATGGTGCCATTACTGTGGGGATAAGAATGAAGGATTTAATGCTATTTCCTTGTTTCAGTGCTCTAACTGCTGGATAAAAAATATTACAATCCGAAACTGTGACAGCGGCATATTTATCGAGGGCAATAGTGCTAACAACTCGATTGATGAGATTACGATCACCCTGCAAGAAGGTGTCACCTCTCATCTGCATATTGCCATCTCTGGTCATTCTATCAATAATTTAGTACAAAATTTCAGACTGTACGGTAAGTCATTTCATGGCCTGACTGCCAATTGGGGATCCGCTTCCAATGTTTTTGCGAACGGCTGGGGAGAATCAATTCGGTTAGAACCGGACCACAATTGTAAAGGACCAGGAGGAGCAGGCTCCTGCTGTCCCCATATTCTTTATTCCAATATTAGGGGACAGATTGAAAGCATACAAAATGTAAACCGGGCCGGTGAACCCCAGGAAACCGATTTATGGAATGTTGGAGAAATATCCAAATGTCCGGTAGATGCGTACCAGGCAAAAACTTAATTAAATTACAGGATCAATCATTACTAATTTTTAAAATTATGCTCTTAAAAGTCCGATAAGGTCAGATTTGACAAGAGATTGACGGAAAGAAAATTTACCACGCGCTGTTTAACATCTAAGAAAGCAATTTCATGGAAAATGCAAACCCGAAACAGGTCGAATTATCGTATATCTGGAAATATGCTTTTTCTTCTCATTTATTCTGGATGCGGTCCTTCTCTATCTAGAAAAATTAAGTGGGCAAACCCCATCCCCCAAATAGTCAAATAGACAAATGGTCAATTCTTAACACAACGACCCGACATTCCCAACTCCTTACTGAAGCTAGAGATGACCACAACGTCATCGTTGTTGACGAGAACACGGTACCAGGCATCGCCCAAATTGACCGACGAAGAACTCCACCAGAGACCGTTGACCAAAACATAACCGAATAAACCATTGGGGCCGCGCTAGCCTCCCGGAAGCCCTGAAAATCCGCTTGCGTTGGTGGCTCCCGTGTTTGGAGTCTTCCAATGTGCAGTGCCTGCTGCCTTCATAGGGCCTCCTGCCAAACTCAGGCCACCCAGAAAGTCCGTCAAAGTGGTCCACTCTGCATCTGTAGGTTCATGCCATCCTGTCGGGCACAACCCTCTGCCATCGTTCACCGCATACCAGTTATACAGCTTGCCATAAGGCAATTCATAGGTGCTGCTTGTATCGTACCAACACCAAGCCCCATAGTTCGCATTTGGCCAGGTAGTAGAATTATTTACCTTTGAAATCATCTCACCATTGGTATACCGCGTGGTTCTCAGATTTTCAGCCATCCACTCCTGAGTCCCAATTTTGATCGTCCGGTATAAATTCCCATCAATATCTGTCACATCTCCCTCAAAGGCAACACCACTAGTTAGTGAAATCCATTTACTGCCATTCCAACCCAAAATGTCTGTTCCTGTCCAGCGTATCGTCCCTGGCGCCGGGCTAGTCTCTCCGGAACTGCTGATCTTTATATCGCCATCCACCTCCAGCTTTTGAGAAAACACCAATGTAGTGAGCATCAGGCCGATGATAGTCAGCAGTATTCGCATGGATTTATTTTTAGTTACGATAAGGAATTAAAAAATTTGATTTCCTCAGTTTTTATGATTCCCCATCCAATTCCTTCCCATCAAGGAGTAAATCTGGATTTTGGGCAGTGGTACCATCCAACTTCCCAAAGGCTAGGTCGAGCAGGTCCGGGGTTGCCTCCGTCGATCCCGCAGATCAACCTATTGTGATATTCAGATGGACTCGTCGATTTCCTGTCATCATTAAAAAAAGAAATCCGACTTCGCATAAAGCTATTTCGGATAGGCCCGCCTTCGCTTGAAGCTACGGCGGACGGTGGTGGAGCTGTCCTACTTCGCCAAGGCTTCGTCGGACTGACTCAAAACTGCCGAGGCTCCATTGGGGGCAGGCCCGGGGTTGCCTCCAGCGATCCGTTGGCACTCGAGAAAGTCCTGACATGCGATAAGCATCGTTAGAGGTCAAAATCAAAACCAATCCAGCGCCAGCCTGTACTGATGCCCAGATGCATCAGAGAATTTATCAATTGTCCTTAAAATGAGAAATCCGACTACGCTCATGGCTACGTCGGACGGACTAGCCGGGGTTGCCTCCGGTGATCCCGTTGGCGCCCGAGGTCAAAATGAATTTTTACCCGAGATGCTATTGCATCCCGGAAAAGTGAAACAGAAAAATCATTCAAGCAAGCTTGTGATTTTCCACATTTCACTTTTTGGAGGAAAAATTCATCCCCGAGTGGAGCTGCCGGGGTGCGAACACGGGGCCAGAGAAAGTACCCAATGGCCGGCTACATGCTTAGCTATCAATTGGGTTTTCGAAGATACAAGCACCTGACAACCGGTAGATGTATCCCTTAGTCTCTGAATTTCGCCTGACTGTCGAGACCCACAATCAGACTAGCCACATGGTTTATGATGTGCTTTTCTCTCTTATCTGGCGTCGAAAAGAAAGCACAAAAGCTACTTAATTCCTAGAATTACGCAGCTAAGGCAAAATTGTTATTGCCATTTAAAATTGTTTTAATGCCCAGTTTTTAACGAAGATGAGACATCATACTTCGGCATGCTTACCATAACGCAACATTTCCTGTCGATTCCAAGTCAGCCCCGTGTGATTTCAGATTTGCTGAAAGTTGACAGAGGCAATCTCCTCTTTTGGAGATGCACCCACTTCAGGTAAACAAACGTACAAAATCTACGGCAAGTTCCAGATCATAGTTTAGCATACTCTATAAAAAACTATTTTTAGGGTAGAAACATGACCATGGCAGAAAATACAAAAGACCTATTCGATCACTTTCATCAACCCGGTACGATTGCATGGATCGGTTTGCGTCCTCAAAAAAAGGCAGCCGTGCAATCGGTATCGAGCGCAGAGATTGTCGAAGGAAAGGGTCTGGTTGGTGATCACTATCAAGGTGCCAGTGGCAACCGTGATGTCACTCTGATCCAGGCCGAACACCTGGAAGCGGTTGGGAAAATACTCGGAAAAGAGGTTAATCCCGGACAAACCCGACGCAATATCGTTGTATCGGGAGTTAACCTCCTAGCACTGGTGGATAAGACTTTTAAGCTGGGAGATGATGTTATTTTGGAAACCACCGGTCTTTGCCATCCTTGTAGCCGAATGGAGGAAAACCTGGGGTATGGTGGGTATAATGCGATGCGAGGGCATGGGGGGATTACTACTAAAGTGATTCGAGGTGGAAAGATTAAAGTTGGAGATCGGGTGGAGGCTGGGGAAGACGGAAGACGGAAGACCGAAGACAGGAGACGGAAGACAGAAGACAGAAGACAGAAGACTTGAGTAAGGTGTCGCGCTTGAGCAGAGCCAATGCGGATGGCAAAGGGTGACACCTTTAGCCGGGAGACGGGAGACGGAGGTCGGAAGACGGAAGACCGAAGACGGAAGTCGGAAGTCGGAAGTCGGACTTGTAGTGGCGGATTTATCCTCCGGCTGTTCATTTTTGGAAATAAAGCTGTTGCGCTTCAGTGACGACATATAGGGTTGCAAGGGGTGACAGCTTTTCGGCCGAAGACCCGTATCTTGAATCCGGAGACAACTGAGTTGACCGATCTAGAGATCAATTTAAGTATAACTAATCTTCACAAAATGAATATAAAAATCTTCCTGATCTGGTCAGCGATATTAATCTGCAGCCAACTAATCCATGCTCAAATTCCTACCGGCAAAATTGAAGGTCCTTTTTTGTGGAAAAGTGACATCTATCCCTGGCACCGATAGAAATTATTGGATCTACGTTCCCACTCAGTATGATCCAGCAAAAGCTACCTGCAGTATCATCGTACAAGATGGATTGGGGCGGGCCAATGGCTGGAAACTCCCCACCACGATGGACAGTCTGATTGATGAAAATACAATACCACCCATCATCGGTATTTTTATTGATCACGGTAAAGTGTCTGCGGCTGACACTTCAGATTATCCCCGATTTAACCGCAGCTTTGAATACGATGCGCTGGGCGATCGTTACGCCAGATTTTTAATTGAGGAAATCATACCCGAAGTCAAAAAGAAATATAATCTCAGCGATGACCCTAATGACCGCAGCCTGGCGGGGGCTAGCAGCGGAGCTATTTGCGCTTTTAATGCAGCCTGGGAACGACCGGATGCTTTCAGGCGGGTATTAAGTACTATAGGTACCTATGTAGGTCTCCGGGGAGCGGATCAACTGTCAACTTTAGTTAGAAAAACTGAACCTAAGCCCTTGAGAGTTTTCTTGGAAGATGGATACAATGACCTTAACAATTACACCGGTGATTGGTACATCGCCAATCAGCAAATGTTGAGTGCACTGACCTGGGCCGGGTATGAGGTGAACCATAGTTTTGGCGAAGGAGCTCACAATAGCGAGCATGCTGCAAAAATAATGAGAGAAGCACTGACCTGGCTTTGGAAGGATTACCCCTCTCCTATTCAAACGCATGTAGAAAATTATCAGGGAGAAAATTTAATAAAGGATCAGGGAAGTTGGCAAGAATTAATCACCAATGTAGAAAATATTAATAAAGCGGTCTGTGATTCAAAAGGAACCCTCAGTTTTATTTCAGAAACACAACCAGGAATTTATCGGTTAAATGAAGAGGATGTTATTAACCATATTCCAGGAATTAGAATTCTTTCGGATCTAAATTTTGATCCAAAAGATCAATTAATTGTCACTGATGGTGAAGACACGAGAATAATCACAACCGATAGGGCTGAGGTTTCTTCATTGTATATGAATTTCTCATGTACTTCGATAGAGACCACTTTGCATGGTTTTTATTTTAGTAAAAAAGGTGAAAACCAAATCGGATACTATGACTATGCAC
Organism: Saprospiraceae bacterium; assembly: GCA_016711125.1. Classification (GTDB taxonomy): domain Bacteria; phylum Bacteroidota; class Bacteroidia; order Chitinophagales; family Saprospiraceae; genus JABDMH01. The sequence continues at coordinate 955,461 of JADJTQ010000003.1, read as the reverse complement.
AGGAAAAGACCAACTACTTTGAAACTCCGGGCGTAGTCACTGGAATTTGCCTCAATACCGAACAAAGCTTTCTAAATCTGTCCCTTCAAGATGAAGTCTTTGGATATTCTTACAAGATAAATTCTGACAAAAGTCTAACGGAGGGCCAGGCCTATATCCACTATCACATTCCCTATGGCGAAAAAACTGCTCAACCTGGAGCAGCCGTGATTGACAGCTCTAATTTTCTCTACACAGCCACCAACATGGGCGTGCAAGTCTCCGATCAAATTGGCAAAGTCCATATGATACTACCCACTCCTCACAAAACGACATCCGATATTAGTTGGGGAGGAAAAGATCTAAACACATTATACATCATCAGCGGAGGAAAACTTTATTTCCGTCGATTAAATACAAAGGGAAAATTACCAATTCATAAGCCATCAAAACCGGGGAAGCCGAGATTGTAGTAGGTCTTATTTTACAAAAAAACAATACGTTTATGTTCCACTATTTCAAACTTGATGTCAGCTTCCGAATATAACCCCGAAGGGGTGAAATGATGATAAAAATCGTGATCAATCTGAAAAAAACCCCGAAGGGGTGATATAATTCATCCATTTCTTCAAACAGATGCTTTTCTTGAATTCAATCTCTTGTTTCTTTATGTCACCCCTTCGGGGTTACTGGGTTGGGCATTTGTTTGGACTATAATATTGGCACCCCTTCGGGGTTAGTAATTCACTCAACTTCCTGTACCATATTTGGAATATGCTAATGGCTGTAAGGTAGATCGCAATCTATTGATAAAAAAATAATCTATTCTAAATTGCTTCTCTGAGCATAATGTTAATTTACAAATCTTTTTAGGAAGAATACCCTATTTCGAGTTTAAATATCAGCTTCCGAATATAACCCCGAAGGGGTGAAATGATGATAAAAATCGGGGTCGATCTTGAAAAAACCCCGAAGGGGTGAAATGATTGATCCATTTCTCCTAACAGACGCTTTTCTTGAAATCAATCTCCTGTTTCTTTATGTCACCCCATTGGGGTTACTGGGTTGGGCATTTGTTTGGACTACAATATTGGCACCCCTTCGGGGTTATTAATTAACTCATGTTTTCGCACCATATTTAGAATACTTAATTGGTCGTACGGTAGATCGTAATTTATTGATAAAGAAATAAACTATTCTAAATTGCTTCTCTGATCATAATGTTAATTTACAAATCCTTTTAGGAAGAATACCCTATTTCAAGTTTAATATCAGCTTCCGAATATAGCCCAGAAGGGGTGAAATGATGATAAAACTCCTGATCGATCCTAAAAACCCCGAAGGGTGAAATAATTGATCCATTTCTCCAAACAGACACTTTTCTTGAAATCAATCTCTTGTTTCTTTATGTCACCCCTTCTGGGCTACTGGTTTGGGCATTTGTTTGGACTACAATATTGGCACCCCTTCTGGTTTATTGACTTACTCCGCTTCTTGTACCATAGTTGGAATATTTAATTGGCGTACACTAGATCGAAATTTATTGATAAAGAATAAACAGTACTCTACATTGCTTCTCTGATTATAAATATCTATCATATCCAAGAAAAATATTGCGTAAATCTACTCTTGCTGTTCCAGAATTTATGCTCTTGGACCAGGCATGAGGGAAAATACATATAGGCAACGAGTACCGAAAATTGAGATACTAATTTCAAACATTCTGACCATTCCCTTGCTCCTTCCTGCTTTTGCAGAAAATCCCAAAATAAAAATTACAGCCCTTTGGTAATCTCCAGAAAGTTGCATAGAATTTCGACATTCTGATTAAACAGTGCACTGGAAATGCGGTGTTCGTACCGGTATTCACCATTCCATTGTTGGACCTCCATATCTTTTCTAAATTTATCTTGTTTGACAATCCACCGGCCTTGTTCATCCTGACTTTCGATCACCTGCGTAACTGATTTTATGAGTTCTTCCGAGGCTGACTCCTGGTGGCTTTTTTTAAATTGTTGTGGTGCGTCGGCAGACTGTTTTTCCCTAATTAAATTTTTAAAGCGAAGCTCGGCTATATTAAGCCTTTCCTCAAGATCGTTCTCATAGCTGTATCCGGTACGTCGCTCCAGAGATAATTCCTGCATCGTATTCACCCGGATGCGGTCACGATCATAATACAACGGTTTATTGGTACCCAGCTCGAGAAATCGTCCCCATTTACCGTTTGGCAATCGAGACTCTCTGAGCCAGCGAATGGCATCGGGGATCGCCTCGAGGTATTTGTGTTCGCCAGTTTGTTCATATAGATCCATCAATGTCTGAAGATTGTGCACCGTGACTTGAGGACAAACCGAAGGAGGTTCAAATGAACGGGCCCAGGCCGGTTGCAAATATTCATTGTACTGTTGTGCCCAGCCAGGTTGCGGAGGCGGTAATTGGGAGATCAATAGAAAGCGACCCACCTGGTCCAAGGCTATTTTGATAGGTTACCTTATCATATTGAGCCTCAGCTTCGAGCATTACTCGTACACAATCATTAATACCCTGATCATTAAAAGTGGCATAGTCATGATAATTTCCCTGCGGTGGATATTGATGCGGCCAGCCACCGTTTTCCAGCTGAGTGTCTATCATCATTTGCAAGGCTTTTTCAATCGAAGATGTCAATAGCGGATCATCGATATGCTGATCCAATGCCATCAAAAAACTGATTGCACTTTGGGTTTGATTATCATCAAAACTCACTTTTGGAGCGATATCTTTGTTAAAATGGATCTTGTGATCCCAACCCCCAAATTTATTCTGGCCCTTGATCAAGGCATTAGCTGCATCTCTGGCAGCCAGAAGAAAATCCGGACTTTTTAAAACCAAATAAGCACGCAGAAAACTCATCCCTACCGTAGGCGTACCCGGTGGCTGTACTTCAATCGTATGGTCATCGGTTTTTCCTTCTCCCCATTTTTCTTTTAAATCCAGGGTATAATGGTAGACATACCCTCCTTCGATATTGATCGAATGAAAAAAGGCAATAGCGTTGGTTAGACTATTTTCAGCAGCAATAACTAACGCTGATAAATCCTTTTCACCGGTCTGTGAAGAGATGTCTATTGACCCGGCCAAAATGAAATAAAGTAAAATTAGTGTTCTATTGAATCCCATAATAGTCAATTACTATTTAAAGTAAAAAAGGTGCTAAGACATAAACTTATTCTTTTGAAATTTATAAATACGAAATACCTAAAATTGTAGGCTCTTACGTATTTATAGTGCTTCGATTTATTCTATCTATCCTTCTTCAAAGCCGCAGAATGTAAATTCTGCTCTCTCACGTTGAGAGAGAGGAAGATCTCCACTTTCCGGTTGTAAATAAAAAATCCAAATAGTAGTTTACCCATCAAATATGAGTTAAAACCAAATTATATTTTTTTTACTCCATAAATGACACTCTACACAGCTCACTAAATTTCGTAATTGTATCACCGTATAGATAGTAGTACGACATGAAACCAAACTGGTTAATTTCCTTTGAAACAGCAATTACCCTCATAGTAAAACTTTACGCCCATGGTGGCAATTCTACAATCTATAGCCCTGCTAATCGAATGCTAATTTTATTTTGTCCTGGCTCGAAAACATAAGCGGGGAAACGTAATTCAATTCTTTTAAGTCCCTCAATTTTTCGATCTAATTCCAGTGGTGAGGGATCTAAAGAAATAATACTTATCTCAATTTCCGGATGGCTGAGGTTTTCCAATTTTAATTGTTTCCCATTCTGCGTTAACAAAGCTCCTCCCCTGGTAATCTGGACATCAGCCGTCGTCATCATGTGCCAGGTAATCAGCTGGGTACTATCTAAATCGATTTCAATAAGATCTTCGATCAATAATGAGGTTGGACTATCTTTTGTAAAAGTTCTCTTAGCTCTTTTTAATTTTCCTCCGAAAGCTGGACTCAGGTCGATGCTTGCCTGCGGCTTCATACCATCTTTAAAATCGAGGATAGGAGCCAATCCGTCAACCACATGTAGGGAATTATTAACTGACAAAGTACTATGGCCAAAATTATTTTTAGTGAGCAAAGTCCAGCGTTCGCAATCCTGACATTTTCCCCACAAGTTAAATCCGGTTTTTTCGAGTTCGTGATAACTCTGATTGCCGGGATCAATCGACCAGCGCACTCCATCCAGCTCGAATATAAATGAACCGGCATCCATATTACCGTGGTTCACCTGACCCCAACCTCCCTTTCCACCGAAATAATAATTTCTCGAATCAGTCTCTCCACCTCGAAAAATGACGATGGGATTAGAACCCTCTCCTTTCCATGCTAACGGTATCGTAGAGTTTGTCTTTGACTCAAATTGAGACAACCAAACTAAACCCGGACCGGCTATGCGAGATAATTTACCCATCGACTCAGCTGGTTGTAAGAAACGCTCCTTTTCATAATAAGCGGCATTGCCAGTATGAGTTGCAAACCAGGCTAATACAATGTCAGCTTCCTCTTCTCTTCGATCTCCGCAATCGGCAAAATTGTAGTACCAACCGGACGGAGCAGTACATAGTTTTCTAAAATCGGCACTCTCCAAAAAAGCCGGATATTCTGCCAAGCCAAAATCGGTACCAAAGGCTGTTTTCAGCATCGAAGAGGTGAGCACAGAAAAGCTGGTGCCATAGTCCCAATAGGTAGATCCTTCGGGATAAACACCATCTGGACCGTACTCTGCCATGGCATGAGGTATGCCTTCCAATGCTCTATGGAGAGTTCTGCTGGCCAACTCGGGATAATCGCCCGAAACGACAATAGCTGCCGCAATCATACCACCATGACAGACCTGATTCCAATTGTTTGACCCATTGATCCACCCTACATTTCCTTTTTCATTATAGCTCGGCTCGATGCCCTTTTTAACTAAATTATCGATACAGATTTCGACGGTACTTTTTGGTAAGTCGCTGCCAACCCAATCAATCGCCAGAGCAACTGCCAAAGCCATTTCAGCGACATCGAGGTAATGCGAGGGATTCCAGTCAGTAAAATTGCAGACTGCTGTTAATTCGTCATTAATCCGGCGGAGGAATTTTTCGTCATTTTCAATACTGTATACCATGGAGAGAATACCCATACGATACAGCATTTCGCGAGATACACTCAAAAGTCGCCTCCCAATCTGAATTCGTTGAAGTAGTGGTTCGTCCAGAATCTTTGCTGCATTAAGTTTGATGGCAGCATAGTAATTTTCAACAGGAGGGATGGATTTTACTTTTTCCCGGAGATCTTTTCGGTAGTCACTGGTCAGGATTAGACGGGGCGACTTTTTTCGCAAATTCTTTTTCAGATATTCGACTGTCATCGGGTTTTGTAATCCTGGAATTTGATGAGTCTCAGGTTGCCCCCTGAGCTGGAAAGTGATCAAAAGGCCGACAACGAATAACGACATTATTTTACGATACATTCAAAAGGCTTTAAATGGTCTATAATTAGATACGATCTGGATGCGTGGAAAGTGGAAATATCAGCTTTTTAAGCTCCTCATATAGAATCACCAGGCACCATTTTCTTAAATATCTAAAAAAAGTCTAACTATTGACGTTGAGAGACTAAAAATCAATAAAACGACTTAATTAATAGAAATTAAGAATATCAACTAGCGCTGATCAACAGAGTCTGAATAAAATAAAGTCAAGAATTTGGACTTTTGCTGAAGTTGACAGAGAATAGTGTCAAACTGGAATCCACACCAAATGAAAAAAACAAGGTCGACTGTAATACAATCGACCTTGTCATTTCTGAATTTGAGACAAAAGATGTCTCCGGATGTGACTTTTAAACGAATCTACTTACCAGCCTGGATTCTGCCCTAAGGCTGGATTCTGAGCCAGATCACTAAGTGGAATCGGCCATAAATAATGTTTCGCTTCATCAAAAACAGGATTGGCCCAGTCTGTACCTTGATAGACGTCGATATAAGGTACACCATCGACCATCGATGATTTGACATTAGCTTTTGGATAGCGGGCTATCGCTGCATCATCCCAACGAATACCATAGCTTGGTATTTCCAATTTTTTTCCTTGTTTCCATCGACGTAGGTCATCATAACGTAAACCTTCCATAAACAACTCGATTCTGCGTTCTCTTCGGATTTCTACAATCAGAGGGGAAACTCCATCATTGGTGTACCTGGGATCGACCGGTACATTATTCATATCTAAATGTGGCATAGCTACCCGGTCGCGTAGAAGATTGATTGTGATGTCCAGGTCGGACTGGGTGATCGTCCCTAGTTCCGCTACAGCTTCGGCATAATTCAGCAAAGCCTCACCAAAGCGTAATGTAATGGCCGGGGTACTTGAAGTATTATAGGTCGCATAAGCGGTACCGGAATCATATACTTTGATAATGTGATAGCCAGTTTCACTGCTACGGCCTCCTTCCATACCTGGAAGACGAGGATAAGGTCGGGTATCAAAATTGCCAAAACCGTAAAACGACACATCATCCGGATGAAGGACCGTCTGGCGAAGTCGTGGATCCCGGTTTTCAAAAACATCTTCTACTTTTGAATCACCCATATACAGAGGAGATAATGTGATCGGCAAGCCATCCGTGCATAAATAGTCTTCCACCATGCTCTTAGTTGCTCCTCCATTATAATCCTTATGATAGCTCATAACGTGATTGGTGAAAACACCCAACTGATACCGTCTCCAATACATCACTTCAGGTACACCCGCCAGATCAGCTTTAATCCGGTGGATTGCCTGATAATCGCGGGTGGGATCACCAGTTTGATAAAGAGTATAGGGGCCATTGTCAATCAGTTCTTTAGCAGCCGCCGCAGCTTCCTGAAGCCACATGTCTGCTCCTGAACCTCCGTGATATTTACGCCAGGTACCCTCAAAAAGACAGACTCTTGATTTAACCAGGAGGGCCGCCCAACGATTCAAGCGTCCGGGTCCTCCTCCATCAGCCCAATCTGCTGGTAATTTTTGGGTGGCAAATGTCAAGTCCGCCAGCACATTAGACATAACGGTCTCGCGAGGGACTCTGGCAGCCAACAGTTCTTCCGACTCAGTGGTCAATTCATGATCTACCAGGGTGCATCACCAAATTTAGAGACTTTGTCGGCAAAAAACCATCCTCTGAAAAGTCGCGCCTCACCGGCATACTTGTCAATGGTAGTTTGATCAAGACTGGCCTTGTTATAATTGTCAAGACCAACATTAATTGCCCTTACGAAATTCCATCCCTTATAGCCAAACCATTGACCATCACCAGCTGAGCTGCTAGGCACAGTATGTTTACCCGAGCGCACCTGTTGATATTGGGTATGTCTGGAATGTCGAGGTGCGATATTATCTGAAAATTCGTCGATGTACCAAATACCATATTTCAAGCTTTCAAAACCATCATCATGGCCCATCATAATCGGTACATTGTTATCATCAACTGCTGCCAGATGATAAAGGGTATTATTATACACCTTTAAATCATTCTCGGTATTCCAAAAAGTTTCTGAACTGATTTCATCCAGCGGAAGCCGCTCCAGGAAGTCATCATTGCAACTCACAGCGAGCAGTACAAAGAAGACAATCAGATATTTAGAAAATATATTTTTCATTATTTGTTTCTGTTAAAAAGATTAAAAAGAGATGCTAAGACCGAGAGAATAAATACGCTGAATGGGGTACTCTTGGGCACCATTGAAATTCTCTCCAGATAACACATTCTGATGCAGCTGCTCCGGATCCAGCGGATCATGAATTTTCGAAGCTTCCCACAGATTCATACCTGACACATAAATCTGACCACCTGCCAAACCTATTTTTTTGACTAATAGTTGTGGAAGGTCATAACTCAAGGTTACATTTTTCAGACGAATGTAGCTGGCATCCTGAATATAGCGTGATTGCACCTGAATATTTTGCTTCGTATTGGTTGAAAAGTGAGCAGCGGGGAAATAAGCATCCCGATTTTCTTCCGTCCAGGTCTCTGTAATAAAATACTTCTCCACATGACCTGCGTTAAATGGGAAAAATGGAGTCCAGTTATTGTCAGAGGGCCAGTAGTCTCTTTTACCGATTCCCTGCCAAAACGTACGTAGCGAAAAGCTCTTATAGTTGAGGTCTAAATTCACTCCATAACTAAGTCTGGGCGTAGAATTACCAATGATTTTTCGGTCACCGGGGTTCGTTAAGGTATTGCTTCCCGGAGTGATCTTACCATCACCATTCAGGTCGGCATAGTGAACATCACCTGCTCTCCAATTTGCTCCAATCGCAGACTGAGTAGCAGAAGCATCAACTTCGGCTTGAGTCTGAAAAATTCCCACGGTTTCGTAACCCCAAATTTCACCGATCTTCTGACCTACGTAGTACTCAGACAAAGCTCCGGTGGGATTATCATATTTGGTAATTTCAGTCTGCCAATCAGACAAGGCCAAAGTAACCCGGTAACTCCAATCTTTGCCAATGCGATCACGCCAGGTCACAGCAGTCTCCCAACCGGTGGTCTTCAAGTCAGCGGCATTCGTCTTGGGTGCATTTGTACCTAATATTGCGGGCAGTTCGACATTAGTTAACATGTCTTTAGTCTCCCTGGAGTAAATATCAAATGAGGCGTCGAGTCTCTGATTCAGCACTGTAAAATCTACCCCAAAATTCTTTGATGTCACCGATTCCCAGGTTAAGGTAGGACTTACCAGACCGGCTGGAGATACAAAGGGCGAAAAGGCACCTGCTCTAAACATATAAGGTGAGCTACCAATACCTAAGGTAGAAATGTAGGGGTAATAGACTTGATTCCCGCCACTCACCAAAATCTGATTTCCTAATGTACCATAAGAAGCCCTTAGTTTCAAGGCATCAAGCCAATCTCGGGTGCCACTCATGAAGCCTTCTTCTGATACTCTCCATCCAACTGAAAATGAGGGGAAGAAACCATAACGATCATCTTTTGGAAATCTCGAAGTTCCATCATATCGTCCATTGGCTTCAAACAGGTAACGGTCTTTAAAGGCATAACTCAATCGATAAAACATACCCCGGAGGGCAAAGTGTTCCTTGCCACCAAAGGTTTGTTGACTACCAGTGGTTGCATTAAGATCGGGAACCTGTGGAGTAATCAATGTATTAGCCTGAGCGCGGATGAACTGATTGCGACCCCATTCCTGATTAAAACCCACCATTGCTTTGATATCATGATTGGGTAATTGATCGATCGTATATTCACCATAGGCATTGAATACATAGTATTGGTTGTATTCACTAATTGTATTAATAAAATCGCTACCACTAAAACCATTACCAATTTGCACTCCACTGCCAATGTCTTGACTTTCGATAACCTCAATTTTACTCGCTACATCTTGATAATCCTGATGGTACGTATTGTAAGATATGTCACCTCGGACCTTCAAACCCCTTAATGGTGTCAAAGTGATGCCCTGAGTAAGCCCTATATCATTTTTATTAAAGGTCTCGCGTCCTCCCTGCTCCAAATAGGGAAAGAAGTTGAGACTGGCAAAATGTTTGCCAATAAATGGTTCAAATTCAGCCCGGTCACCAGGAACCAGGTAGTGGTCTAAATCAGGAAAAGTAATGGCTTGGATCGGGCTCACCCGAGCTACCGTATTAACGTTAACATCCCAATTGTAAAAATGCGGTTTATCGCTCTGTTGAGAGTTAAATACCACTTTCTCGTCGAGAGACAACCAATCATTGACCTTAAACTCGGTTTTGATTAAACCGTTGTAGCGTTTAAAGTTTTCATTGTTTTCGTGATTCAGATATCCATCCTTGTTTAACATGCCAAAGGAGACATAAAAGGATGCCCTGTCGGTCGAACCTGATGCACTTAAGTCATATTTTTGTTGGGGCGCATAATCGGTCATTAAACTATTCTGATAGTTATTAAATCCATAAAATTGAAGGACTCCGTCTACGACATCCCATTCCGGTCCGGTTCCATTCTTAAAGGCTCGTACAGCATCGGTAAATGTTTCCGTATAAGCCGGATTGCCACTTCCCCGGATGTTTGCGCTATTTCTAGCCTCAATAAAATCGAGTGGATCGGTCACAACATCCATATTGAAAATGGGTCTGGCTGCCGACATTTCGGTAGAAAGATTAATGTTGATCTTACCCGATTTGCCTTTTTTGGTTTCGACCAAGATCACCCCAAAAGCGGCTCTGGCTCCATACACAGCAGCGGCTGAGGCATCTTTTAGCACATTCACACTAGCGATATCATTGGGATTGATTCGCTCTAAGTCCATGGGCACACCATCTACCAGGATGAGAGGTGATCCTCCATTGATCGATTCATATCCCCGAATGTTGAAGTCGGCGCCTCTGGTTGGATCACCGTTACGAATGGAAATATTCAAATTTGGGATCAAACCTTGAAGGCCCATGCCCACACTGGCAATGGGACGTCGCTCAAGCTCTTCGCTGGAGATGGCACTCACCGCACCGGTTAGGTTGGCCTTTTTCGTGGTGCCGTAACCCGTAACCACTACCTGTTCAAGAGAAGATATTTCGACATCGAGAGCAATATCAATAACATTTCTTCCTGCCACCGCAATCGATTGTGTTTTATAGCCTGTGTAGGAAAAAATAAGGACAGCATCACCATCGTCAACAGATAGGTTGTAAGCTCCATCAAAATCGGTCACAGTACCATTTGAGGTACCTTCTTCGAGTACGGTAACGCCGATCAGAGGTTCTCCCCCGTCTGACAGTACCTTTCCAGAGACCGTCATGGCATCACCTTCATTTGCATAGCTACCCGTGGCAACCATCAGGCTGCACAAGATTAGCATCATTACCCGAACGCATCCGGATATTGGAATAGGTTTAATTTTCATAGTATAGCAGTATTGTATTAAATAAATAAATAATATGATAACCTTTATAAGGTCAGAAATGATGTTCCTCTCCTAATGTTCAAGTTCCCAAAGCTTGCTGTCTACGTCTGGAAATTCCGAAATAAACGTTTACTAACCTAATTTTTTTATAAAAAAAAGAAGATTAATCGGGAACTGATTTGTTACACTATTGATAATCAGCATTTTATTACAATTCAAGAAAAGAGATGATCAAACCTCTCCCAGGCGAAGATCTACTAAAGTCACAGGCCCAGACTCTAAAAAGTGAACCACGGAAAGCCACAGGGCCTACATCCTACAGAAATACTAATTAGTAAGGGAGGCTAATTGAAGTCGGAAAATTGATTCATCAGAATTGATCCCGAAATTCACCTGTTATATCTACTGGCTAATCCCAATTAATCCGTAGCGACGATCTCTAAAACCAACATAGCCCAGTCAAATCTTAATGATTACACCGATAAATGACTTAGTTGGTGCCACAAGTTGTACACGATAGACTCCAGCGGCTAAATGGATTAAATCAATGAATTCACTTTCCTGCTTTTTCCTGACCATTAATCTACCTGTCAGGTCTTGAATGGTCAATTCTGCATTTTCTATGCTACCTCCGATACGTACAAACCCATTCGTTGGGTTGGGAAAAAGCATGATGATATTCGGCTGTGGAGTCACATTAACTCCAGTACGATTACAACTCTTAAGTATTTCCAATCTATTATTGCAACCACTCTTATTTCGGGATATCGAGTAATTGTCTTCGTTGAGCTTTAAGAAATCACAAATGCTCTCAACCCCACAATCAGACAATGTCGGACAATCGATAATGGCAAGATTATCCATACTTCGGGGATCAATGCTATCCAGACCTCCCAGACTTTCGAGCACAGGGTTATTATATATTTGAAGCAACCCCACAATACTTTGAAGTGCATCAAGACCCTTTACATTCTGTAGCGATTCGTTATTGACAATCTGTAAGTAACCGCCCACGATTGACAATGCATCCAATCCTATGAGGGTGATTAAAGACCGGTTATTGTCGATTATGAAATCTGCCAGCACCTCTCTTAGATTAGACAGGCCCGACATGTCTTTCAGCGAAAGATTATCTCTCAACAGGAGATTCCCTGAAACTTTTCTCAGGCCATTCAAACCCTGCATTGAAGAAAGTGCAGCATTCCCATTAATCAATATGCTGCCATCAATCTCTATCAAATCATTTAAGCCTTGCAAGTGGCTTAAAGTGGTGTTATCAGAAATCGAAAAATCGCCTCTGATTACTTTCATCTTGCCCAATGCGTTAAAGAAAGCAAGAGAAGGATTGGAAGAGATTCGCACACTCTCGCCGACAAATTCGACTTTGTCAAGCGCCGTGATATTCAGCAGCGATCTATTGGCTGCGAGCGTCATCCTGCCACCAATTGCCTTTAGGTTTTCCAAGCCGTTGAGATTCAGCAAATTTGCATTATTTCTAATCTCCAAATATTGGCCAATCCGAGTGACCTGAGCCAAACCTTCCAAAGAGCTAATTGGAGTACTGTGCGCTTCTTCAATTAGTACATAACCAATAATCTCATGACAGCCGGGAAACTGAACAGAAAAATTATCAAGCTGAGCCTGGCTATGAAAAGTAATCCCATCAGGCAAACAGGTCTGACCCACTAGCTGCTGAAAAACAAGACTCCATATGAAATATGGTAAGGTTGTCCGGATGCTAATTCGTCGTGCAGTGACCCATTGAATGAGGCCTGGGAACAGAAATTGATGATCTTTAAACAATACCATACGAGATCAAAGATATAATAAGCTCACTCGATCAGCCAAACAATTGCTTTTGCAGGTATTTTCGAGGACTCAGATACCCACACGGCATTATCTGGTCAAGACCCGATGAAGCTTAGATGTTCATTACGAGTGCAGTTCACAAAAATTAATTCTGTAGGAAGTTGGTGAATGAAGTGTCAGGGATTACTAAGCCTATGAGAAAAAGATTAAAGCTTAAATCTTTAAGATTGCAATAAAATTCAAGGCTGTTTTTTCAGATTACCGTATTTTGCCCCAAAAGTAACAGCACATGGACATCCTGAAAATTCGAGCACATTTTCCATCACTTCACCGACAGCTTCATGGCCGGCCTATCACTTATCTGGATGGACCCGCAGGAACTCAGGTGCCCGATCATGTGATCGAGACCGTGAGCAAATACTATCGTTATTCCAATGCCAATACTCATGGTCAGTTTGCTGCCTCTGAAGAAACTGACCGGATCATGGAATCAGCCAGATCTAAGGTGGCTACTTTTATCAATGCCCCTGATAGCAGTTGCATCTCATTCGGGCAGAATATGACCACGCTCAATTTCTCTCTGAGTCGCGCATTGGTTAGGTCGATGAATCCCGGAGATGAAATTTTGATCACCCAGCTAGATCATGAGGCAAATCGTGGACCCTGGCTTAATTTGGAAGAGCAAGGTATTGTAATCAGGGAAGTGCGTCTACTGACAAATGGTACTCTCGACTACCAGGACTTTGAAGATAAGATCAACGATCGAACAAAATTGGTTTGTCTTGGATATGCATCAAACATCTTTGGCACCGTAAACGAGGTGAACCGGGTGCGGGCACTGACCAAGGTCAAAAATATACTTTTGTTGATCGATGCCGTGCATTACGCTCCCCATCTGTCGATCGATGTGCAAAAACTTGATTGTGATTTTCTCCTTTGTTCGGCCTATAAGTTCTACGGACCGCACGTCGGCATCCTCTACTGCCGGCCGGGGCTACTTGACACCCTGAAAACGGATCGACTTCGCACTCAAGATGCCAAGGCACCCCATCGCATTGAGACCGGCACCCTCAATCATGCAGCCATAGCCGGCGTAGAAGCTACCATCGAATTTATCGCATGGTGGGGAAAAGGAAAGGAACTACGTGAGAAATTGGTCTCGGCCATGAGCACGATACATCAGCAGGAAATGATTTTAGCCAAAATGCTCTACGATGGTATCCGGGCTATCTCAAAAGCGACCATCTATGGGCCTCCAATGGATCTTGACGAGCGAGCGCCTACCCTTTCTTTTGCGATGGATGGAATAGACCCTAAGAAGGTCTGCTATGAATTGGCTAAAAAAGCTATCTATGCCGGATGGCCATTTTTATGCCATTCGTGCAGTTGAAGTTCTTGATCTCGAAAAAATTGGTGGAGTGACCCGGATGGGCGTCGTAGCTTACAATACTAAGGAAGAGATTGAACGCACAATCGAGGTGCTTAAGTCTTTGTGAAAATTACGAATTGCGAATTAACGAATAACGAATTAACCACTTAACCAATCACCTAATTCACCACTTAACTAATCAACCACTCCACGACTTAACTAATCACCCAATTCACGACTTCACGACTTCTCCAATCACAACTCCCTCCACGATGAAGATTGCTATCATCCGAGAATATAAAAAAACCAGCGGAATCAAGGGCACCACTTACCCCGGCCCAAACAGCCTTTTTACGAGATGAATTAGATATTAATCTGATTGTGCAATCAGCTCCTGATCGGTGTTACAGTGATCAAGAATATGCAGAGCTGGGTATCCCGGTTATTGACGACGTCTCCGATTGCGACATCCTGATGGGCGTTAAAGAAGTACCGCTTGATAAACTATTGGAAGGGAAAACTTATTTATTCTTTTCGCATACGACAAAGAAGCAAGATCAGAACCGTCTTCTTCTCAAAACCATTTTAGAGAAAAAAATCAGAATAATTGATTATGAATTACTGACCAATATGCATGGCCAAAGACTCATTGCATTTGGCCATTTTGCAGGAATGGTGGGAGCCCATAATGCATTGTGGGCATGGGGTAAAAAAACGGGAGATTTTGATTTACCCAGAATGAAAGATCTGTTTGATTACCAGGCGGCAAAGGAAGTATACAAAAACCTAAAATTACCTCCCCTCAACCTGGTGTTGACTGGAACCGGACGAGTGGGTACGGGAGCTCTCCTGACTTTGCGGGATATGGGAATCCGGCAAATTGATCCTGAAACTTATCTGGAGGAAGATTTTTCATACCCGGTATTTACTCAACTTCTCCCTCATCATTATGCAGCGCATATAGATGGAGATCCTTTTGACAAATCCGTTTTCTACAATGACCCGGCGCAATTCAAGAGCATTTTCTGGCCATTTGCCAAACGAAGCAACATCATGATAAATGGTATTTTTTATGTGGAAGAAGCTCCACTATTTTTTACCCTCCGCGAGATGCAACATCCCGATTTTAAGATTCGGGTTATTTCCGACATCTCCTGCGATATAGCGCCACATGCATCGATTCCCTCAACCTTGAGGGCAACTACCATCGAAAATCCGGTATATGGATTTGATCCAAAAAGCAACAGAGAGACAGCACCATTTAAACCCGGCTGTGTAGACATGATGACCGTAGACAATCTTCCAAATGAGGTTTCCAGAGAAGCAACGAAAGCTTTTGGGAAGCAGTTTATTACAAAAATTATGGGAGAACTGATTAAAACCGACCACAGTGAAATGCTGGAAAGAGCAACAATTGCTGAAGGTGGATCATTAAAGCCTGGATTTAAATATCTAGCGGAGTGGATGGCCTGATTCCGGGTTAAATGGTCCTTGCCTGCTTATACTGGGTCGATTCTAGTCCATTTATTTATCTTTCTTCGAAGATGCAGAATGTAAGCGTCAGCGCGACCCACCGAACCCCGTTCTCTCTTGTTGGGAGAGAGGAGATCTACATCTTCCTGTACCACTAAATAGGAATAAGAATCCTTTAAATTAAGCCTGCTTTTTCCATTTGCGAAAACTTCCAGAAGCTTATCATTCTCTGATTCTCTTCATCCCACAAGTGATTAAACATAAAGGTTAGGCTTTCAAAAAAACCAATGGTCGTGACGTATTTTCCTAGCACCGGATTTTCCTTAGCGCAGCGCGTCAAATGATAATTAGGGATTTTGGAACTCAAATGATGTATATGATGCAAACCGATATTACCGGTTAGCCACTGAAACATTTTTGGCAATTTATAATAGGTACTGCCTTTGATACTGGAAAATAAATACTCCCAATTTTCTTTCCACTGTTTATAAGTGTGCTCATGTTGATGTTGCACATAAAAAAACCAAATCGCGATAATCGCGAAAATGACGACAATAGGTATGTGAACCAAAAAAAACTTTTGCCATCCTACGATAAATGCTATCAATGCATAAGCCAAAATGAGGTATACATTATTGTAAAATTGAGCCCATTTGATCTTTTTCCAGCCCTTCAGAGATATTAATGGAAACCGAACATTAATTAAGAGATAATAAATCGGACCGAAAATAAATAAAACCAGTGGACTTCTAAAAACCCGGTATCCCAGTCTCTTTCCACTACTGAGCTCCTTATACTCCTTGACGGTGAGTGTATTAATGTCTCCAATGTCTCGAACCTCCAGCTGTCCGCAATGTGCATGATGAAAAGTATGAGACCTAGACCAATATTCGTAAGGAATCGAACTAAATAAACTGCAAATCAGTCCGATCGCATCATTGACTCTCTTTTTGCTAAGGAAAGATTGATGGCCGCAGTCATGTTGGATGATAAAAATCCGGACCAGAAAAAATGCGTTAATGACCGCCAGACCCAACGTGATCCAATAGGACCATGAGAGGCTGAAATACATCAGAATCCACAAAGCCACAAAGGGCAGAAAGGTATTTGCGATCTGCAGATATGCTTTCTTTCGATCAGGAGTCTGATATTTGGTAACTATTCTAGGCCAATCTTTTAGGGTTTCACGTATTTGATGATCGACAGGTCTTTGATTGATCTCCATGCTATGAATTAACAATATTACGTTTTAAGAAGGTGCAAATATACCGGATCTTTCTATGTCACACGGATTTTCTCGCGATTTTGTGCCAAGTAGGATGTTGAAATACTCACCTCGCGCTGATTTTAAAATATAAATTTTTACTATAACATGATTCATCCGTCCTCGCCGTTCCTGACTTTGTTGAGACTCAGTCTGTTACAAGTTCCAGTAGCATCCTTCGTCTCGCCGCGTCAGAAACGACGATTTACGGCTTCAGCATCAAGTTGCTTATTTCAACAGCCTCCTAGACTGCTGAACATTTATCGCTTTCAATTTCCCGGCCATTAATCTTGCCTTTAAGTCAATTCTTTATATCTGTCTTGACCGGAACTGAAACCACCAGGTTGAATCAAGTATCATTTTGTCCATTTTAAGCATCAGGAATCAATTTATAGCACTTGGGAAACCACGAAAAAAAACCTAATAGTCTCAGGAATGGCGTTACCATACCTGAAACAATAAGGAGGCAAAATGGTTTCGAGTGCTCTATACCGTCGAGGTTCAGCGTATATTTTTGGACAATAGTGTGATCGAAAACCGGCATAATTTGTACATTAGCCCCCGAAAACAATTGCAAACAAGGAGTCGGTATTACAGACTGCTAACCCCTGTCTCATATAACGCAAACTCCACAAATAACCTGACATGAGCGAAGCGACTATCAAGAAGCGCTCCTTTACACCCAGTCAAATCAAGGATCTGAATAACCATTATCAAAGTCTAAATGTCAACGAACGCATCAAGCAATTGTACATTGATTTTGAGGTTGAAGAGGTTATGCTCACCAGTTCATTTGCTGCCACTTCGGCTTTTCTGCTCCGGGAATTTTCCCGGGTCAATCCTCAACAAGTCATTTATTTTATTGATACTGGTTACCACTTTGCCGAAACCCTGGCCTATAAACAACACCTTACGGAGCTGTATAACTTAAATGTACAATCTATTCAGGCTGGGGAATACGAGCACAATTTTACAACCCAGGATGAAACCTGGCGAAAAAACCCGGAGTTCTGTTGCTCGATCAATAAGGTACAGCCACTGGATGAGATGAAAAAGCTATACTCGGTTTGGGTGTCAGGCTTGATGGACTGGCAGAGTGATCATCGATCAACTTTGGATATTTTTGAAGACCGTGGAGGCATTCTCAAATTTTACCCACTACTTGACGTAACTAAAGAGGAGCGCGAACAATATATCAGTGACAATAAACTACCCTTTCACCCGCTGGTAGCTAAAGGCTATCAGTCGATAGGATGTATGCATTGTACGGTACCAGGCGAGGATCGCACCGGTCGATGGAACAACCATCCGAAGACCGAATGTGGGTTGCATCTTTAGGGTTCGGCAAGTTCACCCTGAGATCGGCAAGCTCACCTTTGAGATCGGCAAGGTCACCGTACTTTAATCTTAGTGCCGACATCTTTCACTATGACCTTGGAGGTCGGCAATTCCTAAATCCAAAATCATTGTGCGAGATTCGGAGATTTCAGAAATGAAAAAAGACCATATTCTTGGAGAGACTTTTGCAGGGTTACATTCGTTAATTGAATAACATGAAACGGTATCTTGTTAGTCTGCTCCTGTTTTCTCTGGCATCGGTTGGAAGTGCCCAGGAATCAATCACCTGGTCCGATCACATCAGTTGTATCATTTATTCTCATTGCAGTCCTTGTCATAATGACAATGGCATCGCTCCATTTCCTTTACTGAGCTACGACGATGCTTATCGTTTCAGATATGGCATTGAGCCGGTGATCGCTAGCCGACGAATGCCACCCTGGCCACCTTCGAGTGATTATGGGCATCTGATCGGAGAACGAACCTTAACCGATGAGGAGATTGCTCTTTTTAAGCTATGGATAGAGCAGGGAGCGAAGGAAGGCAATCCTGATGAAGCTCCAGAGCCACCCATATATTCAAGCAACCAGGAGATCGCCAATCCCGATTTTCAGGTAAGACTACCGACTTTTGAAATTCCCGATTTGCCCGAGTTAGACTTGTACCGCTGTTTTCTCATTCCAACCAATGAGGAAGCTGATCGTTTTATCACGGATATTGAAATAATACCCGGTAATCGAGGAGTAGTACATCATGTCATATTGTTTCAAGATACCTCCGGAATTCCCGAGCAACTGGATGCTGAAGACCCTGCTCTGGGATACACTTGTTTTGGAGGCGTCGGCTCTAACTCCGCATCCATGGTGACTGGATGGGTTCCTGGTAGCGCTGCTTACAGTACACCCGAAGGTATGGGCATTTTTCTGCCCAAAGGAGCCACGTTGATCGCTCAGATCCACTATCCGGAAGGATCTGTTGGAGAAGTGGATTCGACATTGATCAACATGAAGTTTTCAGAAAAAAACGACTTACGACGAATCGAAAACTTACCAGCTCTAAATCATTTTTTTGGTATTGACCGCCCACTGTTTATTCCTGCTAATACAAGGCAGACATTTCATGAGAAGTTTTTTCCAGTACCCTTTAAGGTGATCGTAAGCGGTATAGCTCCACATGCCCACTTAATTTGTGAATCTATGAAAGCTTTTGCCACTACACTTTCTGGTGACACGATTCCCTTAATCGACATACCTCATTGGGATTTTGAATGGCAAGGATTCTATCGATTTCAAAAACCCGTGGTTATCCCTGCATTTTCGACCTTACATGGCATTGCTACCTACAATAACACAACCAGCAACCAGCACCTACCCGGCGATGTGCCAGTTGATGTGTCGGTGGGTGAAGCAACTACCGACGAGATGATGCTTTTTTTCATGTCGTTCACGTTGTATGAGGATGGAGACGAAGATAGGATCGTCGACACGAGCAGTCATACAATCCATCATAATCTTTGCCAGGTCGGTAATTTTGTTTTGTCCGACAGAGACCTCCAAGAAAAAGCTGCGGTACAGGTCACGCCGAATCCTGCTCAATCGTATATCATTGTTAGTCAACAGATTAGTACGTCTGTCCGCACCTTCCTGCTCGTGGATTTATGGGGCAAAAAAGTTCTTAATCAAGCATTAGCTGGTCCTAACACGGTGATTGAACTCCCTGATGATTTATCTCCGGGTTTGTATCTATATCAGGTTAGACAGCAGCAAAAAGGGGCATCTTTCTGGCAGAAGTTAGTGATCACCCGGTAATCAGGGGCACAACCTTCCTACTACCATCCACTTAACCGCTATTTGCAAACCTAAACAGTTTCATAAGAATTATCCATGTGGCGTCGTTTAATTTCGAGCTTGACAAACTAACCAATGGTTCAGGAGTTTTTTAAATGAAGAAAAGCAATCAATATGCGCTCCAGAAAACAATATAAATCTTTTAATAAAACTATCAGTATTGTCGATACTTTAATAGAAACTTAAACCATTGATTATCAGAGATCCAGAAGCCAGAGCAACGACTATCTAAAGACCTTTGAAAAAAGGTCTAGTGATTGGCCTTAAGGGATAAACCGTTAAGAAACAGGTGCAGAAAACCGTAAGAATGCTAAACTGTATGAGCCTCTACCACATCGCATTGATACTCGGGATGACCAGCATCTCAAGTGCAAAGATCGAACCAGCTGAGGCGAGTTTTTAGAATTCAGGTTTTCTGCACATGTTTTAGGTTTAGACCTTACAGCCTTGATCTTTTGGTACTTTTGGATCAAGCCAAAAGTACTAGAAGTATTAAAATAACCAACTATGCTAAGAAAGATCATCGATGACCTGGACGAACTGCTAGATAGGCAGGTGATTGATCAAATAACGGCAGAGAAGATCCGATTGTACTACGAAGATCAGGAAGGAGATCAAAAAAACCGGCAATATGTGATCTTTGGAGTGCTCGGTGCCTTACTGGTGGGCCTGGGTGTCATCCTTATCGTAGCCCACAACTGGGACAATCTGAGCCGGCCAACAAAAACTATTTTAGGTTTTACCCCGCTGATCCTTGCCCAGGTCTTGTCTGGATTCACGCTTCTTCAAAAGCGAGAAAGTAAAACCTGGAGAGAAAGCAGTGCCACCTTGCTTGTTCTTGGGATGGGGGCAACTTTATCACTAATTAGTCAGATCTACAACATCCCCGGTACCATCTCGTCTTTCATGCTTACCTGGAGTCTATTGATATTACCGTTGGTGTATCTGATCCCTTCAACCATGGCCGCTGTGCTATACTTGCTCGGCATCACCTATTATGGCACTGAATCGGGCTATAACGGACCAAACTCACTGGAGGATTTTTACTACTGGCTGCTACTATTGCCACTGCTACCTTATTATTTTTCGCTTATAAAAAATAGCACCAAAAGTAATTTTACCTACTTGCTGAATTGGCTGGTACCGATATCCATCATTATCAATCTGGGTTCAATTGCCGATGAAAATCCCCAGTGGCTTTTTGGCACCTATTTTATCCTATTTGGATTGTATTATTTCATTGGTAAAAATGTGCCGCAATTTCATAATAGTCTGCAAAATAATGGATACCGTGCTCTGGGATCTCTAGGTACGGTTGTTCTCCTGACTATATTGAGCTTTCACTTTATCTGGAAAGAAATAGCCGATGAAGCCATTGAATTTGGTTCCTTGGAAGCAATCATCACTTTGATACTACTTTTGGTATTGGGATATCTGATTTTTCGATTTACCATCCCAAAAATCAAATGGCCCATTTTCGATCCATCCCCTTTCATTCCCGTTATATTTTTAATACTATTTATCGCCTTGCGATCTGCTCCGGTGTTCTCAGTCGTTGTGGTCAATCTCATTCTTTTTTTACTGGCACTGTATACCATACGCCGAGCCATGCAAATTCAGCATTTGGGTTTACTGAACTACGGATTATTAATGATTACCGCTCTTATTATTTGCCGGTTTTTTGACACGAATATTAGTTTCATCTTACGCGGTTTATTGTTCGTAGCCATTGGCATCGGCTTCTTTATTACTAATTACCGTTTGATAAAAACAAGTCGATGATCTCCAAAAAATTTGCTCTTGCCGGCTTTTTGATTCTATGTGTCATACAACTGTATGTAGCAGCCAGTATGATTGGAAAGAACGAAGCCATTATTAACACTGGTCGAGCTTTCAAATTTCGCACTGCCCCGGTAGATCCCAACGACCCTTTTCGAGGGAAATACATCGTACTGAGTTTTTCAGATACTGACCTTGCAGTCACAGATGCCAGTTTATGGAATTATGGTGATATGGCTTATGCGACATTTAATGAGGATTCTACCGGTTATGCAAGAATCGATAAAATTGATCGCCAAATCCCGCTTGTAGTAGATTATTTGGAAGTTAAAATCAGCAGCATCATCAACACCCCTGAAGAACAGAGAGTGTATGTCGACTTTCCATTTGACCGACTGTATTTGGAAGAAAAGAAAGCGCCTCAAGCAGAGCAAATCTACCGGGATGCTATGGGCGACAATCAAGCATCCGCTTATGCACTGGTTTACATAAGGGATGGCAGAGGGGTCTTGACCGATGTTTTCGTGGATGGGAAGTCCCTGAGCGGCCGCTAGTCATTCTCTGGTCAATCATCGTGATATTCTCAGCAGAGCGCTGTGCACTAAATTGAAAATCACCCATCCGGGGTGATCCAAAAGTCTCTTTCCAGTTAAATCTTTGGGGTACAATTCTAATATGCAATTATGAAAACCTCATACCTCTTAATCATCTTCTTCACTATCGTTGTACATCAAGCAAATGCCGCCATCAAATATGGCAATGGCATTGGCGACTGGGATGATGTTAATTATTGGACACCGGTTGGGTTACCAACTTCAGCTGACAGCATATTGCTGGATGCCGGAGATTCTGTCACCATCAAACCTGGAGTCTCAGCCAGGGCAGCCTTTGTAGAAGTTGGGATTGACGCAATATTACATCTTGGGCGAAATCCGATGAATGGTGCGCAAGGTAGTCTGTCAATTACTGATGCCGTTGGACTGAGCATCATCAACCGCGGGAGCCTCATCATAAGGGGTATCCTCGAGATCAAAAACAGTGAGCTGACGGCGCTTCTAAACGAAGGATCCGTTACTATCTCGCTGAATGGCGTACTAAATGTGCTGACTACAGGCTTTGGCCTTGGCATCGATAATTTGGGTTCTTTCAGCAACAAAGGTCACATTTGGATAGATAAGGTGAATAATGTGGCTATAGAAAACGATGACAATGCCACCGGAAATGCCGAATACTTCTACAACGAGGGCACCATTGAATTGACGAGGATCGATTCCAGAGCTATTTACAATGGAGGTCATTTTGAGAATCATCATCGAATAAGTATTGACAGTACTGAAAGTGAAGGTCTGTACAACGCCAACACTTTTGTCAATACCGATACTATCCAAATTGCACGAACCTACAGAGAACCACTAATCAACAGTGACAGCTTCCTTAATGCACTATCTGGTATCGTTCATATCACAGAGTCTAAGAATGCGGGTTATCCAGCATTGACCAATCGGGCATTTATATTAAACCAGGGATCAATCAATATCGAAAATGGTCTGTCCGAAGGTCTCTACAATGACGGAAAAATAGACAATCACGGTATGCTTACGATTAGTGTAATGAAATCAGGCCTTGAAAACCTTGACACGATCTATAATAGGCTTGGCGGCTATATGATGATCTCTGATGTGCCATCTAGTACTGGAATAGAGAATAGATCTTTCTCGACGCCAGGCTACTTTGAAAACAACGGAACGATTGAAATCAAAGAAACTAAAGCCGGAATTGAAAACTATGCCACGCTGATCAATAAATCAACCATCATCATTGACAGCGTATCCAGTTATGGCTTTAGAACCTGGTCGAGTGGCCAATTCGTCAATGACACCATGGCAGAAATACACATTCTTCATTGTTTGTATGGTTTTACCAATACAGGAAGCACGGTTCAGAATCATGGCCTTATACAAACCAATCATTGCTTAATTGGAGTAATCAACGGTGGTGAACTAGATAATCATAGTAACTTCAATGTTGAAGAATGTGAAAATGGATGGAGCAATAATTATGGCATTCTTCGGAACTATCCTTCCGGATTCATTAATATCGCCGAGATATCTGCAACGGATGGGTATGGCTTTTTAAATAGTGGCACTGGTGGATCAACCACCATTCAAGGTGGATTGATGGTGAGTAATTGCACTAACAATGGGATTATTAATTCTGCAATCTTTGAAGTCCTAATTGGAGGTAATATTGAAACGATTAATATCATGGGAACACATTTTGAGAGCAACCTAAACACCGAGGCCACTTTCCTAGGTGAAGGCACCATAGATATTCAGAATTAAATAAAGATCACAAGCGTCCAAAATAAATTCATGTTTCAAAAACACGCACTCACAATCAATGTTTTAGACCGTTAGAATGACATATTTGGAATTGGATCCTACACGATTAAGAATAACGGCCTTTGGACAGTTTAATCTAAGTTATTTCCAAGAATTGAAAATGAAGAGTAAGGTGCAACATTCGACCTGCCAAGTGCATATTGTGGCTTTGGTTCAGTCTCAGGGCACTGGCCATCAATTTTTCAGACTTTTTTTATGTCTGGCAGAGAGTGATTGGTATAGGTCCTTTCCGTTGTGGTGCTGTGTCCTGGAACGATCCGACAAAGTCGGTCAAGGTACAGTGCACCTTGAAGTGAACAGGACCGCATATAGCGGATGGGGTAGCAAATGCGTCGCGGCTTAATCAATGGGGTTTAAAACAGGGAAGTCAGAATCCAGATTATGATTGACGGAGCAGCAGCTTAAAATTCCATAATACTGCCGCCCTTTTGATTGGAGAAGCAGTCCCGCTTTTTCTTTAAAAGCGGGAAGCTGAATGAAGCCTTGCGCAAGAGCAAAAGCACATTAGGAAAGGTGCCTTTTTTGCTTCCCCTCGACAGGTTAGGGGTAAACTAATTTAATCCTGAGTAAAGTCGAACGATTGGGCACGCAAAAAATGAACAAATAACTTGTCAACTAAGAACCTATGTCAAATCAAATGTTTTGGACACATGTGAAATAAAGATTTCATCACTCAAACGGATCCTGATGCTTCGGATCTATGAGAAAAGTCGTATCTGAAAGAGTCTTGATAAAAGCAATGAGCGCTTCTTTCTGATAATCTAACAAACCGAGAGGCCGGATCAGGGGATCTTTGTTAATTTGAAAATGGCCGCCGGAATTATAATGATCAACCACTTCTTCCAGGGTTTGAAAACGGCCATCATGCATATAGGGAGCGGAAAATTCAATATTGCGCAGGGTGGGCACGCGAAAGCGACCATTATCCTGATTATTTCCACTGATCACTCCCCGACCTTTATCCGGAAAGCTTTCCAGATCGGCTACGGCCTCAATGCCATTATTAAAATATTGATTGGTCGTGAATAGCGGTGCATTGTGACAATGGCCACATTCGGCGTCTGGGACATCGGGGTCAAGATCAAAAAACAACACATAACCCAAAAACTCCTCGTCATTGAGTTCAATTTCCTCACTAAAAAATCGATCATAACGCGAGGTCCCACTACTGATCAGGCTGCGTTCAAATTGCGCCATGGCCTTGGCTGCAAGTTCTTTGGTAATTTGTTCTTTGCGTTCAATGCCAAAAGCTTTGCGAAAAAGCTCCGGATAGGCATCATGGTTTTGGAGCCGGTCTACCACTTCCAACCAGGTATTGTGCATCTCAATGGTATCTTCTACGGGCAAAAGTGCCTGATCTTCGAGGGTGGCACTACGGCCATCCCAAAAAAGGCCCTGATCGGCAAAGCCAATATTGAGCAATGACATCGAGCTCCTTCGGCCCGCGATGCCATCAATGCCCTCACTCACCGCAAAATTGTCGGTAAAATTGCCCTCCGGTAGATGGCAGGAAGCACATGACATGGTAAAATCAGCCGACAAAATCGAATCGTAAAAAAGCCGTTTACCCAGGTCAATCCCTTCTATGGTAGTTGGATTATCAGCTGGAATGGGCATCTGGGGAAAGCCTGAAGGGCCTTGAAGCACAACTGGAATCGGATTAAAAGGAATATTGGCCAGTGGGTCGGTAGGACTGTCTTTGCGGCAGCTGCTAAGAAAAGCCATCATAACCAATGCCCATAAAATTCCGGGGCTCTTCATACTTAATCAAACATTCATTAGTTCACTCATTATAACGCGCTACGAAGTAAAAAGATACATCAAACTCCATTTGTAACTGGGATCACAGTCTGAAGGGCATCTTTGGCTAAAACTCTGCGTTAAATATACATTGGATGATGTAATCAACGTTATTAGACGATATCGTATGACGATTAAAAGTAAAGTCTTTCTTTTCCTTGCTGTTAGCGTCCTTGTGCTCAGTTGTCACAAAGATGATGGGGGTGTCGACGCTGTGGTCAAACTCCAGGTGCTGTATAATGGAGAGCCTATGGTGACACAGAAAGAGTACACCTATCCCGATGGTAAGGTCTTTGTACTTACCAGATTTTCTGTATATATATCAGAGATGTCTCTTGAATCGGACGAGCAAAGCCAGATCGTCAACGATGTACAATTTGTCAATATGACCGAAACACTCAAAAATGCAAGCAGTTCTGCCCAGGGCTACACGCTTTTTGAAGGCAAAAGCAAACTAAAATCTATTGATCAGCTTCGGTTTAATATTGGCCTTACCCCCGGGCAAAACAGCACGGTGCCAGCTGATCATGCATCCGGAAATCCGCTGGCGATGCCGGGTGAATATTGGCTGGCGTGGAAAAGTTATATTTTCCTAAAAATAGAAGGCTGGATCGATCTCGATGGAGATGGCATGGCGGAAACCGGAGTTGCTCTCCATCTGGGCTCGGATGAAGTGATGAAGTCTTTCCTCTTCGACAACCTGGATGGTGGCACTGATCTAACGATACAAATCGACCTCGCCAAGGTATTGGCTCAGGAAGGAAAAATTTACGATATCAAATCAAATCCTCAAATACACAGCTTATCTCAAATTGAATCGCTGAGAGAGCTCAGTAATAATCTTGAAAAAGCGATCATCTTAAAAACAACATTATGAAATTTTTAATGCCATTACTATTATTTTTTGCGGTTGCCTTATTAAACTCCGGATGTAAAAAAGATGCTGACGAACCGACAGTCGCGCATCTGCAGATTCAAATGGATTTTAATGTAGCAGGCCAAGCATTGGAGTTTAATAAAGACTATACCATCGGGGGCACTAAAATACGATTTACTGCGGCAAGGTACTATCTGGGTGGATTAAAGATCACCTTGGACAATAACGATGTGGTTGATTTTACCAGTCAGTATTTATTGGCGGAGCCAGGAGCTGGTGCAATCGTAAATGAGCCGGTAGCAATCAGCAATATTAAAAATGTTAAATTTTTTGTAGGGGTTGACTCCATCACCAATAAAATGTCAGAAAGTGATTTTACCAATCGACCCACTGGCGACCCACTTGGTATCCAGGATCCATCCATGCATTGGAGCTGGAATACTGGTTATCGTTTTTTGAGAGTCGATGGTATGGCGGATACTACCGGTGATGGAATACCTGATACGCCAGTCGAATATCACCTGGGCAATAATCCAATGTTAAAAAACATCGACATTAATACAAGTATTTTAATTAAGGCCGGAGATAACAAACTCACATTCGGATTTGACCTGGCCCAATTTTTTGCCGGAGTCGATTTTCCTTTTGAACTGGCAACTCACGTAGGTGACAATTTGCCTTTGGCTACCAAATTGAGGGATAATCTGCCGGCTGCGATGACTGTTAATTAAAAACAGTATGGGCAAATGGACATCCACTCTAGATATGTGGAATCTATTTTATGGAATATGCTATTTATTACTTTTTTCCAATCTGGGATGCCAGGAAAAAAGTTATTCCTTAAACATTCCAACAGATTTTCCGGATCCATCCATTCCGGAAGATAATGTACCCAATGTGGTACGGGTCCAACTAGGTAAAAAACTCTTTTTTGATACGCAGTGCTCATTAGACAGTACGATTGCCTGTAGCAGCTGCCATTTGCCCGAACGAGCCTTTACTGACGGCCAGGTCACATCACCTGGTATTTATGGCCGGCGGGGTAAGAGAAATACCCCAAGCCTATTAAATGCAGCCTATCTTGGCCTGGTTAATAAAGACGGGGGCGTTATTAAATTGGACATTCAGCCATTGGTGCCGATCGAAGATGAAAATGAAATGGGTATTTCAATTTTAAAACTGGCTGAGCGCCTTTCCCAAGATCCAGAATATGTGCAACTATCACAGGAAGCCTACGGCCGGGCACCCGATCCCTATGTAATCACCCGGGCTCTGAGTTCTTTCGTACGCACCCTCTACAGTGGAGACAGCTACTTGGATCAATATAGCCAGGGCGATGCCACTGCCCTAAGTTCTATCGCAATAGCAGGGAAAAAGTTATTTGAGAGTGAACGACTCAATTGCACTGCTTGTCATCATGGATTTAATTTTACAAATAATGCATTTGAAAACAACGGTCTCTATATAAACTATCAGGATATCGGTCGGGCATTAATTACCCTGGACAGTTCGGACACGGGAAAATTTCGGGTACCAAGTTTGCGTAATGTCGCAATCACCGCACCTTATATGCATGATGGCAGTCTTGGTACCCTGGAAGACGTTATCGATCATTATGAAAAAACCGGCAATGAGCCTACCCAATTGCAGAGCAAAAAAACTAAGCGCTTTTACTTTGTCAGATGGTGAAAAAGAAGCCCTGATTGCCTTTCTTCATTCATTAACCGATGAAAAGGTTTTGAGAAGAATTCAGAGTTCAGGGGATCATGACCCATTGGATTAATTGGAGTGTGGGCTCCAGCTCCGATCCTGGAGCGGTCCTTCTGGAAACTTTGAGGGCTATAGGATCCCTTTGCTCCGATCCTGAGGAATTCGATGGGCTATTGGATCCCTTCGTGTGTATGACATATTTCCCTAATATGTGAAAACCATGAAAAAAATTTGATCTTATTTGTTTGTTCTTTTGGCTTGCCCCAAAAGAACCAAAAAGTCAAGGCTTTCGTCTATTTCGCCTAAATGCCGAAGGCCGGTCCCTAGACCTTCCAGGAAGGTCTTCACTATGTCGCTGCTCTCATCGTTCTTATTTCTTTATGCCTATGCTTGTCAGCTTTTGCCATTTTATCTCACAATTTGTTGTTTAAGGTCCGTCGATTGTATCTCAACAGGCTTGTTCGAATTATTTCCCTTCGGATCTATGAATCTTGACTAAGTAAATCAATCAGGGGATCGTCCAACGCTGCTCCAGTGCGTTGCTTGGGGGAGATTTGTCATGCACACGATCCCTTTAGGCTCCAGGATCCCATTGCAGTTTTCGTACTTTAGCCCCTGAACGCAACTTCAGTGCATGACTCTACTCATTCTTTTTTCACTTTATCGATCATTTTCTCATTTCTCTGCTCGATATGGGAAGCAGTTCTTCTCAGTGTCAATACATCCTATATCAAGAGAAAGGTGCAAGAAGGTCATGAAGCCGGTCCTCTTCTGGAAGGATATAAAAAAGATATTGACAAACCACTTTCAGCCATTCTGACTCTAAACACCATTGCCCATACCGTTGGCGCCATTGGAGTTGGTGCACAGGCAGGAAAAATATTTGGTGACAATAATCTCTCCTTCGGTGGGCTTGCTGTGGGTTATGAGTCAATCATCGCGGCCTTGATGACCTTGGCGATCTTAATCCTATCGGAGATTATCCCGAAAACGATTGGTGCGAATAAGTGGAAATCGCTTGCTCCCTTTACAGCAAGGAGTGTTAAATGGTTGATCCGTTTTCTTTGGCCCTTCGTTTGGCTTAGTCAGCGGATCACCAGGGGATTGAAGCGCGACAAGGATAAAAGTGTATTGAGCCGGGCCGATATAACCGCATTGACCCATGTAGGTGAAGAAACTGGGGCTCTGCATCGGAAAGAATCTTCGATCATTCGCAATCTGCTAAGACTGAGAGAACTTACTGTACGAGATATTATGACACCTCGAACCGTCATTTTGACCGTACCTGAGTCGATGACCTGTGGTGCTTTTTATCTACAACTGGGAGCTACTCCCCATTCCCGGATTCCCGTTTTTTCAGATAAAGAAGACAATATTACCGGTATGGTGCTCAAAGATACGATACTGGCTCAGGTGGCTTCCGATCACCACGATGCCCTACTTTCAAGTATCCGGATTCCCATCAATTTTTTAGAAGACAGCTTGCCACTACCTGAGGTAATGGAAAAACTGTCCAAGCAGCGGGCACATCTGGCGATGGTGGTTGATACCTATGGATCAATTGCCGGATTAGTTACCATGGAAGATGTCATGGAAACCCTGTTAGGGATCGAAATAATGGATGAAAGCGATACCGTGGCTGATCTTCAGAAACTTGCTCGTGCAGAATGGCAAAAAAGAGCTAAGGCATTAGGCATTATAGAATAGTGTATCAGCGATTATCCGGAAGAGAAGGGTTTCCAAGGGCTTTTCTTCCAGGCATTTCCTGAGGTATCCTGTTTTTATATTCACCCAGCCAGGGCCAAAGCTTCTGTTGATTGAGGTCGACTTCAACCAGGGCAACAGGGCTTTCATTGGTCCCCTCTGCCATTAGATTTCCTTCAAGATCAAAAATACCGGTGCGCATGTCGTAGGTTGAAGAGACCAAATAGACCTGATTTTCAATGGCTCTGGCTTTGGCTAAATTGAGGTTGCCTCCCCAAATTGGGAGTAAAATGATTTCAGCACCCTGCAGCGCTAATTGGCGGGCTGGTTCCGGAAATGCCACATCCCAGCAAATCATGATGCCAATCTTGCCGAAATCCGTTTCAAAAACCGGAAATTCCTGACCAGGACTCACCCCTCCCTCTATTTCTTCGCGTGGCAAACATACCTTGCGATATTTTCCGGCCACTTGCCCATCCCGGTCGAGAAGAATGGCCGTATTAAAGACGGCCTTGCCATCTCTTTCAAGAATTCCCGCCACGATATACATCCCTGACTCTTTGGCAATTTGACCCAGATAATCAGTCGTAGGACCGGGTATGGACTCTGCAGCATCCATGTAGTTCTTTTGGGTTCCAACCAGGGTAATTCCCTCTGGTAAACAGACAATATCTGCTCCCTGCTGACCGGCCTCGCGCGCAAAATCTCCAAACTCCAGCAGATTTTGCTCAGTCGTCGACTGACTCGGGCGATGATGCACTGCTGCGATCTTGACCAACCTTTGGGGCATGGTTTTCACCTTTTCAATCTTCGGTGGGGCAAAAAAGACTTTTCCATCGCCATCCCAGCGATAGACCAATGCTACTTCTATCGAGTGGGCGTTATCAGGCACCTGATAGGTTTGTTGAAATAAAGCCCAGCCATCCTCCTGTACACCAACAAGTGATGGAAATTCCTTAGGTCCGACTGGTTCACCCTGAGAGTCCATCCAAACAATGGTGGTCAGTATCGATCTATTCGGTTCATCCACATTACGGCTATAGTAATAATTTTTAAATTCAATAAAAGAACCTCCCAGTACCGGATATGACTTTACCCAGCTGCCATTGTCATGACCCGCTTTGTCACCTGCAATTACCAGCGTATTTTGACCATCGCGTTTAAAATCATTTTCAATCCAATGTTTAGGCTCCACCTCCTGTCGTTGGCTATAAAAGGACCAGTCATTCAATTGGGCTTGAGCCTTAATAGGTCCAGAGGCAAAACCGAGCACCAAAAGGAAAAGGATACCGGTAAAAAAAGAAGCATTTGGTCGCATCATTCGAAAATTAAATCTCCACAAAAGATACAAATAATTCTTGATCATGGAATCTATACCGCTTAGCTCAGATTAAGAACTGCTCTAGGAGGATGTTGAAATACTCACCTCGCGCTGATTTCATTAAATATAAATTTCTACATTAACATGATTTATCCGCTCTCGACGTCCATGACTTTGTTGAGACTCAGTCTGTTATCCTATAAAATTTCCACCTCTTTTGGAACAATAAAAAGTATCACACACCCTGTGTCAGTTTTTACGGAATGTTTGAATGTTGGTGGTGTATACAGATAATCACCCTTTGTTAATTTTTGTTCGTTAAAGTATGCTTCGCCTTCCATTACAAAAGCTTCTTCGCCTGCGGGATGATTATGGTACGGGTATGACGCTCCTGCCTCAAATTTCAGTAAAAATGTTGGTGCTCTTTTGGTTTCTTTGTCGTAACGTAAAACCTTAATAAAAATCCCCTTAGTTTCCACTCCGTCTTCTTCCAATGATTTCCATTCCTTTGTTTCGCTGTTCGCAATGTAGTTTTTAAAACTAGTGTCCATATTTCCTATTTTAAAAATTGATTGTTAAATTCCCTCATACCTTGTTTTCTTCTTCCACCATTCTGTGTAAGGCATTCGACTATAATGCTGCATCACTTTTTAGATGTTGTTTGAGAATCGGGCTTTTTTCCAGAGCACTTTTTGTAAATCTACGCAGTGACTCAAGATTTTCTTTTCCAAAACTATCCTTAAGCACAGCTATTTGTTCCAGATAGTTGAGATAGATCTCTGCAATACTGACCACCCGACTATAGTTTTTGTCACCAGGGGATATCTGTTCATTATCAAAAAAATACTTTCTCAAATGCGGATACTGAATCAGGTAGCCACGTAATGTTTCAGCTTGGCTATAAATAGCAGCGTGCGTAGAATTGCGGATAGAGGCCTTGAGGTCTCGAAGCTGTAGGTACAATATCGGAATACCAATGGCGGTAATCAGTAAACTCACTATAGAGAGTAAATTCTGCATCATAACATACTATATTTCAAAATCAAGACACTATTGTCTACTACTTTTTGACTCAACTCTCTCTCGAACAGTCGTTTTCCCGAACCTGCAATCTAGGGGTTTGTCAACAGCATTAACTCATCAAGAGGTCCTCTTGTATCAATAAGTATATCCATATCGATCCTCCCGCAGGTTCACCTTTGATTCTTCTATAAAAAAACAAGATCTTCCAAAGATTGGCAAATTCCCTGTTTAGAAATATCTTCTTCGTGTTGGGTGAGAAAACGGAGGTATGTCGATTAGTGACCAATGCCACCGCATTTAAAAAAGATCTTAATACGTCCTGTCTACACTGTTGCAAAACCGTCGTATTTGTTCGTCCGCAAAGCGATTCTGAATTTCTTCAAACTTTATCAAGGACTCTTGATTGCAAAAAGCACCGGCTAGGTCTCTGTCATTTTATAGCTGACCCTTTAGAGGAACGTTTTTCTCCTTTATTTGTTTTTCGCAATTCTAAATCCAAGGTCGTCAATTTTAAATTTTAATGGGTGACTGCGTCTTCGTGTCGTTGCCATCACACTTCTTTCTACGTCACAAAAGCCTCCGCCTTTGAAAACACGATATGATCCATATACTTCAGTGTCATATAGGTCTGAACACCACTCCCAAACATTACCCAGCATATCGAAAAGCCCCCAGTCATTAGGTTCTTTTTGCCCAACACAATGAGTTGTGTTTTCAGAGTTGCTTTTATACCAAGCTATTTTATCCAATTCGCCGTATCTAATTCCCATTGTTCCTGCTTTACAAGCATACTCCCATTCTGCCTCCGTGGGCAATCGAAACCCATTGGATTTATTGTCAAAAGCTATTTCTTCGTCTTCCTCTCGAACCACATAGCAAGTATTTAGACCGGATTGAATTGAAAGCCTATTGCAAAAAATTACAGCGTCTTTCCAAGTTACTGTTTCCACTGGTCTTCTGCCTTCTATGAATGAACTTGGATTTTCATTCGACACTTCAAAATACAAATCCTGAGTCACAGGAAATTTAGAAAGAAAAAAGGGACCAATCTCAACACTCCACTCTTCTTTTATTCGGTCATCACGCAGTTCGATTTCTCCTCTAGGTATTTCTACCATTTGATCATTAAGTGTTGATATATCAAAAATTCTTTCAATCATTTAATTTCTCACTTTTTTCCAAATTAGTCTGTGTCTGCTTTGAACCAATTAGATCAGTGCTTAAGGTTAAGCTTTCTCCTACGTTACATTTGTACTCTTTTTTAAAATCTCTGGTAAATTCAAAAATGGCTCAGCAGTAAATAAAAACTGGCCTTATATACCGGTAATTCACTGCGCAGACCCATTTACATAAATGATAATCGACCGCTTCGCGGTATTGCTAATCAAATAGTCAAGGCCGCCCATCCGCTTCGAGATTTCTTCGCTCAAAGGTACACAGGACCTGTGTGCTCTACTGTCGCAAAAGATCGCTTATCAATCCCTCATGCACCGAACCGAAGAACCCAACCTCTTATCATAGGTGTTTCGGTCTACATAGCTATCAAAGTTAGACCAAGCCCCGATACCGGGCATTAGCTCCAGACTCTGAAGAACTCCACCAGTAGCCGACGTTTCCAAGAGCGGAGAACGTACCATTGAAGATGCGGAGGCCGCCGGGAAGACCTGTAAAACCTCTTGAGTTGGTAGCTCCAGTGTTCGGACTGTTCCAATGGGCAGTACCAGCTTCTTTCATCGGGCCGCCAGATACGCTCAAACCACCTAGGAGACCCGTCAGGGTGGTCCACTCTGCATCCGTGGGTACATGCCACCCCGTCGGACAGAGGCCTCTACCATCGTTAACCGCATACCAGTTATACAAATAACCAAATTCATCTAGATCAAAAGATGGATAACCTGTTCCGACTGTATCATAGACACAATATGCCCCATAATTTGCAACATTCCATGCAGCATCTCCGACAGTATCATCGCCAATTAGGGTGATGGGATTGTCGTCTCGGTATTTGGTGGTCCTGAGGTTCGCTGCCATCCATTCCTGTGTACCTATCTTGACTGTGGGATAGAAGTTACCATCTCGATCTGTCACTTCCCCAATATCAATTGTAATCCGGTGAAAGAAACCCAAAACAACCCATTCCACCCCTCAAAATCATTGCTGGTGGTGTTGAAACGGATCGTACCTGACACTGGTGCTGCAGCCTCTGAATTCCTAATGATGATTGCCCCTTCGGTTTCCAGCTTCTCCTGGCTGTAGGAGGAAATGCTCAAGATAAAGGCAAGGAGCACGAGTACGAGACTTTGGCTTTGTTCTTTCATCATTTGGTCTTTAGTCGTCAACATAAGTCCTTTTTGGGGAAAGTCTTTACTGGCAAGTAACAGTTTGGGGCTTTGCGTTCAGGCGGGTTTCGGAGCACAAAGTTTCAATTTAATACCAATGTCATTTAGGAGCACAATACTTCTAGTTTGTAGGTTAGCCCGCCTGACGCAAAACCCGCCTTAGCGGTTTGTTGTTTTCATTCTATATCTCCAATGCTTCTGGTAGTCCGTAAAATTTAACTTTACCCATGTTTTTAATTCTGATAGGCACTTCGTCTTTCTTTCGCGTTTACTTAATTGTCATTCCTCTGTCTGCTAATTCCGCCCAAGGTCCTTTTGAATCGTATATGTTGTACATTATTGCTGCTTCAAATCGTGCTCTTTCTCTTATCTCAGGAACTTGAGCAATAAATACTCTAAATGATTTCAATTGTACTTCCACGGCATTCAAAATTTCTTCCTTTCGTTCATTAAATTCTTCACGATGAGTCCTTGTGTATAACCATCCGTGCCAAATTTCCACTCGTTTGCCTTGTTTTGCCTCACTTATATTGATGTGTCCCCAAATATTAGGACTTCGAGTTAAGATAAGTAATTAGTAAATGTTAATAACTAAATTTGGGAATATGAAAAGACGAAAATTCACATCAAAATTTAAGACAAAAGTAGTACTGGAAGCAATCAAGGAAAGGCAATCAGCCAAGGAGTTGGCAGAGCGATTTAAACTTACACCGCAGCAAATCAGCACCTGGAAACGGGAATTTCTAGATAATGCCGATCAGGTATTTGATGGTAATTCAAGAATAATAAAAGTGAAGAGGAGGAAAAGAACGATGAACTTTTGAGGGTTATTGGCCAACAGAAAGTTGAAATCGATTTCTTAAAAAAAAAACTTGATGTAGGCTCGGTGAAAGAAAGAAGAAAGATGGTAGATCGTAGCAATTTGTCCTTGAGTATCCGTAAGCAATGTGAACTACTTGGACTACATCGATCCGGATTATACTACAAACCCAAAGGAGAGTCTGACCTTAATTTGGAATTGATGCACTTGATGGATGCGCACTATCTGGAACATCCATACAAAGGTGCCAGACGGATGCATGTGTGGCTCAAATACGACATGGGTTATGAGGTAAGTCAAAATCGTATTGAACGGCTATATTATAAGGTAATGTGCTTGCGAAGCTTACTGCCTGGGCCTCACACTTCTAAGAGGAATAAGGAGCATAAAGTATATCCATATTTACTTAATGGCCTCGAAGTTGTCCGTTCCAATCAGGTTTGGCAGACTGATATTACATTCGTGCCGATGGCCAAGGGGTTTATGTATCTAACCGCTGTGATTGATGTTTTTAGTCGTTGTATTCTTGCTTGGAACCTGACCAATACGATGGATGCCGAAACCTGTAAAGAAGTGATTGAGCTAGCTGTCGAAATTCATGGTGAACCAGAAATCATCAATACGGATCAAGGTAGCCAATACACAAGCAAGATCTTTACGGACTACGTCTCAAAACTCTATACCACAAAACTAAGCATGGATGGAAAAGGCAGAGCTACGGATAATGCCTACATAGAGCGATTTTGGCGAAGCATAAAATATGAATATATCTACTTGAACCCAACCAATAATGTGATGGAACTCTATCATGGAATTGACCGATATATCAAATACTATAATGAAGAACTTAGGCAGAGAACATTAGATAATCGGACACCGATGGATGTATATAGTTTGGCGGCATAAAGTTTTCCACAAAAAAATGTTAGTTTTAAAAGAAGCAAAATCTATGATGTTGATAATGAAGTTATCTTAACTTCATTATTTATGGTCCCACTTCGTGGGGGCACTTCAGATTAAACACAGGATAATGACCACTCTTCTATTCTAAAGTATGTTGTCTAAATCTGTTTTGAGTAGATTTTGTTATCCCTGCACAATAAACCAAGTAACCGTCTTTGTATTGAAATGTCCAAAGATAAATACCTTCTGTATCAGGAATTTTGTCAAGGAAGTTCTGATTTTCGTAGCCTGGCCACGAAAATGGTCCTTGCCATTCTATTTCTATAACTTTAATTTTTGATGTATCAATTCGTTTTAATTCCACATTATTTTTATCAGTTCGTATTAGTTTTGAGAGGTCGTTCTACATTGACCGCTCACAGTCTGGGGCTTCCCCATGTGGGGGCTTTCAAGGTGCAAATGTTCGATTTAGTACAAATGTCCATATAATAAATGCTCAATTCAGCACTTCTGCCCCTATTTTGGCGAAACCCTTGCTATCGGCTGGCAGTTTTTCGTCAGCAGTTCTATTTCTATATTTGTCCGTTTTGCTTTGTGTCAAAATCCACCATCCACTCAATACCATATTTATCTCTAAACATTGCAAAATATGAACCCCAAGGACTATCGCCAATTGGCATTTCAATTTGTCCACCTGCTGAAAGTCCACTATATAACTCGTCGGCTTCTTCCTTGCTTTCAGCACTAATTGATATTTTTGACCTGTTTTCGTTTTCATTTACTCGCCCCATAAATTCGGGAACATCATTGCCCATCAAAATATTTTTGCCGATAGGTAAAGCAATGTGCATTATTTTGCTGTTTTCAGATTCTGGAATATTAGGATTCGGCATATCTCCAAATCGCATAATCATAGCAAATTCACCACCAAATACTGATTTGTAAAAATTAAATGCTTCTTCGGCATTTCCATTGAAGTTAATGTGAGGATTGATAAGTGCCATAATTTTATTCTTTTAATGTTGATTTAATTTCAAATAAATATTTTATTTTTTTATCTAAATGTCTAGTCATTTTCCGAAATTTCTTTTATTAGTGCTATTGCTTTCGGAAATGTTTCCGTAAAGTATTTTTCAAATTCTTCATTAATATCCATTTCCACAGTTAATTCCGTTCTGCCATTTAATTCAGTAAAAAAATAACTCTCCCTAGCTCCTGCCCAATCTCCTGTTAATTCAATTCCATCTTTAATCTCTCCCAGAATGCTTGAAAGACATTCGCTCATTTGGGTTTTTAGTTTCTATGACGCTTAACACTGCGTGTGATTCGTTAGCGAAACAGAAGTCCATTGCCTATAAGTATGATCGTTCCATAAAGTGTCCCAAACTCTTTCTTTTAGTGCATTAATGTTAATAGAGAATTTTACCTTTTTCATTTTCTTGTCAGTTAGACGTCAAATCTATTTCAAAAAGTTCAATTTTGCAAGGTCGTTCAGTCTGCTTGCCGATAACGATACGGCTTGGCGATCGTGGCGGCCTTATCGAACCGTCCTATGACGCACTACCGTTTTCCAATTTACCACTATTCCACCAAACTCCATACTGCATCTGGCCGCCATGTCGGATACGCAATGTTGTGCCCAGTTTGAACACGATCCTGTCTCCATCCCTTTTGCCGAATCATGTTTTAAGATTTCAGCGAAAACAAGTTTCATGAGACCAATCGTCAGGCGGGCTCACGACTATCCCAATTTTCTCTGCCTCGTGTCTGAAATCTGTTTTCTGTCCTATTGACAATTTGCCAAAGAAAACTCGATGGACCACTGGTCCTCCATTTCTCCCTATAATTTTTCTATCCTGTTTGATGGAAAATACTAAAAAACCTAAGTTTATGGGTTGTTTTGAAACGAACCGACAACATTGCATGATCACGGCAGCCGACCTTCGACACAGCCGACCAGGTGTACTAAAAGTTATGTTCAATGTTTTGTGATGGACTGTAGGGAACTTTGGACTCGTCTTCGCTCCACAGAGAATCAACCAACTCATTCTGCCTTAGGTTTTTTCTTATGACCGACAACGTGTTTGTATATGAGCTGTGGGGCTTTTTACCACGAACCTCTCCAAATAAAAACTGGCTTTGGAAAAGCCGCAGGATTTTCCAAGTGAGGACAGACCAAGCCATAGCTTATATCCGTGTTGTGCTTTCGTTATTTTTTTTACGTTCAGTTCTAAATTAATTATATTGTACAGTTAGTCCATTCTTTGAATAGCTTTCAATTTCATCGTCTATTAAACTTTTTAATCTTTCTGTACTTGTTATAAGTTGGTCGATTATATAATCAATGGTCAAAGCTGATTGAAAAGAAATATGTTTTATATTCTTATAGAATTCGGTATCGGTAGCTATTGACTTTAAATCAAAACTTATTCCCTTATAAGATGAGACAGGTTTAATTGAATTAGAAGCTTCAGGCATTCCATTAAGGTGACCAATAGCCAATCTTTCGGTTTCCTTTAAGGCAGGATTATAAGATGATGTAATTTGCTGATTCAATTCAACTTGTGATTGATATCCGCTAACGCTTTTTTAAGATTTTCTGAATTAATGTATGATAATTTCCCAGAACTAACAATTTCAGTATAGGTAGGAAGCATTTGAGAGTAATCCATAATCCAACCAACCCTTGTTATGGCAGTAATAAACATTGCGGAATCTATTACTTTTTGGTCGTCAAGTGATTTGAGTATAAAATCTGCCCAATCTTTTCGAACTTTTAATAAATTTTGTTGGTCTTTCAAATCTTTGATGTTCTCTTCAACTTCTAACTTAAGATTACTCAATAAGGTCTCGGTTTCTTTATGTTCTATACGGTCTTGATTCCAATTATTTATCGACAACGCAATCAAAATTCCAATAACCACAAGAATTATTTCTCCGATAGCATAAGTCAGATATTTCCCGAACTTATTTTCGGTAAGAGTTGTTTGTCTAATTTTTCTAAAGAATTTTATCATTGGTTAGCGGTTTCTGATAATGAAGCACAACGTTGTTGCGTTGGTTAAATGCTAACTTATTTTTGAATAGTATTTCCAAGTAAATCAATAAAAATTGACGTGTCCTCTTTTATTTGTTTAAGATAAACAAGACAATCTTCATTTATCCAATAATGAAGTGCTGCATTTCGCAAGTATATGGCTTGCTCTTTTCTTAATTCTCGAGCCAAATTTTCAATGGATGCATTTGGAAAAAGAAGTGAAGTAAAGTTGGTATCAAATTTTAATGCATCTGTGTTTATCCAAAGTGGTGCATCAATAGGTGTTGCCCAATCATTATTTATTTTAAAATTAGATTCAACTAATTCGTAATCCTCGTAGTGTCCTACAATCTGGTCTCTTAATTGGGTGTTTTTGATAACGCTAAGATTTCCAGTACTGGATAAGTCTTCATACGTTGAAGTCGAAGGATTAAATACAGGATAAAGTGAACCAAATATTACATATTCATTTGCTCTGAGAACCAATAGCGAATCGCTACAATTTTTATCTTTGAATGCCTCGCTAAGATTGGTTATTTTCTGATTATTATTTTCGAGGCGTTCAATTTCATTGGAAAATGTGAGGACATCCTGTTTGTTTTCCAGAAGTAATCTTTTGAGGTATGATTTCTCCTGTTGATTGATTTTTCTTGAATCATTCCAGTTATTGATTGAGAGCGCAATTAAAATACCAATAACTACAAGCAATATTTCTCCGATAGCGTATTTCAAATACTTTCCAGTCTTTCCTTCTGAAAGCAAATTTTGTCTAATTTTTCTAAAGAATTTTATCATTGGTTAGCGGTTTCTGATAATGAAGCACAACGGTTTTATCTATGATACGCTGCGTGGTTTAGCACGTAATTTAGCAAATAAAAACAAGACAGGAAATCCGCGAGGATTTTCGTATGTATGCCAGCACTAGCAATGGATTATATACATTGTTGTGCTTTCGTTATTTATTTTAAATTCTTTATATCATTATCTATTAAACGAATTATCTTTCTGGCAGTTCCAATCAATTCTTTTGTTTGAATTAGCGAAACTGACAATGGTAATTCCCTTGATGATAAAATGCCCTCAAATTCTCGGTCGTTGAACAACCCTGAATAATCAACTTTAAATGCACTTTGGGTTGCGTTACTAAATAATTTAAGTCCTTTATAGTTTATCCTGTTATGGATGTCATATAAAGATACATAGCGTTTTACAATAGGCTGTAAATCATTAAAAATGATGTTACTAGAATAAATTTCATCTTCAGTTATGTCCTCAACTTGTTGTGGCCATAGAACCAAAGCATTCTTAATAGAATCATTACTGATAATATTTATTTTCCCAGAATTAAATAAAATATTTAGAGTTTCAGATTGTCCGTTGTAAGTTGGATTAATAAATAAGTCAGACATTAAACTGTCTAATTGGTATTTTGAGTAATTATTTTCTTTAGTATGAATAATGTGATATAAAGAACGTGTTGAAGAAATAATTCTTTCTCTAAAATAATTATTTTCTTCAAACTCAATAATTGTGTTTGAAAAATCCGACTTTATATTTTTAAGTGTTTCTATTTCTTCTGCTCGTTGTTTCTTATTTTCATTCCAATTGTTAATCTGCAATGCAATTAAAATTCCAATTACAACCAATAATATTTCTCCAATGGCGTACAACAAATATTTGCTGAATTTGTTTTCAGTCAGCATTTTTTGTCTAATTTTTCTAAAGAATTTTATCATTGGTTAGCGGTTGGTTATAATGAAGCACAACGTCCAGGTACACCTGGCGGCCATCCCGCATGGGTGGCTGACATGGTGATGCAATGTTGTCGGTCCGTTTCTAAGCAACCCATAAATTTAGGTTTTTCAGTATTTTCCATCTTCCTCCTTCCTTATATAATATCGTCACATAACCTCCTCCACAAAGTCCACCGCAATGCCAATCGTAATATAAGATCGCGGAATCTCTGGTCTCGTTAAAGCCTATTTCCGAAAACTGGAGAACACCAACATGGGTTGTGTCCAATTTGACCTCTCCCAATTCAGCTAGATCCACGATCTCATATTTGCCCAAGTTCTTTATATCCGCAATATCCCACCGCTGAAAAGTTTCAGGGAAATCCCAATCGTAGTTATTAGTACTCAGTTCTCTTGTCAAATACTCTCGCTGGTGGTCACTGATCTCTGTTCTTGTATCAAATATTATTATTCTATCTAAAGCCAGCATTCTTTCTTGCCATTCTCGCACGCGACTTGCATATGTCGCCTCCTCATCGAAATACTCTATCCACTCTTTTTCCTTTAAGCCTTGCCTAGCTGTTTCAGTTGATTCGTATCTATTGATTTCATCGAAATCTGGTGGTAAGGGTGGAATGGGAGGTGCTGCGCCAAAGTGTTCTTCATGTCCAATCTGGGTATTATAGATTAATGATAAGATCTCCGCCTCATCCTTTACCCCTTTATGAGTACAAGATGAAAGTAAAATCACTATCGAGAGCCATACCACAATTCCGGCGGATTTCATTTACATTTTTCTATGCAGTTTATCAATCTTAAAACAACCCGTATCGATTTCTCTAGTTGGACGAAGACCCCTTCTTCTTTTCTTCCATTCAAATTGGTCGAAACGAGGATAGAATGGCGATAAATCTCCTGGTGGGTCTTCTAAAAATGATTCCTCAGCAGTAAGTATCAAAATCTTCTCTCCCAATTCCCATTTACCATAGACCGTACTTTGACAAGCTCCCAGTCTATAGAAGTATTCAAATTGATTATCTGATTTAATTCTCAATTCTGAAGACACTATCCTTCCGTGAGCATAATAAATACCTTCCACTTTCCTTTCTATCGCACATGAAATCGTAAAGACAATAGTAGTAAAAAAGAATTATCCTCGTTAACCAACTCATTCTGCTTATTAGATTTCCTTTTCCTATGACCGACAACGTGATTAGCGGTATGCGGCGGCTCTGGCGATTGCCGAGCTGACGTCATGACCGCATGCTATCCTGCGTTTTCAAATTGTTCCCTAGAATCTTTGACAATTCTGCAGCCCTGTCCACAAGGTAAGCATTCTGTCCTACACAGTGTTGTGGCTGCGTTACTTTGTATTCCTATATTTCTGATTTCCCTCATTTTTCAAATTTACTGGTGGCAATAGAGACTGGTATCTGTTATAAATGCTGTCCCTAACCAAAGTATCTCGCACAGTCTTCAGTTGCACAAATATATGGTTTGGAAAATGATATTCCGCAAACCATCCTCTTCTGCGGTCATATCCCGAATACTCATTATTATGATCCCAACCGAGTTCGGGAGTATTCCATAATTCTATTTGGTCTCGTAGGAGTAAGAATAGATGCATCAATTCTGGGTCCCCTACTTTGAATTTTCTTATTTGATCATAAATGTCGATCGGTCGCGCATAATGCCAATTTCCTGTTGAATCTCTTGGATCAAAGTGCCAATTCCCCGATTTCAAGTTGTGCTGTACAATTCGCTCAAGTATAATTGTGTCAATTATGACCTTTTGATTTCTTCTAAAAGCAATTTGTAGCGCTCTTGCTTGTTTAATGGCACTCTCAGTATACCATTTCTTTAGCACGTCTATCGTTTTTTCGTCAAAGTCAACCCCGTCCCTATTCTTGGCATTCTCTATAACTGTATCAAGATATCTGTACTCCATCTCAAACTGTTCGTAGTAAGATGTATTAATGATATCGTCCTCGACTTTAGCCATATTTGCAAGTGTGCAGGTCGTTAGAATGCAGAGTACGCCTGAATAAATAATCCACTTAGTTGACAAATAAACCCGGCGAATTACTAACCAGTTCTGAAGAAAAATAACTAGTGGACTCAAAATAAATAACAGCGGAAACTCCTCTTTCAAGTTCATATTACTATCATAGCCTCCAAGTCCATAAGGAATAATGGAAAGAATGGACCCCAATCGAGTAACCATCATTAAAGCAACCCAAAAGGTTAAAAGGAGATTTGTTTGGATTAATCGCTTATAGAGACCATCTCTATTTCTTGACCGACTCCTATTTCCCATCCAGAACCAAAGACAGATGCCAAGACCCAAAGTCGTCGACAGAGATGAGTAGAAGTAGTTATAGAAATATGTCTCAGTAGGATTCAAAATGAGAAGATCCGACTGCAAACCTGTAACATAACGAAGAGCCTCCCTGAGTGATTGAAGAAATAGCATAGTACGATAGCACTCAAAAGACCGGCTGAAACCCCAATCCAAAAACGGTTTCTTCCAATTTCCTCAATGGAGATTTTACGCTTCTTAATGCTCTTCCTAATCAATTAGGACTATCCTTTATAATGCGCCACAACGTCCAAGTACACCTGGCGGCCATCCCGCATGGGTGGCTGACATGGTGATGCATTGTTCTCTCCCGTTTTCTATTCAACGTACGTTCTTCGTATTATTGACTTGACTTCTATTATTTCTTTCGTACTTATCTGGTCCCCAGTGCGTACGATTCTCATCTTATCTATTGTGCGAATTTGGTCCAAAGCTATGCGACTAACTCTATTTTCAATCAATACTTTTACGCGAGTTGGATAATTCTTCTTTGTCGATGTCAGTGGGGCAATTACCACAGTGCTGAGATGTCGATTCATCTCATCTGGTGAAATCACTATACATGGCCTTGTCTTCTTTATTTCGCTCCCAATGGCTGGATTCAGGTTCATTGTTACAATTTGATATTGGTTCACTTCCATTATTCAAAATGTTCATCGTCAAATACATCGTCGATTAGCAAGCTATCATGTCCTAGTTCATGCATCTTCTTAAATTTCTGTTCCCATCCTTCTCGTGGGTTCGATACAGCTTTGAGTATAAGGTAGTCCTCCTCCAGGACCAGTTCCACCTTATCCTTGATTTCGTACTTGTCCAGGATTGTTTTACTGAGCCTTAGTCCCTTTGAGTTCCCTATTCTTATTATTTTGGCTTGCATAATTCATAATTTTACGTTATTACAAAGTAAGTACATTTTTATGAATGATGCAAGTCAAAGAATGGGAGAGAACCTGTCGTGTATGAAAAGTAGGCGATTTCGAAGCATAAAACTTTCGGCTAAGCACAA
Source organism: Saprospiraceae bacterium (assembly GCA_016711125.1). GTDB lineage: Bacteria > Bacteroidota > Bacteroidia > Chitinophagales > Saprospiraceae > JABDMH01. Next base: position 910,699 of record JADJTQ010000003.1, on the reverse strand, counting down.
AGTTTGATACGAGCCGCAAGCTTTATTTTTAGCACTATTTCGTCTATTTTTTATATACATTGTTAGCGGTTCGTTGTTTCTTCTAGTCTGACTTATTTCGTCATTTTTTTGTTTCTACTACTGCAAGATTATTAATAATTTTCCAATGGTTATTAGTGTCAAGAACTAACGAATTATATGAAATAAAATGATTTCCGGAACTTTCCAATCGAAGTTTTACAGTTGCAATTGTTTCGCTGTGGTCAACACTTTCTATCGTCATTATTCTCGGTAGACCACCAAAAATCCCCTCTCTAATGTTTGCCAAATATTTTTGTTTATCAATTACAGTTACGCCCGCTGTTCCCATAAAACCATTGTTGGTAATTCTAAAGTCATTATGCAAGACTTTATCCAACATAACTGTGTCGCTATTGTCGCCACCTTTAACAAAATCTGTCATTGCTTGCTTTATTTTTTCTGTTGTTGTCATTGTTTAGCTTAAATAATTGTTCAATTGCTTTATCAATTCGTTTAAGTTTAGTTTCTTCTGTTTTGGCATCATTAATTGAAAGAACAATAGCTTTCTTTTTACTTGGTGCTAAATTTTCAAAATTTGCTTTGGCTGTTATATTCTTATCAAATTCTTTTTGCAAATCAATTGGTATTTCTACTGTTCTTGGTTTGGTGTCCAATTCAATAGTTATTTCAAGGGTATCGCCACCTTTGACATTGGCATTTATGCGATTCTCGGCACTTAAACTAATCATAAATTTACTGCCCATTTTGCCAACTGCACTTCTATAACTGTAGTTATTAAGCGTTACCACGACCAGAGGTCTTTTTCCACCACCCAATGTTTCCAGTTGTTGTTCAGTAACTTCTATTCCAGTATTGTTTCCTGTTTGAACTATTTTAGTTTTAATTTTCATGGCTATTTAATTTAGAAGTTTCTTTGAAAAATGAAAGCCGAATCTATATTTTCCATACCAATATTTTTATAAAAAATTATTGCATTGGGAGAAGATTGCAAAATTAGTTTACATTCATCCCCAGCGTTTTGTTTAGTAAGCATTACCAATTCTTTTCCGATTCCATTCTTTTTGTATTCATCTCTAACGCATAAATCAGACAAATAACAACAGTAGCTAAAATCAGAAATCGCTCTTGACAAACCTATTAACTTTCTGTTTTCCCATGCTGTAACTACAATATTTGAATTCTTGAACATTTTGTCAATTCTTGTTAAATCGGTTTTGTCTTTTATAGGGAAATAATCTGAACAATTGAATAAATCAACCAATTGTTCTATATCTGGTATTACATCAATCTTGTAGACTATATTTAGCATATTATTATTTATTTTTAAGGACCGCTAACGTTTTGGCACTTGGCGAAGGTGGCGATTTTCACCATCTGCCGCCGCGGATTGATGCGGAGAACCAAACTTTGACTAACCACAAATGTGTCTGCGGAGCACTGAACCGCCCCTTTTGCCAAACGCCTCTTGTGTGCAGTTTTTTCTCTTCATTCTAAATCCAAAAGTCTTCTGTGAAAATTTATTTGTCCAATATGATACGCTAAATGGGTTGTCAAATGAATTAAAAAATATCCTGTCGAAGTCTTTGTTTCAAAAACCAAAATAGGATATTCTTTGCCCAAATCTTCATCAGTTAATTTGTCGAGTGATGTAGTTACAATTACTAACGTTTTCTCTATGTTTTTAATTAGTTCGGCTTTTGGAATGTTCTTTAACGAAAATTCGAGTTCTCTGTTTCTAATGTAATTTGTCTTTCCAATTTCAGCACCAATATATGTGTTAAGATTTCCAATTAAATGTAGGCAAAGGTTTCCTGCTGAATTGGTAATTTGCTTATCAACTTTCCAAAGATTATTTTCATTCTTATACAAGTTGATTTCATTCTTTAATTTATTCAAATCTCTGTCGAATAAGCCTTTTAGTATTTCGATTACCATTGACTTAATTTTTAAATATTCCTTCAAAAACAGTAACGGCTTCGCCATAGATAAATACTTTATTATCATTAAGTTCAGTGTTCATTTTGCCTGTTCTTGCAGATGACTGAAAAGCATTCAGTTTATTTTTGTTCAATTTTGTAGCCCAATATTTTGTCAAAAAAGTTTGAATTCCGCCTGTTACTGGATCTTCATTTGTACCTGCCCAAGGCCAAAAATATCGGTAATGAAAATCAAAGTCAATGCTGTCAGATTGTGCAGTAACTAAAACACCATTTATTCCCTCATAAGATTTTACTAATGAAAGAAAGTCTGGTCGCAAATCAGCCAATGTTTTTGTGTCTTTAATTTCAATTAAAATTATTTTATTGGTTGGACTGTATCTTTTATTCTCAATTTCATTTATTCCAAGTGCAATAAGCATATTTTGTGGCACTTCAATTTCTTCTGTTTCATAAACTGGGAATTGCATTTTAATTTTTGTTCCCGATTTTTCAATAACCAATTCAACATTGTTGATATTTATAAACTTAATGTTGTTTAAAGGTGTTGTGTCAAAAATAATTTTGGAAGATGCTAATGTGGCGTGTCCACATAAAGGTATTTCCATTTTTGGTGTAAAAAATCTAATATTATATGAGTTGTCAGAAATTTTTTTATAAATGCAGTTTCTGAAAACCCAATTTCGGTTGCAATGCCTTGCATTTCCTTTTCGTCAATACTGTTCTCAACAATACAAACCGCAGCAGGATTTCCTTTAAATTTTTCATTTGTAAATGAGTCTACAAAATATGTCTTCATTGTTTAAATTATTAGTTAGTGTCGTTCTGTAAAATTGCACACAACGTTTAGTATATGAAAAGTAGGCGATTTCGTAGCACAATACTTTCGTTTAAGCACAAAATTTGATACGAGCCAATAACTTTGAATTTAGCACTATTTCGCCTATTTTTTATATACATTGTTGTGTGAAGTCTTTATTTAATCTTTTCAACTTCATTAAGAAACTTACTGATTACTTCATATACTTTTTCTGGTTGATCGACCATTGTCTTATGTGCTGCATCATCAATAATTTCAACACTTGCATTCCTAGATAATTTTCGATATTTGTACATAGTTTCTGGTCTTGCTTCATCATATTCACCTGCCATAAAAAGTATTGGTTCGGTGATTTTATATAGGTCAGCTGTTCTATCAAAATCCTTAAGGGTGCCAGTAATATTAAACTCCGTTGGGCCCCACATATATTCATAAATTTGATCGTTGAAACCGGGTACATTTTCACATTCTATGTTAGGAATAATAGGCCAACTCTTTCTGGACATGTGTCTAACATAAAACGAATCAGTAGCAGCAAGATACTGAGGTGCGTTGTAATTTTTTAAAGCTTCGTATTTAAAAATCGTGTCCTGAACATTAACAGGCAGTTGAGAAAGCAAAATTTTGGCATCTGCCATCCAATCAGGACTACTGATATGTGGGCTAGAGAAAATTACAGATTTCACCCCTTTCGGTTGCTTTGTAATCATGTATTCTATTAAAAATGTGCTACCACAAGAATGTCCCAATATGTGTAGATTATCCAATTCCAATGCACTTCTTAATAAGTCTATTTCATTCACAAATCGTTCCGTTTTCCAGAGGGTTGTATCAGTAGGTCTGTCCGAATTTCCTGAACCTAGTTGGTCATAGAATATTACAGGGCGGTCTTTGGCCAATAGAGAGAATCCAGGATCATTGAACAACTCCTCGAACCTGGCCCACCATGAAAAATTAATAGAGGAATTCCATCGCCTTCCCCCACAATTTTGTACCATATTTTACCACCTTCCACATTTACGTAACCTTCCTTTTCAATGACATTTTTACAAGACGAATTTATCAAAAGAGAAAAAATACACATTAGAGCAATTACTGTTTTCATAGTTTATCTATTTTAAAGTTGTTCGTTTGTCATTTCTTTGATTGCACACAACGCCCGGCGTATACGATCGTGGCGGCCTAACTGAACCGCCCTATGACGCACTACCGTATACCAATTTACTACTATTCCAACAATCTCCATACTGTATTTGGCCGCCATGTCGGATACGTAATGTTGTGCCCAGTTTGATCACGCCGCGTCTCCATCCTTTTTACCGAATCATGTTTGAGATTTCAGCGAAAACGAGTTCGACGACAACAATCGTCAAGCGGGTTCAGGACTATCTAAATTTTCTATGTTACGTGTCTGAAATCTGTTCTCTGTCCTATTTGAAATTTGCCAAAGAAAAACACGATGGGCCATCGGTCCTCCATTTCTCTTTCTAGATTTCCCCATCCTGTTTAAGTCGCTGTGGAGCGAAGACGAGTCCCAAGTTCTCTACAGACCACTACAAAATATTGGGCACAACGCCTGGCGTATACGATCGTGGCGGCCTAACTGAACCGCCCTATGACGCACTGCCGTTTACAATTTACTAATTTTTCAACAATCTCCATACTACATTTGGCCGCCATGTCGGATACGTAATGTTGTGCCCAGTTTGAAAACGACCCTGTTTCCATCCCTTTTGCCGAATCATGTTTAAGATTTCCCAGAAAACGAGTTCGACGAGACCAATCGTCAAGCGGGCTCAGGATTATCTAAATTTTCTATGTCACGTGTCTGAAATCTGTTTTCTGTCCTATTGGAAATTTGGCAAAGAAAACACGATGGACCACTGGTCCTCCATTTCTCTTTCTAATTTCCCTATCATGTTTAAATCTCTGTGGAGCGAAGACGAGTCCCAGGTTATTTACCTGCCACCACAAATTATTGGGCACAACGGTTTGGTGATATGGAGCGGACGCAGCGATAGCAAGTCTGATCTCATATCACTTGTTATCTCTTGGCTTTTTATTCAAGGTAATTAGTTTCATACGCATATCATTTTCAACTTCAATTAAACTTCCATCCATAACTAATAGGTCCATTAATTTTGATAGTCGTTCAGTTTTATGTGATATAGTCTTTAATATCATTTCATATCTATCGTGAGCTCTCAAGAATTTTAAAAGAGACCAATCTTTTATTGACTCTGTATTGTATATTAGTACGTTTATATGCTCTTCAGTTTTCGTATTATTAAATTCTATATCTCCTCCATGCTGCCAATAACTCCAATCACCAAATGTTCCTTTATTAAATTTCACTGTTTGTCTTATTTCCTTTAATACTTCACTAAATACAGATTCAGAGTTTGTAAGATTCAGGTGTTTTAAGAAATTTTCAAATACATTATTTCTAAGATCCGTATATTCTATTATCCCATCAATCAAATCTCGTTTATGAACATAGAGATAAGATGTTTCAATATCCTTTTCAATACAAATTGTTTGCGATGGACGAATCTCTGTAACCAAGCAATTTGATAAGGATCTTACAAGCTGATAGAAATAATCAACGGAGTATCCAATTTCGTATAAATATATGATTACCGATGTATGCTTTTCAAGGAGTTCGTTGATTTCTTTACTTGTTAATTGTTTTTTTATTGTTATTTCATTTCTCTTTTTATCCCAGTCTATTGATTGCTCCTTATACTTAATTACGAAATCTTTGGCGTCATCTGTTGAAAGATTTTTGGCAATTGAAACATGTTTTCTTATATCCCATTTGTTTTTTGCTGAGAGATAACGCTTAGCATAGCCGATCGGCCATCCCGAAGGGTGGCTGGCGAGCTATGCGTTGTTATGGGCTTTTTAATTAATTACTATTTCAATCGGGTACTTCTTATATTCAAATATTTTTATTTCCTCATCCAATTTCGAATATATTTCATCATATCGTTCGTAGGAATTTTCATACCCAAGTGAACCAATTTCTTTAAGACCGTTAATGATATTTAGTTCTCCAATTTTTTCAAACTTATCCCTAATCTTAAGCAATTCTTTGTGTTCAATTCCATGAATGATAAAACCAAAACAGAAATTGGCTTTTCCACCTTCATAGTTCCAAATGTTTTCGACTCCCGGCTGAAAAGCCTTTATCTGTTCTCTGGTAAGCCCACTATCGATAGTTCTCCCTAAAATTTCCGAGGCCCTTACCTCTTCAATAGTTGGTTTTGATTTCGATTTGTATGTGATTGGAACAAGCCAATAATTGCAGCTTCCACGATATTGGTCAATTTTTACACATAAAGTCACTGCATAGTCACCTGTTGCTAACAGAAAGGTTAGAACTGAGTTTTCGTCAAAAATGAAGCTGTTTATTTTTCGATACGCTTTCCGTCTTCTGACCTTTGTGTTAAGTTTTTCAATTTTGGTTAAATACCTCTTTAGAACTGATTTTCTTGATTCTCCTTCTTTCAGAGAGTATTCAGCCCACTCTTTGACACAAGCATCTTTACTAATAACTTCCTTTATATAGTTGATTCTTTCAGGAGTCATTAGCCCTAATTCCCAATATGCCAGGCCACAACTCGTCACATAAACTTCGTTGTCAAAGTCATCCAAATATTCAGGTTGCTCAAGGGGAAATTCTTTTAGAACCATTTCTATTTCAGCACCACTGTCGTATAAATCCATGATTCCCCAATATGTATCGTGAGCTGTATCACCGTCAATTATTTTGGTACCATCTGTTGCCATTTGATTTCTTTAATTGCCCATAACGTCAAGGCTACCCGGCGTACCAGCCCGAAGGGCGGTATGACGCGGTAGCCATTGTTATACTGAGGCCAAATCTTTTCGTCCTGCATTTCCAAATCTTGTTTTCAGTCCCACTAGTCCTATTTTGTTCAAGAAACAAGCTACCGGCAAAAATACGGGGAGCGAGTTCCAAGCTATATAAATTTTCTACATCCCGGTTTCTGAAATCTGTTTCTGTCCTATTGAAATTTGCTAGAAAAAAATCTCGCGACTCATTCGCGAATCCATTTCCAAATCAATTTCCTGTCCTGTTTTGGAAAGTTCCTAGCGAGTATTTTTGCAAACTCGAAGAACTAACCATTCAATTTTCCTTGTCCGCTGAAAGCAACATCGCTGATGAATAGCTTCAGTATAACGTCTTGGCTACCCGGCGTACCAGCCCGAAGGGCGGTATGACGCGGTAGCCATTGAATACTGAGGCCAAATCTTGCATCCTGTATCTCTATCTTAGTTTCCAGTTCCACTAGTCCTATTTTGTTCAAGAAATAAGCCACCAGCAAAAATACGGGGAGCGAGTTCCAAGCCAACTAATTTTCTACATCCTGTTTCTGAAATCTGTTTTCTGTCCTATTGGAAATTTGCTAATAAAAAATCTCGCGACTCGTTCGCGAATCCATTTCCAAATCAATTTCCTTTCCTGTTTTAGAAATTTCCAAGCGAGTATTTTTTGCAATCTCGAAGAACACAACCATTCAATTTTACACGTTCGCCGAAAGCATAGATCCCCTGACGAATAGCTTCAGTATAACGTCTTGGCTACCCGGCGTACCAGCCCGAAGGGCGGTATGACGCGGTAGCCATTGTTATACTGAGGCCAAATCTTTGCATCCTGTATCTCTATCTTAGTTTCCAGTTCCAGTAGTCCTATTTTGTTCAAGAAATAAGCCACCAGCAAAAATACGGGGAGCGAGTTCCAAGCCAACTAATTTTCTACATCCTGTTTCTGAAATCTGTTTTCTGTCCTATTGGAAATTTGCTAAGAAAAATCTCGCGACTCGTTCGCGAATCCATTCCAAATCAATTTCCTGTCCTGTTTTAGAAAGTTCCAAGCGAGTATTTTTGCAATCTCGAAGAACACAACCATTCAATTTTACACGTTCGCCGAAAGCATAGATCCCCTGACGAATAGCTTCAGTATAACTCACTTATATACGGCATAATCTTGTATCACCACTTCGCTTTTTCATCGTTCTGGATTAAATTTAGTGCATCGAGCGACCATCTGATCATACCTTTCCAAAGATACACAACCTTCCACAAATCGTAGCTACGTTGTCAATTTCAAACCAACGTATGACACCTGATCCGACTCAGGTAGACTATCCGGTTGATTATGAGTACACGATCAATAAGCTGCTGACCTGGCCAACACCTGGATCACTCATGCCATGTGTCATAATGATGATAAAGGGAAGGACGAGTCAACAGCAAACGTTTAAAAGTACTTATAATCGTTTAAAAATGAATTGGTTGATCTAACACTCTAAGGCCGGATGCACCTTTCGGTTGACCAGTCGCTGGGTAGCGCTTCGAGATAGGTTATTGCCCATGATTGATATTTCACAGGAATCGCTCCGTAGCAATGGGTCGCATAAGTCATCCATCCATAAAGGAGGTCGCTTGAGGTAAACTACGGATAGTCTTGAGGACATTTAATGCTATCTATTTGCACGACGATGACTGTTTCTCCAGGATACAAAAACAACCGGTTGATGCCTGATCATTCGTTAGTTACTGCTCATGTTAAGATCAACTAACAAGCACCTTTTCCAAAGAAGCATCCCAACTCTGCCATTATTTCAGAGCCGCATCAACTACTTCCTGCGCTTGTTCGATAATTTTATTCAAGTGATCCTTTCCGAGAAAGCTTTCTGCATAAATTTTATAAATATCTTCTGTGCCGGATGGGCGGGCAGCAAACCAACCATTGGCAGTACTAACTTTCACTCCCCCGATTGCCGCATTATTGCCTGGTGCGTGGGTCAAGATGTTTTCAATCTTTTCGCCAGCCAATTCTTTATGGATAATTTGAGTAGCTGTGAGTTTTTTTAATTTATTCTTTTGTTCAACATTTGCCCTGGCCTCCACCCGGTCATAAAATGGTTCACCAAATTCCTGAGTCAAATCCTGGTAAATCAGACCTGGATCACTGCCAGTCTTTGCCGTTATTTCGGCTGAAAGCAATGCCGGAATAAATCCATCTTTGTCGGTCGTCCAGACAGTGCCATCCATTCTTGAAAAAGATGCACCGGCACTTTCTTCACCCCCAAAACAAAGGGTACCATCCAACAGACCCGGTACAAACCACTTCAGGCCAACCGGCACTTCATACAGTGGCCGGTTTAATTTTTTTACGATGCGATTGATCAGTTCAGTGGTAACTACGGTTTTTCCAATTCCAGCTTTCGCAGACCAGGCCGGACGATTATTAACCAAATAATGAATAGCGACTGACAAATAGTGATTTGGATTTAGCAGTCCTGCAGTAGGAGTCACAATACCATGGCGATCATGGTCGGGATCGCAAGCGAAGGCGATATCAAATCGATTTTTCATCCCGATCAAACCCTGCATAGCATAAGGTGATGACGGATCCATCCGTATCTGCCCATCCCAATCGACCGTCATGAAACTGAAAGTCGGATCTACCACTTGATTTACAACGGTTAGATCGAGCTTATATCTTTCGGCAATAGGCTCCCAATAGTGCACTCCAGCCCCGCCAAGTGGATCAACTCCCATTCGGATTTTCGAATCCCGAAGCAAATCCATGTCAATAATATTGCTAAGATCGTCGATGTAAGGATTGATAAAATCCCGTCTGTGGGTGGTCTCAGCTCGTAGAGCTTGTTCAAACGGAATCCGCTTTACTCCTTTAAGACCATCCATCAAAAATGCATTAGCCTTCTTTTCGATCCAGTCGGTGGCATCAGTGCCGGCAGGGCCTCCAGTGGGTGGATTGTATTTATAACCACCGTTATCGGCAGGATTATGAGACGGAGTGATTACCACCCCATCGGACAAGCCAGTCTTGCGGCCTTTATTATAAGTGATTATCGCATGAGAGATGACTGGCGTAGGCGTGTATTCATCATTTTCGGCAATCATTACTTCCACCTCATTGGCTGCAAGCACTTCCAAAGTTGTCGTAAAAGATGGCTCTGAAAGAGCATGGGTATCAAAGCCGAGGAAAAGTGGTCCATCGATCTTTTGTTCTTTGCGATATAGGCACAGTGCCTGAGCTATTGCCAGTATATGGTGTTCATTAAACGAGTTTTTAAACGAAGATCCACGATGACCAGAAGTGCCAAATGAAACACGCTGTTCGGGAATGGCCGGATCAGGCACTCTTGAATAATAAGATGTAATCAGCCTTGGAATATTGGCGAGCATCTGATGCTCTGTTCGCTTACCAGCAAAGGGAGATATTTTCACTTGATTCTTTTCTGTTTCTCTAATGATACAAAAATCTTCATTTAACCGGTAAAAATCAGGATTCCTTATAATTCCTTATTGGTAAATCACATGATTCCAAAGACTGATCAAATAAACCCAATTTAGCCACTGACTCCAGCTGCATTGACCATCCGTATCTTCTCCTTGATAGAGATCAGGTCGATTCAACTACCCATTGAGTTGTTAAGTTTCCAATCTTAGACCATCTTATTTTCGCCCATTTTCTGTCCATCTCGTGGCAATAACCAGGGAAAATTCATCGATTTTCGGTTTCTATCCCGATATTCGGCGTTCGAAGTGCATTAAAGACGTCAAATCCATGGACAAAAAGCCAGTTGTGAAGCGTGATAAACTAATGCGGTGGCTAAAAGGCATCGGACTAGCCGGCTTTTTGTTTTTTCTAATCTAGGGTTTGGTTTGGATATTTGTGATTGTATTTCTGAAAGGACATTTACAGTGCTAACGGAAGTTTAAAATGAAATCTTCACATTCAAAATCCGGCTCGATGAAAGTTTAGCATCTGTCAGTTGGTGTTACTTCTTTCAATAATTTTGAGATTATCTTTTTTTCTTCAATATCAATGGTTCGCGTGTTTATGGGCTGAAGAAAAGTAATAATTATGTGATATTGAACTTCCTTGTCCGATTAATTCCAACTATAGGTATTTTGGATGCCTTAATTAAAATACAAACCATTGATTATCAATGGATCCAGAGGCCAAAGCAACGACTTTACAAAGACCTTTGACAAAAGGTCTCGTGATCGGCCTTAAGGGATGAACGAGCGATTCCCGAAGGGATGGATGTCCAGTGATAGTGCCATATGGCTTAGATCAAGAACTTTCTTGAATATCGTAGAGTTCATAAATTCGAATGTACTGCTTAATAACATTTTTAGCAATTTTAGTAATAAAATGAATATGATCTAGATTAGTATTAATTTGATAAACCGTCTTTACACGATTGTAGTTAGACAAATAATTATCTACTGCTTTCTCCTCCTGTTTTAGGTTTAGACCTTACAGCCTTGATCTTTTGGTACTTTTGGATCAAACCAAAAGTACACGAAGTATTATCAATATTAGTTTGCTTTTAGGGATTTTTGAGGCAACGTACAGAATTGCCAATACTATTGTTTTGCATAAGGCTCTCAAAAAGCCATGTTCCAATAGGGTACCATAAGACTTGATAAGAAGCATTGGTCATGTCAGTGGATGTGCTGCTCCACCAATTGCCAATATAGCCCAATTCTGCAAATGTCCCAGCAGACTGCCGATATCCTCCGGGAAGTGCTGTGAATCCACTTTCGTTGGTGGCATCGGTGTTTTCGAATAACCAGTGGGCATTTCCTACCTCTTTCGTTTTTTTACCGGCATTAACAGCGCCTCCCAAAAAGCTGGTGAGCGAAGACCAATCCGTGGCAGTGGGGACATGCCAACCTACAGGGCACAATCCCCGGACATCATTTACGGCAAACCAATTGTAAAGCTTTCCATATGGCTGATTGTAACTTTCTAGAGTATCATAATAACACCAGGCTCCAAAATTGGCACTTTGCCAGGTCGAGTTATTATTGACCTCCGGAATAGGGGTGCTTTCGCTAAAATGTTCAGTTCGGAGGTTTTCTGCCATCCATATCTGTCCACCGATTTTTACGGTTCGATAGATATTACCATCAAAATCTTCGACTTCACCTTCAAAGGCTACTCCAGTTGTCAAGGAAATCCATTTGGTACCATTCCATCCGAGAAAATCCGTGCCGCTCCACTAGATGGTCCCTGGTGAAGGGTTCACTTCCTCCGAATCATTGATTTGAATTGATCCCTCAACCAAAAGTTTCTGGGCAAACACCGATGAGGTGAGGTAAAAAAGAGCAACAATAAAGGGAACTCGCATAGCTGAAAAAATTAATTACTTCATAAAACTCGCAACCATAGCTTCAAATTAAAATCCATAACAGCAAAGATTTCTGCCCTTGCTTTTCGGACTCAAAATAGGAAGTACTTTATTTAGCTAAAGATCCAACCAAAAGGTTGTGTCTATTTGAACTCATTCTTCAGTAGTCGAGCAGAAAGATAAAATATTTCTTTAGTTCATCCTTCAATCAATGGCACCAAATCTGTTATTCCTTCTGGCAATCTTCCCAACGAAAACAATCGGTTGTGTGATCGTTGACCATACCTACTGCCTGCATAAAAGCGTAACAAATCGTGCTGCCTACAAATTTAAAACCCTTCTTTTTTAAGTCTTTACTTAACGTTTCACTTTCTTTAGTGGAAGCCGGTACTTCTGCCATTGACTTCCAGCGATTGATAATCGGCTTTCCATCAACAAATTGCCATAGGTATTCATCAAAAGTGGACCGTGATTCACCTAGTTTCAAATATGCCTGGGCATTGGTAACGACGGCATTGACCTTAAGTCTATTTCTTACAATTCCTTCATTCTCCAATAATTTTTCAATCTTCTCATCGCTATATCCAGCGACCTTCTCCGGATCAAACTCGTCGAATGCTTTTCGGTAATTATCTCTCTTTTTTAGGATAGTGATCCAACTAAGTCCGGCTTGAGCGCCTTCCAGATTGATCATTTCAAAAAGTCGCTGGTCATCGTGAAGGGGTAGCCCCCATTCGAGATCGTGGTAACTGATATAGGGTTCGTTGTTTCCCGCCCAAACGCAACGGAGTTTCTTTGATGGAGACATAAAATTTCGTAGCTACTTCTTTCAGACTTTGAAGATAATGAAACTCAAAAGTGAGTGAATGTCAAATTTCTAGCTACACAGGTATTTTATACTTCCGGCTAATCAATAAATGTCCTCACAAGTATTTGGCCAGTCCAAAACCCAAGACCCAATTATCATAAGCTTCCCATTTTACATCATATTGCAAGGTGCCAAAAAATTCCCATCTGGCATGAAGTGGCATCGAATATTCAATACCTGCCCTATTCAACCAAAAGTTTTCACCCTTGGAAAACTCCCTGCCAAATCCGGCTAATAAGGCCCAATGATGACTCAACTTATAAATACCTAAAATTGCCGGCGCAATAGGGTAAACCCTTTCGATCGATTCATGTTCATCTCCACGCACTTCCGTCACTATCCTATATTCTTCAAAGATCAAATCGGTGTGGACACCGAAACCCCAGCGCTCATTAATTTGCAACGTATAATTCAGACCAAATGAAGGCAGTGACAATAGACCCTTATGCCCTGATTCATCTTGTTCAAATAAGTGCGCATGTCCAATATCCAAGCCAATCATATGGGTTGGGAAAGATTCTTCTACGTGATCCTGAGCTATTAACAAGTTGCCTGAGAAAATCACTATTGCAATAAATAATGTGCTTGCTTTCATTTCAATTTGATCATTAGGATACTTTAAAATTTGCCAAAGTACAGAAAGAGCTTGTAAGGCCGGGTAACCTAAATCATCATCTCCTGTGATCTAGGAGGCTGTTGAAATACTCACCTCGCGCTGATTAGTAAAAATAGATACTTACTATAACATGATGCAGCCGTTCTCGCCGTTCCTGGTTTTGTTGATCCTCAGTCAGTTATCCGGGTAGTGCGGTTCGTTACCTCCCCGCGCCCCCACAGACCCGTACGAGCGGCTTCCCCGCATACGGTTCCTCCGAATCAGGGTTTCGCTAAAGAATAGGAATGATATATTTTCGGACGTAATAGTGGTTGCCACTCCATCAATAAATTGTTGAAGTGGTCCCAGTTTTTGGAGCGACCTCCTCGTCGATTCAACCATTTAAATAATAGTTTAAATACTTCAAGGTAGTAGCGCCGAATACCATTAAAATTAAAGGTGATGCCATAATAATTGTAGTATCCGCGTAATTTGATATTTACTTTTGCTATCAGATCGACCGCTCGCATGTTCCTATTGCGCTTAATCCAGGTGGCCATTCTCCTTAAAGCTCCGGTAAATTTCTTCCGACTCGTTTTACGCTTCAATACTTTATACCCTTTTCTGCTCTTTCCAAGATAATGGGTGAACCCAAGAAAATCAAAGCTGCGTTCTTCGCCCTTACCTGTTCCTGCTAGGTCTATCAGCTTTGTCTTCTCCGGGTGTATACGTAACCCATATTTCTCAAATCGCTTTGGTAAAACCTTGAAGACACGCTTCGCATCTTCCAGATCACTGAAGCCTAAAACAAAATCATCTGCGTACCTCACTATCATGCTTCTCCCTTTCAGTAGTGGTTGTATCATTTCCGAATACCATGTATCCAGTACATAATGTAGATAGATATTGCTCAGTAGTGGGGAGATGGAACCTCCCTGTGGTGTACCCTCTACAGGGTAGGTAACCTGGCCAGATTCCATGATGCCCGCCTTGAGCCATTTATCTATCATTTTACGTACCAGTCCATCCTTTACCCGTAGGTCCAGAAAACTTCGTAACAGACCATGGTTGAGCTCCCCGAAAAAGTTGCGAATATCCGCATCTATGACATAGCGTATCTTCCCAAAACTTACCTCTTCAAACAGGTAATCTATCGCTTGGTGCTGACTCCGACCCGGCCTGAACCCGTACGAGAATTCTTTGAATTCTTGTTCGTACACTGGTTCAAGTACCCTAGCACTGCTGTCTGCAGTATCTTGTCCTCGATCGTCGGTATGCCTAATGGCCGTGTCCCACCGCTATCTTTTCCTATGTACACGCGGCGGACGTTTGGCGCCCGATAGGTTCCTTTCTTGAATTTGTTCAGAAGCTCTGTCATTTTACCTATTCCTCCTTTTCCGTAGCTCTGCCATGTCTCTCCGTCCACGCCACTTGCGCTTTGTCTATTCAATCTTTTATATGACCCATACAGGGCATATATATCGATAAAGCCGTGCAAATTGTGCAACGTGCTGTCCTTGTGTTTCCTTGACAGTTGTGCTATCTGTATCTCTTTCGTTGACATCGTATATTATAAACTGGTATAATCAATGTGTCCAAAACACAGTCCCCGTTTCGTGCTGCTCCCTTCCCTACTCAGTGGCTTTCCCCGGTTAGGATTTCCCACCTTTCCAACGGTACTATGAAGCGGCTAAGACTCCCTCTGTCATTCCTTCACCTTCGGTTTCCCTCGGCTTGCGTACCTGCTCCTGTCATCGCGTTTCTTCGCTGCAGGATGATGATGACACTGACCACCCTACACAGGCCTTTTGTTCAAGAGCTCGCCCATTTGCCCTTCTCCCAGCAGGAGACAGTAGGGTCTCCCGTGTTCCCGTACTCGCCCTCTATGTCTCTGATGCATTCTTTGACCCCGCCGGACTTCGGCAGGATCGCCTTTGGCCCTACCTCCATATTGTCCCAGCAAAGTTGACTACTAAGACTCCAGATTTATCTACCCTTTCGAGGCTCTATCATACACCTTTGACACTCGCTGTCTACGCTTCGTACCATCCTCTCGAATGATTACGCAAGACTCGCTTCCGGAGGTTGGCTAAACCTTGCCGGATGGGGGTCGATACCCATTGGCGTGATGAGATGTTTCATTACACTCATGCTTTAATATTTATATAAAGCGCTGTGTGTAGTCCCCATCTCACGGACTTTCACGGCGCGACAACCTCCGGTAGCTTCCTTCGTCTCACCGCACCAGAAACGACGATTTACGGCTTCAGCATCAAGTTGCGTAGTTCAACACCCTCCTAGAGCGCACAGGATATCCTATCGATGATAGCCAACATGATTCTGATTTTTTAAACCGATATTTTATTGATTGATTTTATTTGATCAGAGTCAAAAAATTGAGACACGGCGTTTTTTCATCCCCTACCCCTTCACGGGGGGACATTTTTTTGTTATCCTATCTGAATATGAGAAGATCATAGGGAGAAAAAGGAGCCCGGAATTTATACGCTGGGTGGTTTGAAATCAACATTTTCTGATGTTAATAATGACCCGGCGTTATTCCACCCCCTACCCCCTCAAGGGACCCTCAAGCGGGATATTTTTCTTCAGCAAAACATTTTCGGCCTGCCTGACAGCCTCCGGGACCTACCAGACCATAATCGGGACCAGTACCACCAGCAGTGCGAATGCACCAAAATATAGTGTTGGCATCATCTAGCAAGTACCAGGGATTCTCACCACCTTCTGGCATGCCATATGGATTTCTTGCGCGAAGAAATTTGCATAATTTATGATCTTCCAGCTTATCAGGCATGACTAAGCCAATCCTTTGAGTGCCCGGGAAATAATGGATTTAAAAAGCGGTACTTTATAACCATTTTTTGAGAGTGGTCGGGCTACTTCCATGGCCTTCTCAGCTGCCTTCATGATATTTTGGTCAGACAATTGTTTTCCTTTCAGCAGCGCCTCAGCTTCATAACTTCGAATGGGTGTCGGCGCCGCAGCTCCCAAGGCAATTGTAATGCTTTGACAGGTATTTCCCTTCATTTCTGCTACCACCGCTACATCGGCCAATGACCAATCATATGATTCTCTGGCCACCTGTTTGATATAATAGCTTTTAGTGTTGGCAGTTGGAGTAGGAATTTTGATTCCGGTGATTAAATCTTTCTTTTGCAAAATGTTTTCGCGGCTAACATCTTGTGCCGGAGAAACAAAGAAATCTTCAATGGGTACTTCTTTCTTCTCCATTTTATCGTTTACAATAACCACTTTTGCCTGCAGAGCAAGAAGAGCGGTGGAAATGGATGATGCATGCACGCTCACGCAAGAACCGTTATCAATAATAGCATGCCCCTCATTTTGACCTGTCTGTGAATGTCTGGCGAAACATCGATCGCCATTTTTCCGGAAACAAGGATGCTCGACCGATCGAAAATACCAACAACGATTACGTTGAGCTATATTGCCACCGAGGGTAGACATATTACGCAATTGTGGGGTAGCGGCATGGGCAACCGCCTGGTACAATGCCGGATAGTTTTTTTGTATTTCTCCATCATGTTCTATATCGGCCAGCGTTACATTGGCACCAATGGTCATGCCGACTCCATGTTCATGACTTATTTTATCCAAGCCTGGAATTTCGCGGATATTGATGATGGTCTTAGGACTTATTAATCCTTCCTTGAGGAAATCAAGGATATCAATCCCTCCTGATTTGAAAATAGCTGCCTGATCGGAAGGCTTAAATAATTCTTCAGATAAGGTCGTATTGGCTTGGCTTAGAGCATCCTCCACGGACTTTGCTTCATACCAACTGAATTTATTCATGATCTAATTTTTATTCGTAGACTTTATTTAAAGCATTTAAGATACTTGCCGGAGTAATGGGAATCTCATATATCCGCACTCCAATGGCATTATAGACAGCATTTGCTATCGCTGCAGCAGTTGAAATATTGGCTGGCTCAGCGATGCCATAGGCGTCGGTTGACGAGAGGGCCGGATATTCTTCTACCAAAATACAGTCGATCTCCGGAATCTCCATGGCATAGGGCATTTTGTACTGATCGACATTGGCATTCATCATATGGCCAGTAGCATTGTCCATCACTCTGGTCTCATAGAGTGCGTAAGAAACACCTTGAATTACGCCGCCATTAATTTGACTTTCGAGTTGGCCAATATTCAAAGGTCGTGCACAGCTATGAGCCGCGACTATTCGATCCACTTTAATAAAGCCGGTATCCGTATCAACGGTCACTTCGGCAAACTGTACGGAGCCGAGATCACCATAGGCCAAGCCCCAGGGTTGCTGAAAGCCACCATAGTCATCAGAGCGACTGGCTATCACCGAGATATGACCGGTACGCATTGACTTAAGAGCATCTTTAAAATACATCTTTTTGGTGGAATCATCCTGATGCTGCACCTGTCCGTTAATAGCCACTAGTTTAGATGCCTCAGTATTCCATTGCTTGGCCACCTGTTCAAATAGTTTCATTTTTACCTGATAGGCCGCGTTACGAGTAGGTGGCGTGATCGAGCCCGTCACTACACTACCTCCCGAGCCAGGACCATCCGGAAATACGGTGTCACCGATTCGAACAGTAACGTCGGTGACTTTCAAACCCAGTTCTTCTGCCACTACCTGGGCAAGAATGGTTTTAGTACCAGTTCCGATGTCTTGTACCCCACTTCGCACTTCACCGGCACCGTCTTTGTAAATCTTAACTTCGACCGATGAATCGAGATGGACAAATCGAGGCCAGGTGGACTGGGCCATGCCGAGTCCTTTTTAATCGGGCCAGTATCCGACCCTGCGGACTTTCGCCGAGACCATCCGAATTTTTTCAGCGCCACGCATACGCTCCACCTTACGTACTTCACTCTTGTCAATCTTATCACGTAAGGTAAGGGGGTCTATTTTAAGTTTTTCAGCAATCTCATCGATCACTTGCTCGACACCAAAAGCACCTTGCACATTTCCCGGAGCTCTCCAGGCAGCACCTGGTCCGGCATGAGTGAGCACATCATATTGTTCAGTAGCAAAATTGGGACATTCATAGAGTATCTGGGCAATACGTCCTACTCCTGCACCGAGAGCTACCCCGGCAGTACCGTGTGAACGCTGTTGAATCGCCGTTAGCATGCCATCTTTCTTGGCTCCGATTTTTAGATAATGTATAGAATTTGGTCGGTTTCCCTCGGCAAGATGCTCTTCCTGCCTGTCTAACATCAACCAAACAGGCCTGCCGGATTCTTTTGACAAGGTAGCAGCCATGGGTCCGAAAGTACCCGCACTATGCTTGGCGCCAAAACCACCGCCCATAAAATGACAAATCACTCTGACCTGACTTTTTGGCAAATCAAAATAAGTCGCTAGTTCATCCCGCACTCCCTTAGTGCTTTGGGTCGAAGCATAAACAGTCATTCCTTCCGGTTTCCAATCAATCACGACGCCGTGAGTTTCAAGAGGTACATGGGTATGTACCTGAGTGCGGAATGTTCTTTCCACAATTACGTCTGCCTCTGAAAAGCCTTTTTCAAGATTTCCCCTGGGACCGCCCCAAAAACTACTGGTTGAAGGACCTCTTAAATTACCGGTGCCTTCACTTCCATCATGGACTACCCCTACATCTCCACCATCTCGCTGTTCGCCCATCGGTGTATCAAAGACCAGAGGTGCATTTTCCAGCATCGCCTCCTCAAGGTCAATGACAAAAGGCTTTTCTTCATAAGTTACCTTAATCAATTTGATAGCATCTTTGGCAATATCGAGGGTGTCTGCAGCCACACCAGCCAAAGGTTGGCCGACATATTTCACTTCCGGATAGCCTTTCTCTGGTCCATCCATTGGGTGCATGATATGTATGGCATGTACACCGGGCAGACTCTCCGCTCTGCTGATATCTATCGATTTTATTTTGGCGTGAGGCACGTTGGCACGCAACATCTTGGCATAGAGCATGCCTGGGAGCTGTATGTCGGAGGTGTACTTGGCCTCACCTGTCACTTTGGCTCTGGCATCCAGACGGGGTATCCGTTTTCCAATTACGTTCAGTTTATCATTAATTGGCCAGGCTGGTGGTTCATCGGCTGGGATTTCCCTTTCAATTTCACCCAGGTTATGACCGGGTATGCCAAAAGGAAATTTTTCTTTCTTGTCTCCATCTTACTTCATTTTTTTGCTGCCGCAAGGGTAGCCTTGAATACATGAGGATAGGTGCCACACCGGCAAAGATTGCCACGCATGGCTTTTTTAACATCTTGCAAAGTGGGATTTGGGTTTGATTTTAAAAGGTGGGCAGCAGTCATCAACATACCCGGTGTACAATAGCCGCATTGGCTGGCATCATACTCGATAAAGGCTTCCTGCAAAGGATGAAGGTCTCCCTCGTGAGCTAATCCCTCAATGGTGTCTACTTGCCGGGAACCCACATCCAGGACCAGCGTCATACATGAATTGATGGGTTTACCGTCCAGCCATACTGTACATGCAGAGCATGAGCCACGATCACAGACTATCTTAGTCCCGGTAAGGCCGAGATGATCGCGCAAAGCCGAAGCCAAGGTAGTGCGTGGCTCAACGATCATCGATTTCATTTCACCATTAACTTTCAACTCAAGGGTAACGGAATCCGGTCCATATGCTTTACCAACTGCAGGCTTGACTTCGGTATCAAAGGCAAGGACAGCAGAATTAAATACAACGCTCCCAGCCGTCGTTAGCCCAGCGCCACGAAGGAAGCCTCTCCTGCTCAGCCCATTTCCCAAAGGCTGCTTAGGAGATTTATTTTTATCATTTTTCATGGAAGATCTTCGATTTTAATTAGATATTCAGAAACAGCCAAATTTAAGATTTTCCGGGGCCAAAGTAAAGGTTACTTGATTGAAATCCGGAGATTGCTCCTAATTTAGAACAATTATATGTTGGGTGAAAGGGCTACTTGGAATAAGTCCCTATTGATTCTATTCATGCTCGTGTTGAATCAACAAAATTACTCTAAAAAATCTAACTACCATTTATTACAGTCAATCACGAACCTTCGATAGCTGGTAAGTTGAGGAATTCCATCGTCTCTCAATGTAAGTATGATATGGATATTTTTACCCTGGGCATCAGCAGGAATTTGTATTGAGGTCCTGCTTTGAGAAGAATTTGGGACCGTTAATTCCCCATCGTAGGTGCCTGCCTCTTGATATATCCACCACTTATAACTGATTATATCATCATCAGGATCAATGGATTGGGAAGCTTCTAGTTGTAGGGTTGCTCCTGGTCTTACCATTTGATAAATCACATCTTTACTTTTGTCACCATTTAAAATGGCGATCGGATTATGGTTGGCCTCTTCGTATTTTCTCACCGTCCAATCCATGCGAGCAGCAAAATCATTTTGAAAATCGGTGCGCCACCTGAATATAGTGCACCACACATTTTCATGGGATGTGTTCTCATCTTTCCAAGTGTCTTTGTCCTCGAGATACATCCAATAATCCAGATAGGGTAGCTCATTTACAAAACATCCTTTCGAACAATCGGCACCTCCGTACTCCTGGATTTCTATATTTCCATTCTTCTTTTTATCCCGGGTAAAACGACCACCCCAACTACCCTGCCATTGCTGCTCAGGATCATTTAGTCCATTTGGCATGAGATAAAAGAAGGTGGGGGTATCTCCCTCCCAAATATGAAGCGCATCCGGATATAACTTACCCAATGGGCCATGATTTTCCTGAATGTTTTCCCGAACCCACTCACGAGTGACCACTGTTTCATCACCACCCCGGGTATAATCCCAGGCTGTGCTGCTGTAACGATTCGACATCCCTTTGTAAGCCACCATGTTACGGATGATGAATAAGTCAGGAAAAGTTTTGCCCATCCAGGCCCCGGCATCATCCTGGCCCGCCAGGTCGTATACACGGATCTTACTGATAAATGTTTTGAGTTCTTCGGTAGTCCGGGTCTGCTGGACCGTCCATAAGGCCTGTGCAATGGTATTGGCACCACCCCAAGCCAGCAACCAAACCGGACGAGGATCAGCTTTGTCGGCAGCATCGATGATCATCCTTGCTCCTTTGGAAGGCCGGAAGCCTACACCACTCATCCCATAGGCTGTATTTCCCGTAGCTGTGATACTGTGGAGATATTCAGCGGAAGGATAATCCTGATCATGTAATAAAAGATTTTCTCTGACCTTTGCATACTGATCGATGCATTCGTGAATGACATGAGTGGCAGGTTGACAAACTTTCCAAACGCCCGTCGATCCGATTAATCCTTCAATATCAAAATCATTGGAATAGACTAATAAGCGGATCAATGACTCCTGATCATCTGGCTCATTGGTGATGTCGGTCGTGACGATGATACGAGGTTTAGAGGATAGGTTCTGGGCATGAACATAAGTCGCATGAAAAAATAACATCAATAGTTGAGAAAAGATCGAAGGCAGGATAAGACCTTTCAAGATTTGCATGAACATTTCAAATGGCTAAATTCAAATTTACTTCCTTTTTACATTGGGATGATAATCCATGGTTTGCTGTTTCCTAGCGCTAGAAACATTCGGCAAAGGGTTTTCGATAAAATCTCCGTAATTCTGATAGATTTCGATCTTGGCTATTTCTTAATCTTAGCTATCCGGTGCTGACAGAAGAAAATTAATAACGTAAAAATCTGCTATTCATTTATCCCCATTTTCTATATGTTTTAATATTTGTAAGATAACTACCTGTAAATCAATTCATGGTTTTCAATAATCAATGATCTGGGTATACTTTTACAATTAATTCTTTACACATCGTACAGAATATCCAAAAACCTTACTTCCGCTTAGACGGTGAACATGAGAATTTAATTTGGACATAAACCGTGAAAATGCGGCATTCATCCCATCCGTTGTTGCCGTCCAAAGAAAAGTCTCATCAGAAAGACTATAGTATATACCATCGGTATCCCGAAAACCACCAGGAACGCCAGTAAAGCCACTTTGATTCGTTGCGCCAGAATTTTGACTCCAATGTGAAGTACCCGCTTCTTTAAGTTTACTACCGGCAACCGTACTTTGAGTACCTACTGCGCCTGGATCTACCATAACTGGATCTAGAACGTCAATTAAATTGGTCCAATCCGAATCTGTGGCTACATGCCAGCTGGAGGGACAAAGACTATCACCAGATATGGCAAACCAATTGTAAAGCTTGCCGTAGGGCAGTTCATTACTACTGAGATTGTTATACCAGCAGTAGGCACCCGCCGTCAAATTTGTCCAGTTCATATCATTGGAGACTTGATCAATTGGTGTTCCTGCTCTATATCGGGAGGTCCTCAAATTTGTGGTCATCCATTCCAGTTCACCAATTTTTATAGTCAGATATTCATTGGCATCAATATCAAAGACCTTACCAGTCACGGCTCCACCGGTCAGTGATACCCAAATCACTCCATTCCAGCCTACAAAATCATTACCATTCCATTGGATGGTCCCAATTTCGGGTGTTGGATCTTCTGATTGACCCAATTTAATTGCTCCATCAACCTGCAATTTTTCCTCTTGTGGCCAAAGCAGGGTAACATTAAAAACCATATAATCGGGATAAGTAAATGCTTGTTCATTGGAAAGGTAATTTCACTATCAGATTTGATTGGTGTCTCATCAAATTTAGTACTTCGGCGGATATTTTGATATAAAATTTAAACTGCATTAAGGACTTTTGCAGTCAGCTCCCAGAGGAAAGTATATTAATCCAAGTGATTATCTCAATGAAAAATATCCTGTTAACGGCTGCGGAGCAATTCAATAGGAACATATGAATTGTACTAACTTGGGTGCGATTCGAAAATCAATATGGCAGCTATCTTGTACTTTGCAACACTCTAGAGGATCCTTGAGCAATAGCAAAATAATTTTCAAGACGATGCACTAACTGCAAGACTGATAACCAAACTACGAGTTCGACTACTGACGTGGGTTCAAGCCATTTTCCTACCTGGTCAATTATATGATCGTTCACATCGGCTGGACTGGAAGAAGCTCCTCTGGAAAGCAAAACGGCAGTGATATCTTTTTTGGTTAACCCTTTATTGGATGATAGTCTATTATAAAACCCGGCTATGTCACTATCACTTCCGGGAGCAGGTAACTCAGCCAATTCATCCAATTGGTCGAAGACTGACTCATTCACTTCAGGAGTTAATTGTGCTGCTACTTTGCGTAAATCAACTGAAAGTGAGTGATTGAAAATGACCCGGCTGAACATGTATCCGGCCAGACACTTGGCTGTCATTCCCAAAACTGTCTTGCTTTTATCAAGATTATCCCGAAGTACGGTAGTCAAGGCGCGAACAATTCTTTTCTGAGAGAAATGAGCCAAAAAAGGAAAGTTATGACCGGTTAGATTCAGCAGAAATTCACCTGCCTTGGGGTAAGAATCCGGCACTCCCCGGGTCCACCCTCTCTCCAGACTATCAGCACCCGGACCCTGTCTGATCACCCGTAGATAGGTCATCAGATTGTCCTGTTTAGGGATGGTAGAACTTGAAATATTCAATGGGCCGCTCACATGTTTTCCTGCCCTCCATTCCGTACCACTCAATAGCTTTCCGACATCATTAATAGACTCCTGTTCCAGCTCTACTCCGATAGCATCCATAAACTTATTCAAGAACCCCATGAGGCCGATGGAAAGCACAATCTTCTCAGTCTCAACCGGATGAAATTGTTCAGTGAAAGCCTGGTACTCGGATTTACTAACCTGAAAAGGAATCCGTGACATGCCTTCGGCAAGGGCCACAACTGCTTGCTCTTGGGGAGATCTGATTCCGGTGATAGCATCTGGAGTGGCGCCTCGTCGCAAAGCATACGAACAGGTATGGGCTGAACAATAAGGGCATTCGGCGGCCATACTCGAACGGTACATTGCTAAACCCATCAAAGCTTTGGTCCTTTTTCGCCCAAATAAAGTCGCCGGCAAATTCAGCATATTGGGGACCAGCAGATTGTATGTCTTAAAACCCGTAGGCCAAATTTCAAGGTAGGTGTCGCAGTTTGGGACGACTCCGATAAGTACCCGGACCAGCGACAAGACTGGGCTATAACTTTTATGTAAGGTATTAAAGTCGACCGCGAAAGGCTTTAATTGAGCTGCAAGTGTCTTTGTCATCTAACTTGTTTTTTGGAATTAATAATTACGCTGCTCACCCAAATTGCTGAGATCGTTCGAATCTCCTGATTCATGATGAAATAGGAGTACTACTAATTGATTCCAAAATCGATATCGAACGATGAAGGCTTGTCTAAAAATAAGTATTCTGATCGATGTTTTGCATGCCCTGCAATAATTCATAAAAATAAATAGGGTAAGGTGTTGTCGAAATATGTTTGAGGTGGCCCTAAATAATTGGTATGGGCATCACAGTAGTTATAGTTTTTGTCGACTAATCAAATGAACTAAATCGATAGATTTCGCTCGCCACCCCAGCCAGGCTAGTGATTTGTGTCATCTGTAGAGATCTCGATAACCGGAGATACCATTCTTGTTGCTGCTTCGTTCATTCGGGATTGTTTTTATATTCGACTAAGACCCGCAACTAAGGATCACAAGGCTCTATCACCGCTCGAAACTGACCACCACTTTGCACTTCAAAACCATCTAGCAATGTAATGGAAGTAGGGGCTTTAAATAACATATCGCTACCTGACAGAAATATACTTGGGGTGAGTATTTGATCAATCGCGTGCAGACTAAAATGATCCAAAATTCGGCGGGATATGCTGAAGTAATACCAGGACCTATATCAAATACTAATTGAGTGCCCGAAAGTGCTCCATCTGTCTGCCACAATTCAACGCCATGCTGGCCATCATTAGCGGTAAAAAAAAGCAAATCGTCATGGACATATAAGTCCTGAATATTTGCCGAACCCGTAGGATTAATTTCCCGGATCATGGTTGCTCCGGCCATAGCGTTTAAATCTTCTTTATACAATTCATAATCATAGGTGGCTTTGTTGGCACTGAAATAAATCTCGTTTTGGAATAGGGTAAAATTGGTTGGACTGCTGGAACCTGAAGAACTAATATTGGCAATTAATTGGGTGCCTTCCGGGGTACCATCACTTTTATAAGGCTCGCTACCATTAACGCCATCATCTGCTGAAAAATAGAGTGAACCATTGAGTGGTATCAGTGGATAAATATTGCTGCCAGGAAGCCCGGGATTGATATCGACCAGCAAATTAGTCCGCTCGCTCGTGCCATCGCTGACCCACAATTCCTGACCATGTACACTGTCATTAGCCGCAAAATAGAGCAGACCATCGGCTTCAACAATCGAGGATATTTGACTGTCACCCGCACCGGGATATATATTTTTAAGCATCAGGGTAGTCGATTGGGTTCCACTGGAAATCCAGAGCTCATGACCTGCAACCGGAGTGCTATTAACAAATACCAATTTATCCTGATAAGTTGTAAATTGAAAATCACCAAAAGGTCCGGTTGGTGCCAGATCCTTAACTAAAGCGGTACCTACCGTCGTAGCATCAGTCTTCCATAATTCAGCATAACCATTGCCTAAATTGACGGTTTCATTATTGAGCTGGCCATACACTAAATCCCCTACTTTCGTGAGCCAAAAATTACTGAATCCATAATTGGTTCCAAATGATTTCAGCAGGGTTGCGGATCCCGATGGAAACTCGATCGACCAGAGGGTTGGACCCTGATTAAAATTGTTAATGGCGATGATTAATTTTTGTTCCAAGTGGAGTAATTCCAGAAATATTAAAATCAGTACTGGCACTAAAAGTGTCGGATAAAAGAAAAACAGTGTCCATCAAATGCGTCGTTGCATAGATATTATTTCGATTGGCCGAAAAGATTAAAGCTGTGTCTCCCAGTTTTGTCAGATTATACGGATTGGATCCACCATTCTGAGTGCCTCCGGGACCCAGTTTTGCAAATATACTTGCATCTAATAGGGGCAGCCCACCATCCGGATTAACCGTAACTAACACGGTGGATCGTTCTGAAATGCAAGAATCTAACACCTCCACATAAAATGCTGTACTGGTATATAAAGTGTCTGTAGTGAAGGTTGGTCCAGTACCCAGTGGCAAGGTCCCTTTTGGATCAGAATACCATCTCAAAATACCCATTGGCAAATTCGTTGTGGCTGTGAGCACTGCTTTCTGCCCGCTGCAGACACTGATATCGGCCACCGACGGTGGATCAATGCGACAACAGCTAAGAGCCAGAGCCTGAGCTACCAGGTACATCTTATCCAATTGTTCCTGCGAAAACTTGTCGACACAGGTGGAGCGTGAATACGACATGATGTTGGTGACATCGGGAAGATACATATCTCCCTTGGCATCCAACCCGGTGCCGGTATATTGGCAGCTTCCATTTACAAGATTTAGCAAGTTAGGATCGGCCGGGGTATCACAAAAGCGATCGCCGTCGGTGGTGCAATTACTACCATCCACTAACTCAGTGGTAGTGCCTGTGTTGGTATATCCATGCGTATGGGGCAAGCCCAGGGCATGACCAAGCTCATGCGCCAGGACATGTTCAAAAGTGCGATTACAATTTACATTAATATAAATCCTGCCACCTGCATATGAGCCGCATCCGTTTGGCCCGCCATTTAAATAGATATTGATCGCATTCTTTATGTAGACACTACTGCTGCTTTCATAATAAAGTATAGGGGCACAATTGACAAAACGTACGTGTGCCGGTGCATAGTAGGTATTGACCAATGCCAGTTTATTAAACAAAAAGGTCAGATTAATCACGGGATTGCCACTCACTTCCTCAATGTGAAAAACCAAAGGCACATCGATCATTGGTACCGAGCGTTGCTTTTCATGGGCGTAGGGAGCACGTTCCAGCAATTGATCAAAATGCTGCATAAAGCTATGATCAGTTTCGGTTTCACAAAACGGAACCTGTGCTCGTAGGCAAACCGAGCAGGTACTCAGAAAAAAAGCCAGGCATAAAATACTTCTTGAGGGGCATCCAAGGCTGAATTACACAGTGCAGCATGGTCTATTATTTTGTTAAGTGTCGGGATAGAATAGAGCTCGAGTAAAACTTCTGGAATTGGCGTGACAATTCAAAGACCATCAATAGTTATGCCATGAAAAGGCATTGGGATCTACTATAATTGGTACTGCATAATTCGAGCGAGGGGGGATGACCCACTCAATTAATATGAGGGTGTACAACCATCCTATCAAAAATCAAAATTAGTAGTTTGACCAATTGAGATTCTGCATGTCTGGTCTGCTACACTCCAAATTCGTCAATGATTTGTAATAAGCTCACGTTATAGTTCACGAATTAATTCTTAATTTAGCTGAGAGAGCCAGTGTCGCCTTTGTTCAGCGACTTGTCTATAGGCGACGCGTTATCAGCAGTATCAAAAAATTTCCCTTGGTTATGAATAATACCTATGACTTTTTAACCAACCGACCTAACGAATTTCAACAGATCGCTTCAAATGACCTTTTGTTTGTTCACTATATTTGTCCACAAATTGATCACTATCTCTATTTGTATAGTCACTTCAACCAGATCAGCTTTACATTGGGAGGTGACAAGACATTTCACCACGGTCTCCGGTCATGGAATATGACGGAACATACTACCGTTTTTGCAAAAAAAGGTGCCTGGAAGCAGGAGATCGGAACAAAGGGCTGGGAAATATTATCCTTTTATTTTCCGGATGATTTCCTGTGTTTGTTCTTTAACGAGTATCGTGAACTTTGGCCCCTCAAATCGCTGCCTGCTACACCAAGTGACATGCTAATTCCAATAAAAATCAATGAAATAACGCGTGCCTTTTTTTACAGCTTTTTGCCTTATTTTGAACAACAGTCACGGCCGCCAAAAGATCTTCTTACACTCAAATTTAAGGAATTGTTGTTTATCATCCTCTCCAATCCAGCCAATGCCGAACTACTTTCTTATATTAATAGATTGGGGTACCACCACAAACCACCCTTGTTTGAAATAATGGAAGCCAATTTTCATTTTAATCTGTCGATTGCCGAATTTGCCCGTCTTGCGCAAAGAAGCGTTTCCACCTTCAAAAGAGATTTCAAACAGGATTACCAGACCACACCTGGTAAATGGCTTTTGCAAAAAAGGATTGCCTTTGCCACTTTGTTGCTCAACACCAGTACCAAAAATATCAGCGAAATTGCCAATGATAGTGGCTTCGAAAATCCAACACATTTCAGCCGGGTTTTCAAGGAAGTCCAAAGTGTATCCCCATTACAGTTCCGTAAGAGAATTTCCGCTGCTTCACATTTCTAACACTTCCTTGGTTTTGAACTTCTTGGATAAGATTTTGAACTTTTAGGAAATGTACCTTAGGTAATTACCCTTTATCTTTAGATTGATTTCTATCTGTTTATCTATCAATAAACTATCATGACTAACTTAAAGTTTATCAATCTGCAGAACCAGTTAAATGGCCGTTTGATTCTACCTGAGGATGACGAATATGATCTTGCTCGCAAGGTTCACAACGGTGCGATTGATAAACGGCCGGCTGCAATTGCCTACTGTAAGGATGTTGACGATGTAAAGACCTGCGTTCATTTTGCCAGGCAACATGATTTGCTTCCAGCGGTTCGATGTGGCGGACACAACGCTGCTGGATTTGGTGTGTGCGACGGTGGACTGGTCATTGATTTATCACAACTTAAAACTATCCGGGTGGACGCTGAAGCGAGAACTGTTCGCGTGGGAGGTGGTTGCCTATTGAAAGAGGTTGATGAAGCTACTCACCAAATCGGCATGGCTGTACCTCTAGGCTTCTATGGCGGGACCGGTGTCGGAGGTCTAACTCTGGGTGGGGGTTGGGCTATCTCACACGACAATACGGCCTCACCATTGACAATCTCTTGGAAGCAGATGTGGTGCTTGCCGATGGACGTCTAGTCAAAGCATCGGCGACAGAAAATCCCGACTTGTTTTGGGCATTGCGCGGAGGTGGTGGAAATTTTGGCGTCGTGGTTTCCTTCCTTTTCCGTTTAAATATGGTTCACACGATATATGGTGGCCTGATGCTTTGGGCATGGGAAGACAGCAAAGATATGATGAACTGGTATCACCGATTTATTACGTCAACACCGAATGATTTATACGGCTTTTTTGCCCTGTTGATGGTACCACCCGGTGAACCCTTTCCACAGCATCTACATAACCAAAAGGTGTGTGGCATTGTATGGTGTTATAACGGCGATATGCAATCTGCAGAAGAAGTTTTCAAACCTATTCGGTCATTTAAGCAACCTGTGCTGGATTTTGTAGGCCCGATGGCCTTTCCAGCTATCCAATCAATGTTTGACGCGTTATATCCGGCAGGCATGAATTGGTACTGGAAAACCCAATTTGTAAAGGATTTGAGCGATGCCTGTATAGCAGTCAATTTGGAGCATGGAGAACAAATGCCTACACTGATGTCGAGTATGCATATGTATCCGGTAAACGGTGCTGCAGCTGCTATTGGAAAAGAAGAAACCTCCTGGAACTATCGCGATGCCAATTACTCGGTTGTCATTTTGGGTATTGACGCTGATGGAGGTAATAGCGACGCAACTGTAAAATGGGCGAGATCGTACTGGGATGCTCTACAACCCTATTCATTAGGGGGAGGTTATATCAATTTCACCATGGATGAGGGGACCGATACCGTGAAAACGATCTATGGTAATCATTATCAACGCTTATCTGAAATTAAAGCGAAATACGATCCGGGAAATTTATTCCGGGTCAATCAAAACATCAAACCTACCGATCAAACTCTCTTAATTCAAAAATTGGCAGGGTACCCTTGATCGGCCGAATCTCTCATTTTTAAAACCTATCCGATGAAACGTCGAAACTTCGTCAACCTTATGGGTGGATCTACCCCATTGTTATTATTGTCCTCTTGTGATGGCGGTATTAATAGAAAGGATCATGGTGAACAAAAAACAGGTCAACTACCTTTTGCATTCAAAAACATAAGCAGATCCATACCCACTGCTGATGACCTATTGCAATATTACGAAAGATTCAATAATTGGGGAAGATGGGGCAAGGAAGACAAATTTGGAACCTTAAATTTCATTGATGAGCAAGCAGTGAGAAATGCGAAAGAACTTATTAGTGTGGGGCGATCCGTAACGCTTTCCCGGCCAATGACCTCCGGAAAACTGGAGATGGAGATTTACAGTACCAACTCCGACAATATTGGCTCCGCTCATGATACCATTACCGTACATGGCCATGGTTATACGGAAACCCATATTGATGCCTTAAATCATATTTCTTCCAAGGATGGAAAATTGTACAATGGCTATTCCGAATCCCTCATTACTGAAAAAGGTGCCTTGATACATGGTATCGAAAACTGGAAGAATGGCATTATTACGCGAGGTGTCCTCTATGACATTACCAAACTCAGGGAATTACCTTTTATTCCGGTGGATCAACCTGTTCAAGGTTGGGAGCTGGAAGATTTTGCACGAAAGCATAAAGTCGAGCCACGTAAGGGAGATGCCGCAATTATCCATTGTGGTAGAAATGCGTTTTTCCAGTACCATCCCGACAACCCAAATACGCTAGGCAACAAACCCGGACTAAATCCTTCTGTGCTCGAGTTTATACATGCTTATAATGCTGCGCTAATGGGTTCAGATTTTGATGAAGCACCGAATAATGATAAAAGGTATCCCACCAACTATTCCATTCACCACGTGGCAAATCCCTTTATGGGATTACCCACATTGTGGAATCTGGATTTGGGGGTTTTATCCAAAATTTGCATTGACCGAAATACCTGGGAATTTTTCCTTGTCCTGGCCCCACTTGTAGTTGTTGGTGGGACAGGCTCTGTGGTCAATCCAATCGCAATCATGTAATATGTAATCAATTTAAAGAAACACTATAAAATCGGTAAAATCAAAACCATGTAACCATCGCACTTTCAAATCATAGTTTTGCCAGCATCCTAATTAAAATTATGGTATCATGT
This sequence comes from Saprospiraceae bacterium, assembly GCA_016711125.1. Lineage (GTDB taxonomy): Bacteria > Bacteroidota > Bacteroidia > Chitinophagales > Saprospiraceae > JABDMH01. Next base: position 879,207 of record JADJTQ010000003.1, on the reverse strand, counting down.
CTGCAATTCAATCCTCAAAATGGAGTCCGTCAGAACTAATCAATTCAGGGAAGTTTGACCAGATTAAAAATAAGGAGCTAAGATCATATGTTGAAAACAAATATCCGATTCTCAATTTAGTTCACCTCCCAAATACCTTCCTTCCAGATCTATCTTTCTCTGTCTTCAGGTTCATCGACATCCAGTGTTCCATTGTCAAACACAATATTTCCATCCACCATTGTAAGGACGACTTGAATTTCTTTTATCCTATCTTCAGCGCAGGTCAACAGGTCTTCTGAAATAACCGCCAGATCCGCTAATTTTCCGGGTTCGATAGATCCTTTGATATCCTCCTCGAAAGAAGCAAAAGCATTATTGATCGTATACATCTGGAGTGCCTGCAATCTAGACAGGGCCTGATCCGTGTTATAAACACTACCTAATTCAGTTTTGCGAGTTACGACCGACCACATGGATAGGAAGGGATTATAGGGATTGATCGCCGTGTACGAATTCAGTTTCACCATATGATCTGATCCGCCATTGACGATAGCTCCGGCATCAAACAACGATTTATAGGGGTGAAATGTCTGCATTCGATCTTCGCCCAAAACTTGGTAAAGTAAATCGGCATCTTTAAAAAACCAAGCCGGTTGCATATCCGCATAGACACCCAGGTTTTTCATTTTTATAATTGCATTTTCTGTATAGAAATTACCATGGATCACCGAAAACCTTTTGTCCATTACATTTTGTGTCTCAGCTACACTTTCAATCGCATTTAGCAGCACATCTACACCTCCTCCCCCCGTCACATGAGCCGTAAATTTCCAATCTTTTTCAAGCGCCACCAGGATCATCCGCTCTAAATCCTCCTGACCGATTCTCAACACCCCACGGTAAGTTGGGTCGGTAATCCCATAGATCTCTTTCGCACCAAGGCCCCATGGCTCCCGAAGATAGGCCGTACCAGTTAACACACCACCATCGATAACCGCCTTCAAGGCACCTACCCTAACCCATTCATCTCCAGTACCGGTATGGTATCCTAAGTCGTCGAGTGCCTGTCGCATTTGTTCGATTGAGTCCTGATGATTAAATGGAATACTTATATTCTGAAAGATTCGCACAGTTAGGTCACCACTAGTCCTTAAGCTTTTAAAAACATCCAGATCTTTGGTAGTCCCACTTCCAGCCGTGATCGAGGTGATGCCCACCTGGTTGTACATCTGCAATAATTGTGTAAGATCAAATCGACGCTCTTCATCTGATAATTGATCCGAATGATCAATGGCTAAAAACTCAAACGCCGACCTCCGCAACATGCCGTTCAGCTCTCCGGATTGAGGATCTCTTAGAAAGCCCTCTTCAGCTGTTCTAGTGGAAACGTTCGACATCCGGAGAGCGGCCGAGTTGACCATTCCACCGTATGATCCATCTAGGAAAACAGGGTGATCTGGTGCCACTGAGTCCAATTCGACTATAGTAGGTTGCCGCATTTCTTGTAGCCTAGTTGCAAAAAATTTAGGATGAATAATCCAGGAGCCCTGGGGTTTTTCCTGCACCTGAAGTTGCACCCAGCTCAACAACTCAGCAATGGTTTTCACATCCGGTATTTCTTCAAAATGTTCGCTGATGGATGCGGGAATGGGATGAACATGACCCTCTATAATACCCGGAATGACGCTTAGTCCCTGAAGATCGATACTTTGGGTGGCTCGAAATAATTTCTTGATTTCTTGATTACTACCTACCGACAGGAATTTACCATTTTTAATGGCTAGAGCTTCCGATATGGTATGGTCTTGATCGACCGAGATTATTTTCCCATTATATAAAATAAGATCGACGGGTCGGACCGAAGTATCGCATGAAATAAAGAACAGTGCGACGGTAAAAAGCAGGCAAATAGGTTTGCAAAATAAAATTCTTATCAAACTACCCACGATTATGGACCGGTTAATGAATGCCCGATAAACAAGGTACTTTAAAACGGAAAAAGCCGCTGACTTTGCTGGATCTTGTTTTATTAGGTTATCAACTTCTTGTTTGACTTGACACATCTTAAAAAGATTTCTCAACCACAAGATAACTATTGCTGTTGCATGATAACATCGCGAGTAAATCAAATACACTAGCGGGTATTCAAAATATTATGTTTTGACTGGTGGGAATGGCGAGAGTTAAGGGTTCTGAAAGATATCTAACTATTATTTGTGCTTGATTTGAAGATCCAAGTCCCTTAGTTGTCTAAATTTGTCAGCCATATTGATAACTATGATTAACCACGACAGTATATCGTACCACTCAGCAGCAACCGAAGTTGTCAATGAACTGACCCGTTATCTCCAGGAAAGTCAGGCGGGTACAACTCCCGTAGTCCAGCTGCGATCTATGGCTGAGCTGAGCAAGGAGATGAATATAGAAGGGTTGATCCGGCATGGTGGGCTGGATCTGGATAATCTTGGTGAGTTTCTCCGCAAATACCTGGATAATTCGATGCATATGCATCACCCCAATTATATCGGACACCAGGTTGGGGTACCACATCCGGCAGCAGCGTTGGCAGATATCATCCATGGATTGATCTGCAATCCAATGTCTATCTACGAGATGGGACCTTCTGCTGCCACCATCGAGCAGGAAATGGTCAGATGGATGTTGGAAAAAGTGGGTTGGCAGGAAAGTGGAGCCGGGTTGTTTACCCATGGGGGTTCGCTGGCTAATGTTCATGCCATGCTTGCTGCCAGAGCCGTAAGTGATCCTGAAGCCTGGGTAAAAGGAGTCAAAAAAGAACTCGTCGTTCTGGCACCGGAAAACACCCATTATTCAATCGCCCGGGCAGTGAGTATTACCGGGCTGGGCAGCGGAGCCATCGTGCCGATACCCACCAACAAATACGAAGTCGTCGAATCTGAAAAACTGGAGGCATTGATCCAAGATCAGAAAAATCTGGGCAAAGAAATCATGGCAGTAGTGGCGAATGCTTGTGCGACAGCGACCGGGCTTTACGACCCCGTGGACGAAATAGCTGATATTTGTCTTGACAACAAGTGTTGGTTTCACGTAGATAGTCCTCACGGAGCGACGGCTATTTTGTCTGGTAAATACGCCCACTTGCTAAAAGGTATTCAAAAGGCAGATTCGATGATTTGGGATGCTCACAAAATGATGCAAACCTCCTCATTAAGTACCGGTCTCTTGTTTAAAAACAAAAAACATTATCACGGTACTTTTGCACAAAAAGCCAGCTATCTCATTCATGAGAAAGAAAATCCCGGATATGATGTTTTACCCTATCAAATAGAGTGTACCAAAACGGCGATTGCCACCAAACTATTTTTTGTTCTGGCCGCTATTGGTGAGAAGGGCATGGCGGACTTTATTGAAAAGCTATACAATAACAGCCGGGATTTTGCCAAAATAATCCATAACCGGCCAGGGTTTAGCTGCGACATTCCGGTAGAGTCAAATATTATTTGTTTCCGCTACAAACCTGAAACTTACAATCAATTAAAACTACGGGAAAAGCTCATCAAAACAGGTGAATTTTACATCACCAGTACCGAAGTAAAGGGCATCCGTTATCTCCGCTTGGTCGTTATGAATGAGGGCACCACCTCTAAGAATATCGAAGCGTTGTTGGATAAAATTGAAGAAATAGCGAGTGAATAGATGATGGGGAAACAAGAAAAATACATTCCAATATCGTGCACGTTTTACGACCATTTGGAGGCGCTAGCCACTTTGGGTAAAAAAGTGAAAATCAGGTACCTGAATGAGCAAGAAAACGAAACCACGATTGAGGATAGGATCGTGGATTTTCAAATCATCCAAAAAGTAGAATACCTAATACCGGCAGATGGCAAAATGATCCGTCTCGACAAGCTAATCAGTGTTGACCAAATAATGCTGAGTGACTTTCAGTCGTGTTGATATAACATTGTAAACAAGATAACCCAATTTTCGTAACTTGGCTTGGATTAGTTTTGTGAGCTACCCTGAATTGCCGAAAGTGACACCTCAAAAGTGGGTAGTACACTGTATTCATGGTGATCCTCATCAATGAATGCAGTCACTACCTCATACCGAAGGATTTGACCTTTCTTTGATTAGCCATCGAAGGAAGGAGGATATCTTTGACCATTTGCTCTCACCGAATTCAGCGTCTTCCTATGTAAAATCATAGATCAGGTCACTCTTCAAGCTCTATGTTCTCATGAGACGACCTGGATATTTGCATTCATCACAAAAACCCTATAATATTGCCCCCAGGCCTTCGCATTGGTATTTGGTAGATTTGAAAGGGCTTTATGACACATTGAGACGGCAGGAATGAGGCACAGCAGGTCTGTGAGAGTCTGCCATTGTCAACCAGACAGGCGACAATGCAAAGGCACTGAAACGTTACATTAATTAATGCAAGATCCACTATTATCAACACAGTACTCCAATTTCTAAAAATGACTTAACATGAGTGCAAAATATTTAATCGTGTTTTTGACCTTATTATTCTTCAATTCTGTTCAAGCGCAAGTAATCAATGTGACAGAAAACAAGGACGACCGAAAGGGTAAACACTACCGGTTTCCAGAATTTCAGGAGGGGATCATCAACCGGCAGAAAGGTGATCCTAGTAAAGCCCAATTGAATTACAATCTACTTACAGAAGAACTGATCATCGATCTGAACCGGGCAAAAATTGCTTATGAACCCGTGAGTGCAGGTGAGCGAATCACTATCGCAAACATCGACTTTTTACCCATCGATGATGTGGTCTATGAAGTGTTGTATAACGGTGAGGTGACCTTACTGGTGCACCGAAAACAAACTATGGAACGCACCGGACAAGAAACAGGTTTGGGAAGAACATCAAACACTTATTCAAGCACCACTAATACTTACAAAAGCGAAGATGAATTTTTACCCACTTTAAAAGATAAACATCTCCTCTATGAGTTAATTCTGCTTGGGAATTTTGGACTGATGGATGCCCAGGCCTATTTTCTGCTGGCGAAAAATGAATTAATCCCTTTTCGGAAATTAAAACAATTGGAAAAGGTGTTTCCTGAATTGGAAAATAAGATTCAAGAATATATCAAAGCGGAAAAAATCAGAATTGACCGGGAAGAGGATTTGATTAAGGTATTAACATTTTGCAATGCTGAAAGTAAATAGATGAACATCAGCAATAATATCTATGAGTGTGGTATCGTATTATGTTTCGGGAGGATACCTATTTCACTGTATCATATCGCAGCCGTCCGAAAAAAATTCATTTAATAACCGAAGCTTGTCGACAGAATCATAAAGAGGGTATCTTCGCGAGATAATGCCCTTCACCATTTCCACTATGACCCATTAGATCAGACAATTGTTTAAATTTGGTATATGAAAATCAAAATTCTTGCTTTCGGTATTGCTAAAGACATTCTTGGAGCCCGAACCATGGAATTGGACATGGCGGAATCAACATCAGTTGCCCTACTCAAAGCACACCTGATCGAGCAGCATCCTCAGTTTTCCAAATTACGTTCGCTAGCTTTAGCTATCAATCAGGAATACGTCGACGATAATCAAATCATAAGTGAGAACGATGAGGTCGTAATCATTCCGCCGGTGAGTGGTGGTTAGCAATTTCTGGACCTTCACCCATTTTTTAGTAGGTAGATTTCGAATAATTATTGAATTGTGGGCCCTTGAAGCCGCAGAATATAAAAGTCAGGCAATCTCTGCCAGAGTCAGGATAAGCTTACGATCCCCTACTCTTTCATACCATTCGACACCTCCAATAGTTAGCAACACCCGCCAGATCTAGCCAACAGCCTAAAGATTCAGTTGACTGGATGCTACCCCACCTAAAGACAATATCTTAATCCCTTTTTCTTCCCACCTCCAGTCTTCGTATCTTTATACCATGAACCAGGAAATGATCGATATTACCCTTTTATCTGAGCCTCTTTCGATTGAATCAGGTTATCATTTTGTCAGTTCGCCTGATTGTGGAGGGATAAACATCTTTGTTGGGACTGTCCGAAACAAAACCGCCGGCAAGCCCGTCAGTCGTCTTGATTTTGAGGCCTATGAGCCCATGGCGGTTTCAGAAATGCGAAAAATAGCAACCGATCTGGGATCAAAATTTGGCGCCAACAAAGTCAGCATCCACCACCGGGTAGGAAACCTGGAGATCGGCGAAATCGCGGTGATCATTGCGGTGTCTGCTCCTCATCGCAAAGCGGCTTTCGAAGCCTGCCAGTATGCGATTGACACCCTTAAGCAAACAGTACCGATATGGAAAAAAGAAATCTTTGAAGACGGGGAAGTCTGGGTGGCCGCGCACCCCTAGTAGGCAAGCTTTTACTACATGAAGAGAACAAAGCACTTTTGACAAGCTCAGTAAACAGCAGCTAAGACTTGTGGAATAATCACGGAGTTTACGACACCCAAAATATCCGGAACCATCATAACGTTAAAGAAGCATCTGCCTATTTACCAAGACTCCTGAAGTCATTTCACTGCGACACATTTTAAAAACAGAATTCCTTAGACGTGATGGTCTGATATTTGAAGGTATTCTATATCTAACAGGAAACCCGAAATGTCTGACCATCGGTAAAAATGTGTTGTCATGAGATTAGAATTGCCTCCCAAAACGATTCATAGGTATAGAGGGTCTGTAAAATCTATTTTCGCTACTTTAATTTTGATTTACGGTTTTCAATTAAGCGAGGTCAATCCCGTATCTCCCGGAGTGGTAGAGTCATACAGCACAATCCACTCGATTGGTATCGAATGGCCTTTGACCGGTGATGATAATCACAATGCCGTTTGTGCAGTGCAGTTTAGAAAAGCCGGTACAGTCTCCTATCAAGGTGCAATGCCCCTGTATCGAGTCATTTTTCAGGGTTACAACATGCTGGCTGGAAGTATCTTTTTTCTGGATCCTGGTACCAATTACGATATAAAACTCACTTTGACCGACCCCGAAGGCGGTGACATTGTCTCAAATATAGTGGTGAGTACCAGAGCAATTCCAGTAATGCCTACGACTGGGCAGACCTACCATGTAGTACCGGGAAACGGAGGAGGTAATGGCACCCAATCCACTCCCTTTCTAGGTGTTGATGCCGCCGAGGCCATGGCACAACCGGGCGATATTTTTCTTCTGCATGGCGGCAACTATGGTGGAGTCATTTATTTTAATGCCGCAGGTACCGCACAAAATCACATCATATGGAAAAGCGCCGGGGATGGAGATCCTATCTTTGCGGGAATCAGAATTGAGGCCGACTATATTTGGTTGGAAGGATTAAAAATCGTGGATCAGCAATACGGCCTGCGCACATCCGCACCGGGCCCAAAAGAGGTGGTCGTCAGCCGATGTCAATTTATCAATAATCATTATGGCATTTATTTAAACGATGGTGGAGAGGCCTGGTATATCGCCGACAATATTATCGTAGGAGATAATATTCCAAAAACTTCCGATTTTTCGGGTGAGGGCATTGAACTGGAACACACTAGTCATCATACCATATGTTACAATACGATATCAAGGGTAGCGGATGGAATATCGTATCCGCATAAAAACGTGGATATGTTTGGCAATGACATTTTTGACACATCAGACGACGGAATCGAGTTTGACTATGGTCATGCAAACAATCGAGCCTGGAAAAACCGGATCACTAATCTATTTAACAATGGCATTAGTTTTCAACCCATGGATGGTGCACCCTATTATGTCTTATATAATCAAGTGGCCGTCTTAAATAATCAGAGTGTACTTAAGCTGAGAGACCGCTCAGACCGTGCACTGATCGCTCACAATACGTTTATTTGCAATAGCGGACCGATGGCTTCGGGCTCTGAGTTTTTGGTCAATTTTGAAATAAAAAACAACCTATGGATTAGTATTCAAGACCGCTATGCATGGGAAAATGGAAGTAAAACACCGATCAATTGGAAAACGGATTTTAATCACGACGGTTTTGATTGGGGCAATTATCAATACGCATTTAAGTGGGGAGACCGGCTTGATGATATTCCCGAATTTCATGACTCAACCGGACAGGAGTTTAATGGTATCAGAATTGACCAGGGAAATTGCTTCGACAGTTTAGGCTATACCCTTGATGGCTCCAATCCTCAGAATGTAGACTCTTTTTATCTGCAGTATTACACGATTAAGTCATTATGTCCTGCTAAGGATGCCGGGGTCTATTTGCCCAATATCAATGAGGGTTACCTGAGCAATGCTCCCGATTTGGGAGCATATGAAATTGGAAAGTCGTTGCCCTATTATGGGGTTAGAGTTTCCTGCACGACCAGTGAGGTTAATCAATGGATTGGCCCCAATAATGCCTATTGGCATGGCAGCTCCTCCTATTGGAGCCTCAATCGCATGCCCCAAAGCTGTGATGCCGTCATTATTGCAAATGGTCAATCAGTGGTGGTTAAGTCGGGATTAACTGCCCAGGCCAATACATTGGAGGTTCAACCTGGAGGCTTGTTGACCACGGAGTCAGGAGCACTGCTCATTATCGCAACCCCATAAAAAGTGGTTCTTGATGCTAATTTCCCGGCAAAAAAGTGGCAATGAGAGATCGTCTCGTGGCCGATCTTGCAAGCTCTAGTGCATCATCGCATCGACTTACTTATCCAACTGAACCGCCATTCATTTGCAATTTTAATACGGGTTTACCCCGTATTTAATGAGTCTCAATTTTTCGCATAAAAGTAATTTCGATCTAGATATTCATCTGTGGCTCTCGCTGTATTATATAACGCAGAATTTGATATCGGGCTGAAATGGAATCAAGTGAGGCGGTAAAAGACTCGCAGTGGTAACGATTTAACATGGAAGAAAAACGTGTCGTAGACCCCTAAATCCTACTGACGATAAATGTCAGCACCGCCGCCTAAAAGGGGACTTCTACAGCCTACTACTAGAAGAAGTATATTAAACATTCAAAGTGATTGAAAAATGTACTGGCAACGAGCGGGAGGGCCCGTTCTCCCCTTTCAGGGGAGTCAGACGCTGTCCTCCGGAGGCCGTAGCCTCCTAGGCGGACGCTGTCGCTCATAGCTTTAGCGTCGAGCGAGGGACTCGCCCATAGCTTTCTCCGATCGACGAAGTCTTGACGAAGTTGATAGCGTCGGGTCGAGGGGTGCTGAGCAATGCAATAGTCGCATTTGTTAAAACATATGAATTAATGAACTACCCACTAAAAACGCCTAAGAGCCTTTAGTACAGTAGTGACGATAATCATCAGATTGTCAAACTCACGCAAGTGATGCTTTTGCTAGAATATGGTTACTTTTAGACTCTATAAAAGTGCAAAAATGTTTTTCAAATTTGTAATGTCATTACTATTAGCGTCAAGTATGTTGACCTCCCTTCAAGCACACGTCGTGCTCGAAACAAGATTGACCGACGCGCATTTTAAACCGGGTGATATCATCACAATAAATTGGTCGATCTTGGTAGAACATGATCAGATTGATTGGGTACTTTTTTTCTCCAGTGACGGTGGTGATACCGGGAACCTATTGAAGAGGGTCTACCCATCTATCAATTGACATATGACTGGCCGGCTCCAGAAATGGAATCCTCCAAAATGTTGGTCCAGATTATACAACACAATGACATGACGGAAAATTATTTTGATATTTCTGATACCTTTTCAATCTCCAGAGAAGCTTCCACACCGGTCATTAACTTTGAGCAATTAGCGATTGAAACCCAATTCTATCCCAATCCTGTACAAAATGAAGCAACTCTGATTATTCGTAATGCCGGCAATCATCTTGTCCAAGTGATGGTAAATAATGTTCATGGCCAAATGGTGGATCGATTATTTTCAGAAAATACCCCAAATGGCGATCATCATTATCGCTGGAAAACGGATCATTTTCCTTCTGGCATTTATCAAATAAGTGTGCAATTAAGAGGCATAACCAGATCCTTTCCGATACTGGTGACCCGCTAGTCACCGATGACATTCGTCCGTTTTTAGCTGTCGACTTTTGAATAATTATCGAATTGTTCGATTTTAGAAGCCGAAGAATATAAAAGTCATCATAAGCCAGCCTAAACAGGGAGAGCTCTCCCGAACCGCGACACCTTCAATATTCCAGCGATACCCACTAAATATTTAACAGAGAGTCTCACCTCATCAATAATCAGAATTTGATGTTCTATCTCACTATCGATTATTCATCAATTGTATTTTCTGCAGGATGACAGTATTGGTCGCTTCCTGATCCCGATCCAATATTAGTTCCACATTATTCCGGTTGCCCTGATAATTCGATGACGCCTTTACCGGTCCGGCTAAGGTTCCATTTGGCAAAACTGGATTTACCACAGTTATCTGATAAGGTATTATTTTCATTAAATCCGTGAAATCAAAATGGGATAACATACCAGGGATCAGTGAAGGAATAAACTTAACCTGGTAATCTTTTTCACGCATCAAAGATTTTAAGGAAATCAATGGATTATTAAGGAAGACCGCTTCATAAGTTACTCCCATTGCACCGGCCAGCAATAAATCTATTGAAGCAGGGCCAAAACCGATGGCTATTGGTGCTTCATCCTGCGCTCTTTTTTGCCGGATAAATTGATTCAAAATATAGAGCTCTTCCGCTCTAATTGTTACGGGATAATTTTTAGTCAAAGCACCGGCATACCAAATATTGAGCGGAACCTGATGGATAAAGGCATCACCTGTGAACTTTGACCCCATCTCACCGTAACCACTTAAATCAGGCAAAAGAACCTGGTGACCTGCCCTCACCAATTGAAAAACTAAGCCGGTACTATCCGGTGTGTTGCCTTTCCCCTATCGTCAATGACTAAGATGGTTTTACCTGAAGTCTGGGATGGACGTAACCAAATCAAGGGAATATGATAATTCTGACCGGTCCGAATTAAATATTTTTCAATTGAATAATAACCATAGTCAGTGGTTCCGGAAAAAACAACCGAAAAATCAGTAGGTATCTCATAGCCGGTCAATTCGACTAATTTACCGGGCAATGCTGTAAGATATTGCGGAGTATTTCGCGAAACTGAATCACTGAGTATTAGATCAGTTTGATTTTTATTGATCAAAAACAAATTTTGGTCATATCCATTTTTGGAGAGCTGTCCTCCCTCGGTGACCCAAAGTTCCTTTTCCGGAAATATTTCAACATTCACATCAACTGGATCTCCGGGGTTGTTCAAATGTTTTTGAAAAAACCGGTATGTGGCCTCTCTGTTTTTCCTGGTAGATTGATGAGGTGCATCATCTTCAACCATCGAAAGATTATCTGTTTCACCGTGAGCCCGGTATGCATGTTGAGCTTCAATATACAAATCCCTGGCGCCCTGTATACTAAATATGTCCCTGGTTGTCGTCACCATGAGCGTTGGTTTAGGAGCTCTTGCCTCGACCAGATCAGCAAGATCTAATCCCTTATAAAGAAAATGTAATGGATTTTGCTCAGCATCTTGGGGTCCACCTGAAAGTAATAATTGTTTAAAAGTTGTTAAGTAACATTCCGGAGCGGCGGCCTTAATCCTCTGATCGACCGCCATAAGATACGCGGCCTGAGTACCTCCACCGGAGCGGCCGGTGACCCCAATTCTATCTATATCCACTTCTGGTCTCGTATCAAGATAGTCGATTGCCCGAATGGCATCCCAGACAAAATACTGAGCGGGTGACATGCCAGTCAAATAAATCTGATTACCTACGTATGAGTGCTCATGGGTTGGACCATATTTTTTTGTCCATCATGCTTAAAATATTGATTTCTTTCTCCTGGCCAACCGGATCAAAGGCTAAGACAATAAATCCCTTCATTACATAATTGAGGATCATATGCTGATAGACGGGAGAGCGAAATCCTTCATCGCTATGACCGCTGCAAAACAAAATGGCTGCGGCTGGATTTGCCCGGACTTTAGGAATGAACATGGCTGCAGATACCGGATATCCTGGGAGCGATTCAAAAATCAATTTTTCAACAATAAATTCAGGACGATCAATCCTGCCGGTGATGATTGGCTTCAAATCTGATTTTTCAAATTTGGGTACCAGTAGCGATTCTAATTTTCTGGATAGTACCTTTTGATATTCAATCCAACTTTCGCGGTCTTCTTTTAGAGAAGCAATATGATCCGCTCGTGCATCCAATTGTTCAAATGCACCTTCTAATATTTTTTGATATAATGCCGTAGAGGGATCGGGTCGATGAGGCCAATAATCAAAAACATCGGAAGCATTCTGACTCAACCCCTTGAAGGCGCTTAAACAACAAAAAATGAAGAGAAATCTAAAAAAAATCATTCGGTAAGTCATCGTCTATCTTTTTTGAGACTAAATGTTACAAAAATAAAGAAATAGATTGCCATTAATGTCGGAGAGATCAGGCTCTTAGAATGACAGTGATTTTATTGAAGGCCTCTGAGCTCTGACCAATCCTCCGGATTGTTATAATTAGCTAAGTATTGGTGGACGTCTCTGAAATCGACAAAGTGTACCTGAAGGATGTCTACCATCCCTTTTAGAGAATAAAAACCATGTACATACTGTTGCTCGACTTTTTTCAGACTGGTCGGTTCGTAAATGGCGACCAGAGGTTGGATGGTTGCAGCTGGTTGGTCTCGGATGATCGTGGCATCACATCGGCTATCCCGATTTGCAAGCAAATACTCATTTATAAATTGAGTCGTCAGATTTGGCATATCAACAGGAATGAGCAACCAGGCAACTTTGGGATATTTTTTGAAAGCGGAAAGCAACCCTGTCATCGGGCCTTTGGATGGAAAACTGTCTAAAAGGACTGGATAACCGGTTATGAGCTCTTTTTGTTCTTTTCTGCAAGAAATGATCACTTCCCTGCAAAATGTCTGAATCAACCGGGCCGCGTGGTGGTACATGGGTTTGCCTTGATAGAGGATGAAGGCCTTGTCCATGCCCATCCTTTGACTGTATCCACCTGCCAGAACCAAACCGTAAATTTCGGGTCTATTTTGCCCGGTTAAAATCTCTCTTTCCACCGGATTTTGCCATCAGTTTTATTTCCTTTATCAGTATGTCGTGTGAGAATGCCTTACACATATCGTAAACGGTCAGAGCGGCTATTGATACACCTGTGAGTGCCTCCATCTCTACACCCGTTTTGCCCGTTATCTCAGCCGTACATTGTATCTCCAACTGTCTCGACGAATTAAATCTCAGGGTGACTTTGCAGTTTTCCAGTCCAAGTGGATGACAAAGAGGTATTAGGTCACTGGTTTTCTTGGCACCCATAATACCTGCCAATATTGCTGTTTGGAGCACCGGCCCTTTTTTGGTTTGGATCTCATCACCTTGCAGCAGATCAATCACCTCGTCTGGCAGATCTACAATGGCCTGCGCAGTTGCGGTTCGGTGCGTTATCGACTTCGAAGCCACATTAACCATGACTGGGTTGCCCTGTTTGTCCAAATGAGAAAAGGATTTATCTTCCATTCTAAAAAATCAGATTGAAACTATTTACGAAACCGAAGAAGCTCAAAGCTTTCTCCCTGATTAAAAATTTGCCGATCACCGGGCAATTGCAAAAAAGCATCAACCTCTGCCAGATTTGCATGGTCTCCTGACCCTCCACCGGTAACAGGATGGGCTATTACTACTCCATTTTTGGACTCGGTTTTGACCTGCAGGAAATAAGTTAGATCAGGTGGAAAGTTAAAATTTTGGCTCAATTGGGCAGATTCTACTTTTTTAGTCTTACCTAAAGAATTATTTAGCCAGAATTTAAAATATTTTTCTAAACACAAAAAACACGAAACTGGATTGCCCGGTAACGCGAAAGCAAAATGATTGTTGGAACTTCCAAACCAGAAGGGTTTGCCAGGTCTCTGCTTGATTTTATAAAAGTGCTCTTGTAGTCCGGCTTTGCTTAGTGCTGAAGGTAAAAAGTCTTTTTTTCCCATCGAGCTGCCACCAATAAAAATCACTATTTGGAATTCCTTCAATAGATCCACTACAGCCTGGTTTACCAAAGTTTGATCATCTGGCAAGTGTCGATGCTCGAATTGACATGGGTACGAACTCAGTGATGCTTTTAGGGCATAAACGTTAGAACTGCGTATCTGATGGGGCGCGGGCTTGCCACCAACTGGCACCAGCTCATCACCAGTTGACACGATACAGATGGAAGGAACCCGGTATACCTTAAGAGCGGTAGCACCAACCGTGGCGGCAATCCCGATTTCCGGTGCACCGATCGAAGAATATTGAGGCACGATAATCGCACCTGCCTCGCGGTCTGAGCCCTGGTGATGTACATTCTTAAAAGCTAGTAAAGTGTCCTTCAATACCATAGACGAACCCTGCAATTCTGTTTCTTCATAGGGAACGACGGTATCACATCCTTCGGGCAAAACCGCCCCGGTCATGATTTCCACACAGGCACTACCATCAATCAATCGATAATGAGCATCTCCGGCGGATACAGTATGCTCAATTAGAAAGGTGCTTTGGCCTCCCTGCACCCTTAGATGCTGCAAAGCATAGCCGTCCATGGCTACCCGATTGAAGGGCGGAAAATCCCGGTCTGCGTATATAGGTTCTGCCAAAACTCTGCCGAAAGATGATTCAAAACCGATTTCCTCAGCCTCCAGTGAAATGGGTCGCTCCGTAAGTATTTTGATCGCTTCTTCAACGGTAACCATCTTATCCACCGATAGTTGACATGGATTCAGAAGGTAGGTTGGATCGCATTTTTTCAGCTTCAAAACCATCTTTAGCCCTTCGACTTACAGCCTGCACCACTGCATCCTGCAATTGCTGATCGGTCGCACCTTGGCGCATCAAATCCCGAATATTAAAGATGCCTTCGTCATAGAGACAAGTACGAATCATTCCTTGAGGAGTGATTCTGAGCCGGTTGCAAGTGCCACAAAAGGTACGACTATACGCGGCAATGATTCCTAAAGAGCCAGCGAATCCCGGCACTTCATAACTAGTTGCGGTTGCTCCTGGCTTCATGACCTTGGCGGTGATATCTGGGTATACTGTTTGCAATGCGTCCAAAATCTTGAAATGATCCCAAACGGTATGCCCAGAAGCATTGGAGGATCCATTGAAAGGCATTTCTTCAATATATCGGACTTCAACCGGATACTTCTGAGCAAGCGAAGCCATTGGCACAATGTCTTCCGTATTCCTGCCTGCCATCACCACCATATTGATCTTTGTTTTGATACCTTCATCCAACAACTGATGAAATGTACTCATCACGGTTTTGAACGAGTCCCGTCGGGTAATCTCCTTAAATCGCTTTTCATCAAGGGTATCCATTGACAAATTGACGGAGGTGATGCCCAATTTTTTCAACTTTGGAATTAATGGCCCAGTAAGTGTTCCATTGGTAGTGATATTGATCTGCTTCAAACCTATTTTAGACACCATGGTCAAAAAACGCATCATGTCTTTGCGCAAGAAAGGTTCACCACCGGTCAGACGGAGCTTTTCAATCCCCAATTCAGCCAGACACCTTACCAGTCTCACCATTTCCTCAAAGGAGAGAAGATCGGACCGCTTGACATAGTCGATGCCCTCCTCAGGCATGCAGTAAAAGCAACGTAGATTGCAGCGGTCTGTCACAGCCAGCCTGAGGTAATTAACTATTCTGCCATGATTATCTATGAGTGCCAATGCAAATTGGTTTAGCGCATAAAGATACTGCTAAAAGATAAATACTTTAGAGTGAGGTAATGTTCGTATAACTACCTATTTTCCACCCTCCAGACTATTTTCAATGCAGACCAATGATCATCTACTGAACACACCTTGACATCGACCAGCCCAAGTGACAATGCGGTATCCCGGAGGATATCTTCCGTGATCCCGGTCGGCAGCCTGGCGCTTTTCTTATACCAGGAAAACCAAATGCAACCATTTTTCTTGATTTGCCTACTGAGGGTGATCATATATTTTTCAATTTCTTCTGTCTGGTTCGAAAAAACATGAATTCCATCCAGATCGGCTGCTTCATTGGAGAAATCGATCTGATCAAATGGGCCCAGAAGTTCATGATAGTCCCTGGGAGGTGCAATCACCTTCCATTTTGAATGCGGTTTCATTCCCAGCTTTTTATAAAGCGGTGTTCCCGAATATCCACTTGCTTTATTGATCATGGTCATAGCGATTCGTGATTCTGACGCCAATTAATCACCAGTTGGAGTATCCTATTGTAATTTGCAAGTCCGTCATGAATCTTATTTGATTTTAAGTAAGCGCCATAGATTGCATCGCGGACCCTGGGGGCAATGTCAGGGTACTTATCAAGCTGGTTATCTATGTCTTTGAGGTCTTGATTGACCAAGTCCGGAAGGGTCTCGACCATTTTCAGATATCCTTCTTTATCAGACATATAAACACTATGTCGCATGTACCTCCAATAGCCTAACTCACCTGAGTAACGGATAAAATCATTATTTGATTGATTACACAGCAGATATGCCAGAAAATTGCAATCTCCCTCGCCGGTGACACCCATGCCGTGAAAAAACTCATGAGCCATCGAAAAGGGCTTTTGCAACGGATGAAGGCCTTTGTCAATATTGCATTCACCCGACAAAGGGTTATAAAATCCAGCAGTCGAAATCCGTAACAGTACACCAGATGGTGCCAATTGACGACATCTCACCTTGTCTCGGCCGAGATATCCCAAAGTATTGGCTATCCTAACCGCCTCTTGACGGATATCCGACTCTAACAAACGATAGTTTCTCAATGCCAGACCCTCTTCAATATCTGCCCGATGGCTGAGAGTCAATAACGTGAGCCTTTGTACCTGGTCGTCAGCTTCCTGTAATAATAACTCACGATCGACCGGTTTCACTTGCCAGCTGAGTCGCTTCTGAAGTTGGATCCGGTCATAGTTGAACCCCCAGAAGAAGTAGAAAACACTAATAATGAAGCCCAAAGTTGACAAAATGCCTAGTGTCAGGTTTACAACAATTGATTCACCCTTTTTAGTTGAGACCCGCAAATTTTTATATCCACGATAGATCCAATAAGCAGCTAAGGCAATCAGGATATAAAAGAATGGGAATGGTAAAAGACCAATGGTATGATCTAATATCCAGCTAAAAAACGGGAAAAAGACCTTACCATGAAGCACTTCGATGATAGAGGCCGGACAGAACCAATGCAGGCAAAGAGAAAACAGCCCCAGCGCTATGCCGATCAAATCAATAAGCATCACCTTCATCTTTTACCTATCTGTAGTTTGTACGACAAATCGCGGATTTCCCAGAACCTGTAGATCCTGCTTGATGTTATCATAATCTATGAAAACTGCATTTACAACAGGATATTTGACAATTATCTTATTATTTTTGCAGCGCTTTAAGTTCTTATTCACAAACAAAAGTAAAATTTAGACTAAAATGGCATTTGAATTCACGGACAATAACTTTCAGGAAACTGCAATTGATACGGGTGGTTTGGCAGTGATTGATTTTTGGGCTGAATGGTGTGGTCCCTGTCGGTTGGTAGGTCCAATCATTGAAGAATTATCTAAAGAATATGATGGAAAAGCTCTTATCGGAAAGGTAAACGTAGATGAACAACCGCAAGTGTCTACCAAATACCAGATCAGGAGTATCCCCACCATACTTTTCTTAAAAGATGGTGAAGTGGTCGGCAAACACGTAGGTACTTCCACAAAACAGGCTATGACCTCAATGATTGACAAACATCTTTCCTAGAAATAGTGGTCAGACAATACTTAGATATTGATCTTCAATTGAAATTACCGCTCTCGTTCTTCGTTGATGAATGGGAGCTTTTCTATTTTAGCCAATATGGATTTTTTCGATCAGTACAACGTCAAACAGCTTGAAAACCTTGAACTCATTGCCAAACAGGTAGTCGAGGGTTTTATCATTGGATTGCATAAAAGTCCATTTCATGGATTTTCTGTGGAGTTTGCTGAGCACCGAATCTACAACCAGGGAGAAAGCACCCGGAATATCGATTGGAAGGTCTTTGCCCGGACTGACAAAATGTTTACCAAACGATTTGAAGAAGAAACCAACTTGAGATGCCATATCGTGTTGGACAACTCATCTTCGATGTACTTTCCGGAAATGGAGGTAGGGCACCCAAAACTAAATAAGATCAAGTGGTCTTCGCTCGCTGCTGCATCGCTGATGATGCTACTAAAGAAACAAAGGGATGCTTTTGGACTCAGCATTTTTGATTCGGAGGTCCGTCAGCACACCCCAGACCGCAGTAGCACGGCCCATTACAAATTATTGCTCACCTATTTGGATAATGCGATCAGAGATGGGATTACGAATAAAACCACAGACGCTGCCGCAGCCTTGCACCAAATCGCGGATAGTATTCACAAACGGTCATTAGTGGTCATTTTTAGTGACATGTTTGATCGGATAGAATCACCCGATCATATCTTCTCAGCGCTTCAGCACTTAAAACACAACAAACATGAGGTGCTGCTATTTCATGTCGTTGATAAATCGAAAGAAATTGATTTTCAGTTTGAAAACCGACCTTACATGTTCATTGATGTGGAAACCGGAGAGCGGGTAAAAGTGCAACCGAATGATGTTAAAGAAATCTATACAAAAAAACTCTTGGAATTTAAGGAGGCCCTGCAAATGAAATGTCTTAAGTATAAAATTGATCTTGTGGAGGCCGATATAGCTCAAGGATTTAATCCGGTATTACAGTCATACCTTATCAAACGAAGCCGCATGAATTAAGCCTTTGGCTCACTATATGATCACGCTCATCACTTTCAGGGGAAATTGCTAAAACCACTATTTAAAAAAGTCTTTGGCTGGCTGGGATTGTTAACAATACTGGATCATGCTCGAATGTATTTTCATCAGATTAAGAATTTTCCAAAAAATCAACGGTTTAAAACCCAGCATCCCGACTTTATCCTTCCGGCCAGCCCAATTCTTTACGAGACATTCAAACTAGATTATCAAAAATATTTTCAGAGTGGCCAGGATGCTGCCATTTGGATTTTAACCCAATATAAAAAGCATAGCAATAAACCACTACAGGACTTGCTTGACTGGGGTTGTGGTCCCGCCAGAATAGTCAGACACTTACCTGAGATAGTACCAAATGAGGTGAAAATCACGGCATCGGATTTTAATAGCGATACTATAAACTGGTGTGCCAAACATATTTCCGGAATACGATTTATAGTCAATAATCTTGATCCTCCATTGGAAGGAGTCAACTCCTCTTTTGATCTAATATATGGTATCTCTATTTTTACCCATCTTTCAAAAAAAAGACACCAACTTTGGTTTACGGAATTAAATAGGTTACTCAACAAGGACGGCCTTTTACTTTTCACCTCTCATGGTCAAGCTTTTTTTAAGTTACTTACGGATTATGAACAAAAGTTGTTTTCGCAGGGTAATCTGATTGTGCGCGGTCACTCGAAGGAAGGAAGGCGTATTTTTAGCACCTTTCACCCTCCTGCGTTTATCCAATCTATTTTGGAAAATAATGGTTTTGAAGTATTGGAGCATATCTCCGGTTCATTGGATCACAATCTACCTCACCAGGACATTTGGATTGCCAGAAAAAAATAAAAATGTATCTTCCTCAAAGAAAAACAGAAGTTTGATCATGATAAAGCTTTCGGAAATATCTACAACCGCGCCCAAAGAACTGACCAAAAATGACACCTTAAAAAAGAGAGATAAATTAACCCGAAAATTGGGTGAGTTGCAGCACTTGCTATATGCCGAAGAAAAACGAAGTCTTTTGGTGGTATTTCAGGGCATGGATGCCAGTGGAAAGGACGGAGCCACTAAGAAGGTTTTTCGTTATTGCAGTCCTTCGGGAGTCTGGGCATACGGATTCAAGAAACCTACAGAAGAGGAATTTGATCACGATTTTCTCTGGAGAGTTCACAAATTAGTACCCAGAAAAGGACGCGTCCAAATATTCAACCGGTCACACTACGAAGACGTATTGATCCAAAGGGTACATAAATGGATTGACGAGACCCGGGTCACCCAAAGGCTCAATGCGATCAATAGTTTTGAAGAACTCGTGGAGTTTGACAACCGTACCAAGGTGGTCAAATTCTATATGCATGTCAGCAGGGATCGCCAAAAAGAAAAACTGCAGGAGCGGATTGACATTCCGACAAAAAATTGGAAACACAACGCCGCTGACTGGCAAGAAGCTAAGCTTTAGGATGAATACATGCATGCCTACGAGGATGCTATCAATCGTAGTAGCATACCTTGGGTGATTGTACCCAGTGATCAGCGTTGGTACCGGGACTACTTTATTGCCGATCATTTGGTTGAACTAATGAAAGGATTTAATATGCAACTACCCTTGCTTTCGGAAGAAGAGAAACATGTCAAAGACCAGAATTGACAAATGGCTGTGGAGCGTCAGAATTTTTAAGTCGCGCACGATTGCTACCGAACATTGTAAATCTGGCCGGGTATCAGTTAATGATCACAAGGCCAAACCTTCCAGCATGATCAGTGCAGGTGAGATGGTACACGTGCATAAAAATGGATATCAGTTTACCTTTGAAGTCTTAAAAATCATCGAAAAGCGAGTGAGTGCTCCGCTTGCTCAGGAGGCCTATCAGGATCTAACCCCAGAAGAAGAACTCAACAAATATGAAAATTGGTTTAGCGGTAAAGCCAGGCCGGAAGTAAGAGAAAGGGGAGCCGGCAGACCCACCAAAAAGGAACGGAGAGAGATCGATTCCTTCAAAGGAGATTTTATTTTGCTGACGAGTGAAAAAGGGTAAAATCCTATTTATCAACTAGTTCTAATGACAGTTGTGGTATCGGGTGAGCATCCTGACTTGCAAAATCAGGGTTCAATTCTGAGGTATCAAATAATCGTTTTACCTTAAGGGTTGAAAACCTAGCTTAAACTTCCATGAAAAAACATTCGTTGCTAACATGCCTTTTGTTATTTTTTCCAATATTGCTGCAAGCCCAAAGTCAGGGGCTCGATGAAAAGATCGATGCTGCCTTTGGTGCTGCCACCGGTTGGTTTGTCAATATTATTTTCTATCAAATACCTTTTTCTGAAAATGTAAACGTCTTTTGGGTTTTGTTTCCGCTCATTATTGGAGCTACTTACTTCACTTTCTATTTCAACCTGATCAACTTTCGAGGCTTCTTTACGGCGATTAATGTAGTAAGGGGCAAATATGATCATCTGGAAGGAAGGACAGATCATAACGTAGCAGTGGCTGACACTGTTTTTACTGATGATGGCGACAACCCGGACACGATCCGAATAGAAGGGCATTCCGGCGAAGTCTCGCACTTTCAAGCACTGACTGCCGCGCTTTCTGCAACCGTAGGCCTGGGTAATATCGCTGGTGTTGCCATTGCCGTATCGATAGGTGGAGCCGGTGCGACTTTTTGGATGATAGTTGCCGGATTTTTAGGTATGGCTTCCAAATTTGTTGAATGTACCTTAGGAGTTAAGTACCGGGACATCGAAAGTGATGGTACCGTATATGGTGGTCCGATGTACTATTTACGCAAAGGCCTAAAATTAAAAGGTCTGGAAGGTCTCGGCAAAGTACTTGCTGTCTTATTTGCCATTTTTTGCATCGGAGGTTCGTTTGGTGGAGGCAATATGTTTCAAGTAAATCAGGCTTTTCAACTGGTGGAAAATATCACCGGTGGCGAAGCTTCTTTTCTACATAACAGGGGATGGCTATTTGGAATCATCATGGCTACGCTGGTGGGTATCGTAATCATTGGAGGTATCAAAAAAATTGCCAAAGTCACCGACAAGATCGTGCCATTTATGGTGGTCATTTATGTTGGTGCATCCCTCTTTGTTTTAATAGCCAAATATGATTTAATCGGTACCGCATTTATGGAAATTATCAATGGCGCCTTCAATCCTCAAGGAATTGCCGGCGGAGTAATTGGTGTATTAGTGCAGGGTTTCAGAAGAGCAGCTTTCTCTAATGAAGCCGGGATCGGTTCCGCTTCTATTGCCCATTCGGCTGTCAAAACCGAATATCCGGCATCGGAAGGAATGGTGGCCTTGCTCGAACCTTTCATTGATACGGTTATTGTGTGCACGATGACAGCACTGGTGTTGATTATCACTGGGCATGTAAGTGCTGAAAACGCAACATTAAATGATGCTCAGGCCATATTGCTGACCTCTAGCGCATTTGGTTCCGTCATTTCCTGGTTTCCCATCATTCTGGCGATTGCCGTGATCCTATTTGCATTTAGCACGATGATATCGTGGTCTTATTATGGATTTCAGGCTTGGTCCTATCTTTTTGGGAGGAACAAGCGTACCGAATACACCTACAAGATCCTCTTTTGCATTTTTGTAGTCATAGGCTCTGCTTCGAGTTTGGGCTCAGTAATCGGCTTTTCAGATGCGATGATTTTTGCGATGATGGTTCCCAATATGATTGGCTTAGTCCTGTTGACCCCTAAAGTAAAGGAAGAGGTCAATAGATATTTGAGCGCAATCAAAGCCGGAGGGTAGTCTGTCAGATTAACAGGTTTTATAAAACGTGGTCAAGGGTAATATCACTTATCTGCTCCTCGGATCAAATATCGGTGATCGAGGTGAGAACTTACGTATAGCGCGTAACAGGTTGGCATTGGATTGCGGTGACATTATACTTCAGTCGGGGGTCTATCTGAGCAAGTCATGGGGTATCGATGGGCAACCGGATTATTACAATCAGGTTCTTCAGGTTTCGACCACTTGTTCTCCTGAGCAATTACTTGATTGTATTCTTGACATTGAGTCAACGATGGGCCGGGTTAGAAAGGGGAAATGGTCATCACGTATGATCGATATTGACATCCTTTTTTACCAGCAATCCGTCATTGATTTGCCAGGTTTACAGATTCCTCATCCCCGAATTGCAGAGAGAAATTTTACCTTAGTGCCCTTAATGGAAATTGCTCCACTTTTGGAGCATCCAACGCTAGGTATCACTATTGAAGAGTTGTATCTTCAGTCGCCGGATACACTGGAAGTTTTAATGATAGAAAGCTAGGATGGAAGATTATCCAATACCACATCAGTACGTTTGTATCGAAGGGAATATCGGCAGTGGAAAGACCTCTTTAGCCACAAAGCTAGCCAAACGTTACCAGGGTAAACTTATTTTGGAGCAGTTTACGGACAATCCCTTTTTACCATATTTTTATAGTGAGCCGGAACGTTATGCATTTCCCGTTGAGATATTTTTTATGACTGAACGTCATAAGCAATTACAAAAAAACATCTTAACTCAAGATCTGTTTGCCAATCACATATTTGCAGACTACTGTTTTACCAAGACACTCTTGTTTGCCAAGAATAATCTGAATCAGGAAGAATTCAGGATATTTCAGCACTTATTTCAACTCTTGGAAAGTCCGTTTCCCAATCCCGATCTGCTCGTGTACTTACACCGGTCGACTCCTAAACTGATGGACCTCATCGAAGAAAGAGGTAGAATGATGGAATCACCAATCACTGAAGAATATCTGACTACGATTCAGAACTCCTATTTCGAATATTTCCGAAACGAAAATTCGTATCCTATCCTCATTATTGATGTTGAAGATATGGACTTCGTCAAAAACAAGGAACACCTTGATGAAATCGTCAAACTACTTGAGCAACGCTATAATCCGGGTGTGCATCGGGTAAGTATCCATTAAGAACCCAACCCTCTTCAGAAGTGTGGACAATTTGACGAATATGTAACGCGATTCATCGGAAAATCACCGTGCTTTATTATCACCTTAGTAACTTTGCTCTCAAATAGGATAAATTTCGAATGAAGAATTTTATAAAAATTGTGTTTGGCTCATGTCTTGGAGTGTTGATGGCCATTGTTGTAGTTGGTTTGGTGGGTACTGCCTTGATGACAACGCTAATCTCAGCCGGTAAATCAAAACCAACTCTCGAGGTAAACTCCGTCTTGAAGTTGAGCTTCGATCGTGACATTCCCGAAAAAACAAATAATACCCAAGCTGCAATGTACAATTTCTCTGAAGACCCTTTTTTAGGTCTGTACGAAATCAGAGAATGTATTCGACATGCTAAAGATGACCGGAATATTAAGGGGATCTATCTTTCACTGACTTCAGGTGGTATGGGTAATGCAACTGCCCAGTATCTCCGTGATGCCATTCTCGAATTTAAGCAAAGTGGAAAATTTGTTTATGCCTACTCGGGTAATTATGGTTACAGTCAAGGGGCTTACGATCTGGCTAGCTCAGCCGATAAAGTCATGTTACATCCACTCGGAGCGGTCGACTTACCCGGTTTTGGCGCTGAAATTCCATTTTTCAAAGACATGTTGGATAAGATAGGGGTTAAAATGAATGTGTTTTATGCCGGCAAATTTAAAGGTGCAAACCGAACCTTTCAGGCTCAATGAAATGAGTGATGAAAACCGGTATCAGATTCGCCAATACGTGTCGGAGTTATATTCCTCGTTTGTAAAAGATATTGCTGCCGGCCGTAGTCAATCAGAAGATCAAATCAGAGATGCAGCGGAAAATCTTTCAGGCAGAAATGCCGACCTAGCATTAGCGTCAAAACTGATCGATCAAATCTTGTATGAAGATCAGGTCTTTGATGCTATAAGCGATCAACTGGATCTTGATGAAGATGAAAAAATCAATTTTGTTGAGTTGAACGACTATTTCACCATAAAAGGCAAAGACCTCAATTTACGAGCAAGCACAAAGATTGCGGTATTGTATGCAGAAGGTGAAATCAGAGGAGGTAAAGAGCAGTATGGTATGATTACAGATGATCAATACGTGGCCATACTGCGCAAGATTCGGAAAGATGACAAAGTCAAAGCATTGGTACTGAGAGTCAACTCTCCTGGAGGTGATGCTTATGTATCTGATGAAATCTGGCGTGAGATCCAATTGGTTCGGGAAGCAGGTATCCCCGTAATAGCCAGTATGGGTGATGTCGCTGCCTCAGGTGGTTATTATATCGCTTGCGGGGCAGATCGCATCATTGCTGAACCAAATACGATCACCGGATCTATTGGTGTGTTTGGTCTGATACCCAACTTTGAAGAACTAATGAATGACAAACTCGGCATTCATGTCGATACGGTGAAAACAGCGCGCTATGCCAATGGCATTGTTAGTCCCTTTTATCCCGTTGGCCCCGAAGAGGCGGCTTTGATTCAGGAAAGCATTGATCGTACATATGAAGTCTTTTTAAGCAGAGTGGCGCAGGGACGCAATATGACACGGGATGCGGTACATGAAATAGCTCAGGGAAGAGTCTGGACAGGCTCCAGGGCAAAGGAAATTGGGTTAGTTGATGAATTGGGCGACCTGGATGATGCGATAAAAGCAGCCGCAGACCTAGCTGGCACGGACGATTTCAGGATTACCGAATATCCGCGCATCAAAGATCCAATGCAAAAACTGCTCGAAGACCTGACGGGACAAGATTTACCCACTGAGATCGCGACTCAGATCTTTGCTAAGCGGTTTCCGGAGGCAAATAAATTGATGGGTAGCCTTGAGTTTATGCTTCAAACTCAACATCCCATTGCTAGATTGCCATTTGACCTTCCGCTACGATAAAAATTAGCCGGTTCGGCTAATGTAAATGCCCGTTCGGGATAGAATACGACGGTCAGGCAAAACTATATGTCTAAACATTAGTTGTATAGACATATAATTGCAAGATGATATTGGAAGAGGCAATCAAGCAGACAAAGTTTAGCAGTACGGAACTAAGAACCGTCCTAAATCTTTACCACACTCATTCCAGTCTTCAGACATTCTCTCATTCGATCTTAAGGCCTTTTTCAATCTCCATTCAACAATTTAACATCTTACGAATCTTGAGAGGCCAAAACGGAAGTGCCGTCAGCGTTTCAGAGATCACCTGCCGCATGCTCGATAAGATGTCAAACACATCCCGATTAATTGAAAAATTACGCCAAAAAGAACTGATCATACGAAATGAGTGCCCGGAAGATCGAAGACGGGCTGAAATAGAAATAACCCCAAAAGGATTGCAATTGATCCAGGAAGCCAGTGAAAAAATGGACAGTGAGATCATAAAAAAAATGCAAGTGTTATCTGATGATGAAATCGATACTTTAAACATCATCCTGGATAAATTAAATCTTGACTCCAACTAAAATTTTCAGTTATCTATTTTATAATTAACAATTACAAACATTTAAGTATTATGAAAAAAGTTGCTTTCTCTCTACTCGCTTTCAGCGCTCTGTTTTTGAGTGCATTTACCACTACCCCAGTAGATGTTGCCAAGGTTGACGTTACAAAAAGTGAAGTGATCTGGACTGGAAAAAAAGTCACCGGATCACACCATGGAACCATTAAACTAAAGGAAGGATCATTAATGATGGAAGGTGGGATGTTGAAAGGTGGTTCATTTGCCATCGACATGACGAGCATCGCCAATGTTGACCTGGCTGGAAAAGATAGTCAGCCTAAATTAGAAGGTCATTTAAAATCAGCTGACTTCTTTAACGTAGCTGAGTACCCTACTGCTGACCTTGATATCACGAGCGTTGTGTATCGAGGCACCGAAGGCAGCTATAAGGTTGTTGCTGATCTTACCATTAAAGGGATTACCAAACCCGTAAAATTTAATGCCCAGATCACTTCTGATAACGGAATGCAGGTAGCAACGGCAGATGTGGTCGTAGACCGTTCGGAATACGATGTACGTTATGGCAGTGGCAGCTTTTTTGAAAACCTGGGAGACAAAACTATTTATGATGAGTTTACTCTAAATGTGAAGTTAGTTCTTCAATAATTAATCATAGATCTAAGAAGGTGAAAGGGGTGACATATTACTATGTTCACCCCTTTGCATTACCCATGGTCTGGTACCTCTTAATTACCTTGAATCAGGTTTTATAAAATCTAAATATCTCAGAATAATTTCGATTTTCGATTTGCAAATAATACCATCCGGCTGGTAGGAAGTCGACTGCAAGTTGTGTATAGTCCTTACCTTGTTTTGTATCCCCGATTTGTTTTCCGGAAATGGAAAAAACATTCAGTATTGTCTCTTTTTGGAGATTGGGGATTCGTATATTAATGAAATCATTTGCGACAGTTGGGTACACCTGTGGTTTCGATTCCGAAATACCATATTCAATTGATCGCAATGGATAATCATTTGTGACAGTTGGATTATTATCAACTCCATGAAAATGCTGACCTTGTACCCTATCTTCTTGAGAGGAGACTTCCCCATTAGATCGAAAAAACCAATCTGGATTACTTGTTTTTTTATTTAACTTATCAGCATCATGCACACTGGTAGTTTCCCAGAACACTTTATTATTTACTTGATCGGAGTTTTTTTCAAAATTGACTAGTTCAACCGGCAACAGGCCTGGAGAATTCCCCGGAGGATACGAATAATCGACACAGGTTTTATCAATCGAGCTGATAGCCTGACAGCAGTCCGGATTCATATTGGCATAACCATATGATCCCGATATATGACCTAGACCAAGTGAGTGTGTGAGTTCATGCGATAGTATCTGTCTTAGATTGTGACACTTGCACACTCCAACTCCATTATTAAGGATGACATATCCATATTTTGCCGTTGCCCAAGTTTCATTCATAAAGCCATGAGTTCCAACCCCATAGACACCCCCTAATGCCAGGATGCCTCCACATAACTTCAGGTCTGAAATCTCGTTGCAAGGGTCATCAAACTGAATGATCACATTGCGAAATCCACCTAATTTGTCATCCATGAAAGAGCGAAAGTCGGGCCCGACTGCCGTAGCATCACTACAACCAGGAACAAAAGAAGTGCTACCTCCGCTTGAAATTTCAACGCCTTCATAGGCCTCCGAAATATCAAGCACCGCTTGCTGCACCTGGGCTACCGAAGAGCTGCATCCACCGGCGCCCGAACCGCTGTAGTAAATCTTTACGCCTTGACCAGGTGAGTTGTTCCAGCGAAGACTCCTTTGATTCACCGTCAGAAAAGCACAACTTTCCGGAGTCGAGCGCTTATTGGAGGATGAGATCAACGTTTCAGGATCCAAAGTGGTTCTTGCCACGTCAGAAGACCAACCTTTTAATCCGGCCATGTAATCGGTCAATTGATTAATCAAGGGGTCTTTTAGATAGACGTATAGAGGCTCCGCATCATTCACATTAATCAACTCGAATTCCCGGGACTCGGGAGAGGGTACTATATAAGTTTCTCCTTCTTTTGAAATCTCTTCAAAGACATAATAGGAATAACAAAGAGGATGATATAAATTTTCGCTTTGACGCTCCAGAAACAATAAGTACCTGGCATTCGTGTAAAAATCTAAATCACCCCACATTGTTATCCATCTTTCGTCAATCAATTTTTCCCATTTCTGGACATCAAATTCATCTCCTTCTTGAAGAGATCCTTTTAAATTTTCCTCGACGATCAATCTATATTTAAATAAGGTTTGACCATTCTCGGAATGTTCATAATTTCTAATTACACGGGCCATCACCAGGGCATCACTTCGATCGGCCAGGCTACCAAGATTAGCATAAGGCACAATAGTAGTTGCCAGCGAAATACAACTGGTCATTGCCATCAACAAAGTGGCAAAGGGCCGAACAAATCTTTGTTCTTCCATAGTCGACATCAATGCAAAACAATTAGACCATGGACAACCTGGTTTGTTTCAGTCCAGACCGATACCTCCTAAGAAGTAGCAATCTTTCTCTAAAGCATTAAAAGGCCTAATTGCTGATAATAAGTTTGTTTGTCGGTAAACTAAAAAACTGGGTTCAATTCAGTTTTTGAAGACAGGATACTCAGGTGCGGGTGTATATAAATATCGGTGGGATATCTATTACTGTCTATGCCTTTTGCAAATTCTTTGCCAGTTAATCCGACCTGGAATAAACTTCAATTACATAAATCCAAACATAATACGTAACACGATAGAGCGCAACGCAGTAGGCTATGAATTTATTTGTCGTAAAAGCATGGTGATACTAGGTATCCTCCGGTCTCCTGGTCTTCCTGGGACGAATGATCAATCGCAGCGATTGATCATAGGTGAAATAATTCCAAACCCAATTTAAAAAGACAATGACTTTGTTCCGAACACCCAACAACGAATAAAGGTGAACAACAAGCCAAACCACCCAAGCGATAAAGCCTCTTAGTCGCAGAGACGGAAGATCAACCACCGCCCGATTTCTTCCAATCGTCGCCATGGAACCCAAGTCGCGGTAGGTAAATATTTTCCAATTTGATTTAGAGTTGGTTTTAAGATTTCTTCCAAGTACTTTGGCCATTTGGATCGCGGTCTGCGCCACTTGAGGATGACCATCCGGATAATCGGGATCATCGAGCACAATGGCTGCATCTCCAATCGCAAATATATCGGGGTAATTAATCAGCTGCAGTTGCCGATTGACCTTGAGGCGCTTCCCTCTTCCGAGCAGTTCATCAGAAACGCCGGAAATAACCGGGCAGACAATACCTGCGGCCCAAATTACTTTTCCACATCTGATTTTATTGCCATCATCGGTATACACGAAATCACCATCAAATCTTTGTACCCTTTTTTGCAAAATCACCTGAACCCCAAGTTCCTGCAAATATTTTAGCGAATTAGCAGAAGCCTGCGCCGACATACCTGGCAAAAGTTCAGCACCCGCATGAATAAGATAGATATCAACCTCTCCATAAGGTAGCTCGCGATAGTCTTTTGGAAGAATGTACTTCTTCATTTCTGCCAGTGCTCCGGCTACTTCAACACCAGTGGCACCCCCTCCCACCACAACAATATCGATTAACTCTTGCCTTTCATCAAAATCTCTGATAGAAAGAGCTCTTTCATAATCGGTCAGAATCGCATTGCGAATATCCAATGCTTCGCCGATTGACTTCATTGGGTAGGTAAGATCCTCTAAAACCTTATTGCCAAAAAAATTGGTAGTAGCCCCGGTGCAGATGACCAATTTATCAAAATTAAGATAACCCAAATCTGCATAGACACGTTTCTCAATCAGATCGATACGCTCGATTTCGGCATATCTGATCGAAACATTATTAGCTCTCTGAAAAATTTTACGCAATGGAAAACTGATCGAAGACGGCTCGAGACCTGCCATTGCGACTTGATAAAATAATGGCTGAAATTGATGGTAATTATTCCGGTCGATTAAGACGATCTGATACTTCGATTTAACCAATGATCTCGCTAGTTTCAAGCCAGCAAATCCAGCTCCAACAACTACAACACGTTCCTGACCGGTTTCTGGAATATTAAAAGCCATCGGATTACTTCACGTTATTCGGCCAGAGTGGGCTCGGGTACTTACCCTCTTTAGCAAACTGACTAAAGGCTTTTTTGACCTGTTCTGCATCCTCCCGGTAGGTTACTCCATACCACTGGTCTTCAGAATGCAACACTTTGACTTTTACTTTTTTTGATTTGATCAGATCATCAATGATAAGCGGAATGTAATATTCAGCTTTGGGATTATCGATATTGTTTCTAACAAACTTTTTAAAACCTTCTTCCAATTCCTGAAAAATAGTGGGGTGAAATCCCCAGAAATTCATACTTACTATGGTATTTTCCGAAAGCACCTGTCCGGACACATCACCATGAATGATCTGATCACCGGAAAATCGAATTTTCAGAATCTCTTCCACCGAAGCCAAATTTCCTTCCTGATCCGTCTTGCAGACTCCTCTGTTCACATGCCCTTGCTCTGATAGGGTATTGACCAGTGTGTATCCGACCATTGCATAAGTCTGCGCATTAGCCCCTTCTTTCAGGAATTTACCCAAGGTGGCAAAACATTGCTGCCCATAATAGTCATCTGCATTAATCACCCCAAAAGGCTCCTGAATCACTTCTTTGGCGACCAGGACCGCTTGCGAGGTACCCCATGGTTTTTCCCGAACCGGTAGATTAGCAATCCCTTCAATGACTGGGTTAACATGTTGATGTACATATTGCACCTCGATCTTTCCGGCAAAGCGGTCTCCGACCTTTTCACGAAAATCCTTTTCGAAATGATCTCTGATTACGAAAACAACTTTTGTAAAACCTGCCTGTACCGCATCATAGATCGAGTATTCTAAAATAGTTTCACCATGAGGTCCCAGTGCATCCAACTGCTTGAGGCCACCATAACGACTTCCCATCCCGGCAGCCAGGACCAACAAACTTATATCTTGACTCATAATTTTGAAATTTCGAAAATTGGGCACAAAGATAGAAAGCTCAAAGGATATCAAAACTTTGCGTGAACTATCCCAGGGTCCATCTTTGGGCAGACTCACTTATCACGCTAACTTTGTGCCAAACACAACTGGTAAATCGCACCCTCGCTATAAACAGCCAATTGTGTATATTGAAGCGATTTCCGCATAATTCGAAAACCAAACACTACCGACAAATGACTCTGGCCACTATTGACATTGCAATAATACTGTTCTTTTTCGCCATCACCCTGGCCATTGGTCTTTACGTTTCTCGCTCATCGGGTCAAAGCACGGACGAATTCTTTCTTTCCGGACGAAGTATGCCATGGTGGCTGTTGGGTATGTCGATGGTGGCAACAACTTTCTCAACGGATACACCTAATTTGGTCACCGACATAGTACGTCAAAATGGGGTATCTGGAAACTGGATTTGGTGGGTTTTTCTCCTTACCGGAATGCTCACTGTATTTGTCTATGCCAAATTGTGGCGCAAATCCAGCGTAACAACGGATATCGAGTTTTACGAGTTGCGATATGGTGGTTTTCCGGCTCGCTTCTTAAGAGGATTCAGGGCTTTATTTTTAGGCCTGGTTTTCAACGTATTGGCCATGTCTGCCGTTTCACTTGCGGCCATTAAGATTGGGGCGGTAATGCTCGATCTCAGTCCGATACAAACGATTGGTCTGGCGGCTGTAGTTACTGTGATTTTTAGTTCGCTTGGAGGGTTCAAGGGTGTAGTATATACTGATTTTGTATTGTTTTTTGTGGCCATGATCGGGTCAATCGGAGCAGCGGTAGTGGCGATCAACCATCCGGATGTCGGCGGCCTTTCGGGGCTATTGACTCATGAAGCAGTGATCGATAAAATAGCCATATTACCTGATTTTAACAATCGTGATGTTTTGATTTCTTTGGTCATTATTCCATTGGCGGTCCAGTGGTGGGCAGCCTGGTATCCCGGCTCGGAACCTGGAGGGGGTGGCTATATAGCTCAAAGGATGTTGGCTTCAAAGAACGAAAACCATGCGATGGGAGCCACGTTTTTCTTCAACATTTTGCACTACGCGCTTCGACCCTGGCCGTGGATTTTAGTCGCTTTGGCTTCCCTCATTGTTTTTCCGGATCTTGACAGTCTAAGGAGTGCTTTCCCAAATGTTGCGGAAGGTAAAATAGGTCACGATATGGCCTATCCAGCTATGTTGACATTCCTTCCGGCTGGATTACTAGGCTTGGTTTTGGCAGCTTTGATTGCCGCCTTTATGTCAACCATTTCGACACATCTCAACTGGGGCGCCTCCTACCTGGTTAATGATTTCTACAAGCGTTTTATCCGCCCTGAAGCCTCTGAAAAAGAGTTTGTGTTAGCTGGCCGGATTACGACTTTTATTCTGATGTTCCTGGCTGCCATAATGGCCCTGGTCATGCAAAATGCTTTACAAATTTTCGAATTTATTCTAATGTTTGGAGCCGGCACCGGGCTCATCTTTTTACTTAGATGGTTCTGGTGGCGAATTAATGCCTGGAGTGAAATCGCTGCGATGTTTTCTTCTGGTATTATTTCTTTCATTTTTGTATTTACGAATATCTTTCCTTCAGCTTGGGCGCCCTACTGGCGTTTTCCACTGATCGTTGGCATTACCTCCATCATCTGGATCTCAGTTACTTTCCTGACCCAGCCCGAATCCCAAAAGACCTTACGCAACTTTTACCGGAGAATTCAACCGGGTGGCAATGGATGGAAATTGGTTGTCGACAGTGCTGCCGCTGAAGGCGACCAAATTGTCGATAAAAAGGTCAAATGGACATTACCAAGCGGTATTCTGGCGATGCTGATTGCCACAGCAATGGTCTACTCGCTCTTGTTTGCCACGGGTAAGCTTTTATTTGGACAGCCATCCATTGCCACGGTTTTATTTGTCATTGCCGCTTTTGCTGCATTTTTGTTGTTCCGTATGTGGAATAAAGTAGGGAAAGAAATCATTTAGGAAAATCTTGTTGTTGAATGTTTGTACATAGTACGCAGATCAGAGTGCGCTACGGAGAGACAGACCAAATGGGCTTTGTGTATTATGGGCACTATGCACTATATTATGAGGTAGGCCGGGTTGAGGCCATTAGATCCCTGGGTCTCACTTACAAGGACCTGGAAGATCAAGGAATTATCATGCCCGTAGTACGGTTAGAAGCTAAGTATACAGCGCCGGCCCACTATGACGATTTGTTAACCATCACCTCGCAGATCGTAGAAAAACCCGACCGTTTTATTGTTTTTGATGTTATTATAAAAAACCAGAAAGGGCAGATTTTGAACAAAGCCAAGATTACCCTTTGTTTTAAGGATGCAACGACCGGTGTTCAGATGAGAACACCAAATTCGATTACTGATAAATTAGAGCCTTATTTTTCGTAGAATAATCATGTGGGGTAAGCGATGGTATCTAAGGTCATATACCATCGTACGCAAATGGATGCGTTTGCATTCATTGCCCGGCTTCTTTGGTATTCCCATATGGGATGTTTTCACTTTTCTTGTGGGAGAGCTGAAGCGGGAGGATATTGGAACCAGGGCCAATTCAATGGCTTACAGCTTTTTCCTTTCCCTCTTTCCTTCAATCATTTTCATGTTTACCCTTTTACCCTATATCCCCATTCAGGATTTTGACGAAGTCATTAAAAGTGCGATAAGGCAAATAATGCCGGTCAGCGCTCATGCATTTCTTTTCGAGACCGTAGAAAGTGTGACTTCGATACCTCATGGCGGACTATTATCGTTAGGTTTTGTCTTAGCTCTCTTTTTTGCATCAAGCGGCATGCTTTCTCTCATGCGTGGTTTTGAAAAATCGCACGAGGTGTCCTTCAAGGCCCGGAGTTTCATTAAAAAACGAGGCATCGCTATTGGCCTCACCCTGCTAGTGGGACTTTCATTTTTGGTATCTGGTACATTGATCGTGGCCGGCAACAAACTCATCAGTTTTCTATTCGGTGGAGCACGGTATTTGTTAGTGGTTAGTTTCATTAAGTGGTTTGCCGTATTACTGCTTTTTTATAGTGTGATCAGCATGATCTATCGATTTGGGCCACCATTAAAAAAGAAATTCGGAATGATGTCTCCCGGCACCACTTTGGCCACATTGGTCAGTCTGCTGACCTCGGTCACGTTTACCTACATTATTGATAACTTTGGTACCCAAAGCCGTATTTACGGATCACTGGGTGCTTTGATCGTCATCCTCCTGTGGATGCAGATGAACAGCTTCATTTTGCTGGCGGGATTCGAATTGAATGCAAGTATTGCCGTGAATCGTGATCTGAGGCAGCGAAAGAGGTCAGCTATTCACCCTCCGACTGAGTATAAATCTGAGTCCTAAAATCAATCAATCAATCACCCCATCTCTGAGTTTCAATCTGCAATCCTGCCAAATCAAGGACTCTGTCAATCACTGTATCAATCAAGTCTTCAATGGTTTGGGGACGATTGTAAAAAGAGGGGATGGCCGGACAGACAATCGCTCCTGCCTGGGTAACCAACTTCATGTTTTTCAAATGAATAAGACTGAAAGGAGTCTCCTGGGTACTAAAATCAACCTCCTTCGTTCTTTCAATATCACATCAGCTGCCCGGGTAATCAGATCTGTAGATACTCCGCCAGCAATGCGTCCGATAAGACCCATCGAACAGGGGCAGATGATCATCGTCTCAAACCTGGCAGACCCGGAGGCAAAAGGGGCACTAAAATCACGATTACCGAAAAAGCGAAATGGATAGTCAGTCGGCGTAAAAGAGCCGATTTCCAATTGCCAGTTAACCACTCCATTATCTGAAATGACAACATTGATCTCTTCACACTGATCTTTAATCACCTTCAGACGTTCAAGTATTCGCCTGGCATACATCGCCCCACTGGCCCCTCCAATTGCAACAACTAGTTTTTGCATGTTCTAAAGATGCAAAATAGCGTTTAAACTGTTAGGCCTCTGTTAAAATTAACTCAGAAGCCAATTGATCTGCTATCTTTGTAAAGACCGTCATATCCAAGTAATATGAAATATATAATTATCTGTCTATCACTTCCTTTTATGATATCCAGTCATAAAGTTGTAAACGAAGAAGTTGACTCAGGCGAGAAGATTGAGTGGATGTCTTGGGAAGAAGCGATCAAGGCTAATGAACAAGATAAAAAGAAATTTCTGGTTGATATATTTACTGACTGGTGCACTTGGTGCAAAGTGATGGATCGCGAGACATTTTCCGATTCGGCCGTTTCACATTACATCAAGGAACATTTTTATGCCGTAAAGCTAAATGCCGAACAGAAGGAGAGCATCAACTGGAATGGAAAAGAATTCAAATGGATGGCTTCTGGTCTCAATGGTGTGCATGAATTGGCATATGTACTGAGTGATGGTCAAATGTCATACCCCTGCATCATTTTTATGACTGAAAAACATGAAAGAATCCGGATCAGCAAAGGATTTAAAGATCCAAAGACTTTTTACAATGAGTTAAGATTTGCTGCTGAAGAACACTATCTAAAAAACGGCGATAAACCCTGATTTCCACTAACGATTGTAGCATTTTACTTTTGAAGTTCACTACTTTAGCAAGTGTTCTGCCAAATCTTCTTGGGCAGATTGCAGAACAGAATGTGTACATTGAACCTCAGAAACTATGTCATCGAACCAAATTGAAGTATCAACTGTAGAAAGTAAGCCTGACCTCAGAAGGTTTGTTGATTTTCAATATATTTTATATAAAGGAGCAGCCAATTATGTACCTCCCTTAAGATCTGCAGAACTTCAGGCTTTCGATCCGAAAGAAAACCCGGCATTTGAACACTGTGAGTCTAAGCTTTTTCTGGCTACCCAACATGGAAAAATAGTTGGTAGAATAGCGGGCATCATCAACCATCAGGAAAACAATGGAGCTGAAAAACGTACTGCCAGGTTTGGCTGGGTTGATTTTATAGATAGCCCTGAAGTATCATCAGCACTTTTTAGTGCGGTTGAGGCTTGGGCAAGGCAGAGGGGATGTCAGGTGATCAAAGGCCCTTACGGCTTCTCAAATATGGACAAAGCTGGTTTGCTCATTGAAGGATTCGATGAGCTCGCCACCATGGCCGTCATCTACAATTATCCTTATTATGCTGAGCATTTAGAAAATTTGGGTTTTCAAAAGCTGGTTGATTGGAAGGAATTTGAAGCCACCGTTCCCACTGCCATTCCAGACCGGGTCACCAAGTTTGCTGATATGATCAAAAAGAGATATCAACTGGATGAATATCAGCCCAGAAGTAAAAAAGAATTGTATGATATCGGATTACAAATATTTGAATTAATTAATCTGGCCTATAAAGATTTGGAGGGATTTATTCCACATACCCAGGCTCAGATTAATCTTTTTATTAAGCAATATCTCACTTTCATTAATCCTGAGTTCATCAGTATCATTGTCGATCAATATGGTAAGCTGGCGGGTTTTGGCATCACCATGCCATCCTTTTCAATTGCCCTGCAGAAAGCACGTGGGCGGCTTCTGCCTTTTGGTATTTTTCACCTTCGCCGGGCCATGAAAAAAAATGAAAGGGCTGACCTTTATCTGATTGCGGTAAGACCTGATTTACAAAACAAAGGGGTAACTGCCCTAATCTTCCATAAGATAATTCAGACCTGCATCCGTTATGGCATCAAAAAGGCCGAGACAAATCCGGAACTTGAGTCCAATTACGATGTGCAAAATCTTTGGAGGGGATATGATATGCGGCAGCATAAAAAACGGCGCTGCTATCATAAAGACATTGATAGCTAGGCGGATTGGTTGGTGGGGAGTCGAAAAGTGGTCATTTATCTTATTTTTGGGTTTCGAAGGATGGATTAGATAAACGATAGATCGGAATGTGTGAGCACCATCACTATAAGATTCATAAGCCCTTTGGCTACCTATCTCAGTTCGTCAATAATCAAGATAAGCGAAGGAACAAGAAGTTGTTGGGGGAGCTCGGAGCGTTTCCTGATGGAATAATGGCTATTGGGCGCCTTGATGAGGATTCGGAGGGCCTATTATTACTGACGACAGATGGGAAGGTCAGTGAACAAGTTCGGAGTAAAAAAATAGAGAAGGAGTACTACGTGCAGGTGGATGGAGATGTTACGGATGAGGCGATAAAATCGCTGGAAGAAGGAGTGGAGATCGGTATAAGAGGTACGAAGTATATGACGTTGCCCTGTGCGGTGCGTAAACTGGATCCTGCTCCTAATTTTAAGGCCCTAGCAAAAAAAATTAGGGATGATAGGCATGGACCTACGAGCTGGTTGTCGATCGTAATTGGGGAAGGCAAGTATAGACAAGTAAGGAAGATGACAGCCGCCGCAGGGTTTCCAACTTTACGCTTGCTGCGGGTCCGGATTGGACATCTCCACCTAAGTGATTTACAAGCGGGTGAGGTTACGGAAGTGGATGATTTTGAAATAGAGACGTCTGAAACAGAGGTCATCTCCTAACGGATTGATTTAGATCAAGTCTATCCTGTCGGCAGAAAACCAGACACCCCAGCAGCAGCGTACCTATCTGTACACGTACGATCCGGCCAGCCGGTTTAAAACCGCCACCTATACCGGAGTCAATGGCGAAAACCATACCGTGAGCGGGATAGTCTACGATAAAAATGGCAACCTGAAGCTTCTTAAGCGCAATGGTTTGAAAGGCACTGCCTACGACGAGATTGACAACCTGACGTATACCAATCTGGGCAATCATCTGATGCGGGTGGAAGATGGGATGCCGGGTGATCACCAAACCGACTTTGTGAATGGAAATAATGGCACAGACGATTATGAATACTAAGCCGATGGCTGTCTGAAAAAAGATCTGAATCAAAACATCAGCCAAATCGATTACGATACATATCTCAAACTACCCGTATTGGTGACCTTAGTTAGCGGAGAGTGGATCAGGTACATTTATGACGGGGAGGCTCTTTGATCAGGAGGCAACTGCTGTAATCCCAAGATAATTATGGCAAATAAAGATTTTGATGTAATAACAAAAGAGCAATTCAAATTCCTTGAATCTGATTTTGGTTTTCAATTATCAAAAAGAAGATTGGGGATATGAATTAATCTATCTTAATAATACAACAGGCGTTAAGATAACTTACGAATTTCGCGAAGCATACATTTTCATTATGCTAATTAAGCTTGTAGATGGAAGCTTGATAGAGAATCCCAGAAGCATTCAAGAAAATAATGTACTATATGGTTATGGACTTGATGACGTAATCGGTCTTCGTAATCCTCAAGCTTTGATTAAACCGGCTTACCAGTATGGAGAAGAATCAGAATATTATGATAAGAAGAAAGGGCTAACGCTATATGTTACTGGTGCAAAATATTCCAAATCCATTTACCACGGAAACAAAGATCTCCTTCTCTATTCCTGAAGGGGCAACAACTGCAGAAATACAGATTTTAAATAGTAACGGACAAATGCTGGAATCAATCGATATCGAAGGTCATGGGCCGGGTGAAGTTATGGTAAGAGCACTTGACCTACCGGCAGGAACATACATCTATCTAGGATTTCACATGACACGGCACCTCCTGTCAACATACTAATGATTAACAAGCATGGCAAAAGAACTTGGTTGGTGTGGAGTCCAAAAGCGGTCCTGGAGTCACTAAGCGCATAAGTTTTGTCAGCGACGATTTCCGTATCGGTCCAGTTGTCGCCCATATTAACCTGAAAGAAGTTTTCATTAAACGAATCAAACGTTACTCCAATAGTGTAGAAAGTATGACCTGACAAGGTTGCATTTTCACCTGTTCTCTTTTCAACCGGGACATTCCAACATTGTTTTTATGTTTTCATATGTCGACACCAAGTAATCTTGTGAATATCCCGACCGATCCTTCATTTTCCCGCAGTTGCCGATGCCCGGAAAAACTATGAATTACCATTTATAAGTGACCGGAGAGTCGACAGCAGAACCTTATCTGTGAATGGTTTTGAGAGATATACATCGGCACCTTGTTCAATGCCCATGGAAACGGCATTAGGAGCACCTCCGGCAGAAAAGAAAATCAAAGGAATCTTTGCCGTTGATTGATCGGTTTTGATAAGTTTGAGAAAATGAAGTCCACTGGTTTCCGGTATAAACTCATCACAGAGCACAATATTCGGATGCTTTGCTTTTGCTAACTGGTATCCTTGCGTGCCCCTTTCAGCAGTTAATACTTCAAATCCTTCCAATACTAGCAATTCTGCTATGTTCTCTCTTATTTCAAGGTTATTCTCAATTACTAAAACAGTTTTCAATGCCTATTCATATTGGACTACTTGCGAAAGTATGCAGATGAAATTCGCAATATGATGATATTCGTCATCGCAGCCGGAAAGTTTTATTGGTCCTT
Source organism: Saprospiraceae bacterium (assembly GCA_016711125.1). Taxonomy (GTDB): domain Bacteria; phylum Bacteroidota; class Bacteroidia; order Chitinophagales; family Saprospiraceae; genus JABDMH01. Next base: position 839,543 of record JADJTQ010000003.1, on the reverse strand, counting down.
AATCTATCAGGTATATTGAGATTCAGACTCTGATTGTAATCAATAGACTCAGATAGAACGATTTATATGTCGTATGTCCTTTGGTAAGAATGGATTGCTCAGCAGTTGACCTGTTTATCAAAACGTATGACAAAGGTTGTGCCTTCACCATGTTTGCTTGTGAAATCCACTGTTCCATCTAGTAACCCAATATATCGTTTCACGATGTGGAGCCCGAGGCCTGTACCTTGTATTTTCATTGCATTTTTTGCTCTAAAAAACTTCCCAAATAGGTTCTTTTGTTCTTCTATTGGAATTCCTATGCCTCTGTCCTCTACGACAATGGATATCTGCTTGTCATCAACTTCAGTATTCAGTTTAATATCTTTCTCGGAATACTTTATTGCATTCGAAAGCAGGTTCAGCATTACAATTCGAATAAATTTACTATCAAGGAATGCTTCAATGTCTCCCTTATGCATGTAGTGAATATTTTGACCATCCTTCAAGCTGCTTTCCAATTCATCAACTATATTAACCGATAATGCCCTCAGGTCGAACATACTCTTTACTGCCGCAACTTTACCATTCTCAAGTTTATCCAAAGAAAGGAAATCATTCATTATGATAGTTAGACTCTGTACCGAGTTCTTGATCCGTTTCACATGTTTTCCACAATTCTCAACTTGACCAATCTCAATATATCGATGAATTAATGAAACACTGGAAAGGATAGTACTTAAAGGAGTGCGGAATTCGTGAGAGGCCATTGAAACGAATACACTTTTCATTTCATTGAGATTCCTTTCCCGGTCTAATGTCTGAACAAGCTCTTGGGTTCTTTCCTGGATCTTTTGTTCAAGATTTGCATTAAGATCGCTGAGATTTTGCTCAATTTGCTTACGTTTGGTTATGTCGTTTATAAACGCCACTGCCAACCGCTGGCCATCAAATTCATAATGGCTCAAACTTATTTCCACTGGAAATTCAGTGCCGTCCTTCCTCAAAGCATATAAATCCTTTCCCTGTCCCATGACTCGCTCCCTTGGCTGCTCAAAGTATTCACCCCGATGTTTGGTATGGGTCCTGCGAAGGTTGGTCGGAAGCAGTATTTCCAGAGATTTATTTATCATCTCATTACTGTCATAGCCAAACAACTTATCAGCATTGGGATTAGCTTGTACAATTCGACCATCCTGGTTTACGACCAAAATGCCTATTGTTGCAAACTGAAAAAGGGCATTGAAATTAGTTTCGCTTTCCAATACTGAAGGTTCGGGACTTGGCATATTCTCGATTTTCTTTTTACGAATGGAACTCTAGTTCAATAATCTCAATTAGGTAATATTACGGGAGGGTATTCCCTGAACCATTCAAATATACGAAGGATTTGCAGCAAAATCAGGTCACCGTGATCCAGAAGCTAGCTAGCACGTTCGTGTGCATGACAAATCTCCCCAAGCAACGCACTGGAGCAGCGTTGGACGATCCCCTGATTGATTTACTTAGTCAAGGTTCATAGATCCGAAGGGAAATAATTCGAACAAGCCTGTTGAGATACAATCGACGGACCTTAAACAACAAATTGTGAGATAAAATGGCAAAAGCTGACAAGCATAGGCATAAAGAAATAAGAACGATGAGAGCAGCGACATAGTGAAGACCTTCCTGGAAGGTCTAGGGACCAGCCTTCGGCATTTTAGGCGAAATAGACGAAAAATCCGTTAAAAACAAAATGGTGTTTGAGCTGATCGGAACGATTAAAACAAGCAGAAAAACCAAGTAATCTTGAACAAAGCGGCAAGGTAGGAAGACCAAAGCGAGTTTCATTTTGTTTAGGATTTTCCGGTTATTTCGCCGTTAAGAAATGCCGAAAGCCTTGACTTTTTGGTTCTTTTGGGGCAAGCCAAAAGAACAAACAAATAAAATCAAATTTTTTTCATGGTTTTCACATATTAGGGAAATATGTCATACACACGCACGTTCTATGCTTTTTACGAAATGGCTGGAAAATGGCTAAATTCAAGCTTCGGACCGTCCTTACACACAAGGTCCTCCTGATACATAGAATACTTGAAGCCTCTTGATGTCAATATGTATGTTGACCGCATGTGACCTTGACGAATCGGAAAAATAAGGATGGCAATGGATCCTATTTCTATTATACTCAGACCCGTTTTAGTCTCCACCCAGCACCACTCTAAAGCAATAGCTGCCGTCATTTAACTTACATTTTCGATGGGAATAATTGGTTTAATATCCTCAATCCGCTAGTAACCTACGGTCGTAAAGTTCAGCAAGATTGTAAAAAGGAAGTATCACAAGACATTGCCGTAAGAATTCATTATACAATTGAGGACAAAGATACTGTACTTTGGATCGTGGCATCTGAGGTCATGGCTTAGGTAAGATAGTACTTCACCTAATTACTGAATAACCCAGGAAACAAAGTTGGATTTGACTAAAGTGCATACAAATTATCCATTTGGATTGTACCTCCGGCAGCCTAATAGTGTTCATAAAGACATACTTATCGGTACAATCTATATATATCCCAATGGGAAACGGCATCTATTACCGGTAATAAACCCGTGAAATAATCTAAGAAATTAACTTCTAGGATTCTTTAAGTTTACTTATCAGACATCAAGCGATTCTCGCTTCCGCAAATCCTTCATTATAGGTACCTTTCGATAGTTTTTCCGCCACTGCTGAAAACGCTTCAAGCGTGATGTCCACTTCTTCCAGGGTATGCGCTGCCGTCGGAATCAAGCGGAGAATAATCATTCCTTTAGGGATCACCGGATAAACAACAATGGAACAAAAGATTCCATAATTTTTGCGTAAGTCGTTTACCATTTGGGTGGCCTCATCTACCGAACCTTCCAATACAACCGGAGTCACACAGGATGTGGTGGCACCCAGATTAAAACCGCGTTCTCTCAGTCCCGTTTGCAATGCCGTCGCAATCGTCCAGAGTTTATCTTTCAGCTCAGGATTTTTCCTCAGTAGGTCCAGTCTCTTCAATCCTCCGATCACAAAAGGCATCGGCAAAGATTTGGCAAAGATTTGCGAACGCATATTGTACTTCAGATACTGCATGATATCGGGCTCACCAGCCAGGAAAGCTCCAATACCTGCCATACTTTTGGCAAAGGTTGAAAAGTATACATCGATTTCGTCCTGGACACCTTGTTCCTCACCAGCTCCAGCCCCGGTTTTACCTATAGTGCCAAATCCATGAGCATCGTCGACCAGAAGTCTGAAATCATAGTGCTTTTTTAATGCGACTATGCCCTTAAGGTCGCCTTGCTCGCCACCCATACCAAAAACTCCTTCCGAAATCACCATAATACCTCCACCAGTTTTGTCGGTGAGAGCTTTTGCCCGGCCCAGGTTTTTTTCAAGGCTTTCCATATTATTATGATCAAAAGCAAAACGTTGTCCCAGATGCTTCCGACCCCCATCGACTATACAGGCATGGCATTCCGCATCATATACGACAACATCCTTGCGTGACAAAAGCGCATCGATGGCTGAGGTCATTGCCTGATATCCGAAGTTGACCAGGAGACCCGCCGGTTTCTGCACAAAACTTGCCAATTCATTTTCCAATTGACCGTGATATTTCGTATTGCCCGACATCATCCTGGATCCCATCGGATAGGCCATACCCCATTGAGCAGCGCTATCTGCATCGACCTTTCTCACCTCCGGATGATTGGCCAATCCCAGGTAATTGTTGATACTCCAAACAATCATCTCTTTTCCATCAAACATCATCCGGCTGCCAATTTCGCCCTCTAGCTTAGGAAAAATGTAGTACCCTTCTGATACATCTGCATACTTGCCCAATGGTCCGGCATTTTCCCTTATCCTTTTAAACAGATCCATATCTTAACTATTGAGTTTAATAAAACGACGGCAAAAATAGATAGAAATACCGAATTCACAGCAGAGATTATCGTTTCTTGACATGAATAAGACTTTGTAAACCGGAGACCATACATGAACTTTGATCATTTTCTGAGGCGGCTAAGGGCGATCTGGAGACCACCTATGTTTCAAGGATGGGGGAAGAAACACCGTTATTTTGAAGGCTGGTACTATAAACTAATCTCTGCTGATCATCAACACGCAATCGCTGTCATACCAGGTATCTCTTGTAGTGAAACGGGAAATCATGCTTTCATTCAGACAATGGACGGCATTCGCAAAACAAGCCGGTATGAGGAATTTGATCTGGCGGCTTTTACAGCAGATAGCCAACGCTTTGAAATAGCTGTAGGTGAAAATAACTTCAGTGATAATCAGATCAATCTTCATTTACCCCATCTATCCGGTTCTGTCAGATTCCTAGACACGGTGCCATATGAGGGTTCGTTTTTGTCACCAGGCATCATGGGTTGGTATTCATTTGTACCCTTCATGCAATGTTATCATGGACTGGTGAGTATCGACCATCGTTTGGAGGGAGCTCTTATGCTCAATGATAAACTAATCGACTTCACGGGCGGAAAGGGCTATATTGAAAAGGACTGGGGTACTTCGTTTCCGGAGGCCTGGGTCTGGACCCAATGTAATAATTTTGAACACCATGAGCGTCTTTCGGTAATGGCCTCGGTAGCCCATATTCCTTGGTTGGGCAGTCACTTTATAGGATTCCTGGCCATCGTTTATGTCAACGGAAAGATTAAGGTATTCACCACGTATACCCATGCAAAGATGTCTCTCGATCTGCAGCAGGACTGGGTTGAAATGTCTTTTTCGGACAAGGAAAGTCACCTGACGGTGAAGGCCTGGCAAAAGGAAGGTACTGATCTTATTGCTCCTCAAAAGGGTGCAATGACCGGTAAGGTTAACGAAAGTATTCAGGCATCTCATGAAATAAGATACCAGAGTAGACACGAGCTTATTGAAGCCCGGGGATCGATGGCCGGATTGGAAGTTGGAGGAAACAGCCGTATCTTGTTAAAGCAAAAACAGAACAAATGAAAAATCCCCAACCAATGGTCATTTTAGTCACCGGGGCAACGGGCGGTATTGGCCATAGTATTGCGACCCATCTAAGTCACTGTGGGCATAAAGTCTATGGGTCTAGCCGGAATCTTAACCAAAATGGACAAGTCTTTAGTTGGGTGCAACTGGATGTAAATGACCGTCTCTCGATAAAGAAAACCATAACAGACATCATCGATAGGGAGGGTAAGATTGATGTGCTCGTGAACAATGCCGGTATCGGGATGATTAGTTCATTTGAGGAAGCACCCGAGTCCAATATCAAGACGGTTATGGAGACCAATTTTGGGGGTGTACTTCGCCTGAGTCAGGCGGTACTTCCTCACATGCGAGCGCAAAGGTCGGGTAAGATCATCAACATCAGTAGCATAGCCGGACTTATGGGTCTGCCTTACCGCTCCATTTACAGCGCAAGCAAGTTTGCAGTGGAAGGTTTGACCGAATCGCTTCGAACCGAAGTGGCTAAATTTAACATCCAGGTTTGTACCGTGCAGCCTGGTTCCATTCGCACCGACATCACATCAAACCGGGTGTCACATATTCCCGCTGACTCTCATTACCAACCAGAGATATCTGTCGCTGAGAAAATAATCAATACGGAAGTAGGAACCGGTATCGAAGCGATTGATGTGGCCTTATTGATCGAAAAATTGGTTAATCAGTCAAAGCTTCAATCAAAGTATGTAGTGGCCCGACCCTTCCAAAAACTGGGAACTTCACTTAAGCGCTATCTACCGAGAAAAATGTTTGAAAAACTGATGATGAACCGATATTCATTAAAGCAATAACATCAAGACTTCTCCCACTACAAAGGAGCTCCCACCCACAAAAACAAGATCATCCATCTGCGAATCACTGATTGCAGCACGAAGTGCAATCTCGACGGATGAAAATTCAGCGCCATTTAAAGCAAATCTTGCTCCTGCCTGCTTCAGGTCAAAGGCTGATAATGAACGTGGTAAATCGGCAGCACACCAGTAATAGAGTGCATCCTTTGGTAAAATAGCAAGCATTTCATCATAGGTTTTGTCTTTCGAGACTCCAAAGACCATTCTAAGTGTGCCCTTATCCATTGTTTCCAATTGCTTCATAGTAAGTGATAGGCCCGAAGGATTATGACCACTATCGGCGATAACCAGTGGTTTTTCCCGGAGTTTCTGCCACCTACCCTGCATCCGGGTAAGTCTGACTACCTGGGATGACCCATTTCTTATGGCGTCCTCCGACAGGTGTAGGCCAGTTGAATCACACAATACATGAAGAGCAGCAAGGACCGTTTTGATATTAAGCAGCTGATACTGGCCAACCAATCCAATCTGAAGTCTGTATAAGGAATCTTTATTGAGCAGCTCAGCATCGATGGTAAGATGATTATGAGCCCATGTCTCGTTGCTGACCGCGATCAGGTCATCTGCAAAAAAAATGGTTGCCCCCACCTGACGAGCTTTTTGAATGAAGACAAAATCGGTTTCTTCACTACTTTCACCAATGACCACTGGCACACCTTCCTTAATGATTCCTGCTTTTTCACCGGCGATCAGTGGCAGGCTATCTCCTAACATCGACTGATGATCGAAACTAATATTGGTGATAACCGAAATCAACGGAGTGACAATATTGGTAGAATCTAAGCGCCCGCCCAAGCCAGTCTCGATGACCGCAAAATCTACTTTGTTTCTGCCAAAATAGTCAAAGGCCATGGCCACGGTCAGCTCAAAGAATGAAGGTTCGATTTGCAGAATCCGCTGTTCAAGCCTCACCACAAAACCCCTAACCGCTTGCTTACTGATGTACTTACCATTGATCTTGATTCGCTCACGAAAATCAAAATAGTGAGGCGAGGTGTACAAGCCTACTTTATAGCCTTCAGCCTGCAGTATTGCTGCTATAAGATGGCAGGTAGATCCTTTGCCATTGGTACCCGCCACATGGATGGATCTGAATTGGTCCTGTGGGTTTTTCAGGGCTTCGCAAAGGGCCCTGGTGTTGGTGAGATCCTTTTTAAATGCCGAGCTACCATCTCTTTGGTACATCGGCAACTGACTGTACAAAAAATCCAGACACTGCTTATAGGTCATTCCTCTAAAATGCGATGAAAATGAAAGTTAGTTTTCTCAACGCACTTTAAAATCGATAGTAATGGTACCACACTGCTTATCAACTGAGCTTTTTGAAAATCTAAATTTTTTCGAGCTGTTGATCGCAATTTGACGTAACTCACTATCGGCCGTGGTAGAACCTTTTTGGGTATAGTCAGCACTGACTACTTCTCCATTTCGATCCACACATACCCTAATGACCACCGTACCTGTTTTTTGTGAATTATCGCTGATTTTGGGCTCGAATAGTACTCCACGATCGCCAAGGCCACCTCCGACCATGCCCGACCCGGTACTGATTCCTTCCAATTTTTTGGCATCCGGGTCTCCGTTAGGATCACCCTGGTTTCCCGGCTTATCCGTTTTACCTTTGCCTCCTCCAAAACTATCCCCAAATTGTTTTTTTGCTTTCTCGTACTCAGCTTTTTTCTGAGCCTCTGCCTCCGCTTGCTTTTTGGCTTCGGCTTCAGCTTCCGCTTTCTTTTTAGCCTCCTCTACCCTTTTCTGTCTTTCTGCCACTTCTTCTCGCTTGCGGGCGTCTTCCTCTTGTTTTTTCTTCTGAATGGCGACCAGATCTGGTTCATCTTTGGTCACAATTTCTTTGGCTGCCTCAGGTTGAGGGGGCGGGGTTGCTTCCGGCTTTACCTCCTCAACTTCGGGTTCGTCCACAACTTCTTCTTCGACTTTCTCATCTTCCGAAGGTGGCGCAGGGTCAACTTCTTCCTCTTGTTGGGTGTCGGGTCGGTCATCACCACTACCCATGTCGGGAGCCCCAAAACTGACGAGCACGCCTGGTTGTCCCGGGGGTGGCACCTGATAATCCATCAATGGAATTAATGCCAAAATCAACAGCACAGCATGTACTGTAAAACTGGTGATCATCCCTTTTTTGCGATCCTTGTCGTTTGATTTGGTCTCTTCCATGATGAGTTATTTAATAACAAGAACGATTGATGCCAGATCCACTTGCCTAAAATATTGTTAAATCTTCTTACTTAACCGGTTCAACTGCCATGATTGCCTGAATCTTCAAACGATTGGCCATATCCAAAACTTGCACAACGTACTCGACCGGGGTGCCCATTTCGGCAAAGATAGTAGCAGTCAGGTTTTGGCGGTCCTTAGTGCCTCGAATAGCTGCACGTACTCCTTTTTCCACCTCTCCAAGGCTCATTCGCTTCCCATTGAAGTAAAAACGGCCCTCCTTCTCGATTGAAACTGACATCGATTGAGGAGCTACCGTTTTTGAAGAAGAGCTCGGAAGTTTAAGATTTAAGGCATTCTGACTGACTAAGGTCGAAGTCAACATGAAAAATATCAATAGTAAAAAAATGATATCCGTCAATGAAGACATACTAAACTCGGCGCTTACTTTATTTCTTTTCTTGAGTGCCATCTTTTTTCTGAGTTAGTTTGTATCTAAATTTTTACGCTGCCGGCTCTTGCAACAAATCCATGAATTCCATCGTCGTACGTTCCATTTTGTACACCACTTTATCAACATTTGAAACCAGAATATTGTAGCCGACAAACGCCAGAATCCCTATAAATAAACCAAAAGCTGTGGTGATCAAAGCCTGATAAATACCGGCAGCAAGCACATCGGGAGTTACCGTCTCTTCCGTAGCCATGGTATAGAAGGCCAGGATCATACCGGTCACCGTGCCAAAAAAACCGATCATCGGCGCAGCACCGGCGATACTTGCCAGCGTTGATAAGTTCTTTTCGAGCTTAAAAAGCTCCAGATTTCCGACATTTTCAATCGCAGCATCAATATCACGCAGTGGCTTTCCAATCCGCTGTAAACCTTTTTCGATCATTCTGGCTGCCGGGCTATCGGTGTTCTGACACAGCGCTCTGGCTGAAGGTATATTTCCCGCCTGTACACTGGCGCGGATATTATTCATAAAATTCTGATCAACCCGACCCGCCCTTTGTATAGTGAGCCAACGCTCGATAAAGATGTAAAACGCGATAATCGAAAGTACGATCAAAACGGCAACAATAGCTACACCGATCGGGCCACCCTTGGCGATTAAGTCAAAAAACTCTGTGACTCAACCTCGGGTTCCAGATCTGTCGCAACCTGAAGTAACAACATACGCATACTCATGAAAGTGGATCTTTTATATTAGAAAAATATGTAATGAGTAAGTAGCAATATTCTTGCCAATTATATATTACAGTAAAAATTAATGTAAAGATTAGGTAAGTTTTCTCTCGATACTGCCAGAAATCTGCACTAGTAATGCTTTTGCCCGGCCATTTATTATTATTTTATGAAGGAATTTTCAAATAGCGGAAGGACGAAGTTCGTTTCAAAGATGATTTCGAACTTAAATTACTGACACATCGTCAACTCATTGACTGATTAAAGCATTGTGCGCATGCAATCCTTAAGCATTTTTTTACTTTGAGTCAACTATTATATTATCCATCTGTATGAGACATATTAAGCAAGTAGCAGTATTGGGATCGGGTATCATGGGTTCGGGTATCGCATGTCACCTCGCCAATATCGGCATGGATGTGTTACTCCTCGATATTGTACCATTTGACCTTACCGAGGCTGAGAAGACCAGCAAATCAGCACGAAATCGATTAGTCAATGAGGCATTGACCAGGGCCATAAAAAGTAAACCGGCACCCCTTTTTAAGTCTTCATATGCCAGCAGGATTTCAACCGGAAATTTTGAAGATGACTTTGAAAAAATTAACTCGAGCGATTGGATCATTGAGGTAGTGATTGAAAGACTGGACATTAAACAACAGATTCTTGAGAAAGTAGATCGTTTGCGTAAAAAAGGTTCTCTGGTGTCATCAAATACCTCAGGCATTCCTATCCACCTTATGGCAGAAGGACGCAGTGAAGATTTTAAAAAACACTTCTGTGGTACCCATTTTTTCAACCCACCCCGATATCTACAATTGCTGGAAATCATCCCAACTCCCTCTACCGATCAGACAGTTGTTCAGTTTATGATGGATTTTGGTGACCGCTATTTAGGTAAATCGACGGTGCTTTGTAAAGACACCCCAGCTTTTATTGGCAACCGCATTGGTGTTTATGCAATGAGCAAGATCTATCAATTGGCAGATAATCTGAACCTATCGATCAATGATATCGATAAGCTGACGGGACCAGCTTTGGCAAGGCCAAAAACCGGCACTTTTCGTCTCGGGGACCTGGTCGGCCTGGATACAGCCGCTAAAGTAACTGCCGGCATTATTGATCATTGCCCCGATGACCATCAGGTGCAGAAACTGGAATTACCGGCTTTCTTTCAGTTTCTGATTGATCATAAATACTACGGTAACAAGTCAGGACAAGGCTTTTATAAAGCCACTGATGAAAAAGATGAAAGTGGCAAACGCGTGATCTTGTCCTTAAATCTCAAGACCCACGAATATGAAAAACCGGTCTCTTCAAAACTGGCTAGTTTGTCCATATCCAAACAAATCGAAAATCCGGAAAATCGGATCAAAGCGCTCTTTAAACACGAAGATGAGGGTGGACAATTAATCAAATCATCTCTGGCCAGCCTTTTGCTTATGCCTCCAAACGAATACCTGAGATTTGTGACGGTTTGCATAGCATCGATACAGCCCTGAAAGCTGGATTTGCATGGTCTTATGGGCCCTTTGAGTATTGGGACATCATTGGCATCAAAGAAGGAGTCGAAGCTGCACAAGAATTGGGAGAAGAGGTAGCCGAATGGGTCACAGCAATGATAGCGGCTGGTCATAGCTCCTTCTACAAAGTTGAAAACGGAGTACGACTCTACTATGATAGCTTATCCAAACAATATCAGCCACTACCCGGAACAATTGGACTGGTAAATCTGGATAATTTCCGTCAAAATACCCCCGTCTTCAAAAATGATGAAGTGATCTTACACGACATCGGTGACGGTGTTTTGTGTCTTGAATTCACCAGTAAAATGAACGCTATTGGCGAGGGTATCCTGACTGGCATCAATCAGGCAATCAACATTGCCGAAGAGGGACCCTGGCGTGGCTTGGTCATTGGTAATCAGGCCAAAAATTTTACCGTAGGTGCCAACCTCATGATGATTGGTATGCTGGCATTTCAGCAAGAATATGATCAGCTGAATATGGCGGTCAAGCTATTTCAGGATAGCACGATGCGATGCCGTTACTCCAAAATACCCGTCGTTGCAGCCACCCAGGGCTACGTTTTTGGCGGAGGGTGCGAAACCATCATGCATTGTGATAGTGCGGTCTGTGCTGCAGAATCGTACATAGGTCTGGTCGAAGTTGGTGTCGGCCTGATACCGTGGCGGTGGCACCAAGGAATTTGCGGTTCGAACCGCTGATTCTTTTTTGAAGGAGATGTCAAAATTCCTACACTCATCGAACGCTTTAAAACGATTGCCCTGGCCAGCGTAGCTACTTCTGCACCCGAAGCCTTTGATATGGGTTATCTCAATGCCAAAGACTCCGTAGTGATGAATCTTAACCGGGCGATAACTGAGGCCAAGGAAAAAGTATTGCAATTGGCAGATAATTATGTAGCTCCCAGTCCACGAAAAGATCTAGATCTGGAAAGGGAAGCCTTTTTAAGTCTGTGTGGCGAAACCAAAACCTTAGAAAGAATTCAACACATGCTCGAAACCAACAAACCACTTCGCAATTAAATGTTACTGAGTTAACTTAAGTTTTTTCAAAATTGAAATAAGGACAGCATGGATGCATATATCATAAAAGTGTACCGATCGGCAGTTGGCAAAGCAAACAAGGGCGGTTTTCGCTTCTACCGGTCAGACGATCTGGCAATCGAAGTAATCAATCATCTGCTTAGTCAGACTCCTGAGTTAGACAAAGGTTTGGTCGATGATCTGATCGTAGGGTGTGCCAATCCGGAAGGCGAGCAGGGTCTGCAGATCGGACGGATGATCAGTGTCAGGGCATTGGGCAAGTTGGTACCAGGTATGACTGTAAACCGTTATTGCGGTTCAGGTCTGGAGACCATCGCTATCGCGACGGCAAAGATCCGTGCAGGAATGGGCCATTGTTATATAGCTGGTGGCACAGAGAGCATGAGTATGATACCCATGACCGGGTATAAATTAGCTCCGAACTATAATGTAGCAAAGGATACACCTACTTATCTGGCCGGAATGGGTCTAACGGCAGAAGCGGTGGCCAGGAAATACGAAATATCGCGGCAGGATCAAGACCATTTCGCAACCAGATCGCATCAGAAAGCTGCCGCAGCGATTGCCGCTGGCAAGTTTAAAGATGAAATTGTGCCCATTAAGGTCACCGAAGTATATGTAGATGATGATGAACGAAAAGAGCGCTCCTGGACTGTCGATACCGATGAAGGAGTGAGACCGGACACAACCACCGAAGTACTTGCAAAGCTAAGGCCTGTATTTGCCAATGGGGGGAGTGTTACCGCCGGCAATTCTTCACAAACTTCCGATGGTGCTGCGTTTGCCTTGGTGATGAGTGAGGAAATGATGAAGCAGCTCAACTTACAACCCATTGCCCAGCTCTTAGCTTGCAATGTGGGAGGTGTAGATCCTCTCTACATGGGTATCGGACCCTGTGTTGCAATTCCAAAAGCCTTAAAATACGCTGGGCTTCAGCAAAACGATATCGAGCAGATCGAACTCAATGAGGCTTTTGCAGCCCAATCTCTAGCGGTTATAAGGACGTTAGATCTTGATCCTGAGAGAGTTAATGTAAACGGTGGTGCCATCGCTCTGGGGCATCCGCTAGGGTGTACCGGTGCCAAACTGACCACCCAGCTACTCAGTGAGATGCGCAGAAGATATCAAAAATACGGTATGGTCACTGCATGCATTGGTGGAGGCCAGGGAATTGCCGGAATCTTCGAAAGGCTATCCTAAACTTATATGGGAAAAAAGACTTTGGTGTTAGGGGCTTCTCCGAATCCTCACAGGTATTCTTTTGCGGCGGTAGAAAGGTTGGTTAAGGCCGGTCACGAGACCATAGCGGTTGGTTTGCGCAAGGGTAATATAAATGGAACGAGCATTCAAACAGGAACCCCACCACTTGAAAATATTGACACCCTGACGCTTTATGTTGGTGCCGAAAATCAATCCCCACTATATTCGTATATTCTCTCACTCAGTCCAAAACGCATCATCTTTAATCCCGGCACTGAAAATGCGGAACTCGCAAGAAAGGCAAAGGAGCATGGTATAGAAACCGTGTATGCATGTACATTGGTGATGTTGAGTCTGGACATGTATTAGATGCAAAATTTGCAATTGCACTTCATGCAGTAATTAGAGAAAATCAACTAGGCCGTTAAACTCTTTAAATTACAGGTCAAGGATCACACTTTCCAGCCTCACAGATTCAGGGAGATCTAACTTCTTTCGCATACGATATCGGGTCTTTTTCACACTATCGGGGGAGATACCGAGGATCGAAGCGATTTCTTTGCTGGATAGTTTCAATTTAATCAGCAGACTCAGCCGTTCTTCTCCTTCCGACAACGAAGGATAATGTTTACGAAGGAGATTGATATAACCCGGATATACATTTTCAAAAGAACTTTTAAATGCCTGCCAATCAGAATCTGTAAGAATTCTTAAATCATAGACATTGTCGCCAAACTCCCCCAAACCAGCTTCTTCATCATTGCTAATCGAGCCAAGTGAAATTTTTTCATTTAATAATGCCAATTGTTCATTTTTAGTCAGAAGGATTTTTGTCAGCTGAGTTAGGTTTCGTTGGTTCTGAAGTAGCTCTCTTCCAACCATTTTAGTTTGTGTCTTCCAACGCCACACTCCAAGACCGGCAAGCAGCAACAGACTAATAATGACAAGAATACTGATTTCCAGCGATCGCCGGGTTTGCAGGTGGGCTGTTCTGCTTCTTTCGAGTTCAAGTTCCTTCCGTTGACTCTGATATTGCACTTCCAGTTCGGCAATTTTTCGATTGGTTTCCTCACCGGCTATACTATCACGTAGGTCATAGTATTTGCCCATGTATTCATAGGCCGTCTGGTAGTCTCCGCGTTCTTCCGAAAGGACCACAAGACCTGAGTAATTGGAGATCAGATTTTCTGTGATCTGATGCTCCTCATTCATCAAAAGACATTTTTCATAAATTTCAATCGCAAGATCATAATGTTTTTGCCGGCGATAAGCATCAGCCAAATTATTTAGCGCTTTTGATTCCTCCTTGTACTTATTGAGTTGATGGTAGATATCAATCGATCTTTCGAAATAGGGAATGGCTTCAGCCGGATGGTCCTGAATAGAGTGTATGATTCCAAAATTATTGAGAGCGGCTCCAAGTTGCTCTTGCCCACCGTATTTTTCAATCAGTGGCATCGATATTTCATGATAGTATTGTGCTTTCTCAAAATTTTCCAACCTTGCATTGACGAGACTTAGCTGTTCCAGGCTTTCCGCCAAGCAAAGGCTGTCACCTCCTTCTGCGCAAAGTGTAGCTGCCAGACCATACTCTTCAGAGGCCTTTTGGAAATCTTTTATCCGAGTTGCCACAACGCCTTTACGGTGTACAACCCAGCCTAGCCATCCGGGCTGGCCAGCCTCTTCAGCGATAGTCTGGGCTTCTAGAAGGTATCTGGTGGCTTCCGTATAATCTAAGTTCAAAGCAAAGTCCTGGGCCAGATAGAGATATCCATAGAGTTCGAGTTTGCGATCACCCTCGCTTAAAGCAAGCTTCAGAAAGTCGCTATGTAATCTGACTTTCTCGTCAAAATCAATTGGAGAGTTCTTCTCAACCGGATCTGCCGATTCAATTCCGGCCCTGAAATTCATTTGCGATAAGGCATCACCATAACAAAACAATCCCAACATTGAGATCAAGGCATACAGCTTTTGCTTAGGAGTTAGTTTGATTTGCATCATTTCTACAGATAATAAAACCAGCTTGTCCTCGGATTTGTTTTCATTGATTGAAACCCATTTTATCAGCGTCCAGGATAAACAAGTACACAACCCTAAGAACAGTGGTCAAGAAAAAGAGCACTGGGATTATCTCAAACAATGGACAATATTCTTAGCTATCATTTTTTCTCCACCCATTGCTTCGTTTGAAAATACGATGCGTTATGTTACGGTAACAAACTACCTTAATCATTATTAAAATGATTCCTACTTTTTGACTTGCGTGATTTTGCAAAATGATGGCTGATAAAATCCTCCAGATTTATTTCTTCATCCAGATTTAATCTTTTACGCAGACGACTCCGGGATTTCTTGACTCCATTTGAAGATATGCCCAAAATTGAGGCTACTTCTTTACTATTCATGCCTAGTTTGATCAGGAGGTAAAGACGTTCTTCTCCATCAGAAAGGTCTGGAAATGATTCCCTTAACTTCTGAATATAGGCTGGGTAAGCCTTTTCAAAGTTACTTTTGAAGGCGTGCCAATCTGAATCTGTGAGTATCCGGATGTCGTACAGATTATCAACAAAATCAATCATATCTTCATCTGGAATCGGTAATGTGCTTTCAGATGCCTCAACCGTGTTCATTTCCCTCAATCTTACGATTTGCTCGTTTTTAGCGGCAAGTAATTGCGTCATTTCTTTGAGGTTATGCTGATGTCGGGTCAATTCCAATTTCACCAACCTGTTTTGTTGATTCCATCTCCACAATCCCAATAATGCAAAAACGAATAGCAACGCGATCAGAAAGATGCTTCGCTCCAGTGAACGCCTGGTTTCAAGTAGTTGGTTCGTGCTCTTCTCCAGTTGCAGCTGTTTTTCCTGGCTGTCATATTTTACTTCTAGCTCTCCAATCTTTTGTCGGGTCTCTTCATTCAAAATACTATCACGGACCTGGTAGTAGCGATCAAGATATTTCATAGCCGACTCATAGTCACCCCGATCCTTTGAAAGCTGATAAAGACCCCGATAGTTCGAAATAAAGTTTTCTGTAAGATGGTGCTGAAAATTGACATCAAGAACCTTCTGATAAGTAAGTTGAGAAAGCTGATATTTTTTTTGCCGACGGTAAGCGTCTGCCAGATTGTTTAGGGCTTTTGCGGCGCCTTTAAAATTATTGAGCTTTTCGTGTAAATAAATGGCTTTTTCCAAACTTTTGATGCCCCGTTCTGGATCACTTTGCATTGAGCAAATAATTCCGTAATTACTAAATGCGGTTGCCAGTTGCTTTTCGTTACCAAATTTTTCGAGAAGAGGCATCGCTTTCTGATGATATAACTCGGCATTCTCAAAGTCATCAAGCATAGCATACATGACACTTACTTGTTCGAAGTTTTCCGCCAGACACAAACTATCCCCGGCTTTTTCGCAAAGTAAGGCTCCCTCAAGATTGTGCTCAAGAGCTTCATCATATTCCTTCATACGGACAGCCAGGTTACCTTTTCGATACATGGTCCATCCGAGCCATCCTGAATCACCCGAAGATCGGGCAATCGATTCAGCCCTTAGGATATTTTGTGTAGCTTGCTCGTAGTCCAACTTATTAATATAGTCATAAGTTAGAAGTAGATAGCCAAACAACTGTCTTAAACTATCAGCATTCATCTTTGCCGAATCCAACATTTCATTGTGCAGCTGAATTTTAGTAGCCAGATCGATCTTGAGGTCACGATCAACTGGATCCGCCTTTTCGATTAGTGCCCGAAAGTCAGTTTGTGCGGCCGCTTTATTGTAGAAAAGTAACGCGAAAAACAAGATGCCCCCCTTCAGTAAGCCTATATGGTTCATCGCCACAAGGTAATAAAAGCGCTTGTACCCTAAACTGTCACCCCCTAATTAACGCTACATATTAGCAAAATGGCTCATCTTCACCTCCGTGTCCAGGCAGCTCAACCCATCATCCGTAAGAAAGATTGGAAAAACATGGTTGTCTGCCTGGATCGATTTTAAATTAAAAAGGAAATGCATTTACTTGATTTTAACAATAATAAATTGTATGTTTAATGATCAAACACAGTTACGGCATACCTTGAATCAGACGAGTGGCTGATATCACTTGGCTATATAAATTTTGCACTTGAAACTTCTATTTCAGTGATTTCCTGAACCTGATCCTTCAGGAGAAAAATTGGATCCATAACCCCTTGGAACCTTTATTTTCTTAACACTAAAACACTTAACAAGTGAAGTTGAGCTTGTCTACCCGTGAATCGGAGGTCTTAAGCTTGATCGTTGGCGAATATACCACCAATGAGATTGCTGACGAACTCTGTGTCAATTGCGAAACCGTACGGACTCACCGTAAGAACCTGCTAGTCAAACTGGGAGCTCGTAACGTAGCTGGCCTTGTTCGGCGGGCGTTCGAGTACAACCTTTTACCCTATCCATTACCAAAAGCACAATAAATAAAAAGCAAATCATCTTACAAATAGATTTTAATATGAAAAATAGACTAATACTTTTAGGTGCCCTCATTTGTGGCATTGTTTACTTCACCATAACTTGGATGAATGACTCCGGCCCGGCCAGGGAAATTCGTGCAGAATATGGCGAGGAAGAAGAAGGCAATCTTGAGCAGAAAAAAGAAGCCAGGATGGCCAAATTTGAACAAGAAATAGCCATGACCAAAGACCCTAAATTGGGTTATGTGCCCTACGAGCGTCGCCTCGTCGCTAAGGATTATATCGACAAACTCATCGACCGGCAAAAGAAACAAAGAGGCGCGATCGCCGGAATCAACTGGCAAAATATGGGCCCAAACAACGTGGGCGGCCGTACCCGAGCCATCATGTTTGATCCAAACGACGTTACCAACAAAAGGGTCTTTGCCGGAGCCGCTTCCGGAGGACTTTGGAAAAACGATGATGTCACCAATGTGAACTCGTCCTGGACCAAAATTAATGACTTTCTCGACAATCTGACCGTCAACTCGTTGGCTGTAGACCCCATGAGCATGACGACATTTTACGCGGGTACCGGAGAGGCCTATTCTCAGGTGACCCCCGGAATGGGCCTTTTCAAATCAACCAATGGAGGTTCTACCTGGAGTGCTGTCGCAAATACTTCCCAATTTAAATACATTTCTGAAGTGCTGTTAAGGGTCGAGAGTGGCATTAGTGTCATTTATCTTGCATGTAAGCGCGTGTACCCTGGACCTGAGTTGGAAGACAATCCGGGAATGAACTATTATTTCGGCCTGGGAGGTCTGTTTAGGTCGGCCAACGATGGTGCAAGCTGGACCCAGGTAATTCCAGACAATGATGGTATGACGACACCCACCGTTGATGATATTGGTTTGGATGTCAGCGGAAATCTTTGGGCTAGCACCGGCCAAAATGACTATAATCATTTTGGTGGTGATATCTATAAATGTACCGATGGCACTTGCGATGTACCTGGCGATTTCACCAAAATGTATGATGCCTCAGCAAATGGATTTGTTAATGTCCAACGTACAGTAATAGCTCTGGCCCCAAGTGATGTCAATACCATTTATGCCGTTGCAGCTAAAACCAATGGTAACGAGGATGTTGCATATCTGGTCAAATCTGTTGATGGGGGTGCCAACTGGTCGGCATCGCTTCCGATTCCGCCGAATTACAATCTCGCTACATGCGCAGTAGTGCCAAGCACCCACTTTACCAGGAGCCAGGCTACCTACGATTTGGTAATGACGGTACATCCAAGCAATCCGAGCCTGGTTCTGATCGGAGGTGTCGACATGTTCCGCACACTTGATGGTTTTGCTAACACCACTCATGTGGGATCCTGGTATCAGGGCGTTGCTCCTTGTGACCAGGTGATCCATGCTGATCATCATGCGATCGTATTCAGGCCTGGATCTTCAAATGAAGTCGCCTTTGGCAACGACGGTGGGGTCTTTTTTTCAACCAATGCCGGAAATAGTGCTGCAACTCCAACTTTTGCACATCATGTAAAAGACTACAATGTATCCCAACTTTACGCAGCTGACTTGAGTCCAGGCACGGGAACTGCCGAATATATTGGTGGGTTACAGGACAATGGTACCCAAGACTGGGATGCAGGAAATCCGACGACCACTGAAGCAAACGGTGGTGACGGTGGATTTTGCCATATCGATCAGAACGAACCCAATATCCAGATCTCTGCTTACACCTACAATGACTTCGGCATTACCATCAATGAGTGGACTACCCCATACATTCAGGTGTCGCCCACCAATGGAAATGGCCGCTTTATCAACCCGACCGACTATGATGATGCCAATAACATTCTTTATTCTGCTTCCCAACCTGATTCTATTTGCCGGGTACTTAATATAGGTACTACTAATGATATAACGGATAAAATTCCGATCGGAGGTGACGCTTTGGGTGGCAAGAAGGCAACTACTTTCCGGGTTGACAAAAATACTGTCACTACCCTCTATGTTGGTAACGATAATGGTAAAGTATATAGGATTTTGAATGCCAACGGTGGGGGTTTGACTTCCACCAGTATCAGCAACGGCTTGCCTGCTCAAACCTGGGTGTCTTCGATTGATGTGGAAGCTGGCAATTCCAATCACATGCTGGTCACACTAAGCAACTTTGGGGTGGTAAGTGTCTGGGAATCAACTGATGGAGGTGCTAACTGGAACAGTGTTGAGGGCAATTTGCCTGATATTCCGGTGCGTTGGGGTATCTTCTCACCCATCAACAACGATCAGGCTATCCTTGCTACCGACATGGGGGCGTGGTCTACCGACAATCTCAATGGAGCAAGCACCAACTGGGGGTTACGAATACGGGCCTGGCCAACGTACGGGTTGATATGTTGCGAACGCGTTTATCCGATAGCACCATTGTAATGGCAACCTTTGGCAGAGGTCTCTACACTGCCAAGTTAACTCCAGCCGGACCTTGTCCGCCAAACCTGGTGGTTACCGACAATCCAGCAGTGGGTACTTACGCCGCTTCGGTGATGGTTTCTTCCAACCCAGCAGGAACGGTACAGGTGACGACAACTGCTACTTTTCAGGCAGGCACGGCCATCGATCTGAATAACCTATTTGAAGTGATAACCGGTGCTGTGTTTGAAGCTAAGATAGCTGGTTGTCCATAGTACATAAGTAACACAAGTCGCAGTCCAAAACCATAATTGCAAGATGGCCCTTCATTGGGCCATTTTGCTTTTTAAACACCTGCGAGATTTCTACCTTGTATTACGACATCAAGTAAATTGAAGGACTTAAAAACCATCTGTAAGCAAACAACAAATAGAAACATCGGATCGAAATGGCTGACTTAGTTTCAGTTATGAATCTATTTAAGATAAGCTTAGTATTGATGACTATGGCGGGCATGCTCGAGCGTTAAGCAAGGGTTCCCCGAACAATAGACTGGCCACTTTCACGATTAACAACAACGTTTTTACTGTTGATGCTCCACCATCTAAAGTAATGGAGGTAGGTTTCTACTCGATCTTTCCAGATCATGATTTGTTGGTCAGGAAGGAGTTATTAATGAATTAGATACATGGCCGTATATCCTGATTTTTCCTCAGAAACATTCTACCTATGAAAAATTTTTCTACCTAGTGCAAAGAAAATAACATGATGCAACCGGGATGCCGAGATTGCTTTCTTGCCTGGTTGCAAAGACCAATGCCAAACTCCTCAATATTACAACACTACCTCAATCGTCGAATGCATCATCCGAGCCACCTAAAACAGGAGACTAAGCCAGGATTTAATTTTAAATAAAATTGTAAAAGCATTTATTGGATTTTGAAATTATAGAGTTGTAAGTTGTTCCATAATCCCAGTACCTTTACCTCTTCGAGTCAGACAGTTGGCTTGGAAAAATAGTGGCAAATTTTCCACTTGAAATTTCTATTTTGGTGATTTCCTGAACCACTTATCGTTGAGGAGAAATGATTGGATCCATGACCCCATGGAACCTTTATGTTAAAAACATTAAAACACTTAACGTGTGCAGTTGAGCTTGTCTACCCCTGAATCGGAGGTCTTATACCTGATTATATTAGCGGTGAATATACCGCCAATGAGATCGCCGATGAACGCAGTGTCAAATTGCGAAACCTTACAGACTCACCGAAAGAACCTGCTGATCAAACTGGGAGCCCATAATGTCGTGGGCTTGGTCGGGCGTTTTGAGTACAACCTCTTACCCTATCCATTACCAAAAGCATCTAACATAAATAAGCAAATCAACTTACAATAAGATCTAATATGAAAAATAGACTAATACTTTTAAGTGCCCTTATATGTGGAATAGTTTACCTTATCTCTTTATCGGTCAATGACCCAGGCCAAGCCCGCGAAATTCGCTCGGAATACAAAGAGAAAGAAGGCAACCTTGATAAGAAAAAAGCCGCTCTCATGGCTAAATTTGAACAGGAAATAGCCATGACCAAAGATCCTAAATTAGGATATGTACCTTACGAACGTGTACTCGTCGCTAAGGACTATGTAGACAAACTGATCGATCGTCAAAAGAAACAAAGAGGCGCAATCGCAGGAATCATCTGGCAAAATAGGGGCCCAAACAATGTAGGTGGTCGTACCCGGGCCATCATGTTTGATCCGAACGATAACGCCAACAAAAGGGTCTTTGCCGGAGCCATCTCCGGAGGGCTTTGGAAAAACGAAGATATCACCCTAAGTACCTCACCCTGGACAAAAATTGATGACTTTCTGGACAATTTGACGATCAGCTCACTGGCCGTAGATCCAAAGGACAATATGACGTTTTACGCCGGTACCGGTGAAGCTTACTCTCAAGTAACTCCTGGCATGGGTCTTTTCAAGTCAACTAATGGGCACAAACTGGAGCGCTGTCGCAAATACTTCCCAATTTAAGTACATTTCTGAAGTGTTGTTGCGGGTCGAAAGCGGCATTAGTGTCATTTATCTCGCCTGTAAGCGGGCGTATGTTGGACCTCAGTTGGAAGACAATCCCGGAATGAATTATTATTATGGCCTTGGAGGTCTCTGGCGGTCGCCAGACAATGGTGCAAACTGGACTCAAGTAATTCCCCTTAATGATGACACATCTGTACCAACTGTAGATGATATCGGACTGGATGCTGATAAAAACCTTTGGGCTAGTACCGGTCAAAATGACCATGAGATGCCCTTGCATTACGGTGGTGATATTTACAAATGCATCGATGGTGCTTGCGATGTTAGCACCGATTTCACAAAAATGTACGATGCTTCGGCTAACGGTTTTAGCAACGTAGAACGTACTGTAATTGCTCTTGCAACAAGTGACGTAATGAAAATCTATGCGGTTGCTGCCAAAACCAATGGAAATGAAGATATTGCCTATTTAATCAGATCGATTGATGGGGGTGCTACCTGGTCTGGTTCTCTTACCATTCCACCCAGCTTCGAATTGTCGGATTGTACAGTAGAACCTTCAAGTCACTTTACCAGGAGTCAGGGCACCTACGATCTTTGTATGACGGTGCATCCCACTGATGCCAATCTTGTACTGATGGGTGGTGTCGATATGTATCGAACCCTGGATGGCTTTACAAACACGACCAATATCGGTTCCTGGTATCAGGGATTGGCACCCTGTAACAAAGTGATACATGCAGATCATCATACGATTGTATTCCGACCTGGCTCTTCTGATGAAGTGGCTTTGGAAACGACGGGGGAGTGTATTTTTCTACTAATGCTGGCAAGAGTACAGGGACTCCTACTTTCTCGCACCACGTAAAAGACTACAACGTATCTCAGCTTTATGCCGCCGATTTAAGCCCAACCGCAGGAGCCACAGAATATATCGGTGGCCTGCAAGATAATGGCACCCAAGACTGGGATGTTGGAAACGGTCAGACGACCACTGAAGCAAATGGCGGTGATGGTGCTTACTGTCATATTGACCAGGACCAACCTATGATCCAGATCTCCTCATACATTTACAATGACTACGGGGTCACAACTGACGAGTGGACTACACCATATACTCAGGTGTCGCCCACCAATGGAAATGGCCGCTTTATTAATCCGACCGATTATGATGATGCCAATAATATTCTTTATGGCGCTTCCAATGCCAATCAAATTTGCCGGGTGCTTAATATAGGTACCACCAATAGTATAACAGATGAGATTGTCATTGGTGGTGCTGCTTTGGGAAATAGACAGGCAACCACCTTCCTGGTTGACAAAAACACTGCGACAACCCTCTATGTTGGCAACGATGATGGAAAAGTATTTAAGATTTTGAATGCCAACGGTATGAGTTTGACTTCCACCAATATTAGCAACGGCCTGTCTGCTTCAACCTGGGTTTCTTCGATTGATGTAGAAGTCGGCAATTCCAATCACATGCTGGTCACATTAAGCAACTTTGGTGTGGTCAGTGTCGGAATCAATGGATGGAGGTGCCACCCCTGGATCAATGTTGAGGGCAACCTTCCCGATATTCCGGTGCGTTGGGGCATTTTCTCCCCAATGAATAATGACCAAGCCATCCTGGCAACCGATATGGGTGCCTGGTCTACTGACAATCTGGATGGAGCGAGCACCAATTGGGGTATCACCAATGTTGGCTTAGCCAATGTACAGGTTGACATGCTGAAGTCACGGTCTTCCGATAGCACGATTGTGGCGGCAACCTTCGGCAGGGGCCTGTACACTGCTAAGCTAGATCCCGTACCATGTTACCAGCAAAACCTGGTGGTTACCAATAATCCGGCAGTGGGTCTCTATGCCGCTTCGGTCATGGTCTCTTCCAATCCGGCTGGTATAGTGCAAGTGACGACAAATGCGACCTTTCAGGCAGGCACCGCCATTGACCTGAACAACCTATTTGAAGTGATATCCGGTGCAGTGTTTGAAGCAAAAATAGCAGGCTGCATGCTCATAACGCCCTAAGTAACTGTCAAAAACCATAATTTACAAAATGGCCCTTGATTGAGCCATTTTGCTTTTTTAAACCTTTGTGAGATTTACTTGCTTGCAAACAAAAAGTACAAGACACTTTGACCGACATTGATAATCTGAAAGCAAACCTGGTGTGCATGACAAATCTCCCCCAAGCAACGCACTGGAGCAGCGTTGGACGATCCCCTGATTGATTTACTTAGTCAAGGTTCATAGATCCGAAGGGAAATAATTCGAACAAGCCTGTTGAGATACAATCGACGGACCTTAAACAACAAATTGTGAGATAAAATGGCAAAGCTGACAAGCATAGGCATAAAGAAATAAGAACGATGAGAGCAGCGACATAGTGAAGACCTTCCTGGAAGGTCTAGGGACCGGCCTTCGGCATTTTAGGCGAAATAGACGAAAAATCCGTTAAAAACAAAATGGTGTTTGAGCTGATCGGAACGATTAAAACAAGCAGAAAAACCAAGTAATCTTGAACAAAGCGGCAAGGTAGGAAGACCAAAGCGAGTTTCATTTTGTTTAGGATTTTCCGGTTATTTCGCCGTTAAGAAATGCCGAAAGCCTTGACTTTTTGGTTCTTTTGGGGCAAGCCAAAAGAACAAACAAATAAGATCAAATTTTTTTCATGGTTTTCACATATTAGGGAAATATGTCATACACACGCAAACCTGACCAATAAAAGCTTGCGATCAAAATTGCCTAACTTAGTGCCAGCGATGAATCTATTTGGAATAAGCTTGGGATTGATGACCGTGGTTACATGCCTGAGTGTCAAACAAATGCATCCTGCACCTAGGTGGGTCACTTTTACTATCAACGAACATCGTCCTTATTGTGGTGGTGCTGCACCATCTAAAGAAATGGAGAAAGGTTTTATTACCATCCTTCCAGACCAGGATTTCATTATTAAGAAAGGAGTGGTTAATGACGACAAGGTGCCTGTTATTGTAGAAGTGACTGCTGATAGCATCGGTCGCTTCAGCATTGCATTAGATACCGGCCGGTACCTACTGATTTTTCCGGAGAAACATGCCACCTTTGAAGACTTCTATCAAACCCAAAGTAAAGAACGCCCAATGCTGCAACCCGGACCCCGGGATTGCTTTCTTGCCTGGTGGCAAAGACCCGATGCAACATTTTATATCTCGGACACAACATCTCACGTTGAGTGCACGATTCGATCCACCTGCGATGCCGGGTTCAATCCCTGTATGTATTACACCGGTCCAAAACGGCCTTGAAACTGTGACATTTTTCGCTTAACGTTTTCCCTTGCGACGATTAGATTCAGTAAGTAGCAGCTGATATTCGCGTCCAAATTCGCCCTGGGTCGCTGTGTTTTCTGCTGCTCTCCGACTGAGGTATGGTACCACCTCTGCCACCTTGCCATACACAACATATTTAGCCACATTATATCCGTTGGCTGCCAGATTAAAAGTGATATGATCACTCATGCCATAGAGTTGGCAAAAGTTAAGATGGGGATGGTTTCTGGGTAAATTACGTTTGCCAATCAGCTCTGCCTGGTAGAGACAACTCTGCATATTGTGTGTTGCCGCACAGGAAGCTATTTCTTCATAGTGATCGATACAAAACAAGATTGCCCGGTCAAAATCTGCATCTACCTCTGCTTTGGTCTCATGAATGGGAGATGGATATTGCTCCTCCTCCGCCCGATCCCGCTCCTTCTCCATGTAGGCTCCTCTGACTAATTTGGCTCCCAACTTATGACCTTTCGTTTTAGCACTTTCATATAGCTGGATCAGGTACCCGTATCGATCCTTTCGATACATCTGAAAAGTCTGATACACCACTACCCCATCCTTGTTGTATTGTTGCATCATATCTTCCACCAGCCTGTCGATGGGTTCCTGTATCCAGGTTTCTTCAGCATCAATAAAGATTTTGATACCCTGCTCATACGCCTCCTGACAAATCTGATTGACCCTTTCTTTGACTCTCGCGTATCTTTGCTGAGCTTCTGATGTCAATTTGCCACCGCGCTGTACCTCTTCCAGTAGTTCATTCTGAGCCAGAGCACTTACTTTGATACTCACTACCGGTACGCTTTCGCTGGCTGCGGCAAAAAGCGCCGATCTGATAAACTGATCACGCGCATCATCCAGGTCTTTCTCAGTCGTTTTTCCTTCTGCTCCGTAATCCAGGACAGACAGGATTCTACTTTTCCAGAGCTTCTCTATCGAAGACTGGCTTTCAGTCAGCGATTCTCCACCCACAAATTGGTCAAAGATGGTTTTCTTGACCAGCATCTTTGCCAAAGGAAAATTCCAGCGGACCGCCCATCCGCCGAGCTTAGTTGCAATATCAACCAAAGTACTGTTACTCATCAGGCGAAAAAGCCAGAGCGATTTTGTCAATTCTTTCGCACTCTTGCTGGCAAATGCAGTCTGAGTATCCGAAAAGTCAACGTATTTGTTACTGTCTGCCATCAAAAGCTAACTCTGGGGGTTGTTCCAGATTTCCCAAGATTTCTCGGCTTGTAAGATAAGCATTTCCATCCCATTTTGATCATACATCCCCTGTGCTCACCCTCGGTCAGAAAACGGGTCATAGCCGGATTATAAATCAAGTCAATCAGGTAATGTTCTGGAGTAAGGAGCTCATATGGCAGGCCGGGAGATTGATGTATATCCGGGTGCATTCCAAGGGGCGTAGTGTTTATAATCAGGCGAAATTCACTCATTACTGCCACATCCAGGTCATTATACGAAATTACACTATCCCCATCTTTTCGGGAAACTGACTGTACGGGTAGGCCCATCTTCGAACAGACATAATTGACTGCTTTAGAAGCACCTCCAGTACCGAGAATGAGAGCTCCTGAACTAAAAGTGCTGGGTACAAAACGCCTGAGGGTTTCACCAAAACCATATATATCACTATTGAATCCCATCAAACTTCCATCAGCGCATCGCTTAATCGTGTTGACGGCTCCGATCTCCGCAGCATCAGGAGCCAAAGCATCCAAAAAGGGCAAAACAACTTCTTTGTAAGGTATCGTTACATTGAGACCAATCAAGGCTCCTTCATTCGTAAAAAGTGATGGTAGCAGATCGACCTGCTCTATGGGATAATTTTCATAGACGGTATCCTCAATACCTTCGTTTGCAAACTTTTCCGTAAAATACTTTCTGGAAAAGGAATGTGATAAAGGAAATCCAATGAGACCAAAAACTCGCTTCATATTGACTACATCATTGACTGAGAGAGACAAAGATAATCACTGCCGATCTAGTCGCGCTGTCAAGATGAGGTCTATGCGAAAATTGACATAATGTCAGCTTTAGAAATTAAAGTATTATTTTTGTACCCATTTTGAAAATCCGGATTGGAAAGGACAGACACTGATGCTGTTGTTTCCAGGCCGTCGCACTAATAAGTAACTGATGCTCGATAATAAAACCAGTACCACCAGAGAGACTTCTACTGCGAAGGATCCTTACTCGTTCAATGGCGAAACCATCGCCACCGCGGCGCCTAAAATTGGAGATCAGGCTGAAACCCGAAAGTTCTACATAGAAAGTTATGGCTGTCAGATGAATTTCTCCGACAGCGAAATAGTTGCTTCCATATTGCACGACGCCTCCTATACAAGCACCTCAGATTTTCTGAAAGCCGACCTTATTTTGATCAACACCTGTTCGATCAGAGAAAAGGCTGAAGAGACTGTGCGTAAAAGACTAAAAACATTTAAACAAGTCAAGAAAGCAAATCCTGGTGCTCTTGTTGGTGTACTTGGTTGCATGGCTGAACGACTCAAGGCTCAGTTTCTGGAGGAGGAAAAATTGGTAGATATCGTTGTAGGACCAGATGCCTACCGCGATTTACCTAGGCTCATAGCTACCGCAGAAGATGGTGATAAGGGAATCAACGTGTTCCTATCCAGAGAGGAAACCTATGCCGATATTAGTCCGGTAAGATTGGACAGCAATGGAGTCACCGCATTCATCTCGATCATGCGTGGTTGCGATAACATGTGTTCGTTTTGTGTTGTACCATTTACTAGGGGGCGGGAGCGTAGCAGAGACCCCTATAGTATTGTGGCTGAGGCAAACGAACTATCTGGAAGCGGCTATCGGGAAGTAACATTGTTGGGTCAAAACGTAGATTCTTACAAGTGGCAACATCCCGAGGAGAAGGATATCGTCAATTTTGCCAAGTTGTTGGCTATGGTAGCCAAAATCAATCCCCAATTAAGAGTCCGCTTTTCGACATCCCACCCAAAAGACATTACCGATGAAGTGCTGCATACCATAGCAAAGTATCCTAACATCTGCAATTATATTCATCTTCCGGTACAGTCAGGTAGTAGTCGGGTCTTGGAGATCATGAACCGAACCTATGACAGTGCCTGGTACAAGTCGAAGGTGCAGCGTATTTATGAAATTATACCAGATTGTGCGATATCATCCGATATCATCGCCGGATTTTGTACCGAGACAGAAGATGAACATCAGGAGACGCTCAAGATGCTACGCTATGCAAACTACAGTATGTCATACATGTTTATGTACTCAGAAAGACCCGGTACATTGGCAGCAAAACGATATGACGATGATGTTCCGGAAGGGGTAAAAAACGGAGATTAAGTGAAATCATCAAACTCCAGAATGAGCTTTCATTACGACATAATCAAAATGAAATTGGGAAGGCACGTGAAGTGCTCATAGAAGGTGACTCAAAAGATCTGATGAGTGTTTTAAAGGTCGTACTTCTCAAAACAAAGTGGTTGTTTTTCCGAAAAATCCTGGTCTCAAGCCTGGTGATTATGTGTTAGTTAAGATTGAAGAAGCCAGTAGTGCCACATTGATTGGAAAGATTGTGCAGGTTGTTGAATCTGATATTTTAGTATGAATGTAAGTATCCAGGCTATAAAACAGCGCTTTGGCATCATAGGTATGTCTGCTTCGCTCGATCATGCCTTAAGTACTGCGGTGCGAGTGGCACCTACCGAACTCTCGGTGCTGATAGCTGGTGAAAGCGGAGTCGGAAAGGAAGCATTCTCAAAGATCATTCACTCACTGAGTCCCCGAAAGCACAGTACCTTCATTGCCATAAACTGTGGTGCTATACCGGAAGGCACCATCAACTCCGAGCTCTTTGGTCACGAAAAAGGGTCTTTTACCGGCGCCACCAGTGAACGCAAAGGGTATTTTGAGACGGTCAATGGAGGAACAATCTTTTTGGATGAGATTAGTGAAATGCCGCTTGATACCCAGGCCTATCTCCTGAGGATCTTAGAAAGCGGAGAGTTTCTGAGGGTGGGGTCTAGTAAAGTCTTGAAGACCGATGTCCGGGTAATTGCGGCGACCAACATTGATCTGATGGAGCGGGTAAAAGCCGGAAGGTTTAGAGAAGATCTCTATTACCGACTCAGCACTGTCCCGATTCAGGTGCCAGCACTGCGATATCGCCGGGAAGACATATACATGCTGTTTCGAAAATTTTCAGTTGATTTTGCCGAGCGGTACAAAACAACCCCTATCAGCTTGTCTGACGATGCCAGATTTCTTCTTGAACAATATAGTTGGCCGGGAAATATTCGTGAACTCAAAAATGTAGCAGAACAGATTTCTGTTTTATCGGAGTCGAGAGATATCGATGCCGGTCAGCTCGAATCATTTATACCGAATGTCCGAAAGCGACACTTGCCAGTGATTGCCAGAAACGGTTCTGGAGCCGAAGGTTTACAGGAAAGAGAGATCCTTTATAAGCTTCTTTTTGATATGAAATCAGATCTCAATGATCTCAAACGACTGGTATTTGAGCTCATTCAAAACAATGACTTAAGTATTCCGGATCAGCAGCTAAAACAATTGGCGGCGGGTCAAAAAAGTTCGGAAGAGGCTCCCCGCTATTTTGAATCCGATTCCTCAAAGGCCAACTCCGACTTATCAGCACCGGTCCACCCTTTATCCGAGTCAAATTTGGGTAAACCCATCATACTGGCTCAACACGGTCAGCCAACCTATGATCAGGTAGAGGAAGTTGATGAAAATCTGTCGATAGAAGACATGGAAAAAGACCTCATCAAAAAAGCGTTAAAAAAGCATAAAGGACGACGGAAAGATGCAGCGGTTGATTTGGGTATTTCAGAGAGAACCCTGTATCGAAAAATCAAACAATACGAACTGCCATAGATTAAAAAATGAAATATGAAACATCTAGGCACGCTTCTTGGATACATTTTCACGGTTTTGCTCTTTAACAGTGGCTGTTATTCATTTAAGGGAATCAGCATACCGGCAGAAGCAAAAACATTTTACATATCGGAACTCAGAAGTAGAGTACCGGGTGCACCAGCAGATCTGGGCCAACAATTTAGTGAGAATCTGAAGCAAAAGTTTCTTAATCAATCCCGGCTTAATTTTGTCGATATTGATCCTGACATCGAATTTAGTGGTGAAATCACTAGATTTGCGGTGACCTCCGTAGCTCCACAACCAGGAGAAACCACTGCCTTCAATCGTCTGGAAATTGCGGTGCGTATGAAGTATGAGTATCACCTGGATGAAGAAGACAATTGGGAAAATTCGTTTTCTTTCTTTCGTGATTTCGATCGGGATGAAAATCTGCTGGATGTTCAAGACGGACTAATAACGGTCATTTTTCAACAACTGGCTGAAGATATTTTTAATAAGGCCTTCACCAATTGGTAAAATTGGTGCACACTTAAAATGGAGGAAACGCTCATTAACGGGAAACCACTATCGTTCTATCTTAGACACCCTGGTGCTCTTAAGATCGTTGAACGGGTTGAGCTACTGAAGCTGGCTGACCGTTATCCTTTTAGTGCCCACCTCCACCTTCTCCTGACTGTTAAAGATCATTTGGAAAACAACGCCACCAATCGGGATCTACTCGAACGAGCTGCATTATATATCTCTGATCGCCGAAAACTGGGCGAGTGGATGAATAAGCTCCAAGACTTGCGACAGGATGATGCCTATCTCTACGGTAAAGAGCACCTTGAGGCGCTTTCAGAATCTTTGGAAACCTTAGAACCCCAGGATGAAGCAATAGCAGATGATAGTTCGATCGATGATCTGGCTCAAATCGGTGATGTGACATTTGCAACGGAGGAAGATGAGAGCCTGATTGAAGATGATGTTTTGTTGGTCGAAAAGGTGCCGATACCAGAACAAAGTCTTTTGAACAAGAAATACAAGTAACTATTGCTGACGATTTTGATGTAGTAAGACCGCCTGGTACTATCATCGAAGAAGAAGATCAACCGGCAGACGCTTCGGAATATGATGATGGGGAAGAAAAAAAATGGCCTTTCACACACATCAAAGAGCAGGATGCTGAAGTCGAAGAAGTAAAGCTCCCAGATGAAGTTCTGCCCCCAGTTCAATCTATTCCTGAAGAAGATGAAGATGAAGATGAAGAAGATGATGATGATGATGATGAAGATGATGTCATAGAAGAAGAAGTCATAGAAGTTGCAGATGATGATTCAGAAACTGATGAAAAAGGAAAAAAGGAAGCAGAAGAGGAGGAAGATATATTTGAGCAACAAAGGTCCATTCAAGAAGAAGTCCGTTTGACAAATTTAGCTGCAGACATCATTCAGGAAGTGAATACGCCGCCACCTTTTGTCGAACCGGTCCTCTCCGTAAAAATCTCTGATGACATCTTAGAAGATGTCGAAAAGGCTGACCATGAGTCTCCATTCTTACGATGGCTGCATCGCCTTGAAGATACTGGTCAATCTGGGTTTCAAGATTTTGAAGCCGAAAGAAGTAAAAAGCTCCATGCAAAAGAGTCAGGCCAGGAACTAAGTGATCTTACTACCGGCCAATCGAAGAAGAAAAAGAAGAAAAAGAAGAAAAAGAAAAAGAAATCCTGGAAGATGGAAAGCCTGAAAGTGGATGAGACTTTGGTATCTGAAGCCTTAGCAGATCTGCTTGCCAGCCAGGGACATACAGACCGGGCAATCGAAATGTATGAAAAACAGCAGTTTTGATCCAAAATCCAAAAGGAGGTGGAGTTGACTCAACTTTCGGGGGTCAAAGTGCTAATCAAATGTTTGGAGCCGCCAAATCAACTGATTTCATTGAAAAGATTACCTGGGGTTTGGCGATTGCCCTTTTTGTATTGTGCATTATTACTACCTTATTGGTAACCCCAGGAGGGGTAGGTACTGAAAACTTACTCTCTCAATAAAGAGAAAAGAAGATAGAATAATAACAAGGCCTGGAGGATCGCATCTTCCAGGTTTTTCATTTATAGCCTTGCCAATTTGTCAAAAGCCTGACAACACTGCCAGGCAATAAGGCCAAGGTTGCATTCATTATCCACTTGCTATCTGCAATTATGACAGGAAAACACAAATGGCATAAGAAGTGCAGAAGCCTTTAAGTGTTTAAAACCATTTTTCCTAACATTTTAAATTAAAGATTATTAGATATGATGAAGCCAATTAATGATAGAGTTGTTGTGAAACCTGCTTCGGCTGAAGAAAAAACGCAGGGAGGGATCATCATTCCGGATACTGCTAAGGAAAAACCGCAACGAGGTGAGATCGTAGCTGTTGGTCCTGGAAAAGATGGCAATCTGATGACAGTTGCTGTCGGCGATGTCGTGCTTTACGGTAAGTATGCTGGTCAAGAACTCAACTACGAAGGAACAGACTATCTCATCATGCGTGAGGATGATATCCTGATCGTATTAGATAAGTAGTGCTTCACTACTTGCTCTGTACTTTTATTTTAAAACATTTTTATTTAAATCTAAATTCTTGAAATACAATGGCTAAACAAATTAGCTTCGATATGGACGCTCGGGCCAAGTTAAAATCAGGTATTGATGCCCTGTCAAATGCCGTAAAAGTAACTCTGGGACCGAAAGGTCGAAACGTCGTACTCCAAAAATCATTTGGTGCTCCATCGATCACTAAAGATGGTGTGACAGTTGCCAAAGAAATTGAACTGGATGATCCCATCGAAAACATGGGAGCTCAAATGGTGAAAGAAGTTGCTTCAAAAACTTCTGACGCTGCCGGGGACGGTACCACCACAGCTACCGTACTTGCTCAGGGAATGATCAGTGCGGGAATGAAAAATGTAACTGCAGGTGCCAATCCGATGGACTTGAAAAGAGGTATTGATAAGGCCGTAAAGGCAGTTATTGAACATCTTGCCAGCCAATCAGAAGTTATTGGTGATGATTTTGAAAAAATCAAGCAGGTAGGATCAATCTCCGCCAATAATGATGAGGAAATCGGCAGCCTGATAGCAGATGCCATGAAAAGGGTATCAAAAGACGGTGTAATCACAGTAGAAGAATCCAAGGGTACCGATACTTATGTTGATGAAGTACTAGGTATGCAATTTGACAGAGGTTACCTTTCACCATACTTTATCACCGATGCAGAAAGCATGACCACGGAATACGAAAATGCCCTGGTTCTGATTCATGATAAGAAGATCTCCAACATGCAAGACATTGTGCCGATTCTTGAAAAGGCCATACAGTCTGGACGCCCTCTCTTGATCATTGCTGAAGACATTGAAAGCCAGGCGCTTGGAGTACTCGTCGTCAATCGATTGAGAGCCCAGTTGAAGGTGGTCGCTGTTAAAGCTCCTGGATTTGGTGATCGACGAAAGGCTATGCTGGAAGATATTGCTATTCTGACAGGTGGTACCGTAATCTCCGAAGAGAAAGGATACAAACTTGAAAGTGCCGATCTGGAACACTTGGGAACCGTGGAGAAGCTCACCGTAGATAAAGACAACACAACGTTGGTAAACGGCGGTGGAGATGCTGATCAGATCAAATCAAGGATCAATCAAATCAAATCACAGATTGAGACCACAACTTCAGACTATGATAAGGAAAAACTTCAGGAGCGTCTGGCAAAGCTTGCAGGCGGTGTAGCCGTCCTATATGTTGGTGCTGCAACTGAGGTTGAAATGAAGGAGAAGAAAGACCGCGTGGATGATGCATTGCACGCTACAAGAGCTGCTGTAGAGGAAGGTATTGTTGCAGGTGGCGGAGTTGCTCTCGTTCGCGCTATTGCTGCTTTAGGTAGTTTGATAGGTGTTAATGTATACGAAACTATTGGTATTAGCATCATACGAAAAGCCCTGGAAGCTCCGTTGCGAATCATAGCTGACAATGACGGAGTTGAAGGTTCAGTAGTGCTGCAGAAAGTGCTTGAAGGAAAAGGTGACTATGGATACAATGCAAGCACTGGCATTTTGAGGATCTAAAGAAAGCAGGTGTTATTGATCCAACCAAAGTGACAAGAATTGCTTTGGAGAATGCCGGATCAATTGCTGGTATGATCCTAACTACTGCTTGTGTCGTTAGTGACAAGAAAGAAGAGGACAAAGGTGGTGGAGGTGGCGGCCACATGCATCCGGGAGGAGGCATGGGTGGCATGATGTAGTCTGGCAACAGAATTTGATTCCACAAAATAAGTAGCCCTTGTGTCCCCGATACAAGGGCTTTTTTGTTCCTGACCCGGGTGTCGACTACCGGGTTTGCCAAAATTATTTATGTCCGGGAAGCTTTATCTATTCTGGTAATCAACTAAAGGAAATTTGATCATTCTAGATCTCTGGATCGTGAAAAATAGCCACCATCGCCATTATCATTTTCAAAATTCCAGTATTATTCCCTCTTTTATCTTTACCTTAATCACACAGCAGAAGGAAATTTATCGATAATTGTGTAAATTACCTGCCATTTCGACACCCATATCTGACGCTTCACAGAAATCAAGGCTGGTTACTCTTTATCCCTGGTTGACCCACGTGGCACTGTAACCATCTTTTGTCTCTCTGATTTGTTAAATTCACCTCACACTCAAAACGATGGTCAGGACTTCAAACAGGCAACCTGCGTTAGCTCGTCAAATCAAATCCCGATACGGCTATTTGTTTGTAGCTATAATATGCTTTTTAGGCCTCAGTTTTCAATTCATTTATTCACCTCCTCCAGGTATCAATCAACCTACTTCGGTTGCACCTTATCTTGATGGCAACTTCCCCGATGCCGCACCCTCAGGTACCAATCAAAACTGGACTGTCGAAAATGCCTTTCCGCATCTCACATTTATAGATCCCGTGGCCCTCATCGAGATACCATCCGAAGATAGCTACTATGTAGCCAGCAAAGTCGGAGTTATTTGGAAAATCTCCAATGATAGCGCATCGACGGTTAAAGACAACGTCCTTGACATATCGGATTCTGTGGATACAGACTTTGACGCCGGGCTGCTCAATGCGATTATCCACCCTGAATTTGGAATGCCCGGCAGTACAAACCGAGGTTATATCTACCTCTATTATCGATGGCATCCCAATGGAAATATAATCGGTTGCGAAAACCCTTCTTTTTTAAGGTTGTCACGATTTCACCGCCCGGATGGTCAGGAAGATTTTGATCCAAATTCTGAATTTGTCCTGATCCAAACCTACGATGATCATTGTTGGCACAATGGTGGAGCCATGTTTTTTGACAACGCAGGGTATTTTTACTACACCGCCGGTGATGCAGGAGGTATCAATGACCCTTACAATACCACACAACAAATCGATAATCGGTTAATGAGTGGCCTTTTTCGAATCGATCTGGAAATGGATGCCAACCGTAGTCATGCCATACGACGTCAGCAAATTGACCCCTCCAATAGTCCATTCCTCAATGATGCGAGTTTCTCTCAAGGGTATTTCATTCCTAATGATAATCCATGGTTAAACGTAAATGGAAGTGTTTTAGAAGAGTACTATGCCCTTGGCCTCCGCAGCCCGCATCGTGCTATGATCGATACGGTCACCGGCGAGATTTGGATTGGTGATGTCGGTCAGGGTTCGCGCGAAGAGATCTCTATCGTCGATCAGCCAGGTTTAAATCTTCAATGGCCTTATAGGGAGGGGAGCATTCAGGGCAACTCTAGCCCGCCAGCCCCAGTCCATGGCAGGTCGACACCACCTGTCTACGACTATACGCACGCAGACGGAAATTCCATCATCGGTGGATTTGTCTACCATGGAATGAAGTACCAGGGTGAACTAGACGGTAAATATATCTTTGGTGATCATGGAGTCCGAAATATTTGGTCATACAATCCCACCAATGGCGAGGTGATTTTTCTCACCAATGTTCCTGCCACAGGCATAGGCGATAAAAACGGGATCTCATCATTTGCAACCAACGTCGCTGGTGACATTTTCGTGCTAAAACTTTTTGGAACTGCCCTGGACGGGGGAATTATCTACCGACTTAAAGAGGACGGAAGTGTGCCGGAACCTCCTCAGTTTTTATCGGAAACGGGTGCATTCAGCTCCCTAAATCCATTGACGCCAGATACTACATTAGTGCCATACGAGGTCAATGCACCACTATGGTCGGACCGGGCCATCAAGCAAAGGTGGATAGCCATACCCAATGATGGCACCCACGATTCACCTCAAGAACAAATAACGTTTTCGGCCAATTCAACTTGGCAGTTTCCTTCTGGCACAGTCATGGTAAAACACTTTGCACTACCGATCGACTATGAAAATCCATCAGTGACTGTTCCTATTGAGACCAGATTCTTTATAATCACCAGTGAGGGTGCCTATGGAGTCACCTACAAATGGAATGATCAGGGCACCGATGCCGAATTGCTCGTAAACAGTCAAAGTAAAAATTATCAAGTTTCTCTACCCGGAGGCACAATGGGAGTCCAGACCTGGAATTTCCCGAGCAGGAGCGATTGTATGACTTGCCACACCGCCAATGCAGATTTTGTCCTCGGTATTAAAACTTGGCAATTGAATGCTGATTATACATATCCGAGTATGCAAACAGACAATCAGCTTAATACCTGGCGACATTTAGGTATTTTTGGCAACGCCTTCGAACCTGAAGATATATCCACGTTCCTACAGGCTGCAGATATATCAGATACATTAGCAACTTTAGAAACCAGGGTACGTTCATATCTGGACTCAAACTGCGCTCATTGCCACCAACCTAACGGAGTCGCAAGTGCTTTTGATGCACGTTTTTCCACTCCCCTTCCCAGCCAAAATATCATCTGGAGCGGTGGCATCAGTCCAAACACCCCAACCGACCATTACATGGTGAAACCCAGGGATCTCGATGAATCAGAAATTTGGGTGAGAGATAAAAGCTTGAGTACCGGAGCTATGCCTCCGCTCGCTAAGAACCTGGTTGATACCGCCTATATCTCAATTCTAGAGCAATGGATCAACAGTTTGAACACAGAATCCTGCTCTGAAATGCCGGTTAGCGATCAAACCTGGCTATCTGCCATAAATGGCCAGGGTCCGGTTGAAATCAATCGAAGTGTAGGCTCAGAGCAACCGAACGATGGTCAGACCATCAAAATCAATGGACGGACATTTTCATCAGGACTGGGAGTTCATGCACATTCTGAAATAACCTACGCCACTAACGGTGATTACGCCCTATTTCAATCATACGTGGGTGTCGATGACGAATGTAATTCTGGCTCCGTAAAGTTTGAAGTTTATAAAGGACGACATGCTTGCCTATCAGAGTCCACTCATTACAGGGGCGGATAGTGCATTATTCATCCAGGTTGACATTTCCGGCGCTGATCGAGTGAAATTGGTGGTTAATGATGGAGGTGATGGCCTTGATTGCGATCACGCTGATTGGGCCGACGCGAGATTTCTACCATGTGCCTGCATTCCTACAACACCCTGTGATGATGGTGATCCTTGCACAATTGATGATCAACTCAATTATGATTGCGATTGTGTCGGGCTTTATGTTGATAGCGATAGTGATGATGATGGTATTTCTGATCCTTGTGATGTCTGTCCAGGCCATGATGATTTGCTGGACGCAGACAATGATGGTATACCAGATGGTTGTGATGAATGTATTGGAATGCAGGGTTCGATTTGCGAATCAGGTGATTGTCTGGTAAATGACGACACCATCCCTTCGGGAACCCATGCTGCTTTATTGCGAATATCTTCCGGGGGGAAAGTAGTGGACGATAGTATCGTCACTTTTCAATCGACCGGTCTAATTGAACTTGCACCTGGGTTTAAGGTTGATAACGGTGCCATTTTTGAGGCTCAAATAGTTGATTGTGAGAATATCTTATCATCGAAGAAACTAACGGAAATAAATGCAAATATCCTGCCCATGCTTAATACGAGCAGTCTCTCATCAATCCAGGATTTTTGGATTAACTATGAAATCAAAGAGAGGGCTCAGATCACAATAGAGATCAAAGATAAAACAGGTAAACCCGTGCATTTGGCCTTGGCACCGACAACATTAGAAGTTGGCAGATATGGTTTGCGACTGAACAAAATACTTCCTGATGGCGTCTATTTTATTCAGCTACAATTTCTAAATGGTGTTATACAAAAGAAACTGCTTGTTGTTGATGGTTTGGTTAAATCATTTTCCGAAAGCACAGGTTTGCCCGACGACTCAATGGCAAGATTAAGGTAACCCGAATACGCTTGATATTCCTTCTAAAGCGCTATTATCGTGGAGGGTCCTGTAAAAAAAGACCCCTCTGCTAAACCACCAGAGAGGTCTTTTATCAAAAATGGTTTTCCTAAGGCTATAGAAAGAACAAAAAACTCAAATCAACAAAGCAATGTAAGCCAAGCAATCAATACAAATAAAGGCAAGGCTCAAGAGATTCGCTTTGTCTAACCTGTGGGCAAACTGTCATTTAAACAGAGCGCCAGAATTCAAAAAAAAACTAGAACCAAAACATACGTATCAAATTCTGATTGATCGGATATTAATTCGACAAATACATTATACTATCAAAAATAAGGAGCGATTTGAGTGATAGTTCTTCTATCACTCAAATTATTCACATCGGGATATCCTTGATGAAAATCATCGGTTAACTACGGGTTCTTCTCAGCAAGAGGCTTTAAAACTCAAACTAAAAATTGAATTGATGACAACTTCAAAAAACATCTGTTTATCGCTCCTATAAAATATCTTAACTATTCGTATATCCTCACAATTCTCCCACTGAGCAGCGTTCTTATTTTATTTCTAATAAATAGTAAACTCAAGAGAATTAACATATACGAATTATTCAGAATCAATTAACAATAACAATACCTCACTACTGCATACCTGATGCTGCAGATGCACAAACACTGCTTTGCATCCGAATGCAAAAACACAAACAGCTTAGATCTCGCCAAGCGAAATCAGTTGTTTAGTTCCTCAATAAAGTATAGATTATGAATTACGTGATATGGCAATGCCCAATTATCTCCAGATTATACACAAATACGAATGCATCTGTGCACTACAAATTTATTTTTTGCCCACGTAACTAAATTACCCATACTACGGATCGTTTGGTGAATCGATATCACCAAGTTAACGGGACTCATTTCAAAAGCCAAATAGACTCTTCTTAAAAGAGCAAAGAGAAAGGGTTCATTTCCAAAACTTCAGCTGTCACTTCAAAAAACACTCTAATAAACAGTACAACTAAATATAATGTTTAACTCGAATGCCAGATCAGTTTTAGATTCTGCGGCCGGAAGATAATACTAATTCCATTATCACCCAATTATTTATTTTTTATTTAACGAATTTTAAGATTCAATCCAATCCATCCATCACCCCAGAATTGAAACCTGTCTAGTCAGAACCAAAAAAGGACTCAGGTAATCCACAATCTGGAATTATTAATCGACGAAATTCATCACTTATTTCCTGAAAGATTAAAATCTATTTTAAATCCAAAGAACCCCATTTGCCATCCCCAAATGCAGGCTATTCCTTGCCACTAACAACATAAAAAATAAGACTATATGCATTGAAGGCATGTTTTTCATGGTCACACCGATCAATTTGAAAGGAAACACCAAAAGGTGGAATAACTACGATACTGAGTGTTTAACTATCAACTAGACGATAAAGTTAGCTTCTTAATATTAGTTACGATCTAATCAGCGACAAAAAACAAATATTTGTTTTTACAAATGGTACAAAGGTGATCTCCTGCCTCTTATGTAGATTATTATTCCACTATAAGATTTTAATCACAATTTGCAAGGATAGAGCGGGTAAGAATGTCTTGCCATGTTACTGCGTCGAGTTATTTATTTTTTTTGATATCGCTAAAAGACACTAGAACCGACCTGCGTCTGATGTGTCAAGGGAGCCTGAGTTGAAATGAGGTTGATGAATAGATTTAGATTCCGTGGATTCTGGAAAAAAGACTACACTAAATGATTTCCAGTGATCAATCCATTGTAGTGAACAAAGATCAGACATAGAGCAAGACACCGCTTTAAAGCAAAAAGCCATCCCGTCTTTCGACGGGATGGCCAATCACCACTCATGCTTCAGACATATTATCTAATGTGTATCATCTTCTTAGTCGCTGTGAAAGCTTCTGTATCAAGTTGATAATACAGTAGCCCATTGACTGAGATATCTGATCTTTTCAGTTCAACCGCATTGTATCCTTTTACAAAGTCACCCGATTGTACATGTATAACTTTTCCTGTCATATCATATACGGTGATCTTGGCAAAATCAGCCTGCGGTAAATTGAAGCCAATTGTTGTCACTTCTGTGAATGGATTTGGACTATTCTGGAACAGAACAAACGCATCTTCAGAAACTTGTCCATTTCGGAAGTTCAGTGCAACATTTGACACTTTATCATCACTGCTGTAAGCTTCGGCTTTGGTTACTCCTGAAGTGATTGCGATGGCATCGCTCAAATGAGCGGTTCCTACTGCCTCAAAGATCAGGGTAAACAGTACTTCACCTTCTTTAACACTGGTACCTTCGCTAGCATTCCAGCTACTGGTGATGAAACCTTGCTCAGATTTGTTCGTAGCAAAATTTTCATCGGTCAAATTGATGATCTCAGCTGGTATCACATTGGCAACTCGTACCATTGAAGGATCAAACTGCAGCGTATACTGGTAGCCGGCAATGTCTTTAAAGCTTCCCGCTTTAAAATTCACTGCATATCGAGATCCTGCGGTCATCGCAACATCATCAACATCAAATACCAGGTGGTTTGCACTTCTTCCGGCAGAACGTTTACTGTCAGAATCCAGGTTAACATCACCAACTTTAACACCCATCCAATGTAGTTGCATGGCATTATTCAATGAACTGATTTCGTAACTCTCCTTGTTACTTGATTTTTCAAAGAATCTCCAAGATTTATTATCCTGGAAGTTATCA
Organism: Saprospiraceae bacterium; assembly: GCA_016711125.1. Lineage (GTDB taxonomy): Bacteria > Bacteroidota > Bacteroidia > Chitinophagales > Saprospiraceae > JABDMH01. The sequence continues at coordinate 798,412 of JADJTQ010000003.1, read as the reverse complement.
GATTTACCAAGTATAAGTTTCCTCAATTGAACCAGGTCAAGAGTAGAGATACGACCGTCGTTATTGACATCTGCTGCTACTTCCCGATACTCATTCTCCAACTTTTCTTTGGCCAGAATATGTTTTTGGATCTTGACCAGGTCAAGGGTAGAAATTCCATTCATCGGATCTACATCTTTAACTGGAGTGACCTTTAAATCCTGACCTAGGCTAGCTGCAAATGCATAGGCACCAGAAGCAGTTGTCAAGTATTCCAGCACCTGCCCGCCTTGTAGCTGAGCTCGTACTTGAACATCCTTAACTGTTTGATTCAATTCATTCTTCACACTGCCGGTGACTGCACCATTATTACCAGAGAAATCACCACAGCCACCCATGTTGTTTTGTACGACAAGGATAACATCACAGTAATCGAATGAACCATTCTCATCGATAACCCATAGACGGATCTGCTGAGTACCAACCTGATCACATCCAATGACCAGACTATCTGCATCTCCGGCAAAGTCTTCGTCTGCGACTCCATCCATCAATTCGATGCGGAAACTCAACTCGTTATCACTGTTGCATGCAGGTTTACTGCTGCGATCAAACTCATTGGCCCAGATCGTTACCATAGCGGTATCAATCTCTCCATCCTGATCCAGATCCATCGGTGTCAATTCGGCGGTTAGGCTCGTGATACAGATGGCGGCTGGTTTCTTACCAGTGATCACATCAAAGTTATCAATGCAGTAATTCTCATTCTGACACTCGTCCGTAACCCGTACTTTCAGCTCGTAGCTGCCCGTCAGTAGATCTTCCACCACTACATCAAAGCTCGTACTGGTACCGTCCAGATCGCCATAGTCACTGTCTACCAGGGTCTTATAGCTGCCTTTCAGCTCATACAATTCCCAATGGTAGCTTAACGCTCCGCAGCTATCATCCACATTCACCGTCTGATTTAGCGTATACGCACAGCCCGAGGCATCTACCGTGCCCAGATCTTCTTCAAAGCTACATACCGGTGGCACCGTATCTACTACGATGATCTTCTGCTCCCAGTAGATTGCTTTACCAACATATTGCGGATCTATCCACCAGTATTTGGCATTCTCCGGCTTTCCGCCGGGTAACACCAGTCTATGTGGTACCAGGTTCGGATGATCTTGTAACATGCCTCATTTCCACCTACAATCTTAAATACTTTGTCCTGATACGACGTACCTACTATGCGGCAATCATCGTCAAACAAGTATTCCGGATAGCCGGTGTATTCCGGTGCCAATACCCCACTTGCATTTCCTGCATCATCATACTCGATGCCACAGGTATTCACATATACATCACCCGGTTTGGTAAACATCCCCTTCTGCAGTTCACAATTGCTGCCTACCCAGATCAACTGCTTACGTTTGACCGTATCCTGTACATGGCCTGAGCCATAGTGACCCTCTACCGGTGGACACCCTGGTATGAACTTCCACTCCCGATAGATGTATCCTGCCCGCAATGGTCAAAGTTGCACCATACCGTTTGTTCACACTGGATTGCCTGGCTACAATTTACCACTACCTGTCCATAATACGTCGTATCACGGTCATGATGGTAGTAGCACGAATCAAAGTAGATCGTCTTCCAGATATAGCCCAGGTGCTCATCCCATACTTTCTCCTGCTTGCTGTACTCTTTACAATCACAATACAGATCGTAATGATACGCTTTGCTTGGGTGAGGTACATTGCCATACTCATCTCTCCATACTTTCTCGTAGCCTCCAAACAACGCATCCAACTGGGCTAAGGCTAACTCATCGCCCGTCTTGGCTTTTTCTACGATCCACTCGACACTCACTTCATATTCATGTCCTGGAAAATCGTATAATATTTGTTTGTACGCCGAACACGTGATCTCTATCTGATCATCGACTTCATGTACTACCGATACCGGTGTCTTATCTTCTACCAAGACACTGGTCCAGCACTTGCTCCAGTTGCACCAGTAATCCATTACCAATATTTCTACCGTAACTTCACTACATGCATCTTCGCAATCAAATGGTACTGCATCACTCCAGCCACCTCCGATTTGCTCATACAAATCGATCTCGCTCTGGATGTCATATTCATAATCCGATACACCCGGCAGCTGTTTGAACTCGTCAAAACAGTACTTCACCCCTGTACCTGCATCGATATCGTGCAACGTGATCAGACTTCCATTGGTCTTGGTAGGTGCACTGCCTTTATAGTTGGACGCTCGCGAATATCCGTACTCGCCCCGGTATGCACCGTAGCACTCTTTAAACAATTGCTTGAAGTAATGGTCATCCACTTCATACGGATGATCGATGCACTCTAAAGTCGCATATTTGGCCAACTGATACTGCCATGCATTGTAGATGATCGGTCCGCAATCAACATAGTCATTGCACAACCAATCCAAGTACTTCGCATAATGAGCCTCTACTTCATCGATATGTTTATCTGTCTCCAACTTCGAGCAGTACAAGGTATCATAATGCTCATTGGTACAACACCATACGTAGTCATCACAAAGATCTACACATGCTTCATACCAGTCTACTCTCCTGGCCAACAACAGGTTAACCCCACAGTTGTCCCAGCTTCCTTCATCAAAGGTGCTCGCATCTACCCATACTTTCTTGCTGCTCAAACCTACTGTCACCCCTTTGTCACAGATCGCAACCGGTTTAGTATAGTCTTTTACTTTCACCCAGCACGTATCATACGCTATGTTATGACAGCTGTCATATGCCTCGTAGTAAATCGGGATCACCCCGCCGTGCGGTATCTTCACTTGTTTATGACTCTCATATAAATTTTTGATCGTCTTCGATTTTTCGAATACAACCGTCGCGATGCCTGGTATCATCGCTTTCACAAACTTAACCCCACTCCAGTCATCAACAACATAGGCCGGTGGTAAGTACGCATACGCGGCACACTCATGCGTACCCGCTGGTATGTACAATGTATCTCCATGCACCAAGTCGCTATTCGCTTTTCCATCCAGTTCACATTCGATCACCGGTGGTAACGTATCCAGATCGATCACCCAAAACTCACATCTCCAGTAGCCCGGAGCTATCGAGTCTAGTGGCGATGGTAATACCGTCTCTAACCAAGACAAACCACTCACTGTGATCTGCGAGCCCCGGCTCTCAAAACAGAACAAATCGCATGGCTCCAACGATAAGGTATAGGTTCCATTGGTCAATGCAATATACTCTCCATTCAACCGGTAGCCACCATTGGTACCATTTGAACCCGCTATCGTAAAGGTCAAGTCTCCTTCCGTCGGGATACTCACACACATGCTTGCTCGGTTGTCTGCCGTGGTTACTCCCGTACCATTGTATATCGTATAGTTCAGCGCTCCTAACGAATCGATCAACTTCAAGGTCGGATTCGGACGGTTGAAGTTGCCGTCAAAAACCGGTACATTTCCTACATTCGTCACATTCGCTGTAATATATCCACTCGTCACGCTCCGGCTATAGGCCCAATGTTTCGGATGAAACGACGCTACAAAATTCGTCGCATTCGTCAATCCTAGTCCAGCTCCTGTATACAACCCGGTGTGCCCCAGCAGGTCTGCTTTATATCCACATTCACCTTATACTGCTGTGAACATTCTCCACCGCCCAATGGCCATGCATCTACATGTACGCTGATCCCACATTTTGGATCAAACTCCACCGGATAAAACTCCAATTGGCGGGTGGTCGGATTAAACTTCGTCTCGATAAAACTGATCGCCTGAAATCGGTCTATCAATTGTAGCGTATCTAACGCTCCATAATAAAACGGATATCCCGCTATCATGTATGGGCCTATCTTGCCCCCTACTCCACAATATACCGTATCCCGCTCCGGACAAAACGCATTGTCTACCGTGATCTGGGGTAAACGCAATACGTAGATCGTGTCATAACCCGCTCCTCGTACCCCATCTTTGTCATAAGCCTCATATTCACGCAATATGATCTTCGCCGTGTCATTGCCCGCCAGTCCCAGTTCCGCCGGGTCACAGTTAAACGGGGTCACCCAGCCTGCCACAAAGGCCGCTGACTCCGCACCCCGGCATGGTACCAGCGCTTGCGGCGGTACATCATGGATGTGACCACCCTTTACCAACGGGTCAAAGCAATATACCGTCTTCGATCTTCCCAGGATCGCCGGCCCATTGCCCTGTTTAAACGTTAAATAGCTCCAGCAGGTACTCCCCGTACCTCCCGTAATCGACACATTCACTTTCAGCTGTCTCCCAAGGTGTGGACATGCATACAGTGCAATCTCATACCCCGGACCTACATTCTGAACATACAAGATGCGCTGTCCATAACTACCCAGTATCTCTATTGTCAGGGAATCTCCCTGTGCCTGGATCTGTAAAGCGTTGGTCACCAACTCCCCTACTAAAATCCGTGCCGTGTCATCTGCCCCTATCGAAGCATTGATGTGTGTACAGTTTGGTCCTATCTGACCATACGTACTAATCGCCCCAACCACCAACAGGAACAATACCTGAAGGTACTTGATAGGCGAACTAGTACGCGAAAGTCTCGAAGGAAACCAACACGAATAATCCGAAGAAGTAAAACTCGTCTTTTTCATGAGTAATAGTTTTAGTTAAATAAAATTTTCGGTTTCTGCATAAGTCAAACATGGGCCTGATGATTTTTGTGAGCCCGTCATATTATTATCAAGAACAATACCAAAGCCCTAAATTTTAGGTAGAAGAACAGATGACAGAAAAAGCTTATGCATAGGAATTAATTCTAATGTGTCTTTCAAGCATGCTTTCCCCGGTAAAACCTACTTTATACACATGTGATCCTTACCACATATACTGACACTTTAAAATCAGTTAAATAAACATTACAAATTATCATAATATGATGATTATTTGTATGTGATCGAAAATATTACAGTATTCTTTATATGTAGTCTTTAGATATATAAACCCATTGAAAAAAAAACCAAAAAAAAAAACCACGGTAGATTTACCGTGGTTTCTAAAGGCCCTAAGTTGAGCCCTTTTGGTCTTCAGCAAGGGTCAGATTAGACGATCTCTACCTCCAAAACTGGCTCTATCCAACCGAACTTGTCCGAAACTTGACCGTTTCGAATGCCATTTATTTCATTCTTCAGCATTTGAGCGAGGCTGTCTGTAGAAGGTTTTAACTCAATTGACTGGTCTCGGTATCCTATTTGCATCACGTCAACCGCGACTGCAGCTGTTCCTGATCCAAACACTTCATTTAACTTACCATCTTGATGAGCAGCAAACACCTCATCCATGGAAATAGGTCTTTCCTCGACTTTATAACCACGATCTTCGAGTATACGTAAAAAACTATCCCGGGTTATTCCCTTTAGAATAGCTCCATCGGTAGGAGGTGTAATCACAACACCATCGATTACAAAAAAGATATTCATTGTTCCTACCTCCTGTGCATACTTGAATTCCCGTCCATCGAGCCACAACACCTGATCAAAACCTTTATCGCGGGCTTGCTTTGAGGCCAGAAGAGAGGCAGCGTAATTACCTGCTGTTTTGGCCTCTCCCACTCCACCTTTGGCAGCCCGGATGTATTGAGTGGATGCAAAAAGTTTCACGGGTTTACTATAATATGGAGCAACCGGCAAGGTCATAATGATGAATTTGTATGTCTCCGACGGAGCCACACCCAGAAATTCGTCGGTTGCAAACATAAACGGACGAATATAGAGTGCACTTCCCGCCATATTAGGGATCCAATTCTTTTCAATATACACCAGTTGTCTGATGGCCTCCACAAAAAGCTCAGGGTCAATGGTAGGCATACACATGCGTTCCGCCGAGGCATTCATACGAGCTGCGTGCATTTCAGGTCTAAAAAGTAGTGGAACACCATCTGCATTCTTAGATGCCTTCATACCTTCAAAGATGGATTGTCCATAATGCAGTGTAAGATTTGCGGGATGTATTGGAAGGCTTCGCACACCTTCTATCTTGGCATTCTGCCAGGTACCGTCCTTATAGTCCATCACAAACATATGATCGGTAAATACCCTACCAAAAGGAATATTGGTAAGGTCGGTTTGAGAAAGCTTAGATGATCTTACTCTTTCAATGCTTATTTCCATTTCTATTTAAATAGTTATTTTCTAAGTAAATGTAGCTAATTTGCTCTGTACCATACCACTGCATCCTGTATTATAAACGAATCAGTCTCGCATATGTGTCTTAATCTGCTATCTTATTTCAATAAATTGTGGGTAGAAGTATCTAGCCTAATTCCAACTACATCTTGACGATAACCTTACCTTTGTCACTTTAAATAAAAGTCATGATCCCCTTTGAAGCTATACCTATATACCACCTTCCCTCTGCAGCACCCATCAAAGTGCTTGGTGAGTCGCAGAAGTCGTACTGGATCATTCTTTCGACATCAGAAGAAGTTAATCCCTTGCTACAAGACTTTCTATCAAAAATCTTAAAAGCCCTCGGCCTGGACATGCATCTCGACACTTATCGAATAATCACCGATGATTCGGATGGTGTTTACTTGTCGAAACTATTGGGCCATTTGGAAGACCCCAAAATCATCATATCCTTTGGATTCACACCTTCAGAAATCGGCTTGTCAATTGCACATCTGCCTTACCAACTCCTTAATCTAAAACATCATCGGTTTTTATTTTGTGATTTGCTCGATAGTGTCCAAAATGATCCCAATAAAAAGAGAGCTCTGTGGGAGACCCTTCAATTACTCCAATGATGCCATTCTTTAAAAACATAAATACTTGAAATCAATTATTCTAGCTTCGCATAATAAGCATAAAGTAAGGGAAATCAATGAAATTCTTAAAGAATCAAATTGCCTGAATACACCCGTCATTCATGGGTTAGAATATCTTAATTTTTATGATGAAATTCCTGAAACATCAGAAACAATCGCAGAAAATGCAGTACAAAAAGCCCGCTATATTTATGATCTATTTAAGGTTGATTGTTTTGCTGAGGATACCGGATTGCAAATCCCTGGCTTGCAAGGAGAGCCAGGGGTGAGATCAGCCCGTTATGCCGGTGAAATAAGGAATGCAGATGACAACATTAATTTGGTGCTAGAAAAGATGAAAAATCACCGGGATCGATCTGCCCGTTTTATTACGGTGATCGCCCTATATTACCAAAACACTTTGTACACATTCGAAGGAATTTGTGAAGGTGAAATTACCCTTCAAAGATCAGGAACTAAAGGCTTCGGGTACGACCCAATATTCAAACCGATTGATGCCACGATAACTTTTGGTCAGATGACGGCTCCTGAAAAAAATCAAATCAGCCACCGAAAAAAAGCGTTGGATAAAATGATTGAGTTTATTCAGACCAATATCGACCTCTTCAAATAAATAAATCGGAAATATAAAAAAGGCTGAACAAAACACTTGCGATGCCATTGGTGGTAAAAAATGCGAGATTGACCTTGTCTAGTTGATCCGCTTTGACCAAAGTATGTTGGTAGATCAATAGCCCAATAAAAATCAAAACACCGATCCAATGCAACCAAAATAATTGGCCAATATATTCCTTTGTCAACAACGATGCATAAATAATAAGTGTAGCACAGATGAAATGTAAGGCAGATGAAATCTGCAATGATGTTTTGGCACCAAATTGCACTGGTATGGATCTCAACCTATGCTCAGTATCAAATCGCTCATCTTGTAAAGCATATATAATATCAAACCCCGAAACCCAACACAAAACACTTAAACTATACAAAACCGGGACCAATGCAAACATTCCTGTTACCGCCAGATATGCCCCAATTGGAGCCAATGACAAACCAAGTCCTAATACAAGGTGGCATAAAAAAGTGAATCTCTTTGTGTAACTATAACCTAACACCACAGTCATGGCTACCGGAGATAGATAAAAGCAAATCGGATTGATCCAGTAAGTAGTAGCAATAAAAAGTAGCACATTTAGAATCACAAAAAACAGAGCCTGTCGTGGCCTGATCTTACCTGCCGGAATCTCCCGCATCGCTGTTCGCGGGTTGGTTTTATCAAGATCACGATCCACATATCGGTTGAAGGCCATAGCCGCGCTTCGGGCAAAGACCATGCAAGCCAAAACCTTGACCAATATAAACCAATCCGGAATAAATTTGCCGGTCTGAAAAAAACCTAAAAATAATCCCAACAAGGCAAAAGGCAACGCAAATACCGTATGGCTGAATTTGATCAAGGATAAGTATTGCTTCATAGATAGTTTTGCCTGGATTCATGAAAGACTACAGGGTCCTTGCAGATTGTCTAGCATCAGACCACTAAGATAAGATCTCCGCATGAGCATCGAAACAGATGGTAAAAAATTCTGATCAAAGTATAGAATTAACCATATTTGGACGGTGGAAACAACCAATCATACGCAATAGCATTTCAAAATCATGCCTGAAATTTCGTCAAAACACTATTTCCCAAAATACTCGCTATTCGTCTTTATGTTGCTGTACGGAGCTCTGGCATGGGTATATGGCTACCAAAACACACTCTTCGAGCTGCCCCAAAGTATTCATCAATGGCGTCAAGCCGATTGCCTTTCACTTGCTACAAACTACTACGAAGATCAAAATCCCTTTCTTGAACCATCTGTACATTATTTAGGCAGGGATGGCACGGGCAAAACCATTAGTGAATTTCCCATTATTTATTATGCCGTAGCCAAAATATGGACAATAACAGGCCGTAATATTTGGGTATACCGCAGTTTGATAGCGCTCCTATTTTTTCTGGGACTGACAGCCCTATTTAAACTTATTGAGCGAGAGGTGGAAAACTCATACGCTGGATTGTTTGTAGGATTGTTGATGTTTACATCCCCTGTTATGGTTTACTACAGCAATAATTTTTTAATGAATATTCCGGCTTTATCCCTGGCGATGATGGGGATCTACTTTTTCTACACATTCAAACACACTAAACAGACCAAACATTTCATTTGGTGCTGTTTTTTCTACACGCTGGCGGCTTTGCTCAAAGTCTCTTCCCTTTTATCCTTCATTGCCATCATTATGGTGATTCTAATGGATAACTTCCTAATTAAATTTTCCGATCAAAAAACATTTCGGCTCAATTACAAAAGTATCATCGCAATCCTGATGGTTTTGATCATTCCATTTCTATGGTATAAATACGCCGTGTACTACAACAACCAACATACCGGTGGCATTTTTCTAATTGGGATTTTGCCGATATGGAAAATGACCATGGTCGAAATCAAAGAAACCTGGAGATATATCCTGATTCATATGCGTTTCGACTATTTCAGACCCTTTATTGAAGTTACTTTTGCCATAGTGGCGGTTTTCACAGTGGTTCTGCACCGGCACGTGCAAAAACTGACTTTTATATTGTTGATTTTAATTGGATTAGGTGTTGTGTGTTTTTGTCTGCTGTTCTTCAAAGCCCTGCAGTGGCACGACTACTACACCATTGATTTGTATATGCTCATCCCGATTCTGATAATGTCATTTTTCACGGCTTTTAAGAAAAATACTTCAAGCTATTCTATTCTCTGATTACGCCTCTCGTTTTGCTGGCACTGCTGGTTCATAGTGCAGATTTTGCCAGACGTCGTATTCTGGAGCGATATGATATTAATGGTTATCGCAATCTGCATCATCGTGATATCTTTCAGTCTTTCAATGAAATCGAACCATTACTCAAAGAACTGAACATTACCCGACAGGACAAAGTCTTAAGTCTTTCAGATTACAGCATTAATATCACTCTCTATTTGATGGACCGGAAAGGCTGGACTGACTATGGAGTCGGAATGAACCCGGATCGAATTGAGGAGAAAATTGAACTGGGCGCAAAGTACCTCTTTATTGCAGATCAGAAAACACTTGAAAATCCAGTGCTGACGCCCTACATCCAGGATAAGATCGGTAGTTATAAGAATATATCCATCTTCGATCTATCAAAACGCCAGAATTAACCCTACAAAAAAAAGGCCTGCTCCCCAAGGAAACAGACCTTATGTTTTTCTTTGATTTAACTCTACCCGACTAGCTAGATGGAGGCACCTGAATGTCACCAGTAATCGTGAGGATGGTGGTTGCTGGGTCTGTATTAGCAGTAATCGTTACTGTTTTTGTTTGCTTTCCACTCTTGCCTTTTGAGTCAAACTCCACCTGAATCTCTCCCTGTGCCCCAGGTGCAACCGGCTCTTTGGTCCATTTTGGTGTCGTACAACCACAGCTAGGTTTTACATTACTCAATACCAAAGGTTCATTACCCGTATTTTTAAACGTAAAAACGTGCGATACTTTCTCACCTTGTTCTATCATCCCGTAATCATGTTTTGTATCAGCAAATTCGAGGGTTGTTGTCGGTCCTACTGGCACTACCGCGTCAGCGGCAGGTGTCTGTACCGAGTTGGCAGAAGTAGCAACCGCATCAGCCCCTGTATTTTCAAGTCCAGTGCGGGCTGCGTCTTTAGCACTATCATTATCCCCCTGGCAGCTAATTAAGAATACAGATACCAAGGCCAAAGCAAGCACTGATATAGACAATCTCATACTTTTCATATTTTATTTACTTTAATTTGAACAAAAATAAAAGAATTTCGCAAAGTTATAAAGAACACAGTTAACAAATTATTGTCTTTCAAACAATCCAATTTTCTCAAAAGTTGCCTTTTCTCTACTATTTATTACAAAATTCAAGAAAATCTTTGACTCCACGAGCGTTGAGACAGCTACTCTCCGGCAACCAACCTTTCCTTGCAATGATCACGCCAAACCTGATCTGATCGATCGCTTCCTTTGCATGTGCATCGGGATTGATCGAAAGTAAAACCCCACGATCAATTGCATAAGAGAGATGCAGCCAATCTAAATCCAAACGGTATGGACTCGCATTGATCTCTATCGCTACTTGATTGGCCGCACAGGCATCGATTACCTTCCTCATGTCCAGTGGGTACCCACTTCTACCCAGAAGCAAACGACCGGTAGGGTGCCCGATCATATTGGTGTGAGGATGTTCGATCGCCTTAATGAGCCGGTTGGTTGCTTTCTCTTCATCCATCTTGATATTGGTATGAATCGAGGCTATCACAAGTTCAAAGTCCTTTCGGAAGGTATCATCATAATCCAGGTCGCCATCATTTAAGATATCACATTCGATGCCCTTAATGATACGAAAGTCAGGATCCAAAGCATTCAGCCGGTCAATTTCAGCCCATTGGCCTCTCACTTTTTCTTCGTCCATCCCATCTGCATAAACTGCTATCTGTGAGTGGTCAGTCAGTGCGAGATAGGAATAACCCTTTGCTTTACAGTAAGTAGACATTTCCTCTACGCTATCGACTCCATCACTAAAAATGGTGTGACTATGGATGACTCCTTGATATCGTCTTCCACTACCAAGCTCCCGGGCAGTTGCCTTTTACCAATCTGATGGGTTCGACATTCAGGCGGGAGGCACGAATAACTCAATTCTTCAAAAGCAACTTTCTCGGACTCATATTTGGTGTCCTTCAACAAATTCACCAAGCTTAGCGGACCTGTCGTGCGTAACCAATTATCCTCATAACTACCCATACTTGCCCGGTAAATGACAACCTTTGTTTGCTCCCCTATCACACCATTCCAAATATCATCAGTGACTTCAGAAGCTATCAGTCCGTCAAGATGGCCAAAATCAGGCCATTGATCACGGTACTCCATAAGATATTCAAGCTTGTCCAGGATGGGTTCTTGCCGTCTAAGATCTCCGGTTTTTTCCCAACGGATCTCCGGCTGAAGATCACGAAGATCTTTCAACAATACCTCCGCAATGTGCTCGATGTTTGCATAAAGAAAGTTTGACCGGTTACTCAGGAAAAACTCAAGTTGTTTGCCAATTTCCTCCTGAGTCTTCTCGCCAAATCCTTTCAACTCAATCAGCCGGTTTTCGTTACAGGCATAGAGAAGCTCCGTAGCATTTTCAACCCCTAAATCTTCCCAAGCGGTTTTGATCTTTTTGGCTCCTAACCCTTTGATCTGTAACATTTCCTGAATACCTTCAGGCACTTGGTCTTTATAGCGCTCAAGGGTTTTCATTTTACCTACGGTTAGTAGCTCTTGAATTTTTCCGCTAATAGCACTTCCAACTCCCTTCAGACTCTGGATTTCATCCTGGCTCATTTCAGAAAGCGGTGTACCCAGTTTTGAAAGCAAGCCCGCCGCCGTCTCATACGAACGGATCTTAAAGGGGTTCTCCCCCTGCATTTCCATAAGCTTACCAAGCAACCGGAAAGATCTTGATATTTCTTTATTGGTCATTCATACTATTTGAAGACACAAGCCCAGATCCAAGCACACTCAATTGCCGATTGGATCCTAATTTGCCGGATAAGGAAATTTATCAAAAAATCTACTGTAAATCCCACTGCTGTCACTGAAGAAGTAACCCTCTTCGTTAGTTGATGAATGGATCACAAAATGGTGACTGGTATCTTGCGAACTATAACATACAATCTCGACGGGAGCTGCCATATTATTGCCTTCTAATTTCAGCCATTTAATCCGCTCTCCCGCGTCACTCCTGCCATTCACAAACGTGCTACCCGTCACTGACCGCACCGTATTTAAGTAACTGGCTATTACGGCAGAATCCACCTCCATCCCCGACGGATACCGCCAGATACTATCTGTTCTGACAACCGTGGTCGCATCTCCAACTCCTTCAATCGTAATTTTTGTTAAATCACCGGCATTTATAGAAGTCAGTGTTTTATTTCGATAATTGTCAAAGCCTTGCGACAGGCTCATACTTAAAAAACCCTCTACCGAGTAGACCTCAGGTTCGTCCGACTTTTTCAGGTAAGATATTCCACTTCGAGTGGCCTGATTAAAATTAAATCTTCCGACGATAATATCTCCCAACTTCTTTTGATCACTAAATAATTCAAGTCGTGTGCCTCCCTCATCATCTACTGCATAATCTTTGTACTTCTCCGTGTCTTTCGAAACGATTCGATCGGCCGTTATGCGAGTCATATTTGACAGCAATGCCGAAACACTCGTGGTTGTAGCCTGATATTGTTCACTATTTTTTTGAAGCTGCCAGTCAGCCCCCGTTTTTAGCAATTCAAATTGATCTTCACCTTGAGCCGGATGGATCATAATTCTATTAACGGCTGCAGTGTCAATACTTATAACATTCGGATCAAAACTACGTTCGCGGTTTCCGCTCAATACCTTAGTTAATAGATAAACTAACAATAAAGCACCAAAAACAATGGCTAGTGTCTTATTATTCATGATTTACCCGTGCTTTTATTATTTATGAAAAAAAAATGATCAAATCCACCGCTCTTGCATTCTCTGCAATCGCATATTTTTACTTTTCTGTCCACGCAAAAATCCATACACCAGGATCAATGCAATGGGCAATAAGAAATTAAGATACTTCAAAAAAGACCGTCTTCCATCTTCCAGTTCATCGATTGGTCGAGAACTCACCCCCTTAGTTCTTAATTCAATTAATCCTGTATCATCTGACAGCCAATCAATACTATTGACCATGAGACTCACATTGTCCGGATTTTGACCTCTTTGCCCACTCACTGGAAAAGTACCATTGGAAACCACGATCAACTTCGCCGGATTCTGGCCAAAATTACCTTCTACCAATGCAGCAATTGGCAAATGCTGTTGTGGAAAGTCTGCCTGAGTCCACTGTTTTTGGACGTCGAAATAAGTAGGCACTTTTACGGAACCCGAATTTTCAGAACTTGTCACCAGAGGTGTAAAATGAAAACTGCTATCTCCCAAAAAGCGAATCGGACTGGCAAATTCAAAGATTACCTGCTCCAATCCTTCGGTAATCGGATGCTCACCAAATTTTTTAATCAATGGTAGAAAAGGAAAACTCACTTGATTGTTAAAGGTCATAAATCCATTACGCTGTTGCACGGTAACATTGCCACAACTGGCATCTGTAACAAAACTATCATCTACCACGATCCCCTTATTGGCCAACCAAGTAACTAAACCCAAATCAATGGCCGATCCCGAGGCAGTCTGAAGGTCACCATTTACCCGGTCAAAGGCGAGAAATAAGTACCCACCCCTGTCTAAAAATCCATCCAATTTAGCGAGTTCTGTAGATCGAATGGTATCGCTGGGACCCACCATCGCTACAGTCTTAAACCGTAAATCGATCTGATCTACCGATGGCAGATCAATCATTTCAACATTATATAAAATGCTTAACGATTGGTAAGCTTGTGATAATTCCTGAAAACCAGGCTCGCCATGACCCTGGATCAATCCAATTGAAGGCTTATCTACCACAGCCAATTTTTTGATACCTGTAGTCAGTGCGTATTCCATCGCTCCACCTGGTTGCACAAAAGGAATCACATCTTGCTGATCACCCAATTTAATCACTGCTCCCATAAAAGCCTTTTGTTGCTTGACCTGGTCCTTTTCCCGTACATTGATCATGACCGGTGAAATTCCACTCTGCATAGCCTCCTGCTCAACCGCCGGGTCATCATTGGGGTTGACAAACTCATAATCGACATTTCCCTTTGAGAGATTCGCGTATTCAATGAGCATGTCTTGAAAATCTCTTTTGGTTTTGGCTACATTTGCTGGTAGGTCTTCTGAAAAATAGGCCTTGACGGTAACCGGATCCTCCAGGTTACGCAAGATATCTTTTGAAGCCTTACTCAACGTATATTGTTTACCCTCAGTAAGATCAATCCTGAAAAACAATTGCCTGGACAAGACATTCAATAACAGAATGATACCTCCAACTAAAAGTATGGATACTGAATTTTTCATGATTATTTACTTTTTGCGACCATGTATTCGGATAGAACAATTCCGAAAACAGATACAGAAATAAAATAAATTAAGTCTTTTGAATCCAGGACTCCCCGACTTATGGACTCGAAATGGTTAGTGAGGCTTAACGTACTAAATATCTCACTTATCCAGCCTGAAGTACCTCCGGCAAGAATGCCAAATATAAAATGAAAAAATATACCAATTAAGAGAGCCATTAAAAAGGCAACAATCTGATTATTGGTTGTGCTGCTTGCAAATATACCAATGCTGATGTACACGGAACTCATCAGCAACAATGCCAGGTACCCACTGATGGTGGCACCGTGGTCAATTTCACCTATTGAAGCCACGGTAATATAGTAGGGCAGGGTAAAAACCAGGGCAATGAGCACCAATAAAAAGCATGCCAGCCATTTACCAACTACCAATTGCCGGTTGTTGATTGATTTCGTTAGTAACATCTCAATCGTACCTGTCTTTTTCTCCTCTGCCAATTGACGCATGGTGATGGCCGGTATGAAAAAAAACAAGGTCCAGAATGCTACTCCAAAAAAAACCTGAAGACTCGCTTCTTTGACCAGGAAAATATCACTGCCAAAGAGCCAGGTAAAAAACCCACTAAAGCCCAAAAAGGCAATTAGCATGATATATGCAACCAGTGAATCAAAAAAAGAATTTAACTCTCGCTTTGCAATTATCCATATCGCACTCATAATTAACTACTTTTTTAGTTCATTGTTAATTCTCTAAAAATATCTTCTAGCTTGGTTTCAAATGGGATCATTTCTGTCAGCAACCATCCTTTTTCCACACATAATTTGAACACGTTTTCATTACTCTGCAATTCTGCCACACTCTGAATTTCGAAGCGATTCTTTTCTCTGTCCAGTATGTCGACAGAAGCCACAGATCTTAATCTTTTGAGCTGATCATAAACCTCCTGATAGTTTGGTGCGATGATTTTCACTTGCAATACCTGCTGACCCTGAGCTTGCTTTCTAAGAGTATCGGCAGTGCCGTCGGCCACAATCCGGCCTTTATTGATGATCAAAATGCGGTCGCAAGTGGCTTCGACCTCGGGCAAAATGTGGGTACTGAGAATCACTGTCTTTTGTTTACCCATCTGCCGGATCAAATCCCTGATCTCTACAATTTGGTTCGGATCCAGACCTGTCGTAGGCTCATCTAATATCAATACTTCCGGATCGTGAATCATTGCTTGAGCCAGGCCAACCCTCTGCCTGAATCCCTTTGAGAGTTCGCCAATCTTCTTATGCTTCTCTACATCAAGCCCTGTAAGTTTAACCATTTTTTTGATCCTAGCCGGTATCTCAGAATTTGGTACATGCTGTAGTGCCGCACAAAACTCCAGGTAATCAACCACCGGCATATCATGGTAAAGTGGGTTATGTTCAGGTAAATAGCCTATGCTACGCTTCATATCATGGTTGCGCAGGGATTTACCATTCATAAGGATGTCACCTTCTTCAATATCAATAAAGCCGGTAATCATCTTCATCGTGGTAGTCTTACCTGCTCCATTAGGTCCCAAAAACCCTAGAATCTCACCAGTTTTGACGGTAAATGAAATATCATCTACCGCTTTTTGAAAGCCATAACTCTTTGATAAATGATCAATTGCAATATCCATTACCAATTACTTTTTAATTTATTTCACCTCCCGAAATGGATGAATTCCATAACCGGATTTTTAAAGACGATTTTATCATGGACTATCTCGCCGTTTTGATATCGTTGCCTATCATAAAGAACTGATTCCTTTCATCCTGATTGAATGCAAATCTCCCCAAGTCTCCATCAGTCAGGCTACCTTTGACCAGATAGCCCAATACAATATGTCACTCACCGTACCCTTCCTTTGGGTCACCAACGGTAAGTCAAACTATTGCTGCCAGATGGATTACATCCAGCGATCCTACCAATTTTTAGATCACATACCCGTCCCCAATAACTCATAGATGGCTCGATTTTGTTTCTTTAGATTTCAATTCATCGTCACAAAGGACAGTCAAAAGGCCCAGGGTCACACCCCATAAGCAGAATTCTTCGAGCATTCTAACCGTCAACTATGATTTTGTCTTACCCAAAGAATATCGGACATTGTGCCACAAGAATATCAATCTATGTCAATCCTAGTCACCGGTGCCAATGGTCAGATCGGTACCATTCTTACCCGAACATTGCGAAAAATCTACGGCAAAGAGCAGGTAATTGCAAGCGATATCATCCGGCCCAACTATGATGATGACCCATTTCTGATGCTCGACATTCTCAATGTGCAGCGAATCAGAGAGATCATTGAAGATTTTGAGATTACCGAAATCTATCATCTTGCAGCCATTCTATCGGCCAATGGCGAATGGAATCCCTTAAAAACCTGGAATGTCAACTTAAATGGGCTCTTGAGTATCCTTGATCTGGCCCGGGAGTATAAACTCGAAAAAGTATTCTTTCCCAGTACCATTGCCGTACATGGCTCGACAACACCCAAAGTAGATACCCCACAAGATGCTCCGCTACTTCCAGGCACTGTCTATGGAATGAGTAAACTTGCAGGCGAAAACTGGTGCAACTACTATCATCAGCGTTATGATCTTGACGTACGATCGCTTCGCTATCCAGGGATTATTGGGCACGACAGTCTGCCCGGGGGCGGTACTACCGACTACGCAGTTGAGATCTTTTATGCTGCCCTCCAACAAGGCCACTATACTTGTTTTCTTAGGCCGGACACTCGTCTGCCAATGATGTATATGGATGATGCCATGCGTGCTACTACTGAACTGATGGCTGCCAACTCATCTAAAATAAGTAACCGGACCGGCTATAATGTCACCGGCATGAGCTTTACACCTCTTGAACTTGCTGAAGCCATCCGGCAACATATACCAAACTTTTCGATCGATTATAAGCCTGATTTCCGTCAGGCGATTGCCGACTCATGGTCTCAATCCATTGATGATACCAAGGCCCGCCAAGATTGGGGCTGGCAGCCGGAATATAATCTGGAAAAAATGACCGCTGATATGATATTCTATCTGAATCAATCGATCAAAATTAAAGCTAACTAATTATGTTTCAATCAATTAAGGCATCCATCCAAAATGAGCTACAGGACATTAAGGAAGCTGGCCTATACAAAGATGAGCGTATCATCACTACCCCTCAGGGTGCTCATATTTCCACTACTCAGGCTGGTCAAGTCAGGAACTTCTGTGCCAATAATTATCTTGGACTCTGATCTCATCCGGATGTTATCGCCGCAGCACATGCAGCAATTGATCGTTATGGCTTCGGGCTATCGTCGGTTCGATTTATCTGTGGCACTCAAACCGTTCATAAAGAATTAGAGTATAAAACTGCCGAATTTTTAGGCACGGAAGATTGCATCCTTTATGCAGCAGCCTTTGATGCCAATGGCGGTCTTTTTGAACCGCTCCTCGGGCCGGAAGATGCGATTATTTCTGATGAGTTGAACCATGCGTCGATTATCGATGGTGTACGATTATGCAAGGCTGCTCGGTATCGATACAAAAACAATGATATGAGCGACCTGGAGACACAGCTAAAAGCCGCTGCGGGAGCCCGGAGGAGGATGATCGCTACTGATGGCGTTTTTAGCATGGATGGTACTATTGCCCAGATTGACAAGATATGTGACCTCGCTGACCGCCATGATGCAATGGTAATGGTCGACGAATGCCATGCCACAGGATTTGTAGGTAAGACTGGACGTGGAACCCATGAGTACCGTGGTGCGATGGGAAGAGTCGACATTATTACCGGGACCTATGGGAAAGCTCTCGGTGGTGCATCAGGTGGTTTTACCGCTGCCCGCAAAGAAATCGTCGAACTATTACGGCAAAAGAGTCGGCCCTACCTCTTCTCAAATACCCTGGCTCCTGCCATTGCCGGTGCTTCCATTAAAGTGTTGGAAATGCTGTCAGGGTCAACTCATTTACGGGACAAGTTGGAAAACAATACACGACAATTCCGTGGCGCGATGACAGCCGCCGGATTTGATATCGTATCTGGCGAACACCCAATCACTCCTATTATGCTCTATGATGCCAAACTGGCCCAGGATTTTGCCCGGCTACTTTTAGATGAAGGCATTTACGTTATTGGTTTCTTTTACCCGGTCGTACCCAAAGATAAAGCCCGCATCCGGGTACAAATTTCTGCTGCACATGAAGCAGAGGACATTGAGAAAGCCGTGGAAGCTTTTAGCAAAGTGGGGAAAAAGTTGGGAGTTATAGGATAGGACCTCCAGGCTATGTTAATCTCTGAATTATGATCCTAAAACTACTGCGGTCAATTTGCACAGAATTGGAATCGCGAAAAATTCCCTATATGCTATCGGGTATTATGGCCATGAACATCTACACCATACCGCGCATGACGAGAGATATTGATATTGTGATAAATCTCAGGAACACAGACATTCCACAATTTGTTGAAATATTTAAAGAAGGTTACTATATTTTCGAGTAGGCATCCGCGAAGAGATTCGCAGACAGAGAATGTTCAATGTCATTGATTTTGAATCAGGTCAGAAAATTGATTTCATTATTCAAAAAAATACTGAATTTCATATTAATGAGTTCGATCGACGAGAGATTTCTAGCAGTTACGGTTTCCAGGTATGGGTGATTTCAAAAGAAGACTTGATCCTCGCAAAACTAAAATGGATTCAAGCGCTCGAAAATGATACTCAAAAATCTGACATTAAAAATCTCCTCGAATCCAATGGCATTGACTTTGAATATCTGAAAAGATGGATAATAGAACTTTCCATCTATGAACGATACCACAGCCCAAGCAAGAAAAAAACAATTAGAAATCATCCTCTCAAAAACTCCTGAGGAAAGATTTCTACTCGGATGTGACATGATCGATAGTACCTATTTCATTGTAAAAAATAGTATTATTCAAGAAAATCCCCACTACTCGGAAAGGGAAATCGTGGCTGCAATCTTTGAAAGATACTACAGGAATGATTTCTCCAGGGAAAAACTCCATGAAATTATGCAGGCAATCAGGAACTATAATCCGTCTTGAACTACCTTTGAATTTCCACTTAGTTGATGCTAGAAATCCAGCCTCCCAGAGGCCTTAATCTTCTCGTTGCCTCATGTCAATTAGGATAATCCTGATTAGCTTTGTGTTTCCTCTCAAGTCATCATTTGGATCAAACAAGTATCTATCAAATTTTAACATCTGACCCACCCTGAATTAAACTAATCCAGAAAAAAAACAAAGGATTAGTGCTCTGGTCTAACCCGATCGTTACAGCGAAAAAATCACCTCTTTATGTGATTGCCGTGTCATCGGAAAATTTCGAGCTTGCATCAAAATCAAAAAAATGAAATCATTATTGTTAATGCTGGCATTGTGCCAGACTTTTTTTAGTGCCGTTTATTCCCAGCCGGGATTATTGGTGCAGGAAACTCTTCAAGATGCAATTAGCGGGAGTAGTGATGCAAATTTAGGTGTCAGAGGATCAAGTGCTTCTAATTATGGCGTTTTTGGAACAAGTTCTAACAGTGCGGGCGGTGCTTTTAGATCAACTACTTCAGGTACGCCTGACCTTGAGATCATAGCGAGTGGCCCAACCGCTATCGGAGATGATTGCACAATCTCCTCAGATAGGGCTTTTGATGATAGTGATCTTATTCTTGAGGGGATGGATAATCTCGTTATACAAATTGACAAGGCTAATGCGCATACCAATTCCGTTTTTCAAGTACGCAATGGAGACGGTACTGTCGTTTTTTCCGTTGATGAAAGTGGCGATGTCACAAAAAACGGAGCAACATTAGGGTTGGACTTTCAAAGCCAATCTGAAACTGTCATTCAGCAATTGCAAGAGCAAGTGACAGTGCTCCAGCAAAAAATGGATTGGATGGAAAATCAATTCAAAGAAAGGAATGCGAAGGAACCAACTGAAAAATCCGGGCAAGCGAGACAGGGCGAAAAATGACTTTATCTCCCGATTGCTAAGTGTCCAAAATAAATTCTTCTTTCAAAAATAGGTATTCAGAATCAATGCCTAAGAAATTAGAATCGCATATTTGGAATTGGATCCTACAAAATCGAGAATGAACGTACTCTGAGCAGATGCACTACGAAACTTGAGGCTGACGCCGTCACTCATCGTTTCTGGCAAAGCGAGACGAGGAAGCTACTGGAAGTTAACTGACTGACCTTTCTGCCCAGCTATGTGCCAGACAGTGTCTCAATAATTTAACAATTCCGCAGATCAGGATATCTTAACTTGAAGATCAAAAACAATGCATATCCTTCACTGTGCAATGTCTCCGTATCAATTATTTAAACAAAAGATCCATTTCGGACTACTGTGCTCCAAAAGCATCTTGATCGCTCCAGTTGTTGCTCTCATGATCACTCCTATTAATGCCCAACATTTGGATGGCTCAGTTGGCATAGTTCAGGAAGGGGATCAATTCATGTCCGATTTTATAGTTAGAGACCGAACAGTATCTATTTTGTATCAACACCTTTATAAAACAAGGCCTGACACGATCCGGCTGAGTTTCCTTAATTCAACAAATATCTCCTATTCACTATTTCTGGAAAGTAATTTTTCCGCGCAGAGCATGGTGATAGATGCCGACCTGAACCACTATATTGCAGGCATCTATACGGACAAACTTATTAACGATACCACCTTCATTGCCATAGTTAAACTGGATCCATCGGGCAACAAAATATGGACCAAACAGTATGAACAGACCGGTCAAAATTTACAATTAATCTATGATGGCACAAACCATATCTATCTTTCTGATGAATTAAACCTCTTCAAAAACAACTTGGAGGGACAGACCATCTGGAGTAAAGCACTACCAGGTCGGGTAAGATACTACGATCAAAGTCTTTATAGCCTGGAAGCAGATAGTGTTTTTGACGTATTCATAATAGGTAAATTTTGTAAAAATCTTCTTCTAAGCAAAATGGACACTTCCGGAAATCTCCAATTTAAAAAAGTGATCAACGCATCAGTATCGCTTGATAGTGCCATGTTTTCAACTAATCCATCATTCGAAATCTTAAATGACAGAATATTCATCAGTAATAGCTATTGGGGCAGAGTTGATGTAGATCCTTCTAATGCCGGATTTATACTCGAAAACTACATGGTCAATCTCCCTCCCTTTGGTGTGATCTTCAGACCCCATAATTACCTGGCTCTATACGATCTGAATGGAAATCTTTCGTTTGCCAATTCAAAACTCCTCATGCCAAAGTTTGAAAGAATGGCTGTCGACTCCGAAGGATTTCTCTACTTTACAGGAAGAGGATTTATCGAATTGGATTTTGATTTGTCGGCATCATCCCAAATAACAACATCCATACCTAACGAACAAACTACTTTCTGGGTAAGGTACACACCCGACCTGGAGATCTCCTGGATAAGAAGTTTGGAAATGACAGTCCGCCATCTACAAATCGACCTTAATGCAGATGGAAATGACGTACTCTATTTAGCCGGTGATTCCGAAAAAATGTTTTCCAGCACCGGAAGGGATCTGGTATATGTTACTTATAGCAATCTGGGTGATGTAGTGCCAGTCAGAAACCCTACTCCACCGATCGAGCATTTATTAATGAACCCCAATCCATCTTCTGGTCTGATCCATTTCAATACCGGCTCTTCAGGACTCACCCAATTTAGCCTCTTTGACGCCAGATTGATCTATTCTCAAAATTTATTGGGTGACGAGCAAACGATTGATTTATCCTCCCTACCAAACGGAATCTATTTGGGAAGGTTGTACGACGACCATCAAGTCAAACAAGCAAAAATAGTCATCAGTAAATAGCTTGATGACCAGTATATAATTGTGATCACATGTGTCCAAAACGTGTGATTTCAAATAGGTATTAAGTTGACAAATTATTTGTTCATTTTTTGCGTGCCCAAAAAACGAACCAAAAAAGGGCACCTTTCCTAAAGTGCTTGCTCTCGCTTAAGGCCTCAGCTCATAAAATGCTGCTTCTCCAATCCATGGACGGCGGTTCTGGCATTTGTTCGTCGCTGCCCGGTTGAATTCATGATTGGATGCTTAACTTCCCTGTTTCATAGCTCCATTTGATTAAGCCGCGACGCATTTTATTCGCCACCGCACCACAACGGAAAGGACCATTGCCGAGTACTATCTGCTAGGTACAAAAGAAGTCAAAAACTTAGCGATTAGTCTTAAGACCGGGATTAACGAGTCACAGACCTTTGTGATATGTTCTAAACTTAGGTCTAATCACTTAGTTTTCAATCGTTAGAAGAGTCCTTGAACCTGCTCAGAATCTGATATTTTGTAATATGCAATTATCAGTCAGCCAAGTCAGGCATCAACAACTCAGGCAACCACAGGACCACCTGCGGTAAGAGGATGATCAAAAGCAAAACAATCAGCATCGGAATCAAAATAATACCAACATACTTCAACGTGTCGGCAACTTTAATTTCACCCAATGCACAGGTGATTAAAAGACACAACCCATAGGGCGGCGTGACTAATCCAAATGCAAGCGAGACGACACCGATTATCGCAAAATGGATAGGATGAAAACCAACCGCTGCAGCAACCGGCCACAAAACCGTACCCAGAATAATAATCGCCGGTATGGCGTCGATAAACATTCCGATAAGCAAAAATGCGCCTGCGATCATAAGACCGGTGCCAGTAAAGCCCAAACGCAAAGTAGCCATTTGACTAACGATGGCATCCGGCACCTTAAAAAATGCCAACAAAAATGCAAAGGCTGATGCAGTTCCTACCGCAAATAAGGCGATGGCCGAAAATCGACCGGATTCATAAATAACGGAAAAAAACTTTTGCCGGTCGATGGTACGATACACTGAAATTCCTAAAAACATAGAATATAAAACAGCAACCAGAGAGGCCTCGGTAGCGGTAAAAAATCCTCCCGCGATTCCCCCCACGATGATCACTGGGGTAAGCATGGGTACCATTGCCTTTCCTAAGCTAGATATAAAAGTCGAAAAAGAGGGAAATGGAGTCCGCGCATACCCTTTTCGCCGGGCGTAGAAATACATCGTGACCATCATTGAGAAACCGATGGCCATACCTGGAATAATACCTGCCAAAAAGAGGCCACCAATCGAAACTGACATTACTCCTCCCCAAATAATCATTAAAATGCTGGGAGGAATAATGACGCCCATCACCGAAGAACAGGCAGTAATTGCAACCGTCATCCCAGTATTATATCCTTCTTTTTTCATGGCCGGTATCATAATCGCTCCGATACCGGCTGAATCAGCAGTTGATGAGCCTGATATACCCGCAAAAAGCATGCTCACCATAATATTGACATGGCCTAAACCACCGGGAAGAAATCCAATCAGCGCTTTGGCAAAATTGACCAGACGATCAGTAATTCCTGCAGCATTCATCAAATTGGCCGCCAAAAGAAAAAAGGGCACCGCCAATAATAAAAAAGAATTATAAGCCTGAAACATTTCTGTGAATAACAAGGTCACTGTGAGTCGATCATGAAAAAGAAATATTGGTATTGTCGCCAGACCCAGAGCAAAGAAACCGGGATCCTCAATAGCACCAGGATCAGAAAACTAAAAATCAATATTAAAGCAACTTCAAGTGGACCCATTAATTCCCCTGTTTTTTGGCCGAATAAAAATCATATAATTGCTCCAGCAAAACAAGATCCAGCTTAAACCAGCCAGTGGCCATGAAATATAAATCGCCAGCATAGGCAGTCCGGCGATCTCTGATCTTTGCAGCAGTGCTGTTTGGGCAAATTGCCAACCACCGATCAGAAAAAAAATCGAAAAGATCATCATCAGAGTCAGCAATATTTGCGTAAGAATACGTTCGGTGGCGGGGCTAAACTGCCTCAGCATGTCCACACTAAAATGAGTTCCCTCCCGCACTGCAATTGTAGCACCGAGCATGATGATCCAAATGAAAGCAAAACGGGCTATTTCCTCGGTCCAGATATATCGTGGAATAAAGCTGACAAACCGGGCGACAATTTGAAGAAAGACTGGTATAATCAACAAAATCATCATGAGAGTCAGCAACAACTTCAAGCATTGACAATATACATGAAGCATTTTTTTCATCATAGTATATCATTAATTGCCTTTAAAATTGCAGTTGCTCCAATTTCGGCAGCAAAAGCCTCTTTGACCGGCTCTGCTCGTTTGAGCATTTCCTCCCGGTCGGCAAAAGGATGCACTTTTATTTTTCCTGACTTCTCAAGCATTTCCAGGGTGGGATCGTCTTGCCCCATCTCGATACTCCGTTCATAAGCCATCGCTTCCGGAGCCGCTTTGAGCATAGCTTCCTGCAATTCCTTCGGAAAAGACCTCAATCTTTTAGCATTAAAGAACAAGGGTCTCACAATATATGAGACTGAGGTAAAGGACACATCTTTCGCTACCTCATACCATTTAAGTAAATCTATCACCGCCGCCGAATTTTCAGCGCCCTCAATCACACCGGTCTGAATGGCATTATAGATTTCGTCGCTGCTGATTACCGTTGGTGAGGCACCAAGTGCAGCAAACATCCTGCTCTGAATGGGGGATCCCATGACCCTCATATTAAATCCTTGTAATTCCCCCATATTCCGAACTGGCCTTCTGCCAAAAATATGACGCTTCTCTCCGCCACCATACCCGGCTATTAAGACATCTGCCCGTTTCAGAAGATCTTCTTGCACCTGTTTAAATACATCGTTTTCAATCGCTTTTAAATAATGATCACCATCGCGAAATAAAAATGGGATATCCATAATCGTGGCCATCGATGAAAAAGTCGAAACATGTGAAGGTGCCAAAATTGCATAATCAACCACCGCACCTATATTCATATAGGTAAAAAAATCTTTCTCTACCCCCAATTCGCCATTGGCATGAAGGACGAATTCAATCTTCTGTGATCCGGTATAGTATTTATTTACCAGTTCTTCAAATTTGACTAGCGCTCGGGTGTAGGAATGATTTTGGTCAAATTGACTAGCTCCATGAAGCGTTATAACCTCTGAGGCTTTTTTATAACTTGACAACCAAAAACCGAGAAAAACCACAAACAATGAAATCGTCAGTGCATAAATGGTCTTGAGCAAGGCATTTCTCTCCACACTATCGTCTTAAATCTTTAATCCGAATATTACGCCACTTTACCTGGTAAGACATGTCTTTGTCTCCCACGCCGTGGACCTGCAGACCAATGATGCCTTCAGAGGTCAAACTGTCATTAAAATCGCCACAGGGAATGTCGTTTATATACGTCTTGATTGAACTACCTACGCATTCGACTCTGTACCGGTTCCACTGCTGATCTTTGAAGGCGTTGCTGGCTGCCGATCCCTGCTCCGGTACATAAATCATAAAAGCCCTGCGTGCTTCATCATAAACTCCTCCCGAAGCACCTCCTTGTTCGTTGGCGATCTCCACTTGGTATCCATAAACCCTGTCTTTAGGGATCACTCTCCTTCGGCTTTCCCTCATTATCGTGGATCCAAAATGTCAATTCCTCCGGAGCAATCTGGCTTCGAAACTGGACTCCTGAATTTAACTCAGGATGTACGAGAAAGACTTCAAACTCAAGAATAAAGTCGGAAAATGACTCGTCTGTACAAAGAAATGAATTCGGACTATTAGGCACAGAGGTCCCAACAATGGCTCCATCCGCTATGTGATATTTGGCTTTGCCACTATGGATAGACCAGCCATTGAGCGTCTTTCCATCGAAAAGATTTTTCCATCCAACTTCCTGTGCAGTCGCGGTACAAGTTAGGGCAATGAGCACTAATAGTGATAACATATATGGTTTCATGATCCGTAATGAGTTCTATTCCGTCAAGATACTAAATCCGGATGGCTTTGCGGTGCCAATTCCTTTGGCGCTGCAAATTCGCAGTCCATTCCTTTGGAACCGCAAATTAGCACGTCCATTCCTTTGGCGCCGCAAATTGCTAAGTGGCATTCCCTGAATGCCGCAAATTATCGCAAAATTTTAAAAGTCTTAGTACCTTTCAGCCATGCAAACGGCCACTTTACATCAATTAAAAAAAGAATTGGAAACATTAGATCGAGACAGTATTCTCCAAATATGCCTTCGGCTGGCGAGGTCAAAAAAGGAAACTAAAGAACTCCTCACCTATTTGATTTACGATGCTAACAACGAAGATAGATTTAGGCAATCAATCAAAACCGATATTGAGGAGGAATTCCTTCAAATCAATAAAGCGAATATCTACTGGATCAAAAAAAGCCTTCGCAAAATTCTTCGGAATCTGGATAAGGTCATCCGCTTTTCAGGATCGAAAGAGACAGAAATCGAATCGCGCATTCACTTTCTCCGTCAAATTAAAGTCAACAATTTGCCAATACACTACAGCAAAGTTCTGGTTAATATGCTAAATACGCAACTCAAAAAAATAAATGCCGCCATAGACAAAGTACACGAGGATCTGCAATACGATTATGGTCTTGAGCTCGATGAAATCTTGAGCAAAAAATAACAACACTGTACCCTTGAACAATACACGACCTCATTCACGAACTTATTCTGAAATTAAAATACTTGGCCTCTTGCATAGTTCACCGGTATCTCTGGCGTATAGTCATCAGTATAAATGGTGACTAAACTTGGACCAGGCTCCGTTGGCTTTGATAAAACACCCCTAAAACACCTGTTTCAAATGCCCTTCTTATCATGCCTGCCGTATTAACAGCAGATAATTTGCCCATGATATTTTTACGATGAGTCCGGATAGTTTCGAGACTCAAATAAAGTGATTCCGCAATCTCTATATTGGTTTTTTCCATCGAAATCAAATAGAGAATTTCTCTTTCACGATTTGATAGTTTCATATATATATCTATTTTAGATTCCTGCCAGGAATATCTTTCTTTCAATGTCACACTTCGCAAGGTATCGCTCCTTGAACATGGACTTCTTATGAGAATTACTCAATATATCAATTGCCTATGCGAGGTATTAGAGAAGCGGTTTGCTCCCTTAATACCAGCCCACGATACATGGCATTTTACTTCTTTAAAGCCATGACAATTACTACATCCAAAACTATCTCTAAAAGATCACCTTAATGTTAAGATCGATTCAAAAAGACTGAGACAGCACGTTAGATGTCCATTCAGAGGAATGATTTAACAAACTCAAGGTTTGAAATCATTAGTAATTTAATTTAGCGTGGAGAAGTAACTTCTGCTCGGGTAGCCCTTCCTTCTTTGAGAATTAAGGCAGATTGTTTATCCAGTACTTCAAACTTATTTTTAGGCAGTGAAAGATACTGTCTTAATTCAGCAATTGAAGTACTGAGTTCCGTGATTCTATTTTGCTGTATTTTAATCATCTCCGTGAGGTAAACCACCATCTTGTCGTATTTCACATCATCTGGAATGCCATCTTGGTCATATCCCACGAGGTTCCTCAAACCTATGCTATCCATTTCTTCCGCGATATACCCGTACTCCCAGTGATCGGGACTGGCAGGACGGCTGTATTTCACCGGCCGGGCATTTAATATTTTTGTCCAATCGTCCTTTAATGTACTGATATTGATTTTATACCTGCGTGAAGAATTGTCCCAACCCAACTGACCGGTAGCGTCATTGTATTGCATATTTTTAAAGTCGCCAATGTTGGTTAAGGTCTTGATGAATAGGTCTCCGGTTTTATTAAGGGTCATGACCTCCATATCAGAGCCACCTGAATTCTTAAAATACCATGTAGCCAAAGGTCCGGAGATTGGATTATAATCTGAGACAAATCGCAAGGTTTCCGTATTGGTGGAGAGGGTAAAATCCTGTCCCGTCGTAGCAAGTGTGGTTGTTTTAACTCCCACACCTGACGCCCTCTGATAGATGGTACTGGGATAAATCTCGGTTCGAAAGGAATTATTCAATGGGCTCAATACTTCAATATATTGTTCAGTAGTAATGGCCTGAGCCAAAAGCGTTTGGAACTGGATTTGCACCAATATGCAAGCGCCCAGATAGCCAATAATCTTGATATCTTTCATATTTTTCTAAATTGATTTATTACATATAATGTACCTCTATAGATTCGAGTTATTTTTTTGTCAGTTCATCTGATGTCAAACTTCAGAGTTGGAAAACAGATGCTCGAATTCGGTTGTTAGTGTCTGCAAAATCAGACTGGTACCCACTTCATCCTCATGTTTTTTGTTCGCAGCCAGAATACTTAAAAAAACTAGTTGGTGATCAAAGCGTATTCCAAGGGACTGTTGTAGCCTCAGTCAATAAACGAGCAGATTGGTGAATCGAAAGATCTAATGCGAAGGAGAGGCTGTTGAATTAGGCAACTTGATGCTGAAGCCGTCAAGCGTCGTTTCTGGCGAGGCGAGACGAAGGAAGCTACTTAAAATCGTAACCGACTGATTCTCAGTAAAATCAGAAGCGACGAGAACGGCTGATTCATGCTAAAGTAGAAATGGGTTATTGGTTAAATCAGGGCGAGGTGAGTATTTCAACAGTCTCGTCGAACCCTGCCGTCTTACTTTTTGCGGTTAAAATACAGTAGTGACACCATAATCATTCTTAATTTCAACCCAGATTATGTGAAATGAGATATACAGTCCTTATACTAGTCTTTGTGCTTTTCGATAACCTTGTTTCAGCTCAAACCAAAGAACGCGGAGATAGTTATGCCTGGTTTGGGCAAGTAAAATCTTTAATAGAGAACTTTAAATTTGCTGAGGCCGATTCACTGATCTTGCAAATAGTCTCAAACCTTGATACCACGGACGTGCTAGGCGCCGCTAAACTTTATCATAATAAAGCCCATCTGGCTCTTAATCGGGGACAATTGGATGAGGCAATACAAAACCTTGACAAAGCAAGCTTATATTATGGGTATACTGATACGATTCCTGTTTTTGACTTATATGAATTTTATTTCGGTACATATCAGCGAAAAGGAGAACTACTCAAAGCGATTGACTATTTAAAACTTCTTTTGCCATTGACGAAAACCATTCCTGATAAGGATACTAAAAAACTACATATCTTAAATAATCTGGTACTGAGCTTTACAGACAATGATGACCTGGATTCCGCATCCTATTATCTCTCCAAAGCAGATACTCTAATTGGATGTACAAAGGTTAGTAATTATGAACGGATTCTATATTGGCAATGGAGAGCCAATCTTTTCAATGCCCTCAATTTACCTTCCGAGTCAAGTAAGGCCTATGAGATGGCCTTGCAAATAGCTAAAGACTCATTGGCTAATCACCCGAGAGTGGGAGACATCCTGGTCGAATATGGTTTACTAAACTCACAGACGGGAAATTTCGAAGCGGCCATTCATCAATATAGTGAGGCAAATAGCATCTATCAATCCGTATATAATGGTCCACATGCCCGCATGATTGCACCCTCCATCAATATTGCAAACTATTATAGTCGCAAAGGAGATCTTAAGAAGGCCCTAACCCTTTACACTGAGGCCGAACAACTAATTAGAGCGCTTGGTCCATCCTATGCGGGATCTTTAAGCATGGTTGATAATAATAGGGGTAATTGCTACAAAAATGCAGGGAGGCATGAAGAAGCGCTGGAATGGTACCAGAAATCACTTCAGGCCCGAATAACCAGCCAGGGCGAAAATTCAGGATCGGTCGCACAATCTCGATTTAACGTGGCTAATTGTCTGGTTGAAATGCATCAAGACTCTACAGCACTTCAGTGTTTCAAACAGACAAAAAGCTGGTTCTTAAAAAATAGAAAATCTCAGTTACAACCTAAATATCTTGAGCTATGCACAGCCATGGCGTCGGCTTTCACCCATATCAACCAAATGGACAGTAGTCTCCATTATTTAACCAACGGGAATACCCTTTGGAACAGACTCTCTCCCATCAATCAAGAATATGAACTGGAACAGTATATTAAATTGCAAGTGGCTTAGGCTGAATATTATCAAAAGCTGTAGATGGCGACAGCAAAATTATCGGAACTGGGCAATGCCGCTTCTGCTCTGGATCTCGCCATGGAACCCATCTCGGATAAAAGCCTGAGGTTGGAATTTGAAGAAACCGTTATTGATTTTTATTCGGACGCCTATCCGATATTTGAAAAGGCCATTGCTTTGCAGTATCAAATATTTCAAATAGACACAAATCAGGACCACATCGAGCATGCTTTTTTATCCGCCAACCAGTGTAAGGCCATCGCATTGCAACAGGATATTCGCAGATCGCATGCATCTATTTACCAGGAGATTCCACCCGCAAAATTGGATACGCTCACCAAAATACGGATTCGGCTGCGCAAATTGCAGATGAAACAAAGTAAGTGGATCGATGCCGGCCAAACCTATAAGTCGGATAGCGTCGCCTCCATTTCAAGTCTTGTAAACAATTTGCTTAAGGAACTTAATGATTATGAATCGGAGCTCGACCAAACCTACCCAAACTATCGAAAATTAAAGGAACCCCTGAAGCCCACGGGAAGTGAGATTATATTTGAAAAAATTTTAGGGCCGGAGACGTGCTTACTACAATATTTTATCGGTGATGAAAAGCTATTTATCTTTACGCTTTCAAACGAACAACTCCGGCTGCATCAGATTGAACTTGACTTTCCCTTGGTACAGCTCGTAGAAAACTTCAGGACAGGAATCACGGATTATTTTATTAATTCCGTCAAAGAAAAAGAAGATACGCTATACATTAAGTGTGCTGAACGTTATGCCGATTCTGCCTTAGAAATATACACCCGCATATGGAAACCAGTCAATGATTATTTAAAACCAAATGTTATCATCGTCACCGATGGCATCATAGGGGCCCTTCCTTTTGATGCCATATTGACATCGCCACTCAACCGGGTCGATCGGTTCAAGACTCTGCCCTATCTAATCCGATCATATAATATCAGTTATAAAGTGGCCAGTAATTTCCATGAGTTTGATCGAGCCGTTAATAACAAAGCTGTCGACGACCTCGTGATGTCTCCTTTTGACGTTTCCAGTGCCGAAGTGAACAGTTTGCTTAAATCGACCATACACCCCTTAAAATATAGTTACGCCGAGGCGGAAAAAATTCATGACATTATAAAGGGAATATGGTTAAAGGGAGAAAACGCCACTAAGATTAATTTTATAAAATACTGTTCGTTCGCCCGGATTCTGCACATCGCCACTCATAGCCAAGCCGACCTTGATCAAAACGATCTCTCGTATTTGGCATTTCAAAGCCTGGACAATCAAGATATCGATTATCTGTATGCAGGAGATATATATAATCTTACCTTGAATGCAGATATGGTCATGCTTTCCGCTTGCGAGACCGGTATCGGACACTTTTCTCGCAGTGAAGGGATGATGAGCCTTGCCCGGGCTTTTCTACATTCGAATGCCCAATCAGTATGCAGTTCACTCTGGAAAATAAATGATGAAAAAACTTCACAATTGATGATTGAATCTTATCAATTATTAGCACAGAGAAAATCAAAAGATAAGGCTTTACAACTAGCTAAACTGAAATTGATTTCAACTGCTCCGGAGAATATCGATGCGCATCCTTTCTTCTGGGCCGCTTTTGTAGGAATCGGTGAAATGAAAGCACTGAAAAAATTTAAAAACTAGGACTCCAATCCATTTTATGGATCTAAACTCCTTTCCCAAATTTAACTGCCACAATCGATCTATTACCCTTGTCGGGCATCCGGGGAATCACTTGAAAAAAATGTTATTTAGCAATTCTTTCACTCTCTCATGATACTCATGTTCCGGATCTGCCAGTATTATATTGACCATTTTTTTAGTTTCTTCTGTAGCCCACTTATCAGCAGCAACTTGGCTTAAAATAAAATACCATTGTGATCTCTCGTAGTAAGGTATCTGCCCACTATCGGATATTTCTTTTAATATATTTGAGGCTTCGGCAAATCTGTTAAGGTGTATCATGGAATGTGCTTGCAGCTCTCTCACCGACTGCGATGGTGGGTCTTGGCTCCCCAAGAGAGAGAGACAAGTTGTATAGTTCTCATCTACATAGGCAATAATCGCCAGCTGAATCGAATCCGTCGCTTCCTCGCCACCCCGCATAAGCGACCAACTAGGTCCTTTCTGGTAGAGCTCCATTGCAAATTGTTGGTTCTTTTTTTTTGCCGGAAGTTTCTCCCTTTCTTCTGGCACATCCCGTGGCAATTCTATTTTCGGCAACTCAATCGACTCGGCTTTTTCTTTGGGGGGTATCGATTCGGGTTCTAACATTGGTATCTCATCCCCGTCACTAGATGTTTCCCGATTGGAATTTAGAAATAAAAGTGCAATTATCGACGAAACGACGATCAAGCCAATAACAATTTTTAGCCAATTCTTTGAGTATGATTGTCTATCAAAACGCGACAGTTCTTTCCGAAGCTCATCAGCCACTAGCACTTCACGGGTTTGCCAAATGAGCATTACTTCTTCAAACCTTTTGGCTAATTCTGGATCTTCAGTCAAGCGCTTCTCCAACCCGATCCGCTCTTCGACCGTTAATTGGCCCTTTATATATCTCTCCAGTGCTTCTGCTTCCTCCGACATTTTTATAATTTATTATTTGTGTCAGATTCGTGAAATAACCTCTTTAATCGCTCCCTGCAGCGGTACGCTTCTTTCTTTGCTGCCTGGGCATCTTTGATCTTCAACGCCTTAGCTATTTGTTTCATTTCTATTTCTTCAGACCAAAGGCGGAGAAGTTGTTGACAACGATCTCCCATTTGGCCAATCAATTTGCGGATAATCAATAGTCGCTCATCTTGCAAGTCCGGTATAAACCAGTTGGGCAATTCATACAGTTCGTCAGGTATGTCACCAACGACTACTTCTCCCCGCTTCCTCATTCTACCAACCATCAGCCACTTAGCAATACCGATTAGATATGTTCGAATACTGCTTTTAGCCTGAAACCGATTGTTCCTAATGTTTCGATCGAAAATGATAAAAGTATCCTGCAAAAGGTCGTCAAACTCGAAAGTGACCCTTTCTTCCTTCATGATGGCCCTGATGCCACCCCTTACCTTCCTGTCAAGAAAAAGCATTTTGAGTGCTAACATCCTTTCTTCTCCCTCCATTTGTATCATGCGCACTATCTCTTCATCTGAAAACTGGTCTGACATTCCTCTCTAATACTATGTGTTAAATTACAGATATTAGTACCCAACAAAATAAAGGAATAATTGAGCATCCGTTGAAAATATCTGAGATTCGTGGCTTAAGTCAGTGGGCGTGCCATCCTCTAAATCTCTAAATAGAGTGCTTCATCGGTTAAATTTGGTATTTGTCGAAATATTGGATTATCGGCAACGAGGTTCAATTCGGAAATTGAAATTCGGATAATTGTTAAAAATTAAAACCTACTATTCTCCATACCCTCAGCCATAATCACTAACACAAAATCACTTCCCCACCCTTTTGACCAGGGCTCGAATATAGGCTTCTCATTGGTAGAGAACATTCCAATTTCCCTTTTTGTACCGTCTCTTGGATTAAACCAGGTTGCTTGTACCTTTTTTGCATTCATCTTACTCAAGTCAATCTGCACCTGAGCACCATTTGGCACATAGGCTATGATTAAATTCCTTGAAGAGGTTATTGACGCCAATTGATGAGTACTGTCCTCTACATTGTCATTTAAGATAAGTCCCTGGTCATTGATCAGATCTTGCCATGGGAAATTTTCAAAAAACTACGCATGATGCCTACCTGACCCGATCCAGGTAGATCCAGGGCAACATTCCAACTGGTCCTGGCCCCATTCACCGGTTTTTGATCCGCAGAATACATCTGCCAAATGTCATGACAACCATAAGTGTAACCAGCTGCACCTGCCAGCATCGTCCAGTAAGCTGTCTGCCGAACGTCAATCTCATCCATCCAGCCCTTTTCAATTGGTTTAAATTGATTGGGATGATCTTCATAGCGAGGTTCGCCATTAATCACAGGTCTCACCGGTAGTCTGGCCCGGTCGTTTAGTACATATTGATATTCTTTCGCATTCCGGTCATGGCCTGTCTGGATCATATCTAATTGCAACCAACTTTCACCGACAAAATAGTCACTTGAACTTTTACCCCCTCCTGGATGATAAGTCATCAGGTGCTTTTGATCAATTGATCGGATACCTTCGGCCATAGCCCGAATGATCAGAGTATCTTCATAGTCTGCAGGCTCACGATCACCTCCCAAAATCCAAATCAAATTGGGTCTTTCAAGATATCGTCTGGCTAGTAAATTTCCATACGCCCTCGCATTTTCGGGGGTAAAAATCAGCGGGCCAGTACCCCATGAAGCCAGATTAAATTTATCTCCCCAGGTGGGTAAAAATCCAATGTACATTCCTCGCCTTGCTGCTTCGTCAAAAACGAAATCGACATGTTCAAAGTATCTTTCATTGAGCTGAGCAGGGTCATTGTTGATCAGCGGTTTCTCACCGTACGCATTAGGAGTGTTGATCCCATCTAATTCAGCCAGCGCTACAGTCTGAACAACTGAGAAACCCTTTGCGTGCCGGTCGTCGAGATAATCAACTACCTCTTCTCGGTTTAATCGATGTAGGAGTTCCCAGGCGGTGCCACCTAACCAGAAAAAAGGCTCATTCTTCTCCGTCTCTAAATACCTCCCATCATGTTTAATCTTTAGCCAGGGTGTTTTCAACGCCGCTAAATCTTCTTTCAAAATCTCTGTCAAATATATGCTGGCTTTACCCTCATGCGATGAATAATAGCTCATTAAAATCCGGTCTCCATCTACCAAAAAAGAAGGATAACTGCAATCACCTCCTGAAGGAAGTTTGATCACCTCTTTAAACATGCCATAACGGTTTCCTAACAAGATCGAAGTCGAAGGACCATCGGCATTATGTATGCGGGTACCAGCTAAAATCGTCTGATCATCCAGGACAAAAAGATCAGGTCCACCAAGTCGGTAGTTCATTGGTGTCCAAATCCACCGCTTAAAAGGTGCCGGGCTTACACCCCAATAGCCCAATTGATTTCCTTCTTCTCTGCGTTGGATAATACACATATCACCGTTTTCCAAAAAGCCAATAGTCGCCTCATTCGGTCTGCCATCCAAGTCAAAGGTGGTCACCCATTCGTAATGCACCCCATCCACGGTTTTGACTAGAGAGCTGGTCTTATTGAGTCCCTGGTATACGATGCCATAGCCAATATCATGATGCCAGGTCACCCGCCAAAGCCAGTCCCTTTGGGTTCGTATCTCTTCGTCAATCATTACCGCTACAGGTTCCGAAAAGTACTTTCCTTCAAGATCGGAAAACGCAACCTGGGTTTGCTGAGATATCAATTCTTTTTCCCGATACTCTGAACCGCCAATTAGCACCATCATCCGTCCATCCGGTGTCACTGACAATTTAGGATCCCGTAGATCATACTGAATGCTTTTTATTAAAGCATGATCGCGCCACACGTTGCCGTCTTCCGAGATCAGTATTTTAATAACTCCATTTTGACCATATACATGGTGTTCACCCGAACGAAAAGCGCAATACATATGATCTTTGAACCTCATAAGTGAAGTAAAAGCATTGTGGTTTTCGTCATGATATATCTGACGAACTTTGCTGGAGTGATCCTGACCGTAAAGCCACTCAACCTGACAGATCACCGTACAAAATATGGTCATCACAATCGAAATTGACCTTATCATATTGGCTGAATCGAAATTCAAAATCAACATAGTACCTGTATTTTGAATCAACCAATATAAGCTTTTCCTTCATTTAGCCGGAAATAAGTAACATCAATTGGACGTCGGCATATGTACATCCAATTGTGGAAAAGGTATGCTGATATTGTCTTTGTCAAAAGCCTTTTTAATATACTCTTGCATATAAAAGTATACCGGCCAATAATCTTCAGTTTTGCACCAGGGTCGTACAGCAAAATTAACCGATGACTCCGCCAATTCCGTGATAAAAATGTCCACCGGCTTGTCTTGAATAACTCCGGGACACTCCCCAGCCACTTTTTGGATTACTGAGCGAGCATGATCGATATCGACCCCATAACCAACTCCAAATACCATGGGAACCTTCCTTATGGGATTGGCACTCAGGTTTTCTATGGGTCCGCCGGTAATACTCCCGTTTGGAATAATGATTATCCGGTTATCCAGTGTCACCAGAATTGTGTTAAAAATCTGAATCTCTTTTACGGTGCCGGAATATCCTTGAGTTACTATAAAATCGCCCACCCGAAATGGTCGAAAAATAGAATTAAAATACCTGATGCCATATGACTTAGATTTCCTTGAAGAGCCATTCCAATAGCGAAAGCAAGTGCTCCAAAAATGGCAACAAAGCTCGTAACCTCCAACCCAAACATGGATGCAGCACTTAGGAGAACCAAAATCTTGACAATAACTAAGGTAAGAGAGGATAAGAAGGGTATAAGGGAAGCGTCGATCCGGTCATTAGACTCCAGGGTTTTTCGTAGTCGGCCAGCCAGGTAACGAGCCAGCCAAAACCCAACAATTAACATGAGTAATGCACCCAACAATTTTGGTGCATAAGAAATAACTAATCGCATTACTTCTTCAACATAATTCATAAAACATATAATTTTGTCATTAGATAAATTTGCTTGATTGTAGCAGGATAAATGCCAGAGGACTTCTCAATGCAAACAGAATACGGCTATATAAGTTTCGGCTTGATAGAAGAGCATCCGGTAGCAATATCGCATTGATGGTTTCCTATCCCTGTCCCACGCCTCCAGGGAAACCCGCTTATTAAGGACACTGTAACTGTCTATCGTAAATTTTTACTCATTTGTCTGACGAAAAGTACTTTTCTTTGATGTTTACCGGGATCTGTTTGAAGATTAGACAATTTTTTGAATTCCGATACTTTAATGAAAAGAATTGACAGTCATATGCCATATATTCAATATATTTTATTGATTGATAAAGAGTATATTACTCGAATAGTCATATCATTCAAAGGAGCTGATCTTTCTATCTGCAACATTAACGTTGATGATCAATTATCTAACTGGCAAACCGATTTCAATCCCACTGCACCTTAATCAGCAATGTGGAGAAAGCAAAATGATAGTCTAATCAAACTAAATACCGTCGCAATCGACCCCGTGTATTGTCGTAAACAGAATTAACCCGAGATTGCATTTTTTCAATAACTTTATGAAATGATCTATCCAAAGGCATAGTGTCAAAAAAATCAAGTAATTGTTGTACCTAATTTTGTCATTCAATGAATAAAGAGAATCAAATATATCCATGCTTATGGTTTGATCAGGAAGCCAGCCAGGCAGCTGAATTTTATTGCCAGGCATTTAATGCTGCTACCATTCTGCATCGCAATAAAATGGTGACCAAATTTGAAATTGAAGGACAACCCTTCATGGCTTTAAATGGCGGCCCACGATTTACTAAAAACCCCTCGATTTCATTTTTTGTGATGTTGGAATCTGGCGAAGTCGTAGACCAAATCTTTCAAAATCTGGAAAAAGAGGGACAAGTGTTGATGCCCTTGCAAGCTTATCCCTGGAGTGAAAAATATGGTTGGTGTCAGGATAAATATGGAGTCAATTGGCAAGTTATGATCACCAAAGATTCATCTCTACCCAAGATCATTCCAGCGTTCATGTTTACCCAGGATCAAGCAGGAATGGCTGAATATGCTATGAATCGATATGTGTCGATATTTCAGGACTCCGGCATTTTGGATATAAGCCGCTATGGACCCAATGATCAGGACACAGAAGGGACCATTAATCATGGCAGGTTCAAAATCAACAACCAACTTTTCATTGCCTTTGACAGTTCAAGCTCACATGCCTTTAAATTTAATGAAGCAATTTCAATGGTAATCCCTTGTGACACCCAAGATGAGATCGACCATTATTGGGAGCGGTTAATCGCCGATGGCGGCAGTGAAAGTAGGTGCGGATGGCTGAAAGATCCTTTCGGGATATCATGGCAAGTAGTTCCCGCAAACATGGGACAAATTATGAGCAACCCCGACAAAGCAGAGCGAGTCATGAAGGCTGTGATGACCATGAGAAAACTAGACCTGAAAAGTATTATAGACGCTTAGAATTATTCATTCTGCTGTGGATCATCCAAATATTTGAAATCCTGATTGAGTCAACAAAATCTAATCGCAAGGCCTTATGAAAAAAAACACTCCAGCATCCTCTGTTGATGCTTATATATCAGAATTTCCAGCCGATGTTCAAAAAGTATTAAATGAAATGCGGCAGTTGATTAAAGTGATAGCTCCAGAAGCACTAGAGGAAATCAGTTATGGTATGCCGGCATATAAGCTAAATGGTCCTCTCGTTTATTTTGCCGGATATAAAAATCACATCGGCCTTTATGCTACACCCAGCGGACATTCTGTATTCGAAAAGGAATTATCCATCTATAAGCAGGGCAAAGGCAGTGTTCAATTTCCCTTAAAAGAGCCAATGCCGTGGGATTTGATTAAAAGGATTGTGAAATTCAGATTGCAGGAAAATCTAAATAAATCAATAAAGAAGGGAAAATGATGTCAAAATCTATCACGTTAAAACTGACTCAGCACCTTCTTCTTTATAAAAATAATTTTATTGAAGACAAACGAGAGCACCGAATCTATATTCGCGGTGTTTGATAAGACAACTCTGATCCCTTACGTAGTGGCATTCCCAGGACCCATAGAGAGCCACGAATTTATATTCGCGGTATTTCATGGGACACACTTTTCTTGCGAGAATTTTGAAAGCAGGAGCATAAGGGTTTCCACAGAGGGTGTCAGTAGAATTTCGCGATCCAGGGATTTCTGAGATCATGTTCACAAAAAACTCCAGAGTGCGATACTACTTTTTCAATTATCGTAATTGATGATCGATTAAAAAAAGCATATCGTCTGACAATGAGGTAATGTGCTTCAATTCCAGCTTTCGAAATTCGACTTCCGAGCCCTCTGCCTGGACAGCGATCTGACCCTTGCTAGCAGTGCAATCAAATCCGTGATTCACAAAATCACCATTCACCCATACTTTGATTTGATTTCCCAGACATTCGATGTGCATGTTATTCCACTCTCCTACCGGTTTTCTGAACCATCCGTCAGATTCAAAATCCGTCGTTTTTTTCCTTCGGTTACTCCCCATTCTTCCTGTGGTCCCCGGCGAGTCAGCATATCGTCCACTTTGATGTCTTCCCCAATACACCAAAAATCACCAGCATTTTCATGAAACATCTGCACTTCAATTGACTTAGGAAACATTTTGTACAAGATTCGCGGTGTCGAGGCAAAAACCAGTACTCCACAATTTCCTGGCTCTCCTGCAAAGCGATAATCTACATCCAGAGAAAAATTTTCGTAGATCGTATCGGTAATCAAATGTCCTTGAGGGGTTCCTAAACTAACTAACATTCCCTCCCGCACGATAAAAGGGTCTCGCACCAGATTATTCGTGTCTTTTTCGGGCACATCGACATGCCATCCGGTTAGATCCTGGCCATTAAATAGTGACACTGGTTGTTCTGCCTTTTGACAAGATATCATCCATGAACATAAAACGAAGGGGAAAAAAAATGACCTTTTCATCAATATATTCTTTAATTGTTGGGTAAGATAGGTAAGATAATCCTTAATCGAGTAGCCTTTCCTTTCATGACAACGCCAAACACTATTTTGTCACAGAGCCGGCTGCACCTAAAAATTACCTATGCCAGTGATTTGATTATTTTTACACTGAATAGTTTTTAAGCCAAGAATGAACCGCATTGATCGACTTTCTGCCATTATTACCCAGTTACAGTCAAAACGGTTGATTACCGCAAATGAAATTGCCAGTCGATTCAATATAAGTCTTCGCACGGTATACCGGGATATACGTGCTTTGGTAGAAGCTGGTATTCCGATAATCGGGGAAGCCGGTTTTGGTTATTCCATTACGGAAGGTTACCGTTTGCCACCGGTCATGTTTACCAAAGAAGAGGCCATGGCCCTCCTGATGGCCGAAAAAATTGTGCAAAGTGTAACCGATCAACACAATAGTGATCAGATTCGCTCTGCCATGTACAAAATAAAGGCCGTACTGAGAACTACGGAAAAAGATATTCTAAAAGAAATCGATGATAACATTGCTGTTAAGCCACCGAGAAATTCTCTGATCGATAATAATCTTTCAAATCTGCTGCAAAGGATTTTAACCAGCATCGCTGAACAAAAGATAATCAACATTGAATATACAACCCTCGCAAAAGAGGAATCGTCTGTGCGTAATGTTGAGCCGGTAGGAATCTACTATGCGAATGAACAATGGTATCTAATTGGGTATTGCCAACTGCGCTCTGCTTACCGAACATTCAGGGCTGACAGAATTTTTTCTATTAACCAAATTGATAAAAGTTTTGATCGACGACATCCTTCTCTTAAAATTTACCTCAACAAAATCGAGAAAAAAGAAAAGCTCGTGAAGGTCGTTTTACATATTGATAAATCAGTCGCCATCTACTTTAAAGAAGAAAAATATAACCAGGGTTTGGTTCTTGAACAAGATCTTGGTGAAGTAATAGAAATGACTTTTATGGTATCTTCTACTTTTGGTATCGCACGTTGGTTTATGAAGATGGCCGATCATGCTGTCATTATTGAACCTCCCACGCTAATCAATCATGTTCTTGAAATGGCTCATAAACTGTTACTACGGCAAAATAAATCATAGTTCTGCTGACATAGGGTTGTCAATCTTGGCTATTTCTTTGTAGTCAATTAAAATCAAAATTTTATGACAATGATCGAATTATTAACCAAAGAAATGGAGCAGGAAGCCGTCATTACCCGAAAAATGCTGGAGCGTATCCCTAATGACCAATTCAGTTGGAAACCTCATGAAAAGAACATGACCATTGAGCGGCTAGCCAACCATATTGCTGAACTGCCAGGCTGGATCGAGATGATACTTAATACCGAAGAACTTGATTTTGAAAATAATCCCTACTTACCAACGACCTATCGTTCTGCAGATTTGCTCACTTATTTTGAAAAAACGCTAAAAAGTGCTTCGAACCAGCTATCTAAAGCCAGCGAGAATCAACTTAAGGATGTATGGACTTTAAGGCAGGGCAAAAATATTCTCAGTCAAACATCAAAACTGGAAATGATGCGTACTACCTTCTGCCAGATTGTACACCATAGGGCGCAACTTGGCGTATATTTGCGGCTATTGGATATTCCTATTCCTGGCAGTTACGGACCAAGTGCGGATGAGCAATAGTAATGAATCGGAAACCAAACTTTCCCTGATGGAGAGTTTGGTTTTTCGCAAGTTTCAGTTGGATTAAGTTGCTTTTCGGAAATGAATAACCCTACAAGCCACACTACCTTTAAATTCGATTTCTTAACTTAAACATGCAATAAGCATATCAAAAAAAAAGGCCCTTCGACGTTTGAATGGGTTTTGTTGAAATACTGGGGGTGTCGAATAGGAAGGGAGAGAGCAGGGGTCCGGCAAGCTCACCCTAACTTTGGCAGAGCTCACCGTGACTTTTATATTCTGCGGCTTTTAAGAGCGAACAATGCGACGACTACTCAAAAGGTACTCATTAAAAACAGTAAAAGCTCAAAAAAAGTGACTGTAAATCTATCACATGAATCAACCTAAAATTAAAATCCACTCGCTGATTCACTTGATGGACATGATTTCCGATGAAGAACGAATTATAGTCGATGTACTTCGTCAAATCATCCTTGAAACGCTACCCTCCTATTGCAAAGAAAAAATATCTTATAATGTTCCCTTTTTCTATGGTAAAAGAGGGATATGTATTATCTGGCCATCTTCCATCCCCAGAGGTGGCATCAAACAAGGTGTTCTCATAGGATTTTGGTATGGAAACCGTCTCGAAGACAGAGATGGATACCTTGAAAGAGGAACCAATAAGCAGATTTACTATAAAATATATCAAA
Organism: Saprospiraceae bacterium; assembly: GCA_016711125.1. Classification (GTDB taxonomy): domain Bacteria; phylum Bacteroidota; class Bacteroidia; order Chitinophagales; family Saprospiraceae; genus JABDMH01. Next base: position 755,538 of record JADJTQ010000003.1, on the reverse strand, counting down.
ACCCAGAGGAAATCAAGGAAAAAGCGCTGGTTAAACTCTTGCGAGAAGCAGTGAAAATCGACCACACGTTTAAATAAAGCCCTGTCCCCGCAATTGATAAAAATGCTTTAAATTTAGCTCATGAAAGATTCGAGATATTTTCAAATCTGCTTCATGATAATAATTGGATTTTCCTGCCAGCAGAATAATCTAACCAGATTTGGAGAAGGAAAATGGATTGATCTTAGTCACTCTTACGACCAGAATACTCCCTATTGGCCTACTGCGGAAGGATTTGCATTAGATACCGTATTTGCGGGGATGACTCCAGGAGGTTATTATTATTCTGCTTATCAATTTAGTAGCGCTGAACATGGAGGTACTCACATTGATGCACCTGTCCATTTTGCCGAGGGAAAACAAAGCGTTGATGAAATTCCGCTGGAGAATTTAACCGGTCACGCGATTGTGATCGATGTCAGAGATTCGGTGGCTGATTATATCGATTATCAGATTTCAGTGGCTGATTTTCAGAATTGGGAGGCGAAAAATGGAAAAATCCCCGGTGGCAGCATTGTCCTTTTAAATACCGGCTTCTCCAGTGTTCTGGCCGGATAAGCTCAGATATCTTGGTACAGATCTGCGTGGTGCTGCTGCAGTAGCCCTGCTACACTTCCCAGGCCTGCATCCTGATGCGGCGCAATGGTTGATCGATCAACGGTCTATCAAGGCAATTGGACTAGACACACCCAGTATCGATTATGGACGATCCTCTGATTTTAGATCACACCGGATTCTGTTCACAAAAAATATTCCGATATTCGAAAATCTGGCAAGCCTTGATTCCGTACCGGTCGAGGGTGCCTATGTAGTAGCTTTGCCCATGAAAATCAGCGGTGGTAGTGGTGGACCGTTAAGAATCGCTGCCTGGATTGGTCTCTGAAATGACACTATTCTGGCTCGTAAACAGGATGCCAACAGTGGCACAATTCAGCGTTCTCCACTACTTTTGTCGGAGTTTCAAAAGACATGGAAATGAAAGATATCTTCCTTAGACTCAAATTTTCTCCTTCAAAATATTCGCAGGAGATCCAGCACAAATTGGATATCCTGGATATGTTGGTGGGCCCTGAGGAAGAAGAGGAGATCCGTGAAATCGTAGCCCAACATCCTGACATACCGGAGTTTCAACTAGAATTGGCCTATCTCTACGCAGATCTAAACAAACCATTGCATTATATCAATGCGCTGGATCGACTCATGAGTTCGTATCCGGATAATGTGGCAGTAAAAGGAGCTTATGCCCGTGCGCATTATACGGATTTCAGCATTCATGATCATAGAGTTGGATTTCAAAAACTATTTCATCCGGAAATTGACTGTGTTTTTGGCAGTGGTTACCTCAATAATGCTATAAGTGATCGCGAGTTCAGAATCTTAATGCTTGGCCTCATCAATTACTATAGCGAGGTTGGTGACCTCGAAAGCTGCCACCAGATTTTCGAACTAGCCAGTCATTTGCAACAAAACGACTTCAGTGCTACTATCGCTTATCAGATTCAGCAGAAAGAAATGCCAATTGGCGGACTAGACTTTGAAAAAGAAGAAAATATCGAATTCTGGGTCACCAAATCATTTTCCATATTTGCTGATTTTCAAATCAAAGAAGATCCAAATAGTGAACTGTTTTACTTATTGCTAAATAAATCGGCTGATAGGCTGAGTTCTGATGAAATAAGTCAATTATCTGCTCTTGACAATAAGGCAAATCTTCAGCATGATATCCTGTGGCTTCTGAGAGAAGGACTGGTTCGAACCATAAACCACATAGGTGATACTAGCCAGGATTATTTCACCAATGCACTTTTTTTAATCGCTCATTTTGAGATATCTGTGTTGACAGGGCCTTTACTGCATTTATTAACAGGGTTACCCGAAGATATCATGGATGCATTTATCGGCGATTTCGGAGATCTCATTCTAATTCCTTCGCTGCGCAAAATAGGCCTCTCCTCACTGGATGGATTCCACGAGATGTTGGTACATATCCAAAAAGATGAATACGCTGATGATGATGATGATGATGATGATGGATCCGAGTTATTCCTTAAGATTTTTGATAATTATTGGTATCTCAAATCCTTTGTGATTGAAGCTTTGGCAAATGTAGCCGCTGAGGAAAATCCCAATAAAGAGCAGGCGAAGAACTTGCTAATTTTGCTATGGAATCATTATGATGAATACGATCACGAATTGTTGGGATGGACCACCCAAGCCATTGGTACAACCGGTGTAGCAGGATTTGAAGAAGCCATTAAAAAAGCTTATGGAGAAAATAAGATCGATACCGATGTGAATGGTAGCTATGAAGAATTTATAGCAGACAGATCAGAACCTCCCTTTAGAAACTATGAACCCCTAGATCACTATCCCAATTTATCTGATTTCTATCGGGCATTTTCGGTGATCATGCAGAGACTCGGACACCCTCCGAAAATAGAAATCGAACAGCAAATCGATATAGCTATTGCTGATTATCTGGATAATGTACAAAAAGCGAAGGAATATCTGGAATCTCAGGGACTGGATGATGACGATATTTATGATATTGATGATGACGATGAGTTCTATGAAGAATTTGAAGAACTGGATGATGATGAAAGCTTGCAGATTGGACAAAAGCCATTACAAAGACCCGCTCCAAAAATCGGCAGAAACGATCCATGTCCCTGTGGGAGTGGAAAGAAGTATAAACGATGTTGTTTGAACAAAAAATAAACTTGGCCTTAAATCTATAAACCAGACCCAGATAGGTGGCATTGCTTCGTACAGCAGTTCTATGATATTATTTATGCCACAATCTGACAGCCATCATTTTACTATTTAAAAATCCTGGTTCCCTTGCCCGGGAAATGCAAAGTACATTCTCAAATTTGATCAGTTTGTGTTTCAACAATTACGGTGAGAAAATCACCTAAATGAACGCGATCTGGACATAAGAAAAAACATTTGTACATTGTTTAGCTGAGGGGATCATACTCGATGATATGTTTCAATTAACTATTTCTCACCTAACACGTTTTGTAGATATGAGATTTTATGGCTATGTACTCACTGTTCTATTTTCTTCGGTACTTTTTAAACATGCTAAAGCACAGGAACAACCTAAGCTCGTGATCGGTATCATCGTTGATCAAATGCGCTACGACTATCTTTATCGTTACTGGAATGATTATGGTGACAAAGGTTTTAAACGGCTCCTTGAAGAGGGATTCATCCTTCACGACGGACACTACCAATATGCACCCACTTATACTGGACCCGGGCACGCTAGTGTGTACACGGGCACCAACCCCAATGTACACGGGATCATTGGTAATGAATGGTATGACCGGAAGAGCAAAAGTCTCGTCAATTGCGTTGGCGACGAATCCGCAAATACGGTGGGTTCGGACAGTTATGATGGTAAAATGTCGCCTCACCGGCTGCTATCAACGACCCTGGCTGATCAAATTGAATTGGCAACCAACAAACGGTCAAAAACCATTGGTATCTCCATCAAAGACCGGGGTGCCATTTTGCCGGCGGGGCGTAAACCGGACGCTGCATACTGGTACGATAAGTCAAATGGTCGTTTTATCACGAGTGACTACTACATGAAAGATTTACCGGAGTGGGTCAAGGCTTTTAATGATCGAAAACTGGTAGATCAGTATATGTCTCAGACTTGGCAAACACTCTTACCACTGGACCGATATGACGAAAGTCTACCTGATGATAAACCATTTGAACGAGCATTTCCTAATACCGAAAAGGCTGTTTTCCCCTATGATTTGTCAAAAATTAGTCAGCTACAGCGATTTGGAATTAAGAATTCTCCATACAATCTTCTTCCTGCTACGCCTTTCGGCAATACGTTGCTTTTTGATTTTGCCAAGGCTACCCTTGAAAGTGAGAACATGGGAAAAGATGATATCGTCGATCTATTGGCCATGAGTTTCTCTTCAACCGACTATGCAGGACATCAGTTTGGTAACTTCTCCGTTGAAGTTCAGGATATGTATTTGCGTCTTGACCGCGAACTTGGTGAATTTTTCGATTACCTTGATCAAGGTATTGGTTTAAAAAATATTCTAATTTTTCTAACCGCTGACCATGCCGCCGAAGATGTTCCGGGACTAGTATCGCCCCCCGGTGATTATTTTCGGATGAATGGGTTTGAGGCTTATATCAGACACAAACTCAACGAACTCACGGGTAGCGATCCTATTGAAAGTTTTAGCAACCAGCAAATCTATTTAATTAAAAATGATAGCATCGATCTGAAGGAAATTACAAAAATTGTTTCAACCTATGCATTGCTATTTCCTGGCGTACGTAGTGTAATTGCTCTCAACGACTTTTCAAATTGCATCGATGATCCTTTGATCTGTGATCTCGTTCGCAAAGGGATTATGCCTACCCGAAGTGGTGATCTATACATCCAATTGCACCCAGGTTGGATTAACGAGGCTTATTTAGCAGGAGGAACGACTCACGGATCAACCTATGCACATGACACCCATGTTCCAATTATATTTTTTGGAGGGTTGATAAACGCCAGTAATAATTATAAAAGAGCAGGCGTCCAGGATATCGCTCCTACAATATCCGCTTTATTAAAGATCGCGAGGCCTTCGGGCAGTACTGGAATGATCATTGAAGACGTGCTCAAGTAAGCTGTTTATAAAAAATATTCTAATGGATGTCTTCTGGATAATAGCTACATCTGAAATAATTCATTTTAGTTGGGGTAAACCATTTATTAGTTGCATTCATAAAATCACTTGTGATAGCTACTACATTTATAGCCTTAATAACCAATCAGAAAGTCAAAAATGTTAACGACAATTGAACATCTCAAGACGATTATTGAGCAAAATTATATTCGCCTTCAATTGATACCAGAATCTTTTTGGTCTGATAGACGGGAACCCTCAAAATGGTCAAAAAAGGAAATATTGGGACATCTGGTCGACAGCGCTCACAATAATCTTCGTCGTCTCATTGTGACCCAATATCATCAGGGTGAAAAAATCGTTTATGACCAGGACCGTTGGGTTGCCTCTCAAGGCTACCATCACATGCCAAGCAATGACCTGATTGAATTATGGAAATTAATGAATCATCAATTGATAAGAACGAGCCAACTCATCCCTTCCGATAGATATCATTTTACTACCGACATCGGTCAAAAAGAGCTGGAAAATACCTCCATCGAACAACTAATTGAAATGTATATCGATCATCTGCAGCATCACCTACATCAAATTTTTGGAGAGTAAAGAAGGAAACAGCAACTTTCACTCATCTGAGCTAACTATGGCAGAAGCGCTGAAATTAATCTATAACAAAAAGTTTTTACAAAAATTGGCTTACTCTTTGGTGAAAATAAAACCCGATTTTCAAACATCTGAATTTATAAACCTGGTCCTCGATGATACCTGGGAACAAAGGGAACTGAAAGACCGGATGCGTCACATAGCCAATTCCTTGCAAAGATTTTTCCCTCCTGAACCTGAGGCTTCCATTTCACTAATTCTTAAACTTACACGGGTTCTAAAGCAGAAATCTACCGAGCTCTCATTTGCTTACATGTTCATACCTGATTACATTGAACAAACCTGCCTGAGTCATCCTGATCTTGCATGTCAGGCCATGGAGGAAATCACCCAATTTACCAGCTGTGAGTTTGCAGTGAGGCCATTTATCATTAAGTATCCTAAGATGATGATGCAACAAATGTTGAAATGGACTTTCCATCAGCACCCTCATGTCAGGAGGTTAGCATCCGAAGGATGTCGTTCCAGATTACCCTGGGCTATAGCTCTTGATTTCTTCAAAATAAATCCAGCTCCGATCTTGCCGATCCTGGATCAATTGAAAGATGATCCTTCTGAATTTGTCAGGAAGAGCGTTGCAAATAATATCAATGATATTTCAAAAGACCATCCCGCCCTGGTGATTGATCTGGTTCGTAGATGGAAGGGACATTCATCAGACACCGACTGGATATTAAAACATGGTAGCCGAACACTTTTAAAGAGTGGTCATTCTGAGATATTACCTCTTTTTAATTTCATGCAAAACAAAGATATCAAGATTACAAATTTGGTAATCAGAACATCGCAAGTCAAGATAGGTGATGCTCTTCAATTCGAATTTAATTTAATCAATGATGAACTGCAATCGACCCTGATCCGATTAGAATATGGCTTAGACTTCATCAGGTCTAATGGCAGCCATTCGCGTAAAGTCTTTAAAATATCCGAAAAAGAATATAGTGCCACCTCCACAACAAGAATCGTCAAACACCATTCATTTCGTCTGATCACCACCAGGAGCTATTATTCTGGTCAGCATCACCTAACTATTATTGTGAATGGAAGTGAAATGGTGGGAAAAGACTTCCATTTGTTCGAATGACACCTCAAAGACCTACGTAGTAATGATAATGTCGGAGTTCCGATACTAGCTATTTTAAATCAATATCAAACTTGAATAACTATAATATCACAACCGATAAATCAAAGCTAGATATTCTAAAAATCTGGGACTACCTATCCAATCATTCGTATTGGGCCCAAGGTTGTTCGCTACAGACAGTACAAAAATCTGTTGAAAATTCACTATGTTTTGGAGTTTATAATGGCCCAGACGATCAAGTAGGATTTGCCAGAGTAGTCACTGACTATGCAACCTTTGGCTGGATAATGGATGTCTTCATTCTGTCCGATCATCGGCGTCAGGGACTCGGCAAAAGACTAATGTATGAGATTGTAACCTACCCGGGATTTGATAAACTACGCAGAATTGGGCTCAACACCAGCGATGCTCACGGACTATATCAACAATTTGGGTTTACAAATCTATTACATCCTCAAAAGACCATGGAAATTGTGCGTAAACCCTCCTGAAATTCTATATTCCCAAGTATTTACTTACCTAGTTAGCCCTGATCATGATTTCCAGACTTCGACGAGGATTTTCAATCATTAGTTTCCTAACTTCTTTCTTAGAAAATCCACCTTTCTTTAATTCTGGAATAAAAACTTCAAAGATATAAGTATAAGGACGGAAATTGCCTCCATTCTCTTCACCGACGTGATACCAGCCTGAATCTTGTGAAACCAGACACTGATCAAGTAGTCCGTGCTCTTTCATATTAAGAAGAAACTGAATGTGTTCTTCCATCGAATTTTCGCTGATTCCATCAAATTCAATCCAAGCACCTTTACGTGCTGCTTCCAAATGAACCTCCTTATCCTTTTCGTTTTGCGCGTGCACCCACCGGAAAGCCCTGGGATTTACTTTATGTTCTTCCAGAATGATTATTTGTTCAAGAGCGGCAAGGCCGTTACCAGTGTGAGATGAGATGGACAATCCAGTCTCCAAATGTGTTAGAGCAGCAGCTTCGATGAGTTTTCTATCCATAGTATTGAGAGGACCTCGATTGACCCCTATCTTGATGAGACCAGGTAAGATATCGGTATCATCGATTCCATTTTTCCATTCGTTGATCCAATGTTTCGCCAGTTGATCAGCACTTTCGGTGAATGCAAAACCAGGAAGATACTTGCCCTCAACCGCACCATAAAATCCCGTATTGGAAATGATATACAACCCTGATGCTTCAGATAGCTGTTTCAGTAGAGCCACATCTCTGCCAAGAAATGCCGGCGTACAGTCAACCAGTGTTTTGCAACCTTCATTTTTTAGTTGACTCAAAAAAGGCAGTGCTCGATCAATGACCTGCCTAGCATCATAACGGTGTGGCCCGACTTCCCCGGCACCGACAAAATCAACCATAATATGTTCATGAATTAGGGTGAATCCCATCTTTCCATGTTCGATGGGTCCTGTCACTGTCATAATGCCGGCAGACCCCTCCAATCTAGACCAGCCGACCGTCATACCGGCACTCACAGACTTCGTCAAAACTTCAAGAAATGCTCTTCGTTTCATAAATCGCAATTTAGAGAAACTTGTGATTTCTCATAGAAAATGATCGAAAAAGGAAATTGGCTGTAACCTTCTGTTTAAAAGTACATCTGATAATGAGAATCCGATGATTTACTCCAATTGTGCTTGATTTAAAGAGAGCTATTCTAAGGATGAAATCGATAGGATGCAAAACTACTTTAAAGATTGGCCTGCGCACCTAATTCGTTAAAAATCATTTTCGGCATTTAACATCATAGGCCTTACCATTGGTCTGGCTAGTAGTATTATGATCGTGTCGGGGATATGTGAAGTTCGGAAATCCGGCGCGAAGCGCCGAAGATTTTCCGAACTTCATCATATCCCTTGTTCGTGGTTGTCTGACCGAAGGTGACGATCACGAATAAGGGGCTTGTCCCCGACACGTTTGAGCCAAGCCGACCGAAGGGAGGATTAGCTCGAACTTCATTGGATCAAGTAATAATTGAGTTAAAACCAGTTTTTGTAAATAAAGACTGTATCTACCGACTTACGTGTCCGGTGGAAAAGTCTCTTTTCTGATTGATATAACTGGTCAAGATCCTGATCCAAAAAAGCATATAGAAGGGATAGTCCAGGTTTAGCAAATTTTGCCTACCCTATTGGTCCTCAATGGTGGGTGTTTGTCTTGACTTGCCTGGTTGCCTGGATCGTTGCCTTATTGACTGTTAATTTTGAAACAATCAAAGCCATAGTTGGGCCTCGATCAGAAGCCATAACGAGCGAGTGAGACCACCGGCGATCAGTAAAATCGAAGAACCCTATTCTTCGGCAGTCCGCTTCCGGAATACATTCGTATTGGATTTCTGTATCCTGGGTTGATAGTTCTTGGCACCGGGGCCCTTCATCCACATACGTGGACTTTTAGTAGTGTTGGTGCATGCTACAGTATTGCTGACGCCTTGTCGCAAATAATTCTTAGCTACTGGTCCCTTTAATTCAATCGGTACTGATCGGGTCACAACCCGGATCTGCTTCACAGTTCTAAATGCATACGCATTCTTCGCCTGCGGTCCTTTGAGGTCACCTGGTCGCTGCGCGTTCAGGCCATAGGCAACGCATATGCCAAGTAATAGTAGTAATATGCTTCTCATCACTCCCTGTTTGATCGATTTCCACTTAGATTCAAAGAACAAAGTAATGGGAGATTGAAAAAAGAAGCACTACCGATAAAATGGTAATTTAATTTTAGGGAATTTACGGACAATGGGCATCCGTATAAATACGGATACTCATATCAGTCTCAGTTGAGTAGCTTTGCTAATTAATTCGGCAGTATTTTGGACATCCAGCTTTTTCATCATATTCGCCCTGTGGGTTTCTACTGTCCTGATACTGACAAAAAGTATGCTTGCGATTTCTTTGGTGGTTTTACCCTGCGACACATGCTGGAGAACTTCAGATTCTCTATCGGTTAGCGGCCGGTAGTCATTGCCTTCAAGCGCAAGGTTCTGAATCATCAGCTCTTTGATCTCATCATTAAAGTATTTCTCTCCGGAATAAACTCTTCTCAGTGCAGTAAAGAGCTCTTCATTATCTGTATTTTTTAGAAGATATCCATGGGCACCACTTCGCACACATTTTGAAATATAGATACCATCTTCATGCATCGATATGACTATAAATCGCACAGAGCGAAATTTCCCCTTTACCTGTCTAAGTACTTCAAATCCATCCATTACTGGCATACTTAAGTCGAGTAAAACAATATCTGGTAAAGTATCTCTTTCAAGTGCATCCATCAATTCCTGACCCGTACCTACACTTCCTATGATCAGAAAATCTGGCTGACTTGAGATCAATGCCTTCATCCCGTCTCTAAATAATTGGTGATCGTCAGCTATTATAATGTTAATCATTTTGCAAAGGGATTTCTATTTCTATACTTGTACCATCTTGATTGGATGTAAGATTTATGCTGCCTCTCAGAATACGGCATCGTTCCCGGATATTTATTAGACCAGCTCCCGGATACATTTTATATATATCAAACCCATTGCCATCATCCACAAAATAAAAAGAAATACGATCATCAAATTCTGTTAAAGACATTTTGATTTCACAAGCTCCTGAGTGTTTAAGTGCATTGTTTAATACTTCCTGGGCAATCCGGTAGAGCCCGATGTTCACTTCATCGGGGAACCGGGAATCACTTTTCATGGTATGAGTATATTTGATCGATATGCCAGATATCTTCGCTGACAACTTGGTGAGATTAGCTAATGCTTCTCCAACCCCAAAATCGACCAGAGCCTGAGGCATAAGATTGTATGTCATACGTCTGACCTCACCTATGGTTTCATCCAGGATGCTTTTAATTTTTCCCCGCTCTTCGGTCGAAATGTCCAGTTGCTGGACAATCATTCTTAAACTGGTCAACAATGGACCCAAACCATCATGCATTTCCCGAGACAGTCGCTCACGATCCTTTTCCTGACTTCGCAGAATGGTCTTCTGTGTCGACAACTGGATTTGCTCCTCTTGATGCTTGAATTCTTTAAGTTTCTCTTGCATATTGATCAGCGCCTGGCCAAGAGAATCATGTTCGCTGAGAATTTCATATTTTGTATCAAGTTGCATCGAACCGATTGCACTGGCAAACCTCATAGCTTGCCGGATGGAGGCAACGACCTCGTCGAGCGCTTTAAACATGTCTCCAATCTCATCCCTTCGATAGTTCGTCAGGCTTTCAATCGAAAAATTTCCCAATGACATTTCACTTAGTCTTGCCTTCATTCTTACTAAGGGCTTGACAAGACTCCTGGCCAATATAAAAGATCCGAAAATCGTAATAGACACTACGATGATCAAGATCATTATCAGCCGGTTTCGCATGCTTTCCAAGGGTTGATGAGCCTCACTTTTGTCAAGTTCCGATAATATGACCCATCTAACCAATCCCACATTCAACACACTATAGGCACTAAAAACCATAATGTTTCGATAATCCGGGAAAATCCCTCTGCCTTCAAAGCCTTCCAGGGCTTCCACCACACCATGGGTCTTAGCATGCATTTTTATAGGGTTAATATCTGGAAAAAACCGTGACTGAGACCGGAGTTTGAAATCGGGTCCCACGAGATAGGTTTCTCCCGTTTCACCCATCCCGGTTCGTTCGAGCAAGATCTGCTGTATCTTCTCGGCAGGACTTATACGTACAGCCCTTTTGCTTGAATCAAACCTCAGATAGTAGCCAACCATTATCCTCCCATCCGGAGAAAAAAAGCTCAAATCATGGATTCCATCTTGATCTAGGGATAATAGATGGCTTAGTGCGGGATCATCCAAATGATCTGTCGTGTCAAATATCATAATATCTGATTCGATCGAAGATTCGGCACGCCTTCGATCATCACGCGCTGCATATAATTCGCCAAACAGAGTCCATTCCTGGCGAAGAAAGTCCTCAATCTGTACAGATTTCAACTGTTTAATCGAACTTAGCTGCAGCAAGACACGCTCATCCAGGGCATTTCGAAATTGCCAATAGAACAAAAAAGATAAAAGCAACAGCAGAGGAACCACCAAAGTATTGATGATCACAGCCAGTTTAAATTTTATTGGAACTCTTTTGTGAGGCATACCCTAAATATAAGCGCTGAATCCAACAGGAACAAGATTTTTATCATATAGGATTCCCGCACACCAAGTACCTTACTTTGTATAATAAAACAAGCAATCCCATAAAAACTATAATAACCTATTTTAGTACCTCCGTAAATGGCTGAAGAAAATGATTTATTTTCATGCCCAGATGATATAGAGGTTAATAGAAGTTTATTGTACACTTGGCGGTATTATACAATTGATTTGATGTCAGGAGAAAAGAATTTAAAAAAAATACTCAAATCACTGAATCCTGTAATCAATCCGGGCGACTTCGTTTTTTGTTCGGTCGAAGTTCCTTTTTCACCCAACACCGAAGACATTTTATTTTTCTTTCGGGAGAAACAAGGCATTTCCGTTGTATTGAATCGGCATATGGCGGATGAATTGGGTTTACCATATTCGTTGTTGTACAGTTGGATCACCCTGGATGTGCATTCAGCTTTAGACGGAGTAGGCCTTACAGCTACATTCTCCGAAGCACTGGCAAGTCATCATATTTCATGTAATGTAGTTGCTGCTTTTTATTCTGATCATCTATTTATTCCCAAAAAAGATGCGGGTCAAGCTATGGTTATCCTTCAGGAACTTTCACAAAAACATCAATCAGACACTGCTTTTTGAATCTTTAAATCGGGCATCAATCTCGAGGTTTAAGACCTTGTGGATTGTAAATCCGGCGAAATCAGGATGACTTGGATTTAATAAATAATTGTACTCAAAAGGTATTACTGCACTGGGTACCGCCAAAACCGCCTCTTGATTTGCCTGACACCACTGGGTGCCCAAATCCTTAGATCCATCGCCAGCACTAATCCGCCAGTCCGGGTCTAATCTGGATTCGTCTAGCGATTTGATCTTGATATAGTCTGGAATCTGAATGACTATAATGTTGAAATCATTCTGAAGTGCAGGTACATCGACGTTAACTAAAAGTTCAAGAAAAGCCAATGAGATGTGAGCTGATGTATAAATTAGTGAAGTCCCTTTATGATTCCATCTGCCACCAAATCTTTTCGCTCCCTCGCCCGAAAGACTTCCTGCATAGATAGTACGCGTAATTCTGTACACCAACATCAACTGTAAACTCCATGCTCAATCCTGCCCAAAACATCAGAAACCATCTCGCAGCCCAAGGATGTATCAAGCAGGGAGAGCGGTGTGGACCCCCCAAGTGCTGGCCGCATCGCTATCAACCAAGCCTGCATAGCCTGAATCGACCCCAAAGCATTCACTCCCTGAACTAAAACGTTGGCAAGATCGAGCGCTCTTTCAGAAACCAGAGGCCCCAGTGATTCCGATTCTCCTTTACGCTGAAGCGTCCGGGCGGAAATATGCACCAAATCACAGATTTGATCGATGGTGATACCGAGAAGCTGTGCCAGGTGATAGATCGTCCGTTTATCTAAACCCTTCCGAATGATCTCAATCATTTCATAAGGACTGATTTCTGTTTTGGCTGGCAGACCTTCGGTTAAGGCAGAAAAAAAGTCGTAACGCCTGGATGCGTAAGCAACGGCAGGATCATTCAAAAGGAGGGCATCAAAATTTGAAGTTGAATCGTGCGTCATTTGCCGAATTATTTACACCAAATGTCGTACATTTTATTCAGATTATCAAGTGCCCCTCCAATAAATTGAACCATCTTAATCGAGATCACCTTAATTGCGAAGGCATTCAATCGAGATAAGCGCTGGCAAACTCAATAAAGGTAACCCAGTTAGGTACTGGAGTATGTCCTTTCTTGTGCTGCCGAAAAGCGATATCTCCACTAATGAGTGGGGTCTCTAGCAAGGGGTAGGCTTCGGTACCCAAGCCATTCTTACCCAATAACCTGTATATTGGCCCGGCACCAACACATGCCATAAACATACCCCTTGGATCGACCCATCCATCACCTTTGTCACCTCATCCCACAAACACAGGTCGTGGAGCACAAAGTGTTAGTAACCCGTGGGAATCTATCGGAAGATCATTCCAATTAAGAGGCCCGGCATATTTAATATAGTTGCCCGCCATCCAATGGTATTCATTTGATCCGGCAACATTTTCCACAATTTCACCAGCATTTCTTCGATGCGGTTTTACCCCACCGGCTCCGGAGGAACTGATAACCTATAGCACAACGCTGCTCGTAAGCCATGGTTACAATAGCTGCTTTTCCATAGCGCGAATGACCGGTTATACCCACCTTGTTGGCATCTACATTGACATCGGTTTCTAAGTAGTCCAGGGCTTTTCCCGCACCCCAGGCCCAAACTCGGAGACTTCCCCAGTCATCGGCTTTCTTCTTTTACCTTCATTCACCAAACCGATAATTCCTTCGGTAAAACCGGCTCCGTTGTCGGCTTAAATACTGACAGCCATCAAAGTCGCAAACCCCCAACCTTTCTCTAGAAGCAGCGTTTGCCACTCCGTTGTTTCGGTATCGGCGGGTCGGTTAAACCAGACCGGCCAATTGAAGGAAAATTGAATGATTATCGGAACTGCCTGCTTCGCATTTGCCGGTACGGTTAAAGTCATCTCAATATCCACTTCTACTGACGGATAAAGCGAATTGTCCACATGACCCACCAGCTTTTTAGTAATCACCTCGATTGACTCTTTCTTCTCCATGATCGCTTCAATGACCTCCCAGTTGACAGCCGGAAGGTTTTCAGGTAAGCGGCCATAAACTTCGCGATCAAAGTCTTCAAGACGTTCATTTCTTCTCGTTGCCCACCATAGTTGGGCGTCTTTGACCATCTGTCCATTATTCAATTTAAGAGGATCCGGATAATCCGGATAGGGATTGGCTTTAGTTTCATCGTAATTGGCGGTATTGGGAGCATCCGGGTCTCGGCCATTGCCCCTTGCCTGATGCTATCGATCCCCATCTGATTCAACATGTACTGATAATCAATTTGGGTCTGACGACGCCATTCTGCCATCATACTGTCTTTTTCAGGAGTTCGATTCTGCTGTGCATAGCTGCAAAGGCTGATGCCAATCAGCACAAAGATTATTGTCAATTTCATTGGAGATTTAATTTAATGCAGGTGATAGCGACAATTGAAGATAGTACGTTTTTAGTTAATTTCAATGGCAATTATATAATTGCTAAATTCAGATCTATTCAAACACTTGGTTCAAATTCATTTCAGGTGAAGGACAACTTTTCAGAACAATCGATTGATTACCAAAGATTCCGTCCATGCTATCCCGATCCATTAATAAAATCAATTGTAGCGCTCACTTCGAAAAAGGAGAGAGCCTTAGATTGCGGCACTGGCAATGGTCAATTAGCCGTGCAACTATTACCTTATTTCAAACAAGTTTTTGCCACTGACATAAGTCAAAAGCAATTGGAACAGGCAGCCAAGCCTGATGAAATAAAATATACACAACAACCTGCTGAAAAAACAGATTTTCCAGATCACTATTTTGACTTAATTACAGTGGGTCAGGCTGCTCATTGGTTTGATTTTGAAAAATTCTATCTGGAAATTCATCGAGTTTCAAAAGCTTCAGGTGTGTTAGCCTTAATCGGTTATCAACTATTACGAATAAATCCGAATATCGATCCGGTTATTGATGTATTTTATGCCGATACTATAGGTAAATATTGGGATGCGGAAAGAAAGCATGTAGACCAGCAATATCAAAGCATTCCATTTCCTTTCCACGAGGTGAAGATCGAGCAATTTACTCATACAACACTTTGGAAATTTCATGATCTCCTTGGATATTTAAGTACATGGTCTGCACTAAATCATTTCATAAAAACCAATAAATATGATCCACTTGAAGATCTGGTCCCCCTATTAAAAAAACAATGGGGATCATCAGATTACCTGGTGGTTAATTTTCCAATTTTCACCAGAATAGGAAGAGTATGATTTGCGACAATTTAACCAATCATCCACTTAACCAATCACCTACTTGACCAATCACCTACTTAACTAATCACCTACTTATTTCCAGTTGAGCAAACGACGAATATTGCCACCTTTGACCATTGCAATTTCCTTGGCAGAATAACCCTGCATATGCACATCAACGATTTTAGGGGTCTCACTACCCCAGATTACCTTGTCCGGACCAAATTCCTGGACGACTCTCCGGGTGAAGGCGAGGGCGCCTTCATAGTGTGGTGCATCTTGTGCAAAATGATTTAAGCCAGACAATTTCATGTAGCAATTGGGAAATCTGGAGAGGTCCAGTACTTCGGCAAATTCAACGGCATTACCCAGGTGAGGTTCAGCCAGTGATCGATTAAAACCTTACACCCCGGAAAAGCTTCCATGGCAACACCGGCTTGCTTGGCATAATCCGGCCCAATGTGCAGTTCAATAACCAAATCCAATTCGTATGCTTTGCGCCACAAAGCCCTCACTCCAGCATCAGCAAAGCTGTCCAGATATTTTTCATTGCCTTTTAAGGCATGAAACCGGGTCGCGACAATCTTAGGTTCTCTCTTTATCAGCTTAGCTAGTTTATCTGGTGCCTGCTCATCTCGCGGATAAAAAAGACTGGTACCACGCAACATATTGGGTTCCTTTTGCAGGCAATCAAGGATCAGTGCATGGTCATCTCCATAGGGTTCAGGATGAACAATCACTGCCCGGTCTACGCCCTCATTCCTCAACCGGTCGAGGTAGGTCGACAATGGATCCTCTGCATGGGCTGAAACGTCCGGTTGGTAAGTAGCTTTGGGATGAAATGGGTATTTTTTGAGGTTAGAGCTGAAAATATGGGCATTCCATTCGATCACCGGTTCTTGTGCCAGCTCTGATTTTACTAGTTCTTTCTCGGAGCTTGAGTCGATCAATGATGCGCTACCTAACGCAAATGATGAGCCCGCACCAAGAATTTTTACAAATTTTCTTCTTCGCATGATCATAGTTTTCAATTACCAGATCTAATTATGATCCTTACCATTAAAAGTACAGAATTTTTCAGCTTACAGGCCGCACGTGCCAAATTAGCTTTAATCATAGGCCGATCAAGGCGAAATCTGTCAGATGGGATTTTCACACAAAGGCTGCTAGTGCATGTCACACTTAAATTGACGGATACAGTTTTTTAATTTTATTCGAGCGTCCTTGTCGGTAAATTGCCAATTGATCTTATTTTTCTTGTTATTTCGTTGATTTTGCCATGCTTCAATATCAATTTCTAACTGCTCCCTACTGTCTATGTGCCGGTTCAAACATTGTTTATTCATGACATTTAGTCCGTTCTCAGCCATATTAAGCCAAGAGCCATGTTTTGGTGTGAATATGAGTTCTATCTTATCCAGTAATCGTTTGGCGATATTCGGTTTAAAGGTTTCATAAAAGGCACCTGTGCAATGAGTTGAATAATTATCCAATACCAAGGTGATTCTTTTCGACCTTGGGTAATAGGTGTCTATAAGGTCCTTGATAAACTTTGCCCAGTCTTTTTAGTTTTCAGATCGGTCACTTCGGCAAATCGTTTCCCCGCTAATGGCTCACTAGCCATGAAGATATTACAAACTCCATGACGAAAATATTCATAATCAATACGGGCATCTTGCCCCTTCTTCATTGGTATGCCTATCCGTGTTTCACGAATTAACTGCTTACTTGTTTCATCCATACAAATCACGGGATTATATCGATCATATGGCCTTTTATACACTTCCAAGACCTTTTCCATATCTGCTACAAACTGTCCATTGGATTCCGGAGGAATTACCCATTCTTTGACTTTCCAAGGTTTGAGTTCGTTTTTTTTAAAATCCGCCTAACGGTCTCGTAAGAAATATCCTCCACATAATTAAGCTCGATCATTTTGTCTGCCAATAACCGGAGGGACCATTTCCCATATCCCGTTGGTGGGTTGCTACAACTCAGTGCGATCAAGTGCGCCTCCACATCTCCATCTGCCTTCTTTTCATAAACACGCGGACTAGGTCTACGTTCTAAAGAGGCTTCAAAACCTTCCTCGAGAAACTTCTTTTTCACTTCGGTCTATCGTTCGCATCCCGACCTTAAGAACCTGGCTAATTTGCTCATTAGTTATCTTATCTGCATACCTCCCTTCATCACAGTTCAAAAGTATATAAGCCGTTCGGAATGTCTGTGAACTGTGACGTCCTTTATTAATAATCGACATAAGCTCATCACGTTCATTTTTTGTAAGTGCAATCCTATATTTAACCATAACTAATAGTTTTGGTCAAATATAAATAAATTTTCTAATACGTCATATCACATGTGACATGACACTAGTAGACTTTTATGGCTGAGACAGATCGGGTATCCTGATTCTACATATTTAAAATGAAGATCCCTTCCATGCATTTCTATTCTGATTTATTGGAAACCAATTGGTAAACACAAGGAATTACCACTAGATTAAGTAAGGTTGCAGACAGCAGACCACCTAAAATAACAACAGCCATGGGACTTTGAATTTCGCTGCCAGGTTCTCCTCCTTTTAAAGCTAAAGGGATCAAAGCCAATCCTGTTGTAAACGCCGTCATAAGAATTGGATTCAGCCGGTCTAAAGCGCCTTTTTGGATCAGGGATAAACCCTGCATACCCTCCTTTCTGAGGTCTTCAAAACGCGATACGAGTAAAATGCCGTTTCTGGTGGCAATTCCAAATAAACTAATAAATCCGATAGTTGCCGCGATACTTATGACTCCTGAAGTTAAATAAACGATAAGTATACCACCAATGAGTGCTAATGGAAGATTTATCAAAACTACAGCGGCCAGTTTAACATTACTAAACTCGAAATACAATAATAAAAAAATAACAAGAACAGCTAACCCCGCAGTAATCAGCAATAGCTTCGAGGCCCTGGCTTCACTTTCAAATTGGCCACCATATTCCACCCGGTAACCTACAGGAATTTCCACCGACGCATTAATCACCTCCTGAATTTCGTTTACAGCACTTCTTAAATCCCGACCCTGGACATTGGAAGCGACAACAATTTTGCGCTGTACATCCTCCCGACTAATTGTATTTGGGCTACTAACCGAGGATACATCGGCTAATTGGTTTAAATTCATCTGACTACCATTAGGCAAACCCATTAATGCGGCTTCAAGTTTCTCTATCTTATTTCGATAATCCGGCTGGAAACGAACAACTAAGTCAAAGTATTTTTGCCCCTCATAAATCTCGCCTGCTTCTTCTCCGGCAAAAGCTATATCGATTTGTTCCATCAACTGCCCAACTGTCATTCCGTAGGCAGCTAATATTTGACGATCAGGTGTAATGCGTATCTGCGGAACTTCAATTTGTTGATCGACCGCCACATCGGCAAGCCCCTCGATGCCCTTGATTTTCTGCTCGATGTCTTTACCAATTTCATATAGTACCTGCAAATCAGAACCAAATACCTTGATTGCTATATTCGCACGTGTTCCTGACAACATGTGGTCAATGCGATGCGCAATTGGTTGTCCAAGAGTAATATTGACTCCAGGGACTATGCTAAGGTTATGCCTTGCCTCTTCAAAAAAAGCCTCCTTAGTCTTTCCATTTAAAACAAATGGGACATCAATCTCTGCAGCGTTTACCCCCTGTGCATGTTCATCCAATTCTGCCCGTCCTGTTCTACGGGTAACAACTTCAACTTCGGGCATTTCCAAAAGGATCTGCTCCACTAATTTTCCAATTTTATTACTCTCCTCCAAGGACATACTTGGTGGTCCGACCACACTGATCACCAAGGAACCTTCATTGAATTCTGGTAAGAAACTTCGACCTAACTGTGTCAGCATTGCCACGCTGAAAATAAATGCAATGATCGTAAATAAAATAATCTTTCGTGGTCGATTGGTGACCCATCTCAATGTACTTGAGTATCGCTTTTGCAACCATCTTTCGACTTTAGTTCCTTCATTTAGCTTGCTTAATACCCGATCACTCTTCAAAAGATAATAACTAAGAACGGGTGTAACTGTGACAGCCACAAGCAATGAAATAAGGACCGAGGTGATAAATGCAATCCCTAATGGCTGCAACAAACGCCCCTCCATGCCTCCAAGAAAGAATAGAGGAACAAATGATACTATAATAATGAACGTGGCAATAATAATGGAGCTTCTGATTTCTACAGAGGCATCTTTTACGACCGTCAAAACCGGAAGACGGTCTCCAACTGGTTTCCTATAATTTTCTTTCAATCGTTTAAAAACATTTTCCACATCAATAATAGCATCATCAACCAGGGCTCCAATTGCAATGGCCATTCCTCCAAGGCTCATAGTATTAATTGTATAGCCAAGTAATTTGAGAATGATGATTGATATTAGTAAAGAAATAGGGATAGCAACTAATGAAATAACCGTTGTTCTCCAGTTCATTAAGAAAATAAATAAAACAACAACGACAAAAAAGCTCCTTCAATCAATGTTTGATTGAGGTTGCTGATGGAAGCTTGAATGAAATCAGATTGGCGAAAATATGGCTTTTAATTTCAACACTTTGCGGAAGTGTTTTGCCGAGGTCAGCAATAGCGACATCCAATCGTGTGGTTAATTCCAGTGTATTAACACCAAGGTTGCTTCGAAATCGTAAGAATTACAGCAGGGGAAGCATTCAATGATCCATCCCCGATTTTATCGGCGGCACCAATCTGCACCACTGCAACGTCTTTTATTTTAATACTTTGTCCGTTGATGGACTTTACCACCGCTTCCTCTAGGTCATCAATAGCATATGCCCGGCCACTACCCTTTACAATGTATTGATTACCATATTGATTTAAAAAGCCTCCAGGTACGTTTACATTCGATTCTCCGACCTTTTCGTGTAATTCACTTAAGCTAACTCCATAATGTTTCATCTTCACCGGATCCGCAAGTACCTGATATTGCTTATAGTCTCCCCCGATGACAATCACATTTGCGACACCACCAATCGCCTTCAACCTTGGCCGGATCGTCCACTCAGCAATGGTTCTTAATTCCATCGGTAAAAGACTATCAGGAGTAATTCCAAGCAACATGACCTCACCCATAATAGAGGAAATCGGAGCCATGGTCGGCGCTCCAATGCCACTTGGTAGATTTTCTCTAACCATCGGTATCCGTTCACTCACAATTTGCCGGGCCCGGTAGATATCCGTTCCCCAATCAAATTCAATCCAAACGATAGAAATGCCTGCTGCGGATGAGGATCGTATTCTTCGTACATTGGGTGACCCGTTTAAGGCGATCTCCAGTTGATATGTTACTAATTTCTCGACCTCCTCTGACTCCATTCCATGTGCCTCGGTCAGAAGTGTTACTGTCGGTGCTGTCAGATCAGGAAAAACATCCACATTCATCAAACGAGCGATATAAAGCCCTGTGATGCACATCAACAGAGCTATTGAAAGTACACCGAGACGATTTTCCAGCGAAAAAGACAATATTCTATTTAGCACTTGATTTTGTTTTTGATAACAAGAGTTTGAAAAACACGAAATACCCGACCGTCAAAAAAATGGTTTAATGGGCGTGTCCGTGAGCAGGAGTCTGTCCTGACATAGATGCCATTTTTACCTGATAAGCCCCCTTCGTGACTACGACCTCGCCTTCATTAAGTCCACTTTTGATTTCCACCTGCATACCATTTCTCCTTCCCGTAATTACTGGTCTTCTCTCAAAGGTTTCACCCTCTAGCTGCACGATTACAGAGTAATTTCCATAATCTTCCAACAGAGCACTTTCCGGTACAAGCAGGCCGCGATCTTGATTACCAACCTCAATCTGCACCTTGGTGAAACTCCCCTGTGGCATTGCCACTTCTTCCGTTATTTGTGCAAAAAGTGCCAGCAAGGGCTGATCCTGTGCTACTTCCTTACCAATGGAAATTAAGGACCCACCTGACTCGTTGATGTTTGACCACTCATGAGTCCTAGGCTGATACCAGATATTATGAATCGGTTCTCCATGGCTAATATCTGCCGGATTTACTTGAACCTCAAGCAAGCGGGATCGGTAAGTACCAATCGTGACCAGTGAAGTTCCCTCAGCTGCATAGTCGCCATTGTTGATATTAAGCGATCTAATAAATCCATCAAATGATGCTTTTATCTGCTTACCACCAGAGGTATATCCTGCATTTAATGTTTTGTAATAAGTCTCGGCCACTTTATACCTCGCCTCCACTTGCTCCAATTCAGCACTGGGTATGATCTTTGCTTTTTGCAAAACAAGTTTACGTTCATACTCAAGTTTTAATTGATCAACAGTCACTTTGGCCTTTTCAATTTCCGAATCCAAATTATCTGACGTAAGATCCCCACTGCTGACATGCATTAATACCTGACCTCGGTATACCTTGGCACCCACCGTTAGATTTCTATCGGCAAACTCTACAATTCCACTGCTATTTGCTACTAAGGACTTAAAAGCATTCGGCGCAGCTTTCCAAACACCAGAAGTATGAACTACATCAAAAATTTCACCTTTCTTAACCAGTGCAGTTTGAAATTCAATTCTCCATGCTTGTTCTTTAAGAAAACTTATAGTATTTCCTGTTTCATCTGTTCCACCAGCATCATCAATAGCCTCAGCTTCATTGGTATAAACCCGCACTCGATCCAGTAAAATTCTATCTTCAAAGTCAGGAGTTTTCAGATCAAAAATCAATTGGTATACACCTGCTTCCTTAGGTTGTAAAGAGGGATTGAAAATGCCAGGTGGTGAAGGGGTCTCAACCATCTGACGAATTCCCTTTTGTCCCTTAACCAAACTCACAGTGACTTGACCTTCTCTGACTGGTTGATGTCCGTCTAATACAGTAAAATGAGTTGCAAAGCGGCTTATTTTGTCGACAATCAGGACCGGAAACTCCACGAACAGTTCTGTCCTCTCTGTCCAGATAGTGGTATCAACTCTTGGTATTTCTTCACCTATGTGACTTTGACCTTCTTGCGCAGTACTGTCAAGCCCCGGTTTTGCGACTGGCATACATGAGGTTATTGCAAGAATAATTACTATGATAATTCCGTATTGCATTTAAGAGTGATTTTTTAATCAGTGATTTGGATGAGTCGTGCCGTCTTCATGGGTGTGGGTAGAATCTGCTTTTTACTTTTGAAGTATCACTCTCAATAGTAAATTCCTGCTGTTGATGATGGTCATCATGCTCATGGCCATGATCATCGTGCGAATGACTTTCCTCACCTGGTCCATGTTCATGGCCGTGTTCATTTTTAGTAGTATTAGAACTGCACGAGATGATAAATACGATTAAAAACGCAATAATACTGTTTGATAATTTCATGATTTGTTATTTTTTTAATTAAAAAGTTATAGTTGATGTTTTAATAGATCTGTTTTTATTCTTAATAGTTCTGATTCCATCTGCATCATTTTATCATAGGCTTTACGGTAAAATTGTTGTTCCATATAATATTCCACAAATGAAATCTCACCTAGCTCATATGCAGTGAGTAGCAACGCTTCACTATCAATGCCACTCAGAGTCGATTGATATTCTCTCAATTTGTCTAATAAAAGTTGATACTGATTAAATTGCTCCAGAAGAGTTGTATAGACCTCTATGGTTTGAGCAGTGGAAACGGATTGTTGATATCGGTGGTTAGCCTCAGCATTGTTGACCTTATCTTTTCTATTCCATAATGGAATGGAAAGCCCACCATAAATCCCGGAATAGTTTGAACCCATTATACCTTGATAATTAAGGCCCGCTGTCAGATTTGGCAATAGTCTGGCTTTAGCCAACTTAATCTGTTCCAGTGAAACAACTTCGTTCTGCGACCAAACTTCAAACGCTGGATCGATAAGGCTTTTCTCTTGCCAAAGACTATCTAATCCTGGAATTTCAAAATTGTCCTTATAGTCCGTTTCATCAAAGCTAATCTCCTCACCTCCATTCAACTTTTGCAGGGAAACTAAGATGTTCCGTTTATCATTTTCAATCTGCTCAATGGTAAACTGGTCCTGCATCCAGGCAATCCTGGCTTTATTTAAAACCAAAATACCGACCTCATCTTTTTCAAAAAGTATCTGTATGAATTCAAGCACTTGTTTGGCCTGTCTCACCCGGTTTTCCTCAACATTTTTCCTCCTATTCAAGAATATCAAATCAAGGCAATATTTCTTAGCCGGAAGTAAAACTTCTTGGCGCAATACATCGTATTCCAGCTGTATCTTTCGCTTTTGCTGCTCGATCAATCTTTTGCCGGTTGAATAGATGGTCGGATATTCAAAGGATTGAGAAATTTGAAACTCGGAATAAGCACCGGTTGAATTCGAACCGACCGGGAGGTAATAGGCTGAAACGAGAGGATTGGGAAGATGAAAAGGAAGCTTCAAATCTAATTGCCGACTCTCCATTTGCAGCTGAAAAGCTTGCAGTTGCTTATTGTTCTGCTCAATTTCATTTAAAACCTGATCTATCGTAAAAGTTTGGGCCGCCGCACCAATAAACAAAAAGTATCCGCATGATGCGAACAACAAATTCTTAACCATGAAAATGCATTTAGGTTAGATCAAATAGATATTTGAATCTCCATTACCGGTATGAAACAGAGATATTCACTTGATTAACCTAAAAAAGGAGGAGCCCTTAACCAACTAGACTATGCGCATGATAACCCTGCGTATGAATCTCACGAAAAATCTGGACTAAATCATCAGGGTTTTCTTCATTCGGGCTTTGTTCATGTGGGTTTTGATCGTCCGCTTGGTGGGAATGATGGTGTTCGTGATGTTGAATATCTAAATCGCTGATTACCCCTCGTATTGCATGATGATTATGAGTTTGATCATGCACATGAGGTATAGCATCATGGAGCATCAGAATGCCCATAATGCTTAAAAAGAGAATCGCACCAATTGGTTTAAAACGCAACATTAGACTGTAAAGATAGTCCTAATTAAATAAATTCAGCCGAAGAATTCTTTGTCTATGGCAAACCTCGGTCGTGACTTCAACCCTGACTCAAAAAACGACATTCCCAGCTATTTAGTCTGTCGTCCCAGGACAAAAAGACGCGGAGCAGCATGGTTTGTGGTTAATTTGCGGGTACATGGAAATAGAAAAAATACTGACTAATTGACGATTGAAAACCCGCATTTCATATAAAATTTTTTCTTGACGAGTTCCCTTCAGTACTTTTTTTTTTCAAACCAAAATGTGCCTTCACCCTGGTAGAACATTGATAATCAATAATGTAGCCAGCCCTTCGAACGGAATATAAGTTCTAATACTTACTTTCAGAATATTAACACTCAAGCATTCTATTGAATATTTGATTATATTGTTCGAATCATTGGAAGAAAGACATGGCAAATGAATTCAAGAGACTTAAAAAACAACATTTACAACGAAATATCCCGAATCGCGAAAGCATTGTCCAATGCCAACCGGCTGGAAATTATTGATTTACTTGCCAACGGGGAAAAGTGTGTCGAAGACATTGCTTTGCAAACTGGCATCTCGATGGCCAATGCCTCCCAACATTTGCAGACATTAAAAAAAGAGCGATTGGTAGTAGCTAAAAAGAAGGGGATTCAAGTGTGCTACTCTTTGGCCTCTTCTCATGTTTACCATGCCTGGAGCGGCATTAGGGATCTGTCTTTGGCTACATCACCCTATGTTCAGGATATTCTGAATGACAATAGGAAGACCCATAAATATGATACGCCGCGGACTTGGGACGATGTCAAAAAAGAAAGGATGTCTTTCTACTGGACGTTCGACCCGAAGATGAATTTGAAAAAGGGCAAATACCTAATGCGATCTCTATTCCTCTTAACAAATTGCCGGATCGATTTAAAGAAATACCTAAAAATAAATTGGTGATTGCTTATTGTCGGGGTATGTTTTGCATGATGGCAGATGAAGCTGTTAAATTTTTGCAATCCAAAGGATATCGAGCTCAGAAAATTGAAGAAAGTGTGATAGACTACCGAAGTATATGAATACAGCGGAGGGTGTGGAATTGGGACTAAGGCAAAATTGGAAACAATTTGTCTTACTGGTCATTATCAATGCCTTTGTAGGAGGTATGGTTGGACTGGAGAGATCCATTCTTCCGGAAATCGCGGTTAAAGATTTCGCATGGTGGCTAAAAGCGCTATTCTCTCTTTTATCGTTGTTTTTAGAATCACCAAGGCCATCACCAACTACTACACTATCTCTTCTGCGATCATTTAATTCGTATGAAAATCGACATTAGGTATTGTGGCGTCGGGGTAAAAATAATGATTAAGGTGAATGAATAGAAATCACTAAGCATAATTTGAATCAGTTTTCAACATATTTCAACATGTTACAAAGTAATAAATCATACACTCAAGAATCGGTTTTTAAACCGGAAAACTTATTACGAGAAGCCCGGAGGCAAAAAAGAATTTCTGAGTGCGAAATACCGGAAATTTGTGTCCTTGATCCTGATGGCGACATTTTGGCTCATTTAATCGAATCGCAAGCAACCAAACCAAACCAATGCTGGGCATGCTATCATACAAATATGTATCAGTTTGATATAGAAGGAACTCCGGTAGGAATCGTTGGTAACGCCGTGGGGGCTCCCTTTGCCGTCTTATTGGCTGAGCAAATGTTTGTGTCGGGTTGCAAGTTAATTATTAGCATCACTTCGGCAGGACTCATTTCCCCAGTGGATGGCGAACCTGAATATATTCTTATTACCCGGGCTTTAAGGGATGAAGGAACGAGCCATCATTATATTCCTACCTCTGAATATTCGTACTTATCGAAAGAACTCCTCAACTATTCTGCCAGGATCATTTCCAGTAGCAATCCAAAAATATCACTTGGAACGAGTTGGACCACCGATGCACCTTACCGGGAAACACCTGCTGCTATTCAGGATGCGAAGTCAAGAAATATACATGTTGTCGAGATGGAAGCCGCCGCATTATATGCTTTCGCGCAATGCAAAAACAAATCAATAGTTTGTTTTGCACATATCACCAATTCGATGGCACAAAACGAAGGAGATTTTGAAAAAGGTGAAAAAAATGGAAGCGTTGCATCCCTGGAATTAATTCGACACACAATCCAGATACTCGGCGCTGCTCGATAAATATGGCATAAATGATAATACTATTTGCTTTGTTTATTGGTTTTGCCTATGGCTATGCTTCTGTCAAAGGTCAATTCTGTATGAACTCTGGCTTTTCAAATGTTATGCGGCGAAATGATTCAACCAAGCTTAAGAGTTTTGTAGCTGCCATCCTGATTCAAATGCTGATTCTTCCACTACTGCTTACTGTACTGTATTTATATAACTCCACGAACTATCTGGTTGAACCACTGTGCTTGCCTCCCCTATTTCTGGCAGGCAGTGCCACTGGAGGTTTTCTGTTCGGAGTTTTCATGCACTATGCTGCAGGTTGCGGAGCTGGTATCTTTTATAAAATCGGAGAAAATAATTCGGGCTCTGTCATCGCTGTCATGGGATTTATTGCCGGAATTTATGTTGCTGAAAAAGGAGTTCTAAAGCCGATTAAAGAGCTAAGTCAAAATATTATTTTACTTGATCAACAGCCGATCTGGAAGGGTAATTCGCCACTAATCGTATCTGCTTTTACTGGAATAATGGCTGCCGTCGCCTTGTACCTACTATTTAAGCAAGTTGATCAAAAGCCTGGCGGTGCCCTTTGGGGATGGAAGAAAACCGGCATTGCTGTAGGCATTATAGGAATCATCGGCTGGTTGTCTGCCTTACTCGCAACCACTTCTTATGGAATGTCCATTATACCGGGAGTTACTGATTTGTTTAATCTCCAGTATTCCTGGGGTCTTCTATTTCTGACAGGAATTCCATTGGGTGCATTTTGGAGTGCTCGTGGCAATAAATCGAAACGATTTAGCATTCCAAAACCCGGCATTATTTACAAACGGTTAATAGGTGGTCTAGGATTAGGTGTATCCGGGAGCATTGCTGCCGGTTGCACTGTTGGACATGGTTTAACCTTTGCTCCTTTGCTTGGAGTTGGAAGTCTGGTTGCCACTATGTCTATTTTCCTTGGAAGTGGGTTGGTCGGTTATCTTACAAGAAAATAGAAAAAGAAATGCGATCAATTGTTTAAAATGAATCACGGATACTATCTTAAAGCACCCAGAAAACGGAAGTATACTACCGCAATAGGTTCCGGAATTTTCATTTTGCTAGTTCTGTTTAATGCCTGTAACCTGGTTACAGTTAAAAAATCATTGACACGTGAAGATATTATTCCCTTGACCAAGCATTGGGAGATAGCTATTGCTCACCAGGAAATTCCTGATGGTTTATCTTCAATAAGTGCGGCGAGTTGCGGTTCTTGTCATCAGGAGATCTATAAAGACTGGAAACAATCTACCCATTCAGTAGCCTTTCAGGACTTGCAGTTTCAGGCAGAGTGGAAAAAGATGATATCCTTACTTGCCTCAATTGTCATACTCCTTGCAAAACCAGCAGGAATTTATAGTCAAAGGCCTTATTAACGGAGATTATAAAACACCTTTAAAAGAAAATAATCCTTCCTTTGATAAAAATTTGCAACTGGAAAGTATCACGTGCGCAGTATGTCATATCCGTGACGGAAATGTAATTGGTACCACGGGAACAAATAATGCACCACACAAAACGATACGAGACGTTGAATTTCTTTCGGATAAGCTTTGCGTCAGTTGTCATAATGTGATTGATGAATTGAATCCGGTTTTAGTTTGCACTTTTGAAACAGGTGCTGAATGGAATAATAATTGGGCAAAAAAAGAAGGAAAAACCTGCATTTCATGCCACATGCCCGAATCTGAACGTGCCATATCGGCTGGCATGAGTGTTCGAAAATCACATTTCCACGATTTTCCAGGATCTGGAATTCCCAAATTTTTTGATATGATTGCTCGGGGGTTGACAAGTCTGGAAATTGAAGAAAACCCTGTCCCAGAAATTCTCCCGGTTGGAGAATCATTGATTTATTCATTAAAACTAAAAAATAGTTTAGCCGGTCATTCCGTACCAACAGGAGATCCTGAGCGATTTTTTTCGATCACCTTCCGGCTATTGGATAACTCCGGCACTGTTCTCATCGAACAAGACTTTAGAATTGGTGAAGAATGGCAATGGTATCCTGTTGCGAAAAAGCTATCGGATAATAATCTAAAACCCATGGAGGAAAGGATATTTGACTTTAAATACGATACCATAAAAGAGGGAGTTTTAATTTTATCAATTGAAATATCAAAGCATCGCATGACTGAAGAAAATGCAAAACACAACAGCATTTATGGTCTGTATCCGTTATCAATCATCATCTTCCAAAAAGAATATATCATCAAGGTCGAATAATAGTAAAGTAACGGGTAATTATCTGTGCCACTAATACGGAAAGAACCGATGGCTGTATCAAAGCCAGTGATGACCGTCATTCGGCAGGTTTACTAGTCTCTAGCCACATTAAAAAAGTAAACAAGCAAGTTCCACAGTTTTTACATCAATGTCTCGATCTTTAAAATAATGATCTAACCAAGTTCAGAAATGACGCTCACGTTTCAGTGGTGGCATCTGGAAGAGTCATTAATCCATCATTGAGACCAAAAATGAATCAGAGGATCCTTCCATATGATTAGAGATTTAGTTAATTTAGTTAGTAACTCATAACTCATTTACCTAACATGTATTAGGCTTCTCGATCCATGGCCCACTATTTTATTTATTAGCCACAGCATCAAGTACACGAAGGGCATTTCCACCGATGACCTTCTGGATATCCACATCTGAATAACCCATTTGCACGAGACCTACGGTAAATAAAGGCCAATTAGTCCAGGCCATGCTTTTCCTCATTTCTTCAGACTCCTTAAAACTATCTGGAGGCCATAGCGCCTCCCACCTCATTCGACCTCTCTCCCTTTCCGGTATCAATCTATTTTGCTCAGGAGCATGTCTCGACACATAAACTACGTCGGTACCAATGCCGACATATTCAGGGCCATATTTTTTCACCATATAGTCAATGTGCTTCATCATATCTTGGATGGTACCAGTACCTCCCAAAAAACGAGGAATGCAGCAAATACCTATGTATCCTTCTTTTTCAATGATCGCATCGATCACATTGTCCGGTTTCGATCGGATGTGCCGGTTAATCGCTGCACAAGTTGTATGACTGGCTACAATGGGTCGCTCCGACAATAGAGCAGCTTCGAGACTGGTTTGCCAGCCGGAATGTGCAATATCCACCAGAATTCCTACATTATTCATTTCCCTAACTACTGCCCTTCCAAAATCGCTCAAACCTGCATCTGAGGTTTCACCACAACCATCACCGATTAAATTTCGACGATTGTAGGTTAAATGCATCATGCGAATACCAAGTTGATAAAATACTTTAATGTAGCGCAATTCCTCCTCCAGCGAAATCATATCCAGGGGCATAGGGACTCCGTTGCCACTGAAATACAATAAATGCCTGTTTTCACTTTTTGCTTTAACTGTGTCGTTTGCTCTTAGTCCTTTCTTTACAAAATCCGGCATCATATCGGTCACGTACGTAAACCGGGCAAGCCGTTTCAAGAGAACTTGCACGGAATTACTCTCTTCCCCGGCATTTTGAAATATACAGGTGACACCAGCAGCTTCAAAGGCATCCACAAATTCCTCCCTTTCTTCCGCAATGTCTACACATCTGGTCATGTGATGATCTTCCTCTAAATCATTGATTTCCAGCACGGAGGCATTTTCAGCAATGGCTGTAGCGATCTTGGCGCCATCGTAAGCGGCTCGCGGCATAAAGCCATACGTATCAAATACCAATGAGTTTCGATGAAGTTCAAGGCCGTGCTCCAACTCTTTTTTACTCGGCTTCAGGATCTTAAGTGCAATATCACGAGCTTCCAGAATTTTATCATTTAAGAAGCGACCTTGCAATTGAGATTCCTGACCAGTGACCAGGTGTTGTCTTTTTCTTTCTTCTTCTCGGTTCAGCCAATCACTGGTGCCAAGAGAAAAACTTGCCAAGCCTACCTTTTTTAAAAATCTCTTCTTTTTCCGGCCATTTCTAAGATTTAAAGGAATGAATGATCGCTGTCAATATTTCCAAATGATCAATTCACCATCACAACATCTGATGATGCTTCCAACAAAATAGAATTTATTACGAAATAAATCTCTGCTGATTTATAGTTTACAAACACATTTTGGTCGTAGATGAAGTTTCTGCATGATCCAGATAATAGGGCAAGGTCTTAATTTCCCTAATCTTCGCATCCATTGATTGGCAGAAAGCAGCCAAATCAGAAATAACTGCTAAATCCAAATAACCAAGAGGCAGTTTTCGCCGCTGGGTTGTTAAGCAGGTCTACCTGCCATTGATATCGGTAATTCAATCGAAATACCGTTTGAGATGACGGTCGAAAGCTTACGGCCGGGGTAATTGCCCACAATTCATCACCAATATCGAGATCAGTTTCAGAAAATGACCCGGAATTCCAGTCGACAAAATCAAATCGGGCCGCGACATTAAAACGGGCATCTTTCCACCCCAGTATTTTTTGTTTGACTACCGGCTGTACAACATCAATAAAAATACCCCGTTGGTGGTTACCAAACTGCTGTGTATAGGTTGATGGTACCTGAATCCATGCATAAACCATCTCGCCAGTAATGTAAGTATCCGATCTCTTAATGGTGGTGTTCAGGTCAAGAGCAAAGACGTGCACACCCCTTTTGTCATCTATCTTCAAGCCTTCATTTTCAAATTTATTATAGGCGCCACCCATATATGAAAAACCGATCTCACCCAGGTTCCGGTTTTTGATCGCAATCTTTGCATTCGTCATCGCTCTTCCACTGTTATTTTCTTCAAAGCGACTCTCCGATTGCTTGGTTGCAGGCAAAAAAGTTTTGTTTTCAATATTGTTGATGATGGTATTGTCAAAACCATTGGTTAGATAAGCTTCATAGCCCACAATCCAGGAGCCGGAATAAGTCTTGCCGTACAAACCAAAGCCGGCATTAGACCAGGTAGCAGGTAGCATACTAACTGCCACATCAGGCCGTTCTACAAATTCCCATTTGGGTCCATCATGGTTCTGATTAAAGGCTCCAATCGGATTCATCAGGATGCCGCCCCTAAAATTTAATAATGGATGAAAGCTTACATCCAATGCAGCAAATTCAATCGCAATTTCTTTAGTGCCGTCTTCAAATTCTATTTCTGAAAGAAATTTAATGCGATTACTGATTGATGCCGACATAAATAAAGTCAATCTCCGGGCCTGAAAGGACAAGCCCTCCGAAACCCCATCTTCGGAACTATACAATGAATTGGCTTCCAGGTATCCTCCCACGGCAACAGGCATTTTTTCAGACGATAAAAACGGACGATTATAGGTGGCGTCCATATTTAAAAAAGCACCAACTGAATCTCCTGAAATCTGGAGGGAATCAGGAAGCTGGGCATTTAATTGGAAGGGCAAACCAAATACTAATAAAAATCCCAACCAGCAGATTTCAAGATAAATAGATGTAGATATTCTCATGATCGGCATTCGTTTTAAAAATCTTTAGATTTTCGGTAGCAGGTCCTTCGATAACATGACCATCTACGGAAAATTCACTTCCGTGACAAGGACAGCTGTAAATCCCACCTCCTACGTTCAACTCGCATCCTCTGTGTGTGCACTTGAGCAGTGCAGCGATGTAATGATCGTCTTCAAGTCTGTATAAACAAATAGGAAAACCGGAAGCTTCCGTTTTAATTAGTACAAAATTCCGATCAGTTGTCTTTCCTTTTTTCTGAAGCACTAATTCGGATTTAGGCACCGTCACCAAATTCTTATCATAAGAGATGGTCGCATAGTATATCGAACCACAAGATTGCAACAAGGCTCCGGTCAGGGGAAATCCGATAGCAGTATAACCGCAGGTTTTTATAAAGTTGATACGTTTCATAAAATTTATAAGGCTTCGAGGAATCTGATTAATTGTTTTTTTTCACTCGGTGACAATCTAGTGAATTCACCTCGTGAATCGGCGGCCTCACCTCCATGCAAAATAATCGCTTCCTCAATACTTCTTGCCCGGCCATCGTGAAGTAGAAAGTAGTTGCCGCCCTGTGAATCTGTAGAAAGTCCAAGCCCCCATAAAGGAGGTGTTCGCCACTCCGAACTCAGGGCAAATCCCTCTGTGTAGCCATCATCTAACCCGGGGCCCATATCGTGCAATAAAAGATCGGTATAGGGATAAAAAGTTTTATCAGAAATTGCGGCAATCGGCGACAATCCTGTTTTAAGCTGCGGTAAATGGCATTTTATACAACCCAATTCTCCAAATATCTCCCGCCCTCTAATCACCTCAGAATCATTTTGATTTCTGGCAATCGGTGCTTTCAGCGTTTTTAGATAAAATACCACATCGTTTATGGTTTGGATGTTGACCTCCGGATCAAGCTTTAGACCACTGTAGGGATCAATGGATTCGAATGAAGAGGTAACACCCATATCCTGATTGTAAGCACTTGATGTCTGATGCAAGAGATCGTAAGCACCGGCTTTCTTTCCAAAACGTGTGATATATCGGCCATTGATAGATAAACTATGGTCCCTGGGGTCAACATAATCTGGTATCTGGTTCCAATGTGGCCTGCCACTGATGCCGTCTCCATCCTGATCATTCGGATCTGCAGATTGAAGTATGTCTTCATCGGAAACGGCGTCTAAAAATCCTAGCCCGGTGACTGCCGGTGCGAACAAGATGGCAGATGGTGCTCCTGCAGGAAATTGCTCCACCTCAAAACCGGGTATGGCTTTATGTTGCAATTGAGGGCCTCCCTGATCTAAAAATAGGTTTCCTAAAGTGTCTGCCTGACCAAAACGGATAAAACTTACAAATGGAGATCCTTTACCATCTCCCGGATGACAACTGGCACATTGATTGGCAACGAAAATGGGTCCTAGTCCTCGTTCGATCGTAAAAACTTCGTTAAACGCCGCATCTCCCCTGAGAAATTGCGCCTTCTCCTCCAAATTCAAGCCATTAACCGGCCCATCCAGGAGATCTTCCTCTTCTGGTGCAAAAGGAAGTGTCTTCTGACATGCAGCAAGCAAACCAATGGCCAACATTAAGGTCACCTGGCATATTATCTTCATAGTGATCAATTTGTAGACAAATCTAATAATTTTATTAGTTTAATCTAACTTCTGATAATCACGTGCTCTAATAAGGACGGGAGAAATGATCTTATCGATTATCTGGGTCAGGACAGGAATCTGGGGAAATTAGACTGCTGGGAGCATGAAAGAGATCAAGTAAACTAGGAAAGATATTATCTCATTAATACTTAAATGACGATTGAGTGTTTCGCAGAGATTAGAGGGAGCCAGCAAAATAGACTTAGTCGTCGAATTGGAGCAGGTAACTATGACGAAATGTCTCTTTGCGCCAAGGAGGACCCAGCAATAACTTAAAAAAATTGAAGTATTCAAGATTTTGGTAGCCCACCGTCTACAAGAGTTCGGAAAATCGTGGACGTTATAATTCTTGGCCCTCGACCAATCGACTCTAGTGCAAGTTGACCGTCTGCAATAAACACGATGAATATGACGTTTCTGGACTGAAATCGAAACTCCAAAATTCGATTACAAAAGTCTTCTATCTTTGCACCTGAACATGAAGTTTGTCTCCTTTATCTTCTCGATTTTAATCTTCAGTCTGGCCATCACACCATGTACAGACGGAGAGACCTGTAACGAAGACATTGAAGCATCTGCTCAATCACATGACCATTCTGAGGATCAGAATGATGCTTGCACCCCATTTTGTACCTGTCATTGCTGTGGAGCGTCGATCAGCATAGGGCAAGTTAAACACCTCATGGTTAAGGGTGATATTTTACATTTTGCCTATGATTTCCACTACGAATCAGGCTATTCTTTTGACCACCAAGATCATATTTGGCAACCCCCCAAAGTATAGTTAAACCATTTTGAGCAGAGTGTTTAGACCCTGCCAATAACATTTCTTGGTTTAACGAAACTTTACTTTTCATCATGTTTGATAAAATAATCGCTTATTCAATTGAGAATAAGTTTGTTATAGGGCTTTTGGTAGCAGCCCTAATTGTCTGGGGATTATTCTCCCTTCGACAACTACCTATTGATGCCGTTCCCGACATCACCAACAATCAAGTACAGGTCATCACCATTTCGCCGACTTTGGCAACACAAGAAATCGAGCAATTCATCACCACGCCGATCGAGTTGTCTTTGCAGAATATTCAACAATTAGTCGAGATAAGGTCTATTTCTCGTTTTGGCCTATCGGTTGTCACCGTCGTTTTTGAGGAGAAAATGGATATCTATCTGGCGCGCCAATTGGTGAGCGAATATCTGAAAAAAGCGGAAGATAATATTCCTGACGGTCTGGGAAAACCTGAATTAGCTCCTATTTCTACTGGTCTTGGGGAAATTTACCAATACGTTGTCCGTGCAGAGGAAGGCTTTGAGGAGCAATACTCTCTTACGGACTTACGCACCATTCAGGACTGGATCGTAAAGCGGCAACTATCGGGCATCGCAGGGGTGGTAGAAGTCAACACGATGGGTGGATTACTCAAGCAATATGAAGTTGCGATAAACCCCAATATGCTCAAATCTATGGGTATCAGTATGACTGATGTTTATAATGCCCTATTGAAGAGCAATGAAAATACTGGCGGAGCTTACATCGAAAAAAATCCCAGCACTTATTATATCCGTACTAATGGGATCGCACAATCACTAACCGATATTGAAAATATCGTAGTTGATGTGCGTAATGGCAGACCAATTTTAGTCAAAGATGTGGCTAAGGTTCAGTTTGGTCATGCCCCTCGATATGGTGCCTTGATACGTGACGGTGAAGAAGCCGTTGGCGGTCGGGTAATGATGTTGAAGGGGGCAAACTCCACAGCCGTTACCGAAAAAGTTAAGGAGCGGATGGTGCAAATCCAAAAATCATTGCCCGAGGGAGTTGTTATTGACCCCTACTTGGTCAGGGATAAATTAGTCTCTACTGCAATCGGCACCGTGCAGAAAAACCTCCTGGAAGGGGGCTTGATTGTCATTTTCATTTTGGTGCTGATGCTGGGAAATTTTAGAGCAGGACTGATTGTAGCTTCTGTTATTCCCTTGGCAATGCTCTTTGCTGTATCAATGATGAACGTGTTCGGAATATCTGCCAATCTGATGAGCTTGGGAGCAATAGATTTTGGGTTGATTGTGGACGGGGCTGTTATTATTGTTGAGGCGGTCGTTCATAATTTAACCAAAGGATTTGCTGGTCAAAAATTATCTAAGGGACAAATGGACAGGGAGATAACAGCTTCCTCCCAAAAAATAATGAATGCTTCGTCCTTTGGGATGATCATCATTTTGATGGTCTATATCCCGATTTTAGCTCTAGTCGGAATTGAAGGAAAAATGTTTAAACCTATGGCACAAACAGTAATGTTGGCAATTGGTGGTGCATTGATACTTTCGATTTCCTATGTTCCAATGATGACCGCTTTGTTTTTAAATAAGGATATTAGCAATAAAAAAACGATTGCCGACCGAATTATCAATTTTTGCCAATCATTATATTTCCCCGTTTTGAATTTGGCACTACGCTTTAAAGCTGTCTTTGTACTGGCTACCATCGTCCTTTTTGCTTTTAGTTTTTATACATTTTCAAAGATGGGAGGAGAATTCATTCCTACGCTCGAAGAAGGGGATTTAGCCATGCAGCAAATATTATTGCCGGGTACTTCACTTACCCAAAGCGTGGAAATGTCAAAAACCATTCAGGGCAAATTAATGAATGAGTTTCCTGAAATAGATGACATTGTTACCAATATTGGAAATGCTGAAATTCCTACTGATCCTATGCCCGTAGAAATAGGAGATGCGACCATTATAATGAAGCCAAAAAAGGAGTGGACTTCAGCATCAAACCGCATGGAAATGTTTGAAAAAATGGAAGAATCCCTAAAGGAACTTCCTGGTGTTGGCTATGAATTTTCCCAACCAATCCAATTGAGAACCAATGAATTGATGACAGGCTCCAAAGCCGACATTGCTATAAAACTGTATGGCCAGGACTTAGATCTATTATACACCAAAGCCAATGAAGCTGCAACTATCATCAATAGAATTAGGGGTGTAGGCACAGTCAATGTCGAGCAAACGATTGGGATGCCACAAATCATCATTGATTTTAAATACGATAAAATGGCTCAATACGGCCTGCATGTGAAAGAGGTCAATCAAGTGGTCAGGACAGCTTTTGCTGGAGAGTCAGCCGGCGTGATTTATGAAGGAGAAAGGCGATTTGATTTGGTAGTTCGATTGGATGAAAGTTACCGAAAAGACATCTCCAATATAAAGAACCTGTACATCACTTTGGACAATGGGGCGCAAGTGCCATTACAGGCCGTTGCAGATGTGGAGCTGGTGGATGCGCCAATGCAAATTTCGAGGGACAATACAAATCGACGCATTGTCATCGGGGTCAATGTTGGATCTACGGATATTGAATCCCTTGCTGCGAACATCCAATCAGCTTTGGATACCAACATTGATTTGCCGTCAGGATATTATTTCACCTTGGGTGGGCAGTTTGAAAACTTAAAAGCTGCAAAAGCCCGTTTATTTGTTGCCGTGCCGATTGCCCTTGCCCTTATTTTCATATTGCTTTTTTTTACTTTTGGCTCTGTTTCGCAAGCTGTCTTAATATTTAGCGCCATTCCTCTTTCAGCTATCGGCGGCATCTGGGCTTTGCAGTTGAGGGGAATGCCTTTTAGTATTTCGGCAGGTATTGGTTTTATAGCTCTATTCGGTGTGGCTGTGCTCAATGGCATCGTTCTGATTGGATATTTCAATCAATTGAAAAATGAGGGTATGGCTAATATTTATGAGCGGATAATCCAAGGTACAAGCGTCCGTTTACGTCCAGTTTTAATGACCGCTTCGGTTGCTTCTTTGGGCTTTTTACCAATGGCTCTATCTACATCCGGAGGTGCAGAGGTGCAACGTCCTTTGGCAACGGTCGTGATTGGGGGGCTGATCACTGCTACTTTTTTGACTCTAGTGGTTTTACCTATATTTTATAGTTGGTTAGCCCAATGGAAGGAGCGAAAAATCAAAGCTTCTTTACCTGGAAATACTGCAATAGTTATACTCCCAATATTGTTTTGGGGGTGGACTGCACAGGCTCAACAAAGACCAATTACCATGGATAAAGCAATTGAAATGGCTGTGTCCAACCACCCATCGGTTAAGGCTGCTAATTTGCAGATTCAACAAAGTCAGGCGCTTCAAAATTTTAAATATGTTCCAGGATCAACGGATATTGGTTATCTAGGTGATGGGCTTTTCCGAAGTAACGGACAGCAAGTAAACCAGTTTGTAGTAATACAAAATTTTCCCAATCCCGCTAAGTTCAAAGCACATAATATTTTCCAAAACGAACAGGTGGCGCAAAGTCTATTGCAGAAGCAACTGACGGAAAAAGAATTGCGGTTGCAAGTCCAGCAAATCTATCTTAAAGTACAAGAGCGCAAGGAAATACGAAAACTGTATGAACGATTTGGTCAGCTATATCGGCAGTATTTTCAGATGGCAAAAGTTCGGGTGGATGTTGGTGAAACCAATCGGATTGAATTGTTGACTCTTCAAGCATCTCTGAATGAATCCAACTTGTTGTTGAACCACATCAATTTAGAAATCATCAATTTGGATAAACAACTGATGGGACTGCTTAATACCGATGAAACAGTTACCTCAACCGATAGTTTGATATTGATGCCTTTTGATCTGGTAGATAGTTCCAATTCACTCCATATACAATTGGCCCGGCAGCACATTCAGATTGAACAAGCAAACATTGAACTTTTGAACGCGAACCTCAAACCTGATTTTAATATCGGGTATGCCGTTCAGAATTATCTGGAAGACGGCTGGTTACACGGGTTACAAGCAGGAGTACAAATACCCCTTTTTAGAAAGCAAACAAACCAAAAAATTTCCGCTCAACAATTACAGGTAGGGGTAGCCAAAGCGAAGCTAGAGGCCGAACAAATGCGGGTCACACAAGATTTATGGTCGGTTAAAAACGCCATTCAAATGTACGCAGCGGGGGTAAATTATTATCGGGATCAACTGGAAATTATCAACCCTGAAATGGAACGAATCTCCAAACTAAATTATCAAGCTGGAGAAATTTCTTACCTCGAATTGCTCAATACGCTTAACCTGATCGCAAACAACAGCAAAGGTTATACGGAGCAGGTTTTATCCCATAATGAGGCTGTTGTTTTGTATCAATTTTTGTCCAATCAATAAAATATCCACAAAATGAAATTCATAAAGAATATAATAATATCAATCTTGTCAGCATCCATTATGTTATTGTCTTTTGCCTGCGGTCAAAAACATGCGGACGAAGGCCATAGTGATGGTGATGATTCTGCCAAACATTCCGAAGATGACGATCACGGGGAAGAACGCAAAGAAGGAGAAATCCATCTCACAAACAAGCAGATAAAAACCATGAACATCACCCTTGGAGATTTCTCAAAATTAAAATAAATGATTATGTATCTACAACTGGTACTTTAGGCCTACCACCAAATGCACTGACATCGGTCAGTGCCAAAGCAAGTGGATTTATCAAAGACAGCAACAAATACGTCGAAGGAAGCTATGTAGAAAAAGGGGTTGTCATGGCCTATCTAGAAAATCCTGACTTTATTCAACTGCAACGAGAATACCTTGAAGTATCGGCGGGCTTAGTCTTTGACCGACAGGAATTGGCTCGTCAACAATCCCTATTGGACGCCAATGCAGGAATTGAAAAAAGTGTACAGAAGTTACAGTCGGAAATCAATATAAAGACGGCCACGATGAAGGGTATCGAAAAACAGCTCGCTTATTTGGAAATCAATGTGGATGACCTGACGACCGAAAACATTGTACAACGTATCCCAATAATTGCTCCAATGACAGGCTATATTACTTCTATAAAGATGCACAATGGAATATACGTCTATCCGGAATTGGAATTGATGGAAATTGTCAATGAAAGTCATTTACATTTAGAACTGGATGTTTTTGAAAAGGACATTGTTAACGTTAAAGAAGAGCAAAGAATAAGTTATTCGGTTCCGGCATTAGGAACCGCGATCTATGAAGGCGAAGTGCATATTATCGGCAAAGAATTCAACACCGAAAACAAGACTGTTCGAATTCACGGCCACTTGGATAAGGAACGTCCTCGTTTCATCAAAGATTTATTCATTGAGGCTAAGATTTGGTTAAACGACCAAACCGTACAAGCGCTACCTGAGCCGGCCATCATCAAAGATGGCGCTTCTTCTTACATTTATATAACGAATAGCCAGACCGACGAGGAAGAACTAAAATTTAAGGCTATCAGAGTGGAAGAAGGAACCACTGACAATGGTTTTGTATCTATCAAATTAATTGATGAAATGCCGGAAGGAGTAAAGATTGTGACGAATGGAGCCTACTTTGTTTATGCCCAATCTAAGGCAGGTGAATTGGCGCATGAACATTAAGAAGGTCTTTGAGTTTATTCAATATATCTGCCCATATCTGCCATTAACTTTGGTCGTAAGACTATGTGACATTGCAATCAAGGAAAATTTAAATTAAAATATGTACAATATCATCGTAGGTAGTCTATTGTTGAGCTTGCTTCATGCCATCATACCCAATCATTGGTTACCGGTTTTAGCGATTGGCAGAAAACAGGGTTGGAGCCTTGCTGAAACTAGCCGGATCACCTTTATTGCCGGGTCTGCCCACGTCATGAGTACCTTAGTGATTGGTATACTCCTTGGTTTGATTGGCCGTGAATTAGGAAGTCAAATTGAGAATTTCACCCATATTATAGGGCCATCGATCTTAATTTTGATGGGACTTTATTTTGTACAGCAACATTATCGACACCATCATTTTCACTTGCCAATTAAGGAAATCGAAACAAAATCAAAAAAATCGATCATTGTGGCGTTAATCACCGCCATGTTTCTTTCTCCTTGCATGGAAATTGAGGCTTACTTTTTATTGGCAGGTAGCGAAAGTTGGTATCTACTACTTGCAATAGCAGGCATGTACGCCGTAGTAACGATCACGGGCATGTTAATATGGATACGGGTCGTTTACAGGGGATTATTGAAACTCAATTGGCATAAATGGGAACACAATGCAGGAATAATCACCGGACTTGTCCTGATTTCCACGGGAATTATTTCATTTTTCATACACTAAGTTATGGGCAACGAGCACAAAAAAGTAAAGGTGATTGAGGAAGACGGTTGTTGCGATTTGGATGCAAAATCAAATGTGATCCAGAATGATCCATCAAACCTATCTGACCATAATCATGATCATGATCAGGAAAATAATGGTGGCTTAACCATCTGGGGCCCTGTCATCATCAGTACGGTCATGTTAACTATCGGTCTTATTGTTGACTATCTGATTGAACCTCTACCAATCTGGTATTCGGACTCGGCACGTCTCGCATGGTATTTGTTGGCTTACTTACCTGTGGGATTGCCCGTCGTACGA
The DNA here is from genome assembly GCA_016711125.1 of Saprospiraceae bacterium. Classification (GTDB taxonomy): domain Bacteria; phylum Bacteroidota; class Bacteroidia; order Chitinophagales; family Saprospiraceae; genus JABDMH01. Next base: position 714,382 of record JADJTQ010000003.1, on the reverse strand, counting down.
AGGGGAATAAAAACTGCTCTAAAAGGAGATGTATTTACCGAATTTTTTCTAATGAGCCTAGCGACGTTAGGTGCATTTTACATTGGCGAGTATCCGGAAGGTGTAGCGGTCATGCTTTTCTACAATGTGGGTGAATTATTTCAGGATATGGCAGTGAATCGATCCAAAAAGAGCATTAAAGCGCTGCTCGATGTGAGACCGGACAGTGCATTTGTATGGAGAGATAATCACTTGATCAATGTTCATCCTGGAAACGTAGAAATCGGGGAAACCATACAAATCAAAGTGGGTGAAAGAGTTCCTTTAGATGGTGAAATGCTCGATGAGGTCAGTTCTTTTAACACTTCCGCGTTGACCGGCGAAAGTATACCAACCCGGATTAGGAGAGGTGAAAATGTATTAGCGGGCATGATCAATGAAGAAAAGGTTGTAGATCTAAAAGTCACCAAATTATTTGGCGAAAGTGCTCTGGCAAGAATATTGAAGCTGGTCCAGGATGCCACTTCACGAAAAGCAAAACCAGAACAATTCATTCGCCGATTTGCAAGAATATATACACCGATTGTAGTCTTTCTGGCAGTTGGAATTACCGTACTTCCCTACTTTTTTGTTGATCTATATGTTTTTAATGACTGGTTGTACCGGGCACTCATCTTCTTAGTCATCAGCTGTCCTTGTGCCCTGGTCATTTCTATTCCGCTCGGATATTTCGGTGGCATCGGTGCCGCATCCCGACATGGTATCTTATTTAAAGGCTCCAATTACCTTGATTTGATCATTAAGGTAAACAGAATCATTATGGACAAAACCGGCACATTAACCAAAGGAGTTTTTAAAGTTCAAGAGGTTAAGAAATTTGATCACCAAATCACTGAAAATTGGTTGACGTTGGTAGCAGCATTGGAAAGCAGATCGACACACCCGATTGCCAAAGCTATCGTGGCCTATGTAGGAGATTCATTCAGTGATGTAGCCGTAGAAGAAATGGAGGAGATCAGTGGACATGGATTGCTCGGCAAAATAAATGGTAAAAAAATAGCAGTGGGTAATGTCCGTCTGATGGACAAGCTCAATATTGCCATATCCGATGAGCTAAAGAAAATGACTGAGACCACAATCATCGTCGCAATTGATGGAAAGCTAAGCGGATATTTAACGATAGCGGATGAAATAAAGGAAGACAGTGCATTAGCTATTCAAGCTTTGCAAGGCATGAATATTCAGGTGGAAATGCTTAGTGGTGACAAACAACAGGTGGTTGATAAGGTAGCTCAACAATTAGGCATCAAAAATGCAAACGGTGATCTATTGCCAGAGGGAAAAGCAGAGATCCTGGAACAAATGAAAAACAAACATAAGGCATTTGTTGCCTTTGTTGGTGATGGAATTAACGATGCCCCCGTGCTGGCATTAAGTGATGTCGGCATTGCCATGGGAGGCCTCGGCAGTGATGCTGCGATCGAAACCGCCGATGTGGTAATCCAAACCGATCATCCTTCTAAAATCGTAACTGCCATTAAAATAGGAAAAGCAACCAATCAGATAGTATGGCAGAATATTGGTTTGGCATTTGGAGTGAAATTCATTGTACTGGCTTTAGGGGCCATTGGATTAGCCACCATGTGGGGGGCTGTTTTTGCCGATGTCGGGGTCGCCCTCTTGGCAATTTTCAATGCCATGCGACTGCAACATATGCGATTCACATAAAGTTGGGATCCTGAAGCCCGCAGAGCAACGAAGGGATTCTGGAGCCCCCTTTCACATAACCTAAGCGCTCCAGGATCGCACAAAAGCCTGTCACCACAATCTATTTTCGATTAATTGACAACCGCTCTAGATCAAACATTTGCATCCCAGTCCGCTCCAGGATCGCAACATTGGGATCCTGAAGCCCGAAGTGTAACGTAGGGATTCTGGAGCCCGTCACTTCTCCTGACCGAAGCGCTCCAGGATCGAACAAAAGCCTGAGTCACTTCAATCTATCATCGATTAATTGACAACCTCTTTTGATCTAACATTTGAATCCCAGTCCGCACCAGGATCACAACATTGGGATCCCTACATCAAAAAGCCGTTCACCGCCTCCAGTGGCTTTGGAATACCCTTGTCTTCGATCATTTCCCGCAAATCTATTTCAATGGTCCGGGCTATTGAGCTAATGGGAACATCATTGTAAGTGCCTTCGAATGGATTTTCAGAATAGTCTCCAATCTTTTCCATTAAAAAAAAGATCCAAATAACAAGAGCTGACATCGGGACAGTTATCCAAACCCACAAGTCACCTTTGCCATCAAAAAAATCCAACATGCCAAATGGAACAAATGCACTAAAGACTACACTAAGCCAAAGGGCGGTAGATGCATATTGTCGTGGAAAAGGAAAATTTTTAATTCGTTCACTTTTACCTTGATCTTCATAAAACGAACGGATCAATTGATGAAATTCCATGTGACGAAAATCCTCAAAATATCCCAATTCCCTTAATTCTTGCAATCGTTTTGATTGTTGCGCCAGAATTTGAGTCGCAATGTTCGATTTTGTTTTATAATAGCTAAATTCTTGCTCCGGAATAAAATTCATTAATTCGGTATCCAGCTCATTATAATAAGCTTCAGATACAACGGGATTAAAACTATTGACCCTTTCTTCAATATGTTCCCATGACCGGCTAAGGCGTAATTGATAGCGTAAAGCCGTCAGCCAGGCAAGATGCCGATATATCAGCTCCTTTCTGATGTTCTGCTCCTCCGATCCTTTAACAAAAGATATGATGGCCGCTCCAAAAGTTCGGCTATTATTCACGATACCGCCCCAAATTTTTCGGGCTTCCCAGGTCCGGTCATAGGAACTATTATTCTTAAAGCCAACGTAAAAAGCTACTGCGATACCAATAATGCTAATTGGTTGCCATGGTAGCGAAACTTTTAAATTTATAAAAAAACAAATAGCGGTCACCACCAGTGCATAAATAAAGCCTACGATAAATGGTCTCTTTGACCAATTAAAAGTCATCCAAAAACCATAATTTCTTTTTATATACATGGGTTAGATTGTAGATTATTGTTGATTGTTGATTTTGGATTTTGGATTTTGGATTTTTGACATTCTGATTACTGCTCACTGACTACTGCCCACTGATTACTTATTCAAGCTGCCTTCTTATCGGGGAAGATAGGAAAAACAATTCTTTCTGTATGGCGGATCACAGCAATGGCGACCATAGTCAAGATGGCCTCGTGACTTAATTCCTGAAACAATTCAAACAAACTTCCAACTGGCTTATCATTAAATTCCACTATGATATCACCTTCTTTCAGTTGGGAGCGAGATCCAGGACTATTCTTTTCAATCTTTACGATAAACAGACCCTTGCCATTTTTAAGACCATAGTGTCTTTGCACTTTGGGATTCAATTGAATTTCTTGCAACATAAAGCCTAACCTCGCTCGAAAAACTTTGCCTTTTCGAATTAGTTGATCGGCGATCGATTTAGCTTTATTGATGTCAATACTTAAGCTCAAACCCTGGGCTCCCTGAATAATGGCAGTATTCACACCAATAACGTCACCACTCGAATCAGTAAGCGGACCACCCGAATTACCAGGGTTCAACGATACATCTGATTGAATGACATTGTCAAGCAACATTCCATTTTGAGTACGGATGGTACGGCCCAGGCCACTCACTACACCGGTGGTTACACTCTGCTGAAAACCTAAGGGATTACCCACTGCAATGACCAGCTGCCCAATCTGCAATTGATCTGAATTGCCCAATCTGGCAAAAACAGTTTGATTTCCAAGAACTTTGATGATGGCAAGATCAGAATCCGGATCTTCACCAACTAGCTCAGCACTCACTTCAGCCTGATCGACCGCGGATATAATCGTCTTTGAAAATTCATCCATATTCACTCCTGTTTAAATCTGTCCACTTCAAACAGGAGATCCGTCAGATTTGTTCATGCGTGAGCATAGTGATCATCCATGCATGCTTATACTGTCCTTGAAAAATGAGCATTTGAATGTCTTTCGGCTTAATGCCCACACCGCTTGACAGTGAAAAGAAAAAAATAAATAAAAAGATCTCTACACCGATGTTCTATTTCGTCTCCTTAGATAGTAATGCCATAAAAAATAAGCAGCAAGTGAGCGAAATGGTCTCCATTTGTCTGAGAGAAAAATAATCTCATCACTCATATTTGCGTCACTCAATTCCCTTACTGTATTCACCACGGCAATATCGCCAATCGGAAAAATATCTTTTGCTTGCAGACAAAACATTAAATAAATATCGGCCGTCCAATCACCAATACCTTTTATTTTGGTGAGCTGTTTTCTTATTTCTACCTCCGGCAATCCCTTTAGTCTATCCAAATCGATATCACCGTCTATAATTGTCTTAGATAAAGCACGGAGATATTTTGCTTTCTGCCGGCTGATCTGGCACCTTCTCATTTCTTCATCGCTTAGTCGTAAAATATTAGCAGGTGTAAAATCTGTCAAAAAGCTATCCAGTTTCACAAAATGAGCCCTGGCGGAGGCCAGGCTCACTTGCTGTTCCAATATAATTTTGGATAATGAAATAAAACCTGGTGGTCTGTTCCAATTGGGAGGTAGCCCATATAGATCTCTGATGAAAGCAAATCGTTCATCAATCTGAATTAGTAGCTCAATATCTTTTTGGTTGACAATATTCAAATTCATTTTCCTTTACTGGGATCCAGGAGCGCGAAGAGATCCTTGAGCCGTTTGGTTTCACTGGGATCCTGGAGCGCACAGCGATCCTGGAGCCCATCCAAATTTCCTATTCCCTTTCATTTTTCTGATAAAACAATTTCTTCTGCTTTGTGACTTTCCAGTGCTGCAATAAATCTGAATTCAAATCCGAATCCACATAATCAGTCACTATGCGGAATTCCATGACAGGGCAATTATTCTCAAGCAATACAATGTCTTTTCTTGATCGCTGAATAGTCTCCAATGCATTTCTTTCACAAAGATACTTGCGATTCGTGATTCTATCGGCATAGGTGAATGTCGCCAGAAAAACCAAGACAGCAGTCAAGTATTTAAATCGATGTCTACGAACTATGTTTCTTATCAAATACGCGGTCGATAGCCCATACGCAAATATCCAAGCAATCATTACCGGCATAAAGGTGTCATAACGTACAACATTAGGCCGATAAATCCTGTATCCGCCCAAAGGTAGAAGCAGCAAATACACAATAGCAAAGATTCCAATCCAATTCAAGGTCGTAAGTATTCGGTCGCCTTCATCTCGCCTATAATGTCGGGCTATGATAAATGCATTCAATCCTATCATAACCAGTAATAATGCCGGTCCTACCTTGGTGGTTAATAGTTCGAATATCCCTCGCGGAACTTTAAGATATCGATCTAGCAGGGAGACAGGATGCAATAAATTCATATCATTGAACCTACCAATATAAAGGGAGTACAGGCAAAGCAAGGACACCCACACCAAAATATAAATCAGTCGCTTTGATAAGTTGATCCGTCTGATCAGATCAGCCATTGATTTATTTGATTCTGTAAATCTGATCTTGACCATGCTGAAGAGGACAAGGATACTGAATATCAGAATAATGCCAGGGTTTAGAGGACCACCCAAAGTAAGGATTATCCCAAACAACATCATCACAACTATTGGAAAGGTTTTTAACTCTACTCTCGTCCGATGATAGATGCTTCTATGAAAGGGAAAAAGAAAAATCAATAGCAAAGCTAGTGGAAATGCATAAAAGAAGGTGTAAATAACCGACTGATCTATTATCCCCATAAACCGATTAAAACCCGATGTCTGAAACATTGGCGTAACTAATGCTGCTGCCAGGAGAAAATCGAAATGAAGTGGATTTAGTAGGTTGGTGATAAACGCCACAATTAAAAAGAGAATCAATATTTGCACCGAAGTTTTCAACAATGCGATTGAGAGATATATGCTATCAATCGGCGACACAAACTTTTGAAATAAAAGAGGAGCCTTCAAAAAATACTGTGAAGCCGTCCAATGCGCAAAAAATCGATTGGGATTACTGTAATATTCGCCATTAAGCAAGGCCCTTAAGCCAAGTGGATCCTTCAAAACAATGTGGTATCCGCTCGAAGAGGAGGGCAGAACTATTTGTGCAATATCTCCCCCTATTGGCATCTGATAGTGTTGATAGAAGGAGTATGATATATCCACCAAAAGAACCAGAAAAAGGACAATGGGAATCCACTTCGATGCCACTTTGCTTTTTAACTGTTCCATTGGTTTTCTTAAAAATGTGAGGGATCCTGGAGCGCGAAGAGATCCTGGAGCTCGTGGAGCATTTCTACCCTCCCATTTCATCTGCACTTGGCCCATAAGGGCCGGGCACCGGAATATCTAGTAATCTCAAACATACCTGCAATTGAGCCCGATGATGCGCATTCTGACCGAAGGCATGTCGCACGGCCTCCCATCTCGACATTTCCATATAGGTGACGTCGCCCGCACCTAGAGACCACGGCTCTTCCAGGATATCGTCTGAAGATTGATCTAAAGCGGTCTTGGCTTCCTTGACGGCAAAATCTAATCGGTCGAGTAATGCATCAGCATGATCCATCTCCTTGGCGGGGTATGGACTGTCGCTGAAGTCCCACCTTGGATACTGCAGAGCTAGAGCTATCATGAAGGGCATCTCTGCCAAATGCGAGGCTAAAGCCCCAATGGTCATGCTTTTGGTATGCGGTTGCCAATCCATTTTATGACTGGGAACGATGGCAAGCATGCGACGAGTCTGAGCGGCTTCCGTCTCCAGTTCTTTTTAAAAGCTTCGATGAAAGTTATCATACTATCCTTATTTTGATATACAAAGAAAAGAATGTTTAGTGACAAATTGCTATCTGAAATAACTTTGAGATGAAGGTGTTCTCATTGCTTTTTGTCTCAGACTTTGGTACTCGGACCATGGCTGGCACTTTTGAATTCAACTATCAAAAATATCAAGGAAATCCAGCACTTCGAAAAATTCCCGATTCTGTATGGAAGTAAAAATATCTGAAAGAAAAGTGGCAACGGTAGAACCGCTGCCTTCGAAAAAGACATTTAGTGAGCCGGAACTAAAATTTCCATGCCATATTTGGCAAAAATCTGCCCAACCAACTGCAGATCAGGTGCTCCTACCGGCAGCGCCGCTAACTTATCAAAAAATTCTTCAAAATTACCGCCTGGTATTACTGTCCAAAGTGTCTTCCCTGCCTTGCTTCCCGTATTCTGAAAAGCATGAGGTATATGCCGGGGGAAGTAAATTTCGTCACCCGCTGAAGCAGTGAAATTCTTATCTCCCAACATGATACTGAATTGCCCTTCAACCACATAAATAAGTTCATCTTCCCGGTCGTGAACGTGAGGAGGAATACCCAGACCAGGAGGAGTTACACATTCAAAGACATAGTAATGACCTCCCGTATCTTGTTTTGCTAAAATTGAGGTAATAGAGTGCCCCAGCACATTGAACTGACGCCCCTGACCGGATTTTACTACACTGGCTTTTTGAATTGCAGTTTGCATAATTTGATTTGTTTATTAATGAATCAATGAATTAACGAATCAAAATTATGTGAGATCTTCCCTGAATCCATTCACCTAGGTTAACTAATCATTTTCCCTTAGCAATATTTTTTCGGATACGGCTTAATGACTGAGGCTTGATTCCAAGATAGGAAGCTATGTAGTGCTGGGGAATACGATGAACGATCTCCGGAGCTTTCCTTAACAGATTCAGGTATTTTTCCTGCGCAGATTGAGACTGCATATCAATAATCCGCTGTTGGGTGGCCTCGTATGATTTTCTTGTTTTTACCCGGTACCATTTTTCGAAAAGTGGAATCGTATCTAAAGCTGTCTCCCATTTTGTTCTGTCAGCTCTCAAAATTTCCGTTTCCTCTAATGCCTGCACACTAAATCTTGAAGGAGATCCTGAATAGAAGCTGGTTTTGTCACCAGTCCACCAGTTCAGGAATGCAAAATACAGGGTAAACTCTTCGCCATTACTGTCTGTATGAAAAGCCCGCAGGCAACCCGAATTCACAAAAGCCAGATAACCACAGTGATCGCCCTGTCGCACAAAAAAGTCCTTTTTATTCAGTTTTACCGGAGTTAAAAACGATACGATTTTTTCAAACTCCTCGTCGGTAAAATGATCCGTTTCTTCCAGATGCTTACGTAAGTTGACAAATATTGCATAGTTACCCATCTTCGTTTCATTAGCAACTAAATCGTCAAAAAATCACTTGTGCCTGCTAATATTATAAAGTGCTATCTAGTCTATTGTAACGTTCTACAAGGTACTGAACTACAAAACATCCTGCTTAGAAAAGTCTGGGTTACTTTGACCAAATGAATTGCAATTGAGATAGGATTAGAGGACTCCACCAGACTAGAAAGATAGAGGAAAACACCTTCGCCAATATAATTACTGCCGATTACTGCTCTGCGGCCATCGGATAATAATGAAACGCCGGGTAAGCGATCTTCCATATCCCATTGTCCTTTTCAAGGATGCGGGTCTCCAATGACTTACCCAGAAATTTCCGGGTATCCTTTTCATAGGAGTTTTGTTCAAAAGTGTACCACGCCATGTCATTGCTGATTCGGATGTTTTCGTTGGAGCGTTCTTCAACAGAGCCTTGCCACAGTGTTTCATTAGCGTCGAACTGGCTTTTCTTTTCTGAGGCTAAAGACTCAAAGCCAATATAAGATACTACCTTATTTTCATAGCCCTCCCAATATCCAAACTTCCGGAAGACAGGCGACTGTAGGTAGGTGCTTTTCCATTCTTCAAAATCTTGCTTGTAGTACGCTTCTGTTTCTTTAGCAATGACTGCCTGAATCGCCGTCCTTTCTACCTCAAAGTCAACAACCGTGGACTCCCCTTGGTCAGATGCTTTCTCAGTGCAATGAGATAAAAAAATACCGACAAGTAGTAAAATGGTTGTTCTCATGATAGAATATTTTGAAAACAAAATTGGTGAATTTGTATTTGATGATTTCAGCTATTTTTATGATTTCGTCAAATACCACCACCAAGAAACCAGAAAATCATTACAGGCATGGTGTGGTTAATACAAAGTTTGTACTAATGGCCTTTGTCTAATAGTTGGTATGTCAATACCTTTTGTTCATGTGTGAAACTGGATCTCACAACCCGCTTTGTGTCTACCAAAGATTATCTTTATCTATTCATCCTATAGATCACTTTCATTTTCCATCGTCCGCAGGAAATTCTCTTTATAGATCCGTCCAACCGGAATCTCACGATCTCCTACCTCAATACTGTGAGAGGTGTAAGCCCTTATCTTATCTTTGGCAGCCAAAAAAGACTTATGCACCTGGAGAAACCTGCCCGGTGGTAGAACTTTAAAAAAATAACCGATCGAAACCTTAGTGAGCACCTATCTATCACGACAAACGACTTTGACATAATCCTTCACTCCCTCTACATAAAGTATTTCATTCGACGCAATTCGAATGGTCTTGCGATCGGCTTTCACAAAAACATAAGATGGGTCTTCAATAGCAGGCACTATCTGCTGAGGCAACTTCTGCTCCAGAAATTTATCGATGGCTTTGATAAAGCGTTTAAACGGGATCGGTTTCACGAGATAGTCGAGGACATTGAGCTCGAAGCCCTCCACCGCGTATTCGCGATAGGCCGTGGTGATAATAATTTCGGGTTTCTGCTGTATCGAAGATATCAGATCCAAGCCGGTAATTTCCGGCATTTCAATATCGAGAAATAATAAATCTGGTTGCAGAAGTTTTATTTTTATCAACGCCTCCAATGGATCGGTGGAAGTACCGCAAACTTCAAACTGACTGAATTTCGCAAGATGCTGCTCGATGACATTGATGGCCAAAGGCTCATCATCGACGATAAAGCATTTATATTTCTCCATCCCTGAAATCTATTTCAAGCCGAACCTGGTACTGGTCAGGCAAATTATTAATGGTCAACGAATGGCGGCCCAGGTAAAGCAAAGTTAGTCTTCTTCGGATATTATCGAGCCCAACTCCGCCAGCACTTTTCTCTTCGATACTGCTTTTCCTCTTGCTATTTTCAATGATGAAGACCAAAGAGTCATGATCAGCACGAAGATCTATTTTAATACGAAATAATCCTTCTCCTCCTACCCCGCCATGTTTAAAACAGTTTTCAGCAAAGGGCAATAATATGAGAGGTGCAACCTGTATATTATCTGCCTGCACTTCGATCATCGACTCTATTTTAAGATTTTTACCATAACGTAACTGCTCCAGACTTATATAATTCTGCAAAAGGTCGACCTCTTTGGACAAGGATACTTTGTTCATATTTGCGCGGTAGACCAGGTAATCCAACAATTCGGTAAGTTTTAAAATGCTTTCAGCCGTCAGGTCGGATTTCATCAGGGCAAGACTATAAATGTTATTTAGCGAATTGAATAAAAAGTGAGGATGAAGTTGCCCTTTCAGCAATTTAATTTCCGCTTCGGCTTTTGCTTTGATCAATTGTTCATTCAGCTTCTGATTTTTGCGGTAATCACCAATGATGTAAATACAAACTGCCAATGCAATTATGGAATAATCCCGGATAATGTTTTTAAGCATTTTGTGCGCTGGCATTCTAAAATAACGATCACTCTCCAGGTAATTGACCAACTCTGCCCATTTTATCCTGGCAAAAAAAACAAAAACGGCCACTGCCAAAGTCCAAAGCACAAAACCCCACCAGCGCTCAGAATTCAAAAATCGGGGCACAACATACCAGGCAAGGAAATAAGTAGCCAGCATGAGAGCGGGCAACGACAGGAGGGTGGATTGGAAAAAACGCAAGGTTTGTTCAGGTTGCATATGCATCAGATTAGCAAAGTACTCCGATACCACATATAGCACCCAAAACATCAAGTGGATGCTCAACTCCTTAAATCCAAAGCTATGGCGATTAAAATTCATTTCGTAATCACAATCCTCAAAGGTCGTCAATAAAAGGAAAAGATAAAGCAAGGGGAGACAAACTCCAATTGGATGTAGACAAACTACTTAAAAACAGCCTTTTTCTGAGATCGCGGTTGTTTCTATACTCCTTCTTGTTGTTGGTCTACTTAAGACTTTTAGTTGATAAAATACAAATATGTTTGCCAGACATTTATTCACTAAAATAAAAAGAAATGAGAAAGAATCTCGTATTAGCTGCCCTCCTGTTGATCACTTGTTCATTTGTAAAAGGGCCCGATGGCCGACTGGCTGATCCAGCATCGACATCCGGACTGGGTAAAATCTACTATGGTGGTGCCTATCTGATGTTCGCCGGAAAATTTGGTGGTGAAATAACCAGAAAAGAAATCACTCAACATCAATCCTTGACAGTTGACGGATGTGCCGCTGGGTCACGTATTTTTAAGTTTACACTGGACATAACGACCAAGGGAAAAACAAACTCACTGCAGGCTGAATCCAACAATCTGACGGAGGACATGCTTAGCCATTTGAATGAATTGCGACCTGGTGATGAATTTGAATTCATAAAAACAAAAGCTTATCTACCGAATGGCAAGGATGTAGTGGACGTGATGGGAAAAAGATTTGTCGTGGTTTAAGAATTGTTTTTGAATCGAAAAAAAAAGTGAACTAACAATTTAATGCCTCACTTCCAGCCTTAAAGAGGCCAAAGGAGTGAGGCAAATTTTTGTCGATCCACTGATTCCGACGATTTTGACCTGGTCTCTTGAAAGCATCATTCCAAATCAATCTTCCTCACTACGACCGGTCCTATCAGTCCCGAAGTCATGGGCTGCCAACCAGATGCATCAAAGGGTTTGTAATCAATATTCACAAAATTGATTTCATGAAATTTACGCCAGACAAGACCCTGCTGATCCATATACCGGATACGGTTGGCCATCAGATTGGCTACTTCTATCCGGATGGAATTATTCTCCTTTTTTAGATATTTACCGATACGCGCCTGAAAAGGGATGCTCCACAATACAACCACTTCCCGCTCATTTACCCAAAGCCGGGCGCTTTCTGCAACCCTACCCAAATCCAGAAGGTACTCGCCCTCCCAATCCTCAGAAATGATGTAATTGTATTCATAAATAGCCCGGCCAGAAAAATTCACAGCTTTTTCATCTGGCAAATCGGTCCAGGAAGTAAGCTTATCCATCGTCACCGGACTTGGTAAATCGGGACCTCCATTCACAAATTTGATATTCCATGATTCACTGAGTGAGATTGTATCAATGGTTTCCCCCAAATATTTCCAGTCAGGAATTCGAGATACTTCTTTATTGGTACAGCGAACGATAATCGACTGTCCGGATTCCAGTTGTATTTGTATAGTTGAATGACTATTTTTTCTTGAGATAATAGTCCTGCCAAAATCACCATTATCGGGATTCATCAGAATGGCGGAAGGAGCCTCTACCTGTAATGGAATATATTGATCAATAGCAAGAGCAGTGTGATTGACGAGGTAATAATAAATATCTCCATCAAAAAATCCGTCTAACAAATTTAAGCCCCGATTCCACCAGCTTTTCTCCCCTAATATTGGAGGCGTTTAAAGCACCTGCCACATCATTGGTTACGATGATGGTGCCCTTTCCTGCCTTTGATTCCTTTTTGTTTTCATTGCTAGTCTCGAATTTTGCCGAAGCAATTAAATCATGAAATTCTTTTCTTCTTTGATCCAGCTCATGGAATCCTGGCACGTCTTTGGGCAACTTTTCAAAAATCACGGTTGCCCCATTTTCTGCAAGTAGAATCAATTGTTTTAAAGTTGACAAGGGCATCAGGTCGCAGGCAGGTATGATCAGGGTTTTATAGCTGCTGCCTTCTGGACTCGCAGTGAGTCTGCCCTGATCCACGGCCAGGGAAGCAATAAAATTGTCAGTGGCAAAATCCATCAAATATCCAGCTGACATCAATTCGATTACATTTTTATAGAAGGGCGTCGGATGGAGCCATTCATCGATATTGTGTACGCTAATCTGCTGATCGAGTCTTCCTACCTGATCCCATGCATCATAATATGGCCAATACACCAGCAAGTCGCTATCTGCCTTGCCCTGTTGTAAAATGCTTTGACATCGCGCTATATACCCATTTAATCCATTGATATGTGACCAAAAACTATTGACCGGTCCAAACTGCACGGAAGCATAAAATAGCCATCCAGGCCACGCTGCGTCTTCTGGTGAATAGGTGGTACCATGGTAAAAGACATGATTGACACCCGCAAGAAAGACCTGCTCCAATTCGGGCTTACATTGTGAAAGCGATACTTTAAAATGCTCAGCCAGCCAGGTAAAAGTCTCTGATGAAACATAGGATTTACCCAAAACATTGGCCGCAGAGGTGGCTAATTTGAGCATCACCGGATCGGGGTCGACTGGCCGGATATCGGATGAATCTCTTCTGAGACCTGGTATGGGGAAATAACTGGAACCAAAGGTTTCGCATTCCGGAATGTCTACAATCCCATATAGATCGATGAGATTTCCCGGAGATCCATGCGCCTGGTTTCGGGTTTTTACCTTTTGCGCGTTTGACCAGTCTTTCCAGGGAATGGTAAATTCGTCCATGAGCAATTCAAAAAAAGTCTGCCGGTAATCCGATTGAATGCGCCGGGCTATTTCGCTATCTACCTGGCTGAAGAGGTCCCTTAAATAGGGTTTCAAATCATATCCTCTTCTTTTTTCAAATTCAGAAAAAATAGCCTCTGTGGCACTGGAGCCATAAACCTCATAGCTGTCATTGAAAAATGCTCTGGGTCGATTGGGGATAAGCGAAAATGCGGAATCAAAACGTGCCAGATAGACATCTAGTGCATCTCTCGAAAAGTGATCCAATGACCAACCCTCCCCCCCGGGTGCGGAGCGTTTTACCTTTTGTCTTGTTTTTCCATTAAATGCGACAAAGACTTCACAATCCTGCTCCGGTATCCAGTCCAATTGATTTTCATCATTAACATAAGGCATCAAATCCATCGTTTTTCCATCAGGAAAATAAGCCGTAAGTGCCAGTAAAACTACATCAGCCTGGTTCTGATCAGGATCTTTGGAAATGATTTTTTCTCTGGAATTTTGACCTTTCTTTAAATCATATTTCTCGTGCATTAATTTAGAAGCAGCAAACTGAGGGGTGACCTGGGGTCCGCCGTAGGGCCATCCAGTGCCAAGGTTCATATCGACCCCCAAACCGAGTTCGCCGGCTTTTAAAATGGTAAATTGGAGCATATCCATCCATTCGTCGGATAGAAATTGCAGGTACTGATCTTCAGAGCCTTTAACTCCGTAAATTGGCGTAATCTCGACACCACCAAAACCGGCTTCTGACAATGCCCGCAATTGCCCTTCAATATCTTTTTTGTTGACAGCATTACCCATCCACCACCAGCGGGTCCATGGCTTTGCCGTGCTGGTGATCTCCGGCCAGATCGTTGTGACCTGTCCCTGCTGTCTACCACTGCATTGGAGCAGCGAGATAAAGAGGAAAAGCATGAAAAACTTAAGCAATGAACTGTTCATAGCGCAAAAATGTCTTGAAAATAATCTCTTTAGCATAATTAGAGCTAACTGCCACAAAACTGTGCTTTTGGTGTCTAAAAAGGGCAGATAGGTGATTTGCAGGTCGTCGCAGAGAATAAATTCAAAATACGACTCTCGATTGATTAGAGTGATCGAACTATCCGGGTAGGTGTCTAAAAAAATAGCTGGCTGCTTAAACTTATCCGAAGAAAATTTAAATTCAAATCCAGACAACTTTCCTTCAAAATCTTCCAGAAAATCTATCTCCTGCTGATCATAGGTACGCCAGAAATAATAATTTTTAAACTCCCGACTATAGGCATTCCATTTAATTCGCTCGGTAATGCAAAAATTCTCCCCAAAGCATACCAATATCATTTCGGCTATCTATCGGGTTGAAATTCCGTATCAGCGCATTTCTGATGCCGAGATCGAAAAAATAATACTTTTTTGATTTGCCGATTTCTTTTCTGAGATTTCTGCTAAATCCATTCAAAGAGAAAATCACAAAACTCTTTTCCAACATATCCAAATATCGTTTTACCGTATGCACGGAAGTATTGGTCTTATTTGAAATTTCATTCAAACTTAATTCACCTCCAATCTGGTAAGCAATTAGTTTTAATATTTCCAGAATAATATCAGGCCTTCTGAGATCTCCGTAGAGTAGCATATCTTTAAAAAGATAATTAGAAGCAATGTTTTCCAGTTCCTCAATTTTTTGATCAAGTGCATGATTGAATACTTCTGGATATAATCCAAAACGTAAAATATTATCAAGCTGACCATGAGCACTAGCCAGCGAATCATGATCGACTAGTTCGGAATAACTGAGAGGATACAACTGATAAATCCTTGACCTGCCGGTTAACGGCTCGGATGTCTTATTGATCAGATCAAACGACGATGACCCTGTGGCTATGATCTGAACATCGGGAAATTCATCGTATAGGATCTTTAGTTTCTTACCAATATCGGGTATGTCTTGTGCCTCGTCAAAGACCACCAATCTTGACTTACCAATCAGGTTGCCTAGTACGACCTTACTTTGGGAGGCTAAAAGGTCTTTTGTTTCGTTCAGTTCACAATTGTAGTACACTCCGTTATACTTGGAAATCAACTCCTTACATAAAAAAGTCTTACCCACCCTTCTAGCTCCCAGCAGCAAAATAATCTTTCCGGCAAAGAGCTGCCTTTCGATCAATTTAGCTGTCTTTCGTTCAATATTGATCATAATTTATGAATCATACTTCACAAATTTAGCTAAATTCATGAATCATACTTCACAAATTTGGGTATTTTGATTAATAAAAACCTGGATCATATGGGGCTTGAGTGTCAAATTAATCCGACAGAACCTCAAAATCATGGACCAGGGTCAGGCCCTTATCATCAACGAGCAACAATCGATGTTTACCTTGATTGGCTTGAATACTCATATGATGGGCCCGGTCTGTCTCGCCGAGAAATGTTTCATCTAAATGCCAAAACACCTGGCGCTCCTGATGTGAGTGCGCTAGTTGAAAGGTAACCTTTCCGGCCTGACCATCTAATTGGCGAGGAATAAAGAGCTGTGATTCCGCTTTCGGATAAATGATCTCCATGGCCGGATCAGCCTCGACCGCACCGCAATCCAAGCGAAATGGAGGAACCGGTAGGTACTGCAGGTTTTTCATCCGGAAATAGTGTGCCTGTACGGGTGGCAACGAAAACCAATTTTTGTTTTTAATCCGGTCGATACTTTCACAATAGGCATTCACCTGATATAGCTCATCCAGACTCAAATGCAACAACTGGTGATACGGACAAATAGCAGAAAGTCTCCCGGCCGGAGAAATCCATTGTGTCGTTTTTTCATCACAAAATGGACCGGCTAGATAACCACTTTGTCCACAGACCTCGGCTTCAACCATCTCATCCAGAGGAGCTTCAAACCACCCTCTTGCAGAAGGCAAACTCGAAAATATTTCGAACATCAGTGGTGCAGCCACTTCGCCACCGATCAGTCCGGGCCTCCCTTCTCCAGTAGCATTTCCGATCCAGACGGCCACTACATAATCCGGAGTAAGACCTACGGCCCAGGCATCGCGCAAGCCATAACTGGTACCGGTTTTCCAGGCAATCTTCTGAGCACTGTAAAAGTTATTCCATCCGCTTTCGTCATCCGGCCGGCTCAATTCAGTAATGGTTTCTAAAGTCTGCCAAATAGAGGAAGCACTCAAGAGTCCAACATTCGAATTTCTGAGGTTATCGTCATTGTCTTTTCCTGGCATCCACAAAGGCGCATGGTAATCTTCGTTGTTGTACCTTCTCGCACCACTTGAATTTTTATATCGCAGCAAAACCCTTCCCAATGATCCATACATACCCGCCAAATCCCAAAGCCTTGCTTCAGCACCGCCCAGGATCAATGAAAGTCCGTAATGATCGGGTTCATAAACCAGGGTCTGCATGCCGATTTCTTTCAACAAAAGATGAAATCTCTCATAACGATAGTCCCGGAGCATATGCACGGCCGGCACATTTAACGACCTTACCAAAGCTGCATTGGCGGGTACGACGCCGGCAAATTGCTTCGAAAAATTTTGTGGAGCAAATCCATTAATAACGGTTGGAATATCAGGCAGCAGGGTGCCTGGTAAAATGAAACCCTCATCGATCATTGCGGCAAAAAGAAATGGTTTCAGGATACTTCCCGTACTTCGAGGAGCATCCACAATATCCACCTGATGATTATGGATGGCTCCAGCCTGCCGGGCATTGCCGATATAAGCAACGACTTCGCCTGAAGACAAGTCCATAACTACCGCCGCTGCATTCCATATTTCATTTTCTTTTAGTTTTCGGTGATGTTCGTCCAGGATTCGACCGACTTCTTCCTGCCAGAATAAATCGATGGAGGTGGTCATTCTCTGTTGCCCATAACCCCCCTTTACCACCCGATCTAAGAGGTGCGGGGCTTTATCCGGTAGTGGTAATGGTTTTTCCGGCAAGGGTTCTTCCACTGCCAACTGCAAGGTCAACGAATCGATTAACTTTTTTTCAAGCAGGCGAGTTAGTAGTCGGTCTCGTTTCGCAGCCAGTGATTGCCTGTTTTTTCCCGGATGAATAAGCCCTGGGTTATTTGGTAAAACTGCCAGCATAGCAGCCTCTGCCCAGGACAGACTATTTGCATCCCGGCCAAAATATCTCCAACATGCTGCGTCAATGCCTACCACATTTCCGCCAAAAGGAGCATGTGATGTATACAGCGATAATATCTCTTCTTTACTATATCTCAGTTCAAGCCTGGTTGCCAAAATACATTCGACCACTTTTTCCAATACGGTTCGTGCTTTATTTTTTCGAAAAAGACGGATCACCTGCATCGAAATGGTACTGCCTCCGCTGACTACTTCACCGGATTTTATGTTCTGCCAAAAAGCACGTAAAACAGAAAATGGATTAACCCCTGGATGGGTATAAAAATACTGGTCTTCAAAAATCAATAAAGATTTTTCAAATCGATCAGGCACCTGCATACCTGCAGGAAAACGCCATTGACCGTCTTCAGCAATTCGGGCGCTTAACAGATGTCCGGATTTATCAAGAATTACTGTGGAATACGGATCGGAAAATAAAGTAACCGGAAGGGAAAAGTAATACCAGATCGCTAACAGGCAAGTGAATATGCTAATCACTAATTTTAGTTTTCTGGTAATATTATTTCTTTTCATCCTATCTATCAGATGCTCATAATGAGAATGTTCAGGGTTTGATCTTGTCACTCTGAGCCTGCCGAAGGGTTGTCATCAATTAACCCAAATTTTTTCTAACCATAAACCAGAGCTCGGTGTATTCACCCTGAGCCCGTCGCAAGGTCAATAAACTATTTTGGATTCTGTCACCTGCACTTCCATTCCCTTCGTTCGCGCTTGAATATTGTGATCATACATGGCCTCACAATGCGGTCCTGGTAAATAATATTTACCAGCATAAGCGGCAGTTATTAAAGTCCTGAATACTTTAAGTTGTCCTGGTTTTAAATCAAAATAAGTTAAGACCCGATCATCCCGAATATCCTGATAATCATAATTGCTCACGGTCTGGTCTCCGGAGACTGGATCTAATCGATAATTATTGATTTCCCAGCCCGAAGGGAAAATCTGACTAAGTGCCAGGTTTTTGTAATCAAGCCCCAAACCCAAATGCATCACCGTAATTTCTGAATAGAAACTAGTGCCTTGTTCCACCTGATTGATGTTGACCGGATGACCTTCAGAATCTGTATATATAGCCTGAATGCGCAGATTTCGTTCAATTGTGAAATCTTCATCCGGTCTCGCCGGAGTACCGCTTAACATGACCCTGGTAAAAAGGACTCCATTGGACTGATTCTGTAGCTTCAAAATCTGACCAGGTCTTCCCTTCACATCCAGATTAATCGATGCCATGGGTAACGACGTTCGTGCCTCCCTTGCTTTATCGGTACCCTGCGAAAAAGTGAAAATCAATTCGTCGACTTTAGCAATGCGTTTAGTAAACAACGCAACAGCTTTCAAACAAAAAGCGGTAGTCTGGGTACTCATCCAGAAATCACTATTGCTTAATGCCTTGGAGATCTCTTGCAGCAAATCTAATCCGGCTGACTCATCTTCTAGTAGAGCGAGCGTCTCGAGCAATATCGCCTGGTCTCGCAGAGAAGATCCATAAGTATCTCCTGGATCGGAATAAGACTCGACTTTGATCCTATTTGGGCTAATTAATTGTCTTGCTGCTTCCTTCTGACCGACGGTGGCATACGCTGCGGCCAACATCCAGGAAGCTTGTTGCTGAAGATTAGGAGATTCGCGCAAACGATTCATGGCACCATTTTCGGGAGAACCGGACACTGCTAAAGCATACAATCGGTATGCCTGCTGAAGATCTCCACTCGTTGATTGAGGGTCCTTTCTCCAATCAGAGACCGTACTTTTCTGAAAGCGCTTCCATCTACGTATGACCTCAGAAGGCACGACGTAGCCCTTCCTCTGCGCTTCAACCAGAAAGTGACCAGCATAGGTCGTGCTCCAGTAGTCTGACTGCACCGCACCGGGCCAGTATCTAAAACCTCCATCGCGATTCTGCAATTGAACTAGTTTCTGAACAGCTGTTTTAATGTTATCCTGCATCCGCTTGCTTTGTGCCTCAGAAAGTGTTTGCAATTCAGAGACATACAATTGAGGAAAGGCAGCAGAGGTCAACTGCTCCAGGCATCCATGCGGATAACTGAGCAAGTAAGCCAATCTGGCATCCAAATTAATCGGAGGGATTGAAGATACTTCCAGGACCGCGCTGGAACTACCCGCGACTCCAAATGTCTCCATCGCAGTTTCCCATGATTGACCAGCCTCCAACCGGCCTTCGATAATTTTAGTCACGGGCAATAGCGGATTTCGCACGGCAACTTCGATTTCATGTTGGGTGCTGTGAGAGCCCGATGTTGCGACAATGGTGACCTTTCCAACACCCGTTTCGCCCATTACTGACAGATCGAAATAGGTAGTAAGATCGGACTTCCCCTCAAAACTAACCTGCCGGCTGGTACTTCCCTGCAGATTGATTGGTCCACTCACCTTGACCTCGACCTTTGCCACTTTCACCGAAGCATCCCCGGCAAATAGGGTAACTGGCAGCTTAAGCTCTTCTTCCGGACCCAATACCCGGGGTAAAGTACCTAAAACCATCAGCGGCTCTCTTACTGCAGTAACTTGTTCGGCCTGGCCGTAGGCTCCTTCAAAGGCGGCCACAACCATCGTTTTTATGCTACCGATATAGGATGGCATCACAAACTTATGAGTATTGGTTTTCCCTTTTCAAGCGTAAAGGGACCGAGAAACTTGACCACTGGTTTAAACCTTTGAGCCCGAGCATCGCTGTCTTTGGGAATCAATTGAGCTTCATCCCCTCCGACAGCAAGTAAACGTTCGAGGGTGCCTCCATAGGATCCAATGATCTGATCGTATAGGTCCCAGGTCCGCACCCCCAGTGCTTCGCGAGCGTAAAACCGGTTCCAGGGATCGGGTGTCTGAAATCTGGTGAGATCTATTAGACCCTCATCAACCACAGCCACCGTATAACTCATCTTTCGCTTCGCTCCTTCGGAAATCCTAATTACCACTTCTTTACCTGGCCGCAATTCATCAGCCATGCTAATTTCCGGCTTTAAATGGGTTGCGGCATCTTCAACCTTGATCGGAATGATGCCGTACAAACGAATCGGGAGATCATTAGTGGTCTGAGCGTGTTCCTGAAGCAATGTCACATGCACATAAATATTGGGCGACATCTCCTGGGTCACTACAAAGCGGAAAGGTGTATCACCGGATTGGGTGGGGATCCATGAGGTCTGAAGCACATTGCTGCCATTTTCGATGCTGATCAATGCTCTGCCTCCGGCACTTCCGGGGATCTGCAATATTGCCTCTTCACCGGTCTGATAGGTAGCTTTGTCGGAAGAAAGCATCAACATGGTAGCTCCATCAGCTCCATCACGTTGCGCTCTGCCTGCCCAACCGGGCCAATCGACATAGACTACCTTGCCTGAGCAATGGCCGGAAACAGGGTCACACACCCGAATGAAATATCGGCCCCAATCAGGGTACTCAATCCGAAAATTCCAACTTCCCTTTCCATTATTAAGTTTTACTGTTTGCTTTTGCAATGGCTCACTTTGTGCACTAGTCACATAATTCGCCAAATCATTTCCTGAATTTTCCCACCACCAGGTCCATTCCAATTTATGTACTTCAACCTCCACCGGCTGGTTGCCAGTGAGTAGGCCATCCTGATCGACCCGGACAATGTCAAAGTGGTGCATAGTGTCAGTCAGCAACATATTTCTGGCTTGATCTCCCTTGGGTGACCGAATACCGATAAATGCCGGATAGGGATAAAATGGAATCGTAAATCGATCAATGCTAAAATCACCCCCTTCTTCAAAAACCTTGCCCCGAAAAGTCGCATTGAGCACTCCCGGTGCGGCTCCCGGGTTATCGAGCGTGGCATTAATATTCAAATGACCATTAGCATCCATTCTTTCTTTTATCACAGGAATTGGTGTTTCATTAAACCCCACGGTTGGGTCGGAAAAAGTATATTCGGAAAAAGCCGGAAAAACGTCATTATTACGGCTCAATACTATTTCAAATTCCGACATCAGACTTCTGGCGGGAGCACCATGCAACCATCGAACATCCAGCGTTCCTTTCAAATTATTTTTTCCGGCTAAAATTCGCTTACCATCCATTTCCAATTGGATTTTCAGGCGGTTTGGTTTTACCGTTTCGACCTTCATGGTCTGGCTAAATGTCGCTCCTCCTATCATCACTCTAGCAAGATAATTTCCTGTAATGGCTTCCGGATCAGTGGTTGTGCCAAAATAATAAATCCCATTAACCGATGCTCTCTGCACCTGGCGATCAACTGATTGATTTTGCGGATTATTAAATTCAAATATCACCGGATGATCATCCGGGAGGATGTTGTTTTTATCTTCCAGAATAAAACTAATATGCAGAGAATCACCCGGGCGCCAAACGCCCCGATCTCCGTATATAAAACCTTTGATTCCGTTTTCAACCGTCTGGCCTGAAACATCAAAAGCGCTCAGAGAGAGGGAAGAACCTTCATCGATCCTCAAATATCCGCGTTGTTTTCCATCATTAGCCACCAGGACAAATGGTTTCTCTGAAAGACCGCTCATGATGATTTTGCCCTCTGAATCTGTATTGGCAGTTGCCAGCAATTGTCTTTGAAAATTATATGCTTCAACCTTTACATTACTAACTGGTAGCGTAGTGCTAATACTATTGACGAATATCCGCAACGTGTTTTCTCCTCCTCGCTTGGCAATAATTCCCAGATCGGAGGCGAGTATGTTTTTGCTGATCTTGCGAGAATAAGAATAATAGGAAGAATGGCAGGGATTGTCCCTTTCCTGCCAATCATAATCCGGATTGTAGAAATCAGCATCATAAGAATCCCAATAACTAAATTCCTGATCATCCGGGCTTTGCCAATCATCTTCTGGAAGGGGTGGTAAATCATATTCTGTCGGTTGATCTGAGCAAAAATAGGTCGAATAATTTTTATTAAAACCGAGGCGAACCTGATAAATAGCGCCTGGCTCGGCCCGCATCAGGGTAGCCAGATCCAGGGTATACCGATTCCATCTTTCATAATCGGTGATTCCTGTTTCATCCAGTTTGATCATCTTTTTTAGAATCACTTTACCGACTCTGCGCAATTCATTCGAACCATCCAATTGATTGGCTTGCAGAAATTGAAGAATATTTTGCTCAAATATCTTTACAACCTCGAGGTCTACTGCCCTGAGACCAACTGCTTCAAAGGGTAAAGCAAGTTGGTTTGTACCTGGCATGATATTGCCTCTACCCGTAAATCGAACTGCGGGTTTTAATTGCTCAAATTGTACCACTATGGAAGTTCCTTTTTCAAGGCGTTTGTCCAGTAGATTGCGGATACCTGGTTCCAGATAAACCGTCAAGGAATCGGTCTGTCGTACATTGGGATATACAAAGATCTCATGGTCTCTGATACTAAATTGCAAATCAGTCAGTGCTCCCAATCTGATCAATCCATCCAGATTTTGTTTTTCTTTAAGTGGATCGGAAAAACTTAAAACCACGTGCTGATTACTTCCGGGCATCACTCTCGCCTGCATCAATTTAAAATCTCCTAAGGAGGGTACTTCAATCTCCAAATTTTGTCGCCGGTTTACTCCCAGCACTTCTCCTTCAACCACTAGATTGACTGTGGAGGCCTGCTGCTCGCGATTAATTTCATCTACCAAAAAACGATGTTCGAGCCCATCATCACTATGAGTCCAAGCGAAGGATAAAGACTTGCCTTGCTGGTTGGCGGTCAACATTTTTTCAATCTTTCCCGGTTCGCTCAGATCGGCAGTCTGCACAAGACCTTCCAGTCTTTGATGAGCGAGATCATTGCGATCTTTGGCATATAGGTGGTCTACCGTCAAAGCAAAGTCTTGACGAAGCACTTGTAGAGGAAAGGTAAACTCCGAAAGGGTCTTAGGTACCTCAAAAAGGGCTGCTAGTGCAAAATGTACGTGATAAAGTTGGCCACTGCTCAATCTGCTACTCGGCCGAAACTCGACAGTGCGGTTGTCGAGCCAGAAAGTACTGCCCTTGACCGCAGGATCGAATCGAAATAATTTTAAGGTTGACTCCCCGGATAGGATTGAACTATCCCCATAGGGCTGACTCAGCATGACCCGGATAGTAGTGCCCGAAGATACCGTACCAGTGGTGTATGATGAAATATAACTGGCAAATGCCCCATCAAAGCCCCCCAAGAGATGCTTGGTTATTCAGTTTAGACTTGCACGAACTCATGACAAGCACAGCAGTAATAACCAGCAAGAGGCCAGCACTCCATTGTTGAAATACTTTAAGCATAGAATACATAGTAAAAAATTGTATGCGGCAATATCGCCAAAGTTGGATGAATCTTTGGGAATATTGTGGGTTTTTGGCGAAAAAATAACGGCTCTTAACACATGGATAGTATCCTACTTCATTCATTTCAGCTGTACGAGGGAGATGCAGTTGGAGCTCGTTGCTTTTGGAGAGAAATGTCCCAGCTTTGGTGCTTGTAATTTGGTGTTTGGTACTTTGAGAGAAATTCCAAATCGCAAATCGCAAATTCCAACTGGCTTTGGTCCCAGCTTTGGTGCTTGGATTTTGTTGCTTGGTACTTTGAGGGAAATTCCAAATCGCAAATCGCAAATTCCAACTGACTTTGGTCCCAGCTTTGGTGCTTGGATTTTGGTGCTTGGTACTTTGAGGGAAATTCTAAATCGCAAATCGGAAATTCCAAATCGTTTTGGTCCCAGCTTTGGTGCTTGGAATTTGGTGCTTGGTACTTTGAGGGAAATTCCAAATCGCAAATCGGAAATTCCAAATCGTTTTGGTCCCAGCTTTGGTGCTTGGAATTTGGTGCTTGGTACTTTTAGGGAAATTCCAAATCTCAAATTGGGATTCCCAAGCTCGAAACGAAGTGAAGAGATTGGCAAGCCCACGGATAGCAATCGCAAGTCTCAAAATATCTTGGTCACAGTTTGGTACTTAGTGCTTGAAATTTGGTGCCTCTGGTGTAAATTCCAAATATTTACTACATTCCCGACATGACCAACAACTTAGATCATAAAAAAAAATGGAATGACCGCTATCTCACCAAATCAAACGACCAACTTGAACCAGAACTGTTCTTAGTCGAGCATTTAGCCTATTTCAAACCTGGGTCTGTATTAGATATCGCTTGTGGTGATGGTCGAAATTCGATTTTTCTAGCGCAAAGGGGTTTTAAGGTTATCTCGCTGGATTTTTCAGAAGTTGCACTCAACCACCTGATAAAGATTGCTGATGAAAAAAATCTTGGCATTGAAACAATCGAACTGGATTTAAGCCGCGAGGAGGGTTTATCCAAATTCAAAAATATTGATAATATCATGGTCATTCATTTTAAACTGAATGAAGAATTATTGACCCAAATCCCTAACCTACTAAACCCAGGTGGGTTATTACTTTATTATACATACAGTCTGAGGCAATCGGAAGCAGGCTCATTCCCTCAAGGCTATTGTTTAAAGGAAGCTGAATTACTGGACCGGAAATGGTCATTACAGCTATTAAACTATACATCTCATGAAACCAGTAACGGATTTCATGATGGATATTTATTTAGAAAGTAAATTCTTTTAGTTCTTGTTTATATTTAGTGGATAAACTACCATTTCCATTTTTCTATATTTTCGAAAGATGTAGATCTTCCTCTATCTCACACCAAGAGAGAGCAGGTAATCGGCAAGCTACCTACCCATGACAGATCTTCACAACTGGCTCTGGTTCAATTGATTATTTCTATTATAGGAAAGCACCATATTTAGTTCTTTTGCGTCTATTTACATGCCAAACAAGTTAAGGGAACGATCCAGACATAACCAAGCTGTCATCCTCGCGTTCTTCATTTTTGCAAAAAAATGTCTTTACTCACCCTGACTCTGACATTCTGCGATTTCGAGGAAACAATGGTTCGTGCGTTTATGCGCTGACGGAAGGTAATAATTATGCGATTATGACCATACTTCAGCTATTTAAATAGAACTATCGGCATTTTGGATACCAAAATAAAAATCCAAACCATTGATCATCAAGATCCAGAGACCAAAGCAACGGCCTTCCAAAGACCTTTGAGAAAAGGTCTAGTGATCGGCCTTAAGGGATAAGCCGTTAAGAAACAGGAGCAGAAAACCGTAAGAATTCTAAACTGTATGAGCCTCTACCACAGCACATTGAGGCTAGAGATGACCCCGGACCCTACGCGCAAAGGTGGAACCGCTAATACGAGTTTTTTCCTGATTGTACTGCCGAATCTTACCGGTATGACTTGCGTCGGGATTAAGAGTTTCGTCCTGAACTGCCTTTCCATCCATGATGTATTTAAAACTCCAGGTGATGTTCGGAGTATTTGCCCAACTGCCATCTGAATCATGGGCAGAACTCTGGCAATCGCATACTCCAATCATTTCAGTATAGTCCTTTATCGAAGGAGATGATGAAGGATTAGGCTACCCCATAAGGATGTTCAGGAGATCGTGCTAAGAAAATGACAGGCCTTGAGCCCTCAGCTCGTTTACTATGAAAGTACAAATTAGCAAGCAAAGTATCCTGGTGGTCATCTTTTGTTAATATACATGAAAGAATTGTGTCATGTGTCATCCTTTAAAACTGGTGATCCAATAACTCAATTTTAGACAAATGTTCGATTTTAAAAAGCTTACCTGCCGAAAAAGACAATATCTTAGACCAACATTAAATCCTTTCAAGATTTTATCAAATTACAAAAATGAAAAATTCATTATATGCCTGGAGATGCTCAATGCTCGCCATCTTCTTATTTGGAACCATCAATTTACATTATAGCCAATCAACAAACCCGGATAAAGTTCGTCTCATCATCCGGGTCGACGATATGGGTTGCTCCCATGCCACGAATACGGGTATCCGGCAAACTTTTGAAGATGGCATTGCCACCTCGGTAGAAATCATGGTGCCGACTCCCTGGTATCCGGAAGCGATCGCCATGTTAAAAGAAATGCCCGGTCTGGATGTAGGAGTACATCTTACCCTGACCAGCGAATGGACCAATGTCAAATGGAGACCACTCACTCAAGTACCTTCGATCACTGACGAACGGGGGGTATTTCTACCCCATGGTGCGATCAAACCGCATGATGCCAGATGCTGCAATCATGGACCATGTGTGGAAGCTCGAAGACATTGAAAAAGAGCTGCGTGCCCAAATCGAAATGGCCCAAAAAGACATTCCACAGCTCACCCACTTATCAAGCCATATGGGTTGTCTTAGTATCAATGAAGAGACAAGAGCCCTATTTAAAAAGTTAGCAGCTGATTATGGGCTGGATATCTTTCCCGAAGATGATGCAGTACAACATTTTCCCGGCTTGGGTGACAATACCTTACCGACTGAAAAACGGGTGCAGGCATTCATCGAAAAGTTGCGTCAATTGACCCCGGGTAACTGGCTCTTTGTGGAACATCCGGCGGATGACTTTCCCGAACAACAAGCAATCGGACATCCGGGATATGAACATGTAGCCCAAGATCGATTCGCTGTACTTAAAATGCTCACCGACAAACGGGTGAAGAAAGTAATCAAAGAACTGGGGATCGAGTTGATTAGTTATGCCGATCTCAGAAGCACTGATTAGCAAAGAATGGCGGAATCCCTTTGGGCTTTTTAGAAACCTGAAACGATTTCTTGAAAAACCAAAAATTGAATTGATTAGTGCACCTGAGATTACTTATTTGAAAGTCCTGTGATGAAAGCAATCAGCCCGGAAAAATAAACTTGTTGATCGTCATACATCGACATGTGACTACCACTCGAACACAACAGAAAAGTGCCATTTGGAATTTGCTCTGACATCCATTTCATATGATTAGGATCCATCGTATCATGTGTGGCTCCAATCACCAAGGTAGGTACCTTTATATCAACTAAATCCTTCGAGCGGTCCCAGGTCTCGAGTCTGCCGGCAATACCGAATTCACTGGGTCCTTGCATAGTCACATATAATTCTTGATTGATTTTTCCTAATGACCGCACCATAGGCTCTGGCCATTGATCCATTGGCAAGCGGCAAATGAATTGATTGTAAAAATGGGGCATCAGTAATTCCATATATTTTGGATTTTCAAAATCACCTGCCGCCTCAATCTGCCTAATGGTATCAACGATCGCTGCTGGTAGCTTTTTTGCCAAAACATCATTGGCGTATTGATCATAGGCTTTGGCATCACTCATCATATTGGAAATAATTAGAGCCTTCAAATTATCTGGATATTTAAGGGCATACTCCATCGCCAAAATACCGCCCCATGAATGACCCAGCAGGATAAAATTTTCTTTGTTTAGACCTAAAGCCTGTCTGACCTGCTCTAACTCATCAACAAAGCGGGATAAATCCCACAGACTCATATCTTCAGGGTGGTCACTATTGCCCGTTCCCAATTGATCATAGTAGATAAATTCAATCTGCTCTTTTGGCAAGAAACTCTCCATGCACTCAAAGTATTCATGAGTGGCACCGGGTCCACCATTCAATAATAACAGCTTGAGATGGGGATTATTGCCAACTCGCTTTGTCCAGATCTTATAGGTGGTGGTACCGGCCCGCACATTTACGATCTGGACTCCTCCCGTCTGCACTTCATTTCCGGTTTGCGCAAAATAATCGGCTCCCCTGGGTGGAGCATCTTGCTTTTGGCAACTCGTCCATGACAAGAATATGAAGATCAGTAGCAAGGTTTTGCAGGTCAGTTCAATCTGCCCGGAGTTACAATGATTATCCATTTCTGCTAATTTTCAATTAATCAGATTTTAAGCAATCAAAATCATTAAAAATGTCTCAGTTTAAAGAATATGAGTCCATACTCCATTCCCGCGAATGTCATTGTCTGGGAACATTCTTTCATAATCTCCCGTTTCTTTTATTGATCAAAATCAGGCTACAAGAAGGATTCTGACTAAGAATCAAGTCACTAGCTCCTGATTGCTGCTTTCACTCTATAATATACGAAATTTCGAACAATCAGATCACCTCCTGATCAAAAAAGTATTACACTTGAACTCTAATGTAGTTTCTGATTTCGTGATCAAGTGTTTCAATCGTCAAAGAATTAAAAAGATCTGGTCAGGAGTTGGAGTCACTATCAACTAAATAATTCTCCAAAAAATGCATCTTTATCTTTTTGATTCGAAAGACTTGTTATAAGATGTTCCTATATTGCGCCGTAATTTAAAAACGAAACGAATGATTGCTAAGACATTATTTACTGAAAATGAAATTGTAATCGGAGCGCCAGTGCGCGAGGTCTGGGACCTGCTCGTAAATCCCGAAAAAACAAAGCTCTATATGTTTGGTTGTGAAGTAGTCAGTGATTGGATTATTGGAAATCCAGTTTTATGGAAGGGGTCAACCGATGATGTTATTTATGTCAAGGGCAATCTGGTTGCACTTGATCCTGAGAAAAGATTTGCCTATACGGTGATTGATCCTCAGGGCACTTACGAAGACATCCCAACAAATTACCTCACAGTCACTTATGACGTTGCTCCCGAAGGTTCTCATACCCGATTTCGGGTTACTCAGGGCGATTATTCATCGGTTGCTGAAGGAGAAAAAAGATTCAGGGATTCTACCGATTCAGGAGGTTGGCAAAGTGTGCTGGAAAAAATCAAAGAATTGGCTGAGCAACTGGTGTGAAAATTAAATATGCTATCCGTTTATTTGCTCCTTCATTTTCATTAGGACCTTTTGTGCCATTACTAGTGCTCGCATTGTGCTTTTCTTCTTGGTGGTATGAGACTCCATCTTAAACAATATTCTTTTAAGTAATCGCACCGAATCAACGACATAAGGTCCCTTGTTCAACATAACACATTCGGCCCGTGCGCTTTTCGCCGCGTCTGTGATTTCGGCTCTTGACACTTTTCCCGTCTTGCTGAGATTTTCAAGAACCTGAGTAGCCCAAATGACCGGTACATGTGCAGCTTCGCAGATCCATAATATCTGATCCTGCACTTCGGCAATGCGCTCAGCGCCCAATTCGACAGCCAGATCCCCCCGGGCAATCATCACTCCTATGGCCGGTCTTCGCATAGCATTTAATAAGATTAAAGGCAGATCATCAAAAGCCTCTTTATTTTCTATTTTAAAAATAATGCCTAACGAGTCAGATTCGTAGGCAGAAAGTTGTTCATACAATTGATCGACATCGCGGGCACTTCTGACAAATGAATATCCTACCATATCTGCATTCTGCACAACAAATGGAAGATTTTTAATATCCTCTTTAGTTAATGAGGGTAACCTCAAATCGCTATCCGGAAGATTGATTCCTTTCTCCGATTTCAGTTTGATCTTTCTTGGCGTATTTCTAATGACAACTTCAACCTCCCGCTTACTTTTCTGTATGATACTACCCTCGATTTTGCCATCATCAAATAAAATACGATCTCCTACGTGCACATCATCAATGATCGAAGGTAAACTCACTGCCAGTCTTGCCGGTCTTTTTAATTCACCTGATTTTCCGTACCTGGCCTTTTTACTGACCTCCGGTCCTTTAGTCAAAACAAGATGATCTCCATTGCTCAATAAGATGTGATCCTCCATCACTGTTTTGCCTTTCTTGTCCTTCGACTTGATGGCAATCAATCCAGTTCTTAATTTTGGACCGGCAAGATCCATGTATATTTTACAAGGCTTTTTCAAGGCCCTGCTAGCTAGTTTTATATTAGTGACCGTCCTCGTCCATTCATCCAGGTCACCATGGCTTAGGTTTATCCTCGCGATTTCCATTCCTTCCGTGATCAGAGCGGCCACCAGGTTCCGATCTTCAGCGGCTTCAGCTGGCATTGTCACCATGATCTCGGTGCGATGCTTCTGGTCTCTTGCGTTAAATAAATGATTGGAATGTTTCCTGATTAATTTTTTACTCTTTTTATATCCAATTGAAGCAATCTCACTATTAGCACTCCATGACTCACCCCTTATGAGCTTTACCAGCTTTAAAGCATCGGTGACATTTCTCCATACATAGGCCTCTGAGCTACGCAGAGCTGAGATACCTAGTTCTGAAAGGCTATCATGGAGGTATCGTAGATCGTAATTGCGAAGCGATATATACCTCACTAAGTTCAAAGCACTCAGCGAGTAATCCCGATGTACTGGCTCACTTAGTTTTCTGGCGAGCGGTTCAATATCCAGGAGGTCCTGATGGATCTTCTCTAATTCCTTTTCGATGTTCTCTATTTTCATGCGATTGATTTCAAAGTTTGATCTCAAAATCTATTTCCCTGTGGAGTTAACAATAATATTGACACTTAGATCCGACATAGAGCTCCGTATCTCGGCTTTTTTATCCAATTTAAGACAATACTAACTTCCGAAAGTTGAGGTAAAATACCGGATATGAGCCACTATTAGTATAATAATTGGTTCTGGATACGGTTCAGATCAAACATTTGAGGAAACAAGAGAACTCCATGATCCAAACCCAAATAACTAAATAATCCAAACATCTAATGTCAGCTCATGACACAGCCTGATGTCTCCAATGAACACCATAGGTTCTTTAGGATCAGAAAATTGTCACTCCAGATTTTACATTGGAATACATGCCTGATGTGGTGATGATCATCAACCCTCCTTATGTAATTGGAGATCCAGGAGCAAACTCGCAGTTACCCCCTGCATCCTGAAATATGGATTCTTTGATGTTGACCTAAAATCAGTTCGGGGCAGTCGGAGCATCCATAAAATACCATTGGTTATTACAGCAACCTAATGAGATATGGTATTCTTTGTAACACTACCTATTTAGGCATAAAGACGATAAAATAGATCGCCAACGAAATGAGAACCAAATAATCTAAATTTCGTTTAATCCTAGTAGTTCCCGGAAAAGAAAATATTTGATTTTGTGAAAAAATCCAGAGGTTATGCAGCAAAAATATTTTATTAAAAATATGGTTTGTCCGCGATGCATTCAGTCAGTGCAAGTTATACTAACCGATTTGGAATTAACGGCCCTGGAAATAGGTCTGGGTCATATCCTACTTACCAATGAGTTGACATCAAATGAAAAAAAGGTATTGGGAGGTCGGCTCACAGAAATTGGTCTGGATCTCCTGGATGATCGAAACACCCAACTCATCAATCAAATCAAATCAATCATCATCAGCGAAATCCACTATCGAGAAGAGTCGGCATTGCAAAATCTTTCGACGGTCCTTTCGGAAAAACTTCACTATGACTACCCCTATTTAAGCAGGCTTTTTTCATCGGTCGAAGGTCGAACTATTGAGAAATTTGTACTCTCCCAAAAAACGGAAAAAGTAAAAGAACTATTGACCTACAATGAATTAACCTTGTCTGAGATAGCATTCCGCATGCACTATAGTAGTACTGCACACCTATCTGCTCAATTTAAGAAGGTTACCGGGATGTCGCCTTCGGAATTTAAAAAATTACAATATCAGAACAGGAAATCACTTGATACTTTGTAATTAGTGTTCCTAAATCCTTCACTAAACTCATTCTTGCAGCATTTTATAAGATGGAAACAAAATTTTATAAGAATCTCTTTCCCATAACCCGTATCTTTGCAGCAATTCTTTGCTTATACATGTTCTTTTTGAATTACATAAGGCATATTACGGCACTTGGTCTAAGTGCATTGATGTTTTTGACATCGGTGGGCTTTTCGATTGATATGCATTACTGTCAGGGTCAATTAAAGTCCTACAGTTTAATGGGTAAAGCAAAGAGTTGTCACTCGGTTGACAAGGCAAAGGTGACTTGTCCGCATCACCAAAAAATGGCTGCGAAACCGAAAGGTTCTGATCTTGCGAAAAAAGACTGCTGTAGTAACAAAACGCTTCATTTTCAGCTGGATCAAGGTCAAAAAGCACACGAAGCAGACTTTTCCTTCCAAAATCATCTACCTACATTGGCAGTACCGGTGTCAATCTTCACCTGGTATGCTCCAAACTGGACAAATAGCATATATGGATTCGTTTTTTATGAACCACCCTTGATCACCAAGGATCAAATTGTCTTAAAGCAGTCCTTCCTTTTATAGCATTTCTTTCTGTTATCGCATTCTCTTAGATCCATCTCATTCCGATTGATCGAAGACGATTGACTATTTCCTGTATTTCAAACAGAAAAGATGATGCTTTATGCTCCGCAATCTCATTCGCTTTTTCCTGGTTAACAAATTTGTGACCTTACTCATCCTGGCCATGTTTATTGGTTGGGGTATTTCAACAGCACCCTTTGGTTGGAAAACCTTTCTTCCATCCGATCCCGTACCAGTTGATGCCATCCCCGATCTGGGTGAAAATCAGCAGATCGTTTTTGCCGATTGGATGGGTCGCTCACCTCAGGATGTAGAAGATCAGATCACTTATCCCCTTACCACCTTTCTATTGGGCATCCCGGGAGTAAGTTCGGTGCGTAGTACTTCCATGTTTGGGTTTGCCAGTATCTATGTGATTTTTGATGAAGACACCGAGTTTTACTGGTCTCGTTCGAGAATCCTTGAAAAGCTGAATTCGCTACCGGCTGGGTTGCTCCCCGATGGGGTGCAGCCGGCATTAGGTCCTGACGCAACAGCTCTGGGGCAGGTATACTGGTATACGCTTGAGGGCCGTGATCCTAAAGGTAAGGTTACTGGTGGCTGGGATCTTTACGAAATCCGTACTGTCCAGGATTTTTACGTAAAATATTCGCTGAATGCAGTCGAAGGGGTTTCTGAAGTTGCCTCTATCGGAGGTCAAATCAAAGAATACCAGGTTGATGTCAATCCTGATGCCATGAAAGCATATGACATCATGCTGATGGATGTCATGACCGCAGTCAAAAAAGCAAACCGGGATGCCGGAGCTCAAACCATTGAAATCAATAAGGCCGAATACCTCGTCAGAGGTCTCGGCTACATTAAAACAATTGAGGATCTGGAGCTGGCGGTAGTAGCGGTGAATGACAATGTGCCTATCAGGATCAAAGACATTGGGACCGTGACTCTGGGCCCCGCTACACGCCGTGGTATACTCGACAAAGAAGGTGCGGAAGTAGCTGGAGGGGTTGTAGTAGCCCGATACGGATCTAATCCGCTTGCTGTGATCAATGGCATCAAGGAACGAATCCGCGAAATTGCTCCGGGCCTGCCCAAGAAGACCCTGGCCGATGGGACTGTAAGCCAATTGACCATCGTGCCCTTTTATGACCGAACCCAGCTGATATATGAGACCCTGGGCACTCTGGAGCGGGCGTTAACCCATGAAATCATTATCAGCATCATTGTTGTGATCATCCTGGTTTTGAATTTGAGGGCATCGCTGCTTATTTCGAGTATGCTGCCGCTTGCTGTGTTGATGACCTTTATCATCATGCGCTATGCCGGGGTCGATGCCAATATCGTTGCTCTGTCAGGTATTGCAATCGCCATCGGAGTGATGGTGGACGTAGGGATTGTCTTCGTGGAAAATATCATCCGGCATTTAGAACTGCCGGAAAATGAACATGTCCGGGGAGCACGTCTGCTTGAAGTGATCTACGAAGCCACCGTCGAAGTATCATCGGCGATTACTACAGCACTTGCTACCACGGTCGTCAGTTTTCTGCCTGTTTTTGCTATGGAAGCCGCCGAAGGCAAACTTTTCAGACCACTTGCCTTTACTAAAACCTTTGCGTTAGGAGCATCATTCATACTCGGTATCGTCGTACTGCCGGCCTTGGCTCATCTCGTTTTATCGCTCAATTTCAATAAAATCGAGTGCGCAATATTTGGAATCTGGCATTGGTTGCTGCAGGAATTTTGTTTGCGATCTATTACGCCACCTGGTTTCCACTTTTACTGGTTGTGATTGGAATAAATAATCTACTAGAACCCCGATGGCCTGACCATTGGAAGCCAATGTCCAATTATCTGAACATCGCCGTTGTGGTTTTGGCGGCTTCGTATTTCCTAACCGAAGAATGGCTACCATTAGGCCATCATAACAGCTTATTTGTCAATTATATATTTGTTGTAGTCCTGCTGGGGGTCATTTTAGGAGCATTGATGACAATCGTTCATTTTTATGAGCCCGTTCTAAAATGGTGTCTCGAGAACAAGGGAAAATTTTTGCTGATTCCCTTATTCACCATCCTCTTTGGCATTGTCATCTGGCTCGGCTGGAATAAAACGGCAGGTTTTGTTGCACGAGGTGTTGATCAGACCGGATACAATATTCGGCAGACCAGGTTATGGAGCTTTATGTTGCATAAATTCCCTGGCATGGGGAAAGAATTTATGCCCTCACTCGATGAAGGAAGCTTTCTCTTAATGCCAACCTCCATGCCACATTCGGGAGTTGAAGAGAACCAACGAATCGTGGCCCAGCTTGATATGTTACTCAGCAACATACCGGAAGTTGAACTAGCCGTGGGCAAAGCGGGAAGGGCCGAAACCGCCCTGGACCCCGCTCCTATTTCCATGTTTGAAAACATCATTAATTACAAGTCAGAATTCTTAATCAATGAAAAAGGTAAAAGGGAGACTTTTAAGACCGATGATCAGGATCGCTTCATTCTTTTTTCGGGCGATACGCTCACTAACGAAGAAGCGCTGCTGCAGGGGGTAGTATTTTCCGATCTCATTGTGGATCGCCATGGACAATTCTTTCGCAATTGGCGACCAGGGATTAAAAGTCCCGATGATATTTGGGACGAAATAGTCCGGGTGACTAAAATACCGGGCGTCACCTCAGCGCCCAAACTCCAGCCAATCGAAACGCGTCTTATCATGTTGCAAACGGGCATGAGGGCACCCATGGGAATCAAGGTATATGGTCCTGATCTCCAGATTATTGAAAGTTTTGGGCTGGCATTGGAAAGCATTTTAAAAGAAGTGCCTTCCGTAAAAGGGGAAGCAGCTTTTGCCGATCGTATTGTAGGTAAACCCTACTTGCACCTGAATATAGACCGGATTGCGGCAGCCCGGTATGGCTTAAATATTGAAGACGTGCAACTTTTTATCGAATCAGCCATCGGAGGAATGAATGTGACCACCACCGTAGAAGGCAGAGAGCGATTTCCTGTGCGTGTGCGCTATCCGAGAGAGTTGCGTGATAACCCTGAGAGTATTAAAAAAATGTTAGTCTCCACACCGGTTGGTGCCCAGATTCCATTGGGTGAATTGGTGAAGATCGAATATGTCCGTGGCCCCCAAATGATCAAAAGTGAAGATACTTTTCTTACCGGGTATGTATTATTTGATCGCAAGGAAGGATATGCGGAAGTAGACGTAGTGGAAGAAGCCCAGCGCTTCATACAGGACAGAATTGATAATGGAAGTCTGACCGTATCACCGGGAGTCAGTTTTAAGTTTTCGGGTAATTATGAAAACCAACTGCGCGCTATGAAGCGCCTATCACTGGTGATACCCATCAGTCTCATCACCATATTTCTTCTGTTGTTCTTTCAGTTCAAGACCATCATCGCCTCATCCATCCATTTTTCCGGGGTTTTTGTCGCTTTTGCGGGAGGTTTCATTATGCTATGGCTATATGGGCAGGATTGGTTCCTTAATTTTTCACTGGCAGATGTCAGTATGCGTGAATTATTTCAGCTTCATCCGATCAATCTTAGCGTAGCCGTATGGGTTGGTTTTATTGCCCTGTTTGGCATCGCGACCGATGATGGAGTTATTATGGGTACTTATATCCATCAGGTATTTGAAGAGCGAAAACCAAATACGGTTGCCGAGGTAAGGGAAGCCGTATTAATCGCCGGAAAAAAACGAGTACGGCCGGCGATGATGACTGCAGCAGTAGCAATAATTGCGCTGCTTCCGGTACTCACTTCAACCGGAAAAGGGGCTGACATCATGGTGCCGATGGCGATACCCACATTTGGTGGAATGACCATCCAACTCATGACCATGTTTGTCGTACCGGTCCTGCAAGCCTTCTGGAGAGAGACGGTGGTCAAAAAATCAGGATCTGATCGCAAACATGTTAAGGTTTAATTACTAATAATGGACAAATTTTCAATTATGCGTGCTTCAATCATCTTAATGCTGATTCTTTTGGGGGTTAAACTGCCTGGTCAGTCTCTGGAAGACTTAGTTAACATCGCTTTAGAAAACAATCCTGGGCTAAAGGCAAAAGCCACGGAAGTTGAGGTGGTAAGACAACGCATTGATCAAGTGGCCCTGCCGGATCCCCAGATAAATGCGTCATTGTTTATGAATCCGATGATGCTTCCCATGGGTAATCAGTTGGGCAGTATATCTGCGATGCAGATGTTTCCCTGGTTTGGAGCTCTTGATGCCATGGAAGTCGAGGTTATGCGAATGTCAGAAGTAAAACAACAATCTGTTTTGGTAACCCGGAATGAATTGATTTTCAAAGTAAAGAGCGCATGGTATCCACTACTTGAACTGGATCAGATCATTGAGATTCAAAAAGAAAATCTTCGAATTTTGGAAACAGACAAGGAGCTGGCAACATCGAGATTTCAGTTTGCAAAGGGACCTATGGTTGATGTGATTCGTACCGATATAATGATCGATGAGCTTAATACGGAAATAGCTCTGATGGAGCAGAAAAGAAAACCGCTTCAGGTTGCCCTAAACCGGCTCTTAAACCGACCGGAAAATACCCTCATTTTATTGGGACCCAATTAAACGAACAGGATCTTACGGTCAGCGGGTTTGGGACAAACACTGGTGAGTAATCATCCTTCTCTCACCGTATTTGACCGTCAAATCGAACAGACAGAAGCCGAAGCCGTGGTAGCAGATTTTATGCGCAAGCCAATGATTGGTGGAGGCCTTCAGTACATGCCTCAGGTAAAAAGAAAACCCGGTGATGTCACTATCCTTCCCAATACCGGCCGGGACATGGTGATGCCTATGTTCACCATGACCGTGCCTATTTGGAAAAAGAAATACGATGCTGCGGTACAGGAGCGCCAACTTATGAAGGAGGTCTATTCGGACATGAAAGAAGAAATGTATAACGAACTATCAGCGATGTACGAGATGACCTTATATGAGATGGACAAAATGCAGCAAATGATTGAATTATTTAATACTCAAATGACCAAAACCCAGCAGGCTATCGAACTTCTAATGGCATCCTATCAAAATGGTGCTTCCGATTTTGAAGAAGTGCTCCGGCTTCAGCAGCAACTATTTAAATATCAGATTGAAAAAGTATCTGCTCAAACCGGATACCATCTGGCTCAGGTAAAATTAAATTATCTAACAGGTAATTAATACAGAGTTTTCAAGCCGGAAAGCATTGTGTTAATTAAAAAAACATGGAAAAAATGAAAAAATCATATTCAGGCCTTATAAAATGGATACTGATTCTAGCTGTAGGCTTCCTTATAGGTTGGTTGGTCAAACCGGCCGATCAAGCGGGGGAGCCCGACATAAATACGATGGAACACGGTGCAGCAGATCACCCCACCACCTGGACCTGCTCGATGCACCCCCAGATTCGTCAGGCGGAACCCGGGTCCTGCCCAATCTGTGGCATGGATTTAATACCCGTAGACGATCAATCAAGCGATGAAAATCCCGGTCAAATTCGGATGTCAGAAACGGCGATGGCACTGGCCAATGTACAGACGGAGATGATTGGCTTTGGTGTTCCGGTCAAAGAGATTAGAATGAATGGTAAAGTGCAACCGGATGAGCGCTTAGTCTATTCGCAAGTAACCCATCTTGATGGAAGGGTTGAAGAATTAAAAATTAATTTTACCGGAGAGTCTATTCAAAAAGGGCAGCAGATCGCAACCATTTATTCTCCTGACCTGTTACTGCACAGGAGGAATTATTTTCTGCCGAAAATAAAAGATACCCAGCCAGGATTATTTCTGGCGGCCAAAGAAAAAATTAAAAAACTGGAAACTAACCAGCGATCAAATTGAGGGCATTTTACAATCCGGAAAACTTCAGGAGCAATTTCCCATACTTGCTGATGTAAGTGGCATTGTCATGGAAAAAAAAGTAAATCTGGGAGACTATATTTCCCGAGGTATGCCCCTTTACGAAATTATGGACTTATCGAGAGTGTGGGTTCTCTTTGATGTATATGAAAGTGATATGAGTTGGGTACGGGTTGGTAGCCAGGTGGCCTTTACCATTTCATCACTGCCAGGCGAGTCTTTTAATGGCCAAATTTCTTTCATTGATCCGGTGATCAATCCCACAACGAGGGTAGCTACGGCACGGATAGAAATAGGTAACCGGGGTGGGAAACTCAAACCGGAAATGTTTGCCAATGCAGTCGTAAAAACACCTTTAAGATCCGGGAAAAAAGAAAGTCTAATGGTGCCTAAATCAGCCGTAATGTGGACCGGACCAAGATCAGTAGTCTACGAAAAATGAGCGGCGAAGATGGGGTACATTTTCAGATGCGAGAGATGGAATTGGGCCCCATGGTAGGAAATCAATATGTGGTGAAGGGCGGCTTGGAACCGGGCATTGAGATTGCGGTTAACGGTACTTTTTCCATTGATGCCGCTGCCCAGCTCGCCGGCAAACCGAGTATGATGAGCCCAGAGGGTGGCCAGGTAATGACCGGCCATCAACATGGCAGTTCAACGACGGCGACACCGGCAAAGAACCCAACAAATCAAACCAGTAAAGAGGCCACAGGAGCCATCCAAAAATTGTTTGATTTCTATTTTCCGATGAAAGATGCTTTGGTAAAAGATGATTTAAATGGAGCGATCAAAGAAGCAAAATTATTGAAAAGCAAGTTCGAAGAGACGAGCATGAATTTATTTACCGGACAATCTCATAATCTATGGATGGCTAGCAGTAAGACAGCGATCGATTTACTGAACCAATTTACTAAAGCAGAAAATATCGAGGCATCGCGGCACCTTTTCAAACCACTTTCCGCTCAAATGGAAGAATTAGCCAAAGGTTTTGGCCCTTTTGACAGAACTATCTACATCCAATATTGCCCGATGGCCGACAACAATACCGGAGCAACCTTGGTTGAGTCTGGATGAAGAAATTTTCAATCCCTATTTCGGTAGTCAAATGTTGAAATGCGGATCGGTAACCGAAGAAATTAAATAAAAAACGAGAGGCCTTTTTTATTTTATTGAATAAGAGGCCTCCCATTTTGCACGACAATTAATATCATATTTTTTATAATTTCAATTAATTCCAACATGAAAGTCATTAGAAATTTTGCAGTCTTATTTTTTGCGGTTTTGGCGATAGCCCTATGGTCTTGTGGAGGCAATAATCAAAGTCAGGAAGGTCATGACCACGAACATGGAGATTCTATGGAGGCTACGATGCACGGAGACGGGAAAGTGTATAATTCCTCATATGTCTGTCCGATGCATTGTGAAGGAAGCGGAAGTGATGAGGCTGGTACTTGTCCAAAATGTGGAATGAACTATGTTGCTCATACAGATCATGTAAAAGACGGTCACACTCATTAGTCTTTTTCAGTCAGCAGTGGATCAGTAAGCCGGTAGTGCAACGAAAGGATTGCTGAGCCCATGGAACAGCCTTCAGTCGGGGGCAGTTGGCAGTTGGCAGTGGGCAGGGCTGTTTGCAGTCGGCTGAAGACTGAGAACTCAGAACTGAAGACTGAGAACTGAAGACTGAGAACTGAGAACTGAAGACTGAAGACTGAAGAGTACCAAACCGCCCAGAATATAAATTCCGGGCTCTCTTGATTATCGCCTGCTTGACTGAGACCTGAGAACTGAGAACTGACGAACAGAATTATATAAAAGAATCTAAAAATTGTGAAACGACTATCGGGAAATATCCGGTAACCTTTGAACTCAAGTAAAATTAAAAAAAATGATGAAACACCAATATAAAATACATGGAATGACTTGTCAGGGATGCCGGAGTATGGTTGAAAAAACATTATCTCAGGTTCCTGGAGTAAAGTCGATAAGTGTGGATTTGAAAAAGGCTGAAGCCTCTATTGAAATGGCAAAACATATTGACCTTACCACTTTCCAGAAAGCACTGGAAGATGCCGGTGGTCATTATTCCATCACACTGCCTGGACAATCAGCACCGGAAAAAATACCAGACAAACATTCGGATAAAACAACTGAAAGACCAAGTACTGGCAAGTTTTATTGCCCGATGCATTGCGAAGGAGATAAAAAATATGAAAAGCCAGGAGACTGTCCGGTTTGCGGGATGGATCTGGTTGAAGAACTTTCATTAAAAACTAACTCAGGGCAGTACATTTGCCCAATGCATCCCGAAATCATTCAAGAGGGTCCGGGCAGTTGTCCTATCTGCGGAATGGATCTTGTACCAATTAATGCTGAAGATGAAAGTGAGGAAAATAAAACATACAAGAAGTTATTATCTAAATTAAAAATCGCCACTCTATTTACTCTGCCAATATTTCTCATTGCCATGTCTGATATGGTGCCGGGCAACCCACTGCACCATTGGTTACTAAACAAATATTGGATTATTATTCAATTTGCATTATCGCTACCGGTAGTTTTTTATGCAACCTGGATATTTTTCCAAAGGGCCTACAGTTCGATCATCCGTCGTAGTCTGAATATGTTTACCCTCATTGGTATTGGGGCAGGCGTAGCATGGATTTTCAGCGTTGCTGCTATGTTGTTCCCTGATTTTTTTCCAGCTCAATTTAAAATGGAAGATGGAACCGTTCATGTCTACTTTGAAGCAGCGACCGTTATTCTCACCCTGGTACTTTTAGGTCAGGTGCTCGAAGCCAGGGCTCATGGTCAAACGAATAGTGCCATTCGCGCCTTATTGAAATTGGCACCCAATAGTACAACGAGAATTCAAAATGGAAAAGAGGAGGTAATTGCCGTTGAACATGTACAGATAGATGACCTCCTGCGAATAAAACCGGGTGAAAAATACCGGTCGACGGATCGATCCAGGAAGGTGAAAGTTCCATCGACGAATCGATGATTACTGGTGAGCCTATGCCAGTCCAAAAAAGTCAGGGTGATTGGGTGAGCGCCGGCACGATTAACGGCAAGCAAACCTTTGTGATGAAAGCCGAAAAAATCGGTTCCGAAACCTTACTTGCTCAAATCATTCAAATGGTCAACGATGCCAGTCGAAGTAAGGCTCCCATTCAAAAAATAGCCGATCGGATTTCCGGTTATTTTGTTCCGATTGTAATCGCAATTTCAGTAATAACTTTCGTCATTTGGGCTCTTTTTGGTCCTGACCCTGCCTTGGTTTTCGGCTTGATCAACGCGATTGCTGTCCTCATCATAGCCTGCCCTTGTGCACTAGGTCTTGCTACGCCGATGTCGGTGATGGTAGGGGTAGGAAAAGGAGCCCAATCCGGCATACTGATTAAGACTGCCGAGGCTCTCGAAAAAATGAATCAAATCGATACTTTAATTATCGACAAAACAGGTACCATCACCGAGGGCAAACCTTCAGTCGAAAAAGTCGTCAGTATTTCAAATGAATATTCATCACACGAAGTGTTGCAATATATTATTTCGGCAAATCAACACAGTGAACACCCATTGGCAGAAGCCACAATGAAATTTGGTAAAAAAGAAAATGCCGAAATTTTACCAGCCAGCCAATTTAGTGCCGTGACTGGAAAGGGCGTTATTGCAAAGATCAATGACCACATGATTGCCCTTGGCAACAACCGTCTTATGCAAGATATTAATGCCCATTTTGAGGAGGATCAGATTAATGCAATTTCCGCTTACCAAAAAGAAGGTAAGAC
This sequence comes from Saprospiraceae bacterium, assembly GCA_016711125.1. Lineage (GTDB taxonomy): Bacteria > Bacteroidota > Bacteroidia > Chitinophagales > Saprospiraceae > JABDMH01. The sequence goes on along the minus strand of JADJTQ010000003.1, from coordinate 671,930 downwards.
GGTCTCCTTGCTTTCGATCGACAAGGAGGTCAAAGGATATGTAGTGATCAGTGATGCCATTAAAGCATCAAGCCGGGATGCTTTAAAAAAATTAAAAGATGATGGTATAAATATCCTAATGCTGACAGGAGATAATAAAAACACTGCAGCAGCGGTCGCACAACTATTGAATATCGATTTTAAAGCCGAGATGCTGCCGGAAGACAAGTTACACGAAGTTAAAAGACTACAGAAAGAAGGTCGTAAAGTAGCCATGGCTGGCGATGGAATTAACGATGCCCCGGCTCTCGCAAAAAGTGACGTGGGCATAGCGATGGGAACCGGCACGGATGTAGCCATTGAAAGTGCCGGCATTACGCTGGTAAAGGGCGACTTGCAAGGCATTGTAAAGGCTCGTAACCTCAGCCATAAAGTGATGAAAAATATTAAACAAAATTTATTTTTTGCCCTGATATACAACACCATTGGTGTACCGGTCGCTGCTGGAGTTTTATTCCCCTTTTTTGGCATCCTGTTGTCTCCCATGATAGCTGCTCTGGCGATGAGTTTTAGCTCGGTGTCGGTCATTGGCAATGCTTTAAGATTGCGATATGCAGACATTTCATGAATAAAAGGTTAAACCTTAAGCAAAATTTAAACTTATTATTTTATTATATTTTATTAAGAAATGAAGATTATGAAAAAGACCATTTTATCATTGAGCCTGCTCATCCCTGGGTTGGGTGCAATTGCTCAACACGATCATGCAATGCATCAAAAGAGCGATGAAAAGAACTCTGTCAGCGATGTAAGCATGGCAAAATTCAAAAGCGATTTGCTGACGACAAGCTATGGGTACTATCTCGATATCAAAAACGCCTTAGTAGCATCAGATCAGAAAACTGCTGCAACAGCGGCCAGTTCTCTTCAAAATTCTGCTAAAGAAATAAATGATGGAGCCGAAATAGCCCAACAAGCTGCTATAATTTCCGGTGCTGCATCACTAAACGATCAACGTATTGCTTTTACAGAATTGAGCAATGAAATGACTTTATTGCTTAAAAAAAATGAACTCTCATCAGGTGCAATTTACCTGGAATTTTGCCCCATGGCCAATAATAGTAAGGGTGGTTATTGGCTTTCCAATGAAAAGGAAATTAAGAACCCTTACTTTGGAGATAGTATGCTCAAATGTGGTGAGGTAAAAGAAATCATCGATTAATAATAATTGAAAAAACTTAATCAGTCTAAAAATATTTAAATATGAAAAAGATCAGCTATTCCGTGATATTAGCGAGCTTTTTGGTCTCGTCATGTGCCAATCAAACAACGACACCAAGTGATTACGATCATTCAGCACACATAGCCCCTTCACAAGAGAACAAGAGCAATCCTTCCGATACAAAACCTGCCAGCCCACACCAAACAGCAATGGCCAACATTGGAGATACTCACGTGCATGTTGACTACTCCGCCCCCAGTGTTAGAAACCGCATCATTTGGAATGGACTGGTAGCCTATGATCAAGTCTGGGTGACGGGAGCTCACCGGGCAACTTCGATCAACTTTTCAAACGATGTAACCATTAATGGTAAGAAGATAGCTAAAGGTGAATATGCTTTTTTTACGATTCCAAATAAGGATGAATGGACATTGATCTTGAACAAAAACTATGAACAACATCTCGCCGATGACTATGATCAAAATCTAGATGTGATCCGCATTAAAGTGAAACCTGAAATACTTGATCAGCCAGTAGAAATATTGTCCTATGAAGTAAAGTCTGGAGAAGGCGGAAATGGGGCGATCACCGTGTCCTGGGGAAAAAGTGAGAGTTACACTGCCCATCATTACCCAAAATTAGAAGTCAGTCGCACGGCTTTTATTTGAACCTAATCATCATAAGTTGGCTTGAAACACTGATTTTCAAAGATCAATGCTTTGGCTTCTTAGGAGTGATGGTATTGGTTGATCGATTAGTCAACCGTAAAGACCTTTCCATGTGGTCGGACACTGTTGCTTTAGATTAAATGAATTTCAAGACTCTGATCAAGCAGTAAATACAAATCCTGAGGTAACATTATGGAACTCGCCGTTAGGTGCCGACGACTGAACATTGGATAAACTGGGAGAGTTCCATTTGTAGAGATTGAATCTAACATAGTCAACCACCGATCGCTATCATCATAAACTCAAGATACATATCAGCATTAAGAATGAAAACCATCAATATTATTATTTTCCTTGCAGGGGCGTATCTAAACATTTATAGCCCAATGGTTGAACCCCATGAAGGGAATAAAAATCTTTTACCTACCCATGAGTACCACCTAACTATTAAAAATTCAATGGTCACAATTGCGGACCAGGAGGTGATGGGCATGACAATTAATGACTCTATACCAGGGCCTACCCTCCGATTTATAGATGGTGAATATGCGGTAATCTACGTGACAAACAATATGGAGATGGAAACATCATTACATTGGCACGGGATTTTATTACCCAATTTTTTTGATGGCGTGCCCTATCTGACTACCCCTCCCATTATGCCTGGGGAGACTCAAAAATATGAGTTTGAGCTAAAACAAACCGGCACCTACTGGTATCATTCGCACACGATGCTGCAAGAGCAAAGCGGTCTTTATGGTGCTATCGTGATCGAGCCAAAAGAAAACAAACTGAATTACGACTCAGATTTAGTGCTTCTGATCTCAGACTGGACCAACGAAAAACCCATGAACGTTTTACGAAATTTAAAAAGGGGTAATGAATGGTATGGCATCAAAAAAGGAACATCGACCCCACTTAACCGTGTGGTCGGGCAGGGAGCACTGGGAGCTCAATTTAACTTTTGGAGACAACGTATGGAAGGGGCCGATATTGCAGATGTCTACTATCCGGCATTTTTGACCAATGGGCGTCAAAATCTGGATCTCCAAGAATTTGAGGCAGGAGATAAAATTAGATTAAGGATTATCAACGGATCATCCTCCAGCCAATATTGGTTGACCTTCGGGGGTGAAGATCCTTTGCTGGTATCTGCCGATGGATTGGATGTAGATCCAGTTAAACACCCTAAAACGTTTATAGCAATTGCGGAGACTTACGACTTTATTGTAACCATACCAGCAAATAAAAAAATAGAAATACGGGCAACGGCGCAGGACGGGTCTGGGCACACTTCTACTTTTCTGGGTCAGGGAGAGTTATTATCAGCACCTGAGGTACCAAAACCAAATCAAATAGCCATGATGCAACAGATGGCAAAAATGAAGATGAAGATGGGGGCTCCAGCTTTAAAATTTCAACCACATAAGGACGAACGCCATAAAATGAAGGAAAAATATAGCATGTCAATGCATCATGATGACATGTCGATGAATTCTATACCGAAGAAGAACCCAACCACCAAAAAGACGAACCAGGAAGAACTGATGGACACCTCAAAGCCAAAAAAGAGTATGATGCACATGGATCATGACCAGGATACCGGAGTAGGTCATACTAAAGAGCCAAATGAAAAAATAGATTCATCCAAGGAAGGAATGATGAAAACTAGTGGCCACCAGATGCATCAAAATCAGGATACATCAAAAAATAAAATGCCAACAGATGACATGCATATGGACATGGCAAAGGACGCCAACATGGATAATATGAATATGCCGCCAATGGACATGAATTCAGAATTCAATTACGATTATTTGCAATCTCCTGCTAAAACAACCTATCCGGCAAATGCACCGGTACAAGAGATCTTGCTAAACCTCACTGGAAACATGAATCGCTATGTATGGAGTATGAATGGTGTTCCATTATCAGAAACAGACAAAATAAAAATTAAGGCTGATCAAGTAACACGTATTAAGCTCAATAATCTGACGATGATGCATCACCCTATGCATCTACATGGTCACTTTTTCAGAGTGATCAACCAAAACGGAGAATACTCACCGCTCAAACATACGGTAAATGTCGCTCCCATGCAGGAGGTCACGATCGAGTTTTACGGTAGCGAATATGGTGATTGGTTTTTTCACTGTCATGTACTTTACCACATGATGAGTGGTATGGCCAGGGTTTTTAGCTATGACACACCCAGAGATCAACGATTGAATAGTTTTCCACTAAAAAATTTAATTGACGAGGCTGATCAATTTTACAGTTGGGGCAGGTTAGATGCTGCCTCGCATATGACCGAAATTAACCTGGTTTCCTCCAATATCAGAAATCAAATTAATTTTTCTACAGAATATGGTTGGAACAAAAACCTGGAAGCTGAACTTTCTTATGAACGATATATACAAGATTACTTCAGAATATTTGGAGGAATAAATATCGAGAATAAAAACGAAGACGATCTAAGCAAAATATCGACAACGGCTGTCGCCGGATTCAGATTCCTGACGCCATATTTATTTAACCTGGATATTAGGTTGGATAATAAGTTAAGACCTCAGCTAGGGCTGAGCCGCGAAATACTAATCTTCCCACGAACATTGGTTTTCGGAAGGTATGAATATCAGGCAGATTTTGGATGGGTAAATGACTTCGAAGATCTTCACAATTATCGAAAGGAAGTCGTTTGGAGCGCAGGATTCGAATATTTTCTTTCAAGAAATTTTTCACTTATGGCCAGTTATGATAATCGATTTGGTGCCGGAGGGGGGCTATCCATCCGCTTTTAAAACAAATCTCTGGCAAAGAACAAACAAAATAAAGATATGCAAAAGGAATTATAGAAAATTTGGGCTAATGGTGCTTATCTCATTTGTAATGATGCATGGAGTAATGTTTAGCAATGGCTCTCAGGTTAAATTCATGTCAAGCTAAGTCATACCAGAACTTACAGGTACTTTTGATGGTTGCACTATGACCCTCCTAAAACTATTACTATGGCTGATATGTATCCAAACAAAAAACATTAATTCAACAAAAGCAGCTATCGCCATCATCACCATAATTACAGCTTTTGTCATATTACGCAAACCGACCTTAATCCAAGATGTGCAATTCATGAAAGCCATTATTCCGCATCACTCTTCTGCGATCATCGTGAGCCAGAATGCAACTTTCGAAGATCCGGAAACTATACAACTTGCGAAGGATACTATTCAAGCGCAGAAACGGGAAATTGCCCAGATGGAGGCCATTATTAAAAGATTGCAAGTGTGACAAAAGCCCGTATTGAAGCATTTACTCAAATTTTACCTGGAGTCGATTCATCAAGCTCAATAATTTTGGTTTTCAGGGTAACAGAGATGACTAAAGTCACCAATAATGTTGATGCCAGTCACTATCCCTTTGTTCGAACTTTTGGAAATTGCATCAATTGTCCTACACAAGATGTAGCTATTATGGATCTATCGAAAACTCAACGAGCTTTATCCCTGTCTTTAGCTGCCCTGATGTTTACCAGCTCGGTGAGTTTCAGTATGGACATGCACGTATGCCAGGGCCATATAAAAAGCTTCAGCCTTTTTGGCACAGCCAAAGCCTGCTCCTCAAATGAAGAATCGAACCTATGTAAGAATCCACAACAGACTTGCACTCAAGAAGGAGGCATACATCACTCATTTTCTAAAAAACCATGCTGTGTAAACGCCAGTATGATTTTTCAAAGCCTGCAATATCAGGCTAGTCTGGATTTAAACAACGAGGATAAACCCATTTTACCACACCCAGGTGGGATAGCATTTTCAAGATCTTTAATGCAGCCTGATCTCGCGCGCTGCTGCTTTCACGAATTCCACCCTCACCAGCCTCCCTTGCCGGAGCGTGACACGATCATTCTTTTCCAGGTGTTTCTCAACTAGGTACTTTCATGTGCTAATTCTTTGGTGCTCACTTCGATGAAAATCCTTTTTCATCTCCAATTGAGTACGATTCACTTTTTCAACAGGAAGTCTTAGTCTTGCGAAAAACAGGTGCAAGTCATTCTGATTTTTCTAATCGAAATAAAGCAAAAAAGAAATGAAATCATTTTTGTTGCTCTTAAGCGTTTTTTCAAGCCTTAGGTTTTATAGTATTGCTCAAAATAGTCCTGCCAATAATCCATTATTTATTCCTGACACATTAGCCGGGGAGACCTTCAATTTAAGTTTTCAAGAGGGCGAAACTGAATTTTATGCCGGAATTAAAACAAGTACCGTGGGATATAACCAGGGATTTTTAGGCCCCACCCTCATTTTCAAACAAGGCAAACATGTTTCATTCAATATCACCAATGATCTATCCGAGACAACGACAGTGCATTGGCATGGTCTTCATATCTCTGCCGAAAATGATGGCGGACCCCACACACCTATTCTGCCCAGTCAGGTTTGGTCTCCCAATTTTACGGTCCTGGATAAAGCTGCCACCTATTGGTATCATCCACACTTACACGAAAATACGGAGGAGCAAGTGACGAAAGGAGGGGCAGGATTCATTATTGTGAGGGATGCTGAAGAGGCTCAATTGACCATACCGCGGTCTTATGGTGTCGACGATTTTCCAATTGTCATTCAGTCAAGAGCGTTTGATGCTGATAAGCAGTTTTTGATCAACACGGCAACTGATAATGTTATACTAACCAATGGCACCCCCGATGCCTTCTTGGGTGTCCCCGCCCAGGTGATTCGACTACGGCTCCTAAATGGCTCGACAGAACGGGTTTATCAACTAGGTTTGGAGGGCGATCTGATGTTTAGTCAAATTGCTTCCGATGGTGGCTTACTCAATACACCGGTCTCGCTTACCCGGTTAAGATTGGCTCCCGGAGAACGGGCTGAAATTCTCGTGGATCTATCACTTTATCAGGGACAATCCTTTAGCCTAAAAAATTTCGGCAGCGAACTTCCAAGCGGAATCTATGGAGCGTCTCGGCCTTCTTTTATGCCTTTTTCGACCATACAGGGATACGACGAAAATTCACTTAATGGTCATGATTTTAATATTCTACAACTAAATGTGGGCTCCAGGAATGCAGAAGCGATTATGGAGATTCCGTCTACCCTGATTACAAACCTTCCTTATGTGGAAGCCAATTCATCAATGACACGCTTCTTTACATTTAGACCGCTTCAAATGGGACCTTCCAATATGGTCAATGGCCCTTTCGCGATTAATGACCGTAGCTTTAAAATGGATTTCATCAATTTTGAAGTTCCCCTTGATCAAACCGAAATCTGGGAGGTCCGAAATTTGACGGCCATCGCTCATCCTTTCCATATTCATGGCATCCAATTTTACATTCTAGACATCGATGGTGCAGCCCCGCCAAAAAACTTGCAGGGGCGTAAAGACGTGGTGTTGGTCAGTCCAATGGGTGGAACAATCCGGCTGATTATGCGCTTTGAGGAATTCGCTAATCAAGACGTACCGTATATGTATCATTGTCACATGTTGAGTCATGAAGATGATGGCATGATGGGTCAATTTAACGTAGTTGGTCATACAACCGATGCCCTCGAACCTGGCATGTCATCAACATCGATATATCCCAACCCTGCTACAACTGCGATCAATATAGCCGGACTAAAAAGTTCGAAGATCGAAATTTATAACGCCCTTGGAGAGATCTTACAAAGCAGAGAAACAACTCAAGAAACTGCTGAATTCGATTTATCGGGTTTCATTCCCGGTATTTACTATTTCAAAATTACTACGGGTAAATCAAGTCATACATTCAAAGTTGTCAAAGTAGACAATCCATAATGAGTTATCTCGCATTTAAGAGGATTTACAAAAAAGAATTGTGAACCTGTTTCGATTATATAACCCTATTATTCATTAAAAAAATCTCTATCATGAAAAATCTATTATTTTTTGGACTTCTACTACTTATTTCGTCCTGTACTAAAGATGACGCTTTACTTTCCAAAGACGCCTCATTGGATGATGAAATCACCTTTAGCGCTCGATCACAAAAGGCCAAGAAAGGCAATTTTCGGGGTCATCTGTCTGGAGAAGAGACCCAAGCACAAGGCCAGGTAAAGTTCACATTCGAGGGTGACAATTCATCCGTCTATTTCAAACTCATTGTAGCTAATATGGAAGATATTACCGGAGCCTATTTATACCATAGACACATGGATCACAATCATCCCGTTTTGACACTATGGGAGTCCGTCACGGGTTCTTCTTCTAATGGTGTCTTAGTCGAAGGTGTTTTAACAGATATCACTTGCAGCTGTGGTGAAATGGATCACCGTCATACTTTGGACAATTTGCGAAAGCATATTGAAGATGGAGAAACCTATGTAGTCGTTCATTCAGAAAACGGAAACATACAGGGAAATATTCATTGAGAAATGTTTGTTGACAAATTTATCAACAATCTTCACAAATGAGCGGTATCATCGGAATAATAAACATCGAGATCTCGAGATCTTTTAAAGGTGCTAATATTTTTGATGATACCTCCATTTTCTAATGTTGTGTATTACCTCCAATTCAATAAAAGATTGAAACAGGCATAGACGGAATGATGACCAAGATCATCACTAAACTTAATAACACGGGTTTTCAGAACAGCGAATTGGCAGGTGTGCTTGCCACAGAAAATATCGCGATAATGATGCTGATGGATAAAGCTACCGAACAATGATAAATCAAAATCGGTATAACATGAAGGCAGCATTTTTGAGTATTATTTTGATGGGCAGCCTTGCGCTGAGAGTTTACCCAACCACTGGCTGACCCATGATCACGAAATCAAAAACCCTTCTTCAGCGACAAGATGATGAAAGGCGGGCGTATCACCGAGATATTACTTAATGCACTTTGCTTTTTTTACAATAAAAAATTAATAACGATGAATAAATTAATTCTCCTTTCCCTCACCGCCACCATCCTCCTGTGGATGGGTTGCGGCCAGCAAGCCGACGTCGACTCGATGTTGAATAATGCAGAGTCGAAAGACAAAGTTTTTTCCGCCATTATGGACGACCACGAACTGATGACCGAATTTATGACCAAAATGAAGTCGAACGAACACGCCACGATGATGATGCAAGGCAATCACGATATGATGGGTAAGATGATGGGCGAAGGCAACATGATGAAAATGATGAAAGACAAACCCGATATGATGCACAATATGATGGGCGAAATGATGAAGGACGAAAAAATGATGGGACACATGATGCAGATGATGAATCAGGAAGGCATGATGAATGAGGAATGTATGCAATCCTGCATGAAAATGATGGGTGATAAAGGTATGGATATGGGCAATATGAAGGAAGGCGATAATGACGATAATCACGAATCGCATAAACACTAAAACCTTTAAGATATGATGGTACTTCTGGAGTAAGCGCTCGGGCACGGACGTATAAAATTGACTTAAATCTACTGGGAGGGAGAGATTAGACAGATAGAAACTGATAGTCTTTTGTGGGTAGGAGTTCGTTTAGCTTTTGAATGTTATGATTATCGATTCTCAGGTAGACATCGGTTAACCATCGGTGAGGATCTATATCATTGATTTTGCACATGGCAAAGAAGGAGTAGAAAATGGCTGCATATTCGGCACCTTGGTGCGACGCAGCAAACATGAAGTTCTTTCGGCCCAGAGCTAGTGGTCTAATTTGATTCTCAATCAAATTATTGTCCGGTCTTAATATTCCATTGTTGGTGTACTCAATAAGCCCATCCCACCTTTTAAGCATGTATTTTACAGCGTTGAAAAGGATTATTTGGTAAATTTGGCTGCAAATTATCCAGCAGCCACTCTTTTAATGCCAACAATATTGGAACGGATAATTCTTGTCGTGTTTTTTAATTTTTGTTCGAAATCGTAGGCCTCTTCATCCATTTGCCTTTCGATCAGGTACAGCTTTTTAATTTCCTCGAGCACATAGCCTGATTTTTCTTGTCATATTCCAATGCTTCGGTGAATTTTCTGCGGCTATGGACCAGACAATGTATCAGGGTAACGGCGGTTTCTTTACCCTTGTCCTCATAGGATACATTTCCATCTACTTGCAGATAGCCTTTAAACCCCTTAAGTGAATCCAGAATATTTACCTTTTCTTTCGTTTTAATGTATTCAAAAAGGACTAACCGTTCATTGGGTGCGGCCTTTACTAAAAGCATCCTTTTAATGGACTGCCCGGTTTATCTCTTGTCAACACGCGCATACTTGTTTCGTCTGCTTGCATGTAATTGCTTCGATGGATTTCTTCTCTTAAGACGGGGATCAAAATCCCAAGTTTTGGCACCCAAAGCCAGATAATTTAACAAGGTTGAGGGTGACATCTTAACTTGATTTCTGGCTAATATTTTAGACTGGCGGTACAATGGTAGGTGATCAGCATACTTTTTTACCGCTATATCAGCTGCAAAACTCGCTCCAGCATTCGATTTTGGAAAGGGATCATTTAATGGGGCTATATGAAAAGTCCCTTCATGGTCTAGATAATTAGGACGAACTGTTCTTATTACATAGATTTCCGCAGGCTTTATTTCCAGTTTTTCACTGATCGCCTCTCCAATCCTGTCCATGTTGTTTGTATCCACATCTGGATTAATCACAATTACCTCTCTTCGAAGCGATTCAGATATTTTCTCTCGAACCGGTTGTTCGCCTTTTCGCTTTTTCTTCCGTACAACTAATTCGACTTCATCCACCGTCTGGGATCTCCATTGGCTGATCGCCAAACAAATTCGCTTGACCTGCAATTCTGTTGTAAATCGCTCGGATTTAGAACCATACACCGCCTTACGAAGTTGTTCCAAATCAAATTTTAATTGCGCGTTCTCCCGGCGCAACTCTTCGTTGATCTTTACTAATCCTTCATATGTAGGTTGTGCATTATTCACCTAATAAAATACAAAACATATGCATATTATTGCTAATGCATATCCAGAAATTTTATATTTATTTTAGGTCTATTTATGCTCTTTTCCTTTCCGGGTTTATATACCGTTTACGTAATTTGGCAGTGCCAATTTCAACTCCTTCCAACATCATCAGTAAGGTCGATATCTCCAATTGCTGTGTCTCGAGGTCTTCTTTCCAATCCGAAGCTCCAAAGTGCCAGAAGCCAACTTTTTGTAATAAATCACATACCCCGTACGATCCCAGACTAACACCTTAATGAGCGTTCGTCGTTTATTAAGAAATATAAAGCCATCGCCACTTAATAAATCCTTACCCATTTCATTGTTGACCACACCACCAAGTCCGTTACAAACTTTTGCGCATGTCTGTTGGCTTACGATACAGATAATAGGTCCGAACTCCAGGAATGCCAATCATCTTATGGTCAAAATATTTTCTAAGTATGCTTCTGGAACCAATGAAGAGAATCGAACACGTTTCCCATCAGGCATTATTATTTCCATCTGGAAATCCGGATTCCTTACTATCCCAGGATTCACCCGAACGAAAGCCTCGGTCTTCGACCTGGTCGGAGATACAGCACCATTCTCGGTGTCCATGTGCTTTTGATACTTATTCCGCCAGTAAATCAAACTGCTTTCCTTTAATCGAGTCTTCTTGCAGAAACCTTCCTTCGATAAGGTGCCTTCTTCGTAGGCAGCTATGAGTGGAAATATCTCTGTCGCATTATGTCTCTTCATACCTTTGCCTTTATTTTACACAAAGGTGTAGGCTTTTTCTTGATCATCCAAGACGCTCATGCCTGAGCGCTTACCTTCTGGATTATTCCGCTTGCACCTGTCATTGGGATAGTGTTGTATTTTGGGAAAAAGAGCTCATAAATATTCAAGATCAGCGATACATGTAAATTTTCGCAGTAAAGGTGTAATTTTTTTAAAAATCAAAAGAACTACCTTATACATCTTCACACTTAAGAACCCGAAAATAAAAAAGCAAATTATGAAAAAAACGAAACAACAAATTTTAAAGATTTTCATCGCACTACTTGGCACCGATGCAGTAATGCCATTTCAAATCAAGTATATATAATTATAATATAATAATAAATCATTAACCATAAAATAATAATCATGATATAATTCCATCACCGTATTCAAATCTGACACTTCGACTATAGTATTGATCGGAAAAGATAAACGGTGATAAAGTAATTGCAGGTTCGATCAATGGAAATGGTTCTATTAAGATTACTGTATCACACACAGCAAAGGATTCTTATCTCTCGCAGGTAATAAAGCTGGTTGATGATATGCAAAAGGCCAAATCCAAAACGCAATTGAGGCAGAAATATGGGAACTGCATTTAGAAATGTAAGATTTGATTAAAAATAAATTTAAAGACTTAACTAAATTTTCTAAATAACTAAATTAAAGATTATGAATAATATAAAGATCGCAACAACGCGGAACATTTTTTCACTATTGCTGCGGCAATGACGATACTTTGATTCAGCTCATGTTCAAGAAAAATTTCCTTTCAAACTTCCACTGTTGTTCCGGCAGCTGAAGGCGCGGTCAATGTAAAAAAGGATGACAACAATAATTATCAAATAAAAATATCTATATCGAATCTGGCAGAACCAAACAGGTTGCAACCTTCCAAGAATACTTATGTTCTCTGGATGGAGACAGATAATAATGGCACAAAAAATATCGGTCAAATCAATTCTGGATCGAATTTTTTATCCAGCAACTTGGAAGCTTCTTTTGAAACAGTAAGTTCGTTCAAACCGCAAAGAATATTTATAACTGCCGAAGATGACGCCAGTATTCAATATCCGGGTATGCAGGTTATTTTATCAACAAACAATTTTTAAAGCCATTAACATGGAAATCGGCAAACATGGATGTTGCTTATTTCCAGATGGCATTTGACAACAAAGGCGCTTACTGGCTGACTGACGACCAGGAAATCAAAAACCCCTGCTTCGGCGACAAGATGCTCAAATGCGGGAATATTACCAAGTTTATTCCCCAATGAACTTTTATTTTTTTCACTATAAAAAAATTAATAAACATGAAAAAGTTAATTCTCTTTTCCCTAACCGCCACCATCCTCCTGTGGATGAGTTGCGGCCAGCAAGCAGACGTCGACTCGATGTTGAAAAATGCAGAGTCGAAAGACAAAGTTTTTTCCGCCATTATGGACGAGCACGAACTGATGACCGAATTTACGACCAAAATGATGTCGAACGAACACGCCATGATCATGATGCAAGGCAATCACGATATGATGGGCAAGATGATGGGCGATGGCAACATGATGCAGATGATGGAGGACAATCCCGACAAGATGCACAACATGATAAGCGGCATGATGAAAGACGGTACCATGATGGGGCAAATGATGCAAATGATGAACAAGGAAGGCATGATGAGCGACGAGTGCATGAAGTCCTGCATGAAGGTGATGGCCGACAAAGGCATGTCAATGGACATGAGTATGAAGGGAGATAAGAGCACCAGTACAAAAAAGTAGGGATGAAAACCACGATTCTCATTACTAAAAGATCAGTCAGCCCTGATGTTTTACTGGATAATCTTGTTAGTGATTGGGATTGCGGGAGTGTGGTATTATAAACAATAATAAACAATGAAAAATGAAAAATTATGGAAAAATCAATCATTCACTCCTACCATATCGGTGGCATGAGTTGCGGCGGCTGTGTTTCGACTGTTAAAAATAAATTGTCCGCTGTTCCCCGAGTAACATCCGTAAAAGTTGACTTGGAGAAGAAGCAAGCAGAAATTACTTCTTCCCAAGCGATTGAAGCGGATACGTTAAAGGAGGCATTAAAAAATTCAGGTTATACCATAGCTGAACTTAAAGCTGAAATATCTTTATAACATCTCATCCGACTTCCACTTAAATCACAAAAAATAACTAAACTGATGCATGATAATTATTGGGGCTGGGGCATGGGTTGGGCTATGTGGATTATTCCACTTGCCGTGATACTCATCATTGTATTTTTATTGAGGAGCAAACGCAAAACGTGAAATCACCAAAAAACAATTTTGGCAAATAAAAAGGATATTACTTAATTACTTAATAAGTTAATTTCGATATCATGCTGACCACCCCGGCAAACATGGCTGTGATGATAGTGCAAATTGAAGCAGTATATTATGTCATACTGATGCGTGCCAAGTACTTTGCTGAAGCAAATATTTCCGACCATGATCGACAACAAGCACTATCCTCAATTAAGTGAGAACGATCTGGCCGAACTATTGCATCTTATCAGGCAATGCTATCCAATTTGCACCAGTACCCTCCGTTCCAAATTTTCTAAAGTGGAACCCTGGCTTGAAAATTTCCTCCGATATCATCATGTCCTGGAGGCAGAAGACAGGCGTTATGCTGCGATATATCTCAATCCTCAATCGATAGTGGATGGAAGTACCTGGCAAAACTTTTATAACCGCGCTGATGACCTTATCCAACTAGCCCGAGATACTCAGGTAGGCATTTCCGAATCAACCATTAATTTAAAAACAGCCGCCCAAACTGCTAACCAGCAATATACTTCTGCCGGCATTTTGGCAGTTTGCCTGCATGAACTTGGTCAGTGGAGCGGTTGTATTCAGGGAACAATAAATCAAAATGAATTTATCAGTAATTACCGGTAGGTCCCAGCTTTAAAGTACCTTAGTCTCCTAGCTCCATTTTATGAAAAGACGTAATTTTATTCGTAACAGTTTGGTATCGGGGACCGGTATTTCGATTATCAATAAGAGAAGTAATCCCTCAGAAACTGACAAATATCAGGATCTTGATCAGGCATTAAGCCGAACGGTATTAAATATTCCCGAGATTAAAATCCCCGTGATTATTGAGCAGGTTGAGCTCCTAAGATATCAGGACAATTTTATTTGCCGGGTCACCTCCATCGATCAAGGGGTGGGAATTAGTGTGAGTAACAACATGCAAATGGTTTCGCTCTACCCTATTTTTCTTTTGAGAATTCAACCTTTTTTTATTGGCAAGGATGCCCGTGACCTTGAACAACTGCTAGAAGAAGTTTATGTACATGATAGTAATTACAAACTTCAAAGTCTGGCATTATGGGTACCACTGGCTACGATTGAATTTGCCATACTGGATCTGCTAGGAAAAATAGCTGGAAAGTCATTAGGTGCATTAATCGGCTCGATCCATCACAAGAAAATTGCCGTTTATCAGGCTAATAATTACCGCGGAAAGCCAGCTGAAGAATCGCTTGAATTAATCAAAAAGGCTGTGGCCGAATCAGGAGCCAAAGCCGTAAAATTCAAACTCGGGGGTCGAATGAGTGGCCCTGAAATTCCACCGGGTCGATCAGAAAAACTGATCCCTATGATGCGACCGGCCTTTGGACCGGAAATGAAAATCTATGCTGATGCCAATGGGTCCTACAATTTGGAAGAGGCCATACGGATTGGAAAAATATTAAGCGAACATGGTATCGATTTTTATGAAGAGCCCGTACCATTCGACTGGTATGAAGAAACCCGAATGGTTGCCAAAAAATGTAAGTCCCTATCGCCGGTGGCGAGCAAGAACCCAGCATGCATAATTTTCGTTGGTTGATCGCCAATGATGCGCTCCAAATCGTTCAGCCTGATATTTTCTATTTTGGTGGCATGATCCGTTCGATGCGGGTGGCCAGAATGGCAGCAGCGAAAGGACTCGAGTGTGTACCTCATATTTCGGGATCCGGGTTGGGTCACATTTATATGGCACACTTTGTTTCTGCACTGCCTAACGCAGGTCCTTTTCATGAATACAAAGGTCCGAGTGATGATTTGCCAATGACCTGTGAAACATCAACTTTACAAAGTGACGATGGATTGATCACTGTACCTACGGGACCAGGTCTGGGTGCTACTATTGATCCTGATTACATTAAGAAGCATGTTTTATTAAAAGGCTGATTTAAGTCAAGGAGTGGACCGATCAGGCCTTGACAATATCTCGAATATCCAGCACATACATTTGTCTCTTGTCCCCTTGGTGAGTTGAATCGAAAAAAACCCGGTGTCCTTGCTGATCACAACGTGGATGTAAATCACATCGCCACTCACCTTTAAATTGATCTGGCTCATAAAAGCGGCCAAGAATTATTTTTCGGCCAGTCGGGACATGAAATAAATAAAGCGTTTGTTTACGATCATCCGGACTTGGGTATGTATCATTAAGTATCCACTCATAATTAGTACCAGGCACATAAGTATTATGCCCATTGACGAGCATCTCGGTAACCCCAATCTTCAAATATTTTTTTGTGCGATCCGGAAATTCAAAAAATGCCGCGTCCGGGTCGCCTTCCGGGCAAGCCCAGGCAGTAATCACATCATCTCCTTTCCAGATAAAATGAGAAAATTGACCACTGTCATTTAAAGGAAATATGTCAGTTCCATCGAGGTTAGCAGTAATCGCCCGGGTAATATAATGACTACTAAAGCCTTGTCGCATTTTTTCCGGATGGTCCTTTAAATATTCATCCATCTCGGCCATTGAACCTTTAATTCTTGAGCGATTTAGAAAAATAAACCGGTTACCGGAAGGATTGATCAGAAGGTGATTAAACCAATGATAATTTTTATCCAGTGCCTCACCAGGAAATCCCAACTGAGATATTTGCGCATAGGTCAATATCAATTCATACTCACCTGTGGCCAAATCCATCTTATAAATACCTTGATCATCTGGCGCAGGAAGATAACCATCCTGACGAGCAACCTGCGCATATCCATAACCTGGCCGAAAAATTGTAAGCGGTGAAAGTCAATACACAAGGCAAATTTACCTTTGGGGTCGAGTGTATAAATAGGCCGTGGCAGTGTCCGTATTTTCTTTTTGCCCAGGTGGTAAATTCTGCTCACATATTTACCTTTTTCCACATCATTCCAGATGACTTGTTCTGAGGCACCAGGTACCCATTGCAACATGCAGCCTTGTTGCCAACCCCAGGTTTTTGAACTCCCAATCTTATTCCATTGATTTCCCTGTTGCAAATCTATAATCCCAATTTCCAATTCGTCCTTTAAGGTTGGCGATCGAAAAAAAGTGTCGACTTGCCCACCCAAAGCAAACCTACCGGAATGATCGATCTGCTGTTTATCATAATAGCCGAACCAGTGCTGTTTAGCACCTGAGGTAATTGGGTGTATCATCTTATCATTTTGATTCTGATGATAGGGCATCAATGATCCGAGAGCCAACGAAGCTCCGGTATTAATAAATTTTCGTCGGGAAATCATATTATAAATCTGGTTCGCTTAAGATAACTTAATTTGGTCGATAATTATCGTATAGGTCAGCAAAGATTGCAAGCGTCGGGAGGTGTTAATCAAAGATTTTCAAATCATTTAATCAAAACTTGAGAGATACTAGGTAGGCCTATCGAACCGAGGTATTGTGTCACATTTGTATTACTTTTAGTCAGGGTACTAACCGTTGTTCCATAAATAGTAAAATTTATCTTTTATGCAGAAGACTATTTGCAAATCTACCTTCACGATTGCCAATCTCGCAATTCTTTCTTTATCGACCATTACTTGCGGGAATCCTGATTCAGCCAAAGTACCTCCTCCCAATATCCTGTTTATCGCCGTTGACGATCTTCGACCGGAGCTGAACTGCTATGGACAACATCACATTCATTCACCTAATATCGATCGGCTGGCTTCGCTGGGCACTATATTCAAACGAAATTATTGTCAAGTGCCGGTTTGCGGTGCATCTCGCGCCAGCTTACTTTGCGGAGTGCGGCCGACATCTCGCCGATTTGTTGACTATACAACCAGAATGGACGAAGATTTTCCCGGCGCAATCAGCTTGCCAGAGCATTTTAAGCAAAACGGTTACACGACTGTTTCGTTAGGAAAAATTTTCCATTATGCCGATGACCAATTAAGTGCGTGGAGTAAAGTGCCCTGGTCTCCTACCACTACCGATGCGGAATATGGTTGGTTTGATTATGCGGACAGCAATTCATTGGCAATTATTCGAAATCATCCCGAATTTAAACCGGGTGGAGATCGGTCTAAAATGAGGGGTCCCGCTTTTGAATATCCTGATGTTCCGGACACTGCTTATAAGGATGGAAAATTAGCCGAAAAAGCTATTCAGGAACTAAATGCTTTCGCTAAAGAGGGAAGGCCGTTTTTCTGGCAGTGGGCTTTTGGAAACCACACTTACCCTTTAATGCCCCTAAGAAATATTGGGACTTGTATGATCCTGAGCAGATTCCCATGTCGCCTAATGCATTTGTACCTCAAAATGCTCCCGCTGAAGCCATCCATAATTCCGGTGAATTAAGAAACTATGCATTGATCCCAGCTAAAGGGCCGGTATCGAGAGATACTGCTCGTTTGCTCACCCAGGGATACTACGCATGTATTAGTTATACCGATGCTCAGATTGGAAAATTGCTTGATGCACTTGAAAGGCTGAAACTCAAAGACAATACCATCGTGATACTGTGGGGTGATCATGGTTGGAACCTTGAAGATCATACGATGTGGTGCAAACATGCCAACTTTGAATCTTCGATGCGGGCACCATTAATCATCAGTGCTCCGGGCTACCTAAAAAAACAAGAAACTCGTGCACTAACAGAATTTGTCGATGTGTATCCCACTCTATGCGAGCTCGCAAACCTATCCAAACCCAATCATTTAGACGGTGAAAGCCTTGTACCCCTTTTAGAAAATCCGCATCAAAATTTTAAGGAAGCCATTTTTAGCCGATTTCATAAAGGAGAAAGTATTAAAACGGATCAATTTGTTTACACCGAATGGATCGATCCCGAAAACGGAGCAGTCATCGCAAAAATGCTATATGATCACGCAAAAGACTCGCTTGAAAATATAAATGTAGTAATGGATTCTGCATATTTGACCACTCAGCAAGTATTATCTGCGCAATTGCTTGAAAGACGGCAATTAAGTGAAGGTAAAACCATGTTGAATTAAAGAAAATGATTGGTCAGGAAAGTAGGCCCCTTGAGGGGGCAGGGGGTGGAAAAACTACGCATGATCCAGATTCCATCACAAATCCAGATTTTCAGTAATTCTGCGGTTCTCTTTCAGAAAAACGTCAATGTAAATGTCAATTCTTCGTTTAGCTATTGCTAAATCTCTATTATTTAAATTGATATTAAGCAGGTCAATATACCAGGGGAATTTCTCGGGGCTCAAAACATATTTTTCCACGATCTCCCGAGCAATAGGCAGGGTGTCTTGTTTAGAATCATTATGTACATCTCGGTTGTCAGCTGACAATAGTTTACTATATTCTTGTGCGAGCATTTTTTTAAATAATTCGTGCGTAAAGACATCTCCTTCCACTAAATTGAGGTCAGAATCTCCTATCGTCAATTGAGCGCCTTTGTTGATCCACTCCCACAAGATGCTGACCCGGATTTCTCCGGTGGCCATATCTTCCATGAGATATAATACATCATCATTTCCAAAAAAATCAGCCGCTTTTAAGGCTGCTGCTTGAAAGCCTTGCCCAAAGGCATTGCCATATTGGATGGCGACGCTCAACAGATTTCTTGCACCCCTGATTGATCTTTCAGCCGGTTCCAGTACCCGGAGGTTTACTGCATCTTCTGTTTTGTAAATAGGTGCTGGAAAATTTCGGCCCAGTTGATTTATTTTGCCCACCTTTTCCCAAACCGGGCGAACAATGTGCACCATTTTCCAATGAGCAACCCATTTGCCGCTGGCCCCAGCCTGCTCTTCCCGGATGGCGCCGTGCACGGCTTTCATCATACTAGCCTCAACACCCTCCTTTGAACCTACAGGAATGTTGGGTTCCATTCCTCCTTGCCATAGTGCAAAATGACCGGACTGATCAGCTGTATTGACCACTCTTCGCACCCGGTCTTCATAATGACGCATGTATCCGTACGTCATGCCAATTTCCTCAATGTTGGGATTGATGAAACCTTTATCCCAAGCCATGGCATCTGACACACTGTTGATATAGTCCCACCGGCCTGTATTATAGCCAACAAAATGTTTGCCTAAACAAGCTCTGATTTCCATCAACTGATAGGTGGCTTCCAGCTGCTCTACTAAAACGTAGGCTTTGATAGTTCCGACTTCAAGTTGCAAATGAATTTCAAGTTGGGTCAGGATGTCATTCCAGATTGCCGCCTCTTCCGCAGTCTGAATTTTAGGCAGGTACAAGACCAGGGATCTCCCTTCCTTCATGAATGACCGATGGTTATTCACAATATAGAGTACGGTATCAACCAATGAAGCAGCCAATGGCTTTTCCTCCTCGGTTTGCAGATGCCGGTCATCAAGATGCAGCCCTCTTGCCCGGCAGATGATAGTGGTAAAACTCAGCTGTTTAGACCAATCTTCGACAATCTCCCGGCCGAAAAATTGCTTCGACCAGGTATTCATTTCCTGAGATACTTCTCTCGCCACGGTGACGAACAATGGGTCCCTGCTAATGGCCAGTTTTAAACTACGCTGATGATCTAACGACATCGTACCGACCTGCCCTAATGCATCTTCGCAATCAAACATCCAACCGTCTGCACCTGAGAGTAATGCATAGGCTACATTCCTCAAATTAGTTTCTACCGCTGCATTCGGACGGGCGGCAGGGCCAGTACCCTGGATCCATTGGCATTGTAAATCAGCAGGTATCGGAGACCCTAAAAACTTCCCATCACGGATGTCTTGCACATTAAGACCTGAGAATGGGATGATGAAATCAGGATCCAAAAAGTCGATGTATTCTTTACTGGCAGAGCGATCTAACCTCCTTTGATTGCGTCTAGCCATGGCTTCATGGATGGTTTCATTAAGAGGAAGCAAATTCACTAAAGCGTCCACCACTTCGTCGGTATAAATATCAGGATATTGATTTTGTAGATCTGTCCGAATTTTGATCGAATTCATGCGTTCTCCTCTTTTTTATTAGCTACCGATTTCTAGAATCTCCTTATTTGTTGAAATCTGAGAAAGTGTCTGGTCCGTATATATGATCAGATTATTTCACAAACTAGCAATACTCATCGAAGATCTCATTTTTGTCAAACAATTACGTATGCGGGGGAAAATTGCAATATGAGTCGGTGTCCAAGATCCCATACCGATCTCTATCAGGCATCGAATCAAAATATTCTGGTCTGAATAGCTATCGATTCGATTTCAACATATCTGAAATCTTCGCCATAATAGCCGACCACAGATTGGAGCACGCCGTCTACTGAGCGGAATGGGGGCAGTGATTGCATCATTTTTACGGTAAAACATACTACACATTAAATCAGTGGTAAGAGGTGAGTATTTCAAGAGCCTCCAAGTCTCTATATCACGATTGGTTGACTACAATGCATCCATGAGCTGGATTAGTGAGTACCTGGGATGATGATTTTGCAAGATAAAATCATCAAGAGAGCATACTTTCGGATGGAAATCCTAGTGGTAACAAGAGATCTAGTTGAATAGAAATTGATTCTCTTTATTGTCCCATTCGGAAGATAATTTGCCAAATTGTAAAAACTTTTATTGATCTTAGTTGCCGTGTGATAGTATAGTTGGAAAAACGGACTTGACCACCACACTTTCACGACTACTGACTACTGACTACATTGCTACTGATCACCTTGTCATCAAGGTGACTGCATACTGCTACCTATTATTCAATTTTTTCAACCAATTTCAATTGTTATGAAGAATGATCTACGTTATCAATTCTATGGCCTTAAAAAAGCCTTCTACTGCGTTTTTCTCTTACAGCTAGTTCTTGTCGGTTGGCTCCCTGCGGCTAATGACCTGGGGGAAATATTCACCGACCTCGAAGAAAAAAATATTTCCGGTACGGTCACTTCGCGAAATGGTGACGCACTTATAGGTGTAAATGTACTAGTCAAGGGCACCAGCATTGGAACCGCAACTGACTTCGACGGCAGCTATTCCATTGCAGCTCCAGACAATGCCAGTACACTGGTGTTTTCCTATACTGGCTTTCACACCATCGAGATTGAGATCGAAGGAAGGACTACGGTTGATGTTACCCTGGAAGAAAATGTGACCCAGCTCGGCGAGGTGGTTATCACTGCTCTGGGTATCGAAAAGTCTACCAAAAGCTTAGGATTTTCTACGGTCAAGATAGATCCGGAGGAGGTTACCGTAAATCGCTCAGCAAACTTTATGCAGTCGCTGCAAGGTAAAGTTTCCGGGGTCAACATTTCGAGTATGGCTACCGGAGCCGGTGGTTCCAGTAGGATTCGGATTCGCGGACAATCTGCATTTGCCGGCGACAACCAACCGCTTATTGTGGTAGATGGTATTCCGATCAGTAATGATCGACAATACGGTGGTACCCAGGGAGCCAACAATTCAGATGCAGGCGATGGCCTCCTTAGTATCAATCCGGATATTATTGAATCAATGACTGTTTTAAAGGGGGGGGCTGCAGCTGCTCTTTACGGTTCGCGAGCCAAGGATGGTGTAATCATGATCACCACAAAAAATAAAGGTAAAAAGAAGGGCATAGGCATAACATTCAATTCTAACCTTACTTTTGACCGTGCCGTTGATGACACTGATTTTCAGTATGAATACGGACAGGGTGAACGCGGTAAGCGACCTACCAGTCCTTTTCCCGATTCGGGCGTTTGGAGCTTTGGAGAAAAAATAGAACCAGGGATGACCCAGACTTTATTTGATGGTGAAGTGGTGCCCTATGTGCCCCAGAAAAATCAAATCAAGGATTTTTATGATGGCGGACATACTTTTACTAATACCCTTTCTATTGCAGGAGGTGGAGAAAGTGGTGGTTTCAATCTATCCTTATCACAATTAAAGAATGATGGCATCACGCCAAAATCAGGCTTTGACCGGTACAATCTCAGTCTGGGATTCACCCAAGATATTACTCCAAAATTCAGTGTTTCCGGAAATATCAACTACAGCCGGGAAATCCATAAAAACCCACCACAGATTGTAGCTCAGGATATGACTACTACAAAGACCATCTATACGCTGTCTAATACTATGCCCTTATACCTGTTAGAAAAATATCAAAGGGATGCCGAAGGAAGAGAAATCATCTATTCAAGGTTTCGAAACCGGACCAATCCTTATCTTGCTATCAATGATCACTTTAACGACGTAGACCGTGATCGAGTCTATGGTAATTTGACCATGCGTTATAACTTGACTGACTGGCTTTATATTCAGGGAAGAGTAGGACAGGACTTTTACTCACAAGACCAGATATTAAATTTTCCATCCCTAATGGCAGGTATTGCACCTGCCCCAGCGGGTTTTGTGAATGGTGCAGTTACTCAAGATGGACGTACATTCAGAGAAATTAACTCCGACTTTTTAATTGGGGCTGACAGAAAGATCAACGACAATTTCGGGGTCAACGTAACTTTTGGAGGTAATGCGATGTACCGTCGCTCTGATCGAAACAGCATACGTGGACAAGATTTTATAGTGCCGGGGTTATATACGGTAGCTAATACACGGGTTAGAGATCCGCTTTATGAATATTCCGAGCGCAAAGTAAATTCTTTATACGGAGCCGTGGAATTATCGTACAATGATTACTTATTTGTAAATGTTACTGCTCGCAATGACTGGTTTTCTACACTTTCACCAGAAGAGAGAAGTGTGTTATATCCTTCCGTGTCTGGTAGTTTTGTATTCTCGCAAGCCATTGCAGGCCTACCTAACTGGTTAAATTTCGGAAAAATCAGAGCAGCTTATGCCGAGGTAGGAAGTGACACCGATGTAAATCCATTTTCGCAAACGCTGGGCTTCAACATTAATAGCAACTTATTTCAAGGCCCAACTTCCGTACAACCTTTAGGAACAGTGAGTTCAAGTGTAGTTCCAAACCCAAACTTGCGCCCTATGCGGGTAAAAGAATATGAGGTCGGATTCAATGTGCAATTGTTTGGCTTACTTACGCTGGATTTTGCCTACTACAACAAACTTAGCATCGATCAAATATTGCAGGCTGCCATTTCCAATACTTCAGGATATACTTCACAGTTGATTAATGTGGGTGAAAGTGAAAATAGAGGAGTGGAAATGCTCCTAAACTTCGCGCCAATCAGAGGGAAAACCTTTTCCTGGGATGTAACCCTGAATGGTTCTTACAATACCTCCGAAGTTCTGAAATTAGGATTGGATGATAAAGATGTATCCATTGGTGGTACGATTCGGCAGGTAGTAGGTCAACCCTTAGGTCAGATTTATGAAAGTGGGTATCTACGAGATGACCAGGGCCGCAAAATATTTAATGCAAATAATGGTCTGCCTTTAAACACCTCTGTACCCATTGCCTTAGGTAGTGCAGTTCCTAAATGGGTGGGAGGTATTACCAACATGTTTCAATATAAGGGATTCACGGCATCTTTCCTGGTCGACTTTAAGTTAGGACATGATCTGATCTCCTCTGCTGAATTTGACTACGTGCGACATGGAAAGCATCAGAAAAGCTTGATAGGGCGAGATCAAGGTTTTGTGATCGGAGAAGGTGTTACCCCTGACGGCACACCCAACCAGGTGCATGTAGATGTGCAAACTTTTTATGAAGCGGATGCGCGTATTCGCGAAGACTTTGTGTATAATGCAGGTTTTTGGAAGCTCCGTCAGATAACGCTGGGTTATGATTTTATGCGCATACCCGGTATCGCAAATTTACTGTCACTTCAAGGTCTTACTCTGAGTGCGGTTGCCAATAATGTATACACCATTAAGCGATGGACAGAAAATATGGATCCCGAGCAGGTACATCAAATTGATGGCACTCAGGATATTGCACTACCCATGGTGCGCAGTTTTGGATTTAATTTAAGAGCACAGTTTTAAGAGATATCTGCTCTGTTTTTAATTTTTGATTTAAATATTATAAGAGATGAAAAAAATAAACATCCAAACGCTGCTTGTTATCTTTTGCTTAGGCATGATCCACACAAGTTGCGATAAAGGTTTTGATGAGTTAAATACAAGCGAAATTGCCATTAATGATTTAGATCCGGTGCCCGTTCTAAACCATGCGATTTATAGATCTTCTCCTCACTTTGATCGACATACATTAGTTTTTGAAAGTGCAATTGCACAACAAATGATCTCACCATTTGGCGTTTCTCTGGGTGGCGGAAATTACAATCAGGAAAACTTGGTGTATTCTAATCTCACCTGGCAGAACAATTATGAAAGTGTGATCCGAAACGCTGTAGTTGTAATATCAAACTATAGCGATGATCCAGATCGTGCAAATATCTACAACATGGCAAGGATTGTTCGGGCATTTAGCGGTGTAGTACTCACTGACACCTATGGCGACATTCCTTTTATCAATGCGGGTCTAGGTTTTATTGAAAAAAATGGCACTCCGGTCTATGACACCCAGGAGGCTGTCTATTCAAACATATTGAGTGAACTGGAACAAGCTACGGCAGCATTGGGCGGAACCGCTCGCAAAGAAACGGGCGACATCCTGTATGCGGGTGATGTTACAAAATGGAAGCGTTTTGGTTACTCACTAATGTTACGGGCGGCTATGCGACTTAGCAAAGTAAATCCTTCTAAATCGCAGGAATATGTGACTAAAGCGGTCGCTGGTGGTCTAATGCAGTCAAATGATGATGTAGCCATAGTACGGCATTCAGCCAACTTTCCCAATATTGTCGGATCACAATTGAATGGGTCGGAAGCCGCCAACTACTTTATGACCAAACCTTTGGTCGATTATTTCCAGGCCAATGCCGATCCCCGACTAGATGTAATGGCTGTTCGATATAAAGGTGCTATCAATGGCGGTACTCAAACCGAAGCGGTGGCTACCAGAGCTCCTGCAGACCAGATTGGAATGCCCATGGGATTTGATAATACCCATTGCTCCCAGGGCTGAAGCCGATGGAGTAGGTAGTTTTTATGGCTATTCACAGTTTGACCGGAATAAGATGGGAAATCAACAAGCGCCTTATTTCATGCTCACCTATGCACAGACAGAGCTTTTGCTGGCAGAGGCCACATTTAGAGGGTGGACCCAAGGTGATCCCGCGACTCATTTTGCCAATGGCATCCGGGCACATATGCAACAGCTTGCCATTCACAATTCAAATATGGTGATTGATGCAAGTGCTATAGACGCGTACTTGCAGGCTCACCCGCTAGAAGCCGGAAAAGAATTGGAGCTAATCAACACCCAATATTGGGTGGCCAGCCTTTTTAATGCAGAAGAATCCTTTGCTAACTTCCGCCGCAGTGGATATCCGGTTTTAACACCCAATCCATATCCACAAAGTGCGATCGATGGCGATTTTATTCGACGACTTAATTATCACACAAGTGAGTATACTAATAATCTGGAAAACATCAATGCCGCGGTTAGCAGGCAAGGTCCTGACAAACTAGATACGCGAGTTTGGTGGGATAAATTATAACAAACGAATTTCTGAAATCTGCTGCACTTCGATTGCACCTCATTTTGTACTTATTTATTTTTTAAAATCAAAATGAGTCGGAAGTGCAGCAGATTCTTTTCTACAAGAATTTCGCCCGCTAGTCCTATGCTAATTTCAAATTAAATAATTGGTCAAAAGAACAATCATGAATAGAAGAAATGTACTAAGAAATATGGGTTTAAATATAGCCGGTGGTGCAATAGCGGGTTTAGGTCTGACAGAAGAATCAAGGAGCCAACCTGCTTTAAGTGCAAAATATAATCAAGCGACATTAGGACTACCCCCCCTAAAAATAACTAATGTGAAAGCGATTGCCACCCGGCCCGGAGGTAGAGGTTCGAACTTGGTGGTGGTAAAAGTTGAAACAGACGAGCCTGGATTATATGGATTGGGTTGTGCTACATTTACGCAAAGAGCACATGCGGTTGTGACTGCAGTTGATAAATACCTCAATGATTTCTGCACCGGTAAAGTAGCTAACAATATCGAAGATCTATGGCAAACGACCTATACCAGTTCTTATTGGAGAAATGGTCCGGTGCTCAACAACGCTCTTAGTGGATTGGACCAGGCTCTATGGGACATCAAGGGCAAGCGAGCGAATATGCCTGTCTACGAATTACTGGGTGGCAAGGTTCGCATGGCACCTCCTACCTACACACATGCAAGTGGTGGAAGTCCGGAAGAAGTCGTTGAGCGCGTACAGGAGTATATAGACATGGGCTATCGCCACGTGCGAATCCAAATGGGAGGCTACAGTGGGGTGAGTGAAGAAGAACCCGATTTCAGAAAATCCGGCTTCGGGCATGAATCGGACGAATTTATGGATCAATATGCGTACATAAAAGGAGTCCCCAAGATGTTTGAGGCGGTTCGCAAAGCTTGCGGTGACCGGGTGGAGCTTTGTCATGACATACATGAACGGATCCAGCCTAATGATGCAATTAACTTATGCAAGGCACTTGAGGAGTATCGTCCTTTCTTTATTGAAGATCCATTTTCTCCAGAAAACATTGGATATTTTGAACATCTACGCGCTCAAAGCAGTGTTCCGATCGCTATGGGTGAATTATTCAATAGCCAGCATGAGTGGATAGAGCCCATGACCAAGAGATGGTATGATTTTATTAGAATTCACGTTTCACAGATTGGCGGTATTACACCTGCTATGAAAGTAGCGCGCTTGGGTGAATGGTTTAATGTAAAAACCGCCTGGCATGGTCCCGGAGACACCTCTCCGGTTGGACATGCTGCAAATACGCACATCGGTTTGGCTGTCTGGAATTTTGGCATTCAGGAGATGCACCGAACAGTGAGCGAGGAACTACAGGAAGTATTTCCTGGCGCTCCATATAGTGGAGATGGATATGCTCATATCAATGATGTGCCTGGACTTGGAGTAGACATCAACGAGGAAGCTGCCGCTAAGTGGCCCATAGCAGAATCCTTTCCGGGATTTGGGCGAGTGCGAAGATTTGATGGCACTTCGGTCAGACCTTAGGGGTAAGGATTTGGAACCGGGATTTGTGTCCACTTAGATCACTCGAACAGGTGATCATAGTCTCGGCGCATTTTTCTACTTTGCAGGAAAACTATTCCAAGCATGTTCAAATTCAGTTTGCTATTGTCATCATTAGTGATATTCAATTTAAAAGGAGAATTGCCTTTAGTTGGTGATTTCAATGGTGATGATAAGCTTGATATCGTAGATATTGATATGCTTGTTCTTAATATTCAAATGGCGACAAATAATCTACTATTTGATTTGAATAATGATGCAGCAGTTGACAACAATGATCAGGTAATTTGGTTTGTGGTGGCAGCGACCACCAATCTCCCTTGTCAGAGTGAATATTTTCAAGGAGATATAAACTTGGATGGAAATGTTAATAGTGTAGATTCTGCAATCATTATGTCGAATCTTGGCACCATGACAGCGGTTTGGAGTACAGGAGATTTAAGTGGCGATGGAAATGTTACCGCCCTTGATGTTATTCTTTGGTCCGTTAACAAAGGTCAGGTTAGTTGTGATATGGATAATTGTGCGGAGATAAATCTCTCTATAAGGAATGAACACTTTGAAAATGCTATGATCCCAAGTAATGTATTGGTTTCAGGAAGCGTTGCATTAACGGGTGAGATAAAAACCAATAGTATGTATTCATTTACGGCCAAAGATAGTATTGTCCTAAAGCCAGACTTTGAGGTTGATCTTGGAGGCCAATTTAACGCATCTCACGGGTGTCCTTAGATCACGGGAATGCAAATCTCTAACATTCGCGACTTTTAAATCAATATTGTATTAAATAGGTTCGAATGAGATATTGAGATAAATGGAAATCCTGCGATGGATTAATGCCGCCTAATAAAGACATGGATAACCATTGATCAAGTTCAATTGGCAATTTGAAAATATCCGAAACCCAGTTAGATAGCCTCAGAAGTCAAAAGGCCATCTTACTTTCAAATCCTGCTTGGGTACGGTTCACTTTCTTAATGATGTTCATCTCTCAAAAAAAGAACCCATTAATGGATTATCAAACATTTCAGCCTCACCCGGATTTAGCAGCCATTGTTAACTGCTATTGGACTTTAGAAGTTCCAGCCCAGGATAATCCCCAAAGACAACGAATCATACCTGATGGTATGATTGAAATGGCTTTTATACTGGGAGATGACATTATGCGATACACTACCGGGGACGCATTTATATTGCAACCTCGTGCAATGGTGCTGGGACAAACCATTCAAGCTTTCTATATCGAACCAACTGGATACGTCAGTACTTTTGCCATTCGATTTTACCCTTATGGTTTTGCCAACTTCGTAACGACACCTCTAAAAAACTTAGCCAACCGAGAAACATCGATTGAATCCTTGTTTGGAGAAAAGCAGAGTAAAGAATTAGAACGTAAAATAATTCAGGCGACGGACACTAGCGCACGAATAGATATTTATAGAAAGATTTCTCTCCGATAAGCTAAGTGACGAAAAGACGATTGACAACATTGTCAAAATGACTATTGATGCCCTTTTATCAACCAAAGGAAACTTATCCATAAGCACCCTTCTCAAGGGAGACTTATCGAAAAGAAGACAGCTCGAAAGAAAATTTTTCAAGCAAATTGGTGTAAGCCCAAAACAACTAGGTAAGGTAATCCGTTTGCAAGCCGCATTAAAAATGCTACTTAATAACAAGACAGAAAATCTGACTCAGATAGCTTACCAAAGTGAATATTACGACCAGGCACATTTCATTAAAGACATTAAGGAGTTTACGGGAGTTAGTCCAAAGGATTTTTTAGGGCATGAAAATATGGCCCTATCTTCCCTTTTCTACAAATAAATCAGGGATGTCGCATTTTTACAATTTTAGCACTGGTGAGTAGTGCAGATTTGTATTGTTAATTGTAAATCGATAAAAAATGAAATGGACAATACTTTGTGTGACAATAATGTTTGTCATAGTTGTTGCCGGTTACAATAGTCAAAACAATCTTAATTCAAAAATAAAAAATGATCATTCAACGATAACCCAAAGTACAAGTGATATGAAAAGTTTTATTTCCATTTTTGAGATACCAACAATCGAATTTTCCCGTGCAGTCAATTTTTATCAATCAATCTTGGATATTGAGGTTACAGAAATGGATATGCAGGGAACCCAAATGGGACTATTCCCAAGCGATGGGCAAATGGTCTCGGGTGTAATTATAAAAGGAGAAGGTTACAAACCCTCATCTGATGGAGTAATCATATATCTCAATGGTGGCGATAATCTTCAATTGATCTTAGATAAAGTGACCACCCACGGTGGAGAAATCATCGTCCCTAAAACTTTGATTGATGAAGAAAATGGACACTTTGCAATGTTCCTTGATACAGAAGGGAATCGAATGGGTTTACATTCACCAAACTAAGTACAGTGAAAGAGAGCAAAACTCACTGTCGAGTCCAATCCTAAAATGAGATCATTTTTTCAAATAATTATTTGCACAAAGGCTTGGGACTTAATGTCTAGGACCTGATCCCTCACTTGCCAGGAATAAAACGAAATTAGCTAAACCAAAGGATCCCTTAGATTCGACTTTATTTCACATAATCCGGTGGCAAACTTACTGTTGTCTGATAATTTGAATAATTATATAGCGGACTCCGCACTGGTTGATAGACCTTTTGTGGCTTTGGATTGTCGTCCTGGGTGTAGACCCATACTTCTTTAGTATCCCATACCACGATTTCATCACGGGCATCTCCCATGATATCCATGACGGCATTGCACAAATCTGGATGACCGTCATCAGGAAAACGCACCGCTCGGCGGCCCCAACCATCATATAACCCTCCTTGCTCCACATTGGCCGAGAGCAAAAAGAACTCTTCACTGCTACCATTCCAATTGACCGGAAAACACATGCTGCCATGCTGCACAGGTTCAAATTCTTTATAACGCTCACCATCTGAATTATAGAGATTAATAATACCCTGATTGCCCCAAAAATTAATGGACAGCGATTCTAGGCCGGGTAAGTCATCCCGTAAATTGGCTACGATTGGATTTTGAGCATGACCAATATAATAATGCCGAAGAATTTTTCCTTCCAGATTGGTGAAAAACATCCCTTCATCACTTGCTGCACACAGTATGGTTAAATGGTCTTTCTTTAGTGGTACGATTGCAATGCCATCAGCATGATCGGTGATCTGATCATCTAAAGTCCATAATAAGGTCCCATCATCATCAAGTAAGGTGTATCCAATAGCCAGTTCATCCTTGCCATCCTGATCGATATCATGAGCATAAGGATAGTGCCCGGTTTTACAACTGCCTGACCACATAAGTTCCAGCTTGTCATTCAGCACCCAGTAATTCTTATATCTGTCTTTGATCAGCATATCCTGATCTCGGCCAATACCTCTGAAATCGGCAAAAAATATACAGTCTCCCAAAATGCGATCGGGCGGATCGAGGGCACGAAGTCGATCCATTACCTGAAGATTTGACAGCGGAGTCGCCACTTGGTATTTAATAACTCCGGTTGCTCCATCAGCTACAATAATCTGTTGGTTTTGGCAATAAATGACCTCGGTGAGGCCATCACCATCAAGATCATGTATTTGAAATGCGACATCATTGGTGAGGTGATTTTTCCAACTATCGGGTTTACCAATACGCCACAATTGCTCGCCATCCAGGGTCATTGCAGTAAGACAGCTCAATTCGGTAAATGCATCTTGCGGACCATGGTGTACTACCTGACCAACCAAAACATCAAGCACTCCATCATTATTTAAATCACCAAATCTCAGATTTCTTCCCACGCCAAAACCCTGAATACTAAATTTTTTATAAAGCTTAAAGGCTGGATTACTTTGTTGCAATCCGGATTCATCATTAAATACTTGTAGCTTTCTCTTATTAAATGCCTGCGATTCTTCTTCTGAGCAGGTAACCTTGATGGATGAAAAATAGGCCGGTCCATCGGCCAAGAGGGCAACTTTTCCTTTTTTAAAATCCGGGTCTTTTGCAGTCAATGCTTCTCCATTGGGTAATTGAACTACAATCTTGTCCTGTTCCACTTCGATCATCAATTGATAAAATTCAGTGGGAGGAGCCTCGAAAACAGTGGATGCCAAAATAGTTTCTGTAGGCTGATACAGTGCATGAGCATGGTTAACTTTTTTTATAATTAGATTCCCTTGCCGAACACCCACAAAATAATAACACCGGCTATTCTGATACCGCACCGCAATTCCAGCTTGAGCAGTATCGGGAGTCGCTAAATTTAATTCAACCCGATAATTTTGCCACAAGGAGTCGCCGGCTACAATCATTGGATGGGTAAATCTATTTGTATAGTGAGTGACCTGGGCCAGCACTCGCTGTTGATTATGAGTAAATACTTTCCAGGCACGGGCAGATTCCCGGTCATGATAAAAACTGCTGATCTGCCAATTTCCAATCGGGCGACAAGCTTCGGTAAAATGATATTCGGTGTGCGCGCCCTGGTCCGTAGAAAGCAAACCAGAAGGCATGCCGGTAAAGTCATCATCTAATAGAACGATCTCCCCGGGGGTGGTGGCATTTGTATTTACACCATCCAGAGATCCAGAGCCATTCCATAGCCATACAATCAGGAAGATCATTGGCACTACACTAAAAGAAAAGAACCATGGTCCTAGTTGAATTTTATTCATATGAATAATTTATTTGTTAATCTATGCTATGATGGCTAATGAAACGGCTTTCACTTCCATTTTATCAACCAGGGTCATCATATATGTCTTTGAACGGTTCAACCAATTGATTAATGTACAAAAAATGCTAAAGCGGTTCATACATTTGATTTTTATCTGATCACAATATTCAATTCATATTTCAAAATCTGTAGACAAAAAGTGAATGGATAGACTTACCAAAACCACTGGCAGGCTTGTCCGCGGATGGCCACCAATGTCGGCAGATGAATATTAGGAATAGCGATTCACGAGCAAACCCAAAATCAATGGCGAAAAGACAACCCGGATCAAAAGAACTACTTAGGGGGAGAATTCTTTTGCAGTTTCTCCAAATGATCATCGGGCTTTGACAATCGACAAGTAGCTGGAGATCACCTCCTTTTGGTAAATCTTCTTTCCCTATCAATGCTAAAGACGATGTAGCATACTGGAGCAGGCCTGGATTGACGATGAATTTAATGACATCAGGATCAGCTTGATTACGATCTGCCTCCAATTGATAATATCTTATGAAAGAGACAAATGAGGTGAAATTCTTCGTGAAGGTGTGCCTTCTGAAGCGGGGAAACTTGATTTTTGCCATGTTTCTCATGGCATGGTACAGAATCAAGATGGTTTCGAATAAATCCTCCATCTGGTAAACCGAGATACTTTGCCAGGAATAGGCTATAGGTGTAAACTCAGGTTGCTCGATATTGATTTTACGGCAAATGGGCTCTAATACTACAGCATCACTCGAATGGAAAAAGGCTGCTGCGGCCTCTAAATGTTTTTATAAATCTGTATTATCCATACATCAGCTAGTTAGGTTCGAAAATGTGCATTTATTCATATATTTCCAATTATTTCGACACAATCCGTGAAAATTAGCGTGATCTGCAGACAACAAGTGGATTTCTGGCCTTCACCGAAACTGTTGGTTTGTTTATCCGCTGATGGGCACTAATTAACTCGGATATTTCTGACCTCTGAACATCTAGGAATTTCGATCCGTGGACATCCGCGAAAATCTGAAGGCAAAGAGTGAAGATCCAAAGGTGCGCTTCATTTTGCTTCTACTACGATATACATATACTATTCTTCTGCAATTAGGCTTACGACTACATCATCGATTTCGAACAGTCCCGGTCTAAATTGCAAACCCAGTCCGGGCAGCTCAGGTGGTTTTGCCAAACCTCGCTCTACTTGCAGTACGTTGTCAAAAAAATAAGGGTAGCGTGTCTTCCACTTGGGATAGACACGCTCCACAAAAAATAAATTGGTAACTGTTGCTGCCAGATGCAATGAAGCCTACCAAGGAAGCGGACCACCTGCCGTATGCATCATGGTAGGGATATAGTACGTATTGGCCTTATCAGAAATTTTCTTGCCCTCGGTGATTCCTCCACACCAGGTGAGATCATACATGGCGATATTCGCTGCCTTTGCTTCAAACATTTCCCGAAAAACAAAACGAGTGGCCGGTGTTCGCTAACTACCTGCGGAATACTAGTGTGCTGCGCCAGATTGGAGTAAGCCTGAATATTATCCTGGAGTAAAATTTCTTCCAGAAAAAATGTTTTTGCCGCATGAAAATCAAAAAGATTTTGGGAGCACCGATAGATTCTGATTATTTCTATCACAAATATTGCGATGACTAAAAAAGAGCCGGATGGTTCAGCCTGTCTCTTAAAATATTCCAGGCTGTCTCGTCCTCACTATTGCTGATCGAAGGCCGGAAGCCGAGATCCAAATAGATTTTGATCGCCTGGAAACTGGTGGTCTGAGTGGTTAAATAAGCTTTGGAATACTGACAGCTCAATTGGTACATGGTGAAAATGATCAATTGCCTACCCAAGCCCTGTCCTCGAAAATCAGGGTGAATGACCACCCAATGTAACCTTCCGTAATTATTGTCAAACCGACCATCTCCATACCAGGCCATGGCCGACCCGATTATTGCTGCTGATTTGTTTTTAAGAAAAAACATCTTCGTTTTAAGGCATCCGTGACCTGGCCAAATTCTTTTGGAAATACTCCAAGGCTTCGGTTTCACCCGCAAATGAATCGGTGGTGGATTGAAGTCGGCTCCACTCAATTTCATCTCCTCTGACATAATGACTGAAGCGATAAAGTTCGGGAGGGGTGCCGTTGAAAGTACCACAAGCCAGACTTTCGTGAGTCATAACAACGGGAAAAAAAGGGATCATCTTGATTGTTGAGATCGATTATTTGGTTAAATATCTGAAATTTTAGAAGTCGGGCTGACAAATCCAAATTAGTTTCGGTGATATTCAAACCCACCAAGCCGGACTTACTAATCCCTTCGAGCTTAGGAGTCCCTATATTTATTCGAGTGAGACTCTCGAGCCCATAGGGATTGGCAAGCTCACGACTCGGCAGGCACAAAACTCCAATCAGAAAAATTATACATTTCCAAGCCGGATTTACTGATCCACGCTGGTTCCGGGATTACTTCATTGAAACTCGACAGGCCTCACAGAGACAAGATCAGGGTAAGACGTAGCAAGGCTCCAGACGATAAGTCCGTTTCGGGATTTTCCATACGACAACATTGGCAGTAAGTGGTTTGTTGACTTTTTTCTGCTATCCGCAGATGAAATTACCCCATCAGTGCAACTGGCAACTTCGGTGTAATTTCAACCCCCGATACACCTACATAAAGATCGGAGCCAAGCATCCTGGTAAAACAAAATAGGAGGCATAAAAAATTAGGATTTTTATCTTCTTTCTTGGTTGCTTTTAGAGTACTAATTGTTATCGCGAGTGAGCCAGGTAATCGCCTGATTTACCATATTGATAAAATCAGGATTCTCAAAATCCATGGGGTGTCCCAGTGATGTATAAAATACTTCACCACCATTATTAGTTTCTCTCGTCCAGGCGACCGGCTCCTCATATTGTTCCACACTACCAGTCAGCAGTATGGTTGCTGTAGTGTCAAGCGTAGGGACCACTCGGTACAGACTTCCGATCGTATGCCAGTTCATTTTTTGAATTCCTTTGAGTATGGGATGATTAGCCTGATCTGGCACCATCCTAATATCTGCACCCAATTCTTCCGCTCCGTAACCACGGTTTTCACAACCCAGAACTTCCGGTACGAATCCCCACCAATCAACATACCCTACTTCAATACTGTCTGTGCGATCAGAAAACGCATGATTGGCGGTACGTATTCCCAGAACGGGATTTCCATTTTGAATGTATTCTTTAATGGAGGCCATTTGAGATTCTGGCAACGCTAACCGACGACAAAACACGACCACCAGATCAGCCTCTTTCAGAATCGAAAGATCTGGAAATTCATAGGCCGATCTGGGTCCCTCGCCCAATAAAACATGCGCTTTGAAATTGAAATTTTTCTCTAACTGCTGAGCGAACAATGGAATAGTACGATCAGCTTCATAATTATTCACATCCTCACTGACTAGGAAAACCACATTTTTAGCTTTTCCTGGATCCCATTTGATTGGGTTCCAGCCATAAGGCGGAAAACCTGCCATAAAAAGAAAAAATGGCAGAAGATTAATAATCTGCTTAAAATTCATAGGTCCAAGCATTAAATTTATTTGATTTTTCATTTTTCAACATAGCCTCATGGCGATTTTCACCATCATATTTTTTCTATATCGTTCTGACCCTTATCATTGGCTCGTCTTTCGTACCAATCTTTATCGGATTGCGCAGGGCCCTTCCAAAACCTTCCCATTGTACTTCCATAATATCTCCATCAATCAGAATTATATTGTGGCCAAAGCTAAAATCAGCTGCACCAAAAAAATGCGTGCACCTGACCGGGCAACCTATGTTGAGCATATTTAAAATGGTGATGTTCCAAATTGTTCAGACTGTGTGCCATATTTTTTTCTCCGCTGGCGATCGAGGCCGACCAAACGACCTCATCATTGCGACTAATTCTTACCATTCCATTGACATTTGAAAAATCATCTTTAAGTACAAGCTCCGGACCAATGGCACATTGTCGTAATTTAGAAGGTGCCAGATATAGATAATTCTTCTTTTCCATAATATGATCAGAGAATTCGTTACCGGTTGAAAATCCTACTCGATAAGGGTCTCCATTCTTTGCAATAACATAAATACCGGCGATTTCGGGCTCTTCCCCGCCGTCTTCAGCATATCCTGGCACTCGAAGCACCTGCCCATGGCCTCTTAGGGTGGAACCATTTCCCTTATAGAACCATTCGGGTTGTACCCCTATTTCACCCGCAACTGGTTTACCTCTTTTCTCACCCCATAGATACATCTGCATACTGTCGGTCAGATTATCATCATTCTCCGCCAAATGCATTTTCTGTCGGTTGGTCGCACTGGCTTTGTGGGTGAGTCCAGTACCGCTTACGATACAATCTGCATAATTTAACGGGTGATCGATTGAGGGTAAGATCTTCCATAAACTACGATCTTGATAGACTTTGGTATAATCAAGTTTCACCGAGGTTAAAGCCTCTTCGATTGTTCTCGACAAAATTCTCTGATGATCGATGACGAATAAGGCCAGACTGTAAACCGATGGATACTCCTTCCCAAGCAGGTATAAATCTTCTGAATCGACCAGCGCTACTCGTCGATCCATTTTATCGTTTTGCAACTGCACCAAATGCATAGTTTTACCCTTTTACAACAGCCTGGTAGCAACAAACCCCAAACTAAACATTGATAATAAAAAGTAAATCTAGAATACACAAATAAAAAGACAATCTTATCGATACAATGAGCACCCGCTGTCAGCATTAATAGTGGACCAAAAAACCAGGGCTTCGCGAGAGCCTTGGCCAATCTGATTTACTACGATCGGAGATTGGCCGGGTTTCGTCCAGATGTGGCGGTGGTAGACATGCAGTTGAGATCATGTTCCCAGCGATCCCTGGCTGACTCGCCGAAGCTGCATGATCATAGGGAAAGACGGTGCATGTGTATTGAATAAAAGCGACTTTCGTACTCTTCGCTTCCAAAATGACAGGTTTGCTTGCCTCGTCATTGATATCGCCACAGATAAAAGTAAGAAACCCCAATCGTAACCTTCCCCATATTATCGGTTATAAGTTTTATTGCCAGAGAAATCAAAGTGCCTTCAAATAACCAGCTGAGTCAGCAAGCTCTATATTTTCAAACCTGACAGGTACAAGCTATAATAAATTATATTTGATGGCCCTTTTAGTGTACCGAATCCAAATGCTTTAGCAACTTCCATAGATGAAAATCTCTGGATCAGAAACCTTGGGGAACGAATGACTAAGTGATTAAAATAATAGCAATCAAATGAGTTATACCAAACAATATTTGGAAAGAGCAAAATACATTACCTCCATTATCGCCCATCAGGAACCAACGATCTGCGAGGTAGCCGAATTATTTGCCCAATCCATATTAAAGGGGCGGATGGTACATCTGTTTGGCTCTGGACATAGCCGAATTATGGTTGAAGAAATGTGGCCACGTTATGGATCATTTCCCGGATTTAATCCAATTGTGGAATTATCCCTGACTTTTCATAATCAGGTTGTGGGGGCCAATGGTCAAAGACAGGCTATGTTTTTAGAAAATGTGTCTGGTCTGGCTGCAAGAATTCTCCGAAACTTTGACACCAGCAAGGAAGATTCCGCTCTCATCATTTCCTCAAGTGGTTGTAACGTAGTCCCGATAGAAATGGCGGAACAATTTAAACTACGAAAAATACCGGTTGTAGCATTAGTAAGTAGTCTTCACCTGGAAGGTAGTAACTCCAAGCGAACAGATGGAAAAAAACTAGTCGATTTTGCCGATTATGTTTTAGATACCGGAGCTCCCCTGGGAGATGCCATGATTAAATTGGAAGGCCTGGATACTCCAGTATCTCCTGGTTCCACTTTGGGCGGAGTATTACTGATCAATTGTCTAAAAGCGGAGATTGCTAATATTCTTGTTCGTAATGGAAAGCCGCCGAAGGTATTGAGTAGTGGCAAAATAGTGGGTGAGCAAAGGGCTAATGACCTGTTTGAATCAGCATATGATGAGCATGCTCATTTGATTGCCAAATTATATCAAAATGTTGGTAATCCAGGTCTGAGCTGACCGGGGACTCAAGCCGGGCTTACTAATCCCTCTGGGCTTAGGAATCCCTCCATTCTGTCGACCAATCACCTTCAGGATTTAGGAAGAGTGGTACCACTCTCTCAGCTCACTGCTCGTCAAGGTGCGAGACCTCTTAAAGCAGACCGGGCTTACTAATCCCTCTGGGCTTAGGAATCCCTACCAGAATACTAGAACGAATATTGAGGGATCTTTAATAGCTCTCCATCTTTCAGTGCTGACTGGTGGGCTACAATACCTGACACCGACATATTTAAAGCCATTGCTAGATTAACCAGTGGAGTTCGATCCTGAATAATCGATGTTATAAACTCATCGGTGAGCAGTCCATGTGATCCGCCATGACCACCGGCTGGAACTCCTTCCGGCAGGCCAGGACGCGACAGATCAGGTAAGTTTTTTGATAGACCCTCATACTTTTCATAGAAGCTGCCCTTTTGGCCACGTACCCTGCCTCTTTCGCCATGGTCACCAGGAGTATCCCAACTCACTGCCATTCTTGACATAGCTCCTTCGGACGTCCGGAACATGGCTATCTCAGTGGCAAACGGATTCTTGTAATTATTAGCGGAAGGCTGAAAATCTTTAATGGCACTCTTCATCCCCAGGCATGATACTTCTGTGAAACTGCCACCGGTGACACCAATATGGTAAGCATTGGAGTGGGTGGGATAAAATTGAGGAGGTAAACCAATACGCCACCCTTGATAGGAATCGATCGGCTCGGACATATAGTGGTAATATTCACCCTCCGAATAAACGATCTCGCCTAAATCACCAGTCCGGTAAAGTTGACGCATAGCATATAAATTGCTACGAAACATCGAAGTCTCAAACATCATATATTTTAATCCACTTGACTTCACAACCTCCATGAGTTGGTCAGCCTCCTCCAGTGACCCAAAGACGGCAGGAACGGCAACGGCAACATGTTTTCCATGTTTTAAAACCTCAAGACAGTGTTTTCCGTGACTAGGAGCATCTGTTGCCACAAAAACTGCTTCGATGTTGTCGTCCTTTACGAGTTCTTCTAATGAAGGGTACGTTTTTGCAACTCCGCACACTTCAGCAAGTTTTGCGCAACGGTCAGGAAATAAATCGCTCACCGCCACAACTTCCACATTGGGATGATTTTGGAAGCCGAATTCAGCACCAAAGCGACAGACCCCGTAACCCACAATGCCTACCCGGACTTTCCGGTCTGATATCGGAACCCATGTCTCTGTCTTTTCAACTTCGGCTTCTGTCTCAAATCCCTGAATCAATTCATCTGCCCCATCTGTCGATCCACCCCGGTCTGCGCACCCTGCGTGAAATAATCCGAAACCGACAACACCGAGGCCACTTAATCGTAAGAAAGAACGTCGGGAAGAAGTCGAAAAATGTGAAGTGGTGTTCCTTATGTCAGCTTTGATTCCGTTAGCTTCAACACCAAGGTTGGCAAACAATTTAGATTTCATAATTGCAAATTAAGTGCTTTCAGATCTTATTTGAATGATGCCAGGCTCAATAAAGTCGAGCTGAATTTCAAGATAATACTTTTACGGAAGGAGTAATCTATTCGACCAGACAATTACAGGTTTTTGCAATAAAGTGAGAGCTATCTGGGTTTGGGCAATTTTCTTTTTGGCACCGGGAGGTTGAAAGCAATTTAAAGGAAGAAAAGGAAATCCGGCCTGTCTGCGAAAACCTCTCGTCCCCCGCTTAATCAAGGTATTCTATGATTTAAAATCTCATGCTCCCGAAAAAATGGACTGAGTTTTTCAATTTAAATACTGACAAATATTTCGATTCTGACGTTACTGCAATACATCACGAATGCTTTCATCTTTGTCAAAAACACTTTTGGCATATGGACAAAGTGGCAAGATTCTCTTTCCTTCATCACGTACCTTTCTGACAATAGCATCTAATAATTTTCTGCCAACACCCTGACCCCTAAGCACTTCGTCAATTTCCGTGTGGTCAATAATGATTAGATGCTCTCCTGCCTTCGAGTATGTCATTTCACCGAGCGTGACGTTTGCCTCATCGGCAATGTAAGCCCTGCCTTTACTGACTTCCTCCTCGAATAAAACTTGCATGATAATCTCTCTTTACAAATTCTGCCAGTTACACGTAGAAATGTTCCGGTTTGATGACAATAATCAAATTGAATCTTTTGAAGCATTCTCTCAACTCTTCCTTAGTAGTGAAATAGTTGAAGTCGGTTTTTTTAACCACAAGAAAAATTGCTTAATAAATGGTTATCATTCAGCCTGCTTTATGTTTATGTCTATTCAGTCATCTTAAATGACTGCCAGGATACATGCTGCCAGCGACCATCAATCTTGGCATAGACTGAAGTATAAAAAAGAGAAAGGTTATCGGCCCTACCTTCCGGTGTTGTGCGGTGATAGGTACATTTTGCGTTGATAATTCCTACTTCGCCGTAGGTCCGCACCTGAGCATCTTTCATGGTAATATCGTTATACGCCCGGCTCCCATCTTCAATAGCAGCGATATAAGACTCCTTGGTATCAATAGATCCATTCGAATGAATATAAACCAGGTCTTCACTAATCACCTGATCAAGTGTGACAAGATCTCTATCAACCATAGCCTTAAAACGTGACTTCTCGGCCATGAGCACTTCGTTGCCATCTTCTGAGACCACCAGGTTGGGAGTAGGCACCGACTCCAAGGTTATGCAGCTGGCATGAAGACTAAAAGAAAAGCAGGTTATCAATGTCACTATCGAACACAATTGAAGGTAAGATGTCATATTTTAAAGTTTTAAGATCAAAAACACAGCCTAAACTTACAGAAATCAAATCTTTTCCCGGGAACATCTCCCACAAAATAATGACGGCTTCCTTTCGATGATCCTGGTAATTGTATTTTTGCCCCTATGACACGCATAGGAGTTGATATTTCTGAGGCAATGCAACTATTAAGGAAAGATCAACTAGTCGCAATACCTACGGAAACGGTCTACGGCCTTGCTGGAAATGGATTGAGCAATAAGGCGGTCACCGAAATCTTCAGGGTCAAAAACCGACCCTTCTTTGATCCCCTGATCATTCATACAGACGATCTTCGAAAGATTGAAAGTTTCATTGAGGAGATTCCCGGACCACTACTAGAATTGGCTACTCAATTTATGCCCGGGCCCCTGACCATCCTTGTACATAAAAAAGACTTAATCCCTGATTTAGTCACCTCCGGATCACCCAAAGTGGCGGTTAGGATACCAGATCATCCGATGAGCTTGGACCTGCTTAAGAAATTGGATTTTCCTTGGCCGCACCAAGTGCCAATCCTTTTGGTTATGTCAGTCCTACAACCGCACAGCACGTTCAGGATCAACTGGACGGGTTGATACCCTATATTTTGAATGGGGGTCCATGTAAAATTGGTTTAGAAAGTACGATTGTTGATTATGTCGCGGGTAAAATCATCGTGTTGCGAAAAGGTGGTATTCCGGTCGAGGAGATCGAAAATATCTTTGGCAAGGTCAGAGTGGCTACCCATTCCACCAGCAGGCCCTCGGCTCCCGGCATGTTGGATCATCATTATGCACCGAAAGTAGCTCTGACTTTAAAATCAATTCCTGAAGTACTCCTAGAATTTCCAGTTGATAGAATTGGATATCTGGCCTTCGCCAATAAGATCGAACAAATCTCTGCCGATCATCAAAGGGTGCTAAGTGTTTCAAACAGTCTTTCCGAAGCTGCCCAGCATTTTTTAGCTATTTGAGAGAACTCGATCAACTAAACCTGGATATCATTGTGGCTGAGCTTGTCCCCGAAGAGGGATTAGGCCGGGCGATTAATGACAAATTGAGGAGAGCGGCTGGGAGATAGAAAAATCAAAATTCTTGATCTCCAGTGCTGACTCCTCTTACTAATTAGTACACAGTAGGTGACGCAATCACCTTTATGGTAGTACTGCTTTGCTACCCCTTATATATTGAAAAAGATCTTCCATTATTGGTGTTACCTCAAGGGGGACAATTTCATGGCCAATTCTTTTTATCATTTCGATAAATCCAGATGTCTCCTTGTACCTGACTAGATCAAGCCTTATACTTTGGTTTAAAAGTCATATTCTACTCCTGCCGGCAAAGGTGTCAAATTGACTTTCATCCATTCACCATTGACTTTTATCACCAGCATATGACGGTCTTTGTCGTAAAACAGGGTGCCATCTCCACTGTTTTTTAGCTCGATATAGTTGACATGTTTTGCATCAGCTTCGTAGTTTGTCTCATCATCACCCTTTGGCTTTTCTTTCAATAAATCATCTTGCCCGATATTGCCCACGGTCAACGCATTGGTCAACTTGAGTGAGCCATAAAAAATGGCTTGATCCCTGCCAAACATAAAAGAATGCTGCCGGACGTCGGAGCCGATTTTAAACCAGTTGTAAGCCTCGGGTGAGTGATTGTATACTGTACCATAATAATAAAGTTCCGCCACCGGCTTTTCTAATTCGATATGTTTGTTGACCAACATAGTGATGCGTGACTTATCATCGCTGGCAAATCCTTCAAAAACATGATAGCCCCAACGCTTTTTGTTCTTCTCCAAGGAATTGCCTCGTACCTGAACCATGTAAGGAGTCGACAAAATACCGTCAACCGTGGTGTACATCGGAGTGATTTGAGGATCAAACCCAAAAGAGTAACCTCGTTCTTGCCAGCGTTCCCAGCCGGGGTCAGTATCTGATTTTAATACTAGTCTTTGGCTGGTAGATTCCTGACCTACCGAGTATAGCTGAATGTAGTCAGATAAAGTCCGGCTGGTATCCCCATCCTCTTGAGCCCCCACTGTGGAGCCAAGTATTGACAAAATCAAAGCCATAGTAAATCGATTCATAAATTCTCTGTTTAGAAAAGTCAAATGGATTTCGACTATCAAAGGTTGTCGACTCACTAAGATCCATTCTTCGATCAGAAATCCTTAAATCATCACTCCGTCAATCTGAATCAGCAATCAGCATTCCCCAATCAGCAATCAGCAATCTACAATCAGCAATCAGCAATCAGCAATCTAAAGGCCACTTGGGACCATTGTATAAGCATTTGGAACCAGAGTGTAAGACATCGATCTAAACTCAAGATACATTTGAAGAGTGATAATTACTAAGCTGATCGCTCAGTCCAACAGGCTTAAACCGGGCTCGATCTGCAGATCGATTAAGACATAACCTATTGAGAGAACAAGTCAAAAAAATTTATTTACAAACACTAATAAATATTCGTCATGAAAAAAATTAATCTGTTGATCGTCTCGTTACTGACCACCATCATAGTGACTGCCCAAAATGAAAGCAAGCTGGTTCTTGATGCCGGCGCCGGACAAACCAATACCAATCCGCTAATCCGACTACGGAACAGTGGCGGCGGAGACTTGATGTGGATTCATTCGGATTCCTACACTAATACATTTATTGGATATGGAACCGGAATCATCAATAATCCATCCAATGTGATTGATGGCATTTTTAACACCTTTATTGGTAATTCTGCAGGGTACTTCAATACCACTGGATTTGAAAATACCGCA
The DNA here is from genome assembly GCA_016711125.1 of Saprospiraceae bacterium. Classification (GTDB taxonomy): domain Bacteria; phylum Bacteroidota; class Bacteroidia; order Chitinophagales; family Saprospiraceae; genus JABDMH01. Next base: position 627,727 of record JADJTQ010000003.1, on the reverse strand, counting down.
TTAGGATCTCAAGCTTTGTACAGTATAGGCGCAGGAGATGAAAATACTGCGGTAGGTAGCAGGGCATTGTATGCAAACACGATCGGAAGGTTTAATACAGCGATCGGCAATCAAGCTCTTGGCACAACATCTGCTTCGGAGTTTAATGTAGCTCTGGGTTATCAGGCAGGTGCTTATCATAATTATGGTTTTAATAATACATTTTTGGGAGCGCAATCCGGCGGTAACGATAACGGACTATATAACATAGTAGCCATTGGTCAGGGTACCACTGTGACAGCTGTCAGTAATGCCATTCTTGGAAACTCTGCCACGGCAAAAAATGGCGGATATCAAAACTGGTCTAACGTCAGTGACGGCCGTTTTAAGAGAAATATAAAAGCCGATGTAGTGGGGCTAGATTTTATTCTTAGACTTCAGCCAGTGACCTACAATCTGGATGTGACCAGTCTCAGTAAAGCTCTTCACGAAAACCAGGATCGTGAGTGGAATGATCAAATGAAAAAAGCAATTGCCGACAAGGAAAAGATGTTGCAAACAGGTTTCATCGCTCAGGAAGTTGAGAAGGCTGCACTAGCGTGCGGGTATAATTTTAGTGGAGTTGAAATACCAAAAAATGAAATGGACTTCTATAGCCTCCGTTATGCCGAGTTTGTGGTTCCCCTGGTAAAAGCCGTGCAAGAACTTAATGAGGAACTGAAACTACAAGTGAAAGGACTTAACTCAGAAAACGAGATGCTCACTCAACGACTCGAAAAATTGGAAGCACTAATCGGTGTAGAAAATCAATACACAACTATTGAACCTCCATTTAGATTGGTCAATTAATCTGAATTCTCAATTTGAACAGCAAAAGTGAAATCATTCCTTCGATCTGAGAATTCCTTTTTGTCGGCATTCCTGATGAATATAACTTCAAAGTCCATAGGTGTAACCGTACTGGGAGTTAAATCACCGACTAATACTGGAAGACGAAGTATTGATCAATGAAATTGCAGCACTAAGGTCACCGCGAGGAGAGTCGGTACTCAGAATCTGAAGCGCCTTCATGTAGAATAACTAAAATAGAAGCCTTGCCTGGTATCGACGAATTGGCATTCGGTCACAAGCGAGGCTTCACCAAATATGTCAGAAGTTAAATAGTGTTCAAACGCCATCGATGGACTTACCAATATCTAACGAAAACAAAATCTAAAAAATAATCACAAATCCTCAAATCATGGAAAGTCAATATCATCATCACATCATCAAGTTGTCTACCCGCGAAATTGAAGTATTGCAACTAATTGTCATGGAAAAAACCACCAGTGAAATCGGTGAAATATTATACATCGCTCCCGACACCATAAAAACTCATCGTAAAAATATTATGCAGAAACTTGGTGCCATTAATATGGCGGGCATGGTACGAAGAGCATTTGAAACCGGCTATCTGGTATTGGGATAATTCTTTGTCCCGGCGACAGACGTTTGTGCTCCATGAATGGAATTTCGCCGATAAACATTCAAAGAAGTTAGTTCCCATGTAGTCAAACGAAATCTGAAATGCTCAAATTACTTTGACTTAGCTAAGAGACTATTATGATAAAATCCGGGGCAGGATAGGCATCTTGTCAGAATCTGTACCCTCAGTCCATATTGAATAATATTTATACAGACATTCCTTTAATGAAAAAAATGAAAACTATATTGAATCTAATTATCCTTATTCTTTGGCAGGCCTATTTAATGGCCCAACAAATAATCGTAGATGAAGTCAACAACATCGGAATTCAATCAACCAGTCTAAATACCGCTGCAGTATACGGTATCAGTAAGCATAGTTCGGGTATTTTGGGATCAAGTACTTACCTATGGGGAGTGCGGGGCGCGAGTATTAACGCAGATGGAACGATTGGCCAAAGCTACAGTACAAGTAGCAATCACAGTGGTGTATGCGGCTACGGTATTGCTGCCCGAGGGGTGACTGGCCAAAGCGCAACTGGGATTGGAGTTTATGGCACAAGCACGGGAGGCTACGGGGTGTATGGAAAAAGCACTGATGAGATCGGTGTTTTGGGAGAAAGTACTCATAGTTATGGAGTCTGGGGTAATGGAAAAACCTATGACTTCTATGCCTGGAAGGAAGATGGCTCTGTAGCCTATGGACAATCATCATCCAGACGCTGGAAAACGAATATTATCAACATCCCCAACCCCCTTGAAAAAATGGCCCAATTAAGAGGTGTCTATTTTGACTGGAACCCCGATCACGGAGGATTGCATGATGTGGGATTTATTGCAGAGGAAATCGGAGCCGTCATGCCTGAAATCGTAGGTTATGAAGAAAATGGCATCGATGCTACCGGTATGGATTACAGCAAGATGACTCCGCTGTTGGTTGAAGCGGCTAATGCTATGCGAAAAGAATATCAGGAAAAATTTAATGCCCAAAAACAACTTAATGACAAACTGATCGCTGCCAATGAATCAATCCGTAAAGAGATGGCCGAACTTAAACAACTCATTAAGGTGCCGATGGCAAAAGTCAATTTAACGGAGTAGGAAGAGACTTTTATGATAAAATCCGGGCCTGGATAGGCATCTTGTCAGAAACCTGTACCCTCAGTCCAGATTGAGTAAATTTATACAGGTATTCCTTCAATGAAAAAAATAGAAAAAGTGAAAATCATATTGAATCTAATTATCCTTATTCTTTGGCAGGCCTATTTAAAGGCCCAACAAATAGTCGTAGATGAAGTTTACAACACCGGAATTCAATCAACCAGTCTAAATTCAATTGGTGTATATGGTATCAGTACGTATCATACTGGTGTTTGGGGGGTAAGTAATAACGAATATGGAACGATTGGCCAAACCGGCAGTTCCGATATAAATAAAAGTGGCGTACTTGGCACCGGGCAGGTTGCCCGAGGGGTGACTGGCAGCAGTGTGACTGGGATTGGAGTTTATGGCACTAGCACCGGAGGTTATGGAGTGTGTGGAAAAAGCACAAATGAGATCGGTGTTTTGGGAGAAAGTACCAATAGCTATGGAGTCTGGGGTAATGGAAAAACCTATGACTTCTATGCCTGGAAAGAGGATGGCTCTATAGCCTATGGACAATCATCATCCAGACGCTGGAAAACGAATATTATCAACATCCCCAACCCACTTGAAAAAATGGCTCAATTGAGAGGTGTCTATTTTGATTGGAACTCCGATCATGGCGGCCTGCATGATGTGGGATTTATTGCAGAGGAAATTGGATCCGTCATGCCTGAAATCGTAGGTTATGAAGAAAACGGTATCGATGCTACCGGTATGGATTATAGCAAAATGACACCGCTGTTGGTTGAAGCGGCTAATGCCATGCGAAAAGAATATCAAGAAAAATTTGATGAACAGAGGCAACTTATCGACTGGCTAATTGCGACCAATGCATCAATCAATGAAGAAATCGACAGACTTAAACAGTTTGTCAACTTGCCGATTGCAAAAACCAATTTCGCAGAGTAGGCCGAAGCATTTTAATCTGCGCAGGTCTCCGATGTGTCATACGCCGTCTCCCGTAGGCCGGAGCTTAAGAGCATAGGAACGAGCCACTAGGACGGAGGTGCAGGTGCAGGTCAGTTTTTTATTTGACCAATGGTAAAAGGAGAAGGTTTCGGCAAGCTACCTACGACAGATCAGCACAACTGGCGCTGGTTCAATTCATTATTCATATTATAGGAAAGCATCATATTTAGTTCTTTTGCTAGTCTATTTATATGCCAAACAAGTTAAGGGAACGATCCAAACATAACCAAGCTGTCATCCTCGCTTTCTTCATTTTTGCAAAAAAATGTCCTTACTCACCGTGACTCTTAACAAAACTTTGCCAGTCGTCCAATTACTTCTTAATACAGCGTACCGAAACACCGGACCTCCGATCCTCATAATAGGAACTGGTGATCCCACTACCGTATGAAAGAGATTGAATATAGACATCAAGGGTACCAATAGTAGTAGTTGTGCTCCACCAGGAACCACTGTTACCTTTAAAAATAAATGAGCCGCTGAAACTCCGAAATCCGCCAGCGAGACCAGTAAATTCACTTTCGTTAGTCGCATTAGTATTGGGATTGTTCCAGTGTCGGAGGCCGGTTTCTTTCAGTTTTCCTCCAGCCAGACTGGCTCCTCCCAAAAAATCAACTAGTGCCGTCCAATCCCCACTGTCAGGAATCCGCCAGCCTGTAGGACATAGCCCACGTGGGTCTATCACGGCATACCAATTATATAGTTTTCCGTAGACATTCTCCTCCGTAGCCTCATGTTCATACAAGCTATATGCGCCAGTATTTAGGCCTTGCCATTGTGAATTGTCGCTGACCAGTGATATGGATTCTCCATTCAAATATTTGCCAGTCCGTAAGTTCTCCTGCATCCATTCCTGGTTGCCGATGACGACTGTCCTATAAGTGTTTCCATCCACATCGTACAGCGAATTTCCACTCAGCGACACCCAGAATACACCATTCCAGCCTTGAAAATCTGAACCGGACCATCTTATGGTGCCGGCTTCCGGATTGGTTCTTGAGGAACCAAATTGAGCATTGAGATTGGTTCCTATTTGTATAGCTCCATCAATTTCTGAAATCTCACCCGAACCCACATGGGGTCCCACCACCCTGGGAAGAAAAAAATCCCCTTCCAGCTGGGTCCAGAATATTCCATTAAATCCCTCAAAGTGCTCACCCGTCCAACGTATGGTGCCTTCCTCCGGCTCGGTGACGCTTGTATTCCCAATTCTCAAACCCCCATCGACAAATAAGCTAAGGATCTGACCTTTCATGGAGGTCAAAAGAAACGTGCATACAAGTGTTGATAAAATATTTCTGATTCTCAATTGATGCTTATTCAGGATTGATGTATTCATTAATATTTTAGACCAGATTCAATCTACACATCGGACCGATAATCCATTCAACTTATCGCCCAAATTCACATCCAGAGTCCCATTATAATTGTATAAATTACCGTACCATGCACTTGCACCCGAAACATTGGAAGCCCACCAATAGCCAATGTGATTTAAATTAAGAAATGCTCCATTAATCGAACGTAATCCGGCCGGTTTCGCAGTAAATCCACTCTCGTTTGTAGCCGCAGCATTTGCTGGCAACCAGTGACTGCTTCCGAGCTCTTTCATTTTACCGCCGCAAATTTCCTGGCCTCCCAATTGAGTGGCCAAAGTCAACCAATCGGAATCGGTTGGTACGTGCCATCCTTCCGGACATAATCCATGTACATCAGAAACCGCATACCAATTGTATAATTTGCCGTACAAATGCTCATAATTACTGCTGTCATTGTCATACCAGCAATATGCACTATTACCCACGCTCCAAGCTGCATCCGAACTATCTAATTGAATAGGAGAACCATCGGCAAAGGTGGCAGTCCGGAGATTCTCAATCATCCACCATTGAATTCCAATTCGCACCGTTCGATAAAGGTTTCCATCCCGATCAGTGACCGATCCAAACCGTGCATTTGTCATCAGCCGGAAATTCAGACTATCCACACCAAGGAAATTTTCTCCATCCCAGAATAGCATGCCTCCAACTGGGGGAATTTCGGAAGGGTTACCTAGCTGGATAGTCCCTGCTATCGATAATCCAATCTCCTGAGAAACCAAAGGAATTAACCAAGAGAGGAAGAGTGCAGTGAAAAGGTACTTCATATATGTTTTCTTGTAGAGTTTATGTTAAATTTTTAGTGCATTCTGAAATACAAATATCTGCCGATATCTTCTTAGTGCCCTATATAATAGTTCCTAATAGTTACACTATAGTCCCATTCCTAATCGGCGAGAAATCGAGTGTTTCTATCTCATGGCCTGAAATCATTATGACCAAGGTCTCTTAACTTTAGCTTCAATTGCACAGGATCTTTCACTAAATTAATCGCTCAAATACTTTCGATGAAGCAGGCTCTTAGCATTTTATTGATAATCTCCTGGTTGATATTGGCTTGCAATGATGGTTCCAAATCAAAACAAGTAAACGGCCTTTCACTTCAAACTGTCGCATTCGACCATATCGTGATTGACACTAATGGTGTGGTGAATCCATGGGCAAAAATATGCTCAGATATCGATGGCAATGGAACGACCGATATCATAGTCGGAGGCCAACGCGGACCTCTCATCTGGTACCGAAACCCGGATTGGCAGAAATTTGACATTGCGGCAGGCGGCTATGATACGGTAGATGGAGAAGCTGGAGACATGGATGGAGATGGGGACATGGATGTCGTCATGGGAGGTCTATTTTGGTATGAAAATCCAGGTCAACTATCTGAAAACCCGGAGAAGTCCTGGAATGTACATCGCATTGCCGATCACCCAACCCATGATGTGGAACTTGCTGACATAAATGGTGATGGCAGACTGGACGTCATTACCAGAAATCAATCAGATTTTGGCACAAAAAAAGGAAATACCATACATCTGTGGACAAACCTGGCTGTTGGTGCGTGGGATGAAAAGATTCTGGAATGCAATCATGGTGAGGGGCTCCGGGTGATCGATCTTGATGCAGATGGAGATATGGACATTATTGGTGGCGGTTTCTGGTTGGAAAATTCTGCTGAAGGTTGGATAAAGCATGATTTCGCCAATTGGCATGCCAGCGCCAATCTTGCTGTTGCTGATTTAAACAATGATAATCGAATGGATATTATTCTAACCCCCTCCGAATTAGCCGGACAGTATTATCGAATATCCTGGTTTGAGCAACCATCTGATTTGGTTAGCCAAGATTGGACTGAGCACCCTCTGGTAGATTCAATTGAATGCGTGATTCATGGTGTGGATTTGGGAGATTTTAACGGAGATAAAATTGCTGATATGACGTACTCTGAGATGCACCAGGGAGTAGATCCGGACGAGGTCGTGGTTTTAATCAATCTTGACCATGGTAAAAAATGGAATAAAATTTTATTATCAGAAAAAGGATCGCATAGCATTCAGGTAGAGGATTTTAATAGCGATGGCGTTGCCGATATACTTGGTGCCAACTGGAGTGGAGAAGACCAATCGATCAATTTATGGATTTCGAAAAATCAAAAATAGATTGAGGTTAATTAAGCTAGCCAATGTCAAGCTCATATTATCTGCGATCACCTTCTCTTTCAAATTGACATAGACGTTAATCTAATACTTGGTCTCCAACATTTTTTCAAATCCTACATGGTTGTAAAGGCCCTTTGATCACATCAGATCACGCCCATCAGATCTTAATGACGAATGTAGAATGCCCCCAATTCGGGTGATCTTTTGCGAGCGAAACATACCCAACTATGGGACATAGTGACGATTGGAAGGAACCCTTCAGCTTCAACTCTTGCTAGACGAAGGTTATAAACTAGATGTAATGAATACCATAGGTTCTTTTGAAGCCAAGACCCAGCTCAGCAAACTTTTAGCGGAAGTTCGAGACGGAAAAGAATATGTCATCACATATCGGGGGTACCTGTTGCCAAATTAATACCTTTCGCACCGAAAGAGGAAAAACTCAGTAGAGAGGAATTAATGGCGAAATTTAAAAACTTGAGGCAGAGGGTGGGTGAACCGGTCAATATTCGGGAAATGATCGAAGATGGCCGTAAATATTGACTCGAAAAGCTGGGTAGTAGATTGCTCATTCACGGCTGCTCTCTTCATATGTAGTGATTCCAATAATTTTCATAGAAATAGGATCCCATTCTTTAATTCTGATGTTCCAAAATATCCTTCAGATTTTGCATTGTTTTGAAAGGTCCCTGGTCGACAGCCAGATTATATAACCAGGCTGGGATAGCGCCACCTGGTTCTGCCAGAATCTCATATTCTATCTTGATTTGATTTTGCTTGACAGGAGTCACTTTCCAATGAGCGTCAAACTGCGTAATAGCAACATTTGAACTATTGACCAGATTTGAAATTGCTTTGGATGTCGAATAAAAGACCCCATTACGATCAACATAATGTGCAGATTCAACAGTCAGTTCTCTGTCTTTAAAAGGGAAAGGAAAATCACTGACCATCCAATATTTCATGCTGGTATTCGCTCCATGATCAAGACTCCTGGCCTCACTGCATTTAAATACCCATTCAGGATATCGGTGTATATCACTAAGAAAACTTATAAATGACTGTATTGGTGTCGATACCGTCGCTTCTATTCTAATGGCATTGTAGCCGGTCTCAGTAGGTTGTTTGTAAACTTCAATATGTTCATTCTTTCTGACAATTGACCAACCCGAATCACTTTCGTCACCCGTAGAAAACGAAGTTAAGACTACTATAGCGATGGTAGATAAGATGATGTGTTTCATAATTCTTGTGATGTACAACAACAGAAACCTTATACGTTTTTATGCTCTGATAAAGTTGCGTCAATTTTGTTTATACGCTCCTAGTCACTAGGGGTCATAGATCAAACGAACGGGTTAGACTCGTAGAGGAAAATGGAAAATTGGAAAATTGGAAAGCCCTCCTTCGCTTAAGGCTATGGCGGGCGGTGTTCGGACTGCTAAGCCCAGAGGGATTGGTAAGCCGACTGCGGAGGAGATTAAAAGGAAAATGGAAAATGGAAAATTGGAAAGCCCTCCTTCGCTTAAGGCTATGGCGGGCGGTGTTCGGACTGCTAAGCCCAGAGGGATCGGTAAGTCGACTGCGGAGGAGATTAAAATGGAAAATGGAAAATTGGAAAGCCCTCCTTCGCTTAAGGCTATGGCGGGCGGTGTTCGGACTGCTAACCCCGGAGGGATCGGTAAGCCGACTGCGGAGGAGAATAAATTGGAAGGGTGGAAAATTGGAAAGCCACTGATGAATGTCAAAATTTCAACAAGGCGAACAGCCAACAAGACCTCCTTGGAATCGCTATCCGCGAAAATCTGCGTAAATCCGTGGACAAACAGAAATCAATCGAACCTACAACACTGGTCGCATACTTATCTGTGGATGGCCGCCAATTAACGCGGCAGTTTTCAAACATAGATACATCCAAAGATCACCATCTAAACTTCATTCCATACCCACCGTTACCGGCCAACCTACAAATTGCCTTGCCGTGTCTTGGGTCACGTCTTCATACCGAGGCCAACATTCAAAGGTGACTTTTTTATTCGCTTTATTCACTCTGCTCAATCCATAGCCGGCTCCCTGTGATGGGCCATCCGGATGAGCGTAAGCCTGCATCGTAATTTTATTGTCAAATCCATCGACATATCTTCCCGTCCAGAGTAATAAATTATTGCCATTTTTTCCTGGTTTTTCATCTTCGGGCCACCACCACCGACTGTAATAATTATTGACGATTGCCGGCACCACAAAAGCCCAGGGGACCATCATCATATTCATCTATTCCATGATGAATCAACGTGGCTAGATGTTGGTCGCCAGCGATATGGATGGCATGCGCCTTTTTGATCGCCTCCAGAGCCCTGTTTCGACCTCGTTGAGGCCAACCATTGGAGTCCAGATCAGCATGCAGCCGGTTTTCTTTTTTACCATGCAAATGGGCTCCTCCGCAAAAGCCCGTTTGCGATAGGACTACTTTTAGTGCATCCTTATTCTGAGTAGCCCAATAATCAAGAAAATCCTCTTGTCTTTTTCCGAGAAGTTCGAGTCCCGGCAGATCTATGGAAGCCGGGTCGTATTCAGGATTTAAAATATGATCCGGCCGAGGGCCTTGCTGGGGTATCTTGCCTTTAGGACCTGATTTAAATTTTCGATCTTCCAATATGGCAAAGTCGATGCCACCCAACATCAAACTCGTGTAGTAAACACCGATGCCCTGCTGAACAGGAGTAGGATCAAAGGGATCTGGTAAATGAGCAGTCTGACATCGATCTACCATTTTAACATACTCAGGATGATAGAAGTAACCACCATCATTGCCATCAGGAGTGGAAGCTTTTTTGCCATTTTCGCCCCAGACATTTCCCTGGCCGACATCATGATCATCAGGAATGGTAATACAAGGCCGGTCCCTAAACAAATCACGAAATTGCAAACCAAACTTGAGCCAGGCAGCAGTATGCTCTTTATGATCATAAGACTGATCGCCAGCAAAAAAAAGTAAATCGGGATTCTGAAATCCGACGTTGCGGATATAATTCTGGCGGTCTCCCCGGTCTTTATTGCTATTACATGAAAATGCTGCCACCACAATTTCATCTTTGTTAATCGGGTCTTTACGAATCAAACCCTCAAATGCAGCATCTTTGCCATGACTAAGACGATACGGCACATCAATCGCAGGATCCCAGTTTTCCACCCGAAACAAGGTTGACCAGCCAAGATCATTGACTTTCTGTTTTTGGATCTTTTTCCATTCATTCCCCTCCCTGATCGAAAGAGTCACTTCTCTACTTTCATCGGGGTAAAGGGGATAAAGCTGAGCAGTCAATTTTAAGACACCTTTAGCTACGGTGTACATGCCAAATGCCACGACTTGATTCCGATCTACCTTCAGGTCGATAATGTCGCTCGGTCCACGGTTCCACCAATCGTTGATCGATAAAGTATCTACGTCTGAAAAAGGAGCAACTACCGGAGGTATTTTGTCTTCAGTTTTTAGGGTCGGCTGACATCCAAGGGTTACACCCAAAAAGCAAATCAGTGCTGCAATACGAGCCATCTTTCTTAGATTATTTTGAGATAATGCGGTGAATATAAATATAATCCAGCGGGTCTTTATTGAAGGTCAGGATCCAATAAGAGGATTAGATTGTTAACCACTCGACCAGAAAGGATAAATTATTGCAACTCAAATTTCACTATTATTACTCAGGTTTTTTATAATCTGCTGACATAACCCATTTGTCAAATCTAAATCCATCTTCCCTCATTGAAAATGAAATGATATGTTCCCCGGGTTTATCCACTTCCAAATAGATTAGTTCTTCTACCCCACAATGTTCCTCCTGAGTACGCTGTTTGCTGGCCCAGGTCCATTGATTTTTTCCATCGCACCATTGCATTCGTTGACCACTCTCATGCCACACACCGTCTATACCGACCTGCACTCCATTATCTTCCGTACCCGTAGATAGTGTACGTACCCACACAAAATATTTTCCCGGATTATTAAATTTCACCCGGTAATTCAACAGCGCCAGCCTTCCTGGTTCATTGCTGAAATTCTCCCCGGCAATGAGCAGATCATCATGAGTCTTTCGGGTATCGGGTAAAACCATGGTGTAGGCTTCTCCACTGGCGGTTTTATAAAAATCTTCTGACTCCGCCTGTTGAATGTCTTCAGCTGATTCACTATTTATGACATACCATTTCCGGATGTCATCTAAAATTTGAGATTCAAATGATTCGGCTTCCACCATCAGATATCCACTATCCTCTTCGGGTAGATCCTGGGCAAATAGTACGATACAAGTCAATAATGAAATGATATTCACAAAAAAGAATCTCATGAAAAGTGTCATTTTAATTATGGAAAAGATCATTCATTAGAGAATTATGATTTCTTTTCTAGTATTGCTTTGATAAATGGCTTCCTGCACATAGATATTCTTTAAATAATCGTGGCCACTGGTTTCGAATGGCAATCCCTGTAAATAACAATTTACAAAATGGCATTGCGTATTAAAAACACAATCACTGGCAAAATTACGTCGGTCGTGATGGTACATTTGCTCCACTTCCGGATGACCCAGGGGCTGCAATGTAATCTTTCCATCGGTATATAGCCGGATCGTACCCATGTTCCCTTCCACCGTGGTTTCTCCAAAAGTATAACGAGGATCTTTGCTATTGGATTCATTGTAGCGGTTGGCATCAATAATACCTATACCTCCATTTATAAAATCTAGCAATACAACTCCACAATCTTCACCGGCGATGACTGGATTGAGCCTGCGCAATTGCGCGAAAGCTGTTGAAATATCGCCGGCCAAATATCGAAAGACATCAATATAGTGTATGCCTGTCTCGTAGATCAGCAACCGGGGCATTGTCTGGAAATATGGCTGCCGGTCGAGATACGCATCGTGTCCCCAACCATCACCGGTTCGCAATTTAATCGTAATGGTATGCAGCGTATTCCCAATCATACCTTGATCCATCATTGATTTTATCTTTCGATACCAGGGTTGAAAACGGAAATTTTCATGCACCATAAAACGAACATTATGTCGATCACCCAAGCTCACCAGTTCTTCCGCTTCATTGAGTTCGGGTGCCAACGGCTTCTGACAGATAATATGTTTACCAAAGTGTATGGCTTTTTCACACAGCGACAAATGTGTCTGAGGTGGTGTAATCACATCCAAAACGGTAAATTCCTCTGCTTGCAACATAGCATCCAAATCAACGTAGGTTTTTCTGACACCAAAGTCTATAGCCATTTTTTTTGCCTTGAGCTCGTCTTGATCGCAAATAGCCACAAGTTCTACTTCGGGTATTCTTTTCCAGGCCTCCAGGTGAAATCGGGCAAAATATCCCGCACCAATACACGCAATTTTAATTTTCACGACTATAAATTTTATTAGTAAGACAGGCCCCGATCGGCTTTTACTTTCACCCAGAAAAAGATGGCCAAAACATTTAGTGCTGCGCTGGTAAAGAAAAAATAATTCACAGAGCCAGTCCAGGCGGTCAAATAAGGAAAAGCCAGTGCCGTCAAAAAGGAACCAAGATTACCTGCCATATTCATGGTGCCGGATACAGTGCCACTATTTTTCTTGCCAATGTCGACGCACAATGCCCAGGATGGTGGTAGGGTCATGTCGGCGCCAAAAATAGCAATACTAAGCATGAGTATGGATCCCAGTGGAGTATTCATATAGACACTTCCAATCATGCCTAATGCTGCCAGACAAAAACCTAAGATGGCTGGCATCTGACGAGAATGGTTCCAACGTCCATTACGATAAAGTGAATCGACCATCGCACCTGCAAACCAATTACCCACTGCACCTGCGATTAATGGAGCGATGGCATACCACCCGGCTTCCATAGTATCTAATTGATATTTATCTTTTAAATGGGGGAATAACCAGGTCAAGGCAAAGAAAAATGTAAAATTGCTACAAAAATATTGCCCGATGGCAGACCACATATTTTGCGAACGGAGTAAAACCTTTAGCTGCAGTTTTTCACTTTCTAATTCAGTAGCTCCCTGCCGTCCGGCAATTATTTCCTCTTTTTCGTTATTCGATAGCCAAGGGTGCTCTTCAGGAGTGTCCCGAAAAGTCAACCACCAAATTACCGCCCAAATAATCCCGATACCTCCCAGCACCAGGAACGAATATCTCCATCCATAATCGGTAATTAACCAGGCTACAAAAGGCAGCGCAAAGGCAGCGCCTAATCGCGAACCGGAAAAATTAATACCGATAGCGGTGCCACGCTCTCGCAAAGGCATCCATGAATAGATAGCTCTCGACATACCGGGAAAAGCACCGGACTCACCGGCACCAAATAAAAAGCGTACCACCAGTAATGAAATAAAATTCCACGCAGCACCCGTAAGCGCGGTGAGAGCAGACCAAAAAGTGACAATAGAAAATAAAATCCTTCTTGGACCATAGCGATCGGCCAGAAGTCCGCTGGGCACCTGCAACAACGCATATCCCAAAGCAAATGCCGACAACACCCAGCCCATTGCTTTATCACTTAAATTAAGATCACTGGCAATCGGACTTTTTGCTACTGAAATGCAGATTCGGTCAATATACAAGAGCAAGGAAAGTAAGAACATGCCTACCACCACCAAATATCTTCCATTCATTCTCGTCATTGAATCTGATTTTATTTCAGGCAGAGTTTATCCAGCCCCTGCCCCTCAAGGGCCCTCAAGGGGGATATTTTCCTTGTCACTTGTCCCCCTTGAGAGGGCCAGGGGGTGGACTTTCTTCTCAACTCTATTTTTCATTTTCATCAAGAATCCTTTTCTTCAAAGGCGATCACTCGTGCAGGGGCTCCATCTCCATGCTCAATCTTTAACGGTAAAGCCATCAAAAAAACTAAATCCCTTTTTATTAATCCCAGATTTTTTAATCCCTCGATGATAATCACGTCGCCTCCAAGTAAAATTTGGTGAATTTGTGTCACTTCTGCCAGATTATTGACGTCAGCCACAGAAGGTGCTTCCACCCCAAGCATCTTTATTTTACGCACTACACACCATCTCGCCAATTCTTCGCTGATGCGGGGAAGGTCATCTCTGAATGAAGACTGTCCAATTTTATGATTCCAACCGGTCTGAAATAAAAGGCTATCTCCACTTTTAATTATGTCCTCTAGAGGTGCGAGGTCAGAGACCCCGATCAGCTGTTGCTTCTCATTGATTTTAATCCGGCAAATGTGGGCCACACCCATCAAGTCTTGCAAGGAAAATTGCTCAATAGTCTGATCAGTGACGCCAAAATGATGAGGCGCATCCATGTGGGTCCCCGCATGAGAATAGATGCGAAACCATTTTGCATTCCATCCGTCATGCTCAAGAATTTTAGCAGGAGAGTCTGAATAACCGCTGACCGAAGCATCAAAGGTTTGCGTCAGATCGTGCAAAATATATCTATCAAGGTCAAACATCATAATTTATTAAATAGCTTCAGCTATTGCCCGGGTAATTTGGGTAGTACTTGCGGTACCTCCAAGATCCAGGGTTTTATAAGAAGAAGCAGTCACTTGATTTATGGCCTGCATTAAATGTTTCGCGGCTCCGATTTCGCCCAAATGTTCAAGCATTAAAGCCCCAGCCCATAATTGACCGACAGGATTGGCTTTATTCTGTCCGGCAATATCCGGTGCCGAACCATGGATGGGTTCAAACATGGATGGAAATTCCTTTTCCGGATTAATATTACCGCTACCACCCAAACCCAGACTTCCCATAATGGCACCTCCCAAGTCACTTAAAATATCACCAATCATGTTGGTGGTGAGTAACACATCAAAGTATTCCGGATGCAATACAAAATTTGCCGAGGCAGCATCAACATACATTTTCCGGTAGGCCACATCCGGATAATGTTTTGAGACCTCTTCGATAACCCGGTCCCAATAAGCTAAAGTGTTAATAAGAGTATTTGATTTGGTCACATTTTTCAAGTGCTTCCTGCGTCGCCGGGCCAGCTGGAAGGAATAATGCGCCACCCGCTCGATGCCCTTTCGGGTAAAAATACTGGTATCCATTGCCAGGCCTTCCGGATCTTCGGGATATAATTGCCGACCACTTTGTACAAATTCACCTTCATTGTTTTCACGAATGATGACAAAGTCAATATCTGACTGACCTTTATTTCTTAGTGGGCTGCTTATGCCATCAAATAATTTAACCGGCCGGTAGTTTACATATTGCTTAAAATGGGTTCGAATATAGTTGGTAAATAGTCTAAATGGAAGCGTATCATCGACCTCGGGCAATCCTACAGCACCAAAATAAATGGCATCAAATCTTTTTAGGACTTCGAGACCATTTCCAGGCAGAAAATGACCATGCTGTTTGTAGTATCCTGCTCCCCATTCAAATGAACTGGCTTCAAGTTTAAAACTAAATTTTTTTGACAGCTCAGCGAGCACCGACATACATGCAGGCACGATCTCGTGTCCAATACCGTCACCGTTGATTACCGCGATTTTATATGCTTTCATAAAGTATTTACCTCCTTTAAAGATTAGTCACATTGCTCACATTTCGAGAGTTGAGCGTCTGTCTTCTTTGGTTAATCAATGTTTTTTCATTCAGGTCAAAATCCCCTATTTTCGTCATTAATAACAGTGCCAGTTTCAAACTCTTTTCAAACGCCAGTAGACGAACCCGCCAAGCAGCAAAAGTAATAAGCCCACTGCAACACCAATAAAAACTAATGAAGTCCCGAATTTAACCGGTCTCATATCACCAATCACCATAAACGATGACCAAAAAAATGGGTGAGCGTAATAGTCATTTTGCTTACCGATATATTGTACGATGGCCTCCTGCATCGCTTCATCTTTCGGCTTTTGCTCTTTAATGCCTTCTAAAAATAATCCGATCAATTCGTTGGTTGTTCGATCATTGACATTCCATCGGGTAGCCACCAGGCTGCGAGCTCCTGCATAAGAAAAACTCCTCGCAATGCTAGCTACTCCTTCGCCCTGATACAATTTGCCCGTACCGGTTTCACAGGCACTTAAAATCACCAATTGTGCATGGACAGGAAGATTATAAATCTCCCGTACATACAAAAGAAAGTCATCGGGATCTTGATAAGCATTCTGGCTAAATGCTAAAAAAGAAAAATCTTCACTATTAGGATCGACGTTGCCATGGGTTGCCAAATGAATGATACCGTATTTTGATTGCTGTTTTATGAAATTAGCCTTGGTAGCCTGATCACCTTGATATATCCGGCCACCTAGTTTCGACCTGGCCTCTTCTATTTCGTCTCTATTAAAAAGTAATTCTGTCAAACCTTCAGGACTGTTTTGGCCAGTAAATTGAGGAGCAAAACCCAAATACTTAACCACTTTAGAGTTCGATCTCCCGGTTTTCATTTCTCCCAACAAGCTAGCTGAATAATTATAACTGATATAATGGGATTTGATCAAGTAGGGATGATCAGCAAATCGATGAAGACTATCAACCGGCCCGGTCAATAAAGCATCAAAAGGCAGATACCCAAGACGTTCATCGGGTACAATAATGAGGTGTTTTTGCAGGTACCTTTCAGCAGGTTTCAATAAATACTGATAAAGTTGAATTGCTACTTGCACGTAGGTCTGAAAATTATCCATAAGATGAGTCGAGCTCACGGAGTGTAAGTGGCGGATGGTCGCTCCAAATGTATCTAGCAAATAATCAAATTCCGAAACCAGTGGCACTGACACAACCTGAAATTCATCCTGGTTTACAATAAAAATCAATAAGTCAGACCCGAGAAAATATTCGATCAAGGTCTGCCCTGGTTCCAGTATGTTTTGTTGAATCATAGGCACCGACGGAATCATTGGATTATATCTAAGCTCATAATACCTCGGATACTTTTGGTTCACCTCCCGCAAATAATCACTGAATTTCTGTTTTTCACTAAAAAGCTCCTTATCCAGCGAATCTGTGGCACCCTGCTGGTCATTATGCTTTTGTTTGGTCAGGTGCTTTTGCTTTTCCAGGTCGGCAATCTCCCTTTCAAGGGCGCTCATGGTGGCAAGTACTTCTTCTGGGACATCTCCAAAAGCGTCGGCTTTTGATTTTTGCAAAGCATCCAATAATAAGAGTCCTTTGCTTTTTTCAGCATATTTAAAAGCCCGGTGCCAATATCGGGCTTCTCCTGTTTTTCGATGCAACTCCATCAGCACATTCATGGCAGCTTCATAAATAATATGGCCGTTGTTTACAAGATTTAATTTTGAACCCAAAGATTCATATCGAAGTCGTAAATAATCCAGGGTCTCGTCGGCATATTCAAACTGAAGAAGTGCATTTTGCAAATGACTGGCATCGTCTGAAAGCAAATATTTGATGTAATGCATGTCAGCCATGTTGTATAATGTAAAAATCAAGGTCTGAAAAGCATTGATGCGGTCTAGTTTTTGATCGGCATCCGGGCGAAAATCAAGAGCAGCAAAGCAACTATTAAAGGCATCTATCGCCTTGTCAATTTGATCATCGATACGGTAGGTTAGCCCCAGATTATACCATGACTGAGCAACATCGGGATGTACTTCACCGTATAGCGATTGACTCGCTTGGAGAGCCTTAAACTGGAAACCCAGGGCCTTGTCCGGCAGGTCTTTTTGTATCCAAATATTACCAAGGTTATTGTAGCAGATACTAGCAGCAGCCAAATTATCCGTTTTCAAATAAATCGATAAAGCCTCGTTAAAATACCGGATCGCCCGATCCAGATCACCCAGATCATCGTATGTGGTACCCAAATTTAAGAGGACATCAGCTCTCAAACTAGCGGATTTCAAGATGTCCGGATAGTTCTCCAGTGCCCTTTGATACGTTTGAAGGGCCAAATTCAGATCACCGGCATCCTGATAGCACTGACCTAAATTATTATATGTCTGCCCAAGCAAATCGTGCGGCTCGCGCACATGCAGCAGCCGGATCCGCATAGCTTCGAGCTGCAAATCCATTGCTTTTTGAAAATCACCGAGATACAAATAATTGATTCCCAGATTATTGTAGACATCGGAGACCAGTAGAGCATCCTCTCCCAGGACTGACCGTCTGATCTCCAAAGCTTCATTAAAAAAAGGAGTTGCGCGTTGAAAATCTTTGATTTCACGCCAATAGTTACCCAGTTTATTAAGCGCATCTGCACGGTACAAAGAACGAGCATACATGGCACCCTCCAAAAGATCAACTGCTTTTTGATAGAAGTTTTTAGCCTGGTGATAGTAGCGTTCCTCAAAATCACAATCACCAAAAATCATATATATAACCGACTCGTAATGAATTGGATGATTATCAACGGACCCCAAATCTTCGAGAGCTTTTGATGCCTCACTCCGCCCATTGCTCCAATCTCCTTTGCGCAGGTAATCCTGAGCCTTCGATATGATGATATTGATACTTGTAGTGTCAGACAGAGTCGAGGCAGTACCTTCGGGAGTCAGGATGATAAACATCAGAATCAAGAAGCTGCAGGTTATGCAAGAATTAAAAAAAAGTGTCGAAATCCCAGGACAATTCATCGCTTAAACACACTAATATCTGAGAACCTCTAAAAGTACCTTAAATTTATAGAATGAAAATAGGACTTGCGAAGGTGCTCTTCGGTATCAAACCACAAACATAGATCAATGATGAATCTGAGAAAGTACTATATCATAGCCGGCTTACTGCTCTGCGCGATGAATGCCATTGCTCAAGACAATGTGAAGTTATTAGCCAATTGGGAATACAAGCGTAAACCTGCCAGGTACGAAAAGATCAACAAGGTAATCAGTACTACCAATGGCTTTATAGTTGCAGTGGGAGAAACAAGTGGTGATCGATTTGAAGACACCGATGGTCTTTTTATTCTCTTGAATGGTGTAGATGGATCTCTCGTGCAATGGAGACCTATTAACAAACCAGGCAATCAAGCCTTCAATTCAGTCATCCAAAATCACGACGGCACCTTTACCCTGGTAGGATATGATGAAATTAAAAAGGGAGACCGCGACGGGTGGGTAGTCGATGTCGATTTTGATGGAGAGCTGATTAACCGGGAGACCTTGCGTGGCCTGGGCGGGCATGATGATGAAATTTATGACCTTGCAATCAATCATTTGGGCACCGTCCTGATTGCCGGAGCTCAGGATATCGGTAAAACCAATGAATTTTGGTTGTTGGCAAAAGGTCTTGACGGCACCACCGGTGCACTATCTTCACACCTCACTGTACCTGGTCTTGTGAAACAAATCATTGCGCTACCCGATGGGTCGTTTGCCATGGTTGGAAGCACCGATATAAAGGATCGAGAGCACCAAAATCAAGTCTGGGTAGCAAAAATCAGTGCGGAAGGCCGTGATCTTTGGGGTGGAATAAAATACTTTGGAGATAAAGGATGGCAAGAGGGTATTTCTATCTGCCCAAGTCCAGTAGATGGTGGGCTAGTGATCGCAGGGGTGACCAACAGTAAAGGTGCGGGAGACCTTGACATGTGGCTGATAAAAGTGGACGATCGGGGTGATTTGATCTGGGACCGCACATTTGGAGGAGCTAATGCCGACCGGGCTGCATCGGTTACGGCACTCTCCGAAGGTGGTTATGCCATATTGGGACACACCTGGTCGCATATGCCAAGAGCAAGTACTTCGATCCTGAAAGTTGTAGCCGTCAACAATGATGGCGAAATGTTGGATGATGCGACATATCCTATACCGGGTGGCCGGGGCAATCAATTGGGATATTCCATTGCTGAGTCTCTGAGTAGTACCGAAGTAATCTACGCTGGAAATTCAAGTTCAGACAAGGGTAGCGCCTCGCAAACCTGGATCAGCGGGCTCACCTATAAATCACCCATTGACCTGGCATCAATCAAATCCGATGATGACACCTATGGCACCGTATCCAGCAGCAATATGGAGATTAAAACGACTACATTTTATGATGCAGATGACAGCAAGTATCTGCAAGAGGGAGAACGAGGATTTGTCGAAGTCAATGTAGTGAATACCAGTCTTGAGACCATGTCCAATGTGAAGGCAATGGTGAGTTCAAACGAAAAATCAGACATCAAATTTTGGGATCAGGTATACCTGGGGAGTTTGCAAGCAGGACAGGAGAAAAAATTACGTATTCCAGTCGAGGCCACGGGAAATCTAAGTAAAAGTTCCTACCAACTTAATATTAATTTGCAGGTCAATGGTATGAGTGCTGCATCAACTCAAGCAAAAATCACCTCCAACCGACCAGATCCGGCGACCTTAATTGTCAATAAACATTCTTTTGCACCGGGGTCAAATGCAGAAGCGGGTAAGCCGATTACGCTCACTTTGGAAATAGCCAATACTGGTGGATTAAATTCTGAAAGTGTACCTGCGGCATTTAATATACCCACCGGAGTAGAATCACTCAAAAATGAAAAAATTAATATCCCTGCTTTGGCTCCTCAGCAAACTCACATGATCACCTTCGAATTTGCTTATTCAGAAGTGTTTGCCAACAACAGCATTAAAATAGAATTTGAATCGGAAGGCAAAGGCAATTTACCCAGTCTCCGACAATCCTTCAATTACGGAGTGGCCAATAACAAGCCAATAGTCGAATACGTTGCTACACCTACCAATAACATGGATATTATTTGGACTAGTCACGACCTCAACGAATTTCGAACCGTTGATGTCAATCAACGCGAAGTCAATATCAAAGCCATTGCTCTTGCCAATAAAGAACTTTCCAAACGTAATTTTGCAGTATTAATTAATGGTCGCAGGGCTCAAGGGCAAAAATTGGATGAATCCCGGTTGACTCCACCTGAAAATGCAATAGTAGGACGTATGCAGCAGTCTTATACGGATATCATAAACCTACAGGAAGGTGAAAATGAAGTACAGGTAGTATACTATGACGATTCGGGAGAAGTCCTGGGAAAAAGTACTCCTTTGATTTTTAATTATATCAGCAAGG
The DNA here is from genome assembly GCA_016711125.1 of Saprospiraceae bacterium. Lineage (GTDB taxonomy): Bacteria > Bacteroidota > Bacteroidia > Chitinophagales > Saprospiraceae > JABDMH01. Next base: position 606,647 of record JADJTQ010000003.1, on the reverse strand, counting down.
ATGCTCCCAATCTCTATGTACTTTCTATAGGTGTTCAGCATGAGGATCTGCAATTTACGGTCAATGATGCTACGAAATTTGCCGGCATGTATAGCAAACTGCGCGATGACAAAGGACGGGCTTTTCGTAAAGTGAGCGTCCTCGAAATGACTAAAAAAGAAGAAACGACTGAAAAAAATATCAAACGAGCATTTTTAAACCTAACAAGAAATAATGCGATCAAGGACAATGATCTGGTCGTTGTATTCATCTCTTCACACGGTAAGGTAGCTGAGGGAAATCGATATGTACTTTTACCATCCGATTATGACCCGCAGTATGAAGAACTTTCAACCATTGATTTTAGTGAAGACATTTTAAAGAAACTTCGCAGTATCGACGGAAACAAATTATTATTTATCGATGCCTGCCATAGTGGGAGCGCCGGTAGTCGGTCGTTTAGTGATGGTGCGGCCAGCAAAATGATGAATGACCTTATCCAAGCTACAGCCGGTATGGAAATTTTTGCTTCTTGTGCCGACAACGAATTTTCTTACGAGGATGAAAGTTGGGGTAACGGGGCCTTTACTAAAGCCATCATTGAAGCATTTAATAATGAAACCGTCGAAATAGATGGCAAGAAAGTGAATGCTGATGTCTTTGCCGAGGTCAATGGGGTAAAAGATCATGGTTCGGATGGTGTAATTACCATTGAAGAACTCAAACTATATGTACAAAAAAGAGTGCCTTATCTGGTAAACTCAGTCAAGAAAAAAATGCAAAATCCGGTTAATAAATCAACTGATTTACTACCGTTAGACATGGGGATTTATCTCGTGAATTAGGTTGAGTCCGAAGTCCGAAGTCCGAAGCCGGAAGCCCGAGGAGGATCTGTGAGCCCACAGTACAACGGAAGGAGAAAGCCCGGAATTTACATTCTGGGTGGTTTTGGAATCCTGAGCCTTGCAAATCAGCCCTCAACAATCACCAATCAGAAATCCGAAGCGGGCAGTCCGAGATGAAGAGAGCCCGGAATTTATATTCTGGGCGGTTTGGAAATCTTCAGCCTTGCAAATCGGCCCTCAACAATCTGAAATCCGACATCAGCTGTGGGCTTGCCAATCTCTCCACTTCGTTTTGAGCTTGGGAATCCAGATATCGCAATCATCAGTCGGCAATCATCAATCAGCAATCCCTAATGCGTGCTATCGGCCACAATTTTCCAGTGTCCCTTAATTTTTTGAATGATTAATAAAAAATGACCTTCCAGATCATCGAACTTATCTCTTTCCAGATGGTATTTTCCAATTAAGGAATACACTTTTCTGCTCCGCTTATTTATCGTCAAAACATCAAAGTGGAGCTTACCCATAGCCCCACGATCCGGATATCTTTTATAATAATTTTGCAGGGTGTTTTCATAGCCGAAAGTCGGGCCATTGCTACCTATAAACTGGAGTTGATCATCAGCCCAATAGGTCTTCATAAATTCCGAAATATCACCCTTATTCCAGGCCTCAGTTTGGGCATCCAGGATCTCCTTGATCTCAATCCTATCACCCGGAATCTGGGCATTCAACTTTGTAACTGAGACCGCTATAGCGATGCAGATCAGAAAAATCACTTTTTTTATCATTTTCTCAAAATCTAGTTATGCAGAAACTCCCACAGTAGGATAGCATCTAAACGAACCTCAGGATAAATACCACCTTCCCTTCTTCGTATTTATGGGCAGTTTTGCTTTGACAAACCCGAACGCTGATCTATTTTGAAAATACACCAACCGATGATAAGGATCACTTCCAAAGCCTCCGAATTACCAATTATTCCTAAATTCGACCTACTTTTTTAGCAATACCATAAATTACAGACGGACTTGCCACATGAGCAATAGACCAAAGATACTTATATACGACACAACATTGCGTGATGGAACCCAGGGTGAGGGTGTATCCTTTTCGGCGGAAGACAAGATACTACTGGCCCGCAAAATTGATCAATTTCGTTTTGATTACATTGAAGGAGGTTGGCCGGGTTCCAATCCGCGAGATATGGAGTTTTTCAGGGCGATGGCTGATGTCGAATTGAAACATGCTAAGTTGGCAGCTTTTGGGTCAACCCGAAGATCAAATCTCGCGGTTGAAGATGATGCCCAATTACTGCAACTCATTGAAGCACAGACCCCTGTCATCACTATTTTTGGTAAATCATGGCCACTGCATGTCACTGAGGTCCTAAAGACCACACTTGATGAAAATCTATTGATGATTAAGGATTCTGTCGCTTTTCTAAAAGCTCAGAATAAGGAAGTGATCTATGATGCCGAGCACTTTTTTGACGGATACAAGGCCGATCCAGCGTATGCTTTGGCCACATTAAATGCAGCCAGTGAAGGAGGTGCCGACTTTTTGGTGCTTTGTGATACCAATGGTGGAACTCAAATGAGGGAGTTTTCAAAAATCCTCAAGATGATACTGGAGCAGAATAAACAGGTACGGGTTGGGGTGCATTGTCACAATGACTGCGGTCTTGGGGTAGCCTTATCGCTGACAGGTGCGGAAGAAGGGGCAACGATGATCCAGGGCACCATGAATGGCTATGGAGAGCGGGTTGGCAATGCTAACCTAACTTCCATTATTGCAAATCTCCATTTCAAGCTCGGATTTAATATTGAGTGTGGCAGTAGTCTGGAGAATTTACGTGACTTTTCAATGGAAGTCGATAAACTGGCCAATATTCAACCCGACAAAAAGGAGCCTTTCATCGGTGAGAGTGCTTTTGCTCATAAGGGAGGTGTTCATGCCAACGCAGCCAAGAAGGTAGCACGAAGCTATGAGCACATGCAACCGGAGTTGGTCGGTAATAAGCAGCGGATTCTCATGTCTGATATGTCTGGCAGCAGTAGCGTAGCGATGAAGGCAAAAGAATTGGGGATCGATCTTGATGAGAAATCAGATCAGATGAGAGCCTTTCTTGCTAAAATTAAAGAACTGGAAAACAAGGGATACGAATTTGAAAGCGCTGATGCCTCATTTGTCGTCCAGATATATCAACATTTTCATGACCTGAAAGATGATTTTGAGGTTGTGAGCTATCGAACGATTTCTGAGATGGTAAGAGACTCAGATATCAATATCAGTGAGGCGGTAGTCAAACTAAGAGTTGAGAATAGTCCGGAAGTCAAAATGACGATATCTGAGTCCTCCGGACCAGTGGGTGCTATGGACCATGCCATGCGCGGAGCCTTTGCTCAGCATTTTCCCGCCTTAAAAGCTGTGCAGCTGATCGACTACAAAGTGCGTATTACCCAGACTGGGATGGGCACCGACTCGATCGTACAGGTCTTGATGAAAAGTAGTGACGGCAAAAATGTATGGTGGACTTGCGGTGCTGATGGGAGTATTATTGAAGCGAGTTATCAGGCACTATGTGATTCCTTCAGATACAAACTGATTATCGGAGCCTAGACAGGTCAGTACGCCCGCAGAGTAGTGCCAGTCTTCGCTTTAAACAGCGAGGACTAAAGACCGTAGACTGAAAACTACCGATAATATTCGTCAGCAATTGAGAGGGCTTTTGCGATAATCTCCAGACCTTCATCCATTTGGTCTTTGGTGATACATAATGGTGGGGCAATAAAAATATAATTCCAGCGGACAAAGGTAAACATGCCCTCAGCCCGGATCATTGCAGCAATTCGGTTAGACGGACCACTATCCCCAGCGGTGGCATTCCATGGCACCAAAGGTTCTTTGGTCTTTCTATCACGTACGAGTTCGATACAGCCAAGTAATCCGGTATTGCGAAAATCCCCCAGTGATGGATGTTTCTCTTGCAAAAGTTTCATCTGTCTTTCGATATACTGCCCGATGGAGGCCGCATTTTCGATCATTTTTTCCTCTTCCAGAATAGCCAGGTTTTCCAGAGCCGCTGCACAACAAGTGGCATGAGCAGAGTATGTCAGGCCCGCGGCCAATGGGTTTTCGTCAAAATAAGCGGCAATACTATCGGAGACAATGGCTGCACCAAGAGGAAGATATCCCGATGTCAATCCCTTGGCTACACACATAATGTCCGGTGTCACCTCGTGATGGTTTATTCCAAACCATCTACCGGTACGGCCAAATCCACTCATCACTTCATCATCAATTAGAAGAATACCATATTGATCAGCCAATTTTCGCAGTCCCTGCCAATAAAAGGGCGGATATTTAATACATCCGGAAGTACCTGATTCTCCTTCAAACAGAAATGCTGCGATACTTTTAGGGTTCTCAAATTGAACAATACGCTCTAGTTGTTTCAAAGCCATTTCGCCACATTCTTCGAAAGTGGCGGTATTCCAGGGACAGCGATAAAAATATGGATTTTCAACGTGAATGAAATTGGGTGATGCCTGGGCATCCATCGCATGTTTTCGGGGATCACCACCGGCTGACATAGCACCATAAGTGCTTCCGTGATACGAGCGGTATTGAGTGATTATTTTTGATCGCCCTGTGTAAATTCTGGCAATTTTGATCGCATTTTCAATAGCATCCGCACCGCCCAAAGTAAAAAGGCTTTTAGACAGATTTCCCGGCGTTATTTCAGCAAGTTTTTTGCCCAATTTTCCTCTTGCCTCAGTAGCCATACCTGGATAGACATAACTCACTTCTTGCATTTGCCGCATCACAGCCTCCGTAATTCGCTGATTGCCATGCCCTATATTGACATTCATCAATTGGGAGGAAAAATCCAGGTATTTTTTATCATCAAAATCATATAAATAAATACCCTCAGCATGCTTTATCGCAATGGGATTTAATCCCTGTTGTTTTACCCAGGAAAATAGAGTAAAATCCCGATTGACACCGGATATCTCCTCTGAATGTGATTTGATAGATTCCATTTTTTATGAGATCGAATAATTGATCGTGATCCATTATATTTTTTCAAAAGTCAATCAACTCATCCAGTTGGTTCTTGCTTCCGGATTCCATTTAATAGTTGTTTTTTTAGATTGTGTCCAAAAATCGATTGAACTCCGGCCGGTAATATCCCCAACTCCAAAACGTGATTCATTCCAGCCTCCAAAAGAAAATGGTTCCCGGGGTACTGGTACACCGATATTGACACCAATCATACCGGCACTGGCCCGGTCAATCACCTGCTTGGCTAAACCACCGCTTTGAGTAAATACAGCGGCGGCATTTCCATAGTTGGAAGCATTTTCGATGTCGATCGCTTCATCAATATTTTTTGCCCGAATGATCGAAATAACCGGTCCAAAAATTTCTTCTTTGGCCACTTTCATTTCGGGAGTTACATAATCAAGGATCGTCGGGCCTACATAATAACCCTCTTCCTTTCCTGGCACTGTTGTATTTCTTCCGTCGAGCAAGATTTTTGCTCCTTCCCGCTCTGCTTCTGTGATGTAATTTTCAATCCTCTCTTTAGCTTCCCGGCTGATTACTGCTCCCAGCGATTCACCCGGTATCATTAACCTGGCCTCCTCGATCATACGGTCAATAATCGGTTGCACAGCATCGACCCCTACCATTACTGAAGCGGCCATGCAACGCTGACCGGCACAACCTGCCATTGAGGCAACCACATTGCTTGCCGTCATGTCAACATGTGCATCCGGTAGCACAATCAGATGGTTTTCGCTCCACCCAGAGACAGACAACGTTTTAAATTATCTGAAGCTCGCCGATAGACCACTTTGGCCACTCTCGTCGATCCTACAAATGACACTGCAAAAATATCCGGATGGTCACAAATCGCCTCAACCACTTCCCTACCTCCATTGACGACATTAAAAACACCATCAGGTAAACCTGCCCTCTGAAGTAAGGTGGCGATTTTCATAGCGCTGAGAGGCACCAATTCTGACGGTTTTAGAATCAGGCAATTGCCCAATACCAGGGCATTGGGTATGGTCCAATGGGGCACCATACAAGGAAAATTAAAAGGAGTAATAGAAGCCACTACTCCCAGGGGTTTACGTTCACTGCGACATTCGACACCTTGACTTACTTCCTGAATCTCATTATTGATAATTTGTGGCATCGAAACTGCAAACTCGCAAAGTTCAATTGCTTTTGATATTTCAGCGCTTGCTTCCGACATCGTTTTTCCATTCTCCAGACAAATCAACTCACTCAATTCCTCCAAATGTGATTCCAGTAGTGCACGATATTTAAAAAAGATCTGTACCCGTTCTTTTAGTGTCTTGGATGACCAACCTCCAAATGCTTTTTTTGCTGCTTTTACAGCAAGATCCAAATCGTCTGCTGAACTCATTGGCACGGTGGAAATGATCGAACCATTGACCGGACTCCAAACATTCTTGTGATTGCTATCAATGGCTACGAACCGCCCATCGACAAAATTTTCCACCGGATCTAATCCTACTTTTCTGACATAAAATCAAGGATATTTTGTAAGATAGAACTCCTATAACTATTAATTCCTATAAGGTTTCATCAAGGTAAGATAATCATTGCACGGTTAACTCAGAAATTCCTTTTCCGATTTTTAGTTATTCAATTGAATGAATACTTTTTTGAAATTGAGATCAGTGCTACCAATAAAGCATATCACTCCGTCCCTTCTGTTTTTAGCCTGGTCTATCGTAAATACTTCCTGTCATTCAGACCGATCACAGGTCTCCTGGACCTTTGTCAGCATGCCTGATTTTCTCAATGTAGATTGTGACTATCCTCAAAAAGGTTGGGAGGAATCCCTTACCTATATTCTTGAATCCATTAATAAAGAAAACCCTGATTTCCTGGTCATTCCAGGTGATCTGGTCATGGGACACTGGGATGATCCGCAGTGGAACAGTAAGGATACCATTGCCAAATATGCTGATCGATACTATTCAGCGTGGATGGCAAGAATGAAGTATCATGGTCTTCAATTCTACACCTCGGTGGGTGACCATGAATTGGGTGACAATCCATGGAAAGATTCCACCAAAATCGCAGCCATAGCCCACTATCGGAATGCTTTTAAAAAACATTTGAAAATGCCCTTAAATGGACCCGATCATTTAAAAGGTACCGCATTTTGGTTGCGCCATAAAAATGTTCTTTTCATTTCAGTTGACGTGTTTGAACAAGGGCAAAGTAGTCAGGGTGCGATTAAAGCAGGTGAGACTGGAGAACAATTAGATTGGCTAATAAAAGTACTGCTTGCAAATAATGATGCCGAACATAAAATCATCTTGGGTCACACCCCGATACTCGGCCCGGTTAGAAAATGGAGTTCAAGCGGATTGATGATTGAAGAAGGCCAAAACTCCGAACTATGGCAAACTATGAAAACCTATCAGGTAGATGCTTACCTGTGTGGAGAAGTACATGCCATCACGTGTAGTGAACGAGACGGGATCATGCAAATAGCCCATGGCGGCCTTATTGGCTACAATACCCGCACCAACTACATGGTGGTCAAAATCACCGGAGACAAGCTGGAATTTCTAATCAAAGAAATTGAACTTATGCCAAGGGGTGGGCATTTATGGCAAACCAAAAATAACCGGCCCTTGCACAACGTAGTATTGAGTGATGCATCCAGGAAAGCCGGGTTTTATTTGGTTGGCTCGACAACTCTGAATCAAAAACAGGTACCCAAATTTTCAGATCGCAAAGGGTATTTTGCTGAGCAATATGAGTTTAGCACAGATCAAGCAGCTCCCATCTTCAGAAAAAACACCCGTCCGGGGATAATCACAGAGCTACCTAAAATTGTCGTTCAGTAAGAATCCTTTGACAGATCTTTCAGATTAGTCCGATTATTCTTTCTTTTGGGCTCTATTAAATCAATAGTTCGTGTGTTTAGAACCTGAAGAAAACTAATAATTATGCGATGTTGAACTTCCTTGAGCTATTTAATTACAACTCTCGGTATTTTGGACACCTTAATAAAAATCCAAACCATTGATTATCAAGGATCCAGAGCATGAAGCAACGACTTTCCAAAGACCTTTGAAAAAAGGTCTAGTGATCGGCCTTAAGGAATAAACCGTTAAGAAACAGGAGTAGAAAACCGTAAGAATTCTAAACTGTATGAGCTTCTACCACAGCACATTGAGGCTCGAGATGACCTGGTCCTAAAATGCAAGAAAGGAACCACCAAGGCGAGTTTTTAGAATTCCGGTTTTCTAGGCCTGTTTTAGGTTTAGGCCTTAAAGCCTTGATCTTTTGGTACTTTTGGATCAAGCCAAAAGTACACGAAGTATTATTAAAGGGAAGTGAAGATATGGAAAAACTAACCGCTGATTACTGGGAAGACCGATACAGGGGCGGCTATACCGGATGGGATTTGGGCCATGCCTCCAGTGCGATGCGTCATATCATCGATCAACTGGACGATAAAAATCTTAAAATCCTGATCCCCGGAGCTGGCAACGGATATGAAGCGACTTATCTCAATAATCGAGGATTCAAAAATGTGTTTTTACTTGACTGGGCCGCGGCACCTTTAGAAGCTTTCCAAAAAGAAAACCCTGATTTTCCCAAAAAACAGCTTTTGCATCAGGACTTCTTTTTAATGTCTGGAAGTTTTGACTTGATTTTGGAACAAACTTTTTTCTGTGCTCTAAACCCTGTACTGAGACCAGATTATGTCAAAAAAATGAGCGAAATTTTGAATAAAAATGGTTTTATTAGAGGCGTATTATTTAGAGTACCTCTTTATGAAGACCGTCCTCCCTTCGGTGGTTCTGCTGAAGAATACCGCGATCTATTTGAGGAATTATTTGATATTTTATTGCTTCAGGATTGTATCATGTCAGAACCTGATCGATTGGGTATGGAAGTCGAATTCAGCTTCCAAAAAAGAAGTTAATGTTCATTTTAAGAGACCTCCTGACTTTCCTATAAAAAAAAAGCGGTTGTCTCGTAACCGCTTTTTTTCTTTCTTGAATCTCATCCAAAATCAACATTTAATGTCGACAAATCTTTCGCTCCAACACCTCCATTCATTGTCATTAAAGTGGCTCGGACATTTTACTCTACCGGAATGATTTCCCTCATTCCACTCGATCTCCAAAAGACTGTCATCATCAGCCCGGTAAACATTGTAACCGCGATCAAAGGGGCTATTGGTATTTTCACGATATTCGATGTAGCTGCCATTATCGGCTTCATTGGGAGCAGTATTCGTATATCGGATAAAGGCAGCAGTTGTTGCATTTGGTCCGGCGTATTCAATGGTGATAAATCGATCACGCTGATCGGGTTCGTAAAAGAGTTTCCATATTCCCTGATGACCATCGTCCGACATAGTCCCGGTAAACCAATGAATCTTTGAAAATCCATTGGTTGGAACAATGTACATATCCCATTGTATTTCTTGTGCATTCAATATTTCACCAGTGAGCTCAGCCTTAAACACCTGATTATTCAGGACGAAGTTGTATGACCACAACCAGATACTATTGCCCTGGTAAACCGCTTGATGGTTAAATGCTTCCGCAAATGAGGCGACAGGAACTGCGAATCCCACGGTGAGGATGGTATTCCAGGCGACCACATTACTCACAGAATAAAACCAGTTCCAGTGGGTTTCTACTCCCCTTGAATTATTCTTACCCGGTGCAAGATCCGAAGTATCAGCATCGGTAAAACCAGCAAAGGGCATTAACAAACTTTCAAGAGGCGGAAGTGATGGAGCCGTTTGATTTTGATCAGAAACGATGGGATCTTTAACACATGATTGGAATAATGACACGGTTAAGATGGCTAAGAAAATGCTTATTTTTTTCATAATTCTAAATTTTAGTTGGGTTTGCTTGGTTAGTGAATCTTTTAATGATCTATCCGGCTGTTTTTTTTCCCGGATTCAACATCAATACACCTGATTCTGGCTAGACCCTAATGCCAGATCAAGTTTTTTTTTGAAAAATCTTCGAATTCGAATAAAAACTGTATTTGCCGGGGAAAAAATCAAGGTATAATCTGTAATCAGACCAATGATGGCATCCTTGATTTAATGAAAGCCATGGAGATCAATCATCAACAAAAATCGTACCGGTATGAAGCAACTTCTGACCAAATTCCAGCAGGGAAATTCGAGGTTCACTCAACGATCAGTGTATCGCTTAGAACTGAGCAGAGACTAAAGAACCCGATACCATTACTAATGTTGGTCGGTAAACTACTGGATGCTTCATCAAAGAAACCACCCTGCCAGTGGGTCTCAAGAGCCAAAGCCCGCAAATATTCCGCAAAATCACTATTGAGCCCGAACTTCCTGGTTATAATCGTGCTTCCAATTGGAAAATAGATCTTCTCTAGATCATCGCGGAAGAGTTCGCTCCCATCTATCGTTCGAAATGAATAGAAAAACAGTTTTGCCTGGTTGGGTGCAGCAGATTGAATATGGCTCCAATCGATCACGACTTCATACATGGCCTGATCCAGGGGATGATAAAGGGGTGCGACCTCCAACAACATGAGACTGTCGGATGATCCTGATTCCGCATAAGTGGGACTTTTGAGTGGAAATACAAAGGAGAGCTCCTCATTTGCCTCGTGCACTACTCCATTCCATTCGATCTTCAAAAAATAAGGGATATTTCTTCGAACTGCAAATCGGGTTTCACTGGTAAATAGACCGGGATCATCTTCTGAGGGAATAAATGACCACTGATTACCCAACGTTCTCACCTCAACCAAAGCGTCAATCACCGCAACCGGTTTTTCATTGATAAGGCCATAGCTTTGAGAAAGTCTAATGGTCTGAAAGGTAAATTCATTGGTTAAAATTGCTTCAACGACAAGTTGATGGTTTGCTTGCGGTCTTGTAGGCCAATCATAGACTTCTTCGCAACCTAAAAAAACAGTACCTAAAGTCAACCAGATTAAAACACATGTCCATTTCATATCTTGAATTTGTAGGTGAGCGAAGGGAAAAACCGTATTAAATCTGTCCGTGAACTCACGAGATCACGATCAGAGACAAAATTAACGGGTATGACTGGCTTTCCCTCTTCACTGACTTTATTAAAATCTATTGCTATAATATTTTTGTGGGCAAGCGCATTGAATACTGAAAAACCCAAACTATGCTGAAAACGGTTGACTGGATTTCGATGAAGCCGATAGGTGAAGGAAAGATCAAGCCTTTGGTAACCAGGCAACCGATCATTATTTAGATTGTCATAAATAGGTATAGTCTGATTTCTAAATTGATAAAATCCGGTAGGCGATGAAAAAGCAGAACCACTAAAGGCCGTCCAATATGCTGAAAATAAAAAGCGATCTGATACCTGATAATTAATCATCAAGGAAACATCATGGGGCCGGTCCTGAAAAGCTGGATATTCTCTACCATTATTTAATGCCGGAGTTTGCCGAATTGCTCGGGAAAATGTGTAACTGAGAGCACCACGTAATTTTCCAACTTCTTTTTCCAATAAAAACTCAAACCCATAGGCTTTCATCTCACCAAAACGTAGTTCACCTTCTAGTCTTGGATTTAATACAGTGTTAGCATGCCCCACATAGTCTACCTGATTTGTCAGACTTTTATAATAGAGCCCCAATAATAAGGAAAGGCGAGGCCTCGGAAAATATTTTATATAATCCAAATCAAACTGAACTGCCGATTGAGGTTTGATATTAGGTCCACTCGGCAACCAAACTTCCAATGCGGTGAATGGCGAAACTGAATTGGATATTAATTGCAAAAACTGATGATACCTTCCTAAACTTAGTTTCAAATGGCTGGTGGAATCGATTGAATAACGAATGCTTGCCCGGGGATCTAGACGGACATAGGTGTTGTAAAAGCCTTCAGGCTGGGTTATAATGTCACGCACCTGATAATCCTCATCAAAAGTAAAGTATTCGGCCGGTCCGACATTCGACCAGGATGGCATCCGGATCCCGGCACTCCATTGCCATTTTCTTGATAGTTTCTCAATTTGGTAATACACTGTACGTTTTTGTGTGATACGCTGATTGATTTCGGGAAATATTGAGAGGAGATTGCCTTCTGAAATGCGACCCGGATTAAATCCATATGCAGCGACTTCCAATCCAAAATTCGCTTTCAAACCAGGGTTGATATAATGATTGAAATCTGTTTTAAGGCTAATGGTTCCAATGCCTGATTCCCATGAATTATTCTGCAATGAAAGCCGGTAATTGTATGACCCCGAATAAAGTGTGGTATTCAAAAAAAGTCTCGGTCCAAACAAATGATTCCACCTCAATGTTGTGGCTACATTGGCCCAGCTGATACCACTGGAACTTGCAAGATCAGCCAGGACATCGGTCCCGGTAATTATTGTAAAATAAAGGCGGTCCTTTCTTCCGACCTTGGAATTCCACTTGAAATTAAAATCTCCAAAAGCCAGATCAAGATCTGGGTTGTTATTCTGATACAACCATTCAAAATTGGATCTGCGAATCGAGGTATAAATGGAAGCCTTTTCTTTAATGACCGGAATTTCCAGGGCAAACCGATTCACCAAAGGATTAAGTGACCCGGAAAATGACCATTTATTAAGATTACCATCCTTAGTTCGAATACTTACGATCGATGACAAGCGATCTCCCAGATTAGCTGGAATGTCACTTTTATACACCTTAATTTCTTTAGTGGCTTCAGGAATTACCATCGAATAAAACCCGAAAAGATGAGCAGGGTTGAAAATCGGAGCATCATCAATTATAATCAGATTCTGATCCCGATCACCACCACGAACATAAAAGAAAGCTGACCCATCACTGTGCGTTTTGATGCCAGGCAAAGTCTGGAGACCTTTGATCAAACCTGATTCACCTCCAAATTCCGGAAGGGAAGCCGGGAAGTAGGATTTAATTCCATCCTGCCAAGATCTCGTTCACTGATGATCTGCCGGGAAGGAATTGATACGATGACATTAGGTAAGTCGATGGAAGCCACACCTAGCTTAATATCAATAGACAAATCACTCTTCAGCTGGATCGGAATTGTCTTATCCTGATAACCCACGTAAGAAAACATAAGGCGGTGCTCACCCTTGCCAACGCGAAGGGCGAAATACCCAAAGGCATTGGTGGTCGTACCCTGAGAGGTACCTGCGATTGATACGGTGGCCCCAATGAGACTCTCGCCTGAGTTTTCATCGGTCAAATATCCACTGACTGTAACATAGATCTCTTCATCGATTTCAGTTCTTGAAACATCCTCGGCTCGGGTCAAAACGATCTGTTGATCCACTAAGAAATAATCGACATCAATGCTATTTCTTAGAAGCTCCAATGCTGCTTCCAGGTTTCCGTTCCGGATTCCGAATGAAATCACCGCCCGGGTATCGATTATTCTGGCATTATATGAAAAATTAAAGCCACTTTGCCGTGTGATCTGCTCAAGCACCTGCTTGACAGTCCAATCATTTAGATCGATCGAGATAACCTTATCCAACGATCGGTCTTGAGCAAATGATGGCAAAATCAAGAGTATTGCGAAAAAAAGGATTAAACCTAATTTGATCATCTATCAAAATTCGTCAATGCCATATCTCCAATTATTGTTCCACATGGAATCTTTCCATCGTCTCACCGCTCCAGAAACAATGATGTACGACTTCGGCATCAACCCACGTACTTCAACAGTCTCTTAGTAATTGGAGTTAACTATAGCATCATATCTAATCATTGCAGCCACTACCCCTGAAAAAAATCTTTCCTTCACGCTCTTCAGCCTTGATATTCAGTGTCTTTTCGAGGATTCGGATCACTGCTTGCAATGACTGGCGGTCATAGGTTGCAGTCAATTTGCAAAGTGCCAGTGCCGGATCTCCCAATATCACTTTAGCCTGGAAATGACGGTTTAAGGCAAAACAACCTCTTCAAGATTGGTTTCGTTAAATATTAAATGATCGGATTTCCAACTCAAATAGTTCGGGTCTTGAGTGGACTGTTTAACCAGCTGTGCATTCTTTTTATCGTAGGTGCCTGTTTCACCCGGGCCCAAGATGATTACATCTTTATTCTGTCTCAATGCTACTGAACCGGATTCTACGACAACCTGAATATTTTCTTCAGACGCTCGCGAATCAACATAAAACGAGGTTCCCAGTACTTCGATTTCGACTTGCTGTGTCGAGATAATAAATGGTTTGGTGGTATCCCTTGCTATTTCAAAAAATGCATCCCCATCCAGGGTCACTCTACGTTCCGTTCTCTCCTGGTCAATGAAGTACCTGAGTGATGCCAGTCGATTTAATGAGATCTTCGATCCGTCGGCCAGAATATGCTCCTTGCCAGCATCAGTCGCTACTATTTCCTGATGTTCCTGGTGATCGGCCGGATTGAATAACCAATAGGAGATAAAAGCAATTAGGGTAATAGATGCAGCAATTTTTAACCACTGCCAAACAGGTCCCGAGGTCTTCGAAGTCAATTTTACGACCGATTTTTGAGGAAAGAGTTGTTTCTTCATTGTGATCCACTCCTGCTCAGTTTGAATATCTGTAGACTCAACAGAAATACTGGATAACATCCAGGCTTTTTTCATGGCAAGAAATTGGTCTCTATGCTCCTGGGTATGCAGTACCCACTGCTCCAAAGCAGATACATCTGTCTGGCTCGCATTGCCACTTAAATATCTGGCGACCAGATCTGCGACATCATCCCGGAACTTAAGATCACTCATTTATATTCGACCTATTCATATTATGTTACACATTAAACTCATTCTACCCTTAGTCATTCACTCAAAAATCAGTTTTATCCGAAAGAAGGTGCATGATCCAAAGCAAAAGGGTGAGATATCTACCGAGACTTACCCGAAGACTCTTTAATGCCTTACCCATATGCGCCTCGACCGTTTTTTCAGAAATATCTAATTGCCGGGCGATGTCTTTATACTTCATATCCTGAAACCGGCTCATCTCAAAAACCAACCGGCATTTTTCCGGAAGATTATCGAGTGCCAATTGTATCTGGTCTTGCAATTCTTCGATAAAATGTCCATCGTCTTCAATGGCAATTTCAATATCACCACAATCAATATCCAGAAGTTGACTCCGAAATTTCTTGTTATCACGAATATGATTCAAGCATCGATTTTTTACCGATGTAAACAGGTATGAAATGACTGATTTTTCTGAGTCGATTTGTGCCCGTTTTTCCCACAAGTTGATAAATACCTTCTGGACAATATCTTTGCACGTGTCTGTGTCTTCAATGTATTGTCTGGCAAAATTGCTTAAACGGACAAAATGTGTTTTAAACAATTGTCCAAACCGTTCTTCATCCAATACATTTCTATCAACGGGTTTCAGCATACGACAACAAAAACTGACTATTGACCCTCAAATTCTGTCTAATCTCAGACTACTGGATAACTACCCAGTTTCACCTCCTATCACGATATCCACAATGCCTTTTAAGAATAAATATTGTAATATCAGGCGCTAAAATAGGAGCTTTAGACTAGAAAAGAAGTCGATTTTACTATTTTATCCACTGAAAAAAAGTAAAAGATAGCTCGATTGGTAAGGATCACGGCTTATTCTGATAGTCGGGAGTTTTTAGAATATTAGTATCCTAAAATCTCCGCCAGGAAAAAAACGAAATCGAAAGCCTGGTGGACCAGCAGACCAATACACTTTCTTCTAAAGCCCAGCAAATCAGGACCTACGCAGGTTAGGCTACCAGGAAGTAGGAGCATCGATGTCGCATACGATGCTAAAGAGTGCCGGATTTACCGTCAGGAATAGATACCGAAATACCAACTGCCTTTCTGGCGAGTTTATGGAGAAAGAAAGCCAGTGATTGGAATCTTGGAGCGAATTTGATGCATTGCCTGGCTTTCACCATAGGCCGTGCCATATAGTAAAGAACGAGAAGACTGTAGTTCTGGCCAGGCATAGGGTCACCACTTGTTCGGAACCGGGTCTGCCTTAGCAGCCATTGCCGGTAAGAATCGGATGGTAACTCATGACTAAAAGCCACCATCCGCTACATCGCACTCCAGTCGAAAAAGGTGGCGAGTGGTAAGATCTAGATGGTTAATAGAAGGTCTTTTTGAAGGTGTAGCTGTGGTTTTATACTGGCATCCTGGCAGTACCAATAATGCCAGCTGCCTCTTGTCTCACCATCAAATCTGTTAATTTTAGATTTCGACGCTGATCGACAACTTGCCTCCAGAAATTTTGAAAAGGATTAAAATGCAGTTATTTTTGTGCGCTTTTATAACAATTCAAAATTGAACATATGCCGCTACCCAACATTTTCGACAAAGAAGTAACTTCCGGTCTCGTAAAACGGATTAACAAACTCAATCCCCAATCTAAACCCCTATGGGGTAAAATGACCATAGGCCAAATGCTCGCGCATTGTAATGTAGCCTATGAAATGAACTTTGAAAACATCCACCCGAAACCGGGAGCAATACAAAAGTTTTTCATAAAACTATTTGCCAAAAATATCGTGGTCAGTGAAAAACCCTATAAAAAGAATATGCGCACTGCTCCGGAATTTATAATCAGGGATGACCGGGATTTTGAAACAGAGAAGGGACGGTTGATCCAGTATTTAAAACGTACCCAAGATCTCGGTCAAGCATACTTTCACAACCGTGATTCTCATGGATTTGGTCCACTAACCAAGACAGAATGGAATAACCTGTTTTACAAACACCTGGATCACCATTTACAACAATTTGGGGTTTAGTTAAGTGGTTGAAGTCGTTAAGTGGTTGAGTAGTAAGTAGTTGAAGTCTTGAAGTCTCATACTTTTTATTGACAGTTTTTATCAAACTACTCATCCGTGTTAATAAGTCCAAAGAGAATTCTACATCAGGCACTCAGAATCTTATAAATCAATTCCTGCATCATGGCTTCTTCGGTAAAGCTGTCGCGACCAACGCCTTTTGACTTAAGGTCATAGACCCTCAGTAAATGAATGACTCTTTCGGTTTGATGTCGATTAAAAGCCTGTGCTGCTGCCCGGTAATTTTTGACAAAATAGGAATTTGGAATACCAAGGCTTGTTTGCACCTCGCGATCGGGTGCATTGCCCTAGAAGTGCATAAGGTAAATTTTTGAAAAATAACTAAACAAGGCACCAACTACCATGATTAACGGATTGTTTTTGGGGTTGGAAATAAAATACTGGATGATCCGATAAGCTTTCTCTTTATTTCTGGCTCCCAGGGCATCTTGTAATTCGAAGACGTTGAAATCTTTACTGATGCCAATGTATTTCTCAATATCTGATTTATTGACTTTATGACCAGTCCGCAGATTCAATGCCAATTTTTCCATCTCATTGGCAACTTTTGAGAGATCAGCCCCTAAATAATCGGAAATTAAAGCCGCCTCCGAAGCACCAATCTTAAAACCTCTACTGGCCAGATGGTCGGAAATCCAAGCCGGCATCTGATTATCGTAAACCCTTTTGGATTCAAAGATGACCGCTTTTTCTTTTAGCAATCTAGCGAAGGTAGTTCGTCCATCAATGGTGCCATGTTTATAGCAGATGACCAGCATTGTGGACGGGGCAGGATTTTTGACGTAGGCCTCCAATTCATTCAGCTCTTTCATCGATTGTGCCTCCTTGACAATAACTACCTGATATTCGGACATCATTGGGAATCTGCGAGCATTGTCGACCACCTCCATAAAGTCGGTTTCTTTGCCGTACAAAATCATCAGGTTGAAGGATCTTTCTGCTTCATCCAGGATGTGGTTTTCAAAATAATTGGTGATCTGATCGATGTAATACGACTCTGGTCCTTGTAATAAGTAGACCGGATGAAATTTGCGACTCTTTAGATCATTTATAAGGTTATCTGCCGTCAATTAATTGAGATTTATCCGCTCTTGAATAATTTGCCAAATAGCTGCGACCCAAAGAGGATCATCATTAAGGCTTGGCACAAGATCGATCTTTTCTCCGCCGAGACCAAGAAACTCTTCGTGATATTCATATCCTACTTCAATGATCGTTTCAAGACAATCGGCTACAAACGCGGGGCAGAAAACCAGTAGGCGTTTATCACCCAACTTGGCTCTTTGGACCAAAACTTCGGAAGTGTAAGGCTGTACCCAGGGGTCTTTGCCCAAACGAGACTGAAAACACGTGGTATACCGGTCGGGTGCAAGACTTAATCGTTCTGTCAGGGCTTTAGTAGTTGCATGACATTGGGCGCTATAGCAATGGCGGTTACAAGTCAACATCCGACTACAGCAGTCCTTACTTTGAAGGCAATGACTAGACCTATCTGCCTTGATCAGTTGCCGCTGAGGCAATCCATGGTAACTGAAGAGGATGTGATCGTAAGAATCCAGATTGAATTGATTACCATGGATCGCGAATACATCAATGAATGCCGGATGATCGTAGTAGTCTTCAATAAAATATAGAGAAGGAATAACTTGTTTTCGCCTCACCACGTCCATGACGGCCTGGAAGGCAGATCCTGTGGAGGCGGAAGCATACTGAGGGAAGAGAGGAAATACAATGATCTCATCGACATCTTGCTTCTGTAATTCGTCGATGGCCTTTTCGATTGAGGGATTCTGATAACGCATGCCCAAAGCCACCGGGAAGTCTTTGGTCCACTGTTTCCCACAGCATCTGTCGCACCTTTTCGCCATAATATTTCAATGGCGATCCATTATCCGTCCATAATTTCTGGTAGAGGCTCGTCGAATTCTTCGCTCTCAGGGGCACAATGATCCCTCTCACCAGCAATTGGCGCTGCAACCAGGGGATATCAATCACACGGCCATCGGTTAGGAACTGCCTGAGATAGCGATCGACATCTTTTCGTTGCGGCTGATCAGGTGTACCTAAATTAATGAGCAAGATGCCTGGTCTGCGATGACCCATAGCTAGTATAGAATTATGAACTGCAAGTATAAGGCAATCCTGGAGTAAAAGAGAGACCCACTAAAAATTTTTGACTTAAATATGAGTCTACTCTGTCAATAAATACGATTTGAAGCCGATAATCGTAAATTCGATAATAACGATCATTTAATATAAATAAAGTTGAAAGGAAAGGCAATCATTGCAGATGGTAAGGGCAACCACAGCTTGGAAGAAATCAGACTTGAAAAGCCTAATGATGACGAAGTTCTGATCGCAATCGGGGCTTCCGGAGTATGTCATACAGATTATGATTCCATCAAACACTGGCCTGGTCCTTTATTGTAGGGCACGAAGGAGCGGGAATTGTGTTGGAAACCGGGCCCCATGTTTCGGATTTGAAGGCAGGTGATCATGTCATCTTAAATTGGGCAATGCCTTGCGGGACTTGCTTTCAATGTCTGAATGGTCAAACTAATATCTGTGAGAAGAACTCACCCGTTGTACATCATGGAGCTTACAATGCAGGTCATGCTGGTCTGGAACGTACTACCTATCAAGGGCAAGGTATTTTAAGGTCGTTTAATCTCGGCACTATGTCTACTCATACCATTGTGAGGGAACCAGCGGCAATCAAAGTCGATCACGATATCCCTTTTACTTCTGCATGTATTGTCGGCTGCGGCGTCATGACGGGTGTGGGTTCGGTATTAAATACCGCACAGGTAAAACCGGGTAGCCAGGTGGTCGTCATTGGAGCCGGAGGGGTCGGATTAAACATCATCCAGGCTGCTCAGATTGCGGGCGCCGCGAAGATCATCGTTCTTGAGATCAGTGATATCCGGATACAGCTGGCCAGGGAGTTTGGTGCTACCGATCTCATCAAAGTTGATCCGACCGATCTTAAACTTCAAAAAGCAAAAAAGCAAGTGTGGGAGATCACTGAACGGGGTGCTGACTATGCTTTTGAGTGTACCGGAATTCCCGCTCTTGGTGATGCACCTTTACTTATGGTGCGCAATGCTGGCATGGCCGTGCAGGTAAGCGGTATCGAACAAGAGATCAGTATCGATATGAATTTATTTGAATGGGACAAAATATATATTAATCCGCTTTATGGAAAATGCAATCCGAAAATTGATTTTCCAAAAATCATTTCATACTATAAAAATGGTCAGCTGAAACTCGATGAATTAATTAGCAAAAAATATCGACAGGATCAATTATCTGAGGCATTCGATGATATGCTGAATGGACGGATTGCCAAAGGGGTCATTGTGTTCGACATTTAAATTAATTTCTTTGGTGTCGAGTACCAGCTTCCAAACCAATAATCTTCCAAACAATCTGATGTTTAAGTAATCCATTCATCGTAATTTAAATCTATGATCAATTTCGAACACAGCTCTATAACCGATGTTAACTACGCTCCTCCGGGAGTTACCTTTTTATCGTTGAAGAGTTCCAATTTATTTGGACGTGGTGGGGATATCTGTCTATGTACCCCCAGTGCAGTGGGCAAAAAAACGTCCCTTATGTGATCCTGCTTCATGGCGTATATGGCAGTCATTTCTCCTGGTTATATCAGGCTGGCGTACACCTGGTTTTGGAGCAGATGATCTTCGAAAAAAATAGATCCGTTCATTCTTGTGATGCCATCTGATGGTCTGACCGGTGATGGTAGTGGCTAACTGCCTCATTTGGAAAAAAATCATGAGAAATGGATTGTCGAAGATGTGATCTCTGCCATCCATTATCATTTTGAGGAAATAGCTGAACAATCTTTGGCATTTATTAGTGGATTATCGATGGGAGGTTATGGTGCCCTCCGACTAGGAATGAAATATCATGAAATTTTCAAAGGTATTTCTGCTCATTCATCGATTACCGATCTGGATGATTTACAGACCTTCATAGACGAAGACAGCCGCGGTCCTCTCAGTGATGACACGATCAGACAATCTGCAATCCTGACCAATGCCATTAAATACCAGGCGACACTGCCACCCCTACGATTCGATTGTGGTGCGGACGACCGCTTAATCGAATCAAATCGCAAATTGCATCAACAGTTATCTGATGCTGGGATAGAACATATTTATGAAGAATTTGAAGGCATTCATAATTATGAGTATTGGACGAAACATATTGCCGACAGCTTCGCCTACTTCCAACAATTCCTCTAATCTATTTCGTGGAATTGTACTTTTCTGTGTCTATTCTAAAATCCTAAGTCGGAGTGGACTCCCAAGCCCATAGGGATTGGTAAGCTCATTCTTTAAATTAAAGCGTAGGCCAGCACTTTGCTCCAGGCTTGGGAATCCCTAAAATCCTAAGTCGGAGTGAGACTCCCAAGCCCATAGGGATTGGTAAGCTCACGACCTTTAAATTAAAGCGTAGGCTGGCGCTTTGCTCCAGGTTTGGGAATCCTTAAATCCTAAGTTGGAGTGAGACTCCCAAGCCCATAGGGATTGGTAAGCTCACGACTTCGAATCTTAAAAACTGTTCGAACTTCCAAGCTACTATTACATAAGGCAAGAAGTCATTTTTCTATTCGTATATTCGAATGATTTCGCCATTTATCTTACCCATCACACTGCGAACATACCCGTTAACTACCTTTGCCATGGGGATCGGATTATGTCCGGGAAATAAATCTTTGTATTTTTCATAAGCATCCTCAACCACACCCAGAGAAACCACATTAATCCGAATGCCATTTTCCATTTCCAAAGCGGCTGCCTTCACAAAGCTATGGATGGCTCCGTTCACCATTGCAGCACTGGTGGTTTTAACCACTGGGTCGTCAGCTAAAATACCGGTTGAAAGAGTGATTGAACCTTTTGGATTCAAGTAATGCTGCCCGATTCGAACAAGAT
The DNA here is from genome assembly GCA_016711125.1 of Saprospiraceae bacterium. Classification (GTDB taxonomy): domain Bacteria; phylum Bacteroidota; class Bacteroidia; order Chitinophagales; family Saprospiraceae; genus JABDMH01. The sequence goes on along the minus strand of JADJTQ010000003.1, from coordinate 584,983 downwards.
TAACTTGTCCCATCAATTTGCTTTTCAGGCCGATATAAAAATCATCTTCCGTTAATTGATTAAAATCCGCCCATTTGGCCTCTCCAGCGACATTAACTATCGCATCCAACTTTCCAACTTTCTCAAACATAGATTTAATCGAATTACTATTGCTTATATCAACTGTCACATCGCCCCTGGTCCGACCTGCTATCAGAATCTCATTTTCTTTCAAAAAATGCGAAGAGACAACTTTTCCAATGGTTCCGTTTCCCCCAATTATCAGTATTTTCATCGATTCACTTTTATTTTAATAAATGTCTTTTGTTGATATTTCAGAATGTGCCTAAATTAAAGGCTGTCTCTAGTCAGCATATGTGAACCCATATTTAAAGGATATTATTAATCCGAAAGGTCCTTTAGTACGATAAAAAGTGCTGCAATAGTCAACATCGAAGCGGCCAGAAAAGGGGCTCCGGGAAAATAGATCGAAGCGCCATGATTGGTGAAATAATAAAACAAACTGGTCATCATAACCGGTCCGATGATGGTGGTCACACTGACCAAACTGGTTAAACCACCCTGTAGTTCTCCTTGTTCACGAGCCGGAACCTGACCTGCCATGATACCCTGGATGGTGGGCCCGGCCAGCCCCCCCAAGGCTGAGGGAATAATGAAGATCAACATCAAAAAGCCCGATGGTGCAAAGGCAAATAAAATAAATGCCAGAGCATAGAGGGAAAGCCCTACAAAAGACTGCTCGCTTCTGACCAAGTTTTGGTACCAGAACTCGAATGAGCCCACCTTGCACTAAGGCAATCATAAGGCCGACCACGCCTAGTGAAAAACCCACTTGAGCTTCATTCAACTAAATTTTTCCATCGTATAATATGACCAGTGCTTTGGGTTGCGAATCCTGCCAAATTGAGCAAAAGCATAGTACCAATCAGTCCGATGATCACCGGATACTTTCTCAGACGCAAGAGGGAACCTGCTGGATTTGCCCGTTTCCATTCAAAAGACCTACGATTTTCCGGTGGTAACGATTCTGGTAAAACAAAATATCCATACAGCCAGTTAACTAAAACCAGTCCGGCTGCGGCAAAAAATGGCACTCTGGCACCATACTGGCCGAGGAGGCCTCCGATAACTGGGCCAATGATAAATCCCAGACCAAAAGCTGCTCCAATCAATCCAAAAATTTTGTGCTCTTTTTTCGGGTGAACTAACATCCGCAATATAAGCTGATGCGGTTGTAAAACTTGCACCGGTAATACCGGAAATAATTCTTCCGATAAACAACCAGAGAATGGTTGGCGACAATGCCATTAAAATATAGTCAATTCCATAACCGAAAAGAGCAAATAGCAGGACCGGCCTCCTACCAAATTTGTCACTTAGGCCACCGAGTATGGGAGCAAATGTAAATTGCATAATAGCAAAGGAAAACATCAGCCAGCCTCCATAACGGGCCGCCTCACTAATGCTGCCACTAATTAATTGAGAAATTAAAGTGGGCAAAACCGGTATAATAATTCCGAGGCCAATCACATCGAGAAGAATCGTAAAAAAAATAAAGGTTAAAGCCCTGCTTTCATTTCCGGTGGTCATAATTTAGATTAATCGGAAGTATTAAAGTCAATATCTTTTAAAATACCATTGTGGTCCAATTCTAATTCCAAGACATAGTCCTCGTTGTTGAAAATGATTTTACGTGCTCCTTCATGTGAAATCGGCAGGCCGTCCAAATCGCCAAAAAAAGACTCCCCAAAGATCACCGGGTGTCCCCCTCTTGCCCTGAAATGTAGGAATGATTATGCGGTTTATCGATTTTTCCGACTCAAAAACTTCAATCAATCGATCATAGTCATTGGTGGTGAGATGAGGTAAATCACCTAGACAAATCATGCATCCATCGATTTGCCCGAGGTCTTTAACGCCTTTGCGCATGGAAGTACTCATACCTTTCTCATAATCATCGTTGTGGACAAACTGGACTTTGTCCAGACCTGCAAGCATTTCTTCAATCACCGCAGTCTGATAACCGGTGACAACCAGCACCTCCCTCACTTTTGAACGGCAAATCGACTCAACTACCCTCCGTATCATGGGTACGCCATCGATCAGACGCAGTAACTTATTTTCTTTGCCATATCTTTTTGAGAGTCCGGCAGCGAGTACGATGGCAGCTATTTCCATAGTATTAAATATACCAGAGCCAGGTTTCGTGTAGCCGCTGATTCATTGAGTAGACAAATGTATTAAGACGGAATGGATCGGAGGTAAAAGGACTGACTATGAACCCAATGAGTTCCATTATCAAAAGATACAAAGAGGTTTCCGGTAGTGGTACCAAAAGCCATGAGACCTTCAACCCTATCAAAAGCATGGCGAAAAACCAAGTCGAAACAGTGTTCCTGAGGAAGACCCGCAGTCTCTTTTTTCCAGGTTTTTCCTCCATCCTCCGTCATGCAAACTACCAGATGCAAGTCTTTGGCGACCCGTTGATCATCGCTTTCAGCTGGTATGATCCAAGCGTTAAGAGGGTTATGATCATCAATAGTAATCGGAAAACCATACCTACCATAACCATCCTCTGGTGTGACGTCTTGCCAATGATCACCACCATCATGGCTTACAAATACCCCACAATGATTCTGCTGCCAGATTGTATTGGGATACGATTGACAGATTTTAATTGCATGGGGATCATGACCGTATGGGCCACTAGGATCGGGTAAATAGTCGGCCCTTAGTCCATGATTCCTGGCTGTCCAGGTTCTTCCCGCATCACGGGATATATATACACCTCCACAACTTACCCCCGACCAGGAGAAACTCGGGATCAACCGGATGGCCTAAAATGGTGTGGATTCCTGCATGATTCCTACCCCCTCCAAACCAATGTTCTTTGCGGGTCGGGTGATGCCAAAGTGAATGATTAAGTTGGAAGCTGTAGCCATAGTCCGTGCTCTCAAACAAACCACCAGGTTCGGTGCCAATCCAGAGTTTTTTCTGTGAGGGATGATAATACCCACTCCAAATCAGCCGAAGAGTGGCGGGTTTTCCCGTATTGATATAACTATCCTCCGGATATAACGGTGCGGCAACTTCCTCCCACTGACGACAATCTTTCGACCGAAATAGCTTGGGGCCCCAATGTTTCATCGAGAGTCCTACCCAATAGGTTTCGTGGATTGAATCGAAATATAACAGAGAGACCGGCAGACCTTTAAATTGCACTGACACCAGGGCGCAGAGTCGAATCTTCAACTTCGTAAATACAGAGACCTTTAGTGGTGCCTAGTAATATTTGATGCATATCTTTTAATAAACCCCAAGGTTGTTGCCTCGTTCTCTAGGATTTCCAATAATTATTTGCAGCTGCTATAGTTGCGAATTCAATGGCTACCGTCTGTCCTATCGCAATTAGCATTGCCGGATCATTGGCATAATTTGGTCGCAGCTGTTCACGAATGACGGGATCGGGTTGCGTTACTTTGATAATTAATCGTGCCATCTTTACGGCAAGCTGTCGTCCTTCTTCCGGCGAATTTGTCAACAACGAATTGTTCGGTATCAATTGAATCTGGTCTGTCATTTTATTATTTTTATTAATTACTACTTCTTTTTTCGTACTACAGGAACTGTACGCTTCCTCTCATACAAAGGCAAATGCCCATGTTTCCGTAAATACTCCATTATATAATCGAGACCTGATATTGCTCTATGAAGTCGAGTGGCCGAAGTCATAAAGAGGCTGATGTGCTGCATGATGATAAACCCCGTATTTTTTGATCTAAGCGTAAATTAATTTTCCCTTAGGTTTAGGAATTTCCCTTCCTAAAGATTTTGCGATTTCAATCCATTCTTGGACAACTGCTTGGGCGTTTTTAATCGCTTCTTCATAAGTCTTACCATCGGCCATACATCCGGGAAGCTCGGGCACTTCTACCAAAAAATTTAGATCTTTTTCGCTCCAATAAATGATCATTTCATATTTTATATCCGCCATCTAATCAATTTTTAAGCCATGTTTAGTTATTATTTCCCGGATTTGTTTCACTTGATAATTTTTAGCTAGTCCGCCAATTTCTTGAATATTGATGATTTCCGGAATTTCATCTTTGAAGAAAATATGATGGCTGCCCTTTACTCTTTCGAAAAAACCCAGTTTGATTAACAATCGCTTTAGTTCATTAAACTTAATATTGGCATCTGAGGTTCCTGAAAGTATTTTTATTAGCAGCTTCTCCTATGTGCCCATAGTTCAAATATAACTTTTTGGAATGATTTCAAACTTTGCTCAAGGAGACCTAACAGTCTGTTGAGTCGAATGCGGCCCGGCAAACCCTGGACTTGCCGGGTCGGGCGATGCCACAGTGATTCATTAAGTTGGAAGCCAGCACCATTTCCATACTTTCAAATAAGCCACCGGGTTCGGTACCGATCCAAAGTCTTTGATGTTTCGGATGATAATAGCCGCTCCAGATGAGACGAAGCGTTGCTGGTTTTCCAGCATCAATTAAGCTGCCTTCGGGATAGAGTGGGAAGAAACTTCCTCCCACTGACGACAATCTTTCGACCGAAATAGCTTGGGGCCCCAATGTTTCATCGAGAGTCCTACCCAATAGGTTTCGTGGATTGAATCGAAATATAACAGAGAGACCGGCAGACCTTTAAATTGCACTGACACCAGGCGCAGAGTCGAATCTTCAACTTCGTAAATACAGAGACCTTTAGTGGTGCCTAGGAGGCTGTTGAAATACTCACCTCGCTGATTAGTAAAAATAGATACTTACTATAACATGATGCAGCCGTGCTCGCCGTTCCTGGTTTTGTTGATCCTCAGTCAGTTATCCTAGTAATATTTGATGCATATCTTTTAATAAACCCCCAAGGTTATTGCCTCGTTCTCTAGGATTTCCAATAATTATTTGCAACTGCTATAGTTGCGAATTCAATGGCTACCGTCTGTCCTATCGCAATTAGCATTGCCGGATCATTGGCATAATTTGGTCGCAGCTGTTCACGAATGAGGGGATCGGGTTGCCTTACTTTTATAATTAATCGTGCCATCTTTACGGCAAGCTGTCGTCCTTCTTCCGGCGAGTCTGTCAGCAACGAATTGTTAGGTATCAATTGTATCTGGTCTGTCATTTTATTATTTTTATTAATTACTACTTCTTTTTCGTACCAAAGGAACTGTACGCTTCCTCCCTGATAAAGGAAATATGCTACTGACTGCCACTGTCTATTTATGCAAGAGCTTAAACTCAAAATTCGAATTTAGAACTAGTCAAAAGTTCTCACAAATAGACATATTTAATCAGTAGATAATAAGGAATACTACTTTTCAGTGCGGCTACTTCATATCCTGACCTCAAACAACACTTCATGTTAACCGGCAGATTCTGCGGCAATATCAAAAAGGCTAATCGCAATATTCGTCACTTCCTGCATAGCACCCGAGGTATTGGAGAGCACTACGATCACCGTCTTCTCAGCCGGTAGTAACATTAAAAACGTTGAAGCACCAGTTTGTGTACCATTGTGCCCAAATACATTGCCGTACTTCGGGTTTTCACCATAAAGATACCATCCAAAACCATAGGCATTTCCATCATATTGTAGATCGGGTAATTCCACCATAATTTGCAATGTCTCAGCCTTGATCAACGTATTTGCCAAAATAGCATTGCCAAATTTAAGTACATCCGAAACCGAGGAATACACTCCTCCTCCCGGGATCCGGTCGCTCAGATTAGTAGCGTCCGTTTTCCTGATCTTCCCTTTGGAGTTTCTATGGTAGGTCTCGGCTTTGTTCTTTACAAATTCATCCGTGTACTGATTCCGGTTTCGGTCATCGCCGCTTTATCCCAAATATTCTTCTGTAAATAGTCAGTATAAGTGAGGCCTGATATCTTTTCGATAACTTGCCCAAGTAGTACATATCCATAGGTGCTATAATGAAACTCTGACCCGGGTGGATATGAGAGCCCGATCCTGAAAGATCGCAACCGCGTCGGTCAGAGAGCCATAGTTGATCTTGTTTTCTCTTTCCCCGTCAGACTGATATCCGTCCAGGCCTGACGAATGTTGCGAGAAGATGACGGATGGTTATCGTGCCCTCCTTTTCATTGGAAACCCGGGTAAATAGGTCTGAATAGACTCATCCAATTCCAATAATCCCGATTCATAGAGTTGCATAATGGCGATGGCCGTCATAGACTTGGTGATCGAAGCCAACCGCGACAGAGTCGTAGCCTTAAATTCAATCTCTTTCCAGATCGGCAAAGCCAGCCCCACCCATCCACTTGACCTGATCACCAACTAAAAGCCTCCTGCTATACCGGCACATTGGTTTTCATCGATTGCTTTCTGCAGTAAATGATTTGCTTTAGTTTGATAGGTAGCCTCCTGACCATAAATATGAATGCTTTGGAAGAGCATTGCAATACACAATATTAAAATCTTCATTTTTGTCTCAAAGTATGTACTCGTTACTTTATGCCAAAGGTATTTTAGTCGCAGGTCTTATCCGGGCAAATCATTGTGGTCTTTCCTGTCATCACTGATGAAATTGATAGCCGTGTGTCGCAGCATTACCTGATTTCTATTTGATATTTTGGAGTAGGCCTGAAAGATCCATCCTGGAGAATATTGCCTTTTTTAGTCGATTATTCTCAGGATCCAGAGAATAATTAAATGCCGTAGAAAAATCAGCCCGCTCCAGATTCGTGTGAGCAAATATAGCTCTATTCAAATCACATTCGACAAAGCTAGCCGCATTTAAATTTGTCTCGGTAAAATCGACTTCCTCCAGCCGGCAACTATTAAAAACAGTTCCTCTAAGTTGGAGTTTTCGAAAAGATGATAGATCGAGCTGGCAATGAGCAAAAGATAACGAAAGTAGAAATGAATTAATCCCACTAAAGTCAAGACCTAACATTTTAGAATGACTGAATCCGGTATCTTTAAAAGATGTGCTTTCAATCCGGGCCAGACTGAGATTACTAAGTTCAAAACGACATTCCCTAAAATTAATGTTGGTTAGGTCTGAACTCCTAAAATCGCAATCAATGAAACTACAATGATCGTACGTATCCTTATCTAAAGGATTTTTAGTAAAATCAATCCCTGAGTACCTTTGATCTTCAACCATCGTATTTTATTCCCCCGGTATACCCGAAAACACTCCGATATTATTCGGTTATACCTATCGCCTATCTCCAATTTTTATTCCGATCCGGATTTATATTAATCTTAGGGCCAAGTTAGGAAAAATTGTCATGATGATAGACTAATTTCATAGGTATACTCTTCTGTTAACCTTTTAATCTAAAGATACTTGGTTGGTTCATTTTATTCTTCTACGATTATTGTACCTCCATCACATTAAACATACCGGATAAGAAATTAGCCATGCAAAATTCTGAATTTATACATTGAAGTGCCTCGATCGGTAACGATTTGATAGAAATATACACCCTCTATCATACCCGCTACGTTCGTAGTTATCGAGTGCTCTCCTTCCGGCAATCTTCCAGAGAATATAGAAGATACCGGTCGTCCAAGTAGATCATACAGGTTTAACGACATTGAAGTCATTTTCGCTAAGGAAAAAGAGACTGTCAGATTTTCGCTTGCCGGATTTGGATATACGGCGTGAAAAGTTACACCAAAGTCTCCATCATCATCTAAGTTTGATACTAAATCGTTCATCGAAAAATCATCGACAATGAAATAACTACCAATGTCAGGCAAGCCATTCTCGAATGATCATTAATCGTCATGGAAATGCGTGCGCGATACGGCTCACCGAATTGATAATTTATTGGGATGTCATAGCGATAGAAGGTATCAGAGGGTAGAAACATCGATTGATCCGCCACCGAAGACCGTTCCGTTACTATCGAGAATACTAACGAAAATTGTCAACACATCGCTGGAATCGACTGGGTGGAATTTGCAAAACAATGAAAGTTCCGAAAACAATTGATTGACTGGAAAGCCAAGATCCTGGGTATTGCTTTCCAGCAAAGGGATAAAAGGAAATCCTGGCGTGTTCGGCCAAACAATCACTTCGCCCTTAATTGCAAAATCACCTGAATATCCCTGCTCCACTCGCGTTACGTTGGTATTATTTCCTCCCGGTGAGTTGGATGTATGCCAATGGTCTGGTTCGAGGCCCGTCCAACCCTCAAAACTAGCATTGGGCACCGGATTCTGTGCCATGCAAAAAGTGGTAAAAAAAAATGCACTTAAGGTGCTCCAAAATTATTTTTCATTAGATAATTATTTTCTTTCAATCAAAAATTTCCGGCTCTGTCCATGGAAAGTGTTTATGTTTGAAAAATCCTCGCGTTGCCAACCTTCCACTCCCGAAGCCATGAGGAGAACGAACCCACTGACTCATCTTCTAATGGGATTATGATACAAATATCTTTGCTGCATCATTGCAGGACAAGGACCACTTTCGCTAATTGCTAAAAAACAGTGTATGAAGTGTCGAATGTGTTTATCGAAGAGGTACGGATGATCTGGGACTAATTTTATCGCAAGATTCTGAGATTCTTGCTCTTTCCTGTTTACAAGGAACCCAAATGACATGGCTCTTGCTCAAATAAGGTCATTCAATCCCAATAGGGATTGCTATTCAGATGAATAGTTTTCGATAAAATAAGGTCCTTTTCTAATAATTGCCAGAACAATTAGACTCTTAGCGAACCACGAAATCCTCTAGCAGCGTAATAAGACTCCGCACCATTGTGAAACGTAAAGACATGGCCGTAACGGAAATCACAAAAGATTGCTCCTCCGAGCTTTCTGATATCAGATGGCGATTTTACCCAACTCGATGTTTTCTCGTCGAAATTCCCAAGTTTCTGTAGAGCCCGATATTGTTCCTCGGTTAAGATTTCCATACCCATGGAAGCAGCCATGTCTATTGCGTTGTTTTTTGGTTTATGTTCTTTTCTGGATTCCAGCGCCTCACGGTCATAGCAAACACTTCTTCTGCCTTTAGGACTTTCTGCCGAACAGTCGTAAAAAATATATTCGCCGGTTTTCTTATCAAAATCAATAACATCCGGTTCACCCCGGTTCTTTCCATTTCATTGAGCGACCACAGTTTATCCATAGACTTGGGGTGCTCGGCGCTCAGCTTTGCTTGCACCTTAGCCCATTCAAGATCTTCATGGCGGTTCATGTTTTTCTCAAAACGAGTCTTTAATACTTTGATTAGTTCCTCTAGCTGCTTTGGTGACAATTCCCTTTTATTAACGTTTGCCATAATTTGTATTTCAGTTAATTATGATGTTATATCAATCTATTGGAAGTCTGCTTCATTTCGCCATTCCACCAGAGTTTTGCCATATTCTTTCTTAAATAGCTTGGATCTCTAAATCCACAATCAAAGGCAATAACAGTAATACTCAGCTCGTAACTTTGCAAGAGACCCTGGGCTTTTTTCAATCTAATATAACGAATATTGCGGCCTGGTGTATGTCCGATTAAGGCCTCCAATTGCGACCAGGCTGCGACTCGCTAAGATGCAGCATTTCACTCGACAATAGGCTCAAGTTCCAGAATTAAAATCATATTCACTCCTTATCATCTACGATCAGACATAATAAAGCGGCCAGCAGCATGGAAAGCCCACCGAGGAGCAATGCATTTATGGATTCATTACCAAAAAAAGATTTTAAGATAAATCCCAAAATACTTCCGGCGACGATTTGTGGAATAACAATAAATAAATTAAACACACCCATAAAATAACCCATTCTTTCCGGTGGCAAAGTACTTGAGAGCATGGCGTAGGGCATCGATAAAATACTCGCCCAGGCAATGCCCACACCGATCATCGAGACCAGTAATAAATTAGGGTCTTTGATGAAAAAAATCGATAGCAAACCTATTCCCCCAGCTACCAGAGACAACAAGTGGGTCATTCTACGACTCGTTTTACGAGCAAGGACCGGTAATAAAAAAGCGGCAAGTGCGGCAACTCCACTATAGACAGCAAAGCAAATTCCAACCCAATCAGCTCCCTCATTATATGCCGCAGAAGAGGTATCTGAAGTACCATAAATATGCGTGGTCACCGCAGATGTTGTATAGATCCAAAGAGCAAATAATGCAAACCAGGAAAAAAATTGCACAAAGGCCAACTGCACCATCGTTTTTGGCATCTCCAGGATTCCCTTAAACGACTCCAACAAACCTTCCCAGAGACTTCGGGAATCATTTTCTGCCTTTAACTTTTCAATGTCATCCGGTGGATATTCGGTCGTATTAAATACCGTCCAAATTACTGCACTGAAATAAGCAAAGCCCCCCAAATAAAAAGACCATTTAACCGAATCGGGAATGCCACCTTCCGGAGAAACATTACTGATGCCAAACCAGTTGCTCAATATATAAGGCAAAGCCGATGCAACCACCGCTCCCAGACCGATAAAAAACTCTGCATCGCAAATCCGCTGGTACGTTGTTCGTTGGGTAACATATCCCCCACAAATGCCCGAAAAGGTTCCATGCTAATATTGATCGAAGCATCCATGAGCCATAGCATGATCACCGCCATCCAAAGCGCAGTCGAATTGGGCATCAAAAAAAGAGCTATGGAAGCCAGTATCGCACCGACAACAAAAAAAGGCCTCCTCCTCCCCCATCGTTTATGCCAGGTGCGGTCGCTGTAATAGCCAATAATGGGTTGAACGAAGAAACCAGTGACCGGAGCAGCCAACCACAATATGGGAAGTTCGTCCTGAGCGGCACCCAAAGTCTCAAAAATGCGGCTCACATTGGCATTTTGCAGAGCAAAGCCAAACTGGATACCGAGAAAGCCAAAACTCATATTCCAAATTTGCCAGAATGAAAGTCTTGGTTTCTGTGAGCTAATAGAGATCGACGGCATTGGTTATTGTTTGAATGGTTTTCGAAATCTTTGAAGTATGATTGCTCTCAATTTCGGGACTCGAATATACAAAATGATTCAGGCAGCCAAATACCGTCATAGCAAATGAATATCACTGGATATTTGTCAATTTACGACTGGAGCAGCAACACTTAACCGGAGTATTTTATCTGGTCGGTTGAGCACGATATAGATCGATCCATCGGGAGCTGTTTTGATATCTCTGACCCGGCCTACTCCCTGAAGAATAATTTCCTGGTCTACCACCTGATGATCTTGAATTTTGCATCGAATGATCTGCTCGAATGCCAGGGAACCGATCAAAAGATTATTGCTCCAATCACTAAACATTTCACTTTCTACAAACTCAATAGGACAGATGCCTATGGATGGAGTCCAATGGTAGACCGGTGACTCCATGTCATTCTGAGTAGTCCTATTTGAAACGACAGCACCGTCATAGTTGACACCGTAGGTCACGACTGGCCAACCATAGTTCGCTCCCGGTCTGATGATATTCAGTTCGTCTCCTCCCATAGGTCCATGCTCTGTCGCCCAAATTTCTCTGGTTTCCGGATGTATGCTGAGCCCCTGTACATTTCGATTGCCCAAGGTGTATATAGTGGTCAAAATCCTCGCCCGACCAGTAAACGGATTGTCATCAGGTATGCTTCCATTTGGATTAATCCGAAAAATCTTGCCCGTAACTTTGCTAAAATCTTGTGAGTCTGCATCTTTTCCCATGTCACCAATAGTGAAGAGCAAATGCCCTTCATCATCAAATAACATTCTGCATCCCCATCTATTACCACCTTTTACCCATAGTGAATCGGGCGCCTCAAAAAGAGTTTGTTCTTCGATCCATTGATTAGTCGAGATCTTGCCTCTGACTATCTTGGTGGTAGCTGGAGCATCAGCGCTGCTATACCCCGATCGGCAAAAACTAAACGACAAGTATATCCAGCCATTGCTATCGTAATTGGGATCAAGGGCAATATCCATATAGCCTCCGGTCGAACTACCCAAATGAGTTAATGGTGTGCCTTCAACTACATTGTCATCCAGCCGACCATCACGAAGCCAATGCAATGAGCCCGACCTTTCACTAATCAGCGCCGTATTCGCATCAACAAACTCAATCGCCCATGGTGTTTCCAGACCTTCACCTACGATTTCTTCGATATCGAGATCATAAGTTTTGGTAGTCACCAGACGAGGAATGGGCACTTCATTGGTAGGTGAAATCACCTGACGATTAATGACAAATTCAACTACCTTTTCGATTTCTTCGGGAGATAAAATAGTCCGAAAAGCAGCCATATCCGTTCCTGAGATACCATAGGTAACATTTCTTACCATAAGCCCTTTGGTCCGGCCATATTTCCAATCATCACGAATCAGGCCCGGTGCTAGAGCACCCTGCAGGTCTGCTCCGTGACAACCTGCACAATGAGTCTTAAAGACTACAGCACCTTTCTCATGATCATGCTTCTGGTCGGAATTGATCAATTGCCTTTTGTCAGCATCCAGGTTACATGACAAAGCGGTAATAATCAGCAAATAAAATAGTCGATACATGAAAAAGCTTTGATCACTCACAATTTAAGGCTGAAAATACTAAGATTCGACAAACCAGATGAAAATCAAGAGATCTCGTCATGGTAACTCTTCACCGAAACGAATCAAGGCTTTAGATTTGAAGGAAACCATCTACGCAGGATCAGCATCTCCCAAGAGATAAAATTGGAAAGGAGTACCTAGAATTCTCCTTTCCAATTTCTCCTTTTACTATGATGATTTATCTCCAGTGGGTAAGGATCAATGCTACCACAAGCAGGGAAGCCAGATGATATCCGGTATTGATCCCAAAAAGTTTCCAGGATTTCTTTTCCCATACAGTAGCACCTAGCTCACCAGGAACATAAAAGCCCAGCCAGGTAAAAATGGCTGCATTTAAAGCACTGGTAACCGGGCTCATCTCTGCCATACCAGGCACAAATGTCCATGCGGCAATATTATGCGCAAAAACATAAGCAAAGAGAAAATTACCGATCAGCATAAATAACATTCCTTTCATCATATCTGATTTTTCCGGTTTCAGATTCGGGTCGTAACCCATTTCTTTGCCCCACGCTTTGCCAAAGAGGGGTGTATACCAAATAAAGCCCAGCACGAAATTGATAACTACGGCTACCAATACTGCGGTAAAATTGATTCCTAATTCCATTTGTTTTGATTTTAAAGAATTCCTACTCTTATGGATTTTCGGTAACTCCCGTTTTTAGAAATGGTTGCTGCTCCATTTGTCTTATCCCCTTAGATTATTCATTTGTGACGAAAGTTCGTAGATCTTCCTAGACCAGCCTGAATATCATCATTCCAAACTTTATATTTAGTGGGTACCATGTCAAACACATGAAAATAGATCGATTTAGAACCCCCCAAGATATTCAAGTCCGGGTGAGCTTGCCGAACCCCTGCTCTCTCCCGCCTCATCTCAGACACCGGAATTTTTCACCCTACCCCACTAATTACACTAAGAACCCCAAAAATTTGCGGTCACTTTACATCTTGATGTTTGAAGAACCATCTGGTCACTAGGAATAAACCGGTAACTGTAATCGATTTACTAAGGCCGCAAAAGTCGAATCTTATGATTTTCGCTATCACCAATTAATACGGATCCATCCTGCTCTACAAAAACACCATGCGGTCGTGCCAGTCCACATACCAGGGGATCACCATCCGAACCGTCAAAGGCGGCTCCCGTACCAACCACCAGGTCAATGATGCCGGTCTTTCTGTTGATCATGCGAATAGTGTGACTCTCCGTATCGGCTACATAAATATTGCCATTGGGTGCTATGGCAATACCTTTGGGGCCCGACAGACAGGCTTGTCGGGCATCACCACCATTTCCCGTAAATCCTTTTTCTCCAGTACCGGCAACATGATGGATGGTGCCCCGCTTTAAATCTAAACGAAATATCTGATTAGCATTTCTGAGTACCAGCCACAGATCTCCCGGGCATCAAAGTCCAGAGAACGGGGCCCAAATAATGGAACATTTTGAAAGGTAGCTCCGTCGTGAGTGCTTCCAGTCTCGCCATTACCGGCCAAAGTACTAATAAGACCGGTGCTCATATCGATGACCCTTACCCGGTGATTACCTACATCGGCAACATAAAGCTTGCCATCCGGCCCAAATTGGATGCTATGAGGCTGATTCAGCATGGCTCGATCAGCTTGGCCTCCATCTCCGAAAAACCCAGCTTCTCCGGTTCCGGCAACCGTCGAAATATTGCGAGTCATTATATCTACGCGACGAACTGCATGATTAGACATGTCGGCAATATAGAGAGCGATGGTACTAGTGGAAAGGGCTCTCATTATTATAGGTATTATTTGCCACCCAGGGCTGGTATGTTTGCTATCAATATAGGTCTTCCTGGTGAATAATAATATTTAAAATCTCTCAAGAATGGAATTTGTGCAGTGGGTTAAATCTCAATTTTGCCCATTCTATTTCTGAAAACTCTCAGGCGGCATTGCGTGTCCTACCAATTTAGCCTGGTCCGCTCACCTGGTTTCAGCTTAATTTCAATTTTTTGACCACCGGCATTTAATTGAGTAATACCTCCTTTTGCTGCAAAAATTTCCACTTGTTTCAAGCCACCTTCAGACCAATCCACATTCACTTCAAAACCACCTCTTGCCCGAAGACCTTTGACCGATCCCTCTGACCAGGCGGAGGGTAGTGCTGGTAAAACATGAATTTCCGATTCGGAAGACTGTAACAGCATTTCTGCTACTCCGGCAGTACCTCCAAAATTACCATCGATCTGAAAGGGAGGATGGGCATCCCAGAGATTGGGATAGGTACCGCCACCCTGCGAATAATTGATTTTGTGATCGGGCTCCACGTATTTAAGTAAAGTACGATACATCTTGTAAGCATGATCTCCATCGAGCAACCGGGCCCAAAGACTAATTCTCCATCCTTTTGACCAACCAGTAGATTCATCTCCCTTTATTTCAAGGCTGCGCTTTGCCGCAGACGCCAAATCGGGATTTACATTGGGTGATATCTGATGGCCTGGATAAAGTCCAAATAAATGAGTCTGGTGCCGGTGCTGGGGATCCTGATCTTCCCAATCTTCATACCACTCCTGCAACTGGCCTTTCGATCCAATTTGATATGGACGTAGTTTACCAAGCGCAAAAGCAATTCCATTGCGGAATGCTTCATCTTCATCAAGAATCATCGATGCCTTGATATAGTTGGCAAAAAAGGCGGAAAAGCATTCCCGAATCATCGCCAGATCAGCAGTTGCACCTGCAAGAGTTGCTCCCACATAACCATCCGGCGTTTTATATTGATTTTCGGGCGAAGTTGATGGTGACGTGATAAAGTTACCCTGCTTATCTTCTACCAACCAATCCAGACAAAATTGAGCAGCGCCAAACATCAGTGGATATGCATAATCTCGGAGGTAAGCGGTATCCTGATCAAATAAGAAATGCTCCCATAGGTGGGTACTAAGCCAGGCACCACCCATATTCCAATTGGCCCACACTGGGTCTCCCTGACCAAACTCACCGACCGGATTGCTCATGGCCCAGATATCCGAATTGTGAGCCACGGTCCACCCACCTACTCCATAAAAAGTCCGAGCGGTAATCGCTCCGGTTTTTGCCAGATTGCCAATAAAGCCAAGCAAAGGATTGTGTAATTCTGAAAGATTGGTGACCTCTGCTGGCCAATAATTCTCTTGAAGATTAATATTGACCGTATAATTGCTGCTCCAGGGTGGCCGCATATAGGGATTCCAAAGACCTTGTAAGTTGGCCGGAACACCATCAGTCCGCGAGCTGCTGATCAGTAAATAGCGACCAAACTGAAAGTAAAGCACTTCCAGATTTTTGTCTTCAGCTCCGGTAGCGTATCGTTTCAGTCTCTCAGTGGTTGTCAAATTAGGAGCCTTTGATTGACCAAGGTTAAATTTAACCCGGTTGTATAAAGTCTGGTAATCATGGACATGGTCCAGTTTTAATTTTTGATAGGGTTTAGATTCAGCCAGTTGAAATTGTTTTTTGGCATTCGCATTATTATCCAAACCCTGAGTCGCAGGATTTTTATCAAAACCATTAAAACTGGTGGCGGTGGAAATAAAGATCGTGGCCTGGGTAGCATTACGCAATCCGACAGCATCGGTAACGTCTACCATTTGTCCGTCTTGTTTTAGTATTTTCAAATAAACCGTAAATCGGGTACCCCGGTCATTTTCAAAAATCACGGCTTTTTCCAAATTGCCACGATAGCTGGGTTCAGCGTGCACCGGAGCAGAACCATTGACTTCGATTCGATGATAATTCTTAGACGTAACATGCTGCAATAAACTACTAAATGACAAATCAAAATTGATGGCTCCAGCCTCCGAAGCAGTGAGCCGGTAGATCATTAGCTGATCAGGGTGTGACACAAAATACTCCCTGCGAAATTTGACCTTACCGGCATGATAGGTGACGGTAGAAATAGCGTTGCTGATATCCAGATCGCGGTAGTAATTTGTGATGGAATCCGCATGTAAAAAATGGACCTTCATCGTTCCCAGCGGTGCATATGATTGAGAAAAAGAACCCTGCACTTTTTTCTGCAGTGAATCTGCAAGCGAATAACTCTTTTGAGCCAGTGCTTCCCGAATTTTTGGAATGAACGTATGCTCATCAGGATTCATAGCGGGATTTACCGGTTCACCCGACCATAGGGTGATATCATTCAGATAGATTGAATCGACATCGGTTCCTCCAAACACGCAAGCACCCATCTTACCATTGCCAAGCATCAGCGATTCTTCAAAATATTGAGCGGGTCGATCATACCAGAGAAGGTGATCCGATTGGCTTTTGAGGGCAGAAAAGCTCATTAAAACCAGACAAAAGGTAAGTCGAGCTTGTTTGATCAATAATACTTTCACTACAGATATATATTATAGAATGATCTAATGTGTGGTAAATATACTAGTTTTCTGAGAGGATGAGGTTTTTGGGTGGTTTTGGTCAAGGTTATTCACAGCAAGGCTGGCTGAAGTTGGGAAAGGAATCGACATTCCAGTACCACAATAGTTCGTAGTTATTCAATAGGTCTTTAGGTAGAGGTTGACCTCGGGTTCACGAGCAAGAATATCTAATATGAGGAAGAGTTAACCTTCACTTCCCAAATAAGCCTTCTCAATCCGGCGATCGGGAATAATCCAAATAATCGCAACCAGCAGGTACAGCAATCCTGCCGCCCAGGGCAAAACAAAGGCAAGGCCAATACCCACAACGTATAAAAAAGGCGATATTTTTCCTTTCAGGTCTTTACCCAAAGCCTTTGCCAGGACAGAGTCTTTACCATGAGTCTTCAATATTTGAATCTGTAAGATATAATAAGCCATAGCCGCCATCAGGAGATTGAGCCCATAAAGGGCTACCGGTGTTTTAGCAAAATGATTTTCTCCCATCCATCCGGTCACGAATGGTACCAGCGACAACCAAAAGAGCAAATGTAGATTGGCCCACAAGATAGGCCCGCTCACCACTTTGACTGTATGCAGCAAATGGTGATGATTGTTCCAATAGATACCCAGATATAGAAAACTTAAGACATAGCTGACGAAAACCGGCAACAAGGCCCCTAACGCTTCAAGAGTATCTCCATGGGGTACCTTCATTTCCAACACCATGATAGTGATGATGATCGCAATGACACCATCACTAAAAGCTTCTAATCGGTTTGATTTCATAAAAACAGGATTTGGCCATCAATTTAGCCAAATCCTTCAATTAGCAGAAAGATGTATCTTGCTCCACTGCAAATCAACACCCAGGATGAATTTTTCTAAAAAAGAAGAGTCAGTGATGAAAGACGTAGATTTTCTCCTGACTAAGTTTATGATTTTAGAAAAAGTCAAAGAGCTGTTTGGCCATATCCGCGACCGTCTCAAAGAAACATCTCGCGAATTATCCTTCGCCACCTCCGGCCAGCCCCACGATAAGATCTCAAGGGTGAAAATTACCGGCAACTTCCCTACCTGGTATTAGACTGTCCGGCCGAGTTTGATGGCAATCATATCTTTACTTATCGCACCATGTTTTGGTGGGGCCATTTTTTTAGCGCCACGTTGCATCTTCAGGGTGATCATCTTGAGAAACACCGCGAGGTGATCGAAAAAAACATGAGTCGGTTACTGGACCAGAATTGCTTTATTGGCATTGGCAGCACCCCCTGGGAATACCACTATGGCAAAGATAATTACGCACCCTTGTCCTCTGAGCATTTATCGCACATCCGTCATTGTGAATTTTTAAAGCTAAGCCAGAAGTATGAATTAAATAACTGGCAGAAGGTACCCCATGATGTGCTTCAATTTTATGAGTTGTTGATGGGGGTTTTGGAAGATTGAAATGGGGTAGTGTGAAACAATCGTTTCTGCCATTGGTGCTAATTTCAGACACTAAATGATGCCTAAATAAGCAACAATCACTATTTAATGGAGGATGCAAACCATTTTTATACTTGACTCGATCAAGATTTTGATATTTTTTGAGGATCATCGTGAAGTTATTATTTGATCAGAACATCTCATACCGAATAGTCAAGAAGATCGAAGCCAATATCCAGACTCAGGATAGGTTAAAAGATTATAACTCGCGGACTCGACAGACTTGGAACTTTAGGATTATGCCAGCAAGAATGGCCATACCATTGTCACCCCTTTGATTCTGACTTTATGGATATCGTAAATCTGAAGGGACACCCGACCAAAATTATTTGGTTAAGGACTGGAAACACAAAAATCGATGCGATCGCAGAATTGCTATTAAGTAAAGTGGATCAGGTCAACGAATTTTTAAACAATCGAGCAACAGCGACTGGGCATGTCTTGAAATGGAATAAATGGCACTTCGGCACACAGACACTGTACCAAGATAGCCTCCCTTTGATCAGCCATCGGGAATAGATGGAACTTTAGGTCCAATTGAGAAAACAGCAGATCAACTTAAGTGATCTGTTTTTCAACCTGAAATCGATTCTTTCATATCTTTGATGGCATCAAATGATCGCATCATGATTGAAAAGTACTATGAGGGTACCAGCCAAATCATCAACCTATCGACCGAAATAGGTAAACTTCTTGGAATCGTTGATTCGAATTATCTGAGAAAACCAGAACCGCGTCTTATAAGAGAAAATAAAATCAAAACAATACAGTCCTCCTTGGCATGGAGGGCAATACGTTATCTGTAGATCAAGTCACCGCCATATTTGACAATAAAAAGGTATTTGGGCCACCAAAAGATATTCTTGAAGTGCAGAACGCGATATCCGTTTATCAAGATCTTGCCCGGTTTGATGCATTTAACGAAGAGTCATATTTGGAGGCACATCAAATCTTAATGAACGGACTGATAAAAAATGCAGGTCATTATCGGATTGGAAATGTTGGAGTATTTAAGGGAGATCGAGTAGCACACGTGGCTCCTCCGGCTTGGAACGTGCCCAATCTAATGAATAATCTCTTCAAATATCTCAAAGAAAATGTAGATAACCTCGTAATTAAAAGCTGTGTATTTCACTATGAGATGGAGTTTATTCACCCTTTTATGGATGGAAATGGAAGAATGGGACGGTTATGGCAAACGGTACTCTTAATGAAAGAAAATCCAATTTTTGAATTCCTGCCGATTGAAGTAGAAATCAGAAACAGTCAAAAGGAATACTATGACGTACTTGCAACATCAGATAAAGAAGGAGTTGCCACGCGATTTGTAGAGTTTCTGTTGGCGATAATTCGAAAAAGTCTGGCAAAACAGATCAGCGAACAACGGATAAGTCTTAGTGATGAAGAGCGAATATTGTATTTTAGGGAGTACTCCCGGCTTCAGACTTTTACCCGGAAAGATTATATGGAAATGTTCAAAGATATTTCATCAGCGACAGCAACACGAGACCTTAGAGCCGGCGCTGAAAAAGGTATTTTGAAGAGGACAGGTGAAAATAGAAAGTCGTATTATGAGTTCAGGAAATGAAGCTGGTACTAGCACTATAATTTCCATCGGCAGAATCCGTGAATTGACGAAGATAAAAAGATGAAACTACTTGCATTTATTTTAGCGATTTTATCCGCATCCGGATGCTCTTATCCTTCCTGTTCGGTTTTTCCAACTAAAGAATGGATTGAAGCTAAACCGGAAGAAGTTGAACTAAATTCACAGGTTTTAAACGAAGCGGTAAATTTTCTAGAACTCAATTCCGGCAGAAATGGCACTACGGAACTGATGATTATTCGGGAAGGAAGATTAATCTATCAAGGTGACAGCATTGATAAAGTGCATGGTGTGTGGTCTTGTACCAAATCTTTTACCAGTACCATTTTAGGCTTACTCATTGACGATAATAGAGCTCAATTAAACACCATGGCAAAAGATATTATCCCGCAAATGGCTGAAATCTATCCGGAGGTTAACTTATCGCATTTTGCAACCATGACGAGCGGATATTTAGCGGAAGGAGATACGGCGAAAAAGGGATATACCCATGGATCAAGTGCGACTCCATTTATTCCGGGTACAGTATCATTATTTGAGCCGGGTACCAAATATGCCTATTGGGATGCTGCCATGAATCAGTTTGCCCATATCCTGACTCAGATTGCCAAAGAACCGCTTGATGGGTTTTTCAAAAAACGAATAGCCGACCCAATTGGAATGAACAAAAATAATTGGTATTGGGGTGATTTTGGAGAAGTTGATGGATTAAAAGTGGTTGGAGGTGCAGGCAATCTTGGCAAGGGTATTTTTATATCAGCTAACGAACTTGCTCGTTTTGGACTTTTGTTTTTGAACAAAGGAAGGTGGAATGGCAATCAATTAATCAGCAGCGATTGGATTGAACAAGCCACCAAAGTTCAGGTTCCTCCTACCATGGAACTAGGCTCTCCATTGAGTAATATTGACGGCATTGGAGTATATGGATATAATTGGTGGGCGAATGGAGTTGGCTCAAGCGGCAGCAGACTTTGGCCCGATGCCCCGCCGGGCACTTATGCGGCCTCCGGGCATAATAACAATAAGATGTTTATCATACCCGAATGGGATATGGTTATTGTACGTCTTGGGCTTGATGCCAATGATGTGGTAATAACTGACCTCATTTGGAATGAATTTCTCAGGAAAATCGGTGATGCGGTTGAAAATTGATTATGAAAAAGCGGACATTTAGGGAAGAAAGCGAACTCATACTAAGGGCTTGGAAAAGGCCTATGAAAAAATGGTCAAATTCAAGAGAGAAAAGAACACTCCGCTGGTTGTTTCGGAAAACGGTAGAATAATTAAAATTCCAGCGAGTGAAATACTACCGACAATAATGTACAGTAGATAATAGCTCCTATCCTTGCCACTATCGCTGTATTTGACCGATCCTGTAAAAATATAGAATCATGAAATTAAAGCCAATACGAACAGAGGAGGATTACAATAAGGCCCTTGCCAGACTTGAGAAGATTTTTGATTCGGATCCGGGAACAAAAGGTGGAGACGAATTGGAGATCCTGGTGCTATTAATTGAGGACTACGAAAACAAGCATTATCCGATAGGGCCACCCGACCCCATTGAAGCCATAAAATTTAGAATGGAGCAGATGGGCCTTCAACAAAAGGATTTAGGCGAGATCCTGGGGCATAAGAGTCGGGCTAGTGAAATATTAAATCGAAAAAGAAAATTGACTCTAAGTATGATTCGAACTCTCCATGACAAATTGAACATATCGACCGAAGTTCTCGTCCAAGAGTATTGATCATTAAAATGGAGCGCTATGTCCTTGCCGAGGGTAATCAGAAACCAAAAAGAAAGAATTGAGTCGACAAAATGTTCCACCATTCGTTAACTTTGAACATGGAAAAAATTCGTAGAATTTGTCTGCTACAAAGTGAATTTCAAAGATTTCTACGATAATCAGACTGGGTAACCAAAGCCGTACATAAGGGTGAATATCAACTATTTCTTGAGTTTAACGACGGTATTACAGGCCTCATTGATCTAAAAGATAAACCCAATGGAGTCATCTTTGAACCCCTTGCAAATGTCGATTACTTCAAGAAATTCCATCATAATACCTGGACTATTGAATGGCCTGATTGAGCTGACCTTGCCCCCGAATTTCTATATCAATTGGCAACTGCGAAGGGCAAACAATTGGAGAAGAGAGATAAACGTGGTATATATAAACAGTGATGGTCGATGAAATAAGCCATAGGCAAATACAACTTGCGCTTGATCTGAAACAAGAAAATTTCACAGAAAATTACCTGGACCCTGCATTGAATATTAACCCTATTTAGAAGGAAATCTCCGGACAGCCCAAATGATCCTCTTCAAAAATACCTGCTGTGCAATATGGGCACCCCCAAAAGAAGCTCTAACATCATGAGTATCTTAGGAGAACATATCCATCTTGAATCAATACAAAACCCTTTTTCTGTGCTCCATAAAATGCCCCGCACGAGTAGTATTGAAATGCTATTATTGGGCAAAAGCAAACCGGCAACTTGGCTGTTGCATCGCTTATGGAAATCATTCTCAAATTGAAAAAGATGTTATTTGAAATCCTATTAAAAGGCATTCCGGTGAATCTGCCCTCTATTCCGTTCTTTTTGACCCCACCATTCCGGAGCTTTGACCCCCAAATGGGAATGAATGTTAGTAACATTACGAAGCTTTGACCCTCTTTGTAAAGCGGAGCAAACAGTGCCAATGCACTTCCCTTTTGCCTTACCACTTGACTGCTCCACATAACTCATTCATCGCCAATGGATATAGTCACAACGTTGCTCAAACAATTTTTTGGACCAATGCAAACCCGATTCTCTGGAGAGAAATCCCACATCACGGTCAATCTCAGGCCCTTCTTAAGACATCTGGACCAAAATGATCCTATCGAATCTCTGATTGGCCTTGCCTCTATCTTGTCAACATCCCATAATCGGTTCATCCAATCCCGGCTGGATTACTTACGAAGGTGATTGTACTGGCTCAACCTGACTGTAATCACGAAGTTGTTTTATGTCAAGCTTTCTAGGTGGATAGAACTTAGATCATTATCTTAGTACCGGCAGCACGGACTCACCATGGATATGTACTTCTATTGAAGTATGCGACCCGTTAGATCATAGGAGATTATAGCCATGAAAAACAAATACATCAAAAAAAAACTAGACATATCATTTATCAAGAATTTTACCTCTAGGAATTCAAAAAATAATCATTGACCAAATTGACGCTTTTTTAGCCCAACATTATGATTTTAATGAAGGAGAATTGCATTTTATCATCACCTACAATATCAAATACCGCATGGGCAGTTCTTTAGGACCTATGTGGAGTACCGTTTGGGAGAAGTGGAAAACAGAGGACGATGAAGATTAGACAATGGCGAAAACGAAAAAACATACCGAAAGAGAGCTCATGGAAATATCCATTGGAGTCATGATAAAATCGGTGCAGGAGCCCCGTAGTGATAAAACCAGCCCAAAGGTGGGAGCTGTGCTTGTTCATTCCGACGGTACAATTGAAACTGCGTTCCGTGGCGAGCTCCGGCAAGGAGATCACGCTGAGTTCACCTTGTTAGAAAGGAAAAACCGTAGCAACCCCCTCGATGGATCCATTTTATTCGCCACTCTTGAACCTTGCGCCCCTGGTGCGAGGAGGCATCCCAAACTGGGTTGTGCCGAACGCATTGTCAATGCGCGCATCAAGAAGGTTTGGGTGGGAATCGAAGATCCTGACCCAACAGTGGATCGAAAAGGAATTAAATTTCTTCTCGATCATGGTGTAGAAGTGGAAATGTTTGATGCTGATCTTCAAGAAAAAATCAGGGAGACCAATAAAAGATTTATCGCAGAGGCGCAAGAACGTGCTAAACAATCGGAAGAAGAAAACGCCTTCATTATTCTATCCGAGAAAGACCAAGGTGAAACAAGAGCTGAAATTAGTGATTTGTCACCTGTACATCTGGACTCCTTTCTCACGAAGGCCAAACTCAATGTTGAAGTCGGAACTGGTGGATTCAATAGAATATTCAGTCAATTAGGTCTGATTGGAGAGAAAAATGGCAACTATATCCCCACTGGTATCGGGCTCCTGTTATTTGGTAGTCGACCCCAACTTGTTTATCCACATGCATTGATCCGCGCTACACACAGGACGACAGGCAGAGGTGAAGATATTGAAACAATCGACGGACCCTTGATTGAGCAAGCAGATAAGATTCAGAGCTGGTATGAAACTCGGATTGGGAAGCAGATCGATCGATCAAAATCCGAGAGACAAATCATATATGACTATCCACTTATTGTATTTCGAGAAGCTATTATCAATGCCATCGTTCATCGTGATTATGACATAGAAGGTGCTCCTATCTATTTTGAGATCAATGATAATGCCATCATTATAAAAAGTCCCGGTGCGCCGGTTAGACCACTGAGGATTGAACAGATTAAACAATTCAGCGCTCCATCACTCAGCCGTAACCCAAAGATCATGTACGTATTTGATCAAATGGAGTTGGTTGAACAAAGAGGATTGGGCTTTCAAACTATTAAAGAACTACCGACCAAGTATAAGTTGCCACTTCCATTAGTAACATTTGAAGATCCATATTTGGTATTTACGTTCCCAAGAAGTGGTGAAGGGTTAAGGCATATTTCAGGTGGCACTCCCGTTTCATCCTTGAACAATGAAGAATTAAGAGGATATGATTTTGTAAAGCTAAAAGGTTCCCTCACCAGAAAAGAATATGAAGAGCATTTCGGCTTTGAAAGGAAAAAGGCTGAAAGACATCTTAAAACCTTTGTAGAATTAGGATTAGTTGAACGAAAAGGGGCAGGCCCCTCAACGCATTATGAGACTATCACGACATAGAGGGAGTTATCATGTCGCGATACCCGATATTCGAAACGGCGTTTTCAGCTTATCGCGACAACTCCCATGTCGCGATGTCGCGATGGACGCAATTATTAGAAAGTTATTGTCGGCTGAGTGCTGTGGTACAAGGACCTCCGACATGGTTCGATTAGCGCATGACAATAAGGAACCTGAATTTGATCAGGCTGATCACTTTCGAGTATTGCTCAATCGGCCTAGTACTCATCAAGTTACCGGCAAGCATCCAGCAAGTACCCCACAAGTGATCAATTTGATCAAAGTACTCAACGGTGAGATGTCAAGGGAAGAATTGCAAGGTGCTTTAGGCCTATCTGATCTCGAGAATTTTTGTGTCAAATATCTCAAACCAGCTTTGGAGGCCAATCTCCTCGAATTGACTTTTCCTGCTAGTCCACGGCATCCAAACCAAAAATACAGACTTACCGACTTGGGTAAGCATATAAAAAATGAAATGTTATCATGAATACCTTGGGAGATCGATCCATCTTACATCATCAAAAACCGCTTTTCTATGCTCCAGAAAACGCCTACCTGTAGAATTGAAATGCTACTATTGGGCAAAATAACAGTGGCACTTGGATCGCACATCGCTTATGGAAATCATCCTCAAATTGAGCAAGATGTATTTGAAATCCTACTAAAATGCATTCCGATGAATCTGACCCCTTATTCCGTTCTTTTTGACCCACCAGACCAGAGCTTGACCCCTAAAATGGAAATGAATGTTAGGAATATTACGAAGCTTTGACCCTCTTTATAAAACGGAGCAAACTGTTCCACTTCACTTACTTTTGCATTTACCGGCTGATTGCTCCACTAACTCATTCATTGTCAATGGATATAGTCACAACGTTGCCCGAAACCCTTTTTTGGTCCAATGCCAACCCGATTCTCTGGAGAGAAATCCCACGGCACGTTCAATGTCATGCCCTGCGTAAGACATCTGGACCAAAAAGATCCTATGGAATCTCAAATTGTTCCTGCCTTTTATTTTTACAAATCTCATAACCGGTCTATTCAATGCCGGATGAATTGCTTAAGAAGGTAGTCAGACTGGCTCAACCCACCCGTAATCACGAAGTTACTTTATTTCAAACTTCCTTTGGTGGATAGAACTTAGATCAGTATCTTGGTATCAGCTACAGAACTGACGACGGACACGTCTTTCTGTACAAGTGCGCAACCCGTTAGATTATTTAGGGACCTGAAATATAAAGAACCTTCCTAGTGACATATATGCCAGGCCGGGTATCAATCAGAAAAGAACGCGAGTTTAACACAGTATGTGCAAGAACAATGGAGAGCAAAATACCAGAAATAGAGGAATTCGAAATTGCTTTGTCTACATTGACGAGAACGACACCATTGGAGATAATGGAATTTGATGCTATTGAAATATATCAAGACCAAGAGAATAGATTGCCCAACGGACAAACAATTACACAACCTGCAAAATATCTTTACTATAGGAAGGATAATAAAATCAAGCTATCCTCTATAATATCAAAAATCCAACAAATTCAAGTTCAACAAAAGCAAGAGACAAATGAAAAAATTGTTCAAGCAATTCTATATTGCTATTGCTTTGTCCCAAGAAGAAACGATGCTGTCCTCAAGCTAAATCTATTTCTATCGTGGAATACCAAAGCAGATTTAAATCAATTCATAGTTTATCCATTTAAGAATTACCTTAACTATAATTTGAAAATAGAGGCCTTTCAAATGACCACATTTGAGCATTTGAAATTTAAAAGGTATTGCGAAAAATTTGGAACTGATTTTTTCGAGCTTTATGGAAGGCGATTAATGGATAATCTTTGTATTAAGAGGAACTTTATAAGTATCAATCTTATAAACTTGACCAAACTTACCGATTTAAATGCAATATATGATTCTGAGCTAAATGAGGCCTTTGGGCTATATTTTGAGGAGTTGTCCAAGTACTACTTTGTTGAGTTCAAATATGATTTTTCCAAAAATCAAAATCTAATGACATTCTTAAATCAAGACTATATTGATATTTATGAATTATCAAAGCTACATCCTTGGCAGCTATCTATCTTCCTAAATTTTGGACCGAAACGCAAAGATGGTTGGATTATTCCCTACCACTTCGATACCATGATATTTGATTTTGCAGGTAGTGACTTAAAGTATGAGAAATTGAAGCAGCAACTAAGTGAAAAGTATGGTGATTCAATAATAAATAATATGGGGCAAAATGAAACAATTGCAAAATTTTTAGATTTCTCTGCGGAAGCAAGAAGGCACATAAGAAATGAACGACGTAATGAAGGATTTTTTACACTATGTAATTGCTCTTGATTTGTTATTTGGCGAGAAAGATAGCTCCACCAACTCAATAACAACAAAAGTGGCAATTTGCACATTCAAATCGATTGGATCGTCATATAACGAGACTTTGAAAGTGGCTAAACATATTTACGACATGAGAAGTAGATATGTTCATAGTGGAATTGAAATATCAAGTAAAGACTTAGAAGTATTGGAAAATATAAATAATGTAATATTTTATGTCTTGCTTTCAAATTTGTCAAAGGAATCAGATATTGAAAACTGGTTAAAAAGACTCAATATTTTGATTTCTAAAAAAGAAGCTGAGGTGGAAATTTCAAGTGAAGAATACCAAGATGTAGGGATATCTTGTACATAACATTGATTGCTGAAGGAAGAGCTAGTACCTCACTCCTCCACATACCCTGAGACGATGTGCATCATGCGAAAAAAAAGAGATACTGAAAATTGAAAAAAGTGAACCTTTATTAGGAAACCTATGGAGCAACTGACAGATAAACTGACCGGACTGAGCTTCTTGACTCATTCGGCATGAGATGATAAGAATAATATTTTCTCTATGTCGCATTTTCCCGGAATTTCTCTTCCAACTCGCATTTGGCACATTTGCAAATTCCCTCAAACTAACCCACAGCCAAAACTTTGCAAAAGAGCCAAATCCGTATAAAAATTCAATGTTTTAAAATGGCAGACGTACATGAGCCGGAAATAAGAAGCTACAACATGAGCCAGATTAAAGGCAAGGACACCAAACCGGAAATGTTGATTCGCAAGTATCTTCATTCTCATGGTTTCCGGTATCGTCTTCATGATAAAGATCTTCCGGGGAAACCAGATATCGTTATGCCAAAATATAATACCATTGTTCTGGTGCATGGATGTTTCTGGCATGGACATGAACGATGCAAATATTATGTGGTTCCAAAAACAAGAACGCAGTGGTGGTTGGATAAGATCGATAATAACAAGAGTAAAGACAAAGAAAATGAAAATAAACTGAGAAATCTTGGTTGGCAGGTACTTCCAGTATTTGAGTGCGAGCTCAAACCGGAGAAACGTAACGAGACATTGGCTAAGTTAATAAAAGAAATACGTAATGGCCATACCAGTAGTTGACATATTCGCTGGTCCTGGGGGCCTTGGCGAAGGATTTTCTTCTGTGATCAGGAGAAATAAGAGGGTTTTCGATGTGAAACTATCCATTGAGATGGATACAAATGCGCATAAAACTCTTGAGCTAAGAAGTTTTTACCGGCAATTTCCAGTTGACAAACTGCCGCTCGAATATTATAATGTCATCATGGAGACAGATCCGATGAGACGGGAAGAATTGAAATCAATTTTGTTTGAAAAATATCCTAATCAGGCAATAGCAGCAGGTGAAGAAGCCTGGTGTGCTGAGCTCGGAGGAAAAAACTTTCCTCCTGAACTAATTGATTCACGAATCAGAAAGACTCTCCGTGGAACAGGCAACTGGGTCCTCATTGGAGGTCCACCATGCCAGGCATATTCAGCAGCCGGGCGCTCACGCAGACAATGGGGAGAACAGCTTGACAATGCTGATATTAGAGTACATCTCTACAAGGAATACCTGAGAATTATCGCTGAACATCAGCCTACGGTTTTCGTAATGGAAAACGTTAAGGGTCTGCTTTCTTCCAAACTTGATGGAGAGAAAATGTTTGACCTGATCAAATGTGATCTACGAAATCCCTCCAGTGTGTTCCCAACAAAAAAATCCCATAGATACAAGATCTTCTCACTCACCACAAAGACAATAGATTATAAAAAAGGTCATCCCATTTATAACAATGATAATGATTACCTTATAAGATCAGAAGAATACGGTATTCCGCAAAAAAGGCACCGTGTCATACTACTTGGAATACGTGAGGACATTTCTGTCGTTCCGGAAACTCTGAAGAAATTTAAAAAGTTCATTTCGCTTGCTGATGTTATTGGCGATCTTCCCAAAATCCGCAGTGGTATCAACCGATCATTTGTCCGTAGTGAAATTGTAAAAGGAAAGAAAAAGAGAATCTACCGGAACGAAAATGATTCTGATAGGAACTGGTTGAAACTTATCAATTCCTTAAGGAAAGAAATAGTCTCATGGAATGGTTTTACAAAAAAACATTTCTCGGCGAGAATCACCACTCCGGTCAATGGAATCGGATCCGAATTTATTTCATGCAAGACACCAGCTAGAGAAAATCCGCTATTCGAATGGTACTACGATCCAAAACTGAGAGGTATAGCTAACCATGTATCACGTTCCCACCTGGTTGAAGATCTTAAACGCTATATGTTCTCGAGCATGTTCGCGAAAGCATATAAACGTTTTCCCCGATTAAATGAATTTGAAAAGCATAGTCTTGAATTACTTCCTGATCATGAAAATGCCAGGTCAGGGAAATTTGCAGACCGCTTCCGGGTTCAGGTGCCCGATCAACCAGCAATGACTGTAACGAGCCACATGTCCAAGGACGGACATTACTTCATTCACTACGATCCGGATCAATGCCGCAGTCTGACCGTTCGGGAAGCTGCCCGGATACAAACATTCCCGGATAACTATTTATTCTGTGGTTCCCGAACCGCGCAATATCATCAGGTGGGTAATGCGGTACCTCCTCTTCTGGCGAACCAAATAGCTGAAATAGTAAGGACAATATTCACGGAAATTAATGTTGCAGCCAAAATTTAAACCCAGATATAATGAACTAACATGTCGACAGAAGCACAAAAAAGAAATTCCATATTTCGCCCTAGATCCCGCCCAATTAAAACTATTGGAGAAGAGTTAATAAGTATAGGATTTCCTGACCTAGATGTTGACTACGTTTTTGAAAATATCTTCCCTAGTCTCGATAACTAATTATTGCTGTGAATGGGAGAAATTTATAAAATAGGACATCAATATATTGACACCGGTGGTTCTTCGAAGCCGAACGATCAATTCTTAAGATGGATTAATATTCCAGGAAGTGGCATGCGCAATGCTGACGGTATTAGGGCATTAAACTTTACCAGTAAAAAATCAGACTTCATTCCAGCTTATGTCATTTTAGTATCGCATGAAGTAAAAAGACATGGAAATCCATGGGAAGATATTGTAGATTTCAATTCTGCTTTAATCAAATATTGGGGTGATGCAAAATTTCACGAGAAATTAAGTTATGACGATTTTCGTGGAAACCAACGTTTGCTCCAGACATGGCATTTGATTCTGGAAGGTAAATTTGATCTTGTACCTCCTATTCTTCATTTTTCGAAACCTAAAAAAGGTATAGTAAAGTTCAACGGACTATGCGTACTTACCAATCTCGAACTGACTTGGTTTGAAGACAGAGGAAATCCAGTAAAAAATTTTCGATGTGAGTTGTCAATTCTTGATACTGATCAGATTGATATAGGATGGCTCCATTATCGTGCAAAGTGCACAGCTTTTGACCAACTGAAGATTGGCGGTCCTGATGTATGGAATGATTATATCAAAGGAAATATTCGAAAACTTGATATATGGTCAAAAAGTATTCTTTCAAAGGCGGAACAATTACCACCAGGTAAGAGCAAAGAAGCAACTATTCTATCCCGATTAAGTGATTTGACTCCGACTCAGTTTGAGGTGTTTGTGGTTGAATTATTTAAAAACCTGCCACATGTAAACCACAAGATTGTACGTACCCGTCCAACAGCGGATGGTGGCTTTGATTTTTATGGAGAGTTTTCTATTCCATACCCGGTTAAATATGAAATTGAATTTTTAGGTGAGGCCAAAAAGTTTGCTCGTGATACTGCTGTTCAGACAAAGCATGTTTCTCGTTTAGTTGCCCGTTTGAATCGTGGTCAGTTTGGAATTTTTGTGACAACCTCTTATTACACAAGACAAACACAGCGTGAAGTTCTTGAAGATGGTTATCCTTTAAGACTTTTTTCCGGGAATGATCTGGTAAATATTCTTCAAGAGTTGCGACTTGTTGAAAATGGAGCTATCAAAGAAGATTGGCTTCATGCAATAACAAAAGACATTTCATTATGACCGATCACCTTCGGAACATACCTTCAGAAGAAACTCCACCAAAAGCCGGAGCTCTGATCAATACATTCCGGGCCTTTGGATATAATCTGCAAACTGCCATTGCAGACATAATCGACAACAGCATTTCTGCCAAGGCAGAAAATGTATGGATACAATATGAATGGCACGGAGAGCAGTCATGGGTGACTATTACCGATGATGGCTGCGGGATGGACAGGTATGAACTCATAGAAGCTATGACCCCGGGCAGCAAAGACCCTAAGGATGATCGTGAAGAACATGACCTAGGACGATTCGGGCTTGGATTAAAGACCTCATCCTTTTCGCAATGCAAGGCCCTGACAGTACTTACCACGAAAGAAAATCATAGTACCATCAAAAGACACTGGGACTTGGATTATGTTAATGAAACCGGTAAATGGAATCTGTTGGATTATTTGTCTGATGGTAAGTTTCAGGAATCTTTGGAAAAATTCGAACACGGAACTACTGTGTTGTGGGAGAAATTGGACAGATTGGCGGGCCATGCCAATATCAACAATGAGGCAGCGAGAAATGTCTTTCTGGAAGAATTTGAAAAGTTGGAGGATCATCTTGTTCTGGTTTTTCACCGCTATATGGAAAGGAAGAAATTGACTATCTGGATTAACAGAAATAAACTAGAACCATGGGATCCTTTTATGAAGGAATCGGAAGGAGGTCAGCTAATCGCCTGTGAGAACCTTGACAATGATCAGGTAACAGTTAAATGCTACGTGTTACCACATATTTCCAAGCTAAATCCTGAGGAACGTAAAAAGGCTAAGACAGACGAGTGGTATCGCTTACAGGGCTTTTACATATACCGTAACAGCCGGTTGTTGCTTTATGGTGACTGGCTTGGACTATTCCCGAAAAATGAACATTTCAAGAACGCCAGAATCTTGGTTGACATCCCAAATAAGTTAGACCATGACTGGAAAATCGACATAAAGAAAGCTACGGCTACTCCATCCATTTCGATTCGCAAAGACCTTATCCGTCTCGGAAAAATGACCCGAAAAGCAGCTGGTTCCGTTCACCGGTTCAGAGGTAATCAGGTCATGCTGGATGATTCCATCAAAAGTTTTGACTTTCAGCCTGTCTGGAAAGCAAGAAAAGGACGGGATGATGTCCGGCACTACTACATCAATGCGGAACATGCCATTATCAAAAGTCTGCTTGAAAAGGAATCCATAACCGCTTCTGAATTTAAGTCGGCTCTTAAACTGATTGGTGAGACTACACCGGTAGAATCAATCATTCAGTTTCAAAGTGAGGAACCTGAAAGCCATGAACTGCGGGATAATCAGACGGAACCTGATTCCCACACAATAGAATTGGCAAGAATGATGTATAGTTCCCTAAAGACAAGTGGAATGAATCGTGAGTTAGCCATAAAACAGATTTTTAATATAGAACCCTTCAATCAGTATACACAATTAATAGAATATTTTGAATAATGAATGAATTAGATAGTGCACGAAATGTTTGTCACATTTTATTAGGGGATATAAAGAGAACCCGTGATATAACTGCTTCTGATATTAAAGAAGTAGCTGAAAATCCATTGATAAAACAGCAATACCCTAATATTGAATTGAACGACCTAATTGGACAACTGGAATACGACTTTGAGGTTTTTCAGGGACAGGCAACTCTACTGATTAACAAAGATGTAAAACCCTGGCTGAGTGATATTCAGGCAACTATTCAGTGGGAGCTTTGGAACCGATACCGCTCATATCTTAAAACGAAAGACGGTTCTTTTCCCGTAGATAATCTGGATGACCTCACTAACAAAATTCTGGATAAGTGCATCAATCCGAAAACTTCCGGCTCGTGGGACAGGAGAGGTATGGTTGTCGGAAATGTGCAATCAGGAAAAACCGCCAACTATACAGGACTGATCAATAAGGCAACTGATGCCGGCTATAAGCTCATTATTGTGATCGCAGGAATACACAATACACTTCGGTCGCAAACACAAGTGCGGATTGATGAAGGCTATATCGGGCGAAACAGTGCGGATTTAATTCTAAGAGGTAAAACCAATCGCATAGGTGTTGGTAATTACAAAGTCGATACGGAAATTTACTCTTATACCTCCTCTGACGATAAAGGAGACTTCAACAGGGGTATAGCTACGAGGTTGAACGTTCCTATTGGTGGCAAAGGCCCCACTGTACTTGTAATAAAGAAGAATAAGAGCGTCCTGGAAAATCTGATCCTATGGCTAAACCAGTTTGCTGTTGAAGATGCCTCGGGTAATAGAAGGATTCACAATGTTCCCGTCCTTGTAATTGATGATGAAGCGGATAGTGCCTCTGTCAATTCAGGAACCGAAATAGATGTAAGGACCATTAACCGACTCATTCGGACATTATTAAACTTGTTTAATCAAAACACCTTTATTGGTTATACCGCAACACCTTACGCAAACCTCTTTATCCCTTCAACATGGAGTGGAGAACTCGAAAGTATGGTTAAGGATGTACGATTAAAAGTTGGTGAAGATCTTTTTCCGAGAGACTTCATTGTAAATATACCACCACCATCCAATTATATAGGAGCAGCACAGGTTTTCGGATTCGAGAATGAAAAAACCGGAGACCAGTTTGAAGGTCTGGACATCATTCGTCCTGCAGATGATCAAGAGCCCTTGTTTCCGCGAACTATAAACAGGGAAAACAGGGATGCCCTTCCAGATGATATTCCGGGATCACTTAAAGAAGCTATTCAAGCCTTTGTACTGACCTGTTCTGTTAGAAGACTAAGAGGCCAGGACAAAAAGCACAATTCTATGTTGATCCACGTAGCGCTCAGAGTGAAATGGATTGACCGGATTGCCTGGTTGGTAAATGAAATCCTGAGAGATTATAAAAGACAAATAAAATCCGGACTGGGTAATCTTCTGTCAGAACTTGAGGATCTCTACAAAAACGATTTCATTCCAACAACGGCAGAAGTACTTGAAAACCTGACCTACACTGATCCGAAAATCAAAACATATTCCTGGGTTCAGGTAAAGTCCGAATTGATCAATTCAGTTACCAAAATAGAAGTCCGTGGAGTACATGGCACCAAAAAGACCCGAGATCTCGAATACCATAATATTGAAGAAATCAATTACGGGAACTATGAAAACGGTTTGTCGTTAATTGCCGTAGGTGGAAATAAGCTGGCGCGTGGTATTACACTGGAAGGCTTATCGGTCAGCTATTATCTGCGTACAACACGCATGTATGATTCCCTTATGCAGATGGGAAGATGGTTCGGTTACCGCCCTGGATATGTTGATCTGTGCAGGTTATACACTACTGAACAACTGGTAAACTGGTACCGTCATGTGACCATGGCCACAGAGGAAATGCGGGCAGATTTTGATGAATTGGCTGCCAGAAACCTTCGGCCTGAAGATTTTCAGTTAAAGGTACGGACACACCCGGGTATGTTGCTTATTACTTCCGTGACCAGAATGAGAGATCATGAGCGCATCCAGGTAGGCTTCTCAGGTAAACTGATCCAGACTTATGCATTTAAGAAATCTTCCTCTGTAGTTGAATCAAACTATCACGCATTCACAAATCTTCTAAGTCGGCTTGCCAGTCCTGAAAAGCAGGAATCATCCAGTGGAGTAAATGGATTGCTATGGAATAATGTGGATTCAAATGTTGTGTCTGATTTCATAGTGTCCTATGAATCGGGCTACATACGCAGCGATATTTTGAGTGCATATATTGAAAAACAAAATCAAAATGGCAAGCTCACTGATTGGTCAGTTGCGGTCATTCTGAATACGGGTAAAACAGTAACCACCAAAGGTGATCTCAGTGGTAAACCAGTTAGAGCACATGTGTTTACATGGAAAGATTCAAATATTACCGGTGGATTGCCTGCACGTAACCTTGAAAATGGTCCGACAGAACTTAGTGTAAGGGGTAACAAAAATGCTATTTTGGATAAGAGGGCGAGAAAGATAGATATGCAATTTGTCCTCGAACCAACGGAACAGGAAATAAAAGACAAACGCAATAGCAAAGGAACCTCCCTTCTGGTTATAATGCCATTGGATCCGAGAGTGTCAGCTGAACTTGATGAAAACATTCCTTTGATCGGTTTTGGTCTGATCTTCCCGGAATTTGAAGGTGAAGAGACCTATGAATATGCTGCACGACCTCTTCAGACCGAATTTGAAAAGATTCTGCAGGAAGACGATGACACGGAAGATGATGACTGACATAAAACAAATATGGTTTGAGCAGGAAGCCACATCCGGAAAGAATGTAGTGAGAAAACGGGTTGATTCTATTAAGCGACTGAATTGCCATATCGGTCTTATCGGAGTGACTTGTGCCAGAATGTTTCAAATGGAACTGGATACTACAGTCCCGATCCATAATAACTTCCTGAGAAAATTTCGCGGCGTGGAAATTCAGGCAATTCCTTTTAGTCAATCTCAGACTGCATACACTATCATTCTCCTCGAGAATGAACTGAAAGAGATTTATACAATGTTTATAGAGGATATTATTGATAAACTCAGGCCGTTCACAGAACCCCACCAGGCACTTACGTTAATCAACCAAAGAGTAAATTATTGGAAAAAGCTCTTTTCAAGAGCAACGGGAGAATTATTATCTGCTGAAAAACAGAGAGGATTGTTCGGAGAACTCTTCTTTCTGAGGTTACTTCTCCTGAACTCGTCAAATTATCAGGAAGTAGTATCATCCTGGAGAGGTTCGGAGAGTGCGAACCAGGATTTCTCGAGGCACAAAAATGCGGTTGAGATAAAGACCACAAAAGCAAACAACCCATCGTTGCATATTGCAAACGAGCAACAGCTGGATTTTACTGCATGGGACCACCTTTCCCTTGGCCTGATTTCAGTAACTGAAACAACAGGTAATCTGAATTCACTAGCCGCTATTATAGAAGAGATACGGGAAATGTTGAATTATGATCCTGAAATTGTTTGGGAATTTGACACCAGAGTTGAACTCGCTGGGATAGGTAATGATATGATTGAATATTACAATGAGATCAGCTATTCTGTAGACAACCGGAGGTTCTTCTGTATCCAGCGTGGATTCCCCGTGATCTTGAGGGGAAACTTGCCTAGTGAAGGAATATTTGACGTAAAGTACCAGATCGATATTTCCTCCTGTGGGTCGTTTGAGATCTCGGAGGAAGATGTAATAAAAGTTATTATAGGAATCAAACAAATGGAATAATGCATGCCGACTTTGAACTTGAGCAGTACACCCGGGAACTCTTCCATGAGATAAACTCCCTTGTACATTCAGATGAAGATGGTGATTCTAAGGAAAATAAGTTCACCGAATACATAATGGAACTTCTGGCTGAAGCGGGAGAGACTGAAAGTATCCATCTCTGTCCTTATGTCAAGGAAAACAAATCAGAAAGTATCCAGTTTAAGATTAACGGTTTCGCTCTTGAAGAAGGTTTTGAAACTTTGGATATATTCATTGCCCATTATCAGGATACCAATAAGCTTTACCGAGTCAGTAAACCTGATTTTGATAAGCTTATCAAGTGGTCTACCGGGTTCCTTAATGCTGCTTTTAAAGGATATCTGGAGGATATTGAACCTTCAACTCAAGCCTACGGACTAGCCAGATTGATTCGGGATAACCATAAGGAAATTATCCGTATAAACATTTTTATCCTTTCCAATGGTAATATTCCGCATAATCCACCGAAATATTTCAGTCTTAAAGCACTGGAAGAGCTTACTTTTAATTTTCATGTTTGGGATGTGGAACGCTTGCACAGACTCTCCCAATCGAAATACAACAGGGAACCAATTGAGATTGATTTCAGGCAAACTTTAGGAGAAGTTATCCCTTGTCTGACAATGCCATCTGAAAATGACCTGTATGAATGCTACTTGGCGATAGTGCCGGTAGCGTTCTAGCTACTCTATCAAAATTACGGAACCAGGTTGTTGGAAAGTAATGTTCGGGCATTTCTACAACAGACAGGTAAAATCAATAAAGGAATCCGCGATACGATCAGAGAAGAACCCTACATGTTTCTTCCATACAACAACGGTTTGGCTACCACAGCACAACAAGTTAAAACGCAAATGGAAGACGGCCGGTTGGTAATTACCAGTGTAAAAGATTTCCAGATTGTTAACGGAGGCCAGACAACGGCTTCACTGTTTCATACCGGGAAAAAATACAAAGCTGACTTGTCTCAGGTATTCGTTCAAATGAAACTGACTGTCATTAAGGATGAGGAGAAGAAGAACAAAACTGTACCATATATCTCCAGATATGCGAACAGCCAGAATAAAGTTTCCGAATTGGATCTGACTTCAAACAACCCTTTCCTTCAGAAACTTGAAGAATTGTCCAGGACTACCTACGCCATTGATCCAGAGGATTCCAATAAACAAACTATCTGGTTCTTTGAACGTGTAAAAGGTCAGTACAGAGAAACCCTTAACAAGGAACCTACAAAGGGAAAACAGGAAGCTTTCAAATTGAAGTTCCCGCGTAATCAGGTGATCGTTAAGTCAGAAATTGCCAAGTATATGAATATCTGGAACCAGCAACCGTTCCACGTTGCTAAAGGTGCCCAGAAGAACTATAATCAGTTTCTGAAAGAAGTTGAGAAGGATTTCAAAAATAAAAAACCAGGCCGTGTTTACTGGCAGGATATTGTGTCCAATGCAATTCTCTTTCAAACAGCAGATAAATTATTTGGCCGGAAAAATCAGGACCCGATTGGAGATACCAACATTAAATCTCAAACTGTAGCATATGTCCTCTCTTATCTTCATTTTATTACCAGAAATCGGTTAAACCTAGCTTTGATATGGGATAAGCAGATGATACCTGAAGACATTCAAAGTGAACTAAAAAAAGAATTAAAGTATGTATACGATTTTTTGAATAATCTGGATGCTGCCCTTATAAGTGAGGCAGCAAAGGCAGAAAAAACCTGGACTGCCCTGAAGGAGCAAAAGGAACATCCTTTGAACATGGTGGGGATAAAGAGATACCTTATCAGTGATGTAGAATTTAAAAACCGATACGATTCAGATAATACTGATACCGAAGAAGTTCTTAAGTACAATAACCTTCAAAAAAATTACTTCTCTTGGTATCCGGTTCTGGGATGGCTTATACCTATACAACCTTAATTCAAAAATCATCTCTAAATACCAAGAAACTAACGTTTTTATGCTTAAAAAGACATTGCAGCAATCCGGAACCATGACTGACAGACTTATTAAGATAGGGATCGAAATAGTTGATTTAATCACAAACAAAGGGGTTGACTTTGAAAAGATCACGGCATTAAGCAAACTAGAAAATAAAGAGTTGGTTGATCCGTCAGTTTTGTATAACAAGTTAAGCAGATTGACAGATGATGATTGGAAACGTATTCTTGATCTTGGCCATCAGACCAACACGTTAAGCTTCAGTGAAATCAGTGTATTGAAAACCGTCATTCAAAAACTCAAACGTCAAGAGAATATAGATTTTAAGCGACTTGAGGTAACCCAAAACGCTATTACCAAATTGAAGAAATTCGGAATAAAGGCTTGAAACTGAATCACATTTACAGGTCGATCGATGCCCACGCACGACCAAACCAGCAAAAGAACTACCTAGTGCCCATCGCTAGAAAAGAGAGACTTTGAAAAAGCCCTACTACATGGGAAGACATGAAAAATGGGAACCAAAATGACTGGGAATATAATGCCGAACGCACAACCATCTCAAAATATTCGAAACAACATGAACCATAACCAAATACTCAGTTTCTCGACTTTCCTACTACTGTCAATTCTCTTTTATCATTGCACACAATCCATTGATCCCGCCCAAGAACAGACTAGCCTCTTCCCCGACCTCCAAGTGCCGGAGGGATATCACCTCGAATTAGCAGCCGGTCCGGAAATCCTGGACTATCCCATGTTTGCCACGCTGGATGAAACCGGAAGACTTTTTGTGTTCGAATCGGTAGGCAATGTATACCCAAATAGTCAGGCGGCGATTGATACACCGCAGTTTCGGATAAAATTATTGGTCGATGAAGATGAAGATGGTGTGTATGATCGATCCACTATTTTTGCCGATGGCTTAAGTTTTCCTCAGGGTGGCGTGTTTTACCAGGGGAGTCTTTACGCTACTTCGGCTCCCGATTTATTAAAACTGACCGATACCGATGATGATGGGATCGCCGATAACTGGCATTTGGCCCTTCCGGCGAAGTGATGGGCACACAGACCTTTTTTGTCTATCCCCAACGAGGTCTGAGAGACGCTTTGACCTATTGGGTAGAAGGGGGCGTCTATGGTAAGCAGACCCAGGCCATCGGTCGGGATCAACTGCCCCTTACCGGTGAGCTGATGCCGGTGGTGACGCAATATTCGAGAGTGGCGCCCTGTGGTCTTGGTTTGTACCGGAATACGGCTTTGGGAGCGGACTTCCGGAATAATCTCTTTAGCACCCAATTTAATACGCACGCGGTCATCCGTCATCAGTTGATTCGAGACGGTGGCTCTTTCCGTACGGAGGACAGTCCTTTCCTTTGGAGTGACCATGAAGATATTCATCCCACGGATGTACTGGAGGATGGTGATGGCAGTCTGCTGGTGGTAGAAACCGGTGGGTGGTTTATCAAGGGTTGTCCGTTGTCACAAGTCTCCAAGCCGCAAGTAAAGGGCAGCATTTATCGCATCAGACGGGATGGAGCCGCGAGGACTACCGATCCTTTCGGAAACAAGATGGACTGGGAGACCCTGGAAATGGAAGCTTTGATTGATTTGTTAAATGATGATCGACCTTTTGTCAGCGACCGGGCGATCGAAGAACTGGTTAACCGGGGAGAAGAGGCTGTCGTATCTCTGAGTAATCAACTAAGTAGTACTAGTGCAGAGGCGATTCGGATTCGCTGCGTATTTGCCTTATATCGCATTGGCACGCCGGTTGCATTGGCTGGCATCCGTGGTACATTTAACGATGCAAGTGAAGGAGTCCGAATAGCGGCTGCCCGCTGTGTGGGATTAGCCAGGGATAACGCTTCTATCGATGCACTGATCGGCGAACTGGCAAAAGAGAGTGATGCCGCTCGCCGTCAGGCTGCTACTGCCCTGGGCCAAATAGGCAGTATAAAGGCGGTGCCTCATCTGCTGAACGCCGCGCTAAATGAGGATGATCGTTTTGTGAAGCATGCCATTATTCATTCGCTGATGTTAATCAATCAACCCCAACTGATTTTGCCAGGATTAGATCAGGATAATCGACAGGTGAAAGAAGTAGCCCTTATTGCCCTGGATCAGATGCGCAGTTCGCTACTCAATTTTGATCATCTCGTGCCTTTTATCGAAAGTGAAGATCAACACTTGCAACAAACCGGATTATGGGTGGCTTCGCATCATCCGGAATGGTCAGCAGAAATGATAACTTATCTCCAACCTAAAATGCTAGTCCAGGGTCAGGATGAAAAAACGAGAAGCATGGTAGAGCTGATCTTAACGGCGTTTTGCGGAAACTCCGACATGCAACAATTTATCACCAAAGAGTTTGACCGGGGAGATCAATCGCAAAAATTATTTCTATTAAAAATTATGTCTGATTGTCAGGCAGAGTCTTTTCCCGCTGCGTGGGCCGAAAATATAAAAAGTACATTAGCCTCTACTAAAGATGTTGAGATCAAATCAAAACTGATAGATTTAATCCGGTTTCGAAGACTTCATTCATTGACTGATTTATTAATCAAAGAGTCAGAAAACACTGCAAATGCTCCTGCCATCCGCATCAAAGCGATCGCCGCATTATTGGAATCGAATCCCGTAATCTCACCGCAGCACTTTGATTATTTATTTGATCAATTACAATCCTCTGCAGATGTCCAATTGCGACAGCAGGTTGCCTCCACCCTTGGCAACGCCCAGCTCACCGAAAAGCAACTACTTAAAATCACCCAAACCTACCTACCCACCGCCGATCCTTTTATATTACCGCGATTGCTGCCGCTTTTTCAACAATCGCAAAACCTGAAAATAGGCCAAGCATTAATTAGTGTTTTGTCAGTCTCATCCGTTCTGCAACATTTTACCGAAGATCAAATCAGAGTCCTATTTGTGAATTATCCGGCCGAAATTAATGGAGCTCTTGAAGTCTTGATTACAAAATTAAATGAAGCGCGCTCTGATCGCCTCCAGAGACTTACTCAACTCGAAGAAAAAATTAAAGATGGTGATGAAGCAAGAGGCCGCAAGCTCTATTTCAGCACCGCCACTTGCTGGACCTGCCATACCATTCTTGATGAAGGTGGCGATTTAGGACCTGACCTCACTTCCATCCAAAAAGACCGGTCGACTCATGATATCTTAGAGGCAATTCTTTACCCCAGTGTGAGTTTTGTCCGCGAGTATGAGACCTACGATATCACGACCCAATCGGCAAAATATACTGGTATCATTAAAGAGCAAAGTCCGGAAGCGATTGTATTGGGTGTGGCCCCGGAGACCACCATTCGAATTAAAAGAGACGAAATTGTGAAAATGGAATTGAGTGAGGTTTCGTTGATGCCTCAGGGCCTGGGTGAAATACTTACTGATGAAGAAATGGCGGATTTGGTTTCTTTTTTATTGGGGGATGATTTAAATTATTAGAATTTCTCCACTTTTTGGTCCCGAGGACTCGGGCTGACCGACATCTCAAGTATCCGCTGGAGGACCGAACGATTTCTACTTTTCGGGTAGTATTGGTCTTAGAACTGGGATAAAAGGCATTTACAAAATATTCATTAAAACCCCCGAGGGGGTGATAAGATTGTAATTTAACAATGATCTGAGGACAATAACCCCGAAGGGGTGGTATAAAGCAGATTTGAGATTGTTTTCATTGAAAGATATCTGTTTGAAGAAACGGATTGATTATTTCACCCCTTCGGGGTTTTTCCCGGATCGATGTTGAGTGTTAGTATCATTTCACCCCCTTCGGGGTTAAACTCGAAATGTGAATTAATAAATAAAATCGACCTACTATAGTCTGTATGTCAAAAAGATATTTTTTAATTTTACGCTTCATAAATCAATTCTTTTGTTTCATTAATGCTTTCAATGAAATAGGGATCTGACAAGCTGCGTTCGGTTACAATGTCAATCTCTCTATCACAATGGTTCGTGACCTTATCAGGCTGCGATTTTGCCATAATCCAGGACTAATCTGATCACATTATCATTTATTTTAATGTTTGCGTCAATTGGATAGATTGATAATATTCTTTTTAATAGATTATGGTTGAATAATTCGGTGGTCAAATCAGAGATCGAATAGGTTAATCGAAGACTTCTTTTCAACCCATTCCGTTGAATACATTTGCCAATTGATGCTGTGGTTAGCGCGGCGTTTACATGAAAATGTATTTTCTTTTTACTTCTTGCTTGACTATTCTGTAGTCCTGTAAATTGTTTTGAATCTCTAAAATTGAATTCCATTTGAAACCTGGCTCGGTAAGCACACAGGATGGCAAGCCCCGTCATAATGATATCCGTACTGAAGAACATCTTCGTAGTATTTACTTCCCCAGTGGT
Source organism: Saprospiraceae bacterium (assembly GCA_016711125.1). GTDB lineage: Bacteria > Bacteroidota > Bacteroidia > Chitinophagales > Saprospiraceae > JABDMH01. Next base: position 542,133 of record JADJTQ010000003.1, on the reverse strand, counting down.
ATTCAGGAATTCTACATAGCAGAGTTTTACATTGCGCTTCAGACCAACACTATTAACCACCGCGGCATGGATTCGCACGTCATCATCTTCGTATTCTTGGGTTACCCGCCGTTTATCGATTCGTTTCACGTTGATTTTACCAGCATACTGTTTCGGCCGGCCTTTGCTACCTGTTTGCCTTCCATTATATAAATAGCGAAGATTCGCATCCTCTCTCAATCGACCCACAATATTTAAATCCGTCTTCTCACAGATCGGATCTATGAATTTCCTCTTAGTGAAATAGGCATCCACGGCCAATATCGTACTGAGCTTACTTAACTGGGCTGATCTTGAGACAATGATGTTCGCATAGTGATCCACAATACTCTGGCCATCCTCCAAGGTGGATTTCCGGGCACTCGGTGTTTGAATCGCTTCCAAATGGTAGGCCGTATTCTGATCTACATCGACCACCGCTATTCCCGCTATTTCCAAGCCCCGCTTATGCTTTCCGGCTGTTCCGCTATAAAAGTAACCGATTCCTGGGGTATGCTTACCACTCTTATTCAGATAGGTTGGATCAAAACCCAGGATACAATTCGCTCCACAATATTGCTCCACCAATAAAATATTGAAGGTTAAAAAAGTCAAAGTCTCGCTCAAATCCCATTCGATAGGTACTTTCATGGTACTTACCATATCTTGCCAGTTGTAAGAAATTAATCCGGCCTCGTATGCTTAAAAAAAGCATAAATGTCTCTACAATAAACCGGCGTCGCCATTCATTAATCCCAGGCATTTTATTTAATATTGTACTTATAAGGCTTACGCCTTGGGTAAATGCGTTTGTAGTTTTCATTTTGTAGTAATCTTGAGACTCTACAATATACGCATTTACCTTTATATATATGATTTATTCATAATGTGTCCCCATCTAACCCCGCGAACCATTGTATCAAACAATTCCCTTAATTTATAATGCAAAGAAAAATAGTTCTCAGTATACTGCTCGACCGATATGGTGTCTGGAAATGCAATTAAAAAATCAATATCGCTATCCTCCCGAAAGTGATCAGAGGCAACAGACCCGAAAGCATAAAGTCTTTGGACATTCATCGCTCGACAAATCCTTTTTAGTTCTTCTTTTCTGTTTTCAATTAGCGGTCGCATGCTCTCTTTGTTTCAAATCAAATTTAGTTAAAAATTTCGGATCATTTAGTAGTACTGAATCGGTAGCAGATGCGAAGTAGCAAAGATTTAATTAATATAGAAGAAAACGTGTCGAACCCCTAAATCTACTGACGATGAATGTCAGCACTATGCTCTGACGGAAAATGTCAGCATTGGCCTAAAAGGGGACTTTGGCAGCCTGCCCTAAGGAAAGTATATTAATCAAATGATATCATAATGAAAAATATTCCTAGTAACATGAGAGCCGGTTCTCCCCTTTCAGGGCACTTTCAGGGGTGTTAGCGGGTGCAGAGCAATTCAATAGTGATAAATATTAAAACATTTGAATTGAAGAACTACCCAATTAAAAACGCCTAAGAGCCATTAGAATTAACAGCTTTTACTTTTGACCCCGACGCCTTCGGGATCGGGATCTAGCGACTTGATCTCCCTATACTACTGACGCTTTCGGTCAGCGCAGGTTTCGACCGCGACAGGCGCTTGTTGCAGCATCTACATTTTTGACAACATGTTTGCACAAAAGCTAATTTACGTGTAACTTCGTAGGCTAATTAGAGTGGAACACGGTAGGCTAGTATTCGTGGACCACTGAAGAATAAATATGTATAAAAATGGCAGGCCCCAATATAAAGCTGGCAGAATCCCTCAAAATACTAAAGAAGCTGCAAGAAAACAGAGGTAAAGCAATCAAATCAAGTGAAATATCACGAACACATAGAGAAAGATTAGTAAAAAATAAATTCCTAAAAAAGGTAACAAAGGAATGGTATATAATAAGCAATCCCCAAAACGAAGAAGGTGATTCTACAACCTGGTATACTTCTTTTTGGGAATTTTGCAAAAGATATCTCGAAGACAGATATGGTCAAAACTATAGCTTGTCATCAGAACAATCGCTATTGTTTCATGCAGGAAATACTACCATACCACATCAATTGATCGTAAGATCATCAGAAGCCCCAAACAAAATAATAGAATTATTACATGGCACATCGCTATATATAATGAAATCTAATATAGCATTTGACACAGAGGAAGAGAGAATCACAAAATTGCGAATTCAAACTATAGAAGAAGCATTAGTAAGTATGTCGCCTCTAATGTTTGAGCAAAACCCAATCGAAGTAAGAACCGCAATAGCAGATATAAAGAATCCGTCAAACCTTTTGAGAATTCTGCTTCAGGGATCTCATTCCATAAAAGCAGGAAGAATAATTGGTGCCTTTCAGAATATAGAAAAAATAAAAATTGCACAAGAAATTAAAAGAACAATGCAGGCCGCTGGTTTCAAAATTCAAGTGATCGATCCATTTTCTGATATAAAACCAAAATTTCTCAATTTGAGATCACCAAGCCCATATATAAATAGAATCAATCTTTTATGGGAAAAAATGAGAGCTGATGTGATAAAAACCTTTCCAAAAAGTAGTCCAGTTAAGGATCCAGGGAAATACCTGAAATCAATAGATGAAATCTACTTAACTGATGCATATCATTCCCTATCAATAGAAAACTACATCGTATCAGCTGAATTGATACAAAAAGTCAAATCTGGTGACTGGAATTTAGAAAGTGAGGAAGACAGGAAACAAAGAGACGCAATGGCTGCAAGAGGATACTGGCAGGCCTTCCAGGAAGTTAAAAAATCAATCAGTAAATTGTTTCAAGGAGACAATTCAGGTGAAATATTTGATGAAGATCATGGTGAATGGTATCGACAATTATTCCAGCCCGGTGTGGCTGCCGGCTTACTACAGATTTCTGATTTAGCTGGGTATACAAATAATCAAGTATACATTGCAAATTCAATGCATACACCTTTAAATAAGGAAGCAATCAGAGATGCAATGCCAACTTTAATTGAATTATTGAAAACAGAAGAAGAGGTGTCGGTTAGAAGTGTTTTGGGCCATTTCATTTTTGTTTATATACATCCATACATGGATGGCAATGGAAGAATGAGCAGATTTTTAATGAACTTAATGCTTGCTTCCGGTGGATATCCTGGACCGTTATTCCATTAGATAAAAGAGATGATTATATGAATTCATTAGAACAGGCCAGTGTCAAAAATGACATTATTCCATTTAGTAATTTTATTGGCAATCTGGTACGAAACAATTTAAATGGAATACCTGATGCTAAAATATGAACAGGTGCTAACATGGTGACGCCACACATCATGTGGGTCACCGAGCATACAGCCGGCAGTTTTTTTCCACTTTTTGACATCAAAAAGTGGAAAAAAATTATTTTGTAGTACAAACTTTGGTAGAAAGATGATCTCTAAGGTGAACCCGTACCAAAACTCTAGTAATTAGATTAATTATATCAAAAATGAAACGTCGACATTTTCTCAAAAATTCCTTAGTCACTACTTCCGGTATTGCCCTAACCGCTCATCCCGGCAGGGCCCTAATGCAACCATCAAAAGAAAAACCTTTCAACATGAATTTCTCCCCGGAATTCGGGATTTTCGAAGATCTGGCTGGGGCCAACCCACTCGATCAAATCCGGTGGGGATATGACCAGGGTTTTCGCGCCTGGGAAAATACCATGCTCAAAAATAGACCGATCGAACTGCAAGAAGCAATCAGCAAACTGTTGCAACAACTGGGTATGGAGTTTGGCCAGTTTGTCGGCACGTTGACTTTTAGTGACGTGACCTTTGCCGGATCGGATCAGGTACTGCGGGACCGGGTATTAAAGGAGGTTCGGGAGTCGGTCGATATTGCCAAACGAATGAATACCCGATTTGTGCATAATGTATTGGGGAAAGCCGATGCCCGGTTACCGATGGATTTTCAAATGGCTAATGCGATTGATCTGCTTAGGAGAATTGCTGACATCTACGAACCTCACGATATCATTATGGTGATGGAGTCCATGAATGCTAAAATCGATCATCCGGGTATGTTTCTCCGTACGATGCCTCAGGTATATGCTCTGGCTAAAGCGGTCGACAGCCCAAGCATAAAAGTGTTATTTGACTTTTATCATGTTCAGATCGAAGAAGGTAATTTGCTGCCTACCCTGGATTATGTCTGGGATGAGGTAGCTTATATTCAGATGGGCGATACTCCCGGCCGCAATGAACCGACATCAGGAGAGATTAATTTTTGGAAATGTCTGCAACATATACATGACAAAGACTATCGCGGTTTTGTGGGCATGGAGCATGGCACCAGTCGTCCTGGCAAAGATGGCGAAATAGCCACGCTGGCCGCTTACCGTTCAATCGATCCAAAATAGATTAATGATGGGAAATAAGGGGCCTCTAAACAAGCGTAATAATTACCCACAAAATATCAACAAGGGTAAATAATTTATATATTTGCCCTCGTTCACAAAACGAAGGTAAAAACTGCCCTTGTTCAAAAAACAACGAAATGCCTTACAATGCTGAAATGCCTTACAATGATTTGCCGCTACTACCTCCTCAGGCAGCGATAGAGAATACCACTATTCTCAAGAAGACCATTTCGGCCAGCAGGGCCTTATCAGAGCTCAAAGGCGCCATCACCAATCTGCCCAATCCCACCTTGTTTATTGATACTATCCAACTACAGGAGGCCCAGGCTAGTTCCGCCATTGAAAACATTGTTACCACTCACGACGAGCTCTTCAAGTCGTCTATTGCTGATAAAAGTACGAGTAACCCAGCCATAAAAGAAGTACTGCACTATAAGGATGCCCTCTGGCACGGACTTGAGGCCATGAAAAACAGACCCATTCTCACCACCAATTTATTCATCAAACTAGTGCAAATCATCAAAGGGAATAGTGCAGGGATACGCAATGCTCCTGGTACCCAGCTAAAAAATCCCGCTACGAATAAGGTGATCTACACCCCACCTGAAGGTGAGGTTGTGATTAGGGACAAGCTGAAAAACCTGGAAGATTTTATTCATGCAGAAGACGGAATTGACCCCCTTGTGAAAATGGCCATCATCCATTACCAATTTGAAGCCATCCACCCGTTTTTCGATGGAAACGGTCGCACAGGTCGGATCATCATGCTATTGTATTTGAAATTGAGCGGATTGCTGGACTTACCCGCTTTGTTCCTGAGTGGCTACATCATGGAGAATAAAAATGCCTATTACCAAAAAATACGCGCCGTAACGGAAACTAACGACTGGCAGAACTGGATACTTTATATATTGGAAATGATAGAACAAACAGCCAGAAAAGATCGCATCCGAATAGCTCAAATAGAAAGACTTATGGGAAAAATGGGTACTGAAATCCAAGTGCAGTTTCCCAAAGTTTATTCCAAAGACTTAATGGAAATATTGTTCCATTTACCTTATACCAAAAGGCAATTTCTGGAATCTGCCGGACTAGGTAATCTTAAAACGGTAGGGAATTATTTAAAAACACTGGAACAAGCCGGTTTTCTAAAGAGCGAACAAGTCGGTAAGGAGAAATTGTACTTAAATCATAACTTGTTGGAAGTTCTTTTAAACCGCTAAGAATCAAAAAGACGCAAAAAGTCCCGTCTACAATTTGTAGTAAAATAAATAAACTATGGCATTCATACCGACTTCGATTAATGACTACATAAAAAAACACCTGAAAAATAATCCAGATGAAAACGAGATCGATCTAAGAAAAAGCTTAAATAATGCATTGTCGTACTATAAGAATGGACTCAAATGTAATTGTGGAAATGATATCTGGGTAATTGGCTCTGCTGTAGTTGGATACAGCTGTTTTACCTGCATCACCGGAGAGGGCTCTCCATCTGATGACTATGAGATTGATTTAGCAATTAATAAATCGGAAAATAAAAAGGGTCGGAGACATATTGACGATATGGATCCCCGAGAAATAGCCGGATTTTTTGACGATGATGGATATGAGATCAATACGGAGCTAATCAAAAAGCCAGGACTTTGTCTGACTTGTATTCATGACAATGATCCAGGCGAGGAGATTTTATGCACTATGACCAGATATGATCAAAAAGATGATAAAGAATTTAAGTGTTTTGCCTATAGAAAACGGGAATAGCACACGACAGTATCAAATCAAGCTCGTTTCTCTGACCAGCTTCTGGTAACTTTTCAAAGGTTCTCTCTATATCAATGCACCTCCGTATAGTAAAAATGAGAAGCCATCGGCCAAGGCCAAGATTTGATTTGTCTATTTTCGGACCAGGACATCAGCCAACCCTGCCAGGAGGACTAAACAGAATGTTATGATCACTATTCTTGGCATCAAACAGAGACTGTATGCATTACTCTTGTTTCCAGCCATTGCTTTATTGCCCGCGTTGCATATTTAATCGGAAATATGCATTAGACTTTCTATTCCAAGCCCAAATTGCTGCAAATACGGGCACATCATCGATTTTTGATGCTCACCATGATGATGACCATCCTCTCCCATCCACAAGTGGTTCACTCGCTCGAAGATCTGCAAGATCTTCGTCGTGGCCTATGGCCACGAATCACTCATTCATGCCCTCAAAAACCTCTGGAGCACCCGTCTTTATTGCACTTTGGGCTTTCATCACAAAACCCTAATTCATAATCCCGGTTTAACCAATCCATTAGTCAGGTGGGCAGGACAAAACTGCATTAGTGTGCCCCTGGCCCTCATTTCCTGGATAATCCTTTGTTTGCTCCTGTCCATCTTGTTACTATCTTTACTGACTAAAGAATTTCTCTACTCGACACTTACCTTAATCCATGTACTCACGATTGTCTTGACGACAATTCAAAAAAGAAGAGAATGATGAAACATATTTACCCAGGGCTGGCACCTTAAATACTTACATCACGGTGCAAGGGTGTGATCAAGCCATTGAGTTTTACAAAAAAGCATTCGGTGCGACAGAAAAGCTAAGATTACTTATGCCGAATGGTCTGATAGGACACGCAGAAATAGCAATCGAAGGCTCTTTATTGATGATGGCGGAAGAAAATCCTGAATGGGGGACAAAAAGTCCAAAAACCCTGGGTGGAAGCCCCATGACTTTTGGCTTGTATGTACCCGATGTTGACAAAGCATTTCAGAAAGCAATAGATGCCGGAGCAACGGCAATCACCCCGGTTAAAGATAAATTTTATGGCGACCGGGTTGGACAGGTTCTTGACCCCTTCGGCTATCAGTGGATGATCACAACTCATTTCGAAGACGTAAGTGCCTTAGAAATGCAAAGTCGCATGGATAAAATGTTTGCCCAACAATAAATATATCCGCTGACATCGCAAGCTGGAGCAATAGCCAGGCATCTCGAAAACCAAACGACACCATGACAGGGATAAAATTAGCTCACAATAGAAAAAAATGGCAAAGGTTTCTAGCCTCAATTGACGACAGGGAGAGTAGGCTCGATACATGGAAGGACTGGTATAAATCTTATATTGAAAGCAAAAGTAGATTTGTTAAAGACCGATTTTTTGACAGCGCTGGATAAGAGATCAAAACATGACTATCAATAAGCCTGGACCCAGCCACAGCGTGTCACGATAATGAACTAAACGAAAATATTTTATATATCATGACCAGGTTTGACCCAAAAGATGAGAAAACATGTAAATGCTTGGCGCACATAAAAAGCTATAGTAGGACCACGACCAGCCGCATCAAACGTTAGTGACAATTGGATAAAGGAATAAATTATGAAGCACAAAGGTTCAATAGACATTGCAAAACCCAGGAGTGAAGTCGTAAAATATTTTGCTGATCCCAGCTACCTTGGAGAATACCAAGATGGGTTTATCAAGAAAGACTTAATAAGTGGAGAGCAAGGCGAGGAGGGAGCGATATCAAAGATGCTTTACCACTTTGGAAACCGGGATATGGAGTTGATGGAAACCATTATCACCAACCGATTACCAGATTCATTTGAATCAAGCTATCATCATAAACAGATGGACAATACTATGAAATGTAAGTTCATTCAATTGGATGCCGAAAGAACAAGATATGAGCACGAATTTGAATACACGCGCATAGATTGGCTCATGCCAAAACTTATGGCAATTCTGTTTCCAGGGGTGTACAGAAAACAAGCAGAAAAATGGATGACGCAATTCAGGGACTTCGTAGAAAAACAATAGGTATGTGGAAAGAAAAACTAAAAATATACGATGAATTGGTTTCTAAATGTCCAAGATTTGAAAGGAAAGGCAAAACAATGCCTTATACGTCGGCAAACGGATACATGTTTTCATTGCTGAATAAGGCGGGCGAAATAGGGATACGGTTTTCAAAAGAAGTTCAGAAGAAGTATCTTGAAGAATTTGACTCGACCATTTTCAAATCGTACAATTCCATAATGCATGGTTATGTTTTGATACCGGAAAAAATGCTGGGAAGCTTAGATAAGGTGGCAAAATATTTAGACGAAAGTTATGATTATGTAAGGGGTCTAGAACCAAAATAAAAAGCCACGCAAATAAGTTGGATTCAAGCGATTCATCGGATCTGGGATAGTGCTGAGTTGATTATAGATAGTATGTGCAAAAGTAAGTAGAAATGAAGTTTAAAGAAGGCATAGCTTGGGTTTAGTCACTATCATGTTTCAGATTTATTTGATCTAGTCACACAGACAATGGGTAGATCTCCTAATACTATTTTCAGTGAGAGAAAATTAGGTAGAAAAACGACTCTGGTAGATTTTACGGATACAAATCATTTATATAACCTTGGGCTAGTTAAAATTTCTCTTCTTAGTATTTTGGTTTTCATGACTTCTGCCTGCAGTAATGTGAAGCCGAAAGAAATTATATTCAAAGAAAACGGCTCGTGGTGCTGGTTTCAGGATGAACGAGCAATCATCTATGACAATAAACTAATTTTTGGTTCTGTTGCTGACAGGTATGGTAAAAATGGTGAGTTAATCGATGGAAATATCGAAGTGACAACTTATGATTTGAAGACCAACTCCCTGCTCGGGACTTTTGTATTGCATGAAAAATTGGAAGGAGATGATCATGATGTTCCGGCCTTCTTGCCTTTGCAGGATGGTCGATTGCTCTCGGTTTATTCAGGGCATAATCTGGATAGTTTAATTCGCTATCGAATATCAGCTGAAAAAAATCCCCTGGTATGGGGAGACGAAGAAACATTTGTGGGCTCGGATGCCGTTACCTATTCGAATCTTCACCATCTGCAATCAATAAATAATGCAAATGGAAGAATATATAATTTCTATCGGGGAGCAAATAGATCGCCATACTACATGTTTTCAGATGACCAGGGCGATAACTGGAAGGCCGGATACCATTTGATGACTTTTGAAAAGAAATGGCCCTACCTTAAGTATGCTTCGGATGGTGTCAGTAAGATTCATTTTATTACCACGGAAAGTCATCCGAAATTCTGGGAGTGCGGCATTTATCACGCTTATTTCGAAAATGATAAGGTCTATGATTCCTATGGAAAATTGATTGGAGATCTGACCGAGGGGCCGGTTCAACCGACTGAGGCTACCCGAATATTCAAAGGTGACGATCAAAATAATGCCTGGACCATTGATCTTCAGCTGGATAAAAATGAAATGCCCTATATAGCATATTCTGTACGAAAGGATATCGACCACATACAATACCGGTATGCCCGGTGGGATGGCCAAGCATGGCAGGATTATTTTCTCGCATACGCTGGCAGAGCACTCTATGAAGTCGAGTATGACTATAGTGGACTGGTTGCCTTAGATCCAGACGATCCAGATGTGGTCTATATATCATCGGACGCCGATCCCGTGACAGAAGCGCCTCTGATTAGTGCAAGGGATCAGTCGAGACACTATGAAATATTTAAAGGGACAACCACAGATTTGGGAGAAAGTTGGGACTGGGTGCCGTTGACTAAAAATTCGACACAGGACAATGTACGTCCGATAATGCCCAAGGGAAATGGCGACTTCAGTGTGGTCCTTTGGTTGAGGGGCTCGATAAAAAGCTACAAAGACTACAGTTTTGACGTGATAGGAATAATAAATCCATGATAATTGGCTTGTATTCTCACCAGAGCTGTTCCTTCCAAGTTAAAAATATTCATTCCACAAAGTACCATAAAATCGATCAATGAGATCAACCGTCCAGCTATTACAAATTCCGTAATTTTCGGGCATGAATGATTTGGAGTTGTGGCAGCAGGTGCAATCGGGCAATGAGGAGGCTTTTCAGCAGCTATTTTATCACCACCACACCGCTTTGGTAAACCGGGCCTATCATTTCTTGCGAGATGAAGAATCAGCCAAGGATCTTGCGCAAGATCTGTTTGTCAAGTTATGGCACCAAAGGTTGGACCTGCAGATCAAGGATAGTGTGAAAGCATACCTGCATCGGGCAATAAGAAACATCTGTATCAACCATCTGCAAAAAAGGAAGCATGTGGCCATGGATGATCAACCAGAGCGGGAAGATTATGCACCTAACGCCCAACAAGAGCTTCAAACCATTGACCTGGAAAAAATGGTACAAGTGGCTATCTCAAAAATGCCTGAAGCTTGCCGGACCATCTTTTTATTACGACGGATGGATGAATTGTCGCTCAAGGAAATTGCCGGTGAATTGCATATTTCTCCCAAAACGGTGGAAAATCAATTGACAAAAGCCAGAAAAATACTTGCACAGTACCTGAAACCATTGCTGCATCTATTTTGGATTTTACTGATTCCTCATTAAGGAAATAGGGGATAAACCAATTTTAACTGTCTTAAACAAGAAGACCCTCATGGAAGAAGATCGATATATAGATTTATTGTTGAAGGAAGCCGATGCTGAGATCACCGACGCGGAACAACTCGAACTGGCCGATTGGCTGGAAGCTTCGGAAGCTAATCGCACCAAAGCCGATCAGATCAGGAAGGGATGGGAGGTTTCTGCCCAAGCTCCAAACGTGATATCGCTTGATCTGGATGAGCAATATAAGCTGGTCCGGGAAAAAATCCGAAGAACAGCACCAAGCAAATCTAAAACCATTCAGGTAAAAGCCTGGCAAATAGCGGCTGGTATCCTGTTGCTGGTCGGTTTCTCATGGATTTCCTACCGGATACTCCAGTCACCTCCCACTAAAATGCTGGTTTATCAAGGTCCATCCGATCATCTTAAACTACCCGATGGTTCGACGATCTGGTTAAAACAAAACACGCAATTCCAATTTACGGATTCTGGCACAGTCAGACAGGGAAGACTCACCGGCAGAGCCTATTTTGAAATAAAGCGGGATGCAAGTCAACCATTTGAAATCATTACAACTTTGGGTAAGATCACCGTCCTTGGTACCTCATTTGAAATCGATGCCAGCAACGTCAATGAGGTTATAGTGACTGTGTCAGAGGGCAAGGTAAAACTGAGTAATGATCAACAAGAAACGATTGAATTAAATCCCGGAGAAACAGGGAAAATCACCGAATTAGAAATCGAAAAAGCCCATTACATCCAACCGGCCGGAAGTTGGAGATTACCCCCCCGTATTTTCAATCAGGAAAGTCTAGGTACCGTACTTCGGGACATCGAAGAAAATACTTTGTCCGGTTTGACACCGAACAACCATCGACCAACGAATGCAAAGTTAGCTTTACCTTATCGTATCCCAACATTGATGAACTCATCTCTATATTGGAGACGCTGCTCAATGTCCAAATTACCAGAAAAGGTCCTGCACAATTTCACATAAGCGGCAGCGGTTGTTAGTGAGTCTACAAGTGACTATGTATACAATCCGGAATCAACCTTTATCTTCAGGAACACCAAATACCTTCAGGCTGGTTTCATACCTATTGGTGATTCTGCTGATTCCAGTGCATTCCAGAGCACAAGAAGAAAATTCTGATGCTTCCTTGATCATCGAAATGTTGGATAATTTTCAAAAAATCCTGCCCTATCATTTGGCCTATGGTCAGCAAATTTTAGCCCTGAAAAATGCCCATAATCTAACCATGGAACCGGGTCAAAACTGGAAGGCGCACTTAAAAATGATTCAAGAATTATTGGAGGTTGAATACCGGATCGTGGGCGATCAACTCATTCTTTTTCCTAAAAAAATTCCTGATTCAAGGGTTTATCTACGACGAAAATACGGGTGAATCTCTTCCTGGTGCCCATATCTTGCTTCAACAAAATCATCTCGGTGCGGCAAGTAACGAATCCGGATATTATCAATTACTGATCCCGGAGGGTGCCCAAAAAATCGTGGTCTCTTTTTTAGGCTATGAGATTGCCACCAGTGATCTAAATATCTCTGCCCCAGGCCAATTGGATTTTCGATTGAAATCAGCACTCGAATTACCGGAAATTATTGTCCGGGAAGAAACGTCAACTCAAGATTCGCGAATATCGTCCGAGGGAGAAAAGATACCCTTGAGTAAACTCGAATCATTTCCGTCAATCGGTGCCACTATGGATATAACCCGGTATCTGCAATTGAGCCCAGGAGTGCAAACAGGTGGTGACGGATTCGGAGGCTTGCACGTGCGAGGCGGCAATGCGGATCAAAATCTGATTTTATTGGAAGAAATTCCCATCTACAATCCGTTTCACCTTTTTGGTGTCAGCTCTATCTTTAATGGTGATGTGATTCAAACAGCACGATTTTCGAAGTCTTATTTTTCACCCGCAAATGATGGCCGGTTATCCTCGGTACTGCAAATCACAATTCGGGATGGTCACCGTTACAAAACGAGTATCAATGCCTCAGCTGGATTATTAGGCACCCATTTGGTATTGGAAACACCAATCTTAAAAAATAAAGGTACCCTGATGCTCGCTGCTCAACGCAGTCATATCGGAAATATACTTAAAAAATATAGTAGCGCCGTCAAGCTAGATGCGGAAAACGACGGATATTTCAAACCTAAATTTCAAGATTTTTATGGTAAGGCATTAATCACTTTAGGACGTTCGGATCGATTGATCTTTAATGCCTATACAGGTTCTGATACCCATCTCGATATCAATCGTTACGACTTTGACACCAGCTATCAGGATCAATACCGGGATGAATACTATTGGGGCAATATAGCGGCAGGAGTTAAATGGATCCACTAAATCAATGGCCGGGCATTTCTCAAAATAAATGTATATCAAAGCCGGTACCGTTATCAATCAATTAATGCATATCAGGAAAAAATTAGTATCAACCAACAGACTCAACCCGGCATCAACGAACTGACTGAATTTAGATCTTCCATTAAAGAGACCGGGGTTAAAAGTGATGTTTCTTTTCTGACTGGTTTTCACCATCAATTTAAAAGCGGATTAAATCTTGCCATTCACGATTACATACCGGGAGTGGTGGCATACTCTGACCAACAGGATCCAGAACCACTGTTTTCGATCGAGAGAGACTTGCCCCAACTGTCAGATGCCTTATTTGATGAGCTATCTTTTCGCAGCAGGCAGGCCAGTGTTTTTGTAGAAGACCAATGGGATTTAACCCAATACTGGAAAATCAATATGGGATTTAATGCCCTTCTTTTTAATTCGGATCAACAATGTTATTTTGCCCTTCAACCCAGGTTTAATATCATTCATGAATTCAAAAGTCAGTCACTTGCACTTTCGATTAATAAATTATCTCAATCGCAACATCTCATTACTGCAAACGACAACGGTCTTCCCAATGAATTGTGGGTGCCGGCCAGTCGTAATATCAGACCACAAAATTCATGGAATCTTGATTTAACCTGGACCTATCTCCTATCAGATAAAACGACGATTAAAAGCAGTGTCTTTTTAAAAAAGCTGTCGGGTCTGATTACCTTTCAGGACAATCCGGGTTATTTAAGTTATGGCTCGTTAGACAATGTAGATGCGTCAATATGGGAAAGCGATGTACTGACCGGAGACGGGGAAAGTTGGGGTATTGAAAATAGCTTCTCGCACCACTGGACCCGGTTTTCTCTTCAGTTGAATTATACGTTTTTAAAAAGTTCGAGGTACTTTGCTGGAAAGAATTTAGGATATTCCGTCCCCTATGAATTTGAGGTTCCACATACGGTAAATATCCTGGGCCTCTGGCAAATTAATAAAAACGTCAATCTAGGAGTCACCTGGCAATTATCCAGTGGCACCCGGTACAATCTGATCCCCGGAGACTATGATCTTTATGATAAAAGTGAATATTTTCTGGATCAATTCACGGTCGAAGATGAAAATCTGGATCTACTCATTATGCCCATCTATCATCGATTGGATCTATCGGCGTCGTATATGATCAATCGGGGCGATAAAATAAAACACCAATTTAAACTCAGTTTATTAAATCTTTACGATCGCCGTAATATCATCTTCCCCAGGATATACCGGGGCGACCCGACCGATATCCGGTTTTCAGAAGGTCTTCCTTTTATTCCATCGCTTTCTTATCATTTTTCCTTTAATTAAATTTCTTATCCGGTATTTCGGACCGGCACATCGTTTTGTGCTGGGTAAAGTTATTTATCCAGACGATCAACCGATTTCAAATTCTATCAACTCATCGCAAAACTTTTCAAAATCTTAAAAGCTCTTAGGCATTTTGGGTGTGTTTCTTCATTTTATAACTGTCTTGGTTACGAGTGGGTGAGCCGATTCTCCCCTTTTTAGGGGAGTTAGAGGGTTGCGGAGCAATTTAATGGCAGTGCATGTTAAACATATAAAAACCACACACCAAGTCCTACTTCACCGCCAAAAAAATCAAGTTTAAAAAAAATCAATCGGGGCGTAGGGGATCACCTGCTTTCACCTGTCATAGAAGAAAGAAAATTCAAAATAATCTATCGCAGCACCTCTACCGATAACACTTTTTTCTAAACCGGCGCAAGCCAAAAACTGAATCTATGAAATGTGTTCAATTAATTGCATGCCTGATGGTGTGCCTGGTAATCATGTTGTCCTCTTGTAAAAAAGACCCGGCCTTTGATGCTGACATTAAAGACAACTCCGTGGTCAAACTTGATGATCGATCGGCCAGACAGGCCCGTTGTCTGACCGACAAACGAATGGAACCGATCTATTTTGAGCGTACAGGATACCGGTCTGAAATCATTGAAGGAAGGCTACTGGAGATGTCCGACCTGGAGAAAAACAACAGCCGGAGTGTAGCCGATCTCCCGTTATTTACCGTACCTGTCCATGTAATTGTCGTTCATACTCCGGGTCAGGCACCAGGTAGTCAGACCAATATTTCGGAAGCCCGGATACTGTCGCAAATAGCCGCCCTCAACCTGGACTTTCTGCGGAAAAATGCGGACGCCAATAAAACTCCCCCGGTATTTAAAACAAGCGGCGGGCAAATTCAGTTTTGCATGGCTTCAATTGATCCTAAAGGACAGACGACCAATGGTATTTCGCGATATGCCACCAGCCAGAACTTTGACAACAATGAGTTGTCAATTAAAAAAAGCAACCCGCTGGGATCCGAACAAGTACCTTAATATCTGGATCGCAGCCAGCATTGAAGGTTTAGGATATGCTTATCTGCCCACTCCAAGCACACTGCCGTCGCCTGACGAAGATGGCGTTGTAATCTTGACAGAGGCTTTTGGAGGACCAAATTCCGGGGCTTCAGCACCTTTTAATCTGGGTCGCACTGTCACCCATGAGGTCGGCCACTTTCTTGGGTTGGACCACATCTGGGGAGATGGATGTCAGGTCGATGATGGGATCACGGACACCCCAATCAGTCAGAAGAAAATTATGAGTGCCCAACTCACCCTAGTCCGTCCTGTAGCAATCAGGGAGATATGTTTATGAACTACATGGATTATACCGATGACTACTGTATGAATGCCTTCTCCACTGGGCAAGTGACCTACATGCGTAAGATTCTGACAACTTCCCGGGCTCAGCTCATAACACCGGGTCGAACCAAATGTCCATCCGAAACAATCATCAATCCACCGGCAAGCTGCACAGATGGGATCAAAAATGGTGATGAAACCGGAGTTGATTGTGGAGGTTCATGCACACCATGTCAAACCACATCGGGTGCTGATGCCGGTATAGCGAGTCTCTCGTATACTATTGAAGCCCAGCAGTGCAATCAGGTGGTGCGTTTTAAAGCTAAGTTGACCAATTTTGGTACTGCAAATCTTAGTGCGGTTATGATTGAGGTGCGCTCAGCTAGTGGAAAATTACTTACCTACAATTGGAGCGGACTTCTGGCCGCAAAAGCCAGTGTGAACGTCAGCCTGCCGGTGATTAATCTTCCCGCCGGAAATCATCAAGTGACAGGAATAACCAAAAACCCGAATGGCAAAGCGGATACCAATCCGGCCAATGATCAGAGCAGTGTCAATGTTAAAGTAAACGGTAGTTCACAACTAAGGTTGGTTATCAAACCCGACGACTATGGAGCGGATATTTCATGGAAAATAAAAGATGCCCAAGGTAAAGTAGTGGCTTCGGGTGGTGGATATCCGGATTTCAACAAATCGATCATCACTGAATCCATTTGTCTCACTCAAGGCTGCTACAAGTTGATTATGTCAGACAGCTATGGAGATGGCATTTGCTGCGACTATGGTAAGGGCTGGTATGAACTAAGAGATGCCGCTGGCAAGGTCTTGCTTGATTCAGATGGTTACTATGGATACAGTGAAACGCAAAATTTCTGCCTGGATGCCAACAATATATTGTCACGACAGGAGATGCAAAGAGAACCCCGAATAGCACAAAGCAAGCGACGCGATATCAGTAAAGCTACTGGCCAATCGGTAAAAAATTAGTTAAACTGCAGGACACAGATTTACCCCGCAATTTCCTATTGCGGGGTAAATTTCTGCTAAGGTAACTCTCAAGTTACGGCGCCAGGGGAACTGGTGCCGTAACTTCTTTAAAATGAAACTTCTCATCTACCGGCTTAATTAATAGATTAAAAACGAAACCAAGCAGCAAAAGACTCGCCATAAGATACATGGTAAAAGAATAAGCCTGAGCTGGTGGCAGACCCACAGTTTCGATCTGATAGGCCCGCAGATAGTTAATTAATGCCGGTCCAAAGATGGCAGCCAACGACCAGGCCACTAAAAGCCGCCCATGGATGGCACCCACCTGCATAACTCCAAACATATCTTTAAGATATGCGGGCACCGTCGCAAAACCTCCACCATACATACTGATGATGATGCAAAAAGTGGCTATAAAAAGAAAGGAATTACCCTGATTGCCCAAAGTAGGGATCAGTATGTAAAGCACCGCTCCCAATAAAAAGAAAATGGCGTACGTATTTTTTCTCCCGATCTTATCGGAAGTCGATGACCAAAAGAAACGGCCCAGCATATTGAATAAACTCAATAGGCCGACAAAACCGGCGGCTTCTGCCACCCCAATGGCCTTCTCTGCTCCCACCACTTCTATGGAAAACATTTCCTGAATCATCACAGAGGCCTGCCCCAATACGCCGATACCCGCAGTCACATTGAGCATGAGAACTAAAAAAATAAACCAAAACTGAGGTGTCCGAATGGCCGTATCGGCATCCACATTGGCCGAGGTGATAAGTTTTTCCCTTTTGGTTGACTGGGTATCCGCTTGCTCCGATCGGCCATATGAGGCAGGCATCCGAATATTAAATACACCAAACATCATGATAACGAAATAGATCAAAGCCATCGCCAGAAAAGTCTCCGCTACTCCAACGGACGACGGGCCGCTGAATAAGATCATTAACTTGACCGAAAGGGGAGACGCAATCATCGCTCCTCCTCCAAAGCCCATGATAGCCATGCCGGTAGCCAATCCCGGACGATCGGGAAACCACTTGATCAAAGTGGAAACCGGCGATATATAACCCAAACCCAGACCAATACCGCCCAGCACGCCGTGCCCCAAATACACAATCCAAATTTGATGGAGATAGACTCCAATTGCTGCTACGACAAAACCACCACAAAAGAATATAGCTGAAGTAAACATCGCTTTTCGAGGCCCAACTCGTTCCAACCATTTTCCAAATACTGCCGCTGAAGCACCGAGCATAAACAAAGCAATACTAAATATCCAACCAAGCGTAGTTAATGCCCAATCATCCGGCGATGGTTGTTCGATCCCTAAGATCCGGGTCATGGGTTTGTTAAAGACGCTATAAGCATAAATCTGGCCTATGCACAAATGTATGCTTAGAGCTGCCAGAGGAACCAACCAACGGCTGTACCCGGGTTTAGCGATCGAGTGTGATTTGTCCAGAAAACTGAAGAGAGCCATTAATTCTACTTGATCATTGGTTTAAGATACCGACTATGCTGCAAACTTCCAGACAAAATATCAGCAACTTTCAAGTAATGTTTTATAGCCAAAAGATCCCGATTATGATTTCTGGTGACATTGAACCCCTAGAAGGGCAGGTATCCTTAAACTTGCAAGATCATTGCAGTCTGAACAACAATCTGCTAAAAACAAATGGCACTATACTGAATACAACGTTTAGGGTGATTCCAAATGTATCACACGATCTCTAAGATCGTCCACCCTGGCGCCATGTCTTCACAATTCAATTCAAAAATATAATGGAAGCTTCTATCTTTAGTGGGTTCCTGGCTTGGATACCGCACTCAAGTATCACTGAAAATGCCGATGCACATTGGGATCTCTTTTGGATCATTTGGTGGGTAAGCAACCTTTGGCCGAAGCTAAGCACAGGATTAAAAAAGTGAGCTAGAATGATATTGTTGAGTATATCTGAACTGACCTTACCCTTAACAAATCCGGTATTAAAATTCTTGTTAATACTGGTGATTATTTTGTTTACACCCATTATTCTTAATAAAATAAAAATCCCCCATCTATTGGGACTGATCATCGCAGGTGCGGTCATCGGGCCTCATGGGTTTAATTTCATGGAGCGAGACAGTGGCATCATCCTTTCGGGCACGGCAGGACTTTTATATATTATGTTTCTTGCCGGGCTGGAAATAGACCTTGCTGACTTTAAGAATAATAGCAAAAAAAGTATCATTTTTGGTATTTACACTTTTACTATTCCGATGGTATTAGGAATAGTAAGTGGTATTTATATTCTAGAACTCTCAGTTCCCGCTTCGATTTTATTAGCAAGCATGTTCGCCTCACATACACTCATTGCCTACCCCCTGGTGAGTAACTTAGGGGTAGCGAAAAATCGGGCTGTCAACATAACATTGGGAGGCACCATGATTACCGATACCCTGGCTTTATTAGTACTTGCTGTGATCGTCGACATGACTACTGGTGAAGTAAATTCAGTTTTCTGGGTGCGGTTAGCTGTCTCCATTCTAATTTTTGGACTTGTTGTTATGCTACTATTTCCGGTAGTCGCCAGATGGTTTCTAAAACGCTTCGACGACAATGTCTCACAATACATTTTTGTACTGGCAATGGTATTTCTTAGTGCCTTCCTGGCAGAACTTGCGGGGATTGAGGGCATCATTGGTGCATTTTTAGCAGGGGTGGCACTTAATAGACTCATCCTACAGACTTCGCCATTGATGAATCGAATTGTGTTTGTTGGCAATGCTATCTTTATTCCTTTTTTTCTGATAGGCGTTGGAATGTTAATTAACTATAAGGCCTTTTTTAACAGTGCAGAAACCATCAAAGTAGCAGCTGTTATGATCATTGTCGCTACGACGGCAAAATTCATTGCCGCTTGGCTGACCCAGAAAACGTTTAATTTTACTGTTGACGAAAGACGTCTAATTTTTGGCTTAAGTAATGCCCAAGCTGCCGCTACACTGGCAGCAGTAATGATTGGTTACAATATCATTATCGGAGAAACCCAAACAGGAGATCCAATCCGGTTACTTGATGAAAATATTTTAAATGGTACCATACTAATGATTCTCGTCACTTGTACTATTGCTTCTTTTGTCGCACAAAAAGGAGCTAAAAATATGGCAATAGCCCAGGCAGGCCATTCATCGACTGAAGAACCGGAGTATCAGGAGAAAATCCTGATGGCGATCGGTAATTCAGAGACCACCGACGAGCTGGTCAATTTGGGTTTAACAATAAAATCCAAAAAGAACAAAGCTGGGCTATTTGCACTGACAATAATCAATCATAACTCCACTGACAGTTCAGCACATAAAAATGCCAAGAAAATCCTTAACAAAGCAACTGTGACAGCATCAGCCACTGACAACCACTTACACGAACTTCTTCGTTATGACCTGAATATTGTAAATGGTATTAGCAGTGTAGTAAAAGAACAGAATATCAGCGATCTAATTTTAGGCCTTCATGTTAAGAAAGGAATATCAAGCTCCTTTTTAGGTACTCTAACCGAAGGCATTCTGTCAAAGTGTTCTACGACGACATTAATCTACAAACCTGTACAGCCATTCGCAACCATAAAAAGACATCTCATCATTATACCTCACAATGCCGAAATAGAAATTGGATTTCCGTTCTGGTTAGTCAAAGTATGGAACATCGCCAAAAATTCAGGTGCAAAACTTGTACTTTATGCAGGAACCGACACATTAAAGGTCATTAAGAAAATAAAGTCACAGCATCCAGTAGAAATTGAATTTAACAAGTTCGATGACTGGGATGACTTCCAAATAATTGCAAATGACTTGAAAAAAGATGACAATCTCATGATTATATTAAGTAGAAAGGACAAGCCTTCCTATCACTCAAGTATGACAAAAATACCGTCTTATTTAAACTCCCATTTTACAGATCAAAGTTTTATATTGATCTACCCGATTCAGACAGGCGTGACAAACACCTCAAAAGTGGACCTTATGAACGCCACAATCATGGAACCCATGGAAAAACTCGATGAAATGCTAAAAACAATCGGAAAAGTATTCAGTCGAAAATAGGGCGTAGCCGGACCATACCAATCTTTCGGGAGAGCTGGCAGAAGACCAATTTTTCCATTTTGTCCACTGTGACAACCATCTTGCATCTTGATTTCGGAATTAAACCCGCATTATGCGTTGGATTTTCCAATGCATAATTTGACGATTGAAAATCAGGCAATTAGACTGAGTATATGAAAACCAAAGTGGTTATTTTCAATATCAGGGTTTAACCCTGACGAAATCATTGATTCTCAATGATTTCGTCAGCCCTCCGGGCGGAATATTCATTAGAAATGAATATTCCGGGTTAAACACCAGTTTTGAACGATACCAGGGTCAACAATGAAATCAAATTCGAGCATCAACTCACACCTAATGTAGCGATATCCGAAATCTGCCATTCACCTAATGTTTATACCTCGTTTTGAATGGCAGAGCCCATTCGCATCTTTCGGACATAGTAGTATATTTGACCATATGAGAAATAGTAATTCTCGTAAGCAGAGAATAATAATACATTTGCGGATGTTTAAAAATTTCTCAGTTGACATAGACTCCCTCTTGACAGACCAACTGCCTAAGGGATTTATAACTTAAATTAATAATAGGCCTGAAGGATGCGATTTATTGATTATTCAGCAATTATCACCCTGGCGTGGAGCAGATACAACACCTCAAAGCAGATCACCACGGTGGTGGATATCAGTGCCAAGGTATCTACCAATCATGTATTTAAAGTCAATTTGCAAGGTGGCACCTTTGTCATCGCCAAATTATCCTACTTCGGTCATTATGAGCACTTTAAAGAGGATCACCAGATTATAAATGTGCTGGCCAATAATTTGCTATATCCCTATGAGCATTTTGTAGGTCGTGCCTTGACTAAAAACAACGAAGTTTTTACCTACCGGTATAATCGTACAGGTGTAGACATCTGGGTAGTTTTTTACAATCCAATCCGCACCCTAAAGAGGCTACCAAAAATTTTAAGCACCCAGCAAATCAGTACCTTGGGCGAAGAACTCGCAAAGTTTCACCAAGCTTGCGCCGACCTCCAGGATGTTTTACCCCCATCATCAAAAACGATGGAGAGCGACTTGCATGATCTTTTGGACATATTGAATACGGAGGAGGGGCAATTTGAACACCGGTTAGTTCTCGATGAAATCAGGCGACAATGTGCCATTTTCTTCGAGAACAGTGAAAAACTTAACTACAAGGACTTCGATCAAATACCGGTATTTATTGACTGGAACATCGGAAATTTTTCCGTGAACAAAGACACTAAACTTACCGCGAGATGGGATTACGACTGGTTTAGAATGAGCAGCAGAGTATTAGATTTCTATTTCTTTGCACGGGTGGTTAGAGAAGAAGGCGATCAAACCCTTTTTAGTTATACGGCAGACCCATTAATGGAAGATCGATTCATCCTTTTTCTCCAGCACTATCATAAGATCTTCCCCTTGAGTGAAAATGAGGTGCGTTTCATAAAAGAAGCATATCGCTTTTTTCTTTTAAACTATGTAGTGAAATTCGGAAGATATTTTTATCTGGCTAAATTTGCACTAAAACTAAAAAAGGAAGCCTTTGACATCTACTTCCCGAGTCTTGAAAACAACCTTGATGCAGATAAACTTTTAAAAGCACTTAAGATTTAATTCGAATTGATGTATCTAGATTCATTCAAGAAGATCGTACTCAACTACCGGGCAGTATTTTTTGATGCCTTCGGAGTCCTTAAGAACTCCTCTGGAATTATCCCCAATATCCAGAATACCTTTGACTATCTGAAAAAGAATAAGATTGATTTTTATGTCTTGACCAATGATGCATCACGAAGCCCTATGCTTCTGGCAGAGTTTTATCAAAACAATGGGATCAAAGATATTTCGATCGATAAAATAATTAGTTCCGGGATGCTGGCCAGGGAATATTTGCGTCACAAGGTGAAAAATGGACGGGTGGCCTATTTAGGGACGCCCAACTCTGCTGTGTATCTGGAAGCTATGGATCTAATTACGATACCCATT
This sequence comes from Saprospiraceae bacterium, assembly GCA_016711125.1. Taxonomy (GTDB): domain Bacteria; phylum Bacteroidota; class Bacteroidia; order Chitinophagales; family Saprospiraceae; genus JABDMH01. Next base: position 519,192 of record JADJTQ010000003.1, on the reverse strand, counting down.
TCCAAGTTGGACCTGCAACATCACAAAATAGATGAAATAAAGGTTCTCGTTTTACTGGATGATGAGGGTTTTGACTGGGAGAAAGATTTAAACAAAACAGTTAATCTCCTGAGACGTACTAATGTTCCTGTCATTGTAGCCAATACCGACAAAACATATCCGGTATCTGAAGATGAAGTTGCTATAGCTATCGGCAGCATCGCCGAATTACTGGAAAACATTGTCGGCAAGACTTTTATTCATTTTGGAAAACCCGATGCCCAAATGTTTAATTTTGCCTTTCAGCACATTACGAGAGAAAACAATTATCAAAAAGAAGAAGTACTCATGGTCGGCGATACCTTGCGTACAGATATACTGGGTGGAAACAAATTTGGAATCGATACTGCTCTGGTTTTAAGTGGAAACACTATACCCGATCAGGCTGAATTTTATATTAAAACCACCGGAATCGTACCTGATTATATCTGTGAATCGATTACGACATAGGGGTCTTCGTCGTTTTTAGTGGGTAACTTTTAAGGAATATTGAATTGCCCAATCTTAGAGGCGGAATAGAGAATTCATAAGATACTTCCTGAAAGTCAGGATGAGTTCCGCCGAAAGTTTGGGTGAGCTCTGCTGAACCCCAAAATCAATCTACCAAGGCCTGCTCAACCCTAAAACTAAACTTGCTTTGTAGTAAATAGCTATAGACCACGGTAATCATCATGGTAATAAATCGAGATGGCGTTGGATAAAAATGCAAGAAATCGACAAAAAATTTCATGGCCACATAGCTAATTAAGATAGCCCCCATCCCAACGACAAAATACCTGAAAAATTGGATTCTGCCCCTGAGATTAGAATCGTCAAAAGTGATGTACTTATTAAGCAAAAACCCGTACTAAATGTAATTGGAAAGACAAAAAATAAAGAAGCGATATGAGGACTTAAAACTACAAAATAGAGATCAACATTTTGTTTCGCAAAAATGAAATTATAGAAAATGAAGTAAAGACACATGTCAAATGCCAAATTGCTCCCTCCACAAAAGGCATATCGATAGGTTTTCAGCGGTATGAACCTGCCAACTAAAAAGTAGAATCTGTCGATAAAGCTTAGGATCGATCCTTTCATCCAGTTATCTTAAAACGGGCCACAAAGCTAAGAAATGGATTTAAATGAGATAGATATGTTGCCTGAAATTATACCCATCAAAAACGTCATCTGAATATGAGTACGAGACCGACTACGACTGATCATTCAAGAAAATAGCCTCGATCGGTTCTTTAAATAATCCTGAGATTCTAAATGCTAAAGGCAGGCTCGGGTCAAATTTACCTTTCTCGATCGCATTGATGGTTTGCCTGGACACCGAACACAGATCAGCAAGTTGCGCCTGGGTCATATCGTGCTCGGCGCGAAGTATTTTGATTCGGTTCTTCATTGATATCGGATAGTTCCAACGATAACTGCCAGCAAATAAGTGATCGAAATAAGAATGACTAAATGTGAGATCTCCGCGTCAAATGTCACGATGTTTACTACATCCAGCATCGAATAGCTTAGTCCCCCAACGACACTCACTCCCAGTGATAGTGCCATAGCATCCATCTGAATCTTTCTTTGCATTTCATCCTGTCCCATCAGATAACGTTTGTATGCCATAATCATTCCGAGGCCCATGGCCAGGTTTAGTAAAATAGCCACGATCGAAATGGTTGCTTTGAAATCCCAGAGAAACTTTGCCCCAAAGACCACCAGAGCGGTGCTAACCAGCCAGGTTAAGGTCCATAATCCCAGATTAATCGTATTCTTCTTATTGGCAAGCGCGAAACCGGCATCCTTTTGCTCCATAAGTCAAGTTATATTGATATTATGTAAAGTTTATTTTACAAAAATACTACTATTTTTGGAAATGTCAAGTTTATTTGACATCAGAATCAAAAAAGAATGAACTTTAGATCTACCCTAATGGCGAGAGGCCCGGAAGTAAGGGATTATCATCCGATCTTGAGGAATTCGTTTTTTACTGATTCATAGCGATTTTACTTTGAGGATCAAGGTCTAACATCCATTCATTTAGTCGCTTCAATGACCTTGCTTCAGGAATATTAGCTCTATACATTTTCAATTATTTCAGGTTCTTGGACCGAGAGAACGTCAATTGCCATTTCACCACCATATATTGCAAAGTGGCGAATTTTATAATCTTGATAAATCCCTAGTGATAGCTCCATACTATAATCTACAAAAGTTGAATTCTTATATTCGTATAAAATATTGCCCTCAAGTTCATTACCGAGACTTGTCCAAATCTTATCCATGAAGAAGGAGTTGATGCTTCTAAAAGCGATTGGATTCTTAAAAGCAATCGTAAATTCTTCACCACCAATTTCGCCTCTCATGATAATTTTCAAAGATTCATCATCAATAAGCTTGACAATATTCACATCCTTAGTGAGAAGTCTCTTAGAAATATATTTACAAATAATATCCTTTTTCATTTTCTTAATTTTAATGCCGGATTTCAGTAACGCTACTACTTATCGAACTTAATTTCCAAAGTGGCAGTACTTATCGCACCTCTTTTGTAAAGCATTCTAACAGTTTCAGTTCTTCCATCAGCCAATTTGCCCAGTAACTATATTGCCTCGTCGCTATGACATGGTTCCCGAAGTCATACCAAATACTAAATTTTTTTAAGAGAATTCAACGCTCAAACATTTCGGAATTATGTACATGCCTCACAAAAGCTTCGGCATATCTGACATTGCCTTCCATGCCTCGAAATTCCTCCATTTTCCCGTGATCATTGGCATAGTTTTCTTCGATTTTCTGGCTTTTATGCGCAAAACATGCTTCATGTTTGATCGCCCTCACGTCACTGATATCGACATAATCAGTGGGGACAAAGTTTTGCGTCTGATTCCCACTTAATACCTCATAAAAATAGAGTTCGGCCTTCTTCTCCAATCGCGTCCAGGCCGCATAGGTAAGTGCCGAGCAGGCCCGGTGATCCCGGTGAGTATCGATTGGCCAATGGGTCAATATGAGATCAGGAGCTTCTTTTTTTAAAAACTGGAACATGTTTTCATACTCATCCTTATTTACAAAGGTATCGCCATCGATCTGACCCAGGAAGTTGGCTTCACCTCCCAAAATCTGGCAAGCAGATAAAGCCTCCTCCGTGCGTATTGACGCGGCGTCAATGTGGCTTGTGCCGTTAATGCCTGCTTCTCCTCGAGTAAGGTAGGCGATCTTTACGTTGTGGCCTGCAAGGGTCAGCAACTTAATGAGACCTCCACAGCCAGTTTCGGGATCGTCAGGATGCCCGCCTGTCACAACTACTTTCAATCTGGGAGACTCATGATGTCTTCCCCCAAAAGGCAAACCCAAAAGACTCATACCAAGTATTCCCCCACTGCTTTTTACTAGTTGCCTTCTCGAAATTCGGTTCATACAACGATTTCTATATCTGAATAAATGGCTTTGAATTCCAAAAATGACCAGCATATGCCTCGGCTAAAACACGGCCACTCTCCCAACCCCTGAAGACTTCTAATTTTGAAAACTCTGTGGTATAGAGTTCTTTCATTTTTTGGCTTACATGAAAAGAACAAGCCGCCTTTTTCTGATCAGATACCGAAGAGATATCGATATAAGTCTGCGGATTAAAATTCTGCGTCTGACGGCCTGGTTCCACTTCATAATAATATAATTCTGGTCGTATTTTCATCTGCAACCACGCATCATAGAAGAGTGAGGCACAAGCGCGATGATCCAAATGTGTATCCAGGGGCCAATGTGTAAATAAAAAAGCTGGCTGTTCCTTTTCCAGAAAGTCGAGGGTATTTTGGAAAGCTTCTTTGTGCATCACCGTCTCACCGTCCAATTGACCCAAAAAATATGGACGTGCGCCAAGTAATTGGCAAGAGGACTGAGCTTCAGCGGTCCGAATAGCTGCTGCTTCATCATATGACTTACCAGCAATACCCGCTTCACCCTTGGTGAGATAAGCGACCACCACTTCGTGTCCAGCTGCTGAAAGTAAGGCAATGAGACCTCCGCATGCCGCCTCCGGATCACCAGGATGGGCCCCGGTCACGATAATTCTTAGCTGTTTCGCTGGTTCTGAACGTGATAAATCAGTAAATTGAAATGACATAAATCGAAAGTTACTTAAATAATCAAACTGAATAATTCATTTAGTTAGCAAGCCTCAGACTTTCCGCCCCCTGGCCTCTATGGGGACCCACTTTCGAAACTGCTCTAAAATGATAGCCCGAGTGGCCAACTACTCTACTTCTATAAAATAAATTGCAGTCAAGGGATTATCCAGATGTATCAACTATGAACTACTTCATGCTTATTAATAAAATCCGGATCAATATCAACACCTAATCCCGGACCGGTAGGAACTTTCATTTTACCGTCTTCAACTAGCAGTGATGACGTCTTACATTCAAAGGGTAGATGTGTCTTTAGTCCTTTGAATTCATGATGCCTGGATGCATTTGGCAGTGCAGAAACAAAGTGAATCATATAGAGATATCCGAGTCCTCCTCCAGACATATGCGGTGTACATTGTTTCCCCATAGCTTCGGCCATGAGCGCTACTTTCATCGAACGGATCATTCCACCAAAATAATAGTTGTCCGGCTGCACAATTTGCACTCCATTATTAGCAATAAGCCATCTGAAGCCGTGAAGGCTATACTCTTGCTCTCCCCCGGCAACAGGAAGTGACAGTTGGTCAGCCACTTCTTTTGATTCTTCATACCAATCAAAATGAACCGGTTCTTCAAAAAACCCATAATTATAATCCTGCAATAATTGCCCCACCTGTACCGCTTCCTCCACAGAATAAAAACCATTGGCATCAGCATATAAAAACATATCATCACCAAACGTCTTCCGGACGAGGGGAATCATTTTTTCGGTCCTTCCGGGAGGTCCCATTGCATGAATATCTTTGGTCATAAACATGAGGCCACCCACCTTAATCTTCAGTGCATGGGCATTGTATTCTTCCACATCTCTCCTGATGAGTTCCAGAGACTCCTCCACCGGCTTTTCCCGGTACTCGGTGGCTTGATAGACCGACACTTCCGGATGGTGAATCTTCCCGATCAACTGACCCAGCGACTTGTTGGCAACTCGCCCCAGCATATCCAATATTGCAAATTCAATGGTGGCCAAAGGAATACCCAAAGCCAGTCCGCTCAGCCGGAAATTAAACCGGTATATCAGAACTTTTTCAAGAAGTAAATCGAGATCCCGTGCGTCTTTACCAATAAAAAAAGGTTGCAATGCCCGGGTAAATATCGGATGGAGCAAATTCATTTCATTGTGGCTTACCGAAATTCCTTCTGCACCATCTGACGAACGAACCCGGCACAAATAATGGCCTTGAAAATGGAGTAATTCAAGCGTTTCAATCATCACAGGAGAAGGAAAATAATCTCTCCTAAATACAGGTTGTTGAAGTATTTCATCCAGACGATCATAGTCAGGGTTTAACCCTTGCTTTATTGATTTTCCACTTAAAACATCTTGTGCAGAAATGGCTGCCGCAGCAAAGCCACCGACAGATGCAGCATTAATAAATTTACGTCGATTAATGTCCATAACTTACTTTATTGCTTTATTGATACCAGTGATATTCAATCATTGTGGGAATCCTGTTGATGCCTACGATTATCAAACTAAAATAACTATTCTACAGCTCTCCGGTCATGATGCAAAAATGCTAGATTTATCAGTTTAAGTTTATTGATTGCCCACAAACTAAAATATCCGATATTGATCTCACGCTCTTCGCGGTGGAGGTCTGTTTTCTAAATTCAACCAAATTTAACCTGATAAAGTGACTTTAAACGTGATAAGATGGGAATTCATTAAATAGTACCGAAGCCGCCACACGTCTGCTCCATTATTTCGAAAAGGAGTTGATCACAATACAACTATGGATTTCAACTATTGATCCATAGAATCTTTTTCAAGCTTTTTTCGGTTTACATTATATGAAAGAACATCATCGCATCATCATTGCCGGAGCAGGAGGTATAGCCGAAGCGGCTGGACATATACTCGCAGAATGGAGTGAAACAGCACCGGATATTTATATTGGTAATAGGACGCTCGGTAAAGCTCAGAAGGTTGCAGACTGGATTATAACGGGCAGCACCAGGGGCTGTCGGGTGAAAGCCTTTCATTTGTCCGTGGAAGGCACCAATCGGGAAATGGAATCGATCTTAGAAGACGGTGACATTCTACTCGATTGCTTGCCGGGGAGTTTGGCACCCCGCTTGGCACAACTTGCCAAACAAAATAATCTTCACTATGTCAATCTAACCGAGTATGTGGCCGAAACTAATCAAATAAAAACATTAGCCGCCGATGCCAAAACTGGATTTATACTTCAGAGTGGATTGGCTCCAGGTTATATTGATGTTTTGGCTCATGGTCTTTTTCGCCAGTTCTGTAAAGATTTCGACGTGGAAATGGTCGACAAACTCGAAATGAAAGTAGGTGCATTAACTGACCATGCTGTTGCTCCCCATTATTATGGATTTACCTGGAGCCCGGTCGGAGTAGCCACCGAATATCTGGAAAATACGATCGCGATACGCGATTATCAAAAAGTCGTATTACCCTCGCTGTCAGAAAAAAATCGAATCATTATTGATGGAATTCATTATGAAGATGACCTTACTTCCGGAGGTGCAGCTGATCTGCCTGATGCACTTACCGGGAAAGTGCGATCCCTCGATTACAAAACCCTACGGCACCCGGGACATTATGATTGGGTACAGTCTCAAATTCATCAAATCGAATTAAAAAAGGATCGAATCCAATCACTACAGAAAAAAATGGAAGCCGATATTCCACACCTGGAGGATGACCACATCGTCATCTATGCAGCGGTTGAGGGAAAAGGCAAAGACGGAATTTTGCGACGAAGGGAAATAGCGAAAAAAATCCGACCGCAAAAAGTCGGGAAATACACGCTGAGAGCGATTCAAACGACCACTGCCGTGCCCATGTTACAAAGTGCCCAACTCTTGCTTGAGGGACCCCATCAGGGAGTTATTCTTCAGAGTCAATTAGACCCTCTATCGTTTTTAAATGGAGATTTCATTACGAAAGTATATTGCTCTTACTAATGAGTTTGTTGAAATCATTAGGGGGGATTATATCTCAGTGATGAGTAGTCTTCTGATGCATTCACGAAATTTGCTTGTAATCACTTTATAACATCCGGACGAAGTCCAAGCACTTCTTCAGCAAATGAAAAAGTCAATTTCCTCACCGTCTCCAAATCTTGCGATTGATACCTGGAAGCCAGCACATGATGTCCGGCATCAGGCACTGGCAACATCCTCTTTTTATCTGGAGAAGTGCCAAGATGTTCAAACATTTCCTTTATAGCCGGGATGGAAACGGTCTTGTCCTGTTCGCCTTCAGATTTATAATAGTACAAAACCAGAACCGGTTGTTTGACATTATTAAAGGTCTCTTTGATCATGGTGGCGTCGACTAACTGACGAAGATCAATAATGGCTTCATTGCGATAAGTGGTAGACCAAAATTGCTGAACATCCTCATTCGCTGTCCAACTATGATATTTTCCACCTTCAACAATCCTGAGCAATTGCAACCCCCAAGGGCCATCTACCAAATGTGTGGCTTGATCATATGTGTCGATATTCGGTGAATAACAGATTAACGCATCGATCCATTCGGGGTTTTTAGCCGCGAGATACAGGGCTAACGTGCTTCCTGTGCTACACGACATGACCACCACTTTTTCACCCATCAATTTACCGACTGCAATTGCATTTTTAGCCGATTCGAGCAGACTTTCCGGGGTCAGATTTAGTAATGCATCTTTGTCAGACAAACCATGTTCATCCAGTCTTGCGAGGTACGCATTCATACCATATCGTCGGGCAAATTCAAGATGGATCGGATCACCCTCACCCCGGCTGGCAGAAAAACCATGCAAATAAACCAGGGCGTATTCGGTTTTTACACCGGGTGTATCGATCCAAAATGTCATTGCTTCGTTGCCTGCTTTAATCAACTGATTTCGCTTTTCGGCAGTTTGAATCACCTCAAGGTCAACCATACCAAGGGAATGAATCTGAGCATCAAGCACCGGCTCAGGAGCCTTTGGCCCTAGTAAAAAAAGGATCACCACAACAGCAAGGACCAATGAAATAAATTTGAAAATGTACTTCATAAACTAAGGCCGGAAAAGGAAAATTCCTTCGAAAATAAACAGTTCTTTGATTTTGAAACGAAAGCATTCCTCTTTTTACCAGTATTAGCTATCTTAACCCTCTTCAAAAATGAATAACACATGAAATATCTCTTAGCTCTGACTTTTTGTTTTTACGCCTCAATATCGGCCATAACTCAGGAAATGAAACCGGAAGAAACCAAAGTATGGGATCCGGAACCGGCTGTCATCACTCCCGGCATGAATGGATCGGCACCCTCGGATGCGATCGTATTATTTGATGGAAAGTCACTGGATGGATGGGTTGATAAGGATGGTGGTCCCTCTAAATGGAAACTTGAAGATGGTGCCATGGTGGCACAAAAAGGAGCCGGAGATATCATAACCAAGCATAAATTCGAAAGTGCGCAAATCCACATTGAATGGCGCACACCAGCAAAAGTCGAAGGGGAAAGCCAGGGAAGAGGTAACAGCGGTATTTTCCTACAAGGTGTATACGAACTCCAGGTACTAGATAGCTACAATAACCGTACTTACAGCAATGGTCAAGCCGGGTCAATCTACAAACAAACCATGCCGTTGGCCAATGCATCAAAGGGTCCCGGCGAATGGCAAACCTATGATATCATCTATCATGCACCGACTTTTAATAGTGGTCATGAGTATAAGACCCATCCCACAATCACCGTTTTCCATAATGGCGTACTTATCCAGGATCACACGAAAATACAAGGTACCACACCCTATATCGGCCCACCCAAAGTCAATCAGCACGGTAAGGGACCATTAAAACTACAAGATCACGGCAATCCAACCGCTTTCCGTAATATTTGGATACGGGAGTTGTAGTTGGTTCCGATGTCGGGTGTCGGGTGTCCGATGTCGGGTGAGCATTCTAATAAGCAAGGGGTGACACTTTTCAGAGCCGGAAGACCAGTGTCCGAAGCCGGGTGTCCCGGGTCCGAAGAAAGAAATGTAGCGGGCGGATCTATTCCGCCGTCTTGATAAAAACGATAAGCCCGAAACTTCATTGAGGCGTTGATCCGTGAGCTTACCAATCCCTCCGGGCTTGGGAGTCTCACTCTTTTGGAAGACCGGAGCCGGAAGACCGGATACCGAAACCAGTGTCCGAAGCCGGGTGTCCGGGGTCCGAAGAAAAAAATGTAGCGGCGGATCTATTCCGCCTTCTTGATAAAAAAGATAGCAGCCCGAAACCTCATTGAGGCGTTGATCCGTGAGCTTACCAATCCCTCCGGGCTTGGGAGTCTCACTCTTGGAGGTCAGATACCGGATGTCCCGAGCCTGAGGCCCGTTGTCTGAAGTTGGAAATATGGCAGCCGAACTATTCCGCCGTCTTGTCAAGATAAAAGTGTCGCGCCTGAGCTGAGCATTCTGACAGGCAAGGGGTGACACTTTTCAGAGTCGGAAGACCGGAACCGGAAGACGGAATACCGGAGCCCGAAACCGGTGTCCGACGTCAGAAGTAATAAGAAACTCTGCTCATGACATCAGAAAACTCTGCGAACTCCGCGTACTCTGCGAGAGGCAATAAATCAGATGGGTGACGTCATTCAATCAAAACCATTTTCCGCGTCTTAATAAATTCACCAGCTTCCAATTGATAATATAAAATACCCGGTGTAAAATCAGCGGCGTCTAATTTAATTTCATGTACACCTCGCTGGAAATGGCCCTTTACATATTTCTGTACTTTACCCGTTAAATCAAAAATACGCAGGCCAGCATCCATGCCTTCAGGTAGTTCAAAAGAAATGCTAGTGCTGTGTTGAAATGGATTCGGCCAATTTTGCCTTAAATGAAAACGGTGATCATCGGTGTTTTCATGCTTAAACTCCAGTGCCAGATTCATGATATTTAGACTCTGATCATAGGCTTCAGCCTGGATTGCACTACTATTAATGGTAAGTACATCGCTCAGTCGACAATCTTTCAACGCCTCAAACTCCAAAACGAATAATTCGTCGGTGAGCAAATCAGTGGCCGGGATCTTGTCCCAACTTACTGACATCTTTCCATCTTCTTGTTGGTGCCAGGAGAAATGCTCCTCACCCAAACCAATTTCTTCATTGCCATCCAGCGCAACCAATGTCAATATATTCGGGTCAAAGTCAATGGTAAATTGAAAACCTCTGATTTTATCAAGATCATCACTGCTAAATTCGACCGCTTGTTTTTGTCCGCTTGAAAAATGAAGGTCTTTAGTCGTCAATACTACTTCAGAATGACTTCGCCCTCCACTTCTGGCAGGATCACTTGACTGGTCAACATCACCGATTTTTACCCCTGTAAAATTAAGAATCAAATCTTCGTCAGCCGGCAAAAAATGATAATTTGACCGATCGTCAATTGCATTAATAAAACGCCATGAATTAGAATTTGGAAATCGATCAGTTTTACTCAAAATCAATTTTCTCAACTGCATCAAATCGATCGGATTACTTTTACCATCATCATTGACGTCGGCTGCAATCATTCGATATTTGTTTTGGATGGGTCTCGTGCCTAATATGTGGTCACTGATATAAATGATATCAGCAGTACTTAATCCATTCTTGGGGTCGGAATCTTTAAATGGCGTAATCACAATTCCTGATTCAGCCGTGTGCTCAATGGAATATTTGCCATCCGGATTAGCCACATAATCAACCTGGATACCTTCGTCATTCATAGTCTTTATCAGAACGTTACTCACTGGTTGTTGATTTTCTGTGTATACAAATCCCTGGATATCAGCACTGGTATTACATAAGTCGGAGACCAATATACTGGTAGTTTTAATGTCAGATAGATTGCCATAAATATCTAAAGCTTGCCAATCATAAATATAGCGGATCGAGTCGCGGATCACCTGATTCGGAAAAAACATGGAATCCAAATCGACCAGCAAAACAGTATCGACTCCACAATTATCAAATCCTTGGACCGCCAACATGATCCTGATATTAGGATTAAGTGGGTTGTTTTGAAAATCGTTTAGCCACTCTACCTTGGTAACACACGGATCACTAAAGGCAACTACCGTCGGATTAACATCATCAATTACCTGAATGGTGTCTACCACTTGAAAAGTTGCAAAACAATTGCTGGTAATGGTATAGGTCACCAGGTAATTCCCAACAGGATAAGTTCCACTGGCGTCATTACTGTCATTGACTGCATGAGGTGAATCATTAGAGATGACGATATCACCCAGTAGAGCACAGTTATCCACATCAATCACAATAGGAGCGGTTATAATTGAATCAGAGCAATTGAAGGGTTCTGCATCACCCTTATAGAGCTTGGTCTGGCTGATCATGATCTCCGGGGGTGCTAGCGAGATTACTTCATTGCATGAATCTACTAAATGATCAAGGGGATCGGTGAGATACCAGGTACGAATGATTTCTCCCGCACCACATTGATTGGTATCGATCACGGTCTTACTCGTTAGGGTACCATCACATGGTTGAGTTGTATCCGATGATTCAATCGATGGTACGTTAAAATGCACATACAAATCGGTTAGGTCTTGGGGTATGTCTGCACAGGCGATTGCTGTATCACGTAAATCAGAGCAGTTAATCAGGCACGGGCACTCGCAAAATACCTTAATATATTGTTTGTACTTAATGACGCGGTCGGCGTATTGCGGATTATTGACCCAATCATCTTCGGGATTTTGCAACTCACACCAGTCGATCATACACCAGGTACGAACGATTTTGTAACAAGGTCCGTCATCTTCTAACGGTACGATTTCGAGTGCCTTATCACTGTACCCAATTCCGACCCAATAGCAGTCACTATTAAAAATAAATTCGGGTCGACCCACACTATCAGGATGGGCAGGACCGCCAATATTACCAGATCCATCAACGTCAAAAATGAGACCGCAAGATTCGACACTGGCATCGGCCGGAAATCTGAACATCCCGGGATCCAACTTGCAACGGTCAAATACTTCGATGGTTTGAGTAAATTCAATGGGTATTGGATTATGTCCGGAACAACCTGCAATTACTGTAAATTTTCGATAGATGGTACCAATACCACATTGATCAAGATCCGACCAGACCTCTTGCCGGCATTCAAATAAATCAGGACAATTGACCAGAAGGATGCCTTGCTGGAATGTTAAATTTTCATTGTAATAGTCACAAATTCGCCAGGTGCTGTCCTTATATGCTGTTTGTCCATGATTATCCAATATGGCAACAAGAGCTGAAGTATCCCGGCACTCACATTGCTTGTTAGGGAATTCGACCTCAGAATCAATCTCAACCCCCTCAGCATCTACAAACTTTCCATGACCATCTAACCAGGCTTTCTGATAGGTGCCAAATGTTTCATCCAGGACTTGCAAAGCCTTTGATTGTCCGGCATGTGCCAATTCTACAATCTCACTTAATGAAGCCGCCTGATTATTGATGGCATACTTGGGATCATGATACGAATAACAACTTATTTCTATTTCTGTCTCCAATTCTCTGCCGACCGATATGGGTGTCTTATCTTCTACCCAGACTTTTGTCCAGGTTTTATTCCAGTTGCACCAATAGTCCATAACCATCAGTTCGACAGTGACCGTATCACAAATATCTTCGCAGGTGAATGGTACGGCATTGCTCCAACCTCCTCCCAGCAATTTCGCTGCATCCAATACGGATTGATCGCCCAAAAGTGTGGCTATCTCGTGGTCAAAAGCTCCCTGACTTTCTCCCTGACATTGTATGGAGGTATAGCGATGAAGATCATAGAGCCAACCGTTTAAAATCAGCTCGTTGCAGTCGCTGGGATCAAGCGATAACCACTTTAGGGTATTGGCATAGTATGATCCTACTTCGCCCAAGGTATCAAAGTGATTGAAATAATTTTGATAGAAATCTCCCGAAGCAAAATCAAAATCCGAACAAAGATCGATGCAGGCCTCCAGCCAATCTGTTCTACGGGCAAGCAATGTTTGTATGCTACAATTATCCCAACTGCCTTCATCAAAATTCACGGCATCAACCCAGACTTTCTTTCCTGTCAAAGAAAGGTTAAGCATTTTGTTGGATACAGCCAGGGGATCGGTAAGGTCTTTTACTCTTAGATAGATAGTATCGCGGCCCAGTTGATGGCATGCATCCAGTGCTTCATAAATGACTTGATAAGGTTCATCATGCATCGGAAACTGAATTATATCAGGGCACTTCCAGCTTCCGTCTGGCTGTCGCACAAGTTGATAAGAGCCAGCATGAGTGGTCATAACCTTAACCATTTTCACATCGTGGCATTCATCTTCTGCCAGGATATATGGCACTGCAACCTGAGCAAGACAAGAATGTCCACTACTGCCAACTAAAAGGGTATCATTATTCCATTCGCGACCATCTTCCACAATCTGGATTGTAGGTGGTGTGGTGTCAATTTCACTCACCCAAAATTCACAGACATAGTATCCAGGTGAGTTTATTGCTATCGGTGGGTCGGTCAGGGTTGCACTATATGAGAAATTTGCCAATTCCAAAGAGGCCTCCCCCCTTTGTGAAAAAACAAATTTCATCACAAGCTTTGACAATAAGTTGTTGCATGCCATTGGTCAATTTGTGCTCTTTACCATTAAGCCGATATCCCATTGATCCACTACCTGCCAACGCAGACTGAAAAGACAAGGTGCCATCATGAGGTATTACATTACACATTATCAGTTCGCCTTTAAAGGAATTCAAGTCTATAATCAGACCTCCACCGAGAGGCAAATTAGAAAGCAAGGGATTGGTTTGATCGAGTGAACCTTCGGTAAATGCATAATAGAATTGCTGTCCATTGCCTTCGATCGTAATATCATCATCTACATCGTTCCTGCTGTAAGTCCAACACGATGGATGAAAATCCTGATCGAAATTATTCACGGGAAGACTCGGAATCTGGCTACCGCCGGCACAAGACTGCTTAATCTCAGCTTTTACTTTGTAAGTTTTCGGGCAATCGCCGCCGAAGAACTGGCTAGAGACCGATACACTGATGCCACATTTCGGATCCAGTGGATTGGCCCGAAATCCAAGCGTACCATCTGGATTTCGGTAGGTATCTACAAAATTGATCCTGCGATTTTTAGTGATTACTCCGCTGGGAGTGGCAAAATCGTACCTGGCAATCACATAGGGGCCGACCTTGGTCGTGGAGTTACAATCAATTGAGTCTGTCATCCGGCAAAAGGTATTATCGACGGTCACGGCAGGTAGTCGCAGTACGATGATCGTATCTTGCCCAATTGACCGGGATCCATCTTTGCCAAATGCTTCATACATACGATAGATGATCTTGGCCGTATCATTAAGCACCAAGGCCTCGCATGCAATGACATCCGTCCAATCGGCTGTGTAAGTTGCCGGCTTCTTACCCTGGCAAGGGATCACTGCAGCGGGAGGGACTCCATCTATGTGGACACCCTGCTTGGTGAGAGGATCGTCACACCAAACGGTCACTTTCCTGCCTTCGATGATTGGAATGTACTCTTCATGCAGTCGTATATTACTCATGCATAGCTGGCCTCCATTGGCTTCGGCATGCAGAGTGAGTGTTCTGGTCACATAAGGACATGCATAAAACCGGATCGTCGTAGCGGCATCGGCGTTGTTTTTAGCCGTAATAATACCTCCATTGGGATTCCGCAAAGTGATCTTTAGTGACGGAAGAATGTCTGCGTTAGTGACAAAGTGACCAACAACAATGGTTGCTGAATCATCTTTTTCGACAGCAAGAACATGGTCAAAACAAGCTTGAGGCTGACCATAAAGATTCATTGAAAAATAGGATAGGCACAAGATGCCTACCAGAGTGGATTTGTAGTTTTTCATTATTCAAAGACTTAGTCGAATCAAATATACATTATATTTTTTATTATATGTATATCTCATAAACATTTTTTGCTGTCTATCAGATAATTGTAGATAGAACAAGATTACATATGAATAAATGATATGTATAAGACGGATGCCGGATGCCAGATGCCGGATGCCAGATGCCGGATGCCAGATGCCGGATGCCGGATGTCGGAAGACGGATGTCGGAAGACGGATGTCGGATGTCGGAAGACGGATGTCGGATGTCGGATGTCGGATGTCGGATGCCGGATGCCCGATGTCGGAAGACGGAAGACGGAAGACGGAAGACGGAAGTCGGAAGACGGAAGACGGAAGAGGGATGTCGGATGCCGGATGCCAGATGCCAGATGCCGGATGCCGGATGTCGGATGCCGGATGCCGGATGTCGGATGTCGGATGTCGGATGTCGGATGGGTCGGAAGACGGATGTCGGATGTCTAGAATTCAGCAATCCTTTGCATGTGGCTCAGCAATCTTTCCATTGCATTCCAAACTTACTGATCCGCTAAATCACCTGCTTTGGGCAAAAAGCCACTTCATTATTTCCGGGTCGGCATAGGCGTTCTCCCAACTATTATGATTGACCCCAGGGTACTCAGTATAATGGACGTCAGCACCTAAGGACTTCAATTTGACGACCATTTCACGGGAATGATCGACACCAACCACCTGATCTGCATCTCCATGGATTAACCAGAAAGGGATTTTCACATGCTTCCTCTTAAAAGCCATTTCATCAGCGCCTCCACATACTGGAACTGATGCAGCAAAGATCTTGGGGTACCGATATACGGCCTCCGGGGTTCCCATTCCACCCATAGAAAGACCAGTGATATAAACTCTTTCTTTGTCAACCGCTTCTGACTTAATCAGCCTTCGGGTAAGATCCATTGCCAGTTGCAATCCCTTGGTGATCTCAAATTTGTAATTAAAATCAAACTCCAGTGGATATTTCGTGCGTTCAAATTTGACCGATGCCCAATAGCTGTCAAGAGGACATTGAGGCACTATCAATATACAGGGAAATTGGATCCGGTTTGATTCTTCCAGAAAATGCTTCACGCCATGCATAAGCTGCTTTTCATTGTCATCACCGCGCTCACCAGCGCCATGTAAAAACAAAACCAATGGATACTTCTTGGTACGATCGTAATGCATGGGTAATAAAATACGATAAGGTAACACGCCTGAATCTCCCCGATAAATGCGTTTTTCAAGCAATGAAAAATCCGGTAAAAGCCGGACCTGCCTGTACGATCAAGCATACGAAAGCGCAGAATACTATATATTTCCTCATGACTCCCTAAATTTTAACCGAGACTAATGTGCAGATTATTTCTGAGATGGTGATTAAAATCATCACTATCTCCATGCAATTCAGCAAACTTACGCATGAAAACTTTGTTTAAAAGGCTCAATCACTATTTAATCTTATGAGATATATCTCCTTATTAGCGATGCTTCCATTACTTCTACCTAGCTGCGATTCCATTACCGAAAAAGTTGGTTCTGCCAGAGCCGTCCCTATCCATTTTAATCAGGACGACGAATGGAGGGATCACTGGTACGATGGAAATGCCGAAGTCAATGTTTATGAGACAAAGCAAGCGCGTTATCAGGACATTCATCCGGGAAAAACGGTTTTGATCTTCGTGACCGAAGATTTTTTGAGTGACAAACAAGTGAAAAATGAAAACTACTCGGACAAAACCAGTACCAGTGTTTTAAAAACCAACCTGATCCGGAAGTTTGATACCGGAGTGTACGATTATTCAATCATGACCTCAGTTTTTACTCCGGTAGATCATAAGGCATTCCCCAAGACTTTGAAAATTACGACTTCGTCACAAGATTGGTGTGGTCAAAGTTTTATGCAACTAAATCATGAACAAAATAAATACCGGGTGCGTCAATATTCCTATTTTGAAAAAGAAGGCGATCAAAACTTCACAGTCGATGATTTGATGAATGAGGATGAAATATTTAATCAAATTCGCTTTGACCCCGACCTACTTCCCACCGGCTCAAAAAATATGCTGCCAGGTACCGCATTTAGCCGGTTAAAGCACATTGAATTTAAATCTTATCCTGTCACTTTGACAAAAGACACATATACGGGAACAGACTTTACAGGTAAAAACCCGGAAGTCTATAAAATTGTATTTCCAGATTTTGATCGTACTCTTGAAATTATCTATGAATCCAAATTTCCTTTTCAAATCCTTGGATGGACCGACACCTATGCAGCACTTTCCGGGGAAAAATTAACGAGTATCAGCAAAATGATTTCCAGTAAACGAATGCCTTACTGGTCTAAACATAATTTAGAAGATAGTCATCTTCGTGCTGAAATAGGCTTGTGACCGCATGTCTATTTTTGTGCGACGGGCAGAGTGATTTGATCTTGTTGGCCAGCATGGTATTGTTGCTCGACAGATTTAATCATTAAAAAAGTAATAACAGCGAGTACCACAATTAAAAGGAATGTTTTCCATGTTTTCATTAGGTTTTCGTTTTTGATTCTCACTATAATTAAAACAATTTTGTTCTTTCCAGTTCGGATTAGGAGTTAGTGTAGGAAGTATGAGTGCAAAACACCGATCAAACAGATCAAATAATCGACCGTTGTTGACTGATGATTTGCCAAATGAAAGATAAAATGAGGCCCTATGTACCTTTAGTGGCTAGTTCAGACTTGCAGCAGTTTTGATGGTAATGTCATTTGACAATCGGCTGAAAGAACTCAATCGTAGAGTTAATTTAAAGAAGCCATGAAATTTGGTGTTCCGAATATGATCCAGGTTGGCTGTGAAGACACCGAAGACCAAAGCAATCATGTATCTTTGCACATCAAATCGAAATAGGTAATTTATGAAGGGCGTTATCGATGATAAAGTACGGGAACTGAGGGAACTAATAGCAACTGCTATCGACCGGTTACATGACTTGACTGAAACTATAGGTCACTCAGGACTTTCGGCAACAATCATTGATCTAAAAGATCGAATCGAAGAGCCCTTCATGTTTGTCATTGTAGGTGAGGTTAAGGCAGGTAAAAGTAGCTTCATAAACGCTCTGCTCGAAACTGAGACGGATATCTGCAAAGTAGCACCCTCTCCGATGACTGATACGATCCAGCAGATCCTATACGGGGAAACTGCTCGCGAAGAAATCATCAACCCATATCTCAAACGATTATTTCAACCTGTAGAAATACTTAAGGAAATTGCCATCGTGGATACTCCCGGCACGAACACCATCATAAGCCATCACCAGGAAATTACCGAACGATTTATTCCCGGGGCCGATTTAATTGTCTTCATCTTTGAAGCGAAAAATCCTTACCGCCAATCATCCTGGGAATTTTTCGATTTTATTCATGAAGACTGGCGAAAAAAAATCATTTTTATTTTGCAACAAAAAGACTTACTCCCTGAGAATGATCTGGCCATTAACATGGAAGGAGTACAAAAACAGGCCAAGGAGAAGGGCATTGCAAATCCGATCGTTTTTGCGGTATCTGCCAAACAGGAACAAGAAGGTCTTATTCAACAAAGCGGATATTTACCACTTCGGAGTTACATTCATGAAAAAGTAACCGGTGGTAAAGCGCCAGTCTTAAAATTAGAAAGTACAGTCGGTACTGCTCTCAGTATTGCTTATAAAATAAAAGACGGAATAGACATCCGCCAAAAACAATATGAAACCGATATCGTGTTTCGGGAAGATATTCGAGCACGCTTGACAAGCAGACCTCCATCTCTAATGACCAGGTAGATGTGCTTGTCGAAAATTTACTTGCCGGATACGACCAGACCATGCGTACCAAGTCTGAAGAGCTTGACCGTGTTCTGTCATTTGGCGCCGTTCTTAAACGAAGTATTTCCTCTATTTTCTCGAAAGAAATGTCGATCAAAGATTGGTTGGAAAATTTTGCCAAGGAGATGGAAGAAGATCTAAATGGGAAATTACGTAGCAAACTCAACGAACGGGTTTTGGACCTGGCTGAATCCATCCAACAAATGGGTCAAATTATTGACTTAAAAATTCGCTCAAGTAAAACGATCTTAAAGGATGACGATGAAATCTTCAGTGATATCGCTGAAAAGAGATCCAAGGTACTTACCGAACTTCAGGAGGCCTTTACTACCTTTTTAAGGCAATCTGAAAACTTCAAAAACGAAGCCATTTTTTCACAGCAACAAAATATGTCTCCCACCCTTGCAACCGGTGGTGGTATTGCGGTAGTTGGAGTGCTTTTGACCATCATAACTAATGGGATGGTTTTTGATATCACGGGTGGAGTGATTACCACCATCGGACTGCTTTTTGCCGGAGTTTCACTCGGATTGCAAAAACGAAAAATCATGCGGCAATTTAAAGAAGAAATACAAAAAGGCCGCCAGCAATTAAGCAAGGATGTAACTGCTAAATTAAAGCAGTACGTTAATTTCATCCGTCAGCAAATCGAAAACAACTTTAGTAAATTTGACCAGCTGTTGACCTCCGAAAAAGAGGCTCTGACCACTTTACATAGTAAACATCAATCTATCACCAAAGATCTCGATAAAGTTCAGTCAGACATCAATACAGTTCTGCTCTGACACGAATTTAGATGCAAATTCACCGTTTTTAGTGGGTAACCATTGAATAATTATGGAATTGTTCGCTCTTAAAGGCCGCAGAATATAAATTCTGCTCTATCGCTTCCCATTCGACACCTCCAGTATTTCAGCAAGCCTCATTAAAAACAGCGAAGAGCCAATTTAAATGCACCTCTTCTTCAGAGAGTTCATTTTTACGCATCTAATCGAATTCTCTCCATTTCAATACGAATTCTAGATAGAGTACCTCCTATCCTAAAACCCCATATCAAACTCATTGATCTGCTCTTAACTTGCTCTTATTATTAACCAAAAAAAGTTTAAGAGTCATGAAAAAAATAGCGATTATATTTTGCCTGATTAGCAATTCGATTCGAGCAACGAGCGACACGCTACCCAGCTATAGTGAGGGCACTATTTTAAATGTTTATGCCAGCAGAGGGATGAAACTCCGGGCGTTCCCAAACAAAAACGCTGAGGTGCTGGATATTGTCCGTTATGGTGATGAAGTGGAAGTCATTAATACATTTTCCTTTAGTGATGATAAAGCTGACCGGATCGACTGGCTGGATGGTCACTGGATCCTGGTAGAATTTGATGGCATTGCCGGATACCTTTTTGATGCGTATTTATCAGCACTTCCTTTTCCCGGGAGTGAAAATGAAATCTGCCAGGACGGATATTCATATGTATACACATTAGGTGAATATTTTGATCGAAATTTTATGCAGCAACAGGTATTGGATTCGTCTACCAATAGAATAGTTTACCTACTGGATAAAGGCATTAGAGTAAAACGGCTGTACGAAGAGAATGTCTGGACAATTGATTTTAAAAATATCCATTATCCAATGGGATCCGAGGATCGGTTTGTAATTATTTTTAAAAAGAAGGCTCTATTTCAATTCCAACGCTTCTGTATCTCGATAGTCACCCCGTATTTTTTGAAAAGTATCCATCATTTCCTTTAGCTTTTCAGGATTAGAATTTGCCAGGTTATTTTGCTGTGATAAATCATCATGGAGATTGTATAATTGATACTCTATAGAATTACCAAGTTCGATATTAACTGAGGTGTTTTTAGCAGGTCCGGGGTATGGTGGGATTAATACCCAATCACCTTTTCGGAGCGCGGTTCTACTGGTAGCTTCTAACACTAACTCATCACGTCCTGATTGACTTTCTCCCAATAAAACACTCAGAAAATCCCGGCTGTCAGAAGTGCCTTCTTTGCTTTGCACTAATGCAGCCAGCGAAGCCAGTAAATCCACCTGTGAAATAACCGCATCTGAAACTCCCGGTTTAATCTGGCCACTCCAATAGGTGATAAACGGCACCCGGGTGCCCGCCTCAAATAAACTGTATTTTCCTCCCCTTAAAACTCCCGCCGGTGTGTGACTTCCCAATTTCTCGACAGCATCATCTTTGTAACCATCATTGACCACTGGACCATTGTCGCTTGAGAGGATCACGAGGGTGTTTTCTAACAACCCCAGGCTCTCCAGGGTCTTCATAAATGCACCGATGCACCAATCGGCTTCCACAATCGCATCACCGCGGGGGCCCATACCCGAAGATCCGGCAAAACGCGCATGCGGGGTTCTCGGAACATGCGGTTGCTGCAGAGCGTAATAGAGAAAAAAAGGTTCCGAACGATGTGCCTTCACATACTGTTGAGCTCTGACTAAAAAAGTATCGGCCATGTTTTCATCAATCCATTTTGCTGACTCACCACCTTTCATGTATCCGATCCGGGAGATCCCATTGACAATGGTCTGATCATGCCCATGGTCCCACATCATTTTGAGGAGCTCCGGATTCGCTTTTCCCGTGGGTTGACCAGCAAAATTTTGCTCATAGCTTACTTCGATGGGGTCTGAAGGATCGAGTCCGGCCACGAATCCATCTTCGATGTAGACGGTGGGTACCCGGTCTTGGGTCGCTGCCATAATATAAGCATAGTCAAAGCCCACCTCATTAGGTCCTGGTGCAATATGTTTATTCCAGTCGACGTGCCCATCTCCCAAACCCAGGTGCCATTTACCAACAATGCCAGTATGGTACCCTTTTGATTTTAACATTTTTGGTACCGTAATTTGGCCGGTGTCAATCAGTAGAGGAGCTGTGCCCGGCAGTATTTTGGCATCTTTGTTTCGCCATGGATAGACACCAGTGAGTAGGGCAAAACGGCTGGGTGTGCAAGTAGCGGATGCAGCGTATCCTTTGGTAAATCTCAATCCCTCCCTTGCCAATCTGTCCATGTTAGGGGTCTTCAATTGAGTAGCACCATAAGCTCCTACATCTCCGTACCCCAGATCGTCGGCATAGATGATGATAATATTAGGCAGAGTACGGCTGGTAGCTTTAGCATCAACCGCTTTCTCCTCATTATGACAAGAGAAGAAAATGACGCCGGAAATCAGGATATATAAACTGAATTTCAAATTCATTCTAAGTAAATCTTTTTGAAATGATTAATCGCTAAAAACATTTCGATTTTCAAGCGAAAAGTACGGAATTTTAAGGATTAACTGAACTACTAGCGATCGCCACAGGGAGCAAAAAATTTCACCAATAGGACAAATGCAGGTGTGGATATCACACAAGGCTACATTTCTGGTAAGGACATGAGTTATTAGGCTCAACCGATAAAGCCCGCCAATCATAGAAACACTTCAGTTGACCCCGAGGATACCCACTCATGGTTCAAATCGCTGATTCCTATTATGGACAACGAGTCATTCCCCACAGTTGAGATTTCGAATTGATTTTTCTTTTCCTATTTTACAGGCATCCAATCATTTGAATAAAAATCATGAAAAATTCAAGATTCCCAATTTATCTAATCTTCTGTCTGTTGATCAGATGTTCTGCCCTCTTCAGTCAGTCCGATTCTTTGATCTGGTTTAATCCAATGAAGCATTCATTTGCAGTTATAGAAGGTCAGGCTTGGCAGGGAGAGACTGAAGATCCTTTCGATCGTCTGCCAGCAAGAGCCAAATCGCAGGTAAGAGAAGATGTTTGGAATTTGTCGAAACACAATGCCGGTGTCATGCTTCGCTTTAGATCCAATGCATCGGAAATCGTGGTACGCTATCAGGTATCTGGCAATCTTGAAATGAATCATATGCCGGCTACCGGAGTCAGCGGTCTGGATCTCTATGCTATCGACCATGATGGAAAATGGTCCTGGTGCAGAGGACAACGGGAATTTTCGGATACCATAACTTATCGCTTCAGTGGTATGACTCCGAACGGACCCTATCATGATCTTGGTAGTGAGTTTCGGCTCTATCTGCCTCTATACAACCAAGCGAAATGGCTGGAAATCGGGGTGGCAAAAGGTAGCTTCTTCAAACCATTGGCCACCCGACTCGAGAAACCGGTGGTTGTTTACGGCACCTCCATAGCTCAGGGTGGCTGTGCCTCCCGCCCAGGTATGGCCTGGACCAGCATTCTCGACCGTAAGCTGGATCACCCGCTGATTAATTTAGCTTTTTCTGGAAATGGCCGCCTCGAAAGCGAATTAATTAACCTGATCGGCGAAATTGATGCAAAAATATTTATTCTTGATTGCCTGCCCAACCTAACAAGTAGCGAAA
Source organism: Saprospiraceae bacterium (assembly GCA_016711125.1). Classification (GTDB taxonomy): domain Bacteria; phylum Bacteroidota; class Bacteroidia; order Chitinophagales; family Saprospiraceae; genus JABDMH01. Next base: position 495,884 of record JADJTQ010000003.1, on the reverse strand, counting down.
CATATCCAGATGAAGAATTGAAAAAACGAATAAATGAAGCAGTAATCTATCTACGAAAAAAACACCCTGATACTCCCATCCTCCTGGCTGAGCATGCAGGTTACACCGATGGAAAAATAATGCCCCAGCGACAGGAGGCCTTTGAACGGATAAATAAGGTACAAAAAGAGACTTACACTGAATTACTACGAAAGGGAATAGTTGAACTGCATTATTTAACCTATGAGGAGATCAATCTGCAATTGGATGATATGGTCGATGGCACCCATCCTAATGATCTCGGCATGCAGCATTATGCGGATGCCTACGAAATAAAATTGCGTGAAATTCTGCATGAGCCCAAGGGGTCGTCTACTACCACAATACCTTGCGCTCAATATCGCGAACCATATAATTACGACTGGGAAGACCGGCATCGGGAGATTCTGAAAATGAATCATGAAGATCCACCAAAAGCGGTCATCATCGCCAATTCGATTGTGCATTTTTGGGGCGGTATGCCATATGCCAACATGGGAGTCGAAAGAGAATCCTGGGATCAATTTTTAACCCCCATGGGAGTACGTAATCTTGCCTATGGTTGGGACCGACTGGAGAACGCGATCTGGCGAATCTACCATGGAGAGCTAGACGGATTTAATGCGGATAAAATTATGGTGATGATCGGCACTAATAATCTTCATCTAAATACCGACGAGGAAATATTAGAGGGGCTTTATTTACTGATTGAAGGCATCCAATCTCGTCAACCATCTGCCCAAATTATTTTGATGGGTATTTTACCCCGTCGCGATTATGAGGGTAGAATTGGGCAATTCAATCAGCAGAGTGCACAGATGGCAGGCCGCCTTCAAATAAAATACGCGGAAACAGGTTCCATTTTTGTAAACAGTGCACACAAAATTGATGAGACACTTTTCTCCGACGGATTGCACCCGAACAAAACGGGGTATATAAAGATGAGAGAAGCTTTGTTACCCATTTTTAAATGAAGTAGTGCAGTTCTTGAGTACTTATGGTAATATATTGGATACCCGAAGAGAGCCGCGAATTTACTTTCGCGGTGTTTCATAAAGAAGAATGTTTCTGTTTTGTGTCCGACTTTACAAAAGTGCCTTGATACCACAGATCTCAAATCATTAAAATGCTGAAATGATCGACAATTTCAATAATTCTTCAAAGGTTACCCGTAAGAGCGGCGAGGCCCTTATCTAATGACACATTAAGGGAGTGTTTCATCCTCTTTCAATCGATCTACCAACCTACCCACTGTGAGCCCCTGGACAACTATAGAAAAAATTACGACGATATAAGTTATCATGAGAAAAAGATCTCTCTCCATATTGGGTGATAGTGAAAGAGCGAGAGCAATGGATATGCCTCCCCGCAAACCGCCCCAGGTCATGATCAGGTTCGTATTAGGCACAAAATCCAATTTATTTTTAAAAATTCTAATTGGACCTAACAAAGATAAATACCGGGCAAACAAAATCGCCGGCACTGCCAACATACCCGCTAACAAATAGTAAGATTCATAATGAAGAATCAATATTTCGAGTCCAATCAAAACAAATAAAATGGCATTTAAAATCAAATCGACCAACTCCCAAAATTTATCAACATACTGTTCAGTGATGTGTGACATCGAGGTACTGCGCAGCGTATCATTTCCAACCAAAAGGCCTGCCACTACCATTGCCAAAGGGCCCGACACATGAAGTTCATGAGCTAATAATGAACCGCCCATGACCGCTGCCAGGGTAATCATCACCTCCACATCATAATCATCAATGGTCTTCATTAATCGAAAGGCCAGGTAACCGACCACCAACCCCAGACCAATACCTCCGAAAACCTCAACTGCAAAGAGTTTTGCAATTTCACCAAAATCAATTGCGCCATCCGATGACCGGGCAATCTGGAAAATCGTTAAAAAAACCACAACGCCAACTCCATCATTAAATAATGATTCACCGACAATTTTGGTTTCCAACTTTTTTGGAACTCCCGCTTGTTTAAGAATACCGAGCACTGCTATTGGATCGGTTGGTGAAATCAATGCACCAAAAAGAAAGCAATATAAAATAGGTACCGGATAACCAATTAGCGCCAGAAGCCAAAACATGAACAATCCAATGAGAAATGTACTAACCACGACCCCTACGGTAGCGAAAATTAAAATCGGGTAGCGCTGCACTTTTAATTGATCAAAATTCGTGTGCATGGCGCCGGCAAATAATAAGAAGCCCAACATAACATCCAGAAGCACCGTTTCAAAGTCGATGGAGAACATCATCGCTTCAAGCATAAGATACACTTCCGGTATAAAGGCGCTCCCCAAATACAATGCCCCTGTAAAAAAGATGGCAATCATCATGATGCCAATAGTATGAGGAAGGCGAAAAAATCGCTCGTTGATAAATCCAAAAAAAGCGGACAAAACAATGAGGATGGTGATAATGGTGAAAATATCCATGTCGCTAAGATACTAATTTGCCCTTCGATTGAGCCTTCTGTGACTACGGTCACACGGTCTGATATGGTGTGAGCACTTTTGGAATCATAGTGTACATGACAGATCTCCCTCAAGCAGTAGACTGCAACAGATTTAGACGGTCTCCTTCTCGATTGTCTTCGTCAAGAATCATAGATCCAAAGAGAAAACTATTTTAACAAGCTTGATTAGATATAATGGACAGAACTTAAACTTCAAATTGTAAGACAGAATGACAAAAAACTCGATAGATTGGCTATGTGACACAGAACGAGAAGGGCAGCGACATACCAAAGACCTTCAACGAAGGTCTAGTGAACGGCCTTCGGCATTTTAGGCGAAATAGGCGAAAAAATCCGTCAAAAACAAAATGGTGTTTGAGCGGATCCGAACGATCAAAGTAACCAGGAAAACAAAGTAATCTCGAACAAATCTCCACGGTAGGAAGACCAAAACGAGTTTCATTTTGTTTAGGATTTTTCGGTTATTTCGTCGTTAAGAAATGCCGAAAGCCTTGACTTTTTGGTTCTTTTGGGTCAAGCCAAAAGAACAAGCAAAAAATAACATATTTTTTCCTTGGTCTCACACATTAGGGAAATACGTTATACGCACGTAATCACCAAGTCCCATCAAGTTAAAACCCAAAATTCACTATATTGAGAAGCTATCCATTATTCACCATTTATCCTTGTTTGAAAATGCGAAAAAATGCCGTTGCTAGAAATCTGATTACGTTAGTCAGTATTGTTATTCTCAACATTGCTTTTGGCTTTAGCCAGGTACAACATGACATTAACATCATGCGCCACCAGGCGGTACCGATGAAAGACGGCATCAATTTGTACGCCGATGTCTATCTTCCCAGAGACGCAGGTAAATATCCGACTATCGTCGTGCGAACTCCCTATGGTGTCCAGCGTGATGGGATGCATGAGACCATGATCAAATTTGCTCAACAAGGGTATGCGGTTGTTTTACAGGATGTGAGAGGTCGATACGAAAGTGAGGGAAAATGGGAACCCTTCAGAGATGAAGCAGACGACGGATATGAGACGATCGAATGGGCAGCCACCCAGCCTTTTAGTAATGGCAAAGTTGGTACTCAAGGTGGGAGCTATCTTGGTCATAATCAATGGGCTGCAGCAAGCAAGAAACCACCTCATTTAGTCGCAGCTTTTCCTGGTGTGGCCTCTACTAATATATATGCCAACTGGATCAGTATGGGTGGAGCTTTCAGGTTGAGTTTTAACTATGGCTGGGGCGTCGTGCGAATGCCCTACAAGATCATGCTGCCACAGTATTGGCACAGTGAAAACTACACCACTGAAAATCTTAAATATGAAAATATCTTAATGCATTTACCATTGATGGATGGTGATTTACAAAGTGGAAATGAGAAAATACAACATTATCGTGATTGGTTAAAACACGAATCTTATGATGATTATTGGAAGTCAATCAGTGATGAAGAGCGATTCGACCAGGTCATTGTACCCACACATACTTATGGAGGATGGTTTGACATCTTTCTTCAAGGTACGGTCAATGGATATGTAGGGATGCGGAACCATGGCGGCACGGCAGCAGCCAGATCTGGCGCAAGAATGATCATTGGGCCATGGGGTCATGGAGCATCCAAATCTTTTGGGGGCATCGAATTTGGTGATCATGCCTTTATTGACATGTTTGATCGTCAACTTGAGTTTTACGATTACCATCTGAAGGGCATAAAAAACGGAGTCGGGACTGAGAAGCCGGTCAAGATATTTTATATGGGAGTCAATCAATGGCAGGGAGAAAATGACTGGCCGATCCCAGGCACTAAAAGCACGAATATGTATTTGAGCGGTGATGGGGCGGCAAACTCCGTGAGAGGAAATGGTAAACTAAGCTTTGACAAACCTGCCATGGAAAAAAGCGATCAATATCGTTATGATCCCCTGGCTCCCGTACCGACCACGGGTGGTAACAATTGCTGTGGGACTCCAACCCCGGCCGGACCACAAGACCAGAGACCATTGGAGACCCGCGAAGATGTTTTGGTTTATAGCAGTGATTTTCTCACTGACTCAATCACCATTGCCGGACAAGTTGTGATGAAATTATTTGCCTCTACCGATGGGCCGGATACTGACTGGATGATCAAACTGGTTGATGTGTATCCGGATGGATATGCCATGCCAGTCAGTGAAGGTATTTTACGTGCGAAATTTAGAGAAGGATTGGATCAAATTAAGTTACTGACCCCTAATCAGGTCTACGAATATGATATTACCATGACACCAACTGCCAATGTGTTTTTGCCAGGACATCGAATTCGGGTAGATATTACCTCAAGCAATTTTCCTCAATTTGACCGGAATCCAAATACCGGAGCTCCTCTGGGCAGTGACGCCAAAACAAGAGTAGCGGAACAGACCATTTTTCATGGCGCAATGAAAGCGAGTAATATTATTTTGCCTGTGGTGCCATCACCTGGCAGGAGATAATTAGGTAAGATTTAAAACTTGACAAGAAATCGGGTATGAACAATTTTGTTACAATCTGTTCGATAATTTTTTTTTCTTAAAGACAAGAGTCCGTTCGATTTTTGTTCTATCTTAACTGACAAATTAAACTTATTAAATTAAAACATCAAATTCGCTTCAACCGTAAAGATTCAATCAAAGAACTGATTTCAATTTCTGAATTTCTTCATCAATAGATAAGGCAGTTAAACCTGTCCTGAAGACAGGTCTAAAACAATTTCGATGCAGTGACATCATGGGTCACATTGTAACTTAGTCGTACTTTATAATGTAAAGGATAAAGTCATATAATACCTAAACCTGAAGGAATTCGTTAAGCGAGCTTGGTTCGAAATATCTCATAAATCACTGAATTCATGAAAAGCTCGATCACCGCTCCATTTTCTAATTCGTGTTATTTACTTGGCTATTTACTGTGTTTGCTTCCTGGCATTGCTCTCAGCCAAAACGAAGACGTCTTACCTTCCCGAATCATCAATCTGGATTTGAATCAATTTGCCCGTGAATTATCAGCGGCTCCCCTGGAAAGATCTACCAAAGCACGTTCGGCACCTTTACAAATGAACCTGCCAATGCCGGACGGAAGTGAGAAGACATTCGATATTGTCGAATCACCAATTATGAGCCCTGAGTTTGCGGCACAATATCCAACCTTTAAGACCTACATGGTTCAAGACATAGCAAACCCGACGATCTCGGGTCGAATTTCAGTGACGCCTTATGGATATAACGCGGTCATTCTGACACCGGAAGGCATGATCCATGCCCGCCCGGTCGATATTACTAATCCGGTTCAGCATGAAATTAGTTTAGCACAACTTGGCAGCGATATCATTGATTGTCAGATGGTCGAAAAAATCTTAGAGACCCCTCAAGCGGCCGAGGCAGTAGGACAATCCTTTGCCAATGGACTCAATAAAAGGACCTATCGTCTGGCAGTAGTTGGCACCGGTGAATTTCACGCCGCTAATGGTGGAACCATTCCAGCGGCTTCAGCCGTAGTGACCTCATCAGTCAATGGTATCCAGGCTATCTATGAAAGAGAACTGTCGGTTAATTTCCAGCTGCTGATACCATTTATTTATACCGACGCAAGCACCGATCCATTTGTAGTTGGAGGAGATAGAACATTAATGGCCGCACAAGCTGTTGGCGCCAATTTTAATGTCAATGCTTATGATGTCGGACATGTTTTTCACGACGTGAATCAAGGTACAGAAAATCTGGGTGGCGGTGGAGTTGCCAATTTTGGTGCCGTATGCAGCAACGCTGCGCAGGGCACAGGTTTTCGTAAAGCCGGTGGTTGGAGTGGATCTTTTGATAATACCAGTTCCGGCTGGATCGGTCTAGCCACCCATGAATTTGGTCATATGTTTAGTATGTCTCACACCTTCAATGGTACTGGTGGATTTGGAGACTGTACTGGAAATATCAGCACTTCAGCAGCTTATGAAATCGGTAGTGGCGACCATTATGTCATATTCCGGTACTTGCGATGCCTCCCAAAATGTGCCGGGATCAGGTATCGCGGACCAATATTTCCATGCATTTAGCCTGGATCAGGCCATCAATTTTATCAATGGTCAGACCTGCGAAATGGCAACCGCAACCGGCAATACGCCACCTGTCGTCAATGCAAATCCCTGTGGAGGAACTCACACGATCCCCAAAGGCACTCCCTTTCGACTGACCGGTTCAGGCACGGATGCCAATGGAGATCTGATCTTTTATACCTGGGAACAATTTGACGAAGACGGAGTTGGAGTACCGACACAAGGTCTGCTCGGAGCAGCTGCAGGTGCCAACGCAGCGGCACCACTTTTTCGCAGTTATCCGCCCAGCACCAATCCGACCCGCGTTTTTCCCAATCAAAACCTGATTGCCGCCAATAACTATGCTTCAAGTTTCGAACCACTTCCCTCCGTCGCCAGAACCCTTAATTTTCGACTTACCGGTCGGGATTGGAAAGCTGGAGGTGGTGGTGTTAATAGTTCAGACCTTGCCATAACTGTGAGTAATTCCGGTCCTTTGGCCGTCACCTCACCAAATGGTGGAGAAATGCTGACGAGCGGCAATATGGTCAATGTTACCTGGAACAATGGGGGCTCCAATGCCTTTTGTAATCTGGTCAATATTCGACTGTCCATTGACGGTGGCCTTAATTTCCCATACACGCTAAGCACCGGCACGCCCAATGATGGCACAGAATCAGTGACCATCCCAGCAGGGGTAATTAACACGACAACTGCAAAGGTAATGGTCGAAAGCGCCTGCAATGACTGCGTGGTATTTTTTGACATTTCCAATGCTAATTTTAGCATCACTTCTGATTGTCTGGCCGGAATCTCCGATGTTTGTCCGGCAACCCCTTTAAACCTCCCGGTCGGTGCCGGTGGTCTGAATATGGGCCTTACCAAATTTTTTGGCGGCGGTGTCACTCAATTTAACTATGTTCTAAATGGAGCCAGCCCGAGTGGAAACATGATAAATTCTACGGTCCAAAATGGACTTGTTTGCAATGTTGCAGGGAACTGGAGACATTCCGTTTCGACTTTTACCGTCTCAGCAACCGGAAAATACAATTTTTCGCTTGATCCAAATGGCGCTGGATTTCGAATGTTTTCGATTTACCTCGGCGCTTATAACTCTGCAAATCCTTGTCCCAATTTTTTAGGCTCTAACTCATGGGCTAACTGGAGCGCTCAAGGCGGAAAAACCGTTGATCTAACCGCGTGTACATCATATTCTCTGGTTACCTGGACGCTTAACGAGGATAATACCGGCAATATTCTTGTGAATGGCGAGGGAACAGTTTATTCGACTGGTGGAGACCCGGGGCTGGCTATGCTTACCCTATGCTGCGGTCAATACTGCCAATAACCAGGTTGAGTCCACCAGCCCGACCTCCAGATTTTACCGCTTTACCAGGAGGGATATACCGTATCCATGGAGTATCTTATTATACAGGGGGCATGCCACCCAATCCGGCAAATCCGGTAACGTGGATCGGACAAACGGTCAGTGCAGTGCTTGGTGGAGGCACTTGTGTTTTGTTTAGCAATAATTTCAAACCGGTAACTGTGGTGGGTGCCTGTACTGCACCCGGCATCAATGCACCGACCATCACCCAACCTACCTGCAATGCCCTGGGTAGCCTGACAGTGAATGCTACCGGTGCCGGACCTTTTGAATACAGCATCAACAATGGTGCAAACTTTCAGGCAACCTCAACCTTTGCTGGCCTTCAAGCCGGTAACTATAATATCATCGTAAGAGTGCAGGGAAATGCAACCTGCTCTACGACATATGGTGCCAATCCGGTAACCCTCAATGCTCCAACCGGCTGCGACAACTGTGTTATGACGGTTGCGGCAGATGTTCCAAAAAATATATTGGATGAGGCAACCGTGAACTCGGTTATAAGCTTTCCGACTGCCGGTACCATCACCGATGTTAATGTCAGGAATTTAGCCGGCAACCATACATTTGTTGGAGATCTCACTTTCACCCTTGTGAGTCCCTTGAATACTTCTGTAATACTATTGGCAAAAAAATGCAGTAATGCCGCCAACTTCAATATTTCCTTCGATGATCAGGCTGCAGTAGCATTTTCATGCCCAGCCAGTGACGGACTAACCAAACAACCAGAAAATCCATTGTCGGTCTTCAATGGACAAAATCCTTTAGGCAACTGGACCTTGCAAGTTAATGACGATGCTGCTCAAGATCAGGGAATGCTCAATGCCTGGACACTGGAAATCTGTGGAACCTTTAACTGCAATCCTACGATTAATTCAGTAGTGGTGACCCAACCGACCTGTCCTAATCCTGGTGGCACCATCGTAGTCAACGCCACTGGAACCGGTACATTGGAGTATACCATCAATGGCACCACCTTTCAAGCCTCCAACACTTTTACCAATGTTCCAGCTGGAAATTACAATGTTACTGTTCGATCGGTGGGCAATCAGGCTTGTGCGACCGTGTACAATCAAAATCCGGTGGTCATCAATGCTCCAACCGGTTGCGATGAGTGCCTGACCTTTCCTGCTCCCGGTCTACCGTTGAATATCACCGACAATGCTACCATAAGTTCCACGATCAATTTTAACCGTTCGGGAACCATCAACGCAGTCAAGGTGAAAAATCTAATGGGAACCCATACCTTTGTTGGCGATCTCACTTTTACACTGATGAGTCCACAAGGCACCTCGGTAGTCCTAATGGCCAACCAATGTAGTTCAGCCGATAATTTCAACATCAGCTTAGAGGATGCCAGTCCGACCGTACTCGCCTGCCCGATCAATGACGGCAGTACCAAAAAGCCGCAAAATCTATTATCCGCTTTTAATGGCCAAAATCCGCAAGGCAATTGGACCCTTATGGTCAACGACAATGCTGCAGTGGATGAAGGAACTCTTACCGGATGGACTCTCGAGGTATGCGGTAATTTTGTCAATAATTCATGTCCTCCCAATCTCGATATTAATTATACGATTTATGTCAGTTCAGGTACTTATCAGGCTTCAAATCAGGTGACTTGCGTGGGTACGATACCGCATGGGTCTGTGGTGGTTTTAAAAGCCGGAGATAATATTGAATTAAAACCCAATTTTGCCATCGATATCGGCTGTACGCTTGAGATGCTGATTGAGGGGTGTGGAAATTAGTTAAGTAGGTGATTGGTTAAGTAGTTAAGTAGGTGATTGGTTAAGTGGGTTATTGGTTGATTAGTTAAGAGAGCAGAATTTACAATCTGCGGCTTCGAAGAAAGATAAATAGACTAAAATCGACCCACTTTAAATACGCAAGAACCAAAAATAATGGTCGAGAGAGGGCATCATATACGCCCTCTCTTTTTTATAGAATTAATTTGGGTCTTTGCCGTGTTTATTGGGTCTCAATTTTTCGCATAAAAGTAATTTCGATCTAGATATTCATTTGTGGCTCTCGCTGTATTATATGACGCATTCAACATTATGCTCGCTCAAATAAGATCGGTTTTAGTCGAGAAAGTATCGGTATGCAAGGGTTCAACCATTCTGCGCTTGGAACGATAGCTTTCATCGGTAACCCTACATTTTCATGCCCGGCACACATCAACTTCAACCCCTTCAGGGTTGGCTGACTGCCGCATCATATTATCACCGAGATCATGAATACACAAAAACGAATCCCGGAGGGATTCAACATGAATAACTCCGGATGAAATCCGGAGTTATGAAAGCACCGGAAATCAACCACGGAGTGGTTTAACTCTAGTTAGCAAGCATTTCTCTTTCAAAGCCGGGTGTCTAATTAAAACTCGACAGAAAGTACTTGGATCAAAATCAACATTATACTCCTAAATAAGATCGGGTAGTTGAAAAGTATCGGTATGCAAGGGTTCAACCACTCTGCGCTTGGAACGATAGCTTTCATCGGTAACCCTACATTTTCATGCCCGGCACATCAACTTCAACCCCTTCAGGGTTGGCTGACTGCCGCATCATATTATCACCGAGATCATGAATACACAAAAACGAATCCCGGAGGGATTCAACATGAATAACTCCGGATGAAATCCGGAGTTATGAAAGCACCGGAAATCAACCACGGAGTGGTTTAACTCTGGTTAGCAAGCATTTCTCTTTCAAAGCCAGGTGTCTAATTAAAACTCGACAGAAAGTACTTGGATCAAAATCAACATTATACTCCTAAATAAGATCGGGTAGTTGAAAAAGTATCGGTATGCAAGGGTTCAACCACTCTGCGCTTGGAACGATAGCTTTCATCGGTAACCCTACATTTTCATGCCCGGCACACATCACCTTCAACCCCTTCAGGGTTGGCTGAATGCTGCATCAATATTACCACCTAGATCATGACTACACAAAAAGAATCCCAGAGGGATTCAACATGAATAACTCCGGATGAAATCCGGAGTTATGAAAGTTTCCGAAATCAACCACGGAGTGGTTTAACTCTAGTTAGCAAGCATTTCTCTTTCAAAGCCAGGTGTCTAATTAAAACTCGACAGAAAGTACTTGGATCAAAATCAACATTATACTCCTAAATAAGATCGGGTAGTTGAAAAGTATCGGTATGCAAGGGTTCAACCACTCTGCGCTTGGAACGATAGCTTTCATCGGTAACCCTACATTTTCATGCCCGGCACATCACCTTCAACCCCTTCAGGGTTGGCTGAATGCTGCATCAATATTACCACCTAGATCATGACTACACAAAAAGAATCCCAGAGGGATTCAACATGAATAACTCCGGATGAAATCCGGAGTTATGAAAGTACCGGAAATCAACCGCGGAGCGGTTGAACTTTGGTTAGCAAACATTTCTCTGTCAACAATCTATCCCAGTAAGTACCACCCGATCAATCTCCTAATTGGCACAATTATCGCAATCTGATTACATCTGAAAAGTCTAAATGAAACAGATCAAAGCAATCATTTTACCTCAATAAAGGAACATGGTTATGATCTAGCGTGCCACAAATGATTTATATTAATAATCTGTTATTTATAAAAAAGCCCCTACTCGCTTTATTTCTCGGGCTCCTAGTTCATCATGCGTACTCTCAGCGGACGGAAAGCTACCATCCAGATAGTGATCAATCATCTGAGTATCGTACCATTTTAATTCAACTTGATCCAAATAGTGAGCCAGTCAAAAAAACAGTACAGATCATCGACGGTTACGTCATCATAGAAGGAGACATCATCTTGGGTACCAAGGCTGAATTATTTGGTCCTCGTGCGGCAGTCGTCACCAATTTTGGCAATAATCGCTGGCCCAATTCGGTCGTACCCTATGAAATTGAAAGCGGGTATCCGGATATTAATATGATTTATTACGCCATCAACCATATAATCAACAACACCAATCTATGTATGGTACCCAGGACCAACGAAACTGATTATGTCAGGTTTGTGAATTCTTCCGGTTGCTCTTCTTTTATCGGAAAAATTGGTGGCGCTCAAAATATCAATGTCTCGATCAATTGCGGAATTTCATCGACTGTACATGAGATCCTGCACGCTGCTGGTTTCTATCATGAGCAATCAAGAGATGACCGGAACACGTTTGTGACCATCAACACTGCGAATATCACCTCAGGCAATGCATCCAATTTTGATCAATATTCATTCGGATCAGATATAGGAGTCTATGACTATGGATCCATCATGCATTATGGTCCCTATGCGTTTTCGTCAAATGGATTACCAACGATCGAGATTAAGATACCACCAGGCACTTCGTCAACTAATATCGGACAAAGAGTCGGGTTAAGTGATGATGATGTTGCAGCTGTAAATACCATTTATCCGGCCAACCCCGGCTGCAGTCCGGTTACAGTGCCGGCCAATCTCACCATCCGGTCACTTGGCAACATATCGATCAGTGGAAGTGTGGTGAGCATCACCGATTGCATGATCGAAAACGATGGAAGTTCAACGATAGCAAGTACGGTGGCCAACTTCTTTTATGCCCCTCAAGGAAACAATAGCGTGACCTTTTTTGGTGGGTCCAAATCGATACCAAGTCTTGCAGCGGGCCAATCACACGCAATTAGTGTAACCAATGATTTTGCTGCGCTGGCCGATGGTACACACTATTTCGGTGTGTGGGTAAACTCAGCTCAAAATCCTGTCGAAGTGCATGATAACGACAACTACGCATCCTGGAATGCACCGTTGCTTACCCTACCCGCCATTCCGTGTGATGCACCATCCATAACATCGGTTACCACCACCCAGCCTCCGGATTGTAATGATCAGACAGGATCAATCAGCATCAGTGCCTCTGGCGATGGAACGCTGGAGTACAGTGTTGACAATGGAGCTAATTGGCAAAGCAGTAACTTCTTTAATGGCCTCTTTCCGGGTGCTTATCAGGTCGTGGTAAGATTAGAATCCACCCCCTCGTGTTTCACCCAATATGATCAAAATCCAGTCACCCTCGACTTGCCGACCGGATGTAATAATTGCCTCACATTTACTGCCTCAGACCTGCCACAGAACATTGTGGATAATATGAGCATCACGTCAACCATTAATATTCCGCTATCCGGCACCATCACCGATGTTAATGTGCTCAACTTAAATGGCACCCATACCTGGATTAATGATTTGACTTTTACCCTGGTTAGTCCATCAGGCACTCAAGTTACTTTGATAGACAATCAATGTGGCAATGCGGACAACTTTAACATTAATCTGGACGATCAAGCACTCAATACGATTATTTGTCCATTTAATAATGGCAATACAGAAAAACCAGTCAATGCCTTGTCGGCCTTTGGAGGAGAAAATCCGCTGGGTAATTGGCAATTGATCATCAATGACAACGTCACCCAGGATGCAGGCACATTTTCCGAATGGACCCTGGAGTTATGCGGCAATTTTAATACGGGTAATTGTGATCCCGTCCTTGCGATTGATGACAATCCTATTCTACCCGATACCTATCATGCCGGTATTCTACTCACCTCTGAAGGTTTGGTTGGCTCTGGTAACAGCGTAACTTTCAAAGCTGGCCAATCGATCGAATTGCAACCTAATTTCAGCGTCGAAGCAAACGCCATTCTCCAGCTGATGATCGAGGGCTGCAATTAGTGTAACTCAAGTTTCGGCACTCATTGCCTATATGTTCATACCCCTATGCCTGGTCGTAGAGAATAATTTTTTTCCACTTTTTGGCAGCAAAAAGTGGAGCCAAAACTGCCGGCTGTATGCTCGGTGACCCACATCCCAAGTCTCCGCTGGATTTTATAAGGCTACATTCGTTTGATAATCAACTATTTGCGTCAATAAGAAATTAGGGAATGAAAATGATCTTGTTACTTAAATCCGCTGTATAAAATCCAACGCTCCAACTTGAGTGTGGGGCCCCACCTAGGCATACTAAGCCGGTGTCACCCCACCAAGTAAATTCTGGACCAACAAGATTAGATTTTTTAACCAAGGTTTATTGTAGATAATATAGATTTATTATCAGAGCAACAATATAAAGTATGGCTTATAATTGATTCTTTATCAATAGATTATGGTCTATTTTACACTCATATAAATAATCCAAAAAAATGGTACAGAAAGTTGAGTTAATGTAATTAACGTGGGATTCCTGAAAGAAGCAAACTTGGGGTTGAATTGATTCGGGGAATTTTCCAGATAAACATGCCTCTCTGACCAGCTGTTTTGTATTTTTAGGCAGGAGAGCCTTCCATCTACATGACATTTTTTCATCGCATCCTCATTATTGGCTTCATTATTTTCGCTGCTTGTGGCAATGAAAGGGCTGGTAAGGTCAGTTTTAACGAAGATATCCGCCCAATTTTTAATCAAAAATGCCTCCGTTGTCATGGTGGAGTAAAAGCGAATGGCGATTTCAGCTTGCTGTTTGAGGAAGATGCTTATCAAAAAACCCAATCAGGATTGGCACCAATCGTACCCGGTAATCATCGCAAAAGTGAATTGTATAAGCGACTAACCCATCAAGATCCTGAGCTGAGAATGCCATTTGAAAAAGCTCCTTTGTCTGTCGAAGAAATTAATCTGATTGCACGATGGATCGATCAGGGCGCTCATTGGGAAAAACACTGGGCTTATATTCCTCCTGCCTCGGATATCATCCCTCCTGAGGTTGAATCGAAATCGCATAATATCACAGCCATTGATCAATTCGTTATCTCCCAACTTGAAGCCAGAAATCTATCCTTATCACCCCAAGCCGACCCATCAACACTCTTACGAAGGTCATATCTGGATCTGATTGGTCTTGCACCTTCCATGGGCGAGCTCGAAGCCTTTCTAAGCGACCAAGCCCCTGATGCCTATGAAGATCTGGTAGATCAACTTTTGGCCTCTCCTCATTTTGGTGAACGATGGGCCTCGATGTGGCTGGATCTGGCTCGTTATGCCGATACCAAAGGTTATGAAAAAGATCAGAATCGCGAGATTTGGAAATTTCGTGACTATGTGATTGAGGCATTTAATTCTGACAAACCTTTCGATCGCTTTACGATAGAGCAATTAGCCGGTGATTTATTAGCTGAAGCTTCGGAAGACCAGTTAATTGCCACCGCCTTTCACCGCAATTCAATCTCCAATGATGAGGGTGGCACCGACGACGAAGAATTTCGGGTTGCAAGTGTGATTGAGCGGGTAAGTACCACCTACGAAGTCTGGCAATCAACCACCATGGCTTGCGTACAATGTCACAGCCATCCTTACGATCCCTTCCGGCATGAGGATTTTTATCAATCAATGGCCTATTTCAATAATGCAGCCGACCGGGATAATTACAATGAAAATCCAAAATTGCACACCTACATTTCAGAAAATGAAAAAGAAGTAAATAGCATCATCGACGATTTGTATACAACTTTATCCAGCGATCAATTACCTGCTCGCACAGGCTCTTTGATAGAGCAAAAGGAAGCCATTTTCCAGCACCTGCATTATCGCACCACTGAAGCAGAAGACTTTACCGCTTCGAGTCCATTTATCGAAATCATTTGGCCCGAAATGGATATGTTGTGGCAAACCCAGGATAGCTCATGGATTAAATTTGAACAAATTGATTTATCAGTAGTAGAAAAAATAGGTTTCCTCTGCGCCACCGAACTAAATCATGCGGGATCTATTTCAGTGCATCTTGACTCACTGGATGGTCAAAAAATAGGTGAAGTAAAAATTACCAAAACCGGCACCTGGAAAAGTTGGCAAGGTAATAAACCTCCCCGGAAAGAATTACTTAAAGAATTTATTACCGAGACCAAGGCGGCAGAAGGTAAACATGATCTCTACCTTCGATTTTGGGTGGGCGACACCTATATTCAGCATCTTTTTTATGTCGATAAAATAAATTATTACGAAAAAAAGGCACCCTATAAAAAGCTGGATAAAAAAGTCATTTCACAGCTTGAACGATTGGCTGAAATGCCGACAACTACAACGCCGATCATCCACGAACTTCCTCCCGAAAAATCACGAAAAACATTTGTCTATGACCGGGGAAGTTGGCTATCACCTGCAGAGGAAGTTAATGTAGCAATTCCGACCATTTTTCGTGATGAACAGCAAGATAATCCAGATGACCGTCTTGCTTTTGCAGAATGGCTGGTCAACAAAAATAATCCCCTTACTGCCCGGGTTATTGTCAACCGGATTTGGGAGCAAATATTCGGTCGTGGCATTGTCGAGACCATGGAAGAATTTGGCACTCAAGGTGAAACACCTACCCATCCGGCACTTTTAGATTGGCTGGCTAATAAACTGATCCACGAATATCATTGGCAATTAAAACCATTGATCCGGGAAATCGTTTTGTCAGCAACCTACCGTCAATCAAGTGAGATCGATTCGCTGAGACTCGAAATCGACCCCGACAATCGTTGGCTCTCACGGGGTACCAGAGTCAGACTATCTTCCGAACAAATACGTGATCAGATACTTACTGTAAGCACCCTACTTAATTCAAATATTGGAGGGCCCAGTGTTATCATTCCCGAATTAAATATTAGTGAAGGATTTACTCCTGGATGGGCTTTGACCGATGAAGAAAATCAATATCGTCGTAGCCTCTATATTTTTTGGAAACGCACGGATCCATTTGCCAATATGATTGCTTTCGACAGTCCGGATCGAACAACCTGCACCTCCCGGAGAATACGGACAAATACACCGCTGCAAGCTTTAAATCTTTTGAACGATCAAACCTATTTGAAGGCGTCCTTTGCATTGGCTGAAAAGATGTCTGAAAAAGATAATATCGAAGCACAAATAAATGACGGATATAAACGCGTCACTTGCCGGCCCATTGGTCAGGAAAAATTTTTACTACTTCTGCAACTATATGAGGAAAGCCTGGCCAAATACAATATGGGGCAAGATCTTCCTGACATGATTCGGGAAAGCAATTATCCTGTCAAAGAAAAAAATGAATTAGCTGCGCTGACTTTGGTCGCCAATGTGTTATTTAATTTAGATGAATTTATTGTCAAGTATTAATTTTTTGCCATTCATGAATATTTGGAAAGAAGCACAATTTCAGAATGCTTTTTATAACAGCCGACGGCATTTTCTCCAAAAATGCATTTCGGGTATGGGTGCATTGACCCTAGGCTCTTTCCTTAATCAGCATAAAATACTAGGCAATACTCTTGGTGACCCTACAAATTCGCTTCCGCATTTTCGTCCCCGGGCAAAACAGGTGATTTATCTCCATATGGCGGGCGCTCCATCCCAATTGGAATTGTTTGACTACAAACCACTTTTAGAAAAATTAAATGGCGAAGATTGCCCCGAATCATTGCTTGAGGGCAAGCGCTTTGCCTTTATCCGGGGAGTACCTAAAATGCTAGGACCTCAATCCACTTTTAAACAGCATGGAGCTTCCGGAGCCTGGGTATCTGACTACCTGCCTCAATTTTCTAAAGTCGCCGATGAGGTATGTTTTATTAAATCGATGTATAACAACGAATTTAATCATGCCCCGGCTCAGTTTTATATGCAAACCGGATCACCCCGCACCGGGCGGCCGTGCATGGGTAGTTGGATCACCTATGGTTTGGGAAGCCCCAATAGTAATTTACCAGGATTTATGGTGTTGTTGTCACGAGGTGGTACTTCGGCCGGAAAAGAATCTGGGGAAGTGGTTTTCTTCCCACCGTGCATCAGGGAGTTCAATGTAATACAAAAGGAGAGCCGGTTTTAAATTTGGAAAATCCCGATGGCATCAGTCCGGAATTGCGAAAAAAATCGATCGACATCATCAATAAAATAAATCAGCTTGAATATGACTCCGTGCAAGACCCGGAAATATTGACCCGCATATCCCAATACGAATTGGCATTTAAAATGCAAACATCCGTACCCGAAGTGATGAATATTGATGCCGAACCACAATACATCAAAGATCTGTATGGTGCCACTCCCGGTGAAAACAGCTTTGCAAACAATTGCCTTCTCGCGAGACGATTGGTAGAAAAGGGGGTGCGTTTTGTGCAATTGTATGACCAGGGTTGGGATACCCACGGAGCCAGCCCCGGCAATGGAGTCGACGAGGGTCTGAGGTCAAGTTGCGGATATATCGACCAGGCCATCAGTGCCCTCCTAATCGATCTCAAACAACGAGGTTTGCTCGAAGAAACCCTGGTAGTTTGGGGTGGCGAGTTTGGCCGTACACCGATGATGGAAGCCCGCACCGGCAAAAACTTTTTTGGGCGTGACCACAATAGCGAAGCCTTTACCATTTGGATGGCCGGAGGTGGAGTTAAAAGCGGAATGACCCTCGGCGAGACCGACGAAATCGGATTTGCCGGTATTCGTGACCGTGTACACATTCATGATCTCCAGGCTACGATCCTCCATTTATTGGGTCTGGATCATGAAAAATTAACTTACCGTTTTCAAGGTCGGGATTACCGGCTTACTGATGTGCATGGCCAGGTTGTGAATAGTATTTTGGCTTAGTGGGATTAAAAGCTATTTGCGACTCTTTTGTACTTATCAATCTGGCGCATGTTTATATGCTGAGAAAAGCAATAATAGTGCGATTCTGAACATACTTCAATTATCATATGTGTTCAAAACGTTCTGAATGTATAGCTTCCAGTTTCGAAAATTGTTTGTTCATTTTTTGCGTGCCCAATCCTTCGACTTTCGCTCAGGATTTAAAATCAGTTTACCCCGAGCCTGTCGAGGGGAACCAAAAAAGGGCACCTTTCCAAATGTGCTTCCTCTCGCGCAGGCTTCAGCGAATAAAATGCTGCTTCTCCAATCCATGGGCGCTACATTTGATGTTTTGGCACTTCTACGAGTGTGAATCAGTAATTTGGGTGCTTGATTCCCTGTTTAAAGCCCCATTGATTAAGCCGCGACGCATTTTATTCGCCACAGCACCACAACGGAAAGGACCATCACCGATCACTCTCTGCTATGAATATGGAAAGACTGAAAGGCGGTAATCCGATCATAGATGCAGAGATCGACGACACACGAGACCTTCATAGATTTAAGATCCAGGCTACTGACATAATTTTCGATCATCCGCATGTTCCTGGAATCTGATCAGAGTACGCTATCTTGATCTCATAGGATCCAAATTCCAAATACGCCATGCTAATGGATAAGATATTGACTATGAATACCTATTTTTGAAAAGATGAATATATTTTGGACTCCTGTGATCAATTTGTATAAATCAAACTATCGGTATTTAGATACTTTAATAAAACTCCAAACCATTGATATCAAGGACCCAGTTGCCAAAAGCAACGACTTTCCAAAGACCTTTGAGAAAAGGTCTAGTGATCGGCCTTAAGGTATAAACCGTTAAGAAACAGGAGTAGAAAACCGTAAGAATTCTAAACTGTATGAGTCTTCTACCACAGCACATTAAGACTCGAGATGACCCCGGACCTAAAACGCAAAGATGGAACCATCAAAACGAGTTTTTAGAATTTAGGTATTCTGCTCCTGTTTTAGGTTTAGACCTTACAGCCTTGATCTTTTGGTACTTTTGGATCAAGCCAAAAGTACAAGAAGTATTATTTATCAGGAGTCGATTTATTTACTCCGGGTTGTATATAATGATCAACCAAGCGGTTTAATTTGACCACCTATAATGAATTAATTGAGCGAGAACTTTTTCCTTAGTAAATTACTGACCAAAATTCATAATCCAATCATGAAAAATCTAATTAAACCATTTCTCATAGCCCTCTTTTTTATCCCATGCTTATTAATAGCCCAAAACAAAAATCAAATCCGTGTTCTCACCTTCAATATCCTCCACGGTGCCACCACCAACAATGACTTTAATCTGGACACCATCGCCAGTGTCATAAAGAGAACTAATCCAGATCTGGTAGCTTTACAGGAAGTCGATTTCAAAACAAATCGCGCCCACAAATACGATCTGGTCACCGAACTGGGTTGGCGGACCAAAATGGCTCCAATCTTTGGTCGGGCCATGCCCTACGATGACGGTGAATACGGAGAAGGTGTCCTATCCAAATGGAGCCTATTGTCTTCCCGAAATGTACCTCTCCCCCACTCACCCGAAAACGAACCCAGGGCAGCCCTCGAAATCACCACTATTACTCCTTGGGGAGATACCATCTCTTTTGTCGGCACCCATCTCGATCATTTAAGAAATGATGTAGATCGTATTGCCCAGGTCAGAAAAATCAATGAAGTCTTTTCAAAAAACAAGTATCCGACGATCCTGGCCGGTGATTTGAATGATGTACCTGGCAGTACTGCCATCGACATATTAGAGATCATGTGGTCTCCTTCTTACGACCGCAACTATATTGAGCCTACCTTTTCTTCTGACAATCCAACAAAAAAATTGACTATGTCATGGTCTATCCATCCAATCGGTTTAGGGTTGTCAGCCAGGAAGTGATTTGTGATAAGGTGGCCTCTGATCATTGTGCATATCTGGTAGTGTTGGAGTTGGATGATTAGGCAGTAAGTACAAGTGCGCTACTCCACTGTTGCGAATCACCAATAAATAGTAGCAGTTTATTGGGTTACTCGTTCGACAGTCTCCCACAGACCATCTCTCTATCACGCCGTTTCCAGCTAACCACCGACCCCTTAATGTATACGTGTTTAAGGTGTTTTATCCTACAAAAAAAGTCTATCTTAGTGCCTAATGAAGGGGTAACTATCCGATTGCCACCAAAAGAGCGTAGGATGACCTATTCGTACATATTCGTTTTTTGTAATTTATAAATACTTAAAAACGGATAGATTATTGACTATCATATGGTTGCGAAATGGGAGTTCCGTATATAAGTAAGTTATGCACAATTGACACATCAAAGACCAATGTGGATGAGAGAAAAGATTGAAAATTATATTAAAATCAAGTCTCCAGGATATTCTCTACTAATTGATGGTCCTTGGGGTAGTGGTAAAACACACTTCATTAAAAATGATGTTAAGGATATTTTGAAACAGATTGATTTTAAACTATTATATGTAACTGTCAATGGTATATCGTCAACTACTGAATTGCAACAACAAATCATTCTTAGATGCCTACATTCTAAGACTGAGAGTAACCGAAAAATCATCCAGGCTCTTAAGAAAAGGGCGCCAGCACTGCTAAATCTCGTAAATAAGGCGGATAAAATACTTTCCATTCTACATCCTTTTGACTTTTATCCTCCTGAGAATTCACTTTACATCTTTGATGATATTGAGCGGATCTCGCCTGAATACAATATACATGACTTCCTTGGATTTGTGAATTCAGAATATATAGAGCATAGTGGATGCAGAGTGATATTTATTGGAGATCTTTCAAAATCACAATTTGCTGGAAGTGACTTTCACTCTATTCGAGAAAAATATGTAAGATGGATAATTCCCTTCTATTCAGATCAAGGGAAAATATTGGATGACTTTGTCATTGGCTTCAAGGAGGATATCTCATACTTTGAGCATCTAGAATCTCATAAAGACTTCATCAAAGACTTGCAGATGCGATTTGGCGTCAATAATTTAAGAACAATAAAGTTCTTTCTCGAGATATACAGGATCATTTTTAGCAAAACTTCCAGTGACTTCGATCTGCTATATAAAGATATAATTTACTTCACATTCATAATGTCGATTGAATACCAAGAGGGAAGACTGAATTTGTTTAAAGACAAGAAACAGCTCCCAGAAATTGTAACTCATGTGCAGAAAGGAACCACCCTTGTCTATGACCCTTTTAGTAATAGGACGGTTGATCTAAGTGAGATTGAATCTGACAAGGAACAACTTTTGGCGAATTTTACGGCGAATTTCAATAGGTATGTAACAAGCGGACTCACTTCATCAATGCAAAGTGATATCAAATACAGCTACATTCCTGAAATATATGATATTATCACTACTGGATCTTGGAACATTGAAAAGTATGAAATGAAATTGAAGGACTTGCTTCGATATAAACGACCTATTCTAATCAATGAGCGTGATAAAAACATCGACAACTTAGCTTACTTTAGAGATGTCTCAGAATCTGATCTTGATGAAAGTGTAGAGCAGGTCATAAAGGCAATTCAAGGCAATAAATATAACTTGGAGGAATTCGCAAGAGGCATTAATCTTCTAAACTACCTTGCTAACGAGAAACTGATCCTCATTACGAGAGATCAAGTGAGAAATCTTTTCGAGGATCATATCAACCATATTACACTGGGCACAGAACTGAATAGTGACTTTGATGAGGCTTCCATTGAATATATTGCCAGAGAATTACAGAATCTAAGTAAGGATGCAAGCAAAAAAATCATCGATAAATTAAAGGAAAGGCAACATCAGATTCTAGTTATTGAGTCAAGTAGAATACTACAGAACTGGGAATATCAAGATGACCTTGTGGCTTCGTGGAGGTCTATTATTCTTCATTCTGACACTTCATCCATTGCTGACAAGCTTAAGGAGCTTGCAAGAGACCGAAACACAATTCAAAAAATAACTAAATCCATTGAAGATGCTTATAAATCGACAAACGCTGGTGACTATTATGCAGATCACACTTCAAATATATCAAAGCTGAGAGAAGAACTTAGACGCCGACAATGGACTGATCTAGACCGGGTTGATAATTATTTCATTTCAAGACTTAAAGACCAACTTAATAAGGCTATTGGTCGTTTGGGATCAACAAAAACTGTGCATAACAAGCGATCATGACATCAGCTGGGCTATCGCCACAGCCGCTGCATATCGCCGATCCGTTCTCGGCAGCTAATAAAAAACACTCGCAAGAGAGAAATTTGAAAGTACCTCCGAATTAAGAGACAAAGGAACAATTTTAAATCAATTAGGTAAGACTGATACATTCATCACGACTTCTCTTCATTTTCGAGCTCTTCCAATTCGCCGATGGCATCGAGATAACTCAAAGTCAGCTTTGCCTCCTCCACATCAACCACAGAAATTGCCACCCCTACATGTACCAGCACATAGTCGGCAATCTGAGCATCTGGCACCATCATCAGACTGACCTGTTGCAGGATGCCGCCAAACGAAACTTTGCCCATGCGCAATAGTTCTGTTTCACTTTCTATAATGGATAATCTTTCCTGGGATGGCTAAACACATATAATTAATTCTTTTGTTTTTATTGAGTCCGGTTAACCTGGTGTTTATCCAGTCAACCCATTATTCGAGGCAATCACCAGCGGTGGCAGACATGGCGATAAACAACGGGTTAGGAGCTTACCAGGTTAATACTCAATATATTCTTTGCTTCAAAATAGCCCCGATTGCGTTCTGTCAGAAGGTTGTTTTTATACAGAATGTCTAATTCCAAATCTAAGACTGTCTTTGCCGGCGATCGAACTGGTTGAGCATGTGAATGATCGTGATCAAGGCTTTAAGTTCTAAACCCAAAACAGACACAGAAAACCTGAATTCTACAAACCTGTCCGAATGGCATTCGTGCCAGGCGGGCTCGCCTTGGTGGTTCTATCTTTGCACTTGAGGTCTAGGGTCATCTCTAACTTCAATTTTCGGTGGTAGAGGCTCATACAGTTTAGAATTCTTACGGTTTTCTACTCTTGTTTTTTTCTTGCCCACCCGCCGGTGGTTCACTCTCTTGGATGTCCACTGGACATCCACCTGGGGGCTCGCTCAGGAATCCAGTGCATTCGCTACCTGACCGGCAGGCAGGTTTCAGTCAATCGCCAGCCGGATCTACTATCCAGGTTCAGAATACTTTCGGGTGTTAAGTGAGATACTGACGCTTACTGACGCTGTGGTCAGCACAAGTTCGGTCAGCACCGGGTGTGCCACCTGACCCAACCAAAATAGCCTCTAAGCTGCGACCACGATCATGCCTCCTATCGTCGGCACGATGAAGAAACAATAGAACAATTCTAATCAATTAGGTAACACTATATCCTGATCACGAATTCCCTTCATTTTCGAGCTCATCCAATTCGCCGATGGCATCGAGATAGCTCAAAGTCAGTTTTGCCTCCTACTTCATCAACCAACGAAATTGCCACCCCTACATGTACCAGCACATAGTCGGCAATCTGAGCATCTGGCACCATCATCAGACTGACTTGTTGCAGGATGCCTCCAAACGAAACTTTGCCCATGCGTAATAGCTCTGTATCACTTTCTATAATGGATATAATCTTTCCCGGGATGGGTGTGCATGATAAATCTCCTTAAAGCAAAGCACTGGGAAAGCACGGGACGATCCCCCACCTTATTTTCATGGTCAAGAATCATAGAACTGAAGAGAAAATAATTCGAACAAGCTTACTGAGATACAATCAACGAACCTTCAACAACAAATTGCAAGACAGGATGGCAAAAAGCGCGTAAACATGGGCATAAAGAAGAACGACGTGGGCAGCGACATACCAAAGACCTTCAAAGAAGGACTAGGGATCGGCCTTCGGCATTTTAGGCGAAATAGACGAAAAATCCGTTAAAAACAAAATGGTGTTTTGAGCTGATCTGAACGATCAAGCAAGCAGGAAAACCAAATAATCCCGGACTATGCGGCATGGTAGGAGGACCAGAGCGAGTTTCAACTTGTTTAGGATTTTACGGTTATTTCGTCGTTAAGAAATGCCGAAAGCCTTGACTTTTTGGTTCTTTTGGGTCAAGCCAAAAGAACAAACAAATAATATCAAATTTTTTCCATGGTTTTTACATATTAGGGAAATATGTCATACACACCCGGGATGGCTAAACACATATAATTAATTCTCTTCTTTTTATTTTGAGTCCGGTAACCCTGTGTTTATCCAGTCAACCCATTTACCGATGCCATCTCCGGTAGTGGCAGAAAGCGCGATAAACGATAGGTTAGGAGCTGACCAGGTTAATGCCCAATACATTATTTGCTTCATAATAGCGGCGATTGCGCTCAGCCAGCACGTTGTTTTTGTACAGGATGTCCAATTCTAAATCTAAGGCTGATAATCGTGGTGAAAACCCGATTATCAGCCGGTGTTGAACCTCATTCTGGGAAATGAAATTTGTTACTTATCCTAGACGTTAGTAATAACGTGATAGATGATTAAATCCTTTGGAGATGTTGAGACTGAGAAGATCTGGAGAGGGACTCGATTCTCTAAATTGCCGAACCAGATCCAACAAGTCGCTCGAAGGAAACTAAGAATGATTAACAATGCTACGATCTTAAGTGACCTTAGAATACCACCAGCCAATAGACTTGAAAAACTGAAAGGAAACCTTAAGAACTATCACAGTATAAGCATAAACGAACAATGGCGAATTATATTTAGATGGAGAACTTACGATGCGTACGAAGTAAAAATTATGGATTATCATGACTAGATTAAAGAATATTCACCCCGGTGAAATTTTAATGGAGGAATTTTTGAAGCCCTGGGAATTAGTGCTTATCGACTATCTAAAGACATCGGTATCCCTCAAACCAGAACTAGCATGATTATTAAGGGGAATCGCAAGATAACGGCAGATACTGCTTTGAGACTCTCGAAGTACTTTGGAACCAGTGCTAAATTTTGGATGGGACTTCAAAATGACTTTGATTTGGAAGAGGAGCAGATAAAATTGAGTAAGGAACTGAGTGAAATACCCACAGTGAATTGAACGAGGTAAAACACGAGTAAGACAAACTGCTTTCAAACGAGTCGCGCTCCGCCAACACAAGACGTTAGGTAAAATGTAAAACCAAAAGCAATAGTTACAAAAATATTAAGTTCCATTCTCCTTGTAGTTGCAAACACAAAACGCTGGCAATCTTGCCACTTTGACTGGAATCCTGTATCTTTGCACGTATAATTAGATATGTATGAACACTAAACTGACATTATCGATCGAACAAGAGGTGATTGAAGCAGCCAAGGATTATGCGAAGAAGCATGGAAAGAGTCTATCAAATATTGTGGAAGAATACTTGAAAGCCCTATCGGAAAAGAAGTCGACAAAAGAAAGGGTGGAATTGAGTAAGATAGTTAAGGAGTTGCAGGGGTCTATAAGCCTACCTAAGGATAGTAAGTCTTATAAAAAATTACTACAAGATGCCCTAATTGAGAAATACTTGAGATGAAAAAGGTATTTATTGACACTGACGTGATTTTGGACTTCTTGCTGAATCGAGATCCGTACATCAATGAGATCACTGAAATAATTGAAAAATGCGTGACGGGCGAGATGACTTTGTGCGTATCATCATTGACAATTAGTAATCTCCATTATATTATTTCGCGAATTGAAAACAAAAAAAGTGCTAATAATAAGATTAGGAAAATTCTAAAATTGCTCAAAGTAGAAAACGTTGGACAAACCACGATTATAAAAGCAATGGAATCAGAGTTTGGTGATTTTGAAGATGGCATTCAAAACTATTGTGCCGAAGAAGCAGATCACAAGGTACTGGTTACAAGAAATACGAAGGATTACAAAAAGAGTAGTTTAGCAATAATGACTCCAAAAGAGTTTCTAGCCAGACCAGATGCAGCCAGGCTATAAAACCCGATACCAGGCCAGCCTCCCTTTGGTTGGCCATCTTGATATGCTAGAGCAGATTGATATGGACATCAAAATAAGTACCAGTAACATTTGAAAAGGAGAGTTTTTTTGTCAGACGTTGAAATCCTGGGCATTACCAAATTCAGTGTATCGAGCGCAGGCAACAAATCAAAACCCTCTACCGTCTAATAATCCCACGCAAATAACTAATGCTCTCTGCTACCCAAAGTTCTTCCTTTCTGATGGTCGCTTCTACATCCTTTTCGGGAGGAGGCCAGAGTTCCAAAATGGCAGAGTGACATTTACCATATTTGCCCACTTCATTAAATAACCATTTAATCGGTAAGATACCTTGGCCGGCGATAGCACCAGTGACCTGAACGCCCATTTGATGCTCCACCCGCTTGATGGTATAGTCTTTTATATGAAGATTTATAGTGTATGGCAAAAGTTTTCCGGCTACTTCAAAAAAGCCTTCACCTTTACCCAAAGAGTTTACCGAGTCAAGACAAATACCCACCCAATTTTGGTCAGTCTCTTCAATTATTTGTTTGAATTCATCAGCAGAAATCCGGTCATGATTTTCAATCGCCAGCCTGATATTTCTATCATTCAAAGCCGGCAAAATTTCTCGAATAATGTGGATGATTTCGGAAATTGAGGGTTTAAAATCTCCAGCATCAATTACAATCCTCAAAATATCAGAATGCAGTCGACTCGCTATGTCCAGATATTTGAGAACCATGGTCTTGATGAGACCACGCATCCCTATTTCAATCCCAATTCCGAGTTGATCGGCCTCAATGCGAAGCGTATTTAATTGATTGTCGGTCATTAAATGCAAGGGTACATTATCACCTATCTGAATGCAGTCAAATCCATACTTCGAGGCTCTATCCAAAAATTCAAATAACGGCAAGGGCTTTTTGGGAGGATATCCCGGTACTCCGATTGCCCAGGCATAAGCATATGTTCCAAGTCCTATTTTCATCTTATTTTTCTAAAGGATGAATATAGGGAAAGGTTATCGTTCAATAGATTGTTTGTCATTGTGACGAATAACGCGTTCGATTAAGTGTGGTTCTTAGATATTTTTAGTAAGTAGGTCCTCGTTTCACATCCTTTACCATATTCTATTATAATAGTTCTTGTACTTTTGGCTTGATCCAAAAGTACCAAAAGATCAAGGCTTTAAGGTCTAAACCTAAAACAGGCGCAGAAACCCTAAATTCTAAAAACTCGTCCTTGTGGTTCCATCTCTGTATTTGGGTTCCTAGTCATCTCTTGCTTTGTCTTGTTGTGGTAGAGACTCATACAATTTGGAATTCTCACGGTTTTCTGCTTCTGTTTTTTAACGGTTTATCCCTTAAGGCCGATCACTAGACCTTTTCTCAAAGGTCTTTGGAAAGTCGTTGCTCCGGCTCTGGATCTTTGGTAATCAATGGTTTGGAGCTTTATTAAGGCATCCAAAATACTGATGGTTCTTTTAAAAGGCTAATGGCGATATTCAAAATCGTTATTACTACTTTTTTTACATCTTGTAAATGAACATACCCTTGCTATTATTTAACTGCTTGCTCTGCGCACCTCGACCCGACGTTAAAACTATGGGTAATAGCTTTTAGCCATACAAGCTTTCAAAGGGGAGAATCGGATCTGCTGTTCGCTAGAGGCCATTTTCTTACAGAAATGTGGCATTTTCTCAATCTTAATTTCCTTTTAGTAGCAGGCTGAAAAAGTCCCCTTTTAGGATCCTTTTAGGGGATTTAGGGGTCCTAGAATCGTTTCTTTAATACTCAATCTTGCCCCTACGACTCTCCCATCATTGCTCTTGATTCCATTACTATGGCTGGTATAGATCCGAAGTCATCTAACGATTAGAAGGGCATCAGTAAACTTTTAAATGGGATACTATATTTATGACAAGAATTGGAATCCCCCAAATACAAGGTTGACCCTTAAATATATTTGATTACCCGGTTTTCCTTTGCCGACTCGTAGGCATCAAAGACTAAACGGATCGTCTTAAGATTGTCATCTCCTGTTGTTTCTGCTTTGCCTTGTCCGGTCAAGTCATCCAGAATATTTCTATTGCACTCAAATATGCTGGTGTGGATGAGGGCGTAGTCAGCTAAAGACCAGTCAAAAACTTCAGGTGTAGCATCCATATGTTTGGTACCTTCTCTAGTGGTCAGACGGATTTGATGATTAGACCCAAGATGCAGCGATCCTTTATCTCCCTCTATCAATATAAAGGTTTGGGGAAAGGCTTCATTTTCCAATCTTGAAGCATACGACATCTCTGCATAACAATGCACTCCTCCCTCATGAACCATAAATACATTAGCTACATCTTCACCTTTAATTTTTTGGTTGATCCGTTGGGTTTGACAATACAAGCTATCTGCCTCTCCAAACAAAAATCGGCAAATATCCAAAATATGAGTGCCTACATCAGTCAGGATAAATTGCTCCAACTCGGCTAAAAAGGGCTGATTCTCAAAAACCGGAAAACTACAGCAAAACTTCAGATTTGCCTTAAATGGGTGCCCAATGACGTCATCAGCAAGTAATGTCTTGAGCAACCTTACCGGTTTTTGCCAACGAAAATTTTTCATGAATATAAAATGGTGTATTCCTGCTCCGGCAATATTCGACCATCTCATGCGCCGCAAGATAATTGGGTGCCATCGGTTTTTGACAAATAACCGGAATGCGATGATCTGCAAGCATCTTCACTAAATGTGCGTGAGAATCTACGTCTGTGATAATATCAGCAAGATCGAGGTCTTGATCATTTAACAACTCCTGGGCATCTTGATACACTGCCTTGACTCCAAAACGATCAGCTTGCTTTTTGGCCTTCGAAAGATCCTTATCGCAGATGGCACTGATATCTACCCGATCGCTTAACTCAGCCCAGGCAGCGGTTTGGTAATGTGACCAAAAGCCGCAACCAATGATCCCTAATTTTATTTTACTCATCTATTCATTTTGTGCTCTCGCATTTTCACTGAATAACTTTGAATAATCATGCAACTCGTCATTCTTAAACCTACGAATGTTAGAGTCAGGGTAAGCTTGCCGAACCCCTCCACTCTCCCACTTTCGATACGTTCAATTTAGCAGAGCTTCATTCTTAATACCCTTGATAAACTTCATATAATCTAACGTTTGACCAATCAAATCAGCTGATCCTAGTTTGCAGGAAAAATTCATCAAGAAAGTGCTATATTGACCAACTCTTACAGCCTACTAAACTACTTAAAAATGAAAAATATATTACTCATCCTCATAATGGTGGGATTGGCCTACTCTATGGTTTCTTCGCAAAACGGCAAGGTATACGACAATCTTTCCATGCATAGTGACATTCTGAACATGGATCGAAAATTTGCGATCTATCTTCCGCCGGATTATGAGACTTCAGAGCGAAGTTATCCAGTACTTTATCTGTTGCATGGCGGTGGTGATGACCAAACGGGTTGGGTTCAATTTGGTGAGGTATTGCATATCGCCGATGAATCTGTCAAGAATGGCTCCGCCACGGCCATGATTATTGTCATGCCAGATGCCAATACCGGGCAGCGGGGATATTTCAACAGCATCGATGGCAAATTTCGCTATGAAGATTTCTTTTTTGAAGAACTCATGCCCCACGTCGAAAAGACGTACAGAATCAAAAGTGATAAAAGATATCGCGCCGTAGCCGGACTGTCAATGGGCGGTGGTGGTTCATTTATGTATGCCCTGCACAAACCTGATTTGTTTTCTTCTGCATGTCCATTGAGTGCATCGACCGGACCGCTTAATCTTGACGATGCAAAAAGAAGACTAGAACGAAGTGGGAAACCAATGCCCACAGACCAAGTGATCGAAGACTATTACAAAACGCACAATGCTGTGAATCTCATTGAAAGTACGTCAGCTGATGAGATCAAAAAAGTGCGCTGGTACATCGACTGTGGTGACGATGATTTTCTTTTTGAAGGAAATTCATTGGTGCACATAGCTTTGCGAAAAAAAGAAATACCGCATGAATACCGGGTTAGAAATGGCGGTCACTCCTGGACTTATTGGAGAGAGGCACTTCCCGAAGTACTTTCATTTATAAGTGATACATTTCATCAGCATTAGCATTAAGATCAACCTAAAAAAGACATGAAAAAAATTCTGCTCTTCCTTTCATTTATTTCCTATACCGCAGCTTTACTGAGTCAATCGGGCAAAGTGTACGACAATCTATCTGTACACAGTGACATATTAAATATGGACAGGAAATACGCTGTCTATTTACCCCCAGACTATGAGTCTTCTGAGAGAAGTTATCCCGTGCTTTATCTTTTGCATGGCGCCGGTGACGATCAGACGGGCTGGGTTCAATTTGGTGAAATATTAAATATAACCGATAAGGCCATCGGGGATGGCAGTGCCACACCCATGATTGTAATTATGCCTGACGCCAACACTGGTCAGCGTGGTTACTTTAATAGCCTCGACGGTAATTTTCGCTATGAAGATTTTTTCTTTGACGAATTAATGCCACACGTTGAAAAGAAATTCCGGATAAAAAGTAACAAACAGTTTCGAGCTGTAGCCGGTCTTTCGATGGGAGGAGGTGGTTCATTTATGTATGCCTTACACCGTCCCGATCTGTTTTCGTCTGCTTGCCCGCTGAGTGCCTATGTAGGCCCTCTTACACTTGAAGACGCCAAAAGAATGGCCGAACGTATGAATATAGCGTCAGCCTCCGTAGAAGTTATGGAAGCATACTTTAAAAAACATAATGCACTCCAACTAGTCGAAAATATGAGCGCTGACGATATAAAAAAAGTGCGCTGGTTTATTGATTGTGGAGATGATGACTTTTTGTACGAGGGCAATTCACTCATTCATGTTG
This sequence comes from Saprospiraceae bacterium, assembly GCA_016711125.1. Classification (GTDB taxonomy): domain Bacteria; phylum Bacteroidota; class Bacteroidia; order Chitinophagales; family Saprospiraceae; genus JABDMH01. The sequence continues at coordinate 464,468 of JADJTQ010000003.1, read as the reverse complement.
CTATGCGTAAAAAAGAAGTACCTCACGAATTCCGGGTGCGCAATGGTGGTCACACCTGGACATATTGGAGAGAGTCATTGCCGGTGGTTTTATCATTTATTAGTGAGGCTTTTCATCAGTAAAAGAATTCCCAATTTTAAGCTTAGGAAAGAATTATAGAATTCAAAAAAAAAGTAACATAACCCGAGTTTCTGTACTTGCTGACAATAAGTTCTTTTCCTTATGCCTGATCCAGAGAATAATTTTTGGTTCTTGCCTTTATCTTTATAGAGTGATTTGATTTTATTCTATTTATCTTTCCTGGAAGCCGCAGAATGTAAGAGTCAGGGCGAGTTTGCCGAACCCTGCTCTACTCATGTTGAGAGAGAGAGGAAGATCTACATCTTCCGGCTGGTATACAGTAGGATTAACAATAGGCCTTTCTTTAGTCCGGATAGAATCCTTAAGAATCAATTCGTAGCTTTAATAATATTGGAACAATTTCTGAATTGATCAACGCACTTTCTAACTGCATCTTTTCATCGGAATATTTTAGTTTGTCAGGTTTTAGTAGTTTATCACCAAAGGATTTCTCCAATCGTTTATACAAATCTACTTCCTTACTGGCCTTTATTTTATCCATCGACTGATTGAAATTATCAATCGGACTTTTTGAAAATAAGAAACACCAATATTCAACTCCCGATCTACTCAGCTGCAAGGCTCCATATGCAGCTGGGATGGCAAGTTGAATTTTTGGCAAAGTAATTATCGCACTTTCACTAGTACCGCCATAATGTCCATCAATCTTTTCATCCCTGGGCCAATGTATTTTCAATTCATTTTGCGAATTGAGGGAAAAAAAATAAAAATACATGTTTTCTACGGTCTCAACGAGAACCGGTTGCAACAAATCGCCCTTTCGCACCTTCGAAGTTAATTCAAAATAATTGCCAGTACGAATGACTGTCTCCTTCTCAAAGGATAGCGACCCGGTATCGCTATATGTCGGCTTACCAATTGCAATTGAACCAACTAAATCAACAAAACCACTGTTTTCGTCATTGGGAATAAAGACATATCCATAATGCGCATACTTGGCCAGGTCTCGGTATTTGATCCAAACAAAACCCCCATTACCCCAATCGGTGCCCCAGCTATTCATAACCTCGAACGCCTCACGACCATCATCAAATCCAACCACAACTAGGGAATGACCACCGTGCAAAGATGCATCACCAATGCTTGGGTACCAATACTCCTGGCCAGAGCGAATATTCTGAAAATTATTAATAAGCTCTATCCCAAGAATAACGGGCTTATTTTGTGCCAGACTCAGTTTCGTTCGTTGTATTTTAATAGCCGGGGGATCACCTGAATTAAAAAGAGTTAAAAAATCTTTTATGCGAAAATTCTTAGCTGTTTCGAGTTCCTGGTCATTAGGTATTTTATCACAAACATTTTTAGCTTATCAAAATCCTTTGCCGGGATATCTCCTTTATCTCTGATGAGGATCGCCGCATCTGAAATGTAGGCTCCAAAATCACAACTTCCCTTTTTAACCTGGTTGTAGACAAACAGTGCAGAAAAAGCATTGTCGGTAATAAGATCCCTTTGTCCATTCCAGCCCATTTTGATCGCCTTGAGCATGGTTAGTGCACCATACCCACTGGCCCAGCCAGTACATGAAGATATAAATCCCTGATCCTGGGGCACCGGACAAAAAGGCCTGAGATCGACCTTAAAAACATCCTTCAATGTCTCAAGTTCTGCCTTACTCCCTTCATTATAATCTGGCACTCTTGGCAATAAGTCATAATGAGGGTCATCTAAAAGCAAACCTTGTCCATTAAGTCTTAGGGCCAGGGAGAGAAAGATCAGGACGATTGCAAAATCCAACCTGACAAAGTCCTCGAATTGCAAAAGTCGATCAGAAAATATTCGAGTCATGTATCAGATTTGAAGTCGAGTCATATGTCGAAAAATTAGAGCGCTTTAACTTAATTCATTCCATGACTTGAAACGATTAGGTATAATCAGAAATTCCTCCAACATTGACTCATTGTATTTTTTCATTTCTGCTTTGATCTGTTGAAAGATCTGAAAAGCCATTTTTCCATATTTTATTATTTCGGGCAATAGAACCAGAAGTGGAGTGCCGGTGATGCGTCCGTCGGTAACCCGTACCAACTGGCGTTGATAACTATCAGCATAAAAGTCTTTGGCACGATTAAGCTCACCTTCAATTTGCCTGGCATAGTCATCGGCAAACTGAATAATAAATTTTCTCTTTTGCTTATCCAATAGATCATCCTTAACTTTATACATGATTTGATTGAATCGCTCTGCCGAGGCATTGTAGCCATCCATCACAGCGGTAATATCTTCTTCGGAAAACTCGCTCTGAATACGCTTAAAATCCGAAACGGATTGCTCAGCCCGGTTTCTTGCTTCTTCAAACTTTTGAATAAAATCAGAATTAAGGAACTGTGTCAAACCCCAATAGGCCGTGTTTTTTGTTTGCGCATCAATTGAAATGCTGGTTAGAATAAGAATAAAGCCCGTGATATAGGATAACAATCGCATTGGTTGGAAAATTTTCTTAAAAATTAACAACAAGACCGGTGTAAATATACTCACTTCCTCGTCCAGAACCTATAATTGGACGGAGCTTTGGAGCCGTAAATCCAGTTGCCCTTTTCTTTAGACACTCGTCGTTATATTTCTTAATCTGAATCAATCTCGATACTAAGATAACTCCACCCGCTGCAATAACCGCAGCTCCAGCAGCTGTGAACCATTGTCCCTTTTTATGCTTGGAATTAGCGTCTTGATAGTAGTCTTCGCGGCTGATCTCAGAAAATACCGGATCAGATGGATTTAAATTGGACTTGTATGTATCGTAAAGAGGTTTGGAGTCAGATTCAAGTTTAAGTCCGCTCAAAAGCAACGCCAAACCAGCACCTGCAGCACCGGTTAAACCGGCATAAACCGGAACTGTTTTGATCGGTATACAATCCGCGGCATTTGATTTGGCAGTGATCGTCACCTGCAAATTGCCCGAGATCTCAGAAAGATCTTTTAAAACATCCCAGATAATGCGCTTTCCATAGCCCGGACTGATGTTAGGGCCGGTATCTCCGCTCAATGCCAAAGCATTGACCACTTCATTATCTAATGTAATACGAACTCCCACATTATAAGTGGTTGAACCCGACTTTCTGGCAAGATCGTAAGTAATCGTCACCTTATTTCGCTCTTCATTAACCTGGGTGATCACGTTACTCACGTCCTGACCCTGGCACAGAAAAAAGAAGCCATGCAATAAGAATATCAGTACTACTATTCTATTCATCATTTTTGGATTTTCATTCTAAGATAAAAATGGGCAAGTCGCCGATATCATTTTTGGTTAATAATGGATTTTGAGGCTTGTTTTTGATTTCTTTGACCATGTTTGGAACTTCACTCTTTAGGTATTTTTCCAACTCCATCAAACTAATTATACCATTCCTATCTTCATCTGCTCTGCCTTCTTTTAAACCTGAGATAAGGCCTTCAGTGAATGCTCCATTCTGCCATTTGACATCCTCATAAGACTCTTCATCTCTGCTGCTGGAAGAAAGGATTGCAAAACCTCTGGGCGCTTTTTTAATGTCCTGGATTGCATTCAAAATATCGGAAGAATTTGATCGCGCTCCACCACTGTGACAAGCATCAATTAAAATTAATTTTTTACATGGTAACTCATCCAGATAGGCGAGGATGTCATTTCTATAGGATACAGAGGTTGTACTCTTCCGCTCTGGCATATAGTCACTCCCCTGAATCCTGAAATCGCCACGTTCGTCAATAAATCCATGGGAAGAAATGAAGATCATAACCAAATCATCATCGCTAATCTGGCCCGTTTTGAACTTATTTTTAATGGTTTCAATCATTCCCCTGATTTCGGACGTAACCGCCGCGGCACCAAGAAGAGTGTCTACCGTAATATTATTAAAAAGTTTATACGTTCTACTTCCCTGACCTGCATATAGTCTGGCAAAGTCACGTGCATCTTTCTCTGCATACTTTAAATTCAACTGAGCACCGATAGACAAAAGATAGACATTCGGTCTTACGGGTGAATAATTTATCATAAGCTTTTCAGATTCTGATGTGCTACCAGGGGTCGTAGCTCTAAGTATAAATTCGTTGATATCCACATTTTCATCCAGAGTCAGAAGGTCCCTAAAAACATAAGATCCATTTTGCCCTAACAAGCTGGCCTTGCCACTCGGGGCTTCATGATTTCCATTGTAAACAATTTGTAAATTTTCCATGGTCAGATTCTCGGGAGTCGTGATATTCAATCGAACCGGCAATTCCTTTAATTTACTTGAATACATTTCGCCTCCCAGGGAAATTGCATCGGGCTCAATCCACGTAATTCTTGTGGTCCCAGTCACTGGTGCAGGTTCAAAACGTATTCCGTTTACATCTTTCACCAAAACTCTTTCATTAAAATACTTTTCTTCAGATCCTCTGACTACGACTACTTGTACGGCATTATTTCCCACCTCCATGGGAACATGCACCGTCATAATTTGATCTTGATAATCCGCTCTCTTCAAAAGACTAACTTCATCAGCCTTATTACTAAGCACCTTGCCATTGAGATAGATATCAATTTGTCTCATATCGATAGTGCTGGATGATACTATTCGAATTCTTAGCTCAACTTTACCATCGATAGTCGGAATATTCCCATCAGCCGGTGATGGAGAAATCCACTCGATTTTTACCCCATTTGTGATAGGCCGGGAAGGTAGAATCACCAGGCTACCCACGGCACTCGTATTCAAGCTATCTTTCTCAGTGCCAGATAATTTTGGAATCGGTGTACACGCACTAGTGTCATGTCAAAGAACTATTGTCGGATACAGTCTTTCTAATTTTATTCGTGCATCTTGATTAGTAAACTGCCAGTTTATTATGGCCTTTTTATTATTTCTGTGCATGCACCAGGCTTCTGCTTCTTCACTCATTGTTTCAATAGTATCTATTCTTCGATTTAAGCATTGTCCCATTAATACGTTCAATTCTATTTCGGCCATATTTAACCAACTGCCATGCTTTGGGGTATAGATGAATTCAAATCTATCCCATATTCTTTTAGCTTCCTCGCTGGGATATGTTTCATACAATGCACCAGCTGTATGAGTGGCTAAATTATCCATGACCAGCGTTATTCTTATTGCCTTTATATACCACTCATCCGCAATTCGTTTGATAAACTTTGCCCAGTCAGTTTTTGTTTTCTTTCCGTTACCTCTACATGTCTTTTGCCCTTTAGAGGCTCCGATGCAAGAAAAATATTGGCTACTCCACAACGTTCATATTCAAAGTCTTCTCTTGCCTCAAACCCCTGTTTCATTGGTATTCGGGTTCTGGTTTCTTTGATTAACTGTTTGGGCGATTCATCCATACAAATCACTGGAAAATCCTTATTGTAGGGTCTTTTGTATATGTCCAGAACTTTTTCCATTGAAGCAACAAACGAACCATTCTGATGGGGTGGAATAATCCATCCAACTACCTTCCATGGCTTCAATTCGTTTTTTTTAGAACACGTCTTACCGTTTCGTGAGAAATATTTTCGACATACTTCAATTCAACTACTTTATCCGCCAACATTCGAAGCGACCATTTACTGAAACCTTTGGGTGGACTGCTACAACTCAATGCTATCAAGTGGGCTTCCAATTCTCCATCAGCTAATTTGGGCTTTGTTCGGCTCAAGGGTTTGCGTTCCAAGCAGGCCTCAGCACCCTCTTCTACAGCCCTTTGCTTTATCCGGTCGATCATTCGCAGACTAATTTTCAAAACCCGGGTTATTTGTTCGTTGGTTATTTTATCCCCATGTTTGCCTTCATCGCAGTTTAGAAGAATATATGCTGTGCGATACAGCTGCGAACTATGAACGCCTTTACTTACCAGGTCGATCAACTGATCATGTTCTGCCTTGCTTAAAGTTATCTTGTATTTCTTCATAGCCTTTTGGGCTACGAAGTTAATCAATTTATACGACAATATAAAATTGACTTGACACTAGCAAGTAAGCCTAGACTAAGTACAGCTAGAATATTACCCATTCTATAGAGTCCGGTCAACATTGTAAACATAGGCAAGCATGTAGTTCATCAATAATCTAAAATTCACTCCGGATTTCCTATTTAGGGAATCCAAATATATTGTCAAGTCCTGATCTCGCTGGAATTTCGATAGTTGCAGAAAAGCCTTTCGGAGCCTAAAAATACGATGACTCAGTTGTGCTTCATCGCAACAAGATCTCGCTTTTTGCATTGATTTTTCTGACAAATTATCCATCCAGTTGATTTCTATCTGAATTCCTTTTGAAGATCAATAAACAGATAATCGTCAGAAGAATCAATGGATTTGAACTTCAATATTTTTATACCACTCGGATCTTTCAAAATCAAGCGGTATCCAATTTGTGTAGAAATATCGTATGAGAATGTCACATTCCTGATACCTACTTCATCAGATTCAGTCCATTTTATGATCTGGCTAAGTTCCTGTCTATTACAAACATATCGTACTTCGCACTCCATCTCTGTTAAATCGGAAGAAGCCATCTGTACAAGGTCCAGTTCGACATCCAGGTTCTTTTTTGAGAAACTGTTTAATAACTGTGGAGTAGTTATGTCAATGACTTCCGACCAATCTTTCTTTTCAATCCAGGGTGATACGTCCATCTCGCCATTGACATTTACTTCAATAATCCTGTATTCCAATGGTTGGTCAAGACGAATGGCATATGAAAACCTGACAGACTTGCCACTTATATCCCGTGAATTCCGATTAAACTCAGCCTTGGTACTAATATATTCCTTAGCAGCTGCAAATGCTTTGATTTCAACTATCTTTTTAAATAAATCAGGTCTCAGGTCATCCGCAAAATCATAACATCTGACTTCGAAAGAAGCATATGCTGGTGGTAACTCTTCGTTAATATCGACCCTCTTCAGGCAGTCTGACAAATATTCACGACCAACATGAATTGGAAATGCATTTCCGTTGATGAGATAGGTATTTAATCTATCATCGAAAACAGCATCGTCAGGAAGATCCTCAGCAGAAATTGGTTTCTTTGGCCCGGTTTCCAGCATCTCTCCTACCGTACCAGGAATAGCCTCTGCATAAAATGCATAAGAAAAACTCAATCCCAATTTTCCAGATTCCAATTGATCCCATAATAATTGTGCATCATTATTATCCAGTTGCAATGTGAACGTCCTTTCCTGCCAAAATGAATTAGCTGAGTTAGTCTCTCCGGAAGCCTCAACTCCACCCATGATAATTTTCCGGTATTTCTCATTTGCCAGAGACATATCACCCACTGGAATAATTAACTCACTATGAAATTTTTTAATGGGCAGAGGTCTCAAATCCACATTAAAGCCCAGATTCTTCCTAATTAAATCGTATGTGGAAGTTGGCAGGGAACTAAGAACAACTGATAGCTGCAGAATATTATGAAATCCTTTGAAATCCTTGTCTGAGTACAGAAAAGTTCCGGTATAGCGCATTTGCAGTAGCACTATCGAAGGCGCTCCCGTACTTGATGTCTGAAGTTTTATTTCGGAAGGACTATAATAGTACAAATTCTTTTGCGAGTGGTCCCGATAGACGTCGACTCCGTATAAACGAAGTTTGGAACTTAAATCTGCTTGTCCGGAAACATTTGACATAAATAAAAATCCGAAAATTAAACGTATGCTGAACAAAATTGCAAAGGCAGTTGGCATCCTGATCATTTTTTAAAAGATTTTACCATCCTTTTGATCAGGGCCTGACCAATGATATTTGTATCAGGGTCCTTGCTTATCTCCCAAAAATCGGATTCGAAAATTGTTCCATCCGGCATGATTAGTTGTACAAAATATTCGAATTCAGGATCACTCCCCTCCGGCACAAAAATAGTGCCTCCGTCTAATGTAACACCATCTGTATGAATCGTTAATGTAGGTAAATCTGTCTTCGTTCTTGTATTAGGGTCCGCCTGAACGGACCGTATTTTGACCTTCAACATCCTGGCTCCCGAATAACCCACAGGATCAAAAACATCAAACGTCAACTTACGACTCCGGGTACCTTTTGCCCCACCAATCAGATTATTTTGAACTTCATCGTCGCAGTAATTGCATGCTTTGACTTCATAGTCGAGCCAAATTCGATAAATTCCGGGATTATTGTCGATCCACGCCGGTACCGAAAGCGCATCAAACGAAACCTGGGCTCCCGGAGGTATTTCTACATCACCCGCCTGCCAGGTATAGACTGTCAGAGGGTGGGCTTCGTTACTTCTGGATTTGACTATGTGCACATTTTTCAAATTAATCGGATATGGTGTTTGATTGACCCAAGGTTGACTGCGCCAGGTTGCCCGATCCAATTCAAATTTGCCAAAAGTATTCTGATCATTTAATTTGATATTGAAAGGAATACTGATCTCTGGCATATTGTCACCTAATGGTTGTAAAAAAAGGTTACCACTTAATCCCACATTCTGAAATAAGGCAGTCATGAGATTCTCAACATTTCCCATCCGCCAGCTAATAGTAATTGGCTCAGCGAGATTGGACGGCCGCGTCACAGAGATATCTTTTGGATCAATCCCGAAACTGGTGATCTGATTTATAGAGATTTTTGGCGGACCAGCCAACGGCGCAGAAACCAAGGACAATACATCGACATTCTGCATTCTGGCATTTCCCTTAATTTTTGCATTTAGTAGTTGACCAGCCATTGTCAAATCAGTATTGGAAATATTTGGCGTAAGCTCAGCTGTAACCGTGGCCTCACCCTTGGCACCCGAGGCACTTGACAAAAATTTTATGAAGAGCGAATAACCACTGACCGGTGACCAACGTAGATTATAGCCATTTGGTAGATAATAAAAATATCCTGATAAAGGATTGGCATCACTATATATTTGATGATAAATATTAACCAAAGAATAAGAAGTGGAGAAAGGATACTCTCCACCTACAAGATTTTTCCATTCCAGAAAGCCGAGATTGTCCGGTCCCTGTCGTTTTAATTGCTCAGCGGTAGGTTTGGGAGGTTCTTCATGCTTCGTGTCCGAATACCTAAAAATATCTGTAAGAATCACCCGATCCTTGATGCTCTGTGAGACCTGTGCATTAGATAATCCTGTTAATGATATCATCAAAAAAAACATGATGATTAAATGAATCATCAAAAAGTTAAGTTTGTGATTAAATTTCATTACAATTTCATTTAATGCCTATCTAGATTTTCCTTTACTGATTTGTTAGGGTATAATAGACGCAGCATTTTTAAAGGGTACCAATTTCACATTTACAGTTACACCCGGTCCGATCATCATCCATGTCTTATTGAGTTCAAATAGAAATTCCAGGGAACCCAAACTGAAATCTCCAAAAGTATCGCCCAGTAACCCGGAGATTCCGCCTTCTATTGGATTGACTCTGATCTTCAAATATTGACTCTGCAAAAATGAGTTGCTTCCTGACTTTGCATCGGGATCTATAGCCAGCAAAATTTCCGCTTGTTTGCTTTTTGGCATATTACTTTCCGCAATTCTGATATTTTTCATCACCTCCTTCCGTGAATTCAATATGGCTGCCTGTAATCTATATTCTTTATCTGAAAACCCAACAAATCGAATACTGAGCGTTACTGAACGTTCATCCTCCTTAGTCAACATCGCTCTTTCAATTTTATTCACTTGTCCTCCCGTCAATTCTGCGAGGACATTGTCAGCGTCTGAAGTAATGGCTTTTAGGTCTCGCTGAGCACATAATACCCCCACTCCATAGAAAACCATGAAACAGATCATGCTAAAGCATCTTAATCCAAAAATGAATTGACTCTCTGAATTATTGACGCTAAAAACAGGGACAAATAATCTACTTGAATTCTCCATTTGCATCGGTCTTTATTAAAATAATGTTCGCATTGGCCCCGTTTTGCGCCGTGCAAATGATGAAACCTCCATCCGGACAAAGATCTACATCTGCTCCCTGCACCCACTGCTCAGCAAAATGTTTGACCCATATTTCGCTGCCATCTGTCTTTTTTCTTTTTGACAAGTAAATTTCATTTTTGGCACTAAAACTTTGACTATAACCTAAAGTAAGTACCTGCCCATCCAAGGTGCGCGTTATGCCCAGAAGTTCATCCGCATTAGCCCCGCCCCATTGAGTGTCGATCAATTTCATTCCAATCTCAGAGTAACTCACCAATAAAAAATCATGATCACTATCACCCAGGTAGCTGCCAGCTAAAAAAAGACTTCGATCTGGCATTTCAACCACTCCATAACCCGGAGCGTAGTTCTGGACCGCACCACTAAATTTTTGATCCCAGATAAAACTCCCATCTTCGTTAAATTTGGCCAGGTAGGAAGTTGTCGAATTTGATGATTCCTGACCCACAATCACGATTTTATTGTCTGTAGTCTTAATCATTTTATTAATATAGATCTCCCCGGATCTTCCCAATCGGTCAGAGACCTTTGCACCATTAGCGTTGATGCCCATAAATTTTATGGCACTGGCACCCCCAAATGCATTGGCAGCTGTATATCCTACTAAGAAATCGCCATTTCCGGTTGGAACGATGCCAAATGCTATCTCTGTGGAATCCGTTGCTCCATAGGTCTTACGCCAAACCTCCGCTCCAGTGTTACCATTTACCTTTACCAAGAAAATATCGGTATTATTCATCCCCGCTGGAGACGTTCTCCCAGCCAAGACAAAGCCACCGTCTGTTGTCGCGGTTACGGCCAGAGCCCAATCTTCCCCTGTTGTACCATAATTTTTTTCCCAGCTAGTAACTCCCTTTTTATCAATTCTACTGAGGTAGGCATCATTATTCTTATCGCTGGAGAAGCTTTGAGTCTTGCCCGCTACAATGAAAGTGCCATCCGGATTGGCCAGCACATCATTGGGAAAATCGTTTGCATTTCCACCAATGGTAATATTAAATGTCGAACTATCCCCTGTTCCCAACTCTATGCGTTCCAGGTCACACGAAAACGCTATAGCACAGCATAAAAAAATAAGTGCCGAAATTTTGTTCATTTGATTAGAAATTAACTTTTTATTGCTAAAATGACTTTGTGGTATTGTAAATTCCTCAAGCTATTTAATTCAAAACAGCCTGTGCATCGACTGGTATTTCATCGATATAAAGTAAACTGTCAGACGATTTCTTTCTCCCCGATGTCAAGCTTTTATTTCCGAAAAGACGCCAGACAATTTCATATTCATAATCATACTGTGCTTGTTTCAACATGAATTCTGCAAGTTGGGCCGGCACCGGATCGGTACCCTTCAGAGTCACCTGTTCAATCTTTTCTCCAGCCCCGTAATCGTAGTAAAATTTAACGGTAGCAACCCGTATTCCGGCACTGGAAAGTAACGCCGGATCTGCCTCAACACTTACCGAAACCGGATGAAAGGGCGGTGCCACATTAAGACCCAACTGATCAGTTCGTGCCCAGTCTTTTACCACAGTATGATCTCCAAAGAAACTCCATACTGTTTTATAATCATAATTAAGCCAAGCATTTCGATCCGCATCTTTGGCATCTTTCCACCCGTACAGAAGTCTAAAAGGATTACCTGCCGCCTCCACAAATTCTTTCTGAGCTATCCTCACTTCATCGGTGGTTAGCTCGCCGCCTCCATGAACCTTTTTCATGCTTACCGTCACAAAATTGATGTATTTACTAAATTGCTCGGTATTGAGACCATCAACCGACACCAGGATCTCTCGTTGCTTGTAAAACGGATCATCCAGATTGACACTGCGAAAACAGTCTTTGCACTTCGAGACATCACTGCCCAGGTTTTCATCAAATCGAAAATTGATCGTCTCGGTGCTGGCTTTACTGAGGTCAATGACATATTTACCACTTTTCTTTTGTTGCTTCATCTCATAGGCAAAATTGAAACTGACCAACGAGCCTGCTTGTTTTGCTCCTTCACCAATGGTCTTAATGCCCTTGGCAATTTGGTCAATGGTAGAAGCTTCATTGACAGCCGGCATAGAGAAGGGAGAAAACATCATATCAAGAATCTTCTTATAGGCGGCATCTATTAGTGCTTCCATTTTGTCATCGGCACCAAAGTTGATCACTTTGATCACTCCTTGTTCACGCAGTTCATCAAAGGTGGCCTTGATGTCGGCACCTAAGCGAATCCAGGGAGTCCCAACGCTTACCCCGGCTCCGAATTGTTCATGTTCAAATACTTTGTCCCAGTCTACTTCAATCCTCGCTTGCATAGGTGAACGATAGCCCGCAAAATCCATTACAAAGGAAAAACTGAGGTCAGGAGTTGGTGTTTGGCATGACTCCCAAAGAATTTTCGAACCGAGCTTGGTTAACCTTAGTGATACAGCAGCCTTATTCCCGACAAATACCGGTGCCCTCCCAACTCCAATCACTCTCTTGGTAAACTCACTTCCTTCATCAGCAAAAGACGAAATGAGGGAAAAATTACCACCCTTATAAATGATCGGTCCCATGATGACGGCACTGGGTCGTCTTAATTTTCTCTTTAATTCGGCCTGAGCTTGAACGATCTGTTGGTCGGTAACTTTAAGTTCGACTAATGCGTGCACGATGCCACCCCCATCACCTTCATTCTGAGCTTCTGCTCCGGCAACTGTTTTTACATTTTGAACATAGCGTAAAAACGAAAATTGAGGTTTTCCATTGGTGGTGGTGCCCAAAGCAATTTTATTGGGTAAATAATAAAATTTAGTCGTGTCGGTGATATGGGGGAAAACTAGCAGGTCTCCGCATTCAATCGGCTGATCAATAAAAATCGGTTGAGCGTAGCTTGAAGCTTCTGTCCCAAGCAATAATAGGAAGACAAAATAACTAATTATCTTATTCATTTGTCTAATTTATGGTATGATAAGATTTGCAGGTAATTTGCAATAATCACTTATCTTCCTGACTGCATCAGTGAAGGCAATAGGATTGGCAGCCAAATCTGCTTGTACGAGATTTCTTATTGCATCCCGATGAGACCAGTAAGCTGTAAATGCCTTCGGATGTCGATCGGGGTTGCTCCTATCCATGTCTTGTTTGATGTCTGTTTCAGTCATCCCAAAGTGAGTTAGTAGGTCAAAAAGGGCAAAAGGAAACAAACTCGAAGTCAAGCTATTATTGTTCTTTGCCGTTTGTCCGGGTCCAGTGGCACTAAAATCTTCCAGTTGAATTGCCAATCTATTTACAGCATAATCAATAAACCTCTTTTGTCGCTTATCATACATAGCATTTGATGCCTTTATTATCATGTCAAGTGCCTGATCCTTATTCCCGTTTGTGTTCTGCCAAAAATGGGTGAAAAATGCGGTGGAAGTTCTCTCACTAAATGGGATATAAAACCCTGGTAGTTGTAGCCAGGTATACATGTATATATTTGAACTACCAATCTTTCCTGGCTTGCGACCGGATATTGTATACAGATCTTTTTCACCAGCCAAAACCGATTGGGCTTCGATAAAATATCTTTCATCGACCCTTGATAAAAAACTATTGAGTTCAGAAATCCCAGCAGGATTCATTAGATATCCATAAAAAGTTGCAATCCCTTCGTTCAGCGCAGCCTCTCGATCACCCTGCAATTCATTGCCATAATGTGATTCATCGGCACCGTAAGTGATATACCCGTCCCATTTCGTCCATGATCCTGTAAATTGGGTATGTGTTGTTTCATGAAGCACCAACTCGTCGATAGCATTGACACCACCTGCTCGATTCGCCATATCTTTATCCATCTGATATTCTCCCAATCTTATTTTGCCCCCGGTGCCTCCAGTCGGCCAGACATGTTTTTTACCATCATATCCCTGATCGGTTTTAAAAGGAACAGCTAAAAAGATACCCGTTGTTCCAGTCTCACTCAATCCGGATCGGTCATCTACGAGATAGTAATTGAGACTAATTGTTTTGCCAGATATATCAAGGACCTTGTCTACCTTATCCCGTAAGGGATGGCCCGTTTGCAATTGCTCATATACATATTTTATTCGTGGCGGTGCTACAGAATTAAATTTCGTTGAATTGCTCGCAGTCACCTCAATGATTGCATACCCAACTGGACAAGATCCTGTATTAACCGGAGAGCCAAAATTTGATGAAATTATGTTGGTCGGAGCAAGGAAAAAGAATTTTGTAGTTTGGCTTATTAGTGCAATACTATGAATTACAGAAAGCACCAGTATTATGACGACTTTTAGAATTATATTTTTCATAAAACTTTAAATTAGTTATTGCAGTTCATCTACAAATAGAATAGTTTCTGTCGCCGTTTTACGCGGAGTAGTAATCACTTGATTTCCTTTCAATCTCCAGGTCACTTCATATTGGTAACCTAATTCATTAAACCGGGATAAATAATCAATCCTAGCCGATAATAATCCACGAGCTGGATTCAAGTCCACTTGTTTTATATATTCCTTCCCTTCCACCTGGTAGTAGACCTTGATATTTATCGCCCTAATTCCCTTTTCTATGACGACATCGGGATCTGCTTGAAATTCTACATATCTCATTTGATAGGGGGGATTAAGGCCTATTGCATTTGACATGGTTTTTTTAAGTGGTTCAGAAATTGTATTTCCTCCCATTATGCTCCAATCAATCTCATACTCGAATTCTCTCCACTTCCTCCGATCGGAATCTCCTTTCCAACCATACATCATCCTAAAATTGTTACCCTCCTTGTTAAAGTTATCCCGATCGATGCGAACTTCATCAGTTGTGCTTTCACCATTCTCATGTCTCTTAGTAATTCGCACATTCACAAAATTTATGTACTGTGCAAAATCCTGTATACTTCCAACATCAACAGTGGCCACTATTTCTCTTTGTGTATAAAGGGGATTATCGAGATTCACCTCTCGAAAATAATTGCTGTTATCAATATACTTACTCAAATCACCTATGTTCTCATCAAATCGCATCATCACATTATCGACTGTATATTTGTTAAGATCAATTCTAAAAATACCTCGCTGTCTCACTTTCTTAAATTCATAACTGGCTAATACCGCAAGTTGTGGCACAATCGCCCTCTCCTGATTTTCATCAGGCACAGGATTCGCAGTGGGAGGTTTTATACCTGCCTGCCGAGCAACAGTACCTGGTTGATATCCGGTTTCTGAGGAGGAACCTGAAGAACCGGCGCTGGAGGAGCCGTTGCTTCCGGTCGCTGCGGATCCAATGGGAGTGGCTGGTCTTGTAGATCTTCCATCAGCTTCTTTATTGACCAACCTTGCTTCCTGCCTATTTTTAGCCAACATAGTGGATGCCCTATCTAACAAACTTTGACCTGATCCCATCGAACTCAAATTTGACAGATTTGGAGTGCCGCTACCGTTGAGTGGTGAGAACATCATCTCCGTGAGCTTATTATAAGCAGTAGTGATCAATTCGTCCATCTTGGCATCGTCTCCTATCTGCGTTACCTTTATTGCACCCTTTCTGGTGAGATCATCGAAGGTTGCGCTAATCTCTCCCGCTACAAAAGTGCTGGCTATTCCGATTCCAAAAGATTGATGTTCATAAATTTGATCAAAATCGGCCTCGATAATTGCTCTTTTTGGAGATCGAAAACCTGTTATGTCCATTTCAAAAGTGAAGCTGATGTCAGGAGTTGGCGACTTGAATGTTTCCCATAGCAACTCAGCACCTAACTTAGTCAGCTGTATGGAAATCGCAGCTTTCTGACCGTCCAAAATAGGTGCATTTCCAATACCCACTATCTTTGAAGTCAAGCCACCATCAGCATCTTTAAAGGACGAAACCAAACCAAATTTTCCGGATTTATAGAGGATTGGACCCTCTATCTTTGCGCCACCTTTTAACCTCTCCAACTCTCTTCGAGCATTCTGTAGGTCCTCGTCACTAACCGATAGTGTGACCAGTGCGTGAAATATTCCTCCTCCCTCCAAATCGGTAGAGGCAGCAGTACCGGCTGACGATCCCAGATTGTTCGCATATTTGAGAAACGAAAACTGCGGTTTACCCTGGTCATCTGTTGCCAGGTGAATTTTATCAACAAGATAATAATAGGTATTTTCATTATTGACCTCTGGAAAGAGCGTTAATATTCCTGCTTTTAATGGTTTGTCAAGAATTATCTGTTGTGACCAACCATTTATACTAATCAAGCCGAGAAATACTATTCCGATATGATTATAATTGGCTTTTACACTCATTTTAATCTATTTAACTATTAAATCTAATTTGGAAGGTTCCTTAAAATTACTTTTTCGCGATAATATCTATTACCTCTTTAAATTTATCCAGGATGGTATCCGCTTTGGAAACTTTACCATCCGACTGCACCACAGGGATCAGTTCGCCCAATTGTTTGGCCACCCGGAAAAAATCGGATTCCTTATTTTCCAATGCTTCGGGAATGGTGGCAAATACATAATCATCGTTGATCTTTGAATCCCAGTCGAGAGCCAATTTACCCTCCTTTTCATGAGTAAGCACCATACGGTAAACGTAACCGCGCGTATCCCGGTCAGTAAAGATCATTTGTTCTACCAAAGGTATACCCTGCGACACTGTAATTGGAATATTGGTTTCTATTTCCTCTCCAAATTTCCGGTAGCGAACCTGAAGAGTAGCCCTGCGTACTCCCATCTCCTTCAGTTGATCCAAATCGGCTTCAAACTGAATGGTTCTTGGGGTGACAGGAGGTGCCAGGGTAAGACCTTCCCAATCTCCGGTGATCCAATCCGGCTCTTCCGGAAATAACTTGCCACCCTTTAATGACCATTGACTTTTATATTCGTAAACATCCGAATTTTTATCTTCTCCCCGGGCATATGTGAGACTGGCTTTCAGACCTTTTGATTTGAGGTACTCCCGGTCAATCGTAACCTGATCTGTAAACGGATTACCGGAGCTCCGTCTTTTACGAACATTCACTGTCACATAATTGACTTCCTGACCAAACATCTGCTCTGCCTCAATATCCAGGATCATGTTTATATCCCGGTGCTGAAAAAATGGATCATTCAAATTAATGGAGGCAACACAGGCTTTATTATCCCTCGCCCCATCGTACCATTCGGCCAGATTGCCTAAAATATACATTCTTTGTGGAATATTTAGCCGGTAGCTCAACCGGTATTCTTCTTTCTTTTTTTGATAGTGCGACCGGAGTTTGGTCGCACTTATTTTCCATTGTTCACTGTTGGCATAACGTTTCATCATTTCCTCACTATCCATCTGTGGCTTCTTGGTGTCAACCGGTGTATCATTGTCCAGACTCAGTGAAGCTACACTATTGATAAAAACATTAAAAAACATTTCAGTAATCTTTGCTGTTATCTCATTTCCCAATTTATCATCTAATTGAATATTTATCGCCTTAGTTTCTCTCAATGTATCATAAAATTCATGTACAAGGGAATCTTCCATGTATTCATCCTTATCGTCACCCTTTGGTGCATCAGGTATCATATAACCCTCCGCTCGAAACTTTTCATAGACAGTTTCAATTTTCTCCCAGTCAACTGTAATTAAACCATCTACTGCTGGATAAAGGGTATTGTAAGTAAAAAGTAATTGAATACTTACATCAGAAATCGAGCGAGTTTTTTCGAATGTAGCGGCAAGCAACTGAGCATCATTTTTATCCATTTTTGCAGCCACCGCAGCTTTCGAACCCGGAAGGACAGGGGCCATCCCAGAGGTGACCAAATTGGTGCTTCCATTTAATGTGGCACTGATGATTCGAAAAGAATTATCCCCATCCGGTTTGACATCAACCGGGCCAAGAATTTTTGGATTTCTAATACCTGAAAATTTTGGATTGGATGAAGATAAATCCCGAATTTTTGCCGCTAACTTTTGCTGAGCTTCAACCTCCTGATGAGGTTTAAGACCCCATTCCATCAAAAAATGCAGTAGAGCCCCTTGCACTCCTCCCGCGTCTGCGCGTTCTTCGGTCGTGTATTTGAGAAAAAGGAATTCAGGAGTAATCCCATCCTCTTTTTTAGATAATGTGAGGCCAACAGGTAAATAATAGTAATCACCCGTGAAATCGGACTTGAGGGTCTGGGCTCTTCCATAAAGTATAACCTGAGTGCCATCATCTAATATAATTCCCACTCTATTTTCATAATCAAGAGTCTGTGCCTCAAGGTTTAAGCAAATCGTGAGAAATAAGCACGAGAGGATCGAACAACCCGGTAAACAAATAAAATTTCTGTATCTCATAGTTAGCTTGACTTATGATGAATTAAATTAAAAGATTGCTAGCAGTGACATGAGTCTCCCGAAAATTCTTTCCTGCATAAATGATCCATTAATTATCGAACCCGGATCCTTAATGACTTCCGCATAATTCCACGAGGAAACAACCTGATATAACTTATTGGGAGTTGTTACATAGTCCTT
The DNA here is from genome assembly GCA_016711125.1 of Saprospiraceae bacterium. Lineage (GTDB taxonomy): Bacteria > Bacteroidota > Bacteroidia > Chitinophagales > Saprospiraceae > JABDMH01. Next base: position 445,993 of record JADJTQ010000003.1, on the reverse strand, counting down.
TATAACAAATTCCCTGGCATTCAATTCCCGATCAGTTATGTAGTTAAGTGCCCGAACTACAAAGTCACAGCAGTTGTACTTCATGGCGTTAAAAGCCGCTCTTGCATCCAAAATTGAATCGAGAAATTCAACTACCTGAAAGTCAGTCCTTCTCTCGCAGGGTATGCGGACGATTGCATTGCAACCATATCCAAATTTATGGGGGAGACCCTGGTCTGAAAGAGTTCGAAGACTGATCAACCCTTTCCATCGTGAAGAGGGCAGTTTAAAATATTCTGACTCTACATCTCCATCATATCTGTTTTTATAATCATTGTTCTTAGGCCAGAGGTCATAATAAGTCAGGGTTCCGGTCTTGACGCTATCTCGTCTATATACCAGGTTCGGGCCATCGTGGATATCCTCTATTCTGATCTGATAATCCTCCACGGCAATACCGCAATGGCCCGTCTTGCCTTCAGATGTGGCATAAATAACTACAAAAACATCGGCCCTGGCCAGTTTAAATAAAAGAAATACCGTAATCACCAATATGATTCTCATGGTCCATTCTTTTTATGATGCAACACCGGAGCAAACAAATTTTTGAAATCTGTTTTTAAGCCAAACAATTGACTATCCTCGGTCATACTCCTTGAGGAAGAAATCCCATGAAATCTAAAATTTAAGGCAACAGTTACTTCCTTTAGACTGGCAGGCTGTTTCATGGCTTTCTGAAATACATTGGTCTGATCCGCATTCAAGTGATATGCAAATGCCATTTTTGTACCTGGAGTCAAAGCGGCCATCATATCGAGAGAGGTACTTTTTTGAAGAACTCCAGCTATCTCATTCTTGCCTTCGATTGCCATACTTGGACCTTTGGAAGGAATCTCCAGGCTAATGCATCCATTTAATACTGCAAGACTATCTCTGGTCTCCAGACGGAGTACTACCTCTCTTTCCTGCTCTGCAGTAAGCCCCCAGACCAATAAAAAATGTAGTATGGAACCTTCGACCGGCTGATCTTTTTTATTTTCGTAAGTGAGAAAGCTAAATTCTGGTTCTCCATTAGTCGTCTTAGACAGTCGGAGATTGACTGGAAAATAATAGTAGGTGTTTACTCCGCTTTTAGAGCTACCAGGCACCATCTGTACTATGGTCCCATCACGCAATGTTAGTTTGAAGGAGTGCTCCACAAGAACAACCTGGGCATTTAATACAATGCTAAAGAGACCCACAAACGCTATTATGAGATTTAGCATAATTTAACCCCCTTGTATTTCATCAATAAAAATCAATCCGTATTCGTCAAACCCGTGATGAGATAAGGTGGTACCATCATTTTTAATCCAGGTAATAAAGTACTCCACTCTTTGCTTTTCAATTGGGAGTGTGGTATTGAAATATTTATCTTTCAATATCTCGCTGGTACGGATAATCATTTGCTCTTCCTTCTCCTTGCCAAAAAATGTGTAGCGGATTTTAACTGATATAGCTCTAATGTTTTGATCCCTGAGTTTTTCGACATCTCCATCGACAGTGATCGTATGGCTTCTATATGGTGCATAAAGATTGATGATCGGTGTGTTTTGTTTACTCCAACCTGTATTATAGTTTCCTTCCGATCCAAAATTCCAGATCACTTGATATTCATAGTTTAACCAGCCCAAACGGTCATGATCTTCCTGATTCAAGTAGTTCATCACAATTTCGCCGCCATTCTCCGCCAGGGTATTTTTTGAGAGAAAAACCTCGCGAAGGGTTTCTTTTCCGTTTTCATGAATTTTCCGTAAGGAAACGGCTGCGTTCTTTACCATGTGCTCAAATGAAGTTTGTAGATCTCCGTCAATTCCGATGCGCACTTCTCTTTGTTGAAACGCCGGATCATCCAAAACAACGTCCCGAAATATTCTCCGGTCATTTGCATGCATCTCATAAAGATTGCCAATGTTGAATGTGATCATATGTCTCCGTTCCACTTCACTTCGACTATTAAGGGAAATCAGACTTTTGCCCGATGTTTTAATTTCGCGTAAAATATAAGCATTACTGTTACCGAACAATCCCAGCGACAGTAGTCCGCCAGCACCAAATATTTCCTCCATGATCCCCTTTCTATTCTGAGCTGGAATCTCGCCTGGTAGCACTGGATTAAACATCATATTCAGCAACTTCTCATAAGCAAGATCCAGGACCTCACTCAATAGACTATCTTTTCCAGCTGAGCGTATTTTAAGAGCTCCGGATCTCTCTAGTTCAGCGAACGACTTCTGAACCTCCGAACTAAAAAAGAGAAAATTGGTCTTTTCATGATAGTATTCACTCTTCTGCACTTCTTCCCAATTCATTTCAATTTCGGCGTCAAATGCCTGAGTTAAACCCATAAAACTCAATTCGAATACAATGGAAATATCGGGCGTGGACATTTTGAAGCTTTCAGTCAGCAATTGGGCATCCAGTACATTCAACATGAATGAAAAGGCTACCTTGCTGTTTTCAAAGACGGGAGCTTTCCCTACACCGATTAGCTGCTTTTCCCGCTGTCCATTCTGACTAAGAATCGAGGACACCACAACATAATCGCCCTTACTAAATTGTACGGGCCCAACCAATTTGATATCTGGGGCACGCATCTTTGCCTTTAATAAACTTTCAGCCTGGGATATTAATGAACCAGGTGTATCGTACAGGGCAAGAAAATGCACTAGCCCGCCGCCTTCAGCCTCTGAAATGCTTTGACTACCCGCTGGTGCTGTTCGTTCTCTGGCAAATCTCAAATAGGAAAATTCAGGAAGATTTTGATCATTAATCGACAAACGCCCGCGAGTGGGTAGATATCGATAAGTCAAACTGTCACCATAGACGGGAAAGCAAACTAAACCATTGACGGTTATTGGCACATCAATCAGAATGGGCTGACTAATGAGTTTTGGAAAAATCCAGCAACTAAACAAGACTAACTTTAACCACTTCATCTTATTTCATAATTTGCTGCCTATGGCCATCTAGAAACTAGACTGGCAATTTCATTTGATCAAAGTCTCGAAAAACGTGAGGAATGTTACCGGTAGACCAGAAAAATCGATCCGGAAAAAAAATCAATGACTAATTATTGGAAATTCCAATGACTATACGTAAATGTTAACAACTGAATCCTGGCAATTCAACTACATAACAAAGCCCACAATAATAATGTAAAAAAAAGGGAATGACCACTTATGCCCTTAGATCGCCCTTAAAGTGAAGTATATTTGTCCCGAGCTTTTAGATTCGGTACTGACAAATATAATGATTCCCAGAAACAAATCTGCAAAAAATGTGTCTCGACTTCCCGGTAATTTGTAGCCTGAATAATACTCATCGTTCAAACCCAGCAGACGCTATCGCTTATATAATGTACTATCGGGTGGTACCAAAAAAAGGTAGGTACCTTCCAACACTTTTAAGTCATCCTGATGCTCTCCCGCCCTACCATACCAATTTATTTGATATGCAATGGGTTCATTTTCATCAAAAAAAATGCTTGTAGAATTAGTGTTAATTGGGTCCTCCACTCTTAATGTCAATGACTTCTGTAAGCCAGGTTTTCCTCCCAATATGGCGAAAAATCGAACGGTTGCCGATTTAATCCCAACTTCTCTAAAATAATCCCGGTCGGCATCTATTTCAATAACCCGTTTCCCAAATGAAGGTACCAGTGAAATAGATGGAAGATTTGAACTTGCCCATTCATTGCGCTCAGATGGAAAAAACAATGGTTGATCACGCCCTTTAATGCTCCAACTTACCTGGTAATCATAGTTCAACCACTCCATGCCGGTAATGCCCAATCTCGGATAGTGAACAGACTTTAAATCGATACCTTGAAGAAGATCTTTTTTGCTAAATAAAAAAGATGTATCCGAAGTCTCATTTTGTCTTTCAACTCCATAAGCCTTTTTGAAATTGACAGTTACGAAATTGATTATATCATTAAATCCTTCGGTGTAATTTGCATCTACCTGAAAATGAATCTCCCGTTGCTGAAAATCCGGGTCGTCAAGATTTACAATTCGGAAGTATTTGTCTCTTTGGTTGGGCTCATTAAAGATGCCGCTAAGATTGCCAGACGTATAGACCGGCACCTTAATGGTCGTTGATTTGCTCAGATTCAGATAGAATTTAAAGCTTCGAATATCTTTTCTCTCTTTGAGAATATATTGATTATCCTGAGTGTAGGGCTCACTTCCTGCTCCAAAAAGAAAGCCAGATAGGCCTCCATTAGATGACCTGTTTCGGATTTCTGCATCGGCGGGTTTTTCCTGTAAGGGCAATCTGGCCCAACCATTTTGAACATCAAACATCAGGTTGATCATCTGACCGGTGATCAAATCCAATATCTTCTGCATATCGTCCGTTTTTATATCCAATCCTGTTGATCGGTCAAAGACTTCAATACGAATTTTCTGTGTTTGCACCAGACTGTCAATAATGCTTCTGGTTTGGGTTCGGCTGAACCCTCCTTGATTGTTGCTCAATTCACTGAAATGTTCATATAAAATGTCCATCTCAGCCTCTATGATCGCATTATATCCTTTAATTGCTGCTTCAAAAAAACCTTCCAAAGCAATCGAGACATCCGAGGTTCCACTTTGGAAGGATTCCCAGAGTAAAGTTGCACCCTGCTGATTAAGCATAGTTGCCAGTGCCGCTTTTGATCCCGGCAAGAAGGGCGCATGACCTGATGTCAACACACTATTGGTAAATGCCGACTCGCCTGAAGTACTGGACAAAATCGACGAAATGATCTTAAAGCTTGCCATTCCCGCTTCTCCATCTTTTAAGGCTTCCTGCAAAGGTACTGGCCCTCGCAGTCGGGCTCCCGGTACTTTTTTCCTCAATTCGGTTTCTAATATACTGAGTTCTTCTTTTGTCAGCGCAAACTCCACTAATGTATGAAACAGGCCACCATTGAAAGCAGGGCCACCAGAGCCAACATATTTCATAAAAATAAATTCAAGAGTTCCGTCGCTTTTGGTTGCAATCTTTGGATACTGCGGCAAATAGTAAAAGTCTTGATCCACTTCTCTGTCCTGAAACAACTGAATACCATTGATCGTTAAATTGCCCTCATCGTATTTTACAATCGCATAAGTAAGAACTACATTCAGCAGCAGTGCAGAGATAGAAATGATCTTTATAAGTTGAGTCATGGAGGTTGTCTGATAAGCAAAGAATCTAAAGCTAGAAAGATTACAGGAAAAAAACTGTTAAATTTTTTCTGCTAAGTCACCACTTTATCTATTTCTAAATAGGTCCTGTTACACTACGACTTTCCTTAGAAGCCTACTGCTTCAACGGTTCAACCATCATTCGCACTACTTTATATTTTATTCTACTGGGATCACTGCGAAAAGAATCTATCAAGTCACTTAAAATAGCATTGTGTCAGAGTGATAAATGCGAGTACTAAGCAATGCAGCAGGGCATCAAGGCAAATTTGGCTGTTGATCAGATTCTAAAATACTACTGCTTAATCATTTTCAACATATGCAGATTATTGTTGGTATTATTAAAACAGAAATAAAAAAGATACCTGCTGGGAGATTGTATATCGACAGAGATTATATCTGAGCTTAGTGAAAATTTTTTGATAAACTGTACCATCTACATTCAGAATCTGCAAAGTATAGGTGGTTAAAACATATGAATTAATAAACTACCCACTAAAAACGCCCAAGAGCCGCCAGCATAAATGATAGCACTAAGCAGGACATCCGGAGAAGTACGAAAAATCAACACGTATAAAAGTGTTTTCATCTTCGGCTTTCTGTATTTAAAATTATCCTGCGTTCGACTACCATTAAACGGACAGAGAAGAATCAAATTACCCGAGTAAAACAAATTGGTGGTTTTCCTCATGGTATACATTTCGGGCCATTTTAATTAAATGAGATGCAGATATGGGCTGTATTTACTATGGGATTCTTTTCGTGCAATCATGATCTTGGTGATAATATTGATCCAGCACTCAGCCAACCCTGAAGGCAGACCGATGAAGCTATCTCCCCAACCACGGCGTGGTTGAACCCTTGCATACCGATACTTCCTCTACTAATTGATCTTTTATAGGCAAGTATAATGTTGAATTTTATTCCAATGTGCTGGATAATTTAGGATTTAGAACTCTCGGCGGAACGCTAAACACGAGCTTCAGGGAACTTCAGGGGAGTCTGTAAACTCCTTAAACCCGCATTATGCATTGGAAAATGCAATGCATAATTTGACGATTGAAAATCAAGCAATTAGACTGAGTATATGAAAAACAAAGTGGTTATTTTCAATATCAGGGTTTAACCCTGACAAATCATTGATTCTCAATGATTTCGTCAGCCCTCCGGGCGGAATATTCATTTCTCATGAAGATTCCGGGTTATAATTATGGTGCAAATAAAGAGGGTAAATTTCTTCGCTGTTTAAGGTATTTCCATCAAATCCTGAGATGAGTATTGATCTTCAGTTTTGTTCATCACAAAATAATTAGTGCAATTTGTTATCCACGCCAGTATCATTGATACTCTAACTGCAGGCCATAATTTATTACCTTGGTTTGATTTTAAAACAAAAAACTTGATCGATGGACAATTCCAAAAAAGCAAAAAGAAGAAAGTTCCTCAAAGACACTTTTGCTGCAGCAACCGGACTCCCATTCCTATCTTTCTCACCAAAAAGTCATCTGGAAGCACCAGAATTAAAGACTCCCTATATCCACAGGCATTTGGCACCATTGATTAAATTTTCAGTCATTGGACTCAATCATGGCCATATATATGGTCAGACCGAAGCGATGTTGCGCAGTGGTGGAGAATTGATGGGGGTGTATGCTAAAGAAAACGATTTACTGGAAGGATTTACCAAGCGCTATCCCAACGCCAAAATAGCTCGCAGCGAAGCGGAGGTCTTAGAAGATCCTTCTATACAATTGGTACTAAGTGCTGGTATCCCAATTGACCGGGGCCCTCTGGGAGTACGAGTGATGCAACATGATAAAGACTATATGGTCGACAAACCGGGTATCGTAACGCTGGATCAATTGGCAGAAGCCAGAAAAGTGCAGGCAGAGACAAAGCGCATCTTCTCGATCATGTACAGCGAGCGTCTGGAAAATCGGGCCACGATTAAAGCTAGTGAGCTGGTGAAAACGGGAGCCATCGGTCAGGTAATACAAACGATTGGTCTGGGACCTCACCGCATCAGCTTAAACTCGCGACCTCAATGGTTTTTTGACAAAAAGTACTTTGGTGGTATCATATGCGATATCGGCTCTCATCAATGCGATCAGTTTCTGCATTTTACCGGTTCTACATCAGCAGAAGTGGTGGCTTCACAGACGGGCAATGTGCATTACCCACAATATCCCCAATTTGAAGACTTTGGAGATGTGGTTTTCAAAGGAAACAAGGGCACGGGTTACGTCCGGGTCGACTGGTTTACGCCTGACGGTTTAGCAAGCTGGGGAGATGGTCGGTTAACCATACTAGGTACCGAAGGCTACATTGAGATTCGTAAGAATGTGGATATTGGGGGAAGAGACGGAGGTAATCATCTATTCTTGGTCACCAACAAGGACACTTTTCATATTGATTGCAAGGATGTGGAATTACCCTATGGCGGGCAATTGGTTAATGACATTCTCAATCGCACCGAGACAGCGATGTCACAATCACATTGTTTTTTGGCCACCGAGTTAGCTCTAAGAGCACAGAAAGAAGCTAAACCGCTTATAATCGAGTAGTTTATAATTGATCATTTCTATTTATATGTTGGGGCGGCCACCTACATTGGCTGACTATTTACACTTCACGATTACTAAAACCCGGGCTAAAAAACAAGGAGACTTGCCTTCCCACCCAGTGATCTATATCACAATGTTAATTCAGACTTAACCATGGCTTAACATTAGGTAGAATACCTTTGCAATGTCAAAGTGTTATAGATATTAGATATGAAGAATCTGACCCTATTATGGCTGTTGTCGATAACGATCTACTCAGCCAATGCCCAAAGAATAGATCCTGCGAAAGCCCGTTTTTCATGGGATGATGGATTGAAATTTGAATACGATCCAGACTCAATAAAGGCGGAAAATAATCAAACAGAAATTAAACTGGGAGGTAGAATCATGTATGATGCAACCTTCTTTCATCAGGAAGAAACTCTGAGCGACGAAGTGGGCAACTTCAAAAACGCGCTGGAATTGAGAAGGGTTAGGCTTTACAATTCAGGCAAGTTATTCCATGGTTCCTTCGCCTATAAACTTCAACTGGAATTTTCGGGAGGAGAAGTCGTTTTCAGAGATGCTTACATGGAATACAATTTAATGAAATTGAGCAATCGTCTAACCGGTAAATTAAGAGCTGGTCAATTTAAAGAACCTCTGCGGATGGAAGTGCAATTAAGCAGTAATAATATGGTTTTTATCGAGCGTTCTTATCTGAGCGGTTTTTCACCTGAACGAAATTCCGGGTTCATGTACCATATTGATGATAGTGAAAAACAATTCAGTTTTCAGTTTGGTGTGTTTGGCAACGGGGATGATGTCGGTAACGACCTAGCAAATAACGATGGTTTTAACATAACGACGAGGATGACGTACCTTCCAGTAAACACAGATGACGATCTACTCCACCTTGGTTTTGGATTTAGTCATCGCAATACAGGTGAGGAAGGAACTTATGGATATAGCACCCGACCGCCGGCTCACACGGCGCCAAAATATTTAAATGTGAAATTAGATAATGTAAGTTCTACTCAAATATTTAACCCCGAGTTGGTTTATATCCATCATAACCTAATGGTGGAGTCAGAATTTCTATTCGCCCGGGTAAACACCCCAACTGCACTGAATTTTTCTTCATTTTATGGCCAGGTGAGCTATTTAATTAATAGCAAGAATGCTAAAAATAGCCACCGCTATAAGGGCGCCTATGAAGGCATCGCTGAAGATCTGGCAAAAAACGGTGTCTGGGAAATAGCTGCCCGGTATTCAATAGCCAATCTAAATGATGGAGATTTTAATGGTGGTAAAATCAGTGATATCACTTTAGCACTCAATTACCACGTCAATCCCCGAGTACGAATCATGGCTAATTATTCATTTATAAATCTGGAAAATGTCGGCAAAGCTTCCGATCTAAATCTTAGATTTCTTACTTATTTCTAATCCTATTCCAATCGAAATTTCTACAATAAATAAAATTTTAATCTAAATAAAATGTATAAAATAATTCAATTAATCATATTAATGGCTGGTACTACATTCTTGATATCTTGTCAAGGCGGTAATCAGCAGGCTAAAGCGACTAGTAGCGATCTTAGCGGCACAATAAATATTGATGGGTCCAGTACCGTCTATCCGGTCACAGAAGCAATTGCAGAAGAATTTCGTGGAGTTGCCCGGGATGTTAGAGTAACCATTGGAGTTTCCGGTACTGGTGGTGGTTTTAAAAAATTTGGCCGGGGAGAAACGGTCATTTCCGATGCCTCACGATCCATTAAGGATTCCGAGGCGGCAGCTTGCCGGGAAAATGGTATCTCGTACATTGAGTTGGCAGTCGCTTACGATGGACTGGCAGTCATTGTCAATCCAAAAAATAATTGGGTCAATAATCTTACCGTCTCTGAATTAAAAACCATTTGGGAGCCATCGGCACAAAACAGAATCACCAATTGGAATCAGGTGAGAGCTGGCTTTCCGGATAAAGCGCTAAAACTATTGGGTCCGGGTACCGCCTCGGGTACTTTCGACTATTTTACGGAAGCGATTGTAGGTGAAAGTGGCGCCAGCCGGGGTGACTTCATGCCGAGTGAAGACGATCATGTTCTTGTCCAGGGAGTAGCCGGTGACGAGAATGCCCTGGGATTTTTTGGATTAGCCTATTACCATGAAAATGAAGGTCGACTAAAATTGCTCGGTGTAGACGCAGGTCAAGGCCCGGTACTACCTTCAGTAATTACTGTAAAGGATGGTACTTACTCCCCACTCAGTCGGCCCCTATATATTTATGTCTCCAGTGAAGCAGCTAAACGTCCGGAAGTGGTAAAATTTGTGGAATTTTATCTTGAGAATGCTGCTGAGTTAGTCGGTGATGTTGGCTACATACCTTTGCCTACTGAGGAATATGCTACACAACTCGCTCATTTCAAAGATTTTGTCACTAAAACCATAGCGGCGGCAGGTTCTAATTAAACGCCCGAAATAAGATCGCGTTGAAAGTAAGAATAAAGGAAAAGATAATCGAAAGTGGTCTATGGCTGAGCGCCATGGCCACTATTTTAACGACCATTGCCATCATCTGGGTTCTATTGTCTCAGTCTTTTGTCTTTTTCAAACATGTTTCGATCATTGAATTTCTGACCGAAACGGAATGGACTCCCTTGTTTAGTATTAAGAAATATGGGATCCTTCCTCTATTGACGGGTACCATTAGTACAACACTGGTAGCGATTTTGGTGGCTTTACCGTTGGGCATCACGATCGCGATTTATCTCAGTGAGTATGCCCCAAAGATCATTCGAAATCTATTTAAACCGGCGTTGGAAATCCTTGCCGCTGTACCTACGGTGGTCTATGGCTTTTTTGCACTGACCGTTGTAACTCCATTTCTAAAAAACATCTTTCCAGAGATATCTACCTTCAATGCATTATCCGCCGGATTAGTCATGGGCATCATGATCATTCCAATGGTATCTTCTTTGAGTGAAGATGCTCTTCGTGCGGTCCCTAATTCCTTGCGGGAGGCTGCCTTTGGGATGGGTTCTACCCGGCTTCAAACTTCCTTTAAAGTATTGGTTCCAGCGGCATCTTCGGGGATTATTGTATCTGTGATTCTTGCCATTTCAAGGGCAATAGGTGAAACCATGATCGTGGCCATCGCTGCCGGGCAGCAGCCAAATTTAACCCTTAATCCTCTGGAAACTGTAGAAACTATCACCGCTTTTATCGTGCAAGTGAGTTTAGGGGATGTGCCACATGGTTCGATCGAATATCAAACTATTTTTGCCGCCGGGCTTATGCTGTTTTTATTCACTTTTATATTGAATAATATCAGTCATTATCTGAAAGAAAAATTCCAGGAGAAATATGAATAACGCCGATAAAAATCAACTAAAGGATGGGTTATTCAAATACTTCGGCATTTTTGCATCGCTGATCGGTCTAATACTTTTGTCTATTTTTATTGCTTCCATCATTAGCGATGGATTAAGGCGGATTGATTGGCAATTTCTTACCAGCCTTCCAAGCCGTAAATCGGAGAAGGCAGGTATTCTTACGGCCTGGACCGGTTCACTCTGGATCTTTGCTCTGACGGCATTAATTTCCATACCGCTCAGTATTGCCGCTGCTATCTACCTTGAAGAGTATAGCAAGAAAAACCGATTTTCAAAATTATTGGAAATCAATATCACTAATTTGGCAGGAGTTCCTTCAGTAATATACGGAATCCTTGGCCTGGAAATTTTCGTCCGAACCTGGAAACTTGGAGGCAGTCTGCTGGCCGGTGCATTTACGCTTTCATTACTTATTATGCCTATAATTATTGTAGCAACCCGGGAAGCCATCACAGCAGTGCCCTCCTCAATCAAAGAAGCCTCATTCGGAATGGGTGCCACGAAATGGCAAACCATCTGGTATCAGATACTACCCTCCTCTGCCGGCGGCATTGCTACTGGAGTGATCCTGGCGCTGTCACGTGCCGTAGGAGAGGCGGCTCCCGTGATTGTCATCGGTGCCCTGGCCTATGTTCCGTTTGTCGCTCAATCACCGATGGACGAATTTACAGTGCTTCCAATCCAGATATTTAATTGGGTGTCACGACCAGATCCAGGATTTATCACTAATGCAGCCGCCGGGATTATTATCTTGCTGGCAATCACTTTTTTACTCAATGGCATCGCCGTATATTTAAGATATCGTTGGCAACGCCATGTAAAATGGTAGCCAACAAATAGCCAATAAAACCATGGGAACTTCAAAAGGAAAATCAACTAATAGCGAAAACATCGAGAAACAAAAGGAATCTACTATTTCTTTTGATTTTACTGATCGGACAAAAGGGATTAAATTGGAGTCTAAGAATGCCAATGTTTTTTATGGCGACAATCATGTTATAAAAGACGTCAATCTTCAAATCAGAGAAAAAACAGTCACTGCTTTTATTGGCCCTTCCGGTTGCGGAAAATCGACCTTTCTAAGAATGTTTAACCGGATGAATGACTACATAGAAAGCTTTCATATGGATGGTGAAATCCTGATTGACGAAAAAGATATTTACGACGGAGAAGTTCGGGTTGAAGATTTGCGGAAAAACGTCGGGATGGTTTTTCAAAAACCAAATCCATTTCCAAAGTCCATCTATGAAAACGTAATTTATGGTTTGAAAATACAAGGCATTAAGGATAAAAAAATTTTAGATCAGACGGTTGAAGAATCACTGATTAGTGCCGCACTCTGGGATGAAGTAAAAGATCAACTAAATAAATCTGCCCTGGCTCTCTCGGGCGGCCAGCAACAAAGGTTATGTATCGCACGCGCCCTGGCTGTAAAACCTACTGTGATCCTCATGGATGAACCGGCGTCAGCTCTTGATCCAATCGCTACTTCTAAAATCGAGGAACTGATACACGTACTAAAAAAGGAATACACCATTGTTATTGTCACTCACAATATGCAACAAGCCGGCAGAGTCAGTGATAAAACTGCCTTTTTTCACATCGGAGAACTCATAGAATTTGAAAACACCAAGGATGTCTTCATTAATCCAAGGCATGAACTGACGGAACGATACATCACCGGACGTTTCGGATAATCTATACTATCTTTATTATATTAAAAATAATTTTCATCAAATGACTAACCTCGAGGTCGAACTATCAAATTTGAAAGACAACATCACTGAGATGATGCATTTGGTCGAAAGTCAATTGATCAAATCACAACAGGCTTTTGCACTGCAGGACGTTGGATTAGCAAAAGAAATTCATCAAATCGAAAGCCGGGTTGATGCCCAGGATCTTCTGATCGATAAAGCCTGCGAAAATATTATTGCTCTGTATAATCCCGTAGCCAGCGATCTTCGCTTTGTCCTGGCTTCTTTCAAGATCGTAGCTCACCTCGAGCGCATTGGTGACCATGCGGATAAGATCGCCCGTTATGTCCGGAAAAAGCAAATTAAAAATAACTACGACAAAGAGTTACTCGACTCGGTCAGGTTTAACGAGATGTTTGAAACAGCGATTAATATGGTTAATATGGCCATCCGGGCTTTTGTTGAAGAGGACTCAAAGTTGGCCAGAAAAGTCTTTTCTGAAGACGTAATCATGAATGAAATTTACCAGGCATCATGTTATCAGATTGATGCCTACACTTCAGATGTCATACCGCATCTCGATCGCATTCTGTATCTATTCAGTATTATAAATAAACTGGAAAGGGTGGGTGATTTATCTAAAAATATTGCCGAAGAAACCATCTTCTATACCGATGCAAAGACCTTGCGACACCAGAAACTAAAAAAGCGTGAAGAGTAGAATTCAGAAAGATCAGAATTTAAAATTGTTATTTAGTTCCCAACGAAGTCACATCAAATACGATAGGAGAGCTCATACCATTTAAAGTCATGACCAGCTGACCAAGTGAATTATAGATGTTGATATCGGCAACGCTCGGCACCCCATTGATCCGAAGTTGGTTGGGTACTGGATTGGGAATGATTTCGATAAAATCGGCTCCAACATTGTAGGCATTTGTACTGATTGAAAAAATGGATGGATCCGGTGATCGGTGGCATGCATCATTAAGAATATCGCTGGCATTTATATTTTCAATATAGGTATTAAAGTGACCGGCCCAGCTATGCCATGCATGCATGTATGCGACTTCGGGATATTGGTTCTTAATGAAATTATGCACCACACTATAATTGTAGTTGGCAGGGTCATTGGGAATGTCAGGACCAAACTCGGTAATAGCGAATATCTTTCCGAGACCAATCAAGTTGGTAAAATCCTGAGTAGGAACCACGCTCAGATCATCATGATATAAGTCAATACCTACCACATCAACAAAAGTATTTCCGGGATAACAAAAATCCGTGGCATTATCCCACCCTTCGCCGGCTGAATAGACCCAAAGTAAATTATCCAAACCCTTATCATTGGTAAAATAATTAAACATGTGCTGCCAGAGTGCCTTATATGCAGTTGATGAGCTACTACCGAAAGCATGGCCCCACCAAAACCATGATCCATTGGCTTCGTGCAAAGGTCTCCATAGCACCACAACTCCCCGACTCTTGAGGTCCAACAAGACATTGGCGATTTCGTCCAATTGATTGGTCCACACTGTCGAAACCATTTTAGCCGGGTTAATCAGGTCTGCCAAAAGACCCTGATTGGTGATATCCCAGCTATCTCCTCCGGTCCAGGGATTAGGCAGATGCCAGGAGAGGGTGATCAATTTTTTCTGATTCCAGTGGTTTTCTAACGTATTATTGATCGCAGTCATATTATAGTTACCCAAGCCATAATCTCCTCCAATCATTGGAAGCAGTACTCCGGTGTTGGTTTGCAAGTCGGTAACATAGCTGGCATAGCTAGCACTGATGTTGTCGACATGACCAAGATCCTGACTATAAAGTATAGCGCAGTCGTCTCCTAATGTAGACAGATAATCAAAGATCTGCTTGCACAAGAGATTGGCATTTGGATTAGCCTGGCCAACGACCGACCCCGACATCTTGAGTAGGATGATACAAATTAAAAATGGCCATCTAAGATTCACAGTATCATAACGAGCAGATTCGGACCAAATTTCAATATTTCAAGAAAATAAGGGGAGATTTGATCAGTGCTATTATTTCAGCGGTTCTCAGTCTATGAAATTAAAGAATGATAATTCGGTAGATAATTCGATTTCTAAATGAGGCTTGTGGGTTCCTCCCTATTTTCTGTGGTCACTAGAAAGAGACATACCGATCTGATCTTTCTGTCAGGACACAGAGATGAGAGACCTGCCTGGCAACACCCGTCGCCCCTGTGACTTTGGAGCCTGGAGATCGCGATAAGTGCAAATTTCGGGCAGGGAATGTGGATAAAAACTTAAAATAATAATACCCCATGAAATTTAACCAAGACCCGCGAATTTGATTCTCAATAATGATATACTGTAAATGCCTAATCCCAAGAGAGACCTACCCTAGAAACTCACTTTTAAAAGGATCTGTTAGGTTCGAAACTTCTTTATCTTAGTCGAGATGAAATCCAAATTAAGATCCCGAAGTTGCAGATCTACAGGGCACGGATTGACAATTCTGAGTGACCAAGGGATAAATAATTAAATCATGAAAAACAGACCGATCATTGCTCTCCTTAAGGTTTTTATATTGATATTCCTGTTTTTACCAACCCATACTTTCGGACAAGAAAACTTACGAAGCCTACTGCAGCGAGTGGAACGGAACTATCCTTCATTACAGATAGCGAAGTCCAGGGCAGAGGCAGTCCGCATGAATGTAGCTTTGGAAGAGAACACGTATTTACCAGCTATCGATATCGCTTATCAGGCTAACTATGCTACCGTGAATAATATTACGGGAATGACTTATCCTTCAAAATTTCTACCAATCAGTGGGCCACCCTCCAATGGCAATAATTTAGGGGGTATTTTTGGATCAGCAGCAGGAGCGCTTTTTACCTGGTCTCCTGTTACATTCGGCCAACGCGATCAAAAAGTATCCTATTTAAAGAACCTATATGAAATTCAATTGACTGCTGTTGATGATGAATTACTCCGACTACAGTATTCTGCTACATCGGTTTATCTTGATTTATTAGTCACGATAGAATCAATTCGGGCTTACGAGCAAAACATAACTCGACTTAATTCAAACCTTGCTAATGCGAGTACCCTAATTAAATCGGGTCTTCGACCAGCGGTTGACAGCATCAAATTTGAGGCGGAATTATCGAAAGCCAGGTCTCAACTATACGAACTTGAACACTTGAAGCAGAGCCAACTTTATCAATTGGAAGAACTACTACTTTCCGATAATATCGCTGTGCAATTAGATTCACAACTCCTCTTAAAAACGCCTCAAGTGCCCCAAGTGCTCGAACTCAGCGAAAATCCTTCCCGAAATGGCCAATCTCAATGTCACTGCCAATGAAACCCTACTAAAACAAATAGGAAGTTCATGGCAACCCAAATTAGATTTTTGGAGTACCCTATATGCGCGGGGTTCCGGCATTGATTACGAGGGCGAGCGCAAACCACTTGAAGGATGGATTTTCAGCCGGCTTAACAATGGGATGGGAGTGCAAATCGCATTTCCATTATTAGATGGTAGAAATCTAAAAGTGAAAAAACAGCAACAAAATGCGTTACTTGAAGAATCCAGAAAAAAACTCGAGTTACTGCACTTAAGTCTTAAACGCCAAGAGCAAGTAGTGCGAAATTATCTCAAATCCGCCCTACTTATTTCGGGCGAAACTCCGATCGAATTTGAGGTAGCTTCAGCTAACTACCTGAGTTTGAATAGCCGTTATCAAGCCGGTCTGATTGATAATGTTCAATTGATCCAATCTCAATATGATCTCTTAAATGCGGAAGTAAAACTAAAATCCTCAAAAATAGTGACCTGGAAAGCCCTACTTGGGGTGGCCGCAATCGCTGGAGATATCAATATCTTCCTCAATCAAATTGAAAACTAGATGAAGTTGATAGAAGGTTCTCTGAGCAAACCCATTACCGTGATAGTTGCGGTCATAGCAATCGTCTTCTTCGCGGTTTTAGCAATCCGGAATATGAAAGTGGATATTTTTCCCACTTTTGGATTACCAACGATTTATGTAGCTCAGCCTTATGGTGGCTTATCCCCTGAACAAATTGAAGGATTTGTTACCTCTTACTACGAATACCATTTTCTGTATGTTACGGGAGTCCGTGCGGTGGAATCCAAATCTGTTCAGGGTGCCACCCTCATAAAGATCATTTTTCACGATGGCACTGACATGAGCCAGGCAGCCGCAGAAGTAGTAGGTTATGTGAATCGATCACGGGCATTTATGCCTCCAGGTACAGTGCCTCCTTTTATAACCAGGTTTGATGCAGGAAGTGTTTCGGTCGGCCAGTTAGTGTTCACCTCCGAAACCCGAACGCTCGGTGAAATCCAGGATTTGGCACTGTTCAAAGTAAGACCCATGTTTTCAACTTTGCCAGGCGGTTCTGCTCCGCCACCGTTTGGTGGAAGCCAGAAAACAGTGATCATCAAAGTCGACCCGGAAAAAGTTAGGACCTATAATTACACACCTGATCAAATCGTTCAGGCATTGTCTGCCTTCAACATCATATCTCCTGAGGGTAATCTCCGCGTAGGCGACAAAATGCTGATCACTCAGCAAAATACAGTAGTTGAAAATGTCAAGGAACTGGAAAACATTCCTTTAAAACTTGGGCCCGGTCCCGCTGTATATCTAAAAGATATCGCAACTGTCGAATTAAGTTCTGACATAACTACCGGTTATGCTCTAGTGAATGGGCAAAGGTCCGTTTACATTCCCGTTACTAAAAGGGCGGACGCCTCAACCTGGGATGTGGTGCAGCGAGTCAAAGCAAATTTGCCCGCCATGCAGGCAGCTGTTCCTGAAGATATAAAAGTCTCCTATGAGTTTGACCAATCGGGCTATGTCATTAATTCACTTAAAAGCGTCCTGTATGAAGGAGGTCTAGGCGCCTTGCTTACAGGCCTTATGGTTTTGTTGTTCCTGGGAGATCCCAGGGGTGCGCTCATCGTGGTCTTAACCATTCCGATCGCTCTACTTAGCAGCGTCATTTGTCTCAACCTTTTAGGGCAAACAATCAACATCATGACCCTAGGGGGGTTGGCTCTCTCCGTGGGAATTCTGGTAGATGAAGCCACCGTGACCATTGAGAATATCCACCGGCATTTGGAGATGAACAAACCCAGGGCCAGGGCTATCCTCGACGGTTGTAAAGAAATTGTAACTCCCAAATTACTCATCCTTCTGAGTATACTGGCCGTTTTTGCGCCTGCAATAGCCATGTCTGGCGTACCCAAGGGAATGTTTTTGCCCATGTCATTGGCGGTTGGATTGGCCATGATTGCCTCCTTTCTGCTCTCCATGAGCCTAGTTCCGGTATTTGCAATGTGGATCATGAAAGAAATTCGGCAAACGAATCATGAAAGCAACTTTGATCGCTTTCGCAAACGGTATCTGAGATTTATAAGGAGATTTGCCCGGCTCAGCTGGATGCCTGGCGTATTTTATCTATTGATCATGGGGGCCATCTTAATAGTCAGTTCCTGGTCATTAGGTATCGATATCTTTCCAAAAGTAGATGCAGGACAAGCACAAGTACGTGTACGAATGGAGGCCGGAACCCGGATCGAGCGTACGGAAGTGGCTACTAAGGAGTTACTTGCACTTACTGAAGAGATCATTGGAAAAGGAAACATCGAGATCAGTTCAGCATTTATAGGCACCCAGCCATCCAGCTATCCGGTCAATTTGATTCATTTATGGACCAGTGGACCCCATGAAGCGGCTATCAAGATCAAACTGCGAAAAACGGCAGGTCTACCCATAGAAGAAGTTAAGGAAACCATGCGGAGTAGGTTTAGAGAAAAATTTCCAGATGCCGAACTCTCCTTTGAGCCGGGAGATCTGGTCGAACAAGTACTCAATCTGGGTTCAACCAACCCTATCGAGATAGCAGTGGTTGGTAAAAACCTGGAAAACTCGATTGAAATTGCTACCCGCCTCCAAGCCCAACTTGAAAAAATAGAATATTTGAGAGATGTACAGATCATAACACCTTTGAAGTATCCAGGCATCAAAATTGATTTTGACCGGGTGAAGAGTGGTCAATTGGGATTGACAGTTGAGGAAATTGCCAAGTCTGTGGTCACGGCCACGTCGTCCAGCCGATTTACTCAGCCGAATTATTGGAGAGATCCAGTATCTGGCAATGCATACCAGGTACAAGTGGAATATCCTCAATACCGAATGAATACACCGGAAGATATTGAGATGATTCCCATTGCCAATCCAGACGGGAAAAAGATATACTTAAGAGATGTATCATCTTGGAAACAGATCGTGACGCCGGGAGAATACGACCGTCTAAATCAACAGCGGTTTATTACCCTGACGGCAAACATCCATCAAATGGACTTACAAAGCGGAGTAAAAGCGGTCAATGTGGCGATCAGAAATCTGGGACCTCTGCCCACCGGAGTCCAACTGTTGCAAAGAGGGCAAATACCACTATTAGAGGAAACGTTGGAGGAACTCAAATTAGGCTTATTGGTTGCGATCATTGTCATTTTTCTATTGCTGGCGTCGAGTTTTCAATCGTTCAGGGCGTCATTGGTCACTTTAAGCATTCTTCCCGCCGTAATTGGTGGCTCTGTCCTGGCACTGCAGCTTACCGGACACACACTCAATATTCAGTCTTATATGGGCATGATCATGGCTGTGGGTGTAGCAGTGGCCAATGCTATTCTTTACATCACCAAAGCAGAGGAACACCGAAAGGATAAAATCGAAGAAATCCACATTACTACAGCTTCTGACCGGCTCCGTCCTATTTTGATGACCAACTTTGCAATGATTGCTGGGATGATACCAATGGCAATCGGTATCGGTGAGGGTGGAGATCAGATAGCACCATTGGCTGTGGCAGTCATCGGGGGTTTGATCTTTTCCATGCTGACTACCTTGTTCTTTCTACCATTTATTTACAATTCATTTATCGGAAATCGAAAATTCGAGGGTGTCTCGCTAAATCCGGAAGATTCCGATAGCAAATTTTTCACGTTAAATGTTCGAAATGATTAATCTTAAACTTGCGGCCTGTCTGATAGTGGTGTATGCAATTACCCATTTAGGAGGATGTGTTTCAGTCGACTCCAATCCCAATAGTGATCAAGTTTCGGGTTTTAAAGCAGACTCGAAAGCTGCCTTTATTCTTACCAAACAAAATGTCAGCAAGACTCTGGAAATACCTGCCGAACTATTTTCGGACGAACGTACGGAGGTCAGGGCTAAAATAGAAGCTTTTGTAAGCCAGGTAATGGTAGATATTGGTGACCGGGTACGAAAAGGTGCAACACTGGCTGTTCTCGAAGCTCCAGAGACCAATGCACAATATGCAGAAGCAGTAGCCCGGCAACAGGAAGCCATTGCCCGCCTGATCACGAGTACCGACAAATACAACCGCCTCAAAATCGCTGCCACCCACAAAGGAGCTATTGCAGACAGTGAATTGGTATCAGCCAGGAACCAAGTACAGGTTGACAGTGCTGTTTTTAATTCGCTTCAGTCAAGTACCGAAATGTATCGGCAGCTGCAAAACTATCTAGTAATTAGAGCTCCCTTTTCCGGTTTGATCACCAATCGCAAGGTAGACCCCGGAGATCTGGTGGGTAGCCGTTTAGGAACGGATCCTTTATTCGTTTTGGAGAAACCCGATCAACTAAGATTAAGAGTGCCTGTACCGGAGACCTTCGTTTCGGCAATTCCTGCTGATCAAAATATTAGTTTTCAAGTGGATGCGATGGTTCAACAATCTTTTCAGGCCAGACTCTCCAGGAAATCTGGACGGATAGATCCCGATACGCGCTCTGAAATATGGGAATACTTATACGACAATTCATCAGGAGCCCTTAAACCGGGAATGTATAGTATTGCTGCTCTGACCTTAAACCGGGCTCAACCTGCCTTTGTGGTACCTCATAGTGCAATTGCCACCACACTCGAAAACCGATTCGTCATTCGCCTAAAACATGGAAAAGTAGAATGGATTGACGTGCATCAGGGAATTACTATGAACGATGGGATCGAGATCTTTGGATCGCTGGCAGAGGGCGATACCATATTGAAACGAGGCACTGAAGAAATAAGGCAAGGTACTGAGTTGAAAATTATGCTCGAATGACCGATTAAATCCGCATTTTGTATTGAAAAATCGAATGCATAATGCGAGTCTTGTAATACGGTCTATCCTTCTTAACGATGCAAAAAAGTAAGTCCTATTATTGATGAACTAGTCACGAAAAATACTATGCACTTTAATTAAATCACCAATTTCCTTCCATTCATTCTCGTAACGCATCCATTCTATTTTCACGGGTACCGGGAAAATAATTTCTGAGTGCAGATCGAAATTGGTTTTCTCAGGTGTTTCAAAAAAACGCAGAGTATCTCCCTCGATCTCAACAAACCAGCCTCCACACATGGGGCTGGCACATTTTCGAAAGTCAATTCCGATCAGAATTCCGTTGCTGGTTGCCGAATCCTCCTTGTTGCACGCAACGATCGCCAGGTAAAAAGCCAAAAGAATCATCCTCCAATTTGTCATATTGTCTGCATCTTTTGATATATAGACGGTTTTTAGCAGTTCACAGGTTGGTGGCCAAGGCAGATTTCTTCAAAAAAAAAGATGGATGTCACATCCTCGAATGATCATCCTCCTATAAAGACTTTATTGCACTCTAGAGACTTTTCAAATAAGCAATACTTTGCGGCACCTGTTTCAAAACCTGGCTACTTTCATCTTCGATAAAAAAATGTTTAATCCCTATTTTATTGGCTTCTTTAATAATACCTTTGATGTCAACCTCACCAGTACCCAATGGCACGTTAAATTCAACATCAGTGCCTCCGGTAAGATCTTTCGGAATCCCAGGCTTCATGTCTTTCAGATGAATCAATTTCCAACGATCCTTATATTTTTTTAACAGTTTAACACAGTCACCTCCGCCAAAATGAATCCAGAAAACATCCATTTCAAAACTCACATATTCCGGATTGGTGTTTTGAATGATATAGTCCAACAGGGTGCCCTTCTGGTAAGGTTGAAATTCATAGCCATGAGCATGATAACAAAGAGTCAGACCATTTTCTCTCAAAACTTTTCCAGCTGCATTAAAATCATTCACAGCTTTTTGGGCATCAGCCAGTGAAAACTGACCTTTTTCGTGAGGTACCCAGGCACACATAACATATTGCGCTCCGTAAATTTTGGCAGTCGCAGCCACCTTTTGTGGATCATCGACAAGTTCCTGATAACTGGCCCCGGTAGAAGGAATGCGAATACCTCTTTCTTCACACAATCTGCGGTAATCTGCCGGATCAATACGACCACCCCCACCTTCCAATTCAGTAATCCCCAATTTTTGAATGGTATCCAGGGTGGCGATGAAATTTTGAGGAAAATAATTCCGGTAAGTGTAAGCTTGTACAGCAAATTCAGCCGTGTAAAGTCCCTTTTTTGATTCTTGGGCCAATACATTTTTAGTCCCGGCAAAAAGGATTACTATGCTGATCAGAAATGGAATTCTTTTTATCATCACAATCATGAAATTAGTTGTTGATTAATCTTTATTTTATTCATGGTTTTTATACCGGTTTTTTCACCTGCTAATTCAATCCGGTTAGATTTTAATTTATGCCCAGCCGGAGGAATAGATCCGCCGCTACATGGTAAAATCTTTAATTCTCCTCACCTCCGACACTCGACTTCCGACTTCCCCCGCCCGCCGAAGCCCAAGCGAAGGAGGGCAATTCCCCTACAAAATGATCCGGATACCTTCAGCAGCTGATTTGTAAATCGCCTCAACAATCGCTATGTCTTTCATACCCTCCTCACCTGGCACCAGCACCGGCTTGTCATTGGTAATGGCTATGGCATTATCATCCATTTGTCTTGCTTGTTGATTCGCAATTGATAAATTCAATTTTAAACCATCATTGGTTTCACCTTTCACATCATTGTATGCCTGGAAAGGCTTTAACTCATACCAGCCATCGACACAGTCAGCCCTTAAAAAGTTCATGCTCTCGGCAAAACTCGTCTTACATTTCGCTATAGCCCCACCTGGAAATTCGAGATCAAAATAAGTGATTTCATCAACCTCATGGTAGATATCTGGCCGGGTAGTTTCATGTCTTGCCGTCACTGCCAGGGGCTCTTCACCAGCAGTGTACCTGGCTGCGTTTAGTGAATAGACACCCATATCGTACATACAACCTCCCCCAAGTGCTTTATTCTGTTTCCAGTGGTCGGCTCGATTTTCCCGATAACCTGCTTCCGCCCTGATCTCCTTAATTGGGCCATATGGCTTTGATTGGGCAAATTGGATCACCGTCTGGGTATTGGGTTCATGTTGCATACGGTATCCGATTGATAATTTGACTTTGTTTTTACGACAAGCCACAATAATGGATTGACACTCTGCCGCGGTTCGAGCCATAGGTTTTTCGCACCAGACATGCTTGCCGGTATTGGCCGCCTTAATGGCGTACTCTGCATGAAGTCCCGTGGGCAGGACGATGTAGATAATGTCGATAGCAGGGTTATTGGCGATCTGATCCATGTTTTGATAATTGTACACATTGGCATCCGGAATACCATATTTACCCTGCCAAACCGGGATTTTTGCCGGACTACCTGTTACGATTCCCGCCAAATGACAATGCATAGTCTCTTGCAATGCCGGAGCGAGCAAGTCAGTGCTGTAGTAGCCTAAACCTACCAAAGCAACGCCGAGACTTTTTCCCCGCTGCTGGGTTAGGTATCGCGGCATGCTACTGGCAGTTAATAATATACCTGATTTCTTAATAAATATTCTTCTGGAAATCGAACTGATATGGACCATAGAAATCGAAGATTTAACGGTTTAAGATACGTCTTTCAAGTCAATTGTCACCCTACATCATTCAATCTGTCAGGCACCAGGAAGCAACAAACTCGTTAGACCGAATGTCTTCTTAAAGCATCAAAGATATCATCAGAAAGTCATTTAGGGCATGATCTTTGAATAATTAATACACGTTTATATAGCAATTATGGTTGGATATCACACAAATGCAAAATAGTATCTAGCCCAGAACTACCATTCCCGGCAGATGTGAATTGCGATTTTGCTTCACATTCTAAGTGATAGAATAACTAAACTATAGTTTTAATAGGTTTATTCACAAAATACGTAAGAATAAGTAAAATGAATATATCTGTTAAAAACGAAGGTATTGGACAATTTAAAAGTGCTCGCAAAAACCCTTGCACCTGAACTAGTCAGTGAAAGCTCGTCGGCGAAAATCGAACGTCTGGAAAGAATCATTGCCCTCCGGACAACTCAGATAAAGGGAATCAATGAATTTGCTAAAATCCTGATGCATCAAACCGATGTGGTGGATATCTGCTGGACGATCGTAGATCACGCGATGAGTCAGTTTGGTATTGAAGATTGCATTGTTTATCTATTTGAACCAGATAAAATATCACTCACACCGGTTGCTGCCTATGGACAGAAGAAGTCAGATCATCGCACTATCGAAGCTCCGATGATGCTCCAGGTTGGCGAGGGAATTGTTGGGCGTGTAGCTGACAGTGGTCAACCGGTTTTGATAAACGATACAAGTCAGTGCGATTTCTATTTAAAGGATCAGATCATTCGATTTTCTGAATTGGCGGTTCCATTAATATCGGATGGGGAGATTATCGGCGTGATCGATTCAGAACATTCAGAAAAAAACTTCTTTGATGAATATTACCTATCGCTGTTTACGACAGTAGCTAATCTTGCTTCGATCAAAATTCGCGATACCCTGACAAAAGAAAAACAACGTAAGACCGAAATAGAACTCATCGAAAATCAGAAGAAATTCAAGATTATTGTTGAAGGTGCCCATGAAATGATCTTCGAGTTGGATAAAAACGGATTTTTTACTTATGCCAATCCCACCTTTTACGAAAGAATGCAGTACACGAAGGAGGACTTATCCACCCTGCATTTTGTCCATTTAATTGCGGACGCCGACAGAGAAAAAGTAGTGAATTTTTACTTAGCCCAGCTCAAAGAACGGAATCAGTACGCCTATATCGAACTGCCAGCTAAAACAAAGTTTGGCGAATCTCTTTGGGTCGGACAGCATACCACCTTTCACTTCGATCATGAAGGAACCCTAATCGACGCCATAACCGTCTCAAGGGATATCACAGAAAGAAGAAAATACGAGAGGAGCTTACAAATACAGGAGCAAAAATACCGCAATATCCTGACCAACATGAATCTGGGTTTACTGGAAGTAGACCCACATGACGTTATTAAGTTCGCAAATAAAAGCTTTCTTGAGATGTCCGGCTATTCAAGTGAAGAATTAACCGGTCATAAAGCTTCGGAACTTTTTGTCCTTGAAGAAAATAAAGAGCTGGTAAATCAAAAAAATAAACTAAGAGAAAAAGGAATTACTGACATTTACCAATTGCAAGTAAAAAATAAACGCGGAGAACCAAGATGGTGGCTGGTAAGTGGCGCGCCCAATTATAATGATGAAGGGGAAATGGTTGGATCCATTGGCATTCACCTGGATTTGAGTGATCAGAAAATAATGGAAAAACAATTGGAAGAGGCGCTCGAAAAGGCTAAAGAATCGTCACGATCCAAGGAGCATTTCCTGACCAACATGAGTCATGAAATCAGGACTCCCTTAAATGCTATCATTGGCATCTTACGCGATTTTCCCAATACCAACCTGAATAAATCGCAAAATCAATATATCACCTACGTTCAGGGGTCAGCCCTGCATTTGCTATCCATTGTAAATAATATTCTGGATATTTCAAAGATAGAATCTGGTGACTTGTATTTAGATAAGCATCCATTTAAATTAAATGATCTGCTCCATGAAACACGATCTATTCTTCAGAATGAAGCAAGTCGAAGGGGATTAATTCTTGAATTCAACTATCCGGAAGAGAATAGAAGATACCTGGGTGACTCCACGCGTATCAAGCAGATCCTCATAAATCTAATTGGTAATTCATTAAAGTTTACCCCAAAAGGAAAAGTTACATTGGATTGCAAAATCTCTGAAAAGAGCGAATCTATTCATGCATTGCAACTAACTGTGACTGATACCGGCATCGGTATGGAATCGAGTTTTGTCAGTAAAATTTTTACAAAATTCTCTCAGGAAGATAAAACAACATCGCGGCAATATGGTGGTACCGGTCTGGGCATGGCGCTCACCCATGAATTGGTACAACTGATGGATGGCCGAATCACTGTAACCAGTATAAAAGATGCAGGGACAAATGTCAAAATTAATATCGATCTTGAATTGTCCCTTGAAGAAAACCATAGCTACTCGAATGAGGATATTAAAATAAATCAACTGGAACAGTTACATATTCTGCTCGCAGAAGACAATAAAGTAAACCGGCTGGTAGTAAAAATGTCGCTCAGATCCATTAATTGCAAGATCACCGAAGCTGAAAATGGGCAACAGGTTTTAGATCATTTGAAACATCAACATTTCGACATTATACTTATGGATCTTCAGATGCCGCTGATGGATGGGATGGAGGCAACCCGGGTTATTCGACAAGAATTAAATTCCAACATTCCCATCATTGCACTAACCGCTAATGCCCTCAAAACAGCGATCGATAAATGCCTGCAGAATGGGATGAACGGTTATCTGACCAAGCCCTTTGAAAAAAGTGCGTTGATCTCCATTATCAGACAATGGACTAAAAATAAATGGCAGGAAATACCCATAAGAAGAGTTGAAAAACTTCCTATTGAATAAAAAGATACTTGTTTACATTTAGTGGGTCATTCTGAAATACCGCCCATGTCTGATAAGGCTAGGAGGATGTTGAAATACTCACCTCGCGCTTATTTTACAAAATATAAATATCTACATTACGTGATTCCTCCGTTCTCGCCGTTCCTGACTTTATTGAGACTCAGTCTGTTATAGGAGGGCATCTTTCTAATCCTGGTTTCTTTTGTATTTCTATGTCAATGACATTTTTGATTGCAATGCAAGTACTACTTAGACTAAGTGGGTAAATAGATCGTCTGAAAATAAGGCTTCTGTCACAATACGATCATGTATAGGAGGGGTCTCTTGCCCCTTGGCCCCTCCTTACATTTACAAGCCTTCATAGCTGATAAGGAGAAATAAATTTATCTCGGTAAATCCTGTAGCGCCTTCCCACTTTAATTCTCGATTCCTGAACCTACCGGGGTCGTAGGGCTCTTGCTGGTGGGGAGCAATCATTATATGGTATGATTTTCCATGCTAGAAAATAAATGTGCTTTAAGCAATTCCGTTCTTATGTGACTATTCTCATTTTTCAATCACTTTGAGCAATCAAGCTGTAATTGGGTTTTCGGAATCAAACGATAGAAATCGATCAATCTTTCACAGCGAAACAGAAGCTTGTCGATCTCGCTGAGACCAATGAACTGACAAAAGAATAACCCCTGAAATGATACTAAGAGAAAAAGAGAATTTATTTTAGAAATCACTTTCCTAACTTAGGACTACTGATTGGGCATCGGAGGTGGTCCTTCAGGGATCATCGCCTTATATTGATAGTTACCTTTTTTCTCCAGAAACTCTGTGCGCATATCTTTCAGTATCTGATCGTCTTGATACAGATCGACCATGGTCAATGCCATGGCCTTAGCCGCATACACCAGACCCTTATGTCCAATAGACATTCCACCGCAAGCAACCACTGGCCAAGAGTGCCAGGGAGTACCAGTAGGTGCCGTTGTGACCAATAGACTTATTTGGGGTACATTCCAACTTACATCACCTACATCAGTGGAACCTCCTTCCGGATGCTCCCGGGTCTCTTCAAAAGGCTGTACCTGGCCGTCTATTCCTAAGGATTCTTTGCCCGTGGCAGATTGTATACGTTTAGCAAAGTCTAGCTCTGATGCCGAATATTCAATGGGCCCTAGTATTGATAAGTTCTGGTGCAGGACATAAGCTCCCGTACGATTAACCAGCAGTTCATGGTCACCAGCATTGAGACTTACCCGGTAGTCTACTTCATTCATCAACGCTGCACCTGCTGCAATTTTACGGATGCGTTGTTGAAGTTCATCAACAATCGATCTTTTTGAATCCCGCGCCCAGATCCAAACCTTTGCATATTCCGGTATCACATTGGGCACATCACCACCTGATTGGATTATATAATGCAGCCGGGAGGTGGGGCGAATGTGCTCCCGGTAAAGATTCACGCCGCTAATAAAGGATTCTACTGCATCGAGTGCGCTGCGGCCATTCCACGGATCATATGCAGCATGAGCTGCCTTACCATAAAACTCCACTCCTAAGTCGATCAATGCCTGCGAACTTTGAGTATTGGCTTTGGTTTTCGCATCCGGATGCCAGTCTATGCAGGCATCAAGATCGGAAAACAAGCCATCTCTGACCATGTAGATCTTCCCTCCCACTGATTCTTCGGCGGGTGTGCCATAGAATCTGATGGTTCCCTTCAATTCACCCCGTTCGATTAGTTCTTTGATCGCGATCGCTGCTCCGAGACTTGCTGCTCCAAAGAGATTATGGCCACAGCCGTGACCGGCAGCTCCTTCTTTCAGTGGCTCCTTGACCGGAGACGCTTTTTGTGAAATGCCTGGCAAAGCGTCGTACTCTCCGAGAATACCGATGACCGGCTTGCCTGATCCAAAACTGGCAATAAAGGCGGTGGGCATGCCAGCAACACCTCGTTCCACCCTAAAACCTTGCTCTTCAGCATAATCCGCCAATACCTTTGAAGACTGATGCTCTCGCAATGCGGTCTCCGCAAAAGCCCAGATCTGATCGCTGAGCTCAATCAATGCAGCCTTATGTGATTCCACAGATTGAAGTACAGACTCTTTCTCCGCATTCATCTGAGCTGACATCACGATTGGAAAGATCAACAAACAACAAATAAATTGGCCTTTCATACTCTGAACGTTTTATCTACCCACAAGATAACAGTTGAAAATCTAAAATGAGGAGCAGCTTATCATCGAATTTATTCAAGGATCTACCACCGATACTTAATAGCGCTAGCTACTTCTGCATGCCAATTTCAACAAATTTAGGGTTGCGGCGTAGAGGTACCGGGGCTTTCATTTGTTTGCGCCAAGAGCGTAATTCCTGTAACAAGCTATCGGCCATTTCGGGATAATCGGAGATCAGATTATGACTTTCAGATAAATCAAGACCAAGATCAAAAAGCTCAACAACTCCGTCTTCAAAATATTCATGCAATTTCCAATTTCCCTGTCGTATCACCGACCCCGGCCTTGTGCGAAAAAGCGTATCGTGAGCCTGATCACCCAAACCGTTATATTTTTCCAAATAGATTGGAAAATGCCAATATAAAGCACGGTCAACTAAAGTATCAGTGTTTAGTATAACCGGCAGCCGATTCACTCCATCCAATGGATATTTTGAATTTACATCCGAATGAATTAATTCTTTGATGGTGGGAAAAAAATCCAGATTGCTAACTGGTATATCGCTCACACTTGCTGGACTGATATGCTTTGGCCACCGAATGATTAAGGGGACCCTAATGCCACCTTCATAATAACTTCCTTTGCCCGCTCTTAGGGGAGATTGTGATGAAACCTGACAGATACCTCCATTATCGGAGGTAAAAATCAGCAAGGTATTTTCCATCACCTGATATTGATCAAGGGCATTTAATAATAAACCCATATTTTCATCTAAAGACTGAATCATTGCGGCGTAAACTACGTTTTGCTGACCCGGCGGCATTGATTTTATATCGTACTTATTAACCATTTCACTCTTTCCCATCAATGGTGTATGTACCGTGAAGTAGGGCAGGTATAAAAAGAATTTCCTCGTCCTATTTTTTATAATAAAATCAATAGCCTCCCGAGTTAACCTATCCGTCAGATATTCGCCCTCAGGACCGTCTTCTAAATTAGGGTTATTGTAAGGACTAAAATAAGTGGATGGACTGCCAGCATTGGTGCCAGCTATATTTTCATCAAATCCCTGAGTCCGGGGATCTTGTCCCAGATGCCATTTGCCGATATGCATGGTGAGGTAACCACTCGCTTTAAGCATTTCTGCGATCGTAATAAACCGGTCTGCAAGTACCGTCGTATTCTTAACCGGAATTAACTTTCGGTCCTGAGTTCTGCCACGTTCGGAGCTTGCCACGGTATAAATGCCATGTCTCGAAGTCTGCAAGCCAGTGAGCATGCAAGCCCGGCTCGGAGCACAATTGGCCGCCGCAGAATAAGCCTGAGTAAATAATATGCCTTCTTGAGCCAGTCGATCAATATTAGGCGTCTGGTACACTTGACTCCCATAGATTCCCAGATCCTTCCAACCTAGATCATCGACATTGATTAGAATAATATTTGGCGTTTCAACTTGAGCATTTCCCCTGGCAAAAACAAAAAGCAGAATAAAAGCTATGCTGTAATTTTGCACCAACCTAATTTTCCCCTGGAAATCTAAAGTCATCATTGGGCACTCTTGCATTCGCCATTAATTGAATTAATTGCTCTAATCTTTCGGGATGATCTTTGGCAAGATCTCTGCTTTCCGATGGATCATCCTTTAAATTAAATAATTGAATGCCACCTTGAGGATCTTTCTCAATATCATATCGCACTATTTTCCAATCATCTTTACGTAATGCTTGTCTACCTCCTTTTTCATGAAATTCCCAATAGAGATATTCATGTTTCTTTTGATCACTACTACTTAGTAATGTAGGTAAAAAAGAAATCCCGTCGGTAGCATTTGCAACCTGGATATTTAACAAGTCGGCGAGGGTAGGCATGAGATCCCAAAAAGCGGAAGGATGCCCGGTCTTGCTCCCAGCAGCAATGTGATTTTTCCATTTGACTAGCATTGGGACCCGGATGCCTCCCTCATAAAGGTCTCGTTTATATCCGGTAAAGGGACCATTGCTGTCGAAATAATCAGGATCCGCTCCTCCTTCCAAATGTGGTCCATTGTCTGAGGTAAACATGATGATGGTGTTATCATCCAGGCCAAGTGAAGTGACAAGATCCAGGATCTCACCCACCTGATCATCTAAGATGGATACCATGGCGGCAAAGGCAGCGTGACATTCTGTCTGTGATCCATAAGGACCCATCCTGTAATCCGCTTCTTCGTCGACACCTTTATATTGAGTTTCGGGTAAGAATTTACCTCTGAATTTTGCAAGATATTTTTCAGGAGCAGCAAGTTCAGCATGCGGTACAACCGAGGGGTAAAAAGAAAAATGGGTGTTCCTTATTCTCTCGGATGAAATTTAAGGCCTGCTGATGTATGATCATGGGTGCATAATCAGCAGTACCTCTATCCTTATTGCCATCCAGAATGACTTTATCAACATTATTCCATAAATGATCCGGATAATAGTTATGGGCCAGTCGCTGACAATTATATCCGAAAAAGCGGTCAAAACCTTGCCTGTTGGGATCGCCGGAAGTCCCAACAAATCCAAGTCCCCATTTACCAAAAGCCCCTGTAGCATACCCCTCCTTTTTTAACATCTCAGGAATCGTGTAGGCAGAGTCAGGTATAGGCCACTGTCCTTCGGGTTTCCATTCTTTATTACCGCGGATGAATGTATGCCCTGTATGCATACCAGTCATCAGAGCACATCGAGATGGAGCGCAAACCGTGGTACCCGCATAATGGTCTGTAAATAACATGCCTTCAGTGGCTATTCGATCAATATTGGGAGTTTCAAACTTCGACTGGCCATAACAACTGAGATCACCATAACCTAAATCATCAGCTACTATATAAATGATATTGGGTTTGTTAACTACTTCTTTCGCCTCTTTAGGAGTAGACGGATTACAGCTCCATATTGACAAAAGCAGAAAAACAGAAATCTTAAGAAAGAAATTAATCATGGTTGTTCAGTTCGATTAGGCACCAAGATAAAAAAAATGAAGTCAGCGGAAAAGCGCGGAGGGTGCAGAAGACACTGGAAAAAAGCAATAACTTGCCTCTGAAAGTAAAGAAAGCATCTCATGAAAATTTCAAGCACTCTTACCTTTGTTTTTATCTTTCTATCGACTTCGATGGTGCAGGCTCAAAGGATCGACCGGGTAGAGCCTCCCTTTTGGTGGACAGGCATGAAGAACCAAAAATTGCAATTGATGCTCTATGGCGAAGATATTATCGGTTTAAAACCCCAAATTAGTGGAAAAGGTCTGGTGCTTAAGGCAACTCACCAACTAACTAACAACAATTACCTTTTTATTGATCTGGAAATTGGATTTGAAGCTGAACCCGGGATTTATGAAATTCAATTGCTGGAAAATGCAGAAATTAAAATTTCATTCCAATATGAATTGAGAAAACGCGAAAAAGAATCTGCCGAAAGAGGGGGCTTTAATAATTCTGACCTGATTTATTTAATTACTCCGGATCGATTTATCAACGGTAATCCGGAAAATGACGAGGCTCCGGGTTTGAAAGAAGGTAAAAACCGATCATTGGAATACGGCAGACATGGTGGTGATATTCAGGGTATTGTTGACCATCTGGACTATTTTAAAGACATGGGATTTACTGCTATATGGCTTAATCCCGTATTGGAAAATGATCAACCACAATGGTCTTATCATGGCTATGCAACCACCGATTATTACAAGGTAGATCCAAGATTTGGCAGCAATGAAGAATATGTCGAATTGGCAAATAAAGCCAACCAAATGGGGATCAAGCTGATCATGGATATGATTGTCAATCACTGCGGTTCTGAGCATTGGTGGATGCAAGACCCGCCTTCTGATGATTGGATTAATTATTACGGCAAACCATACCAGGAAACCAATCATCGTAAGATTTCCCTATTCGACCCTTATACAGCACCCACCGATCGAAAGGAAATGGTGGAGGGTTGGTTTGTTCCGACGATGCCCGATCTCAATCAGCGAAATCCTTTTATGGCCACTTATTTAATTCAAAATTCAATTTGGTGGATCGAGTATGCCAAATTAGCGGGAATCAGGCAAGACACTTATTCGTACGCTTTTCGGGAATTTCTCACCAACTGGACTTGTGCGATCATGAATGAGTACCCCAACTTTAATATTGTGGGTGAAGAATGGGTGATGGACAAAACGATTATAAGTTATTGGCAGCGGGGAAAAATAAATCACGATGGATACACCTCTTGTTTGCCAAGTCTCATGGATTTTCCGATGAATAGTAATTTGCATCAAGCCCTGCGTGAAGATGAAGCGTGGGGTCAAGGTCTAGTCAAATTGTATGAAAATATCGGCAATGACTATTTATATCCGGATCCGAATAATCTGGTGATATTTCCCGACAATCATGACATGAGCAGGGTATTCACTCAGCTTAATGAAGATTATGATCTTTTTAAGATGGCCATCACTTATATTATGACTATGCGTGGCATACCTCAGCTTTATTATGGCACCGAAATATTAATGAGTAATAAAGGCACTGAGAGTCACGGGATCATCCGCTCCGATTTTCCTGGTGGTTGGGAGGGCGATGCTGTAAACGCTTTCACTGGTGCCGATCTTACCGATCAGCAAAAAGAGGCGCAACAATTTATCAAAAAGCTCGCCAACTGGCGCAAAGATAAAAAATCTATCCAGCAGGGTCATCTCATGCACTATATACCAAAGGATGGAGTCTATGTTTATTTCCGATATCTCGACCACGAAAAAATCATGGTTGTTTTAAATAAAAATAAAGAAGCATTTAATCTTGACCTGCGGAGGTTTCAATCTTCAATCGGAAATACCACATCTGCGACAGAAATCATTAGTGATAAAAAGATGAATTTGGGAGATTCTTTGTCATTGGATCCGCGATCAGCATTGATTCTGCAATTGACCTCCACTGGGTCATGATATCCCGACTCCAGGGGTCTTGACCCCTTGGATCGTAACCCTTAATTTTTAACTCCCTAAACAAAATTAGCGATAGCGTCTTGGTTGCTATCATCTAAAGTGAATTAACAACCAATGAATTTTCAATCTTGCAATAAATTGCCAGTCACTATTAATTCTGTCCAATAATCACCGCTCCATTGGGTGTCTTAATTTCACCAATCTTTTTGTCAATTACTACCTTGTTATTTGTGGGTACGGGATAGGTGCCGGCATCGAAGGTCCAATTTTGACCGTGAGCCTGAGCACTGTCAGCTTCTGAAACGGTTTTGTATGGAAAAGACTGGGTCCCTACTTCACAATTAACGCAATCCTCATCGACATAAATATCTTCCCTCACAGCGGTTGAAGTTTTCCAAATACCTCGCCCGTAAGTTGTGGCTGTCATTGTCCGTGTGCCAAAAACGGAAGCCCAGGCAAAGGATATCTCGGTAACCTCTACAAAGGCCGGGCCATCGCTAGTGCCAAAATTGCCCATCACATTCCAGTTTTGACCGTTATCTTCCGATGCCATCACCCCCAGGTCGGTTCCCGCATATAGCCAGTTGCCAATATCCGGGTGCCAGGTCAGACAGTTAACATGTAAAGCAGGAATACCATCTGAACGAGACTCCCAGCTGGCACCTGCATTGTTGGTATAGGCTATATTGCAATCCTGGTAGCCACCACGTGACACCATAATGCGATTAAAATCCATGGGATGAATCGCAATATCGGTAACGGGTCCAGACCAAAAACAATTGGTAATTGCTATTGGAAGGGGTGTCCAACTCCAAACACCTGGTACGGCTTTATAGATTTCTCCACTGCTATATCCTATCACCACCAATGAGCTATCAGCTGCTATATCGATAGCACTTATAAATCGATTGGTCACTGATGCAGGACCGACATCAATCGACCCAGGACCATTAATATCCCGGTACCACAGATGCTCTCCTCCCATCAAAACCTTATTCCCATCATTAGGAAATATGCGCATGGGTGCAATAAAAAGACTGGTATCGATCACGTCAAGATCCTCGAATGGATGCCAGCCTATTAAGGCGCCAAGACCATGTACATAAAATCTACCTAATTGGGTTGACGCGTAAATCAGATCAGAGGTCGGAGAAAATCCGCAATAACCACCATCGCCGCCAATCTCGTGTGTCCAGGTAGTTCCATTATCGATCGACATGAGTATTCCATTGTCCTGGCTTCCTCCAATTAATTTATTGGGATTCTGGCCTTCCGTTCCGCTGGCATAAAATTGAGTAGTGCCAAAAGTATTTCCATTTAAAATATTCCATCCGACTGTGACGGATGCAGTTGCTATGTTATCAGTAGAAACAATTCCTCCGTCATTACCGATATATACTTTCTTATTCGTGGGTCCGTAATCACTGGCAGCAACGATAATATGCTGATCGGCATGCGCGGATAATCCATTATAGTATTCAGGACCGTCCGAAATTGGCAAGAAACTCGTTCCACCATTTGTACTCCGCCATAAATCTACCCCACCAATAATAATGATGTCTGCATTGGTTGGGTCTACCCAAACTACATTATCATACCATCCTTGATTTTTGCCATTGCCTGGGTCAAATATGGGTAAAACTGGATTGACGGTAGTCCAACTTTCTCCTGCGTCGATGCTTTTCAACAGGTAGCCTGACAAGGTAGATGGGTTTTGACAAAGAGCGTATACCCTTGATTGATTGGCTGGATCAATCGCTATTTCAACTCTTCCTGGATTTGCAATAAAACCTTCTGAGACATCTTGCAGATCCCAGGTAATTCCTCCATTCGAAGAGACCACCAAACCTCCACTGAAAGAACCATAGATCCTATTTGGATCACTTCCAGATACTGCGACTGAAATTCCAGTTCCCGCGCATATATTACTAGCTCCAAGATCGAAAATCTGCCCTCCGCTTCCGGTTATTTTATAAATCTCCCCACACCCTCCTGGTGAATTTTGGAAAGAACCTCCCGCGGCAGCGAATAAGATCGTTCGGTCTGAGGGGTGAAAAACCAATTTATTGATCCAGTAATAACCTGTCAAATTATCGGGGTCCAATGCACTAATTAAGTTCCAGGTATTGCCTCCATTGGTTGATTTAAAAATTCCTGCACCAGGTGCAGTGCCTGTCGTAAAGGCTTCACCCGTAGATACATACATCGTGTCAGGTGACGTTGGATGGATTAAGATACAAGTAACCGACAAGCTGGGGAGAAAATCATTTAACGAAGTCCAGGTTGTGCCAGCATTAGTCGTTTTCCAAATGCCTCCACTTACTCCTCCTGCAAAAATGATATCTGGATCGGAGGGATGCACGGCGATGGCACGAACCCTACCTGAGTAATTGCCGGGCCCGAGTTCGGTCCACTCATTAAGGCCAGCATCGCGCTTATGATTCTTTTCTGAAGGTAATTGATGCTGTTTCAGATATTCTTTGGCGGCCAGGACTTTCTCCGGTTCCCAACTGCCACCACGCATCATCAACCTCCACTCGTATCGGCCATTGGCTGTTTCAAAATTTCCCTCCTCTTGTTCAGATCTCTCAAAGTGAAATGTCCACAAAACAGCAGCTAAGCAAATCACTGCCAGAGACAACAAGAATCTATATTTTTTCATTCGATATCATTTAGAATTTGGAATGGCAGAACAACTATCGGCTACTGCAGATTGACCAATACTAGAACATAGCCTTCACCTTCTTCGAGATTGCTCATTGCCTTACCAATAATGGCTCCTCTTGCTTTTCGCATTTTTCCTGCCCTCATTGCTTCTCCCGGCACGTTTGAACTGGTTAGAAGGTCACCGATTCTGATCGAACCACCAGTCGTGTTGCAAGTGATGTAGGTGCGGCCCGAGATAGTCACGAGTTCTTCACCATGGGCAATGGTGCCATGTTGGCCCATCAAAATTCCGGGTTTGATTCCATTGGCTCCGGAAACCACTCCGGCGATAAATGGGTCATAACTGGATTGAGTTTGCCGTAATTTACCAGCTGCCGTGGGATCAAGAGAAACTAGCATGCCGGGTTTAATCTTTTCGGATAACCCAGTGAT
Organism: Saprospiraceae bacterium; assembly: GCA_016711125.1. Classification (GTDB taxonomy): domain Bacteria; phylum Bacteroidota; class Bacteroidia; order Chitinophagales; family Saprospiraceae; genus JABDMH01. The sequence continues at coordinate 409,142 of JADJTQ010000003.1, read as the reverse complement.
TTCAAAGAGTTCGGCAAGATCTGATCCACCCTGTATTTCAATTTCATCCGTGATGATCCTGGAATCTTCGGTTTGTGCGAAATTGCTAATCAGCTCGATCTTACTGACCTCAATGCCATTAGCATTATGATGGTATACCTTGACTGCTCCACTACCATTAAAATTGCTGAGCAATTCGACATTTCGATTCAAATCAGCATCATATAAGAGGATATTGGGATTTAGTTGCGATACCAGATTGATATACCCGGAAGACGCATCACTTTGAACCCGAAAATTTTTGTAAGATTGGATTCTATTTCCAGCCTTCAGAATGGTATCACTGGGACTCTTAAGAATACTAAACTCGGAGGTGTCGAGATTATAGATCAAAGGCTGAGCCTGCACTTGCAATGCTACTGTCATCAGGAGTAAAAGTGTAATAACTTTCATTTTGTTGCAATTTAGGATTAAAGGTAGTACATCGAATAGATCCCCTACTCACCCCGATGGGTGATATTGGGAATCCGCGGAAATCTGTGGAAGTTCGTGGACAATATCCATGTTTTTGATCTACCAAAACTAGTCGAATACTTATCCACTGATGGTCGCTAATTGACACGGATGATTTTTTTCTCTGGAAAGACATTTAGATAAACAATCCGTGAACATCAGTATAAATCCGTGGACAAATAGCATGTTTTTGCTATACCAAACCCGGTCGTACGCTTATCCACTGATGGCCACTAATTAACACGGATGATTTTTTCAATAGAAAGACATTTAGATCAACAATCCGTGGAAATCTGTGGAAATCCGTGGACAAAATGAATGTTTTTGCTCTACCAAAACAGGTGGTGTGCTTATCCGCTGATGCCGCTAATAAATGCGGATAGTTTTTTTCCATAGGATCCTTGGAAACAATCCGTGGAAATCTGTGGAAATCCGTGGACAAATAGCATGTTTTTGCTATACCAAAACAGGTACTTGCTTATCCACTGAGGGCCACTAATTAACACGGATGATTTTTTTCACTAGAAAGACGTTTAGATCAACAATCCGTGGAAATCTGTGGAAATCCGTGGACAAAATGAATGTTTTTGCTATACCAAACCCGGTCGTACGCTTATCCACTGATGGCCGCTAATTAACACGGATGATTTTTTACAATAGAAAGACATTAAGATCAACAATCCGTGGAAATCTGTGAAAATCCATTCACAAAACAGAATGTTGATCGGCCAAAACCAGTAGCATTGCTTATCCACTGATGTTCACTAATTAACACGGATGATTTTTTACGCCAGGAAGACATTTAGATCAACAATCTGCCAAAATATTCGTGAATCCATGGACAAATAAAATGTTATTGATCGCCAAACCCGGTCGTACGCTTATCCACTGATGGCCACTAACTAACACGGATGATTTTTTTCAATTGAAAGACATTTAGATAAACAATCCGCGGAAATCTGCGTAAATCACGCTTATCCGCTGATCAACAATCCGTGGAAATCTGTGTAAATCAGTGGACAAAATATAGTGCTATTGATCTACGAAAAATCGTAGCATTACTTATCCACTGATGGCCGCTAATTAACGCGGATGATTTCTCTTCATGATAAAGCCTTTTAGATCAGCAATCCGTGAAAATCTGCGAAAATCCATTCACAAAACAGAATGTTAATCGGCCAAAACCAGTAGCATTGCTTATCCACTGATGGTCACTAATTAACACGGATGATTTTTTACGCCAGGAAGACATTTAGATCAACAATCTGCCAAAATATTCGTGAATCCATGGACAAATAAAATGTTATCAATCACCAAAACTGTTCGTATGTTTATCCGCTGATGGTCGCTAATTAACACGGATGATTTCTTTTCATGATAAAGCCTTTTAGATCAGTAGTCTGTGTAAATCAGTGGACAAAATAGAACGTTATTGATCACCAAAACTGTTCGTATGCTTATCCGCTTCTGGCCACTAATTAACGCGGATAATTTCTTACCCTGGAACGACATGTAGATCAACGATCCACGAAAATCTGTGTAAATCACGCTTATCCGCTGATCAACAATCCCTGGAAATCCGTGACATCCGTGAAAATCCGTGGACAAAATAGAATGTTCTTTGATCGACTAAACCCAGTATTAAGGCTAATCGACTAAAAACTCACCTCTCACTATCAAATAGATTGATATTTTCCTTAGTGATTTTCAGTAAACCGGTATTAACCGAAAATGGTATGTTGGTAATACCCGCCCTCGCATCATCACCTGAAAGCTCATTAGTCTTGTGTACCATATCATAAAGAAACTGAGCGCCGTACCAGGTGAACAATTCTCTTTTTGACCAATTAATACATCAATAACTCCGTCTCTCACCAGTTTCAAATGTTCCGGTTCCCAGTCGACGGTAGTCACTTTAATTTTTCCGGCTTTACCTGCTTCTTTGATCGCTAAACCAATACCAGGGCCAGTAGTCGCATCAAAACCGCAAACGCCCGCTAAATCAGCATTCGCAGCAATCAAATCGGCGGTAATTTTAGCGGCATTTTCTGTACTCCCTTTACTATCATATTTTCCTATCACAACGATACCCGGATACTTTCTAAATACATCAAGTAAGCCCCGAAAACCATTTTCCATATTGGTCTGCCCCACTATACCGAGATAAGCAATTTTTCCTTTTCCGCCCAGCAATTCCACCATGGCCTCACCCTGTAGCCGGCCAATCTCGTACCAATCGGTACCTAAAAAAGCATGTCGTTTGCTATTGGGAATATCCGAATCATAAACCACTGTGGGAATTCCGGCCTCTACGGCCTTATCGATCGCCGAGGCAATAGCCGGGTCGGTACCATTAATCAATAATCCTGCAGGCTTCGAAGGTATCACCTGTTCGATCACACCTATCTGAGCTACAACGTCCCACTCGGTTGGCCCCAATACGGTAGTCTTAACTCCCATTTTTTTACCCCAACGCAAAAAAGCAGCCTGGTCATGATTGACATACATTGGAAAATTGACAAAGGTCGTCACCATCACATATTCTTCGTTGGGGTTGATGGATGGTCCGGTTGTATTTTCCGATTCATTAGCTTGCTTATAAGCACCCTTGCTTGGATCACAACTTAGAACAATAAGTCCTATCAATAGTGCCATAAGGACAAATCGTGTGATACTTTTACTCTCATTCATTACTTGAAAAATTGAAAAATAATCGATGATCTAACAAGATCTAAAAAATAGAGCTTAATTCCCTTCCCTTGGTAGGAGAAATCATGCTTTTGTCTTCAAGACAACGATTGCATCCCGGTCAGCCCTGCGCTGTAATAAAATGTCAATAGCCACCGCCACAATCAAAATGATCCCAAATATTATTTGTTGCCAATATCCTGATACCCGGGCCAAAATCATGATATTGCCAATAATGCCCATAAACAACGTGCCCAATAAGGCACCGATTATTTTGCCTTGTCCGCCCTGAAGACTGGCCCCTCCCAATATCACTGCGGTGATGACACGTAACTCCATGCCTTGCCCTGTCGTTGACATTGCAGCACCAAGCCGGGCTGCCAAAATAATCCCTGCTAAACCGGCCAAAAAACTCATAAGAACAAAACTAAAAATCTTCATCCTTTCAACCCGGATACCCGAAAGTACAGCTGCCTTTTCATTGCCTCCGATATAGTAATACCGCCGGAAGAAAATGGTCCTGGCAACCAAAAAAGAAAAAATACCGACGATGAAAATCATATACCAAACCGGCATCTGAAAGCTAAGTATTTTTGCCTGACCCAATTGATTAAAACCTTCCGGTAGATTCTGAATGCCTGATCCACTGACCATTAAAGCCAATCCTCTGATGATACCCATCATTGCCAAGGTCTGTATCAAGGGATTAATACCCAAACGGGCTACCAGCCACCCATTTACAAAACCGAAAATCATACATACTCCTAGCGATGCCAAAATCGCAACCGGCATGTACACACCCCAGTAGTACATCAGATAAGCTGCAAAACCTCCGGCAAATGCCACCACTGATCCGACCGATAAGTCAAATGAACCCGAAATGAGCAATATCATCATTCCTACTGCTACGATCGCATCAATTGATAGATTCAATAATACCAGTGACAAATTTTCCAACGAAAAAAATTGTTGCGGCCAAATCAGGCTGCTCACGATAATTAAGACCGCGATAGTAAGCGATAGCGTAATGACCCGGTCCTGAAAAATTTTCAAATTTAGTGACATACAAAAACATTAATGAAATAATTACTTGTACATATCTTTAATTCCCGCTGAGTAGTGCATGATTTCTTCTTCAGAAAATTGCTCTCGAGGCAAGGTAGCCGTAATACGTCCGTTGCAGAATACTAATATGCGATCGCAAATACTTAGCAATTCCTGAAGATCGGATGAAATTAATATGATCGATGTTCCCGCTTCCGTCAACTCATTTAAGAGTCGATAAATCTCCGATTTTGTCCCCACATCAATGCCTGCGGTCGGCTCATCAACGATCAGAATTTGGGGGTTTACAGTGAGCCACTTAGCAAGCACAATCTTCTGCTGATTACCACCGCTCAGATTAATCACTTTTGTCTCCCCAGAAGGAGTTTTGATCTCTAATTTGTCGATAAATTCGTTGGTAATTGAATTATTCTTTCTATAATCTACGAAAATTGTTTTGTGGTCATTATTCGCCTTGACACTTAAGATGTTTTCAGCGACACTCATTTCTAGAAATAGTCCTTGTTCTTTGCGGTTTTCGGGTAAATAACCGATTCCCTCCTTGATGGCATCTGTTGCACGTTTTATTTGAACCTCCCGACTGCCCAATTTCAGACCTCCCTTTTCCTTCTGTGTCACTCCAAAGATCGCCTGGGCTACTTCACTACGACCGGCTCCCACCAGACCGGCAAAGCCAAGAATTTCAGATTTATAAAGATCAAAACTGATGTCTCTAAACGAGCCCCGGAAAAATTTTTTACAGAAAGTACCGTATCCGTTTTTGTCAAATTTTCATACTCAAATGCCTGAAGGTCTCTACCAACCATCAGTCGAATAATTTCATCGATATTAGTGTCTCCAGTGCGTAAAGTATTCTGATAATGACCATCTTTTAAGACGGTGACCCGGTCTGCTACTTCGAAAATTTCAGCCATACGGTGCGAAATATAAATAATTGACTTGCCCTGACTGGCCATTAATCGAACGATTTTAAATAACACCCGGGCATCTTGTTCGGAAATCGAGGCGGTCGGTTCATCCAAAATAAGCATATCCGGGTTTCGGGATAGTGCCTTGGCTATCTCAACCATTTGTTGTTTCCCTACCGCTAGTTGATCAACTCGGGTATGTGAATCTATCTCGTGCATACCTAGTTTACGGAGCAATTGCATAGTCTGATGATGCAGTTTTTTCGGTCAATTAATTTCCAATTAGTGAGAGGTTGATTACCTGCAAAAATATTATCGGCTACCGAAAGATTACCAACCAGACTCTTTTCCTGGTATACGATACCGATGCCCATTTTCTGCGCTTCCAGCGGACTCAGAATCCGGACCTCCTCATCATGCAATTTAATCCTTCCATCATCAGGCTGAAGATTACCACTGAGGATATTCATCAGGGTGGTTTTACCCGCACCATTTTCGCCACACAAGGCATGAACTTCACCAACTTTTAATTCAAAACTAACCTTATCCAGTGCCTGTACTCCGGGAAATCGTTTGGACACTTCTTCCAGCTTCAGCCGGACCCGGTCCTTTTCTTCGGGATCAATCCAATAGTTGTGCGTAAACGATGGCATGGGCAGCTATTTTAATTCGAGGAAAACCCTGATCATTAAAAGATATAGATTCCAAATTTTTATCTAAAAATTCCGAATCAAAATAGGAATCTGAAAGATTATTTTGATCCCAAATAAAATATTTATGTTTTGCCGCGGGATATTGCAATTGAGTACTGATCATCGTATCACTCAAATTTGCCATGAGGACTTTTAATGAAGACCCTTCCCTGATACCCAATGCCACCACGGTGTAAGGAAGACTGGCCTCAAAAGGTAACCAACTGGTAGATTTATGCCGTAAAAGATTTTGAAAAATATGCAGCAAGGGAAATAACATATCACGATTGGTCGGGAAAAGATCCGGATTTTCAGGTTCGCGGCTACCCTGCATAATTCCTTTCCAACCCACCGTTTCATAATAGGTGAGAAGATTTGCCCCTGAAGCACAGAGATGAACCAGACTACTGAGGGTCCAGCAGGCCCCATAAAGACTGGCTTGCCGGAGATCAACGGCATCGGGCAACTCTCGATTAATTTCTGACTCGGGTACTGTAGCATTTGGGTTAAACCGGGGTTTTAACGTAATTGGTGCCACGTGGACCGGCAAGTCATTAAAATATTTAATCGCACTTTCGACGGTGTAAATCTGAGCCTGTGCATTTTCAGTCATAGAAGCGTTGTCAAATGCATGCACTTGGGGGTTGACTGAATAACTTACAAAATCAAGGCCCTGTGTTTTCACCCGATCACGATTCAGTTCCGTAAAATAGGTCGCAGTGCCAGCGCCAATCGAGCAATCTTTTTTCACCTTTTGCAATATTGGAATTACAGTATCGACTAAAAAGGCAGGGGTTGATTTATAATCCCGATGTAAAATCAATAAATCGATCCTCACTTCAGCCGGCAGCTGATCCAGATCATTGGCAAATAGATGGACTTCATTTAGATAGTTGTCGCTAAAAATTAGAAAAACCTCGAGGTCTTGTTGCATAGCAATTGCCTCTCGTACTCTAAGGAGCCAGATCGAATGCCAATCTTTTCTGGAAAAATCGATCTCAAAATGGTAGTGATCAAATTGCAGGATACGAATCTGTTCGATTTCGGATGGGACCATAAAGTATTCATCTGAGGGAGCTCCAATTCCTATCTTCGGTTTATCAAGGATGGGTAGCTTCGGTTTCAAAACACATAATTCTTCAGCCTGAATCGCGTCAGCCAGTTCGAATGGTTGCACCATCAATTTAATCTCCTGAAACACCTCTTCGTCTTTTTTTGAGCAGGGCCGGAAATGGAATACGCAAAGGAGTGCAGTAGGTCTTATAAGAATCATCGCTCCAATTCCTTTGGTCTTCTGTTTCGAACAGATCTCCCTTAAAATAAAGGGTTGCTTTTCCCTTTTTGTTCAGAGGCCATTCCATCTCCACAATATCAAAGAAAGGCTGGTGCGGGCTAATATACTTTGGAAACAATCCTGGTTGCCGATCTCCTAATGGATTGGTAATATAACAAGGGCTACCCGCATTTTCCTTGATGGAGTGAAGAATGCAAAAGCCTGCCCGATTCTTTCGAACATCTTTTAGAGTCTCACCCTTGATTGAAAAAATTACCTCAGAATTTTCCTTGCCTTCGATTTTCACGATCCAAACAAAAGGAAATCGTTCTTCAGCAGAAATCCAACGATAAGAAACCTCAAATGATTTTTCGGTAGTACGGATAATTTCATCTTCGAGATAACCACCCATGGTATCCCAATTATGATCGCGAAGGGCAAAATAAATCATTCTCAGTACCTCATAATCCCCCAGTTTAATGTATCTCAAAAAACCCCGATCATACTGCATCCGCAGGTTTCCTGCTCTTAGTTCTGTCATGTTTGTGATTCTTAGTTGTATAATCAAAGGCTCCGTAATTCTTTCAGACTAATGATCTAAATTTCTATTTTTCCTGCCGAGACGTTTAGAACACCCGGCCCGGCGGTACTGACCAAGAACGCATGCCATGGTCGTGCAATGTTAGTCACAGTTGCGATTTCGCATTTCGTCACTAAATTTAATGTTCATAGTCCAATTGTACCTGACTGGTTTCTGCTCCGTTTGTCCTGGAATCCAGGCAGGCATTTTTTCGAAGATGCTCCTTATTCCTGAAATATACTGAGCTGAGTCCTGTTCCAGGTTCTTCAATCTTCGTATTCTAAAATTTTCAATAGTTCCTGTTTTGGAAATCTCACATGAAACAGCAATTTCGGGTGCATCATCTTCTTTAAATAATTCGGCTTCTAGATTACAGTATATATATTGCTTCAGTTTCTCGTCTCCTCCAGGGAAATGAGCATCCTTGTCAATAAGATCCAACGTTTCCAGGCTATCCACCATTAAACTTATCATTTTGAAGGCATCATTTCCGTAAATTCTTTCTATTTCAGTTTTGATTACTTCATTATAACATTCACCACTTTCATCTATAATATCCCCGCCACCTTTAATCTTCAATTTTAGTTCTTCACTTACCGCCCTGACAAAAGTGTTGAATCGTGGAGTAGGTAGTCCGTAGAAATAGTATCCCAATTCACCGTTCTCAATATCTTGTTGAGCTTCCTTCTGTCCCTCTTGACATGCACCTGCCTCCGAAGCATTCCTTTTATCCATTGCCCTGGAGGTCTGAGTCTCTGATGTAGATTTTGTGTGTTTTGCATGACAACAAAGGATTAGGTTCCAGAGTATTACTACCACAAAACACCTGTTCATATTTCCGAAATCGATTTTATATAATTGTGACTAACATATTCTACCCCCTAATGGCTCAAATTAATCTCCTGCCATGGTCGGCTTTCCAATCCCTCCGGGCTTGGGAGTCCGACTTTCAAATTAATCCCCCCATGTTGGGCGTTCCAATCCCTCCGGGGTCGGGAGGCCGACTTTCAAATTAATCTCCTGCCATGGTCGGCTTTCCAATCCCTCCGGGCTTGGGAGTCCGACTTTCAAATTAATCTCCTGCCATGGTCGGCTTTCCAATCCCTCCGGGCTTGGGAGTCCGACTTTCAAATTAATCTCCTGCCATGGTCGGCTTTCCAATCCCTCCGGGCTTGGGAGTCCGACTTTCCAATTAATCTCCTGCCATGGTCGGCTTTCCAATCTCTCCGGGCTTGGGAGTCCGACTTTCAAATTAATCTCCTGCCATGGTCGGCTTTCCAATCTCTCCGGGCTTGGGAGTCCGACTTTTCAAATTAATCTCCTGCCATGGTCGGCTTTCCAATCTCTCGGCTCAGTGGTCCGACCTTTTTAAAATCAAAACATAATCCTGGTTTGAGGGAGGTCGCAAGGAGATTAAAAACGAATCAACGGCTCCGGCCTTGCGATACTGATTTGTAGCCGGATCGAACCAGGTGATCTCATAATTATAGCCCAGTAGGTTTCTGATCTGAATATCTTGCTGAATAGGAGTATACGTCAGAATATAATTAAGTTGATCATCAGCGACAATTGAAATAAAATGATTAAAGACTTCTTCTCCCGGTTGCTGTAAAAGTAATTCAGCGTGAGGCTTCAATTCCCACCATCTGTATTGGCTTATGAATGTTGCCAGATAACCTATCTGCTTACTGCCCTGAAATTCGATGCTTTTCCGCCAGGTACTCGGTCCTTTGCCATCAGGATTACCGTGATTTTCCACGAGTTCACCGTCGTATTGTATCCAGGGCCAAATACCATTGGCCCCATAAGTGATACCAGAAGGGGGTGTTGCAAAAACACTCCACCAGGAGGCATTGCGCACATCTTCAGCGGTAATTAAAAACTGAATCTCCTCATAGTTAGGCTCGAGATTAATAATAGGTTTGGGAGGCAATTGATGCCAGGTTTGGGCAATTTCTCCCTTGTTGATCCAATTAACTGTACGTTCACCATTGCTGTGGCTCGACTGATAACCTACAATGTCCAACCAGTCTTCATCTTTATAGGCTTCACCGATCCAGCTTATTCCATGGGGATGTTGAGCCACCAGGCCAGGATGCGGTTCGGAAAACACTTCACGTCCGATTCGTTTCCAACGTTGCTCATATTCATTAATGTAGCGGCCATCACCGCCCAATATCCAGATCACCTGATTCCCGCCATAACGGGCCACCAAATATTTGGCCAGTAAAACTGCCTCATTTTCCGGTAAATAATAGCCCGGGCTAAATTCCCTGCCCTGACCGACCGGAAGTGCCCACAACAATACCGGAGCCGCAATTAATCCCTCGGCATTTATTTCGTCGACTTTTTTATCTAGCCGTTGGAAAAAAGCGGGATTCAATGATATCTTACCACTCCCGGTAAAAGCGACTTCACCCATTTTATCTTTTTCACATCCTCGCCATTGGGTGGTGACAAACTGGATTACATTGTAATTATTTTCTCTGCGTTGAGTAAGATAATCATCCCACTCATCATCCGTCGATTTTAATGCTCCATTCCAAGCGGTGCAGGCCACATAAAAAAATGGAGTTCCATCGGTGTACGTCAAGTGATAGTCTCCCATACTTCGCTTAATCGCTCCCCGTCGATAGATGTCATACTCACTTTGATTCTTCACACAATCAAAAGCACCCTGCAGATTATGTAACCCGGCATTTAAAGTATCTGAGCAGTAGGTCTGATATTTCCACGCACCAAATTCATCCGGTGCAAACCGCACTTTAAAATCAGATCCGCCATCCCAAAAACCGCTAATTTTCATCTTACGTCCCGACGGAGATGTAAAGACGGCATGAAAATCTTTTAATTGGTATAGTGGATTATCGAGCGCTTTGTTGCTTGCAAAGTTCAGCTCATGTTTAGACCAGATCGGTACTTGAGTATGAATATCAGCAACGGCTAACAAATAAAAAAGAAATAAAAAAATATTTTTATAGTGAATCATACTTACTAACGGCTTGAAAAAATCCTCATAAAATCAAAAAAATAGATACATGAAATATCATCCTGGAAAACGCATAAAATAAATTCTGCTCTGTCACACGCAATCAAGTGTTTGCTTGTCAGTCGATAGACAAGAAGAAATTCTTGCTAAAATTAATACCACTGCATTTAAACAAAGTGATTGCCCGACTAAGTGATCGCCAAAATCTGTTTTTTCACACTTTCCGGTTCAAATATATCTTTCCAGTTTTCTTTAAAAATCAAAGGCTTACCGATTTCTATCGCTTTTAATGCAGCGTCTGAAAACTGACCTCCGGGCAATTGACCAAATAACAAAGCGAGCTCGATATTAATATGACCCAAAAAGAAATCATAGGCAGCCTGTTTAGGCACACCTAATTCAACCACGCGATCCACACCTTCTTTCAACACACTGACTACAGCAGCTGCAAAGGTCTCGGACAAGGCAGGCTCCAAGATACCCATTTGCTCGATGGTGATTCGGTGCGAGACCGTCACCGGAGCATAAATGGTTTTTGCCAATTCTTCACATACATCATACATGGCTTCGGGTCCCTGAATCAAGGCACAGACAATCGCCTGCCTGGCTGCAATACCTCCAAAATAATCATAATGTGCTTTCTGCTCAGGCTCCCAATTAAAAACACTTGGATGCGAAGGATGTGAAGCAAAAAAGCCGATGTCTTCCCTGGCGAAAAGATGGCCAGCCAAAGGGGCGGCAGGGTCCAGGGTAATCGCAATAGCGCCCGATCGCATCATGGGCACGAGGGCTGCAGTCACCGCGCGAATAGCTACATCGGGTACCGCAAAAACAACCATGTGGGCGTGAGGCACCACATCTTCAGGCAGCGAAGCACTCACGCCGCGTGCCTCCATTCGCTTTAAGCCCGCCTCCCCTACTTCCAGGTAAGAAACTTCATATTTAGATTCTTTGAGGTTATCGGTAAGACGGCATCCCATTTTTCCGCCGGCCCCTACTAGTACTACTTTATTCATATTCTTTCAATATTAACCAATCAAGTTTATCCTAAAATTCTTTGAAAATAATCATCTTTTCCGTTTTGTCCACCCTTAAGCGCAATCTCCAAACCATCAAACCGTCGATCAACCGCATGAGCAACACATAAAGGTGCCCCTGGAGCCACCGGTGCCAGGGTTTCCAATGCATAAATTTTCAGATACCGCGATACGTAACCAGAAGTATCTCCACCGACAATGACCGTTCTCAATCTAGGAATCGCCTCTAAAATCATCGATACCATCTCACCAATGCTTTCACCGATTATTGTATTCCGGTTTTGGGATAGCATTGCCTCAACTTGGGTAATACTGGGATCAGCTGGTCCAAGTGCGGTATATAATATCGGTGATTTTCCATTCTTTAGGACTTTAATTGCCAACTTACAAATCCTTTCAATTTCATGCTGCCTATTCTCCAATAATTTCAACACTTCTATCCTTATTCCCTTCATTCCCTGATCGACTGCATACTTGATTTGTCGTTCGGTAACGGGTGAGCAACTTCCTGCCGCAACTAAAATCTGTCTGACTGGATCCAGGTTTGTAACTGGATCGTTTTTCAAATCTTCAGTCTTCTCCCTGAGATATCTTGCCAATCCATAGGATATACCGGAAGAACCAACTATAAATTGGGGAGTGCCAGAATGATCCTCGATCAGCATTTCTCCGATCTTTACCAAATTCTCATTAGTAAGGGTATCAAACAATAAGAAGGGGGATGGGCCTTCTACTCCTGCTGACATGATCCCTCTGGATTTATCGGGATCGAGATTCAATAAATCAATCGTTTGAAAGAGGCGGGATGTCTGTTTTGCCAGATGGAGTCGTATGTCTCCTTCCTCCATGGGAGTAACCGGGTGTCTGGACATAACCGGATGCCGGTCAATCCGGTAGGTTGTCCCATCAAGGCGAGCAAACAAATTCCCAAAAACAACAAAGCGATTTAAAAATGGTGCCCCAACAATAAAGGGGATTCTTTTTGAGGGAAAATATTTTATGGCCAGATCAGCCGCCACCCCGATATTACCAACCTCCGGTGCAGAGTCAAGGGTTGAACAAATTTTATATTGAAAAAAATCCACCGGTATTTCAGCGAGTGCAGCAAATATCGGCTCCAACTCTTTCTTCATGGCTTCGGGGTCCAGACTCCTTGCAATTCCTGCCACCCCAAATGCCTTCAATTGCGAGCCACCAATGTTTCGTTTCAGTATAAAATGATTGACTTCATCAAGGGTTGGAGTTTTAAGAAACAATGCGGTGGGCACGCCCTTTAAAGCAAGGGTTTCCATGACGTCAGTAGAACCCGTGAAATCATCTCCGTAAAAGCTTAGTAGAAATTTGTTATTCATGCCTATATTTTCAATCTGCCCCCGAATAAAAATTCTGGGCTCTCTTGGGTTATTGTTCTGCGGTTTGCGTCTTCGCCAAGCAATTTTCGAATGATGCCGGCGGAGATGCACGGCATCGGCACACTTTTTTTCGGACGCACGGCATTAGCTCATGCGATTATTTCAATTTTGGTCCAAAAAAATCCAAAGCTTCTTTTAATTCCCGGTTATGTTCGGCATAGGCTTCCAGTGATTGATTTTGCATGGCTGCCTCCCAAGCCTGGATTACACTTTTTACCCCTGCCTGCATGCCGCTGGGATGTGACACAATACCACCTCCACATAGATACATTAAATCTGTACTTTCGACTGCCTGATACGTATCAACCGTCTGTCCAGCCCATTGCCCTGATGATAGGACCGGCAGTGGACTTTTCAAACCAATAAATGGGTTCAAGCAGGATTTTATCGAACTAATTACCGAAGCATCACTTTCACAAAATTTATTGCGTATACCATTCGTATGCATGTGATCGACGCCAGCCACTCGCCAGATTTTTTGATAGGCGGGAAATTCAATACCTAACACTGGTGAGCGACTCAGCATGCCCCATCCATTTCGGTGTCCATGAATGGGAAGTTGCGTATGTCTTGCCAGATGATGCACAGCCGATATGCCGACGGAATTCAAATTGACCATGAGACAGGTGGCACCCATTTTCACCAAAAAGTCGTGACGGCTCATCATATCATCCAGATCACCACTTAGATTAAAAGCATACATGACATTCTTGCCCGTCTTCTGCGCAAACATATCAATCACCTGCATTACCTCCCTGACTCTTGCGTCAAATGGGCAATGTGGAGCATCTCCTTGCAATTCATCGTCTTTGATAAAATCTAGTCCAGCTTCAATGAGTTGCTTCGATTGCGTCGCAGTTTGCTGAGGAGAAAGACCGACACTCGGCTTAATAATGGTGCCGATGATCGGACGATCCCAGACATTTATCCAACGTCGAGTACCTTCAATGCCAAATTTTGGTCCGGTATATTTTTGATTAAAATCTTCCGGTAAGTCAAAATCGAGCAGCTTCAAACCGCTGAAGGGAGCTAACTCAAATAAATTACCAGCGATCGTGGAGACCAAATTGGGTAAATTAAAACCGATGTTGGTAAAAGGCCAGGACAAAGTCACAAAAGCACGCTTAATGGGTCTACCGGGCATAATACGCGCTCCTGGCAATGCCTCATCGCTTACCTCTTCTATTGGTTCGATCAAATCAACTTGAGCGCCATGCTTCTCTCTTAATGCGTCCGTCTCACCAGGTGTACGAAGGAAAGTGCCGCAGGATTGCTCACCTGCCATAATTTCAGCAGCCTGTTGTAAATCATAAGATGTTTCTATTAAATATTTGGCAGTGATTGGATAAGACATAGAGAAAATTTCAGAATAATCCCGGCTGAAATTACCCAAAAATCTCAGATGGTTAGCAAAAACAAAAGGGGAGGTAACAGACTTTGATTAAAAACGTTGATTCAGCAATTAAGTAACCTAGTCTCTCACCACACTTTCAAAAAATCCCTCGGATATTTGTATCGTATCTGGCAGTAGGGTAGCCTGGTCAATACGGTCCTTTAGTGCATACGTAACCTGAAATTGTCCTTTCATAAACCGGTAATCCGACGACAATTCTTCAAGCATGATAAAATTATCTTTGCCGGGAACTAATAAATATTCAGCTAGAACTACATCGCCGCCAAGGATCACACTAAGATGTGTTCTAGGATGATGTTGAAATACTCACCTCGCGCTGATTTTACAAAATTTAAATTTCTACTATGACATGATTCATCCGTTCTCGTCGTTCCTGAGTTTGTTGAGACTCAGTCTGTTATCCGGGTAGTGCGGTTCGTTACCTCCCCGCGCCCCCACAGACCCGTACGAGCGGCTTCCCCGCATACGGTTCCTCCGAATCAGGGTTTCGCTAAAGAATAGGAATGATATATTTTCGGACGTAATAGTGGTTGCCACTCCATCAATAAATTGTTGAAGTGGTCCCAGTTTTTGGAGCGACCTCCTCGTCGATTCAACCATTTAAATAATAGTTTAAATACTTCAAGGTAGTAGCGCCGAATACCATTAAAATTAAAGGTGATGCCATAATAATTGTAGTATCCGCGTAATTTGATATTTACTTTTGCTATCAGATCGACCGCTCGCATGTTCCTATTGCGCTTAATCCAGGTGGCCATTCTCCTTAAAGCTCCGGTAAATTTCTTCCGACTCGTTTTACGCTTCAATACTTTATACCCTTTTCTGCTCTTTCCAAGATAATGGGTGAACCCAAGAAAATCAAAGCTGCGTTCTTCGCCCTTACCTGTTCCTGCTAGGTCTATCAGCTTTGTCTTCTCCGGGTGTATACGTAACCCATATTTCTCAAATCGCTTTGGTAATACCTTGAAGACACGCTTCGCATCTTCCAGATCACTGAAGCCTAAAACAAAATCATCTGCGTACCTCACTATCATGCTTCTCCCTTTCAGTAGTGGTTGTATCACTTCCGAATACCATGTATCCAGTACATAATGTAGATAGATATTGCTCAGTAGTGGGGAGATGGAACCTCCCTGTGGTGTACCCTCTACAGGGTAGGTAACCTGGCCAGATTCCATGATGCCCGCCTTGAGCCATTTATCTATCATTTTACGTACCAGTCCATCCTTTACCCGTAGGTCCAGAAAACTTCGTAACAGACCATGGTTGAGCTCCCCGAAAAAGTTGCGAATATCCGCATCTATGACATAGCGTATCTTCCCAAAACTTACCTCTTCAAACAGGTAATCTATCGCTTGGTGCTGACTCCGACCCGGCCTGAACCCGTACGAGAATTCTTTGAATTCTTGTTCGTACACTGGTTCAAGTACCCCTAGCACTGCTGTCTGCAGTATCTTGTCCTCGATCGTCGGTATGCCTAATGGCCGTGTCCCACCGCTATCTTTTCCTATGTACACGCGGCGGACGTTTGGAGCCCGATAGGTTCCTTTCTTGAATTTGTTCAGAAGCTCTGTCATTTTACCTATTCCTCCTTTTCCGTAGCTCTGCCATGTCTCTCCGTCCACGCCACTTGCGCTTTGTCTATTCAATCTTTTATATGACCCATACAGGGCATATATATCGATAAAGCCGTGCAAATTGTGCAACGTGCTGTCCTTGTGTTTCCTTGACAGTTGTGCTATCTGTATCTCTTTCGTTGACATCGTATATTATAAACTGGTATAATCAATGTGTCCAAAACACAGTCCCCCGTTTCGTGCTGCTCCCTTCCCTACTCAGTGGCTTTCCCCGGTTAGGATTTCCCACCTTTCCAACGGTACTATGAAGCGGCTAAGACTCCCTCTGTCATTCCTTCACCTTCGGTTTCCCTCGGCTTGCGTACCTGCTCCTGTCATCGCGTTTCTTCGCTGCAGGATGATGATGACACTGACCACCCTACACAGGCCTTTTGTTCAAGAGCTCGCCCATTTGCCCTTCTCCCAGCAGGAGACAGTAGGGTCTCCCGTGTTCCCGTACTCGCCCTCTATGTCTCTGATGCATTCTTTGACCCCGCCCGGACTTCGGCAGGATCGCCTTTGGCCCTACCTCCATATTGTCCCAGCAAAGTTGACTACTAAGACTCCAGATTTATCTACCCTTTCGAGGCTCTATCATACACCTTTGACACTCGCTGTCTACGCTTCGTACCATCCTCTCGAATGATTACGCAAGACTCGCTTCCGGAGGTTGGCTAAACCTTGCCGGATGGGGGTCGATACCCATTGGCGTGTGATGAGATGTTTCATTACACTCATGCTTTAATATTTATATAAAGCGCTGTGTGTAGTCCCCATCTCACGGACTTTCACGGCGCGACAACTTCCAGTAGCATCCTTCGTCTCGCCGCGTCAGAAACGACGATTTACGGATTCAGCATCAAGTTGCGTAGTTCAACAGCCTCCTAGGAAAACTGTCAGAGTTGATAAAATACTCGCCCGAATTGGCCGGCACTCCTTCAAAACTCAAATGATAATCCAGATTACCGGCAAAGCCATCTTTTTCGATACTTATTAGAAATGCTTCTGGAAAGTTAAGATCCACTACAAACCACGAGGCTGCCACGCATGATTCCCCATTTAGACGAAAGCCGGCAGGCAGCGTGGGATAAAGATCTGCTGGCACTTCCTTTTTGCATGCGGCAAGCAAAATAATCCAGATCAAAAATAGATGAATGAACTTCACTTTACATGTAGTGGTTAGATGCTGACTTAAGGAAAAAAAAGTTTTAAAAATGGTCACATTTGAAATACGAAATGTTCATCATTATTTTCGCCAATTCCTAATCGAACAATTCGATCTATAACCTCTCCAATTTTCAAATTGAAACAAAATTGACTACTTAAACTTAAAGAGTTGTCAACTTGCATTCCCACTGGACTCTTGCCAGTTGACAGATCACTTCCTGTCTTTTAACTCACTCTGCAATATTACCTCCAACCGGTAATCCGCTAGGTACAGATTCTGGGATCGTCTTATCAAAATCATCATCGTTTAGGCAGAGAAGAAAATTGATAATTTGGCCCATTTTCTTCACCTCGACTTTCAATTCTTTAACGAAAGGATCCAGCTGTTCTTTGGTCACATGAAAACTTCGAGATTTTCCACCCGCTATATCTTCATAAAATTCAAGGATTTCCTTGAGTGATTCCAATTCTCCATTGTGCATAAATGGGAAAGAAAAGCGAAGATTCCTTAGCGACGGTGTGCGAAAAGCAAAAGTTGTTTGGAATCCGCTGTCAGGTTGGGTTAATTTTTCGGTAGGGGGAACGCTGATTACATGGGTTTTAAAATCGGAGAACATAGGCCCATTATGACAATTACCACAGCCTGCTTCTTTGAATGCTTCAAAGCCCTCAATTTCCGATTCGGATAAGGCACCTTGATTTCCTCGCATATATTGATCAAAGCGCGTATTATTGGCCAAAAGCGTTCGCTCAAAAGCAGCAATAGCTTTGGCCAGATTCTCATTGGAGATTGGGTCGGAGTCTCCGGGAAAAGCCTCACTAAATCGCCTCTCATATTCAGGAATATTTCTGATGCGTTGAATCACCTCGTCAAGGATCTCATGCTCCGAAAAGTTTTTACCCCGCATCTCTTCCATTGCTTTGATCGGTTCGAGTGCCTGCTTCTCCAGGCTGAGTGCTCGCAAGTCCCAGAACATAGGTGCTTCCTCGGGTCTATAATCACCGTAGATATCAATCCCATTGAAGGCAGTGTTTAAAATACTTTGGGAATTCCTTTTGGTAAAGGGGATTACGTTAGGCTGCTTAAAAACCCTATTAGCCCCAAATCCCTGACCATTTACTCCAATGGAGATCGGAAGACTTTCTGCATAACCGCTTGCTGGATGATGACAAGTAGCGCAAGCCACATCTTTGTCACCAGAGAGGATGGGATCGTAAAATAATAATCTTCCTAATTGAGTCTTGATCGCACTCGCCGGATTATCTGCAGGATTGATGACCGTCTCGGGTAGTGCTGTAAATCGCACTCTAACTGCCGGTGATCCTGAATTTTGATCAACCGACTGAGCCAACTCCTGATCCTGACATCCCACGTATAATGTCACAAACCAAAGACCAAAAGCAATAAGTCTAATCAGTTGACGCATTGAAATATTTTTCATGAGCCCCACAAAATAGAAATTCGAAAATGGTCCTTCGATGATCTAGGTCATCGGATTTTAAGTCTTCGTGCTTTCAGTACCGGTAAATTTCTTTCCATACTTCAACCCCACTGCAATAATAACCAGTGTACCTACCATTAGAAATAAAGCCACAGGGCGGTCAAAAAAGCTCATCAAGTCCCATTGGGATTTAATAGCACTCACCATAAAATTCTGTTCCAAAATCGGCCCCAGTACCATGCCCAAAACTACCTGCGCCAAGGGAAATCCACCACGCTGTAATAAAAATGCAAGCAAACCCATTCCAGCCATGATCCAGATATCCCTTACTTCGTTGTTGATCGCATAGGCCCCTACAATACAGAGAGCAGTAACTACGGTGAGTAAAAGTGGCATCGGAGTTTTGATCAATTTCTTAGCCATTAAGGCACTTAAATAGCCATAAAACGGCAGTAAAAAGACGTTTGAAATTATAAAAGTGAAATATAGAGCTGCGATTAAATCAGGTTGTTGATCAAAAAGCAAAGGTCCGGGACTGATGCCTTTCATCATAAATACTCCCAGGACAATGGCGGTCACAGTATCACCAGGTAACCCCAATGAAAGAGCTGGTATCCATGCGCTAGCCACCGCAGCATTATTTGAGCAGGTTCCTGACAAAATAATTTCATCATCCTCTTCCGCTCCTTCTTTACCCTTTTGTCTAACTTTTTCAAGACTGGTGGAAACCCATGATCCTATATCAGCCCCGGCTCCGGGCAGAAAGCCTACAAGCACTCCGACGAGGGATGACCGGAGCACCAGCCACTTCTTTTTTACAATGAGAGTCAGCGGCTTTAGAAAAAACCGGTTTACCGAAGGTTCACTGGAAAATTCAACCTCAAAGGTTTTCGCCGGCTTAAAGAGGTGATTTAGCACCTCTGAAAATCCGAACAATCCGATCATGGCCACAATATAATTGAGACCACCCATCAATTGGGTACTTCCAAAATCAAAACGCGGATAGCCCAACGTTGGGTCAACTCCTACCGTTGAAAAAAGGACACCCAATAGTAAGGAAGTCAGCGATTTTAAAGAAGACCCACCCGAGGCAAAAACACCTGCACTAAGGCCCAGAATTGCAATCCAAAAATATTCGAATGAACTAAATTGACGGGCAAATGAAACAATAATGGACGCTGTCAGTATTAGTAACAGAGCTCCGATAATACCACCCACTGCCGATCCCATAGCACTCAATCCGAGGGAATATAGAGGACCCTCCCGGCGGGAAAGGGCAAATAATTTCTCAAAATAGGCCGCACTTGCGGGTGTGCCGGGGATGCGTGCAACTGTAGAGCCGACATCGCCGGCAAATATCGCAACCGATGAAATGGCAATAATAGCTGGCAGTGCGATAGCCGGATCCAGGAAAAAGGCAATTGGAATGAATAAAGCAATCGCCAGGGTAGCGGTGAGACCAGGTATAGCCCCAAATATGGCGCCATACAGACCGCCCAAAAGCAACGCCAAAATACCTTGCACACTAAATATTTCACTCATAGCGGTACATGCAAAATTTGATTAAAAACCAAATAAATAAACCCGGTAGTGATGAGCGATGTCAGAATGGCACTGATGAATTTTAACCTCATTAATAATCCAACAAGTAATATGGCAAACGCAATCGCAACAAAAAATCCAACCAATCGATAGAAAAAAGGAAAAATAACCATGATTGCTAAAATCGAAACAACTAATATCCATTTACCTTCAAAGCCAGAAGTCTGGAACGCTTGAAATTTCAAAGCATTGATCAGCAGGAGGATGCCACATAGTAACAATCCCCCACCCAGGTAGGCAGGAAATAAACCAGGACCGGGATGGCCTTCCGGCAATTCGGGAAAACCCCTTGCTGTAACAAAAACCAGCAAACCCAATGCGGTCACAATTACACTAAATATAATCTCCGATATACGATCGACTTTCATTTGTCAATGTGTTTTAAACCAGCCATTTCCATTGCCTGACTATTTTTAACATTCTGATTCTGCAAAAATTCCATCAGGGCATCACCTTGCATCGGTCGAATATTTGAACCGGCGGATGTCAGTGCATTAATAAATTCAGGATCTTCCATCGCCGCTTTTATTGCAGTTTCGAGTTTTTGCTTCACGAGTGGATCAAGACCTTTTGGAGCACAAACAGATACCCAACCGCTCGATTGCCAGTCTATGCCAGACTCTTTGACGGTTGGTACGTTCGGAAATTTGGCTAGACGCTCATCGGCCATGACTGCCAGTGTTTTTACCTGCCCGGCTTGTCGCAAGGCATCGACTTCTGACATAGATGCCGTCACAACATCCACCCCCCCGGCAATAAGTTCTTGCATGGCGGGAGCCGCTCCCTGACTTGGCACCCAGGGCATATCCCTATCCTGCAGGCCTGCGGCATTGAGAAATCCGATTCTGGCCAGATCCCAGATCGCTCCGCGAGCAGTGCCCGAAGCCTTAAGGGTACCTGGGTTGGCCTTGACCTGTGCGACTAAATCCTGTAAGTTTTGGAAAGGTGAGTCAGCCCTGACGGTTATTGAGGCTGCATTATCAATGATCAAGCCCAAGGGTGTAAAGTCCTGATAGGTCAACTCGGTAAGGCCCATATTATGCATCAGGGTGATCTCTACTGTAACTGCTCCTATGGTATAACCATCGGGTCTGGCCTGACTCAAAGCCAAATGTCCAATCACGCCACCACCACCCGTGCGATTGATCACATTAACCGGCTTCCCGATATGTTTTTGCATAACCGCTGCCAGTGCACGACTACTCAAGTCAGTCATTCCACCGGCTGCCCAAGGCACTAAGAAAGTGATGGGCCGGGTGGGAAATTGATCGGCACCGCCACCGGAAGAGGAATTCTGACAAGAAAAAAATGAATAAACAAAAAAAACAAGCAGCAGGGTAATACGTTGATCACTATATTTCATATACCAAATGTTTCTGAGTCTTGAAAACTTATTTCAGAGTCGATTGGATTTACTCAATACTTCAGAGTCAAGATCCAGCCTTGCTACAATAATAACAATCATCAGCCAGTTTTTAATCATTTTATAAGAGAATCCGGGTTTGTTGCGAACTTCATGAACTAAAATATCGATCCTCTGAGGCCTGCCGTAAGAACAACATTCAACTGGTACAATCAGGCTTGCAAGTAACCAGGTTTGTATCAAAAAAGATTCCGCTTAACCCAGGTGTATCAATGGCTATGACCTTGCAACTTATATCTCTCCAAAATCTCCTTCAATTCCAGCACTTTTTCAGGCATTTTCAAAAATAGATTAGTCAACTCACCTGGATCATCATTTAGATTATATAACTGTCCGGTTGTTTCGTCTTCAGAAATGACCACCGAAGGTTCAGAAAAACCACCGGAACCAATGCCGGTTATTAGTTTCCAATCCCCTTTTCTCACGGCAAAGAAATTCTTTGAGGAATGTTGAATAATAGCCTCTTGACCCGGAACCTCCTGAGTTGCTCCAGACAAAACCGGCCAAATACTCTGACTATCCTCTCCAAAATCGTCGCTCACTTCTACATTCAATATATCAGCGCAGGTGGCCAATAGGCTGGTTAGGCTGATCATCGCTCGGCTCGTGCTTCCTGCTTTTATCTTGTCCGGCCACCTGGCGATAAAGGGTACTCGATGACCGCCTTCATAAGCATCAGCTTTCATTCCTCTTAAATTTCCGGCAGCACGATGCTGAAATTGTTCGATTAAAGCCGGTGTCCAAAAAGGACCGTTATCACTCGTAAAAATCACCAGAGTGTTTTCTGAGTAATTAAGCGAATCCAAGGTTTGCAAGATTCGACCAACCATGGCATCAACCATCGTGGTAAAATCACCATACGCGCCAACCTTGGTTTTATTTCTATATTCTGAAGTGGGCACCCAGGGAGTATGAGGCGAAGGGAAAGGCAGATAAAGAAAAAAGGGATTATCTTTTTCGCTAGTCTCCTGGATGAATTGTTTAGCTTTTTGGGTGAACGTGGGTAAAACCTGATCAAATTCGAAACCTTCAGCTATTTTTCCTGCTCGCCAAAAAGCACCGGTATATCCTGTATTTAAATCATTTCCCGGGGTAAGAGCCGTAGGTAGTTGTACAAGCCGGTCGTTTTCCAAATAACAGTAGGGATCCATGTCGAGTGAAGCTGGCAAAATATAGGAATAGTTGAAACCGTGATTAAGCGGTCCATCAGTTGGTGCTTGATTAAAATCAATATAGTCGGGATTCATTTCAGTAACCATACCCACTTCATTGATTTGTGCGATTTGTCCGGAAATTGAATCCCGAAATTCTTCTTTTACAACCCAATCAAGCCCCAAATGCCATTTACCGATGACTCCAGTATGATAGCCTGCTTCCTTTAGCAGATTAGCAACAGTCTTTCGTTGAGGCTCAATCAAAGCCCGCCCGTAACCTCTGAGCACTCCTACCGGCAAACGACTTCGCCAGCAGTAACGCCCAGTCAAGATTCCATAACGGGTGGGAGTGCAGACAGCCGCCGGTGCATGCGCATCCAGGAATTTCATGCCCTGAGAGGCCAGGTGATCCAGATTGGGAGTTGGAATCTTTGAATCGGCATTATAGCAGCCTAAATCTCCATAGCCCAAATCATCGGCCAAAATAAAAACGATATTGGGCTTCTCATCTGAAGGTTGCTTATCTGCAGCGCCATCACAACTTAGCAAGTGAAAACAAAAGAGTGCAAAAGATATAAAATTAAACCCCGGAATATTATTTTTATACATATTGAACATATTGGTGTAACTCAATTGAAATCCTTATTTATCTTTTTCTTTAAAATCTCGGTTATAGGTACTTCTCTCTTTAAAACCTGGAAAATTACGCATAGGTGACACCCGCGGATAGCTATCAAAAATGTCTCCTGTACCCAATATTCGAGGATCTTCTTCACCAATTAAAATAACCTTCAATTGGTCACTGAGATTCTTTCGAACATTTTCATATGTGCCACCATATGCCAGGTTCTGCAAACAGCCGGGATCATTTTTAATGTCGAACAATTCCTCTGCCGGTCGTTTTCCAAAACCGAGCTGAAAATATTGGGGAAATTCATTGCTATTTAAACGCACATATTCTTTGGTTGGACTAGCGTCAATATCAAAATAGGCAGATTGCCTAATTTCTTTTCTAGAACCATCCTCATTTTCTACGATTTCAGTAATCTCCGGATCTCCTGCTGGCCAAAGCTCTGGTTTAAGATTCTGGATATAAAGATACTCCGTCGTGCGGATAGCCCGTGCCGGATAACCCAGATTATCTGGTCGGGCGTGAGTATGCCGCTCCCTACCTGCTACAATCCAATCTCTTGTTGCCTGATCATTTACTTCATTAAGTAACAAGGTTACAAAACTGCGACCCGTAGCATCACACAGCTTGGGCAGACCGGCAAGTTCTAAAATAGTTGGCGCAAGGTCGACATGGCTAACCAATGCATTGGAAGAGCGACTTCCCATTATCCCCGGACCGCAAATAGCCATGGGCACATGAATTCCATATTCCTGCAGATTGGCTTTGGCATAGGGAAAAGCCATGCCATTGTCAGCCGTAATGATAATGATGGTATTGTCAAGTTCTCCTGCTTCTTTCAGTTTTTCAATCATCTTACCAAGTTGCTGATCAAACCACTCGATCTCCAATGCGTAATCCAATAAGTCATTACGAACCTCAGGTACGTCGGGCAAAAATGGCGGCACAATAGCATCCTGGAGTTCCTTGCCAGCGTGTTGACCACTTTCTTCCTCGTAGACCCGGTGGGGCTCAAAAGATCCATACCAGAAAAAAAATGGTCGATTCCGCGGTCTATTTTCCAGGAATGCCGCAAAATTTCCAGTATAATCCGTCTTGGAAATACCGGAAGCTGGTACGGTCTCCAGTTTTAGATCATTAAATTCGGGGCCAACAGGATTACGAGTCCAACCACTATCTTCCCAATTTCCCGGGCCCCATGCTTTGCCCGTGTAACCTAGTTGATACCCTCCTTTTTCGAGAACATCGGTAAAAACAGAAAATTTATTGGGAAAATAACTGGCATGCGTGCCAGCTTCTTCCAATTGCCAAATATTTTTTCCAGTTAATATTGCGGCACGATTGGGACTGCATTGCGGAGCCGCACAAAACACATTTTGAAAGAGGACCCCCCTGGCTGCAATGGCGTCAAACGCCGGAGTATGCGCCATTGCATTTCCATACGCCGAGGAATAAGGATACGATTGATCATCGGAGATGGCAAACAAGATATTGGGTTGCCTTTTAGATTCATCATGTTTGTCCAGATGGTTCCGACACGATAAAAAGAGAAGAAAAAAAACAAGATATTTCATGAGAGACCTGATATTACTTAGAGCAAATGGCTATACTTCATCCTTATTTATTCGAATTCCATTATTCATCAAGCCGACACCGATCTAAATTCAAACTTCATAAGCGCCTATTTCAGCGCGACAAAAGGTAGGGAGATTTTAGTAATCGACGAAATTTGAGTATTTCCTCCTTGATCTGTTGAAATACGCAACTGACGATAAATACGTAAATCGTCGTTTCTGGAACGGTGTGCGAAGGGGAAGCTACTGGAAGTTGGTAGTCATGTTTTCCAGGCAAGAGAAGGAGCCTTCCGATATTGAGTATTCAAACATCGTAGCAATGGCTAGAATGAACGTCATAGAATAAGTATGCGTGAACAAAGGTTCTTTTCGAAAAGTCTTGTAAATTCGAAAAAACTATCAGGCATTGGTGACAATCAGGAGACTGATTGCATACAGTAAAACATGTAATGAGGATCTTCAAAATTTATTTTCTGATTGGACACAGCCTGTTTGCATGTCATATAGCCCAAGATTCTCCGGCTGTTCTTTTTCTGGGACAGGGAATCACGGCAGGTGAAATCACCGATCATTCAGCATTACTACAAACACGCACTACTCGATCAGATACCCTGATCGAAGGTGATCTAGAGGGTCGATCAGGATTTGTTCGATTTGTCTGGGGCCTGAATCAATCACTTCGTGAAAGCAAAGATAGCAGCAGATGGATCAGAACTGACTCTACCCAAGACTACATTACCCGGATAAAGATTGTAGCATTGCCTGAAAACACAAAAATATATTATCAAGCGGAATTTGGATCCGACACTTTGAAAGTGAATAAAAGTGAAATAGGCACCTTTAAAACCAATCCCGGAGTGGATAATGCTGCACCAATCACACTGGCAATTGTAACGGGCATGAATTACTATTTTCATTTCTATGGTAATTACGATGAATCGACGATGTATCTTGGGGCAGACCGTGACCTGGGCTACCCCGCACTGGATGCACTAAATAAATTGAAACCCGACTATTTTATTGGTACCGGTGACAACGTTTATTTTGATCACCCGGCTGAAAAGAATTTTAACAGTGCTATTAAAAATGGTAAAAAACCACATCCGGGAATTTTCGATGGAAAGGAGGTAACCGATGAAAAAGGAATGCGTCAAAAATACCATGTGCAGTTTGTCCAACCACGGTTTAAGCAGCTATTTAGAAATGTAGGTACTTATTGGGAAAAAGATGATCATGACTACCGCCTCAATGACAGCGATCCATATAGTGATTTCCCCATATCGCATGAATTGGGAATAAAAAATTTCCGCGAACAATTGCCAGTAGTAGATCTAAACGATGACATCACTCCAACCTATCGCACCCACCGGATGAGCAAAGACATACAACTATGGTTTCTGGAAGGCCGGGATTATCGATCAGCCAATGGTGATCCAGATGGTCCCACCAAAACTATCTGGGGCACCACACAAAAAGAATGGTTACAAAAAAGCCTACTGGAAAGTAATGCCACATATAAATGCATTATTTCTCCCACCCCAATGGTCGGTCCGGATGATGCCAGTAAAAACGATAATCATGTAAATCCAGATGGTTTCCGTTATGAAGGTGATCGGTTTTTTGAGTGGTTGACAACAAATAATTTCTCTAAGGAAAATTTATTTATAATCTGCGGAGATCGGCATTGGCAATATCATGCCAGACATCCTTCGGGATACGAGGAATTTTCGACAGGAGCATTGGTCGACGCCAATTCGAGAGCGGGAAGATTAGCTGGCGATCCAAAATCAACAGACCCAGAAGGGCTCATTACTCAGTATTATGTGCAAGGTACAGTTGATCAGGCCACCGGAGGTTTTTTGGTAGTTAAAATAATTTACAATGATAAAAACCCACAGCTGATCTTTAATTTTTATGATGACATGGGAGAAATCTTGTATACGATAAAAAAATGATTCTGATGAAGCAAAGAAAATCCTTAGATAGGTGCTCGTCGTTATACAGAAAAACAGATAATCGCTTATTTAACTAAAATATGCAATCATTAATAAACTTTCTTTTCGTGCTGATCCTATCCGGATTATTAATATCTAACTGCAAAGATACCGACACACCAGCAGCACCTTTGGAATCGGATCAGTTTGGTCGCAACATTAGGACTACTGATCCTCTTTCTCCGCAAGAAGAACGAGAGAAGCTACGTCTACCTGCTGGTTTTGAAATCCAATTATTTGCATCGGAGCCAGATATCGCGAAGCCTTTAAATATGTCCTTTGATAATAAAGGCAGAATGTGGCTCACCCAATCGTACGAATATCCTTTTGCAGACACCACCGGAGTTGGAAAGGATAAAATTTCGATACTTGAAGATACCGATGGGAATGGAAGTG
Organism: Saprospiraceae bacterium; assembly: GCA_016711125.1. GTDB lineage: Bacteria > Bacteroidota > Bacteroidia > Chitinophagales > Saprospiraceae > JABDMH01. The sequence goes on along the minus strand of JADJTQ010000003.1, from coordinate 381,593 downwards.
CAGACAAAATCACGGTTTTTGCCGACTCACTTAATATACCCATCGGCATTCAGGTGGTTCCAGATGGAGTGATCACCTATAGCATTCCCAGCATTTGGCACTTAATCGACCATAATCAGGATGACAAAGTCGATGAGCGAAAAATCTTGTATTCTGGATTCAGATTTGGGGACACTCATGGCATGGTCAATAATTTTGTCCGATCCTGGGATGGATGGATTCATGCTGATCATGGATATTCGAATACTTCTACTGTAGCGGGTACTGATGGCGATACGATAGTCATGCAGTCAGGCAACACATTTCGATTTCGCATGGATGGTAGCCGGGTCGAATTTACGACTACCGGTCGGGTCAATCCATATGGCTATGCTTATGATGAATTGGGATATACTTATTCAGTCGATTGTCACACCAGTCCGGTTTATCAACTGGTATGGGGTGCTGATTACCCACATTTCGGTAAAAAACCCACGGGTATCGGATTTGGTCCTGCTCTAATGCAACATGATTATGGATCAACTGCTTTAGCAGGCCTTGACTATTATATTGCAGAGCAGTTTCCCAGTGAGTACCAACATAATTTTTACTACGGAGATGTGGTCCGCAGCCGGGTCTCACGGAATAATTTTAAAATGCACGGCACGACACCGGTCATTCACCAGGAAGAAGATTTTGTCATCAGTGATGATCCCTGGTTTAGACCGGTGGATGTTAAACTTGGTCCTGACGGAGCACTCTATATTGCCGATTTCTACAACCGTATCATCGGCCACTATGAAGTGCCACTTGATCATCCGGGTCGTGACCGTCAACGGGGCAGGATCTGGCGAATCGTATATACCGGTGGGTCAGAACATGAGCAATTAGTCAAAAAAGATTATAGCTCGCTGGACCTCCCCTCTTTGATCAATGAATTAGATAATCCAAACTTGCCTCTGCGAATGACATTCGCGGATCAAATTGTTGATCCGTTTGGAAATACGGTCGTACCGGAATTAAAAAAATTAATCCTTGAAAATCAGGTTTCACCGTTTACACAAATACAAGCACTCTGGATTTTATACCGGTTAAATGGTCTGGATCAAAATATCCTGGAAAAAACAATTCGCCATGAAAACGATACCATTAAAGTTCATAGCCTTCGGGTCTTGTATGAATTAAAAAATATTAATGAAACACTACTTTCAATAGTCGAAGAATATCTCAATCATCCCGATCCACATGTGCAGCGCCAGGCAGTGATGGTATTAAGCCAACACCCGAGCAATAGTCATGTAGCCATGCTGCTGAATCTATTAGAAAAGTCGGACTCGGATGACACCCACTTTTATTATAGCATCCGTCAATCTTTACGTGACCAAATCCGTAATAAGTCGGTGCTTGAATGGGTATTGACACAGGATTGGACCGCTGATGACAGCCGGTTTATTGCTGACGTTATGACTGGCGTCGGAGCTCCCGGGGCAGGACGGTTTCTCCTTAATCATTTCGCAAAAAATAAGGAACCGCTGGCCAAACAAGCATTATATGCAAAACATGCTGCCCGCTGGCTACCGTCCAAAGCCATGGATGAATTATCGCAAACGTTACAGCAGGCCAATCAATCAAACAGCGACGATCAATATCAGATGTTTCTAGCACTATTGGAAGGAGCTAAACAAGCAGGGAATCAATTGGGCACCAGTGGACAAAACTGGGCCAAACAACTTGCCACTGAATTTCTCACGGATCCAATCAAACCATACGGTCAGTGGAAGACCATTCCTATCGATCGACAGCCTTATTCGTTAAACACCTGGCACATTATTGATACGACTTCCTCTCAGAATAATGATCGGGTCACCTTTCTCTGCAGCAATAAAATGAATGGACAAGGTAATGGGATTTCAATCATGGAGTCTACTGCTTTTGCAAGGCCCGGTCAACTAAGTTTCATAATGCGAGGACGCAAAAATAATCCGGGTGAAGATCAACCAGCAACCCTTCCGACCAATCGAATCGAATTGGTAAAATATTCTGATGGGACTATTGTGTCAAAAGCCGAGGTAGACCGGTTTAACGTGGATACAATCATTACCTGGCGAGCCGAGAAAGATGTTACTGGCACCCAGGTATTCATTCGATTGATTGATGGTAGTTCGGCGGGTGGCGAAAATATCGCAATTGGTGCTATAAATCCTAACGTCATTAGTTTGCCATCTCAAAGTCCGGAGCGTATCGCTGAACGACAAATATTTGCTGCAGAAATGGTGGGTGATTATCAATTCAAATCTTTGATGGCTCCTTTACAACAACTTCTGAACTCTGAAATAGCAGATATCCTGGTGAGAAGTGCGGCTGCGAAGTCACTAATGAAATTAGATCCCGTAATAAGCCTCGCTTCGATTGATCAGATTTTAAGGAATGCCCCATGCCTTCGGCTCAAGGAGTTACTTTTGGTGACCTTGAGCAGCAGTCATATTAATCGGGCATATGAATTAATTCCACCTTATATGCAAGAAATTCCTTATCCGTCTCAAAAACAAATCGTGATGAATATTGGTCAAAATGCCAGTGGTATTGATTTTCTATTGGAGGCTGCTGCTAAGATCGCCATTAATCCACGACTGCTGATTGAACCTCAAGTATCGGAAAGACTGGCAGTCAATGCAAACACAAATCAAAAGCGGTTATTAGGAAAATTAAGTGCAGATCTGACACCTCCAGCCGGAGAAATTGACGAGGTGATTAATAAACGACTGCGCGGTTATGTCGCTACTGCTTATTCAACCGACAAAGGACAGGCACTTTTTTCGGTATTTTGTGGAATCTGTCATGAGGTAAACGGTCAGGGAGGAAATATCGGACCTCAATTAAATGGGGTTGGAAATTGGGGCGCCCTGGCGCTTTGTGAAAAAGTTCTTGACCCGAACCGGAATATTTCTAAAGCATTTGTCACTTATACAATCACTTTAAAAGACGGTAGCATTCAATCCGGCTTGTTCCGACGGGAAGAAGGACAGACGTTGGTATTTGCCAACGAACAAGGACAGGAATTTACGATCGAAAAAGCAAATATCTCAGATCAAAAAATGTCGCCTTACACCTTAATGCCTTCACATTTTCAGGAGACGATTCCGGAAGAAGATTTTAATCATTTACTGGCATATCTTTTAAATTTGAAGACCGGTTGAGGCCCTCCTTCGCATAAGGCTATGGCGGGCGGTGTTCGGACTGCTAAGCCCGAAGGGATTGGTAAGCCGACCATAGTAGAAAATTAATTTGGAAGAATGGAAAATTGGAAAGATGGAAAAGTCGGACTGCTAAGCCCGAAGGGATTGGTAAGCCGACCAGAGCTAAGCCCGAAGGGATTGGTAAGCCGACCGTCGCAGAAACTAAATAAAATAGAAATAATTAAATAACTAACAATGATCAAAATAATAAATATCGCCGGCCTCTTTTTGCTGGCTATGGTTTTTATGGAAAATACCTTGGCCCAAAGTGGTACCCAGGTAAGTTTTAAGAAACAAATCATTCATGGCGAATTTATTTCAGAGGGAGCCAATGTAGCTGATGTTGATCAGGATGGCGATATGGATATTCTTGCTGGTCATTATTGGTTTGAAGCCCCTGACTGGCAAGCCCATGAAATCCGCACTCCGGAAAAATTTGATGGTACAACAGGATATAGTCATTGCTTTTTAGCTTTTACGATGGATGTTAATCAGGATGGTTGGGACGATTATATTTGTTATGATTTTCCCGGTGCCGGAGTGTATTGGTACGAGAACCCTCAGGGTGAAGATAAACACTGGACCGAATACCTGATCGATTCAATGGCATGTAATGAATCGCCTATGATGGTTGATCTGGATGGCGATGGCCGTCAGGAATTGGTTTTTGGTAACCAGAAAAGGAGTGAGATGATGTGGTTTCAACCGCCCAGAAAACCGGGAGATACAAAGTGGACCGGCCAGGCGATCGGAATACCGCAGGAAGAAGGCACCCGCCAATACTCTCACGGACTGGGTTGGGGAGACATAAACGGAGATGGTATCAAAGACATTATTGTACGTGAAGGTTGGTGGGAAGTACCTCAAGATCTGAAAAAACTTCCCTGGAAATTTCACAAAGTAAGTTTGGGATTGGCCTGCTCACAGATGTACGCTTACGATTTTGATATGGATGGCGATCAGGATGTTTTGTCGGCCTCGGCTCACGCTTATGGAATCTGGTGGCACGAACAAACCAGCGTCGATGGAAGGATCGGATTTCAGCAGCATTTAATTGATACCAGCTTCTCCCAAACCCACGGGGTAGCGTTTGTTGACATGAATGATGATGGATTGATGGATTTTGTGACCGGTAAACGATATTTTGCCCATCAGGGAAAAGATCCCGGAGGAATGGAACCGGCCGTGATCTACTGGTTTGAGTTGCAGCGGGATGAAAATAATCAACCCAAATGGATCCGCCACGATATTGATGATGACTCTGGGGTCGGCATCCATGTTGTCGTTCAGGACATCAATGGCGATGGAAAATTAGACATTCTCAATGGCAATAAGAAAGGGGTGATTGTATTTTGGGGGCAGGGGGGATTGTAGATTGCGGATTGTGGATTAATTGCGGATTGTAGATGTTTGTCGAGTGGGATTGCTTGATTTTACTCAATGATTTGAGTAAATTTACTCAGTAAATTGAGTAAAATGACTTATCAACGATCTCAATTATGAGGTCCTAAAGAATCGATTGTTAGAACCTGATTCAACCACCACCGAAGCGTTTCGGGTTATAAAATACTCCATACCGAAAGAAAACCGGCCGCCCACTGAAAATACTTTTACTTTATCGAACTGAGCTACATCATAAAGCTGAGAATGGGGATCGACATCGTCTCCATAGATCGGAAATTCGTCTTTTAAGTTTTCGTAACTTCGGGACTTACCCAAAAGCAAATCTCCTGCGGTAAAAAATTCAAGTCCACGCCATTTCATCCGGTACTCCAAACCCAGTAACAATCTGATATCATATTCCCGGGTTATCTTGATATAATTGAACACCAGATCATAGCGACTATATACCTCCTCCTCGTACTTCCGGGAAGAAAATCCCAAACCCGAGCGAAGATTCCATTTGGTATTGAGACTCCTCTTCATAATCAGATACCAGGGGTCAAAAACTTCCTCGCCTGGGCTCATGCCAATCCCGATTTGCCAGTTTTCCGTCTGAGCGTCTGACTGGTTTAAAACCAGGGTAAATAGTAAGACCATTAATTGTACTTTAATTTTCCTGTATGACATCGTTTAAAGTTTCTTTAAGACTATACAATTGATTGGATTACCTCATAACTTTACATTTTTAGTTGTTAACTAAATTGACTGCTGTCATGACCTCTGCAAAATGGCATGATGGTAGTCCTTTTTCTGCCCAGGTACCACCTGGTGGTTTCTTTTCGGTGCTCTTTGTACGCGTCTGCCAAAGCATCAAATATGTATCAAAGCTAGACTGAAAAAACATATTAAATACGGGAAAAAACGGGAATAATCAGGAAAGATCGGTATGTGTTGGCGAGACACATAGTTGGTGACACAAAAAGATGGGGATAGGTAACATCAATGGTATGGCGAGCTTTGGATATATGGTAATTCCTTACTTGGGATATACTATTTATTTGATAGACTTCTCTTGTGAAAGGTTCAAGGAGTCATGACTCCTTGGAGTAACGTGGGTATCCAAAAAATCGCGAACTTCTGAATATTAATTCGTAAAGGGTAAGCCCATGGGTCCGATAATAAATATCTACAACTCCAAAGCCGGGCTATCCAATCCTTACACCGTCTGCCGAAGCTTTTAAAGCGAAGGTTGGCGCTTCGCTTCAGGCTTGGGAGTCCCTTAAATTTAGACTCCCGAACTGAGACTCCCAAGCCTGGAGGGATTGAATTAGCCTTTCTTCTTGGGCACCAACAAATCATCACGAATTTCCATTCCATCAGGCAGACCATACCGCTCAAAGATTTTAAGCTGGGTAGAGGGAGAGAGAAGTCCACGGTCGTCTGATAGGCCCATTTTACTAAGCCACTTGCGAAAAGTCTTAGGGTCAATGCCATATAAAGACGACAGCTCATTCCGCGTTCTTGCTTTCATGAGATTCATTGTAAAGGACTGATCTCAACTGACAAGTCCTTAGACTAACCCAATATCGCAAAGATGATTAAAATAGACAAAACAGAATTGTTAAAATATTGCAAAAATATCGTACACGCTGGTCTGCATAACCTAATTTAACCCAAAGAACAATATCCTTTCAAGGGGTCATGACCCCTTGAATTAATTTGGTCATGACACCTCGGAAGTATATGCCCCCCAGAGCAACCGTCCTTCTATCTCCAATATTTTCTTAAATTACTGCCTTCAATCTATTTACTCATCTATTAAATTAAACTATTTCAACTATGTCTACTCCGTCAGATAAAATGCTCGAAAAACTCGGGATCAAAGATCAACCTGAACCCGAACAGCCAAAAAGTGCTAATCGCCGCGAGTTTTTCAAAAAAGCCGGTCTTGGTGGTCTCAGTCTGGGTGCCTTTATGTTAAGTCCTCTGGAAGAGACCATGGATCATGCCACCTCTAAAGTCAACCGTTCATCTGCCCCGAGTGATCTGAAAATCACCGACATGCGATTTGCTGTGGTCATGAACGGGCATGCGCGTTGTCCCGTCATTCGAATTGATACCAATCAGGGTATATATGGATTGGGCGAAGTACGGGATCAGGGATCATACCGATACGCTATGTTTCTTAAGAGCCGAATCATAGGTATGAATCCATGCAGTGTCGATTTAATCTTTAAAAGAATCAAACAATTTGGTTTCCATGGCCGTCAGGGCGGAGGGGTTTGCGCCGTCGAAATGGCTCTCTGGGATCTGGCTGGCAAAGCATACAATGTGCCTGCCTATCAGTTATTAGGCGGAAAATTTCGGGATAAAGTGAGATTATATGCCGACACACCGATGGGCCGTGATGATGCTGACTTTGCTGCCAGGGTGAGCAAAAGGATGGATGAAGATGGCTTCACCTTTTTAAAAATGGACTTCGGCATCGAACTGGCAGCCAGACGAGACCCCAGTACAATCACCAATAGTAATTTTTGGGAAGTAACCCGCCAATGGACTAATGATCCTGTAAGTTACGGTGCTACCCATCAATTGACTCAGGTTCAAATCACTGATGCCGCACTTGACATTATGTTGGAGCGTGTCGATAAAGTGCGTAGTAAAATTGGCTATGGCATACCGCTGGCCTCTGATCACTATGGTCACTTTGATCACAATAATGCCATACGACTCGGACGGGCTGTGGAAAAATACCGTCTTGCGTGGCTGGAAGATCTTATCCCCTGGAACTTCACCGATCATTGGAAGCTGATCAGCGATGCGATTGAAACACCAACCAGTACTGGTGAAGATATTTACTTAAAGGAGGAATTTATTAAGTTAATTGATGCCCGTGCGATCGATATCGTACATCCTGATTTGGCCACTTCAGGAGGATTGCTGGAGACCAAAAAAATTGGTGATTATGCCGAAGAAAGGGGTGTCTCCATGGCGCTGCATTTTGCCGGAACTCCAATCTCTTTTATGGCTAACGTGCATTGTGCTGCTGCTACCCAAAACTTCATGGCGCTCGAGCATCATTCAGTAGACCTTGACTATTGGCAGGATCTGGTGACTACCAAACACACAATGATCGAAAAAGGGTTTGCCCCGGTACCTGAGGCTCCAGGTCTCGGAGTTGAACTCAATGAAGAAGTGGTCAAGCAGCATCTGGACCCCGAAAATAAAGGCTATTTCGAGCCGACTCCGGACTGGGATATCGAAAGATCCTGGGATCGACTTTGGAGCTAAACTTACTTAAGCGGGGAATTGTTTCTATGTTTCGCTGGAAATATGAAATTTGCACGATCATTAACCAATTCCTCGCTTTAGTTTATGTTTTCTGACCAAACACTACTTTACATCATTGCCGGGGCTTTTGGATTCCTTGGTTTCTTACATTTTGTCTTTCCGAAAGTACTAATGAAATATTCGGTGGAGGCGGGTTTGCTCAATGCCGATGTGGCTGTAAAAATGAGCGGTGCACTCTTGATCGCATCCAGTGTCATGCTCTTCATGCCAAAATACTGGGATTATGCTTTTTATGGCTTATGTGGCTTTTTGGTTATATCGAGTCTGATACTACATCGATTTTGGTCAAAAAACATCGGTATAGATCAGTTGAGTGAACTATTGCACTTTATGAAAAATATTCTGTTGGCCTTCTTACTCTGGTATCTCAAAGACAAATTAGAGCATTAATTCCATCTGAGCCTAATCCAAGATTTATCTCTTTTTAACAAAAAGCATAGACAAAAATCAATAGATTGTTTAAACCAGTTAAGATAGTCGGTGTAAAAACAATTTTCTGATATTCGATACTGTATTGGCATATTCTTCTTTGCCATTCATTGCTTTCCACTCAGGATGGGCAATGAAATTTTTCCAATTGGCATCGTGTTCATCCATGTCTTTAAAGTTGATCATGTAGGTCAGGCAAGGCCGGTATGGACCAATAATCATCTCGCCAAAAAACACGGGAGACAAACCTGTTTTTAAAAATATCTCGATTTCACCATCATTAAACATTTTGATCTTGCGCCGCACTGCATCCTCACTATAGCCTTCGTAGGTACGTAATTCAAACAACGTCGCTCCATCTACAGGATCCATCATTTTTGGCATTCCGTCAAAAGCCAGCAATAGCGAGGAGGAAAAGCGGTTGTACAAGGTCTGGTCTGGAGGCAATGCATTGTATTCTGAAGAAGCTGCGATATATGAAGCGTCATTCTGAAGGTTTTGCGCTTGCAGATAAGCCTTGCCATTGGGATATGCAATAAACACATAAAGTTTGGCAGGATCTGCATTTCCGATGTCTCCAAAGATCATCCATTTACTCGCTCCCAGCCGTACCAGAGATGGAGCGAGCACATCATTCAGATATCCCCGAAGGACTGTCTGACTGCCCCGAAACTTCATTTCGTAAGTTCTGATCTCATAGAATTCCTTTTCTTCCACTGCTGCCCGACGAGATGGGATCGACAAGGAGGCTAGTGGCAGTGCTCCCGCTGCGATAGCAGAAGACATGAATTTTCGTCTTTTCATTTTTTAAGCTTTCAAGATTATTTTTGCACCCGATTTGACCGCCAGATAAATGGCATCCATGATCTTCAGATCTTTAACCCCTTCTTCGCCATCAACCGGCACCAAGGGTTCTTTACCTTCTAATATCATGGCTGACATCTCATCCATCTGAAGTGTTTGATGGGTCACGATTGCTTCTTCTAATGGACCTTTATGAGTCCGACCCTTAATCGGCCCGTAGCCCGTAGATGGCTGCATTTCGGCAAAGCCATTGGTACCATTTAGAAAAAAACGATCTAAATTTCCCATCGAATAAGTCGACAAGCAAGACGCAACTACACCGCTGGGAAATCCCATTTGAAACTGGATAGTCTCGTCAATTCCCTCTTTAAACTTGATGGGATCGGTTTTGGTCTCTTGAGCGGTTACCCAAATCGGTTCTTCTCCTACCATATACCGTGCACCATTGACTGAATAAATACCAATATCCATCATTGCGCCACCACCTGATAGTTCCTTATTCAGTCTCCATTGATCAGGATTACCAATTGGAAAGCCGGAAAGACCCTGGAAAAACATGATTTTACCTAGCTCGCCAGCCATTCGCATCCGAATGACCTCCACGGTATGAGGCTCAAAGTGCATTCGATAGCCCACCAGAAATTTTACCTTGGCAGCTTTGCAAGCCTGCACCATTTCCTCACCATCTTTAGCATTGATGGATATCGGTTTTTCACAGATAGCATGTTTTCCCGCTTTGGCGACCCTGATCACCTGATCTTTATGAAGAGCATTAGGGGTAATTACATATACAGCATCGATGTCAGGATTATCCTTGATTGCATCAAAATTTTCGTAATTGTAGCAATTTTTCTCCGGGATTCCATACTTCTCCTGCCAGGCAGTAATCTTCGTTGGCGTACCACTGATGACACCAACCAATTTTGCCCGTTTACAGGTTTGCATCGCCTCAGCCACCCTGGTACCGTAGCTGCCTAATCCCATGATGGCAACCTTCAAGATAGGTCCCTCATAGGGATCCTCATCTGCTGCAAAAAGATTTGACCCGGGTAAAAGTGGTAAGCTAATTGCAGATAATGTTAATTTCTCTAAAAACTTCCTTCTGGATTTCATTCTACATATTTTTTTGCGATAAATCAAGATATAAAAGTTTTAAACAAACGGGGCTTAAGCCAGGGTTAAAAAAAAGAATCACGTAGCGGACTACCCAGTACAGGCTATTGAACCCTCATTATGGATTGGATTTTCCAATGCATAATTTGACGATTGAAAATCAACATTTAGCCGAAGTAGTGAAAACCGAAGTAGTGATTTTCAACTTCAAGGTTTGACCCTGACAAATCATTGATTCTCAATGATTTCGTCAGCTGATGACGATTAATGTCACAATCAGACAAGCCTTGCTTCTTCTGACTCCACGGGCAGAATCTGCATTTCTAATGCAGATTCCGGGTTGAATGGATTTACTTTCCTCAATGGTGTCAGTAGGCACATCGGCAGTCTCCTTTGGTAGTTGCCAAAATGTAACAATAGGGTCTTCGCTCCGAACGAGAAAAGTTAGTCGGTATCCGGAAGGTTACTAAAAGTTCAACAGCCCTGACTTGACAAGTAAATTACCAATATTTACTGTAGTCCAGATAGGGTGAGAAAACTGTCTAGGAGGATGTTGAAATACTCACCTCGCGCTGATTTTACAAAATACAAAATCTACTATAACATGATTCATCCGTTCTCGCCGTTCCTGACTTTGTTGAGACCCACTAAACCCACTAAACATGTCCACCATCCATTACTCTTTTGTAAAATCAATTATTTGATTGATTGGAGGCACAACCCCATCTATCCTGAATTGAAAAAGACCATGGTTATTTTTCCACAAAATGGAAGTATCTAACGGAGGAAGTACCAATAGATTGTTACTGATGGGTTCATAATCGATTTGATCCTTCAAGCCGCCATCCTGAGTGATTTTATAGATTTTTCCCTCGGATGGATTGGTCATGCAATTATAAACGGAATAAGCCGTACGCGATTCCGGATCGAGTGTTTCATAAATAAATGAAAAAACCGACAGGTCAATTCCATTTGATGCCAGCATAGCGGCTGTAGAACACAATTCGTTGATTTCATTGCACGTGTCCATTCCATCACTTAATAAGAATACCAATTTCTTATTATTTCGGATCGAAAACATGTCTTTGGTCATTCGCAATCGTTTATTTAAGGGCGTGGGACCGTAGGGTCTGATGGCGTCAATTTGCATCAAAAGCTCTCTCCTACTCACACTGGCGATGGGATAGTTTAAAGCAGCGCTCGATTCATCGCATGCACGACCTACCGAAATAGCCCCGATAAAAACATCAGTGCGCATTTGCATGCAAATAAACAAGGCCAATTGTTGAGCCACTAAAAATTTAGAAACTTCGGGGCCCCACCCCACGGATTCATCCATCGATCCGCTGAGATCCAGACATAAAATAATCTCACTATACTGCGAAAGCTCACTCATGATCAGTTGATAATTATTCGGCAAAAGAGTGTAGTCAAGTACTGGTAAACTTGTCGTGCTGTGCAGAGAGTCCAGGTTGAGTGAGTCAAAAGCAATCGACAACCCCGAAATCATATTCTGATTATATGGATAAGGTGGAATCGGCAGGCCCACCATATTTAATTTATCCAACAACGTATCCAGATTTTGCTCAGCTACTTCATTTTCAGGATTATACATCAATGCATCCCGAAAATGATTGATCGCCATTGTTATAAATTCGTAGCGAACTATGCATACCAGGTCTTTCTCTTCATCCGTACTAACACCTCTTGCAGTGATGGATAAATACCCGCGTGCATTTTCAACATCGGAGAAAAACCCGTAATCCGGCAGATACGATCTTCTCATCTCCAATGCAGCCCGGTTCAGACTCTTTTCCGCCTGTTTGTAATTAATCCAACCTCTTTTAGCCAACATCTGAGTGACACCCAAATAATAATAATAAAGTGCCAGTTGACTATGCTGCGACATTAGAAATGGATTATACTCGAGGACTTCAGCGGCTATTTCGATATGGTTATTCTCGAGAAAGAAACTGATTACTTCATGAAAAAATTGATTCCCAAAGCGCACCGTTTCATAATTGTCTCGAAATAATCTTACAATATTCGCTGCGCTATTATTTTTGGAGGCTTCCTCTTTTACCTGATTCAAAAGGACCAGGCTTGCACTATCCAGAGGCGGTTTCTGAGCCTCGAGTCTGGCGACACTGACAAACAGCAGCACACCCACCGTTATTAGATCGGGAACTCTCAATGGGTTTAGTTTTAAGTTAGGTAACCGTGGTCGTTGTAAAAAGAAACGATAAACTGACACGAATTAATTCACTATGATTGTCTTTTCCGACAAAACATGGATGAAAAAGGATCAATCTATCAACACACGGGACTACGAGACATTAAGGTAGATCTGGAGACTGTCTTCAGGGCAGTCAGACAAGACACTTTAATCGGCCAAGAATCACCGGAATCAGCATTTAGTCTCCCCGAATATCAAGCAATGCCTATTTGATTTGACTTTCCACTACCGGAAGAAATCACGCAGTATGGCTTTTAGAAGGACATCCTAGTCAAAAAACTGCGCACGATTCTGCAATCGAATGTTTTCCTGTTGTAACCGATCAATTTTTTCGAGTAGTTCAAAGATGACACTAATACCCTCCAGATTAAGATTCAAGTCATTCTTAAACCGAATAATTTTTTCCAATCTCGCAAGATATTCGACTTCGATATAATAATTATCTTCATAATATACCCGTTCTAATAAATCGTGCTGATCCAGATGTTCAAAAAAGGATTGATCCAGGCGATAGTGAGTGCAGATCTCCGATATCAGAATGAGATTTTCATATTTCATTTCCGATCTATTTTTGCGAGTTTTTCGAAAAGCTCTCTTTCTTCCTCACTAAGTTTTGTTGGCATAGTAATCTGAAAGGTTAGAATCAAATCACCAAAATGACCTTCTCTTTTATAAACGGGAAAACCCTGGCCAGCCAATTTGACCTTGGTTCCATTTTGGGTACCCGGAGCAACTTTTAATTTTACTTTTTTCCATCAAAAGTGGTAACTACAATTGGGCCACCTAAAATTGCTGTATAAAGATCAATTTCCTCCTTACGTAGCAGATCATTCCCATCTCTCATAAAATTCGAATTATTCACGAGATCAAACTTGATATATAGATCACCATTGGGACCACTATTTACACCAGGACCCCCATGACCCTTTATTTTAATATCCTGTCCGTTACTGACCCCTGCAGGAATGGTAATCCTGATACTCTTTCCGTTGAGATTGAACGTCTGTTTATGCGTTTGGAACACATCTTTCAACTCAAGGGTCAATGTTGCGCGCAAATCCTGCCCCCGAAACCTCCTTTGATCCTGCCGGGCACTAAAACCACTCCTGCCAAACATCGAATTAAAAAATTCTGAAAAATCTTCCCCATCAAAATCCTCATACGTGGTTGATTGCCCATATCCCTGTGGTCGAGACCCTGATTCTGCTGGCGCTGCCGGGCAGCTTCCTCAAAAGCTTCCGCATGCTCCCAATCTTTTCCATATTTATCATATTTCGCCCGCTTCTCTGAATCGCTCAAAACGGTGTGGGCCTCATTAATTTGTTGAAACTTTCGTTTAGCGTTATCGTCATTTGGGTGAAGGTCGGGATGGTACTTTCTGGCCAGCCTGCGATAGGCCTTCTTTATAGACTGTGTATCAGCCTTTTTATCAACCTCCAATACCTTATAGTAATCAATATATTCCATGTATTATAGTCTCTCCTTATAAGACAAAAAGGGCTTGCGTTTGGTTTCAACCATTTCCTTAAGAAGATCACAATCGTCAGGATCCGACCTTGATTTTGGAGCTGATCACCCAGCTATGCGTCAAAAGCAGCTTTCAACAATCGGGATTTATTTGGAACATCCCCAAAAAAAATACGTTTTAAGCTAAAGAATGCTTGAAATGGCACATCTTTCCAATGTCTTTGACCTATGACATACGATCAACAGACCAATCAAACTAGAAAACCCGGTCACATGTGTTACAAAATGAAAACAATCCTGGCCCTTGGCCTACTCCTTATCATTCAATGGAATCCCGCATTCATCTATGCCCAATCAAAATCTTCACCTGAGATTGCATCATACATTGCAGAGTACAAAGCCGACGTTCGCGGACCCTACAAAGACATTCGCTGGTTCTGTAAAGATGGCACCATAAGGCAACCGAAAGATCCATGCCCTGATCAGGCTGGAAATCAGCGAGCGCGCTACAAGGATGCCGTCGAGTCGCTAGCCAGCGACAATCATGTTTTCTTGGGACAGATCCTGGCGACTACCCCCCATGAGGCTTTTTGGGATGCTGACGCTGACCATTCAAGAATCAAACAGTATCACCTTGAAAAGTTCCTGCGATCAGTTGACAACGGGTGGATTCTTCGTAAAGCACAATTCTACCGCGGTGCTTTCCAAAGTGAGGATGAGGCTGCCTGGGGTGCTGACTTTTTTACTTGGCTCTTAAAAGACGATTCCCTGCTCAAAAGTCAATTTTACCTGATCCGCCAAGCAACAAAAAATATACCCCATCGGCAGGAAACCGAAAAATCATATAATGTTAGAGCACTCTCCAAAACGATATCGGACGCTTATCCCGAATTTCAGGACTTAAGAGTAAAAATTCATGGGCAACCTGAAGAAAAAGATATCCCGGCCGTTAAAAGTTTTCTCCAAAAGCACCAAAAGCAATTAAGCGAAGAGTTGCAAAAGCAATTTGCCACGCTGATCAGCGACATGCAGGCAACCTTTAGACCGGTAGATCTAAATGCCCTTAAACCAGACATCAACAAAATACCTAAAGATCATAATATCCGAACTCAATTAAATGAATATGTCAATTTTTATGCAACCCGCAGTTTGGGATCTGATTTTACAGCAATCACCGCAGAAAAAATAGCACAAATCAGGCAGGAGATTCTACTGGAAAAGAATGCCAAAGTGCGCTTAACCCTTTTTGATCTATCTAACACTTTGGAAGAGATATTTTTTGTCCAGGCAACCAAATGGCATCCCCAGACAGCTGCGGAAACAGCAGAAAAAATATGCTATTCCGGAATGGCAGCAATGGGTTGTGGTTACATCGAAGTTTGGGAGTGGGAAGAAGTTGCCGGAGTCCTGGCCAATTTTTCTAAAGACGAAATGAACCTGGGAGAACTCACCGATATGTTTGAACGATCCAATCAAATACTGCAATGGGGTACCGGAATGGTCAGAGGTGTTTATAAAGATGTAATTAACCTGTATGCCGGTTTTGAACCATTAGTCAATGGCTTTATCGACGACAACATCCGCGGATCAGTTTTATTGCCTTTGGGCAATTCAGTAGGAACATTAGGTGATTTTATCGCCAAACAATCTAACATAACCAATCAAGTGCTCGAACTATCCAACCAAAATAGTATTCGGGGCCTTAATCCAGGCATTGCCAAGGGCACCCTGGTGATCATTGAAAATGAAGAACCGAAGGAAATAGCGAAGGATAAGATATATGTATTTCAATATGCACCATCCGATCTAAAACCCGTGGCGGGTATCCTCACCGTGAGTGAAGGTAATATGGTATCACATGTTCAGCTATTGGCAAGAAATTTGGGTATTCCAAACGCTATCATTTCATTGGAAAATCTAAATGAATTAAAGAAGTATGAAGGACAGTCGGTTTTTTATGCAGTGACTAATCTGGGTAACGTGAGCATTAAACCAGAGGCCCATATGTCAACCGAAGAAAAAGATCTATTTCTTGTGAAATCAAGAAGTGAAGAACGGATTTCCGTGCCTATTGATAAAATTCTATTAAATCAAGACCGGATTCTAAATCTAAGGGAAGTCAATGCTGCCTCCTCGGGTAAAGTATGTGGTCCGAAAGCTGCCAATCTTGGACAATTAAAATCTATTTTTCCTGATCATGTCGTGGAAGGAATCGTTCTCCCTTTTGGAATTTTTCGCAAGCATCTAAACCAAAAAATGCCCGGTCAATCCGTCTCTTATTGGCAATATTTAAATGAACAATTTGCTGCGGGAGAAACTATCAGAAAAACTAAATCGGAAGTAGCCGCCGATAGTTTCATGCTAGAAAAGCTAAAGGAATTGCGGGAAGCCATCAAAATCATGCCTCTTTACGATGACTTTATCGCCGACCTTGAGAAAAGTTTTATGAGCGCCTTCGGCAAAAATGCCGGCGCAATACCAGTGTTCTTAAGAAGCGATACAAATATGGAAGATCTCAAGGATTTTACGGGCGCGGGACTCAATCTTACCATATTTAATGCGGTCAAAAAAGAAGCCATACTACAGGGTATCAAAGACGTTTGGGCGTCGCCCTATACTGAACGGAGTTTCCGATGGAGACAGCGTTATTTGCTGAATCCGGAAAATGTCTTTCCATCGATACTCATCATACCAAGTGTTGATGTCGACTGCTCAGGAGTGCTGATCACTAAGGGCATATCAACTCATGACTCCAGGGATATTACGGTTGCTTTCAGCCGAGGCGCTGGCGGAGCGGTAGATGGACAAGCTGCGGAAACTTATGTCTTAAAGCATCCGGGTAATAATCAACTTTTATCACCTGCCCGCGAGCCGCAATATCGCCGATTACCAGCGGGTGGCGGCACAGACAATCATTTTGCATCCTTTGAATCCAGGATTCTGAGCATCCAAAATCTAAATGCACTGCGGTCAATAACTCAAGTGATTAAACAAGAAATGCCCAAAAATATGAACATTGAGTCTGATGCTCCCCTGGATGTCGAATTGGGATTTAAGGATGATAAAATCTGGCTTTTTCAAATCAGGCCATTTGTAGAAAATAAAAATGCACTGAGCTTGGCTTATTTGGAAAAAAATTACTCCCACTATAGACTATCGTAAAATTATTAACATGACCAGTAAGCTCTTATGATGAATCAATTTATAAAAAGCAACCTTATCTTATTTTTCATTTTGATATCAATCTTGTCTGAAACGACGGCGTATCCGATCGATGGATATGGGCTGACGGGGATAAGGCGACTGTTATATCTCGAGCTGATTTTAAAAGGCGAACTGCCTGGTACTCCTGCAATTAAAGGTGCGCAGAAAACCCTTGAACAGCTCAAATTAAATCTATACCAAACACCGAAAGGAGACAGCCTCAAAACACTTCCGACAATTGATCCCGCTCTCCAGAAATCGCTAAATGCTTTGTTTCCCAATCTGGATGAAAGCTACTCGATTTCGGTGATGGACATTACTCCGGGAAAACCCATACGATATGCAGCCCGCAAGGAAGACCGTGGATTTCAACCCGGTAGTGTTGGTAAACTGGCAGTCATATCGGGATTCTTTTGCGAGCTATCCAATTTGTTTCCAGACTCCTTTGAGCAAAGAAGGGAATTGATGAAAAGCAAGTTTGTGCGGTCTGGAAAATGGGGGCTTTATGATGAACATACGGTACCTTTTTTCGATACGGAAACAAAAAAGCTCGCCAAGAGAAGGGTTCAGGCTGGTGACGTATTTTCACTCTACGAATGGGTTGATCACATGGTTTCAGTAAGCAACAACGGAGCCGCCAGCATTGTGTGGCGGGAAGCTATTCTCATGCGCGTATTTGGCGAAAAATACCCTACAATCACCGAAGAAGAAGGGGAAAACTATTTTAAAACCACTCCAAAAGCAGAACTGGCTGATATTGCCAATTCAGTGGTACATGACCCATTGAGATCACTTGACATCACGGAAGATGAGTGGAGATTGGGCCAATTGTTTACCAGCGGTGGCACCGGGTACATTCCAGGCAAGGGAGGAAGCATCGGCAGTCCACGAGGATTCATGAAGTGGATGCTTGCTCTCGAAAGAGGTGATCTGATTGATGTCGAGTCCAGCCTAGAAATCAAACGACTACTCTACATGACCGACCGTAGAATTCGTTATGCTTCCAATGCCAGCCTGAAGGATGCGGCTGTCTATTTTAAATCCGGGAGTCTCTATAAATGTGATCGAACAACCATGCCTGACTGTGGAAAATACATGGGCAATGTGCAAAATTTTATGAACTCAGTAGCCATCATCGAGCATGAAGACGGAACCACTTATCTCGTCGCACTCATGAGTAATGTACTTAAGAAGAATTCAAATATCGATCATAATGCATTAGCAGGCAGGATCGATAAAATAATGCGGTGAGCAACTGACACAATTCCTTCAGGTCTTCGCCATTTTTAGTGAGTGATTTTGAATAACTATTCAAATGTTCGTTCTTAAAAACCGCAGAATATAAAGGTCAGGATGAGCTTGCCGAACCTGCTCGCTCTCTTACCATCCGACATCTCCATTTTCAGCAAAACCCGCTAAAAACAGTCAATAGCCATCCTTTCTTATCATGAACGGCTCAATGGGTTCAGGCAGGAAATGTGAATGCGCAGTGAATCTTCTAGCAGACTCCTAAGCTTTTACGGTCTGCAATTTTTCAATCTCGTCAGCAATTTCCTTTCCTTGTGAACCAAGGTCCTCAAGGAATAAAAAGTGCCTTTGCGGAATCAGCTTTAAAGGTTGGGTTGAGATTCTCGAAGTCTCTCAAGGGCATTGATTTGTTATCCAATACGTTCTGCATCCAGAGAAAGACATTCTTTTCAGGTGAATCAGGAATTCTCCCAAGGGGATCCTGAATATTCTGGCCGCTAGATTTTGACTTCAGCTGGTTTGCTTTAGAACCTGTTTTGAATTTGATCAGATTAGAATACAAATAGATCCACTTTTCACATCTTTCGAACAACTCTAATTTTATTGGGTCCAGAAATTGGGACACGAGTTCCAATAGCCCTCTCTTTTCGGAGTCAACCTTTTGAGATTTCAAATGATTGAAAAGGTCTTCCAGTGAATACTGAGCGAAGATGATATCCTTAAATCGATCAGTATCATTTTTAAAGTATCCTTGACACTTTTTCCGGTAGAATTGTAGCGACGACCGTTCTTTTTTAAGCTTCACCAAAGCACCTAATGCAGCCAGATTGGTTTGATGATCAGGGTCGGTTGCCAGAATAAACAGAAAATCAACTGCAGCTTGGACAGGAAAATGCCCAACAACCCCAGGAATATTCCGAACAATATCTGTACTAACCCTGGCCGGTTTCATATATCGAATAATGGCAGGAATAATCTCATTACCATAATTGACTAGCGCCTTACCGGCAGCTTCTGAACTTGAGGGTTCACCCAGCAACTCGATCAAGGCCGGTATAAAATACGGGTCCAGGGTTTCGCTAGCAGACAGTATCGCCTGGGTCCGAATCTCGACATCAGGATCGACCAAAAATCTTTCCATTCTAGGAAAAAGAATAGGTTTTTTTGTCAACCCGGCTGCTTTCAATAAACCAAGAATATAATACTTTCTATTGTGATCGGGAGTTCGGACTGAAAGCTGATTAAATTCTGTCTCCAGACGAGATACCATTTGAAAATGGTCTTTTAATACGGGATTGTCACGGCTCTCCTCAGCCATACTTATTAAAAGGGGTATTGTGATCGTACGATCTTCTACCTCAAGATATCTCTTAATAAAAGCAGTAGCCCCACGTCTGGCCTTCGAGATTAAATAAGAAAAAGCTGATACTCTAACCGAATGTGATTCACTACGAATAAACGGGGTAATCTTCTTGGATAGATCGACATTCGATATCGAATATAAATTACGAATAGTTTCTTCCTGGACAGCAAAAGATGGGTGGGACAACAACATTTCAAGTTCGCCAACAAAACGATGATCCGGCTGAATTCGCAATTTCTTTAAAACCGACAATGTCTGTCGATCTGATCCATTGAGTAAAGCGTATTTCAAATCGGTGACTACTGCCTCATCTTCAAGATTCATAGCTAGCACCTCCTCTTCAGGCAGGTTCTTTAAATTAACCCGAAACGCATCCAGATAAGTTTGACGCACCCTGCGGCCAAATAAAAACCACACACCTAGGAGTGCCAGGATAATGATGCTTATAAATCCAGTCGATAAATTAAGTGCATTGATTACGAAAATTAAAATGAGACCTCCAATTCCGGTAGCCAGACTATCAACAACAACATCAATAAATATCTTTGTTTGATTTTTTATTTCAGATGGAATTGGGACTGCGAGGAGCTCAAAAGTTGCTCGATTTAAGGAATGTTTGAGACTAGCATCACTACTCTTTAGAAATATCGCCGTCCACAGAACGGGTATAAATAAAACCAGGGAGGCACCCAGAAAAATACTGGCAGGAAGGAGAAACAAAGAACCACCGATGCCTAATTTTTTGACGATCCGACGGGTAAGAATCAATTGGATAATTAGTGAGATGACATTAAAATTAGAGTACCAGAATCCAAAAAAAGCGGTCAATTCATCAGGATCGGTGATAATGCTCGAAGTAATTGCACCAAATTGGTAATCAACTAATTTGGCCACGATCACACTAATCGCGATGATAGCACTGAGATTGGTGAGGTGTTCCGATTTTCGAATGAGAAAAATGGGATGTTCAATTTTAGGAATCTTCTTACGTCGCTGATATTTTGATTGGCTGACAACGACAAATTTGTTCCACATATAGGAAGTGTTGGGAACACAAAGAAACAGCAACCCTGCGGCAACAAAAATGAGGTTTTCACTACCGAGTGGTTCAGCCAACAGACTGGTGAGATAGCCACCCAAAATACCCCCTCCTATCGCCCCGGCACCAATAAATCCGAAAATGCGTTTGGCTTCACGTGCATTAAAAATCACGTTGGCCAAGACCCAAAATTGTGAAGCTGATAATACGGCAAAAATGGCCATGACAATGTAAAAGGCATACAATATCCAGCCTACCACAATGTTTAATCTGAGTAAAATACCGAACAGTACAAACAGCCCCACTGAGACTAAAAGTGTACCAAGAATGATCTTATTGAGATTAATGCGGCCCAGAATTCGGGCGTAAATTGATGACACAAGAATAGCGAAGAATGCGACCAGGAGATAGGCTGAGGGAAGCCGATTTGCACCCATCTCAGCCAGGAATAACCCATTGACCGTTGGCTTTACAATCAGTAATGTCGCAATGATCAAGAAGAAATTGAGCTGCATCAGGAGAGCACGGGAAAATTCCCCTTCCCGGATGTCAAACACCTTCTGCAAGAATGTGAAAAAAGCTCCTTTCATGATCACACCATCGGAAGCCGGCAATATAGTAATTCAGGCTTAGCCATGCTCCTTTTGGATACTAAAAACAAAAAAATTGAACTCCTGGTTTGATAAAAAGGTTTTTACCACCGGGTCATCTTGTAGATTCCATGGGAACGGTCTTGGCTTCCATCACCGTTTTGTCACGGCATTGACTTTTCCACTTTAGCAAACAGCCACAACTCAGGTATTCGAAAATTTCGAAACACGATACCACTATTTACCCAAAACTGAAGCACTGCGACTTGAGTAGTTCTTGATAGATAAGGTTTGCTCAGCAACATTGACCATCTGTCGAATGATCTGCTCTCCTTGCTCATCTTGAGCCAACGCAACAAGAATGTAACGACGCATTGGGTTTTCGTCCCAGACCAGAGCCGAATCGGCATGGTAAGACTTCCAGGAGCCAGATTTGCGATATACATGGGCATTGGGTGCTACCCGGTCAAGTGTGTTGACAAACTTGTGGTGTAAGGCGGGATCATCCATGATCTCCAACATCTGTCGGGAGCGATCACGGTTTACAAGTTTTCCCAAAGCCAGTAAATAATAGAACCGGCATACCTGAGAGACCGTAGCTGCATGACTAAGCCCTTTTATAGGATCCGGATGCCTCGGTCCGGCAGCAGCATATCGCTTACCTACCCAAAGACCACCGGATTTACTTTTGTCATAAAGTTTATAACTTGGGTCTGTCAGAACACCTTCAATTTTTTCATATCCCAGACGGTCAATCATTCGGGTAGAGGCCTGATTGTCTGAATAACAAATCATACGGTTCATATCAGACACTACCTCATCACTTTCGTTTAGCTCCCCCTTATCGAGGGCATCCATACTGGCAAGTAAGATTGCTATCTTGGGCAAACTGGCAGCATACATCATCTCATTGCCATTCAATCTGGCAAATCGCGGCCGAAAAGGATCCTTAAGATCGACAATACCAATTGCAAGTCTTTTCTGTTTCACCAGGCTGTTCCAGGTAGGATTTGCCTGCACAATTTTATTGAGCCTCTGTTGAAGGTTCTCATCCACCATGTTCTTCATTGGCATTACCCGCTCTTCCGGCACATACAATGGTAGGTTCTCCTGTGAATAAGAAAACGTAGAGATGAAGAAAGATAACGGGTAAAGCAAGGACAGAAAGGTGATCCTCATAAATTTTATTTACTTTAAGTTATCAGAACACTCCCAAAAAGAGTGCCCCATTTTGTTATTGCAAGGATTAAGTCAACGAAGTATTTCCCCTGCCCGTCGACTTAAATCGTTTCTAACTCTCTGAGACTTATTGATCACACCTGGTTGAGGTCAAAATTTCAACCGACTCAACAAAGACGTAATCTCGAAAAATTTATTGTAAAAAATGTTAAATAAGATTTAAAATTATTGAACCAGGAGGCGGTTGAGTCACTCAACTTGATGCTAAAGCCGTAAAACGATGTTCTTCCACGATGAAATGGTGGACGATATTGAATACAACTGACCGACCTGCCACTCTGGCAGCAAGCCAGGGATCCGAAGCCAGATGTCATACAATATTGGAGAAAAATGATGTTCAAAAACCCAGCCCGGGTAAGTATTCCAACGGTCTCCCGCAGATCAAACCAAGTATAAATCATTAACTTACTAACATGCTTCATAAACTTCACCATCGGCAAGTATTCGAGATCAGAGGATTTGACGTGGATCTGACTATGCAAGCCAGCATTCCTGCGATGATACGCCTGATGCATGATGCAGCAATTGATCAGGTTATGGCCCTTGGTTTTTCTGCATTGCAATTAGAGCCCCGAGGTCTTGGATGGGTTCTCGCCAATCAACATCTCCAACTTTTCAAACAACCACATCTTGGCGACCAGATCGAGGTATTGACCTTTCCATCAGGAGTCGATAAGATCTTTACCTACCGTGACTACTATCTGTATGATTGCAATCAGAATCTACTGGCCCAAGCTTCAACAACCTGGATTCTGATGGATATCAATCGGCGTAAAACCAGCCCATTCCCCGAAGACATTCAAGCGGTATTAAAAGTGGCCCCGACAGCAAAGCACTTGCCAAGAGCACATCAACTGCGAATCCAGATAGACCGGGCAGATCTCGAAAAAAAAATCATCCCTGGCTATTTTGAATTAGATTTTAATCGCCACGTGAATAATCAGTACTTTTTCAGATGGATGCTGGAGCCTTTTTCGATTGGTTTTTTACTAAATCATCAGATTTCCGAATTTAATGTCAAGATCAAGGGAGAAGTTTTTGCTGATGAAAAGATATCGAGTCAGGTGCAGTTTAGTGACCAAGCAACAACCAAGCACATTTTATCCAAAGAGGGAGAAATTGTGGCTACTGGCTTGGCAATATGGATAAAAAAGACCTAAATAGAAGGCAAGGTAAAGCAAGGCAAGGATCCCAAAATCTCACGGTTCCTCTAGAAGTCCGTCGATTTTCTTTCTCAGACTGCCGTTTTCCTTAAGGGGCTATTGAATTACGCAACTTGATGCTGCAGCCGCAGATCGTCGTTTCTGGCTTGGTGAGACGAAGTAAGCTACTGATTGCTGACGGAAAGTCTTTAAACCCTTGCTCAAAGGTCTTCTACTGATTTTGATTATTAACGAGGTTGTTAATTTGGTCATCTTGTACACGCCCCGTTTGACTTACATATAATTTTTTGCGGATCTTCTTTTGATTTATCGGCCTCGAAAGAATAGTCCAAGCATCAGTAAAATGCCGGCTGCGACTAGTATATAGAATCTGCCCTTACCTTTAGCTGTGCTCCTTCCTAAATCGGATTGACTTCGATCGACCTGATCTAGCTTTTTTAAATACTAAATGTTGAATCCATCATTTCACTGGAAAATGAGATAGACTCTGTATATTAGAACACATATCCTGTTATAAATCGAAATTAAAAAAATGCAAAAATTAATCAGGAGAAGAGACTTCGTAAAATCTCTAAGCATCTCAGCTGCTGCTGCATTGATCGACAGAGCCCCTGGATTACGGTCAACCATCAATAAACGGGAAGTAATCATGCAATTGATTGCTGGAAATCCGCATGAGTGGTATGTGCCAGCGGGTTTTTTCGTTCATTTTGGCGATAGTTATCGCTGGGGTAATGCTGCGGTAAAACGACATTTGGAATATTTTACTGCCATTGACATGGACTTTATCAAGGTCCAGTATGAGCAGACTTTTCCGGTCCTTCATGAAATCAAGCGGCCGGCAGATTGGCGAAAAATGCCGTTCTATGGCAAAGATTTCTACCGCGATCAGCTTTACGTGGTTAAAGAATTGGTGAAAAAAGGAAAATCTTTGGCACCTGTGATAGTCACTCTCTACTCACCCTTTATGTGTGCAGGGCATAGTATTGGCAGCCAACTTTTAACTGAACATTTGAAGCAAGATCCCGAGAATGTGAAAAAAGGAATGGAGATGATCACGGATAGTGTGATGGTATTTGCTAAAGAATGTATCAAATTAGGAGTTGACGGATTTTTGGCCTCCACTCAGGGTGGTGAAGCATTCCGTTTTGACGATGCAAGTATCTTCCTGAAGTATGTCAAGCCTCATGATCTCACCATCATGAATGAGATCAATGCTGATTGTCATTGTAATATTTTGCATGTCTGCGATTATGAAGGTGGGTATAATGACTTAGCACCCTTTTTAGATTACCCAGGTCAAATCGTGAATTGTAGTACCAAACTGGGAAATGGAACCCTGAGTCCTAAAGAACTAGGTCTCATGTTTAAAAGGCCCTTTATGGGTGGCCTGGAAAAAAATGGCCCTATCACCTCTGGTAACATCGATCAAGTTCAGCAAACAGCAAGTGAAGTTTTATCCAATGCTCCCACACAATTTATTATTGGTGCCGAGTGCGCGCTATTGGGAGAGGTAGATTGGAAAAAAGTGCGAAAGGTGGTCGACATGGCGCATAGTGCCTAAACAAGTACAAATTTAAAGTAGTAATTTTAAGTCATATCCTTATCCACTAAATAAATAAGATCCTTTAGCAGCCATCTTTTGCTAATCATAAGCATAAATACTCCCCAGAATATCAATCGCTTCATCTTCATTGCCATCCATAAATCCAATGGCCACCACCAGGTTGGTCGAACTTTCG
This sequence comes from Saprospiraceae bacterium, assembly GCA_016711125.1. Classification (GTDB taxonomy): domain Bacteria; phylum Bacteroidota; class Bacteroidia; order Chitinophagales; family Saprospiraceae; genus JABDMH01. The sequence goes on along the minus strand of JADJTQ010000003.1, from coordinate 356,007 downwards.
ACATCGAGTAAAAGTGCAACCAATAAAAAATCGTACGATTGATAATCGTCTGTGGCTGCAACAATAAAGTAACCTTCGAGATCTCCCAAATCAATAGCGTCTCCATCTATCTCGGCCCGGTCAAATGTAGCCAATTGCTCGGCAGTGCTGATTGTTGCTTCAGCCAGATGCTCCATCGACACGGTGGCATCAGCCCAAGGGAGTAGTGTTACTGCAATAATCCCATCACTACTTACAGCGGTAAATTCAGATTCGTTATTAGCTTGTACATTAAAATCAGAGGCTACTTCAAAACCGATCCCGTGAAAGTCCCATTCAAAAGCTGTTTGCGCATGGGATCTTGAGGAAAGCCCTAACCATAAGAGCATCATTGCTCCTAAAAGAAATTTAGTATTCATAAAGTCAACTATTTGGCCGAAAGGTATGCTTCTTTTTGACTGGTAGAGAGATTTGCGCAAAAATATTTTTGACTTTTGGGTATTCGAATATCCTTTTATGAATGGTATCTTATCTTATCAAAAAGATGCACCATCGAGCTTAATAAGGCATCAGGAGAATGAAGGATCTGGTAATGGTTCGGACCAAACATCTGGGGTAAATAATAACGAGCTTGAGCTTCAATAGCTACGGCGTAGGCATTAATATTGTGTTGATACAATTCATGTAGTGATTGTTTTACGTCCTGTATACCATATTTGCCTTCATATTTATCGTAGTCATTTGGCTTTCCATCCGATAATAAAATGATCCATTTATTTTTTGTCGGTCTTTTCTCTAAAACGGATCCGGCATGGCGAAGGGCAGTACCTATTCTGGTATAGCCATTGGGTTGGGCAGCACCTATTTTAAATCTCGCTTGAGACCACTTTTCATTAAAGTCTTTTAATACATTATAATTTGAATAATTCCTTGTCTTGGAATAAAAGATGGCAACGGAAAAATCCGTTTCAAATTCATCAAGAATTTCGCCAAAGAGTATCGAGACTTCTTTTTCCACATCTATGACCCGATTTCCGAGAACATAGCTATCACTAGATAGGCTCCCGTCAAGGAGCAGTACGACGGAAAGATCTTTTTGGTTTTTACGGGTAAAAAGATAAATCTTATCAGATGGAGTGCGATTTGCCACAACATCGGCATACAAATCAATAATGGCATCAAGGTCAAACAGAGGTCCGTCATTTTGTCTACGCACCTCCTGTCTCTTATTATTGATGTTGACTAACTGCTTTCGCAATCCCATCAGGATCGTACCATACTTCTTAATGGTGGCGTGATAATAGTCAATATCGGAGGCAGTCTGGAACATCGGAAATAACTTACAAAAATCGTCCCGGTACTCTCGCTTTCGATAATTCCACTCTGGATAAGAAAGGAAATTTTCTTTGTCGGTCGATTCACTACTTTCTGCTATAGTGGTATTTTCAATAAAATCTGCCTGATACACACTGTGGGTCACATCATCGACCCTTACTGTGAATTTTAAATTTAATTCATCGAGAGCATCTTCGTGTTTCTCCAGATCATCATCTCCATCAAAATCACGCCACATCCCGCTAAACTCATCGGCCGTTTCGACTTTTTCGAAATTGTGGGTCATCACATAATCCTCTTGCTGCTTTTTATCGACCTGCAGGCTTTTAATTTCTTCTACTGCTTTTGCCTTTAGGGTCGTTTCCGGATTAGGATTGATATGATTGCGTATTTGATCACCCACTCCATTTGATTGCTCTGATGTATTTCCAACTCCCTCATTTTTCATCCATTTACCAAAAAACCAGGTTAAGTCTTCAGGTTTAGAGGTCACATTATCCTGATTCTGATCGAGCAAGTTTAAATAGAGTTTGTAAACTTCAGGGTACTCCGATTGCATGACGTGCAGCACCTTTACTGACGACATTCTTGCTTGATTGTGTGAGGCCTCCAATGATTCTTCCAGGTCCGATAGCTGCCAATTTAAATTGAGCTGTTGCTGAATACTGAGATAGACAATTCGAAAAAAGTAGAAAGCCAGATTGTCATCCAGGCTGGTAAAAAAGGAGACTTGTCGTGGAAGGAAGAAATTATCATCCTTGTACCCTCCTTCCCTTTCTGCTTCAAATATCTCTACCGGTCTGCCGCTAAAAGCCCTGGCCAAAATGGTCAGCCTAGGCTTTATTTCCTGCAATACTATTCTGGCAGGGTCTACAACTCCCCGTCGTTCCCTCCTTTTTTTTAAATACCTGACAATTCCACCAAATAATAATTCGTCCAGATCCATGGTCAGATCAACAAATTGCATGCATCAATTAAAGCCTGGGCTATGTCATCGTCATCGGTCAAAGGTTCGACTATAGCCACTTTAACCGAAAGTCGTTTTGGCAATCCTGATACGATTAGCTTGGCAGCATCTACCAGCAAGCGGGTTGAGACTGTCTCAGTTAGACCCATTTCCTTTAGATTACGGATCTTACTGCCAATATTGACAAGTTTTTTAGCTAAACCCTCTTCAACTCCGCTTTCCTGAACCAGGATCTCTGCTTCAATCCCGGGATCAGGATATTGAAATGACAACGCTACAAATCGCTGGCGGGTCGAAGGTTTTAATTCTTTGAATCCTCTCTGATAACCGGGATTAAATGAGGCAATCAGTAAAAAGTCTTCATGAGCTTTAACCACTTCTCCCAATTTATCAATATAAAGCTCACGGCGATGATCGGTCAAAGAGTGAATAGCCACCACAACGTCCGGACGTGCTTCTGCCACTTCATCGAGATAAAGAATACTCCCGGTCCTCACAGCAGTGGTAAGTGGACCGTCAATCCAAATAGTTTCAGCACCCTTAATAATAAATCGCCCAATCAAATCAGTTGCTGAGGTTTCTTCATGACAGCTGACAGTGATCAAAGGTAGGTCATTTTTATAAGCCATGTACTCAACGAAACGGGATTTTCCGGTACCGGTAGGGCCCTTAAGAAGGAGGGGAAGTTTATTCTCAAATGATTTTTGAAAAACTTCGTCCTCCTTGTCAATGGGACGGTAGTATGGTTGAACCTTTACTTTGTTAGCATTGATCAAAAAAGAATCATTATTCATAGTTTACTTCTTTAAGGATATCAGTGCCAACCTCAGCGACAATAAATTTATAATTTATAAAATTACAGCTCAAACTTCACTTTTTCATCATCTGGAATACAGGAGCCAAAGTACTTCTTCTTCACTTTGATCAATTTAGAAGAAAACCAAAATTGGCTTGCCATTCCTTAAAACCCACAAGTAATCGCCATTTATGCTCACTTGATCAATGCCTCATCGGTAGGTCTTCCATATCGGACAAATTCATAAATATACAAGGTAATTCCCGTCGCAAATAAAGTTGCGCAGAGTACCAGAACCAGAAAGTGTATCTGGATTTCCTTCTGAACCTCCCCAAATTCTAAGCCCATGATCCGTTCCATGTAAACCTGGGCTACACCGGCCGCAGCAAATGCCGTTGTCATACCGATCATCCCAATATTTGATAGCCAAAATGCATAGTTTCCGGTGGCTGAATCATAGAACTTACGACCGGTCATATTAGGCATGGTGTAACTAATGAGTGCAAGAACGATCATACCATAAGCTCCCCAAAAGGCAAGATGAGCGTGCATTGCTGTAACCAACGTACCATGGGTATAAAGGTTGACGGCGGGAAATGTGTGGGCAAGGCCCAATAAACCAGCCCCTGCAAACGAGACGATGGCCGTGCCTAAAGTCCAGTTCAGTGCCATCTTATTGGGATGTCTTTTTTCTCCCTTGCGATACATTGCGACTGCAAATAAAGCCATCGCCAAAAAGGCAAGAGGCTCCATTGCTGAAAAAATACCTCCGATTATTAACCAATACTTTGGAGCGCCTATAAAATAATAATGATGGCCTGTCCCAAGAATACCGGAAATAAAAGTCAACCCCACAATTACATATAGCCATTTTTCTATAACCTCACGATCCACTCCGGTCAACTTAATCAGTAAAAAGGCCAGGATTCCGCCCATAATTAATTCCCAAACACCTTCCACCCAAAGATGCACAACCCACCATCGGAAAAATGAATCCATCGTCTGATTGTCAAACCAAATCATACCAGGGAGATAAAGCAATGCGGCAAAAAATAAACCCATGGTCAGCACCAGTGCAGTTGTAGTTCGTTTTTTACCTTTAAATAAGGTTGCGAGAATCAGGCCTAGAAACAAAAGTACATTAGCCACTACAAGCCAATCAAGTGGCCGGGGAATTTCAAGAAATTTTCGACCTTCCCAATAATTAAAGTGATACCCGATGATCGCCGTAATGCCGACCAGCGCTAACGAAATGAGTTGAATATACGCCCATTTGACACTCACCAACTCATTTTCTGCTTCTTCGGGAATAATGTAATAAGCTGCTCCCATAAAGCCCGAAAGAAGCCAAACGACAAGGAGATTAGTATGCACCGCCCGGGCAGTATTAAAAGGAATGAAACTATGTAAATTATCATATCCCATGTGGGCAAAACCCATAATAAAACCATACACTATTTGTAGAGATAATAAAAGCATGGATAAGGCAAAAACCAATATGCTACTTTCTGTGATTGATATTTCATGAGGGATTAATTTTCAAGGTTAATAGTTGATTTATACTTTGGGGGTGCCGGAAATCCATTTAGATCGGTTTCCCCAATCCAGCGAAAAAATTCGACGAGATCGGCTGCTTCACTTTCAGAAAATCCGTACGCAACCATTTTCCGGCCACGCGGTTGCCAGGGAGTTTTTGACATCAGCACTGCCTTTACAAATTCATCGCCACGGCGGTTAATCACCTTGGTGAGTTCCGGAGCATAGTAAGCCCCTTCACCAAGAATGGTGTGACAACCCATACAGTTATTAGCCTCCCAAAGTTTTTTACCATTTATCACTTGAGGTGTGATATTCTGAGAGTTGGTTTGCTTGGGCACCTCACTACTTAGTGAGTGCCATGAAAGGCCAAGGAATATCGCAAAAGATACCGCGGTGCCTCCGAGAAAAAAGATTCGAGCCTGGTTTTTCGATAACATAAGATTCGATATTTAAAATTAATTATTTAAGCTTGTCCGATTTGTTTTGAATTTCTTCTGTATTTAAATTTGAAATAATCTGCTTTTCATTTTGAAAAATCTGATGGATCGTAACCTCAAAAAGATCTTCTTTGATCATTCACTGAGTGGATCATATCAATAGTGCCTCAAGCCCAACCATGCAATCTTCGAAAGATAAGTCATGTTCGTCGGTTTTTACCATGCGCTCAATATAGTTGGTTTGCTTGCACAATCGGAGGAGCAGTGAAAACCACTTCCACCTCCTATCAATGAAGGTATCATGAGAGCAGAGACCAATTTCTGCAATATCTTTGAAGCAAAGACTTCAGCTGATCTGTTAGCTTCATCTATCTTACTCACCGTTAGAAGTTTTTTTTTCAATGCCTTGGCAACCATAAAACTTAACGACTTTATTGCATCTTGAGCAGCTTTTTTCAACATGGCGATAAAACTAACAAATAAGTTTTAACAGGATATATCTGTCTTATTAAAATTATTCAATTGACATCCTGAAACATTCTATAGGTCTGCATCTGCAATACCAAAGGATCTGCGTGAGCCGAAAAGCCTGACAAATCGAGAGGACTTCAAGATTTTTATTCAGGAAACTACAAATTTTAATACCTTAAATGCAACGTGATCTTGAGTGTACCATTTCTGAGTTAGCTCCAATTGGATTGCCATTAATACATAGCTCAGCAGTGACGCACAATTGTTTTCAGTTTATTCCTATTAGTTCTTTGACCACACTATCTATGAGAATGCTTTTTAGACTAATTCCGACTCAGCAATTGACTGCTGTTTTTCATTTAAACAGCCAAGGACCCCGTTTCCTTATTGCTCTCTTGTTTCTAAATCTTTGCTCCTGCAAGACTGGAGAACCTGTCCCTAACGGCCCGGCAGATTTGGCTGGAACAGTGACTGGCCCCCATGGACCGGAAGCCGGTGTCTGGGTCATTGCAGAAACCTTTGACTTGCCAACGCGGTATGCAAAGATTGTGGTCACCGATGATGAAGGTCGCTATCTAATACCTGATCTGCCAACGGCAAAATATTCAGTATGGGTACGCGGATATGGTCTGGTTGATTCGCCCAAGAAAGAAGCAACTCCCGGCAGCAACCTGGATCTGGAAGCCATCATTGCACCAAATGACCGGGCAGCAGCTCACTATTACCCTTCAGGATACTGGTTCTCTTTGTTGGAGGTACCGGATAAAAGTCAATTTCCTGGAACCGGACCAGAAGGCAATGGCTTATCACCGAATATGACAACCCAGGCAAACTTTCTTCGGACGGTAAAATCAGGGACTTGTCTTGCTTGCCATGGTTTGGGAAATCTGGGTACCCGGCACATACCTGAAGCACTTGGCTCTTTCAATAATTCAAAAGAAGCTTGGGCTCGACGGATTCAATCGGGGCAGGCAGGTGGAAATATGGTATCGAGCATGCACGGGATCGGTTTTGATGGAGCAATCAAGATGTTTGCTGACTGGACAGACCGGATCGAAGCAGGCGAAATACCGGAAGTTCCGCCAAGACCTCAGGGAATTGAACGAAATGTCGTGATTACCCAATGGGACTGGGCCGATCCCAAGGCATACCTGCATGATGTTGTTACCACGGACCGAAGGGATCCAACGGTCAATGCTAATGGTAAAATGTACGGAGCGCTGGAAGCCAGTGCCGACTATCTTCCGGTACTGGACCCCCTATCCCACGAAATCAGTCAGGTTCCTCTAACAATGCGCGATCCTGCTACTAAACCGGCTTCCGGACCCGAAATGCCTCAGCCCTCGCCATATTGGGGTGACGAAGCGATCTGGACAAGTAAAGCAAATGTACACAACCCTATGATTGATGCGGAAGGACGAGTATGGATCACCGCTGCAATCCGACCTCCTGACAATCCTGATTTCTGCAAAGAAGGATCAAGCCATCCTTCAGCCAAGCTATTTCCGCTCGATCGCTCAGGCAGACAACTAGGTGTCTATGATCCCAAGACCAAAACGTATACCCATTGCAACACCTGCTTTAGTACTCATCATCTGATGTTTGCTGAAGATGAAAACAACACCATCTGGACCAGTGGAGGTGGCAGCGCCATTGGTTGGCTTAACTCCAAAAAATTCCTGGAAACCGGAGATGAAGAGGCTTCGCAGGGCTGGACCGCCTTGATCATGGATACCAACGGCAACGGAAAAAGAGATGCATACGTGGAACCAGATGAACCGGTGGACCCCTCCAGGGCAAACGAATCAACCGGGGACTATATTCAGTAGCGCCGGCACCTGATGGTTCGGTGTGGGGTCCGCTTTAGGATATCCAGGTGGTATCGTACGTTTGAACCCGGAGACAATCCACCCTCAACGAGCTTGGTGGAATACTTTGAACTGCCTCTTAATGAGATGGGAGAACCAGTCGAAGGATTTTCGCCCCGGGGGATGGATATCGATCGAAAGGGGGTGGCCTGGGTAGCTCTGGCCAGTGGTCATATGGCCAGTTTTGACTGCACCAAATGTGCGACACGCAATGGTCCTACAGCAACCGGGCAGCATTGTCCTGAAGGCTGGACTTTTTACCCGGAGCCATTGCCGCAGATGAAAGGTGTCGACTATCCCGGTAGTGCTGAGGCAAGTTACTATACCTGGGTCGACCAGCGAAATACACTGGGTTTAGGAGAAACATACCCATCAATACCGGTAATGAATCTGAGGGCTTACTCGTCTTAAAAGACGGAAAATGGATCGTACTGCGAGTACCATATCCCCTGGGTTTCTATACCAAATGGATGGATGGTAGAATCGATGACATCAATGCCGGATGGAAAGGACGTGGCATTTGGACAACGATCAGCACCAGAGCTCCTTTTCACATGGAAGGTGGGAAGGGTACCAGTAGTAAAGTATTTAAATTTCAGATGAGGCCGGATCCTTTGGCAAGGTGATAAGTGGATTGTGGATTTGGGATTGCTGAAGGCTGATTGATGATTTCGAGAAAAGCTGTCACACTTTGCTCCGCTTTTGCCTTGAATCAGTCGCGACAGGTTCCGACTTCATTTGACTATCAACCCTCGCTAAATACCGAATCTCAAATTGCATTGAAATTAAAAACCCTTTGTCGGTTTGGCGTACAGGAGGTTGCTCACGCACTATTAACAACCGAATCTACTATTAATAAGCGATTATTTAGAGCAAAGAAAAATATTCGAGACTCAAACGATGTCCTTTCAATACCTCAGGGCGCAGAGCTAGAATCTCGCCTCGATACCGTTTGTCTCACGCTCTATTTATTATTTAACGAAGGATATAATTCCTCATCGAGTGATTCGATTATCAGAAGGGAACTTGTCTCTGATGCCATGAGACTTTGCAAATTAGTATTTGAGCATTTTGAATACTAAAAGAGTATCTGCTTTGCTTACTTTGATGTGCTTTCACTCAGCGCGCTTTGACGCCAGGATAGATGATCATGGAGCCATCATCTTATTTGAAGATCAAAATCGAAATCTATGGAACCAGGATCTTATCCATCTCGGAATGCACTATCTGAAGCTATCTCTAGATGACAAACACATCACCGATTATCATCTCGAAGCAGGGATTGCCGCCGAACATTGTCTGGCAAAAATCTTTGAGACTACAAACTGGCAAAGTATTTATCATCAATATCAAAAATTAGAAATATTAAAACCCAGTCCGATTATCGCTCTTAATTTAGCCATAATTCAAAGCAAAACAGAGGGAATAGAAAATTCTCGCAAATCACTTGAAGGCCTAACTAAAGAACAGGCATTGATAAATTATCAGCTCCTACCAGCCACTCAGGGCATATTGTATTTAAAACTTGGCAATTATAAAATTGCAATTGATTTTCTTAGACAAGCATTGAATCTAATTCCATCTGCGATTGAAAAGAAATTTATAAAAAACAAAATCCTGGAATGTCAGCGTGGAATTACAGGACTTTAATCTTCAGTCAATGCGTTTAACGAATGCTGATTTTGACAAAGCTGTCACCCCTTTGGCATAGGCTCAGGCGCGACAGCTTTATATTCGGTCTCGGACTTCTCCTGACAATCTCTCCCGAAGATGTCGGGATCGACGTCAGGACTTGCTCACTTCTGGCTTCTGACTTCTGACTTCCGACTAATATCTCCCGTATATCTCAAGTGCTTTAAGCAGTGATTTTTCACGGGTAATGATTGGAACCATTTTTGATTCTTTATCGTCGTAGTCAGCGAGCAATTTGATGACCTCATCAGCTGCCGCAAAAGGAACCACGACTACGCCGTCGTTATCACCGACGATATAATCTCCCGGATGCACCATGACCTGGGCGCAAATGACCGGCTCTTGTTTGGAGACGCTGACCAGACGACCAACTGAGGTGGCTGGGCTGGTTCGGCGGGCGAATACCTGGTGTCCAATCTTACGGATTTCAGTAACATCACGAATGGCCCCATCAATGACGGTGCCTTCCAGTCCTCGTACCTGAGCCGTCGTGGCCATCAAATTTCCCATACCAGCGATCTCAAGACCATCTTCAAGAACATACACAAGCACACTGCCTGCAGGCGCTTCATCCAGAATCTGGAGCGCATAGTTAGGATAGGTACGACCATCTGATTTTAAAACCGGCCTTAACAGGGCGGTCCAGGCCCGTCCGACAATCTTTTTCTCAAAAATCGGCTTCATATCAGCCGACATCCAACCTCTGGCTCCCGTGGCCGATTCTACAGCATCTGCGATATTACCCGTACTGTTTTCGGGCTTTCGTAACACGGCGATCACTTCCTCTATTGACAAGGTGGCCGCTCCAGTTTGACTATTGGTACCCATGGGTACCAATGATTGTTGGGCCATGGAGACTGATATACTCATGAAGAATAAGGCAAAACCGACGATAAATGATAGTCTAATTTTATACATAGTAATCTTGTCTAATTAAATTAAAGAATTCGAATATATGAAAAACCGGGATAGTTGGGAAATATCATAAAAAGAGAAGTATTCGGCTCCTGTACGATGTTGTAGAGCCACAAGGGTAGCCCGGCCTTCTTTAGACAGGTTTTATTACGCAATCTTGAGCGATCATCCTTTGGACCAAAAAGGTAGCCCAGCTTCTATAGTCGTGTTTCCTTTGGACCACAATGCCTACCTGGCTTCTATAGCGGGGTCTAATCGTGCAACATTTTAATTAATATCATCGATTGTAACCGAAAGTGTAATCCTGCCTCTTTAGCCGGGTTTTATCAGGCAACCTTGGGCGATCATCCTATGGACCAAAAAGGTAGCCCGGCTTCGATAGCCGGGTTTATCATAAAACATTTAATTATTATCCAACGCAAAAAAAGGTAGCCCAGCATCTAAGACCGGGTTTATTATAACACAATATTTAATTATTACACCCTTCATTGGAAGCAATAAATGTTGGTCCCTGACTTACCTCAAATCCGACATTTAAATTAATAGCAGTCTTTGCACTATAATTGACCAAGACTCCGACCCCGGATATCATGTGCGTTGAAGTAATGGTTTGGTCTGTGATAAAATCGGATGAAGTATTTAAGGCTGACATTAAGGTGATGTTCTCCAAACAATTCGTGGGTGGAAAAAAAACTTCCTGAAGGGCTAATCCCGATATCCAAATCTCGTCGGGTGCGGTAACAACAATTGTAATGGTCCCTGAAACGGTTGATGTCACAATTTTGCCAAAGCTCAAGAGTGGATCATTTGTGCTAGTGACATCGTTGATCAATAAATCACCAGCTACTGACTGAAGAAATGGAGCGGGGTCATTTACCCCATTACCAGTGATGGTTACTGTTTGGTTTGTGGGACCATTCACAATATTGCTTGCAAAAACAAATACCCGGTATTTGGTGCCGGGCTTGAGATCACTCCACACAATCTGGACAGTACCTTTACTTACCGATACTCCACCGAGAGTCATATCCAACGGTTGCACATGCTGAGGATTGTTGGAGCCCGAATTATTCCCAAAATCAAACGAACATCCGCCATTACCACAATTGGTGGCAGTCATCGCAATATCAATATTGGTGGGTGTACCATCGTCCAGTGGAATATTGCTGGCCAAGTGACCATTGACCTGGGTAAACTTCACCCAAAATGCAGGTACACTGGTTGATTCCATATTATCAAAATCAATTCCTACGACCGGAGGAATTTGAGCATCCGAAATATTTACAGAAACAGTTGAACCGGGCAGGCCACTGGGATAATTGGTATTATCAGAAGTAGTGGAGACCACATGTGCAATGGATCCAAAATGGGGCCCTTCAACATCTGAATCATATTTTCCTCGCACTATAATCGATTGAGACACCATATTGCTCAACATCACAGTCTGTGAGCTGCTAAAATTTGTCCCGTCCAGACTAATTTGGGTTTGCGGGTCGGTGTTCATCGTAACTGTTACTGGACCGGTAGGGTTTGTAAGTAAGGATAGGTCGTAACTATCTATTTGGCCATTTTCGCTTACCTGTGTATTTATTCCACTGACTGCTATTTTTATCCCGGGTAGTCCAGGATTTTGGTTGATCGTGAAATCCTGATTCGATATATCAAAATAAATATTTCCCACTGCTTCAACTTTGATTCTCGCCAGCGTGCTATTAATATTTGGAATGGCTACCAATTGCGAGCCATCATTAGGTGTATTGGTTGCAAGAACAATCGGAAAAGTCAAACCTCCATCGGTAGAAAGGCTAATTTTTACCTCGGTTGTATTAATCGGTGCCAGGTTGGTTCCATTGACAGCCCAGGCAATCGTTTGATTACTTCCTCCGGCATAAGCTACTGCGGTATTGGGACTGGTTACCTGAAACGGACCTCCATCATTGACTACTGTGATCTTAAAATCGTCCGAGTTAATACCACTTGCTGGCACCATCACATTATTATAATTATACATATGATTATCATTGACCGTCAATCGGATATTGAGATCTCGTGGTTGCGTAGGGAGGTGTTCTTCGGCATTTGAATAATTGTTGGTAATCAAAGAGTTTATCTTAGGATAAATCCGGGATGGACTATTGCTGGGTACCAGCCGGGAAAAAAGGGCTCCATAGGTATCATTTGCGGGAGGAAGGTTTTGGACAAAACCACCATCCAGTTGATCCCAGGCATAGGTCAAATTATCTCCTGCATCTGGATCACTGGCAGTAGCAGTGAGCATAAATGGAGTACTGATTGGAATAAATCGATCCGGACCCGCATTGCAGGTTGGAATCGTATTACCGGTAATCACAGGCGTGCCGACTCCTGTCTCGGTAAATAAAATGTGCTCTGCCAATTGATGGAATGAAGCAGAGTGTGCGTAGGGATCTGAATTTCCTCCCTGGACGGACCTACCGGCATTTTCCGGCTCATAGTTGTTATTGCCGCCGTTATTGATCGTATGGCTCTGTTGAAATTGATGCCCCATTTCATGCCTTGTAATATCAAAGGCTGGTGGACCTGAAATAGCCGATTTATAACTTCCACCACAACCTCCTGCCATCGCATCAGAATAAAAAATATGGCTAAAATCATAATTAGCGGCACCTACTATATTGTCAATCACCTGAGCTTGGACTGCCATCAGTGGCGGACCGCCATCACATCCGCCTCCAGGGGCCTTATTTGGCCATGGATCCATCCCTGGATCTGTATATATCAGCAAATTATTGTTGGGAATCAGTTCAAACCGCACAGCATATTCCCTACCATACATTTCATTGATTTGAGCCAGCCAGGTATTGATATAGACCTCTGCGTTAGCAGCTCCATCAACCTGTTGGGTATATTCTCCAGGGCAAGATACCGCCAGCCGAAGTATCAGTAAATTATTTCCCCGGGCATGATTGGTACCGATAAAGGATGCTGGATTATTTTGTGCTGGCAATGAAAGGCCACTAACAAAGATAAGGAAAGTGACAATGCCAATTTTCTGGTCTTTCATTTGAGCTGACTATTTATCAAAAGTTTACAAAATGGGCTGGTATCCATTGAGATCCCGTCAGCCATCAAGGTAGATAAAAATTAAAATGGTAATGAAAATATTAGTGTACCCTTACTAATAATTTAACTTCGATTATAGATTCCTATTTATCAAAAAAATAATCAATTGAGCAACTTTTTAAGAATCCAAATTAAGCCACATAAACAAATTTATAACAACACATTTTCAGAAAACATAATCGAAAAAAAGCTCATCTAAAACTACATACTAACTCAAATCACCAGGATGAATCTCTCGCATCCACTTGACAAGTCATCTAAATATTTAGGAATCAAAGCATTGGCAGACTCCTCATAAGGCAAACCATGGAAGGGGAGCGAAAAATCATCAAGAAAAGTGTATCCTATAAGGAGCAACTCAGAGATTTCCTGGATATCAAAAGACTGATTACTCCCAAAAAGACATTGAGTCACACGAATTTATAAAAACCAAAACTACCAGTCTAAAACTTCAGGAAATTAGTACAATGCTCAGCAATGGCACCGAATCACCCTGGTTACCGATCATCAAATTCCGAGATCAACTAGTTGTGCGTATGTTTATGTTTTAAGGCATTGAGATAGCGGCTTCTCACAGGTCGTTTAATGAATTTCGATGGTTCTCTCGAAAGGAACTGCTGCCCAACCCGGCACTATCTTTTTCTCTGAAATCTGATTGTTTTCCCCATCAAAAGTTGCCCAAAAAATTATTTATAAAATTTCGTCAACTTATAACATATGTCATATCTCTTTTATGTAACTTGGTGTTGTCAAAATCAAGTGCATGTAACATTCTACTCCGAAACAAAAAACTTTCTTACGGATTTTGTGTTTGAGCTGCCTAGGTTTTTCCTGGGTAGCTTTTTTCATGGTCCACTACCCCAAGGCAGAGATTGCCGCAATCCGCAGAATTTTTCATTGAATGTTTTTTGATCACTCTCCTGGAAATTAATCCCAGGATATGCAATGGAAATGCATATTCCACCCTAAGGGATGACGAGAACTCGTCGCTGGCATTTTTACACAAAGCGTTGATTTCCAATCGTCAAATTGGGCATTAGCTTCTAATACCTAATGTGGGATAGTGGTATTCTGATTTTGCTGATCAAAGTTTAACAAATTCTTTCTCCAAATGACAACTTGGATACCAGCATAAAATAACATAAATCCAAATAGCAAGATACTGTCGACTCTGGGTATATTCCATATCTTGGTAACAAGAGTTCAGGTTAAAAATTCTGAGTTTCCGGATAGGTAGAATTCCGGCGCATCTTGGCAAGAGATATTCAGATCCTACTCAGAGGCAACCTGCCCCTGAGTAGAAATCTGATTTGGGGTGCACCAAAGTTGATAACATTACGGATTTTGTCTCTTTGAAACTACCCTGATTTGAACTGATTTCTTTCAAAACTAAGTGAGTATGGTCAGCTTTTCATTACCAAATAATCAAGATGACTTCCACCCGAAAATGACTCACACATAATTCTGAGAACATCCGTGCTAAGATACCAGGAACCGATGTGCATTGGTATAAGTCAAGGTATACAAATGGTATACAATGCACCGTGGACCAGACTATTTGACTCCGTAGGAGGGTGATGAGCTACGCAAACTTGATGCTGAAGTCGTAAATCGACGTTTCTGGTGCGTCGAGACGAAGGAAGCTACTGAAAGTTGTAACTGACTGGCTGTGTGCCGTGGCACTCCGTCACCGAAGCGGCGGTCCATACGCCAATAGGCTTCGGCCGACGGCGTATGGCGCATAGGAGACCAGCCAGGCAGTGTCTCGCGAAATCCAGGAGCGGCGAGAACGGCCGAGTCATCCTATTTGTAGAAATCTATTCTCATTTCAATCAGCGTGAGGTCAATAGTTAAACAACCTCTCAGGGATGAGATCAATTTATTTGTTTCAAATAATCGGTGAGAGTACCGCCCGATGGGTTGATTCTCCGATTCACCCGATATCGTGCAATTTTCACCGTGGCAGGATTTACACCTAGCATATTGGCAACTTCTCGATTTGTAAGTCCCAATTTGACATAAGCACAATGTCTGAGTCCATTTTCAGTCAAGTTTGAATGTCTCTTTTTTAGTTCATCGAGAAAGTTGGAATGTATCAATTCGAAAGATCGTTTGAAGGAACTCCAGTCTTTGCCAAAAGTATCAATATCATGCAATACTTCTTTCAATTTCCTGGCAGTGACGGGTTCAGAATTCAGGTCCAGCTCTCTCAACTTATTTATTTTATCGAGCAGATGTAGATTCTCTATTTCATTGACACTTAGTTTGACTTTGTCTACTACTGTTTGCTGCTCAAGATTGTGAACATTCACACGGAACGAATCAATCTGTTGTTCTTTACCTCGCAATAATCTCATCTGATTTCTGATCATGTAGAAATGATAAATGCCAATGGTAAGGATCAGAAGTAAACCAAGGACTCCCAAAATTAATAAAATCCTTTTCTCCTTCCATTGTTGGTTTTCGTCCAGGTTCTGCTGTTCACTTACCAATCTGTCAATGGCAGTTCGAGCGTCCAGTTTTATAGTCTCCAAGATCTCGGAAATCTTGAATGATTCGCTGTCATTCAGTGATTGGTATTCCTGCAGGTACCGGTAAGCCTGATCTGTGTTGCCTAAAGCTTTTTCCAGTTCGTAATATAACCACAAAGCCTCCAACTTCAGCTGAGGATCAAAAATCTCGGCTTTGCCGGAGACGAGATCAAGCAAGAATCTAGTCTGCTTATAGTCACCCAAATAAAAATAGCTTGTGGCCATTTCGATTCGATTCACCACGAGCAGCCACTCATTATTATCAATCTGGTTCAGGAGCCTCTCACTCCATTCAAGGCAAACAAGAGCGCTATCATACATCTGGCACATGTTTAAAGCATATGCCTTTACTTGCAAACTTTGAGGAAGGAAATTTGTCCGGTTCCGAACATCACTTAAATCGGTGATCAATGATTCCATCGACTTGAACGCACTGAGTGCACCATCAAAATCTCCAATGGCAGTTCTGTTTTCAAGAAGATCCAAATGTATCTGCCTGATCGGGGTTAGATCGCCAAGATTGCTAGCGATCTTCAAAGCCCTCCTGGCAATCGAATCTGACCGTTGATAGTCTCCTATTATTCCGAAGAGTCTTCCTTTCCGCATCAAAGCCCACATTTGCATTCTTGGATCATCTGCGTTCAGAGCGGTGAGGTACGCATTGTCTATGTAACGATATGCCTGAAGATACTGGCTCTGATTCATTTCATATTCTGCAAATCCATCGTAAACATCGGCCAGCATCGATTGATCATTACTTTCCAGGGCCAATTCGAGTGCTTCATCCAGGAAATGCTCCGCCGAGTCATAGTCTGGTAATGCACCATAATAATTGGCTATGACCAAGCGAACTTCGACCATTCCCCTTAAAAATCCTGCTTCGTTACAACGGCATAGGGCATCGTAAAGCAAGTCGATATTTCCTTGAAAGTTGGCTAATCTGGCCTCCTCGATAATTCCAGCTAGAGATTCTCCACTCGGAAAATCGTTGACCTGCGTGTTGCTCTGAGTTGGAATGATAAAAAAGAAAGGAATTGTAAAACACAGAAAGACTTCGAGCCCACTTGTTAGCCTGCCCCGTGAGACATCATCAACATAGGAAATCTTTTGCACCGCTTTGAGTGAATAGGGTTAACCAGCCTCAAATTTACCAAAAAATTCCTTTTTCAATTAAATATGCAACCCCGACCCGGTAAATCTGATCTTCATCTGAGAAAACCGCCAATTCAATAATTCTTAGGTGTACTTAGTGGAGATTAATACATTTTTAGTCCTGCTTATTGAAGAAGTTTAGCTTGATTTCCGAAAAACAATGATGCAGGAGAACCGGGTATTGTCATTAGAGAATACCTTAACAGAAGCCAAACGAATCACGTCTTTGACTACTATATGGCTTTTTCCAAAACCTCACGCACTCTTTGTGCAACAACCCACTCCTGTCCTGGTTCCATCATCCATGTGGTGATTTGCATATCCGTATCGTCAGGCCAGATCTCAATGGAAGGATGTCCAGATCTCAATTGTTTACGAACCTCGGCGTAAGTAGCCTTTGCATTTTGCTGATCCCAGGTGACTCGAAGGGTAGGCACTTCATTGGCAATCTCCGGCAGATAAATCTCAGAAGTAACACCGGCCACTGCACTGACAGCTTTCTGAATATGTTCTATCTGCTCTTCCCACATTTTCCATTGCTTTCCATGGTCCTTGGCTAAGTATAATTCTAAGGCCACCAGCATACCGATGATCTCCTCCTTGTTTACCTTCATCGCTCTCCCAACATTTACGTTTGGGGGTGCATTTAGTTTGGCGGCCTCAATATATTTCTTCTTCCCCAGTAATAAACCCGCACTTTGAGGACCACGTAGACCTTTGCCACCTGAAAAAGCTACCAGATCAAATCCCATTTTGGTGTACTTAAATAGATTTGACACCGGTGGGATATCGGATGCACAATCATTAAAGGTCGGGATATTGTATTTTTTCCCCAAGGCCACCCACTCCTCAATCTTGATTTCACCTTTATTATTGTTTTTATTAAGAAACCAAAGCATGGCTGTCTTGTCGCTAATGGCAAGGGCCAACTCTGCCGTAGTTTTGACGGTCACTAGTTTTGCCCCGACGTTCGTGAGTGCTTTGGTGTACCCACCGGCATGAGACTCCTGAACGATCACTTCATTCCTTACTCCTTCCGTATTAGGAAGCTGCTGTACAAGTTCCCGATCCATGCCAGTCATGACACCTGCAAGCCCTATACTCATAGCTCCAAAACACCCTGACGACACCAGCGCCGCTTCACAATCCAGCAACTCAGCAATTCGCTCACCTACCTTATCATATAAGGAGTTTAAATCGACATAATCTTGACCGGTCTTTTTAATGACATCTAAAACTTCGTCGGGCATTAAGCATCCGGTCATGGTAGTAAAGGGACCAGCTGCATTGATAAAAGTGCGCAAACCAAGCTCTTTAAACAGATCCCTGTCCTGGCCCAATAAGGGCGGCCCAATATATTTGGAATCTACCGTTGCAAGGCCCACTGCGGTGGTCCCTCCTAAGAATGGAATACCAGAGAGTAACTTCAATAATCTCCTTCTATGTACCATGATGTATTTCTAGTTTATTTGTTAAGAATGATTGACCAATAATTCGCGTCTTTGAAGATAGGCATTCCCTTTCACCTGACTGATGATTAATGTGTTTTGATCTATTTTCGGTGAACCTGACCGAAGGAATCACGTATTCAGTAATTTTACATGTTTTATACCATAGATATGGTGAGGTTTTGCAGCTATCACATTCGAATGTTATAAAGGACAATCGAGAAAAGGCACCAGGCTAATGCAGGCGATCTTCAGATCCGAGGGAAATGAAGTAGTACATTTTGAAGCACCACGCTCCGCTCGAGTGCCGGTGGAAATGCAAATTTTCATCTCCTGCTTTAATCAAACCGCACCCAACAGACCACGGCCATTTTCCATGCAATGGGGAGAGCTGCCATTGTACATCTTGATTTCGCAAGCATCCACCCTTTCGACGATTGCAATGGTCGTATCGGTCCTTACGGAACATGGCTACCAGCCAGTTTATTAAGTCTTTATCATGCTATCGAATTTAAAAGACAAGCATACTTTGACAATCATTGAGGTCTTTGGTGGCTGTTAGTATTTGGACGGGGAACCAAGTACCTCTTGCATGGGATGATAAAATGCGTAGTAAATGATTCTTCACTTTTAGCCTCAAATGTATATTAACGAGGCTTGCGGGAATAGCATTTTAATTTATAAAAGACGCGATTACCAAAATTTAACTTTTATTAATTGTGCATCGACAGAGCAGGGCGGTCAAATTCCTATTGATCGGCACATTTCACGACCAATACCGAACCCTGCTCCTGCACCAGAGTGATCCCTTCAGCAATGGAAAGAGTAAAACATTCGGCTGTTCGATTTTGCTCAAGTACGATTGGGGCACCAGCTATTTCGATTTCGACTAAATCACAAGGATCTGGAATTGACTGCTGACTCCAGTTAAATTGATTATGCCATCTACCATCATTAGCTATACCTGTCCATGCATTTTCCTGAGTCAAAACACAGGGACAAGATTTGCAAGCAGCCAGGATTTCCAAATCCGAGTTACACCCGGTTGAATTATCTGAAATGTAATAGCTGGGAGGAACATTCACGTTGATAAAATTGCAGAAAGATGTTATTGAGCATGCTGACAATTGGGGATTTAGTTGAAGGTTAAGTGTAGAAATATATTTCAATTCTTCGAGGCCAACAATCTTTGTTAACCTATCGTTCACGCCAATTCCTAACTCCTCGCCAATACTATCCAATTTAGGTAAACCATCCATGCAAATCAGCGAATCATTGTTCACAATGGAAAAATTCTTCCCAATAACATATAGTTCATTTAATCCTGCGAATGAGGTCAAAGACTGATTGTCTTTTACCACTAAACTACCTCCGATGTATTCAAGACTATCCAGGCCAGTGAAGTCCCTGACTGATGTCAATCTAACAGTCATGTCACCATGAATTTCATGTAGATTTGCAAGGTGGTTGAAGTTGGTTATCGGTCCTGTAAAATTCATTTCAAAGTCACCGCCAATCATTTTGAGAGAATCCAATCCTACAAAACTATTGAATGAGTTACTAACCCGAACGGTAAGATCACCACCAATTGAGGTTAAAGAATTCAACCCGGAAAAACTTTGAAAATTAGCATTAAAAGAAATGTAAAATTCTTGCTCGATTCTGACCAGTGAATCTAATCCAAGGAAATTAAAGAGATTATTGTTAGTTCTAAGGTCCATAATTCCCAGCGACTTCAAACTTTCTAATCCTTCAAAATCAGATAAGGAATCGCTGTATTCACAATACACCCGACCAGCTATATGTTCAATTTTTTCTAACCCCCGAAAGTTTCTTAAACTATCACAACCTCTAACGTAGAGTGCGCCGATTGAGTCTATTAAAGGCAGTTCGGTAAAGTCATTAAGACCAGATTCGTAAATTCTCAGTTCTTTTCCAACCGTTCTTAGTGAGTCTAAACCAGCAAGAGAATTAATGTCAGTTGAAGGATCGCAACCTATATGTTTCGAGTGATTTAATCCATTGAATTCGGTTAACAATGGATTAGAAAAGACTTGAAGACTGTATTGAGTCGAATCCAGTTTGTTGAGTCCATTAAACTCAGTAAGAGAATCATTTAATCGAACAGACAGGCCTGAACAGAATCTGACATTAGACAATCCCACCAGGGTTTTAATCCTCTTATTTGAGTTGACATCAAGATTCCCTCCAACTCGCACGATGCTCTCCAGTCCCATTAGGTTTTCTAGTGAATCATTATTGGTGATGTTTAATCCTGTCCCACAATAGTGCAGATTGTCAAGACCGTTCAATGTCTTTAATCCATCATTGTTATTTAAATCAAATCGACCCTCAATCATGGTTAGGGAATCTAACCCGGATAAATTTAACAAAGCATGATTGTTCCAAATATTTAGATCTCCACCAATCAACTTGATATTGAGCAGACTGTCCAATTTCATTACAGGACTACTTTCACCGAAAATATAGACATTACCAGGAATTTCACGGCAACCTGGATATAGTGCAGGAAACTGGTCGATCTTCGTTTGTGAACTGAAAGTAATTCCCGGAGGACAATCAAAAGCTACCCCACATGATGATGCAATTTCATCAGGTCCTGAACAACCAATACCATTTTCCAAGGAATAAATGTCTGTGGGATGGTCTATTAGAATTTGACAGATCAAATCAGTCGCACATGATGTTAAAACCTGATTTTTGTAAATACTTATAAAAGCACCCACTGAATCCAACCCACTTAATCCATCCAGAGACGCTAAACTCTTGTTATTGCTAATCCAAATATGTCTGCCAACTAATGATAGGTTTTCTAACCCAGCCAGAGATACAAGGGAATCATTATATTCAATTCTTAGCTCGCGACTTACATATTTAATGGCATAGAGACTATCTAGATTTTTGGTTTTTGAAGTCTCCCCTTCATAAAAATCATATCCGATTTTCAAACTGTAAATCGAGTCTGCATTTGAATACTGCAATGGGTAATTATCAACTTCAGCCTGGGTTCTGAGGATTACGGTCGGTAATTGTCCAAAACAGACTGCACATATAAGGACCAAACAACATATTATTGAGAGCCGGGTGAGTGATTTTAAAACAAGCATGCTTCAATGTAATAAGCTAAGACCCGGCTTAATTCACCACAAAACAATAATACAGTCCATTGCCTCCGGTACCTTGCAAATTAGCCTGACTGCATCCGCTGGATCCGTGAGCAGAATTCCAGGATGTCGGATTATCACCTCCCCCTGTACGGTCGTGATGCCCTACTTGAGCGCTTCCTTCATCACTGCTGGTCCAGTTCATGCAAGTATGGTCGCCACCAAGAGTAAAAGCAGTGCCATCGAGTTGAGATCCGGTCAGAATATCATGCATATTGGGTTGATCACCCCTGCCATTCACCACCTGGCCTTTTTCATTAATTGAGTTTTCTTTGCTCAGCATATTATTATCACTATGCAGATCATCGACATTTTTGGCCACCATGACGCCTTTAGCATTATACCAGGGTCCGTTGCCAATCCGGTCACGAGCATTAACGGCAGATTTATCTCCTGAAGCAGCGGCGCTTAGATAGGCATGCCAGGTTCGATCTCCGGCACCGACTGCTTCGGCCAGACTCTGGCAATGCCGGTCAGCACCATCGAGACCACCGAGATCGGCACCATTAACTGGTCCGGTGCTGGTGATAAAAAAGCTCATCGCATTTTGGGCTATGAGGGTTGAGAATGCTGAGAAGGCCAGAATGAAAGTGTAGACAAGTAGTTGCTTAACCATGAGTTGTGATTTTTCTTGAAGATACGGAAATATTGGTAGAAAAGTGGCGACCAAAACGACCAATAACTGCGAAGAAGTACTTCTCCAAGATCGTATTAAGCCTGCTGGTCGACGCAAAGATTGCCCTTTATCATTGACCAATCATAAGCTCCATGCATCCAGAACCCACTCAGGTTGAATCGGATCAACTTCGAATCAGCTGGAGAGCATTTTGGACCTTTTTTTTCACGCATGAAGGCTCCCTTTTCTTTCTTTGTTCAATTTGATGATATACAGACCATGAACGGCATAGATGGAACTTACCTTGCGCCCAACCTTGGTTTGCTATCTTGCTAAAAAGCACGAACAGCCAGCACATGAAAGGAGGATCTGAGGGGCTAAGAAAAGACGTTTCAAAATTTAAGAGATTTGCTTTGTTCCGGACTATCTCTCAATCCTCAGTTGTGATCAATTAACGGGAGGAAACTCCTTTGAATATTTATTACCCGGAAGGCGATATTGCCATTTAATATTTCGCGACATCCTACATATTCTGATTTTTATTCTGTTAAAAAAAGTCTATTTGGCTTAAGAAAATCAAATGTGTTCATTGGTAAATTCTTTATCTTCGAAGTTAATTCCGTAAGATGTTAAGTTGTTCCAGCAGATTACTTTTTGGGATCTTTTTTTGTTTTTTGCTGAACGGACCGACCACTTTAGAAATACCTTTAACCAATTTGCTCAAGCTTAAAAAGGTACGCTTCCATACCGGAGATGGCAAGGGAGATGTACGCGAGCATATTCTGAAATGTGGAGAAGCTATGACCCAATGACCAGAGACCATCACCTCCTGCTGGTTACCCAATTCACCACTATAGCAGACACTACTAAGACCGGTCTTTATGCAACATATTCGGGTGGCCTGCTCTCGGTGCTGAATCATGAAGGTGAATGAAATTTGAAATTAGTTTAACAACCCCTGATTTGAATAACAAAATGTCATTATATCAATCTCTATGAAAAGTATATGGAAAACCTGTCTGACTCTCTGTCTGATGTCGAATTTCTTTGTTCCGGCGAACGCACAGATTGTTTTTAGTGAAGATTTTGACCACGTGGGTGGACCTACCGCTGGAGGTGCAGGCACCTACTCTTTTCCCGCAGGTTGGACGCTGTTTAACGTAGACAATCGCACTCCTGCTGGAGCGGTCTCTTATGTCAACGAAGCCTGGGAACGACGGGAGGACTTCAATTTTAATGTCATCGACTCCTGCGCATTCAGTACTTCCTGGTATACGCCTGCTGGTGTTGCAGACGACTGGATGATCACGCCGGCCATTCAAATCCCTTCTCAGGGAATGCTAACGTGGAATGCGGTAGCTTACGATCCATCATTTCTGGATGGGTATGAAGTTCGCATTGGCACAAGCCCCACCATAATGGCCATGAATGCCGGCACACAGTTATTCAGCATAGCTATGGAAAATAACTCCTGGACTAGTCGTTCGGCATCTCTTCACGCCTTTGCCGGACAAACTGTCTACATCGCATTTCACAATAATTCCAATGATAAATTTCTATTACTCATTGATGACATAGTAGTCGAACAGATCCTTGAAAACGATGTAGAGATAGTTTCCTTTGAAAGACCAACAGAATATGATCAAATACCGGTGCCTGTAGACTTTCCCCTGAATTTTCAGGCAACAGTCCGGAATAATGGAACTATGGCTGCTTCGAACGTTCATTTTCAGGTTACCGTTCTGAAGGATGGGTCACCCGCATACCAGGCCAATAGCGATACAGTTGTCAGCCTGGCATCACTTGCGACAACTTCGCAGCTGGTGGCTCCCTCTTTTATTCCGGACAGTCCTGGGAGTTATTCCATAGAGGTCCTGACTAAGATGGTTGAGACCGATCAGAAAATGTCAAATGATACTGCTAAAGCCCAGACGATCGTCTCGGATTATGTTTATGCCAGAGATAATGGCAACGTTTCGGGATCGCTTGGCATCGGAGCCGGTAATGGGTTTCTCGGAATGGAGTATTATTTTCCCCATCCGGTGTCAGTTGGTTCGGTATTGGTATACTATACCCGGGGTTATTCCGGAAGGGAACTTGGCGTAGCTGTTTGGGATATGAATGGAGGAATTCCGGATAATCTGATTGCACAAACCGATCAAAGATTTTACAGCAGTGACAGTGCTGGAAGTTACGTACTGGAATTTCCGGTGCCTCTCCAACTGGATTCCGGCTCGTACGCCTTTACGACTATAGAATTTGATTCCACGCTTGCAGTGGGATCGACTGTCGAAATTTTTACTCCTGGAAGAGGTTGGATAAACTGGAATGGTAATCCTTTTGGCGACTGGTCAAACCCGGAAGACTATGGCGGCGCTTTTGCCAGGAGCTTTGTGGTCCGGCCCAATGTTTGTCCAACTTTTGATCCCGATGTCGTCACCATTAAAAAAGCCACCTGTTTTTCAGAAGGTTTGATCACCGCAATTTTGGATCAGGCGGCCCAACCGCTGTCGTTCGACTGGACAGGAGGTTCATCGTCGGATACCGTGAGTCTACCGGAGGGCGTTTATCAAGTAACCGTCACCGATGCCAATTTTTGCCAGCACGCCGCTCAGGTGAATGTCCTGGAAGAGTTGACACTAAATGTGAATGGAATGCCCATCATTGAGGATACCTACGCAGCTACGGAAGCTGTTTTATCGACCGGGTCCATAGTCAGCCCGGACTCCATATCTTTTGAATCGGCAGGAAACATTACGTTACAACCTGATTTTTCAATCCAGACAGGTGCTCAATTTATTGCCCGGATCATTCCTTGTTTTTCCGAATCGAATCAGAATTTTACCTCCTCTAATCGTAACGAAGGAATACAGAGGGACTCGGTCACGAGTAAAAATTCGTTGAAATCCAGCAATGTCCGACACTCTGATTCAAAAATAAAGTATGAGCAGATCAATAAACCGATTTCTATTTCTAACAGCAATAAAAGCAACCCAGGATCAATAACCAGACGGTCTTAAAAGTATGAAGCAGTTCAGGTATTGACTGGAAGGTAATTTGAAAGTAAAAAAACGCACACGGAAATAAAATCTGAATTAGACAAAAGCGGTTGCGTCCTGTTTTGTCTGATTAACGTCTCGTCTATTAGCAACGTGACGAAGTGGCACCAATTGTATTTAGAGTCAGGGCATCAGCGTTCTCAACCTTTTTCGAGGATAACCTCACAAACCTCCGTCACTCGTTGTCTAAGCTTCGTACCAGCATCTCTGACGACCACGCAAGACTCACTTCAGGTGGCTGACATATTTCAGCAAAACCCGGTAGATCTAGGTTAGAACCAAAAAATGTGGGGTAATTAATGATCATCCTAAATTTCATGAATGAGAACCCAAGATTCTGAAAGGCTCCAATTTTAAAAAGGCAGGCTATTAAATCAACTTTAATATTAGAAGATAAAAGGTACTTCGATCATCGTGTTATCCCACCCTAGTTTCATGATGGCACCAGATGATCCATTTTTTTCAAATCCAATCGAAAAATACTCCAAAGAATCACTTAGTGCTTTCACAGGCACCTTCGTTTGCAGGACATCATGGGCGGACTGGTAGCTATACGACCCCCAATAGTCCAGGTCAGCATTAAAAATGATGGTCCACTCCTTTTCACCGGGAATGGTAAATAATGCATAAGTGCCGGCAGACAATTTCTTGCCATCTATCACGGCGTCTCTATATAGTTTAATTTCGGTATTTTCATTTGCACCCGTGCGCCAAACTTTGTTATAGGGCACAACCTTACCAAATATTTCTCTATCTTTTTTTTGAGGCCGGCTGTAAATCACGCGTATGAGTACTGCCTCGTCAGTTTTTCGGTCATGGGCATAATTGTCCGGATAGTAAGCCATATCCATCGGACTAGTGTCAGGCCCTCTAAAGTCCTGAGCCTGGAGAAAAGCCATCGATAGGATAGCTGTTGTCAGCATTAAATAGCTTTTTATGATTTTCATGTCATGAATTTCGCAATTTTCCCGATATCAAAGTGTCTTTTACTTTACAAAATGGGTCGTAGGGAATTGTAGGTTTTGGAGCCCATTTACCAATTTGTTCAAGGTGTGACATGTGAACATATCGATGGTGAAGCTAGCTTTTTTAAAGGTTCTGCGGATACCCTCGGAAAAGCAAATAGGTGCCATTCGCTTTTTCTATTCGCGTACACAGCCACTTGATCAATTCAAACATGATCTCTTTTTTGGCGCAACATATTTAAGCTTATGATACCTAAAGGGACTAACTGCCGACTGTTTTTTCTGGTGGGCTCAATAAACTAAGTGTATTTATGAGCTATAAGCCAAATGGGACGAGATTGAAATCGATGTAATTTTGAGTGATTTGTAGATTATTCAATCTTCTTCCCTCTTCTAACAAAAAGGTTTCATAGCGATGATCTAACAAGATCCGTTAGGTCGTTAAACTTCGAGTGGAGGTTATCAATTTTGCCTTGCATTAATTTGCTATCTTTTTTCAACTGATCATTTTCCCGCTTTAAATCCTGGAGTGATTTTACTATCACAGGAAACAAATTACCTGGAGTTGCTTCCAATCTGTCAGGATTAGATTTAAGGACCAAATCCAGCCATTTTACTTCTTGCGTTGTTTGAGCTTCATCTAGCTCCTGAGCGATGAACCCAGCAGTGAATGTTGAATCTTTTTTGGTCCCATCTGTTTTTCTATCAACGTACCAGTCACGTCTATCCCAACGATACTGCCTTGGTTTAAGAGTCATAATAAAGTCGATGCTTGTTGTTAGGTCTTGAATGTCAGTTTTATCCCTTTGGTCTGACAATGAAGTAATATAATTGACATTGCATCTTAAGGTATTCGTTGTGTCGTTTCCGAGAGTAATCTCATTAGAAGTTGAACTTGAAGAAGGCTGAGAATACCAGCCTATGCAAATAAGATTATTGCCCGTTTCATTAAAGTATCCTGCATGGGCCCCTAAAAAGGTATTGTAGCTGCCATTACTACCATAGCCAGATGCATTTCCAATACTTACACTATAACTACCCGTTGAATTCCCTACACCACTGCCGCTACCAACAAATGAATTATGTGATCCAGTGGTATTTCCAGCACCGGCACCATTTCCTAAAAATGAGTTATACCTGCCATAGTTTGTATTTAGACCTGCCTGATAACCAAAAAACGAATTATCAAAACCAGAAACTAAAGAATATCCTGCTGAATTGCCAAAACAAGAATTAGATGTGCCTGTGGTGTTATTAGAACCAGCTGCAGAACCAAAGAAGCTATTGTTGTAACCGGTGCTGTTCCCGAGACCAGAAAGGAAACCAAAGAATGAATTCGAACCTCCAGTTGTATTTAATTCTCCAGACTTATATCCAAAAAACGAATTAGCCAGGCCCCAGTAGCTCATTCTGCCTGCATCTGTGCCCACGATTGTGTTTTGGGAATAATATGCAGGGGCGTTTATTCCTGCATTAATGCCAATATAAATTGATGATGTATCATAGGAGTCAGATATAGCCACCAATCCTTGGAGTTTCGTCTCTCCCCTGACCTCCAAGTTTCCATCAACAGATTTACTTCCTATCACCACATTCTTGAGTGTCGAAGTAGTGTCGTTTTTCATTATCCAGCCGGCAGCTCCATCAGGTGGGAGCTTAACAAATCCACCACCAGACAAATATATTGTGTCATTAGATATTGAAATCACCTGAAATTCATTCAAAGTTGAAGCCAATCGGATGCCAAGGGTTCCATCCTGTACTTTGACAATGACACTGTCAGCAAGATCATCCCGATCGAATTGATTAATTTTTGCCTTACCTTCTACTTCCAGGTTTTGTGATATTGCAAACGAGGAAATTAACGCGAAGATGGTAATGAGAGATGCCTTCATTTTCTACTATTTACACTAAGATAAGCCAATATAGGGCATATTCTATCTCGTATGGATTGATTTCAGAACTTGAACCATGATCCAATTTCCATCGGGGGCAAGTCGTAAGCAATCCAAATTGAATAGACATATCCTAACGAATAACGCAAATGCTACCTGTCTCTCGGACCCTATCCCTTTACAAGTTCATAATATTTTACTAAGTTTCTGGCACTTCTCGTCATTAATGCTATACATATTAAAAACAGTAACACTAATTCTTATGAAAACTAATCGAAGAAAATTTACCCGGGATTTAAGTACAGGTCTGGTAGGGGTAGGTGCCATTGCACCTCTCCATGATTTATTTTCAGAGAGCTACAAAAAGCAACCCTATCCTATTTCATTAGCGCAATTCTCCTTCGCATCTGAATTTTTCACAGGAAAACATAATACAATGGATTTTCCGGCCAGGGCGAAAAATGAATTCGGAATTAGCATTGTGGAATATGTTTCCATGTTTTTTGCGGATAAAGGAAATGATGCTTCTTTCTTTAAGGAGTTAAAAAATAGAACGGATGATCTTGGTGTTGTCAATAATTTGATAATGGTGGACGATGAAAATATTGCCGATACGGATAAAACAAAAAGAGATCATGCGGTAGAGAGTCACTACAAGTGGGTAGATGCTGCAAAAATACTTGGCTGCAATTCTATTCGGGTAAACCTTGGCAGTATTGATCAAACAGGTACTGCAGAAGAAGTAGCCCAGGCTGCTATTGAGGGGTATAGCAAGCTGTTAGAATACGGGACCAAAAATGACCTTAATATTATTGTAGAAAATCATGTTGGTTATTCTTGCAACGGAAAATGGCTGGTCAACATCATGAAACAAGTGAATCATAAAAGAGCAGGATTGCTTCCGGATTTTGGAAACTTCTGCCTTAAAAGAACCAAACCAGAGACGATGGATTTAGCCGGCTACATGAATACCAAATGTTTGGAAGAGTATGACAAATACATGGGAATGGAAGAGATTATGCCATATGCAAAAGGGGTAAGCGCCAAATCGCATAAATTTGATTCCGATGGAAATGAAACTGAGATTGACTTTGCCGAGATGTTTGATATCATTAGAAAGTCAAATTTCAAGGGAATAGTGGGCATAGAATACGAAGGTGGTCTTATACAAATGGCTGGTCAATCGGGATATCTAAGCAATGGTGAAGGCATTAGGGCAACAAAAAGATTAATTGAGAAAGTGACTTTTGCAGAATGAGAGAAACCCCAATTTAAACCGAAGAAATAATAAACTCTATTAGGTAACAGCGAGTTCATGAGGCGCTCTTAGCAGGCATATAAAGAAATTTTAAAAAACAATCTTATGCCGAATTGAATGCCAGACACGTCCTCATAGTTGGACAAAAAAGCCGCTTTCACTACAGGTAGCCCGATCAAAGGGCTTTCCGACGCTACCGACGATCCGCTACGAAACTGTCAGCACAAGTCCGGTTGGGTTCTTACTTCCCTGACGCTAGGTCAGGACCATGCTACCTATGACAGATCTTCACAATTAGCTCTGGTTCAATTGATTAGTCATATTATATGAAAGCGTCATATTTAGTTCGTTTGAAGTCTCTTCACATTCTAAACAACTTAAAAGCAAACGATCCAAAGCTGACCTAGCTGTCATTCTCGGTTTCTTCATTTTTGAAAAAAATGTATTTACTCATCCTGACGCTATGGTCGGGATCTTCTCACCCTGTTGGGGTGAAACAAAAAAGCCGCTTCCGCGGCTTATTTTGTGACCCCATCAGGGCTCGAACCTGGAACCTGCTGCTTAGAAGGCAGCTGCTCTATCCAGTTGAGCTACGAGACCATTCAGTTAGAATTTCCGTGACTCATTCAATCGGCATTTTGGCCATCCGCCATGTCGAGTTTGAATTGTCGGGGCTGCAAATTTAGTCGAATTTTATAAAACGAACAACGGTATGTCTCCGATTGACTATATTTAAACATCACTAATCGAATATCCCCTCGATGGCTACCGATGTTCAGATAGAAGATAGTTGGAAAGAAGTCTTGAAAGAAGAGTTTGAAAAGCCCTATTTTCTCCAGATCCGTGATTTCCTCAAGAATGAAAAAAACAATGAAAGAATTATATACCCTCCCGGATCATTGATTTTCAATGCTTTTAATATTACACCTTTTAATGATGTGAAGGTAGTGATCCTGGGGCAGGATCCTTATCACGGACCCAGACAAGCCATGGGACTTTCCTTTAGTGTGCCTCAAGGCATACCAGCCCCTCCTTCACTAAAAAATATCTTTAAAGAGATCCAAAACGATCTCAACATCACCCCACCTGACCATGGAGACCTCTCCTACTGGGCCGATCAGGGCGTTTTTCTGCTTAATGCAATGCTCACGGTTCAGAAAGGCATGGCAGGGTCACATCATAAGATCGGCTGGCAGACTTTTACCGATGCAGTCATCCAAACTCTCTCCGATCACAAAGATGGTCTCATCTTTTTGCTTTGGGGCAGGTTCGCCCAATCTAAAGCGCCATTGATCAATCAATTGAAGCATCATGTGCTGGAATCGGCACACCCCTCACCTCTGGCCGGTAACCGCTTTTTTGATAATCACCATTTCAGCCGAACTAACGAATTGCTTTTGGGCCAGGGCCAAAGTCCGATTGATTGGAGATTGATTGGTTAAGTGGGTTTATTAGTTAAGTGGTTAAGTAGATGATTGGTTAAGTGGTTAAGTGGTTGATGAAGTCTCATATTTTTTATTGACAGTTTTTACCAAACTACTTAATCAAAGTGTATGATGGGAATCAACTTTGGGCACCAGACATCAAGCTTCCCTTGCCGGCTGAAAGGTAATGAGAAGGAGGGCGACTTCCTGCTCAAAACCTTACTTCCGGCACCCGGCTTCTGTCTTAAAAGTTGTCACCCCCTACTAAACTCAAAAGCTATCGCTAGGTGCGACACCTTGCTTCGGACATCGGACATCGGACATCCGGATCGCGACTCAATTCGAATTTTTCGTTGTAACCACAATCACCCCATTTTGCCCCTGCGACCCGTACTTGGCCGATCTGGGTGGTGGAAGTACTTCCACTCTTTCAATCATAAACGGATTAGCGGCGCTGGCGGCGGCGTAGTAATCATAACCCATATTGACACCATCTACGACATACAATGGATTATTATTACCTGTCATTGACTTAGCTCCCCGAACCAGAACTAATAGACTTGCACCTGCTCCACGCACCTCCACCCCTGGGGTACTCCGGAGATAGTCTAGCAGTTGTCTTTGACCTTTGTAGTCTTTTTTGGGTGATGCCTCTGCACTAACAGATTGATCCTTTATCGTTTTGTTGGAAGTACTGCACCCAAAAGACAGGAGCCCACCTAAAACTATCAATACATACCTTAATTTCATCTCCTTACTATTATTTCAGTTCAATTTAGTTCATTTATCCATCATCTGCACTGATAATCATCACCGTAACCAAATTGCTCCAATGGTCCTCATATCAAATAGATATGGCCTTCTCTGGGGAAGGCCATATCTACTCGAAATCTATGAAACTCAATATCAATATTACATCATCCAGCCCTTAATAGACTCTTCATTCATCTTTACGTAATCATTGTTTCCGGCTTCTTTGGCCTTTTCCAATGATTTCTTGGCAGTGGCAATGGCACCTGCTTTGTCACCCAGCTTTGACTGGATCAAAGACTTGGCTCGCAATACCCAAAACTGATCATTGCCCATTTCGACTGACTTGTTGATCCAGGTAAGCGCTTTATCAAGCTCTTTGTCTTCTGACAAATAGTATGATGCAGCAGCAAAATAATCGCCGGCACCAGGTCCTGCCATGGTACGGTCGATGCTCGCCTGCACTGCCTTTTCAGTCTCGACTTTAATTTCTACGGGTACTGCAGTTTTGTCCCAAATCACCCACATGTTTGCACTGCTGTTAGTGATTTGATCAAATTGAATCATGAAGTTCTCTACAGTGATCTCACCCATGGAAACGGGTTGCGCCATCACGGTAGCCGCTGCTTTCACACCATCTTCCAGGTAAGCACTGAAATCCCCGGTAGTGTGAGGATAAAACATATAACTCCAGCTTGATCGGCCTGGTTTCGCCAATACCGCATAGTCACCAGCTTTTATTGCTTTGCCTCCAAGCATCACATCACCGCTAAAGCTAATCTTAGTAGCTTGGTTAGCACCTAATCGCCATGGCTGATCGTAAGGCACCAGATCTCCAAAAATGGTTCGACCTTTGACACTTGGTCTGGAATAATCAACAGTAACATCAACTAACCCAACTGTTTGCTTCACAGTAGCTCCTGGGCTCGGCGCTGGAGTCCTGATCTGAGCACCAAGGTCTGACGATACCGTAAATGCTAATAAAAGCACAAATACATTTAATAATACATTCTTCATAATGATAATTTTAAATTTTTGTTGACCATAATAGATGTACTTGACATCCGAATAATGCCGCAAAAATATGATTTCTATTCATACAATGAAAGCTTTTTACGTAGTGTGCTCGCGCACAGCCAATTAGTTTCAAATTTTGGACTGCTGGAGTATGGCGTTGACCAGAATTTATCATCTACTACCCAAGGAATCCAAGAACCTTTGCAACCAATGACAAATTCAGCGGCAGAATGACTGGAAACGAGGAAACATGAAATCCCCGCTATTGGCTTAGCAATCCCTTTGGGCTTACTGATCCCACCTACTTCATATCCGCGACGCGAAGCATGGCATCTTCCACTTCTCTGACCAGCTCTTCGTAGCGAGGCTCCCGCTTGACCAATTTATCCCGGTGCAAGGGCAAATCAACATGAATTCTCTCGACAAACCGGGATGGTTGAGATTTCATGATGTATATCTCATCGCCTAAATAAACCGCTTCACGAATGTCGTGCGTAACAAATATGACGGTGCTATGAAATTTATTCCAGATATCCAGGAGCAGCTCCTGCATCTGTAAACGGGTTCGGATATCCAGAGCACCGAAGGGTTCATCCATCAACAAAATATCAGGATTGGCCAGTATGCTTCTGGCAATAGCAACTCGCTGCAATTGACCTCCGGAGAGGGAGGGGTATTGGGCATACTTCCTTTCGTGACCGACGAGCCCGACCATCTCGATCATCTCCATCGCTTTTTCGTTCCGGGCCTTGCGATCCATACCTTTGAAACGAAGACCAAGAGCAACGTTATCGAGTACAGTCATCCAGGGAAGGGAAGAATACTGCTGAAACACCATACTCACCCGATTGCTATCATCAACGGGCTTCCCCTGAATAATGACTTCTCCTTCGGAGGGTTTTTGTAGTCCGGCAATATATCGGAGTATGGTTGATTTGCCACTGCCTGACATGCCCAGAATCACGACAAACTGCCCTTGTTCGGGTTTGTCGTCAACAACAAAATCAAGTCCTTTTATTATAAAGGTTTTCCCTCCATCGTAGCTCTGTCCAATATTTTTTAATTGGATAATATCATCATACCGGGGATCTCCTGCCTCCTTGCTCATCCACTAATTAATTTGACAGGAAGTAATTCCTGTCTTTTTCGGAAATAATGATAAATCTGAAAACCAATCACCGACCACATTATTAAATGAATGGCAAAAACCGTATCACCAAATAAATAGGGCAATACTTTTTCAGAACCCAGTATTGGTATAAAACTATCTATCAACAATAGCGCATAGACTCCAATTAAAATCCAGGTGCTGATACTCGAAATAAAATTCCAAATTAGGTCGAGCATCGATGTCTGCCGTATTTTATATTTCGTAGTGGCATCATCCTGATATTTATGCGGGAAAAACACCCGGTCGAGATACATAAATATTTTATCCTGGATAATACCGATGATCATAATGATGACCAGCATAGCAAAAACTTTATCTACCCGGCCTTGCCGGATGCCTGCCCTCCAGATCAATGCTCCTACCCCGCCGGTACTTCCAATACCTTCAGCAACAATGATATAGGTCCAAGATATCGCCGTTAAAACCCGAATATCATCGGTCAGTCTTGATAGCACTGAAGGAATATAAACCGTCTTCACCGTTTGCCAATTGGATGCACCCAGGGTATAAACCGTTTTCAGATAAACATCTTCCACCTCATTGATCCGCACCATAACAACTGGTAATAAATAAATCAAGATTCCAAATGCCAAAAAATGAACCTTCATGGCTGTCGACGTGCCAAACCATACAATAAATAAACCCGTCACGGCCGTAAGAGGTATATACCGAATAGCATCAACCTGTCTTTGAGTAAGACCCTTAAACAGGGGAATAAGGCCAATTAAAAAACCCAGGGGAATAGCTATTAAAATGGCCTCAAGATATCCGGCCAAATTCAAACCTAAACTAAGGCAGGTATTTCTGATAATGTCATTGTCTGCATATAAAGATCCAAATGACTTTAATACATTCCCTGGTTTTGGTAAAATATAGGAAGGGAACACAGGGTTTTCACCTATTGTGAGAAGAGTCCAAATCAATAGTAAAAGACCAAAGCCCGCTACACCCAATATGAGGCTTTGTCGATTGGTCAATTTTTCGTTTAATTTCAGTACGGGCATGCCAAGAGAGGTAGAATTTTCAATTAATTAATTGGGCTATTGAGCTTCCTGCGAAGCGATTAATTGAAATTCAGTTCGTCTATTTTTAGCCTTGCAATCTTCGTTGCTGTTGGTTTCGCAGCCTGGCACCGGATCATCTGGGCCATTGCCAACAATGACAAAGCGGTTGCGATTCATACCATAGGTAGTCACCAGATAATCGGCCACCGCCTGAGCCCGTTTTTTCGATAAGTCGACATTCATTGCCCGACCTCCAACATTGTCCGTATTGCCTTCGATACGCACGCGGAGATTAGCAAAAGTCTTGGCGATATCGGCTAATTGCAGATCAATGATGGTTTTTGCATTTTCTGTTAACGAAAATTGACCCGACGAAAAATTGATGGTAATCGGCTTGGTAGCCAGCGCCGGAGCACTTGCTTCTGCTGCGGTAGGGGCGGTAAATTCAGGTGCTCCTTCAGCCCGATATGCTGAACCGGTCAGTTTACTGTTGGCCGCAGAGATTGCAACACTATTCATGGCATTGCGCCAGGGTGGAGCAATCCTTTCAGCTTGACCCAGGTCGTGAAAAGTTTTTGCCATTTTATCGTACAGATCGGATCCCTTCATTCCTTTGTAATTAGGATTCAATCCGAAAAAATTCATATTGTCTCCGTGACTGGCCCAATGTACATCCATCATAGCTCCCATTGCATCTTCTTCCGGAAACCCGAGAAATTCACCTAAAATCTTAGCCGCTTTCTGCTGATTGGATGGATTGGTATTTAACTCCGCTACCGCTTTCATCCACCCCTCGTAAAAGGCATTGATCTTATCTCGATTTTGCTGGATATAGGACTCTTTGGCAAACATAATATCACCAATGATGTGTGATTGCTCTTTGGTACTGACCAGCACTTTTGAACCCGCAATTTCACGCAGTGCCTCCAGGTGAAATGGACTCCAGACTACTGCGGCGTCAACGTCAGGTCCTTTGAAAGTGGTGGCCGCCACAACGGGGTCAGGAGAGGCTACAACCGTAATATCCTTATACGAAAGGCCGGCAGCTTCTAATGCGGTAATCAATAAAGTCTGAGAAGGCGAGGGTTCTGCGACAGCTACCCGCTTGCCTTTCAAATCATTAATTGTATTAATGCCCCTTTTGGCAATGATGACATCACCACCTCGTGACCAGTCAACCTGCATGAATGCCTTAGGGTTATAGGCATTGATTTCTTCTGGTGCTGTATAAAGCGGAAAAGCGTCAGCCGTTTGCACCAATACGTCATATTCGTCTGCGACCCAGGCATTAAGCGCTGTTTCAAGATTGTCATTTAAAATAAAATCAACCTTAAGTCCATATTCCTTCAAAAACCGGGACCTCGCATTGGAACGGGCACCCTCATTAAAATAAAGTCCGGGAGCATATCCACCCCAGGTAACCAATTGTACCGTCATTACATCGGCATCAGTACTCGCTTTTTCAGCGGTTGCCGTACTGGAGCTGGATGTCGAACTGCCGGGATCGGTACCTTTCTCCGTAGCATCTTTACTCTGATCTTTCAGTTTGCTACCAAGCTCTGTTTGATTCAAGATGTACCTGATGCCAAAAAAGAGCCCTAAAATGATCAACATTGTGATCATAAACTTCGAAAATGTGGTGAGTCGTCTTGTCATAATATCTTTATTGTGGTAAGGTTATGTGGTCAGGGTTCTATTCAAAAAATCGTCATATTGATTTGAATGACCCACTCTAACTGGTTTTTTCATCGGTTCGTTAAGATCAAGTACATCTTTGTCATCAGCCGCAGCTAGGATTAGGCTGTCTTTTTCTTTGCCCAAAAGCAGGGACACGCCTTCCTTTTCCCACTTTTCCAACATCCTCAGACCCTCTTCTTCAAAAACACCATTTTGCAAATCTACCGAAGACATGAAGCTTTCTGACATTTCCATAAAACGTTCCATCTCTCCTACTTTAGAGCTTACATCATCAGCGATCGCCTCTAGTGCCTGATCAAATACTGCTCGTTTGTCCGCATCTCCTTTAATGATACTCATTGCCGATTTCATCGCCGAGTTGCTGGCATGAATGGCCTTGCGCTCTTGTTCTTTGACCATCACCTGATCCTGGATGTCTTCCAGCATGATCTCAGAATTCTCATACATTTTACGCAAGACCCGATAAAGAATCTCCATTTTTTGATAGAGGTCTTCCAACTTTATGTTAGATTCTTTCAAACGCCCTGCCTTACGTGATTTCAGAATCATCACCGATTCCTTATTCTTATCCCGGGCTTGACTAGCCAGATCCAGATTATTGGCGATTTCTTTCTTATTATTGATGATCATCTCCTGCAGCTTATGCATCTGACCTCTAAGCTGGCTGATCTGCCGATTCATCTTGCGAAGATTATCCCTGAGGTCATCAACATAACTTTTCAAAATACCAATGGGATCAATCTGAACAAATAACCCGGTCACCCAACGCATGACACTCTTATACATGTACCAAACGAGATTGCGCATTTTGGGATCTAACACCATATAGATAATGGCTCCCAGGACCAAAAGCATTACAGCAAGATATAGAGTGTTTGCCATCAACCCAATGATTACCGGCAAAGCCTTGACCAGCAAATAACCTCCCCCAATGGCAAGTGCTCCCATCACAAGCGCTCCCGTTTTCCCTTCTGGGCGTTTCCAAAAACTTGTTTTATCTGCCATAAATGATCTTACATTTTATACCTTTTTAATGAAACTCATATTCCTCCTGCAAAATTCAAATGCAATTGGCTCAATTCAAGTATTTTCCAATGTTTTCGATATCCTGCTTGATTTGGCTTACCAAGTGAGCATACGATGCCACGAAATCTGTCCGGGTTCCTTCAATCTTTTGAGCCGATTCTTGAATCTCCCCTTTCATCTTTGCCAAGTGTGTTTCTAGCTGAGCAATCTCCTCCATCAGTTTTTCGATCTGCTTTTTCTTATCCACAACTGATAACTCAAATTGTTTGATTTCTTGCAAACCACCATCAATCTGCTTCGATTTCTGGTTACTGAGAGCTACATTAAATTTCTCATCTTCCTTCTGTAAAACAGTAAGGTATCGTTGAGCGGACGTGATCAAGCTCTTGGGAGTTGCTCCAAGTGTCTGGGCCGTGGCATAGGCCGATTTATAGACCGTAGCCTCCTCCATGTCCAACTTGAAAAGATTTTGTAGGGATCGCTTAAACTCGATATAATCAAATCCTTCTTGATTGTTAGCTTCCAGAGCTTTCAAAAGAATATCTGTAAACTTCTCGTTGACCTCGCCGGATGCTGTCCTTTCGACAGGCAGGATATCCGCCGCCTCATTAATGACTGATGCTTTGCCAGCTTCCAAAATGCCGGAGGTGATCTCAGACTGGACATCATCTGCCGCTTCGGTCCGTGTACCATCTTCAATGATAAAAGCCGACTTAATTTTCCTAAAAATGCTACTCATTGCTAATCACTTGTAATCCTAATACTAATATGATATCCCAACTGGGATCGACGGAGAAATCAAAATTTGATTACAAATTAAATAAATTTAGTTGCATCACTGTCTATATGTCGACATATCCATCTGTCAATCGCCTTCGCTGTCGCCCACAATAATGCTTATACTACGATCGTTCGGCCTGCTGAGCATGCAATGCTGCAATCCCAACCATATCAACAATTTGTCGTACGCTTGCTCCCATTTGCAGAATGTGTACCGGTTTTCTCAAACCCAATAAAATGGGACCGATAACAGGAAGATTAGAAGTAACCCCGAGAAGATTATAAGCGATATTGGCCGATGACAAACTTGGAAAGATCAATACGTTTGCCTGATGATTGGCCAGACGGGAGAAAGGATAGAATTTCTGTCTTAATTCAGGATTTAGTGCCAAATGGGCTTGCATCTCTCCATCGACCATCCACTCAGGATGCCTTTTATGCAACAGGGCTGTAGCTTCCCGCATTAGTACGGCAGACTCTCCCTTCGGCACCGAGCCAAAATTAGAGTAGGTAATCAGAGCAATCCTTGGTTCAATATTAAGTCCAGTCACCTCACGATGCACCAGTTCCGTAATATCAGCAATATCTTCTGAAGTCAAGAAATGGTTGATTGTCGTATCCGCCAGGAATAAGGGCCCCTGCCGGGTAATTAAAATGTGCATGCTGGCTACCTTCTTAACTCCCGGGCGAGCTCCGACAATTTGCAGCGCCGGTCGAATAGTGTGAGGGTATTTTTTGGTTAGACCTCCTATCATGGCATCGGCGTCACCTTCTTCAACCATCATTACGCCGTAATAGCTGTTGGTCTGCAGAAGATCCTCCGCTTCACGATGGGTCATTCCCTTCCGCTTCCTTTTTTCAAAGAGGTTTTTCTGGTATCTCTCTAGCCGATTTCTGTCAACCTCACTGGTTGGTTCCTGTGGATCGATGATGGGTATGTCAGGCAAGCTTATACTGTATTCGGCAATGGCAGCTTCAATTCTTTTGCGATTGCCCAGCAGAATTGGATGAGCGATACGTTCTTCAACGATTACCTGGGCTGCTTTTAGGAGTGAAGGATTGTCGGCATCGACAAATACGATTCGTTTGAGATCTTGTTTGGCCTTGGTCTCGATTATCTTGGACAATGCATTGTCGTTGCCGAGGCGACTCGATAGTTGAAATTCATACTCCTCCCAATTGGTGATTGGATGGCGAGCTACCCCAGTTTCGATAGCAGCACGAGCTACTGCTGGTGCCACTGCTGTAATCAAGCGTGGATCGACTGGTTTTGGGATAATATAGTCTTTACCAAATTTTAAATCAATATCACCGTAGGCTAGATTAACAATGTCAGGAACTGGTTTTTTTAGCCAAATCAGCCAGCGCATGTACTGCAGCCAGTTTCATCTCTTCGTTAATCTCTGAGGCTCGGACATCAAGAGCACCTCTGAATAAAGGGGAACCCCAACACATTGTTGACCTGGTTGGGATAGTCAGATCTGCCGGTAGCCATGATGCAATCTGGTCTTGCTTCTTTGGCATCTTCATACTTGATCTCCGGATCGGGGTTGGCCATAGCAAAAATGATACAATCGTGAGTCATGCCCTTTATCATCTCCTGACTCAACACATCTCCCTTGGATAATCCGATAAACACATCGGCTCCTTGCAATATATCCTTGAGCGACGTATCGGAAGGTACCGATCCATTAACAAATTCGGGCTTTCGACCGTCAAGATTCGTTCGATCCGGATGAATCAAACCCTTGCTATCATACAAAAATATATTCTCTTTTCGAGCACCCAGCGACACATAAAGCCGGGTACAGGAAATCGCCGAGGCACCGGCGCCATTGACTACCAATCGAACCTTGGCGATGTCTTTCCCCACCAGTTCCAGCGCATTTAGCAAGGCAGCGGCACTGATGATGGCTGTGCCGTGCTGATCATCATGCATCACTGGAATGTTCAATTCCTTTTTAAGTCGCTCTTCGATCTCAAAACAAGCCGGAGCTGATATATCTTCCAGATTGACCCCACCAAAAGTGGGTTCCAGGATCTTAACGGTGCGCACAAATTCGTCAACATCTTTGGTATTTAGTTCCAGGTCAAAGCAATCAATATCCGCATATATTTTAAAAAGCAATCCTTTGCCTTCCATGACGGGTTTTCCCGCCTCTGGGCCTATATCACCCAAACCCAAAACTGCTGTACCATTGCTAATTACTGCCACGAGATTGCCTTTGGCCGTATATCGAAACACATCGTCAACATTTTTATGGATAGCTAGACATGGCTCTGCGACTCCCGGCGAGTATGCTAGAGAGAGGTCTCTTTGATTGGCTGTTTCCTTGGTAGGGATAACCTCAATTTTGCCAGGTCTTCCCTTGGCATGGTAAAAGAGAGCTTCATCTCTCAGGTTGTTTTTATCCATAGGTTTTTATCAGAATTAAAGCGGTTACCAAAATCAAGAGCCTCCTGTTGAGTAATTAACTTATCGAATTTTTGAACGTAGACTTAGATCATTCCAGGTTCAATTAAGCCGATTCGACATCCAAATCGATACAAAGATCTCAATATTTAAATAATCCGCTACTAAACCCGAAGATCATTTGAAATACTCTAATTTTGAGTCACAAAACCACGATTTATTTATGAATCTCGAATCTGCCATTTATGTGAACTCCGAAATAGGTCGACTCGAAAAAGTTATTGTCCACCGGCCCGAAGAAGGAATATCCAGGATCAGCCCCAAGCGTTCAGACGAGTTGCTTTTTGATGATATCGTCTACCTCCCCCAAATTCAGGCAGAGCACGATACTTTTACCAGCGTGTTGAAGAAATTTATCGGTGAAGAAAATGTACTGTACCTCCACGATCTTTTATTGGAGGCACTCGACGCCGACCAGCAGGCACAGGAGGAGATTATCGCCCGGATCATTGACTTTGAAGAACTCCCCTCTAAGTACATCAAGACTCTGAGCCAATTAGAAAACCACCGCCTCACCGACGTATTGATCAGCGGCTATCTGGAGGAAGAAGATCTCATTTTATTTGACCCCATACCTAATTTCATATTTACCCGTGATATCGCAGTCACCATTAAAGATCAGGTGATCATCACCAGGGCAGCGAAGGAAGCGCGCTTTCGGGAAAACTTTCTCACCCGGTTCATCTTTTTGCGCACCCCATGTTTAAAGAATTGAGAATTCAAGGCAAGACGATCAACATGAATGATGTTGAACTTTTTCCAAGATCATCCAGGGGAGAGTCCGTGTCTATTGAAGGTGGTGATATGATGTTGTTTTCAGAAAAACACTTTCTGATTGGCTGCAGTGAACGCACTACTGAGCACGCCATTCATTGTCTCAAAGATGTCCTATTTAAAAGGGAACTCATCGATAATGTCGTGCAAGTTAATATACCAAATGACCGCTCATTCATGCATATTGATACGATTTTTACCCGGATCAACCAAGATCATATCGTCTGTTATCGGCCCTTGGTATACGATGGTCTCAGCTCATATGTTACCGTATATCGTAGCAATGGCAGCAAGGCTAAATACCATTCAATCAAGGAGTTTATTCATGCTGAGATCAATGCAGACATGCAATTTATTTTTAGTGGCAATGGGATCTCTCCCTATCAGGAACGCGAACAGTGGACAGACGGATGCAATCTGGTAGCGCTCAAACCCGGAGTAGCCGTTACCTACGACCGGAATACCCGGACTATGGAAGCATTGCGACAGTATGGTTATCAGGCTATGACAGCCGAGGAATTTCTTAATGAAGATATCAATGCCAAAGAAATCGAAAATACCATTATCCAAATACCTTCCAGCGAATTGTCAAGAGCACGGGGAGGATCGCATTGTATGACCTTACCGATCAAGCGGGCGTACATTAAGTAGTGATTGGGTGATTGGGAAAGAAAAGTATTATTGGTAATGAGTCTCCACCTATCTAACGGCACTGTTCTCTCAAAGCCGGAGGTATAGAACCTTCTCTACCGCTGTATGCCTGTATATTGGGGCTACGTTCCATCTTTCCAATTTTCCAATTTTCATTTTATTTTCAAGCCGGAGGTATAGAACCTCTCTACCTCTGCGTGCCCATATTGCACGGCATCCTGGGCTGAATTTCCATCC
The DNA here is from genome assembly GCA_016711125.1 of Saprospiraceae bacterium. Classification (GTDB taxonomy): domain Bacteria; phylum Bacteroidota; class Bacteroidia; order Chitinophagales; family Saprospiraceae; genus JABDMH01. The sequence continues at coordinate 313,792 of JADJTQ010000003.1, read as the reverse complement.
TTCCATTATTCCAACTTTCCAATTTCTTGTCCGAGCCGGAGGTATAGAACCTCCTCTGCTCTACATCCACATGCCAATGTCGTACTGCCTCCTGGGCTGAATTTCCATCTTTCCACCCTTCCATTTTCATGTCCAAGCCGGAGGTACAGAACCTCCTCTACCGCTGCATGCCAATATTGCACTGCATCTTGGGGCTACTTCCATCTTTCCATTATTCCATTATTCCAATTTCATCCTGTTCTAGTCGGCCTACCAATCCCTTCGGGCTTAGCAGTCCGAACACCGCCCGCCATAGCCTTAAGCGAAGGAGAGCTTTCCACTTTCCAATTTTCCATTATTCCATTATTCCATTATTCCAATTTCATCCTGTTCTGGTCGGCCTACCAATCCCTTCGGGCTTAGCAGTCCGAACACCGCCCGCCATAGCCTTAAGCGAAGGAGGGCTTTCCAACTTTCCAATTTTCCATTATTCCATTATTCCATTATTCCAATTTCATCCTGTTCTGGTCGGCTTACCAATCCCTTCGGGCTTAGCAGTCCGAACACCGCCCGCCATAGCCTTAAGCGAAGGAGGGCTTTCCAACTTTCAATTTTCCATTATTCCATTATTCCATTATTCCAATTTCATCCTGTTCTGGTCGGCTTACCAATCCCTTCGGGCTTAGCAGTCCGAACACCGCCCGCCATAGCCTTAAGCGAAGGAGGGCTTTCCAACTTTCCAATTTTCCATTATTCCATTATTCCATTATTCCAATTTCATCCTGTTCTGGTCGGCTTACCAATCCCTTCGGGCTTAGCAGTCCGAACACCGCCCGCCATAGCCTTAAGCGAAGAAGGCTTTCCAACTTTCCAATTTTCCATTATTCCAATTTCATCCTGTTCTGGTCGGCTTACCAATCCCTTCGGGCTTAGCAGTCCGAACACCGCCCGCCATAGCCTTAAGCGAAGGAGGGCTTTCCAACTTTCCAATTTTCCATTATTCCATCATTACAATTTCATCCTGTTCTGGTCGGCTTACCAATCCCTTCGGGCTTAGCAGTCCGACCTTTCCAACTTTCCCTCATTGCTCAAAATTTCATGATGCCGGCAGATCCTACCCTGACGGCAATAATACTTCGTAATGCATCGTCGGTTTTCACATCGGCCAAACGTTCTACCTGCTCTGCCTTCAGGTGAAAAATAAATCCATTGGTCGGATTGGGTCCGGTTGGTACAAACACCGTAAAATTTCCACTCGAATGCTCATCCGTAATAAATCCGGTCATTCGGGTACCATTGCTAAAAACATCTACAAGGACTACATCAGAAAATGGCATTTTTTTCGCGCCGGTAAATTGCTGCACGGTTTCCTTAATGACACCATAGAGGGCAGCCGCAATAAATAGGTGCGTTCGATGTGGCGAAAAGATCTTCTTCCCACCTGAGTTTTAATGGTCAACCCAATCAGAAAGCAGATTACCACGATAATGGCCACGGCTAGAGAGCTAACCAAATATTCCGGTACCGGAAGATTAAATTCATTCTTAATCAGATTAGTCAAAGGCGATAGTAGCCCAATTACAATGTCGATCAATAATTTAATCAAGAGGAAAAATATCGCCAACGGCAAAAGCACTACAAACCCGCCGATAAAGGTGGTGATGAGAAAATTTCTGAATCTTGTCATAATTCTGGGATTGAAGATTGAACCGTTGGGTCAAATTGGCCCTCGAAACAAACCGTCAAAGATATAACCATTACAACTTACTTGCAGTTTTTGATTGGTGGTGAAAAGAATTGTAACTTTCCTTCGACCATCAATCTGAACTATGAATTTTGGACACGTAAGCCAGGAAGAAATTGAAGGACTCGATTTTACCCTGCCTAATGATCATCCACAGAGTTTCCTTCCTACCACGACTAAAGTAAGTGAACCCAAAATTTTTGTAGGCTGTGGAAAATGGGGAATACCTGAATGGGTTGGACCATTATATCCTGAGGGTACTAAGGAAAAGGACTATTTAAATCATTATGTTAAGCAATTCAATAGTATTGAGCTCAATGGCACCTTCTACCGACTAAGCCGCAGTAGTTTGGAGAGTTGGGCTACTGTTGCGGAAGGACAGGATTTTTTATACTGCCCAAAGTGGTCACAAAGGATCTCGCATTTTAAAAGACTGGAGGATGTTGAAGAAAATACCCAATACTTTATGGATTCCGTTGCCTTACTCGGGCCACACCTTGGTTGCTCTTTTCTCACGCTCCCACCAAATTTTGGCCCCAAGCATTTTGAACGGGTAAAAAACTTTATCAACCTTCTGCCGGAGGGTTATCCGACACAGATAGAATTTCGTCATAAAGACTGGTTTGAAGAATCGGTTTTTACCGAGCTTGTGGGAGATCTAAAGGCTAGAAGATTGGGTGCTGTCATTACCGATGTCGCTTTGCGCCGAGATGCTTTGCATATGTGTCTAACCTGCCCCACAGCCTTTATCCGGTTTAACGGCTATGCCCTGCATACAACCGATTTTGAGCGCCTCGATGCGTGGATCACTCGATTGGCAAAGTGGTTTGAGCAAGGTTTGGAAAAAGTCTATTTTTTCATGCACCAGGAAAATGAAGCCCATACCATTGTGCTGTGTGACTACTTCATCAAAAAAGTAAATAGCCGTCTTGGTGTGAATCTTCAGGCTCTCAACCTCAAGTAATAGGAATATGACCTGAGTACCTCCAAATAGCTTTCATAGTTCAAACAATTGTCTAAATTTGGGTGCAATCTGCCCCTAGCAAGGCCACCTTAGCTCAGCTGGTAGAGCAACGCATTCGTAATGCGTGGGTCGAGGGTTCGAGTCCCTTGGGTGGCTCTCTTGTTTGGCCAAGGTCAATCAAAATGAGACACTTATGAACGCAAAAAACTACTCAGGCTTCCTACTTGGTCTAATGCTGTTTGCAAGTGTGCGACTCATTGGCCAGGAAACCAAGATTACTGCTTTTGACGCTGCCTTTGCAGACTTGTTTGGTTACACCGTGGCTATAGACGGCAATTACGCCATTGTTGGTGCACCTCTTCAAGGTGGCTTTGGCACCCAGAATGCTGGGGCGGCCTATGTGTTTCAACTGCGTGGAGGCTCTTGGGTCTACATGGCAAAACTTACACCGCCATGGGGTGGATCATTTGGTGACCAATTTGGCACTAGTGTCGATATTTCTGGCAACTATGCCATCGTTGGTGCACCCAGAAGTGACCACAGCAACAAATCTGACGCTGGAGTTGCCTATGTTTACGCTACCAACGGTACGCAATGGTATCCCGTAGCCACATTACGAGCCGATGACCCCGACAACCAGGATTATTTCGGCAATAGTGTCGGCGTAAACGATGGTGGAGTGGCCGTAGTCGGTGTCGCGGCAGATGACGATCAGGGTGCCAGTTCGGGCTCAGCATACATCTACGAACCGCACTATAGCAATTGGATTCAAGTGGCAAAAATCACTGCATCTGATGCTCACAGTGGTGATGCATTTGGCACCGATGTAGCAATCGATGGCTCCACTGTAGTAGTGGGGGCACCAGCCAATATAGGTGTTCACTATCTTCAATCAGGTGCAATTTATGTATTTGAGCCACATTACGGACATTGGTCGCAGACAGCCAGGTTAACCCATAGTATTGCCGATGTGTTTGACCATCTGGGTCAAAGTGTTGATATTGAGGGCAACTACATCATTGCCGGTGCTCCCTTTGCCAACGATAAAACAGGCGATGCTTATATTTTTTACCGCACTGGACCCTCATGGTCTCAGGAGGCCAAACTATCTCCCTCTGATGGAGCACCGCATGACAAATTTGGTTGGTCTGTGGGTATCACTTCCGGACATGCAGTGGTGGGATCCTATCTAGACGACGATTTGGGAAGTGAATCGGGCAGTGTATATATATTCGAACAGGCAGGCACTCTGTGGAGCGAGCTTGTCAAACGCAATGCCTTCGATGGTGCGGGAGGTGACCGGTTGGGAAATCAGGTTGATATCGACGGTACCTATGCGATAGGGGGAGCTCCTTATCATGATGGCGCTGCCACTGAAAGCGGTGCCGCTTACATATTTGGTCCCTCGCTCGCAGCGATCGCTCCTTGTCAAAGCAATATGGTCTTACAAGGCATGATCGATCCCGGGATCTACCATGCAAGCGATTTTATTCAGGCTGAAGGTATTATCAGTGCAACGGCATCTGTTGTTCTTTCCGGCACCAATTATGTAGCATTGATGCCACAATTGGAAGTTATGCAAGGCGGAGTCCTAGAGATTAATCTGGCAGGGTGTCCTTGAGAACACTAATCCTTGGAGGTATTTGACCCATTGACATGATTTGTTTTAAGATTTTTTTAACATCTGATTGCGAACCTTCCGCTGATTTAATCGTTTGAAGGTAATAGCATACCCAAATGCCAAGATTGGTAAAATTTTAACCACTCATTCGCTTATTTTCCTGCATTCTTTTTAACTAACTAAACTAATTGACTATGTCATTTTTGAAAAATGTAATCAAATTCTCTTTCCTCTTCGCCTTGGTAGCTTTTTTTGCTACAAGCACACAAGCACAGGACGACAAATCGAAAAGAAAAAGCCCACCGATGGAAACTACCGGAATGGTCGGCGATGCCACAGTAACGATTACTTACAGCGCACCTTCAGTTAATGGAAGGACGATCTTTGGAGACCTGATACCTTATGGTAAGACATGGAGAACGGGTGCTAATGAAGCAACAACTTTTGAAACCAGCAAAAATATTACCATTGAAGGACAGGAACTGACTGCCGGTAAATACGCACTATTTACAGTACCTGGCAAAGACAAATGGACCATTGTTTTCAATTCTGTATGGGATCAGTGGGGAGACTACAATTACGATAAAGAAAAGGATGTTTTGCGAGTAGAAGTTACGCCTAAAAAACTGGATGAGCCTGCGGAACAATTGAAAATAAGCATGTCTGAAAAAGACGGGTCTTCATGGGTCGCCGTTAAATGGTCTGACACGAAAGCTGCATTTAGTGTAGCCCCGGTGGCATCAAACTAATTGTCTTTTCAAGATAATCGATTAAGAGCCTCAGTAGATCATACTACTGAGGCTCTTTTTACTGAAGAATTTCCCCCCTTAATTATTCTAGAAGCTGACGCTCAAACTATTAAAAAGGTATTACACCATCTTCGTAAAAAATTTTACTCCGTAAAATAACTACCTTTGGTCGGGTTAATTCCTACGTAACATCCTATGGTTAGATCTGCAATTTTAGGGCGAACTCATTTTACTTTGTTTTTCGCGATTATCTATTTCTTTGGCCAAGCCCAGGTGCTTTCAATCGAGCCGCCATTCCCCACTCAACTGGATAGTATCACAGTATTTTTCGATGCTACTCAGGGTAATGGTACTCTTACTGGTTTTACCGAGGCGGTATATGCTCATACCGGAGTCATCACCAGCCAAAGCGTCAATGGCAATGACTGGAAGCACGTTATTGGAAATTGGGGAACAGCCGATGCCAGAACTCTTATGACAAGAGTATCTGAAAATATCTATTCATTGAGTTTCCGGATTGAAAATTTTTATGGCATTCTCCCGGGTGAGACGGTGTTGAAATTGGCTTTTGTATTCCGCAATGTCGACGGCTCAATCGTTGGTCGCGATTCCGATGGCTCGGATATTTTTCACACCATTTATCCCCCGGGTGAAGGGTTATTCTTTACTTTGCTTTCACCCGAAAGACCGGGCACCATCATCCAGGAAAATGACAGTTTATTCATCCGCATCCGCATCAGTGATACCGCGTCAATTTCGATCACAGACAACGATGAAATCATTTTTTCAGATACCCTAAACGAGGTGTCCTTCTTTCATCATGTTGCTGAACTTGGTCTTCATGAACTTATTTTCAATGCATCGACTGATACGACTGTCAGCCTAACCACAACTTATTTCGTCTTAGGAGCTTCGCAGAATACGGAAGATCCCCCTGCTGGTCTGGTAAATGGTCTAAACTACTATACTGATTCCACCTACATATTTCAATTATTTGCCCCCTTAAAGAAGTTTGTCTTTTACTTTGTCCGGCAAATAATTATTTGGTTGCTGAAGAATTTCAAATGAAGCAAGCTACCGATAGTAGTACCTGGTGGATTGAATTGCCCAAGTCGATCTTTCAGCATGATGAATACACCTACCAATATCTGGTCGATGGAAATCTCAAAATAGCAGATCCTTTTTCAACAGTGATACTTGACCCGGTTGACGACCCTTTTATTGATGCCAAAATCCTGGAGACTTTATCGCGGTACCCCGCCGGTCTTACTCAAGGCATTGTCACTACTTTTGATCCGGAACCTCAGGATTTTAATTTTGCACTAGATCACTTTCAAAAGACCGATAAAAGTAGATTGGTCATTTATGAATTATTAATACGAGATTTTTTAGCCGATCATAGCTATTCTTCGCTAAAAGATACATTAAACTATTTTAAGAAACTAGGTATTAATGCCATTGAATTGATGCCTGTTCAGGAATTTGAAGGCAATATTGGCTGGGGCTATAATCCTTCTTTTCATATGGCGGTAGACAAGTACTACGGTACTCGTGGTCAACTGAAAGAGTTTATCGATGCTGCCCATCAGGAAGGCATAGCCATTATATTTGATGTCGTATTTAATCATGCTTTTAGTCAGAGTCCGTTGGCTCAACTCTATTGGGATCCAATTAATTTCAGACCATCGCCAGAAAGTCCTTATCTAAATGTTACTGCCCGGCACCCATTTAATGTAGGATATGATTTTAACCATGAGAGTGCAGCAACTAAGGCATGGGTAAAACAAGTGTTGAGTTATTGGATCAATGAGTTTAAAGTCGATGGTTTTCGATTTGATCTCTCTAAAGGCCTTACCCAATTCAATTCGGGAGATAATGCCTCGCTCATGTCTCGATATGATGCTAGTAGAATTGCCATACTTAAAGATTATGCAGACCATATTTGGAGCTTAGACTCGACATCATATGTCATCCTGGAGCATTTTGCTGACAATGATGAAGAGATTGAATTATCCAATTATGGCGCGATGCTATGGGGCAATATGAACCATCAATTTACAGAGGCTGCTAAAGGATTTCGATCAGACCTCGAAGGAACCGACTACACTGCCAGGGGGTGGAATTTTCCTCACCTGATCGGCTATATGGAAAGCCATGATGAAGAAAGACTTATGTACCGGATTATGCGCGAAGGAGACCGGGAAGGGGCATACAGTACCCGGGATCGTGAGACTGCATTGCAGCGAATGGCTGCAGTCAGTACCATATTCTATCTCGTACCAGGCCCCAAAATGCTCTGGGAATTTGGCGAACTTGGCTACGAATTTCCCATCAATCAATGTGTAAACGGAACAGTCAATAATGCATGTCGCCTCGACCCCAAACCGATCCGTTGGGACTACCTGGAGGATACTAATCGCGAACGTTTAAGACAAATTAATTCAGCGTTGATTCACCTGAAGACAAATTATCCTACTTTTTCAACCCCTGATTTTACATTTAATGATGGAAATCTATTTGTAAAAACCATTCATCTCAGTCACCCTGAAATGGATGCTGTCGTTTTAGTTAATTACCGAGTCACTGCTTCGGATGTAATTCCTAAATTCTCCCATCCCGGTACCTGGTATGAGTATTTTAGCGGAGATTCGATCGTGGTTGAAAATACCGAAGAGCGAATTACTTTCTTGCCAGGCGAATACCAGGTTTATACATCAAAAAAGATCGACACTCCTGAAGACTATATCACCGGCACCAGAGAATATAGAACCTATGAAGTGGATATATATCCAAACATCATCAATGCCAATCAAAATATCCATGTCACTTTGGAAAAAGCAAGTCCAATATATCAAGTATTGATCCATGACATCCATGGAAGATTAATAAGTGCGGATTATCATAGAGCGGAGGACCAGGTGATTATTTCATTACAGGACCAACTTGTTTCCGGATTATACCTGCTTAGTATCCTGACGGGGGAAGGTATCTACTCAGGTAAATTTATTCGTCAATAGGAGATAGGACAACAACGAACAAGTCAAATTTACGAACAAGGAATTTCGATCTAGAATTTGGAATTTGAGATTCGGGATTTAATGCCGTTAAGTTAAGGAAATTAAATTGTTAGTTAGTGAGAAGACATGTATAAAGATTATCTTTAATATATAGGCCAGATTGTAAGCCAAATCGGAAGGATTATCGAGAAAAATTAACCAAAAATATAGACCATGAGTTCGAAGAAGAACACTTTAAAAGCCAGTCTAGAGACGGGCAAGAAAATGTATTAGTCCGGGAACGTTTTTTCACACTGAAGAAGTTGATTTTGATCATCATGCTATTGAGAAGTTCTTACCAACGAGAGATTGACCGATTTTGTAAGGAGATAATAGGTGGAGACTATGATATTAGGCAGGTGAGTAAAAGTGCACTGAGTCAAGCACGTAAGAAATTGAATCCTTGGGCATTCCAGCGATTAAATGAGGTGGCAGTAGAGAGTTTTTATGAAGGGGCTGAAATTAACGTTTGGCGAGAGATGCGGGTATTAGCAGTAGATGGAAGTAGACTTCGTTTGCCACAATCGGAAGACATAGCCATGAATTTGGTAAACCAGGATTTGGACCCAATGCAAACAGTGAAACCAGCCTTGCGACCTGTTCATTATTATATGACGTACTAAATCATATCACCATTGATGCACAGATCGGTCCCTATACAGAAAGTGAGAGAAGCTTATTGGACAAGCATTTTGCCAAGATAGAGCGGGTGACTTGTTGTTAGCAGACCGCGGATACCCTGGTTATGAGCTGATGCTCAATCTGTTAGATAAGGGTGTCGAATTTTGCTTTCGCATGAATGAGAATTGGTGGAAGGCGATCAAGAGTTTTAATAATTCCACCGATGAAGATGCCTTGGTTGAGTTTGAACTTCCCAAGAAAGTAGGTGAGCAATATGGTAAAGAAATATTAACGGTTCGATTAATAAAGGTAAAATTCAAAGATGGAAAGTCGATAGTACTTGGGACCAGTCTACTAGATAGGAAGAAGTATCCACATGATCAATTCAGGGCGCTATATCGCGTAAGGTGGGACATAGAGGAGACCTACAAATTACTAAAATCAAGGATTGAAATTGAAGCCTTTTCTGGAAGAACTGCTCGATCAGTAAGGCAAGATTTTCATGCTAAGGTATTTATGATGAATCTTTGCGCAACCTTGTCTTATCCCATTGAAGAAAGAGTTAATAAAGAATATCATCAAGAGAAGACAGGGAATAAATACAGCCAAAAAATGAATAATACAAATGCTATAAGTTTGACAAAAGATAACCTAATTCAGCTACTGTACGTATTCAAAGAATCCAATTTAAAAGCATTCCTTCAAGCCTTTGATAAAATTATAGAATCCACCCGTGAGCTAATTAGGTCAAAGAGGAATTATCCACGAAAAAAACCCAGGTTCAGATCGAAGATATATCATACAAACTATAAGTCTTTATAGCTTAACTTAACGGCAAGGATTCGGGATTTGGGATTTGGGATTTAGAGTTTAGAATTCAGAATTGCATATTAGCGCTAGCTATTTTGGTCCCTATTTTTGAGCGGGTTTCAGCCGCAAGGTTGGTATTAACTGTTTAATGCGCATTTTAGAGTATAACCCCAAAGGGGTGAAATGATACTAACACTCGTCATCGATCCTGGAAAAAACCCCGAAGGAGTGAAATAATCATTTCATTTCTGCGAACAGATATCTTGCAACGAAGACAATCTCAAGTTTGCCTTTATACCACCCTTCGGGGTTATTGTCCCAGATCATTTAATATTACAATCTTATCACCGCTTCGGGGTTTCAAACATGGTATAAAAACTGAGTTATGTTTCTGATCGTTTCTGATGATGAAGTATTGGCGCAAAAGAACAAGTTAGATGCTATATTCATTTGCGATTTGCAACAAAAGACCAAAACTTAACTTATCCCCGGATTTTCCTGTGCTGCATATTCTAAAATTGGTTCAGGTAACATCTGCAATGTTGAATTGCTGAGATAGATTTCACTAGAGGCTGAATAAAGACCGAACCCGGCGTTTGACAAAGTGTAGTCGATCAAGGTTAGCCGTACGATATTATTAATAGATAATTCAAAATAGTGACCATATCGAATCAACCGAAAATCAAAAGACCGGTCATCAGGCACCTTAAACAAGTTAGACTGCAGATCCGAAAAAATAAAATCTTCCTTCATATTTGACGGATTGGCTCCCCACACTCTGATAGTCACTAGTCCATTTACCATATCAAAAGGAATAAAATATCCGTTGCCATCCTGATCCACATCACACATCAGTCCACATTTTCCCAAACCTATTAATTTGATGGTTCCCTCCCAAATATAGTTGAGCTTCGGACTCTCCATGTAAAATAATTCGTACCCACTTCTACTAGAAAGAATCCAGCCGTCAGGCATACGTTGAAGATCTGCTGTAGGATTGTCTAACAACATTTTAATCGGTGGAAATACGGCTTGAGATAGAGAAGACAAAATCATTTCTTTCCATCTATAGTAGCTCGTCAATATCAGTCGCCCATCACGGTCAGTTTCCAACTGTTTCGGCGGTGGCAATACCCGCTTGATATGCACACTGCCCATAAAATAAAAATTATAGATCAGCCAATGACCATTATCTCTTACTACACGCGCTGCATAGTTGCCCCTGGGAAGAAGCACATCTGAGTGAAATGAATGATATTCACCAAAAATCTCATTGCAAAACCAATACCGCACTTTGATATCTTCGCGAATAGACCCAAGCAAATAATAGTTATTTTCTATTTTAAATAAACAAGGGCATTCAACATCATCATACATCCGAGGATATAAGATCGGAGACCGCGAAATTATCTTGTCGTCTAACAATTCCAGAACCGCTACACAGCCTCTCCGCGACAGAGGCCCATCAGCGGCCCTGGCACAGACCAGTAAAAATTGTCGCTCACCTTCATTGTAGAAAAATGGATCACGAAAACTGAGCCACTGCCGCGGGTTATTTTGCATATCCTCATAATGAGGAGCTTGGGATTGAGCCGGAAATCTTTCATCGTTGACCTTTGTCCAATCCATCAAGTCATCACTCACGGCGATACCAATCCTTTGCATACATCCTTTGTCTCTAAGACTCAACCCGGTGTAGAAAAGATGAAACTTTGAATGATACAGAGCAGTGTGCATTGTCCAGAGCATATCATCATCCCATGCGCCGGGATGACCGACGAAAAGGGCATTATTCACTCTCTTCCAGGTAATGCCATCATTAGAAATAGCATGCGCAATATAATCGTGATTGGGAATAATCAGATGAAATAGGTGATAAACCCCGTCGTGGACAAAAACATCGATATCCCCTATCTCCCATTCACTGTACCCGGCTCCAGCGTACATATTTTAATATTTCAAGTTGGCATCATAAACCGGAAAAATAATAAATCAAATGCTCATAGTCCGGCAATACGGCATTTTTTCAAACATCACTAGTTCAATTCATCTATATGGCTCTAAAATGACGAAGACCCTCCAGTATTCCGGCTGCAGCCTGGTCGCTGGCACGGAATAGATTTTTACCATCTTTCAAGTCCTTTAATTCGGGTGCAGCATTACCTACCACAATGGCATTGCCGGAGCCTACTAACATGTCATAATCGTTTCCAGAATCGCCAGCGGTATAGAGATATTTGTAGGGAATGGACCATTTATTACAGATATATCTTAAGGCTTTACCTTTCGAGGCACGTCGCGGTAGAATATCTAAATACCGATCATGGGACATGATGATTGTCACCTGCGAGCTATATTTTCCCAATATAGTGTCAATCTGATCTGGCTTCCAAAGGCCTTTGAGATAGTAAGAGATCTTATGAGGGTTCTGACCTTCCTGTTCCTGTAGTTCTAAAAAATGGATATGGTCTAAACGCTTCTTTACTTCTTGTCTGTTCCACTTACGATCTAAATAGCCACTCCAACCTTTATCGATCAAATAAGCATCACCTCTTTTATAATAGATTTGTGAACCTACCGCACTGATGATGAAATCAGGCTGGGGAAGTTCATGCTCTTTGATGACCTCTTCGACCAGTTTGATCGATCCACCGGAGGCATACGCCAGGGCAAAGTTGGCAGACCTGCTTTCCATAATCCGTCTTAATTCTGTTAGTCCAGGATGGCCCAGTTCTTCACTGATCAAAGTACCATCAATATCGGTAACGAGCAATTTTTGAGCTGACTTCAGGCCAAGGTCTCTTACAGATGCATTTTTTGCATTTTCAAGTTTATTGATTGCTTTTTCAACCCATTCTATGTAATGTGAGATATGCTCCTCCCATCCATAATGTTTTTGAGCGTTGATGATTCCGGAATCAGAATAACGACGCCATAACTGCTCATCAGTTAATATTTTCACAATGGCACTTTTGATTTCCTGAGCATCAAGCGGATCTACCAGAATACCATTTTTACACATGGGGATAATCTCGGATGGTCCTCCATTGCTGGTAGACACGACCGGAAGCCCACAACTAGCTGATTCAATCAAGGTCAGTCCAAAATTTTCATGCAAGGTTAAGTTGACAAAAACGCCCCGTTTTTCGGCACAATACCGGTAAATCGTGGCAACCTCGTTTTCTACATCATGCTTTTTCGGAATAGCCAGTTTGCCATAGAGATCATATTTATCCATCTGAAGTAATATTTGGACAAGTACCTCTCGCTCGCTCTCGGGCATCTTTTCAATATCTTTACGGATACCGGCAAAAATCACCAGATTAGCCAATGATTGCAATTCTTTATCTTTTCCAAAAACATCAATCAAGGTATGCAAGTTCTTTCTCCGGTCAGGCCTCGATAGAGCCAGAATGCAGGGTTTGTGGGGCTGCGAAAGAAATTTCTCAATATATTCACCTACCCAATATTTCCTTTGATTTTCCTCTTCCAGATTATCTCCACCTGAAGTGACCTGGTAATAAGGAATAAATTTTTCCGTATCCACTCCAGGAGCAAGGACTTTGAAGTCAGCTTGATCATGCGATTGGTAAAGACGGTATGTTTCTATTTCTTGTTTAGTTGAAGTTACAATAAACGAAGCCGCCTGAAGCACTCTTTCTTCTGCTCTTATCCTAGTACTAAATTTGAATTTGCGCTCTCCTTCCTCATCAGTCATACCCATCAATCCGACCTTCTTTTTTTTTGCTATTCCCAACGAATGACCTGTATGAGCAAATGGAATCTTTAAAAGGGCCGCGAGTTCGCATGCTGCATATCCTGCATCAGCATAGTGACTATGAATCCAATGTGGGATAATATTATGGGCTTTCAGGTACTTAATCGTATTCGCTACAAACTCATCCAAATGTCCCCATAATTCTTCTTTCATCCGGTATCTTTTACCGGCAAATGATATTCGACGAATATCCAATTTGTCATTAATTATTTCAACCGGTAACGAATATGAAGGGTCTAACTGCGGATCATCAATCAATCTGGTGATTAAGTGCACGTGATGCACTTTAGGATGACGCGCTAAATATTCAGCCAGCTCATAGACATACCTGGTCTGACCTCCGTTATCGGCATCTCTACCAATTTCCAATCCGGAACTTTTTACCAGCCCATGAATGTTTATTAAGGCAATTCTTACAGATTCCAATAGAATAGATTTTTATGCTGAATACAGGTAATCAAACAATCCGTGAATTGGGATATTAAGTAGAACAAATATGGCCATTGGCAGGACCCATAAACATGGGACAAAGATCGCAAAAATTAGCCATTCATCAAAATAGGCCGCTTCAGACAACCTAAGAACAGACGTGATATTAAGGATGGAGAGAGCGAATAAATGCTTCTCAAACAACAATTTACCCTAATACTTGCTATCGTTCACTCAATCGCTGCCAAGACCTCGATCCTGTATCCCAATATTTGAGAACTAAAGCAATCATTGACGATTTCGATCTCACCAGGACAACTTGTCATTTTGAAACAATCTTTTGCCCAGTTGTTCCTCCAGGCTTGAAAAATGGCTATATTTAAAAGCTGGAATTTAGACGGATCTTAATCCAATCATTTCAACAACCAAACCGAACGCATCATTTCACCATTATAAAACAAATTTTTAAATCATGAATTTTAGAAAAAAAATTTTAAACACCTTCTCCAAAGAACCTAAGCAAGAGACCAACGGCCAGAACAGGCGCTCTTTTCTACAAAAGGCATCTCTGGGCGGCTTAAGCCTAGCAGCCTTCCCCACAAAAGACATCAGCGACCGAGTCGAGTACATAACCCAAAATGTTAGTCGGAACTCAGCTCCTAGCGACTTAAAAATAACCGATATGCGGATCGCTGAAATCGGTGGTGATGTGGCATTCCGTACACCCATTGTACGCATCTATACGAATCAGGGGATCATGGGCCATGGCGATGTCAGGGATGGTGCAGCAAAAGAATATGCACTGTTCTTAAAAAGCAGGCTTCTAGGGCAAAACCCCTGCAATGTAGAACGATTGTTTAAAATCATAAGCCAGTTTGGCCACCATGGCCGTCAAGGTGGAGGCGTATCCGGAGTTGAAATGGCTCTGTGGGATTTGGCTGGTAAAGCGTATAATATTCCAGTGTATCAACTTCTGGGTGGCAAATATCGGGACAAAGTTCGGGTCTATTGCGATACGACGGTTTCGCAAGATCCACATGAATATGCCAATCGCATGAAGGCTCGTGTCGATCAGGGTTATACCGCTTTAAAAATGGACATTGGCATTAATTTGCTTAAAGATATGCCGGGCGCGGTCATCAATGCGCCAGAGGGTAATCTCAAACCATGGGACAGTGAATATCGAAACTACAACCTTACTCAACACCCATTCACCGGTGTCCAGGTTACTCAGAAGGGCCTGGAAAGGCTGATGGAATTTCTCCATATTATGCGCGAAAAAATTGGCTATGAGATACCCATGGGTACTGACCATTGGGGTCATTTTGGGGTAAACGAAGCGATTAAGATCGCTAAGGCAGCTGAGCCATATAATCTGGCCTATATTGAAGACATTATTCCTTGGCATTTTACTGACCAGTGGAGAGAAATCACCACATCCACTTCGACACCTACCCAAACTGGTGAAGATATTTACCGGTTGGAAGGGGGTTTCGAAGAATTGATAAACACCCGGGCAGTTGATATTGTGCATCCCGATCCTAATACGGCTGGTGGAATTCTTGAGACCAAACGCATTGGTGACTATGCTTCCAAACATGGCATAGGTTTTATGCACCATCATGCCGCCGGTCCCGTCTCATTTTTAGGCTGTGTTCATTCGGCAGCTGCCACGGAAAACTTCCTCTGGTTAGAACATCATGCCGTGGATAAACCCGATTGGGAAAATTTGGTGACCGGCTTAGACGGACCTATTGTACAAAACGGTTACGTAACGGTACCGAATAAACCCGGTCTGGGAGTCGAACTCAATGAGGAGGTGGTTTCCAAATACCTCGTAAAGGGCGAAAAACTTTTTGCCCCAACTCCTGAATGGAATGAAATCAGGGCCTGGGACAGACTTTGGAGCTGATTTAATTTGCTAAGAACTTAGTAAGTCACAGAAAATTTCGGGCACTGAAACTATTGACGTTTCGGTGCCTTCTTATTGCACGAAAAAAGACGATCAAATAAGTAAAGTTAACCAAGAACTAATGGGTAGAAACCAGCTTTCCGGTGACCACAACGTTTGCTCCTTTGGTTAATGATATGAAATAGGTCCCAGAGCTCAACTGGCTAAACTGAATTTCAGTGATGGCCTGGTCTATCATACCTCTATCAACAATCCGGCCGCTGGAATCAGCCAAAATATATCGGTCTACATTAAAAGGCACTGTGAGCTCAATAGTGATCTTTGAACCATCAATTCTTATCCGCGCCTCCTCTTGTGCGAGATCCAGGGCGGTCGTAGTCAGGCCATAGGCATGTTCCATCCACTGAATACCACCGGGTATCAGGAGATTATCATCAAAGTCGAAAAAGGTGGCATGATCCTGATGTGACCCCTGATTCCATTGATTATAGCAGGGTGTTGACACCCCGGAAGGTTCCCAATAGATGACTACACTCCCACCCTCTTTGATAACTTCTGCAGTCAAGTCGATAAGCCATCTTTTTTGATTTTCAGGTGAAGCTGGCAGATAGTCTGGATTCTGTTCGTTAATGATATTTGGTGCCGCATCCGCATTTGCGGTAGTCCAGAGGTAACCGGTCTCTACAATCATGACCTGCTTGTCCGGGTATTTACTCTTGAGCCGCCTAATGACTTCACCAGTCTGGGGAATGGTAGTTGGTTTGTGCCATGCCCAATAGTACGACATGGCGATGATATCAAAATCGGTCACTCCATGACTCACAAACTGATCGATAAACCACTCGATATCTGCTGGCCCAGCCACATGCAAAGCTATATCCACATCCTGGCCTGTCTCTGCAGTCACCGCTCTAACAGCATGTATCCCCTCATTAAACAATGCTGTGTTCCTCGTCCAGTCTAAGGTATACGTTCGATTATCCTCGGGCGAAAGTAAGATCCCCCGGTTGGTTTCATTACCTATCTGTACCATATCAGGTAATAAATCCTGATGGTACAAAGTCATCAAGGTCGAATAGATATACTTATATAAAGAGTCCTTTAGCATAGGCAGATCATCAACGACTCCCAACCATGCCGAAGGCACTAATTGCTTGGAAGGGTCGGCCCAATTATCAGACAGATGAAAATCCAGTAGAACTTTCATCCCATGGTCCTTTGCCCGGCTAATGCTTTTGGTTACATCGGTTAAATCCGAATACCGTTTACCTGCATTGAGCTGATCATACCACGAAGGGGTATGCCAAAGTCGCAACCTGACAAGATTACCTCCGTGTTCTTGAAAGATTTCATAAACATCTTTGGTCTGACCATCTTCTTTATAATCAGCACCACAATCTTCCATCTCATTGACGTATGACTGATCGGCACCAAAGTAGAACTCCTGCGCGACACTTTCAATGGACAAAAGCACCAAGCCACTCAATATAAACGACCACAGCTTTAGTAAATCATAATTTGCTGGCCAAGGCATTTAGTAGCCATTGTTTTGCACCAGATTGGGATTAGCTCCCAGATCAGGTGACGGTATGGGATAAACATCCCGAAATGCGTCCACCGATCTACCCTCCATGGTACCACCCTTCCATGCCCAACGATAATCCGTATTTGAGAATTTTCCAAATCGTACAAGATCAGTACGGCGATGCGCTTCCCAGTACAACTCTCTGGCTCTTTCATCAAGAATCATATCCAGGGTCAGTTCACTATCCTGGATCCCTCCCGTCGGCGAACCATAGGCTCTTGTCCGCACAGCATTAAAATAATTCAATGCTTGGCTGCGATCACCACCGCTTCTTAGTAATGCCTCAGAAGCCATCAGATAGACATCGCCTAACCGGAATAATGGAAAATCGGTATCTGGAAAATCAGAATCCGAACCAGGAGCTCCATCTGAGGTGACGTTTTTAAATTTATTAACTGCATATCCATCGGTAAAAAGAGTGATGTCAGTTATGTCCAGTTTTTGCCCCTGACTCCAGAAAAATCCTCTTTTATCGAAAGCGGTCGAAAAGATGGCATATGCATAGTCCGGTTTTTCAACATACAAAAGGATGCGATAAGAGCCAGCGGCAATCGAAATATTGGCTCCTTCCTGAGTAAGAATGCCATCGGCATTTTCGTCTCCTAAATTTACATCCCAATTATTGTTGGCTCTAAACTTAAAATTACCGGCCTGCAGATCGACAATAATCTCAAAGGCTTGTGCTTCCTCATTCCAGGACAATGGAAGGTCTTGTCCCTCCCAACCCGCACTGGTCGCATCACCCAATAAGCCCCAGGTACGTTTTTCCATGGTATATCTATTGGTATTGAGATCTACTCTGACATAGTATAACCCGGCTTCTTCGGCCCGGATGGTATCACCCTTCATTTCGAGGGTGCCATCACCACCATTATCACCCAGACTGAGCGCAAAGGATGGAATGGTGGTAAATAAAAATGGACTATTGTCTTCCGGAAAATAGACGTGACCTTCATAAATCTTGTTACTATTTATAGAAGAAAGGGCAGTCTGTGTATTGGAGGCGTTCCAACCCTGGTAGGCACCAGGCACGTACAACTTAGGATACTTGGCCGTATTCCCTTCGTTAAGTGCGATAATGATACCACCAAAATCTGAGGGAAATTTATCGACCAATTGTCTGGTGGTACGGGTACCTCCCCAGCCACTCACTACACCTGAAGCAGTTGGGTCCATGCTGCCGCCTATTCCTGCCCGGATAATGAAGGTCATGCCACCCCAGGTACGGGTGCTCACTCCATCAAAAGCTATCGGAAAAATAATCTCGTTGGAGCGATGATTGTCAGCTAAAAATAAATTTTGATACTCAGGCTCTAAAGAATATCCGGCTTCAATAATCTTATTGCAATATGTTAGGCAATCCTGATACTTGGTGGCTCCCGCATATACTTCAGCATTTAAATAAAGTTTAGCCAGCAACGTCCATACGGCTCCCTGATCCGCCCGGCCATAAGGATTAGCACCGGCTCCCGGAATTAATGTTTCAATTTCTTTTAATTCTGATTCGATATAATTAAATAAATCGGCTGCTTGTATTTGATCTGGAAAGAATGAGCCCACTGCATCTTCTTCAGTGACAAATGGCACATTTCTAAAAAGATCCAGGGCATGATAATAACTTAATGCCCGAAGAAACCTTGCTTCAGCCCGGTATCCTTTTATTTGTTGAGCCAGCGTGGCATCAACCCCCGGTCAGCTATTTTTGCATCTGTGGTTTCGCGAATAAACTCGTTGCAAAGAGCGATCTGATAAAATATCCGGCTGTACATCGCAAAAATAAATCCGTCATCTGAGCTCCAGTTTTGGGCGTGAAAATCCCGGATCGTTTGATCATTCCAACCTACCAATGCCTCATCCGTCGAGAGCTCCTGGTGGTACCAATATCCCCGCAGATATTGACCAAATCCCTCGTCAATACCCTCAATATCACTCTGACCAGCAGGCCCTTGTTGACCGCTGACCGCCAGCCCGGCATATAGCTTTGCCAATACACCGAGATAAGATTCTGGATTATCGTAAACTACCGCAGCGGTAACGACATCCTCATCGATTGGTATGGTATCCAGATCCCCAACACAACCAGACAATGTCAATACTGTAATTACATAGGCAAAATTTATGAAGCCTTTTATGTTCATCCTTTGCATAATTAATAAGATTATTAACTATTGATCTATATATAACCTAATGATAAAACACAAGACACATGAAGTTCAATCTCCAAATTTATCTTAGTATGTTTTTGAATTATCATCATTTAAAATCAATAAGTGATTAATTAAAATTCAACATTTAAACCGATGACTGTCGTCCGGGGACGAGGGTAAATATTGTTGTCGATGCCGCCAAATATCTCCGGATCCAGGCCATCGTATTTAGTGATTAGAAAAGGGTTTTGCATTGTAACATAAACCCGGGTAAAACTTCCAATTAATTTATCAAAATTATATCCGGCGGTAATGTGATCAAGTCTGAGAAAATCAGCCTTTCGCACGAAGAAATCACTGAAGGTTAAACTAGCCTGATCTAAGGCATTATTATCTACTGCCGACTGATTGACATTCCACAATACTCCGGTGGTACCAAAAATCCGATTGAGATAGCCCATATCCGTCTGAACATTATTGTACACGTAGTTGCCCAAACTGCTCCTTCCGGCAAAAGCAAGATCAAATTTTCCAATCGCTATCCGGCTGGTAAATCCAATGGTGTAATCAGCAGCTGGTTTTTTATATCGGTATCTATCCAATTCATTAATGACTCCATCTGAATTTTGGTCGACAAATTCACCTTCAATGATGTCCCCTTTTTCGTCCAATATCTGTTCATATACATAAAATGATCTGGGGGCATATCCTACACTATGTATTTGAATATTACTCCCTACGCCACCAGCAATACCACCGGTCAACACACCTTGGTAGTCTGGATCATCGACGGCAGTCAGACGAGTGATTTCGTTTTTATTGTAGGCTAGGTTTACTCCGAGGTCCCAGTCTATTTTTTCAGTTTTGACCGGTTTGGTCGTCAAGGCAAATTCGATGCCCTCGTTTTCCATACTGCCAATATTAGTGGTGATAAAATTGGTGAGGTTTGTCCCGGCTGGAACAGGAATTCGATTTAAAAGGTCTTTAGTTTTTCGTTGATAAATATCGATGGAGCCTGATAACCTGCCATTGATGATGGAGTAATCAATTCCAAAGTTTAGAGTGGAAGTTTCCTCCCATCGAATATTTGCATCGTATCCATTGGGTCGTATGGTCGTGATAAACTGGTCACCAAACTGATATCTGGCATTTTCAAAACCTATTTGATACCGGGCCAGATAGGCGTAATAATCTCCGATGTCTTGTTGTCCGGTCACACCCCAACCTACTCTAAGTTTCACATTGTTAAACCATTGGTTGTCGTTCTGTAAGACTTTGACTGCGAGCGCTGCCGCCGGAAAAAGTCCCCAGCGATTTTCCGGTGCAAATCTGGAAGTCCCATCACGTCTTAATGTCATGGTCAATAAATAACGGTCGTCATAACTGTAGTTAATTCGGCCATACATGGACAACAGATAATATTCAGCCGGGTCAGAACCCACCGTCGTTTCTGAAGGTGTCCCGGCCGAATCTGAATTTCTAAAGGAATTACCTACTTCAAAATGTTGCCAGGAATAACCAGCCATCAGATCGAGGGCATTTTTACCCAGTTCTTTTTTATAGTTCAGATAGAACTCTAATAGACTATTCTCTTTCGTCTGCTCATATTGATTGTCTACGCCTCCTCCGTTGATGACATCAAATGCAAAAGAAGCTGTATTGGGGACGATTATTGTACCTTGTCCTTTTGAATAATCATAGGCTAAATTCAGATTGGCACGTAGTTCAGGTAGAAACACAAAACGATAATCAGCCGATAAATTGGTGAGATAACGTTTTACCGTTGATTCGTCATTTCGAAGTTCCAGAAGAGCCAGTGGGTTAGTCGGAGCTAATGCATTGGGATTACCGTTGGCGATCGTCCAGGTGGTAAAACCATCATAGCGGCTACCAGGATCAAGTGGAGCCCTGGTTGGATCAAAGCCCAGGGAGTTTCCAATGGCACCCCGGTCGGCAAAATGGTTTTTGGTCACCATCCCCTTAAAGTGCACGTTAACCTGCAGGGTATTATCGAGAAATCCCGGATTTAAATTGATCCCGGCGGTCCAACGATTGAAATTATCGGTTTTTAAGATCCCATCTTTATCGGTATATCCGAGAGAAAGCCGGTAAGGTAAGTCAGATACGCTTCCTGCCAGGTACACATTATGATCGTGTGCGACCGCGGTTTGATAAATCTCATCTTGCCAGTTGGTATTCGCATTCCCCAATAGTGGGATCGCAGGATGATCGGCCGGGTAAAAATCGGTCACCGTTGAACGGAATTCATCGGCGCTCAATACATCTATTGAATTGATGCGACTGCCAAATGAAACATTGCCAGAGTAGCCCAGCTTGAGTTGATCACCTACCTTTCCCTTTTTGGTTGTGATTAAAATAACTCCACCGGCCGCCCGATTACCATAGATTGCCGAGGCAGAAGCGTCTTTCAGCACCGTAAACGATTCGATGTCATTGGGATTGATTAGATTGAGTGGATTGCGGCCTCCCGAAACGTCCCCATTGTCTATTGGCACCCCATCGATCACAATCAATGGATCATTGGTAGCACTTAACGATGACTCTCCTCTGATCCGGATACTGGCTCCGGCACCAGGGCTACCATCCGTAGTGATTGAAACTCCTGGCACTTTTCCCGCCAATAATTCCTGAGCGCTAGTTATGGCTCCTTTATTAAAACTCTCGGCATTGACCGATTGTAAGGAACCGGTAGCATCTTCCCGCTGAATCGTACCATATCCTATTACGATGACTTCATCCAGGATTTCTCCTGCATTCAGCATAACATTGATTTCATCGTCATCTCCGATCGGTACTTCCTGAAGTTGATAACCAGTATAAGTTACAACAAGCATTGTCGCATCTGAACTCACTGAAAGCACGTAGGATCCATCAATATCCGTTGCGGTACCACTGGAAGTCCCCTTAATCAACAGGTTGGCTCCGATCAATGGTTCACCAGTAGCAACATCGGTGATCACCCCATGAATCTCGCGCTGTCCCATCAGAGTGACGCTGCCGAGAAACATTAGCAGAAACAAAAAACTTATATGAGAAGTTTGGTAACGAATGACCATCATCTTCATTTTTTAGGTTTGTGAAATTTCTAAATATAAGGTCCATAAATTATAACGCTAAGGTCGGGATATTTTTTAGCATCAGATCCAATATTATGACTGGATATGCCCTCAATACCTATTACAAATCTATAACATGAGCAACAGAACATCAGACCTTACTGCCCGACCATCAAATTAGTACAATCCTGTAAATCAAATCATTATCTGCAAATGATCTGACTGGAGCCACTTTGAGATGGATCTATAACAAAAGATCATAGGATAGATATCATATTTATGTTGTCCAGAAATCCTTAACTTGTAGTCAAATTTTAGGATTTTACAATTTATTTACTTTGACAGCAAAAATTTTTAAGAAATGAAAAATCGTTTATTCCTTTTACCCTCACTGATGTGCTTATGGATGGGCCTTCAGGCTCAGATTACCTCGGTGGGTTTGATTGGTGATGCCACCCCAGGCGGTTGGGATGCTGATACCAATATGATTCAGGATCCAGTTGATAGTAATATCTGGACTCTCAATATCGTGTTAACAGATGGGCATGCAAAATTTCGAGCCAATGATGACTGGCCCATCAACTGGGGCTCATCCGCTTTTCCGGTTGGCACAGGAGTTCAGGATGGCGACAACATTGAGGTTGATTCAGGTGCTTATAATGTTCGTCTGAACAGTATGACCGGTGACTATGTTTTTGCCAGATTGACCGATAGCATAGGTTCGGTCGGTATTATAGGGACTGCAACTCCATTTGGATGGGATGCGGATTCCAATATGGTTCAGGACACAGTTGATCCTGATCTTTGGTACATGACAGTTAAGCTCGCTGGAGGTGAGGCTAAATTCAGGGCCAATGATGACTGGGTGTACAATTGGGGAAATTCCGGTTTTCCCTCGGGAGTGGGATACCAAGAAGGTCCTAATATTCCCGTTCTCGATGGCACCTACGATATAACCCTTAATTCGAAATATGGTGACTACAATTTCTCAGTGCAGTCCGCCATAGGTATTATTGGAGACGCTACTCCAAATGGTTGGGCAAGCGATATAAATATGTATCAAGATCCAACCGACAGTAATAAATACTTCATCACCTTAGATTTGGTTGCAGGAGGATTAAAATTCAGACAGGACGATGATTGGGTCATAAGCTGGGGATCTACGGATTTTCCAAGTGGGATAGGCTCTACCGATAATGGACCTAACATCCCGATTCCCAATGCGGGTGAGTATCAGATCATGTTTGATAAATCTACCGGAGCTTACAATTTCATCGAAAACGTTGATTATGCCAATGTGGGTTTGATTGGTGATGCTACGGCCAATGGTTGGGATTCTATCACTTATATGAACAAAGATGGAAGTGATCCGAATTTATGGACACTAAACATTGACTTGAGTGATGGGGGAGCCCAGTTTGTAGGAGACAGCGGTAGTATCGTATGGGGAGCGACCGGTTTCCCAACTGACACTGCTGTGTTAGATGGAGATACCATTCCAGTAATAGCAGGCAAATATATTGTCTCTTTCAATTCATCAACCGGCATCTACATTTGTACGGAAGTACCAATCTACGAAACAATTGGAATCATAGGAAGTGCCACCCCTAATGGATGGGAGGGTGACGATTTCGACCTCCAGAAAAGTGCAGCTGATCCATCCGTGTGGACGCTGAGGATGGAACTATTGGATGGCGAAGCAAAATTTAGGGCCGACAATGCTTGGACATTGAGCTGGGGCGGTGGAGAATTTCCTAGTGGCATTGCTACCACCGACGGCGCTAACATACCGATCACCGCTGGTGATTACCTGATCCGTTTCAATTCGTTCAGCGGTGCTTACAGCTTTACCGAAATCGTTGAGTATGATGCTATATCATTGGTTGGAAAATCGGGACCTTTTGGTGCTTGGCCACTTACGATCGATGATGGAGATGCTTCAAATAATCTATTCCTCGTGAAGGATCCTAACGACCTTAACCAATGGACCACAACCAATGTCACCCTTACCGCCTTCGCTGACGACACTGATGGTGGAATAACATTCAGAGCCGACACCTCCTGGACGGTCAACTGGGGCGCAGCAGATTTTCCAAATGGAATGGGCACGCTAAATGGAGCAAATATTGAGTGCACTGCCGGTACCTTCAATGTACATTTTAATTCGGCCACTGGCGAGTATGCTTTTAGTGATCCCGCTACTTCTTCGCGCGAATTTCTTAAAGCATCTGACATCAAACTTTTCCCCAATCCGGCTACTGAGATGATCCATGTAGATCTTACTGCAATAGAATTGACCGGAGAGGTGCAATTCAACGTTTTTGATCTAAATGGAAAGCTGCTGCTATCTCAAAGAAAACCAGCAAATGGAATCGTACAAATGAATATTGCACAGTTGCAATCAGGAAATTATCTATTGCAGATACTCAACAATAAGATCATTGTTGGTAAACAATTCTCAATAGTTAAGTAGATAAAGTAAGTAGATTGTAAAGAAAAGCGGCCTTCTCATCCTGAGAGGGCTGCTTTTTTTTAGACCGGTCTCTTGGTCACTTTGTCCCCCTTGAAGGGGTTAGGAGGTGGACTTTCCTTGTCATCGCTTGTTTTTATTCAGGCCATCAATTTTGAATATACCAACTCCTTTCCTTTCATTGGTCATGCCGTTTTTCCACCCCCTGCCCCCTCAAGGGGGATATTTTTGCTAACCCTTTGGCCCACGTTTGTTCCCCCCTTGCAGGGCCAGGTGACTTGTCCTGATATAGGTTGACACGAATTGTAAACCAAAATTAGGATTAATATGAATAAAGTAAACCATTACACGGACGAGTTTAAAATACGGATAGTAGAAGAAGTCCTGTCAGGGAAGATTACAAAGGAAGAATGCCGGCGTCAGTACGGTATCAAAGGGAAATCGACTGTATTGAAATGGATTCGTAAGTTCGCAGGAACATACACTAGATTTCCTAGCATGAATATAGAACAAAAATCAGAGGAAATTGATAGGCTTCGAGAGCAATTGAGACTTTTAAAAAAGGAACTGGAGTACGAACAATTGAAGTCGACATCCTACTTGGAGATGATTAAGATTGCTGAAGAAGACCTAAAAATTCCTATTAGAAAAAAGTCTGGTGCCAAACAGTCCAGAAAGTAAAAGACCTTTATCCTAGAGTTCAACTCGAGGTATTGTGTGGATTGTTTGGCAACAGTAGACAGGCTTTGCATAAAAAGCAAAAAAGCATTTACAAGCGTGCGGTTGAAGAACACGTGATCCTTGATATGGTTTCCGACATACGCAAGGACATGCCTCGAATAGGTAGTAGAAAATTGGCTAAAATGTTGACAGACAATAAGATATCAATTGGCCGTGATGCCCTATTCGACATTTTAGGTAGAAACGGTCTATTAATCCGCCGTAGACGCAACCGAATCAAAACAACTCAGAGTCACCATTGGCTTAGAAAATACCGGAATCTGACCAAAGGAATGAAGCCCATCGGGCCTAATCAGTTGTGGGTCAGTGACATAACGTACATTAAGACTATTGACGAGGTATTGTATCTATTTCTTATCACAGATGCTTATTCTAAGAAAATAGTCGGTTTTGCCTTGCGGATACCTTGGAGGCAAGCAATGCAGTCATCGCGCTTAAAATGGCCTTCAAGCAAAAACCAAAAGGTATCCTCAATCTGATACATCATTCGGATAGAGGAGTCCAATACTGTAGCAAAGATTATGTCAAATTATTGCTAAAAGAGAAAATACAAATCAGTATGACAGAAGATGGGGATCCGTTAGATAATTCGATTGCAGAAAGAGTGAACGGTATTCTAAAAGATGAGTGGATCTACAACGTTGACGATCTGGATGCAAAGAAAGCTAAAAGCTATATTCCACTGATTATTAACATCTACAATGATAAGAGGCCTCATTTAAGCATTGACATGCTCACACCGAATCAAGCCCATCAAATGCAAGGAAACCTTACAAGACGATGGAAGAATTACCCACAAAAGAATAGATTTGTATCGGATGAAAGATATGTCTCAGAAGAATTATCCACATAAATTTTCGTTTTCCACACCCCAAATTATATATGATGATAATGAATAATATGTTTGTCAACCTTTTTTAGGACGGGTCAGGTCCCTTGGTCAACGTTGTCCCCCTTGAGGGGGCCAGGGGGTGGACTTTTTCTTGGTCATCGCTCATTTTTATTCAGGCCATCAATTTTGAATATACCAACTCCTTTCCTTTCATTGGTCATGCCGTTTTTCCACCCCCTGCCCCTCAAGGGGGATATTTTTGCTAGTCAAAACAGGATTTTTAAGCACAATTCAACGATATCCACATTTACTATTACAAGGATTTAGTAAATTGGAGATACCAGTTAATTTTCAATGCAATAATCTATTTATGAGAAAGAGAACCATTCTTTTTATTTCAACAGTTCTCATTACTTCGCCAGTGTGGAAAAGATCCACATATAAAATTGGAGGCTCATTTTTTCCATCTTTAGATACCGAATGACAATAACTGGACTTTAAAGAGAGTCATGAGTTTTGACCATCATGCACCGGAGTAACAAACATAAATACTTTAAATCATGAATAAAACAACGAAGCAATATGAGGAAGCAATCAAATTGATCGACGAACAAAACAGTCAGGATCCAAATCAGGAACAATGGCAGGAAGAGAATTTCCCAAAGGAATTGTTGTATTCGATCAGAATGTCTGAATGCCTCGAAAAATTTGCTCCTGATGCCTCTGAGGTTCTTAAGTTAGCTGCCAGAGCCCAGCATATCTGCCGCTGGAAAAAGAAGCGGGAAGAGTTTCCAATGGACCGAAAAGGGTACTTGCACTGGAGGAATCAATTAAAGATTATGCATGCTGAGGTCACTCAAGGCATCCTTAAGTCTGTAGATTATCCTTCTGATGTCATCGATCAGGTATGCAATCTGATTGAAAAGAAAAACCTGAAACAAAATCAGGATACTCAAATACTGGAAGATGTCGTGTGTCTCGTTTTTTTACAATTTTATTTAGCTGATTTCTCTAAGAAAAAAGATGAAGAAAAAATAATCGATATTCTTCGCAAAACGTGGCGAAAAATGTCTCAACGAGGCCAATCCGAGGCCCTTAGTATGGACCTCCCTGAAAAAACGATCTATTTAATTCAACAAGCAGTAACCTGAAAAAATACCCCATAATCTGCATCATGAGGTATTCTATTGCAAACAAGTCTCTTAATTAAGAACTAATTTATGCTCTCCCCTTTAGCATCATATTCCAATACATAAACGGAAGGCCATATTTTTTCAGGATCCACATGCTGTAAAGTTCTTTCGAAGTATCAAAAATTTTAGTCAGCAACGGATCTGAATCTCTTTCATTCGTATAATCAAATTCACACAACAACATTTTACCGTAGCCTGTGACGATCGGGCATGATGAATAACCCTGATATTGATCTACCGGAAGCTGATGTTCCATCACCCGCATTAAGTTATGAACCAATACTGGGGCTTGCTTTCGGATTGCTGCCCCCGTCTTAGCGGTCGGTAGGGCTGCTGCATCACCTAATGCGAATACATTCTGATATTCCGGATGTTGCAAAGTATGAATATCCACATTGATCCATCCCTTATTCGGTCCGTCCTGAAAGGCGATTTTCGAACGCTTGACAAAATCTGGAGCCGATTGGGGCGGTGCCAGGTGCAGCATTTCATATGGTATTTCGATCTCTGTTTTCGAAAGCTCTTTGATGCCCGAGTCCTTACTGTTGTATAATATTTTTTCGGGTTCGTCCGCATCTTGAGTAATCGTATAATAGGCCTTTTTATTGGCCCCATCGATTCTGGTTAATTTATGGAAAAAGCGCAACTGAATATCCTTCCGATCTACTACCTCCATTAGGGTCGTCTTAAATGGTTCAGTAGCAAAAATGACCGATCCCGGTGTTGCAAAAATGATTTGAGATTGATCTCTGACTCCCGTTCTTCTGAAATAATCATCGGCCAGATACATGATCTTTTGTGGTGCTCCCCCGCATTTAATTGGGGTAGCCGGTTGCGTAAACAAGGCATTA
The DNA here is from genome assembly GCA_016711125.1 of Saprospiraceae bacterium. Lineage (GTDB taxonomy): Bacteria > Bacteroidota > Bacteroidia > Chitinophagales > Saprospiraceae > JABDMH01. The sequence continues at coordinate 285,233 of JADJTQ010000003.1, read as the reverse complement.
CCTCCTTTAAAATCTTGCAGTACTTTCCAGGTGTATTCCGGATCTACATAATTACTACAGACATTGTTTTTATTCATGGTCTCTTTCAAGCCTCAATGCCATCAAGATCGATCTGAATTCCCGGGCAAGCCACCAAATAATCATACGTGATTTCACCACTTTCTCGAGTCACAATCCTGTTCGTATCTGGGTCGATCTCGTCTACAAAATCTTGAATCCATTTGGCACCACCAGGAATGAGGCCTTTCATATCCCGCTCGGTGCTCTTATATTTAAAAGTACCTCCTCCCACCAATGTCCAGGCAGGTTGATAATAATGTTTATCTGCAGGATCGATGATCGCAACATCTAATTTTTTATTTTCTCTAAGTAGTCGAGCGGCCACCGTAATACCGGCTGTTCCTGCTCCTATCACGACTATCTGATGATGAGTTGCTTGCATGACAAATTGTTTTTATTTTATTGATGGCTTGCATTATTGCGATTATCAAAGCCGTAATATTTTTCTCCGCAATCTAATGAGGTATACGATTTCTCAACATTCCGTATAAAAAGGTCCCAAACATGGCGCTGGCTAAAAAAACCACAAGTACCGTATATCAACTACCTAACAAGATAAACATCGGGCCTGGGCATATACCAGCTAAAGCCCAACCAAGTCCAAAAATAAAACCACCGATGATGTACCTTGGTATAGTTTTACTTTTATCGGGGATAATAATATCCTTACCTTCTATTGATTTAAAATGCTTCCATTTAATCAACTGAACAATCGCAATCCCGATTAAGACAGATGAAAAAAATGATCCCGTACATGTGAAATGACTGAAAATGAAACATCTCAAAAATACGAAACCAGGATACCGCCTCCGTTTTAAACAGGGTAACTCCGAATAGTACCCCAACCACGATATATTTAAAATATCTCATTTTTCTACTGAATTATATTTGCTAGAATAAAACCGGAAATATTACGTATGTCATAAATAATCCGCCAAGAAAAAAACCAACTACGGCGATCAACGACGAAATTTGCAATGCTGACAAGCCACTGATAGCATGGCCGGAGGTACAACCACCGGCATATCTGGCCCCAAAACCAACAAGAAAACCACCACCGACAATAATCAAGAAACCCTTAATTGTAAATAATGAGGTCCAGCTATAAAAATCGGGCACTAGTGGTACCTCTCCATATTTAACCATGATACCCAACTCATTCAGCGACTGTACGGTGGCCTCCGATACGTGTGCGATATTACCTTCCGGGCCGGCAAAATAACTGGCGGCTATATAACCCCCAAACATGGCACCTAATGCTACTAAAAGGTTCCAAGCCTGTGACTGCCAATCAAATCGAAAAAAATCGGAGTACTCATCCGCTCCGTCTGCAGCACACATCACTCGGAAGTTGGCAGAAATACCAAACTCCTTTCCAAAAAACAACAATACAAAGAGGATAAAGGCAATCATAATACCTCCAATCCACCAAGGCCATGGTTGACTGATAAACTCTCTCATGGCAGCTAAATAATCAAGCATGGCTATCTTCTTTCGTCACTAAAATAATTTAATTTCTAACCGCTGTAAAGTGACAAAAATTATTGGACGTAATTTGTGACTTAGATCACATTGGACGATGAGCTATATTATGTAACGAAAGAGGAATTTCCCTGAGTTTAAGTGACTTAAAGTCAATATCGAGATCTAAAAACCATTAAATTTCCAACTTCAAAAACTGGCTCACGAGTGCCTCATTCGTAAAATCGCACTAGCGTGCCTTGCTGCTATGGAATGTGTGAACGACATGAGACGATCTAATAAAGTCAAAACTAATCATGGACAATAAGCTCAGGGTATTGGTAGCAGGATGCGGACACATGGGTATATCACATGCACGTGCATATCACAAGATGAAAGAATTTGAGATTGTAGGTCTGATAAGCAGGGGACCAGAAAGCAGAAACCAACTCTCTTCCGAACTTGGGGCCTCCCTACCTTTGAGAGCTTTGAAAGGGCATTGGAGGAATCAAAACCTGATGTGGTCTCGATCAATACCTATCCTGAAACTCATTATCCTTATTGTAAGATGAGCCTGGAAGCTGGAGCCCATGTATTTACCGAAAAGCCATTAGCCCTAACCGTTGATCAGGCCCAGGAGCTGGTTGAGCTTGCACACCAGAAAAAACGTAAAATGGTGGTCGGATATATTTTACGTGTTCACCCGGCCTGGAAGAAATTTATTGATGCCGCCAAGACTTTGGGCAAACCTCTGGTCATGCGGATGAATCTAAATCAGCAAAGTTGCGGATCGATGTGGCATACCCACAAGTCATTAATGGCATCGATGTCACCCATCGTTGATTGCGGAGTACACTATGTAGATGTCATGTGTCTCATGACCGGGGCCAAACCAATCAGGGTTAGTGCCATTGGCGCGAAATTGAGTAACGAGATAAGTGTGGATATGTATAATTATGGCCAACTGCAAGTGACGTTTGACGATGGCTCGGTTGGCTGGTATGAAGCTGGCTGGGGTCCGATGATGAGCGAAACCGCATTTTTTATCAAGGATGTAATTGGCCCCAAAGGCTCTGTAAGTATTGTTGATGAAAGTGGTGAACGCAGTGATGAGTCACAAGACATCGAAGGTCATACAAAAACAGGCGGCATCAAATTACATCATGCTGAATTAAACAGTGCCAAAGAATTTGCTAAAAAAGACGAATTCTTTAGCACTAAAGACGAGCCAAGTCATGATGAACTCTGTTATCTGGAGCAAGAATTTCTCCTTAACGCCATCCAGAATGACGTCGACTTGTCTGATCATTTAAATGATGCGGTTAATAGTCTACGAATCGTATTAGCCGCCGATGAGTCATTTAAAACGGGAAAAACGATCGAACTTTAAGGGTGAGACTCCCGAACCACAGTGAGACTCCCAAGCCCGCAGGGATTGGTAAGCTCACGAATCAAATAAAAGATGGAACTACTTCGATTCCAAGCCGGGCTATCCAATCCTTCCTCCGCCTGCCGAAGCCTTTAAAGCGTAGGCTGGCACTTCGTTCCAGGTTTGGGAATCCCTTAAATCCAACTCCACCTTGAGACTCCCAAGCCCGCAACGACTGGTAAGCTCACGGCTCGAATCTTAAATCTCATCGATTCTCCCTTCTTGCCCGCCTTAAATAAAGGAAACTAATCGCTGCGGCAGCTATATCAGCAATCGGAAAAGAAATCCAAATGCCATTTAATCCCCAAAAAAGAGGTAATACCAAAATTAAGGGAATCAAGAAAATCCCCTGCTTGGTCAGGGCCAAAAATAGTGCAGGTGCCGCCTTACCGATGGCCTGAAAATAAGCGGATCCGATAAGTTGAATGGTAATTAAAGGCGTGGCTAAAAAAACAATGCGCAATGCAAATGGAGTCTGACTAATCATCTGGTCATCGATCGTAAATATCTTGACAAATTGGGTAGCAAAGAGCATTATTAAAACAAAAAGAGCAAAAGAAATCACCGTACCGTATTTAATCGCATTTTTAATTGCCAACTGCACCCGGTCCCACAGCTGCGCACCATGGTTATATCCCGCGATCGGAACAAAACCCTGGGTTATACCCAGAACCGGAAAATTAGCGAACATCATGACCCGGTTGATAATGCCCCAGGTCGATATACTCATCTCATCGCCATATTTAAATAGCGCATTGTTCAAGACGATATATAATACGCTAATGGTACCTTGTCGCGCTAAAGTCACCGAACCGATGGCGGAAATTTCACGGACTATTTTTAATCGTAATACCAACTCTCTTAATCCAACTTTTAAGTGTGATTTACCAAATACGAAATAATATACCGCATAAAGACCACTGGCAATATAGCCCAACGCCGTAGCCCAGGCGGCACCTTCAATACCCATCTTAAAAACCACAATAAAAATTGGATCCAGGATCATATTAGCCACGGCTGGAACGACTAGTGTCAACATAGCCAACTTAGGATATCCTTCGGCACGAATGATGTTGTTAGCCATCCTCGCCCAGGCAAGGAATGGAACACTATATAGAGTGATTTTGAAATATTGATGCGCTGGCTCCAGAATCTCACCTTTACCACCAAATAATTGGAGTAAATCATCCATAAAAATTCCTCCGAGAACCGAAAAAAGGATCGCGAAGATCATGGTCATCACGATCTGATGGGCAAAAACTTGATTGGCTCTTCTACGATTACCCTCTCCATAAGCCCGCGAAATCATCGAAGCTCCTCCCACTCCGATCGACATTCCTATCGCTCCTATCAAAAAGGTGATTGGCATCACCACGGTAATTGCCGCTATACCCATAGCACCGACCCAACGACCGACAAAGATGGTGTCGACGATACCATAAATAGACATGATCAAGATACCAATGGACGCAGGTATGGCCTGCTGCCTTAGCAACTTACCAATAGATTCGGAGCCAAATTTTTGCGTCTGTGTCATAGACTATTGTCCATTAATGCAAAATTTGGTCCAGAAGGCCATAAAGCCAGGAGTACAAATCATCATCGCGATACGGGTTTATGCAGAGTGGGCTTTAAATAACGAGTATTAAACATACTTTGGAGCATCCTATTGCCCCAAATTGATCAAAGTGCTCATAAAGTCGATCAACCACCACTTTCCGGCTACAAGTAAAAACCCGGGGTGTTTCTCTCCGCGTCAACCACCTACCTGCTCAATCACTTTGTCTCGATATCAAGACTATCCACTCTTTCATACTTTTCGTCATCGGTCTTCGGACTTCCGGCTTCAGTCTTCCTTCTTCTGACACCCGGCATCGGACATCAGGCATCCCACTAACACTCTGGCAACATTACACTGATGTGCCTGGCCAAGCCTCCTTCCGATGTTTCTTTGTATTTCCGATGCATATCTTTGGCAGTTTCCCACATGGTCTTGATTATCCCATCCAGCCGGATCTTCGAATAGGTGAAATCTCCTGAAAGTGCAAGTTGACTGGCCGTAATTGCCTTCATCGCTCCCATCGTATTACGTTCAATACAAGGTATCTGCACCAGCCCATTGATCGGATCACAGGTCAGCCCCAGATGATGTTCCATCGCAATCTCAGCAGCCATCACCACCTGTTGAGGGCTGCCATCCTGGCAAGCAGTAAGTCCGGCTGCTGCCATTGATGAAGACACTCCAATTTCAGCCTGACATCCTCCCATGGCAGCAGAGATCGTGCTCCCTTTTTTAAACAAACTCCCGATTTCACCTGCAGTTAATAGAAACCGGATAATATCGTCTTCACCCTGGTGTTCGCAAAAACACAAGTAATACATCAGCACCGCCGGTATGACCCCGGCAGCACCATTTGTAGGCGCCGTAACCACTCTGCTAAAAGCTGCGTTTTCTTCATTTACAGCAAGTGCAAAACAACTGATCCAGCGGGTAAGATTGGCAAAGGAATTTTCCGATCCTTTTACTGCTTTAATCCATTCTTCTTTTCCATTATACTTAACTCCCGATAGTAATTTCTTATTCAAATGGAAAGCCCTTCGTTGTACAGACAAACCACCCGGTAATATGCCCTCAGTGTGGCAGCCCTGGTAAATACAATCTTCCATGATATGCCAGATATGCATTAATTTTTTCTTCACCTGATCTTCAGGTTGTATACTTAATTCATTTGCCCAGACAATTTGATCGATGGTGGTATTTTCTGAACTAACCCATATCATCAGATCTTTCTCATTGTCAATTGGGAATGGAAAAACACGTTGCTGCAGATCGATGTTTTCACCATCCCGTTTGATAAATCCTCCCCCAATTGAATAATAGGTGTCGATAAATTCTCTTTTATCATGCAGCTTAACAATAAATCTTACAGCATTCGGATGTGCGGGTAAAAATTTTTTCAAGAATTGAATATTTTCTTTTGAGTCAAACGGCAGTATATTTTGAGCGCCAAATTTCAACTGCTTGTTAGAGTTAATTTCTTGCAAATAAAAAGAGATGGCTGCGGTATCAATCAATTCGGGATCGTGTCCGCAGAGTCCTAGGATGACCGCCAGATCGGTTCCATGTCCAATGCCGGTCTTGGCCAATGAACCAAATAATTTGATTTGGATGTGTTTCACTTTTTCATGTCCATATCGATCCAGTACATCCAGTGCAGCCCTCCATGGTCCCATTGTATGTGAGCTGGAAGGTCCCACCCCGATCTTAAACATATCAAAAACGCTGATTCGCTCCATCTCGTAAAAATAGCGTTCAATTTTTAATCCGATTCAAAAAGATCACATGATTCCGCAGGACACTTTTACCGGAGCCAATGGCCAGCCATCACTGGGTTACGCAAGTGTACAGGGATACGGCCCGGTCAGTCCCGGAATGAACTAATCGCTGGAGAGGCTTTCCTAAGTTTATTCGATTAATGAAACCCGGTCAATTTTTGAAGAATCCGGTAAGAGTCTGCTAAATCGACTAATTTTACCAAGAAGAATCACTACATGCTACGACTCACTTTGATTTTCTGTGTTCTAATTATCATAGGAGGTTGTCAAAAAGTCGAAAATGATCTCGACAATACAATCGCATTTTACAGCCTCAAAGAATTCAACACCACCGGGCAGGGTTTTGCCATCGATGAATCGAAGGTTAAAATCGGCAATGAACTTATCATTGAGTACGAAGACTTGATTTCTTACGATGTGGAGACTCACACTTTCACGATCTCAGAAGCATTAGCCAAGAAGATGAATGACACCAAACTAGATAATCCTTATTATCAAAAACCTTTTGCCCTGGCCATCGGAAAGGAGATTGTTTATACAGGCTATTTCTGGAGTCTGTTTTCATCACTTTCCTGCGATTGGACCACTGCTTATCCATTGGGCGACCACCTTGTAATCAGGCTTGGTTATCCAGGGCAGGCAGGACTACCTATAACCGATCGACGCAATGACATTCGCGTACTTAACATTTTGATGAGAGATGGCAAATTAGTTGAATAAGCTGTCAGATTTCACCTGGATTAGTTACTCACTTCCGCTAAATTGAAACCTGGTCAATTCTCGGCTACCGGGACAAATTGGTAAACTATCCACCTGGCATCATTGGAAAGAAAGATCCCATCAACCCGCAGTGATCTAAACTTATCCTATTGATTGTCCGACAATATTATGCGAACTGAATTCAAGTCTGTATGTTTGCTCAATGCAGCACGCAAAGATTATAGAAGAAAATAACCTGATCGAGTTTCACAATAGTTGGACGGGTGAGGAGTCGGTCTATCTCAATGGTCAATTAGTCTCAAAGAAATCTTCCATCATGGGTATCAGTCATAGTTTTGAAACGAATCAATCGGGCGAGTTGATCCGGTATATCCTCACCTCAAAAGTCAGCAATGAATTACAAGTCAAATTAGATTTAATCCGAAATGGCATAATTATCCAAAAAGATATTGCCATTAATTATGGGAATTTGCCTAAAAAACCTGAACAGGAATTTAAAGAAAATGGTAAATCGCATCTAAGACATTACGACCTCCAGGAAGCTCTGGAAGAGTTTAAAAAAGCAGCAAAAATCAACCCCAATGATCCGGAAGTACATTTTCATCTGGCTTGCGTCTATTCCTTGCAGGAAAAAGTGAAAGAAGGATTTGCAGCACTAAAAAATTCAGTCGAAAACAACCTTGTCAATAAGGAAGATATCTTATCTCACGACATGTTGGCCTATTTACGCATCCAACCAGCATTCGAGGGTTTTATGAATAGCGGGTTTATTGAATACAACTTAAGTGAGACAACAGGCTAGTCTCCTCTAAGCATTAAATTATTTTTTCGGCTCGCCACATAACAAGGCTGGCCTGCGTTTTACATCCAATAAAATCTCTATGGCAGCCATATTTAAAGGCATTTTATTGGGGACTGCGTTCATCTTTTATGTGCAATGCCACCACGAGCCAACTTGCGGATCTTCCGGTATTTGTGACCGTTTTCCAAATCATTCACTGGAAGGTGCCAAGCCCCGGATCAATCAATTTCTTGAGCATTGTACCATAGGAGATCAGAAGGCAGATCTTCAACCGGTGGCTGATTGGTTACAAAATGAATCTTGTGTGTTAAGTGCTGAAATACTACAATCTTGTCTCTATAGTATTCCGGCTGTTTGTTTTATTGAGATTGTTTTTACCGACCAGGAGCGTTCAATCATTGCCTTTTCGATGACGAATCCCATCACGGTAAAGGGCTTTGAATAAACTCTCGACCACTCGATCATCTAACGGTTGACATTGTATATTTCATGGTTGCTTATCCTATCTTTGCAACAATACATCAGATGGCAGAGGTGATCAGTTTAAAAGAAAAAATCAGAATACACTATATTTCGATCCGAAGTAAAATTCCGCAAGAGTCGAGAGAACGATGGTCGCAGGAAACCTGCAATCTATTGATTAAAACCTATCTCTATAGAAAGATATCTGTGGTGCACAGCTTTATTCCTTTCGGCCCGGAAATCAATATTTTACCGTTTCTTCAATTTTGCCTGGATCAAGATACTAAGGTGGTGACTCCAAAAGTTCAAAAAAGACCCATCCTTTTACACCTGACCACACCAGATCTGACTCATTTAGCAAAAAATAAATTCGGCATCTGGGAGACCACCTCTTCGGAAATCTATACGGGTTGCTACGATCTAATTTTGGTACCCGGGACTGTGTTTGATTTTCAGGGATACCGGGTTGGATACGGAGGTGGGTACTATGATTTTTTTCTGGCTCAACATCCTGAAGCCCTAAAAATCGGCGTTGGTTTTCCCTTGCAGTTAGTTAAGGAATTGCCGCATGAGGTGCATGATATCCCGGTTGATCATCTAATCCTGGGAGATCAAACTATTGAGGTGAAAAGATAAATATACGAACATGTAGCCCTTCTTCTATAGCCGGATCTTATGAAATCCTAATTGCTCAGCCAAATCGCATTTCATTATCACATCTATTGTATCGCTTTTCCAAATCAGCCTTCGCCGTATGTACCAGAAGCTGCAGAATACAAAAGTCAGAGTGGTTCTACCAAAGTCGGGGTGAGCTTGCCCACCCCCCGCTCTCTATCGTAATATTCGACACGTCCAATATATTTCACAAGATCCACTTAAATTAAATAGAGAAAATTCTTTCGAAAATCACTTTTATCATTCTTTAATTCCGGGCTAAAACACCTAAGAGCCTTTCTAAATCTTATCAAGTGGATAAATTGGCCGAGGAATGCGTTTCCACTCAAACGTAGATAAATCGGGCGATGAAAAACCTGGTGTTGCACTTAATATGTAATCATAAATCGACGGTGGATACTGCGGCCGAAAAGCAAAGCCACCTTTACAAACACACATCTGGTACTTTTCCGGATAAATGCCCATACCTCTGACATTAGCCTGGTCATCCGGACCGATTCGTTTGGTATTTAAAAGAAGAGTTACATTATCCACTTCGACTCTGGCTGCCTGATGCCAGGAATCATTGACCTCAGACACCTTCGTTACTTTTCCTTTTATTGGCACAGGGGAACCATACAACGGACTTGATCTGGATCCTACTTCCAAAGATATGGTAGCCCCTACGCCCGCATCAAAGGCCTTTTTAGCCGATATGGGATCGTAAAGCTGGATGAATGCACTACGTACACCTTGCCGAAGAATCTCTTGCAATAAATGAGTGCCATCGCCGGCACCACCGGCGCCAATATTATCTCCACTGTCTGATATGGCAACTGGTCTTTCTGCCTTCTTTGCCATCTCAATGGTTTCGGCCGGACCCGGAAGATCGATCCAATATTGTTCTCTAAACGAACACATGAGATTGGCCACTTCATCCGCCACTTTTTGTGCCAGCCCTCTGTCTCCATCGCAAGTGACGATTACCCCGGCACCCTGCTCAGGAACATCCTGTTGCATAAAGCCATGCGCCGGACAGCAGGACAATATGCCAGGTACCGTCCTCTGGAGCTCTTTTGCTCGTTGATAGACTTGTCGCATTGGATCTTCGGCTGTCAAAACATTGATCGGTGGTCCTATCATCAATGGTATTTTCCGCATTGCCAAAACAGGTTTCACCTTGCCAAAGAGGGTGGCCATCATAATTGAGGCAGCCTCATAACCAGTCTCAAAGGCATCGATATGGGGATAGGTCCGGTAGACACTCACAATGTCCGCTACTTCAGCCATCAATTTCGTGATGGTACAATGGAGATCCATGGTGAAAGCAATGGGAATATCGGGACCTACCTTCTTACGAATCATCTGCATGGCTTCACCTTCAAGATCATCATGACCGATAGTACAGCCCGCTCCATGAGCACTTAGATATACTCCATCCACCTCATGCTTATCCAGGCTATCAAGAATGTGGCCCATGACAAAATCAAACACTTCTTCGGTCATGATGCGATGATTACCCGGTACAAAAATGGACCCAATTAAGTCTACATTATACATTTCCGCACAATCGACAAAACCATCCAAAGCAGTTCCAACCGTACCATGCACCATGCCACCCGTATGTAAAAAATCGTTGCCAAACAAAGCCCTTTTCTTGACTTCATTGAGGGTTAGTTGCTCGTTGATAAAGGTGTTGGTTTCATCCGAAAAGTGCGCGACGAGAATTCGTTTTTTCGGGGCTCCCCCTCGACTTTTCGATATGAATTGAGGCAGGGCTACTAATCCCAATGAACCAAAGACTGATGTATGTAAAAAAGTCCTGCGTCTATTCGTTTTCATGAATATTTAATTTTTCAGAAGCAAATGATCCCTTGAATTCCGCTCTAATGTTCTTCCACAATTTAGCTCGTGTTTGAATTTACGGAATATATTTGGTGATTGGCAACCGATTTTTCGAAAAAGGAAATATATAAATGAGCTTTTATGCTGGGCAAATATGACCTTTACTCGAGACATTGAATTATTCTCCTTCAATGAAAGTAACTTCGTTATTAGTTGACACTATTTTTGGAAAACCCACTATTGAGGGAGCAATAATTAAGCACTATTAGCATATCGTTGAGATATTCAAGCCACAACCTATATAAAACGCCGTTCGCATCTGCTGTCAAGAATGATTGACGGCCACTAGTCGATGCCTCCTAAAAAAGCAAATTTTGATTAGCGTGGATACGGTCCGAGTACTATTTCCATTGAAATGCAAAATATTGGCATTGACCTTTTCCAACGTTTTTTGCCGCATGAGGCACCATTGAATCGAGAAACACTAAATCACCTGGTGCTGCCTTAAACCACTCGCCATCAATATGCATTTCTACTTCACCCTCTGTGATTAGAATAATTTCTTCCACAACGTGAGTATGGGGGGCATGACTATCGTTGCCTTCATTCAGATTGGTCATGTGCATCTCAAAGTCTTCACACATTCCAGTAGGGCGGTCAAAATAATTTCTTCTGCCACCACGATCATGGTTCTTGTACTCCAATTCTTCAAAATCGACCAGGATCGATCCTCCATCTTGTTCACCTCGAACTGGGTCGACACCAGATTTCGACCGGTATCGCAGGACATAATAAGTTGCGGGACTATTGCCTACATTTCGAAAGCCATGACTAATATTAGGTTGGATAAGGGCAATACTTTTAGGCCCAAAGGTTTTAACCTGGTCACCCGCAGTCACTTCCAAGGTACCTTCTTTGACAATTAACAATTCTTCGTCCAGATGACTATGTGCCGCATGTGGCATTGAATGAGCACCTATCGTGGTAGCATGTATTTCAAAATATTGCAAATGCGTTGTGCATCCTTCCAGGATAGGACGTGAAATACGCCCTTCTACCTTATTTTCCGACAAACCAGACCAGGAGTGTACCTTGGAAGGAAGATTCTCCTGCGCCATAATCATGGTCACAGTCAGGCAATTGGCCATGCACAATAATATTTTCTCAAACATATTTCGATATTCTACTTTATCGAATATACAAATTAGCCTGCTGACACCTTGCAGTGGCAGTAAAATAGATCCGTAATTATTATATTAGACCAAGCATTCAAGAGGTCACTAGTCAAAAGGAGCTCCTGCCGCGAATCGTGCCGAATGGAACATAACCATCCGAAAAAATGACTTTGAAAACATCTGAGACGATACAAACAGTAACTTGAATTTTTCATCAAATAATTCTATTTTAGTCACTCAACACATTATTTCATCTATCACTATAAATAGGGCATATGGATCCAGCGGTTCAAAAAATGATTGAAAATCTCGAAAAAAGCACCGGAAAAAACCTAAACCACTGGACAGCCTTAGTCCAAAAATCAGGTCATGAAAAGCATGGTGCTATTGTCAAAATGCTAAAAGAAGATCATGGTATTGGCCATGGTTATGCCAATATGATTGTCCACTTGGCCAAAGAGTCGGCCGCCATCTCCCAAGACGATGATGTATTGATTTCAGATCAATACAAGGGAAAAGAAAACTTAAAGAGCATCTATGATCAACTTGCATCAAAGATTAAAGGTTTTGGCAAAGATGTCGAAGTGGTGCCAAAAAAGAGTGCTGTCAGTTTTCGAAGAAAGCGACAGTTTGCCCTGATTCAGCCAAGCACCAAAACACGAATAGATCTGGGTCTAAAATACGATGATCATCCCTATGCAGGCAGATTGGAAACTTCGGGGCCTTTTGGGAGTATGTGCACCCATCGGGTACAACTCACCGAAGAAAGCCAGATAAATGATGAACTCCTTAATTGGATTAAAATAGCCTATGAGGAAGCCGGTTGAATTAAGTCGCAACCAGAAAAATAAAAACAATAATTAACGTTTCATCCTTTAGAATAATTTTGTTAGCGATGTCTATTTATGAAAATCGTCTAGTTGGATCATTTTTCAAACTAGAGACTGACTGAACGATTTATCTAATATCGAAGCAACAATTCGATCAGGATGACCGGTTTATTCGTCTGAGAGATGAAGTCTGCTCATTGAAATTGAACCAGAGCTACTCTTTCGATTTTTTCTATAAATCGGAAGACCCGATCTTTATGAAAAGATTCTATAAAACATCCAATAGTTTTCTCTCAAGAACCATATCATTATTTAATCACTCAGTATCCTTCAGAAAGTCGTCCGTAAAATATTTCCTGTCTTTGGGCTTCATAAATAGATTCTCGTTGTATGGTTGAGATTCTCCTTTTGGAATTGAAAGTGATTTCCAATGTTCACCTTTCAGCATTTTACCAATAAATACCATCTGACCCACGTGATAGGCATAATGAGCCAATTGTCGAAAGATAGCTTCCAATGCGTTATGGCCTATGTTTCGAATGTATACAATGGAGTTAAGATCGCTCTCTTCCAGATTTTTCAAACTGGCAAAGAGACAGCTCCATCCCTGGTCCCACCTATCATGGAGCTGATTGGAAGTCTCGTTTCCTGATTCAAATTCCAGATCCCGGTTACGCCAGTTTTTTTCTCCATCTTCTGATAGAAAATTAGTGAAGCGCGCGAGTATGTTGCCAGCTATATGATTGATCAAAACAGCCATGCTATTTGAATCCTTGTTGAGTTACTAAAAAAGTTCATCCGGATGAAGCTGTAAGATGGTCTGATCACCTAGCTTTTTGTAATACTGAAACTGTTTGATAAGAGCCGGCCAAATGGGTTGTAGCTCATCAATTCATCTTTTAAAAAAGTTAAAAAATAGAGGAACTCATATGTTCTTTGGTAATGTGCCAAATCTTGATTAATTATGTTGTAGCCAAGTCGTCACCATGCATAAATTTATTTATTGTTTTTCTTTTTTCTTGGGTACATTTTTTCAATCGATAGCAGAAGATGGATATCGTTTGTGGTTACGATATGATCTTGTAAACAATCCAGATTTATTAATCCAATATCGCGAACAAATACAATCCATGCTGATCCTGGGGGAAAATGCCAGCATGGAGGCCGTCAAAAACGAGTTGCAATTGGGCCTCAAAGGCCTCTTGGGTAAAGACATTCCTTCCGGACTATTGACAGACAATCATTTATTATTGGTTGGAACCTATGGCCCAAATACCATCCTATCAGAACGTCTGACTCCTAATGAAACAGAAAACCTGGGAGATGAAGGATTTTCGATTCTAACGAAAGAGATTGATGGCAAAAAAATCATTTCAATTACCGCCTTGCATGATACCGGTGTACTATATGGAGTCTTTCATTTTTTACGCTTACTGCAGACACAGCAGGATATCGAGAATCTGAACATCCAGAGTATTCCAAAAATTAAGGTGCGTATTTTAAATCACTGGGACAATCTGGATCGAACGGTAGAGCGTGGTTATGCCGGATTTTCGATCTGGAATTGGCATCAGCTACCCGAATTTATTGATCAACGCTATATAGACTATGCCCGGGCCAATGCCTCGATCGGTATCAATGCAAGCGTGCTAACTAATGTTAACGCCAATGCTTTAATTTTAAGACCAGATTATCTTGAAAAAGTGAAAGCACTGGCTGATGTATTTCGGCCTTACGGCATCAAGGTGTATTTAACCGCCCGATTTAGTGCCCCCATCGAACTTGGTAAAATGGAAACCGCCGATCCTCTTAGTGAAGATGTACAATCATGGTGGAATGAAAAGGTCAAAGAGATTTATGAATTTATTCCCGACTTTGGAGGCTTTGTCGTCAAAGCAAACTCCGAAGGACAGCCAGGGCCGCAAAACTACGGCCGCACTCATGCCGATGGGGCCAATATGCTCGCTGAAGCAGTGGCTCCTTACGGTGGCTTCATCATGTGGCGAGCCTTTGTCTACAGCAATGAAGACCCCGACGACCGGCATAAACAAGCCAACAACGAATTTGTGCCCCTTGACGGTAAATTTAAGAGCAACGTCCTGATTCAGGTAAAAAATGGTGCGATTGATTTTCAACCAAGGGAACCTTTTCATCCTCTTTTTGGTGCTCTGGAAAAAACCCCGGTGATGATGGAATTTCAAATCACTCAGGAGTATCTCGGGCAAGGAACTCATCTGGTTTATCTCGGACCTCTTTTTAAAGAAGTGCTGGATTCAGATACTTACATGGAAGGGAGGGAATCAACCGTTGGTGAGATTATTGATGGAAGCATAACCGGTCAATCCATCACCGCTATGGCCGGAGTTGCCAATATTGGCAGTGATCGAAATTGGACGAGTCATCCCTTTGGGCAGGCCAATTGGTATGTTTTTGGACGACTTGCCTGGGATTATGACCTCTCGGCAGAGGCCATCGCAGCCGAGTGGGTCAAACAGACCTTTGGCAACGATCCAGGGATGGGCCAGGTGGTCGAAAGCATTATGCTAGATTCACGCGAGGCCGTGGTCAACTATATGACTCCTTTGGGCTTACACCACATCATGGGCGCCGGACATCATTACGGACCAGGACCCTGGGTCAGTAAAATGTCACGAGCAGAGTGGACATCGACCTACTACCACCGTGCAGATAGCCTGGGGGTGGGATTTGATCGCACTTCTACCGGAACCGATGCCATCAACCAATATCATCGACAAATCGCTCGCACTTTTGAATCCATTAACCATTGTCCGGAAAAATATCTGCTATGGTTTCATCATGTGCCTTGGCATCAGCCACTTGCCTCAGGGAATACTCTTTGGAACGAAATATGTTTGCACTATCAAAAGGGAGTAGACCAAGTGGCTGGTTTTGTGGATCGATGGCAAAACATCCAGGACTCAATTGATGAACAAAGATATCATCATGTATTGTCGCTTCTAACGATCCAGCTAAAAGAAGCAAGGTGGTGGCGCGATGCTTGTCTGGCATATTTCCAGACCTTTTCACAATTGCCATTTCCAGAAGGAGTAGAAGCACCACTCAATGAACTTAAGTATTATGAATCCTTACAGTATCCTTATGCTCCGGGAATAAGGCCGAAATGGTGAAGAATTATTGAGCAAATGACTTAAAGAAATAAAGTTTAGCGCATAGAAATGTTATTGGCGGGGACAGCCAACAACGGCAGTCCATCTTCCTAATTTAAATTTAAGCGCACAGGGATGGTTTTGGCGAGGATGCAACAACGGTAGAAATTCCTGCCTAAAGTCGCTGACAAAAAAAAAGGAGCATTGAAGCTCCCTTTCTTCTGAATTGATTCTTCTTATTTCGGATCTGGTGTCAATCGTAAGTAGGGTTTGATCGTTCTAAAACCCTTGGGGAATTTTTCTTTAGCTGCCTCATCAGATACGGAAGGAAGGATGACGACATCCTCACCATCTTCCCAGTCTGCAGGAGTAGCTACACTTTCATATGCGGTCAGTTGCAGCGAATCAATCACTCGCAGAATTTCCAGAAAATTCCGTCCGGTTGAAGGGGGGTAAGTTAATGTAAGTTTGACTCTCTTATCCGGGCCAACGATAAAGACCGATCTTACTGTAGATTTTTCAGTAATTCCCGGGTGAATCATGTCGTATAATTCAGAAATCCCCCTATCGGCATCCGCGATAATCGGAAAATTCATTTTGACATGCTGGGTCTCCTCAATATCTTTGATCCATTCATGATGCGAATCTATCGGATCCACACTAATGGCCATTACTTTGACATTTCTTTTGTCAAATTCGCCTTTCAGGGCAGCTGTCCGTCCCAACTCAGTGGTACAAACCGGTGTGAAGTCAGCCGGATGTGAGAATAATAGTCCCCAGCTATCTCCCAGCCATTCATGAAAATTAATCGTACCCATTGTCGTTTCAGCACTAAAATTGGGTGCAATGTCTCCTAATCGAATTGTCATCTTATTTGGTTTTTTTAATTTTGTAATCTTAACAAAGATATTCAAGCTTGGTTGAGAATTTGATCAAAATAGCATTAATCCTATGAAAATCCATTTATTTAGAAGTATTCAGCCATGAGGTTTTATTCGAATTACAAATAAAATTGACAAAAAGATTCTTATCCTAGCATTTATTAAATAGTTGTCAAACAATAACCTATGGATCTTCATTTAAAAGACAAAGTATATATCGTGACCGGAGGCTCTAAGGGCATCGGGGAATCAATCAGCCGTTCGATTGCGGATGAGGGCGGCAATGTGGTGATTGCATCACGCTCCAAAGACGAAACAAGGGACTTGGTCGAAGAATTCAGACAAAAAGGCATTAGAAGTCATGGCATAATCGGTGACCTTCAAAATACCGCTGTTTGTAAAAAAGTAATCGACGAGACCGTTGCGGTGTTCGGCGGTATTAACGGTATCGTTAACAACGCAGGTTTAAACGACGGAGCCAGTCTCGAAGCGGGACCGGAAGCCTTCCGCAGGTCACTCAACGTCAATCTTCACCATTATTATGATCTGGTCCACTTTGCTCTACCTTATTTAAAAAAAGCAAAAGGTGCCATTGTCAATATCAGTTCAAAAGTGGCAATTACCGGTCAAGGAGGTACTTCAGGATATGCGGCTGCCAAAGGAGCCCAATTGGCCCTTACCCGAGAGTGGGCGGCCGAGCTTCTGCCCTACTCCATCCGGGTAAATGCCATTCTCCCTGCTGAGGTCATGACACCTCTGTATCGAAAATGGCTGGATACCTTTCCAAATCCTGATGCCAAAGAAGCCGATATCATTTCCAAAATACCTTTTGAAAAAAGAATGACCACCAGCGAAGAAATAGCTGCAATGGCTGTTTTTCTGTTGTCGGAAGTTTCTTCGCACACTACTGGTCAATTTATGATTGTAGACGGTGGTTATGTCCATTTGGACCGGTCACTTAAATGAGGACTGAAGACCGAAGACCGAAGACGGAAGACGGAAGACAGGAGGTTGCTGACTGAGAACTGAGAACTGCCAGACTAAGGACTGAAGACAGAAGACCGAAGACGGAAGATGGAAGACCGAGGTTGCTGACTAAGGACAGAAGACGGAAGACGGAAGACCGGAGGTTGCTGACTGAGAACTGAGAACTGCCAGACTAAGGACTGAAGACAGAAGACCGAAGACGGAAGGTGGAAGACCGAGGTTGCTGACTGAGGACGGAAGACGGAAGACGGAAGACCGGAGGTTGCTGACTGAGAACTGAGAACTGCCAGACTAAGGACTGAAGACAGAAGACCGAAGACGGAAGATGGAAGACCGAGGTTGCTGACTGAGGACGGAAGACGGAAGACGGAAGACCGGAGGTTGCTGACTGAGAACTGAGAACTGCCAGACTGAGAACTGAAGAACTGAGAACTGAAAACTAGATCGCCAATTTATAAACGCGATATCCATAGATGCCGACCGCCACAAAACAAAACATAGGTAGGATAAATGAAAAGTTGACTTCTGGTACGCCAAGGATCAGCGTATCTTGGTAACCGAGACCGCCAATATCTAAGATCATCCCCTGCAGTAATGGCATAATTGCTCCCCCGACAATAGCCATAACCAAGAAAGCAGCCCCATATTTTGAATCGTCACCCATTCCTTCCAGAGCGATCCCATAAATGGTTGGAAACATCAAAGACATGCAAAATGAAATCATAACCAGACTATAGAGGCCAGTCATACCTTGTATAAAAACCGCTCCCAGGGTAAAAAGTATAGCTAACATAGAGAAATACATCAATAGCTTTCCAGCGTCAACATAGCGAAGCAACCAGGTGCATATCCATCTCCCCACTAAAAAAATACCTAGAGCTGTCATCGCATAGGGAACTGCAGATCGGTTGTCAATACCTAGAGTCTCCGCATATTGATAGATGTAGGTCCAGCACATGATCTGAGCACCTACATAAAACATTTGCGCCAATACCCCTTCTCTAAATCTTTTCCCTTTGAATATCCTGGCTATTGTCACACCAATCCTTTCGGAAGTTCCGTCTTCCTTTCGTTCTGGCATTTTTACGATTGAAATGAGCACTATGATAATGATGATGGCTAATCCAAGAATCACGTAAGGATTTCGGATAACCATCAGATCCGCAGTTCTTATCGTGGCTTTGGCTGATTCGGAAAGAGTTTCATAGATTGAGTGACCGTTGGCATCTAAATCATCTGACTGCAGGGATCCAAGGATGAAATTTTGTGCCGCAAAAAGGCCCGCCAGAGCACCGATGGGATTGAAGGCCTGAGCCAAATTCAATCTTTGGGTAGCTGTTTCTTCAGGTCCCATGGCTAAAATGAATGGATTGGCGGTGGTCTCCAAAAATGCTAGGCCAAAAGTCAGAATGTAAAGGGCTAATAAAAAAAAGATAAATTGCTCGTAGGCCGCCGCAGGATAAAAGAGTAGAGCTCCCACAGTATATAACACGAGTCCAAGTAAAATGCCCTTTTTGTAAGAATACCTTTTAGCAAAAATCGCAGCGGGCAATGCCATTGTAAAATACCCTCCGTAGAAAGCCATCTGCACCCAAGAAGCCTGGGTATTGTTTAGCTCAAGCACTTTCTTAAATGCGGAAACCATCGGATTGGTGATATCATTGGCAAAACCCCAAAGGGCAAAAAGAGACGTAATTAGAATAAAGGGTACTAAGAGGTCGCTCGGCACGACCGGTACTTTCTTACTCGTGTTCATGTGGCTGAGATTGATACCTCAAAATAGTCAATATTGTCTACCAGACAGAGTAAATTTGGTGTCTTTACTACGAAGCTACTGGTAATAGGGTGTTGTTGCGTCCGAATAAGTGAAACAATCCGGCTGCTTGTCGATAAAAGTGAATGGATCTGAAGCCCTCCGATATATACCAAATCCGAGTAACTATAGATCTGGAAAAGCAGGAAGTCTACTACTCGGTGATCTATGTTTTCAAATTTACTTTGCGACCGGGGAGTAGCATAGAAAATAAATACTTCAGATGTCCAATCAAGGGTAGCATTGATCGTCTATCGCTTGTTGTCTTATTTAATAAATCGTTAAAAGAAGAAAATCATGAGCAATTTTATGTTTTTATTTAGAGGTGGAGATTCTCGAAGAGAGAGTCAATCCCCAGAGGATATGCAGGCCCATATGCAAAAATGGTATACCTGGATGGGTGGCTTAAAAGAAAAAGGTCAATTGATAGATGGACTACCGCTTGGCAAAGAAGGTAAAGTGGTAGCTAAAGGGGGAGATGTCATCACCAACGGCCCATTTGCAGAAGGAGCTGAAATCATCGGTGGTTATTTGATTGTCACCGCAGACTCACTTGATCAAGCAGTTGAAATCTCTAAGGGATGCCCAATCTATGAGCATAGCGGCACCACCGAGATTAGAGAAATAACGTCTATGTAACGAATTTGAAGAGGCCCGGATTAAGTCCTTTATTTGCTCCAATCAGACTTGGCTTAAACATTATACTTAGTACCGGTAATTAAGTCGATTATTTCTGACTCAGCACCAGCTATTTCTCCGATGAGTTGAGAATAAAACCTGCTGGCTAATTAATGTCAAAATTTATTTGCGATTTGCAATACTAGTATCGCAAATCGCAAATAAATATAGCATCTAATTTGTTTACAATTCACTACACAGGAATGTCAGGGATTAACATTCTATTTAAATAATTACTCAACTTATTTCAACTTATTTATTCAATATGTCCTCTGCATCCGATGGGAATCAACTGGAACATTTATTCCGGCATAGCTACGGAAAGGTGATTGCTATTCTCCTGCGTAAATTCGGTGCCTCATCACTTGAAGATATTGAGGATGCTGTGCAAGAAGCTTTGCTCAAGGCGATGAAAATATGGCCATATACGGAGATTCCTACTCATCCTTTAGCATGGCTGATTCGTGTGGCTCAAAATCAGTTGATCGACTTACTTCGCAAAAAGCAAAAAACAACATTCCCGGGTGATGAACTAAAACTTGAATCAGAAGTTTTTATGGATGACCCCGCCTTAGAAAATGTGGTTGAGGATGATCAATTAAAAATGATTTTCACCTGTTGTCATCCTGCCCTCTCCCAAGAAGCCCAAATTATCCTGACGCTCAAATTAGTAGCTGGCTTCGGCAATAAAGAAGCTGCCAATGCCCTGCTGAAAAATGAAGAAGCAGTGGCAAAAGCCTATACACGGGCAAAAAAGAAACTCCAATCAGAAAATATCAAATTTGACCACACATTGGAAATCGGCCTTCGGTCGCGATTGCATATTGTGTTAAAGATCATCTATTTAATTTTTACCGAAGGATACAAACCTCACCAAGGCAATGAGATCATCAAAAAAGATCTTTGCTATGAAGCAATTAGATTGGCTTTGCTATTGGATCGTAATAAATATTGCCAGAGTCCTTCTACCAAAGCATTGATTGCCTTAATGTGTTTTCATGCCTCCAGATTTGAAGCCAGACTGGATCAATATGGTGATTTTGTGGATCTCGAGCATCAGGACCGTGCTTCATGGAACCGGGAACTTATCGTGATCGGAGTAAAATATTTAAATCAAGCCACCTCAGCCAGTAATGATCCTCTTGATTATATCCTGCAGGCCTTTATTTCATATTATCATTGTATTGCTCCTAGTTTTGAAGAAACTGATTGGACCGAGATATTGCGTCTTTATGACATTCAGCAGGCTAAACAATTTTCACCGATTATCGAATTGAACCGGTTAATTCCATTCAGCATGGTTAATGGACCTGTCTTAGCCTTCGAAAAATTAACGCTTTATGAAAGTGAGAATTCTTCTCTAAGAAACATGTTGTTTTATGCGATCAAAGGAGACTTGCTAAAAAACTAAATCAATCTTCCGAGGCGAAAATCGCATATCAACATGCCCTTGATCTCGCCGAAAATGACATCGAAAAAAAACATTTTCTAAAGAAACTCCAGCTCAATCTAGCCGCTGAAACTTAGCCATGTCAATTGACTAGTGCTTGACTAATCAAGGCAGCTTTGCTTCCCAAAACGGTATTTTTTCAAAAATACCTCCACTGGCTTCAAAAAATGGTTTCCCTGTATTGTATACACCTTTTTGCGTTCTCACCCACTCCTGGTCTCCCATGGGATGGTATTGTCGGATCAGTGCATCCCAATCGCTATAATTTTGCCAACCGTTGGTCTCCTGCATCCCCATATTCCAACCAGGAAAAGCAGGTAGTCTGGCAGCCACCACCTTATTCCATTCGACTAGCATAGGATTGACTGTCAAATCCGCACAAAAACATGGTACATTGCGCTCGAAGGCTGCCTGAGCAATTTTAATGGTCATGCTCATGGTTTTAGCAATTGACTTGACGGCAATGGCATTATACCCTTGCTCTATCCGGGCAATAGTTTCCTCAACAGTATGGGCACTTTCATCAGCAGCCACACGAGGGCCTCTAGCAACGAGTTCGCGTACATCTTCCTGATTTCTTTCTCCAAATGGTTCCTCCAATACGGCTATCTGATCCAGTGCTCCGATTTTTTCGGCGTAATCTAAAAATTCATGCAAATACTCATGCCGCTCATAACGACCATTAGCATCAAAATAATAGGGGATTTTCCCATTGGGAGAATGTGGTGTTTCGTAATGTCCAATCGCTTCATGAATTCCCTTTAAAAATGCTTTGTCCTTTTCAAGCATGACTGATTGACTTCCCGGAGCGCCGATTTTTTATTTTCATGATGAAATATCCATCGTCGGCCAGTCGCTTAATTTCTTCTATGCTGGTGCCATAAGTAAGTGCTGGGATGCTTACCACCTGCGGATGTCTTGCCGAAAGTCCTTGTTGATATTCCGGAGGCACTAATTGATCAAAATTAGTGAATCCATTTATCTTTGCGTAAATAAGCCAGGCTGCATTATCGACCGGCACCAAGGGATTTAACGCAAAAGTTTTTCGCAAGTCCGTTTGTCGGGTAATTTTCTTTCCATATTCCAACAGTTCATCTAATATGGCGTCAAGCATGACCATGGGTGATGCAAACTGCTCGCCTTTAATCATCTGCAGGGCACGCTCAGTCATCGAATACATCATGGCATTGCCACCGCTTTCTGAAGTTTCTTGAGCCACCCTTGAATCGCACCAAAGCGGGTTCTGCACCCCCAACCCAATCGCAGAATGGCCTTCTGCACTGGTTAATTTTACCGCCGTCTGCCATAGATTTAAGGAGGCACTGCCTTTAAAACCAAATGGTTTCTTCAGCCGCTCCCGTTCAAAGGTGGTGCCATAGCTAGCGACTCTAAAATATTGAGGTATGTCTCCGGTCATCTTTTTTTCTTTTAAGGTCAGCCACGGGCTAGCCGGTACTGCTACCATTGCAGCACCAGCTTGTTTTACAAAAGCCCGGCGTGACCAATTGTTAGAGGATGTTTTCATTGACTGATTTTAATCGGAGGATAAGATAGCAATTTATTCATTAGGGGATTTTGAAGAGTGAAATTCCACTTGTTTTCTAAGGCTCCATTGTGCTAGCTCTGCTTAGACCTCAAGTGGAAGCCTAATCAAGATTCAGCTGGCTCATTTTTCTTGATTATCATGGCATACACTAGCGATGAAGGGATGACTCCTACTTGCGTCCAAACAATCCCAATAACGTCATCAGCCTCTGATAATGGTCGTTTAAGTATTGATTTACATATTATCTCTCATAAATATTTTTGAAAGCTCACTAAATGCGACTTCCTGATAATTAGCGATTGGAATTATTTCGTTGTACTCTGATTTCCTAACTAGTAACTTCAAATTTTTTCTCATTCTTTGGATTCTCTCATCAAAAATTGGATGTGTTGTTCCAACACATACATTTGTAATTTTTGAATCGTTTGACTTAACAAAATTGCAAATTCAATTCCTAAGTATTTTAACCCTCGTGATATAGACAAATCTCCATATCCTTCCATTGTTACATCAAATGCAACTTTGTCAGCAATGAGTTCTAGTTCCTTTGATCTTCTTTTATCGAAGTGATTTCGAAAATAGTGCCCGTATTCATGTGCAATCATGAAGCCAGGTCCAATTTGATTTACAGCCGATATATAGTCAAAATACTTCTCTTCCTGTAAATATATTTTACTTGCATTGGCATTTCTTTCATTAATGTAGGATTCCAAAACTTCAGAAAATCTTCCATAAGCTTCGTTTAGTCTATCTCCTATTGAAGATTCCATTTCCTCAATCTCCCTCAATATATTCCCTGATTTAGTGAAAGGTACTAGCAAGCAAATTGATTTTGCCATTGTATGAAATAAGGTAAATACTCCTTCATTGAAGGTTATAATCATTCCTCCGTTTGATATTCTCCTAATTTTGGAGTCTAAATCAGAGCGTGACAAAGTTCCTACAATTACAATTCTATCTATTGGTAATTGGTTCTTCCTCAAATAGCAATTAATAGCTTTAAGGGTTGGTGATAGTATTTGTAACGAAAATGGTGATTCGTATCTTGAGTATGGCCATGTCATTTTCATGAATTGCCCTTTAAATAAGAATGATTCCAATCCGTCAGAACTTAGCCCATACTTGTTCTTTAGTATCTCACTATTTTCAGCACCTAGGTCGATTGTTTTGACTTCCCTTATATTCCTCACTCCCTGAAGATCGTATCCGATTAACTTCATTTCAGTTAACTGCCATTCTTCCAAATATTGTATCGTTTCTTGGAGAACCTTGAAGTCCCAATTGTACCTAGGTATTTTCTTGAGATACTTCATGTACAGTTTATCCAGTAAGTCCGATATCTTATCAATTCGGGGCATTTTCGATTTTCTGTATGACCACAACCACACTTATATATCCCTAAAAACCGACCTGCTGGCTTGTCAAATTTAGTCTATTGTTCAAAGTGAACCTCACTCCGCACCAAGGTTCTTCACGGTATACCATGCCTCTCCACTCCATAGTGACTGGCCCTGATCGTCAAGCAAATTTTCATCCAATAAAAAATAGACCACATAGCCTTGCTTGACATCAGGCATGCTAATCTGCAAGTTCTTGCGATCATCTGACAGAACGAAACTGGTAATCGCCAGGTCCTCCTGATCTAATTTAGGGCCTCCATATTTAGAAGTTGATTCATAGCGCCATTGTGAGCATTTAATCTTGCTCCGGTCAAAATTTATTTCGCGGCTTACCGGATTGCTAAATTCAATTTCAAAACCATTTCCTGTAATCCGGATTTCCTGCATTTCAAAGGTGCTTTTTCCATTAAAATGTAATTTTTCAAGACCATATTGATGCTCCTGATGTGCCCAGCCACCATTCATACCAACTCCTCCGGCGTAAATTGAGCCATCCGAACCTATCGCCAGGCGATTGATACCGGCTTCCAAACCTTGAGTAAATCGAAATACACAGCCCTGATAATCTCCATTAATTTTTTCTAAATAGGCACGTTTGATACCTCCATGCGTGACATCTCCCCATATCATCTGACCTTGGTAAGGCCCATCTTTGAGTAACAAAGGTTGGCCAGGAGAATTTCCAATCTCATCCTGGGGTAAATAGACCGCTGGCAAGGTT
Organism: Saprospiraceae bacterium; assembly: GCA_016711125.1. Lineage (GTDB taxonomy): Bacteria > Bacteroidota > Bacteroidia > Chitinophagales > Saprospiraceae > JABDMH01. The sequence goes on along the minus strand of JADJTQ010000003.1, from coordinate 259,855 downwards.
TCGACTTGATCCTTGAAGCGGTCTCCGGTCCCGAATTGACAACCGTAAAAATGATCCTGCTTCACATGGATCAGTTTGCAAGCCGGTACCCATTGGCCTTGATTTTCAGTGACAAATATTTCATCTTCGGGACCAACCCCGATACCATTGGGTTGCCGTAAACCCCGGGCTAAAATCTCAAATTGCTGATCAGCATCGATCGAAAAAACCGTACCTCTATCTTCATGCTGTAATTCCGAAGACATCAGTCGCATCGCCAAACCCAGGCCTCCGTAGAATTTATCTTTATGATGAATTAAACCATAAGAAAATTCATGAAAATCGGCAGTGACTCCAAATTGATTATTAATGCATAAATACCGGTCAGTGATTCCATCACCATCTATATCGATTAATTGAGTTAATTCATGTTTTTGCAAAACAAAAATATCTCCGGCCACTGTGGTCAACCCCAACGGCTCTGACAAACCCGTAGCAATCATTTTAATCGTCAGCTCTTCCGGATTATTCTTTTCTATTCCACCTACCAGATATACTGCCCCCGTACTATCCCAGGTACTTATCAACAAGTCGCCTTGAGCCGTCATGGCCATTCCTCCCACTCTCGGCGTGAAACCTTCTGGCCGAATTTTAATTAAATCAAACGACGGGTGAACTCCCCGTAAAGCAGAACCAAATCCAGGTTTTAAAATCTTAGATTGCGTCTCCTCGTTACGGGATACAACACTTAGTATTGGTTTGTCTGATTTTAGGCTCAAGATATAACGCACCATATTTCGGATATCATTATCCGCCAGATTAGGATGGGCTATCATTTGTGTCTCACCCCATTTGCCAGTTGAGCCTAGCTTCACACTTTCGATTAATTGTGTCATTGCCTCATCTGACATATCATACTTGTCAGCAATCTCCTGATAAGATGGTCCAATATTTTTCTCTGCCAGTTGATGACAGGTAGTACATCCTGAACGATCCAACCAATACTGTGCTCCACTTTCTGAAGTCACTTCAGACGGTCTGGGAGGAGGAAGCAATCTTTGGAAACTTTTCCGTAAAACTGAAGCGTCTTTGACCGGGTTATTGTCGGCTAAAATTGTCAATTTTTTATTCAAACCCTGGATGGTAAATGATCTGGTGTAAATAAGTGAATCCTCGACAGCAAATAGCCGGGGCGACTCACTAATGGAGATCAAATCACGACCATGTCTCACTTCATATTGAAATAATAGTTGATGGTCATCAACAATGTCATATGATTTATATTGCAATTCAAAAGGAATATCCTGTCCGTTCTCCTGGAGCCTCCAATGTGAAGATCCGTCAATAAGTTGCCAATAGGGATCACCATAGCTTGAGGGCTGAATCGTTTTTACATGATTAAATACCGCCCCATTCCACAGTACACCCCCAGACCAAATCTTGTAGGGCACCATATGCTCCAGATCGTAGGCCAGGTATTGATCACCCGCAAATTTTAGGGTGATCATCCTGGGTTTTTGATCAAGGACTGACCTTCTGAATAATTCACAAGGCAAGTGCGTTATCTGGTCCTCCTGCTTACATGATGCCAGGATTAATATTAGCGCCAAACCAAATAGGATACGATAAGACAAAATGATATTTTTTTTAGTTCTTGTGTATTTATAATGGGTCGTCTTATTTTACAGTCCTTCTTCAAAAACCGCAGATAGTAAATCTGTCCCTCCGGCCAGACAGGTTTTATCCGGGCGGAATTAACCGATCAGCTATCTCAAGTTGTGAGTGAGGAAGTCCCTCACATTGTAGCAGGATAAAATCTATATCTTCTGGGTTGAGTATCAAAAAATCAAAATACTAGTTACTGACTAAATATGAGTAAACAACCATTTCTTTAAGCTTCCAGCCATAATTTTTTCGCATACTGCAGGTCTTTTTTCATAACTTTAAAAATATCTGCGGCTTTCATTCCTTCTAATTTAGTTGCACCGTGCTCTACTCCGCCCAGATCATATTCATAGTGAACGCATACCGGTACATCAATTTTTAAGTCTTTTATCATTTTAAAGTAGGCAAGAAAATCGACCATGCCTTCTCCTAAAGGCACATTTTTAACCTCCCAACGGCCAAACTTTCCTTTCGCCCAAACAAAATCTTTAAGTACCAGGGTATTGATTTGAGGAGCAATCAAACGCAATCCGTTAGCCCATGATTGGCCCCCTTCTACGACAGCATGACGGATATCATACTGAGAACCAAGCTGGCCAGGATCAATATCGTTTAATAGATGGTAGATATCCCAGATTTCGGCTCCAACCCGGATACCCGAGTGATTTTGATAGGTACCCGCAATGCCCAATTCCTTGTTGAAAGCTGCCAACTCCTTCATTTGCAGGTTTAATTGAGCTAACCGATTAGGTATGCTAACGTCATCCACAAAATTAACGTAACCGAGCCGGTAATACTTGACTCCGAGCGAAGCAGCTGATTTAAGTACATTGCGATGGATCTGTTCGTCAGCATTATTTACATCAGTGGCTATCAATTCATGGCGAAGATTGGCATTTTCAATCGCCTCAATAGCCCGGGGCAAATCGTCCTCCACCTTTTCTGGCTCTACATGACCACCCTTTCTCACCGTTAGATCTATGCCATCAAAGCCAAGACCGGCTGCGGCATCTGCCATACCTTTATAGTCAAGAAATTGTAAGTGCTTGGAAAAGATATGAAACTTCAAGTCCTCACCAATCCCGACAGACAAAGGGTTGGAAAACGCCTTGCCACCTAAGAGCATAGCCCCTGAGATTGCTGTCCCGGCTGTAATGAATTTCCTTCTTGATATCATGCAATTTTGTTTTCGTTGTATGTATTATTTTTCATAAAAAAGCCGCAGAATGTAAAGGACAAGGTTGAGCATGCCGAGTCATAGGTAGCCTGCCGAACCCTATTTTTCACGATCGGAAAAACACCCAATTCACTAGTGCATCAGAGTTGTCACCCCTTATCCTTCATCCTTCTCTCATTGCCCTGCTCAGTGTGTGACACCTCCCGGAAACAACAAACGCTAATATCTCGTATCTACGATCTTCCAATTGGGGTCCAATTTCTGCATCTCCGCCTCATCGTCGCGACGTGTCAAACCACAATCTAAATAATTCTGATGCAATTTTTGAAGTTGTATGCGATCAATCTCCACCCCAAGACCAGGGCCGGTAGGCAATGTGACACACCCCTCTTCCACCTTTAGTTTACCACCAACAATGACATCTTCATTTTGCCAGGGGTAATGAGTGTCAAATTCATGATCAAAAACGGGCAAAGCAGCTCCGATATGAACCATCCCCGCCATCGAAATGCCGAGGTGACTATTGCTGTGCATTGAAAATCCCCGGCCAAAAGTTTTACATATTTTATACAACTCCATGGTTGAACGTAATCCTCCCCAAAAATGATGATCGGATAAAATAATGTCTTCCGAATGGACCTGCAAACTGCCTGGTAAATCTTTAAAGGACGTCGTACACATGTTAGTAGCCAAAGGAATATTCACTTCCTTTTTCAAAAGTGCCATATTCTTTTGGCCCCTTACCGGATCTTCAAGATATTCAAGTTTACCCTTGAAAACCTTTGCCCATTTAATGCCGGTTTCCAAAGACCAAACCGCATTAGGATCATAACGCAATGGCATTGTACCATCAAATGCTTTATGAATGGCAAGGGTATCTTCGACTTCTTTGTCAGGAGGGAAAAAACCTCCTTTCAATTTAATCGATTTATAGCCAAATGCTTCACACATTGCCACGGCTTGATCGATAATTCCACTTGTACTCGTCGCTTCTGCTTGCCGAGCTTTGTCCCATCCTGTCGCATTGGAATCCAATTCGTAACCAAATTGACCTCCGGCCCCTTTAAATTTATAAAAAAGATAGGCCGCAAAAGGTACCTGTTCGCGCATGGTTCCTCCTAAGAGATCAGAGACCCGGCAATTAAGTTCCTTTCCCATGATGTCAAGACAAGCCACCTCTAAAGCACTAAAAATATGCACCACAATCCGTTGATCCCAAGGAGCTCCACCACGATTTTCTCCATCACTTTGGTCAGGAAAAGTGGAAGCTACCGTCCGTAATATATGGTTCGGCTGAAAGACATCAAGACCAATAAGTTCAGGTTTTATACGCAAGATGGCCTCTTCTGTCTCTTTATTACCGGGTATCTCACTGATACCGGTTACACCACCCTCTGTAATCACCTCAAGGATGATCCGAAGTGCAAAAGGCGCGTGGACACCCACGCAATTCAAAAGCGGTGGATCGCCTACTGCGATGGGGGTTACAATGATGTCTTTGATACTGTGGGATGTTTTTGTCATAATGATCTCATTTATACCACCCCTTCGGGGTCACTAATTACTTTTGATTCAACCCCGAAGGGGTGAAATGATGATAACATTCGTCATAGGTCTTGAAAAACCCCGAAGGGGTGAAATAATCAACCTATTTCTTTAAACAGATACCTTTCCGAAATCAATCTCAAGTCTTCTTTATTCCACCTTCAGGTTATTGTCCTGTGGCATTTTAAATTATAATCATAACACCCCTTCAGGGTTACTTAATCAATAGTTTGCACATTCTATCTTCAAATGCTATTTGAAACGGTCGTTAGATAAAGTAGCCGACATGATCTATTTAAATAATCATATTTTTCACCTTTCGAAGCCAACCCCGATGGGGTGAAATGATACTAACACTCATCATCAGTCCCTCGAATAACCCCGAAGGGGTGAAATGATGATAACACTCGGCATCGATCCTGGAAAACCCCGAAGGGGTGAAATAATCACCCGTTTCTTTAAACAGATACCTTTTCCGATCAATAACAAGTCCGCTTTATGTCACCCCTTCAGGGTTACTGTCTTCAGATTTTCTAAATTATAGTCCTACCACCCCTTCGGGCTTTCTAATTAGCCATATTTTACAGAACTCGAACTCCTTTTATATTCCAGTCTAATATTATTTCACTTTTCAAAGCTAACCCCGATGGGGTGAAATGATACTAAACGTCACCAAACCAGTCACACAAAACCCCGAAGGGTGAAATAATCAATCCATGTCTTCAAACAGATATCTTTCATCGAAATCAATCTCAAACTTATTCAAAAGATCCACATACTCCTCCCTAAATGTGGTTTTTTGATGGTGGGATTCTTGATCTAAAATATATTGATACACGGCTTCTACCTGGGAATGACTATATGAAAAAACGCCGTATCCTTCTTGCCAGGAGAATTTACCTCTTACAAACTTCTGTTCATTAATAAATTTCGAGGAGTTATTCTTGATGTCCCGAACGAGATCCGAAATATTCATAGACGGTTTTAATCCAACAAATACATGTGCATGATTCTCGACTCCATTCACTATAATCGCCTTCTGACCTTTGGCCTTGATAATGCCCGACATATATTTAAAGACTTCATCCCTCCAAGGTTTATGTAAAAGGTTCTGTCTCCCTTTTACTGCAAAGACATACTGAATATATATTTGAGAAAATGTTCCTGCCATTGTTTTCTTATTCTCGTTGAGTTAATTTCTTCAAAGCTTTGTTCCATCTCACGATGCAAGGGCACACCAATCACTTTCAGGCTTACTAATCCATACTCCCGGCCTCTGCCTTCCGACTCCCGACTCCCGACTTCGGACTTCCATCTCCCCAACCTCCCTACACCAACGGCATCACCTTGGCCAGGATCATCACCGCAGCCAGACCAGTGAATCCCATCACCAACAATAAAAACGAGAAAAATCGCATGCTTTCCTTTTCGGTCATACCACTCATTTTAGTTACGATCCAAAAACCGCTATCGTTCATCCATGCAAATACTTTACTACCGCATCCAATGGCTAGTGCCAGGTAGACTGGGTGAAAACCCAGCGTTTCGCTATTAGATAAACTACCTAAAATACCAATCGCAGTAATCATCGCAACAGTGGCCGAACCCTGGGCTGTTCGCATGACGGCTGTGGCAAAAAAAGCCAGCGGCAATACTGCCAGTTGATAATCACCAGCCATATTTTTTACCGTCTCGCCAATGCCCGACTGTTGTAATAATGCTCCCAATGCTCCGCCGGCAGCAGTAATCAAAATGATTACCCCGGCGCTGGACAAGGCCGCTTGAATATCTTTTTGAAAAACTTTTATGTTGGGACTATATCGATACAATAAATAAAGGGAGAACAAGGCGGAAATCAACAATGCCAGATTACTGTCACCTAAGGTTCCAAAAATAGACAATAGGATAGAACTCTTATCGTCTAGGGTTGATTTTAAGATTGTATTACCCGCAATGAGTATAATGGGCAAGATGATCGGGAGCAATGAAAAAAACATGGATGGCAATTGTTCATTCGGTTTTTCAGTCATTTCCTCCAATTCTTTGATCGGTACTTCCGGTGTGTCTCTAAGGGGCAAATTCCATTTTTTGGAAGCATACAACGCGTAGAAATATCCGGCGATTACGGTGATAATTCCGACCGCAATACCCATAATCATCATCACGCCGAGGTCAACCCCTAGTTCTTCGGCTACAAACAGTGGCCCCGGAGTCGGCGGCACCAACGAATGGGCCATCACCCCACCGGCAATGACGCACATGAAATACAAAGAAAATTTTCGAGGATTCCTAACCCCAAAAGACTTCACCAATGGAATCATCAGATAAAAAACCGTATCAAAAAACACCGGAATCGCTAACAAAAAGCTACCTGATAAAAAGGCACCCGGAGCATTCTCTTTTCCAAATAATTTGAGTGATCCCCTTACGATTCGCTCAGCACCACCACTCTTTAGCAGAGCGGTTCCGATAATCGAAGCAAGAGCGATCAGGATACCTACTTTTGCGCAAGTGTTGCCAAAGGCAGTCACCAACCGCTTACTTAATAATTGTTTGGAGTAAGCCAACGCCTCATCTTCACCCATACCATCCGACAAAGCATAATGATATAAGATATCCGGTGTGGTCAATGCTCCAACGACCAAAGCAGCTAACAGGAGTGAAATAAAAGCATGGAGCTTTAAGACAATGATACAAAACAGGACCACTGCCAGGCCCAGTAGGAGGATAAGGATTGGATTCATAAATGTTTGGTTTTCAAATGCTGATTTAGCGAAGAGGATGAAGAACCGATGCATCGAGGCTTTTTTAAACCCCTCAAGACAATAAAAACACCGGTAGATTTCATCGAATAATTTGGTTAAGCCGTTTAAGGTAGGGGATATTTGGTGAAAATTAGTTATTCAATCAGATTTTGCTCTTAAAAGATTTGGTGAAGTACTGCTTACAGGAATTGAATATTAAAAAGGTGCATTATCGTTGTGCCCTTCAATTGTAATTTGCTGCATAAATACAGTCTCTTGGAAATTTTAATAAATTCAAAATATTCACACAAAAAACTTTGGTGCATTAACATCTTCTAAAAAAGGTATCGTCATTTTCTTTCACCATTAAAGCTCCTCTCCTTTTAATGTCATCAGAAAAGCAATTAAATTCCTGATTTCTTTTTTCGATAAAATGTCGCCCATTGGTGGCATGCTGGATAGAGCATTGATACGTTCTTTAATCTCGGATTGATCGACTTTGATACCCTGCCCATCACTGTCTTTGATTGAGAGTGTTTTTTCGTCTTCAGAAAAAAGGATACCACTTACTGTTTGATCATTTTTCAAGATGACAGTTACCACTCCGTAACCAGGGAGCCAAATGGGCACTTGGTTCAACCAGTGACTGCAAAAGAAATAAGCGGTCTCTTCTGGCTCCCACATTGTCGAGCGGCGGTCCTGCCACACCGCCATAACCACTGATAGCATGACATTTTAAGCATTGGGCGGCGGAATTATTGATCAATACACCTCTCCCTGCTCTGGAATCACCACCTTCCATACATTCAATATAGTTGGCAGCCATACCAAGTTCAGCATATTTCTTACGGAAGATTTCGATCTTTTTCAAAACGGATTCGTCTCCGTTATTTAAAGCAACGTCTAGTAGATCAAGTTGTAAAGCCTCGTCAACATTGCCAGCAAGCAGCTCATCCAGCATGAGCGACAATTGATCGACAATGCTTTCTTTAGGTAAATTGACCAAGGCTGCCAATGCTGCTTGTTTCTCCTGGCTTGTGCCACCGGTCAGTATATTATTGAGGCTAACTGCAATTTCAGAGGGATCAATACTTAATGCTTTCAACTGCTGCAAGGCGGTAACTCGCACCGGTTCTTCTTCCTTGGCTAAAATCGTTTTAATGGCAGTTTGAGCTTGTATCTGATCAAGCGTCACAAGCGCCTCAAGCCCTGCAGATCTTACTTCTGCATTTTTGTCATTCGTCATCGCATCAACAATTGCACCGGTAACGGCAGTAGCTCCTAATTTTGCACAGGTACGAATTGCCTGAATACGGATGGTATAATCCGGGTCTTTTAGTAACAATGTCAGGGAGGCAGAAGCAGTATTTCGGACCTCATAAGGATCGCGTTCAATTTTCCCCCGGTATCGCCCATCTACCCGGTCAACAACGGATGGGTGGATCCAAGTACTGAGCGCCATCAGAGCCTCCAGACGCATTGACAAATCCCGCTTATTATCCAGCGCAAAATCAATCAACAATTTCATAGACTGCATAGTGCCGACTCTTAGATTTGCATTGATCGCTCTTCGGATTAAGGCCTCATTTTCAAATCTTGATTGGGCTAACATCTGGCCAAGTTGGGGCAATACTTCTTCTACCGAAAGATCATCATTAATGGCCCGGGCCGCTTCTGTCACGATGAATTCATCTTCATCCGCTAGGAATAAAGCCAAAGACGGATGCTGAAGTTTCCTGAGGGTCACCACCGCTGCAATTCTTAGAGCGCGTGAGGGGTGTTTGGCAAGATCGATAATTCGCTCGGCAAGACCAATCCTTGCCAGCGCAAGACAACCAGCATGACGCAAGTAAGCATCCTGATCGCCATTTTTTTCCAACATTCTAATGATTGGAGCTACTGCACTTTTTTCAGCCATTCGGCCTAAGGCTTCCGCCGCAAAAAATCGTATTCTTGCTTCAGAATCATCGAGCAGTGGCAATAATTCAGTTCCAGCCTTTACCCAACGGATATCGCCTAAAAGTCTGCATGCCTGAGCCCTTATTTCCGGATCAGTATCCGTTAAAAAAGGCATCAATACTGAACCCTGCACTTTGCCAAGTCTCACCAATTGGGTCAAACCCCAAAGCGCATGCACCCGGGCAAGCTGATGATCCGGTGATTGAGCAACCTCTTCTATAACTGCTGAAGCAGTGCGATCCACTAACGCAAACTGAGCCTTTTGCCTCACTCGCATATCAACATGTCTCAGTAACTGCTTTAGTTCTTGATCGTCTTTACTCTTGAAATCTGCGGCCAGCAGTTGCTTCGTTCGGCTCGTTCTTTACTCAGGCTGGGGTTTTTAACATCCAATTTCCAGATGCGGCCAAAGCCCTTTTTCTCCCATCCATCTATCCAGTCAGTAAAATAAAGCGCTCCATCGGCGCCAACATCGAGCCCTGTTGCCAATACGCCCGATAGGATTTTTTTACCTCCTGCAAAACTAAATCCTGCACCTTCAGGAGCGAGTTTGAAGGCATGAATACCAGATCGGGCAGGATTTCCATTAAATTCAACTATAAAGAAATAATCCAACCATTCTTTTCCCATGGCGGTACCAGGATTATACAGCATGCCCGTGGGGCCGTTTATATAGTTCTGGATACAGGGTACAATGTGAGCTGCCTGGCCTTCGAACCGCGGTTTATACATGCCCTCATCCATCCAGACCTTATAGATGTTGTTTTCCGGATCGTTGTATTTACCAAACTGCCAATTGATCCTCCAGCCAGCGTCAGATCCATTGACCACATAAACCATTCTTTCGCTCTCTCCCGGATGATCACCATCATTATCGACCGATATGATGTTTCCATATTGATCAAAAACAAACTCATGGGTATTTCGAAGACCATGAGCAAAAACTTCAAAATCAGAACCATCGGGATTACAACGTACTATCACTCCTTCATTTGGGTAAGACCATGCCTTTCCTGACTGATCGACCCCAGGAAAACCGATATCACCAATGCCCCAGTAGAGCCTGCCATCGGGACCCATAATCAGACCACTTAAATTATGCCCTCCGAACCCAATATGTACCTGAAATCCATGGCTAATTGATTCTTTTTCATCCATGACACCGTCTCCATTGACATCTTTGAGACGCCAAAGATCAGGCGCTACTCCCACAAACAAATGCTCATCTGTCGATAGAATTGCCCCCGCGACGTCAGTCACTTCCTCCTGAAAGCCAGTGGCGACCAATTGCGAAAAATCTGCAATCCCATCTCCATTTTTATCTTCAATGCGATATGCTTCTTCTGACTCAACCAACAGATCATGCCAATCTTGCAGCCCGTCACCATTGTGATCAATGGGCTTACCCAGTTTTTTACCCACTTCCGGAGTCAGGGTTTCCCGAAGAAAAGCACGCCTGTCTTCAACATCTTTAAATGAAATAGAGGCTAACTCCCAATCTTTATGGTTCCGAATGTCAAATTCGGAAGTACGCCTTCGATTCGTCCGGGTGACAAAAGCCCTACCATAATTATCCATATCCAGAGCTACCGGATCTGCCAGCAATGAATCACTTGCCCATAGCGTCAGCACCAGGGTCGAATCTACCTCAGCGGACACGCTGGCACGAATCTCTTTCGCACGTATTTGTGCAGCATCATTTTGTAACACAACCGGAGGTTCAGGAGTATTGTTGACATCTTGCTGCTTCAGGCAACCAGTTGACACAATGAAAATTCCTGAAATAAGCCATATATATAGAAGTCTGGCTGATAACTGTTTCCTTTCCATCTCTAATCTGATGATAGTATTAACGAATGTTGCTGATCGCTCACAGTTTCTTAAAGGTTGAGTTTTTTCTAAATCTCTATATTGCCCCTAAATTAGACATTTAACCAAGTTTAGCTATGGAAAAGCGATATAGTTACCAACAGCTTTTTGATTTTGCAGTAAAAGTTCTTCAAAAAGCCGGCCTATCTAGTGATCGAAGTGAGATAATGGCCAGGACATTGGTCGTTTCGGATCTCATGGGTCACACCACTCATGGTTTGCAACTTCTACCACCATATTTGAAACAATTAGAAGAAAACCAGATGACTAAATCCGGAGAACCCGAAGTGATCTCAGATTTTGGGTCAGCAGCCACCTGGAATGGCCACCATTTACCCGGTCCGTATTTGGTCGAAAAAGGAATTGATCTCGGTCTCGAAAGGATAGAACAGCATCCGGTATTTACTTTGGCCATCCAAAACAGCCATCATATCGCCTGTCTGGCTGCCTATTTGGAACGGGTAACGGAACTAGGAAAAATTATTATTCTTGGAAGTAGTGATCCGGGTAATCAAACGGTGGCCCCATACGGAGGTACCACCGGTGTCTACAGTCCCGATCCTTTATCCTATGGCCTTCCTACTCAAGGTGATCCCATTCTTTTTGATAGTAGTGCCTCTACCCTTGCCAATGGACAAATTATGCAGCGTCATGCCCACGGTCAGATGCTGGATGGTGCCTGGCTGCAAAAAAGTGATGGATCATTAACTGATGATCCGCCGCATTTTTTGAAGATCCGCCAGCCACCATTTTACCGGTAGGTGGACTGACTCTGGGGTTCAAGGGTTTTGGTTACGGTCTGCTCATGGAAGCATTGACCAGTGGTTTGGGTGGGGCCGGAAGACGCAATCCGGCAGGGCGTTGGAGTGCTTCTGTTTTTCTCCAGTTGATCGATCCTGATAAATTTGGTGGAAAAGCATCTTTCCTATCGGAAATGCAACATCTGGTCGACAATTGTCATGCAAGCAAAGTACACCCAAATTTCGTCTCCGTCCGGCTACCCGGTGAGCGCGCGCTAGCATTAAAAAGACAACAATTAAAAGACGGTATATTACTGCATCCTGAAGTAGTAAAGGGATTGGAAAAATGTGGGTTTGAGAATAGTTGATGATTAGGGCTCATACTTTATTTCATGATCTTGACCAATTAGCAACATACTGAAATAGCTATGTTGATCATTCAGAGTGGCAAATAATATGGTACCAGTGTATTCTCCGGAGGAAACATTTGGAATGTAGATGTTATCGCAACTTTAGCAACCATTATTTGCGGAATCACTCTAAAATTCATCAATTACGCGATATAACGCGATATATCATGTTAAATATGCGGTATCTATTTTTTAACGGTAGGTTTCGGCACATTTGAACCCATTTAAGCGAAAGCTGGTTTCATTCCGGGTTTACGAATCCTGATGTTAAAAAACTCCTAAAATCGTATTCATTCTGTTGAAATAGTATAAATCATCCGTTTTCCGGGCAACTAAAAAAATACTACCGTATGCGGAGCACCATCACCATCGTGATCGTCATGATCACCCTAAATGTCCTTGCCCAAAACCAACCATCGAAATGGAGTTTTAACTTTAACTATCAAAATGATAGCTACATCCCAAAACCCGGTACCGAGCCTCCGAAAGCCTTTGGTACTTCTAGTTTTCGAGGCTGGACTGCTGGCATTGATCGTACACTTTACCAAAAAAAATACCTGAAGTTGAATGCAGGTCTGAGCCTTAATAAGAAAACGCAAATTATGGCAGGAAGCAGATTCGTAGATCCCTTTACCCGGGCACCGGAAAAAGGACTGGATTACTACTATCTCTCTATGCCGATCATCTTACAATACGTTAAAAGTAAAGTGATTCAACCTTCTATCACTATTACACCTGGCTTTCAGGTCTTCAACCGGGGTGAGATTAATGACGTGACACGTTTTCACCGGCCACCGACCGGCAATTTTCTTCAGATCATGCCGGGAGCCGATATCAGATTATCAGACCGGCTTAAAATATTTGTCGGGGGATCATTAAACCGGTATGACTTTTTTTGGCAATAATGCAGGTAGGTGGAGCAGTGGATTTCAAATAGGAATAAAAATTACATTGAATAAAAAGAAACGTACTGACATTTTTTCAAGGAGCTAACTAACAACTAATAAACCAATAAAACCAATAAAACCAATAAAACCAATAAAACCAATAAAACCAATAAAAAATGAATAGAATTCTCAATCTACTTATAATCACTTCTACGCTTTTCCTCTTTTCAGATTTACAAGCTCAGGAGAATCCCTCCAAATGGCGATTTGTTGCCAACATTCAGGATGCCTACCGGGTAGGCTATTTACTTCCTTTTGGATTAGAAAGCACTTACCCGCATCATACCGACTGATCTTTAGGATTTGACCGGCTAATAAGCCATACAAATAATTGGGATTTTCGCATTGGGTTGGGTCTCACCAAACAAAATGTCATCTGGAGTAATAACCGGTATTGGAATTTATTTGAAAAACCCACAACAAAAAGGGCAGACCAATTCTATGCTGCTTTTCCAATTTCACTTACATCAAACAGAGGTCGGAGACTCAATACTTTTTTCCAGATAGAACCCACCTTTAATATGAAGGATAGTGATGATAATTTTGTCAACTTCTTACCGGGACTGGACTATAAACTAAATCGCTACACGAGTCTGTATTTTAGTCACGGGCTACAAATTCGAAACTTTTTTACCACTCGCAATAATGAAACAAATTGGCACTCCCAATTAGGCCTGAAGATCAATCTGAAAAAATAATGAATTTCACTATGTAATGCCCCCGGCCTTAATAATTTCTTTTTAACCCAACAAATCCTCTGCGAGTCCTGAGTATCTATCGATCGACACAAATTGAAACGGTATTGAAATATTTTCTATGTTAGCAGGAGTAAAGATGCCGATATGTTTTCCTGTGCGATAGTCAAATTGATTGATAGATGCAGACGTCCTCAATATTTTGTTTGCCTATTTCTTTTCCTGATAGGTACAGGTGTTGCTGCCAGGTAAAACTCGAAAAATACCAGGCACTAAAATTCACCCTTGATCAAAATCATAAACCCCAACATCGAAGTGTGCTTAGGGAAGAAATGAAAGAGATCATCAGCCTCCAGTCAAAAATGGATGCTGACGATCCACTTGATATTAACTTCTGGAACGGAGCTTACCCCGCCTACCGCTGGCATGAGATCATGATGGATATAAGCGATCAACACCAGGGACATAAGAACGGTGGCCGGGTAGCTATCCTGCATTTAGCGATCTACGATGCGACCACTGCAGTATGGGAACATAAGACCAAAAACGCTCAATTAGCTCCCTTCCATTGGAACCGGGAAATCAGGAAATTTGGCAGAGAACCAGACCATTCAACATTCATTTGTGAATGGAGTGTAGCAGCTGGAGCCGCCAAAGAAATTATCAGCTATTATTTTCCAGAAAAAGAAATATACCTCGATAGTCTTGTGGAAGAATTTAAACGCACAAGAGTCCTGACCGGCCTTCAATTCTTGTCAGACATCGAGATCGGGGTCGAAATTGGAAAGACTATTGCCAAAGAATATATAGATTATGCAAAGACCGACCGCACTGATATTCAATCGCAGGGAACGGAACTCAACAAACCCAGATATTGGACTGGTAATCCGGGAAAGTGGGATCCGATGAAAGCACAATGGAGACCATTAACTCTACAGCGTGCAGATCAATTCAGACCAGGCCTGCCTCCCGATTTTTCGAGAGATATGGCGGAGTTACGTCAGTTTAATGCTACCCATACTACAAGTGATATTGCCTGGAAATGGAAAAGTGAACCGGTCTGGGACAACTTAATAGAACGAAAAATACTGGAATATGACCTGGACCCCCTGGAAGCTGCTTTTGCTAATGCGATGCATCATGCCGCCAGATTTGATGCCACTATCGCTGCCTGGGATGGCAAATACCACTATATGGGCATCCGTCCATTCCAATTTGATCCTACATTTAAACCAATCCTGGTCGAAACACCTAATTTTCCCGGGTATCCTGCTGGTCATACTACGGTAGCGGGTTCTATTGCCACGGTCCTGTCTTATCTCTTCCCACAGGATAAAGAATTCTTTAGTCACCTGGCGCTTGAATGTTCTGAATCACGATTTGAAGGTGGAGTACATTTCCGCACGGACAATGAAGTGGGTTTGGAAGTGGGTAGAAAAGTAGGCGAAAAGGTCATCGAGGCATTTTCAGGTAAATGAATTGACACCATGCGTAGCCACATAAATCGACTTCTAGAAGCCAACTTATACGCCCAAAATTCACTAGGAACGCTATACAGTAGTTAGCACCAATTGAAAAAAAATGAAAAGAAGTACACTTGAAATAGTTGGTATCTTGAACAATTTAGTCCCATTTTCTGAAGATGATTTAGAAAATGATAACGTAGATTTTTTATACGAATTGACTGATGAATTACTGATCAACTCTGATGCAAGTGAGGCAATCAAGTCATTATTTTTATTTCTAGAAAAATATCCAAGAGTGGATTTTGGTTCACCTGGTCCAATTGTTCATACTTTAGAAAAATTCAGAGACCAATATGAACCTGAGCTCTTTGAATCTTTGAAACGAAAACCAACTTTGTTGACAATTTGGATGCTCAATAGAATAATTAACGGGACAAATAATGAAAGAACAAGAGATATACTAATTGCAAAAATGAGAGAAATTCTAGATCATGAATCGGTAAGTGAAATTGAAAAAGCAGAAGTTAATAATTTCATGAATCATCAATTGAAAAAGTAAAAACTGGTGCTAATAATGGCTATTCACACATGCCAGCATAGCTGCCCACGGTAAATTCGCTCTAAGTCCATCCTCTTGGTGAATTTGCTGGCACGATGTACAGCCTGTTGATAATGGAGCAGCAAAGTTCTAAAAATTCATAATCAGTTTCATACTTACATTCCGTCCCATGTTGTATACCCCCGTTCTTCCAGATGCTAAATTAACCGGTGCATATTTAAGCCTGCTCAAATGGCTTTGATAAGCAACATCTGCAAGATTTTCGACACTAACATAAATGCTAATAAAATCATTTTTATCGAAGGCTCTTATATTGGCACCCACACCGGCACTGAGGAGCGAGTAGGCAGGTGTCTCTGTTTCTGTATCGTATGCCCTAAATATTCTCCTTTGATGGAAAAAATAATCCAACCCAAATTTGACATAAGCATTGGTCATTATCTTACCAACTTTTTTAAATTCTGCTTTCAGTTCAGCACTATATTTAGGTGCAGGAATAAAAGGCAGGTATTTAGTGCTATCGCTCTGATTATTCTGGGATGCCTGGACAAATGAAAAAGAATTGGCAATATGCAGCCAATCAAAAGGATGGGGATGCACGTCCAGATAGAATTCACCACCTAATAGCCGAGCATCGCCCTGGGTAAACTGGAAAGCAGGCGAAGGGTCATCCGGATCCGGAATCACATCATTCCCAAAAGCATCTTTTAGCTTTTCTGTATATATATAATTCGAAATAAAATTGGCAAAAGGGGTCAACTCTAACGTGACATGCTCTGCATCTAAAAAATAACCAATATCTATTTGATGATTTACCTCCGATTTCAGATCCGGTGAGCCAATTTCATATCTAAACGTACCTTCGTGCTGTCCATTAGAGGCCAATTCTGCCGTAGTAGGAGCCCGAAATCCTCTCGACAAATTAAATTTCAAGGTAGACTCTTTGTCAATCTGATACGATAACCCCAAGCTACCGGAAAGACCAAAGTAATTATTTTTAAAGGGTCCAAATTTCAACTCGGTACCAGCATGAGCAACATTTACAGGCATACCCAGGGTATCCAAAATTAGTTCTTTCGAATTCATCGATCGACTATCAAACCGAATCCCACCGCTGAAAATCAAGGTCTCCTTAATCGATTTCTGAGTGAACCCAAAGATACCGGCATCAAATAAATGGTACTCGGGAATCAAAAATTCCAAACCACGATTAAAATTACTTTTTTGCATTCCTACAAATCCAAAAGAGGTCTCCCAACCATTGTCCTCAATGAGATTATATCTTAAGTTGTAATTGAAGGTATTCAGGTCGAAAAACAAGGCAATATCTTGTGGCCTTGTCACATCTGCAAATTCCCTGCGCCGATTGTTCTGAAAAGCAAAGTCAGCATGTATTGCACCTCTATTAAGAATGAAATAATTGTTTAGAGAAAACCGTAGATGAGAAACTTCCTGATGGGGAAATCCTGTCTTGTATCCTCTCAAATCTTCGCCGGTAGCTACTTGCTCGCTGCCATCAAAAGATGTAAAAACAAAATTTCCCTGGACATCTCTTTCGCCTTCTACGAGATTCAGAATTGTATTGTAAGTGCTGAAATGAAAATGACTGTGACCCCAGTTTCTATTAACTCCCAAAAACAGACTACCCGCATACTCCTTAAAGCCCGAATTGTAGACCTTGCCATCATTCTGGTTATCATAGTTGCCGGCATATTTATTACTAAATCTCCCTAACCATTGCATGCCGTGAAGGTTTCCAGCATTTGAAAGAGAGTATCCAACAAACCATTATTGGTTTGATAGTTGGTAACTACTTGAGACTTGACCTCTCCTAAATGGGGCACTTTTGGAGACAGGAAGTTTAACACCCCAGCAATCCCGTCAGAACCATAGATCAAACTCCCTGGGCCTTTCACAATTTCGATTCTATCGATATCAAACTCATCAATTTCAATTCCATGTTCATCGCCCCACTGTTGTCCCTCTTGACGAATACCATTATATAAGGAAATCACCCTGTTGTATCCCAGGCCTCTAATGACGGGTTTAGAAATAGAAGCTCCTGTTGATATCTGATTGATACCAGGAACGTTTTTCAGCGCATCAATTAGATTGGTCGAACTATTTTGATTGATCAAGTTTTTGTCGATGGCCTTTATGATCACCGGACTTTTCTTAAGTTCCATTGAACGCGTAACCGCGGTGACTATAACTTCATTTAATTCAGACACGGAAGGATCGAGAACAATAGAAAGAGTCGTGTCCCTACTTATTCCGATTCGAAGAATATCCGACTTGTAACCAAGATAACTTATTTCCAAAAGGTAGTTTCCTGGCTTAAGGTTGCCAATGACAAAACCTCCTTGCCCGTCAGTAGAAACTCCTCGTTTTAGATCGGCAACGTATACGGATGCTCCTATCAGGCTCTCACCTGTTTTTGAGTCTTTCACTTGTCCTGTGATTTGATTTTGTCCGAGGCCTTTCTGAAAGAGGCAGCTAACAGCAATCATCAACATCAAATGTTTTAAATTCATCTCCAGCACTTTTTTAGTTAGTAATAAAAGTGACACCCAACACCCTCATTCACAAAGTATTGGGACGAAAACAGATAAATCTAAGGGATTGGAGGGCCCCTATCTGAAGCAGTGAATAGCTTGAAGAATAAATATTCAATAAATACGCCTTGGATGTTACTAACCAATGATTCCCGGGAGAAATCAAAAATTGTAAATTTCGGGAGGTGTGCACTAAGGGTGTGGTTGTCGCAGAGCAAACACCTTTTAATCCATTCCGACACATGATGCTCATTACTGCATTTCTTTTTTGCTTTACCATAATCAATATTCTGGCACGCAATTGCTTGGTCAAATTCAGTAATGCTCTCCTTATGGTGGTGGAAAATAATAGTGGGCCAATTACTGGCAAGGTAAACCAGTAACAAAAAAAATGCATCTAATCGTATGGTCCCTCTTTTATTCAATTATAAGTCTTTCATGCTGGCTATTCAATTTTCTTTACCAAGTAAAGTCACGACCAGCTCTCTTCTGCAAATATGGTCAATATTTAAAGATGATTCAAATCAGAGATTCTTGAAGATGCCCATTACAAACTTTAAAACACTGGTCAGCCGACTGATTCGTGTCTTCTATCTCTTGCCGGGAGTCATTCGGCCAATCTGTGACATGACTATCGAACAATCTGGATTCCGATACATGGTTTAACATTTTCCAGAAACATCCCGACTAAATCCATCACTGCAAATATGCAACTTTGTTGCAAAAAAGAAAATTTTTTGCGATGGAATTCTTCAACAAGGTCTCAACAATGGTAACAAGGTATGCTTTTGTTGCGGTCAGTGACAGTCTTTACACACACCTGCCACAACAAATCTCATCTCTTCGACCTGATAATCTTGTGGTAATCTTACTGCCGGTAGCTTAACGTGATCCATGCAAGTCGTCGTATCGCAAACACGACAATAGAAATGCAAATGGTTGTCATGGTGGTTTCCACCGGAGCACTCGTGCGAACAAAGAGCATATTTGGTTTTTCCAGAGCCATCGGCAACACTATGCACCAGGCCTGATTCCTCAAAAGTTTTCAGAATCCTGTACAGAGTTATCCGGTCTATACCGGTAATGTTGTGCTCAATATCGCTGCTGGAAATGGCTTGATCGCCTGATTGGCAAAAAATATCCAACACCTCTTTTCGTGATCTGGTCACTCTTAGATCCGCTTTTTGCAACATTTCCAATATCTTGTCTTCCATGCTCAACGTTTCACCTGTAAAATTACGAATTTTTTATTGCTTACCGAAGGGCTTCCATTCCCAAACATTAAGAGCCTTTTAAGTTAAAACATTTCGTTCTTTCAAATGTTTGCACCATTAATAAAAGATTGTATGCCCGAGAATAAGAAATTGCTGGTCATGGGAGCCAGTAGCAGTCACAATTCCATCAATAAACAATTTGCTATGTTTACTGCTACCCAAATTCCGGATATAATCACTAATATTATAGATCTTAATGATTATGAAATGGACATTTTTAGTGTTGATCGAGAAAAGGACGGTTTCCCTAAACAGACAATCAAATTTAAGAAACAAATCAGCGATGCCGATGGAGTAATTATTTCTCTGGCAGAGCACAACGGAAGCTATACCGCAGCCTTCAAAAACTTATTGGACTGGACATCCCGTATTGAAAGCGGATTATGGATGCAGAAGCCGATGTTTTTACTTTCCACTTCCAATGGAGCCCGGGGTGCAAAAACAGTGATGGACTCAGCACTTAATTACTTTCCTCGTTTAGGAGCTAATATAATCGCTCATTTTTCACTACCAGGATTCAGAGCAAACTTTTCCGGACAACAAATTGATGATCCCGAACTAAGGAAAATATACCTGGAACAACTAGCCATATTCAAGGATGCTATTACAAAACTAACTGCTTCGAATACGATAAATTAATATCAGTAGATCGCACTAATAATCAGCTTTAGATGACATTTGCTATTTTTGAGTGCTATGCGGAAAATAATACTTAATCTCTGTCTTTCTTTAGATGGCTTTATTGAAGGCCCAGCTGGTGAATACGACTGGTGTTTTACCGATCAGGATTACGGCATGACCAAATTTATGGAGCAAATTGATGCGGTATTTTGTGGCCGAAAATCGTATGAACTGCTGGCATCAGTGGGAGATGAAATGTTGATTGGTAAGAAAAATTATGTCTTTTCCAGATCACTCCAAGAGGTAAAAGATAATTGGACCTTGGTTGCAGATACTTCGGGAGAGAGGGTGAGGTCAATTGCGGCCGAAGCGGGAAAAGATATCTGGCTATTTGGAGGTAGTGACCTAACGTCACATCTTTTAAAACTTAAACTCGTCGATCAAATGATCTTATCGATCCATCCCCTGATCCTGGGAGGAGGCAATCTCTTATTTGATATCATGCCGAGTAGAATTCCACTTCAACTGATTGACTCTAAGACATATAATACTGGACTGGTGCAATTAACCTATCATCTGCAGGGCGAAAAAAAATGATCACAGCCCAAACCTGAAGCAATAAAATCGAAAACAAATTCATTTAAGTAATTGTCCGAAACAGGTATCACCTTCCTAATGAACAAATATAAGTTCCCAATTCTTTTGCTTTATATTTCATTTTTCGGCTGTGAGCTTTTTGATGCGGTCGAATTTAAGGAGCCCAATCGGTACGAGGGCTGTTGTGCTACTGCTGCAATAGAAGAAACGATCGGAAAAACATTGGTATCCATTCCCAATGCCATCACTCCCAATGCTGATGGACTGAATGATGCCTTTGCGGTGTTCAGCAGTGATGTACTGCAAATTACCTCCTTGCAGATTACCGAGCAAAATGAACTCCTCTCCATCGATCGCAATGACATACCCTTAAAGCGAGGTTGGACGTCGATCTGGACTCCTAAAAATTCAAGTGGAAAGGTCATTCAGGGTTTGTACAATTACTCCATCACACTGAAAGAAATCCAGGGCAAAGAAAAAACCATTACCGGTCAGTTTTGTGCTTTCTTTTGCGGTGACGATAAGTCGGAAACCATACCACAATCTGATTGTAACTTTAGCACACAGGTTGATAAAAGTGGTCATTTTGATATGAATATACCAAGCCGCGACACTTGTCCTGAATAAAATCAAAATGTCTTCAGCCCTATATAAGTCAGTAAATTTTTCGTTCTTAGCTACCTAAATAATCACTTACTAGTGAGACCAATCATTATTTCCGGAAGCTCCCGCAATGACGGAAACACTGCTGCAGTGGTCAATATCCTTAATCAATGTTCCGGCTGGGACATCATCGATCTAAATGACTATCACATTAGTTATTATGATTACCAGCACCTGAACAAAGACGATGATTTCTTGCCTCTCATGCGCATGATAGTTGAGCAGTACGATACGATCATTCTGGCAACTCCAGTGTATTGGTACAGCATGAGTGGCATTATGAAAGTGTTTTTTGATCGTATTTCAGACTTAATCACCATCGAAAAAGACCTCGGAAGAAAACTCAGAGGTAAAAAAATGGCAAGTATCAGTGCATCAGGGGGAAATGATCTAGGAGAGCTTTTCTGGCTGCCTTTTAGAAAATCAGCTGAATATCTGGGCATGCTTTACTTAGGTGATCTGCATGTCAAAGTAAATGAAGATCATGATCAGCTAGAAAAAGGTATGACTTTGGCCATTAGTCAATATATTGATCGAATTAGGGAAAACTATGCAAAACCCAGTTAATTACAATAAGGTCGAATCAACAATGCTGCCAAGCATTTAAATGGCTCATGAGTTTTGATCAATCAAACGAGATCATATGGAAGACGATCTGACGGTATATGCTGCCAATCGGGATGAGTGGCGAAAATGGTTGGCTAAAAATCACTTAAGTGAAAAGGAAGTACGGTTGATTTACTATAAGAAAGGCACTGGGAAGGATAGCGTCACCTACCGTGAATCTTTGGAAGAAGCTATCTGTTACGGTTGGATCGATGGGATAAAAAAACGCATTGATGAGGAGCGATATACTCATCGGTTTTCACCCCGAAAATCAAAAAGTAAATGGTCACCCCTAAATCTTCAGATTGCTGAAGAATTGATTAAGAATGGGAAAATGACGAAAGCCGGGATCAAAACTTATGAACAAAGGTCGTATTATCCGGAGGAATTGGTTCGATATTCCGAAGTAAAAGAGATCGAATTATTACCTGAATTTGCAAAAGCCCTAAGATCAAATCAAATGGCATTAAATCATTTCCTTAACCTGGCCCTCAGCTCCCAAAAACAATTTTTGGGTTGGCTTAAAGCGGCTAAGCGATCAGAAACATTACGTAATCGGATTCAGGAAGCTATTGCGCTACTCGAAAAAAATGAAACGCTAGGTATGAAATAATAAGGAGACTAAGGGCCTCTGGCTTCCAAAAGAGACTGAAATTCCTCATAACTCAATTTCTATCCTTACTTTTGGGCCGAAAATCAATGGCATGGCAAAAAAGAATTATACCATAGCGCTCACCCAGGTTTCATTAAATGGGACTCCAGAGGAAAATCTAAAAAAATGCACCCATTGGGTACGAAAGGCAGCATCGCAAAATGCTGATGTCGTCTGTCTACCGGAACTATATAGTTCTTTTTACTTCTGCCAAAGTGAAAATGTCGAATACTTTGATCTAGCTGAACCGCTGGGTGGAGTCTCCCATCAGGCCTTCAGTGCCTTGGCTAAAGAACTTGGGGTGGTGATCATAGTTCCATTTTTTGAAAAGAGGATGCCAGGAGTCTATCACAACTCTGCTTATATTATGGATAGCGATGGCACTCAGGCGGGATTATATCGTAAAATGCATATCCCCGACGACCCGAGCTACTACGAAAAGTTCTATTTCACTCCCGGTGATCTGGGTTATAGGGCTTTTGATACCCAAGCCGGTAGAATTGGCACCCTGATTTGCTGGGATCAGTGGTATCCGGAGGGAGCCCGCCTCACTGCACTACAGGGGGCAGAGGTGCTCTTTTATCCCACGGCTATTGGCTGGCATCCGGGTGAAAAAGAGCAATATGGCCAAAAACAATATGATGCCTGGACCACTGTACAACGCGGCCATGCAGTAGCCAATGGTATTTACGTTGCTGCGTGTAACCGGGTAGGTCATGAACAACCCGTGCCTCACACACCTGGAATCCAGTTTTGGGGGGCATCGTTTATCGCCGGACCACAGGGTGAAATTTTGGCCATGGCCTCCCATGATCAGGAAGAGATCATTATGGCCCAAATCGATCACGCATACATGGAAGACGTGCGGCGAAACTGGCCGTTCTTAAGAGATCGACGAATTGACACCTACAGCGATATCACTAAAAGAGCGATTGATTAACTTAGACAGAATCGACAATGAAACGGATACCTGCTGAATTTGAAAAACAAGAAGCCATACTATTGGCCTTTCCTCATGAAGGGGCTGATTGGCCGGGAAAATTCAATGCCATTCAGTGGGCATTTATCGATTTTATTAAAAAGATAAGTTTTTTTGAAAAAGTAATTCTAATTGTTCAAAATCAAAAACATCAAAAAAAAGTAATAAATAAACTTACCCGGGCAAGAATTGATTTAGACAAAATTGAATTCATTAAACAAGATACCAATCGCAGTTGGATGCGAGATTCAGGACCTATCATCGTCTATAATGAGAAAAAGCAACGCGAAGCCGTTCGATTTGATTTTAATGCCTGGGCAAAATATGATAATTTCAAAAAAGACCGAAAAATACCCGCCGTTGTAGCCAAGCACATAGAGACACCGCTGATTAAAGCGACGCACAGTGATCATTTTGTTATCATGGAGGGAGGGGCCATCGATTATAATGGACAGGGCACCTTGATTACGACAGAAGAGTGTTTGCTCCATCCGATGGTACAAGTACGCAATCCGGATTTTAGTCAAAAAGATTACGAAGATGTATTTCAAAATTATCTTGGCATTGATCAAGTGATCTGGCTTGGCGAAGGAATCGAAGGAGATGACACCCATGGTCATATCGATGATATTTGCCGATTTATTAACCCCCATACCGTGGTACTGGCCGAAGAAAAAAATAGCCAGGATTATAATCATCGCGTGATGGAAGAAAACCGGGAACGCCTGGAAAACATTCGGCTCCACAACGGCAACCATTTGGATGTGATTAGAATACCCATGCCCGGTCGAATTGATTTTGAAGACATGCGCTTACCAGCTAGCTACATCAATTTTTTGATCATTAATGACGCCTTACTGGTTCCAACATTTAATGATCCAAATGATTATCGGGTGCTCGGCATATTAAAGGAGCTAATGCCCAATCACCAGGTCATAGGGATCCATGCCTTAGACCTGATTTGGGGCTTGGGAACTTTGCATTGCCTCAGCCACGAAATTCCAGCCTCAATGATTTCGGATTTCGGATTGTAGATTTCGGATTTCAAATGCTGATTTTTCTTCCTAAGCCACTTCTGTAAAATGAGCCGATGAGTGCATCGCAAAAAATCGAGCCGATGCCGCGCGTCCCCGCCGGTATCAATGATTTCGGATTTCGGATTGTAGATTTAATGCCGTTAAGTTAAGGAAATTAAATTGTTAGTTAGTGAGAAGACATGTATAAAGATTATCTTTAATATATAGGCCAGATTGTAAGCCAAATCGGAAGGATTATCGAGAAAAATTAACCAAAAATATAGACCATGAGTTCGAAGAAGAACACTTTAAAAGCCAGTCTAGAGACGGGCAAGAAAATGTATTAGTCCGGGAACGTTTTTTCACACTGAAGAAGTTGATTTTGATCATCATGCTATTGAGAAGTTCTTACCAACGAGAGATTGACCGATTTTGTAAGGAGATAATAGGTGGAGACTATGATATTAGGCAGGTGAGTAAAAGTGCACTGAGTCAAGCACGTAAGAAATTGAATCCTTGGGCATTCCAGCGATTAAATGAGGTGGCAGTAGAGAGTTTTTATGAAGGGGCTGAAATTAACGTTTGGCGAGAGATGCGGGTATTAGCAGTAGATGGAAGTAGACTTCGTTTGCCACAATCGGAAGACATAGCCAAGAATTTGGTAAACCAGGATTTGGACCCAATGCAAACAGTGAAACCAGCCTTGCGACCTGTTCATTATTATATGACGTACTAAATCATATCACCATTGATGCACAGATCGGTCCCTATACAGAAAGTGAGAGAAGCTTATTGGACAAGCATTTTGCCAAGATAGAGCGGGGTGACTTGTTGTTAGCAGACCACGGATACCCTGGTTATGAGCTGATGCTCAATCTGTTAGATAAGGGTGTCGAATTTTGCTTTCGCATGAATGAGAATTGGTGGAAGGCGATCAAGAGTTTTAATAATTCCACCGATGAAGATGCCTTGGTTGAGTTTGAACTTCCCAAGAAAGTAGGTGAGCAATATGGTAAAGAAATATTAACGGTTCGATTAATAAAGGTAAAATTCAAAGATGGAAAGTCGATAGTACTTGGGACCAGTCTACTAGATAGGAAGAAGTATCCACATGATCAATTCAGGGCGCTATATCGCGTAAGGTGGGACATAGAGGAGACCTACAAATTACTAAAATCAAGGATTGAAATTGAAGCCTTTTCTGGAAGAACTGCTCGATCAGTAAGGCAAGATTTTCATACTAAGGTATTTATGATGAATCTTTGCGCAACCTTGTCTTATCCCATTGAAGAAAGAGTTAAAAAAGAATATCATCAAGAGAAGACAGGGAATAAATACAGCCAAAAAATGAATAATACAAATGCTATAAGTTTGACAAAAGATAACCTAATTTAGCTACTGTACGTATTCAAAGAATCCAATTTAAAAGCATTCCTTCAAGCCTTTGATAAAATTATAGAATCCACCCGTGAGCTAATTAGGTCAAAGAGGAATTATCCACGAAAAAAACCCAGGTTCAGATCGAAGATATATCATACAAACTATAAGTCTTTATAGCTTAACTTAACGGCAAGGATTGGTAATTTGTGATTTAGTGATATAAAAATCTGAAATCAACCATCTGAAATCCGAAATCAAAAAGGGGAATCACTTTCGCAATTCCCCCGTTACTTTTGGTTGCATACCATCTCTCAGGCGGTTTTCAAATCTTCCCAAGAAGATCAAAGTACCAAGATGACGAGCATCCAAAATCAAGATTTTTCGAAATAAATTTCGACAAACCTTGTTTTGCATATTGATATTCTCAATATGCATCGAGGTTCTGACTACACCTTATCTTAGGCACCAATCCAAATATTCTAAAACATCTGAATACCGCCTAAGCAGGTATATTCGAATGACCTCAATTCAGCCAACATGTTTTGCATACGAGATTTTATTTCTAAATCACTCTATTGAATAATAATAGAAAACATCTCTAAATGGTCAGACATAAATCTGGGCCATTGTACTCCAGAGGAGTAACTTGCAATTAGCTCATTGTAGATATACCAATGTATTGTTGTAAGATCGGCTCTGAGATTAATCAGAGTATAGGATTTACATATCAGTATACCTTAAGCACACAAGTAAAATGCTTCACCATATGGCTGTAACCCACAACCCTTTGGTGATAAAAAGAGTCATGTTTTAATATGATTAGCTTTCGGCAAACAAATAAGGTAGCTTTTATAACTTTATCTCCGGTCAATTAGAGATCTCGTTTAATTTAGCAGGCACATTTGCCATTCATATCTGTTTCTTAAATATATATTTTTGTTCTATATAATGCAACTTTTTCATCCGAAAATTTTGCTCTTTATTTATAATTATTAGTACTTTTTTGATAGATAGTTTTTAATAATATATAATACCCTGTAGAATAGCTCCAAGCATATTGTATTTAATCTTATACGATAAATCGGAGACGATTTACTTATCAACTATCATGAAAAGATAGGACCAGAGCGGGTCATAAATACTTCACTTTTACAATAATGCCCCAAAAAGGCATCAGGGATCAGCAACTGATCATCGAGGGTCCAACGCGGGATCCGTACGACCTACGAATAACTTGTGAAAAAAGCTCCTTGCCCGTCGTGTCAAGTATTCTGAAAGTGCTGCCTTAATGCACCATTAGTTTACGCATCGAGAACCTTCCCTGCTCATCAGAGATTTTTAGGTGTACATTCCCGTATAAGCAGGGGCATTGAGCGTAATGATCTCCCGATCCTGAGCAATCTTAAATCTACGGCTATCCAGCCTTTTGCCATTCAGGTCAAATATTTGAATCTGGAAAGTACCTCCTTCTGCTCCTTCAAAAAGTATGGTATACTCGGTAGACACTCTGATTGGATTGGGAAATAACTGTACACTAATGGATTCAGAAAATCGATCTGACACAGCCGTGGATGGGTCCAATTCCAGATCAAAAATAGCACTGCAAGATTCTTGATCAGTTACGGTGAGGCGATAAGTGCCTGCCATTACACTATCCAATACTGGCGTACGAGCTCCCGTACTCCAAAGGTAATTCAGGGTACCGGTACCTCCGGTTATGGTGGGTTCAATAAAACCTTCTCCGCTGGGTCTTACGACCGTGCGTACCTCATCCAAAGTAATTTCAGAATTGACCTGGATAAACGATATCACCACAGTATCACAGCGCTCGCCAAATAAGGTATCTCTATAGATTCCGTCAACTTTGTAGATATTATTGGCAATTTTGAATGAATCACCAAAACATAAAACGGTATCCAAACTTCTAGAAATAAAAGGATCAACATTCAATCTGACTTTGATGATGGAATCGCAACCTCCCTGAGCAGAGAGTGAATCAATGAAAATACCCGGCCTTGTCAATGTATCTCCTCCAAAAAACAGGGTATCTCCTACACAAATCGTAAAATTATAATCCGCCTCATATTTGTTGGTGACCGATAAAGTCAATTCGACAACGGAATCGCATCCCGACCCTGTAAGCAAACTATCAATATGCAATCCGGTCGTTTTGTAAACAGTGTCACCTACGATAACTGAATCACCAGCGCAGATCGTTCTGGCGATAGGGTATCGGTCTGATTGCGGAATTACGAGATCTAAAATATATAAAGAATCACATCCGATCTGATTGGTAAGACGATCTATATATGTACCCGACTGACTGTAGGTGACTCCCCTAAATTCATAGGTCTCACCAAAACAAAGCCTCGCTTCAGTAATTGATCTAAATGTATCCAGGACCGTTAAATCCGTGATGATCACCGAATCACATCCATGTATGGTTTGTAGAGTATCCTTATAAATACCAGTTGCCGTGCGCACCAGATGGCCGACCAACAATGTATCACCGGCACAGATTTGCGCCTCATCTACTTTCGTAAACGCTGGATAGACGATGAGATTGAGATGTACAATGGAGTCACAACCATTAATAGTCGATAAAGTATCTGTGTAAAATCCGGATTTCTCGATCACTTGGCCGGCAAACATTACCTGGTCGGATTCGCAGATGGTATCAAATAACGTGGTGTCATATTCGGGAAAGACAGATAACGAGATGATAAAAATCGAATCACAGACAGCCGGATTAAGTACAAGCAGAGTATCGCGATAATTGCCTGTCTCGAAATAGGGCTTCTTATTAACGAAAATGGTATCTCCGACACAAATTGAATCGATAATTTCTACCTCGTTGAATGGGCAATCCATTAAAAGGTAGACTTCTTCCGATAAAAGGACCAGTTTATCCAAAGTCATATTCCGCACAATTGCAAAATATGTACCTTGATCCAAAGCATTAATGCTATTCAGACGCAATTCATTGAGCGCGGTGAATACCAGACTCTCACCATTGAGCCACCATTCGTACGTATTATTGCCAACAGAAAAGTCCTCGATCAAATCAATAGTGACATCTTGGTGAATCGTAGCAAAAATAGAATCCGGGAGTTGAATCGGTCTCTGAGGCCCATAAATAAACCGATTTAAGCCCAAGCCATTGATCATAAATATATCACTAAACGTAAACCGGTTTCCCTGGACTTCCAGCACTCTTAGGGAGGTGGAGGTCGACACATCAAATTTGCTATGCACCAACAGATTGCTATCTACCCGCAGCTCAGTCAAACTGATCAGATGGCTGAGGTTGGGTAGCGTATCGACCAATTGATTTTTGCCGAGATCGAGTCTCTGTAGTTTAGCTAAACCGGTAAACAACGGGATCTTTCCACCAAAATTATTACCGCTGGCATTGAAGTCTGTCAACAATGTGTTGGCGGTTAAGGTGGGCAGAGGCCCTTCGAGTAAATTATTCGAGATGTCTAACTCGGACAGCACCGTTAAGGCGCTGAAATTAGCTACCGGGCCGGTAATTCTGTTATTATTAAGTCGTAAGGTCTCCAATTGTCGAAGCATGGAAAAGTTGGGCACAAATCCGGATAAATTATTGTCTGAAAGGTCCAAAATAAATAACAGCTTGGACCCCCGGAATGCCGGAGTAATCCCGCCCAAGCGGTTACTATGTAAATCGAGAGTAAGTAAATCCGGCATGAAATTAAATTCCGCGATTGGTCCTTCCAGAAAATTATTGAAAAGCCAAAGATTCAACATGCTTCTCATATTGGTGAAATCTGGTAAGGTGCCATCCAACCGATTATTGTGTAGTTTCAAGGTTTTCATAAGTGGCATCTTGCTGAAGTCTGGTATAGACCCTTGAATTTTATTATTTGAAAGGTCGAGGATTTCTACCTTAGGCAGGTTAAAATCAAAGAGCTGTCCATCAATTTCATTATTCGAGATATCTACAGTCCTGACCGCAGGCAATCCACCCAAAACCGGCAATGTATCGCGTAACGTATTGCGACTAAGTGAAAGCAGCACACATTTGGGCAAGAACAGATTGGGTAGTGCTCCTTTGAGATTATTGCTGGGCAGACTCAAAGAAGTGACCTGGCCTGTTGCATCGAGAGTGACCCCGTGCCATGTATTCATGGGAGTCGCCAGATTCCAGGTGATCGACCACATGGCACCATCCGTGCTTTTATAAAGTTTGACGAGTTCGAGTGAATCTGTTGCGCGATCAAAAGCAAGTAAGCTATTCAATGGGCCAAAAATGACCATCAGAGATAGGAAAAGAGGGAATAAACGGTGCATGACTATGTAGTTTTCTTCAATAAAGACTCGTAAAAGTACAATTCACTCACAATATATTATAAAAATATTTAAAGTGTAATCTATTGTGAATCTAAATTTATTCCAACGTTGGGTCCATGAGTGAGGACATTCGTTATATATTATAACGAAAAGGAGGCCTGAACTTGCTCAGACCCCCTTGAAACCTTGACATTATTCTTTCTGAAAAGAAGCAACTACTGACTGCAGCTATCTTTTAGTTCTTTCAAAGCTTCCTTACTATCGACGGTCACCTGAGTACCATCTTCCATGGTTACTGAGAGCGGAAATACCAATGAGGGTCGCTCTTCGCTATCGGAGTTGTCTTTTCTCCAGCGCCTCAGTGTATATTGCAAATCAAGCTGGTCTTGTGCTTCTACAGTGGTACCATCTGGCAATTCGATACTGACCGGAAAATCTAATTTGAAACAGAACATACCTCTGTATCGATGTCCTTTTGGCCGGTGATTCTGGAAGAACTCGCGTCTGCACTGGACTCTCAATTCGTGTAGTTCCTCCTTTGTATTCACCGTAATCATGTCACCATCTTCCGTCAATACTTCCAGCGGAAATCCTAAACTGGGTCTTTCACCATCAGGATTCGCCTCGTGATAGCCCTTCAAAGCCAGACGTAGGGCCTGGTAGTCAGCCACTTCCGTACTGGATCCATCTGGAAAAGATATGGTAATCGGGAAGACAAATTCGTAGCAACCAAATTTGCCACAATTGCCTTGTTGCTGCATATCAAACACCACATTATCGACATAATTTTCAACATCATCGGTACTTGAGATGGTATCTTCTTTATTGCAAGACGTCAAAAGAGCCATCATCAACAGGGCAATCATCCAGGTCTTCTTAAAAATTTGACTAAACATTGGAAAGTAATTTAATAGGTTAATAAATTGAATACACTTAAAAAAGACTTGATTGCTATTTTTGTACTGACTGGGAAATGTTAAAAGTTTCTTAATTCGGATTTTTAAGTGATTTTCCACTTGTCTTTCGAGTCAAAGTAACCGTTAATGCACTTGAAATTGCATTCTCGAATTTATTTCAAATCCTTCTGAATAATCGACTACCCTATGAACGATCAGCAACTTTGGGAAAACTTGAGAGCAGGCAGTCAAGATGCTCTTAAATCTGTGTATGATAGTCATATCGAAAGTCTGCTGCAGTACGGATGTCGCTTCTGTAAGGATCGGGAGACTGTCGAAGACTGTGTACATGATCTATTTATTTACATATGGAACAGCCGCGAGGGCCTCTCATCAACCGATAGTATCCAGCGCTATCTGATGGTGGCGCTTCGACGCCGTATTTTGTTGCAACTCAAAGGTCACTACCGATCACTGTACGAAGAGAATATACCTTTTGAAGCTGAAATTTCGATCGAAGCTCAACTTATTCTCGATGAAGAAACTGCCGAGAATCAAAACTCGATTAAAGAGGCTATCGAGCAATTGAGTGAGCGCCAAAAAGAAGCTATCTATCTTAAATACTATCAAAAGCTACCTTATGAGACCATTTGTGAAATCATGAATCTCAACTACCAATCGGCTCGTAACCTTATTTTTACTGGAATTCAGACGATGCGAAAAGTGATGACCTTTATTTTATTACAGATTATTCTTTACATGTCATGAGTACAAACCAGCATCTGATCACTTATAGTTATAAAAAGCAATAAATGTCAAAATGAGATTGAATAAAAAAATAGACAAAAGGGTTCCAGTGGCGTTGTTGACGTGTCTCGGTATCGTGCTGATGGTTGCCTGCCAAAAGGAAGAAGTAGTGACGGCCTCTGTCAATGCCGACTTGCAACAATATTTCGATCGATTTGCGGCCGAAGGCAAATCACGGGGCATTATCGT
Organism: Saprospiraceae bacterium; assembly: GCA_016711125.1. Classification (GTDB taxonomy): domain Bacteria; phylum Bacteroidota; class Bacteroidia; order Chitinophagales; family Saprospiraceae; genus JABDMH01. Next base: position 227,551 of record JADJTQ010000003.1, on the reverse strand, counting down.
CGATTTCCACACCACTATGGTAGCAGGCATTCTTAGTAATACGCTGGCTCCTGAAATATCCGGCCAATGCCAGCATGACAGCAATAATCCCGATAGACTAATAATTAACCAAACATACTGGTTAAGATCCAATGCCATGGAGAGAGAATTTTTGGTCTTTCATGAATTGGGACATTGTTATTTACAACGGCCACATCTTGACAATAAAGATAGCAGGGGAGTTTGTATGAGTATGATGCATTCCGGGGCTTCAGCATGCCGGAATGAATATGATACACAAACCCGTTCTGCTTATTTAGATGAACTATTTAATCCGAATTGAGATGAATGATCACTACAAAAAATACTCCACTGAAGATCTGATTACCGATGAAGCATTTATCGAATGGGTTCTTCAGGGCGATGCTCATAAAGAGCATATTTGGGAATCATGGATGACCAAAAATCCGGAAATGAAAACACGTATTGACAAAGCCCGTGACTTAATTCTCAATATTTCAATAAAAAAATTAGACACCAAGGCTTCCGCCGATCAAATCTGGACACGAATTCAAAATGACTTGCAGGTACAGCCAACCAAAGCTTCGGGCTATGGCAAATTAATCCGCATTATTGCCCCAATCGCAGTTGCTGCTTCATTTCTGCTCCTGATCATTACCCAGTTTGGCGGCAGTGATTTCAAAACAATCAAAGCCACCTCCGGGATGGCTACCAGTCATCAACTACCTGATGAGTCCATTGTAACGATTAATGATGGGTCAACAATAAAATACAACGACAAGGACTTCCAAAATTCGAGAGTGATCCAGCTTGAAGGTGAGGCCTTTTTTGAAGTCACCAAGGGCTCGACCTTTACTGTCCGTACTCTTAATGGAGAGGTGGAGGTGCTGGGTACCAGTTTTAACATCTTTAGTCACCATGATCAGCTTAACGTCATTTGCAAAACCGGAAAAGTCAAGGTAGCTAATTCGACTTCCGAGGTCATATTAATTGCTGGTGAAACGGCCTATGAAAACAAGGCTGGAAAATTAATCCATCAAAGGAGCAATAGCGATCAGCGAATTAAATGGATGGATGGAATTTTCGAATACCAGGAAGCCAAACTAACACAAGTTGCAGAGGAGCTCGAAAGACAATTTAATATCGAGATACAGATGCCTGCGGAATTAGAAAATACATTGTATACCGGATTTTTCATCGACGACGATCTTGATAAAGCCTTAAGTTCCGTATTCTGGCCATTAAAACTAAATATTGAAAAAAGACATCAACAAGTAATCATTAGCCAGTAAATCTGGCACCCATGAAAAGACCGGTTTTTTTGACATTATTTTGCCTGCACACCATAGGGTATCTCTTTGCTCAGGTAAGCTCGATTTCGGTTGACATAGAGCCCGACGACAATCTTAAAAAAATTGTCAACCTTATTTGTTCCCGCCAACAATATCTCATCGCCTACCCTCCTCACCTTTCTGAACTCAGCCCGGAAGCCACCGGTCATTTCTACACCAATTCTTTAGAAGATCTATTGAGTGAACTATTTCCAAACAAACTCCAGATAAAAAAAATTGATGAGGTAAAGTATCTCGTTAGAGAGCAAAGCCCAACAATTGAGAATTATGACCTTTACCAAACTATAAAGGGCAGAGTCATCGACGAAAAAAAAATGGGCTTGGCTGACATCCTTATTTATCAAGATGGCAACCACCAAACCATTAGCCAGGAGGACGGAACCTTCAAATTGAATTTGACCGCGGACACCGACGAACATCCCATTTATTTTCAAGGCCTGGGTTTTCAGACCAGATCATTGTTGCCCACTCAAATTGACAATTTCGAGGAGATCGTCCTGCAAGATCAACCATATGATATTGCTACAATCAATGTTATCGAGGCTTTGCCAGCCATTCGTACAAACAGCATCAGCACTTCATTGTACGGGACAACAAAAATCTCTAAAGATCATGTACTCTCCTCACTTTATGCCTCTGATCTCATTAAAAAAATGCAGCTGTTGCCGGGAGTTCAAGCCACCGATGATTTAAGTGCTCAAATTAAAATAAGAGGCAGTCAGGGTAACGAGAGTCTGATTCTTCTCGACGGAATCCCACTATTTGGGGTGGACCATTTCTATGGAATTTTCAGCTCGGCGAATGGCAATTATCTGTCGAATGGACAACTCTATAAAAATGCATTACCCATACAATATGGCGGTAAAACCGGAGGAATGCTCGAAATGAATTCACCATCGGTCGCTGATCAGGTAAAAGCGATCACAGAGATTGATCTACTCAGCAGCTCTGTCTCTCTTTTTGCTCCCATTCACTCTAAGGTCTATTGGAGCATGGGCGCAAGAACATCCTATTTAAATGCTGCCGATCTCAACTCCTTTGATCTCACTCAACCCAAAATCGATTTTTATCAATTAGACAATCGCTTGATGACCCGATCGGAAACGGTGGAGACTCAACCACAGTTCCACTTTTCTGATATTAATTCTAAATTAGCATTAAGTCTAACTAAACACCTAAACCTGGATTTGAATTTCTATGCTTCGACCGACAAGCTCCAAAACAATTATAATTTATTTTATGCCTCCCAAATCAATCGTGTGAAGGCACAATCTTCGGAAGTATACCGGAACTCTGAAAATTGGTCAAATACCGGTATGAGCCTTAACACCCATTGGCAATTAAGTCCCTCCTGGCAATTCATTGGAAATGGATACTCTACCAGGTATTCCAATAGTGGATCTATTGAATCACTTCTGTCGATTAACACAGAAGCCCAATCGTTTTCAACCGGCTTCTCCAATTTGCAAGACGGTTTAGTATCGTCAAGTGGCTTCCATCTTTACCTGCATAGAAGTACAGAAAAACAGAGTTTCACAATAGGCAGTGACTATAAGTCGAGTCAAATAGACTATCGATTTAGCGAAGATGATTTGACCTTGTTGGCCGGAGACGACAAAGGAAATGAATACACTCTATTTGCTGAGAACTCCTGGAAGAAAAATAAAACAACTCTTACTTTGGGAGGGCGATCTACCTATTACACAAGAACACAAAAGGTGTATACCGATCCAAAAATTCAGATTAGTTTTCAGGCTTCCGAATATTTCATATTGAAGGCTTCAAGTCATTACGCCCATCAATTTGTTCGCGAACTCAATTATGAAAATCGCCTGGGTCAGTCTTCCAATTATCTTATATTAAGTAATGAAAATCGATATCCTGTGGGTACCTCTCTACAGTTTATGGGAGGATTCTCATTCAAGCAATCTAATTGGAATATTGATGTAGAGCTCTATCATAAAAAGCTGGGGGGTGTATTAGAGTATTCGCTACTGATGCCCGGGTTTAACCAGGATCTCGGATTCAACCGCACCAGGTCTTACCAGGTCCTTAGTGGAGAAGGCGAAATTGCGGGTCTTGATCTATTGATTACCAAAACTATTAAAAATTATCAGGGCTGGATCGCTTATACACTTAGTAAGAGTACCCGCAATTTTAAGCAAATTAGAAATAGCTTGCCTTTTCCGGCTCAGGATGATCGTCGTCATCAACTAAAATGGATCAATAGTTACGACCTGGGCAAGTTCACCATTTCGGCCAACTATATCTTTAGTTCTGGCAAACCGTATCTAGCCATTAATGAGATACCTGGTGAAATTGATCTGAGAAAAATTACGTCCGGAAAATTCATTAAAAATCTGCCAAGCTATCAGCGAATAGACCTTGGAGTAGACTATCATTTTAAGCTACTATCTAAGAAAGGAACCATAGGCGTTTCCTGTTTTAATGTCAGTGATCATGACAATGTCAAATATCTTCAATACATATTTTCCGTGCCTCTTGACAATCTACCTGGCAAAAAAGCAAACACCATTCTGGGAACGGAGACCACACTGCTTGGTCGCACTCCTAATGTTCGGTTGAGATTGGATCTTTGAAGTTATTGGGATTGGTAGATTAGCCCATCTGATTAAGGAATTGTTCGAAGTCCTTCAATTCAAGGTAAAAAAAATTGAAAGGAGGTAGAACTACAAACTCGGGGATCGGTGTTGCCCTATAATATTGTTTCTCTGCCTTTTTCCATTCGGTGTTTCATAAGATTTTCTAACTAGTGTCATGTCACATGTGATATGACGTATTAGAAAATTTATTTATATTTGACCAAAACTATTAGTTATGGTTAAATATAGGATTGCACTTACAAAAAATGAACGTGATGAGCTTATGTCGATTATTAATAAAGGACGTCACAGTTCACAGACATTCCGAACGGCTTATATACTTTTGAACTGTGATGAAGGGAGGTATGCAGATAAGATAACTAATGAGCAAATTAGCCAGGTTCTTAAGGTCGGGATGCGAACGATAGACCGAGTGAAAAAGAAGTTTCTCGAGGAAGGTTTTGAAGCCTCTTTAGAACGTAGACCTAGTCCGCGTGTTTATGAAAAGAAGGCAGATGGAGATGTGGAGGCGCACTTGATCGCACTGAGTTGTAGCAACCCACCAACGGGATATGGGAAATGGTCCCTCCGGTTATTGGCAGACAAAATGATCGAGCTTAATTATGTGGAGGATATTTCTTACGAGACCGTTAGGCGGATTTTAAAAAAAACGAACTCAAACCTTGGAAAGTCAAAGAATGGGTAATTCCTCCGGAATCCAATGGACAGTTTGTAGCAGATATGGAAAAGGTCTTGGAAGTGTATAAAAGGCCATATGATCGATATAATCCCGTGATTTGTATGGATGAAACAAGTAAGCAGTTAATTCGTGAAACACGGATAGGCATACCAATGAAGAAGGGGCAAGATGCCCGTATTGATTATGAATATTTTCGTCATGGAGTTTGTAATATCTTCATGGCTAGTGAGCCATTAGCGGGGAAACGATTTGCCGAAGTGACCGATCTGAAAACTAAAAAGACTGGGCAAAGTTTATCAAGGACCTTATAGACACCTATTACCCAAGGTCGAAAAGAATCACCTTGGTATTGGATAATTATTCAACTCATTGCACAGGTGCCTTTTATGAAACCTTTAAACCGAATATCGCCAAACGATTACTGGATAAGATAGAACTCATATTCACACCAAAACATGGCTCTTGGCTTAATATGGCTGAGATCGAACTAAATGTCATGAATAAACAATGTTTGAACCGGCACATAGACAGTAGGGAGCAGATAGAAATTGAAATTGAAGCATGGCAAAATCAACGAAATAACAAGAAAAATAAGATCAATTGGCAATTTACCGACAAGGACGCTCGAATAAAATTAAAAAAACTGTATCCGTCAATTTAAGTGTGACATGACACTAGTAAACTTATGTGATAGTGCATTATCATAAAATAAGTTTCATCGGAATTTTAGTTTAAAACTAGCAAGATAAAGACAAATTCTTGCAGCAAATAATGACGAAAGCTTTAATCTCGAAATTTTCTAAAGTAAATAATCCATCGACAATCTGCACTCATGATAAAAAAAGGTCATTATCTTTCGTGGCAAATAGATTACTTAATTTGAATAGCCCGGATTTTATGAAAAAACAACTGGTGTTTGTATTCCTGCTTGCGCTCAGTTATACGTTATTTTTTACGGCATGCCGTCAGACACCGGCCATCAGCCAGGCAACTGAGGTCAGCCTCTCACCACTGGAGTCATACATCGCATCACGTGACAAGTCGGTGCAATTTGAAATATTGGACACCATCACCGGTAAAGGATATCAAACCTATATCCTTAAATTCGTTTCTCAAGAATGGCTGACAAAAGCAGAAGTAAAGGATCCTATCTGGTGGCATTGGCTGACAGTCAATGTGCCGGATAGCCTTCAGAGCCATACCGGTATGCTGTTTATTGGTGGCGGCAATCGTGACCCAAGTCAACCGCAGCAAGCAGGTGAATCATTTGTTGAGATGGCCACAACAACCTACTCGATCGTAGCGGAACTACACAATGTGCCCAATCAGCCGCTGGAATTTGTTAATGATGACTTTGGCCCCAGAGAGGAAGATGAAATAATCAGTTATGGATGGTGCAAATTTCTCGAAGGTGGAGCCAAAGACGAAGATATTCGCTGGTTGGCGAGACTGCCAATGACGATGGCCTCAGTCAGAGCCATGGATGTTTTGGAAGCCTTCAGTAAAGTGTCAGCCAGTAAACCCGTCGATCAATTTGTGGTAGCAGGTGCGTCAAAAAGGGGCTGGGCCACCTGGACCACCGGCTTGGCTGATGACCGCGTAGTGGCAATTGCCCCCATTGTGATCGACATGCTTAACGTGGTACCCTCCTTCGAACATCATTGGAATGCCTATGGCCGTTGGGCACCTGCTGTCAACGATTATGTGCGGGAGGGGATCATGGAATGGCAAGGATCTAAGGAGTACGCTCGTCTGATTAGTTTGACAGAACCATACTCGTTTATAGACCGACTTGTTCTTCCCAAGTGTATAATCAATGCCACCGGTGATCAATTCTTCCTGCCTGATTCCTGGCAGTTTTATTGGAATCAGCTTGTTGGTGAAAAACATTTACGCTATGTGCCCAATTCAGAGCACTCGATGCGAGAAACCGATGCCTGGTCTACCTTATTGACTTTCTACCATATGATCGTTGAAGAAACGCCAAGACCTGACTTTGACTGGGAAGTCAAAAATGGCACCATCCATATTCAGACGCATCCAAATTTTATTCCTCAACAAATGACGCTCTGGCAAGCCCACAATCCCGAAGCCCGCAATTTTCAAGTTGATTCAATTGGCCGAACCTATCAGTCAACTCCAATTGAAATCAAGGCATCAGCTGAATATCAAATCAAAATTGAAACACCCGCAAAGGGATGGACAGCTTTTTTTGTCGAATTGACCTTTGCCTTCAAAGAAAATGCACCCATTAAGTGGAGTACTGGAGTGGTCGTAACTCCTGACACGCTGCCTTTTGACGATTTTGTCAGCAAAAACCCAATGGGCACGAGGGAATGATTGCTGATTGCTGATTGCTGAATTTGGAATTTGGAATTTCCCTCAAAGCACCAAGCACCAATTACAAGCACCAAATTACAAGCACCAAAAGGCGGGACCAAGCTATTTTGAAATTTGGAATTTGAAATTTGGAATTTCCCCAAGAAGCACCAAGCACCAAAATCCAAGCACCAAAGCTGGGACCAAAGTCAGTTGGAATTTGCGATTTGAGATTTGGAATTTCCCTAAAAGTACCAAGCACCAAAGCCGGGAGCAAATCCTTTTATAATTTGCGAATATTGTAGATTCCGGATTATGCTTAGCTCTACTAAAAAAAAAGCCACGAGCTTTTACCCGTGGCTTCACAATTACGAACAAAATTATGTTTACTCTACATATTCGTACTTTAGGGTCGCCTGACCGAGCCAAACACAAAGCACTAAGCTATCGCCGGCTATCAACTTGGTTTGTACTTCCAGATTTTTCCCTGCCTGATTTGGCAAAGGATATTTTTCAAACTTATCTTGGTAAATGCTGTCTAAGACCACCTGATCTCCAGATGTAACAATAATCTGTAATCTGGTATTCGGACAAATTGAGTACTCCTTCACAGACAGATAGTTCATTTGGGCCTTTGAAGTAGGTAAAATCACCGTTGTGTCACCTGAATGGTCAGCACCTACGGTCCAGCTCATCGAGGTGTTTTCATAGTTCTCAGTGAGATTGTCTTCCTTATTGCAGGCAATAATCGCAACCATCAAAATAAGGGCAAAGAAATTTGTTTTCATAAGTTTATGTCTTTTGCTTTATTAGACGTGATAGCAAACAAAGAAGGTTGGTCTTCTGCCATGAATTTTATCATTAGATGTGTTATACTTTTCTTAAGATCTAAGAGGCCTAATTATATTCCAAGCCTTAATTCCACCACAGTAGATTAACGAAAAAAGAATAGAGCAGCAGTCAACTTCCGGGTCTGATTTTTAGAACTGAGTACATTCGGGGTCAATCTTGCTACAATTTTGTATCTAACTTAGGACAGGACATTGATTAGATTGGCCCAGAATCCGGAAGGAACCCTATTAAGTTTTGTAGATTCGGTGAGACCAACAGACATGATAACACGCTTAAGAAAAATAGGACCCGGTGCCATGGTTGCTGCTGCCTTTATTGGTCCGGGTACCGTTACAACGGCGACGCTTTCGGGTGCCAGATATGGATATACGCTCCTGTGGGCGGTACTTTTTTCGGTGATTGCCACTTTGGTTTTGCAAGAAATGTCTGCTAGGCTGGGAGTGATTGGAGGAAAGGGTCTGGGGCAAGCCATACGTGAAAAAGTCACCCATAAAACCGGTAGGATCTTGGCAGGTGTTCTGGTGATCGGAGCTATTCTTATAGGAAATGCTGCTTACGAAGCCGGCAACATTACGGGTGCAGTTCTAGGCTTCAATAGCTTGATCGATTTAAAGGTCTGGCGGGTCAATCCATTGATCGTACTGATCGCTTTAGTAGCCTTCCTACTTCTCTTTAGCGGACAATACAAAATCATCGAGGGTACTTTGGTGCTGATGGTTGCTACCATGGGCGTAGTTTTTATCATCGCAGCGCTCCTTGCCCGGCCTGATCTCTTCGCAATTGTGCGTGGGCTATTCTTGCCGTCTATCCCCAACGGATCGTCATTGATGGTGGTGGGACTGATCGGTACCACAGTGGTGCCCTACAATTTATTTTTACATGCCTCAGCCGTCAAGGAACGCTGGAGTGGGCCAGAGAATCTGGCAGACGCTCGAATGGATACATTGATTTCCGTTATTTTAGGAGGTGTCATCACCGTTGCTATCGTAATTACTTCGGCAGTCGTATTAAATGCTTTAGGGTCCGAAGTGTCTGACACCACTGATCTGGCTGCTCAACTTAGGCCACTTTTGGGAGGTGGGGCCGACTGGTTTATTGCTGTCGGATTTCTGGCTGCCGGGCTCTCTTCTTCAATCACTGCTCCACTGGCTGCTGCTTACGCAACTTCCGGTTTGCTCGGATGGTCTTCAGATTTAAGCAATGGTAGATTTAAACTCATCTGGCTTTTTGTGCTTTGCTCCGGATTGATTTTTGCGTCATTGGGATTTCGACCAATACGGGTTATCCTGTTTGCACAGGTCGCCAATGGCATCTTACTACCAATCATTGCCGCATTTTTACTCTGGACGATGAATGACCGTCAGCTGATGGGTGTGCATATAAATTCGAGATTTAAAAACATAGGGGGTATCATCATTTTAATAATTACGCTAGCTCTTGGTTTGAAAAGTATTTTAACAGTATAATGGATAATGGACAATGGATAATGGATAATGGATAATGGACAATGGATAATGGATAATGGACAATGGACAATGGATAATGGATAATGGATAATGGATAATGGATAATGGATAATGGATAATGGATAATGGACAATGGATAATGGATAATGGTAATGGATGATGGATATCGACCACAGGAAGAACGTCATGAGGACAATTGATAATTGAATTTTGAAAATGACTTTCGACATTAATTGTGACATGGGAGAAAGCTATGGAAATTATACCATAGGGAATGATGATGAAATCATGCCACTGGTCACCTCCTGTAACGTTGCCTGCGGATTTCACGGAGGTGATCCACTGCATATCGAAAAAACGTTGATCAGTGCTAAAAAATATCAATTAAAAATAGGCGCTCACCCGGGATATCCTGATCTCAATGGATTTGGACGAAGAGCGATGCAGCTCTCAGAAGATGAATTACGCACGTGCATTAAATACCAGGTATCCGCTTTAATTGGAATGGCTAAAAGTGTTGGTGTGGAAGTAAGTTATGTTAAACCCCACGGAGCTCTTTACAATAAAATGGCTGATGATGAAATCACCTCTCGAATTGTTATCTGCGCAATATTAGAGCTCGATACCAACCTGGGGATCATGGGATTGTCAGCGAGTAAAACACAGTCAGTTGCCGAAGAATTAGGTGTCAATTTTATCGCTGAAGCTTTTGCCGATCGAAGATATGATAACCATGGAAGATTAGTGTCCAGACAGGATCCCAGATCGATCATTCACGATCCTGTCCAGGCAGCAGCACAGGTGTTTTCGATTATTAGAAAAAATGAAGTGAAATCCATAGAAGGAAACAAAGTGAAATTAAGGGCAGAGAGCATTTGCATTCATGGTGATCACAAAAATGCCGTAGCTATTTTAAAAGAAATCCGGAAGGAAATGGGTTAAGTCAGGAGTCAGGTGTCCGATGTCCGATGTCAGGTGTCAGGTGTCCGATGTCAGGTGTCCGATGTCGGATGTGAGGAGACTGACTGAAGACTGAAGACCGGAGTCCGATGTCCGATGTTGGAAGGCGGAAGTCGCACCTGAGCTTTTGTAGCACAAACAGTATAATCAAAGTCAAACAAAAGATTAAAAATTAAGAAAAATCAAAAATGACATTCTATCCTCTAGGTGATACGGCAATAATCATCAATTTCGAACAGAAAATTCAGAAAGAGATCAACTTTGAAGTCCTTCAGCTTACCAACTATCTAAAGTCCAAAAAAACCGAAGGTGTTATATTCTATGTTCCGGCTTATTGTTCTTTAACTATTGGTTATGATCCTGAGAAATGGAACTACCAAGATTTAATAGAGCGAATAACTCGGTTTATTGATAAACTGCCAGTGAAAAAAGCAGTCGCAACCGGACGTCGCTGGAAAATACCTGTCTGCTATAATGAATTATTTGGCCTTGATCTCAAAGAACTCGCCTTTGAAAAAAAAGTAACTATAAATCAAATCATTGAATGGCATTTATCCCAAACATATCATGTATATATGCTGGGGTTTTTACCTGGATTTGTTTACCTGGGTGATTTGCCCGAACCTCTTTCTTGTAGACGCAAGGAACACCCTCGCATCACCGTTCCATCTCAATCGGTAGGTTTAGCTGGTCGGCAAACCGGGATCTACCCCTTGGATGCACCCAGTGGTTGGCAAATAATTGGAAAAACTCCTATCCGGATCTTTAATCCAGCCGCTGAAGATCCATTCTTATTTAAAATGGGAGATCAGGTTACTTTCAGTGCGATCAATAAAGAAGAATTTGTCAGCATGGAAAATGATGATCCAATAGTCACATCCAAAAAATGTCTGATCAATGAGTGAATGGATAAAAATGATTTTTAAAAAACCCGGGCTCCAGACCTCGATTCAAGACTTTGGACGGTCCGGGTGGCAAGAATACGGCGTACCGGTCAGTGGAGCCATGGATAAAAAGTCTCATCAGCTCGCCAATTTAATATTGGGTAATCCAAAAAATACTCCGAGTTTAGAGATTACTTTAATTGGTCCGGAAATCACGATCCAGGGACATGGACAAATGGTGTTAACCGGTGCCGACCTCAGTGCAAAACTCAATGGAAAAGGGATTGAGCTTAGCAAAATCATTGATCTTCACGAAGGAGATAAAATCACTTTTGGTGTTTGCCAGTCAGGTTGTCGCTCCTATCTGGCAATGAGAGGTGAATGGCAGGTGCCTAAATGGCTTGGCAGCTACAGCCCCGTGCCTTATACTGGTGTTTTGAAAAATTTGCCGCTACCGATCTCGAAGAACGATGAGATCAAGGTACTTTATCACTCGATGGCCATTTTCCGTCAAATCGAATGGGAAGAGAATATTGCGCAGAAGCAAGTAATCCGGTAATTCCCGGACCTGAATATGACCTCTTGCCTACGACTGTGCAGGATGACTTCTTTGGTCGCAGTCATGGTATTTCCAGCCAGTCAAATCGCATGGGTTACCGATTGGAGGGCAAACTCAATGGTTATGAACCTCTGCCAGAACTCATTTCATCGGGAGTTATTCCAGGAACCATTCAGGTGACCAGATCTGGTCAAATGGTCGTACTGATGGCTGATGCAAATACTACCGGAGGTTACCACCGTATCGCGGTTGTGGTCAAGGAAGACCTGGACATTTTAGCTCAAAGCAAGCCTGGAGAAGAAATTCGATTTCTCCTGGGTAATTGATTAGTCAATAATTATAATTACAAAGCAGATAGTTCCGCTTGATCCCGGCCTTTTATCGGTCTGTCCCACCTATTTCTCACCCAAATAAATCCGGGCATACTGATGAAATTTAGTGCCGCAATTATAAACCAGGTGTTGTAAAATCCAAAATACTCCACCAGGCGGGTACCTAATATAGGGGCAATGATAAAAGTACTCGAGAACATCATCGCCCAAAAACCCATGTATTTCCCTTTCAGATGAGTTGGGGCACGTGATAATGCAATGCTATTTCCAAATGGAAAGTTGATAATTTCACCCAATGAAATCAAGACATTATACATACCTATGACGAGCAACCAATGCAATGGCAGATTGAGAAATAAATGGCCTAATCCCATAAGTAGAGCACCGAGAATCATGCTCTTGAAAGGTGTCCATCTTTTTTGAGAATAGGCGACTAAAGGCATCTCGAAAAAGAATACGATCAGTCCATTGAAGGTAAAAAATAGACCGATTTCGCCTTCAGTCAGATTCAATTCTGGGTAAAATATAGCGGTGTGGTAGACATGATTTGGATAAAGCCAATAATATTGATCGCAGCTACTGCCAGGAATACCAGATAAATCGTGTCCGAACTGGCCCGGGAGCCAGTGATATTCTGACTTAGCTCTGGCCGCCGTTTTTTACTTGGGTCTATATTTCTCATTAGATATACCGCCGCCAGGATACAAGTGAGACCATCTATGAGGAAAAGCCAGTCATAACCAACACTTCCCGCTAGTAGACCGGCTACAGCAGGGCCAATAGAAATACCCAAATTAACCGCCATTCGGATCAGAGCGATCGCCCGGGTTTGATTTTCAGGCTTGCTAAACGCAGAGATGGCAGCCATAATGGGAGGTCGAGACGCATCGGCCAGGGTACTGGTCACAAATATGGCTAGAGAAAGCAGATAAAAGTCCTTGAACAATAGGAGTGAAGCCATTCCAATGCCTCCAAAGATCAGGCTTCTGGACGCAACTTTATAAAATCCCACCTTATCGGTAAGCCATCCTCCCAACCACGAACCAACCAAGGAACCAGCTCCATACATACCTGTCAAAATACCGGCTTCTACCACGGAGAACCCAAGCTCTTTGGTGCCATACAAAGCAAGAAACGGAAGAACCATCATTCCGCTCCGGTTTATTAAGAGCACGATTGCCAACGTCCAGACTTCCTTGCTCAGGCCCTTAAAAGAATGAATATAAAAATTGAGTATCGCTTGCATAGTAGCGTGCAAACTTAGGATATTATCCGCTTGTGTCCTATTGGTTTATTATTCTAAAACTAGACTCAAATCTGAAAATCAATCAGTTTAAGTACACTTTCATTTCCAAATCTGTCTACAATGCTGATGAAAATTTGCCCGGATTCAGGTGATAAAGATTCTAACAACGCGACGTCAATTTCAGAATGATCACAGGGAATAATTTCATATTTCCAAATAGATTTAATCTTGTAGTAAACCACCACCAGATTAAATTCCGATTTTGATTCGATTTTCAAGATTGATCCTTCTTTCACAAGGGCAGGGGATACTGGCGGTTTCTTAGATAGCCATCTTGACGGAGGGATTAAAGCGCGTTGGTTATAAGGTCCTGAAAAAATATTTTGGAGTAAGCTATCATTCTTTACCAGTGGCCCAATGCTCCAATGAATCACCCCCGGACTTTGAAGAAGCATACCCCGGGAAATCATGATCTCATTGATGGTTTCATCGATCGCTCTTTCTCCTTGCAACCTCCCGATGTTAATCCCTGGCCAAAGATGACGATTCTTCGTGTTTTCCTGCACCCACCAATTTAGTAAAACGGGAAAACTTTGAGGCAATTGATTGATTGGCCAATAAAGTTGGGGTGAAAAAATCAAAACCCTGAATACTTTGTGGGTATCCCGGACGCCAAATGCCGAACGGGCTTATGCCAAATTTCACATGTTTTTTCTCCTTCTTAATACCCTCATAAAGTCTTTTGACAAAATCATTGACACTTTTTCTACGCCAATCACCAGGATCTAAATCACCACCGTTCTTTGCGATATTCCATATAGGTTTTCTGATCTGGAAAATCTTCATCGTCATTATAGGAAGGATAGGGGTAGAAATAATCGTCAAGATGAACTCCATCAATATTATAACGCCTTACAATATCCAGGGCCACGTCATAGGAATGGTCTTGAGTTTTCTCTTTTGCCGGATCCAACCACCAGAAGCCATTTTTAAGTTCAACCACCAGTTCAGATTTTTTACGGACAATCGAATTTTCGGTAACCGGACCTCCAGCCGTATGGTGTGCCCGGTAGGGATTTAACCACACATGCAGTTCCAATCCCCGTTTATGGGCCTCGTCAATCCAAAAATGCAACGGATCGTAGAAAGGTTCGGGAGCTTGTCCTTGTACACCCGATAGATAATAAGACCATGGCTCCAAGTCACTTTGATACAAGGCATCACATTGGGGCCTAACCTGAAAAATCACCGCATTAAAATGATGGTCACAGAGCAGATCAAGCAATTTAATCGCTTCTTCTTGTTGTTTTTCGACGGAGAGACCTGGCTTACTAGGCCAATTTATATTGGCTACAGTGGCTACCCAAGCTGCACGAAATTCTCTTGTCACTGTCGGTAAAGCATGACCAAGTGAGGTTTCGAGCGATCGTTCAGGAGTTGTGCAAGCAACTAAAAACAGAAACAAGAAACAATAGCAAGCAAACGTGCAGACACGATTCATCTACTAAAGTTACAGATTGCTGCCAAACGATAGTATATTTAGGGATTCAGGAACAAATAAAAAAACAATCGCATCATATGAAATCGCACCTATTTATCATCCTCTTTTGCATTTGCCAAATACTTTCAGCGCAAGAGTTACAATTTAAATCTCTTTTTAATGGAAAAGATCTCACTGGCTGGATTGATGTAAATACTTCACCCGAAACCTGGAGAGTCGAAAATGGCGAATTAATTTGTAGTGGACTTCCCATCGGCGTTATGCGATCAGACAAACAATATGAAAACTTTGTGCTGGAGATCGAGTGGAAACATATGGAAGCCGGTGGCAATTCGGGAATTTTTATCTGGAGTGAAGGAACTGCCTTTTCCGACGAAGAACCTCTAACCAAGGCCATGGAAGTACAGATGCTAGACCTTGAGTGGGCAACCATACACGATCGAACCGATGATTATGTGCATGGAGAGCTATTTCCGACCATGGGGATGACTGCGACTCCAGACAATCCCCGGGGAAACCGGAGTAAATCCATCGAAAAAAGATGTAAGGGAAAAGGCGAATGGAATAAATACGTAGTTGTGGCTGTCGATGGTGCCGTCAAACTATCGGTTAACGGCAAATTTGTAAATGGTATCCGGGATTCTCAACGTAAAAAAGGTTACTTCTGTCTGGAGGCAGAGGGGGCCGAAATTCATTTTCGCAATATCCGGATTATGGAATTACCTGGAGGAGTGATTGCCGAAGATCAGATTGCTCCGCTAGTGGAAAATTGAGAGGTGTCCGATGTCCGATGTCCGATGTCCGATGTCTGATGTCTGATGCCTGAATGCCTTTTAAGCCGGGGAAGTCCGAAGACCGAAGTTAGGTGTCGAACCTGAGGGATAGCCTTTGAGTTTAGCGAGGGGTGACATCTTTTAAGTCGGATGTCCGATGCTTGACGTCCGATGTCCAATGTCTGATGTCCGATGACTGATGTCCGATGACTGATGTCCGATGTCCGATGTCCGATGACTGATGTCCGATGTCCGATGACTGATCCTGATATTGTCGATCTATTAAGCATCACTCGAAATTATTCGCCACAAAGAAAGTAAGCACACAGAGTTTTTCTGAACCAAGCTCTGACTCTGATGATTCCGGCTTCCGACTATAAAAATTATCTTGGCAATCGATTGATGATGTCTTGCATTTGCCTCTTGAGCAATTCGAGCTCTTTTCGTTGTTTCTCCACTACTCTTTCGAGAGACCGTGATTTACGAGAAAGCTCTTCATTGGTTTTGTGCAATTCAATGAGCACCAGATCATATCGCTTCATATCCATCGAAAGCGCTTTGACTCCCGCCAAAGAAACTCCCATCGCATCATTGATCGAAATGGATTTTTCATCGGCTCCGGTTTCAAAAATCTTGTAGAAATCCTGAGGCAGAGGACTAATGTGTCTTACTGAATCACTCCAGGTATAAATTGGCAAAACACTAAGACGAGTCAACATATCGGAATCTCTCAAGAGTATCAGGGATGGTCTTGAGGTTCGGGTATCTCCTTGTGCAACTGAGCTATCGATCAGATTCGAGATCACTTGGTCGTTGGTTGATATTTCAGCGACCATGGAGTCTATGCCGCCAGCTTCAGAAAATATCGCTTGCTCCTGGGCCTGAAGGCTTGTCAGCGACTGAAGTAGAATTAGTATAAAAAGTAGTGCTTTCATGATTCAATGGATTATTATGAAGAGGACGGGTTGCACTAGATCCATAAATACCTGGCATTAATTAAATGTTAAATCGGATACGCAAAAAACTCAAAATCCAAATTTATTGCAATAAGTTAGTTAATTAAACGGTGAAAAAAAGGCTCAGGTTTTGAATCATTAGGGTATAGTCCGATATTCGGTTTTGAAGAATGAACTCTATAGTCTACATGGTAAGATTACTTAATTTGATCGGTATCAGTTGCTGCTTTAATGCCCTCAATGGATCCTAAATCTATTTTTTTAGCAACACGCAAATTGTAAGGTACCTCGTGAAAACTATGGAAACCACTCCTTGTTATGATTAATTTACTTATTTGTATCGTCTAAAAGACACGAATATAATTTGGAAATTCGATCATTTCGTGGTTTAAATAGTTAGCTGGCTAAATGGTTAAAAAGCCCGAACAGCCCGAACTCGGCTGAAGTTGTTCTTACTGCCGCTGGTTTGGTTGCCAGTGGCGAAATTCTGAATCCAAGCATCGCTGACACTGCTACTAAACTCAGTAGAACTCCAGTATAATCCACTCACAAAATCCTCACCTCCGTTTGCCGTTGCCGTTGCAGCGATCACAACTCTATTGTTGTACACTTGACCCAACTCATTTTTGGATGGTAGATACCAATCATCATAGCCTCCGTACGTTAAGTCTGCGCAGTGCCGTGCAGCAGAGTTTGTATGACCCGATTGCATCATATTGGCTACGGTATTACCGGCTCCATTGATATCGCTTTGTGCTGAAGCTCCAATAGCTGTATTCGTAATATTGCTCCATGTTACAGCTGCAACATCATATATACTCACTACTTTAGCATGTGCTCCACTGACACTTACCCAAAATACGACCCCACCCTGTACAAAGTCTCCTATCACATAAGTGGGTGTAATGGATGACATCAGTGACAGTGTGCCGTCCGGTTCTCTTGCTACTTGCTGTGCTGAGACAGTGGCGGGGTCCATAACGGTAATCTTTGTCTTTCCATCGATTTCTACATTTTGAGCCATTAGTAATGTACCCATGGTCATCAATACTACTAATAATGTTACTTCTTTCATTTCAATTAACTATATTTTGCTTGTACTTACAGAATTTTTTTTCACATCTATCCCTGTTACTATTACGGGAGATCTGCCTTTGATCTTCCAAAATACAAAGCTTCAGCGGACTTCTCGCAAAACCTACTGTTCGTATTTCTTCAGGGTGACCAGTCAATTGCCCTGCGAGGATTTTCATCTAATCGTTTTGCCTTTGGCTACTGGCAGCCCCATTTTATCGATGAAATTCATCAAACATTAGGATCGCTCAATGTCGGGAATAATTCTTTGATTCTCTTCTGCATTTCAGCAGCTATAACTTGCCCATCTAAATCCTTCTGCTGAAGTTTCTCTATTATGTTAAGATAGCTTTTGTAATCTCTGTCTTGACTTAACTTAAAAACATTATCCATCTCGATGACTTCTATTTCAAACGCCACTATGGCATGAAGTACCCTGCGTTTAAATTCTAATGGTAGATTGTCGAAGATGGTTGTGGATAGTTGATCATTATTTTCAAAATGGAGGGTTGTCTTTCGTAATACTTCCTCTAATGCAGTCTCATCTAAAAACCGAATTCTTCCTTTAACATGTACACTCATATAGTTCCATGTTGATGCTGTATATGGATTGCTATACCAAGTCCCACTGACATACGTATGTCGGCCAGTAAAAACCACCCGAACATTTGGATTATTTTGAAATGTTTTATGATGGTCGGTATTCCTCATTATGTGACCCATCAAAATTTTCCTTCCATTCTGCTCCTCAATAAAAACGGGAACTTGGGTTGCAACAGGTTCATGATTTGAGTCACACCCAGTCAAAAAAGCAAAAGGATACTGGTCAATAAACTCTCCGATTGTCTGCGGGTTCTCTTCTTTGTGATACGGCAAATTGTACATTTCCAACAATTTTAATTTATTTAATGATCAACAGCTTCGCAGGAGCAAATAGCTCTCGATAGAAACATTCTGATTCTTTCAGATTCCAAAGTTAGATCATTAAATCCTGTAAAAAGTTGTCATAGGACAAGAACAATATTACCTGATATTTCTTCTTATCCTACTTAATGAGGTAGGTGTCACACCAATATAAGACGCCAGGTACTTTTGAGGAACTCTCTGCAAATAGATAGGTTGGTTCATTAAGTCCAGATAACGCTTTTCGGCAGAATCCTTTTGCAGGGCAGTAAACCTCTTAAGCAAATTTAGAATAACATCTTCCCAAAATACACGAACTACTCTTTCCATTTCAGGGTGCCTTTCATAAAGACTTGCCAATTCTGATTTATCCAATGAGAGGAATTCGCTGTCCTCTATAGCTTCAAGAAAATATTCAGATGGTGCTCCGCTCAAGAAGCTTGAAAGTTCTATTGCAGAATTGTTTTCAAATGAAAACCAAACAGTGATTTCAACATCATTAGCGATATAGTATAGTCTCAGGCACCCTTTGGTTACAAAATAAATTTTTCTGCAGACTTGACCTTGTACTAATAGAAGATCAGCTTTCTTTACTGTTTTCTGCTTAAACTTACTTGCTAATTCCTCTAGCCCTGTTTGAGAAAGCTTTCCATATTGCTCAATGAAATTCTTTAATCCCGTCTTCATCAATTATTGGTTCAATTTGATTTCAAATTCTGGATAGTGCTGGTTAAATTACTTTGGTTGACCTGGCTGCCACTAACGCCCAAGCAGTGTGTGGTGGCTGTCGCTTTAGTCCAACTGACATCATTATCGCTTGCTCTTGTGCGTTCAAATCGGTCCTCAAGTATCTTCGCCAGTTCTTCAGCCCTGTCGACAATTATAAAGTGTCCTTCTCCCCTAATGTCAGCTGTTCGTTGTTTTTATTAATTAAATTCTTTTGTCCAATTCCTTCACCTTCCACATAGTCTGAACTATTTCAATAATCTCAGATGGCAATTCACTTAATTCCTTTATCTGCCAATCTCTTTCATTTTCTATGTCCTTTTTTGCAAGTTTTATAGCTTTAAGTGCATAAAATGCTGCTCCAAGAGAATGGTCTGCAATATGGGCAGTGGCAACCATTTGTCCAACAGAACGGGCTACTGCTCTATAAATAGGGTTTTCTGCTTGTCTTGCCACGGCATGAGCACCCAATGAGGCTTTTATGGCAACTCCTGTAGGTATGCCATCATTCTCCCATTTTTCAGCCACATCCAAAGCAACCATTAATCTTTCATCAATATCATTGTCAATTAGAAATAATACATGTTCAGAGCATTCTCTTGCCCATTTAATTAATTTACGATGATTATCTTTCGTAAGTGGACCACCACGATGTTCTGCGATAAATGAATATCGTTTAGATTGTTTTGCTAACTTTTTTAGCCTTTCACTTTTCATCTCTATGTCCATTTTTCAATCATCATTGTAAAGTTATCAGACGCTGTCATTTTACAATGACCGCTTACGGGCAAGCATATCAAGCAGACGACCAAAGGAGTCCAATGTGATATGCATTGTTGGCAGTGGTTTACTTCTTTAATAAGTCATCCAATGCATTTTCTAGTTCTGGAAACTTAAAATTGAAACCTTCCTTTTCAAGTCTTTCTGATTTAACATATCTTCCATAGAGTGCTAGCTCAGGGTCAGTTTTAAATATTACCTTCGCACCAAGTCTAACAATAAATTCAGGAGTCATCATTCCAATTGGCATGCCTGCTTTTTTTCTTAGCAGCTTCATAAATTCCTTATTTGACACCGGGTTTGGTGCACTGGCAATATACATTCCAGTAAATCGGTCATTTGTTATGGCTTGAAAGATTAGTTCGTTCATATCATATTCATGAATCCAACTCAACCCTTGCTTACCATCTCCAACTTTTCCTCCTAACCCTAACTTGGTAATCCGTTTTAGGCTTTTTTAATGCTCCTCCGTTTTTACCAATGACAAAACTTGTCCGAAGTCTGACTCCTCTTACACCTGGTGGTATCGACTGTAAAAAAGCCTCTTCCCAAGCCTTACCGACAAATGGTGCCAATCCATAACCTGTTGATGACTCTTCATTGCAAATTTGTGAAGGAGGGTCACCATATATATGTGCCGTAGACATTTGAATCCAAATTTTAGGTGGATTTGCCACTTCTTTAAAAGCTCTGCCAATTAATTTTGTTGAATCTACTCGTGAACGAAGAATCAAATCACAGTTGTCTGGAGTTTTGATACAATCAACTGTCTTCCCTGTTAGATTTACAATTGCTTTTGCATCATTTAAATCATCAATCCAATTTCCAATAGAGATAGCATCCCATCTTCTAAACTCGTGATCAATAGTTGGATTGGGCTTGTTCCGAGCAATTAAAACTGGATTAAGCCCCTTTTCCTTTATGTGATTTGCAAGACTCAATCCAATGAATCCAGTCCCACCAAAAATTATTACTTTACTCATCTGTTTCTATAAAATCAATGCTCTTTATTTTGCTTATCTCTTCATAAAACGATTTATAAACTCCACAGCCGAATTATGAGCTGCCTCGACAAGCTCTGGATCACCATCTCTTAAACCGTGTTCGGCACCAGGTGGTTTGACCCCCTACTAACCGGACAAAATCACTGGGTTAGAAAATCGGATTGATAAATATACTAATTTTACTTCGCTGGATACGACCAACGGTTACCTTTGTACCGATGGTTAAATAAGGGAATGGCGCCTGGCACCATTCCCTTTTTATTGTTTTAAAAAATAGCCATTGAGGCCATCTTTTAAAATGCTGGATACTTCCCTCAGATCACCATTACCCGATATTAAATAATGGGGAACCTTTAATTTAAGTTTGTATTTGTGATTTTTCAATTCAATTCTATTGATCAAGTCTCGTTCCCATAGTTTACAGAACAAATCAGGTGACAAGTGATCGAGGCTCCCATGTAATCGAACACTATTATAGGTAGCATAAAAATGATCCAGATGCTTTTCCAGATCTGCAAGTGTCATGAAATGCAACCAGTACTGTTGGTCTGGGTTTTACCCTAAATCCCGATATTAAGGTAAGATAACCACCTGCCGAATTACCCGTAACAACAATTTTACTTACATCAATCTGAAATAGTTCAGGTCCTTTCTCATGAATCCAGTTAAATGCATCCTCAATATCTTCGATAATATCCGAAAGCTTTGTTTCTGGAGCCAAACGATAATCAACAGAAACTATCGCAAAATCTTCTTCCAGAAGCTTCAAACAGAGCTTATCATTCTACCAATCGCGATGCCCCATCATAAGGGCTCCGCCAATGAATCCTCACAACAACAGGCCGGATGATCTTATCGTCATGTCTGTGCACAACTACTTTAATTTCTAATTCCCCAACCTTTTTATAGGTATAGGTTTTTACTGATACTTCTTTCTGCCTGGCAAAAAGCTGATGACCAAAGGGATATAAAACCACAGTGGTACCTGTTAGCTTAATAAATCCCCATCGTGAAACTTTTTTCATATTTTTCCTCCTAATTAAAATCCATTTTCAAGCAGCTTTGTTGCACATTTTTGCCAACGGTCTTGTGTATAAAGTGTATCAGTGAATAGCGAATATGATTTTACATATACTGTTAGCCTTTCGCATTCCAAAACTTCCAAAATATTCAAGATTGAATGGCCTTTAAGACGTTCTCACCTTTTTCAATCAATGCGTTTATCAATAATTTATTCATTTCTATTGCTAACATGTGAAATGAAATTCTACCTTCAAATTTCTTGTATCTTTCTGATGCTGGATCTTGTAACCAGGACCAATCAACATATTCTAAGTTTGATCTATGAACCAGCCTTGTATTTGTTACTATGTATTCATATCCGGATGAGTTCAGAACATATCTATAGAATTCTTGATTATCTAAGTTCACCTTTTCGATTTCTACTGCAGCGAATGAATAATAATCTTCGATGCTTTTCGTAATGCCAGGATTTCTGATCCTATATAACAGGCCCTCAATTTTCATTTGATCAAAAGTATTCCTCGTAATACATAATTGGTTCATAGATCCCCTTCCGATCAAAAATTCGCTTAACTTAGTTAATTTATTCTTTGAACGATCGATGAGAACAGTTTGAATATCCCTGCCCTGAGCATGCCATTCGCTATATTCATTGTCTAATTTTCTCAAATATTCAATATCATTCTGTATGTCATCTTTTAACTTCATCAAAGAAGCTTGAACATTATTTTCAGTTTTTCGATTTTCATTCCAATTATTTACTTGAAGAGCCAATAAAATCCCTATCATAACAAGTACGATTTCTCCGATCGCATAAATCAAGTATTTACTAAACCTGTTTTCCGAAAGTAGTTCTTGTCTTAATTTTCTAAAGAATTCCTTCATTGGCTTTCTTTTGCGTTTATTAATCGAGGTTAACGTTTTGGCTACTAGCAGGCGGGCATTAGAAGCACTTTCCTGTCAGCCGTGACCGAAGTTTGCTATATAGTTTTATCGTTTCGTTTCATCACTGTTCGCTCACTTGCTTATAGCTTTTGTTGTGCGGTCGGCCTTTTTCTTCTGACCCTTTGTTTGCTCGCACCCGTTTGTAAGCTTGCCAAACCATCAACTTCGTGATGGGTTGTGATTTTGTCGCATAATAATCGGTCATCCCTTCATGTAAGGTTGTCTCATAATATTTTGACTAAACATGCTCAGCCCTTCGATCCAGCATCATTACAATGCCTTCAACTCTACTATGACTGAGTCTGACTCCGATACCTCACTACATCCCTTTTTGTCTGCTTCCTGTTGCCATTTCACAGATCGGTATCGTTCTCACTTGTTCCACCATAGAGCCTACTTGAAGTTCTTGCCAACTTAACCCCGGATGCCGCACAACCAGTAATTAGGTCTCCGTTGTACTCTTCGTATACACAACCGTAACTAGTATACTTTTGACATCACTGAATTTTCTTTCGAGGCTTCAGCATTGGTTCATTTTCATTCAACTCCTTCAAGCATACCTACAGAAATCTCTGTGCCTGTTTTTCCCTATCGCTCACCACCACCATGTTTCCATCACAGCAGCATAGGGTGGTTTGATGACTCCACCCAATTGGCGTCATCGAGAGGCCCACTCTCATCTCTATGGTAGTTAGTCCTCCCAACTTTCTGGGTGGAGGTCAAGTCACACACGGTTAATGGATCTGCACGTACGACCAAAGGGAGTATGGCATGATCCATATTGTTATCATGCGTGTTCTACCTTGTAATCTCTGATTAAAACCTCAGCAGGGATTCCTAGGAGTTCGTTTAGTTTACGAATCATCCCAAGACTCAATTTTCTTTTTCCGGATAAGATTTCACTTGTTCTACTTCTAGATCCTAGGATTTTAGTCAACTCAGTTTTATTCATATTCATTTGATCCAGTCGAAAAAGTATAGCTTCAATTGGATGGGGTGGATCCATCGGATAGTGGTCCTTTTCATAGTTCTCGATTAAAATGCTTAGTAATTCCAAATCATCTGCTTCTTTAGAATTCGGTTTGAGATCCATCTGCATTAATCGATATGCCTGTTCAAGGTAGGATTCGTATTGCTCTTCACTCTTTATTGGTCTTAACATATTCTATTTCTTTTGCATCAATTTTATCATATTGTTTATGAGTCCCCACCCAAACTATGAAGATGATTCCCAAGCGGTATTCGATATCTACTATTAGTCGATACCTATTTCCATTGACATTAAATACAACTCGCCTGGATGTAATGATGGAAGCAGTACCAAATTTTGCCTTGAGTTCGTTTGAATTTGACCAGTCCGCTAATCCGACTTCTCTGTTCCAAGCAAGCAGTTGCTCCTTGGCATCTTTATTCTTGTTCCAGAATTTTTCAATGTACTTAATGCGATTACCCTCATAAACGTCACTAAGATACACAATGTTCCCAATATGGGTCCATTTTTTCCTCATGCATGATAACGTTAAAGCATTGGCGATGTGGCGGTATTCTTTGTTCCGTCTGCCTGGTGCCGTTGCTGATTAAAGATACAAAAGCTGATTGTCTATTCTGTTGCTCGGTGCTATTCGTTTGCCGAAACTGAAGCTGATTAGCGAACAAAAGCTGAGTATCTATTCGTCGCCCCGCCATATTGCCAATGCACTGTTACCTGCTGTTTGTTCATCAGTTGAGCTATTCACTTGATTTCGTATACATCATACCAAGCTCTGTTATTAGTTTTTGCAATCCCTACGGCTATAATGTGGTTCAGCCAACTATATTTTTTAGAAGCGGTTTCATAGAAATTGCATACTCTCCAGTATTTTGTCCCATCCGGATTATCGTATATATAGCCATTATAAGTATTATAAATCACTTCTCCATCATCCGTTTCGAGGATTAAGCGTACTTCAAGCCGCATGGTGGAAGAATCTAATCTTATGGCATAATCCCCTCCTGCTGGCAGTACCCGGCCTTTTAACCTTGGCCCTTCAAAAATTCCGCCATTGGCTCGATAAAAAACTCTATCGCCCATAGGTGTTTTCCCAATGTCAAAGGTAGTGTCGACTTCGATATCGATGTTATACAAAAATTCAGATTTTAAACCTTGTTGCTTTAAAGACTGGGCGAAACATAAAAAGGGACTAAGAATTAACACTAAATTCAAAATGACTTTTTTCATACTGCTTTTTTGATGTTATTTGAGTTTTACGACATGTTTCCTAGGCTCGATAGAATGAAATAGCAGGTAACGTCCAAGCATAGCCGATCGGCCATTCCGAAGGATGGCTGGCGAGCTATGCCGTGTTGGATGGCGTTTTTCATACGACCTCAGCCAGCATTCTTGATCACTTGCTCACCGCCAAGTTGCATGTAGAAGTCCCTATTAGTTAAATACCATTTATTCAAATCGGCTTTCTTATCTGGCAACCTATTATTTAGATAGACGTCAATAATATAGAAGGCTAATGTAAAAGTTGAATGCGTAATCGACTGAGCTTCAAATGGAAGTCTAATCTGGTAAATTTCTAGTTTTCCATCTGAATTTGATGTTATCTTGCCATCAACTACGTCAGTTCCATGAAGTGGTCCGGACCAAAATCTATAATATGTTTCGTAGAGACCTCCAAGTTTCAATTCCCTGGCCAGTCCAGAAATGGTCTTGGGGCCATCAAATAAGCGGAACCATTTGGGATTCCCTTCCTTCTCGCTTTTTAATCGTTCAAACTCAGATTTAATGTTGCTATATTCAGGCTTCTCGAATAACCTTTCGAGGTTAGAAATTGCCATATCCAGATTTCCAAGTTCAGAAAACGGGTAGCCACCCATTCTCTTGTCAGTGATGAAGGGAGATTTGAAATTACCATGACTTGAATCACTATGATCGAGCTTTTTGTAAAATTTTATCTTGTTCTGGTATAATGTAGCAATGAACTGATAGGCTTTTTGCTTCCAATCACCAGCAAACAAGTATTCTAAATTGAAATAAGTCTCCAGCAAACCTCTCAGAAGAAGTTTACAAGGGTCGATCGAAGAGTTTCGGATCTGCAATGAAATGGCGTCCAGTAGTTCGATCGCATGCCTTAAACTTAAGAAGATAGGTAGATGTTCATCTCCTCCGGTTTTCTTATTTTCCAGGTCTTGTGTCAAACATGAGGCAGCAAGATCTCTTAACTCAGCGATCTTATTTGCCCAGATATTGAGATTTCTTGTTGCCTTTGGTTCGGGTTCTGGTATCATATTTTCAATCCCCCTTTTCATATATTTTAGTTAGCTTATAGCATCTGGTTTTTAACATCTATTCAATTTCTAATGTCCTTTTTCATATTCTCCCAGGATAGAATTTAAGACCTCTATTCTTCTAATGTCTATATTTTTTTCTTGACAGAGGCTATTAACTAGATCCATGATTGTTCTAAATTCATCATCATTTCTAATTAGTCCTCTTTTCTCAATGCCTTTAATCTCGCGTTCACGTTCCCTATTCAACGAAATTATATAACCTGTATGGGTAAAAATGAATTTCTCAAAATTTTGGTCCTCAGTTTCCCTTGGTACATCAGTCAAATCTTTGTACCACTGTTTTAAGCGCCCCAATCTTCCCTTCTTGTAATTTTCCTCTGCTATTAGTTTCATCGACTTCCAATGCTCGAGTGAATCAAAATCATCTGTCTTTATTCTCATTACTGGCGATTGGATGAAATAGTCTAAGGAAGCCTGGACCAAGTTTCGGTATTTTTCTAGTTCAGATCCCTTTTGTTCTATTGAGTTTCGTTCAGCCATTTCTTTATTCCCTATAATGCCATCCAACTTACTTATATAAGCCATAATCTTGTATCACCACTTCGTTTTTTTCTCGTCCTGAATCTAAATTTAACGCATCCAGAGGACTTTTGATACCTGCTACCCGACTTGTCGTCACATGGGTGTATACTTAAGTCGTTTATTATCCTTGTGACCCAGTAACTCCTGTATTGTCCTAAAGATCTTAAGCTTATCCAAGCAATCACTGCTTATCCAGTTCATAGAGTATCAACTCGGTTGGCTTTGGATAGGGAGGTTCTCTGGGGCGATCAAAATTTGAAGGGAGTGTCTGCCATTGGAGCAGGTACCGGCCATCATCAGCCGATTTCCGATTGATTTGCATTCCTGGTATCTTGGTTTCAGGTAAACCTTCGACATCACTAAATTTCTTGCCTACCATATTCTCAAGAAGCACCAGCTTTTCTTCGTCGATCTTCAATAAACCAGATCCATGTTTTTCATGGCTATATGAAAAGTATATAGCACCATGTCCATCGGTCCGGATCTCGGGCAAACTGATAGCATGACCCAGGGAGCCTCTCTTATTAATATCCCAGGTATAATCCGGCCAGTCAGAAACTTGCCGGTTGATCCATTCACCATCCACGTATCTGCAAATAAATAACTGACTTCTACCCTCTTTATCAAATTTATGATAACCCAAAACCACGCGGTTTTTGCTATCAAAAGACAATTGTTTTGTACTATTCATCAAGCCATTCCAGGGACCGACTGGATCGGCTATGACCCGGCGCTCACGATATTGGATTGGAATATCAATCGGAAGCCCTTCGATGTTTTCAAAGTGCACAAAATCTTTCGTTCGCACGTACGAAAGATTATGGTTGGTATTAGCAATTGGATTAAGCCGCCAAACCCACATATAATGAAAATATCCATCTGGTCCCTTTAGCGGATCATTGGGATAGGCGTTGGTTTCCTCCTCGCCATCAAAAAGCCCTTCATTTAATACCCTTATCCATTTCTTGCTATCCACATTATAACGATTGATATAAGTGATGCCATTGCCGCTGCCGCCATCACGGTATTGAAAAAATAGATCGTCATCCAGATTTTTGAAGAATACCGGATAGGTCACCCGGTCTTCCTCTGTACCTACCATTGACAATTTTTCAAATTGATCGATGTCATCTGGTTCCTTCGAACGGAAATAGATCAGCGGCACACCGTGCATATTTCCACTGACATGAATAAATCCCTTTTTGTCCTGGGCCAGCACAATACTATTATGCGAATCCCAACCAACCCGAGTCGGTAAAACAGATTTTATCCATTGATCATTGTCTGGTTTTCGTTGCGCAATGCACATATTTCTTGCTGTGTCATAATAGGCGATATATTGATGACTCTCCGTGTCTAGAATATCAAAACCAACCGGGTGGCCGGACCATACATCAGCAACCTTGATGACTTTGGTCACTTTCTGATGCTGGGTGATGTCAGCCAGCGGGTGGGAAATTTTACATTGGCTGAAGATGATAAGAAGAATATATAAGTATAGGTGTTTCATTTGTTTTTCCTCTTTTCTGAAGTATTCAGGAATATTATCAAATGAAAATAAGAAAAATTAGCAGAAGCAATCTGATGGATCTTAAGATAGAAGTCACCACTAAGCATCCCGGGCCTCTTGCTAAAGAGCAACCAGTGAATTTAATTTACAAGAAGTCGGGAAATTAAATGAGTCTAACCTTCATTTTGAACATCAATCAGTTTTATCGCATCTAGTAAATCCTGGTATCCTTCGGGCGAATTTTCGACTGATTTAAGTCTCAATGATTTTATTTCCTTTAGCCATACCGCTTTCTGGTCGACCGCATTTTGCAAAATTGCCCACAGTTTTTCATGCTGACCAATTTTATCATAATAAGTCACCAGCAATGGACCGAAATCAAGATTTGAGGTACCCGGAGCCAATTGATTGATCATTTTTTCAGCCTGGGCAAATTGATTTTTATGGATAGCAATTGATAGCTCCATTTTTTGCTTCTGAACACCATCCGACATTTCGCCGAGCATTTGATTCACCTCCGTTAAATCATTGGTGGCCAAACAAAACTCCATCCGGCTTAACTTAGCATCTGGATTGTCTGGAAATCGCTTCACCAGTTCTTTGCTAATTTTTCCTGCCTTTTTCGAGTCCCCGCTGGCAAGAAGAGTTTCAGACAATTTCTTACGATAGAGGAAGTCATCGGGATTGAGTTTATGGGCAAGTGCAAAATAATTGACTGCCATCTCATAGTCAAGCAGGTCGAAGTAAATTTTACCCATCAGATAGTAGGCATAATCATAGCTGGGCCGTAGCAAGACCGCCTGCTGTAAAAGGTCGAGCATCTCTTCAGGGTCAGATTGGAAAAACGAGTACTGCATCAAAGCATTCGACACGTATCCTTCAGCGAGATTTCGGTCGATATATAAACACATACCTCCATTTTGTTCGGCCTGATCCATAGCCTCTCCGGCATCCATAAATCCATATGCATGCATTAAGGAATAATTTTGTGACAACAGGGCATATCCCAATGCCAGACTGGAGTCTCTCGCAATCGCTAACCGCAGAAGATCATTCGACAAATTAAAAGATTCCTCTGTTCGCTTGCTTGCCTCTTCTCTGGCTTCGGTTATCAGACGAAAAGTGGTTAGTGAAAGTCTTGAGGTTGGTTTTTCCTGGTCAATTTTGTATGGATTTTCCCGCGCTTCTAAAAACGCAGTCAAGTCTGACGAGATATCAATGGGATTAGCGAAAAAATCTTCGGGTGTTTTATTCACAGATTTGGCCCAGATATTCCTGCCATTTCGCACATCGACCAATTCAACATTGATCCGAATGCTATCATCCCGACCCTGCCTTAACGTACCATATAGCAAGTGACTGACTCCCAACTCGCTACCGATCTCCGTAGGGGTCTCCATCGAATTGGCATAAGGTTCGGTAGATCGGGAGGAGAGAACCTGTAAACCATAAAAAGAAGACAAGTGAGTCACCAGATTTTCCGTAAAACCCGATCGAAGACTTGCATCCATTGTTTGCACCCCTTCCACTCTGAATGGAATGACCCCTACGGTGGTAATATCGTCTTGCAAAAGCTCATTTAAATGGACATTATAGCGCCATAGTGCAGTAATTGAAATCAAGAAGACCAAAACCGAAGCAACCAGCAATATCTTATACTGCCGACCAGGCCTGTTTTCCAATTTTCCAACAAGAGCATTTTTATCCGGCACCACCAAGCCCTCATGTTCCAATCCAAACACTTTGATCGGTTTAGTGATATTCTTAAACCGCAAAGCACCCATACTTTGAGCATTAAAGCCCTTATTCTTGACTTGATTCCAGAAGTCTTCTGAAAACAAAATACATTTTGCAATACCCACCGATTCTATCCGGGATGCGACATTGATTCCATCACCATAGACAGCCGAGCCCTTCTCAACGATATCTCCATAATGAATACCTACTTTTAACGGAAGCGAAAGCCGGCTGGCATTTTCCTGAATGGCTACGGCACAGTGCAAAGCTTGCACCGGGGTAGTAAAAACACTGAGGCTGCCATCCCCATAATATTGGATGATCCTCCCTCCAAAACGGTTATGCAAAATTTCAAGTTGCTTGCGATGTGACTCAAGCTTAAGGATGGTCTTCTGTTCATCCTTTTGCATTAAACTGGTAAAGCCCAATATGTCAGTAAACATAATGGCACATTGTGAGCGCCTGGAATCATCTATTTCCCTTATGACTGCCTCTGACATGACCATTAAAATATTCTTTTTCTGGAAGACTTGAGGGTTAATTAAATACTTAGTTTTATTAAAGACGGTCAAATCGACACCGAAGTTGCATTGCATATCCAGTTTCGGTGTATCCAAATTGTAAACCTCGTCCAATCCAGAAACTTGTTCCTGGTACAAGATTCAACCAGTAAAGCACACCATAGTCATGATAAAGCAATGACATTATCAGTCGGGTTGTGAGAGCAAATCAGCAGTACATGGAACTGATAATGAACTTATTAGAAAGACATATTACTCGTGTTTAGTGCAGTAGAAAGATTTAGCCGATTTAAGTATCCTTCAACGGGTCAGGGAAACCCAATCGTCGACGAAAAGAAAGCTTTGGTAGATCAAACTAAAAATTATGCGATCAATAAATCGATCTGCAGATATCTTTTATTTCGTCTCTTAACTTCTGGTCCAAATTTAGTGTGGAGCGCTATCAAAGCCAGCTATAATCGGGCATATTGCCTCTCTTTTTATCAAATTAATTTTTTGTTAAAATGAACTTATCCCGGGGATTTGAGTATCGAGCATACCAATCCCTATGGGCTTGGGAGTCTCACTTCATCATAAGATTTAATAGATTCTCAAGCCTGGAGCAAAGAGCCAGCCTTAGCTTTAAAAGCTTCGGCAGACAGAGGAAGGACTGGTAAGCCCAGATTGGAAGTTGTAGCGTTTTTGGGATCTGGAGTCGTGAGCTTACCAATCCTTGCAGGCTTGGGAGTCTCACTCTGGCATGGGAGTCTCACCTAAATTAGGGATTCCTAAAACTGGAACGAAGAGCCAGCCTTCGCTTTAAAAGCTTCGGCAGACGGTGAAAGGATTGGTTAGCCTGGATTGGAAATCGAATGGACTTGGGAGTCGACCTGAGCTACAACTTGTTCATTTGGATTGTGTTCTTCACAAAGAATCATCAATTCTCATTATCTAACTCTTTCAAAAATTGAGCTTCAAAACGTCACTTAAACACTTCATGACTTGAACAGCCTCCTAGCCTCAGCGATTGCCTTCAGCCAGAAAATTAAATATTGATTCCGACACTATTTCCGGTTGTTCTTCTTGTGGAAAGTGTCCACTTTTTTCAAGCCTGACCGTAGTTGAGTCGTTAAACCCAGAACAAAACTTCTCCAAATATTTCGGTTTAATAACCGGGTCTCTCATACCCCAAATAAACAAAGTCCGTTTACGTGCAATTGCCTGCTTTTTACTCCAAAGTTCTTCAAACCACTCCTGGTCATTGAGCAACGATCTTGCAAAAGCCAATGTACCGTTCCGTTGTGTCCTATTTGCAAATGGCTTTGTGTATTGCTTAAGAATCCTGCCTGAAATCTTATGGTAGCCAAAGGTACCGGGTAAAACATATCTTGCTGAAAAATTCAAACAGCGGTATAAGAAAAGAAGCCATGGACTACGCAATATCTTACTCAACTTTCTGAAATCAGGGTCCGTTCTACTGCTCCACAACCATGAGTTTAAAATGATCAAATTGCTGATCTTGTCCGAATGCTGAATGGCAAAGTTTAATCCGATTGGTCCCCCAAAATCATGGACCACCAATGTCAAATTTTCGAGTTGTTTATCAAATATGAATTTCCCCAATGTTTTACTGTGATTTTGGGTCGAGTAGTCATAATTTTCAGGTTTGTCCGAAAGCCCAAATCCCATATGGTCAATGGCAATACATCGATAATCTAATTTCAATTCCTTTATAATATTCCTATAATCAAAACTCCAGGATGGTGTACCATGAACAAATAAAATGGTAGCTCCTTGTCCTTCATCAATGTAATGAAGATTATATCCATCGACTTTGAAATAATTTGATTTGAACGGATATTCTGATCTATCCAACCAATGATTAGTCATATGCTTCTTATTATTGCAAAGTTCGCGACGAATCAGCAAATAAATCTTGGTCTACACCAACTTCAAAATTTCACTTTATTAAACAGTTTGCTGAAATTGGTGGCATCAATGGCCAGATACGAAGCAATGTACTTATGTGGTACCAGTTGAAGTAAATGCGGGCTTCTTTGGCAGAATGTCTTAAAACGGTCTTTCATGGTCATTGAATGTAACTCAATGTGTCGATTGATTACACCTGCCAATACCGCCTCTGTCATTCTTCTAAAAAGTCTTTCTATCGGTTGAGATTGGTCAAACAGATTCTGTAGTTCTTCATAGGTAAGATACTCCATTTCGCTGTCAGTCAAACAGGTCAAATAATATCTTGAAGGCGTTTGAGATGAAAATGATTCGGGAATCGCACACAAATTTGGAAAGTAGGTAAATGCGATCACATGGTTTTTAGTATCGGTATCATGGTAGGCCATTTGAACTCCACTTTTTACAAAGAATAGTTCCTTCTGAATTTGTCCCGGTACGATTATGATTTCCCCTTTCTTTAAGGAGATCGGTCTAAGTTTTTCGACCAATAAATCAT
This sequence comes from Saprospiraceae bacterium, assembly GCA_016711125.1. Taxonomy (GTDB): domain Bacteria; phylum Bacteroidota; class Bacteroidia; order Chitinophagales; family Saprospiraceae; genus JABDMH01. Next base: position 194,518 of record JADJTQ010000003.1, on the reverse strand, counting down.
AGTCTGTCTTACTCAAATCGTGAAATCTTTTGAAGTATTCGAGTCGTTCCATAAAATTATACCCACACACTGTTCTGCTCCACTCAATAACTAGCGTTAGTTTCCTAAAAATGGCATATTCTTTAATGATTGATATTTCAAGGCCATCGCGATACACTCTTTAAGTTGGCCTTCCGGAACTTTCTCATCCAAATCGAATAATATGGCTCGATTTTTCTCATATTTAAACAAATCTCCGTAGACCATTTTAAATGTCTCTACCAAACTGGTATTGCAGATGAAATACATAGCATATTGATTCGGGGATTTCGACTTCCAATCAATCCTGATGGTACTTCCCTTCTTTACGAGGTAACTTGGTTCACCCCATTTCAAGGTTTCCTCTATTTCGTGAATATCTTCAATTTCAGAAGCAGTATTCAAAATCAAGTCTCTCAAATAGTTCAATTTCCCTTTGATGTCTTTTGGGTAAGACTCAAATTTTGATTTAACTGCAGGATTTTGCTTTATGCTGATTCGCTTCATAGTCCAAATTTACACTTCTGCAATGAAGAAATCTATTTGAGTTTGACAAAAAGTGTTCTCTATATACAGAACACCACCGGCTCTGTCTCATTGGAATAAAAAGCCTGATTCTTGGGTGGTCAAACTGTCTTACTGCCGGACATTTAAATATCAGTTTCCTCAATTTATCCGTCAAAATTCTGATAAATTCCAATTTTGCTTTTGGTCTTCATTCTTTGCTTAACATGCCACGCAACACTCCATGGATTGCTATCTGTCATCAGCCCTGCTGATCTAAGGTAGCGATCCTTAATTGGCTATTCTAGTGATAACGATTGGTTGCAACTCGATGATCACATAAACAATTGCCATTTCTAGCAGTGGGAAAATACGGTTGCTCGACTATTTCAAAAATCTTAGATCATTGTTGTTGACCTAACGGCATCTCTACTTTGAAACTCCGAGCTTTGTTCCTGGTTAACACAACTATATTTTGGGAGAATCACTGGTTGCGAAGCTCGCATGAGAGTCACATAAAGCCCTTACATTCAACAACATGTGAAATTAAACAGCACTAAATTTGCCAAATTTATAAAGGGCGACTTCACAAACATCCGAGCCCCTTGTTGCCAGCCATCAAGACAGCATGATAAATAGTCAGGTAAAATCCAGAATGTATCTAAAAATCCTCCCTTACTATAAAACTGCTCGCAACTCCCAATGAAGATAAATGTTTTCCAACCGCTAGCATCATAGGCTCAGGTCCACAGAGGTAAAAATATTTGGTGTTGCCGTCTATTTGCTTCTTAATCAACTCAGTTGAGATGTATCCGTAATCGTAACCCTTAAGTTCCTCATCTGAAAGAATGTTGATGAAGTTACTACCTAAAAGGCTATGGAATTTTCCTTCGAGTATAATATCTGCTTTGGTTTTGTTAGCAAAAATAAGTTTGTTATTTCCAATCTCATTTTGCCTTTCAAGTTGCTTCAAAATAGCAATAAAAGGCGTTACTCCTGCACCTCCTGCAATGAAAATACCTTCGCCTTTGTAGCCTATATCTCCGAAAACATCGTGTACAATCAATTCATCTCCAGAGTCAAGTAAACCTATCTCATTCGTAACTCCATTGTGTGAAGGATATATTTTAATGGTAAATTCTATGAATTGATCATCAGGTAAGGACGTAAAAGTAAATGCTCTTAATTCACGCTCCCAACCCGGTCTATTGACTGATATGTCAACCGCTTGCCCAGCTTTGAAAGCTAATGATGGAGGTTTTTCTGCAACGATCCGGAAAACATCGTGTGTGAGAAGTTCTTTAGATATTATTTTAACTACTTGTGCCATCATACAACTAATATTTGTCATAAACGTGTGATAAAAATTCTCGTTTGATTAGTAACATGAAATCTTCCATAATTTTTGATTTGATTAATAATGTTTACAAATCTTATGGCAATTTCAAATCGGATATGGGGACAACTAGCGTAATATTTTTTCATGATCACCATGTCCTTCTGTCATCGATGGTGGTTTTCTCCTCATCTTTCACATTTAGAATGGAATCCCCTCTTCTGATTCTTCCAACAGATTGTTTTCTATATATTCTTGTAGTTAAATCGCAACAGGGTCGGCTTCTTATCCTGACCTTCATTAGCAATTAACATATCGCCATTATCTAAAAATGTGATTCCTTCAGCTTTGTTAAAAATCTCAGGATTTAATAGCTCAAGATGTTCAATATTGCCCTCCATATCGAACATGAAGAATAAATGGTCAGAGGCTGAAAGTAAGTATAGTTTTTTAGTAATGGGATGAACAGCAATTGCCGAAGTCATGAATTTAATAAATGGTTCCGATATTTGTCCATTTTTCTTCGGCCTTGCCGGTAAATTGATCTTTTTATCAGCGGCATATTGCACAATCGTTTGAATGTCAAATTCAAATAGTGGGCTGTTGGTCAATTTTTTAGTTTTTAGGTCGAAACCGTAAATCACTCTTTTGTCTTTGTACTTAGGTCCTTTTGCAATTTTTCCTTTGCTTGCAATTAATAACCTGTCATTGTCAGGATCGTAACATAAGCCTTCGTTGTTATTTGCAGGAATGCCCGTTGCAAAAGAGGTGAGTTTGAAATTTGATGACTGATAGTTAGAAATCTCGAACAAAGTCCCATCGCTCCTTAAGATATACATTGAACTATCAACCCGAGTTATCCCCTCATAATCTCCATCAATATTGAAACTATCTTGCCTTAGGATTTCATTTTTACTAATGTCATAAATAAAAAGAATACCCTTTTCGTCTTGAATGCAGGCAAATGTGGTGTTGTCAATATCGGTCAATCCAGAAATTTCTCTCAATGTGTCAGGCAGTTCACTGGTAAAATCAGGTTTACTCAAATTATACCCGGAGATTCGTTCGCTATCGGTATCGGTCGCAGCACAAGCAAGCAACGTTAAAACGAAAACTATGGTCAATTTCGAAATCATATTCTGTATTTTTTGACGTGCCACTGCAGCAAGGTTAAAAATAAAACATTGAGTTGGCGGCGATCCAATTCTCTCTGTAAGATAGCGATCTTTGGTTGGCTATCCTAGCTTACAATACGCAACTCGGCCTGACTTTATTATACTTAGAGTTCCACAATAATGCAGCCAATGAGCTGAACCAAAAGAGGAGGTCTAAGGATTTTGCCACCTGTCAGAACACCAGCCCACTGACTGTAGAACTCTAAATAGAAGAATTCATAAAACTCCAAAACATCAAGACCTATGCTTTTCGCTGTGAGGTCCCCAAGAGTCATGCTTAGCCTCCTTTTATCTAAGTATTACAGCACACTTTTGTATATTAAACTTATATGGTCCGGTCGGAATACAAGAATATAGGAGATAAAAGGATTTTCCATCTTCGCTGATCCATTTGGATGGTATATGCGGTGAAAAGCGGTTCTCTGGTCTTCCCCAGTTTTTTTCGTTCAAAGCGGTTTGCCATGGGCACCACGGCTTTTGAGCTTCAAAAATGCGTGTCATTGGTGTCTGTTGTGCACTAGCTCAATATCAATTAGATAATTAGATAATTTCAGATTCCGGGTTATCCAGTAAATCTGAATCATTCTTCGTAAGCTGCAAATCACTAATTAGCTTGCTCTTCTTCGGAGAATAATAAACAAACACCATCAATAGCAATAAAGCTATTCCAAGGTACAAATACCTTCCTGTCTGTATAAAAGCAATAATGGTCAATAATGCCGGCCCCTCGATCAATGCAAACTTTATGATTAATGCCGACCTATAGCCGTCCATTTTGTCTTTCAAACTATCTAAACCGGCAATCCGCTGCAATCTACTTTTGAATACAAAATCACCTCCCACAATTCCGGCAACAGAGAGAACTGGAATAAAAAATGGCATCAGCATATCTACAAGTCCTCCGACTGATTCAGCTCCATCCTGCTGTAAGGCTATCGAGACCACTGCAAAGAATACAATTCCTCCTAGTAGTGCGCTATGAAGCACTTTTAGAGATTTGAAATATGCTCCTGCGGTCTGACTAATTGATTCCATCGATCTCGTTTTTTTCCTTAATTATTGTCGAGAATTTTTCTTTTTAGCATGTTCTGTAAACAGTTCCTTGTATCCTAACTTCACTGACCCGGCTCTTGTCCGGCAATTTCTGAGTCATCTTAGGTACTACTTCCCTCAAAAAGGTAAGACAATTAACCGTGCCATGTATCGCTTGATGGAATTTACTCATTTCTAATCAAGTGCCCTAGGAGGATGTTGAAATACTCACCTCGCGCTGATTTACAAAATATAAATTTCTACTACAACATGATTCATCCGTTCTCGCCGTTCCTGACTTTGTTGAGACTCAGTCTGTTATCCGGGTAGCGCGGTTCGTTACCTCCCCGCGCCCCCACAGACCCGTACGAGCGGCTTCCCCGCATACGGTTCCTCCGAATCAGGGTTTCGCTAAAGAATAGGAATGATATATTTTCGGACGTAATAGTGGTTGCCACTCCATCAATAAATTGTTGAAGTGGTCCCAGTTTTTGGAGCGACCTCCTCGTCGATTCAACCATTTAAATAATAGTTTAAATACTTCAAGGTAGTAGCGCCGAATACCATTAAAATTAAAGGTGATGCCATAATAATTGTAGTATCCGCGTAATTTGATATTTACTTTTGCTATCAGATCGACCGCTCGCATGTTCCTATTGCGCTTAATCCAGGTGGCCATTCTCCTTAAAGCTCCGGTAAATTTCTTCCGACTCGTTTTACGCTTCAATACTTTATACCCTTTTCTGCTCTTTCCAAGATAATGGGTGAACCCAAGAAAATCAAAGCTGCGTTCTTCGCCCTTACCTGTTCCTGCTAGGTCTATCAGCTTTGTCTTCTCCGGGTGTATACGTAACCCATATTTCTCAAATCGCTTTGGTAAAACCTTGAAGACACGCTTCGCATCTTCCAGATCACTGAAGCCTAAAACAAAATCATCTGCGTACCTCACTATCATGCTTCTCCCCTTTCAGTAGTGGTTGTATCATTTCCGAATACCATGTATCCAGTACATAATGTAGATAGATATTGCTCAGTAGTGGGAGATGGAACCTCCTGTGGTGTACCCTCTACAGGGTAGGTAACCTGGCCAGATTCCATGATGCCCGCCTTGAGCCATTTATCTATCATTTTACGTACCAGTCCATCCTTTACCCGTAGGTCCAGAAAACTTCGTAACAGACCATGGTTGAGCTCCCCGAAAAGTTGCGAATATCCGCATCTATGACATAGCGTATCTTCCCAAAACTTACCTCTTCAAACAGGTAATCTATCGCTTGGTGCTGACTCCGACCCGGCCTGAACCCGTACGAGAATTCTTTGAATTCTTGTTCGTACACTAGTTCAAGTACCCTAGCACTGCTGTCTGCAGTATCTTGTCCTCGATCGTCGGTATGCCTAATGGCCGTGTCCCACCGCTATCTTTTCCTATGTACGCGGCGGACGTTTGGCGCCCGATAGGTTCCTTTCTTGAATTTGTTCAGAAGCTCTGTCATTTTACCTATTCCTCCTTTTCCGTAGCTCTGCCATGTCTCTCCGTCCACGCCACTTGCGCTTTGTCTATTCAATCTTTTATATGACCCATACAGGGCATATATATCGATAAAGCCGTGCAAATTGTGCAACGTGCTGTCCTTGTGTTTTCCTTGACAGTTGTGCTATCTGTATCTCTTTCGTTGACATCGTATATTATAAACTGGTATAATCAATGTGTCCAAAACACAGTCCCCCGTTTCGTGCTGCTCCCTTCCCTACTCAGTGGCTTTCCCCGGTTAGGATTTCCCACCTTTCCAACGGTACTATGAAGCGGCTAAGACTCCCTCTGTCATTCCTTCACCTTCGGTTTCCCTCGGCTTGCGTACCTGCTCCTGTCATCGCGTTTCTTCGCTGCAGGATGATGATGACACTGACCACCCTACACAGGCCTTTTGTTCAAGAGCTCGCCCATTTGCCCTTCTCCCAGCAGGAGACAGTAGGGTCTCCCGTGTTCCCATCTCGCCCTCTATGTCTCTGATGCATTCTTTGACCCCGCCCGGACTTCGGCAGGATCGCCTTTGGCCCTACCTCCATATTGTCCCAGCAAAGTTGACTACTAAGACTCCAGATTTATCTACCCTTTCGAGGCTCTATCATACACCTTTGACACTCGCTGTCTACGCTTCGTACCATCCTCTCGAATGATTACGCAAGACTCGCTTCCGGAGGTTGGCTAAACCTTGCCGGATGGGGGTCGATACCCATTGGCGTGTGATGAGATGTTTCATTACACTCATGCTTTAATATTTATATAAAGCGCTGTGTGTAGTCCCCATCTCACGGACTTTCACGGCGCGACAACTTCCAGTAGCATCCTTCGTCTCGCCGCGTCAGAAACGACGATTTACGGCTTCAGCATCAAGTTGCGTATTTCAACAGCCTCCTAGTGATAAGACCAATCACTTCACTATTCTTTTCACAAGCGTTTAATCTCATCTGGATATCAATGAGTCCCTGTGACCGCAAGCAGATTAAAATACTTCTAAATATTTCAGATTGTCCCACTCTTTGATAATCGAAAGGTCTTGCTTTACGAGGTTCTCTGGCTCCGAACTTAAGGGGGCACTTTAGGGTTGTCTCGTTCTCTAGTTCTTATCGGCGATACAATAGGACGATATCAATTCCAATTCATTGTTCTCATTAAATTCGTATACATCACAAGCGGTAATGAAATTTACTCTTACTCCATTCCTAAGAAATTCACCTGTTCCCCTCACCACTACCTTTTTGTCCGTAACTATTATGTCTTCAGTTTTAAAATCGGTTTGGACAGAGTTGAAATATTCAGCGGTTTGTCTGCAATTAGTCATCACATCTGATTTTCCGAGAAAAAGGTTTTCCCCCACTATGTTCCAGGTTACCTTCTCCGACAGATATGGAAATGTCAGTTCAAAATTTCCATTAGAAAATGATTCAGCTATTTCCCTATTCGTGTGTTTTTTAATTTCCATTCTCCTGGTTTTTTATCTTTTGGAACGATTCTTCACTATAATAAGGTCATGGGTCATGACTTACCACTTCCATTATCATTCAATGGCACACCAACGTTTCCGTGCCAAGTTCGGTTGGTTTCACCTATTGACGTTAGTTAGGGTTGGGCTTTGCGTTGGTGAGCTTTTGAAACCTAAACTATCTGCCAGCACCAAAGGTTATTAATTGCTCAAATGTTTCTATTCGCAGTGACCGCTCACTAAGGCAAACCTGTGTTAGTGGTTCGTTGCTATTGTCTGTCCACTATATAATTCAGTTCAGTTACTCCGCAATTAAATGGTCGAGTAGTCACTAGTTTTAGTTTTATTTTGTCTTTGATATCCACAAACAATGGAATACCTTGTCCAAGAATAATTGGGTTAACAAATAGCCAGTAGCCGTCAATTAAGTCCTGTTGCATAAGTGAATGCGTTGCTGTCGGGCTGCCAAAAAGTAAGATGTCTTTACTCCCGTCATTGCGGGATTGTTTTATTTCTTTTATTCTGTCCGAAAGGTTGTCGCTAATAATTTTTGTGTTAGTCAAATCTGCGTCTCTCATTGTTTTTGATAAAACAACTTTCTGAACTTTGCTATACCACTTTGAATGCTCAATGTCGTGTTTGGTCGCCGTCGTCTTGTCTCCTGCGGTAGGCCAGTAATCTTCCATCATCTGATAAGTCACTCGTCCATATAATGCAGTGTCGCCCTCGCTTATCCGCTTACCGACATAATCAAAAATTTCTTCATCAACTTTAATCCAGTCCATTTCTCCGTTGAGTCCCGCTACAAAACCGTCAAGCGATATGTGCATAAATGAAATTATTCTTCTCATATAGTTCTATATTTTATTGTTGTCTATGGTTTGTTAATGTCTTTTTACAATGACCGCTACCGGCAAGTGGATGCGAGCGGCCACACCGATAGCAAGGCTGGCGTCATCCCACAATGTTAGCACCTGTTTCAATCAGGACACCGCACCTGCAAGAGAGACCCAACGTCCTGTTTTAGAACAGCACCATTAGCTATCTCCAAAGTAAAACACTCTACTGAGGATTCACTGGCAATCGTTACAATTGCTCCAGCTGGAATGATGACTCTATCACATGCTCTCGGTATAAATCCTTCACTCCAATTCCCTATCACATTCCAGAAACCTTCGGTGGTTATCCAAATATTATCGGTTATTATGTGGCAGTTCGGACAAGTCTTACACTCTTGTCGAATTTCCTCACCGGAGTTGCATCCTGGCAGATTTCCTCCAATGAAAGTTGAGCCACTGGTTCCAAGAAAGCCACAAATACTTTTTACTGCGCAGAAACTCAAATTCGGAGAATCATTAATGAAAATGGATGAGATGGTACTTGGACCTACATTGTCAAAGCCACTGAGAGTCTCCATTGATAAATTACCCCTAATATCTAATTGACCACCTCCAAGTGAATTGAGGGCCTCAAGACCAGTAAGATCAATCAATGAATCGTTATATCTTATCACCAGATTTCCGCCCGCAACCAATTGAAGGCTATCTAACCCAGCTAATTCATGTAGCCCATCATTATCTTCTATCGCAATTCTTAGGACAGATGTTAGACTATTTAGCCCATCAAGATTTGATAATGCCCTATTTCCAACGATAATTAATTCTGCACAAGTGCCAAGGTGACTAAGGGCATTCAGACTTTCGAGCGAATCATTATTTTCAACCAGCAGGTAGCCATTCACAAAAGGCAGTGAATCTAATCCAGTCAAATTCTTGAGTGAATTGTTGTTTAAAATGGCCACATTTTCCCCGACAAAATTAATACTAGACATACTAAAAAGGGAGTTTAGTATGGGACAGTCTCGCACCTCGAGGCTTCCATTAATATTTCTGAGATTCTGAATTCCATCTAAGGCTTCCAAAATCGGATTATCTTCAATTATCAAGGAGCCACCAATATAGCTTAAATTATTTAATCCAGCTATTCCCTGAAGAATTGGATTGTCGGATACTTGCATAAAACTACCGATAGAATCTACTTCTTGCAGGCCAACGATGTTGTCTAGCGACGAATTATTGGAAATAGAAATATACCCACCTACGTCTTGCAGACCATTCAAGCCATCAATCTGATTTAGGCTTTGATTACCTACTACGCTTATATAAGAACCCACTGTAGAAAGGTTGCCAAAGTCGTTGATATCGGTTAACGAATCACAATCATGAATTCGCCAGAATCCGCCAATATATGAGATCGAATCTAGTTCCTTGAGTGTCATCAAGCCATTACCAGCAATGTGTAGATTGCCTCCTATCTTCTTTAGGTGTAAAAGTGTCTTTAAGCTATCTAACATAATGTTATTTAGTATGCTAAAATTACCATTAATTGACCTTAGCTTGTCTAAGCCTTCGAGTGATTGCAAGGAAGCATTTGTCCGAATAACCATATTTCCTTCAACGGAATCCAAGTTTTCCAAATTTTGTAAACTCTCTAAGCTAGCATTGCCTACTACTTCCAAGGTTCCGGCAACTGAACGAAGACTTCCTAATCCATTTAAATACATTAAACTGTTATTGGTCTGGAGGGATAGAGTTCCTCCGATAAAAGTGATTTTATTGAGACCACATAGAGTCTCCAGCAGTGGATTATGCTGAATCAACACATCCTCACAGACGGAATCGAGGTCATTAAGGCCATTTAAATGTCTCAGAGAATCATTATTGTTAATAATTAAATATCTACCGAGATGAATAAGATCTTCAAAAGGTGGAAGGCTCTTTAACGATGCATTTCTCCGTATTTGCATCCAGCCTCCGATTGATTCGACCTGATTTAGGCCAAAGGCATTCGCAAGTGAAGGATTCTCATCTAAGTCCAGATCTCCTCCAATATAGGTGAGGTTAGAAATGCTATCCAGATTTCTCAAATTTATATTCCTTGCGATCGTCAAGGATTGCTGAACCCAAGTTATGCTCTCCAACCCTTTCAGATCGACTAGAGATAAATTATCAAATAAACTTAAGTATCCATTGATCGAGAAGCAAGACTGACAGGCTGCGTGAATCGTAGCAATAAATATTACAAGACCTAAGAAATAAGCTCTCATTCTGAAAGAATTCATCTTTACTAATTGGTGCTAACGTCCTAGCATACCGGGGCGGACGACCGAAGGGAGCCTGATCTGATATGCGTTGTAACCTCTCGTTGTCATTCACTTAGGATTAGCTTGGGATCTACATTCAACTTCTTGTACAATTCTCGTGCTAAGTCCATAGTTAAGTCACGTTTTCCGTTTAGTATTTCACTGATTCGAGAAGGAGTGGTTCCTAGTATCCTTGCGAGATCTTTCTGTTTTAGTTTACGCTGGAACATCCTCAGTTCAATCATTTCGATCAGTGTCTCAGGTCTGAATGGATAATGCTCCTCTTCATACAACGATATTACTTCCGATATTCGATCTAATTCCAGTTGCTGCTTTTTACCCAATTTTCCCTTGTCGGTTAGGACACCCAATAATTCCTCCATTCTACTGCTAGCATCCTTGTACTCTTTCGCATTCATAATTCTATATCTTTTTAGCTTCTATTTTCTCATATTGATCATGGGTTCCAATAAACCTTATGTAAACCTTCTGTGAGACAAATATGATTATAACTACCAGCCTGAAGTCATTACCCTTGATGTTAAAAACATATCGATTATTACCAACATAGTCCACCGTTCTGAAATCCTGCTTTATATCACCTAAAGTCCCCCATTTGGCCTGCTTTACGATCTCGTACCAGTACAGCAGAGGAACCCTTGCTGCTGGGTGTTTCCGAGAGAATTCAGTTAACCGTCGGGGTGTAACAACTCGCATAGCCATACATATGAATGCAAATATATGGAATTTTGTTCCATTGTATGGAAGTTATTCGCGTGCGGTTCTTCCTAAAATGAGAGGTAAGCGAGTCACGCAGGGGAATTGCACCCCTACGTTCTCACAGATCCGTACGTGAAAGTCTCCCTTGATACGGCTCTTCTTGTTTAGAATTAATTCATTTCCTCTCAACGACAGAAAGAGGTCAAAACCATCCACCTCATATTGCGGAAGTAAATGAATCTGTCTTCAATTTATTCAATCTTCCCAAGTTTAATTGGTTGTCTCAAAATTTCCGACTAAAAAAGCTTAACCTTCGCCCAGCTCCATTACCGAACCTACATAACTACTATGATTAAGTCTGACTCCGATGCCTCACTCTCGACCTTTAAAGTGTTCGCTTCCTTAAAAATTTAACGAAAAGGTATCCTTCTCGCTTTTTCCACCATACAGCCTACTTCGATGTTCTTGCCAATTTAACCCCGGATGCCGTACAACCAGTAATTAGGACGCCCGTTGTACTCCTCGTATACACAACCGTAACTAGTATACTTTTGACAACACTAAATTTTCTTTCGAGGCTTCAGCATTGGTTCATTTACACCTGTCGAGCGCCAGATAGATTCAACACCATCAAGCTCACCTGCAAGGATCTTGTCCCCGTTTTTTTTCCCTATCGCTCACCACCATCCAGTTTCCAGAACAGCAGCATAAGGTGGTTTGGTCACTCCTCCTAAAAAGCGTCACCGGAAGGCCAACTCCCATCTGTACAGTAGTTATTTCTCTCATCTTCATGAGAGAATTCAAGTCACACACGTTTAAGTATATGAGCTTTGGCGTGTTTTGGCACCAACCTCTCCAAATAAAAACTGGCTTTGGAAAATCCCTAGATTTTCCAAATGGGCATAGACCAAGCCATAGCTTATATATGGTGTTGTGTGCTGTTTTTCCCTTATTCTTTTTCGTGTTTCCTCTTTACTGTGCCAGAAAACGTCATCATTCCTTTTCCTACAAAAACGGTTACAGTGGTAATTCCTCTTTCAAAATCATTATACCAGCTTACTCCTGGTCCTCCACCTTCATTTTCTACATATGAAACCATATTTTCATATTCACTTATTGGAATTACAACAATTTTTTCGTGGTCTTCCTTACCATATTTCGGATTTAAACTTTTCCAATATAGAGTTGAATCGGATGAAATTACAATATCAAAAACAGGTTCTCCAACATCATATCGAAGTGTATCTCCGATAATGTCAGTAAATTTTAAAACTTCTTTTTTTGCGACTTGAGAAGTATTTTGTTCGGTGGATTTGGTTTTAGTTTATTTCTCTTGACAAGAAAATAAACTTAAAAGAATCAGACTTAAAAGAATTGGATTTTTCATTATGTATTAATTTTTGCGTTAAGTTATTGAATTCGGATTTTGTTTTTCAAATAGCACACAACGTTTGTGTTTCTGCAGTGGTGCGCGTTTGAAAACGTATCTGTCCGACGTGACCAAACGTTGAGCGAAGATAAAAGCTTGTCGCTTACACATCACCCCACCATTGCAGAAACATTTTGTTGGCGTGCCGTTTTTTAATTTTTTCAACGTACAGATTAATAACTCCATTTATTTTAAGATCAGAAAATTTTGGTTTGATAATCGTTTGATGTTAGCCAATGCATTATGTTCAGGGCAAACTGCCTATTACCGATGCTTTTAGGGAAATCCATACCAAATCTTCTACCAAATAATTTTTGAGATGTAAGCATTGCTGCCTCACCTAAAATAACTACTTTACCTTTGCCATATTCAATTGATATGGCTTGACTTAAACCCTCTACTGATATTGGTTTTGCATAGCTTATATGGTTTTTTCCCGCCACGCTCCAAATAGAATCCGGGCGAATTTCCATTGCACTCTTACCGAATTTTAATATCGATTTTGTTTGCTGATTACCTTTCAGGGATTGCCCATTAAATGTTATAACCTTGTCTATTCTTTCATTAGCTTTATAACCCTGGTTTATTGGATGTTCTTCAAGTAGACCGTTTGCACGACTAAATTCCAATTGCCCTTTTTCACTTTTATTAGAATCAGAGTTATCCCTTACAGTCCCGCTACCCATTTCTACTCCAAAAGTCAATGCCAAAGACTTGTTTGCTAAACCAAAAGGATGATGGTCAGCAATTAGGAGCAATGAACCGCCATCTTTAACCCATTTATTTATAATTTTACTCTCTTCTTCAGTAAACGCACCAATATCTCTAGGTTGGTTTTTATCACTTTTTGCATTACAAATAATCAGTAAATCAAAGTTTTCCAATCTATTGGTAGAAAAGATTTCTTTATTTACTGAAACTAAATAGCCATCGTTAGTTATAAGGTCTATAAATGGTCTATAGGTTTCTTTCGCTTTATGAGTGTTAAAATGGGCTTCATCATATAATACTTTTGGAAATATTCTGATAAAAGTTGGCTCCCGAACAGTAACATCATATCTGTTATCCGCTTTTGTGTACTGATATGCAAGATGTAACAATCCCAATTAAGCAGCAGACTATATAGATGTAATTTTTCATCGCTATTTCAAAATGGACGCCAACTAGGTTAAACAAGCGCATTCTCCTCCGATTGATAACCAACCCGGCATATAAGTCGCCATAAAGTTGCTTTTTATAATTACCACCCTCAGGGTTCCGAACGAGCATTCCCGAAGACACTTTCCAGTCGGCAAATTAGGTAATCTGTGGTAAAACGAAAACTCCGAGTTTCTTTTTTTCAAGCCAAATTTTGGAATCGGTAAAGTGACAGTACCTCACCCTACATTGCCCCCGCAAACATAACCGATCTATTGCTGACAGATAAGACCCATACGAATCGAAGCAATGAAGCAGTGCATGATCTGATAACATACTACCAGACTCAATCAATGATCCCAGACAGCCCACTGCTACCGACAAAAGGCTATCACCAGCTTTTCTTGCCGGAACGGTTCCTACCTTCTGTTTGTAAATTTGCTATGAACAGTTAGGAATTAACAACTTCAAACCTATACTTCCATTGCGTTCTATCAAAACATTCCCACTCCTACAGAAATCCTATCTCCGTTTTCCATATCGCGCACCACCATTCGATTTCCCGAACAGCAGCATATGATGGTACCGACCTGCAGTCGGCATCCCGGATTTGGAACTCCCCACAATTTATCAAAGGATTGAAGTATTATACGATATCGGTTATAAGTAACGCAGAATTCTGCTGAACTTAGCTTCCCGACTGCCGATTAGTTGGTCAATTGAATTTACTTTCATATTAAAATCTTCACACGCACTATCTTTCTTGCCTAAGATACTGTCCGTAATTGTGACATAAATCTTTTATATGTCGAAATCAAAAAGAAAATATCCAAAAGCGATAGCAAGAGTTAAATGGATTGAAAAAGGAAGCCACCCAAGTTTACTTATAGCATTACGTAAGATACCCGCTACGGTCAGCATAGCTCCTATAATTTCAATTATAAAGTTGAAAATGATGACACTTTGGATTGTAGATTTATCTATGAAATTTGTTGCAGTTAAATTTATAGCAGCGGTAGCAATATAAGCAGCGCCAAGCAGCTGAGCGGGAAATTTTGTGCTATTGTCAAGATCTACGTTGAAAGCCTTCCAAAGTTTTGTAGGAGCAAAAATAAAACCCACTCCACGAAACAAACACAATGCGGTATTGATTATTAGTAGAATTTTTAGTGCCATACCTTTTTTGATTTATTTGACTGAATCCATTCTATAAATAAATGAAAAATTTGTCAATTTGCACGAACCAACTAAAATCCAAATATTGCTATTAGTCAACATTGCTACCAATGAACTGAGTGTGGTTAGTGGCGGATTTTAAAGTACTTAACTTTCGGTTTAGCACTTGATCTATTAAGGGTCAAAACGCTGAAATTCAGCACTAAACTGCCATTACTTATACACTTTGTTGGCGGCTAATTATTCCTTTCCGAGTTCATTTTGATTAATTCGTTCAATTCCACTTTCAATACCTTTTTTATCATATTCCCATATCCATCAGTCGGTAAGTATTCAAAATAAGATTTTCCGGAAACATAGTTCGCGCGGGCATTGACAAAATCATTCAAATCTTCATGACACTTTCCAATATTCAGGTACAACGAGGGCAAAGATCCTTTTACTATTTTATCACTAATTTTCAAGGCAAAATCTAATGCAGTTTTATCCCAATTTAGTTTTTCAATAATTGATTTTTGGTGTCGAGCTACATAGTGAGCCGAAGTGAATTTATCAAAATCATTTTGTGAAAAATTCCACGCTTCTTCAAATTTTTCGCTTGCCTTTCCGTTTTCGCCCTTTCCTTCAAACTCCATTCCTTCGGCACAAAGTCTTACGACTTGATTTTCTGTATTAAATTCCATTTCTATTTATTGCTCGCTTGTTTTTGTTTTAATGAACTTACTTTCTATCATCGAATATTCCCGGGTGCCAAATCACCCAGTGACCAAGGTACATTCCATCGACAAATTACGTAATCTCCCATCAAAACAGAAAAGTCCAGGTCTCTATTTTCGAGACTGATTTAGGAAGCCGCAAACTGACGGCACCACATCCGACATAATCTTGATAATTCGGTCCCAACAGTAGACGTCGGTTATCACTGCGAATCAGAGTAGTCGAAGCAGCCACCAACCATTAGAGTAATACCAGGATGATTTTATTTAAAAAATCATCAATATCTTGGTCTCAATCAAAGTTTATTACAAGCTTCTTGCCGGACAGGTTCCTGCTCTTTTGTTTGTACATTTGTTATAGATGGGTAAGAAACAACAACTTTAAACCTATACTGCCAATGTGTTTTATCAAATCATTCCAACTCCTTCTATCCTTTCAGCTCATCCTGGTAGGGTTTACCTACACCCAAACTGCGGGTACGATCCACCGGGAGGTAGTTGCCGGGATTTCGGAAGATCGCCTGCAGCGATATGAGCATTTCCTTCAAACTGAAATTGAAGACGGACGAATAGCCGGAGCCGTTTCCCTGATATCCCGGGATGATTCATTGGCGCACGATCAATCCATGGGTTATAAAAATCTGAATACCCGGGAGAAAATGAACTCCGACCAAATCTTCTACATCCAATCCATGACCAAACCCATCGTCAGTGTGGCTTTTATGATGCTTTATGAGGAAGGTTATTTCCTCCTCAGCGATCTTGTTTCAAAATACTTACCAGCATTTGATAGTCTAAGAGTGATCGTCGACCCCCAGTCCGGTGCCGACGGAGCGACTGAGCGGATTGAAAAACCGGTGACCATCGCCCATTTACTAAGTCATACAGCCGGTTTTTCGCATGGCCTGGGAGGAAGCCGATTAGACAAAGACATTTTGCAGGCACTCTATTACCAACCTCAAAAAAATATCGAAAGTCGGGTCAATACTCTAGTTCATCTTCCGTTGGTTGGTCAGCCGGGTGAGCAATGGTACTATAGCGCTGCTCCCGACGTGCTCGCACTATTAATCGAACGTTTCTCGGGTAAAACTGCGGCCCAATTTCTGCAAGAAAGAATCTTTGCTCCCCTTGGCATGGATGATACCGGCTATAACCTTCCCAAGGAAAAACAAGGACGCATGGCTCAAGTACATAACCTCAATCCCCAAGGCCAGTTGGTGACCAGCGAACGGCAAACTCCTATGGAAGGTAATACAGTCTATGGTGGCACGCATGGTCTTTTTTCTACGGCCCGGGATTATCTCCAGTTTTGCCGCATGTTATTAAATGATGGACAGCTAAACGGTCACCAATTCTTAAGTCGTAAAACCATCGAATTGATGACCAAAAATCATGTGGGCGATCTGTATAGCGCTTCGGGACAAGGATTTGGTTTGGGATTTGGTATCACCACCGATCTTGCCGATAGTAAAGCGACCGGATCGATAGGGCAGTATTATTGGAGCGGCGCCTTTTGTACCTATTTTTTTATTGATCCGGCTGAAAATCTAATCGCACTATTGATGACCCAAACCGCACCATATTCGAATTTTTATGGTAGTAAAATGAGGCAATTTGTCTATCAGGCGATCGTAGATTAAACTATTAATATTCAATTCTTTCACTTAAATCCAAAAACCAACGGAAAGATGAAAACAACCAATATCGTCCAGATAAAATAAACCGGCAGATATAAAACAATTAATCGTCCGACTTCAGTAATTGCTGTCTTCCCTCCCAGCGTTTTAAAGAGCACCACCGACACCAGGAGCAAGTGAACCAACATAATCACATTCACGCCAAGTACTGCGACCCGGTTGGGTGTAATTCCCCATTCTGAGATGCGGAATGAAATAGCTGAAAGTGCAATACCATTAACGATTACCGTAACTCCGGATAATAAAAAGAGTATCCACTTGCTCCAAATGGGATTATCCTTTGTCGAACTTTCGGCTACCGAGAAAAATATTAAAGCCATGACTCCAATCAGAAGCAAATTAAAGAGGAGTAAAAATTCTCTATCGTTGTAAGGATCTTTACCTGAAAAGAGAATGGCACTTAAATAAATCACCAGCATCACCAAAACTAGCGGACTGAATATTTTAGCAATAACCGGGGATACTTTATTCACTAGATGCGGATTGCTCCGAGTAAGAAAAGTAGCTACAATGGGGATGGAAGGCAATCCGAAGATGATCACATACTCACCATAAAATTCCTCAATATTAAAACCGATCAGCGAAAATAACCCGATGGTGATTCCTGTCATCAGACCAACGGCGCTCATCAATAGAGCGGCCATGACGACCAGGTCCCCGTTAAAACGCAGGAAGCCGAGATGCTTCGTATAATCTCTGAATTCAGCACCTGAGAAAGCTACCCCAAGAATGACCCAGAGCAGCAGGGGCAAATGAATACACGCGAGCGTCGAGGTATCGCTAGTGGCAGTGTCCGGTAGGGTATTGAGATACACCAGGCAGATAACCGAGGCACCTGCGAGATAAGCCATTTTATTGACCGTTAGTTTATTTTTCCATGCGAAGAAAGCCGCCAAAAATGGGAACACCAGAAAGCTGATATTTCTGGGATAAAAGGTCTCCTCATCAATGGATAATAGGGCGGGCAGCTTAGCGCATAAACCAGCGACCACGGAAGCTATTAATACAAACCATAGTTCTCCTCGGGATCCCCAGGAAATATCATCTGACTCCAAATTCAAGCGTTCTCGCCAGCATTCCGCTACCAGGTTTCCTTTTACTTCAGCATAGGTATCATTAAACTCACGTTTAAAAAGCGCTTTGTCACTCCGGTATAACTTCTCAAGTTGACCTGGGTCATTGATTTTTGAATGTATTTCGTCGCGCATAGAATCAAAGATTTTTAATTTTAGATTATTTAAAAGTACTTTGAATTACAAAGTTCAGGATCAAAAAAATTAGTTGTTTTGTCGGTTATTTAAAATAAGCTGTTCGAGTGCATCCAGGTGGCTCATAAAAGCTTTGCGGCCTGCTTGTGTAGTGCAATAAGTGGTATTGGGTTTCCGGCCTATGAATTGTTTTTGTACTTGCAGATATTCCGCCTCCTCTAATGCCCGGAGGTGGCTAGCCAGGTTGCCATCGGTAAGCTTCAGTGTATCTTTCAGGGTCGTGAAGTCTACATTATCTTGAACCATCAATACGGACATAATGCCAAGTCGCACCCGGCTTTCAAAAGCTTTGTTTATATTTTCGAGATAGTCTTTCACGGGATTGTTAACGTTCGTATTTAATGTACAGCAAGACACCATAGACGATATGCAGGATACCAAATCCAACCGTCCACAGAATCAATCCATAACCCACGAAAACAGCGGCTGATAAGCCAAGAATTATTTCAAAAATGCCCAGAGTACGCAGGTCGCTGACCGAATATTTGCTGACGTTAAGCAGGGAGAGGCCATAAAAGATCAGCATGGCAGGTGCCACCAGAAATAATAACTTATGGTATAAAAGAATGGCACAAAAAATACCTCCGGTGGTTAAAGGTATCGCCAGATTTACAAGCCACCTTTTCGATTGACTGTCCCAGATGGGCAACTGCTTGATCCTCGCATTGTGCACCGTAAAGTAAGTCGCTACCAAAAAGCAATAATCAAAACTGCAGCTGCCACTATTAATATGAAAACCACGTTTTCATGCGTCAGGTTACTTTCCTGCACATCCATGTAGTTGATCTTGTGCCCGCTGAGATACCATTTGACCACGGCCGCGCCAGCAAGTGCTGATAACCCGGCAAACACTCCTGACAATCCGCTCAGTGAGATAAACCGGGAAGAGCGATCCATGATATCGCGAATCTCTTGCAGGGTTTCCAATTGGTCTTCTTGTCGATTCATATCAAAGTACTTTGTGTTTCAAAGTTAAACTTAAATATGAATAAAATCAACATTCTCCCAAAAAAACTTTCAATCAAGCAAAGTGAGACAATTTGTCTGGCAGGAAATAGGTGTACTAACAAACGGGAGGAAATAGACAATGATTAATATCATCCTCCAGCTTGCGCCTATTATTCACTCGAATTAATAACCAGAGTTACCTTTGACACGATGCGTTTGCTATCGACCATATTCCTATTATTGTTAATCCTGGTCACTTCATTACGGGATGGCTTGGTATTGATTGGTTTTAAAATAAATCAGCAGTATATCGCCCAAAATCTATGTGTTGAACGGAATTTTGAAGAGTCGTTATGTCATGGTTCCTGCCAATTAAAAATGAGGCTCGCCGAAAATCATGAACGTGATCAAAATCCTGCAATTATTCTGCTAAATGATCAACTACCGGTTATATTTTTTCTTAAAATAACCGGTCATACGGTCGCCCCAAAGCTTCTGGGCACACTAATCACACCCAACACTGCACAGATACTCTATTTCTCCGAATATCTATTTAAACCCTTTCGGCCTCCCAAATAACGGTGGATCAGGATTTATTACTCCTGATAATTGGGTTTGGGATTCCAGGTTACACAAAACGAATGATGAGATAATCCATTCGGTTTCTCGCTATCCGCACCGCAAACCCGGAGGCAAACAATTTCTCTGAGAGGTATTCAAATAGAATTATAACATGAAAGACAGATTGAATCAATGGACAAGATTCCATTACCAGATATGCTTTATATTAATTTCGTCATCTATATATGCTCAAGATCAATCACCGGCAAAATTTCAATTGCTTGATGAGCAATCAGCTGCACCGGTTATTGGGGCCTTTTGGCAATATGGTCAGCAAAAGGGATCTTCCGATGAGCAAGGAATTATCGAATTTACTTTTAAGATAGATCAACCGATGTTCTTATCTCACTTGACCTACGGCGAATGGTCTCTAAAAGTGGAAGAACTAAAAACCGGCATTAAAGAAGGGGTTATCCGGCTAAACCCGAATGCGAAATTCCTCCAACCGGTCACCATCATCGCGTTAAGACCAAAATCTGATGAATTTAAAAAGATGGAATTAAATGATGAAGATAGATTGGCACACGACGCTGGGGCTTTGCTCAGGCAAATTACTGGTTTAAACAGTATCCAAAAAGGTGGTGCATATGGTTTTGATCCGGTCATCCGGGGATTTAAGTACGACCAGATCAATATTGTATTGGATGGCGTACAATCAGCCGTGGCTGCTTGCCCAAACCGCATGGATCCGGCAACCAGTCAAATGGCCCCTAATATGATTGATCGAATCGAGGTGTTGAAAGGACCCCACCAGCTTCGTTATGGAAATGCTTTTGGCGCTACCATCAATTTTGCCGGGGTACAGCCAGAATTTTCCTTACAAAAAAGTACGTATGGACGGATCTCGGGTGGATATGAAAGTAACGGAAGTGTTTTACGAAGTGAAGCACTACTTGGTTTTACCGGAGCAATCTATGACATCGGAGTTTTTACGTCTTGGTCACAGGGGAGTGATTATCAAACGGGTAATGGCAGCACAGTTCCCGCCGATTTTAAGCGTGGCAGTATCGGTACTAACATCGGCCTGAAAATAGCCTCTGGTCAACATGTGAGGCTCTCCGCCATTCGTAATCTGGCTCGCAACGCCGATTTTCCCGCTCTGGCGATGGATCTACGAGATGACGATACGTGGCTGCTCAAAGCAGAGCATGAAGCTAATTTCTATGATCGTCATTTAAGATCACTAAAGACAGCCATTTTCACCAGCCTGGTCGATCACCTGATGGACAACCGTCTGAAACCTCTGGAACCCCGCATGATGTATGCTGAAACCAATGCCAGCACCCAAGCCCTGGGAGGTCGTACCGAGGCAATGTGGCAATATGGCATGAACAAATTTTATACGGGCATCGATGTTCGATCAGAACATGCTGAAGGGATCCGGGTACGTGAATTTTTATTAGGTCCCAATGCGGGAAAAACATTTTATGATAATGCCTGGCAAAAAGGTGGTATCACCAAATCGGCCCTGTTTAGCGAATACCAATGGCGTAAAAACAACCTACAACTGGTGTTGGCCGGTCGCCTGGAGATGAATCATGCTCAAATCGACGATGCTCAACAGGAATTTATTGAAGTGAATCCTGAAACTAAAATCAACCAATTGAACCCGAGTCTTAGCCTGGGAGGTATCAAGAATTTGCAATCCAATATTGCCCTGGGTCTTTGGCTTGGTCGCGCACAAAGAAGCGGGAATCTTACGGAGCGTTACATCAATTATCTCGCTGTCGGCCAGGATCCATATGAGCTGCTAGGCAATCCAGGGCTCAGTCCTGAAGTCAATCATCAAGTAGATCTCACTTTTCAAACCAGGAGCAAAACACTTTCGCTAAACACCGATCTGTTTATCAGCTATTTGACCGATTTTATCTCTTCCAGGATCTTATCTGACATCAAACCAAAGTTGCCAAACAGTCCGGGAGTACGGCAATTTCTCAACCTGGACCAGGCATTAATTCATGGATTTGAAGTCGAATTAAGTCATGAACTATCACCAAAAATTCGGCAAAATATTGGAATAGCTTATACCCGGGGCCAAGATTTGAGCCGCAAAGAACCCCTACCAGAAATAGCACCGTTGGAATTACACTATCGCATCCTAGGTACTTTCGCAAAAAATAAATTACAACCCGAAATTAGATTGAGACAGGTGATAAAGCAGTCCAGAATATCATCAGAGTATGGCGAAACGGTGACACCATCGTTCTTTCTCACCGATGTCAATGCATCTTATGCGCTCGGAAAAAACAAACGGATTGCTGCGGGTATTCAAAATCTTTTTGACGTCAACTATTATGAGCATCTCACCCGCTCGGTTGCCGGAAATCGTGACTTGCCAATTTATGCTCCGGGAAGGAATTTTTCGATAACGCTTAATTTTGATTTTAGGTAGAGGGCGTCCTATTACAATCGCATTTATTCATAGAGTAGGAAATGAAGGAGTGGGAAGAAAAGTCCACCCTCTGGGCCCCTCAAGGGACCCTCAAGGGGGAAAATGTAACCAGAGACCTTAGGATCGATCTACGATCTTTAAATCTAAATCCTGTGCACCTAATTCAGATAGAACAGTCGAATTTCACCGAATCAAAGATCTAATGGATTTTGGAAGTAGTGATTCACGCGGTTTGATGGAAATTAAGGGTTGCGAAAAATGTCCCCCTTGAGGGGGTAGGGGGTGGAAAAACGTGTGTAATTAAGTGCCCAAATCTTGGTATTGATGAATTTAATTATAGAATAGATAAATTCAGAGCTTGTCAATAAAAGTCCACCCCCTAACCCCCTCAAGGGGGAAAACATAACCAAGAGATCTTAGGATCGATCTACGATCTTTTAATCGAAATCTTGTGACACATAATTCAAGTAGAAAGGGATATTTGATCGAATTAAAAATCTCTTGGATTTTGGAAGTAGTGATTCACTCGGCTTGATGGAAATTAAGGGTTGTGAAAAATGTCCCCCTTGAGGCTCAAGGGGGACAACCGGACCAACAAATTGCGCCATAAACAAACCCAGAGAAAGTGCTAACAAAGCAAATCACTGCCATTCGAAGAAATAACAACTACGACTTGCTCCTTGGTGGCCATCCACATTCTTCAGCCAAAGGATACAACTCATGATTCAGGGGGTATTGAGTAGGTATATGGAACACTTGCCTCCAGTAGGCAAAAGTCCGGGTCTGATAAATATTGAAATGAGTCCTGGGAAAAGGCGAATTTGTCTTTTAATCCTGTGATCTGAAATTTTTAGAACAAATGGAAATACTTAAACTGGTCATTTTCGTCATATTGGCAAACTTATCGATTGGCTGCCAGTCAGGAAAGTCATTGCAGGAAAAGGGAGAGGTCAAATTTTACGTCGACCCGGCAACCAACTCGGATGACGCGGATATTCGTATGGCCTATGGCATCAACATTAAGCCACCCTGGCCTGATGGAGGTTCCTTTTTCGTCAATCTACCCGAACATCTGGAGTATATGCCTGGTACCAAAGGCATTGCCAGACACCATGATCAACGGTTGAACGCTTGGGAAGCGAGCTCTGACAGCACCAAGGCGCATTATTCTGTTGAAAGTCTCACCGAACCAGGTGTCTTTTTCTCGGTAAAAGCTCAAGCTGACAATCATCGGGTGACATTTGAAATGAGTATGACCAACAGCTCAGACAAAGATCTTGATAGCATTCGGCCGCTTTTCTGTTTTCAATACAATTTACTCAAAGGATTTCCGGAGAAACGAGCGAATAATTTTGAGCATACTTACGTAGTTATTGACGGCAAGCCTATTTCGGTAGCGAGCCTGAATGTGAGAGATTCATCCGCCATTGCCCGCATGGCCCAGGTCACGGATTGTCCTGATGAACACAATTGGTGGGCAGAGGACATGGGAGGACTTATAGATCAAAAACTTGATGTGGCTTACACGATCCTTACATCAATGAAGGATGACCGTAAAATCATTCTACGCTGGAAGCCGGGAAAAAACCTGCTTACCAATGCAGCTATTCCTTGCATTCACGCCGATCCTTGTATCGGGGATCTGCCACCAGGAGCCTCGTCGACAGTGTATGGCGAACTCATTTTTACGCGCGTGCCCCTTGAAAGGATATTAGAAGCCTTTCCAGTGAATTGGTAACAAATTGCTTTTAAAAGACAGCTGCGAGGCTGTTGAAATACTTGCTTCTGTAATCATTCACAGTTATCGTTAGAAGCCGCAGAATGTAAATTCTGCTCTCTCCCTTTCTATACGAGAATAGCCTTGATTCTGAAATTATTCACAGTTGTCGTATGAAGACGCAGAATAAAGCTGCAATATGTAAATTCTGCTCTCTCGCATTCTATACGAGAATAGCCTTGATTCTGAAATGATTTCACAGTTATTGCAAGAAGACGCAGAATGAAGTCGCAGAATGTAAATTCTGCTCTCTCACATTCTATGCGAGAATAGCCTTGCTTCTGAAATGATTTCGCAGTTATTGTAAGAAGCCGCAGGATGAAGACGCAGAATGTAAATTCTGCTCTCTCGCATTCTATACGAGAATAGCCTTGATTCTGAAATGATTCACAGTTGTTGTATGAAGACACAGAATAAAGCCGCAGAATGTAAATCCTGCTCTCACATTCTATGCGAGAATAGCCTTGCTTCTGAAATAACAGGAAAACATCCTTAAAAATCGAATTCAACAAATATGTCAATCACGTTAGACAGTATTGCCTCAGAATAGCTAATTATTTTAAAACTCGCGACTTAGCTGCAATAAAGTCGAATGTTGTCAAAGCGTATTATCTTAAATTCTACCTCTTATTTTTATCCAACTGTATTATGCGGTCAATTTGCAATTTATTCCATTCATCCTCGCTATACGCAGTAGAAAACCATTGGTCTAAAATTTCTTCAACAAGCGGCTCGGAGGTTGCCCTCAGGCTAAGGGCTAGCACGTTGGCATGGTTCCAAATACGGGCACCTTTTGCAGTCTCCCCATCTGCGCAAAGAGCCGCCCTGATACCAGCCACTTTATTGGCAGCAATACTGCAACCCGTACCGGTCCAGCACATGACAATTGCCTCATCTGCATTTCCTTCAATAACCTGATTGACTGCATCAAGGGTCACCACCGGCCAATCCTGCGGTTGCTGATCCGCAGAGGGGCCGAAGTATAAAATTGCGTGACCACGATTTTTTAATTCATTGATTAAATAATCAACCAGGTGGGTATGTTCATCGCTGCTCACAGCTATTTTCATTGGACAAATCTCTTCACTTGTGGCAAGATAAATATTATTTAATTAAGAAAACACCATGGAGTGTGACTATGAACTCTGTATTAAGGATAATCTGGAACACCCGGATATATATCCACGGCTCTCGATGCTAACCAACTCAATTTCTTGTGGAACTATTTTTACTTACTCTTCACATCCCAAAGGCCCTCAATCTCTTCCAGAGTTTTACCTTTTGTCTCCGGCACATAGCGATAAAAAAAGATGGTTGCGAAAAAACACAAGATCGCAAAAGTAAAAAATCCCATGTTCATCCCGGCTTTGGAAACGTACCAGGGAAATAAAAATGCAGTGAGAAAATTAGTGCCCCAGTTGGCAAAAGTAGCGATCGACATCGCTCTGCCCCGTAGGCGATTGGGATAAATCTCGCCCAATAATACCCAGATCACTGCATTTATAGAAATGGCTAAACCGGCCATATATACACACAACATGATCACAATCCAGATCCCGGAAGCATCTCCCATTGAAAATTGAATAGCAATGATCACCAATGAAACACAGACCCCCGACATGCCCCAAATCAACAAGGGCCTTCGCCCCCAATCATCGATCTTCCAGAGAGCTATTAATGTAAATAAAAGATTGATCACTCCAATGGCTACCTGAAACTGCAAAGCACTGTCAAGTTGAAATCCAGCATCCTCTAAAATGGTCGGGCCATAATAAACCACGATATTAACTCCGGTGAATTGACCAAATACAGAGAGGCCAATTCCAACCATCAGAGCAAGCCGCAAACCCGGTTTAAATAATTCGCTTATTTCACCTTTTACTGTATGCAATGTACTTTGTATCTCTTGCACCTCCATGTTGGCCATAGCCAGACCACTAATCTTTACCAAAACATTCGTCCCTTTAGTAACTTCATGGTTTCTAATTAGCCAACGCGGACTTTCAGGAATAAAAAAAAGCATTATTAAAAATAAACCAGACGGGATCATTTCAGACCCAAACATACCACGCCAAACTTCGGATACCAGGGTTTTATGCAAAAGTCCCGAAGCTCCAAAAGCGGAGGAATGCGATTGGGCAAAATCTAATAAGTACCAATTGGAAAAATAGGCCAGCAAAATTCCAATTACAATCGAAAGTTGATAAAATGCGACCAGTCTCCCCCTGATACCCGGGGGAGCTACCTCAGAAATATAAAGAGGCGCCAGTACGGAGGCAATACCAACCCCGATACCACCAACAAACCTCGCAACAATCAGCAGGTTAAACGTGGGTGGCAGAGCTGACCCTATTGCAGAGATAAAAAACAGCAGCGCAGAAACTATCAGCATGGGTTTTCGACCATGTTTATCACTTAAAGTACCGGAAATTGCTGCCCCCAAAATAGCACCCACCAACGCCGAGCTGGCAAACCAACCGACAGCGATTTTATCCAGCTGAAAATGATTTTCGACCAGGCTGAATGTGCCGGAAATCACAGCAGTATCAAATCCAAAAAGTACCCCACCGAGTGAAGCCACAAAACATATCTTGGTCAGAAAAAGACCGTCTCCTTTAGTGTCACTTGGTGTCCTCATCGTTCTTTTCCTGTCCATTTTTGATCAATTGCAAAGTCTTCCAACTCTGAAATAAAAACCGGGGTGTATGAAAACATCCTTTCCACTTACCACCTTTTGCATCCACCAGTATCTCTCCCCGCCGATTCAGGTAACCAAACCACTCCCCATATTCCGGGTCAGCAAAATGACTCCAGGAATAATCCTGCAGCTTTTCAAACCACGACCAACACTTTTGATTTCCGGTATATAAAAACCCCTTGAGCATCGCCAGCATAGCCTCCTGATGCACCCACCAAAGCTTTTGATCCCATTCCAGTTTATCAGGAGGATGACCTTTAACATCCATAAAGTAGAACAAGCCGCCACGCTCTGTGTCCCAACCATACTGCATTAGGTCAAGCGCGATCTTTGTCGCCTTATCAATAAGCGAATGATTTTGATTTCGATTGGCAAGCTCCATGATAAACCACATCGACTCCAGCCCATGACCTGGATTCACCAACCGGCCATCAAAAGAATCTACAAAAGATCCATCGTTAGCGACATTTTCCAAAATCACTCCAAACTCAGGGCGATAAAATAGATGTGTTACCTGATCGATTGAATTATTTATAGTCTTCTCAACAATTTGAGAATCAATCAGGTGCTCGATTTCCAGTACGAGATTTGACAAAATCATGGGCATGGCAAAACTCCGCATCGGCCGGGTACCGGGAAAGGTCTTATCATAAATGCCTTTAGCATGATCTTGTCTTTCCAGAATATTAAAAAAGGTTCTTTTGGCAATTTCTCCATGATTTGGATCGTCCGTTATTTTGTGTAGCCGGGCAAAGGCCATGCAGGCAAAACAATCCGAAAATATATTATAGGGTTGCACCAGTGGCTTACCTTCTCTTGTCAAAGAAAAATACCAGTTGCCGTGCATATCCCTGCCATATTTTTGTAGAAAATCAGCGCCTTGTTTCGCCAAGTCAAGCCAGCCGGGATTTCGCTCTACTTCATCATAAAGCATGGCAAACAACCAGACCTCCCGACATTGCAACCAGACAAATTTGTCCGTGTCATATACTTTACCGGTTCGGTCCAAACAGGTGAAAAATCCTCCAAACTCCATGTCCTGGGAGTTATTCATCCAGAAAGGCACTACATCATCTAAAAGGTGGCTTCGGTATTGCAGTATCAGGTCATCAAGGTTCATGAGTAGGATAAATTATCTATCAAATCTTCTGTCTGGAAAAATAGCCTTATATTTTATCTCTATTCCGATTAAATTTGCTCCATTTGCTTTATAACACTCAATTAAAAGGATCGATGGCGAGCGGCACGACCATTCTCGAATTAGCTATTGATGCCATCTTGAAATACATAGAATGAAAACTATATATCTTTCAGATAGGAACGACTGGCGCAAATGGCTGGAAAAGCATCATGAAAAAGAACGGGAGATTTGGTTGATCTATCCTCGGAAAGATAATGGAAAAGCTCGAATGCTTTACAACGATGCGGTGGAAGAGGCATTGTGCTTCGGTTGGATAGATAGTAATATGGCGACAATCGACGAGCAACATAGCGCTCAAAAGTTTAGTCCCCGCAATCCTAAAAGTGGCTATAGTCAGGCAAATATCGAGCGTCTTCGATGGCTGGACGAAAAGAATATGCTACTTCCTTCTATTAAAATATCAGTGTCGGAAATCCTAATGAATCAATTTGTTTTTCCTCCAGATATCATACAGCAATTAAAGGAAAATCAAAAGATCTGGAAAATCTACCAAAGTTTCAGCGACGGCTACAAACGGATCAGAATTGCCTATATAGATAGCGCCCGAAACCGTCCAGATGAATTTGAAAAACGACTAAACTATTTTTTGGAGATGACGGGGAAAAACAAATTAATTCGAGGACATGGAGGTATTGAAAAATACTATTAATGGTGGATCAGTAAGCCTGAAAGGATTGCTGAGCCATTGGACGAAGAAATGGAAAATTGGAAGAATGGAAAAGTGGAATCAGTAAGCCTGAAAGGATTGCTGAGCCCTTGAAGGGAAAATTGGAAGAATGGAAATTTGGAACATTAAGTCTCAAAAGATTGCTGAGCCCTGGGGTGGATAAATGGAAATTGGAAGAATGCAAGGTCCTGACATCGACGAAGGAGATCGTCAGGAGAAGAATGGAAATTGGAAACCAATAGTAGCGATGGATCTATTCCGTCGAAACACCGTCATAGGTGACATGGAAAATTTGGAAAATTGGAAGAATGGAAATCGGAAACCAATAGTAGCGATGGATCTATTCCGTCGAACGACCCTCATGGGTGAGATGGTAAAATTGGAAGAATGGAAAAATGGAAACCAATCGTAGCGACGGATCTATTCCGTCGAAACACCATCAGAGGTGACATGGGAAATTTGGAAGATGGGGAAAAATGGATCAGTAGACCTGTGGCTATGTTGTATCTTTTCGACCGCATCTTTCCTTCCATCTAGCCTTAAAGGCCGTTCTTTCCTCATTGTTCATTTCTTGCCATTTATTTTGCCACCTGGCTCTTTTATGAGCAAAATGACGACCACCAAATCTACCCCAACCACCAAATAAAATGCGACTCAAAATAAGGATCCCTAAAGCCTGCCAAAAAGAAATCACAGACACCCCTGTAATATCGGGTAGAATCCTGTTCCACAGGGTCATTACAAAAAATCCCACGACGGACAATAGTGCGACAGCAGCGATCAGAAAAAATAATATCTTAAGTGGCCAAAATCTTTTATAGTGATTCATTTTCTAATAATCTAAAAAATTATCGAATATTGGATCAAATCGACTTGGGTTACTACACCAAAAAGAGGCTTGTGAAAACACATTTTGTGATCGATTAATCCGACATAAATTCTTCATACAAAGACTGCAATTTTTTTCGCAGATGCAACACTGCATATCTTTTTCGCGAAATCCATGTTTTAATACTTTCTCCACTCCTATTGGCCATCTCCTGAAAGGTCTGGTCTTCCAGTTCGTTCCACACGAAGGCTTGCCGTTGTGCTTCCGGAAGTTCATCTAATGCATCGAATAGAGCCTGCCAAAAAAGCTCCTTTAACTCCTCATCTCCGGGGCTAA
This sequence comes from Saprospiraceae bacterium, assembly GCA_016711125.1. GTDB lineage: Bacteria > Bacteroidota > Bacteroidia > Chitinophagales > Saprospiraceae > JABDMH01. The sequence continues at coordinate 164,715 of JADJTQ010000003.1, read as the reverse complement.
GCGGATCGGCGAGGAGAATTTCTTTAATAAAAAGGCCTTCTTCACCCGTTTCCTGCAAGTCATCGAGCAAATCCGGTTGATTTTTGCGATACCGGTCTGTCACCTTATTGCGTGCCACCCTAAAGAGCCAACCACTTACTTGCTCAACCGTTTCTAACTGCAAAACTTTACTAAACTGAAACCACACATCCTGCAAAATATCTTCAGCGTCCGCATTTGATGGTACCCGGCTGCGAATGAAGCTAAAAAGTCGCTTCCCGTATGTATTCATCGCCGTGGTAATCGTCTGTTCTCGTTTTGTAGCCAAAGGTACCGACATGATTTAGTATTCCGAACTTACTAAAGTAGACGCTTAGCCCAGCATTTTACTCTAATGATTCCGAAAAAAGACTCGATAATGGGATTCTCCGCTCCGGATATGAAGGTCACCACACTGATATTGAAGCGATTCGAGTCTGATTTCAGAAGGAGGCCTCACATCCATCGAAAGCATCATTGAATTGCAGAAAAAACCCGAGGGCTACCATGACATCGCCCTAAGATCTTGTTGTATCTTACAGCCCATGATCTACGACGTTGCAATAATTGGAGGTGGAATCGTGGGTTTATCCACTGCTTTCCAGCTCCTGGAAAACCGACCGGGGCTCAAGGTATGCGTCCTTGAAAAGGAATCGGAGGTAGCTCAGCATCAAAGCAAAAGAAACAGTGGTGTAATGCATTCGGGCATCTACTACAAACCGGGAAGTTTGCGTGCCCGCAATTGCAGGGAAGGTCACAGTCAACTCATTGAATTTTGTATATCCCATGAAATACCCTATGATATTTGTGGTAAGCTGATCGTGGCAACCACCGAAAACGAGCTTTCCACTTTGCAAACTATCTACGATAAGGGCCTGCAAAATGGCCTGGTTGGTTTGAAAGTCATTTCAGCTGAAGAAGCACGGGAAATTGAACCTCACGTCTATTGCCTTAAGGCGATCAATGTTCCGATGGCAGGTATTGTTGAATACGAAAGAGTGGCAAAAAAATATGCTGAACTATTTATCCGGGATGGAGGAACTGTGCTACTAAACCACCGGGTATCCCAAATCATTAAGAACCTGAAGAGCATTACGATTCATACCAACCAAAATGAGGTGACCAGTCGTTTTGTGATCACTTGTGCCGGACTTTATGCAGACAAAATTGCGGCGCAGAACATGCCTGAAATTCCATACAAAATTATCCCATTCAGAGGTGAATATTACGACCTTAAAAAAGAAAAAGAATATCTGGTTAATCATCTGATTTACCCGGTACCTGATGCGAGTTTCCCTTTTTTAGGGGTGCATTTTACCCGGAGTATCACTGGTCGCATCGAAGCAGGTCCCGATGCTGTTTTGGCCTTTATGCGGGAAGGATATGCAAAAAATCAGATCAACGCCAAAGAATTGACTGAAATACTTGCTTTTAGTGGTTTTCAAAAATTAGCCCGAAAATATTGGCGAACCGGATTAGCGGAAATGCGCCGGTCCTATTCGAAAAAACTTTTTGTCAAAGCGATGCAAAAATTAATTCCAGAGGTGACTATTGATGATGTCGTACCTGGTCGAAGTGGTGTACGGGCTATGGCTTGTGATCCCCAGGGGAATCTAATTGATGACTTTTTGATCTATTCATCAGATAGGGTGGTGAATGTTATCAGCGCGCCTTCACCAGCAGCAACTGCATCACTGGCCATTGGTAAGGAGGTAATCAGGCAAGCGACACAACTGATCGATGAGCATTAAAGCGGTGCCGGTCAAGATGGTGATCCTGGTAGTAAAAAACCGAATACCGTATTTTTAAACTATCTTCCTATGAAACTTTTGTATCTTCCTCCAGGAAGTGCTGCAATATTCAACCTCTCCAAACTCCTGCAGTCCAATTGATTATTTTTGACCGACTGCCTTTGTTTCACCATTTTAAGATCATGAATCTAATAGTTTAGAGGTAGGTTGTCAAAACTTGCTTATGCTCTGAGTTAGCAGTGACTTTTTAACAAGAAATATTAATATGAAGGAATCTCTGGCAATTATTACCTGGATTGTTATTCTTACAATTTCTATTTCCTGGCGGACTACGGAAAATTCGTTGATGGCTCATGAGATCTGTCAAAAAACGTTTGCCAAAACGAAATCTATAAAAACCCTCCAATATGAAATGCGGAAGGAAGAAAGGATTGAAGGGAACATGCAAGTTCAGGTTTCTTTCATAAAACTAAACCGGGCCCCTTATCAGGTTTACATGAAGCAGATTTCACCAAAAAAAGGTCTGGAGGTCCTTTATAATGAAGAAGAGAATGATGGCAAAGCCCTGGTCAGCACCAATGGATTTCCATGGATGACCCTAAAAATGGATCCTGAAGGTTTGACAATGCGTAAAAATCAACACCATACGACAAAAGATGCTGGATTTGACTTGGTGATTTCTATACTTGAACATCTTTTTGAAAAGTATGAATCTGATTTGAATCATATGCTCACGATGTCAGGTGAAATTATCTATGATAATCAAAAATGTCACCAAATCGTTTTTAGCAACGATCAATTTAAGTACTTCAAATACGAGGTTAAGGGGGACGAAAATATTCTGCAGATCGCTCGCAAGTACAAATTATGAAGTTATCTGATTATGGAAAAGAATCGAGAAGTATCTGATTATTATGATGTAAAAGCAGGCGACGAAATCATGATACCAAATGACTATTCTCCAAAAATGGAATTGCTGATTGATAAAGACCGCTTTATTCCTTTAAGTATTAAAGTCTATGATGATTTGGGAGTCTTTGAGCACTACCAATATTCATCCGTGGAAATTAATCCGGTTTTCACCGATCATGAATTTTCCGGAAACAATCAGGAATATGGCTTCTAAATGGTGGTAAAAAACATTTAGAATATAAGCTTCAAAAAGTTTCCTAAATCAACGAGATTTTCGATTTAAGATTTGGATAAGTTATTAGGTAACATCAGATCTACCTGAGGATAAATCAACGAGACAAGCTGCCGATAGCACATCAATGAGTATCTTTGCCGCAAAGATGGCAGTATAATGAAAGATCCAATCCAAATGGTTGATTTGCAGAGGCAATATCAGCAAATCAAAGATGAAATAGATCAGGCGATTCTGGGAGTTGTACGATCAACCCGCTATATCAAAGGGCCAGTCGTCGAAGCCTTTGAGGACGATCTTGCCCAATACCTGAATATCGAACATGTAATCAGTTGTGCCAATGGCACTGATGCCCTTCAAATTGCCTTAATGGCACTCGGTCTAGAGCCTGGTGATGAAGTAATCGTACCATCTTTCACCTACGTAGCGACTGCCGAAGTCATCGGTCTCTTACGTCTTCGTCCGGTAATGGTTGATGTAGATATTAAGTCATATAATCTCACCGGACCAATTATTGAAGCGGCTATTACGCCCAAAACAAAAGCCATTGTACCCGTACACCTTTTGGACAATCAGCTCCAATGGACGAAATTATGGAGGTGGCCGGAAAGCATAATCTCTTTGTGATAGAAGACAATGCCCAAGCCATCGGTGCAGAATACCGCGGCAAAAATGGAAGGGTCAGGAAAACCGGCACTATTGGTCACATAGGTATTTCCCTTCTAAAAATCTCGGATGTTTTGGTGATGGCGGTGCAATATTTACCGGTGATGATGTATTGGCTGCCCGAATTAAAATGATTGCCAATCATGGTCAATCAAGACAATATTATCACGATCTACTGGGGGTAAATTCTCGTTTAGATGCAATCCAGGCTGCGGTACTGCGCATCAAATTGAGGTATCTTGATCATTACTGTGATATGCGACGACGAGCTGCCGACGCATATGATGATCTTTTCTTTGAGCACAAAAATATCACCACTCCGAATCGTGTCAATTTTAGCAGTCATGTCTTTCACCAATATACTATGAGAATTCCCCCGGCCGACCGGGAGAACCTGCAGGCACATCTGGCTGCGCTGGATATCCCGAGCATGATCTATTACCCGGTGCCACTTTATAAACAAAAAGCCTACATCCCATACTGGGACCCCGGAAAACAATTGACCAATACCGAATTATTATGCGGATCAGTAATTTCAATACCGATGCATACCGAGCTGGACCAAAAATTGCTGGACTATATTGGAGAAGGGGTGTTGAGTTATTTTGGTTAAGTAGGTGATTGGTTAAGTAGTTAAGTGGGTGATTGGTTAAGTAGTTAAGTGGGTGATTGGTTAAGTAGTTAAGTGGGTGATTGGTTGAAGTGGTGAAGTAGGTGATTGGTTAAGTAGTTAAGTGGGTGATTGGTTCAGTGGGTGAAGTGGGTGATTGGTTCAATGTGACAGTGAGTATTGTTAAATCTGGAAAAAAGGAATAGTGATCAAAGGCAGTTGCAAACATAGAAAGATATTTTGGTCTTTTGTCAATCACTTAAAATACTTAAAATATAACTCTATGACCACTAGTTTATATGGAAGTAACTGGATTTGAAAATCTTGAAATATATAAGAGAAGTATTGAACTGAGGAAGAAGACATTTAAAATTGCGAACCTGTTTCCAAAAGAAGAAAAATATAATTTAACTGACCAAATAATTCGTAGTACCAGAAAATGTCCCAGTAATATTGCAGAAGGATATGGAAGATATCCTTATCAGGAGAATATTCAGTTTTGTAGAATAGCAAGAGGATCTCTTTGCGAGACTGTAGACCATCTCACCTGTGCATTAGAATGTGACTATATCACTGAGGAGGAATATTCAACCCTCAAAGAACAGACCACGACCTTGATCAAAATGATCAACGGATATATCAGGTATTTAAAAACAAGAAAACAACAGGATTGATAACAAAAAGAATGTCGCTTGAATAAATAAGTAGTCACTTTGAATTAAGGATCTGAATCGTTGACTTTGCACTGACCAACGTCCCAACATCTGACCCAGGACGCCAAGACAGTTGCTGAAACTATGATTTTACAATCATACAAACAACTCACCGATTCACTAGTTCACTATCTAACTACACTACTCAATTACCTACTACTTAACCACTAGCGAAGCGACCACTTAACTACTTCACTAACCTACTCACTTTCAGCAATAATTCGGTCATACATTTTTCGGGCAAAGTCATAACCTAATCTGGCGGCCTCAACTTCTTCCGGTTTAAAGCGACTGTTTTTTTGCTCCCAACACTGATCTACCGAGGCACGGCACCACTCCGCACTTTTTTTAATACGAATGGGTTTGCCGCCGATTTCGACAAATAGCGGATTAGTATGCGCACTATATTTAATTCGTACAGCAATCCAACCGGATTTTTCTATTGGATAATCAAAACTGATATCCTGCCATTGACCATCTGCGAGCATTTCTCTCTCTGCCACAGGGAATCCATTAACCAATAATTCGACGGAGACATTCCTTGTTTTGCCCTTCCGGCTACGCTCAATGTGCCAATAAGGTGATTGATATGGACTTAAAGATGCAATGACTCTCCCTGCCTCATCCTGCTGCTTCTCTAAATAGGCGACGGCCTTTAGACTAACATTCAGGGTTGAGGGTTGATTCATTTTCAACAGACTTTCATTTTCACCCAATTTTTGATCATTTACTAAAAAATCGATTAAATGTGCATGCCCCTCCGAAACATAACTTCTGCCATTTACTAACGCCTTCATATATTCGTCAAAATCCAATCCTTCATCTAATTCAGCATAGATCCGTGCACGGCCGACCTTTTCATCCGAAATGCAGGGAAAATCGGTCTCGCCGCTAATCCTTGTTTTAAATCCACAATTTAAGACATGGTACCACATATTTAATTCAGCCGGTAGCGGTGTATCACCAGCGGAATAAAAATCAATGACGTCATGGGTGACAGTCACTACGTATTCATTGGCTCCGATACCATCCATTTTTGGGAGGATATAATTTGGCAGGTCGGGCGTTGGTGTGACCGGAGCCAAGCCCCAACCAGAGTGCGCATACCCGGTAATACCACCCTGTCCTTTTGCCCATTGGAGCACGGGCAACGTCCAACTTGGCCATTCTTCAACTAATGTGGTATTCGGATAGTCATCCTCTTTGAGATTTAATAAACAGATATGCCCGGCGTGGGAAGATGGAAACCCTGAGACTTCCACATCGTATCGCATTATATTTTCCGCATTCGACAATTCATAGTTTTCACCTGTGAAAAATTGTTTTTGATAATACCAACTTGGACCCCAGGTTAGATTATTACCCATATTTAGGTCTTCACCTAATACTTGTCGCCACATATGTTGGGGTAATACACCTTCTTCAGGGCTCTCATAATGCGAACATCCTGCGGCATGAATATGGTGATCTGCACTATACCAGCCTAGTTCCGACATTTGTATCCAGCGCTTCAACTGAAAATCAATCGACATGGAATCAGCTGCCGCCGGCACATCAATCTTTCCGTATTGGGTCAGATATTCCGGCCCCCGGCCATATTGAACAAAATACGATCCAGGTGGTAAAAAAACATGTTCGCCATCAAAACGATAAATCTGGGGCTGAAAGAAAAAATCAGGAAATTCATCTGTGCCTGCCAAGCGGCGGGAGGGCAGCGGAAATACTCCAGTCAATTGCCTCTCTGGTTCGAGGGAGTACTCGGCATCCTTTGCAAGGCCTTCCTGCCAATGTTGGCGACTGGCCAAAATCACCCGGTAATCTTCTGATTTCGAATTCTTTTCTCCACTTCCAAATCGTTCTTTACCGTCGGTGATCGTAAAGGATGCCATCGCAGATTGGCCATCATCGTCTTTAATATTAAAAGTCACCTTTACGGCAGGGAGAATATCAAATAAAATGTCGATCGTATTTCTAAATCCGATATCCTGAGTACCTTGACCAACATTAAAACCTAGTTTAATCTCCCTTTTGCCTTTTTGGCGCGTATAGATCTGAAGAATAAAATATTCGACATCAAGTCCCGATAAATTCTTTTTTAGAGGCCTGCCCTGATAAATTGCCATTTCCACAAATTGGTTATCAATTTCTCCCGGATGGATCGCATTCTCCGGCTTCATGCGATGGGCTGAAGTAGATCGATGCAAGACAGGTTTGGCATTTTCACTTTCAGGCGTCAGCTCGGCCGTAATATGAGCTTCGTTGTGCACCTTGATCAGGAAAGAGGTCCAACCCTCATGCATTAGCAATGGAGTTGCCGATCCTTGTTGGACTTTAACCCGTGACTCAGGATTGATCTGTACAAATGCAAGACAAAAGGGATCCAGTATTTGCTGAATCTCGATTGAGGTTTTATTGTCGTATTTCGTTTTTTGCAAAGCAGCCAATCTTTGTGAAATTGCCACCGGCAGAGGATTGCCGACAAATGCAAGAGCCTCATCAAGCCGGACTGCATGAGCCATCATGGGCTGAGCTTCGACGGTAGAAATTAGCGGTAATTGTCCATCAACCTGATGCTGATGATGTTCATGTTGGCCAATAATCGTTGACCAACCTAAAATGGTCAGTAGAAATGTAGAAAAACGGAGCATGGTAGGAAAGTTTATATCTGGTTGATGAATATATCGAAAAATCATCTGAGTATCAACTAATTCTTCAGATTCTGGTTCTGCCCGGTAAATCAATGCCCTTTTACAAAGCAGGATGGTTCAGTACTAATAAAAATTGAAATTTACATGCCCACTTGCCAATCTAATGACCGACGAGTAGATCTCAACTAACTTCCTAAATCCTAAATCGACGTTCCTTGTTCGTAGATCTGACCTGCGTTGTCTCCTTTTTAGCCTAAAACGGGGAATGTGTGGCAGATTTAAGAATATCGACTAACGATTTTTGATTTTAGAAGTGACTGACGGCTCGATTAACTTCGTAAATCCTAAATCAGTGTTCCTTGTTCGTAAAACGACATGAATGCCTATTTTTGTGTAATTAAACGATTTAATCGCTAATTATGGGAAAGTCAAGTGCAGGAATCGTTCTATACCGAACCTCTAATGAGACTGTAGAAATTTTACTTGGTCATATGGGTGGCCCCTTTTGGGCCAAAAAAGATGAACATGCCTGGACGATACCCAAGGGAGAATTTGATCCTGATGAAGAAAGTGCCATTGATGCAGCTAAACGGGAATTTAAAGAAGAAACTGGCTTGGAGATATTGGATCCACTTCGGCCCATGGATCCATTTCTAAAAAATAATAAAAAACATTATTTCTTTTTACTTGAAAAAAATGTCAATCCTGAAGAACTTAAGTGCAATTCTTTTGAAATGGAGTGGCCTCCGAAATCTGGAAAATTGATCAGTTTTCCAGAACTTGATCGATTTGCCTGGTTTGACTTAAAAATGTCGAGAGAAAAGATCGTCAAGGGGCAATTGGCGGCGTTGGATCAGCTGAATAAAATGCTCCATTAGATGGATTCTAACAAGCGTGATAGCAGTGACTATAAATCGAGAAATTCAAAAATCTTTGCCGTCATCATATCTACATTTAAGGGCGTGTTACACAAAATGACAAATTGAATATTTTTATCAGGTACCGTCACATAGTTGCATAAAAATCCACCTTGACTGCCTGTATGTCCAACCGTTCTTAATCCCTTTGGACTGCGGCCAATAAACCAGGACCAGCCGATGAAGGGAGTCGTTTTTCCATTCCAATTCTGGAACTCTTTGATTGTTCGTGAGGTCTCAATGGTTTCCGGTTTTAGAAAAATTGATTTTTGGATGGCTCGCTCATAATTAACCAATTCTCTCACTGAGCTCCAGACTCCGCCATTGCCGGCAGCAGGAAAGGTAGGTTCTTCACCATAGTCCTGTTCGGTCCATCTGCCACCGCTCTCAATATAGCCATGTGCTACCCTAGTTTCGGGATGTGGTCCGTCAGTAATCGTGCTTGTCAGCATCCCACTAGGTCGAAATATTTTTTGTGCGATAAATTCCTGCCATTTCATGCCTGAAACCTGCTCGATAATCAGGGCTAATCCATTAAAAGCAGGATTCGAATATTCGAAATCAGTACCTGGTTCAAAAACCAAGGCATTAGTCCGGGTAATCGGATACCAGTTCTCCTCATCTTGGGCCGTAAGATAAAATACCGGATTTTTTGCCACCTCCCTGCAATCTGGCAATCCGGAGGTATGGGTCATAAGGTGTTTGATCTTTACTTTCCGGGCAATGTCTTTGTTTCTAAAATCTGGAAAATATTTCAGCAGATGATCCTCCACAGAAAGTCTGCCTTCTTCTTGTAGCAATAGAATGCCATTGGCCACAAATGTTTTTGAAATTGAGCCAAGGTTAAAAAGAGTATTTGGGGTAATGGGCTCCTTTAGGTTCAGATCTGCCAAACCATAGGCAGCCTCAAATATTAAACTGTCATTGCGAATAATCGTTATGGAACCACCAGGTTGATCGTCATGAAAAAGAGTGGCAAAATAGGTATCTAACTGCCTGACCAATTTACTTGAACCGGATTGAGCATCGGTACGGAATACTAACATTAAGAAACATAGTACGAAACTCCATCTGTTGACCATCGAGATTGATTACGATTTTAGGGTTTAGCTCTATTGAAAAGTTCAATTATTCTTAAGAAAGCAGGAATCCATTATCTAGAATCATGAGTATTCGGAATAAATGTACATCAAATACCATCAAAATACAAAGGGCAAATGCAAAGCTGCTGGGACGAATATCGACCCATACCCTTGTTGATTCTCTTTGAATTTGCCTGAATATATCTTACTTTCGACCGGTCAACCTATTTTAATATTCTTAATATTAACTACAGATGAAAAAGTTTTTTTTACTGCTACTGGCAATGCTGGTAGTATTGTTAATTGACTTGTCAGCTCAGCAGAAAAAGGATAAAGACAATACGTCAACGGATGAAAAAAAAGAAGAAAAATCAATCCTGGAGAAGACTGGTTTCTCCGGTTTAAAATTTCGAAACATCGGTCCGGCAATCACATCAGGAAGAATTTCCGATTTTGCTATGCATCCAGACAATCCAAAAATATATTATGTGGCTACCTCTGCAGGGGGAGTTTGGAAGACGGTAAATGCCGGAACTACATACCAACCTATTTTTGATAGCGAAGGAAGTTATTCCATCGGCTGCATCACCATGGATCCAGGCAACCCCAGTGTACTTTGGGTAGGATCAGGAGAAAATAATAATCAACGCAGCGTTGGATATGGCGACGGTGTATATAAATCCGAAGATGGAGGAGCTAGTTGGAGTAACATGGGTTTGAAAGAATCCGAACATATCGGTTCGATCATCGTACATCCCCGGGATGGAAACACGATTTTTGTGGCTGCCATCGGACCACTCTGGAGCAAAGGGGGTGACCGGGGTGTTTACAAATCAAAAGATGGTGGTAAAACCTGGACTGTGGTGCTTGCCATTGATGAACACACCGGAGTCAATGATATCGTCATGGATCCTCGCGATCCTGACATTCTATATGCTACTGCGTTTCAACGTCGCCGGCACGTCTTCACCTATATCGGAGGTGGACCAGGTTCCGCTATTTATAAATCGACCGATGGTGGAGAGACCTGGAATAAGGCCAGCAAGGGACTACCTACCGTCGACCTGGGACGGATTGGATTGAGCATATCACCTGCAAATCCGGAAATCATCTATGCCATAGTAGAGGCAGCGGACGATAAAGGAGGTCTTTATCGATCCACCAACCGAGGCGCATCATGGGAAAAACGTGGAAGCTACAGCTCCAGCGGCAACTACTACCAGGAGATCATAGCGGATCCAAAAAATCCGGATAAGCTATTTGCAATGGACACTTGGATGCAGGTGTCGGTTGATGGTGGTAAAACTTTCGAGAATGTCGGAGAAGACACCAAACACGTTGATAATCATTGCATCTGGATTGACCCGGCTGATACCGATCACTTTCTAGTGGGCTGCGATGGTGGAATCTACGAGACTTTCGATCATGCCAAAACCTGGAATTTTAAGGCCAATCTACCAGTTACGCAATTCTATAAAGTGTCAGTTGACAACAGCGAACCTTTTTATTACGTGTATGGCGGTACCCAGGACAACTTCAGTCTGGGTGGACCATCGCGCACTTTGAGCAGTAATGGTATTGCTAATGATGAATGGTTTATCACACACGGTGGTGATGGATTTGAAACTCAAACAGACCCATTCAATCCCAACCTAGTTTATACCCAATCACAACACGGAGTACTAGCGAGATTTGACCGGCTGAGCGGCGAAGAAGTAGGCATCCAACCTAAAGCAAGAGAAGGCGAAAATGATTATCTCTGGAATTGGGATGCCCCCCTGGAAGTAAGCCCACATAAAGAAGGAAGATTATACTTCGCTGCCAACAAAGTATTTCGCACCGATGACCGGGGCAATAGTTGGACGGTGATCAGTGAGGACCTTTCGGGGCAAATAAATCGAAACGAACTGAAGGTAATGGATCGCGTTTGGAGTACGGATGCGGTTGCAAAAAATGGATCTACTTCTCTATACGGAGCAGTGGTGGCTTTTAGCGAATCTCCTATTGATGAGAATGTCTTAGTCACCGGTACCGATGATGGGCTGGTACATATAACTCAAGATGGTGGAAAAGTCTGGAAAAAATAGAAATTCCCGGATCACCTGAACGAAGTTACGTCAACGAAGTACTCACCTCTCATCACGACAAAAATGTAATCTACGTCGCCTTTAATCACCATAAATATGGCGACTTTAAACCATACATTTTTAAGACTTCAGATATGGGATTCAGCTGGATAAAGATCAGCAATAATTTGCCGGAGAGAGGTTCTGTATATGCCCTTGAGGAAGATCATGTAGATGCAGACTTAATATTTGCAGGCACTGAATTCGGAGTATTTTTTAGTAATAATGGCGGTAATGAATGGAAGCATTTAAAAGCAGGAATGCCCACAATTGCAGTTCGTGATATTGCAATTCAGGAGCGGGAAAACGACCTGGTATTGGGCACTTTCGGTCGAGGTTTTTTCATACTGGACGACTACAGTGTTTTACGAGATTTAAAAGAACCAGATTTGTCAAGCGATTATAAACTATTGTCGGTTAGGGATGCCAAAATTTTTGAATTTTCGACTCCTTACGGTCTCCCTGGTAAAGCATTTCAGGGTGACGACTTCTATCAAGGGGAAAATCTTGGCCCCGAGGCTATTTTTTCGTATTATATAAAAGACAAGGTTGAAGCACTGGAGGACCAACGTAAAGAAAAAGAAAGGGAGCTTGTCAAAGAGGATAAAGATGTCAAGTATCCAACTTATGAGGCTCTGACATCTGAGATCACCGAAGAAAAACCAATGATCTATTTTGTAATCACAGACGATCAGGGTAATATCATTAGAAAATTAGACTCGTCACCAAAAGAGGGTGTACAAAGGATCAGCTGGGATCTAAGATATGCATCAAAAGATCCGATTAACCTATCGACGTCATCCTTTTACAATCCTTTTGCCGGACGTGATGAAGGTCATGCTGTGGCACCAGGAAAATACAGGGTAAATATGTATTTATGGAAAGACGGATCGATGAAGGTATTAGATGGGCCAGTTGAATTTGAGGTTAAATCGTTGAATATCTATAGCCTTCCTCCGGATAATTATGAAGTAATGGAAGCGTTCAAAAAAGAGGTGGCGAAGTTGCAAGGAGCAATGGGCGGCACTCGTCAAATAATATCCGATATAAATAATGAATTGAAGCATATTCGAAAAGCTATTTCACTCACAGAGGTCGAAGAGCTATCTTTTCTGACGCGGGTGATCTCCTTGGAAAATGATCTCCGCGCTATCCAAAATAAACTCTATGGAGATGGGGTAGCATCTCAGCTTGATATACCAAAACCACCATCCATAGCAAGTATGATCGGAGACATTAATTATGAATCCAAGTATTCGACTTCAAAACCAACCAAAACGCATCAAGATCTATACGTCCGGGCAAAAAAGGATTTTACTTTGATCCTGGTGGAATTAAATGATCTTATCAAAAATAAGTTAGAACCCTTACGATTGGATATCCAGAAAGCTGGTGCACCTTACACTCCTAATGCTTTACCCGAGATGATTAGGTATTAATACTGGAAACTATTTTAAAGGGATCAGGCAACAATCACCTATTAAGGCAGATCTTCATCAAACCATTGAAGATCTGCTTTAGTATGTTATGCCGCACCAGATCACCCGAACGGGTTTAGAATTAAAATTGTCCGGCTCGGAAAAAAGAATAGCTAGTTTTTTGACTAATCAATATTACATTACCAATCTTCGACCTTGCAATCCTAAATTTCGATTTATTACCGCTAAATAATCGCTTCAAAGAATGAAAACCAAGTATAAAATTATATCAGGATACTCACTGATTTTTGCAGCATGGGTGCTGTTTGGAGGCAATGCAGCAAATCCGCCAAATGCTCATACCAATGCTCCATTTGATGAATTTTGCAATCAGTGTCACGGTGGAGGTGCCTTTAATGGCACCCTGGAGGTAAGCGGTATACCGGATCTGGTTGAGGCTGGCCAGACCTACGCAGCCACATTTACGATCAAGGCCACGCAGGGAACTCCGGCCCGTGGAGGCTTTCAGCTGGTCAGTGTTTTTGGGGCCAACAACAATAATGCGGGAGATTTGACGGAAAATACGAACGATGTAGGTACTGCCAATACCGGAAATAGAGAATACGTAGAACACAGTGGTGCAAAGAATTTTAATGCCACACAAGTCAGCTGGAACTTTAATTGGATAGCCCCCAATGGACCAGATGGTGCTACCATTACCATGTATTACGCGGGCAATCTGACCAACGGCAACGGCAGTTCTTCCGGTGACAGCCCGATATCAGGATCGAAGAGCTTTATCCTTCAGGCAGACAGTGCTCCGCTGGTGGCCGGAATTAGTAATCAGATTAATGTATCCTGCAATGGTGGAAATAACGGATCGGTAACAGCCGATGCCTCGGGTGGGACTCCGCCCTATACCTATAAATGGTCAACGGGTGCAACCTCATCGACAATAGCAAATCTGACAGCTGGAAGTTATAATGTAACGATCATGGATGCAAATGCGATGAGTTCGGATGCAACCGTCAACATTTCTCAACCTGCCCTACTCGGATTGGCTACTGTTGCTAGCAACGGACTTTGTAATGGACAAAACACTGGTTCTGCAACTGCGAATCCATCGGGAGGTACCACACCATATCGATATACATGGTCAAATGGACGTACCACAAAAACCACTATAAACTTAGCGGCGGGTATGTATAATGTCACGGTCACTGATGCTAATGATTGTACAACGACGGGCAGTATCATGATCGAAGAACCTACGGCACTTAACATTGTAGCAACCGCAACCAATGAAAGCGCTCCTATGGCAGGAGATGGTACAGTGTCTGTGAGTGCTATGGGTAGCGTAGGCCCTTATTCCTATGCATGGAGCACTGGGGCTACTACCGTGAATGTTAGCAATCTCGCTGCTGGCACCTATCAGGTGACAGTTACCGATGCCAATCAATGCACCAAGGTCGGAATGGCCACGGTGCAGGGGGGCAGTTGTAGTCTGGCAGCGTCCATCAATGAAACTCCGGTATTGTGTTTTGGCGACAGCTCAGGTTTGGCGGAAGTAATAACTTCAAATGCTCTAAACCCAATCACCTATGAATGGTCAGATGGCCAGAGTGGGCCGATAGCATCAAACCTTAAGGTAGGCATGTATGATGTGACGGTGGCAGATGCGACTGGATGTGAGACAATTGTAGCCGTGATGATTGAACAACCCAATGAGATTCTGATTGATTTTTCGACTACCGGTGTCAGCTGTCCGGATGCGATGGATGGAGCCATATTATCCACGATCACAGGAGGTGTTACCCCTTTTAGCGTCCAATGGAATTCGGGTGATATCGAAGCTTCATTATCTGGAATAAATCAGGGAATGTATACTATTACCCTCATTGATGCCAATAATTGTCAAAAAAGTGCTTCTGTCGAAGTGATGGTTACGGATACGACTTCTCCTTTACTGGTAATACAGAATGCTACTCTTTACCTTGACAGCATGGGTTTTAGAGCGATTCCTCTCGATCTCCCATTTGCAGGAGTCTTCGATAATTGCGGGGTTGATTCTTTATGGGCAGCTCCCAATATGATGGATTGTACACAGTTAGGCGAGCAGCAAGTCACTTTTTCAGCGATCGATGCAGCCGGCAATCTGACAGAAAAAATGTCAAAAGTCACCGTAGTCGACACTATTAGACCGGTCTTTCTTTCATGCGTCGAAGATATTGAAGTGGATAGTGGAACCGTAGTTCTGTATGATCTACCTGTGGCTTCTGACAATTGTGGAGTAGATTCTTTTGCAATGACTGAAGGTTTGCCCAGCGGCAGTATTTTTCCTGCCGGTGAAACCAAGGTATCCTACATGGCTATCGATGCGTCAGGCAACTACCAGTGTTGCTCATTCCTGGTGCAAGTGAGTGGAACGGTATCAACAATTGACGAAGCATTTAATGCTGCGATACGAATTTTTCCAAATCCTGTTTCCGACAAGGTCAATATTCAACTACCTTCTAATGATGATGGACCGGTTGATTTTATCTTATACCATGCAAATGGTCAGCAGTTACTCATTCTTAAACAAGAAAAACTTCGATACGGCACTTTAGAAGTAAATCTATCACATATCGGTCCTGGTATTTACTTTTCGAAAATAATTCAAGACAATAAAGTTGCCGTACGGCGGATCATGAAGCATTAATCAGCTTCGAATTTATTAAGGTTAGGGATTCATTTGAGTCCATTGATGCAATCCAGAATCAGCATTAGAATTGCTGATTCTGCCCAGAGGGTCAGACGAAGCAAGGCTTGTCTGACAGTGACATTAATCGTCATCAGCTGGCGAAATCATTGATCCTCAATGATTTATCAGGGTGAGACCCTGATATTGAAAATCACCACTTTGGTTTCTATATACTTAGTCTAAATGTTTGATTTTCAATCGTCAAATTAGGCATTGGAATTTCCAATGTATAATGCGGGTTCAACTATTCGCATGCCTAAATGGTATGTATCGTTCATACTTTAATTTTTTTCCTAAATTCGACTAGTTATCTTATTTTAAAAACATCGCGTAAGCATGGATAGAAGACGATTTTTAACCCGAACCAGCCATTATAGTTTAGGATTTTTTGGTCTGCAAGCCTTTGCGGTTGGATGCAATTCTGAAAAGTCATCAGTCGATGCTAACCTTTCAAATGACTTCCTGCAAGAAGGTTATGGTCCACTTATTGATGATCCGGAAGCCACCCTAAATTTGCCTGAAGGTTTTAGTTACCGGGTGATTTCTTCTAAAGGTTCAATGATGACGGACGGATTTGTCGTGCCTGGTGCTGCTGATGGAATGGCAACTTTTCCAGGTCCGGACGGTAAAATAATCATCATTAGAAATCACGAACTGTCACAGGGAAACGTAGCAGATGGCCCTTATGGAGCTAACAAAGAGCTTTTATCAAAAATCAATCCGGACATGGTGTATGACTATGGCCGGGGTAAAACCCCCTGCATGGGTGGAACCACTACTCTAGTATACAATCCGGTGACCCAGCAGGTGGAAACGGAATATTTGAGTTTGGCTGGCACCCTAAGAAATTGCGCTGGGGGCCGTACTCCCTGGAACTCCTGGATCACTTGTGAAGAAGACACGAGTTCACCTAATAATGAACGCGAAAAATGGCATGGATACGCTTTTGAAGTGTCCGCGTCAAGTACTCCCCTTTTGGCTGCACCGACGCCCCTTCTGGGCATGGGTAGGTTTAATCACGAAGCGGTTTGCGTAGACCCCCGTAGTGGCATTGTATATCAGACGGAAGATCGCGGAGATGGTCTGATCTATCGATTTATACCCTATGTAAAGGGCAAACTACAAGACGGTGGAAGACTCCAGGCATTGGCTATCAAAGATCGGCCTGGATATGAAACAAGGAATTGGGCAGATCTTCCCGGAGACAAGATGATCATTGGTAATAAGTATGAGATAGAATGGCTGGATATCGATGGAATTGATGCTCCAGATGATGATCTAAGATATCGGGGATTTGCCAAAGGTGCTGCCCGGTTTGCCCGGGGAGAAGGAATTTGGTTTGGAGAAAACGAATTTTACTTTGCCTGTACAAATGGTGGCAGACTAGAGCACGGTCAGATATTTAGATATCAATTATCACCCAATGAAGGACAATCCAACGAAGGGGAGCAACCGGCCACTCTTGAAATATTCATTGAACCCAACAATACCGATTTAATTGAAAGTGCTGACAATTTGACCATTTCCAATCATGGTGACTTAGTGATTTGTGAAGATAAATCAGCATCTAGAATTGTTGGTGTCACTCCTGAAGGAGGCATCTATCATATTGCTAAAAATGTAGGCTATAAATCCGAATTTGCCGGAGCTACATTTTCACCCGATGGTAAAATATTATTTGTAAACATTCAGGGGCCTGGACTCACCATTGCCATCACCGGACCATGGGATAAGAGAAAAGGACTGGTAATCTAAATAAATCCACTTGTCAAAAGTCTTTTTTGACTTATAATCAGCTTCGGTATTTTGGTCGCATAATAAATGATATGCGACCCAAAGAATAATAGCTATGAATAATCGAAATAGTAAAATTGGCTTGTTGGCTGGCTCGTACTCTGTCTTTTGTTTTTTCTTCTCCTTTCTTACGATGACTGCACATGCACAATTACAATATATTGCCCACCGGGGTGCATCTTATTTGGCACCGGAAAATACAATGGCATCCGTTACACTGGCATGGCAACTTGAAAGTGATGGAGTAGAGTGTGATGTCATGCTTACCAAAGATGAAAAAATTGTGGTGATTCACGATTCGAATGCCAAACGTTTGCTGGGACTGGATCTGGACATCAGCCAGACAAACTACCGCGATCTAAAAGATACTCCGGTCAAGCTTAAGACAAGTAATCTCAAAAAATACTCGAGTGAAACGGTGCCTCTATTAAAAGGCTTACTTCGGACTGTACCCGATAACCGTCTACTCGTAATCGAAATAAAATGTGGTCAGGAAATCATACCTCATTTGCAAAAATCAATTAATAAATATTGGAAGACTGGAAGTATTGCTTTCATCGCCTTTAACTATGAGACGATAGTCGAAACCAAAAAAACATTTCCTAAGATTCCCTGCTATTTCCTATCCTCCAATCTGGACGATCTAAATAGTCGATTTGATGATATTTCTAAAAGTGACCTGGATGGTGTGGACTTAAATCATCAAATAATTGATACGGACCTTGTACGTCGATTTACTGCCATTGATAAGGAAGTCTGGTGCTGGACCGTAAATACTCCGGAAGATGCGAAGAGAATGGAAGCCTGTGGAGTGCGCTGCATTACGACTGACCGGCCTCAATGGCTTAAGAAAGAAATGATGCAATAAAATTGGGTCTTCGCCATATTTATTGGGTTTCCAATTTTTTCATAAAAAATAGAGCCCCTTTAAATGAAGAACTACCCACTAAAAACTCCTAAGAGCAATAAAATTTCATTCCTGGATTAGTATCCTAATCATTTTAAAGATGGCAAATGAAACCAATAGTAAGAGAAGTAGGACCAAAATCAAAAAAGAAAGATCTTTTGACATCTCAATGACTTCCGGAAGAAAACCGGTTGACCACTTGATCATCAATAAAGTAAATACAATGATCGAGGCGGCAATAATCTTTTTTGTTGTAGGCATGGCATTTAATTTGGAGGGATCAAATCAATGGGGGTCCATTGCCAACATCCTATACAATGACTTTGCCAAAAACAGCTATTTCGCAATATAAATAGTGATCCTGAACCTATTTGTTGAAGCTGATCTCCTCTGGTTTTTGTTCGTCCTTAGTCATGTGGTACGGCAATTGCCAGACATTTCCTTGTAAATCACCAAAATACAGATGAGAAATACTCTGCTGGTCCGGATTGCCATCAGCCCAGAAAAATTCAAATGGTGTGCGGCCATTGAGTACTCTCCTGATATAAGAATGATTCAGACTGCTATTGCGGGTAACCGCCTTTTGCAGCTTCCAACGTTTGCCTTTGTTTTTAGAATGCCACAGATCGACTTCACCTCCGGTACCATACTTCTGGGGCCCATCGGTGGTCGGAGCGATAAGGTACCAATCACGATCCTTCAAGATAAGAGAACCCATATCGTAATTGTGATCAGATCTGGTAATCACCGTATGTACCCATTTGCTACCAGACCACCTGGTTAACCTCCATTCGCGGGGATCATTATCGGGTCCAGGCTCATGGCCACCACTAGTGACATAGAGGCACATGGGATTTCCGTTTCTATCAAATTGAAGATCCTTTACATAAACATTTTTTCCTTCACTTTGAAAATCAAAGACTCGCGCCGAACTATTGACCTCCTCCAAAGGGATCTCCAGGGTCTCTCCATGAATATTCGTCCAGGTCTTTCCAAAGTCCGAACTTTGTATATAATAGAGATCGGTTCGCTGATCTACATTACCGTCGGGGTGACGATTAAAAAAAGTTGAGACTTTTTCACGATAGCGGTTACTTACTTGATAGTGTCCACTCTTGTCTTTACCCGCCTCTTTGATGCCGGCCAATTTGCGATCGCTGGTCCAGGTCATTCCGTCAACACTGGTGCGAAAATACAATTCACGCACTCCGGTATATTTTGTAAAAAGGTACATAAATCCTGATTCTGGAATAAACCAGGGTTGAGGATAGGTCATTTCACTTTCCAGCACGAGATCAAATGCCGAAATGTCGTAGGGCGATTTACTCCTGTAAATAAACCCAGGCCGACTTCGACCGCGACCGCTGACAAAAACCCATAGATAGCCTTGATCATCGATTGAAAGACTGGGATTATCGTGAGGGTCATCTACATTCCTTTTGTCATATACAACTCTAGGCTTACCAACGACTGATTTTTTGTGATCAAAATAGCCAATCATACAAAGCAAATGTCGTTCATCCTTGTCAGTGGTGCCTCCATAAACAAAAAAGGTCTTGTCTACTTCAGCAGCGTAGATCGCCAATGGGATATGTTTTGCCGTATAGGTGCCCAGACCGCCACTATATTTATCACCATGGGGAAATTTCTGATTAAGTTCAAACCAGATACCACGGTAACCGTCCACTGCGGTACCGGTTAGGTCCTGCTGCCCATAAAGCATATAAGGGCTAAAAAAAGATAACAAAAGACCCAAAACTATGGCCGCCAAATTCATTTTTTTAAATACAGTCATCTTTTATGATTTCAATACTTCAGGTACTTTTGACTTGATCCAAAGTCTGGTCAAATCGCATAGCTATCACTACTAATGAGCTCATAATACACGAACCACTGATAATTTAAAATCTTCTTCAATCTGCTTTTGAAAGCAGCCAAGCATACAAATGGGCTCCGGCTCCAATTAAAAAACCAATAATACCAATACTAAATTTACTAAATACCATTTCTTTGAACAGAATTATCTGATCAACCGAACCAGCCATGAGCCATGTTTCGAGTCGGGCGTTTTCACAAAAATCAAAAAGCCAAGCCAGGACCTGCGAGCAAGCTGCTATTAAAAGCATCAATCGAATAGTTCTAAATTGCCTTTTAAGAATGACCGAAACCGTTGCCAATCTCTTTCTTGCCCAAAGACAAAATATCAGGATCGCTGGAAATAGGACTGACATAAAGATGTAATCGATACGCAATTGATTCGATAGTAAAGATCGTTTGGCTGGGTCAACTCTCCATTCTACGATCAAAGAATCAAGTTGGGTCTCGCTCTCCGGCCATTCAAAATCCATGATGTTGAATTCAATGGCTCGACGATGAGCGTCCGAACGCATGAACCCAGCAGTAAATATCGTTGCCAAAAGGAGTGTCCAAAAGAGTGGCTTCATGTCTCTCGAGAGAAATTCCAAATCTCAAATTCCAAATTCCGCACAGGTGAGTATGCCTTCCTGTTGCAGGAGATTTTATCTAAAACTACCTTATTATTGCTTAATAAATCCAGCGGATATATATTTGGTGTTATTCTCCATCACAACATAATACAATCCGGGAAGGTAGTCTTGTACGTCCAAAGTATATCGACCCTCGATCAAGGTGGCGGTTTGCATCATTTTACCAGTTTGATCATATATACTAATTACAGGGTTAAGCTGCTTTTCGGCGCTAATTTGCACGAATGTCGTTGCTGGGTTTGGGAAAAGATCCAACTTTACCTGATCTTGGATTGTAGAAGACAAAGAGGTGCTTAAATCTTCAGTAACTATCTGATCAATACAAAAATATGCAGGCGTATTCATACCAAAGATCCCATTGTCACTTGAAAACAGATTAAATTGAAGGCTGTCTGCCTCCCCTAAAGGTGACAGATCGAGATACGTCCAATCGCTTATGATGTAGTCCTCATCCGAATTATCAGATCGAAAATCTGCCAGGTAAAAATTAATGCTATCCGTAGACAACAAACCATTGCTAAATTTTTTAACTGTCATGATAAAAAAATCAGGGTCATTGCCAGACGGACCACCAAATTTTTTCGAGAACGAATCACCGTCGCGCATGCTTAAATATGGATAAGTGCCATTACAAATGTACAGACCGGATACCCTCTTCGGCCCTTGAACCAGTTTGAGGGTAGCGGGTTCAAGTGCAAATGCTACAGCATAGTTTTGACTACTATCGTTGCCACTGCCAGCAATGCAACTATATTGATTAAAAAATCCCGGGGTCATGGTGTCTTTTTTTGACGACAAAGCCCAGCCCAGCCAGGCATTAAAATCCAGGCTATAGTCATTTGGAAGAAATATATTACCACTGATGAAACCGCCACTTCCATCACTGCCATTGTTAAAAGTGTCTGATGATAGTTCATATTCTTCGAAGTCAGCAATCGTCTGGGCAAACAACAATTTGGTCAGAAAAAACAAAAGGAAAAATAAATAGGTTTTCATAGTTATTGCTCATTTATTTAATGCAAAATTTTAATTTCAAACCGACCCGGTAATTTCTCCCGGGCATGGGTCTGTTTTCGATCACCTGGTATTCACGGTTCCAGATATTATTCAACTCAATAAAAGATGCGCATGTTGCCTGAAAAGTATTGGAAACATATTTAGCTCTATAGCACCCAAGTCAAATCTTGATAAATTTTGATCGATACCCTGATAGCTTCCGGTCAGGAAATGCTTATAGGAAAACCCCATTTTCTTCAATTGTAGAGAAAATCCAGCCGAAGCCTGTTGCCGGGGCGTATAAATAAGCTGTTGTCCCTTGGCCAGCAATGGATTGGTAACAGCGATCTCATTGGTTGATTTTAAGAAAGTATAAGAGGCCTGAAGAGTGGACACAATAGAACCTTCTGCCGAAGTATGGGTGATCTTGATATTTTGTTCAAGCCCACGGCTCCAAACCTTGGCGATATTTTCGGGAGAAAAAAAAGACTGTCCATCCTTACGGGTCCAAATAATCCAATCATGAATCAATCGATTATATCCGGTCACCTGATAAGACCATGACCAGTCCTGGATACTTTTATCCCACGAAAATGTGATTTCCTGACTCCAACCATTTTCGGCCTTCAATGCTGGATTACCACCTGGTATCCAAAACCGGTCATTTAAAGTAGGCAGCCGGTAGTCCCGTGATAGTTTTCCTCTAATCATGAATTGGGGTGTGACCGGATATTGAAACGATAACAAAGGAATCAGAGGTACGGATTGATTATCTGCCCATTGTTTTCGCAAGGCAGCCATTAAAAGGAGCTTTCTAATTGTAACCCGGCTACTTAAAAATATGGCACCACGATATTCGTGCGCTCGATCACTATAGGCATCTGCCCTCGCACCGGTATATGAATGGGTTGTGCCCAATGAGATTCTCAACCACGGTTTCATGATCCAGTCCTGGGCAAAATCGGTCATCCAGGTCGTGAATAAATTAGCACTCTCTAACCTAATCTTCTCATCCTGGTAATTATTATGTTCGGCAAAGTATCCAAGCTTCCATTCATAAATCGAACGAGATTTTTCTCCTTTGAAAATAAATGCCATTCGGGTTGCTCGATCTTGCTGTTGGGCCAGACTTTCTGTCTGAGTTAGCAGGGGGGGAATTTCGCGGTCGGTATCCTGATGCCAAAAATGAAATGCCAATTTTTGATTTTTCCGCAATGCATATTCAAATGATTGCATGACACCCTTCTGAAGAATTTTCGCATGGTCCAATCTAATTTCCGGTGCTCCTACGAAAGGACGATATGGAAAATTATTTCTTGATTTCTCAAACAAAATCCTGGTCGCACTTTTCAATTTTTTCCGCCCAAGCCGTAGCTGAAGATTTTGGGAAACATTATTAAAACTACCCAATTCAAAATCAAGAAAAACTGAAGGTGGTAATTTAAAATGATTGTCAAGCGAGATGGAACCAGCTACGGCTCCACTACCCCAAAGACTACTATTACCACCTGGCTGCACCCTGATTTCATCTACAAACCCGATGGGTAACAAGGAAAAATCCAACTGCCCAAGCATGGGGCTATGTACGGGTAAACCATTCCATAAAACCAGACTTTGACCAGCGCTGCCTCCACGAAAAGAAGAAGTAGCTAAAGTGCCCTGACCATACGTCTTAATAAACGCCAGATTTTTATCGCTTAAAAAATCTGCGACATTCGAGCTTTGGTTCGTTCTTAAATCTTCGGCATCAAATACCTTGACATTGCTGCCAAAATCTAACGACCTCAGCGGCAAGGCAGTAATCACCACGGAATCCAATGTGAGAATAGTATCAACCTGCGACATCAGGAAAGATGGCACCAACAAACAGAGCAGCATTGTACTACCTCGAAACATTCTACTAGTTAATCATGACAGAAGGTAATCGTAGATGAGCAGGAAACTGATAGATATGCAAACAGGCGATATCCAATACAGTGACAATGATCATCGACTTTTACCCCGAAGCCTTATGAATCAATCGTATGGCAGGTCTTCTGGCTTGCTCTCCATTCTGGCGCCTTCCCATCTCCTATCAGAGAAAGTGGCATCGGCCAGAGGATTGTGTGAGCTTACAGCAGCGGAGACTGCTCCGGTTTTTCACCGGATTCCCTATTAAGCCTGGTCATTTTAAATAACCAAACACCAATACATGGACAAATTTAGACAAATTATATTGTAGTAGTAGCGGCGGATCAATTCCGCCGTTTGGAAATAAATTCGATGCCGGGTGCCGGGTGTCGGGTGTCGGGTGTCGGGGTGTCGGGGTGTCGGGTGTCGGATGTCGGATGTCCCTTTCCTTGCATTAACATAAATAAGGGAATCCCAAGCCCAGAGGAATTGGTATACATGGATCGGGTAATGAAGCTTGTGTGGGTGAGACTCCCAAGCCCGTAGGGATTGGTAAGCTCACCACTCAACGGTCTAAGGTGCCGGATTACTTATTTCCTTGTGGACAAAAGACATTTGAGCTAAACTGACATTATATTTTTTGGCAATTTCAGGTATTTAGCGGTTGCTTTCCATGACATTTCACCGTTGTAGCGAGACATCACTTTAAACTGGTTAATACGGTCATTGGGCGTGTCTGTTTTTTCATGAAATTTGCCCGAAAGTAATCCGAAAGCCATCGGTGAATAAGCTAACAAGCCGGCATTTTCACGAATGGAAATTTCTGCCAATCCTACCTCATAACTACGATTGAGAAGATTATAAGGATTTTGAATACTGACAAGCCGGGGTAAATGATGTTTTTCAGCCAGGTATATGCAGCGCATGGTAGCCCATGGTGTTTCGTTTGAGAGCCCCCAATATTTAATTTTTCCCTCCTGTACAAGGATGTCCAGCCCTTCTAAGACTTCCAGAAAATTTTCTTCCCAATTATCATCAGGATCATGGGTGTATCCGAGACGGCCAAAAAAATTGGTTTTTCGTTCAGGGGTATGTAGTTGATAAAGATCAATACAATCCGTTTGCATCCGTTGAAGGCTATCCTCAACCGCCTTTTTTAGAGATTCCTTTTTAAAATTGATCTCCGGTCGTATCCAATGGGCGCCATTGCCCGGACCCACGATTTTGGAAGCCAGAATCACTTTATCCCGATTACCAGTTTTCTTAAACCAGGTACCCATATATTGTTCTGTTAGTCCCTGAGTTTTTGCCTGGATAGGTACTGCATAAAGTTCGGCGGTGTCAAAAAAATTGATGCCCCGGTCTAAGGCATAGTCCATTTGCTGATGCGCCTCTGCTTCACTATTCTGCTCTCCCCAGGTCATCGTTCCTAAACAAATCTTGCTTACTTTTACACCGGTTTTACCTAATACATCAAATTTCATATTGATCATCTATTCAGTTGAGTCTGTAAAAAAACCGAAAATAGGGAAAAATTAATTAGTTCCGATTCCGGTAAAAATCTAAAGACCTATGGAATATTCCGATTGGAAAACATTGGACAAAGCTATTGTTTATGAAAACCCCTGGATCAGGGTAGAGCACCGGAATGTGATTAATCCGTCGGGAAATCGAGGTATATATGGTACAGTTCATTATAAAAATATAGCCATTGCTATTCTACCCATTGATGATGAAGGATTCACCTATATAGTCGGCCAATACCGGTACGTCCTACAAAGCTATAGCTGGGAGATTCCGGAAGGAGGATGTCCCGAAGGGGAAGCCACTCTTGAAGCCGCTAAGCGGGAATTGAAGGAGGAAACCGGACTGGAAGCAACGAAATGGACTCCTATTTTGGAGATGGATCTTTCTAACTCTGTATCAGACGAAGTCAGTCTCAGTTATCTAGCTCAAGGAATCAGCAATGGCAACGCAGCCCCGGAGGAAACAGAAAATCTGCAGGTGAAGAAGATTCATTTTGATGAATTGGTAAGAATGGTTTTGGAAGGTCAAATTCGCGATGCATTGACTGTTGCAACTGTATTGCGGGCGAAAATACTTTTGTCGGAGATTTTAAAATAAATTACCTTAAGTTTTGGCACTCGTTACCGATATGTTCTTACCCCTATGCATCTTCCTAGAGAATAATTTTTTTCCACTTTTTGGCAGCAAAAAGTGGAGCCAAAACTGCCGGCTGTATGCTCGGTGACCCACATCCCAAGTCTCCGCTGGATTTTATAAGGCTACTTTCGTTTAATAATCAACTATTTGTGACAATAAGAAATTAGTTTATGAAAATGATATTGTTACCTAATCCGCTGTATAAAATCCAACGCTCCAACTTGGGTGTGGGACCCCACCTACACATACTAAGCCGGTGTCACCATACCCAATAAATTCTGGAAGAACAAGCCTAGGAGGCTGTTGAAATACGCAACTTGATGCTGAATCCGTAAATCGACGTTTCTGACGCGGCGAGACGAAGGATGCTACTGGAAGTTGTAACAGACTGAGTCTCAACAAAGTCAGGAACGGCGAGAACGGATTAATCATGTTATAGTATAAAGTTATATTTTGTAAAATCAGCGCGATGTGAGTATTTCAACATCCTCCTAGATTTACTTACCAATATTTTCTGGAGATGATATGGTAAAGAAATAAAGAAACTTAATTAAGTAAATTAGGTCCCAAGGGCAGGTTTGAAAGAAAATGACTTTTTGGACTGATCGAAATCAACTTCTATTGGGCTGAAAGAGACTATGAAAACAAAGTGATCCTTGCGTAAGTCATGCATAGCTTGTCCGAATTGTGATTGCAATGCAGCTTTTTGCAAAAAAAACCTTCAGCTCCGCAACCAATTGACTTTTCACTCGTCCATAGATACCGGGAGCGCCCTTGCTTTTAAATAAACTAAATGGACTATGTTATTCAACTACATCAAAATAGGTTTTCGAAATTTGGTCAAACACAAACTATTCAGCCTAACCAATATTGTCGGCCTCTCTATCGGCGTACTTTGTTGCCTGATGATTTTGATGTATGTCAGCCATGAAATCAGCTATGACCGATGGAATCCAAAGCTAGAACGCATCGTGAGACCTTATGGCGATATCAACTTCGGTGGCATGCTTATGAGGATGGCAGTCAGTGGTTCCGTGGTGGCACCCGATGCAGCTGAGGTGCTGCCCGAGATTGAAGACTGGTGTCGGTTTAGAGATTACGGCTCCTATCTGGTCAGAGAGGATGGCACTGATCATCTCAATCTTTTGGTGGAAGATGCTTTAAGTGTGGATAGCACTTTTTTCAATCTTTTTCCGATTGAGGTGATATTGGGTGACCCGGAGACTTGCCTTACCCAACCAAAGAGCCTGGCTATATCTGAAAACCTGGCGAAAAAATTATTTGGCACGGTAGAAAATGTAACGGGAAAAAACCTTTTGTTAAGCGACCGGGATATCTGGAGTATTAAAGGTGTGTTTGCCAACATACCGGTCACCAACCATTTTAAAGCAGATATGCTATTATCGCTCAATGGCAATGAAGAGATTGCGACATCGCCTTCCTTTTGGGCGTCGAATAATAATTTTCATACGTATTTGCTTTTAAAGGAGGGAACTGATTATAATTCATTTAGTGAAAAATTTGAAAACCTTTCCCGCGAGAAGGTAAGTCTGACCGCCAGGACACTTTTAAATATGTCACTGGAAGACTTTGAAAAAACCGGTCAGCATGCACGCTATCCGTTACAACGATTAAAAGACATTCATTTACATTCCGATTTGCAAGTTGAATTGAGTACTAACGGCGACATCAGGTATATCTGGATATTTTCGACAGTAGCTTTATTTGTGCTATTAATCGCCTGTATTAATTTTATGAATCTGACAACGGCCAAATCGTCACAACGAGCCAAAGAAATAGCAGTTAGAAAGGTATTGGGTAGCAAAAGAAAACAATTAGTTTATCAATTTTTGAGCGAATCAATCATCATGGCTTTTTTTGCCTTTGGTCTTGCCATCTTGTTTTCCATTCTATTAAAACCCTGGTACGCCACTCTCACGGGAGCAGCACTGCAATTGCCGTGGAGTAGTCCAATTTTTTGGCTAACATTAGTTGGTGGTATTTTTCTTGTTGGAATTCTTGCCGGCAGTTATCCAGCCTTTTTTCTTTCAGCATTTAAGCCCCTGCAAATCATGCGTGATAGTGGTCATGGCAAGAGCAGAGATCACATACTCCGAAATACGTTGGTGGTATTTCAATTTATAATTGCTACCTCGTTAATCATTGGCACCTTTTTGATTTATCAGCAGTTAAATTTTATTCGCACCAAAAAACTAGGATTCCAACAAGATCAGGTGGTGGTAGTTGACGACACCTATACACTGAGGAATAACATCGAATCATTCAAGCAACAGATTTTACTCGATCCTGCGGTCACCTCGGCCAGTATTTCTTCATATTTACCGATTCCTTCTTCACGAAGTAATTCAACTTATTCAAAAATCAGAGAATTTAGAGAAGATCAGGCCATCAATATGGGCGTATGGAGTGTGGATTATGACTATGGAAAGACCTATAATCTCCAATTGAAAGAAGGTCGATTTTTTGATCAGCAATATGGTGGTGACAGCATGGGCGTCATCTTGAATGAAGCCGCGATTAAAATACTTGGTTATGAGGATCCCGTCGGCAAAAAAATATATGGTACCGGAGACTTTCAGGGAGCCCCTAAGCCGGAAGATTTTATAGAATACACCATTGTTGGCGTTGTGGAAGATTTTCACTACGAAAGTCTACGAGAAAAAATAGGCGCTTTAGGTTTATTCCTGGAGCGCTCAACCGGTAGTGTTTCAGTGGCGTATCAGGCCGGCAGTACGGATAAAGTCATATCGCACCTGGAATCAATCTGGCAAAAAATGGCACCCAGTCAACCCTTTGCCTATCGATTTGTCGACGAGGCTTTTGGCAAAATGTACGAATCTGAAAAAAGAGTGGGTAAGATTACTCTGGTATTTGCCGCTCTGGCCATTATTGTATCCTGTCTTGGTCTTTTTGGTCTCTCTACCTTTGTGGTTGAGCAACGTACCAAAGAAATAGGAATCAGAAAAGTTTTGGGCGCCAACATAGCCAATATAGTCGGGCTACTGTCGCGTCAATTTCTCTTGTTGGTTCTGTTAGGTATCATCGTTGCGATTCCTCTCACCTGGTATTTCCTACGTGGCTGGTTAGAGAGTTTTGCTTACCGGATCGAAATCAGTTGGGTGGTTTTTTTAATGGCATCTGTCATCGCTCTCTTAATTGCGTTCCTAACGGTTGGATCTCAAAGTCTGAAAGCAGCGATTATGAATCCGGTCAAGGCGTTGAGGAGTGAGTAAGGGGTGGGGTGGTAAATAAATCCATATGTGTCCAAAACATTTTTGATTGATATAGACTTTAGCTTTGACAAATTTGTTTGGATATTTTTTGATTGCCAATCCTTCGACTTTCGCTCAGGATTTAAATTAGTTACCCTGAGCCTGTCGAGGGGAATCAAAAAAAACGCACCTTTCCTAATGTGCTTCTATGTTGTTTTCCAAGCTCAAAGACTGAAATCCTGAATAAATACGAGCGATGACCCAAGAAAATTCCACCCCCCGACCCCCTCAAGGGGGACATCGTGACCAAGTAATTTTAGAATTTAATCATCTTTCTTATGGATAATAAATGTTCTTGGTTTTCTTCTGTGAAAAGTCTTTCGAAGACGATTTCGTTTCGGCTTAGCTTAATTTGTGGGGTTCAGGTGTCCCCCTTTGGAGGGGGCAACAATGGTCCAAATCCTTGATTTGGCAACCATTGTGGGAGTGGAACCACTGAGTATGTTTAATACTCGACGATCGGATATTATTGTTACCAAATTTTAGTATAAATCTTTTTCATCCACACCGTAAACACATTAATAACCTTGCACTCAAATACCCGATGTATGTTCGAACACACAAGATTGATTATCGTGCATATTAGATTCATAGGATCTTAATTTAGCATAGGAATAGTAGCACCGGTAGTCAGCTCTTTTCAAACAAGTTTCTCGGAGTACGGAGATGGAAAAGCAATCCTGGGTTCAGTGAGAAATCTAAGTCCTGGCTTTGGTCATTTAATCTTACTTTGCTACTGGCAATCCGACATATCTCCATGTACACACCACATTCACTCGTCGAAATCTATAACAACTCGATCAAAGCCGCTGAAGAACGAAAAATCATTCTGGTTAAAGGCGTATACCAGCAAAAGGGGAGTAGAGACTACAGTGGGTTCTATTATGACCTGCTGACTGATGAAGCAAGTGAGTATTCCATTACCTTAATAGTTCCCGCAGTATTTAGGGCTGAACTAATTAATGAAAAGGCTATAGATTTTGAAGGATTCATCACCAGAAGAGTCAATAAAGATGGTACCATCGGCATTTACGCTAATCTGAGTAAATTGATCCGGCAAAGGGAAAAAGAATTTAGCGAGGTCCATGCCAAAAGACTGGAAATCCAGCGAAAAAAGGCCAATGCGGGCATTAAAAACTGCGACGAACTTATTAAAGCCAGAATTCTTAGCGATGAGCAAGTTGAGCTGACATTTGTGACCGGCATGGGTGCCATCACCGACCGCGATGTTTTATCCATGTTGAAATCCACTAAGATTTTTACCGCATCAACCAAGTGCGGACAAATCTGGGATCGGCCGACCAGATCAAAAAAACACTGTCTCAGCCAAAGATCCAAAAATCAGATATCATCTGCTTGTTTAGGGGAGGGGGCCTGGGCTTGGAGATCTTTAACGACGTAGGATTAGGCGAGTACTTGCTTTACTCAAAACCAGCTTTAATATCTGGTGTTGGTCATGAGAAAGACGTGACTCTGGTCGAATTAATCGCCGATAAGAAATGCATCACCCCTTCAGCGTTGGGTACTTACCTAAATGATATTTACGAGAGGGGAGTAAGAGGAAAGAGAATTCAGAGGCTCATCTCACCAAAATGATTAGCGAAAAATTTCAGCTCCAGCACCAACAAACAGAGATCGCCTATAAAACAACCATCAAGCAACTTAAAGCCAAGGAGAGACGCAATCTAATTTTGGTGGTTGCTGCATTAGTGGTAGGGTTGATTATTGGCGTGATGATTTCGAAATAGAATTTGTTTAATATGGTAGATTTCCCTAGGTCTGTGGCTCTGTAGTAACATCTTATGCTTCATGAAGCAAAAAGATTATCTACGATGATACTATTTTGACCTATCTTGAACGGACTAATTAATCTTATGGAATTAAAAGCTCTAAAGGAAGAATACGAGCGCCAGGCAAGTGTCGATGATTTGCAGGAAACTGAAAGAATAAAATTGAACTTTTATCCAAAAGTTGCTGACTACTATGAGTCAAATAAAAGAGAACTTCGAAATAAAGGCTATAATAAATATTCCTTCATTTGTAAATTCTTACGAGTAAGGGAAACACAAGTGAAAGTTTATGGTAAAGTTGTTGCAATCATGCAACAATATCCGGATAAAGACATTTCTCGACCACTAGAAGAAATCGTCAAAGATTACTATAGGGTAACAAAACTTAAAGGAGTTACTATCTATAGGAGGACATATCTTCTTGAGGAAACTGATACTGATGAATCTCAAATTACATGTAAATTAGCTGAGATCAAGAAACTTACGGAACGGATAAATGTACTTGAATTAGAAATAGCTGAACTCAGAAACAATCGAAATAAAGGTATGACCCGTCCTAAAAAAGGTTGACAAACATATTATTCATTATCATCATATATAATTTGGGGTGTGGAAAACGAAAATTTATGTGGATAATTCTTCTGAGACATATCTTTCATCCGATACAAATCTATTCTTTTGTGGGTAATTCTTCCATCGTCTTGTAAGGTTTCCTTGCATTTGATGGGCTTGATTCGGTGTGAGCATGTCAATGCTTAAATGAGGCCTCTTATCATTGTAGATGTTAATAATCAGTGGAATATAGCTTTTAGCTTTCTTTGCATCCAGATCGTCAACGTTGTAGATCCACTCATCTTTTAGAATACCGTTCACTCTTTCTGCAATCGAATTATCTAACGGATCCCCATCTTCTGTCATACTGATTTGTATTTTCTCTTTTAGCAATAATTTGACATAATCTTTGCTACAGTATTGGACTCCTCTATCCGAATGATGTATCAGATTGAGGATACCTTTGGTTTTTGCTTGAAGGCCATTTTAAGCGCGATGACTGCATTGCTTGCCTCCAAGGTATCCGCAAGGCAAAAACCGACTATTTTCTTAGAATAAGCATCTGTGATAAGAAATAGATACAATACCTCGTCAATAGTCTTAATGTACGTTATGTCACTGACCCACAACTGATTAGGCCCGATGGGCTTCATTCCTTTGGTCAGATTCCGGTATTTTCTAAGCCAATGGTGACTCTGAGTTGTTTTGATTCGGTTGCGTCTACGGCGGATTAATAGACCGTTTCTACCTAAAATGTCGAATAGGCATCACGGCCAATTGATATCTTATTGTCTGTCAACATTTTAGCCAATTTTCTACTACCTATTCGAGGCATGTCCTTGCGTATGTCGGAAACCATATCAAGGATCACGTGTTCTTCAACCGCACGCTTGTAAATGCTTTTTGCTTTTTATGCAAAGCCTGTCTACTGTTGCCAAACAATCCACACAATACCTCGAGTTGAACTCTAGGATAAAGGTCTTTTACTTTCTGGACTGTTTGGCACCAGACTTTTTCTAATAGGAATTTTTAGGTCTTCTTCAGCAATCTTAATCATCTCCAAGTAGGATGTCGACTTCAATTGTTCGTACTCCAGTTCCTTTTTTAAAAGTCTCAATTGCTCTCGAAGCCTATCAATTTCCTCTGATTTTTGTTCTATATTCATGCTAGGAAATCTAGTGTATGTTCCTGCGAACTTACGAATCCATTTCAATACAGTCGATTTCCTTTGATACCGTACTGACGCCGGCATTCTTCCATTGTAATCTTCCCTGACAGGACTTCTTCTACTATCCGTATTTTAAACTCGTCCGTGTAATGGTTTACTTTATTCATATTAATCCTAATTTTGGTTTACAATTCGTGTCAACCTATATCAGGACAAGTCAGTAAGTAGCTTACCCCCTATACCCCTCCCTCATCCTCTCAACCCTTTCGATTAATTTCTCCCTCAACCATTCTGGCTCCAAAACCAGTACCCGCTCCCCAAACCCCAGCAACTTACTCTCGAGCTCAAAATTTGGAATCACCTCGATCGTGAAAACACCGTGAGTATCAGCGAATTCTAAAGTCTTCTGTGAATGATGCAGCGGTTTGGTTCTGAGATAATGATGCTGATTGTTGATTGCTTTGAATGTAATGGTTTCCTTTTCCTTCTCTGGATCAATAGAAACTCCAATAATATCATTTAAATGGACCTCACCATTGAAATGAGGATCTTGATAATAAGACCGAATAGAACCTCTCAGTTCGATTATCCGGTCCAGACCAAGATTGGAGATGAGTTCCGCATCATGATCATAGCCAATCAAAAACCAACGGTTATTGTATTCCTTAATTAAGTAGGGACTAAGGAAACGATCATAGGCCTCCTTGCTGAAAGGTGCATAATTAATGGCAATTGTCTGTTTACTCTGAATGAACTTTTTGAGACTATTGATCCACTTCTGGCCATCGATGTTGGTACTATGCTCAAAAGAAATGATTGGCTGTGTATTCTGACTACGACGAATGTGGTAGGTCTCTTCCAGGCGAGTTAATACAGACTCCAGATCTTTGAATTCCCCCCCGCCACTGATCCTTTTGAGGATTAGCAGAATATGACTCAATTCATCGAGATCCGAATGGGCGATTCTGGCCCGAAAGATCTCAAACCTGGGGTCATTGTAATAGTAACCGTCCATCTTGTCACTTTGGATCGGAGCCCCAAAACCGAATTCCTCATCTTTCATGAACTCAAGATCGTACAACACCGTGCGGCGGCTCACAGATTTAGATTTTATGACTGCTTCTTTTTGCCGGGACTCCTCATAACCCGATATCGCATCGCTGCATGCATCGATCAAATCTTTGAGGTGATAGGTGCCTCCCGACTTGAGGCATCGGTCAATCGTCATGTAGCGGATCAAAGCGTGATTATTCGTAGCCATAGTTCGTAGGTGCAGTTCTGTTGCACCAATGTACTCAGATTTGTGAAGTAATCAAAAACGAATAACTATGAACATCACTAAATCTGAATTCTTAAAATTTCGCGAGTGCGATTCTCATTTCTGGATGTTGAAACACCGGCCGGAGATCATCGAAGAAAAGCCGATTTCTGATTTTGTCCAACAAATAATCGACCAGGGCACGGAAGTAGAACTCTGGGCCAGAAAGCGATTCCCCGAGGGCCAGCTAATAGACAGCTGGAGAGCCGACGCTATCCGGGATACCCAGTGTGCACTTGACTCGGGAGTGCCAATACTTTTCCAAGCATCCTTTACAGCGGATGGAATCCATGCACGCATTGACGTTTTGGAACGCACCTCCGAAGGTTTCAATATCTACGAGGTCAAAGGTACCACCGCTTCCGATAAAAAAGATGAAAGCCACCTCTGGGATGCCGCTTTTCAAAAGGAAGTCTTGATAAGAAGTGGTCATCCTGTGAATCAAATCTTTCTCATCGAGCTCAATAAGGAGTTTCGCAAGAACGGTGAGATAGATCCAGACAAGTTATTTGTCATCACAAACATTTCTGAAGAGATTCAGAAAATATCCAATGATGTTCAGAGAGCCATTTCCGACGCCAAGCACCTACTCACCCAACCTGAACCAATCACTTGTGATTGTATGTACAAGCCAAGTGCGAAACATTGTCCGACCTTCGGTCACTTTCATCCTCAAGTACCCGCATATACTGCCCATGACCTGTACCGGATCGGCAGTAGTCCGAAGCGACTGAGATCACTCATTGATGATGGACTTTTTGGTATTGCTGAAATACCCATCAATTATGACCTCACTCCCAACCAACTCAATCAAGTCCGGGTCCACAATCTTGATCAGCCGATTATCAAAGCTGATCTAATTGAAAAAAGCCTGGCCGAGTTAGAATACCCACTCTACTTTCTCGATTACGAGACCTATCCTGCGGCTATTCCGGTATTCGAAGGATGTTATCCCTTCCAGCAAGTACCTTTTCAATATTCTGTACATATCCAATATGAGCCAGGTGGTGAGCTTCAGCATTGCGAATTTCTCCATCAGGATTTGAGTAGTCCGATTCTGGCTATCACTCAATCGCTTCGCGAAAATATCGGTGATGCCGGGTCGGTGATCGTTTGGAATAAGAACTTTGAAAGGAAATGTAACGAGGACCTGGCAGCCGTGCTACCGGATGACCTGGATTTTCTTGTAGGTATCAACAATCGCTTTTATGACCTGGCAGATATCTTTGCCCGTCAGCAGTATGTAGACAAAGGCTTTAAAGGTAAGTACTCGATTAAAAAAGTATTGCCGGTCTTGTGCCCGGACCTCACTTATGAAAACCTGACCATCCAGGATGGAGGCGCAGCATGCAACGCCTGGAAAGAAATGATATTTGGAGAAATGACCTTACCTTCAATCATGGAGACAGTCACAGCACTTCTGGAGTATTGTAAATTGGATACTCTGGCGATGGTAAAGATATATCACAGTTTGAATGAAATAGTAGTCAGCAATATAAAGGTCACGAGTAGTTGAAGGAAGATTATTCTCACTCCCACTAATGATTGAAAAAAGACTTTCGCAATAATAATGGATTCCATGAATCAAATATCATCACTCACAGTTAGGGAACAACTTGGTAAAATTCTAACTAATCTCAGTAGGCAATACAAAAGAAATGTTACTGATGAGCATTCCCTGTATTTAACCATACTCGGTTTAATCTGGCTAGCCCAAAACTACAATTCTAATAAGCCATTTAGAGATTTTATCGAATCAAGTCTTCAGCCAGATCTTGACACAGCCATCAGCTTCTTACTTCCGGCTAAAACCGAGCTATCTACATGTGTTAAGAAGCATTTGAAAAATTACCTAATTGAACAAGCTCAAGTAAATCTGCTTTCAATACTTTTTATTTCAACAGAACTAGAAAAGATTGAGTACGACCAAAACGATCTTTTTGAGATATTACTTGCCTGGCTCAACAGTGACTCTATTGGGTTCCAGAGGCAATACGGATATGGAGGCAATAGTCAATTGAGTGAGCTTCTCTCCAGATTGGTCAAAATTGAAAATGGAAATACAATCATAGATCCTGCTGCCGGAACCGGTTCTCTTCTACAAAAACTGGATTTAGCCCCTGCTGAAAAAATCAAATTGATCGACATAGATGAGCAGGTAAGTGTAATGACTTATCTTTTATGGAGTTTCCATAAAGAATTTAATAAAATAGAAATCCTCACAATGGATTCCATTTCAAATATGAAGGAATGGACAAACAAAGTAGACATTTTAGTTTGTGAACCACCATTGGGAAAAAGGAAATCTGACACATGGCAAAGCCAATTGATTACCCGCACCAATGACCTCACCGAGCAATTCGTTTGGTTTGCCATTTACGCTCTTTCTGCTAAAGGACGGGCCTATATAATCGTGCCCGATGGATTACTCTTCTCAGAGCAAAAAAGCACAAAGGAGCTACGGAGTAAACTTATTTCAAGTGATTTAATAGAATACATTATTTCCTTTCCCACGGGATTTTATGCACCATATACCAGCATAAAAACTAATCTACTTGTCCTATCAAAAGACAAGAAAAGTCATCTCAGAGGCAGATTTGCCTTGATCGAATCTAGTCAAATATCCAATCTCTCAAAAGAACCAGGCAAAATCAACCTGGAAGAACTACAAGAGATTATCGATGGAAATATCTATCAATCTGAATCGATTTTGAAAGGCGGAAAAATTAGTTATAATTCGACCGACGAATCCACTAGTGTCATGTCAAAGAACTATTGTCGGATACAGTCTTTCTAATTTTATTCGTGCATCTTGATTAGTAAACTGCCAGTTTATTATGGCCTTTTTATTATTTCTGTGCATGCACCAGGCTTCTGCTTCTTCACTCATTGTTTCAATAGTATCTATTCTTCGATTTAAGCATTGTCCCATTAATACGTTCAATTCTATTTCGGCCATATTTAACCAACTGCCATGCTTTGGGGTATAGATGAATTCAAATCTATCCCATATTCTTTTAGCTTCCTCGCTGGGATATGTTTCATACAATGCACCAGCTGTATGAGTGGCTAAATTATCCATGACCAGCGTTATTCTTATTGCCTTTATATACCACTCATCCGCAATTCGTTTGATAAACTTTGCCCAGTCAGTTTTTGTTTTTCTTTCCGTTACCTCTACATGTCTTTTGCCCTTTAGAGGCTCCGATGCAAGAAAAATATTGGCTACTCCACAACGTTCATATTCAAAGTCTTCTCTTGCCTCAAACCCCTGTTTCATTGGTATTCGGGTTCTGGTTTCTTTGATTAACTGTTTGGGCGATTCATCCATACAAATCACTGGAAAATCCTTATTGTAGGGTCTTTTGTATATGTCCAGAACTTTTTCCATTGAAGCAACAAACGAACCATTCTGATGGGGTGGAATAATCCATCCAACTACCTTCCATGGCTTCAATTCGTTTTTTTAGAACACGTCTTACCGTTTCGTGAGAAATATTTTCGACATACTTCAATTCAACTACTTTATCCGCCAACATTCGAAGCGACCATTTACTGAAACCTTTGGGTGGACTGCTACAACTCAATGCTATCAAGTGGGCTTCCAATTCTCCATCAGCTAATTTGGGCTTTGTTCGGCTCAAGGGTTTGCGTTCCAAGCAGGCTTCAAAACCCTCTTCTACAAACCTTTGCTTTATCCGGTCGATCATTCGCATACTAATTTTCAAAACCTGGGTTATTTGTTCGTTGGTTATTTTATCCCCATGTTTGCCTTCATCGCAGTTTAGAAGAATATATGCTGTGCGATACAGCTGCGAACTATGAACGCCTTTACTTACCAGGTCGATCAACTGATCATGTTCTGCCTTGCTTAAAGTTATCTTGTATTTCTTCATAGCCTTTTGGGCTACGAAGTTAATCAATTTATACGACAATATAAAATTGACTTGACACTAGCATCTTGCACGAAGACCAGCAGCCCTATTTGAGTGAACCGAACAAGAGAAATGAACCGGACCATTATAAGTTAGTTACCAAGGCCGAGGTTGAAGAAAATGACTCTATCATGTTACCAACAGGGTACATTGGACTATCTACGGAATATCTTCAAAAGGCCCTCCGACCAGACGATCAATTGGCCGAATTGAAGAATATCATTAGTAAAGCTAAGACCAATTCATCTCTACCAGTAGCAAAAACTCCATATATAAGCCCAAGTTCGTTCCCCACAAACCCGTTTGACACATTAGATTTCGATACGGATGCATCACCAGATAAAATCAAAAAAGGAAGATTAATTGAAGAACCGGCCATTCTCCTTTCGACTGTGGGAGATCCAAAAATAGCGCTCTTTAAGGCCGACAATCCAGTCATTTTGTCCCCAACGATTGACGCATGGACTCTAGAGACGACAAAGATTATTCCCGAGTACTTCTGGCTTGAATTTCATCAGGAGTATTTTCAAAAGCAACTAAAGGGATTTATTCACGGCACAGTTGTAAGTAGAATTAGTCCGAAAGATTTTTAAAAGATCTCGATCGGACTTCCAGAGCTCAACAAGCAGATGGAATATGTGGCAAGAGAGAAAGAAAGATTGATAGAACTAAAAAATAGAGAATTAGTTGACTTGAGGAATAAATTGCAGACTCAAGACCGGGGATTCGAGATCCTGTCAAACTTCAAACATGACTTCATGGGTGAACTAGAAAAATTATCTTCCGGGTTTAAATTATTGAAGAACTATCTGACCGATAAGGCCAGTCAAAATCAACCGATCTCTCTAGATGATTCCCTACTGCGCGAAAACACAGACGCAAATTGGATGCTTAAGGAGTGGTTACCCCGATATGAAAAAAGAATTAGGGCGATCACCGAGAGATTGAATTCTGAAGTAGAAAAAATGAAAATCGAGCAAGAGGAAATTCATTTGGAGGAAATGGACATCGAAATCTCTCTCAATCAAGTCATAAAAGATTACTCCCATACTTCGAAATTTACAATTGAAGTGCTTGAGTCAACGGGTCTTGAGAAAATCATCATTCCTTTCGATCGTCAATTGATGACAACGGTAGTATATAACTTAATTGACAATTCCGCAAAGCACGGCTTCCAGGACCAAGGCATGAAATACAAAATCATTTCTAAATTGAACATTGCCAATGAAAATAACCAACCGTATTGCGCAATTGAGTACATGGACAATGGCTTAGGATTTCCCGAGGGCTTCACGTTCGCAGATTACGTACAAAGGGGCAAAAAAGCCGGATCTTCCAGAGGTAGTGGCATTGGTGGCGACCGTATCCGGAGAATTATCGAAAAACATAATGGTATTTTTCGGGAAGCAAAGACTTCTGAAGACGACCTACAAAATAAGGATAAGGAATTTCCAATTCATTTTGAAATTCTTTTACCTCTAACCTAACCAGATGAGCAAAAAAGAAAGACCGATTCATATCTTATGGATAGATGACAAGCATAAAGAGTATGAAGACACTAAGGCTCTACTTCAAAATAATCGCATTATCGTAAAGAGTGCGTTCATCAATAGTCAGGAAGGTATGGCAGAGCTCGGGGCTAACTTCCATAAATACGATGCGGTAATACTCGATGCGAAGGCGCTGCGTGCAGCAACTTCTGCAGTGGGTACTGAAACCGAGAAATCACTTCGCGACAGTATTAATTCAATCAGAAAAATTAGTGCCGATAATGGACGTGCAATTCCCTACTGCGTCTACACAGGCTACTACAATGACATAGGTAACGCTTGGGAAGATGAAATCCGGTTTTTCAGTAAAGCGGCCGATATTGATGAAATGATTCAATTTATTAAGGAAGAGGTAGCATTATTACCGGAAACTCAAATTATTGACCAATACAGCAATGTTTTTGAAATATTTGACTCCGATGCAATTGATGTACGGTATAAGGGCATGCTTTTAGATATCTGCAAAACCATGGACACAAATAGTCTCAGCCAAATTGAAGGAATGCTTAATAAAGGCCGGAAAATTCTGGAAGGTTATTATAAATGTCTCAACGACCTTGGACGCCTTCATCCAGATCTCTTTCATGCTGATGGTCGGCCAAATTTAACCTGGTGCTTGAGATATCTGGAAGGCAAAGGTATTGATGGTTTCAACCATGAGATACCACCCGCCTTCATCCCACAGCATGTAGCCTCAGCATTGCATTTAATCAATGCAAATACGAGTGCCTATGGTGCACATGATAACAGCGAGATTCCTACAAATTATACGCTCAAGACCACAGTATTTGCTATACTTGATATCTTAAGCTGGCTCAACGAAAAAATAAATGAAAACAAATAGTCGCACATGATTTCAGGAGAACTCAAAGCTCAAGTCGACAAGATCTGGGACTCATTCTGGTCGGGGGGTGTGTCAAACCCATTGACGGTGATCGAGCAGATGACCTATCTCATCTTTTTGCGGCGGCTGGATGAAAAGCAGCAACTGGAAGAAAAGAAAGCAAACATCGCCGGAATAGCCAAGAAAAAAGTCTGGTATGATAAGGATGAACAACCCTTTCGTTGGTCAAGCTTTAAAAACAAAGACCCACAGACCATGTTTGAGCTATTTACCCGGCCGCAATTCAATGGTAAGAATCTGACGGTCTTTGAGCATATGAAGCAGATAGGTAGTAAGGCGGGTATCTTTGGCGAGTACATGAAAGGAGCCACCTTTATGATACCGACCCCACGGCTACTCGATCAGGTGGTGCAAATGATTGACCTGATCAAGATGGATGACCGGGACACAAAAGGAGATCTATATGAGTATCTGCTCTCTAAAATAGCTTCGGCGGGTACCAATGGCCAGTTTCGCACACCAAGACACATCATTAGGATGATGGTGGAGATGATGGAGCCATCGAAAGAAGATCTCATCTGCGACCCTGCGGCGGGTACCGCTGGATTTCTGGTGGCCTGTGGCGAATACGTACATGATCATCACAATGACTGGTTTCACGATAAGCAGTTTAGGAAACATTTTGACAGCAATA
The DNA here is from genome assembly GCA_016711125.1 of Saprospiraceae bacterium. Classification (GTDB taxonomy): domain Bacteria; phylum Bacteroidota; class Bacteroidia; order Chitinophagales; family Saprospiraceae; genus JABDMH01. The sequence continues at coordinate 123,478 of JADJTQ010000003.1, read as the reverse complement.
TGTTTACCGGGATCGAGTTTGACGCCACCATGCTGCGTATTGGGGCGATGAATCTACAACTGCATGGCATTGAAAACCCCAATCTCTTAGGTCGGGATTCACTTAGCGAAGCCAATGCCGATATACGAAGTGACTACACTTTGATCCTCGCCAATCCTCCTTTTAAGGGGAGTTTGGATTATGATTCTGTAGAAAGCTCATTGCTACAAGTCTGTAAGACCAAAAAGACGGAATTGCTTTTTTTGGCCCTTATGCTACGGATGCTCAAAATCGGAGGCAGAGCGGCAGTGATTGTACCCGATGGGGTCTTATTTGGCAGCAGTGGCGCGCATAAAGCTATCCGAAAAGAAATCATTGAAAATCATCGGCTTAATGCGATTATCTCGATGCCATCGGGTGTCTTCAAACCCTATGCTGGAGTGAGTACGGCGGTGATCATTTTTACCAAAACAGGAAGTGGCGGCACCGACAAAGTTTGGTTTTATGATATGACCGCCGATGGGTATAGTTTAGATGACAAACGCTCGACGATATCCGATAACGATATCCCGGATATTTTAACTCGCTGGCAAAATCTGGAAACCGAGATAAAGCGGAAGCGAACCGAGAAGAGCTTTTTTGTTCCGGTAAAAGAAATCCGGGATAACGATTGGGATTTGAGTATCAATCGATATAAGGAGATTGAGTATGAGGAGATTGAATATGATTCGCCTTTGAATATCATAGCGGATATTAAAGAGATAGATGTCGAAAGGCAAATATTATTGCGAGAATTAGAAAATCTACTAAGTATATAAATGGACTGGCAACGGATCGAATTGGGAAAAGTAGCTGAAGTAAAATCAAGTAAACGAATCTTCGCTCACGAGTATATTGAAGATGGTGTTCCATTCTTCAGATCTAAAGAAATTGGTGAATTAAGCAAAGGTGACAAAATTGAAACAGAACTATTTATTAGTCCAAAGCGATACGATGACATAAAATTGAAGTTTGGTGTACCAAATGTTGTAGACATGCTTCTTACCTCAGTTGGCTCAATAGGTAATACATGGATAGTTGACAATCGTACGTTTTACTATAAAGATGGAAATATAACGCAGCTTATACCAACTGAAAAATTAGATGTCAATTTTCTTCAATACTACTTCAGCTCTAAATTGTTCTCGGGAGCAATGTCTTCAAATTCGAGTGGCACTGCATATAATGCCTTGACAATTGCAAAAATAAACAAACTCCAGATCCCACTACCCCCACTCCCCATCCAAAAGAAGATCGCTGCCATCCTTGACGCTGCCGATGCGTATCGCCAAAAAACCAAAGCCCTCATCGAAAAGTATGACCAACTGACGCAGAGTTTGTTTTTGGAGATGTTTGGGGACCCGGTGCGGAATGAGAGGGGGTGGGAGGTGGAAAAACTAGTGACTATAACATCCAAAATCGGAAGTGGAGCCACTCCACGAGGTGGCAAAGACTCATATCAAACTTCAGGCATCTCATTGATAAGAAGTCTAAATGTTCATGACCACAAATTCAAATTAAAAGATTTAGCTTTTATCGATGATATTCAGGCAGATGCACTTAATAATGTCATAGTCGAAGAAAGAGATGTTTTATTCAATATCACTGGAGCTTCTGTATGCAGATGTTGTATAGTGCCAACTGATCTTTTGCCGGCCAGGGTAAACCAGCATGTTGCGATAATACGACCGCTAAAAACGAAATTAAGTCCAATCTTTCTTACGTACTACATGACAACTCCAAGTATTAAAAGACAATTGTTGGAAAATAGCATCCGAAGGTGGTGCAACGAGAGAAGCTATAACTAAAGACGATTTACAAAACTACGAGATCAAGGTGCCTAATATTAAAGATCAAAATCAATTTGCAGAAAGAATAGCGGCAATCGAATCTCAAAAAGAAAAAGCACAAGCCTCATTGGATAAGGCAGAAGAACTATTCCAAAGCTTGCTTCAAAGAGCATTTAAAGGGGAATTGGTAGGCTGATTATTGTCTGAATTAGGATTTCTGGGATTGGTTGGATGATGGGATTGGTTGTCAGAATTAGGATTAATAGGATTGTTAATTGTCAGAATTAGGATTCATAGGATTTATTGGATGTTAGGATTATTTATGAGTGACCAAGGCATCTTGAGGTCCATCCTAGAATCTTTTAATCCTACCATCCTAATTCAGACAGAAAAAGGGTAATTGTCAGAATTAGGACCCGCCTGTCGGACGGGCAGGTTTTTGGGATTTATTGGATGATAGGATTGGTTGTCAGAATTAGGATTTATTGGATTTATTGGATGTTAGGATTATTTATGAGTGACCAAGGCATCTTGAGGTCCATCCTATAATCTTTTAATCCTACCATCCTAATTCAGACAGGAAAAGGATAATTGTCTGAATTAGGATCCACCCCCTGGCCGCCTCAAGGGGGACAACGTGACCAAGGGACGTAAGTGAAAGTAAAAGTCCAGACCCTATCCCCATCAAAGGGGGACAACGTGGCCGAGGGTTAGCAGAAATATCCCCCTTAAGGGGGCAGGTGGGAAAACGGCGTATTGACTTGTCCTGATATAGGTTGACACGAATTGTAAAACCAAAATTAGGATTAATATGAATAAAGTAAACCATTACACGGACGAGTTTAAAATACGGATAGTAGAAGAAGTCCTGTCAGGGAAGATTACAAAGGAAGAATGCCGGCGTCAGTACGGTATCAAAGGGAAATCGACTGTATTGAAATGGATTCGTAAGTTCGCAGGAACATACACTAGATTTCCTAGCATGAATATAGAACAAAAATCAGAGGAAATTGATAGGCTTCGAGAGCAATTGAGACTTTTAAAAAAGGAACTGGAGTACGAACAATTGAAGTCGACATCCTACTTGGAGATGATTAAGATTGCTGAAGAAGACCTAAAAATTCCTATTAGAAAAAGTCTGGTGCCAAACAGTCCAGAAAGTAAAAGACCTTTATCCTAGAGTTCAACTCGAGGTATTGTGTGGATTGTTTGGCAACAGTAGACAGGCTTTGCATAAAAAGCAAAAAGCATATACAAGCGTGCGGTTGAAGAACACGTGATCCTTGATATGGTTTCCGACATACGCAAGGACATGCCTCGAATAGGTAGTAGAAAATTGGCTAAAATGTTGACAGACAATAAGATATCAATTGGCCGTGATGCCCTATTCGACATTTTAGGTAGAAACGGTCTATTAATCCGCCGTAGACGCAACCGAATCAAAACAACTCAGAGTCACCATTGGCTTAGAAAATACCGGAATCTGACCAAAGGAATGAAGCCCATCGGGCCTAATCAGTTGTGGGTCAGTGACATAACGTACATTAAGACTATTGACGAGGTATTGTATCTATTTCTTATCACAGATGCTTATTCTAAGAAAATAGTCGGTTTTTGCCTTGCGGATACCTTGGAGGCAAGCAATGCAGTCATCGCGCTTAAAATGGCCTTCAAGCAAAAACCAAAAGGTATCCTCAATCTGATACATCATTCGGATAGAGGAGTCCAATACTGTAGCAAAGATTATGTCAAATTATTGCTAAAAGAGAAAATACAAATCAGTATGACAGAAGATGGGGATCCGTTAGATAATTCGATTGCAGAAAGAGTGAACGGTATTCTAAAAGATGAGTGGATCTACAACGTTGACGATCTGGATGCAAAGAAAGCTAAAAGCTATATTCCACTGATTATTAACATCTACAATGATAAGAGGCTCTATTTAAGCATTGACATGCTCACACCGAATCAAGCCATCAAATGCAAGGAAACCTTACAAGACGATGGAAGAATGACCCACAAAAGAATAGATTTGTATCGGATGAAAGATATGTCTCAGAAGAATTATCCACATAAATTTTCGTTTTCCACACCCCAAATTATATATGATGATAATGAATAATATGTTTGTCAACCTTTTTTAGGACGGGTCAGTGACAAGAAAAATAAAAGTCTACCTCCTGCCCCTTCAAGGGGTCCTCAAGGGGGACAACGTGAGAAAAAGCATGGAAAGAGCAAGCAAAGCAAATAACTACCATTATAATAAAAAGCTGCAGCCCCTGGCTAAAGTCAATAAGAAAACGATGACCAAATCTGCTGCTTGTATGTGGAAATATCTACTGAGTAACAAACAGATGAAAGGTTATCAGTTTCGGCGGGAAAGACCAATTTTGGACTACATCGCCGACTTTGTTTGTTTGGAATTATTACTGATCATTGAAGTAGATGGCATCACACATCAAGATGATGAAGCCATTCAAAAGGATCACCTAAGAGACCAAAAATTGAGCGAAGCTGGATTTAGCGTTTTGAGATTTAGTAGTTGGGAAGTATTGAATCAGATAGATTTGGTATCTATCATGATTGGTGAATGGATAGATAAGAACGCTTTGACACCGTCACCGGGCATGCGCAAACGAAAGCGCCCTCCCGAGTAGAGAAGAAAAGTCCACCTAACCCTATCAAGGGAGACCAAACGTGGCCGAGGGTTAGCAAAAATTATCCCCCTCGAGGGGGTAGGGGGTGGAAAAACGGCGTATGTCCAATGAAAGAATGGAGTTGGGATATTCAAAATTGATGACCTGAACAGGAACGAGCGATGTGCCAAGAAAAGTCCACCCCCTTGCCCCCTCAAGGGGGACAACGTGACCAATGGGTTTATTTGTCGAAACATGTTCATTGAAATCTGGTATTGCTTATGTGAGAAATAAATTGGATATTCACAATTCATGATTCATGAATCGTGAATCGCGATAATTGATATTGATATGGGATTGTACCCACAAGATGTGCTCATACTGTTAATGATGGTCCTTGAAGATAAAGGCCCGGTTTATCAAAAAGACATTGCCCGTAGACTCCATCTGAGTCCGGCAGCGGTTTCTTATGCCGTCAAACGCTTGAAAGGCCTCGGCCTGCTAAGCCAGGATCAAAGCAAGATCATGGTGCAAAGCCTTTTGGATTTCGTTTTTTATGCCATTCATTTGGTTTTTCCTGCTGAGGTAGGGAGCGAAGCCCGAGGTATTTTGACAGCCAACATCCAAGCTTCTCAACAAACCTCAAAGAAGTACGTATGGCGCAGTGATCGCGGTGAGCATTTCGGACAGCAGGTCAGTCCATTGTATGAAAGTGTTCCGTTATTCGTTTTTGATGAGCCCAAGCTGTACCAGGCACTGGCTTGTATCGATGCCATTCGGGTCGGCAACTCAAGAGAAAAAAAACTGGCTTTCAATCAACTCGAAACCATGCTTAAGCACCATGAGCCATCAGATCAATCGAGCTAGAATAAAGGCAATCGCCATCGCCCTGGAAGAACTCAATGAACAAGTGGTGTTTGTGGGTGGCGCTGCAGTCTCCCTTTATGGAGATGAGACCCAAATACCCGATCATCGTCCTACAGATGATATTGATGTCATTATAGAAATGGCAACATATGGTCAATTTGCTCAAATCCAGGATCGATTAAGGGCACTGGGTTTTCGGGAAGATGCATTTAGTCGAGTCATTTGTCGGTGGACATTTGAAGATATAATTGTAGATATAATGCCCTTGGATGACAAACTTTGGGGGTTTAGCAATGTATGGTATCAAAGAGCCTATCCGTTTAGAGAGTTGATCGAGCTCGATGGAATATCGGTGTATCGGCTACCGGTGTCCTATTTTCTCTTAACAAAATGGGAGGCTTTAAAAAATCGGGATGGTGGCATAGATTGGAGATGGAGTCAGGATTTTGAAGATATGGTAAAAATCATGGTAGGTACCAAAGAATGGCAGGATATTTCAGAACTGAATATAGAGACCAAAATGGCGTATCTGGGTATATTTAGATCAATGATCCAAGATGAGGCTTTTTTGCACGAATCAGTACGCACACAATTGAGCCCGAACTATTTTGGTGATCAGGCAATCGATGATTTGGCATCAAACATCAAACGGCTTATCAAATGAGCAACTTCGACTTTCTCCGGGAATGTTATCCGTCGCTTTATCACAAGATGGTAAAAGCAGAAGGTCGCGTATTTACCGAACCCAAGTCGACTGCTCATTATAACCGATTGGCTCTGGAAGAAGCAGTGCATACCATCTATGAGATTGAACATTTGGAGATGCCTTATGACCTCAATCTGGCCAATCTACTTCGCGAGCCGAGCTTTAGAGAGATGATCCGCTCGGAATTTAACGACCCATTGTATATCGTCCGAAAGATTGGCAATCTGGGTGCGCACTATGGCAAGTTGGTGAGTAGCCAGGATGCCCTGATCAGCACGCAATACTTGTTTGACTTTCTAAAATGGTTTGCCAATCTCTATGCCGATCGGGCACCGGTACTACCGGGAGCCTTCGATCAGACCTTAATTCCAAAAGTTGGTTCTGAGAAAAAACGGATGAAAGAGCTTCAGGACGAAGCAAGGAAAGAACAAGAAAGACTGCAGACCGAAATTGAGGATTTAAAAAAGAAATTTGCGGAACAGCTAGAGGCCGCCCAGCGATCAGAATCTGCCTCCAAAGCATATTTCGAACAGCAAGAGCGAGAGAAGCAAATCCTCGAGGAACAAAAGGCAAGCCGCGATCAAAAAATATCGCTTCAATTTAACGAAGCCGAAACCCGAAAGCACATTATCGACTTCCTGCTTCGGGAAGCCGGATGGACTCAACTGCGACCGGGTCGAGAGATCGAATATCCGGTGTCAGGCATGCCCATCACTCCAAACAATCCTCAGGGAAATGGATATATCGACCATGTGCTATGGGACGACAATGGCCTTCCACTCGCTATCATCGAGGCCAAACGTACCACGGCCGATCCAGTACAGGGACGTCACCAAGCTTCGCTCTATGCCAATTGCCTTGAGCAGCAATCGGGTCAACGACCACTGATCTTTTTCACTAATGGCTACAGTACTTACATCTGGGATGATGCCTTTTATAGCCTGCCAAGAAGGGTCTTTGGCTTTTACACCAAGGATGAGCTGCAATGGACGATCCAACGAAGAAAGTCACGAAAAGATATTCGCAAAGCCACTATCGACCAAGCCATCACCAATAGACCTTATCAGATCGAAGGTATCCAGCGGATGATGGAATCATTGGTGGTCGACGACTCAGGCGCAGCCATGCTGACCAAACTTGAGCTGCCCACAGCGTCAGTAGCTTCAGTAAAACTCAAGGGTGCCAAAAGGAATGCGCTGCTGGTCATGGCCACCGGTAGTGGCAAGACACGCACTGCTGCGTCGATGGTTGATGTTCTCTTCAAAAACAACTGGATCAAACGAGGACTTTTTCTGGCTGACCGGACTGCACTGGTGACGCAGGCACAAAACGCATTTTCTCACAATTTACCCGAGCTCTCTTCGATTGATCTCACCCATGAAAAAGAAAACAACACCACCCGCCTGGTATTCAGCACGTATCAGTCCATCATCAATAAAATAGATGGTGAAAAATTGGAAGATGAACGGTTTTATGGGGTTGGCCATTTTGACTTGATCATCGTCGATGAAGCGCACCGCTCGGTTTATAACAAATATGGGGTGATCTTTGAATACTTTGATTCCCTTTTACTAGGCCTGACAGCGACTCCTAAAAAAGAGATCGATCACAACACCTATGAGCTATTTGATTGCGGCGATGGCAATCCGACCTTTGCCTACGAACTGGATGATGCCGTCAACAGTGGCTATCTCACCCCCTTCAAAAACATCAACCTCACCACAGGCTTTTTGAGAGAGGGCATCAAATACAAAGAACTCTCTGAAGAAGATAAGGCGAAATATGAAGAGGAATTTCGCGATGATGCCACGGGCCTTTTCCCGGACTATATCGGTAATGCCGCACTTAATCGCTGGCTTTTTAACAAAGACACTGTCAATAAGATTCTCGATGCCCTGATGGACCAGGGATTGAAAATTGAGGGTGGAGATAAAATTGGCCGAACCATCATTTTTGCAGCCAATCAGCCCCATGCAGAGTTTATCCATGAATGTTTTTATAATCGGTATCAACACTATCCCGCCAAATTTCTCGAAGTCATCCATAATAAAGTATCGCATGCCCAAAGCCTGATCCTTGCTTTTTGCGATCATCACAAAGAAAACTTACCTCAAATAGCGGTTTCGGTAGACATGATGGACACCGGTATCGATGCTCCCCGGGTACTTAATCTGGTGTTTTTTAAGGCGGTGCGATCATACGCGAAGTTTTGGCAAATGATTGGTCGGGGTACCCGCTTATGCCCAGATGTCTACGGCCCTGGAGAGCCTAAAACACACTTCCTGATCTTTGATGTTTGTGGCAATTTTGAATTTTTTGACGAACAAAAGCATCTCGCTGAGGGAAATCTGACCAAACCAATCACCCAGCGCATTTTCATCACCCGACTTTCAGTAGCCAGGCTATTGCAAGAAACCGGTGAGCCGGAAGATATGGACCTGGCCACCAAGTTGATCGATATGCTTTACAAGTCTATCACTGGGCTGGTCAAGGAGCGTTTTGAAGTACAAATGAACCGCGAATATGTCGACGCCTTCGAAAACGGGAACGTTGGGATCAGCTAGATGCAGAGAGTATCCACATCATCGAAGAGCATCTTTCGCACTTACCCATACCCGAATCCATCAATGAAAAGGCACGTCGATTTGACCTGATGATGCTAAAGATGATGCAAGCCAACTTACTGCTGCTTGATACCGAAAGAGCGTACCAGGAAAATGTAATCGCCATTGCAGAAAAATTGGGCAAGAAATATAGTATTCCTCAGGTAGAGCGATCAAAACCATTGATAGAGGCACTGCAAAATCCCGACTTCTACAAAGGACTCCGGTTACGCAAAATGGAAGAGATCCGGCTCGAGATTCGGGAGCTCGTACAATATCTCGACGAAAACACCCGTCTCCGGTCGTACATCGATATCGAAGATTCAGACGTCTTCACTACCGGCAACACCGCTGAGCCGATAGCCATGCCCACCAGCAGTGCTATCTACAAGAGGCGGGTAGAAAAATTTATCCGGGAGCATAAACACCACATCACCATTTCCAAGCTCAATACCAATCAGTCTATCACCGATGCTGAGATTAGGGAGTTGCAGCGAATTCTTTTTGATGGTGGGGAGCGAGGCACCTATGATCACTATAAGGAAGTATACGGCGATCAGCCATTGGGAGTTTTCATCCGCAGCATTGTCGGTCTCGATATCCAGGGCGGCTCAAGCTCAGTTTGCCGAGTTTCTTCAATCCGGAAACTTGAGAGCAGATCAAATAAAATTCTTAGATAACATCATCCAGCATCTGAACCGCAATGGCACGATTGACAAAAATCTATTGTTTGAACCTCCCTTTACAGAGGCCAACGATGAAGGCTTGATCGGACTATTTGAGGACGATGTTGCAGGGAAGATCATTAGTCTTCTTGATCAGATCAATACAAATGCGGATGTAGGGTGAGATTCATAACACAATCGCCAATCAGTGGATGAATTTCGTTGCAATGCATAGCTGAAATTGAGGGGTATCACTTTAATGACCCATTTAACTTGATGAGTGATGGAGTTAGAATATCTACATTGATTACGTCTCCAATTTCAAATCTCGATTGTATCCACTCGGCGAAGCGCTTTCCAATCATTATTCTTGGAGTCCCATTCATATTTGCAGTTCTATTAACGTAACCTCGCAACAAATCTTTATTTTCCCCAAGTTGGATTTGAATTTCTGACCTATCACCACCGAAGAGATCGGAGTATTCCATTTTGACATTGAAAAAACCCTGATTATAATATGCCTTGCCTAAAGTTATTTCAAATGATTCAATTGTTATTACACTTTGATCCGATCTTTCCAAATCAGTGGTTTCATCAATGCTGCTATCATCATCTTCCTCGATTTTACTTTTCCCATTGAAGTTCCAGTCGGGACTAATCTCATAGATCATTGTATCTTCCAAACCAGCCGCCAGGTTAATTTGAAAATTGCCAAATTTTAGAAGTCCGTTATCAACGAGAATGAATATATCAACTGCTTCACCAACTGCAATACAGTCCTTGATCTTTTCATTTACCCTAATGTTTGTGGATTGCGATTTCCCTGGATTCTGATATCCATACATCCTTCTTGACAAAGACATAATTGTCTTGCCGATGTACTTAACTTCACCATTGCTGATGAAACTATATAGAATGCTTTTGTTTGAGTGGTGAGAATCTAAATTACAAATCATCTTGTCTTCTCTTGAAGCCCAATGCCCCACTTTAATAAATCCTATCTCTAGTAATCTTTCCATCGATCAAGATTTTATCTATTCCGCATAAATTCGTTTGTCTTCACTGCTTTTCAAATGAACTCTGTCATAGCCACTGCCTTAGCTATGGAAAAGGTAAAGTATTTGGCCATGCTATCCAAGCAGCTTTCGTATAGTTTTTATCTGCTAGAACCGGACTGACTCAGCTCTGTCGCATTAGCCGTCATGGCACCCTACAGGCAAGGCCAGATCCAAAATACTTGATCTCCGGGCCGGTGAAATCCGTCTTACGCCTGCCTGATGCCCCTTCATTCAAAACACTGGTACGTGAATCGAAGTGGCACCAATTACAGTCATGCCCTCTTTCAATTACCCAACATAAATCAAATCCCTGACTTACTTTACCCATTCCTGCAAAAAATTCTAAATCAGGTTTCATAGTCCGTTTTTATTAATTGAAAATGCACAGGTTTCATTGGATTATCTCTTTACTCGAAACATGGGAATTTACCATCTCGATTTTTGAAGGAAGTGACTTGAATATTTGAGATGATACCATGATCACTGACAGCATGAAATATCTGCGATATTTTTTACACAGAGGTGCCTTCATACACCTTTCTGCTCCCATCACTTTAACATCGAAAAATAGATTATTCTGTATCTTACAAAACGAACACATAAATACTATGACCAACAAGCTATCTGTGGTTCTCTTTCTTTGCCTGGCTAGCATAATCCATGGCCAAAGCCTGGAAAAGGATCTGGATAATCTTCAATCCCATCTCGAGGATCTGGATGTCGAACGGGTCCAGGGTGAGGGAGAGATCGAGGAAGTCAAATTTCAAATGATACGCAGGGACCTGCTGGCAGTCGGATTACCGTCGGCTGAATTCATCACTCATAATGCTATGATGCTGGAATACGACGAACAGCATGAACAAGCCAAATGGGTGGCCCACATCATTTTACCTGACATCATAACCGGCACTGTCATGAGAACTAATGATTTTCGTGCGGATACTTTGGTGGCCACTGGCTCTACGGTAGACGACGACTATTATCAGAAGGAAATCAAGCGGGATGGTTCCATCGAATTTTTAGGTCATGGATATGACCGGGCCCATCTGGCACCGTCGGCTGATTTTCGCTGGTCAGCTAGGGCGCTTTCAGAAACCTTTTATTACTCGAATATGACTCCTCAGCTTGGTGAATTAAACCGGGGCGGTTGGGCCGATTTGGAAATGTATGTCAGGGCTTATGTGATCAATCATCCCGGGACACAGCTCTATGTGGTCACCGGGCCGGTGTTAAAGGATGATCTGAAGGTCCTGGAAAATAGCCTCAATCAGGTGACCATTCCTGAGCACTATTACAAGGTGTTACTGGATCTTGAGAGAAAAAAAGGGATCGGATTTTTAATGCCCAATCAGGCGGTGGCATTTTCGGCAGGGTACCACGTACGCAGTATCGATGCTATCGAAGCACTTACTGGCTTAGATTTTTTTAATAAAATTGAGGACGAAGCCGATATCGAAAAAGAGGTCGATCCAACCCACTGGCTTGGCTCTCTCGAAGAGCTCGGCTACGAACCCATGTCACCCGTACTATTACCTCCCGGCCACATTAACACCGTACAAGCAAAACTTTATGCAGGTAATAAAAAGAAGATTATTGTGTGCGGTAAAGTAGTGAGCAGCAGTTATACCAAATCGGGTAATTTATGGTTTAATCTGGATAAACGTTTTCCCAACCATATTTTTTCTTTCTTCATTAAAAAAGAAGACTTGGTTCATTTCGCTGGTGATCCCCAGGCCTACTATATGAATAAAGTAATTGGTGTCAAGGGCCAGGTTATGGATCTTAGTGATGTACCTACTATTCAGATACAAAAGGAAGGGGATCTAAAAATAATGAAAGCAGAATGAGCATCGTCCTATTCTGGTTTGATTAGGTCCGTAGGCCTTCTTTTTATACCTCCAGGGAGTATCCATTAAAGTGTGTCATTGATTTCTTTCTCCTGCAGAGGGAGGGAATGGAAGGAGCCCGTAGGGCGACTGAATTCCCTCCCTCTGCGAGGCGGTCATTGGGATACCCATCGACCGTAGCGCTCTCCAAATTTATCTAATAATTCTAATTGAATGGCCTTCCAATGGAAAGCTTTTCTATTCCATGATTTTTGCTGATTCATTAAGGTCAGGTACAGCTGCTTGATTAATGATTTTTCACTGATCCAGGCACCTTTACTCTTGGTTACTTTCCGAATGATTCTATGGACTGCTTCCACGGGATTGGTCGTGTAGATCATTCTGCGGATATGGGTGCCAAATTCCATAAATGCCATTAATTCACTCCAATCATTCTCCCATAGTTTTGCAATTCGTTCTCCCTCCTTTCCCCATTTTATTTTGAAGCTTTCTAGTGCTTGACCTGCTTGTGATTCGGTAGCGCTACTATATACTGTTCGCAGATCAGCACATATCATCTTCTTATTCTTGTCCGGTACAAATCGGACCGAATTCCTGATTTTATGTACGATACAACGTTGCACAGTTGCCAAGGGATACACTTGATGGATGCTTTAAAACCAGTTAGTCCATCTATACAGTTTATTAATATATCCTGTACCCCTCGTGACGAAATGTCTTCCAGTATCTGACCCCAGATATGGGCGCTTTCATTCTCCGATGTATAAATCCTCAGTATATCTCGGTGTCCATCACAGTCTATTCCGTACACCGTATAAACACACTTATTCACAAATTTATGATCTTCTTTTACTCGAAAATGTATCCCATCCAGGTACATGATCGCATAGCAAGCTCGCAGGGCACGTTGCTGCCATGCCACGATATCTGGCCAGATCCGATCCGTAATCAGGCTGATCGCACTATTGGAATATTTTACTCCATAGATCTCAAACAACAGTCGATGTATGTCTTCCACACTATTCCCTTTTGCATACATTGATAGGATCACTTCATCTAAGCCTGTCTTCAGACTCCGACTTCGCTTTTCGACGATGGTTGGTTCAAAACTACCTGTGCGATCTCGAGGTGGATTCAATGACAGCGTTCCACCTTCCGTCTTCACATCCTTTTTACCATATCCATTTCGCCGGTTCTTCTTTCCTGCCGAATGCTCTTGTTCCAAATGATGATCCATCTCTCCCTCAAGAGCTGCATCCACAAAACTTTGCAACAATTCCGTAAACACTCCCCTGGTCCAAGCCAGCGTTTCCCACTATACAACCCTTCCTCTATCTCCCTGCGATACGCTTCATCTGGAACTAAATCTTCTAATCTCGGTTTTTCTTTTCTTTTCATGTCAACATATTTATTTTTTTTAATAATATCTTGTTGACACACTTTATTGTATACCCTCACCTCCAGTTCTATGGTCCCTATAATTTATACACATCATCTTGTGAATTCCTATGATTGCATTGGGAACGAGACCCGAAATTTCATCAAAACTACCTATGTCCACTCATGTCACATGAATAAAATATTGCACTATCTTCTCAACGTCATCTAATATGTAGTCATTTCCTTCGAATAGTATTCGATACCTTTCCAATCGTTCATCAATCTCTGGATTCTTGGTTAGATATGCTGAAACAACACCGCTTAAGACCTCTCTTTTATCAAAATATTTCTTCAATTCAAATTGACGACCTTCCGAGCCAAAATAATCTCTATCGCCGCTGATAACACGACAATTAATATAGTCATTGATTCCTTTCAATGAAGATAGTTTGTCAAGAAATGGAAAACCAAAGTCAATCATAAAATTGACATGATCTTGTATAATAGGATCTAAATTACTATCCATTTCAACACTGTAATAATAAGATTTGCTACCATCTGATTGAGTAATCAAAAAATCAGATTCAAAATTCTCTGTACTTACTTCTTTGATTAAATCAATTGATTGACTTCTTACAATAGTTATGCTGATGCCGATGACATTAGGAAAAATAGCGGCTAGAACACTACCGATCTTTCTATTTTCAACTTTAAAACGAGGTCTAAATGTGAGAGAATCAATGTGGATTGACGATTCTCCCCACATAACCACACTGTCCATATTTTTGAAATTAGCGAGCTTTCTAACAAGTTTGAATCCATGCTCCTTGTAAAATGGCTCGAGCTTCTCTAATACTTTATTCCTGAGCTCTATAACTTCTGATTTAATCATCTCTAAATCTTTAGTGTTACAACTGTCTTTACAGATTGTTGATTAGGTGCGCTAGCAAAAATTCTCATCGAGATATTGTTAAAATCTATCGTACTACCATTGGTTAGTCCCAAAAAATCTTCAAGTTGTTGCTTTTTAATGGGGTCCGAAACTCTAACTACAACACTATTAACACCTCCCGATTCGAACAATGGAAAAACTATATTTTGATTAGTCGTAGAGGCATCTAGCCAATCAGAAATCCAATTTTTGTCTTTTGTGGAAAATTTCGCATCTCCTAAATGAAATTTACCGCTTGCATCTCTTCCTAAGTAATCAATCCGAATAGTAGTTCCATTAACTTCCAAAGTAACCTGAGTTACAACATTTGAATTGTTAGAAATTCCATTAACCGATTTGAAATTATTTAAGGCTGAACCATCTTCAAAATTCTTGGCAAGATCACGCAAATTCTTCCACCAAAATCCCTGACCCCATTTAGTAAGAGCTGCATTATTCGGAATTTCTGCTTCATGGACAATGTCCCAATATTTGCCAGGATTATCTAAAATATCATCGAAAGTATCAAACCAATCAGGGTTGCCTAATAAATCTTGTTTTAAGGTTGGGTAATCATCTAGTCGTTGAACTATTTTATCAAAGTGTAATTCATCTACATGTTGCAGGTTTAATAGGCCTAAAATATTACCTGCACTGACTTCATCTGCAGCATTTAGAATATCTCCTAAATGACT
This sequence comes from Saprospiraceae bacterium, assembly GCA_016711125.1. GTDB lineage: Bacteria > Bacteroidota > Bacteroidia > Chitinophagales > Saprospiraceae > JABDMH01. The sequence goes on along the minus strand of JADJTQ010000003.1, from coordinate 108,282 downwards.
GTTTAATGCTGATTCCAATTTTGCTTTTGGAATCTTGCCACTGGTGAGCAGATTATGAATCTCACCTAAAGCATTTATGCTTAATCTTACTCCTTCATCGAAGTGTTTGACCTTCTCCCATACCTCAACCTCCCCTCCTCTCGCTATCCAGCTACCTAGCCCAATGCCGGCCTCGCCATTAATATCATCAATCAACTTTTTGAAATCGTCAATACCTTTATTAAGATCCAGCTCATTAGCCAGTCTTTGCAATGCTTCGAGATCGTCTCCCAAATCTACTAAGATTTCGGAAATTCGTTCAGGATGGAGATTGAATTCTAGCAATTGATTTACTAACCGGTCAAATAGCGGAATTTCATCAAGTACCCTTTCAATCTGATACACATCATCAGCTATGTGTATGGTACCATTGGGGCCGGGTGAGGATACTACGATATCGCTCCGGCAGGGGATATCCAATTTGGCCCCCTGGACGACGACATTTCCAATCAGCCTTTCATTGATAACCACCAGGGAGATCTCGGTGCCCTCGCGAAATATCTTATAGCTTTGTCCCGCCACATTGGAGATAAGGGTAAATGGAACATCCTGAATCTTTTCCAGTACTTTGAAGAAATTGACAACTGTGGTCAATAATTTACCGCCGGAGGTGACAATCATAGTGGGAACCACCACACTGACAGCCACAGGGAGTGCGATTTCAACCACATTATGAACTAAGACTGCCAGGCTATCCGAATGAGATGGAAATTGCTTCCTTGCAATAAATTTCAGAAATTCTGTAGACCCCTCTTTTTGTGGATCTTCCGGATGGCTAAAATTCTTTGCCTGATTAATGATATTCCCGATATTTTCGGCCTTATTTTCCAATCCTTGTGCGGCCACAAATTTCAAAAGATCAGGCACCCCGGCAACTACATCAATTAATCCGTTCCACGCTCCTGCTGCAACGGCCATTTCTATTTCTATACCTGAGGCGGAGAGCTCAAACCGATCGAGAATATCATTAAAAAGATATCTGTAGGGCGCCAGTGGAATTGTAAAATATCGGTAAGCCTGCTGATAGTGTCCATTGTACTGGGGATGATGTATATTCCAAACATAGGCTGGAATCTTTAGACGTTTGATATTTGTTGCTAAAAAATCACCTATTTCGTAGAGAACAATACAGAGAGGGGTAAGCGTTAAATCTTTAATTGACTGCAGGAATGGTTCTCCATTCGCAGCAATCATTAATTCGTCCAGCGATTCGATGCCTGGAATCGAATTTTTTAATTCAAATTCATTAGATTCAGGATTATAATTTATCCATATTTTTAGAAATTCGGATGGTGGTTGAAAATTCTCAGCTTCATCATATTTTTCCTGATTATCACTCCTTGTAATAAATAAATACGTTTTTGCCGTATGATGAGTCCTTTGAGAATGATCATCCCAAATTCTCTTTCTGCCGCCATATAATTCCTGGATAAAGTCAATATCGTCCAATTCCACACCCGAAGAATTACGAACAATATTATCTGATATATCCTTCTCTATCTTACAATCACAAACATCCAACTGGTCAGTGACCAATTCACTTTGTCCCTGCGTAATTTTAAATGAACAATCCTCATCTATTATGACGATGCGTGGATCCGCTTTCTCATCAATCTTCAGATCGAGCCTGTCTCCAGTATCAAGCATTCCATCTTGCTTCAGCCTATAATACCCAGGAAAAGCCGCATCATCTTTCGCGACACTATAAAAGCTATTAGTCTTACTCTGATAAATTGTCGCCACCGATCCTACTATGTTTCCGGCAACATCATCCGATCCGACAAACTCATAGGGAAATAAGTCTTCATCTAAATAAATGGATCTTCCCTCACTGTCGAGATAATAATCCGGACCAGACGGCTTACTTAGTAAAAATGGAATGCATCGGTATTGTAAACTTGCTTTAGCCCCACTCTCACTCGTCTCAAACAGCCCCAGTACCACCAAGGGAGTATGAATCTGATCCCACTGCCTTTTGGTGAGCCGGGTGCCGCTCCCATAGTCCATGAGGTTGTCGCTGCTACCTTGGGTGAGATCCGGATACTCCTCCCAGCTGTGCTGCAGACCAAAAGCTCCGTGCCCTAATTCATGGGCGACTACGCGGGCAAAATCGGGGGCATTGGAACGGATAAAACCGAGGTTGCGACCTCGTGGCATGTACCCATCGTACTCCGCGTCGAGTTGGGGTACCACCACAATGGTCAGGATCGGCGATTCTTTGGTGCCTTTCTGGATCAAATCTCCCAAGGCTCTGGCCACATTGCGCATTTCTGGATTAAACTGGCCAGTGGTGCCTTTGCCGGTGGCCAGGATACCGTCACCGTCTTCATCAAAGGTGATGTTCTGATTCTCCAGGATCTTCACCTGCCAGGAGGCAATGGCGGGATTATAAATACCATTGAGAGCTCTTACCAGAGCTTCGGCATCCAGAGGCACTTGCGCCCCATTGACCGGGATGATGTTAAGGCTCAACAACTTCAGCGGATAACTGGCAATGTTCATCCCTCCCGGGGTATGCAAGGTCGGAGCTGAAGTGGTACGACCCAACACATAGAGGGCATCCAGGTCGCCATCATTGATGGCCGGCACATCAACCTCCAGTTTTTCACCCTGGTTGCCATGCGACAGTTGGTAACCACTATGGGTCTCAAAGAAAAAAGAGTCGGCCGTACTTTGACTGATATCCACCAGCACCCGCTCGCTGGTGCCCAGAAGCAGTGCTTTCCAAGGCATTTGATACATTTCGATCTGACCGTAATCGCCATCCAATGCTTCTGGAAAATAGGGATCCAACCCTCCCGGTTCTTCCGGATGCTTTTCGAAATATACGCTGCCTAGTTCGCCCAGGTTGTCCTCCAGATCGCCGGTGAGCAGATCGCTTTCCACATAAATGGCGTCATCGACTTGTCCGTAAATTTTGCCATCCGCTCCAACATACGTAGTTGGACCAGAGACTTTTTGATCAAAGCAAAACATCTCCTATCGACAAATAGCCATCCCGGATTAAAAGAGTGCCGATGCCTTCGGGTGGCTGTAAGTTGAGGGGCAGGGTATGTACAACCAAATTACCCAGACTATCCAGGGTAATCACTTCCGTTTGGCCATTAGTATTGATCCGTATTTCAACAATCGAATCGGAATATTCCTCCAGACTATAGGCCAGATCATCCATACCTCCCATCTCGGCAAATAGATCCCGGAGATCTCCACTATTGATGAGCAAATTATCCGCTTCATCGTAGATCGTATTCACCAGGCCTCCCATCATCCGGAAGCCGGTATTCACCTGCACATTGGTCAATTCGACCGCTACCCGAGGCCGGACTATATTAAAAAAAGGGGTTGCTATGTAGCCAAACCCGTTATACCCCAAACCATTGAAGTACACATCTTCCAATACCATGACAAAATCACCAACCAATATCGAGTCACCGCTGAGCAACTCCATATCCAGGGGATCTGTGTTCTCCAGTAAGAGATCTACTGTGATCCCACAACTATCGGCCAAGACGTCCGGAAAAGGGACGATCGAAACCACATTGCTCCAAAACATCGTACCATCCGGGCAGCGAAATCCTACCCGATACCGGTCGGCCGGTATTTCCGACCCATAGATGCTCACCCCTCCACCCGCCGCCGGATACCATCCGTAATCCTGCCACCCGGTCGTATTCATGCCATAACGGCTCTGCACCAGGAGATCTGCATCCTGATCTAATCCGGGCAGCTGCCAGATCAATTCAATCCCGGTCTCTCCGATCAAATCCAAGGTCAGAACTGGCCGCTGCCCAGGGTCTTCACACAACGAAGCATCCTCTCCTGGATCAGAAGCGCCAAGTACTGCAAACGTCGCCACCGGTCCAATGCCATTATGGTCAAATTGATACACCCCCATCGGATCACTCACGTGGATGCGGGCCAGATATATATGATTGCTATCCAGAGGTGGATCACCTGGCTGATAGAGATAGCTGGTGGAAAAAGTCGTCGTCTGAAAAAACGGCAATGTAAAGTTGACCACTTGCTCCTGGGTCATTTGAGGCTGGGATTTCGGCTGGGCAAATATTTGCAGTTCGTATGCTGCCATAAATACCTGCGGATGTCGCGGACTCCAGTTGAGGGTAAAGAGCGGGCTCTGATCTAAAGACACCACACCCAGGGTAAACTCCTCATCAGGCAATTGATATACCGGAGAGATGGGGCGCCACTCGGGCACATTAAAACTTTGAATGGTGATGGCGGTACAAGCCGTATTGGAGATCTTCGAATTTCTCAGCAATTCGTAAACTTCAACACACAAGGTATAAACCCCTTCTGGCAAAGGAACTTGACCGATACCATTCGAGCTCGGCGCCAGCCGGTCAACCGAAAAGAGGGTGGACAGCGCATTGGCATCCAGGGTGATAATCTGTCCTGGTTGCAAAGTGACAATGGTGCGTAAATTGGGATTAGACGCAACGGTGGCTCCGGGTCCGTCCAAATGAATCCGCACCACCGCATTTAATGGATCATTATTTAAATCATTAAATTGTAAATGGATTTGAATCGGCGCACCTAAAGCAAGCGGCTGAGACCACTGGTGAATATACGAGGGTAAAGCCGGACCCCTTACCTGCACCGTAGCCGTCACCGGAAATAACTGACTAAATACGGACCCGGCATTAATTAAAAAAAAGAAAAATAAAATAATCAACCTTGGTAAAAACCTCTGGGTAATTACCAAGATTTTATTTGGCAAATAATATGTGCGGTTGATGCGCATTAATTTATTCTAAAGTCAGCCACTCCACTGGTGGCACCATCCTTGAAATCAATTCTTATTCTATAGAGAAATCCCTCTTCTTTTTCCGCCATCGATACCCGGTAGGCATATTTCTTTATATCCGACCTGGAATCGATCAATTCTAAATCTCCCGGACGGATATATTGATCTGTATAATATCGATTCTTATTTGCAGCTGATTTAAAAATCCTGATCGCTTCAAAATCCGACCGAACAGGATACAACCAACTAAAAACTAATTCTTTATTTCTTCGGTCCCAACTCAATATCGCATCCTGAGGAGCGGGCCGGATTTTATTATCGATTCTGCGGCCCTCCGCGATATTAGAGAGCGATTCATTTCCGCTATAATCTCTCGCTATAATCCGATACTGTACTTCCTGGCCAGATGCGAGTGTACTATCTAGGACAACTTGCTGATACAGGGTGGCAGGATTCAAGATGATGGTTTGGTCTTCCCAGATCGTATCATTTAAATTTTTCCGCTGAAGAATATAGAGCGCCACATCTATACTGCCACTGAGAGAGATCGTAAGCTGACATCCAGAAATATCCGAATGTGTAGAAATAATCGATGGCTTACTGGGACAAATGGTATCCGGCACGATGACTTCACTTAAATCCGAATCCGGCGAACGGTTGCCTACCTGATCTTCGGCCCTGACCATATAATACCCACGATTGTGCAACATATCCAGCGGCAGCGCGTGAAAATAAAATGTGTCCTTGATGGTCGCCGTGGTCAGTTGGATGATTTCATCTTCCAGGTATCTTTTATAAAATACCCGGTATCCCGATAAATCAGCTTCCTGATTTGATCTCCAGCTAATAGTAACTTTGCCGGACGAATCGATTTGGGCTTCCACTTTTTCAGGTGCAAGGGGTGGGTCTTTGTCAGGCAACTGACCATGTGCCAGAGGGCCGGCATAAATACGATGATTGCGGTCATAAGCGTGAATCAGATAATAATTCATTCTTGAGGCCGTGTAATCAACATAGGATGTTTGCCGGTAGTCAAGCGTATCAAGAGCCTGAAAGGTGCTGTCCGGATGCTCAGCCCGTAACACCACCAAATATTCAAGTTGGTCAAGATCCTTACCTTCGAGCTGCCACCTCAAGTTAATGGCCGTATCACCAACATTAGTCGTGCTGCTTATATATGGCAATCCGATATTTAGGCGTGGTCGGGCCTGAGCCTCAATCGGTTTAGAGTATGGACCATACTCACCAAAGGAATTTATTCCTCTTATTCTGTAGAAATAGTTTTCAAAATTGAGGGGTACACTATCTTTAAAAATCATCAATTCCCGATCCGGTAAATTACCCTGCTCCACCACCGCCACGGGCTGCTCATTTAGTTGATGCCATTGTACCTGATCATTGCTACGCTCAACATCAAATCCTACATACCCCGAAGGATCATGTCGCACATCCCAGGCGATTGAAATAGCATGATCGTCCGGGAAGCTGTAGAGATTTTCGATAGGCAGAGGAGATGGTATACATGCAAAGCCTCCCAGGATAGTAGCGGATCTATCACTACCTGGAATCTTAATCTCATAAATATTTATATGAGCCGGATTATATTCTTTGTCCGTCCAACCCAATTTTAAATATTGCGCCAGAGAGAAATTTAAATCAGCCAGATATAATAATAGGCCATACCGGAAATCCCCGGATTCCGATGCAGCATAATTTCCAAAAAAACCAGATGAAGTTTCCATCTCTTCATAGAGAAGGTGATAGGCCGCCGCATATTCATCACCTGAATTCGGATTGTTTTCAAATTCGGAACGAGGTGGTATCTGCAAGAATTCTGACTTGACGATCGTATCTCCGTCGGATATAGATTTTTTGGTGAGGGTAAAGCCGTCCTGCATAGCTTGGCGATAAAGTTGCCAGGAACCGGGAGCCCAACGAAGTTGAAGATCTTCGCCCTTGGTACTACAGAGCAGGTAAATGCGCTCCTCCGCTTCATCACCTGAAAGATCTTGAGCAGGCAAAGAAACGACTATCACGCTAATAAAAATCCCAATCAGGAAGCTAAGATCAGTCATTGCTTTCGATTGAATAAGTATTCGAGGCATCAAACATCACGAGCTCACCGATCTGATAGCTCCAATTAATTTTCATTTGAGCCGGATGCTGCCAGCGGTGCTTAAATTGCTGACCTAATTCCCAGGCGCCAACATTGGAATTATCATATTGACCCGTCGAGCTATCAAAATTACTGCTGGTCTGAAATCCGTTTGGAGTGCCGAAATAAGTGGCAAAATTAGGATCATTGAGATCAAAATAATTCTGCAAAATCATTTTCTGCAAAAGATTATCCAGAAATGCTATATGGATGGTTGAGGTTAATTTCTGCCTCACTCCGGAGGGCTCGATATAAATCGGAATTTCCCCCAGTTGATCAGGAGCGATTACTTCGATTTTTGGAACACTTCCATCGACAAATTGGGTATTGGCAAATTGATTATAAAAGAAAATATGGTCTGCCTGATCGAGCTCGCTTGGATCAACTAAAGGGTATATCAGTGGATTTTGCAATACGGAAATATCAAACTGGTAATGCAGTAACGGCGCTAGTTCTGCAGCACCGTGCAATTCCATTTCATCGAATAATTCTGACTCGTTATTTAAAACAATGGCTTGTTGCTTCGGCTGCGGTAAGACCTCATTGCTATTAAAGGCAACCGCTAATTTATCTTCTACCCGGTCGTAGATACTGCAGCGAAAATAAATAGGATCGATAATATCCTTCTTCTGCGAAGTGAAGTGAAGCTCATACAACTGACCATTCACCATACGCTCTGCAGGCATCGTCCACTGCAGGGTTTTTTCCTGACTATTGTAAGAGCAAATACTGGTGATTGGTTCGACTCCGGAAGCCTGGCAAATAATATGCGCCATCACTTCTTTGCCTTCAAAAATGGCGTTCATTCCTTTCTTCAATTTAATCACCCCAATCCCATTATTCTGGGCCGGATAATAATTCGACATCCTATTTAATGGGTACGAATATTCAATATTAAACGCCGGGATTTTATCTGGATAATCTCCGGTGACGAACGAATAGATGGTATCCTGTGATGTATTTCCATTTTGATCTTCCACGGGACTCCAGGAGTTACCTCCATTGATAGATTGCTGGAAATGTGCAATAGGATTTATCCAAACCTCAGCATTAGGTGGCCAGGTTTCGTCCGGTATATAGGTGACGAACGTGTTGTCTTCGGAAAAAACCTTTCGGCATCGAATAGCACTGGTCGTTCCGTCCTTTGTATAGTATGCATATCCGATTTTCTCGAAATCATTTTGTGCAAGATTATCCACAGTACTTTTTACATCATCTTCCACCCGGACTTGAAACAATGAATTTCCCACATCATCAGGGAAAGACCGATAAAAAGGCACTCCCCCACTAAAAGTGATATCCTGAGCCACATGTAATGGCTGATCATTAGAGGGAGTGATCACATCATCAAAGACATTCAATTCGATATTATTTTTATCGAGAATACACTGGCTGCCAAAAGAAGCTTCTATTTTGGCCCGGCCTTTGATAAGACCTCCCAACACTTTAAATCTTACGGCCACGGCAAATTCGCCATAGGTTGGTCTGGGTGTTTCCAGATATATTTTAAAAGCGGCCATTAAGTCTAAAATTGGAAATTTCTTTATGCCGGCACTGATACCAACCGCACCATTCACATATGCATATACTTGTCCTTTGCCATACCATTGGTGCATGCCAAAAGTCGGGTCCCCACTGCAGGAATAGCCTTCGTAGTTGCGAATATTTACATCCAGACCAACCAGGATGTGCAGTTTATAATAGAAAAATAAAAAGTCCTTTTCTTCCGGATCACCTAAATTGAGATGGGCTCCAAAGGCCATACCGGCCAGATCATTTGACACATCAAAATTACGTTGGCCGCTATTTTTGAAGACATTCCGGATTTCAGGTGGCAGGGGAGGCATATCCGGTACATTGTAACTTCCGGCACAAAAATATGCGTTGGTCTCCAAACCAATAATCGGAATAATTAGACCAAGATCTCCAGGTACGCCGGGTTTACCCACGTGGATATACCATTTTTCACGGTCGATATACAAGGTCAGGTGGCCACCACCTACAATCTGTCTCTCCAGATCGATGTCTATTTCGGCATTTAGAAGAAATAAATTATTGACATTGTCGTAAAGCATTAAACATCCGAAATATACCGGTACATTTTCCCGGCTTATCCTTCCTACACTAATTGCTTTCAACATTTGTCCATCTACATCAAATCTAATGCTATCGAGACCTCCACCAGAATTAAAATTGAAGGATAAATCAGCATTCATATTAATGATATTCGACTTTCCCTCCGAGGCTGCAATCGTCATTAACCGGATGCTAAATCCAGCATCAGGATCAGGCACATAAGATATCCCCAAAATTGAGTTACCTAGACCTGCCGTTGTCGATGAACTATTGCTATTCTGTGCGGTGTCAGCTACATTTATTTTCGCAAAATCAAGCTCCCGAATACCCTCAGCCACCATTCCATTACTGATTGCCCCACCGATGCCGTGCAACGCCAGGGGGCCCATGGAAATCCCTTTTTTCAGATTCAAATAAAGCAATTCAAAATTGTAAAATCGCGAGCTATCGACCTTTCCGAAAATGGCGTTCGCAAATATTCCGGCATTAAAATCACATCCGGCCTCCTCCTCATACCCCATAGACTTCACCGATACGGCTGCACGTCCCTGAAATCCATTACCATAATTCGGATCCTCATTAAACCAATTTAATTCGACCCGGCCACCCCAGGAATTAGTGGCAATACAGAGACCCACCCTCTCTACTTCCGTTCTATCGTATTCTAGTTGGTCATCTGCATTATAAACCCCAAAAATATTAACCCCGACTTCACCCGAAATATTAAAGCCTTCATCTCCAGAGAAACTAGCACCTCCATAAAAGTGAAAAACAAAATCACCTTCAGATGTATTTCCTGCGGCTACATCATCGATGGTAAATAAGATAGGCCCGAAAGGAATGTCAATCTGCCGGGGTATTCGCCAAAATCCCACATTTTTAATCACCGGAGAAATACTCTGCACGGTAAAATTTTCAAAATATATGCCAGAACTATCGGAGGAAGGTTTTTCTATTTTTGCCGGCCAGACTTTGGCGGGATCTACTCTCCCACATAAATTCACCTGTACAACAGGTTTGTCAGTTTCATATGATCTGCCAACAGTCAGTGCAGTTCCGGGATATAATTGCAGGGCATCCTTAAAAATTGGAAAATGTAACGTATCTCCATTTAGCACCGAGGCTGAAGCTGACCATGCATTGTCACAAACTTTGGCTACATATCGAATGCCACTATCTTCTCCCCGACCGCCAAGAACCGGGACCGTTACCAGCCCGGAAGCACATAGTGGCTTTATGCTGCTCTTCCAGAGCTCTACCTCTACCCGGTCGATCGAAATACGGGCGGTGCCGATAGAGCCCTTATCCAGACTTAGAAGATTCGTTGCCGCCACCCGTCCGGTGACCCCATATCGATCGATCAGCATCTGCTGAACTTCTATACCAAATTCATCTTCAGTTTGTAAATCATAAAAATGATCTAATTGAATCTTTAATGCGTCGATATAAACGCCTTGCCATTGTGCAGTTTCGAAACCCTGTGCATCACCGGAAAAATAATCTACCGGAAAAGGAATGCCGGGATCGGTCTCAAATTCACTACCGTCAAAAAGCGCTTCTCTCACCGTAAAAATGACCTTATCGACTCCCTTTACTTTAAACGATTGATTAAAACTCAGCCCCCCGGAAATATTGCGAAAATCGTGCACGGTGGCATTTAAATCAGCATGAAGATATTTCTTTGTGTCCCGGCCGAAAGCATCTACCGGAAAGACCAGATTGCGACTAAGATAGACGGCCATATCTAAAGAGGCTGACTCAAAACCATCACAAGATATTTTAGCCACACATCCCTTTTTTGTGCGAAAATTATATCCCTTCAAAATCAAAAGCGTTTCCGGACTGCCATTAACTGGTATCGGCACATCGCCAATCAAACCCAATGTCGCTTCTACAAAACCACCGGTTCGGGTAAAAGAAATTTCCGGTGCTCCAAAAATCAACGGGGGTGCTCCGGCGAATTCTACTTTCATAAATATATTTTTCAGGGATGCAACCAAGCCGTCAAATTCCATGCGTTCGATACCGATCGATATTTTCACGCCGCTTTCGGTCGGATATACCAATCCTACCGGAAATTTCACCTTTTCGAGCCCAGTCAATGACGCTAATAAATGACCGGAACTACCAAGTACATCAAAGAAATCGTCCGCCTTTTTTTGCACTTTCAACTGGTCACTATGGAGAAAAGGGAAATTTTCAGAAACCTGCGGAGGAATCGAATCCGAAAAAAAATAGTCGGCTACTTGATCTAAATTAGTATTGTGTTCATAATCCCACATTTGCAAATCAGCATCGGCAAAAATGGACCGTTTTATATCATTAAGGACTCGGTGTATCTTTTCACCGATAGCGGGCAGTGGTTCGGTTTCGAGCACTTCATATTCAGGGTCAATATTTAAAGAATCGCTTGCCAACAGCTCAGAAGAGATCGCAATCGCAATAAAGAATATACCTGCTATATAGTTTAGTGGTTTCATTTGCGATCAGATTGAAGGGTAATGGCATATCGCAGATTGAACCTGGATTCGAAAAACGAATTGATATTTTTCCCTGCATTGGATAATACTACACCATCTGCCTGAATATTGTGGTGCGGCCTTATCTGCCAGGCCAAGCCTATCCTACTTTGAAAAAGGTTACCGGTTGACCGCGTTTGAACCAGCAAATTGTCTTGTTCATTTCTACTATAGGAAATCCCTACTATTGATCTAAGCTTCTGTTTTTTAAATGATTTGCTCGTGCTAAAACCAATGCCCTGTTGTTTTTGCCGAAGTTGCGGCATACTAAAATGATTATAAAAAAGCTGAACAGAGGAAAAAATACCGATGGATTTCCAAATGTTGTTGTAAAGAATTATGAAATTTTTAATGTCGTTCATTTGCTCCAATACCTGATCGGACGTAGTGACTGTCTGATTCTTCTGATAGGAAAAATTGGTGGCAATCTGATGCGCCTCAGACAATCTCAACTGAGCACCACCATTTAAATTTAAATTGGCTAATGCAAGCTCGGTCAGGGTATTTGGATTATTCGGATCTAAAATTCTCACCTGCCGGTTTACTGCCGAGAAATTGGAAAATCCCAGGTTGATGGAAAGTTTTTCAGAGGCTCGAAAATTAGTATAGATTGATCCAATTAGTCTCCGGTATTGGTCCGCTTTATTATCAGCAAGATTATTTCTTTGGATACCGCCATTAGCAATTAGTGAGAGTTTATTACCAAGCCACTGAGTAGCAATTCCAGCAGTGACATTTTCCTGATCATCCTGAAAAAAAAGGGCTCCTAATGTCCGGTATCCGGGATCGATTTTTTCATAAGTAAATGAAAGTTGTCCAATACCGGTCTGTACTTGCAATTCCGCTTCGAGGGCATGGTTCCAACGGGTGCTTTTATTGACTTCAAGAATTCCCAGAAAATCTTTAAATGCATTGACAGAAAGATGATCCTTTAGATCTTGTCTTTCTGTAAAACCACTAGTGGAGTAATTAATTTCTAAATTGATTTTTTCAGCGATTGCTTGTTTAATAGCAGTACTTAAAATCACATTCTCTCCGGCATAAAGACTAAAAGAGGAATCAATTAAAGCAATAGGTATTGATTTTGCATCGTCCCATCCCTTAAACAAAGAAAATTCTATGTTGCTTCTGCTATTAGGCGTATACCCAACTAAAGCTCCCCAACCTACCCTTCTCAAAAGGGGATTCACATTTTGAAAGCCTTGGTAATCATTTATCTGAGCCCGCTGTAGCCTTCCAAAAAAAGCACGCGAATACCACTTATCTTTATTTATTTCTGCTCCTACTCCTCGAAAAGAATGGTTGCTAAAAGAGTATTTACCCAGTTCCAGACTTCTATCACCCAGATGAAGTGTGTAATCTCGATAAGAAGGGCTTATTCCTGCGAAACCGAATGATGGAAGTGCCACATTAAATGCAGTGCCTCCCGAGGAGTAGATAAAACTCAATGGAGTCTGGATACCCAGCACCCCGATATTCAGACCAGCCGTGACGGTTCCAGAAAATGGAGCGGACCGGTCAATCTCCATATTTGACTGATAAGCAGCAAGCTGTATCCCGATATTTCCACTGTAGGTCATTGGATCTTGAAACCTCGCCTTAACATCCTGAATACTTTGTTCCACATCTTGACTTAGACACCGGGTAGGAAGTACGATCCCAACAATAAGATAAATCAGAGTGGGATAAAGCGGGAAGGACAACGGACGACCTACCAATAGGGGGCAATAGAAATGCTCAAAGAATTGAGATTTTGGCAGGTACATAGTCTAGTTTTGTATCATATCACCAATTGGATATCCCGGGAAATAGTTACCTCGTTCCTACTGATGTTAATTACTCAAAAGCGTATGCAATGCATTCGCGTAATCGATTATACTAAATATTATGTTTACAATGAAGAATTGGGGGAACTTTTTTCGATTGATTCAGACTCTGGCCTCCCGGATCTCGCCGGAATCATCAACGCCTTATGACTCAAAGCCGCGGGGACGAGAACTCGAGTTATGGTGCAAAACTCTCATCGACTAAGTATCAGATAATTCGGACTTAACGAATTGAGAAGTTGCCATAGATCTTAATTAAAGTTTGAAAATAAAGTAACTCAAGTTTCGGTACTCGTTTGCCTACATTTTCTTTCCCCAATCCCTAGTCCCGAGAATAATTTTTTTCCACTTTTTGGCAGCAAAAAGTGGAGCAAAAACTGCCGGCTGTATGCTCAGTGACCCACATCCCAAGTTTTCGCTGGATTCTATAAGGCTAATATTCGTTTGATAATCAACTATTTGCGATAAAAAGAATTAGTGACTCAAAATGATCTTGTTACTTAATCCGCTGTATAAAATCCTACGCTCCAACTTGAGTGTGGGGCCCCACCTACGCATACTAAGCCGGTGTCACCGTATCAAAATAAATTATGGAACAACAAGAGTAGCTTTCCTAACTAAGGTTTTTTTGGAGATGATATTTATTTTATCAGAGAAACGATATCAAGTGTAATTTATAATTGATTCTTTATCAATAAATTACGACTTAATTTACAGTTACATAAATATTCCAAATATGGTACAGAAACTTGAGTAAATAACCATACGTATATATTTGAGCCGAAATAGAACCTGCGACCAGTAGTGCTATCACCTTAAAATCGTGAGTTTGGCGACGCTTAAGGCGGTCGTCCTGATGGTATCACGTTGAAACCTGGAAAGCTGGGTTTCAACGTGTGCGTGGTCTTTCTTGATTAATCCTGTTTCATGCTAAGTAAGATAAGTGTTCATGCATGACAAAACGGGACAAGGATTTAATTAAATTATATTTTGGTTTTTTGGAAAATTATTTTGTGGTGATCGAAGCTGCTGGCTACCGCACACTCATCCTTTTATGGTAAAATTTAATGCCCGGTGGAGACAATCGATGGGGGTTGGCAACCCTATGAAAACACAAAGATCCTGTATAGTACAGGATCTTTGCGCTGCTAGTGTTGTCTTGTATTGAGGTGCTGCATTAAGGTTGCACCTGAAATTCTACTGTCGAAATTTCTTCTTCCACACCATCCTCGTGTCCCCAAACCTTGGCTTCAAGCACATAGACATTATTTACGGTGATTCCATTGGATGCATCTAGTAGTAAGCTATCCATAAAGGTATACTCACCCGAAGTCTCGTGAATATGCGCTTCTTCCGGCTTGGAATACATCGTTGAACCATCGGATTTTCGGTAAATGCTCACGTTAATATGGTGAACTGGTTGTCCCGTATGACTTTCAAAGTCTATGACGATCGGGAGTTCATCTCCGAGATGCTTATGATCTGAATTTGGCGACATAATATGGGCGTGATATTCATAAATGTCACCTACTTCTGCTTCATCTTTCTTACAGGACAACATGCTAAGAATAAGCAGGATGAATAGGGTATTATTTTGCATTGTCGATTTTTTTAAAAAAGTGATAAATGAACTGTATCGCATAGCGACTCCTGGGCAAAACCTCACTTGAGGAATAATGCGATTGCAAGGGGAGGTATAAACTACCATTCAGTTGCAGGTTCTTATACTTTAGACCTCCTCCAGCATTTAAAAATAATCCTTGACCCCCGGTGCTGTGAACCTCATTAGCATTTGCGTAATGGTCCTTACCAATATGCTCAAAATGAAGGCCCAGACTGGGTACGAGTGAAAAATCTCCGGTCAGCCTCTTTTCCCAATAGGCCAAAACCTGGCCGCCAATCTGATTACCAAAGCGATAACCTTTGCTTGAGCTGGAATTTAATTGCACATAAGATCCGAGCACAAAACCCCAATAACCACTGGAAATGACCAGGTGGTTTTGTTCAAGGAGACCCCAGGCACCCTGGCCGGGGTTAAAGTTTTCCGGCAAATCTTCGTCATGAAGATCCGGATTATAAAGTCCGGTTGGCGCCCGAACACCGATGACGGACTCCAAATAAATGTTTACACTCTTGTTCAATGGTTGGTTGTCCAGAAGGGTATATCCCACCTGGAGCCGGACATCTCCGATACCGGATAAATTCTGGTAAATATCAACATCGTTTCGGCTAGCTGATCGGTATGGTATCGAAGCCAGCATTTTCCATCTCCTGGAAAGATAATGTCGTACGCTCAATTCCGAAATATGAAATATGTCTTGCGCATTAGCTCCATGATCCGGGTTTCCCTCAAATCTTGCACCCAAATGGCTCAATGAGATCGAACTAATTCTATAGTTCAAGAGTAAGCCGGTTCCGTGCGTCGAAATGCCACATCCGCAGGCATCACATGCAAAAACATGTGATACCTGGCAAACCCCGATCATAATCAAAATTAATATTCGTTGAATCATGATTATTGAATTATAATTGCCGAAGACAAATTGTCTCGTAATTTTTCCGCCAACGGTAGATTATTACCCGTATGGGTATCGTGTTCAACGTTAAGATCCACGGTCGTGAAAAATTTAGCAAGGTCAAATGAAATGACAATATTGTTCTCGCCTCCTTTCAGATTGATGTTCGTCGGTATGTCAAAGGTTTTCAACATGGCATTTGTACCCAGGTGATAAGCAACAGGTGTATCAGCTACACCATCATTGTCTATATCAAGATTACCATCTACACGTACGAATTTATAGCCGGTGACCCACGACCAATGCATAGATGGATCCTGGATGGCTAAGGGGTCGCTGGCTGTTCTGCTGGTAAAATCAATTTCAGTCTGCGCATTGGTGGCGGCATCTACTCCCACAAAAAACTGAATTTTGGAGATGTCACTTACTTCAATATCACTATTCAAGGAAGCAATGTTACCCGTTCCCGCCAACAGATATTGATCACTGAGATCAATAACCTGGCTATTGGCCTGAGTAAGTTGGAGGCCACCCAAATAGAAATTGGCAGCTACGAAAGAAACCGAGGATCCATTGATGGTGTAAAATTTATTAAATTCCAATGGCACACCAGCGACGTTGAAGTCAAACTGAAAATTAATGCTTGCCTTTTCAGGATCAGCAGCTTCTTTCTTGCATGAATAATTAAATACGGATGTCAGTAATAATGCTAATATAAATGGATTGAATTTTTTCATCGTGTTGATTTTATCTTCTAAAAAATGGGATATCGGGACTGTGTGGCTTCGCTGGATAGCCCAAGCAAAGTATCGAAGTGTTGATGGATCTACTTTCTCTTACTATTTGATTAGTCCAATATTTCAGGATGAGCCACTAAACATGTCCAAGGCCATAAAGAAAACTTGTGGATTGGCTATGGAGACTAAGACTTCCTTCCTTAAATTATTTTTGCGATACCCAACAGGTTCCGAAAATTAGGCGCCCTAAGATCAATGTTATGCGGTATAAAAATCAAATCACAAGATTCGATCTCAGATGCTATGACACTTCTTCAGCCTAAAACCAAAGTTGTCTAGCAGGAAGGAGGATGAAAAATTTCAGTTATGAACTGATTCTGAATGATTGATTGCTTAAAAGCCAATGATCGATGTTGAGTTTTCTGCATGCGGATTCCTAGAACCGGAGGGTTCATGGGAATGTAAGTAGGTTTTTGGAATTTGGATACCTTCTGGTAAGTAGATGATGGCTTAGATGCCTGGTCGAGTTGCTTCCGTAAATAACAGGAGCCTTGACACATCAGCTGAGGTTTATCGACGTTTATACAAAATTGCGATGTTATATAAGCTCTTTGTAGAAGAAAGGCTTCAATTACGATAGCTTCCGGTATCGATGATAGTAAAACCACGAAAGCAAATACAATCGCCAGGTATTTCTTCATGGACCAAAATTAGTCTTATTTTGGAATCAGGCAAAATTGATATTCTTCAGATCATAGTCAGGCAATTCTCCACGACTATGTTACTTATGGGCATCCGGTGATTCCAGCCTGGCAGCGAACACACATTATAATTTTTTATAAAGTAATACATTGTGAAGTTGCAGATCCCAGGCTAAAGTGGAATATTGCAGGCGTTATAGGAGAGCGGTTGATTCGGCTCACTTTATAAGTTCAAGTATAGATCCGGGCAATAGATTAGTTGAACATATCCATTAAGATTGCACCCTTACAATTTGATCTTGTTCACAGTGATCCCCTTGATTTTAAGGAGGGGATCTGCCCGGATTTTTCTTTTTTTAAGTCAAACCTTCCTCTGTCACATGGAATCGGAAGCATGCAATGGGTAGTGGTTTCTTAGGATCGAATTTGACTACTCCAATTTTTCCAACACAAATGCTACATCCTGACCCACATATCTGGCCTGACCGCCCTGTATGCGTAGGTTGGGAATAGTGAATGATAGTTTTTCATCTTGCACCGAGATCTTTTCTTCGTGTATCCAGCGGCCGCTCCAGGTGTGATATATTTTTAATAGAAATTTGCCTGGTTTCTGATGGTAGATTACTACTGACTCACTGGTGACATCCGTTTCTGGATTGACTACCCAGCCAAAAATATACTGATCGCTGGACATTCCGAAAGCATCCAGGCCACCATTTATACTATCAACTGCCGTTAAATTAGTCAGCTGATTAAACGGAATAGCTTCTTTAAATCTCGAAATCGATCGCATTTGATTGGTCACTATAACATCGTTCATAAATCCGGAAAAAGCCCACCAAAATGGGGTCATGGCTGATCCCGTAGCTAGACTCACCCATAGAGCATTATGAAATTGCGCAAGATATCCAGGCATGCTGGGTTCGTAAAAAGTATGATTCCAACCGGTCTCGCCAATAATGGCTGGCTTCTCATAATTATTCCAGAGTTTTTGCACTTCTCCAGCATAATTTAAATAGCTGTAAGTCAAAGGATGGACCTCAGATGAATCCACGTCTCCTTCGCGGATAATGGGAAAACCCTGAGCCTCATAAATCTCACGGGCTGCTACATCAAAGATCTGATAACCTTCGTGCCAATACTCCTTAAATCCTCCACTACGGGTACCGGTGGTTAAGTGTCCGTAGGGGTCATGCTTCTTAAAATAGTGATGTACCTTTGAGCCCCATTCAGCTGCAATCAGACTATCGCCGGATACCCAACCATCGGTACCATTGACTTCATCAACAATAAACCAAATACCCATTGAACGGCTGTAACTCCATCTGGCGATAAAATACCGGTACAGTTTTTCCTGATAGTCCCAGGACAATTTATTGCGATAAAAATCCCGGGCATCACAGATCTGCTGGTAAGGATTGGTATGCCATCTCCGGTTGCCACCCGGCCATACTGTTTCTGACAAATAGGCGTGAAACCAAATATTTAAACTAAGAATAAAGTCCCTTTCTTCACACATCTCCAAAACCTCATCGAGCCGCCCACATAAATTCTGATCATAACGACCCAGACCACTGCCTAGAGTTTCCAATGGTGTGATATAAGTACTGATGAAATTAAGTCCCAGGTCTTTTAGCCTATCCAAATCTTCTGCATTGATACTACCCTGGTTAAAGGCAGCGTAATTATCATTATACCAAAAACCTACTCCATAATACGGTGTCCCATCTGCATATTCGAGATATCGCTGATTTTCAGCAATGTGAATAGGACCATGAAACCCGGAATCCACACAAATAAAGCTTCGCAGCGAATCTATAATCGAACTATCACGATCCTCGACCATTAGTTGGTAGCTCCATTTGCCAATTTCATTCGGAGAAAACCGCACCATCCAGTTATTGCGCCAACTATTATAGTTGTAAAATCCTGGCATCATGAATTTTCTGCCAGAGGGACTGGTAAATTCCGCATCCAACTTTATCTCATCGGGGTCAAATGGATTAATATAATCCGCATTAAAATGCAGGCTTATTTCAAATTTGTCATATCGCCCGACCGTATCTTGCTGAGGAAACACACCCATCATTTGTGGCGTTGCGAATAATGTAACCGGAAGTAGGGTAATCAGGTAAAATAAAATTCTCATCAATTTGCGTATTTAATATTTAACGAGTCTCACAAAAGACCATGAAACACTTGAAATGGGCCTTCACCGTTTTTTGTGGGTATCTTTTGAATAATTATTACATTGTTTGTTTCTGAGAAGCCCCAGAATATAAAAGTGATGGTGAGCTCTGCCGAATTATGGTGAGCTCTGCCGAATTATGGTGAGCTCTGCCGAACCACAACATCTCCAATATTTCAGCACGACCCACTAATATAGCCAAGAGCCCTTGAAATATAATATGTTTCGCCGGTTAGAATTTATGGGTGCTGATTTCATATTACGTAAATTTCCACTAATTCCTAAACATGTTATTGAACATATATATTTGAATTTCAGATAGTTATGTAGTTCCGTCAAATCCTCATTGTAGGATTAGATACACAGAAGAAGCTTTTTCAGCTCCTTTTGATCAATTTAATCGATTTTCTAATCTAAAGGACCAGGCGATTTTTTGTCTCATGTGGTTCACTGATTTCTGTCTTTCTGCTGGATTCTTTTGTTTGGATCTTTGCTTTTATTTTTCCTTCTTACTTTTTGGTGGCAAAAAGTAACAAAAACCACCGTCGGCTCGTCGCCATAGGCTTTGGCCGACGGAGACTGCATATTTTGGTGACCCACAATCCAAAGCTTCCGCTGAATTCTATAAGGCTACCTTGTCGATTTCAAGGTCGGATTCAAAAATGATAACATTGCGAAATATCATAACGTCTGCAAGCCCTCCGCTGTATAGAATTCTCACGCTCCAGCTTTGGTGTGGGGCCCCACCAAAACATGCTAAGACGGAGGGCCAAACCAATTTGTTTTCTCTTTCATAAACCTGCCGCATGTATTTCTGGCGTTCGGATGAGTCTTTTTGGCAGGATTGTTAGTTTTCTAATGTAAACCCCCCTGCTTCCAATACTTTTATTTTGAGCTCACTATCTTCTTCAATCCTCAGACATAGACCATCAAGTGCATAATATCAGGTCAGCACCCGAATTTATGCTTCTTGCAGAAGCTGTAAAAGTTTTCGATCCAATTTTTGCCCATACCAATCTTCGTAAGCTACATCCTCTCTCCCGGAATTCAATATTCCAAAGCTGCCATTAAATTCCCACAGCGCAAACCCGATGTCATTTTCTCCCAAAATACCAATCACATCTTTAAACCAGGCTAGAAATACATCATGGGGAGTTTTATTCCAACACCCACATTCTCCACAATGAACACCCACTCCCTTCTCGACTAAATCAATCCATGGTTTGTACATATCAACCAGCATTTGCCGGCTCAAATATTGATCACCAACCTGTCCAGGCCACTTAGGTTCAGGCAATGTATCCATGACCTCCTCTTTAAACACCCAAGGTGCTTTATAGTGTGAGATAATACCAGGGTTATAACCACGACAACTCTGCGCCACGTTAAGGTCCATGATTTCGGGAATCACATCCCGTCCCACATTATTTCCATCAGCGATAATCAAGTGATCAGGGTTCTGACCCCTTATTGCCGCAGATGCCTCAATAACTAATTTTCGGTACAAATCACCCGGTACGGCCGATCTCTTGGAATGTTGATCATTCATATCCTCCCGCATGCATGGCTCATTCAACAAGTCGAAACTAATCTTATCACTGGAAATATTTTTATACCGCTTTGCCCAAAATTTCCAATGTCTGCAAAAATCTTCCATTGCCTCATCATCTTTCCAGAGATTATAAGGTTCTTCAAAACCAGCATTCACGCAAAATCCCGGACCGCGATGTAAATTGAGACTGACATGCAATCCAACCTTATGGGCCTGATAAACGAGTTGATCAACTTTTTCGACCGACCTCTTATCAAATTTACACACCTTTCTTGGGTCAATAGGTTTAGACCGGTCAAACTTAATATATGATGGGTATGCCATTGGGATTCTTACAAAATCAAACCCCCAATCAGACATCCATTTCAAATGCTCTTCGGAGGTACCTTCTCTGGCACTGGCAGGGTCGGGCGAAAAAAAATCCAACAAATTAAAACCCTTCCATTTGGGCAATTTATTCTTCGGGACCGGAGTAGACTTTGTGCTGAAACCTGGATTAATCAGCATCGCTGTGCCTGCCATGGCTGAGTGCGTTAAAAATTCTCTTCGGTTTAATTCCTTTGACATGATCGAAATTCTTTGAATCTTAATATCACAAAATTTTCGAAATAGTCGATAGTGATTTTAATCAGTATCGATTCTAATACAATTTTCGAAGCAGGGGACGAGTCAGACAAGTTGGACCCCCACCTCCTTTTATACAAATTTCATTTCCCTTGATTGGGATAACCTGACAACCAGCTTTTTCCAGCCTTTCTTGAGTTACGGGATTTCCATCTACCATTATACACACACCCGGTTTGAGAGCCAGGACATTACAGCCCATGCTATCAAACTCGGCTTGGGGCACCTCTACTAATCTGATTGAGCGATCCAAAAGCAAATTACGAAACGAAATAGGCAATAAAGGCGAATGAACCACAGCAACATCTGGTGCTACCGGGCTAAAAACAGACATCAAATGAAAAACATCCTGTGGCCCCTTATAATGTGGCAAATCTACCCTGATGATTTGCACGTCAAAAGGCGAGAGTAAGCCTTCTAATTGTGCAATTCCCCCTGCATTTGTACGGTACGAATGCCCAACGATCAAAGTCCTGGCATCCAACCAGGCAACATCACCACCTTCGATGGTGCCAGGATCGTTAATCTGACCAAGAATCTTAATATCTAACTTACCCGCAAATGCTCCGATTGATACCGGTTCCGAACGTCTGGCTTTTTTACCCATGTTGCATAAGATCATTCCATGGTCGGTGACTATCGCTGCATCCCGGCAATAAATCGAATCTATGGAGAGTCCATCCTCAGGGGGTAAATGATGGACTTCGATGTTAAAATCCCGAAAAATCGATTCAAAATGTTGATACTCCGCTTTTGCAGCGACAAAATCCGGTTTCGACAAATAATTTAAGGCTTTCCATTCAGATTCAATTTGGTGCTCGGATATAAATGTGTTTTGGGGTGATTTTAATATCACTGATTTAATATCCCCATATTCAGAATGAGCGGTGTATTTTATCATATATTGATTGATTGCCTAAATCTAACTTTTAGTAAATCATTTTTACTCTCAAATTTTGAATTCGGAATAAGCATCCTTTAAAAAGATAGTACTCAAATTACCATACTTATGTTTCGGTACTCATCGGTATTTGTTCTTTCTCCTATGCCTGATCCTCGAGAATAATTTTTTTCCACTTTTTGGCAGCAAAAAGTGGAGCAAAAACTGCCGGCTGTATGTTCGGTGACCCACATCCCAAGTCTCCGCTGGATTTTATAAGGCTACACTCGATTGATAACCAACTATTTGTAATACTAAGATATTTGAAGAATGAAAAAAGATATTGACACTTAATCCGCTGTATAAAATCCTACGCTCCAACTTGAGTGTGGGGCCCCACCTACTCATACTAAGCCGGTGTCACCTTACCAATAAATTCTTGAAGAACTTGGAGTAGATTTCTTAACCATGGTTTTTTGAGATGATATATGGTTATGATCAAAAAACACATAAAACATAGCTTATAATTGATTATTTATCAGCACTTTACGATGTATCTTATGCCAACAAAAAAATTGCAAAAAACGGTGTAGAAACTTGAGATTCTTAGTGTTTCTTTGAGGAGACAAAACCATTGTCAATTTCGATGGCTTCGAATAGATAGGAACGGATCAGGTCAATGTCACGATTTGTGACTAAATCAAATGATCTGGTTGCTACCCGCATTCTCTGATCCATTACAAAGTAATGATGATCTTTGAGTAAGTGTCCTTCACAAATACCCAACATCACGCCATTGAGAGGTACTTTGCCCCAAGGCACGGATGGAGGCCAGATGAAGCACATACGTCGATGTCGATAATAGTAAGGAACGTTGTAGGATAATTTTCAGTGACATTAGGAATGGTCTCCAAAATCAAGTCACGTAGTTTTTCGACCACCTCCAGTTCGTGCGGTGTCAGGTAATCCAAAAATTCATGGGTCGTACGAAAGTCCAATCCTTGAAATTTATTTCGCTGCGTCATTCCTTCGATTTACGGGGATACACAAAATTTTTAGCTAAGCGGTCTCTGCTCACCTCCGCGACTTTGTCGAAGACCGGATCAGCGAGCAGGTCAGGCAATATGAACTCGCTTTTACTGCGAGGACTATTTAATACCAGCGGACTATAATGAGTATTTAATAATCTTTTAAATTCTGTCTTTAGCTGAGAATATTCTGCTGTCAGAGAATGAAAATCCAGAGCATTTGACTTCCGGATAAAATGATTTAAGACAGCAACTGAAGCGATGGTACTCGTCATATGAAATTTATCACCTGAGCCCAATACCCGATCAAACCTGGCAATGCCCCGGCATAACTTAACGATAGCTTCTTCAGTACCAAATTTTTGCAGATACAGATATGCAAGTCTTAAATGCGCTTCATGCGTAAAACATTTAGGGTCTAACTCACATTTTTCAAACTGAGCGATAAAAACCTCATCTGGCAAAAGAGAATGTGAACTCATATTTGCGATTTATAATAAAGATAAGTGAATTTAGCCTAAACACCTGTAAGGAATGGATAGGGTGCCCAGTACTCAATAGTCAGAACACCCGACACTACCTCATCAATTGACCACTGATTTCAAGCAATCGAAGTTCGGAAACCCGGATATTATGTTGCGAATTGACCAATCGATTTAGTGCCGTGTCGTACGAACGCTGTGCCTCATTGAGTTCAAGAATGGTAGAATTACCAAGGCGGAATTTCTCTAGTGAGATAGCCAGATTTTCTTCAGCCAAGGCCTTGTTTTCTTCTTCAAAATCCAGCAGTTCCTTATTTGAAAGGTACTGATTAAATGACTCGGTCAAATCCGACTGAACCCGTACGATCAAATCTTCCTCCTGCTTTTCCAGTACCCTGGAATTGACTCGTGAAATTGCCAACTGATTTTTTAAATGTTTGCCATCAAAATATTCAAGCGGGCATTAAACCCCACATTTAGGGAAGCATTCTGATTAGACAGTATAAAATTAGCATTGGTACTGTTATAAAAATAACCCAGGGTAGAGGTGAATCCAACTTGTGGTTTGAGACCTGCTTCGATTTCCTTTTGCGAGATGAGGCTGATATCATGAAACTTTCTGAGTAAGATTACATCGCGATTATTTTCGCGGGCGGATTCAATTAAATTTACCAAAGAATAGTCAGCATTAAATACCACTTCTTCCTGCACATCAAATTCAGTTTCTAAATTGCGATTTAAAAAGCCGTTCAGCCTGACTTTGGCATTTTTAAAATCATTTGCCGCAGCCGAGCGCTAACCTAATTGAGCATTTACGTCGGTCTTCGATTGGAGGAAATCGATTTTCGAACCTCTACCCACATGCCAGCGCTCCTCAGTAATTCTCAGACGATCTTCGTAGTAGGTAATGACTGTGTTTAAAAAGCTTACACGGGCTTTAAGTCTCATCACCTCATAATAGGCCTGGATGATTTGACTTACGAGACCCTCCATATTGATCTGTGTTTGAATATCGCTCGCATTACTGATCTCTTTTAGCCTCTCAAAAACCGCTGCCATGCGACCACCATCGTATACAGGCCAGTCAAGTCCAAGACTGATATTTGGGGCAAGGCTGCGACCAAAACGATCGACCACGCTACCATCCAAATAATTTTGTTGCACTCTGTTTACGGTTGCCCCTGCATTGGCATTGAGTCCTAACTGGGGGCCAAATCCTGCGTTTGACTTATATACTTGCATTTGGGAAGCCTGCTGCTCCATCCGGGCAACTTCAATGCCCAGATTTTGTGCCAGACCGATACGAATTGCCTCATCCAGTGCGAGTAATTCCTGGGAAAAAGCCGTACCAGATACCAGAATAAAAATCGA
This sequence comes from Saprospiraceae bacterium, assembly GCA_016711125.1. Lineage (GTDB taxonomy): Bacteria > Bacteroidota > Bacteroidia > Chitinophagales > Saprospiraceae > JABDMH01. Next base: position 82,823 of record JADJTQ010000003.1, on the reverse strand, counting down.
TAAACAATAATAAAAACGAATCATGAAAAGTTTCAACATAGGTTTGATAAAATCAAAAAAAACCTACTTTTTTTTTGAGTAAAACAATACAATGAAGTCTGGTTATTTAGATCATATTTCGTGGGGTCAGGCCAAATTTTCCGCCATTATTTCTATGCGTTTTCTACGTTCATAATTTTTGACTCTTGACAAATAGGTATACATAGCAGGAATGACATAGAGAGTAAGTACCAATGAAAAAAGAAGCCCCCCCATAACGACAATACCCATTGACATCCTGCTTGCCCCAGCTGAGCCTAGTGCAAGAGCGATCGGGGTCGCACCAAGTACGGTAGCCAGAGTGGTCATGATAATTGGCCGCATTCTCAACGTAGCTGCCTCCAGAGCTGCCTCTCGAATCGGCATACCCTTTTCGCGCAGTTGATTGGCAAATTCAACAATCAGGATTCCATTCTTGGTCACTAATCCGACCAGCATAATGATACCGATTTGACTAAAAATATTTAAAGTCTGATCGAAAAACCAGAGAGAAAAAACCGCTCCGGCCACAGCCAACGGCACAGTGAGCATGATAATAAAGGGATCAATAAAACTCTCAAATTGTGCAGAGAGAATTAAATAAACGAGAAGCAAAGCCAGTACAAAAGAGAAAATACTACTGTTGGAGCTTTCCTCAAAGTCCCGTGAACTTCCGGTCAATTCCGTCCGGATCGCGGGATCATCCAGTTGGGCACTGATGTTGTCCATAGCAGCGATGCCATCCGAGATCGTTTTGCCGGGAGCAAGGCCAGCTGAGACTGTTGCAGCCAGCCATCTATTGTGGTGATAAAGTTGAGGAGGACTACTTTCCTCTTCAGCCACTACAATATTGTCCAGTTGCACGGATACACCTTGATTATTCTTAACATACAGGGTTTTCAGGTCGAGGGGTTCATCCCGGTTGCTCCGGTCAAATTGACCGATCACCTGATATTGTCGTCCATTCATATTAAAATAACCAAACCGTTGACCTGCAAAAGCAAGCTGCATAGCAGTCGCAACATCTGCGACGGAAACCCCCATACTTTTTGCTTTTTCGCGATCAATGGAAATCTGCAGTTCGGGTTTATTAAACTTCAGATTCATGTCAACTACCGTAAACGTGGGATCATTTTCCGCTGCTTCCAAAAATTGGGGCATATACTCACGAAGTTTTTCAAAATCCGGAGCCTGGATCACATATTGTACGGGTAGTCCGGCTCTTTTATTAAGTGCAATCGTAGGCTGTTCGTTGGCAAATGCCTTCGCATCAGGCATTTCTCTAAATTTCATATTTAGAAATTGAGTCAACTCGGATTGTGACCGGGTACGATATTGCGGGTCGACCAAAGCAATCCTGGCAAATGCTGAATTATTGGCCCCCGAACCACTGAATCCCGGTGCTGTATAGGTCATGATGGCATTATTCTCAGGAACTGAATCCATCATCATCTGGGCAGCTTTTTGCACATAATTATCCATAAATTCATAAGATGAGCCTTCGGGAGTCGACATACTGGCACGAAGAACACTGCGGTCATCATTAGGAGCTAATTCGGATGGGAGTGAGCGACCGATATAAAAGATCATCAAAGCTACAGCTACAAATATTGGAAAAGCCAGCCAACGACGTTTTAGAAAGTTATTTTAACCCAAATTTGTATCCTGATTCCAGGGCGCGAAAGAAGGGCTCCGTTTTTTCGTAAAACTTATTTCTGCTATCTTTTTTTCTGACCAGGTAAGCATTAAGCACAGGTGTGAGTGTCAGAGAAACAAAGGCTGAAATCATCACTGCTGAAGCCATGACAACTCCAAACTCCTGAAATAATTTACCCACAAATCCCTGCATAAAAATTACGGGAAGAAAAACCGCTGCCAAGGTAACGGAGGTTGAAATGATCGCGAACATAATTTCGTTGGATCCTTTAATGGCAGCCTCTATGGGGCTCATACCAGCTTCTATTTTTTTATAAATATTCTCCGTAACTACGATGCCATCATCGACCACCAAACCAGTAGCCAAGACAATGGCCAGCAGAGTCAAAACATTAATCGAATAACCCAGAAGATACATGATAAAAAAGGTGCCGACGAGCGAAACCGGTATATCGATTAAAGGTCGTACCGCAATAATCCAATCGCGGAAAAACAAGAAAATGATTAGGACCACCAAGACAATCGCGATCAGTAAAGTTTCTTTGACCTCCTCAATTGAGTGCTCAATAAAGACTGTATAGTCGAGGAATTTATAAATTTTCAGATCTTCCGGCAAGTCCTCTTTCAGAGATACCATCCGGTGATTAACCTCCTCAGCGATATCCAATAAATTGGAGCCAGGTTGAGCATTAATAGCAATTCCAACTCTTGGCACATTATTAATTCGCAAAATCGATTCTTCATTCTCAGCTCCCAGCACAGCGTAACCTACATCCTTGAGCCGAATAATCTTTTCAGCCACGGTCTTGATGATCAAATTATTAAAATCATCTTCTGTCTTAAATCTACCGATAGTTTTGACTGTGAGTTCTGTATTATCTCCTTGAATGGTGCCACTGGGCAGTTCGATATTCTCCCGGTCTAATGCAAACTTTATATCCTGGGTGGTGATATTTTGGGCAGCCATCCGGTCTGGTTCCATCCAAATACGCATGGCAAACCTTTTCTGGCCCCATATTCTCACACCACTAACACCGGGTACTGTCTCAAATCTTGGCGCTATGACATTTTCAGCATAATCGCTCATATCCAGCAATGACCGGCTATTACTCTCAAGAGTCATGGCCATGATTGATTCGCTATCCGCATCTGCCTTGCTAACCACAGGCAGGCCTTCAATATCTTTTGGCAGTGACCGTGCTGATTGCGAAACCTTATCCCTGATATCATTGGCCGCTTGCTCCATAGAAACATTCAAGTTAAATTCGACATTAATTGAACTTGAACCCTGGTTGCTACTGGAACTAATGGTCCGGATACCCTCGACACTATTAATTGCCTTTTCGAGTGGTTCGGTAATCTCAGCCTCAATAATACTTGCATTTGCTCCGGGATAGGAAGTACGAACGGAGACTACCGGAGGGTCAATAGATGGAAATTCTCTCACCCCCAGGGTTGACAGGCCAATAGCACCGAAGATCAATATCAATAAATTCATCACGATGGCCAGAACGGGCCTCTTGATTGATAATGTGGAGATTGACATAGACTTAAAAATTAAGGAGCTGCTTGGAGAATAACTACTTGCTCAACCCTCACGGGCAAATCTGACTTGACTGACATCAATGAACTTACAATGACCGTATCACCAACTTCCATACCTTCGAGGACCTGAATGGACCTATCATTTCGCAACCCAGTCTTAATGGGTGTTTCTGTAGCCTTACCTTTTTTGTATAAATAGACAATTTTACCTTTGAGTACCGGCACGACCGCTTCGGTGGGTATCATGATCGACTGTCTGGAACCAAGCGGCACATCAACTCTTACGAACATTCCAGGTCTGAGCAGACCAAGACCATTATTGGCAAGGGCACGCAATCGAAGCGTCCGAAGGTCTTCGTCAACCTTGGGATCGATCGCGATCACCTTGGCACTAAACTGATCTGCAGTACCATCAACTTTAAAAACGACTTCCTGACCAACAGAAATATCGGAGGTATATTTCTCCGGAATGGCAAAATCTATCTTTACCGGGTTTGATTGCACTAAGGTAGCGATCGACTGGCTGGGTGTAATATAAGCCCCTTCACTAATATTCTTAAACCCGATATATCCACTGAAGGGAGCCCTAACTTCAGTTTTTTCTAATTGAACCTCCAGCAGCTCCCTGTCTGCTCCCAATGTATTGACACGATTCATCGCCAGATCATACTCTTCTTTGCTGATCGCATCGATGTCGAGCAATTTTCGCTGTCTTGCTTCAATCTGATCTGCTAATTGTTCTTCAAATTCAATCTTTTTTAGTTGCGCCCTTAGATCCTGGTCATTCAACTTGGCAATGAGCTGGCCTTTCTGAACGTACTTACCCTCATTGATATTCAAATTAACCAATCGACCAGATATTTCGCAACGAAGCTCTACCTCTTCGTTAGGGATAATCGTTCCGGAAGAATAGATCGTATTGTCCATTGCTATTTCTCCAGCCACATACACATTAACAGGCAAGGCCCCCGATGACCGGGATTGACCCTGGCCCCCTCCTCTCTGGGGTAGGGCAGTTGCTTCCTTTTTATCCCATACATAAATCTTTAGTAGGGCTAGTGCCGCGATGATTAATGTAACTATGATCAATGGACGCATGATATTCGAATCTAATTATGGAGAACAGATCTTGTCTTGATTATGATCTGTTGCTGAAAAACCAGGTTTTTACACAAAAATAAAGGGTTCTCTCTAAGCGAAAGTAGATTTCCCCAATTAATTCCGCAATATCGCTAAAGTAGAGATATCAATTTTGTGGAGAATCTGAAGTTTGGCAAAAAGAAGTTAAAAATTTGCCCTTAATAGATTCCCGAGCTCTGAAAAGGTAACCGAACACGCCTGATTAAAATAGATGCGATTATCCCTGCATGATTGCCCATAATTCCTTTAAAACCTTGTAGGCGAGCATAGCTGTTTGATCATAAGGATCTCTATCCAGATTCAGTTCGACGATGTCGGCACCAACAACTTCGATATTGATACTCTGAATACAGGATAATACCTCACGGGTGGTTAGACCACCAGGTTCATGATGAGAAACTCCAGGAGCAAAGGCAGGGTCTAAAACATCAAGGTCAAACGAAATATAAAGCGGAGCCTTCAGACTTCTTATGAAATCGGTATTGAAGTTTTTGATCTCGATAGATTTAACCCCAAACCGTGTTATCTGACTCCGTTGATGATCGCAAAGAGTGCGCAAACCCACCTGCGTCAGAGAGGCAACCAAGTCCTGCTCCATAATGCGGGCAAATGGCGAGGCATGCGAATAATAATTATTCTCAAAATTGTGGTATAAATCACTGTGAGCATCAAAATGCAATATATGAAGTGGCCTATAATACTGGGAAAAAGCCTTAACGATAGGATAGGTCACCGAATGATCACCACCCAGAGAAATCAATTTTGCCTTATTTTCAAGTAAGCCATGGACCTGCGATTCAATCTCTGCAAAAACGGTCGCGCTGTCCATGCCGGTTAAACTCATATCACCCACGTCATCAAGGTTGCCTTCAAAGTCGATTCTTTTACCATTTTCACATGAAGGATTAGATGACCCCTGCAGATGCATTCGCCTTATGTTTGACGGAGCCTTAGAAGGGCCCCGCATAAAGGAGGAATTTGCGTCATAGGGAATACCCAGAAGCTTGACCATGAGCTTTATTTTTTCATTTTCAACCGTAAATTAATAAACCGTCGACCATACTGTCAGACCTCCGACCACCTTTTTGCGATGCCCAATAAAGGTTCAGCGTAACTTTGAGCGAGGTATCTCGATATCGGGTGTCTCGTTATCTCCAAAATCCATATATTTAGCTGTTTAAAAACTGATAAATGGGCGTTTTGGTCAAAGATTTTATGAAGTCGCCAGTTTCTACTTGTGTACTACAGTCTGATGTGGGCAAGGTAAGAGATCTAATGCGACAAAAAGGTTTTAGTGCGGTACCCATCGTTGAAATAAAAAGTGAGCAGATTTTAATTAGGGGCATTGTGACTAACACAGACCTTATGGGAGCCTTTGACGATAATGTACCTATTGAGCAGATTATGACCAACGGGGTCTATGTAATCGACCCCGAAGCCACTGCTCAGGAGGCGGCAAAACTCATGCTGCATCATAAAATTCACCACCTTTTGGTGATTGAAGAAACTCGCATTGTCGGCATGTTGAGCTCAATGGATTTTGTCCGATTGATCGGTACAGGTTACGGAGATTAGCTATACGATTCAGGATCGGTGTTTTATTGCAAAAGGTATTGACTGCGGATTTACAGTGGGTCGATTCTTCTATGTGTGATTCTTCAAAAACCGCAGAATGTACAAGTCAGGCTGAACTCTGCCAGAGTCAGAGGTAGCTTGCCGCTTGCCGAACCCCTGCTCTCTCATAGTTTAATTGAAATAGTACGACATTTTGACCACCAGAGCCCGGTTTTTTGCGACAAAATTCTGGGTATCGGAATTATTCGTGTACACAACAAATAAATCGGATACGGGTGCATATCTCCACTGAAATCTGATATTCACATTGAGATTTTCGACTTGTGAATTATATTGCACAAATGTGGTTAAAAACAATTTGTCGGTAAAGGTGACATCTAATTTAGGACCAAATAAAAATAAATTGATATTTCCATAAGGTTGGGGTAAAAGTAAGCGATTAAAGGCAGTAATCAAACCCAGACTTCCAAAAGGCTGCACACGATAGTTGCAATCACCTTCGATGCCAAATCTTTCACCATTAAAATATCCACCATAAAGGGCACCAAATGAATAATTGAACAGGCGGCGGGCATTGGATGCATAATCAAACTGTACATTCGACCAGATGAATTCCTGACCAACCTCCAGAGGAACAACACCGGTGTTGGTGGGGTCAAACGGAGACTGTAATTTTACAAAATCCTGGCTGATACCAAAGGACAACTGACTCCGACTGAGCCACTGAAAAGAGTAATTTAATTCGGACTGCCGGTCAGTTAATTCGCCCTGGAGATTATAAAAAAAATCGAGCTTCGCAGTTGGCCCGTGGTTTGCGATCTTGGTATTTGAAGGAAAAAATTTGTATCCCAATGTCGGATTCAGCTGAAAATAATTTCTTCTTCTGATAAATCCAGTCTCTGCAGAGTAACCATTGCCCACATAAGCTTGATTCAATGAGGCCAGCCATTTCTGGGTGCTGTATGTAAGAGCCGCGGCTGCCACTGAAGATTGCTCTAAATTGTCCGGGCTAAAAGATTGATGATAAAATGTTTTTCCAACCCACCTACTGTCAGTGCTCGCCAAATTAAATTCAAGGCCGGCGACCCGGTTAAAATGATCTGGATCCTCATCTCCAGTATTTGATTTATTCACAAAAAAGGCTCCAAGATTAGATCGCCCCAAGACCTTCTTCTGCAAAGCGGCAACCGTAAAATTGGCGGCAGAAATATCACCAGATGAACCAGTCTGCATATTCATCAGACCTAACCTCCACTGGTCTCCAATTTTACCACTTAATCTGGCCCCGGCCTGAACCGGACTATTTAAACCAATTCTTCGCGAGAAAAAAGGCCTGATATTATCGGCACCAAGGCTTGCAAAAAGATCGCTATTCTCCAAAAAGAACTGACGCCGTTCTGGAAAAAACAATTCAAATCGATCAAGATTAGTGACTTGCCGGTCTACCTCTACTTGTGAAAAATCCGGGTTGACAGTGACATCCAAATTGAGTGAAGTTGACAGGGTGATTTTAGCATCCAAACCTACATCAGCTTTAGTTTTAGCATCTTCATTGAGTTCGTGATTTTTGGAAGTCCGGGCTGAAGCATAAGGAATTAAAGAAAAGCGGGTTCCCAATCTGGGTGGAGGGTCATCAAAGACGGCGGTACCGGTAAAAGCCAAATTGGCCGTCGGAAATTGTCTTGGGATTGGAGCCCAACTCGATTTTTCATTTGTTTTTAGATCGAGCCGGCTAAATCCGATGCCCCATTCTTTAACTCCCTCCTGATATCGAACGCTGCGAAACGGAATGGCAAACTCAGCGACCCATTTTTCGGGATCATTCTTGATGGCGCTACGCCATTTACAATCCCAGTCCAGCGCAACAGTACCTCCATTCGCCTGCTGTCCATCCCATTGAGCACCTGAAGCCGAAATACCAAAAGAAAATCCATTGGTCTGATCGTTATACGTGTCGATGAAGGCAAGGAAATTGTCATTCTTGCCAAAAGAAAAATCCCTTCGGAGAGACTCGGCCGGACGATTGCCGGGGAAGGTATCCCAGCACACAATTGACATATAAAATTCTGTTTCATTGTAAGCCATTCTTACCTCCGTCTGAGAGATCGCCTGTCCCGTATCAATGGGCAATACCCGATAGAAATTGGTTGCCACGTCTGCATTTTGCCAGGTCATTTCATCAAGCGCACCATCTATGACGATTGGTTCGTTCGTACTATGAACAGGGAGGCGGTACTTCTCGCGGTTACGATTAAAGTCCTGGGCGTAGGCTTTATTGCCCAAAATCGAAATGAGTAAATAAAGCACTGTAAGTACACAAAAAATGTTCTTCAATGGTGTTGAATTTTTAGAACGGGAATATAGCAAAAAGTATGAGTCGAACTAAACGGTGGTTTGTAGCCGACCATAATTAAATCCAGATGAGTCTTTGTTTTCAAAGTTGGACATGTAGTATTGTATGCATACTCAAATGACTGATAATCAGATAGTCATCCAGCCATTATAAATATATGTATCATTCTAATTTCTCAAAAGAGTTTAGCTTTCATTTTAGGCACTTAGTTTGACTATATGTCGTTCTATGGTATCGATCTTTTTAATTTACCACCTTTAAGTAGACACATGAAAATTCTCTCCCTAACTGCCCTTGTCTTTGCGGGCATTTTTTCACTTAGTGCTCAAACCTCCACCAGCGATGAAGTTAATTTGCGAAATCTGAAGCAAGAACTTTGGCCGAAAGCCTATCAGACCCAGGATATAGCTCTGCTGGATAAAATATTGTCCAATGACTTTCAGATGATTGACGCCAACGGGAATGTTTTTCAGAAAAAAGACGAGCTGGAATACGTCAAGCGCAATAAGCCCAATTACGATTCCTACAAATTTCATGTCGAGCGTTTACAGATTTTCGAGAAGAATACGGCCATAATTTCAGGAACGGGTATGACTCAAGGCCATGATGAGCATGGACCCTATATAATAACCTATCGATCCAGTGATCTTTTGGTAAAAAGCGGTAATAGCTGGAAGGCCGTTTCCAGCCAAGTTTCAGGATTAAATAAAATACATGTTAACGACATGGAAAAGGTTAGTCAGACCACCCAAAGTAATCACTAACATTTTTAAGTATCCGGTGATCTAGATCTTCATTGACAGCGGCCGGCTGAAATTTTATCCCGGTCACCCTTTCATAAAGCTCAATGTATCGTTCGGAAACGGTTTGCACAAACCCGGCTGGCATGTCAGGCATTACCTGACCTTCTTTACCTTGAAAACCGTGGTCCATCAACCATTCGCGGACAAATTCTTTCGAAAGTTGGCGCTGATGCTCGCCCTTTTCCTGTCGATCCTCATAGCCCTCGGCATAGTAATAGCGCGAACTGTCAGGAGTATGAATCTCATCAATCAGGTATACTTCATCATCAATAATTCCAAATTCGTATTTGGTATCCACTAGGATCAGCCCTTGTTTGGCTGCCATCTCAGTACCCCGCTTAAATAGTGCGGTGGAGTAAGCGGATAATTTCTCCCAAAGATCGGAATCAACAATGCGTCTACTTATGATCTCTTCTGCACTGATATCTTCATCATGACCGGACTCAGCCTTGGTGGCTGGTGTAATTATAGGCTCGGGAAAAGGATCACTTTCTCTAAGACCTTGCGGCATGGTAACTCCGCACAGCGTACGTTTTCCTGCGGAATACTCACGCCAGGCATGACCTGCCAGATACCCTCTTACCACCATCTCAAGCTTAATCGGTTGGCATCGCAGACCAATGGCCACATTTGGATCGGGATTAGCAATAAGCCAGTTTGGCACAATGTCTTTGGTGGCATGGAGAAAATAAGCGGCCGTTTGGTTTAGCACTTGCCCCTTATGAGGGATCGGTTTGGGTAAAATGCAATCAAATGCTGAGATTCGATCACTGGCGATCATGACCAGGTGGGGCCCAATGGTGTATACATCTCGCACTTTACCCCGATAAAAAGAAGTCTGGCCTGGAAAACGAAACTGAGTTTCAAAAAGTGGCATATCCTGTCGTAGTTAGTGGTGCAAAGATGTGAATAATTGGGTGAAAATAGAAGACTCTACCCTAAGACGATAGGTCGCACTCAGGATTTGAAAAGATGGCCTGTAAGTCATTAAGTGAAGTCAGAAATCAACCTTAGCTAATAGGAACAAAGTCTAGTAGGTCCAGATTTCTTTTTGTTTAGAAAGCCGCGGATGCAGTCCGATTGAGGTTTTTTTTGATAATCGCTTTGATTTAAAAAAAAGAACTAATTTCAGGCAGCTCAAAAAAAACACTTAGGATGAAGGCAAAGGTCCGGTTCGAACTTTCGACAATGATGTTTCTCGAATACTACATCTGGGGAACCTGGTTTGTAGCTATGGGGAGGTATTTATCAGATACTCTACAGGCTGAATCTGGAGAGATTGGCACTATCTACGCTCTTTCCTGGATTGGGGCCATGATTTCTCCATTTTTCGTTGGTTCGATCGCAGATCGGTATTTTGCTGCCCAAAAAGTAAATGGCGTGTTACATATTTTAGGGGGCGGCTTGTTGTATATCTTGAGTATTACACAAGATATCGGTGCCTTCTACTGGGGAATGCTTTTTTACTCGATCTTATTCATGCCTACCATAGCGCTTACCAATTCGATCGCCATGAATCAAAGTTCGGATGTAGCTAAAGATTTTCCCCTCCTTAGAGTATTGGGGACGGCAGGTTGGATTGTTTCGAATGTGGTAGTTGGAACCCTGGATATCGGTAACAGCAATCTGATTTTCATAATCCCTGCAGTGATCTCTGTAGGATTTGGTATTTATAGTTTCTTTCTACCGGACACCCCTCCTAAACCAACAAAAGCATCGGTATTTAAAAACTTTGCCAGCGCCTTTGTTCTGTTCAAGGATCGCTCATATACGGTCTTTTTTATTGGGTCGGTTTTATTATGTATACCACTTTCGTTCTACTATAGCTATGCAAATGTCTTTCTTGCAAACGGAGCTGGAATGACTAACACAGAAACTATTATGGCAGTTTTGGGCCAGGGATCAGAGGTCTTTTTTATGTTGGCACTTCCGTTCCTTCTCAAGCGCTGGGGAGTTCGAAACATCCTATTGATCGGAATGGGTGCATGGGTACTACGCTATCTCATGTTTAGATATGGATTGGATGGAGGAGTCTGGCTACTATATATCGGCGTGTTACTTCACGGTATTTGTTACGATTTCTTTTTTGCGACGGGCCAGATTTACACCGATTTAAAAGCACCCCAAGGCATCAAAGGTGCGGCGCAGGGTCTGATTACCTTTGCTACTTACGGGGTTGGCCTCACCATCGGATCAAAATTTGGAGGAATGGTCGCAGAGGCCTATACGACCGACGGCGTGATCGACTGGTCGGGGCTATGGCTGGTACCGGCCGCCATCGCTGGCGTCTTATTGGTGATATTTTTGCTACTTTTTAGAGATAAGACTCCCGAACCAGTAGAGGCAACCATATAAGGCTTTTTGGATCTGGGTATTGTAGTGATGTTTCTGACCAAGAAGACGCATGTGAATATTGCTATCCAGCAAACTTAGGTCTACGGACGGCTGATGCTAAACTTTAGTTGCCCTGATTTTTGAAAGCTAAGTCTCAGAAGGGACCTCCTTTTACAGGTATTTTAACAAGTTTCGATCATTTAAGATCTCCCTCAACTCTTTTAGCATAGCATATTCATGGGGTAATACCTTCTTAAATGCTTCTTTGACTGCTACAAAAGTACCTTGTTCCAGTTCAGGAACCATCGTTCTGATCTTATCTTTAACATAATTCACGTCTTCCTTCATCAAGGATCGCATGGATGGTATATCGTGATAGTCGCCTTCAATGGCGAAGGCCCGAAATCTTTTACCTTCATCCATCTGAATGGGATCGATTTCAATCATATTAGCTTCCTCACTCACCAGGTTATTGGCTGTCGAAGGAATATCTTGCTGAGGAATGGACCATACCGAACTTTCTTCCGATTGCTCATTGATCAGAAAAACTTCCAACCCCTTTTCTGCAAAACGGTAAATAATTAAGCAAGCCCGTTCGAAAACACTCATAATCAGTTATGATTTAGTATCATATGAAAAACAAAAATAAGAGAATAAATCTCTTTTTTAGAGTAATTGGGGTTCATAGTCGACTTTATCAATGAAGGTTTCCTTCTCAAAGGCGTAAAGTCTAAACCAAGTAAATGCACAATGGGTTCAATTTTTAGGTATAAACAGACTTTTTGCCGGGCAAAGGCGAGGTCAAATAACATTCTTATCTTTATCGGGTCAGTTACAATTTTATGTTTAGCATACTCAGTATCGTCATTTTTATCATGGCTGTGTACATGATGAATAAAACATTTATCGGTTTTCAACCTGGCACTAACAAGATTAATTCTGACGTGGCCCGCTTCCGAGAATTGGCGGCTAAGTGGAAACCTGAACTAGTACCCTGGAGTTATGAAGAGACCGAATTGTTTTCCTTGCACGAGGTGAACAAGGTATCAAAAAAGGGCTTTGGTAAATCGGGAGAGGCGATTGTGCAATCGATTTATCATGAGCCAATGTTGTACTACTATCTGAAAGAATATCCGGCTACTCAACGTAATGCAATCATTTTTGCCCAGACAGCCCGGTATGAGATCGTATACAGGATGCGGGCAAAAGGCACTCAGATTTTTGTAAATGAAGATTTCGTAGGCACCATTGATGGAACCGGGGTTCTTTTATCGTGAAGTTGAGCGACTTATGTTAGGAAGCATTGATCGTACAGATCCATCGCGTATCTCTATTAAGGTGGGTGAGAGGCAAGTAGGAGCTTTTCTAATACCCATTGAAAAAAGTGTGGTAAGGACCCGAGCTTTTGACATGGATGAGAAGCTGGACGACCAAGCCCAATTATTATTCATGATACAAGCGATTCACGAGGTCGTCTTATATCTAAACCGGTGACTGGGATAAGCTCTTAAGAACCTAAATAGCTCCGAAGAGCATTTCGGTTGTATGATCGTCTAAGCCTGCGCAACGCCCGCTCCTTGATTTGCCTTACTCTTTCTCTGGTCAAGCCATACATCTCCCCAATTTCCTCCAACGTACGCGAACTACTGCTATTGAGACCATAGTAGGCCACCAACACATCCACTTCACGTGGAGACAGCAGTGAGAGCCCACTATTGACTTCTCGTTGTAAAGATTCTTCCATGAGTTTGAGATCTGGTCCATTATTTCCCTCAATGGCCATCATATCGAGCAAAGTCGAATTATCATCGTCATCGCTTATTGGAGCATCGACTGATAGATGTCTGACACTACCCTTAAGAACGGTAGAAATCTCATTGACCGACATATCTAATAAATCAGATAGCTCCTCAACACTTGGTTCACGCTCATACTCCTGAGTAAAATAAGTGATAGCTTCATTGACCTTATTGTACTGCCCCACTTTATTAAGTGGCAACCTTACCAATCTTGAATATTCTACGATGGCCTGAAGTATCGACTGGCGAATCCACCAAACTGCATAAGAAATAAATTTAAAACCTTTGGTTTCATCAAATCGACGGGCAGCTTTCATCAACCCTAAATTGCCTTCATTGATTAGATCACTCAATGAAAGTCCTTGATTTTGGTATTGCTTGGCAACAGATACGACAAATCGTAGATTGGCCTTAGTGAGGATATCGAGAGCACTATCATCTCCCTGCTTGATTCTTTGAGCCAACTGGGTCTCCTCCTCCGCCGACAGGAGTTGTATTTTTGAAATGTCATTTAAATACTTATCAAGAGCAAGGCTTTCACGATTCGTGATCTTGTTCGTGATCTTCAGCTGTCGCATAAGCGATTAATTTCAGGTTTTTAACTCTAGGGCTTGACAAATTCAAATATTTGTCTACTATCCTTATTTCTTAGAAAGACAACAAATGGGACAAAAAAGTTTCCCCCATCGATATAACGGCGATTGAGTCAATAAGTTGATCCTGAAAAACAAATTTGTTGAAATTGACCTAAACCCAAATGAAATGCCCCAAATAGGGCTTGATATCATAGAAGCCAGATTAGGCGCCTCAATTGAGAAAAAGAAAGAATTGATTTTTTGTCCGATAAGAATTCTTCCTCATTTAAGGGCTAATCATGATCGGTTATCGATCACATAGTGAGTAGTTCTGTGCTTGAAACAAAGGCCTCGGCAGCTTTTATCCTTCTGCGTTAACTTCTTCCTTTCCAGGCCTTGGCATAACTGCTTTACGTGATAGTTTAATCTTGCCCGTACGTTGGTCAAGTCCAATAACTTTCACCTTAACTTTATCTCCTTCTTTAAAAACATCTTCTACCCTATCGACTCTGGAATGAGAAATTTCGGAAATATGAAGTAGCCCACTTTTACCATGAAAATCGACAAAAACTCCATAGGGTGCTAAAGTTTTAACAACGGCATCGTAGACGCCACCGACTTCAGGAGTGAAAGTGATCTTATTGATCATTGCCAAAGCCTGCTCTATACCGGCTTTATCGACACTTGATACGTGAACGATACCTTGATTGTCAACCTCTTCGATCGAAATGGTGGTTCCGGTGCGTTCCTGAATATCTTGAATAACCTTACCGCCCGGTCCAATAACCGCTCCGATATAACTTTTGTCAATAGTGATGATTATGACCCTTGGAGCATGTGGTTTAAGATCTTCACGTGGCCTCTCCAGAACCTCATTCATTGCCGACAGAATGTGCAATCTTCCCTCTTTGGCCTGCAGTAGTGCTTTTTCCAAAGTGGAATAAGGTAGTCCGTTAATCTTCATATCCATTTGACAGGCACAAATACCTTTGGCAGTGCCAGTCACCTTAAAGTCCATATCTCCGAGCGCATCTTCGTCGCCAAGGATGTCAGTCAGGATAGCTACGTCTGTACCTTCGGAGATCAACCCCATAGCGATTCCAGACACCGGTGCTTTAATTTTGATGCCACCATCCATCAATGCCAGCGATCCGGCACATACGGTAGCCATTGAAGATGAGCCATTTGACTCCAGAATGTCTGAAACGATCCGGATGGTATATGGTTGCTCAGCAGGCAACACTTGTTTAATTGATCTTGCAGCCAGATTTGCATGCCCTACCTCGCGACGGCCGGGACCCCGCATGGGTTTAATCTCACCAACAGAAAAAGCCGGAAAATTATAATGCAGAATGAAATTACTATACCCAAAATCCAGCGCGGTGTCGACCAAGCTTTGATCGGTCTTTGAACCAAGTGTAAGGGAAGTTAGGGATTGTGTTTCACCCCGGTTAAAAATCGCTGATCCGTGAGCGGTCGGTAAATAATCGACTTCGCACCAGATGGGTCGCACCTCATCCAGCTTTCGGCCGTCAAGCCGCCTTGATTCCTTTATTACCATCTTCCTGATGGTGTCTTTTTTGACTTTCCCATAGTACTCACCAACGGCACCTCCTTTTTCCTCGACATACTCCTCTCCTTTGTCTTCCAGAAGTTTAACTTTCAACTCATCCTCAATTGTTTTGAATGAATTCTTCCTTGATTGTTTGTCTAGTGCTCCACGGGCAACTTCTAGTATCCGGGACCGGGAAAAGCTATCGATGTAATTTTTCAACTCTGTATCCTCGACGGGCAATTCAATCTGTCTTTTTACCAGGGCAGCTTCACCGACTTTTTTGGCCAGATCCAATTGTGCCCTACACTGTACTTTGATGGCTTCATGACCTACTTTGATCGCTTCGACCAAATCAGCCTCAGCACACTCCTTCGCCTCACCTTCTACCATCATAACATCGTCAAGAGATGCAGCGACAATGATGTCAAGATCAGCTCTTGCCACATCGGTTCTGGAGGGATTCACTACAAATTGACCATCTATTCTGGCAACTCGCACTTCAGAAATCGGTCCATCCCAAGGAATATCTGAAACGGATAGGGCAGCAGAAGCAGCCAGTGCCGCCATAGCATCGGGCATCGCATCTTTATCAGCGGAAATGAGATTGATGATAATCTGCGTTTCATACATATATCCGTCGGGAAACAAAGGCCGGATCGCCCGGTCGACCAAACGACAGATCAATATTTCATAATCTGACAACCTGGCCTCTCTCCGGAAGAAATTGCCTGGAACCCGACCAACGGAAGCATATTTTTCCTGGTAATCTACCGAAAGCGGAAAAAATGATTGAGTGGTAGCTTGTGTGGAAGAAACGACCGTTGCTAAAAGCATGGTTTTTCCCATTCGTATGACGACTGAACCATCAGCCTGCGTAGCCAATTTTCCCGTTTCTATGAATACTTCCCTACCGTCAGGCAGCTGAAAGCTTGTTGAGAGAGGAGTTTGTTTTCCCATAATAAAAGTGATGTCGCCGTTTAAGACGAATTTATATTTCGAGCTCTAGCACCGCTGAATTACCCGATCAGTAGAATGCTTGTGCCATTCTACCATTTTCATTTACAATCTAATGTCAAACCGTTTTCTTAAGATAACCTCCATCATTTTCGGATACCTAAACGTTCAATCAGTTCTCGGTATTCGTTGATATCCTTTTCTGCCACAAACTTCAACAATCTCTTACGCTTACCGACAAGTGAAAGTAAAGTTCTTCGGCAAGAATGGTCTTTCTTGTTGTCTTGAAGGTGCTGAGAAAGGCCCTGGATTCGGTAGGTAAACAAGGCTATTTGGCCTTTTGCAGATCCCGTATTTGAGCTGGATCCACCATATTCTTTGAAGATTTCTTCAACCTTCTCTTTGTTTAAATAAACTGCCATATTAATTAATATTTTACCATTAGTGATTAAGCAATCAGTTATAGCGGGTGCAAAGATAAAAAATAATTTTTCCCGGGGTGGAGATTGTTTAACCCCATTATGTACCGGATTTTCTAATGTCTAAATGGGGAATTAGACGATTGAAAATCACACACTCCATCTAAGGCTGGGAAAACCGAAATGTAATTTTCAAATATCAGGCTCTAATGCACCGATTCGGACTGTTTGGCTTCATCCCACAATTGGTCCATTTCATCCAGAGTCATTGACTTCAGTGGTTTAGATGCTTTGGCCTCGATATACTGAAATCTTCTTTTAAACTTGCGGTTTACCTTGGCGAGCGAAGTCTCTGCATCCAAGCCATAATATCTGCCGAAGTTAATTAAGGAAAAAAGCACGTCTCCAAATTCATCCTCCCGGCGATCTTGATCAACCGAATCATCAGCCAACACTTCCTTAAGTTCGGTCAATTCCTCTTCCAATTTAAGCCAAACATCCTTCTTCTCCTTCCACTCAAAACCTACTTGTTTGGTTTTTTCCTGCATTCGATAAGCCTTGACCATCGCAGGCAGTGATGCAGGTACGCCAGCCAATACCGACTTTTTCAAACCTTTGCGCATCTTGATCATTTCCCAATTTTGCTTGACCTCCTCTTCATCTTTCACCTGGACATCACCATAGATATGTGGGTGTCTTTCGACCAGCTTGTCGCAAACTGCTTCGAGGGCATCGCTGATATCAAAAGCATGCTTTTCCTCTGCCATTTTTGCGTAAAAGACCAAGTGTAGCATAAGATCTCCAATTTCCTCTTGCACACCGGTCAGATCGCCGTCTAAAATGGCATCTGCCAACTCATAGGTTTCTTCAATTGTGAGATTTCGCAGAGTCTCCATTGTTTGCTTACGGTCCCAGGGACACTTCGCCCGAAGTTCATCCATAATTTCTAATAACCTGCCAAAGGACTTTAGCTTTTTATCCATGACTCTCAAAATTTGATACTTTTATAAAGGTAAGCTTTGAAAAATGGCTATCGCCGGTGGTCTTGCAGAAAATATCTGGAATTAAACTAATCGGCTAGTCCAAACGTTAATTAATATTAAGAAAGCTGTGATCTTATGACTGAATTTCTCATCACTCTCGTTATCATCTTTGCAACATTTGCAATCTCGTTTATCTTGATCAATATTCGTCATATCTTAACTGGGCAAGAGTTTAGGGGCACTTGTGCGACCAACAATCCTATGGTAAAGGACAAGTTTGGAACCTGTAATGTATGTGGTAAAACCGGAGATGACCCGTGTGCCATGCCCGATATTAAGGCCTAAGACTGAAGCTAATCTAGTAAATGTCCCATGATCTTCTTTTTGGTCTCCATGTAGCGTAGATTCTCTTCTGTTGTTTTGATGATCAGAGGAACTCTTTCCATCAAGGTAATTTCTGACTCCTCAATGGCTTTTATCTTATCGGGATTGTTTGTGAGCAATCTAATTGACTTAACCTTCAAGTCTTTAAGTATCTGAACCGCCAAATCATATGATCTTTCGTCGGGTGCGTGGCCTAGTTGCACGTTGGCATCGACTGTGTCATATCCGATGTCTTGCAACTGATACGCTTTTAGTTTATCAATCAGGCCAATCCCTCTCCCCTCCTGACGAAGATAGATAATCAGACCTCCTTCATGACCTATCTGTTCCAGCGAAGATCTCAATTGGTCTCCGCA
Organism: Saprospiraceae bacterium; assembly: GCA_016711125.1. Taxonomy (GTDB): domain Bacteria; phylum Bacteroidota; class Bacteroidia; order Chitinophagales; family Saprospiraceae; genus JABDMH01. The sequence continues at coordinate 64,374 of JADJTQ010000003.1, read as the reverse complement.
CTCACATCGTGAAGACTCAAACAGATCACCGGTAAGACATTCGGAATGGATCCTCACAAGTGTGTTATCCGACGAGAACTTCTCATGCACCAATGCAAGGTGGGGCATCCTCTCGCCATCCGAAGATGCGTATGCTACCATTTCAAATACTCCCCAGGGAGTAGGAATCATTGCTCTTGATACAGCTTTCATGATTAAGAATCAATTACAAAGATATCAATCAATACAGACACAAAAGGAAGGTGGTAAGAAATAAGCTTAATTTTCAAGGGATTTGCCAAAGAATACGATGAGGGAAGAACACCCGAATGCGGCAAAAGGTTTAGAAGCATTTCGGAAGGAAAGCTCCTGGAAACATCCAATCGAGGCTCTTTATGACGGGTGGATATGGTGTACCCGGTAAAATAAGGTCTTGTCTTAAAAAAGTCTTCTCCTATCTGAAACCATCTTCGATCCTGAAATGATCACTGCTCCCAATAAGAAGGATAAAGAGGTAATGCACAAAATCAACATAAGTTATCTCGGTTTTATCTTAACAAGATCATAATCCCTGCGCTAATATGAACATTTCTCGTGAGAAAAAAAACAATTAGCGCAAAAAATAATATGTATGATTTACAAATGCGTAAATCACTTGGAGATAACTGGTTATACTAAAGAATTAACCCTATATCAAAAATTGACTTATTCGTGAAATTTGAATATAAGGCCAGGGGCTTGCACTACCTCTCTATTGCAAAATTCAGGCCATCAATTGACCTGCTCGTTCTTTCTGTCTCCCTGCATAATCCTCTCCTGGTGATTTATTGACTCCTGATGGATGGCTTTCAGCACTTTTGAAATAAATTCTTCACTCAGATCAAGTGGTCCTGCCATCTGCATTGCCTTGTCAATGATCTCATTCCAGCGATCAGGTTGGAGTACAGCTATGTTATTCTGCTTTTTGTACTCGCCAATCTTCTGAGAGACCTTCATGCGGTTGCCCATCATCTGGATGAGTTCTTTATCGATGGCATCAATCCTCTGTCGGAGATCCTCAATATTGTGGTGAAAAACCTGGTCACCTACTCCTGAATGCCTCATTTGCAAGCGATCGATAATTTGCTCTTTCAGCTGAAATGGTGTCACTTGCTGCTTGGCATCACTCCAGGCATTACTTGGATCGCAATGAGACTCAAGCATGACCCCGTCATAATTGAGATCCAATGCTGTTTGAGACACTTCTAAAAGAAGCTCGCGATTGCCACAAATATGAGAGGAGTCAACGATGATCATCATATCGGGAAATGTCCTTTTTAATTCAATTGGGATTTGCCATTCTGGTACATTTCGATAGATCGTATTGCCAAATTTTGAAAAACCTCGGTGAATTAGACCTATCCGGGTGATCCCGGCATTGTAGATGCGCTCTACTGCCCCTTTCCACAACTCCAAATCCGGGTTAATTGGATTTTTTATAAAAACGGGGATATCCACTCCTTTCAAAGCATCGGCCACTTCCTGCACTGAAAATGGATTAACCGTAGTTCTTGCTCCAATCCAAACCGCATCAATACCAATCTTCAATGCATCGAAAACATGTTGTGTATTGGCGACTTCGGTCGTTATTTTGAATCCAAAAGTGTCTTTCACTTTCTTTAGCCACTTCAATCCTTCAAATCCGATACCTTCGAAAGATCCTGGTCTGGTACGGGGTTTCCAAATACCGGCCCTGAACATGTCTATTTCCAGATTCTGATCAACGATCATTTGGGCAGTCTTCATCACCTGCTCTTCAGTTTCAGCACTGCAAGGACCGGTGATGATGATAGGCCGGTTTTGCGGTCTTGGAATAGGTAATTTGATATCCATTTTCATAATTTTTTTTTATTTAACGATTCTTCTGATTTGGTTTGCTTGTTGTATCAATTTATAAAATGATTCAAAATCTTTCTTGATCAGCAGGGTGCGAAACTGGCTGATCGTATTAATATGTTCGTCGAGAACATCTAACACATAGTCTCGGTTTTGCTCAAAAATTGGCACCCAGGTATCCGGACTACTTTTCGCTAAACGCACGGTGCTGCTAAATCCACCACCGGCAAGTTCAAATATGCGTTTTTCATTTTTCTCCTTTTCCAGTACAGTTAGAGCCAGGGCAAAAGAGCTGATATGAGAAATGTGTGAAATATAGGCTGTATGAATATCATGCTCATGTGACTGATGATAAACGATATTCATCGACAATGATTGATATAATCGCTGTATCTCAGATAATGCATCTTCATCCGAATTTTCTTTATCGACCAGTACCGTGCATTTGCCAGTAAAAAGATCGGAAATAGCTGCTTCTGGTCCAGAGTATTCGGTTCCAGCCATCGGATGGGTAGCAACAAATCTGCCGCGTTTGGCATGCCGAAGCACCGAATTGACTATACTTTCCTTTGTCGATCCTACGTCGATCACAATCTGGCGATCTACCCGGTCAAGTACGCGAGGCAGTATCTGAACGATAGCATTGACCGGGACGGCAATAATGACTACATCGGCCTTAGCAATCCCTTCATCAAACGACACCACTTCGTCCACAATTCCGAGCTCAACTGCCCGCTCGCCATGTACTGGATTCTGGTCAACGCCCAATACCCAACTCGCATAATTATTTTGCTTAAGTGACAGGGCTAGTGAGCCACCGATCAGACCGATACCGATTATTGTGATGATCATATGATCCAGACCTTTATTGTTTTATCTGCCATTGGTTGATTCTTTCCAGAGCCGTTTTCAATACGGATTCCTTGCTGCACAGTGAAACTCTGATAAACCTGCTACCATTGTCACCGAAGATATTTCCTGGGGTAATAAATACGTGGGTTTCCTCCAATATTTGGTCTGCCAATGCATATCCGTCGACATACTGAGCCGGTATTTTTGCCCAAACGAACATACCGACTTGTTTTGAATCAAAGGTACATCCAAGGGCCATCAATATTTCTTCGGCCACAATTCTCCGTGACTGATAGGTATCGTTAACCCTATCATACCAGTCATCCGCTTGGTTAAGTGCTTCGACAGCTGCCAATTGAAGAGGCTTAAACATCCCAGAATCCATATTGCTTTTAAATCGCAGTACTTCTGAGATGCGATTGGCATTACCCACCATAAAACCAACTCGCCAACCAGCCATATTAAAGGTCTTACTCAGGGAATTTAGCTCTACGGCCACCTCTTTTGCGCCATCTATAGACATAATACTTTGAGGGTCGTTATTTAGTATGAATGCATAAGGATTGTCGTGACAAAGCAAAATCTCATGTCTTTTTGCAAAAGAAACCAAATCGGTAAATAAAGATGCCGATGCCAAAGTGCCCGAGGGCATGTGCGGATAATTAATCCACATCATCTTTACCTTTGAAAGATCCCTATTCTCCAGGTCTGATACCAGAGGCTGCCAGTGGTTTGATTCGGTCAAATCATAATGCACGACTTCGGCACCAGCCAGCAATGCAGCTGAACGATAGGTGGGATATCCCGGGTTGGGTACCAGAACCTGATCTCCAGCCTGGAGGTAAGTCATCGAAAGATGCATGATGCCTTCTTTGGAGCCAATGAGCGGCAAAATTTCGTTAGCTGCATTTAAGTCCACCGCAAACTTTCTCTTGTACCATGCAGCCATGGCTTCCCGAAGCTCGGGAACTCCAATGTATGACTGATAGCCATGTTGATCTTCTTGCTGAGCTTCCTGACTTAAACGATCGATCACTGCCTGTGAAGGCTTCAGATCCGGACTACCAATGCCTAAATTGATCACATCCAATCCAAGGGCTCGCATTTCAGCAATCTGCCTCAACTTGGTAGAGAAGTAATATTCTTCCACCTGCCCCACCCTATCAGCCAATCTAATCTTCATGATGCTCGCCTGCTTTGTATTTTCCCAATATCTTCAACCCCAAAGTTGTCTCTGAAAGTCCCTGGATCACGGAACCGAATTTACCAGTATCGTCAAGTAAAAAATCGACGAAAAACAAATACTCCCAGGGTCTGCCTGCAATCGGTGTTGATTGAATCTTGGTCATGTTTGCATCCAGGTCATTTAAAACCTTTAGGGCTTTATAAAGACTTCCGGTCTTGTGACTGACGGCAAAAGAAACACTCACCTTATTGAACCCTTCGTCATGCGGCACATTCATAAAATGCTCCAGAACTATAAACCGGGTATAGTTTAGCTTATTAGTTTCGATACTTTCTCTTAGTATTTCAAGTTCATACATTTGAGCAGCCAAACTACTGGCAATAGCTCCGGTAGTCTTGAGCCCCTGCTGCGAAATATATCGGGCACTCTCAGCGGTATCCTTGGTCTCAACCAGTTTAATCTTTGGGTAAGCTTTGAAAAATTCTTTGCATTGTGCGATGGCCATATAGTGTGAATGGACCTCGTCAAGATCCGCAAGACCCGTACCGGGCACCACTAATAAGTTTTGTTTTATGCGGAGATAAACCTCACCACTAATCTGTAAAGCAGAGCGGTTGATGAGATTGTAGTTGTAAAGTAAACTGCCCGCGATTGAATTTTCGATGGCCATCATCCCCACATCAGCGCCGGCATTATTCTCTACTAGTGCAACCACCTCTTCAAAAGTATCTGCCGGAACGACATCTAGCGGAGTGCCATTAAAATAGAGACGTGCAGCGATCTCGTGGAATGCTCCGGGATAACCCTGTATTGCAACTTGCTTCATTTTCGTATTGTCCATAAAAAAAAAGGGTCCTCGGAGGGACCCATATTTTATTTCGCGTATAACATGCCAGGTCCCTCTTTATGGTCGTCCATAAAAGAAGTAAAAGTAAAACTGGCTGTTAAGTAAATGTTTCATTGTTAAAATGTGTGGCAAATGTATACAATTGTTGAAACGTTGCCAAAAAAAGTTGATTTTTTTTAGCCGAACTGCAAGTGGAAGCTATGCGGCTACGGTCTAATAATTGTTCCGTCATGCTTACGGACCTGAGTCCAGTTGTTCATCTGTACATCGGGCAATGGATATTTGGCTGCCTCCTTTTCATTTACATCAACACCAAGGCCAGGTACTTCATTGACATACATATAACCATCTTTAACATATGGACAACTTGGGGAAAATAGTTTGTAAGGTTTCTGTAAACGAGACAGACTCCTGGATACCAAAATTCCAAACAGCAAAATCTATATGTGCATTTGCAGCATGGCCGACTGGTGAGACATCACCAGGGCCGTGCCAGGCAGGTCGCACGTTAAAAATCTCTGCCATGCGAGCTACTTTCATGGCAGGTGTAATACCTCCGGCCTGGCTGATGTGGATACGGATAAAATCGAATAGCTGATCCTTAATCGGATCTACCCACTCCTGCGGACTATTAAAGAGCTCACCCATTGCTATAGGTACGGTGGTATGCTCACGTAAAAGTTTAAAATATCGGTTATTCTCCGGTGAAAATGGGTCTTCGATAAAAAATGGTCGATATTGTTCAAGTGCCTTGATTAAATTGATGGCTTCCAGTGGCTGTATTCTTTCATGTATATCATGCAAAAGCTCTACCTGCTCACCACATTGCTGACGAGTCTTATCGAAAATATCAATGACACTCTTAGTATATACCAGCGAATCCATGTAATTATCGTCAGGCATGCCATACCCTGCTTTCTTAAAATTGGGCTCGGGGGCCTCTCCGGAATAACCGTACCCTCCAAGTAACTGAGTAGCTCCATAGCCTCCCATCTGAATACGAACATGTCTAAAACCCTTTTCAATAAACTGAGAGACATTGTCAGCTACCTCCTGGGGTGAAGTACCGGAAGCATGCGCATAACAATCTACCCCAAAGCGGCATTTACCGCCCAAGAGCTGGTATACCGGCATATTGGCTCTCTTGCCTTTGATATCCCAAAGCGCTTGATCTAATCCACTCAGAGCGTTATTGAGTACTGGCCCGTTCCTCCAATACGAACTTTGATAGGTGGCTTGCCAAACATCTTCAATATTATCAATATCCCTGCCCACACAAAAGTCATTAAGATATTTGTCAATCGCAGCAACCACTGCATGCGCACGCTGACGAAAGGTAGCACAACCCAATCCGTAAAGGCCAGGTTCACTGGTTTCGACCTTGACCACAATTAGCTCTATTCCATGCGGACAAGTTGCAATCGCTTTAACTTTGGTAATCTTCAGTGGTGGAAGTCCTACGGTAGCATTTCGAAAATTGGTTTTTCCTTAGTTTCGGCTTTAGCCAGAAATGGGGTGGCTGCAGCGGCAGCTCCTAATCCCAAGGACCGGAGGATATTTCGACGTGAGTTTGAGAAATGTTTCATGTTCTAAATTATTGGTTGTGAAAAATGACGATGTCTGATTCGAGACATCCTAGCAAAAACCTAATGTAGGAAAAAGCGGAGACATCCATAGCGCGTCATTATACTAATTCAATCAGATTCTGAAGATTGCCCGGCGCTGTCAAATACCGATGATACTTTGCTCCAACATCTCCACCGGCATATCAAACTCCACGGCACAAAAGATTAGTGACTATAACGTAAAATTTCATTTTGATCTGGGCAAATATTGAATTGGCAAATATTGATTTCGCTTGAAAATCCCTTACCAGCTCACTTCAAAAAAGTACATGACGTCATTGGGGCCCTTGCTTTTTTGGGGAAGGAGAATGATAAGTAAATTCAGTACAATATCCTCATTCCAAAAAAATGAAAGCTGGAAATCATTTTAACATAAGTTACCAGGCGAGATAGGCGTTAGTACGTTACAGAATCAGATCTTTGAAAGAATGCACAAAATCTATGAAGGTATCGAGATCTTGTTTTCTGGTTGCGATTCCCACAGAAACTCTAACTGCACCCCTCAGTATATTTAAGTCTCTGGTCATTTCCTCATAATCCACCGTTGTTCTGGAGCTGAAATAGTTGTTTAATGCTGTGGGTAGGATACCATGATTTATTTCATCAACCCCGGGATTACAAAAACAACCCGTACGAACAGAAATCGATTTGGTGTTAGCTAGATTCTCCACCCATTTAAAAGGATATTGCTTGCCCAAAGCATCAAAGAAATTCATAGTGATGCTTCCTCCACAATCTTTTCTGTCTTCGGGACCATATATTCTGACTATCGGTGCGCCTGACTCATGTCGTAAAGGGTGAATGGCCTCAAACAGGTAGTGACTTAAAGATTTCACCCGACTAGAGATGCGCTCAATTCCTACTTCTTTGAGAAAATCAAGGCCCAATTTAATTGCGGGTATCGAGAGATAATCGATAGTGCCATTCTCAAATCGTTCATGAGCTTCAGCAAGAAAATGATGATTGGTTTTGACGGATACCAATTTGACTGTACCTCCAGCGAACCATGGTTTTTTTAATTTATCAAAGTGAGTTTTCTTGACGAGCAGGCAGCCAATCCCAGTAGGATATCCAAACATCTTGTAAAAAGAGAGTGCCACAAATTCAGGACGCACCATTGACAAATCCAGCTTAGACGTGGGTACGAGTGCCGAAGCATCAAGTAAAACATCCCAGCCTTTTGTTGGGCTATTTGTACCCAGGTCAGATTATGTTGGACTCCGGAAGCATTAGATTGAGCGGGAAAAGCAAATAAGCTGTTTGCTCTTTCCGAAGGCAATGAAAGTAGATTTTTGAGATGTGCCTGATCGATTCTTAAATCAGGGGTTAGGCCGGCATATTGGTAAGTACCATTCCGAGAGGCGCAATAAGATCGTATACCATTGATTGAATTGTGGTTGTCAGCCAGCAATAAAAGCTTGCTTTCCTGACTAAACGGATAACATTCACCTATGATCTTAATGGCGTTGGATGCATTTTGCGTGAAAATGCAGTAATAATCGTGAGCATTGAAATAATCGAGTACTGCTTCTCTTGCTTCTTCAACCAGGGCAGTTGAAAAACTCGATGTTGGATTTGATGAGTGAGGATTGCCCAAGACGGAGTCCGACAATAGCTTAAAATGCTCTTTTAATTGTGAGGATCCATAAATACCTCCCCCTGTATAGTCCAGGTAGATCTGTCCTCTTTCTTCAAGTCTACCAAATTCTTTATCAAATAATTGGTTAAAGTACCTGTCGTGATTAATTGTCGAAATTGATTTGTTGCGGAGTAGCACTGACATGGAATTTTTTAAATGGATTCGCTAATAAACTGTTTGGCGATTACTAGTCAAAGTTAGGTTCGTACGATAGGTGGTGGTTAGTAGATACCCGCCTAATGCTGATTCATTTGCGACATCATTTAGAAGAAATCCGACGGAAATAACAATATTCCGACATTGGGATCCCATGCTAGAAAGGAATGCTGAACTAAACTATGACCACAGGGCAGATGGTAGTATGCCAAACTCTTCCTTAAAGCATTTCGAAAAATAGGACGGATTAGAAAATCCTGTGTCAAAGGCTGCTTCTGCTATACCCCTATCTTTACTCAAGATTAGTTCTTTTGCCCGATGGAGCCGAACCGAACGGATCATTTGATTGGGCGATTTATTAGCGATGAGTTTCAGTTTTCGCTGCAGCTGACGTTCACTTATGCCAATATCCCGACATAGGTTTTCAACTCCAAATTGCTCACTACTCAAGTGATTTTCAATGCTTTGTAACACATTTTCGAGAAAAGAGTCATTCTTTGATAAGGCATAAAAATCAATCGAACCAGTTTCCATGTCTTCTCTCAACCTGTCTTTCACAGATAAGAGGGGAAGTCGTTGGCCGGTAGCTGCATTCAATAAACTGCCCCAATGGACGAAGTTTAAACCTGCACCAGAAAGTAGGTTTTTGACGGTCTGCGTTACGACTATCTGATCCGGTTGAACCCGAGCCTGGACATCTTTAAGTACATCTATTGCCTCACCACTGATTTCCTGATCACTGTACACCAGGCATTCACCAATATGAATACCAATTGCGAGTCTGGCATCCATTGACTTAATAGCATCCTGCATGTCGATCCCACAATGCACCGCCTTACTGGGCCCTTCAAAAGTTGTTAAAAAAAAGTGATTTGAATAATGAACGATTTTGCCCCGATATCGATCGACCAACTGCTTGATTAGATTGTCAGGATCTGCATCTGAGCGTAGTTCTTTTTCATTCGATAGCTTATCAACGATGCTGACCGATGCTATGGTCATAAGTTTTTTTTCATATTTTTTGGGAGGTTGCAGATTGCCGATAAAAGCGGTGATTTCTTCAAGAATCTCTTGGTATTTCCGACCCAAAACAGATGATCGTACCCATCAAACTCAACAAACTTGGCTCCCGGGATGTGCCTGGAAATAAATCGACCTTCTTCAATTTTGACATCAATGTCATGAGTTCGCTGCATCAAGAGCGTCGGAACCTTTATCGAATGAAGAATTCCAATGATATCAACTTCTGTATTCATTCTTGTCAAATTCAAAGCTGCACTTGGGCTTGCTCCTGATCGGAAATAACTGGCCAGCCAATCCATAAATCTAGCATCATGGGCTTTAGAAGGAGCAAGGGATGCCAAGTTCATGTCTCCACTACCCCAACCATTTTCGATCATATCATATACAGCCTGACGTTCTTCATCAGTAGGTGCCCATGGATAATCGGGAGCATACCGTCGTTTGGCAAAAACCCCAAAGGTGATCAGAGAAATTGTTCTTTCAGGGTAGGTGGCAGCAAACAGTGCTGAAACAGAACCTCCTTCAGAATGCCCGAACAACACCGCCTTCTTGGATCCTACAGCATCCATCACCGCGCGAATGTCATCCATACGTTCTTCTAAGGTTGATAACTCCACGATCCGGTCGGAAAGGCCAGTACCTCGTTTATCAAATAAAATGACCCGGGCTATTCTACTTAGAGATGTGAGAAACTCAACCAGCTCCGGGCAACTCCACATATAGTCAATATTAGAAACCCAACCCGGTATGTAAACCAAGTCAACGATGCCATCTCCGAACACCTGATAAGCGATATTTATGCGCCCACTTTTTGTGTATTGAGTATTTGGTTTCATCTCTTTAGAGCCGGAGGGTTATTATAAGCACATCAACTTAGCCGTTCAAAGCACTTTTCCTCAAAGTATGGGATTTAGTGAAATTTCTCTTTATTTCATTTCAGAAATATTAATGAAGGTGTCCTCCTTTCCAGGTGTGTTTGAGCGAAACCATCTACCATGAGGCAGGACTAAATAGGGATGCAAGCCATGGGGATTGTCAATGATTAATCTATTGAAACAAAGACCGGGATGTTAGTCATTTCTGTGAGAACCAATTAAAGGATTTCTGGTATTCGCCGGAGGAGACCTTATTGAAATACCTTTTTCAAAGAAAAAAAGTCTGATTCCTGACCAGGTCCCAATTTGGACCCTCATTGCATCAGTAGAGTATCTAATTAGTTCACCGAAAGTGGATAGTCTTCTTCATCAAGTGTTGCTCTCAGACAGATCAACCCTCGACTTCCAGATGAGATACCGTCTTACCTTCCAGTCCTGATTCTCCCATCAGGTAGATATCGACAGCACGGGCAGCTTCTCGGCCTTCAGAGATTGCCCATACAACTAAGCTCTGACCTCGACGCATATCACCAGCCGAAAATACATTTTCGATACTTGTTTGATACATTTTGGTCCTTACATTACCACGCTCATCATATTCCACGCCCAACTGATCAAGTAAGCCAGAATGCTGAGGATGTAGATATCCGATCGCCAGGAGAGCCAGATCGCAAGGTAGATCCCGCTCTGTGCTCTCTACTTCTTTGAATCCGGAACGTCCAGTCTGCTCATCCAGGGTCCAAACTATGTCGACAACCTTGAGTGATCTGACATTGCCATCTGCATCACCATGAAATGACTTGGTCAATATAGCCCATTGCCGGTCTGCCCCCTCTTCATGTGAGGAAGAAGTGCGTAACATCATAGGCCACAGGGGCCACGGAGTTTCTTCAGCGCGTTTTTCGGGTGGTTTGGTAAGAAGTTCTATTTGGGTAATCGATTTGGCCTGATGACGATTTGAGGTACCAACACAATCAGAACCGGTATCTCCTCCTCCGATCACCAGAACATGTTTACCCGTAGCCATCAAAACCGCCGCCGGATCAATCTTGTCAGAGGCAACCCGCCGATTATTTTGCTCCAGAAATTCCATGGCAAAGTGAATTCCATTAAGCTCTCTTCCAGGTATATTGAGATCCCGGGGCACAGTAGAACCTCCACACAGGCAGATAGCATCAAAATCTTGCTTAAGTGATTCGACGGATACATTCCCACCAACATCGGCACTAGTTTGAAATTTGATCCCTTCTGCTTCCATCACTGCAAGTCGACGGTCAATTACCTCTTTCTCCAATTTGAAATCCGGAATACCATAACGCAAAAGACCGCCAATTCGATCATTCCTTTCAAAAACCGTCACTGTGTGACCGGCTTTGTTTAGTTGTGCTGCAGCAGCCAAACCAGCAGGACCTGAACCAATCACGGCAACCTTTTTGCCAGTGCGCATTGCCGGAGGGTTGGGTCTGATGAGTCCTCTTTCAAAAGCCTCTTCTACGATGGTTTTTTCGATATGTTCAATGGCTACTGCGGGTTGGTTTATACCGAGCACACAGGCAGTTTCGCAAGGTGCCGGGCAAATGCGGCCGGTAAATTCAGGAAAGTTATTGGTCGAGCTTAGGATTTCATATGCTTGCAGCCAGTTTTGCCGGTAGACAGCATCATTGAATTCGGGAATGATATTACCCAGTGGACATCCATTATGGCAAAAAGGTATGCCGCAATCCATACAGCGAGCGGCTTGTACCACCGTCTTCTCAGTAGGAAACGGGAGATAGATCTCCCGGTAATCACCAATTCGTTCATGCGGAGGCCTTGTCTTTGGCAACTCTCTCGTAGCCTTTAAAAACCCTTTTGGATCTCCCATTTCTTTTCAGATTTTTAACTTCTTAACCAACTTTAATTTTCTCAGCCTTTGTGATCTTTTGTCTTTGCTTTAATACGGCCTTGTAGTCACTCGGCATCACCTTGATAAAATGTTGACCTTCTCTTTCCCAGTCTGTAAGTATGCGAAGAGCAAGAGCACTACTGGTATATCGAAAATGATTTCTGATCAGCCGTCGAGCTTCTTCCAAATCAATCAAGTCCGGAGTTTCCAGTTCTACCATTTCCATGTTGCAAGACTCACTAAAAATCTGTTGAGGGTCATACAAATAGGCAACACCCCCACTCATTCCTGCAGCAAAATTTCGACCCCAAGAGCCCAGGTTGACGACAATGCCACCGGTCATATACTCACAACCATGATCACCCACTCCTTCCACAACCGCCTGCACCCCAGAATTTCGAACTGCAAAACGCTCACCAGCCATGCCATGTATGTATGCTTCACCACCAGTAGCCCCGTAAAGGGCTACGTTGCCAATGATAATATTTTGATCGGGTTGGTACTTGGCGTCCCGATCAGGAGTCACGATCAATCTGCCACCTGAGAGCCCTTTGCCGAAATAGTCGTTTGATTCACCTTCTAAGGTAAATTGTACACCTGGTGCCACGAAGGCCCCAAAACTCTGACCCGCTGAACCACGAAAGCGATATTCTATGGTGCCATCCGGCAATCCATCGCCTTTATACTTCTTTGAAATCTCGTTCGAAAGCATGGCACCTACTGCCCGGTCGGTGTTCCTTATAGAAAAAACGCCTGAAATCGCATGTCCACCTTGCAAAGTGAAACGAGCATGTTCAATTAACTTTCGATCCAATATATCATCAATTCCATGATCCTGATCAACCATTTTATACTGACCGATCTCGTCGCCCGCCGGTTCTTTATAAAGGATAGGGCTCAGATCCAGATGCCTATACTTCCAATGATCTATGTTCTTTTTCATCTTCAGCATCTCTACCTTTCCCACCATGTCAGTTACCTTCCTAAAACCAAGTTCTGCCATGATTTCCCGGAGTTCTTCAGCAAGATAGGTGAAGAAGTTGATCACATGTTGCGGATCACCAGCGAAGCGCTTACGGAGCTCAGGATCTTGGGTGGCAATCCCGACAGGACAGGTATTCAAGTGACATTTTCGCATCATAATACATCCCTCCACCACCAGGGCAGCTGTTGCTACACCCCATTCTTCCGCTCCCAATAAGGTGGCAATGGCCAAATCTCGACCAGTTCGCATCTGCCCGTCAGTTTGTAGTACTACCCGGTCTCTCAATTGGTTTTTCACCAGAGTTTGATGCGATTCTGCAAGACCTAGCTCCCATGGTAATCCGGCGTGTTTGATCGATGAGATGGGTGATGCTCCAGTACCGCCATCATGACCTGATATCAGGATAGCATCAGCATGAGCCTTTGCAACTCCGGAGGCGATAATACCTACTCCTGCTTTGCTCACGAGTTTTACATTGATCCTGGCCTCTCTGTTGGCATTCTTTAGGTCAAAGATCAGTTGAGCCAGATCTTCTATCGAATAAATATCGTGATGAGGAGGTGGGGATATCAGACCCACTCCTGGGTGTCGAATGTCGTACTCTGGCAATCCACTCGTCCACTTTATGACCGGGGAGTTGTCCACCTTCACCGGGTTTAGCTCCCTGAGCCATTTTGATTTGCAACTCATCGGCATTACTCAAATAGTAACTCGTGACACCGAATCGACCCGAAGCCACTTGTTTAATGGCCGATCTCTCCAAATCTCCGTTTTCTTTCCGCTCAAAGCGAATCTCATCTTCTCCCCCCTCGCCACTGTTACTTCTGCCTCCAATTCGATTCATAGCAATTGCCAAAGTCGAATGTGCCTCGTGAGAAATCGAACCAAAAGACATCGCACCCGTGGCAAACCTCTTCAGAATGCCATCGACAGATTCAACTTCGTCAAGGGGAATACTCTGACCTTTACGGAAGGTAAGAAGGCCTCGCAACGTCAGTGCTTTTTCAGACTGATCATTAATCAAAGCGCTGTATTTCTTAAATAGATTATAGTCAGCCCTGCGAGTTGAGTACTGCAATAGATGAATGGTCTGGGGATTAAAGAGGTGTTCTTCTCCCCTCTGTTTCCATTGGTAAACCCCTCCAACTTCCAATTCGGCAGGAGTTGTAAGATTTTCTGGGTAGGCAATCCTGTGACGCTGCAAACTTTCCTTGGCAATCTCGTCAAAACCCAGGCCTTCAATACGAGAAATGGATCCTCGAAAACACTTTTCGACAACATCCCTACGGAGTCCGAGAATTTCAAAAATTTGGGCTCCCTGATACGATTGCAGAGTCGAAATCCCAATTTTCGACATGATCTTCAGCACACCTTTGCCAATAGCTTTGATATAGATCTTGGTCAACTCATCAGTCGTCTTGGCACTTTCAAAAAATTTCTTTCTGCGCAGGCCGTCTATGGTGGCAAGCGCAAGATATGGATTGATCGCATTGGCACCATAACCTATCAGGCAAGCATAATGATGTGTCTCACGGATATCACCCGCCTCGACGATGATCGAAGTTTTAATTCGAAGTCCAACTTTGATCAAATGATGATGGATCGCGCCAACCGCCATTAGGGACGGTATAGGGGCGTGAAAGGCATCGGAGGCCTTATCAGACAGTATAATGATATTGCAGCCATTTTGTACCAGATCTTCGGATGCGGCACAAATATGATCTAAAGCGGCAACTAACCTACCCGATTGTCCATCCGCCCTAAATACGATATCAATCTGTCCGGATTTGAAGTCATTGTGATTAATCTGACGCAGTTTGTTGATCTGATCATTGGTCAGGAGCGGATGATCAAGATGAATGAATTTCGCCTGATCAGCTGAGGGCCTAAGGACATTGTCCGAACTACCCAAATGTGCATTTAACGACATGACATCACGCTCACGAATAGGGTCGATAGGCGGATTGGTCACCTGGGCAAATAGTTGTTTGAAATAATTTGACAGGTGCTGTGTATGATGCGACAAGACAGCCAGGGGAGTGTCTGTTCCCATGGATCCAATGGGGTCTTGTTCGGCTTCGATCATTGGCCCTATGATGACCTTCAGATCTTCTTTGGTATAGCCATTCAGCTGTTGTAATCTCAGCAGGGTGTGATCATCATAACTTGCAGACGTAGGGATCTGTGGTGCCAGGTCCTTTAAGGTGATGCGACCCCGATCCAACCAATCGCGATAAGGTGCATTTTTGCATATGATTTTCTTGAGTTCTTCATCACCAACAACTCTTTTTTGATCCATGTCGGCGATTAACATTTTGCCAGGTTGTAATCGGCCCTTAAACACGATTGTGCTGGGCTCTATTGGCAAAACTCCAGCTTCAGAAGCGATGATCAACGTATTATCGTCCGTAAGCAGATAACGGGATGGTCGTAAACCGTTGCGATCTAATGTGGCACCCACTAAGATGCCATCAGTGAATACGATGGATGCCGGTCCGTCCCAAGGCTCCATGAGGTTACTATGGTACTCATAAAAGGCCTTTTTGTAATCGGCCATTTGGGGATCATGCTCCCATGCTTCGGGAATCATCATCATCAGTGCATGAGGCATGGATCGACCGCTCAAAACCAAAAATTCAAGTACATTGTCAAATGAGCCTGAGTCTGAAAGTCCTGTCCCGATAATCGGTTTAAGCTTTTCGAGTTCAATCTCGTTGAAGTGATCAGATTCTAATAAAAACTCTTTTGATTTCCACCAATTAATATTACCCTGGATGGTATTGATCTCTCCATTGTGAGCCACATATCTAAAAGGCTGAGCAAGCTTCCACTTTGGAACGGTATTGGTTGAAAACCGGGAATGAATCAAAGCGATTGCACTCATGCAGTCCTCGTTCATGAGGTCTGGATAATAACTTCGCAGTTGTCCAGTGGTCAATTGACCTTTGTAGACAATGGTTTTATAAGAGAAAGAACAAAGGTAAAAGTGATCAACCGTCTGCGGAAATGTCTGATGAATATTATGCACCGCAAATTTTCGCAGTACATGGAGTCTTCGTTCCTAAATGTCTCCTATCAAGACTAACCTTGGGTTTGACAAAAACTTGTTCAATGCGTGGTTCAACCGAGATGGCTGTGGCACCAAGTTCTTCATTATCTGTAGGTACTTTGCGATATCCCAGCAATTCAAATCCTTGCTCATCGATATAGTCATTAAAAAGGACCCGGCATTGCGACATCAGATTTTTGTCCTTAGGAAAAAAGACCATGCCCACCCCATATTCACCAAAATCTGGCAATTCAAAGCCAGCCTCTCTACATTTTTTCACGAAAAAATCGTGAGGAGTTTGGATCAGAATGCCTGCACCATCGCCCGTGTTTGGCTCACAACCGCAAGCTCCCCGGTGCTCCATATTGTGAAGCATGGTAAGTGCATCATCGATGATTTTGTGACTCTTAGTACCATTGAGATTGGCTATAAGTCCGGCACCACATGAGTCTTTCTCAAGAGACGGAACATATAGACCTTTTCCTTCAGAGGAATTTGTTGCCATTACGAAATTTTTAAGCGAACCACAAAATTAATAAAAAAGAAAACAAGATTATCCTTTATTGATTAGTGGTCTTCAAAGGAATAAAATGGTTGAATATTTGTTTAGTCATTTCGAGCTTCTGACCAAACCTACTGATGACGATCTTCCAACACTTTTAACACTTCAGCAAATTGAATGTTTTTGGCCTTTAAAAGCACCATCAAGTGATACGTTAGATCAGCCAACTCTCCAAGCAGCAGATCCTTGTCATCATTTTTAGCAGCAATTACGACCTCGACAGCCTCTTCACCTACCTTCTGTACGATTTTATCGAGCCCTCGTTTAAATAAGCTGCTTGTGTAGCTCTGATCAGAAGGATTTTTATAGCGTTGATCAACCACCTCTTCTAAATATCGTAAAAAAAGAGATTCCTGGAAAAGCTTTTCCAAAACAAGTTGGCTCTCCAGTATGACAAACGGGACCTCTTGGAATAGCTTGAACCAACAAAGTATCCGCATCGCAGTCCTGATCCATCCTGACAAAATCAAGGAAGTTGCCCGACGTCTCGCCCTTGGTCCAAAGTCGTTTTTTGCCTCGGCTATAGAAGGTGACTTTCCCGGTCTGAAACGTAGCAATGGCCGCAGCCTGGTTCATATATCCCAACATCAAAACCCTTCCTGATTGGTCATCCTGGATAATGGCTGGTACCAGTCCTTCTCCTTTCTCAAAATCGATTGAAGTGATATTAGCTTGTGTAATTTGCATAGTAATCATCTTATGGTAATACCTCTTTGCCGGAGATCATCTTTGAGCTCAAGTATGCTGATCTCCTGAAAATGAAAAATACTTGCAGCAAGTCCTGCATCGGCTCCGGCTTCTTGAAAAACGTCGTAAAAATGTTCAATACTACCTGCCCCACCGCTGGCAATTACGGGAATGGACAAAGCTGAACACATCCGTTTAAGAGCGCTAATCGCAAAACCATTTTTCGTGCCATCATGATTCATTGATGTGAAGAGAATTTCTCCAGCCCCCCGTTCTTGCGCTTCAAGAGCCCAGCTAAATAATTCTTTGTCTGTAGGTATTGTACCCCCGGCTACATGCACGATCCATTCATCAAGGACCTGGCGGGCATCGATAGCCACCACGATGCACTGGCTGCCAAATTCACGGGCCAATTGGTCGATCAGCTCAGGTTTTCTTACCACCGATGAATTGACGCTTACTTTGTCGGCACCATGGTCCAGCAGAATATCGACATCTTCGATGCTACCAATACCACCACCAATGGTAAATGGAATATTTAAATGATGGGCTACCCGGTCGGCTAATGCCGCCAATGTTTTCCTCTTTTCTTTTGTTGCGGTTATATCTAAGAAAACCAGTTCGTCTGCCCCCTGATCGCTGTAGAGCTTGCCGAGTTCGACCGGATCACCGGCATCTCGAAGTTGTTCAAAATTAATGCCTTTGACAGTGCGGCCGTCCTTCACGTCCAGACAAGGTATGATACGTTTTGCTAGCATGACTGCATGAAAGTTTGAATCTGTGAAAGGGAAATCCGTTGTTCATAGATCGCTTTGCCTACTATCGCGGCATAGCAACCCAAATCTCTCAGCGACTCTAAATCAACTAAACTGGAAATACCTCCGCTGGCAATCAAACGAATCTCCGGATAACTACTTAACATCATCCGATATAAATCGGTGGCCGGACCTTCCAGCATGCCATCCCGAGCCACATCGGTAGAGATGATCGTTGTCGCTCCCTGACCGACATGTAACTGAAAAAATCCTGCCAGGTGGTATGGGAAAGCTCTTGCCAACCACGTGTGGCAATCTTGCCTTCTTTCAAATCGGCACCAAGAATCAGTCGGTCGGCTCCAAAAATCTCCAACCAGTTATGAAACAATTCAGGTTTTTCAGCTGCAATACTGCCTACCGTGGCCTGTTGGGCACCATAGCTAAATACGGTATTCAGATCATCTTCTGATTTGATTCCTCCTCCCCAATCAATTAATAAATTAGTCTGTGATGTGATTTGGTCCAACACTGCAATATTAATCACCCTACTGGCTTTTGCCCCGTCAAGATCAACTAGATGCAGTCGTTCAATGCCATGATCCTGAAACATTTTAGCCACTTCTACCGGTTGTTCGTGATAGACTTTTTTGCGTTCGTACAACCCTTGTTCGAGTCTGACACATTTGCCATCAATAATATCAATTGCCGGTATGATGTACATAAATCAGGTATCTTTTTAAAGCTCCAAGAATTTTTGGATAATCCGGGAGCCAACTGGTCCCGATTTTTCTGGATGGAATTGGGTCGCAAAAAAATTGTCCCTACAGATAGAAGCCGAAAAGGGTTGTATGTAATCACAGAGTGCCGTTGTAAAAGAAGAAATCGGCACGTAGTAACTATGAACAAAGTAAGTGTACTCTCCTCGAGTTGAGGTTCAAACATTTTAGGGTCTAGTTGATAAATTCGATTCCAGCCCATATGAGGTACTTTTTCTTGCCGTCGAGGAACGAATTTTCGGACATCGACATCAAAGATGCCAAGGCATTTGGTATCATTTTCCTCCGACCAGTTACACATTAATTGCATACCAAGGCAAACGCCTAATACCGGCTGGGTCAAAGAAGGAATGACTTTATCGAGACCCAGCTTTCGCAAATAACGCATGGTACTGCTTGCCTCGCCTACACCGGGAAAAATAACCCGATCAGCTGAAGTTATTTGGTCGATTTGGTCAGTAAAAACAGCATCTATACCCAAGCGCTGCAAGGCGTAGTAGACCGATCTTGTATTGCCTGCATTATAGTCAATAACGGCTACTTTCATCAGAGGGTACCTTTTAGTTGATGGCAATTCGAAATGCTGCATGTCTCTTCGTATTGCACGCCGCACCGATCTGGCCAAAGCTTTAAATATTGCCTCGATTTTATGGTGCTCGTTAGTACCAGTGGCCTTAATATTCAAATTGCATTTACTGGCGTCAGAAAATGACTTAAAGAAATGAAAAAACATTTCAGTCGGAAGATCTCCTATTTTTTCTCTTCTAAATTCCGCATCCCACACGAGCCAGGGTCTTCCTCCAAAATCCAGAGTCACCATAGCCTCACAGTCGTCCATTGGAAGGGCAAAGCCATAGCGTTCAGTGCCTCGTTTGTTACCCAGGGCTAATGCGAATGCCTCTCCCAAAGCCAGGGCAGTGTCTTCGATCGTATGATGTTCGTCAATGTGCAGATCGCCTTTAGTTGTGATTTGCAAATCGACTCCACCATGCTTACCCAATTGATCCAGCATATGATCAAAAAAAGGCAACCCGGTATTAATAGCAGTCCTTCCTGATCCATCAAGGTTCAAACGTACCCGGATAGAGGTCTCAAGAGTATTTCGCTCGTGAGTAATCAGTCGGTCCCGATTCTTTAAAAATTGATAGATCTCCGGCCATTGAGATGCCTTTAGGGCAATAACTTCACTAAGATCATCATTTCCAGCTAAATAGTCTTCTGTGGTATCTGCTGATTTACCCAAAAAGATGGCCTGACAACCCAGATTCTTAGCGAACAGCATATCTGTAAGGCGGTCACCGATAACGAAGGAATTTGCCAGGTCATATTGACCTGTCATAAAATGTTTTACTTTGCCGGTATGGGGTTTGCGATCCGGGGATTGGTCGGCAGGAAAACTGCGATCGATCACTATTTCCCTCCAATGAATACCTTCACCCTCCAATATTTTAAGCATGAGATTATGCGGCGGCCGAAATGTCTCCTCTGGAAAGGCCGGAGTGCCCAAGCCGTCTTGATTAGTCACCATCACCAGCTCGTAGTCAAGCTCTTGTCTAATTTGCCGCAGACTCGAAATCACTAATGGCAAAAACTCCAACAAGTCGATAGAATCAACCTGAAAAGTCCCTGGCGGTTCTACTATGATGGTACCGTCTCTATCTATAAATAAGATCTTTTTCAATTCAGCTCATTTAGTGATTTGATTACCAAATTATTTTCATGGGGCGTTCCGATGGTGATACGCAGACAACCCTGGCATAGTGGTGTTTTAGTTCGATCTCTCACCACTATTCCATCCGCTCGCAAATGTTTAAATACTCCTATTGGATCCACAAATTTGACCAAAAGAAAATTAGCATCAGATTCATAAACTTTCAAGACCTCCGGCCTGTCATTTAGTATTGCTGCCAGGCGGGTTTTTTCAAAAATGATTTCATCTACCTGATCATTCTTGTCTTGGACGTGATCTTTAATTGCTTGCAAAGCGGCCTGCTGAGTGAGAAGGTTAATGTTATAAGGTGGTTTCACTTTATTCATCAGATCAATGATCGCTTTGGGAGCAAAGGCAAGGCCCAACCTGATTCCTGCTAAACCCCAAGCTTTAGAGAAGGTTTGAAGGATCACCAGGTTCGGATGGTCATCTAAACGGGTCAGCCAGCTACCTTCTTCTGCAAAATCAATATAGGCTTCATCTAGCACTAGGATACCTTTAAAAAACTGGAGAACTTCACTTACTTGCTCATGATTGATCAGATTTCCAGTGGGATTGTTTGGTGAGCAAATGAAGAGCAATTTAGTACGTGATGTGAGAACCCGGCGTATATTCTGGACGTCCAGTTGATAATCCTTAGTTAACAAACATTCATTCACCCTCACATCAGCAATATCAGCGCATACCTTGTACATTCCGTAGGTGGGGGGAAGAACTAAGATTTCGTCTTGACCTGGCGTACAAAAAATCCTTATTAAAAGGTCGATGGCCTCATCGCTCCCATTGCCAAGAAAGATCTTTTGATTACTGATGTTTTTGTAGGCTGAGATCACTTTTTTTAACTCGCCCTGAAGGGGATCCGGATAGCGACTAAATGCGGCTCCATAGGGATTTTCATTAGCATCGAGATATACTTCAGCTTCACCTTCAAATTCGTGACGTGCAGAACTGTATGGCTGCAGGTTCCAAATATTCGGACGGACTAAATCTTGCAACTTCATGAGAGTGATTTCAATCTGATGGTAACGGCTCTTTGTGACCAATCAAAGATTCAGCTTCTGCCAGGACCTCTACGTGAGGTCCAAGTGAAGCCAATCCTTCTTGTGAAAGCTCTTGAAAGGTGATTTTCTTAACGAATGAATCGACAGAAACTCCACTGTAAGATCGAGCCCAACCTCCGGTGGGTAGTGTATGATTGGTGCCCGAAGCATAATCACCAACAGCCTCAGGACTGTAATGCCCTAAAAATACAGATCCCGCATTTATAACGTCCGGCACCAGTACCCCAGGCTGCGCAACACTAAGTATCAAGTGTTCCGGTGCATAGCGATTGGAGAAGGAAAGACAATCCATGATCGAATTAAAATGAATGATCATACTTTTTTGGAGTGCAGTTCTGGCAATGTCAGCCCTGGGCAAGGATTTCAATTGCGTCTCTAATGCAACCTTTGTCACTTCGACCAATGGAAGATGATTAGTCAGAAGCACCACCTGGCTATCGGTTCCGTGTTCAGCCTGTGAGATCATGTCGGCGGCTACAAAATCCGGATTTGCAGAGTGATCGGCGATGATCAATACTTCAGAAGGCCCTGCTGGCAAATCGATGGCCACTCCCAACTGTTGCGCGGCTACTTTTGCTTCGGTGACAAAATGATTGCCCGGGCCGAAAATTTTATCTACTTGTGGTATGCTTTCGGTGCCCAATGCCATTGCAGCGATGGCTTGAGCTCCACCTAATTTAAATATTTTTGTAACCCCTGTGATTCCAGCAGCGTATATAATGGCAGGATGGATCGTACCGTCTTTTTGTGGTGGTGTGCATAGGATGATTTCTTGGCAACCGGCGATTTGAGCGGGGATTGCCAGCATCAGCACGGTTGAAAACAATGGGGCTGAGCCTCCTGGAATATACAAACCAATTCTTTCGATTGGCCGTGAGTTTCTCCAGCACCTGACACCAGGCATGGTCTCCACCGGCTGTTCTCTGCACACTTGCGAGCGGTGAAAAGTCTCGATATTGGACTTAGCTTGTTGAATGGCGGTCATTAGATCCGAACTCAAGGCGTTTTTTGCAGCAGTTAGTTCTTTCTCCTTAACCAAGAAATCATTTAATTCGACCTTATCAAAGCTTCGTGTAAATCGGTACAATGCCGAATCTCCCTCCGCTTTCACGGCGCGAATGATCTCGACCACCTTTGCTGGAGATTTTCAGTTTCGGGTGATGGCCTCTTCAGTAGCGGCTCCCACTGCGATTGATCGGGATTTCGGTAAATTTGTATCATCGGAAAAATCACAAAATTAGTTACAGCACCATTTTTTCAATAGGTATGATTAAAATGCCTTGAGCTCCCAGATTCTTTAGTTGATCAATATTCTCCCAAAATTTAGATTCTGACATCACAGAATGAATTGAACTCCAGCCACTCTCTGCGAGCGGTAGTACGGTGGGGCTTTTCATTCCGGGTAATACATCGACGATATCAGCAATTTTATCATTAGGAGCATTTAGCAATATGTATTTAAAATCACGAGCTTTCAGTACGGACTCTATTCTAAAAAGCAGTTGTTCCAATAAGGTTTTCTTTTGAACGTCTAAAGACTCGTTGGCTACCAGAATTGCTTCAGAAACCAGTACTGTTTCCACCTCTTTCAAACCGTTACTCAAAAGAGTGCTACCAGTACTTACAATATCCATGATTGCATCTGCCAGGCCAATACCAGGAGCAATTTCAACTGAGCCGGAAATTGAATGTATGCCTGCCTTCACCCCCTGCTTTTTCATAAATGAATCCAGGATATTGGGGTATGAAGTAGCGATTTTTTTTCCCTCAAAATAACTTAGCCCATCGTAGGTCTGGTTTTTGGGAATGGCTAATGACACCCGACATTTCGAAAACCCAAGCTTTTTTACTACTTCCACACTTGATTGATGTTCGAGATAAACATTCTCTCCGATGATTCCAACATCGGCAACACCATCTTGTACATATTGGGGAATGTCGTCATCTCGTAAAAACAACAATTGAGCGTCAAAATTTTGAATGGGGTCATTAATTGATTGTGTCCATTGCTGAACTTGAGCCCACAATTCTTGAGTAGATCGATAGATCCATCATGAAGTCGACCTGATTTTTGTACTGCAATTTTTAGCATAATGGTTTCCTTATCATCTGTAAAAGACATACGGCTTATCACATCCGAAGTGATAAGCCGTATTTATAATATTATTTTCATTCATACAGTCGACCCATCACTTGCGTTGGCAAGCGTGATGATGAAGATGTATGAATTGATGTTTCATGAATAAAATTCCAAAGTGCAAATTTAGAAAAAGTACTGGAAATATGAACCAAACACAAATTTTTTCCTGTGTATGCTTAACCGACGAATACGAATAACCGCTCGATCCCTCTGAAAGAATAGAAAAATGCCACAATCGAATCTTTATTCATTGTGGCATTTAAGTAAATCAAAAGTCTCAAATGTTACTTAGTGTCAAGGCCTTCCAAAGATTCTACGCTTTGAGATTTGCGTAGAATCTTGGTGAGGGAGGCTATGAAGTCCGGATTTTTTTTCATTAGCCAAAGTAGCAGTAAATAAGTCATACGAATTTTGTGTTTAAAATTTTAAGCGGGCTGATGTTGATCTGAGGTTTAAACCTCGGGACATTTCACCTTGACTCTCTTGCGTTCTGGTCTGATGAAATCGATAAAGTGCATTATCGACAATTCCGGGCCTCCAAAACCATTACTGGCTTTTCGCAAGGGAGAGATATTCAGGTCAAATGAGAATGAAAAAACCGTATTTCTGAAGTCATATCGTAAGGATGCAATGAGCGCGTCACGGTTAAATTCTCCATTCTTAATGGACCATCGATACCAAAACCCTGCGTAAAAAGCATATTCTGGTCTTAAATAAGATCTGGTTTCACGGGTTATCTTCAGGAAAGTACCCATATTAAACTCCCGGTGAGGACTCTGATCAAAGTATATAAAACTGGGCTTGAGTTCAGCAACCTGGCTGACTCGAAGACTTGCCCCGCCGTGAAGGATATAACGTGGTATCAGATTGGATCCGGGCTGTATTGAGGCCCCATCATCTCGAAAAGAAACCAGAGCCCGGTTTAGGTGAAAAATGGACCCTCCAATGTATACGTGGTCTTGTCTTCGCAACGGCATAAACCAAGCAGCGCCGGCGGATAAGTCGTAATAGGTAGTTTTAGGTACGAATTCACCACCATTCAAATAAGGATCGTCATCAAAGACCCTAAGGTTACTTAGGTCCAATCTATTTTGTACGATGCCATTTGAAACACCAAAAGTGACAAAGTGGTCCCCTATACCGTTGAGAGCTTTGAGATATGACATGGTGAAGTTGGCACTCACGGTGCTGAAATTAAGATCACCTGCCTTGTCAGAAGAAATTTGAATGCCTGCTGCAACGTCGTCCTGAAGACCAAATCCCTGATTGAGCTTCATATCGGCTGAACCGAGAAAGGTTTGGAAACCATTGGTGAAGGTCTCCCATTGACTGCGGTAGTTGGCGATAAATCGCATATCGCCATTGAATAAACCCGTCATTGCCGGATTGATGTATGTCGGCGACGCGTGTATATGCGATAAATGAATGTCTTGCGAAAACAAATGCGACGTTATCGCCACAATTGCTAGTAAGGTCAAGATATATGCCTTTGCGGAAGCACTAATATCTTGCAGGGTACGTACAACGAGGTACCATCCCGGTTGGGGTGCAATGGCCTGCGGGGGCAGCCATTGCTGGTGTATTATCTTCATGGTCAGACTTTATAAAAGTGTGGTCAAATACTTTACTTTTATTCTAGTCTCATTTCAAAGAAAACTCAATTATCGAATAACGGTTACATTTCCAGCTAGAATGAAAGTTTCTCCAGACAAACAGATCCCGTGAAGCATGTATACATAAACTCCTGGATTCACTGGTTCGCCTCGCATGCTTCCATCCCACAATTCTTCAATATTCCTTCCTTCAAAAACAATCTCTCCCCATCGGTTAATCACTTGAATCAAAGTCAACTCGGCATCGCCTGAATTAGTGACTTGGAAATAATCGTTGCTTCCGTCACCATTGGGAGTCATAGCATTTGAAGCGACTATCTTACCGACTTCACAATCATCCTCTGTTAAACCCACGGTGATTTGTTCTTCTACTTCGCAGCCTAATTCATTGACTGCAATTGCAACAAACGTACTTTCACCATTGATTGTCTGCAATAGGTTAGGACAATCGGTACATAAAAGTTGACCGGAATCGTCATACCAATTTATGATATGTGTTGGATCTATGGTCGTAGCAGAAAGGGTAACTTGTTGGCCTCCATTAGGACTTTGCTCTTGTGAGAGTTCTAATATTGGCAGGGGAATTACCGCTACAGTAACCTCTGTCTCAATATTCGTGCCAAGGCAGCCAATTGTCGAAACTTTATAAGTTGTTGTTACATCTGGTGCTGCAATTGGCCGCAAACAATCAGCACACGATAGGCCCGAAGAAGGTGTCCAGGCAATGGGCGAAGCACCATCTCCAGTCATATTGACTTCCAATTGGACCGATTCTCCCTCGCATATTTCGGCATCCAGAATTTGAAGGGAAACATTATCTACTACAATCAACTGATGGTAGGCGATGCTGTCACATCCCATCACGCTTATGCTGGTATCACTTACTATGGTATCAGTTCTGTAGTATTGACCATTGATCAGCAAACTATCACCCGTACATATGGTTTGGGTTTCGAAGGTCTCTATGACATCATGTAGCTGATAGTCTAAAATGACAATGCTGTCACAACCGGTGAAAGACAACAGAGTATCTCTGTAGATTCCTGGCTCTGTGATCAGTCTTCCATTAAAATCAAAGGCAGCCCCTCCAAGGCAATTCTGTACGACCAGCTCTGTGATCAGTTCATCATTTGCCACTACGGTTAAATTGATGATGCTATCGCACCCTAGTGACGTTTGGTAAATTATTTGGTAAGTATCAGGTTCTGAATAGTCTTTCCCATCAAAAATAAAGGTACTTCCGGTACAGATAGTTACTGTCATATCTTGTTCATAGACAGGAAGAACAGTCAGATTGAGGGTGACAATACTGTCACAACCTGAACCGGTTGAAATCGTATCAGTAGTGGTAATCGACTGGTTGTATTCAACTCCAGCAAAAGTGTAGGACGAACCTTCACAGATACTGACTTCAATTGTATCAAATTTAACGGATGCCTGACCTATAGAAATATGTAAAATGCTGTCACAGCCACCTATTGATGCCAGAGTGTCAGTAAAAGCTCCCTTTGTATGATATGTTTTACCATTGATTATCACAGAGTCTCCCTGGCAAAAGAAGTAATCAAGATTCGTATGAATTGCATCGACTACTTCAAGGTTTAATGTCACGACACTATCACAACCCAGGACACTGCTGAACGTTATTGTATGGGTACCTGTACTGGCCAAATTCTGACCATCAAATGCAACAGTCTGTCCTATGCATATTTGTCTGGTCAGATCGGTAGTTATTATGTCTAAAACTGTCAGAACAAGTACTTTCAAAGTATCGCATCCTACACCGTCCACTACTTGTTCGTAGGTGCCTGAGGTATTATAGTCTTGTCCGGCAAAAGTGTAAGATTCTCCTGCACAAATTGAGACCTGTGTGGTATCCTTCTTAATATCATCTACTGCGAGATTTAAAGTTACTATACTATCACAACCAGACGCGGTTTTCAGCGAATCGATGTATGTGCCAGGGTTGGTTATATCCTGCTCCATAAATCTGTAAGATGTGCCCAAACAGATCTGCCCATTAATTGTAATATTGAAGGTGGGATTTACAGTCAGGGTCAATCGAACGATACTGTCACAACCTGCCTGAGATGCCAGGGTATCAAGATATACACCACTCTTATCCAACACAAGAGAAGCGAATGCAAAGACTTCACCCTCGCAGAGGGTAACCGCGAGATCTTCTCTGATTTCATCCACTACCTCCAGATTAAGCCTGATTATACTATCACATCCTGCGCTGCTTTGCAATGTATGGCTATACGGACCTGCCGTACTAATGGAAGAACCAAAGAAGTCATAGAGACCGCCATCGCAGATCGTCACGGTGAGGTCTGTTGTCAAAACATCAACTACCTCAAGGTTTAGAACAATTGTACTGTCACACCCTTTACTCGTTTGCAAGGCCGCTGTATACTGTCCTGTACTGTTAAGCGTCTGACCATTAAAAGTGTAGATCTGACCCACGCAAATCATAACTGCCACTTCCCGGTAGTAGGTAGGGTTGACCTGAAGGTTGAGCGTGATAATGCTATCACATCCGTCCTGAGTTGCCAGAGTATCATAATAAATTCCCGTGCTGTCCAGGTCTATGCCATTAAAGTTAAAGCTTTCATTAGTACAAATCTGACGGTTAATAGTGGTAGTTTTTACTGCATTGACCCGAAGGTTGAGCGTTACAATACTATCACAACCTGCGGCTGACACTAAAGTATCAATGAAGATCCCTGTCTGGGTAAAGGCCATGTCGGACAAGAAGAAAGTGTCACCTTCACAAATCTCTTGCGAAATGTTAACTCTTTGAGTAGTCACCACAGTGAGCAACAGGGTATGAATACTGTCGCACCCCGTGACAGATAAGTAATTCTTATTGTAGTTGCCGGTCATCGTATGAGTGGTACCATCAAAGTCGTACGATTCACCGGAACATATGGTGGCAATTGTCGTATCTCTAAGTACTGTCTCGACACTTAAATTCAGCGTGACTGTGCTATCACAGCCCTTAGCCGTCTGAAAACTACCGATATACTGCCCGGAAACACTCAAATTCTGTCCATCAAAATTGTACACTTGACCTTCGCATATCTGCACACTTTTACCCTCGTTATAGGTGCGATTGACTTGCAGAATCAAAGTCACTATACTATCACATCCCTCTACAGTAGTGAGGGTATCGATAAAGGTGCCGGAAGTATCGAGTAGCGTGCCATTGACGTCGAATACCGCGCCATTACAGATCTGACGACTGATGGTACGAGATTTTGCCTCATTAATCCGCAGGTTGCGAGTAACGACGCTGTCACAACCTGACACCGAAATCAATGTATCAACATAAGTACCAGCCTCACTGAGTGTTTGGCCGTCAAGGATGAAAACATCTCCTTCGCAGATTTCCTCAAACAGATTGGTGCGCTTTAAAGGAATAACGGTTAAGACTAGGGTTTGCACACTGTCACAACCTGCCACTGATATATAACTCTTATTATAATTTCCACTAAGGTTAATTAACGTCCCATCAAAGTCAAAAAACTCTCCCGCACATATAGATGTTAGGGTGGAGTCGCGCAAAACATCCAGAACACTCAGATTTACGGTGACAATACTATCGCAGCCTGCACTGCTGATAAATGTATGGTTATAGGAGCCAGTAACATTGTATGATGTACCACCTAGATTGTAGCTATCTCCTACACAGATCTGTACATCTATCGTGTCTCTGATATCGTCTACCACACTCAAATTAAGATGTACAATACTATCACAGCCATTGACAGTCAGCAGAGCGTCCGTGTAATTTCCGGTCGTATTGTAAAGACTGCTTCCGATCACATAGGTTGATCCTGTACAAATTTTAATATCAAGGGTTTGTTCGTATCGTTCAAATACCTCCAATTCGATAAAAATGGTACTATCACACCCAAAAGCGGTGACATAGTTCTGTTCAAAATTACCCGTGGTATTATAAACTTGACCACCTAAGTTAACTTCCGCACCTTGACACAAGGTTATTTGGTAAGTGGTATCGAAGG
This sequence comes from Saprospiraceae bacterium, assembly GCA_016711125.1. Taxonomy (GTDB): domain Bacteria; phylum Bacteroidota; class Bacteroidia; order Chitinophagales; family Saprospiraceae; genus JABDMH01. The sequence goes on along the minus strand of JADJTQ010000003.1, from coordinate 35,065 downwards.
CGCCGTGTACTTTTAAGTCTACAGTAATTGTGCTATCGCAGCCCTTGACAGTGGGAATAATCAAAGTGTGGATGCCTGCTGTAGATAATCTTTGTCCTCCTGCCAACACAGACTCGCCTTGACAAATATCGGCTGCTATCAGGGTATCCCCATTAAGATTAACAATGAGATTTAAATTAACGGTACTATCACATCCCGATCTTGAAATAAGCAGATCCGTATAATTTCCCGTTTGAGAATAAACATTGCTTCCTACTGCGTAGCTTTCACCCTCACAAAGAATGATATCAAGATTCGTGACAAAATCATTTACCACCGCAAGATCAAGGGTGATGACGCTATCACATCCGGCTTGACTAACGAGAGTGTCCTTATAAGTGCCTCCAATGGAGTAGAAATTACCAGCCATTTGGAATGAGTCTCCGACACAAATAGTTGCATCAAGATCAGTGGTAATGACATCCACGACCGACAAATTAAGGACCACTATACTGTCACAACCCGTTACTGCAGAGATAAATGGTACATTGTAAGATCCTGTGCTACTGAAGGTTTGACCGGCATACGAATAGGAATCACCCGTACAAATTGCGACATTCAGGTCGGTGAATACAGTTGGTATTTCATGAATCGTGATCTCAAGTGTACTATCGCAACCAAATTGATCTCGCAATACCTTTGTATAATTGCCACCTGTGCTATAAACATCCCCATCTATTGTAACTGATGAGCCCTCACAGATCGTATCTCGAATGTTGGTGAATATGGGATCCTGAATACGCAGATTAACAAACACGGTACTATCACAACCAGCAGCATTTGGTAAATGCACTACGAACTGGCCAGCCCGGTTGAGTGTAGTACTTCCAACCAAAATGCTTTCACCTCTGCAGATAATGGTATCTAATGATCCATCGGTATTGGGTATGACAGTCAGGTTGAGATTAACAACGCTATCACAACCATTGCTACCCGTCAATACATCCTGGTATAGCCCTGTTAGGGTGTACGAAGAAGAACCCACCACATAGGTATCACCATCGCAGATTGATTCCAGGAGATCGGTGGCGACCGGTCTAAGCACAATCAATTCAACCTCCTCAGACAATGCATTACAATCAAAATTGCCAATATTGGCTAATCTGTCGGCAACCAGTAATCGATATAATCCGGCATCGGATAGATCAATATTATTTCTGACAAAAGGTATCACATTGCCACCGGGTAAATCAATCCAGGTGCCGTTCCACAAAAACTGCCATCGATATATCGGATTTTGGTAATTATTGGTAATCCTTGCGTCAAATGTCACACTACCATCGAGACAAAGCGGATTGGGATTTACGAATATCTCAATCTCTGGTCGACAGTCTGTGACTGTAATATTTTGCTGGGCTGAAACTGAATTCCCGCAAACATCAACTGCTGACCAGGTCCGGATAATGTTGTAGGTATTTTCACATAGCCCTGGGAGAATCTCCTCACTAAAGGTGGGAAGTATTTGATCACAATTATCCTGAACCGTAATCCCGACACCAATTACGGGTGGATCGGGAACATCTTCGCAGGCAACACTTATATCTGACGGCACACCGACTAACACCGGTGAGATTGTATCATATACTGTGATGATTTGAGTACATCGTTTACGATGACCACAAATATCACGCACCTCATAAATCCGGGTGATCACCTCAGGACATATATTGCCATCAGATTGCTCCGATATCAGACCAAAACTATTTGATATTAGCCCACATGTGCTTGAGAATACACCTCCGGCAGTTTGAAACTGGACGACTGTGCTATAGGGAGCAGGAACATCAGAAGGGCATTTTACAATTAAATCCGGAGGACAGGACATTTGCAATTCAGGTGCAACTGGCACCGTAAAAGTCGAGGTACAGGATGTCTGATTGCCACATTGATCTTCCACCATAAAGAGAATCGTGCGAGATCCACCACAAAACTCTGGGGCAGTTGCTGTATCAACTGGTGTTATGTTCAAAAAACATCCGGAACCAGTGTATACAAATTGGGCTATCCAATCAGCGAACAGCTGATCTATTTCCGCCTGAGTTAAGCAACTTGCCGTAATCAATGGGGCTGGACAAACCGGATCGATAAGCGTAATTGGATCTAATTGAATGGTTTGTGTACATGTTGCAGAAAGATCACAACTATCATAGACTATGAAAGTCCTTCTAATAATTAAAGGGCAATTTTGCTGAACTATCTGGTCAATATAGTTTATATCGAAAACACCACAATTATCATCTACAAGGCTTACTCCATCAAGGGCTTCAAACTCCGCCTCTGTGATTGACCTTATAATACTGCTATATTGGAGGGTAGTCAGGTTTTCCAAGTCAGCTAATGAACAGCCCTCTATTGCAAGATCGGCAGGACAGGTGATGACTGGAACTCCGCTATCATATATGGTGATCTCTTGTTGACACTGGGTAAATAATCCGCAGCTGTCAGTTGCAGTAAATGTTCGAATAACCACGATTGGGCATGACAATTGGTCGATCACATCCTGGTATTGAATCTGGGCTACACCACAGCCATCAGAAACTTCACTCACTCCATCAAGACTTGCAAACGTAATTGCATCGATAAGCCGAATTGAAGTACTAAGAGGCAATCCGCTGATCTGCTCTATTACTCCTAAATCGCAGCCCTCTCCAGAGACCGGACCGGGACAAATGAGCAGTGGATCGTCGGTGTCCTGAATGGTAATGCTCTGGGTGCAAGTCGAATTAAGGCCACAACTATCATAGACGACAAAAATTCGATCAATAATTAAAGGACAAGCCGGTTGGATAATGATATCGCGATATCGTACCTCCATCACCCCGCATGCATCTGTGACTTCACTCGCACCATCCAGAGCATCAAAAGTAGCTTCATCAATAGTCACCTCAATCGCGCTAAAAGCAAGTCCGGTCAGCCCCAGAATGGCGGTTTGATCACAACCTTCACCGACTACATCATCTGGGCAGATAATTGTCGGAACCCGTGTGTCCTGAATCGTAATTCGTTGAGTACAACTTACACTTAAGTTACAGCTATCAGAGGCTGTAAAAGTCCGGTCGACAATCAGTGGGCATGAAGCCTGTACGATGATGTCAACATACTTAATCTCACGAATCCCGCAAATGTCAGAGACCTGACTTACCGCATCGAGATCATTAAAAATTGTTTCCGTAATCACACTCTCAGTCTGGCTGAAAGGAAGATTGGTATAGTTAATCAGGTCACTGACTGAGCAACCTTCTTCTGTAATTGAGGCAAGACATGTAATCACCGGTGGAGTGGTATCATCAATACTGATGGTCCAGATACAAGTATCTATTAGGCCACAACTGTCATATGCGGTGTAAAGTCGCTGGATAATTAAGGGACAACTAGCATTAATGATCACATCGCGGTATCCGATTTCAAGTACCCCGCAATTATCACTTACCTGACCTGGAATTACTAAATTCTCAAAAGTGATTTCGTCGATAAAAGCTTCAATTGTGCTATAAGGCAATCCCGTCAGTACTTCCAGGTCACCCTCGTTACAGCCCTCCAACACGATATTGCCCGGGCAAGTGATCACCGGTGGGGTCAAATCCCGAACCGTGATTTGCTGGGTGCAGGACGTAAAGAGCCCACAACTGTCGAATGCCGTAAAGGTTCTGATTACAATCAGCGGACAGCTTGGATTGGCTATCGAATCTATGTAAGCGATCTCCCGGATACCACAAATGTCAGAAGCATCACTCACTCCATCAAGCAACTCAAAGGTCGATTCATCGATGATCACTATGGTCTCACTGTAGGCCAATGTCGTTAGTGTCACAATCGCGCTCACATCACAGCCTTCTCCATCTACCGGATCTGGACATGTAATCAATGGTACCTGAGTATCTTCAACTCTGATGGTTTGAAGACATGAAGTATTCAGCCCACAGCTATCGTATGCAGTGAAGGTCCGTTCGATAATCAATGGACAAGAAGGCTGAGTAATCACATCAAAATACCTTACCTCTAATATGCCACATAGATCCGAAGCTTCGCTGGGGACATCCAACCCATCAAAAGTCACCTCGTCTATAGTCACCTGGATCGTGCTAAATGCCAGACCACTGATACCCAAAACCGCTGACACATCACATCCTTCGCCAATATCGTCATCAGGACATACAATCGAGGGAGCCTGGGTATCTTGTATGGTGATGCGTTGGGTGCAACTTGATGTCAAACCACAACTGTCATACACAGTGAAGGTCCGGTCCACTATGAGGGGACAGGTCAACTGAAAAATCACATCGATGTACCTTACTTCCTGAACACCGCAATTGTCAGAGGCATCACTCACTCCATCCAGATTATCAAAAACTATCTCGGTGATGATTTGCTCGATCGTACTGAAAGGAAGGGTGGTATAACTCTGAATATCTGCCACGGAACATCCTTCATCGACAACCGGATCAGGACAGATTATAGTGGGTACCTGGGTATCCTGGATCGTAATGGTCCAGGTACAGGTGTCTGTCAAACCACAACTGTCATATACCGTAAATAGTCGCTGAATAATCAATGGGCAACTGGGATTGGCGATGTTATCTATATATCCAACCTGCAAAACACCGCAATTATCACTTACCTGACCAGGTATGATTAAACTCTCAAAAGTGATCTCGTCGATAAAAGCTTCAATCGTGCTGTAAGGCAATCCCGTCAGTACTTCCAGATCACCCTCGTTACAACCTTCTAACACGATATTGCCAGGGCAAGTGATGACCGGTGGTGTCAAATCCCGAACGGTTATCTGCTGTGTGCATGACGTAAAGAGACCACAACTGTCAAATGCAGTAAAGGTTCTAATCACAATCAACGGACAGCTTGGATTGGCTATCGAATCTATGTAAGCGATCTCCCGGATGCCACAGATGTCGGACGCATCACTCACTCCATCGAGCAACTCAAAGGTCGATTCATCGATGATCACTACGGTCTCACTATAGGCTAATGTCGTCAGCGAAACAATCGCACTCACATCACAGCCTTCTCCATCTACCGGATCCGGACATGTAATCAATGGTACCTGGGTATCCTCAACTGTGATGGTTTGAACACATGAGGTATTCAGCCCACAGCTATCATAAGCGGTAAATGTCCGTTCAATAATCAATGGACAAGAAGGCTGGGTAATCACATCGACATACCTCACTTCCAATATACCACATAGATCCGAAGCTTCGCTAGGTACATCCAGCGCATCAAAAGTCGCCTCGTCTATCGTCACCTGGATCGTACTAAATGCCAGACCACTGATACCCAAAACCGCTGACACATCACAACCTTCTCCTATATCATCTGAAGGGCAAGTAATAGTGGGAACCTGGGTATCTTGTATGGTAATTCGTTGAGTACAACTTGATGTCAAACCACAACTGTCATAAACGGTGAAGGTTCGATCTACTATGAGTGGACAAGTCTGCTGAAAAATAACGTCGATATACCGTACTTCCAAAACTCCACAATTGTCGGAGGCATCACTCACCCCATCCAGATTGTCAAAAATTGTTTCTGTTATGATTTGCTCAACCGTACTGAAAGGGAGGGTAGTATAGATCTGAATGTCCGCCACAGAGCAACCTTCGTCGACCACCGGGTCTGGACAGATTATCGTGGGTAACTGGGTATCTTGTATCGTAATAGTCCAGGTACAGGTGTCCGTCAGTCCACAACTGTCGTATACCGTAAAGAGCCGCTGAATGATCAATGGACAACTGGGATTGGCGATGTTATCGATATATCCAACCTGCAAAACCCCGCAATTATCACTTACCTGACCAGGTATGATTAGACTCTCAAAAATGACCTCATCAATGAAGGCTTCAATCGTGCTGTAAGGCAATCCTGTCAGTACTTCCAGATCACCCTCGTTACAACCCTCCAACACGATATTGCCCGGGCAAGTGATCACCGGTGGGGTTAAATCCCGAACCGTGATTTGCTGGGTGCAAGAGGTAAAGAGTCCACAACTATCAAAAGCCGTAAAAGTTCTGATTACAATCAGTGGACAGCTTGGATTGGCTATCGAATCTATGTAAGCGATCTCCCGGATACCACAAATGTCGGACGCATCACTCACGCCATCGAGCAACTCAAAGGTCGATTCAGCGATGATCACTACGGTTTCACTATATGCCAGTGTCGTCAGCGAAATGATTGCGCTCACATCACAGCCCTCTCCATCTACGGGAGCTGGACATGTAATCAAAGGCACCTGGGTATCCTCAACCGTGATAGTCTGTACACATGAAGTATTTAGCCCACAGCTATCATAAGCGGTAAATGTCCGTTCAATAATCAATGGACAAGAAGGCTGGGTAATCACATCGACATACCTCACTTCCAATATACCACATAGATCCGAAGCTTCGCTAGGTACATCCAGCGCATCAAAAGTCGCCTCGTCTATCGTCACCTGGATCGTACTAAATGCCAGACCACTGATACCCAAAACCGCTGACACATCACAACCTTCTCCTATATCATCTGAAGGGCAAGTAATAGTGGGAACCTGGGTATCTTGTATGGTAATTCGTTGAGTACAACTTGATGTCAAACCACAACTGTCATAAACGGTGAAGGTTCGATCTACTATGAGTGGACATGTCTGCTGGAAAATCACATCGATATACCTTACTTCCAGAACACCGCAATTGTCGGATGCATCACTCACTCCATCCAGATTGTCAAAAATCGTTTCAGTAATAACTTGCTCTATGATGCTAAAAGGAAGCGTCGAATAGGTCTGAATATCGGCCACTGTGCAACCCTCATCGATGATGGGATCTGGGCAAATAATTGTTGGTATCTGGGTATCTTGAATGGTAATCGTCCAAGTACAGGTGTCAGTCAAACCACAACTGTCAAATACGGTAAAAAGTCTTTCAATAATCAGTGGGCAACTTGGATTGGCAATGTTATCGATATAACCGACCTGCAAAACCCCACAATTATCACTGACTTGACCGGGAAGAATTAAACTCTCAAAGGTTATTTCGTCAATAAATGATTCAATAGTGCTGTAGGGTAATCCGGTCAAAGCTAGAAGATCACCTTCATTACACCCTTCTAATACAACATCGCCAGGACACGTGATCACCGGTGGTGTTAGATCGCGTACGGTGATTTGCTGGGTGCAAGAGGTGAACAGGCCACAGCTATCATAGGCTGTAAAAGTTCTCACAACTATCAGGGGACAACTTGGATTGGCTGTCGAATCTACGTAGGTAATCTCCCGGATACCACAAATATCGGAGGCATCACTCACTCCATCGAGCAATTCAAAGGTCGATTCATCGATGATGACTACGGTTTCACTATATGCCAATGTCGCCAGCGAAATGATTGCGCTCACATCACAGCCCTCTCCATCAACGGGAGCTGGACAGGTAATTAAAGGCACCTGGGTATCCTCAACCGTGATGGTCTGTACACATGAAGTATTTAGTCCACAGCTATCGTAAGCGGTAAATGTCCGTTCAATAATCAATGGACAAGAAGGTTGGATAATCACATCAACATACCTCACATCCAATATGCCACATAGATCCGAAGCTTCGCTGGGTACATCCAGACCATCAAAAGTCATCTCGGAGATCACCAGCTGTATAGTGGAAAATGGAAGGCCACTAATACTGGCTACAGCACTGATATCGCAACCTTCTCCTATGTCGTCTGCAGGGCAGACGATATTTGGAGCTTGGGTATCTTGGATGGTGATGCGTTGTGTACAACTTCTATTCAAACCACAACTGTCATATGCTGTAAAAGTTCGATCAACAATTAATGGGCAGGTTTGCTGAAAAATAACATCGGAATATCTGATTTCTCGAATTCCACAGATATCAAACGCGTCACTTTGGCCATCTAATCCCTCAAAGGTCAATTCAGAAATGACTACTTCCGTTAGGCTAAATGCCAAACCAGTGTATGTAATAATATCTGTCACATCACATCCTTCATCGATAACATCAGCAGGGCATATGATGTTAGGCAACTGAGTATCTTGCACCGTGATCAACATTGAACAGGTATCGGTCAGGCCACAAGTGTCAGTAGCAGTAAAGAGTCTACGAATGATTAGGGGGCAGGTTAATTGTACTATATTATCTATATATGATACCTCACTAACCCCGCAATTGTCGCTTACCTGACTAGTAGCATCCAGATTGTTAAAGACAATTTGATCGATTATCGTAGTAACCGTCATAAAATCTAATCCGGTAATACTCTGAACATCGGCTGTAGTACATCCTTCGTTAATAATATCTACCGGACAGATAATCACCGGTGGAACGACATCCGTAATGGTGATAATTTGCGGACCTACAGTTACATTACCACATTCATCCGTCACCCTAAAAAGTCTTCTCACCCGTAAAGGACAAGTTCCAATAATGATATCCTGGTAAGTAATGATGAAACTTGAATTACACGTTTCTGTCACAGACCCACCTAATCCCTGAAAAACGATGTAGGTTATTGTCGTTTCAGTGGTGTTGAAGGGCAAATCCGTTATGGCAGCCACAGTACACCCATTGAGCCCATAATCTCCCGGGAAGGTGACAATTGGCGGTGTCGTATCATCGATAATAACCAGGCCTGTACAAGATGTTGTATTTCCACAAGCATCTGTAACTGTAAATGTCACCAGAAGGCCCGTAACTCCATCACAATCAAAAGTCGGATAAGATGATCCATCCCAATCATCGTCAATTGTCAATAGAGCCCCGCAATCATCGCTGCTATTATTCAGAATGTCGGTTCTGGTACTGTTTATCCAATTTTGAATCTCGGTGAGATAGTCTTGATCACACTCTAATAAAAGGTCTGTTACCACACAATTTACTATTGGTGGTTCTGTATCATCAAGAATAATCAGAGCAGTACAGTTCGTCTCATTCAAACAGGCATCAAAAACGCTAAAAGTAACCAATACTCCAGTGTTACCTGAGCAGTCGAGGGTGGGCAAGGTTCCGTCCCAATCATTGTCGGCGGTGAGCGGTCCATTACAGGCATCAGTGGCTACAAGCAGTAGAGTATCTTCCATCCTTTGAAGCCAGTTTGTGATCTCAATCAAATAATCCTGATCACATTCAAGAACCAGATCGACCAAATTACATGGTACTACGGGATCGGTGAGGTCATCTATGATCACCACTGCAGGACAATAAGTTACATTTCCACAATCATCAGTCACAGAAAAGGTAATAGTTAGACCGGTATTTCCGGCACAAGACAATGTTGGTACGGTTGAACCATCCCAATCGTTATCTGCTACCAGGCTAAGATCACAATTATCGGTAGCTGTGCTTTCAAGTCCCGATTCTGTGCTGTTGATCCAGGCGGTTATTTCCGCAATGTAGTTTTGATCACACTCGAGTACAAGATTGGTGACATTACAGGTGACTACTGGTGGTGTAGTATCATCCAAGATAATTTCAGCATTACAAGTTGTGAAATTACCACAAGCATCGGTCACAGTAAAAATCACTGGCAAACCGGTGGTTCCGTTACAATCCAATGTTGGCACACTTGACCCGTTCCAATTGTTTGTCACCGTAAGCGGACCTCCACAGGCATCGACAGAAGCAATTAATAAGTCATTTTGCATAGTTGTGATCCAGGCATTGATCAATACCAGATAATTATCACCACATTCCAATATTAAATCCGTAACTAAACAATTGACCACCGGTGGCTGTGTATCATCGATAATGATCAACCTTGGGCAATCTGTTTCGTTATCGCACTCATCGAAAACGGTAAATATTACCGTAAGCCCAGTTACCCCATTGCAATCATAAGTTGGTAGAGCTCCGGTCCAATTATGTCTTACATCGATCATACTACAGTTGTCACTGGCATTATTACGTAGATCGGTCATTGTTGTATTTAGCCAGGCATTTATTTCTGCATTATAATTCTGATCACATTCTAAGATCAGGTTACTGACAACACAATTTACCACAGGTGGTATGGTATCGACCACAAAGATCGTCTGTGTACATTGGTCCGTATTATTACATGGGTCAGTGGCAGTCCATGTCCGTAGTATATTAAATTCTCCGGGACAGGTGCCCGGAATAATTACATCATTATAGGTAATGGTAGCTGCACAATTATCTGTTGCTGTTGCAGTTCCTGTATTACTTGGATCTGTGGATTCTGTACAAAGTATCGTGGTATTGGGTGGGCAGGTAATGACGGGATCTATTATATCTGGATTTACTGTGAAGGTCGTGGTACTATCACATCCATCTGCTGATATAACTGTGAGGGTTATGGTCTTTACTCCGCAAGTGGTCCATCTGACATTGATCGGACCACGGCCTGCGGCATTGTAACCCGAATGTACCGGTGGCACGGAATTGGCTCCAAAATTCCATTGATAAAACGCACCAGCACCAGCATCCAGTGCGGTGTAAGAATTGTTGACATTTAAACAAAAAGAATTAGGGCCAAGTATCTGAGCGGGTGGAACTGGGTGGACCGTTATGGTGAAATTGACGGTGTCATACGCACATGCCAAATAACCAAATGCCTCAATTGTGGGGTCTCTAACAACCACCGACTTGTTTCCTATAGTCGGATATGTACGCGAAACACCTGTACCAACTATCGCTCCGGCACCATTTGGTGAATTATGCCATTCATAGATTACACCCCCAACTGGATTTGTGACTGTTGCTATCTTGGGTTGATCGGGGCATACAGTTGGGGCGCTGACTGTGACCGCTGGAGGTGAAAGAACTACCACTTGTACAGTAGTGCAGATCTGGGCAAGGCTAGGACAAATACTTGCACCAATAGGATCGGCACACATCTCGTATAACAGGATATTTCCGGCCGGTAATGGAGCGTTTTTGGGCACTACCACGGTAATGGTCGTATCGCAACACAAGGTGCTTAAGTAAGTGTTGTAGATTGGATTTGGTGGTACATTTACGTTGTTCCACGTGATCGAAGAAACATCAATGTCCGTAGCACTTACTGTAAGTGAGTTACCGCAGCCTTCAGCAAGAATTTCAAGATCAGGGTCCAACTCGGCCCTGATAGATCTGATGCGATAAACATTGGCATTCGACCCTGGCTTACAAAAGGTAATAAATACCGTATCCAAAAGCATGGCTTGGGTCAGGCAAGCAACCTCATCCGGATCGTATTCAGTCGCACCACAGTTGATTCGATATTCAAGTGTACCGCTGGGTTTAGCCCCGGGAGAACCTGGTGCAGCCGGATGATTTCGATCAATTTGCCAAAGAACATCGGCAGCGTTTCCATTTGGGATTTCAAAAATGAGAGCCTGGGCTAGTGGATGCATTAGAACTTTGAATTCAATACATCGATCGTTATTGTTGGATTGGGGAAAACCGCAGCAGGTGTCAATATTACTTCCTCTATTGATCAAGCACGAATACCACCTCATGCTTGGATCCGCTCGCAAATCAACGAAAAGACTTGGTACAGCAGGATTGCAGTTGGTGATTCCCACGTTATTGCACGTAAACCAATTAGGATCCCATGGCTGCGAAACAACTGATAATGAGCCAAGTAACAAGATACTTATGGCTACCAAATAGCGCATAAAAGCATGGGGTCGATCCATAATAAAAATCAAATAAGGCTATTACGGATCGGAATAGACTGTGGCTATAGAGTTGGTACACAATTTACGTACCAAACTCTATAGGCCATAGTCTTAGAAATGCTTATGGTAATTGCTTCTTAGTTATCTTATCACGGTTACGTTGCCAGCTAATTGGAATGTTTCCTGATTGATACAGTCTCCCTTGATGATGTACATATAGACACCAGGATTGACCGGTTCGCCCCGGAAGTTTCCATCCCACTTTATATTAATATCTTGTGTTTCAAACACAATCTCGCCCCAACGGTTAAATATTTGCACTAGTGCGATCGACGAAATTCCACTGTTCCGAATTTCAAAGTAGTCGTTAAACCCGTCATTGTTAGGCGTAAAAGCATTTGCAGCTTCTATCTTTTCGATTTCACAAGGATCGATTACGGTCACTGTGACCGTGTCTTGCTCTTCACAACCCAGCGAATTGACTGCCGATGCTATAAAGTAGTACACACCGGCCTTCTTTGGCTGTTGAATTAGGTTTGGACAGTCGGAACATAGTGGATCGCCAGAGTCACCATCATACCAATTTATCGGAATCGTGGGGACACTGTTGGTTCCTTGTACCGTCACTGTTTGTCCCAGGTCAATCGTCTGATCTTCGGTGACAGTGAGTCCTGGTAGAGGTATAATCTCTACCGTCACTTCGATTTCTACAACAACACCTCCACAGCCTATGGTAGTAACTGTATATACGGTCGTTTCGGCTGGTGAGGCAACCGGATTTAAACAATCCGTGCAGGACAATCCTTCCGCTGGACTCCAGGTTACTATAGGCTCGTCAGTGCCGGTTACCTGCAGCTGAAGTTCTATTTCCTCACCCTCGCAGATCTGAACGCTAGAGGCACTCAGAGTCACATCTGGTAAGAACGTTACTTCATAGGTCACTGTACTGTCACATCCATAGATACCACCATAGATCAGCGTGAATGTAGTATCCGTTGTGAATAGATCACCCCCTATCTCTACTTCCTCTCCACCACACAGATTATACATAATCGTAGTAAAAGGTAGCGGGTGTACATAGAGATCAAGAATATCAATACTATCGCAACCCACGGAAGAAATCAATGTATCAATGTAAATACCGGTACTATCGTATTGTACACCATTAAATGTGTAGAAATCCGTCTCACAAATCTGAATCGTATCGGTATGGCGTCTGGTTGGTATCACTGTGAGCTCGATCTGCACCACACTATCGCAGCCCGTAGATGTCGCTGTCAAGGTGACATCGTACTGACCCGACAAAGTAAAGACAGTGTCACCAATGTTAAATGAGTCACCCTCGCAGATAGACGGAGCAATATCCGTATGGATGGTGGGTATGACCGTAAGTGTCAACTCAATGATACTATCGCATCCGAATATCGTGCTTAACGTATCATAATAGATACCTTCATCCACAAGAGGAGCCCCAAGGAAGTCATAAGTCTGACCTTCACAGATTGTTTCACTAATCGAAGTTCTTTCAACTGGTGCAACATAAATGTTGATGTGCATGATACTGTCACAGCCTCCTACCGCAGTCAATGTATCTATATAGTCACCAGCCGTGTCGTAAATCTTATCATTGTAAACCGCTACTTCATTCTCGCAGATCGTGTCTCTGATATCCACTTCAATCACCTCTACTACTCTGAAGTCAACCGTTACGATACTGTCGCAACCGTTTGCTGCTGAGATCGTATCAACATAAATTCCCGTGGTAGTCAAGGTGGCGCCAAGGAAGCTGTATGTCTGATCGAGACATACCTGCTTGACAAAAGAATGCCGCTTCACCGGAAGCACTTCCAGAGTTAAGGTGATAATACTATCACAGCCAATCGAACTGATCATCGTATCGATGTAGATCCCCGCTGAATCCAGAATGTTTCCGTTAAAATCATAGGTGATATCATCACAGATCGATGCGATGATCTCGCTGTATCTTATTTCTCGAACTTCTATCGAAATACCCAAAATACTGTCACAACCATATTGCGACTGCAGACTATCCACAAAAGCTCCTGCTGCCTTATAGACTTTTCCCGCAATCTCCACAGAATCACCTTCGCAGATGGAGTACTCGAGTACGGTGTTGTACGTCGGATGAACGATTAATTCAAGAGTCACTATACTATCGCAGCCTCTCCCGTTGGTCAACGTATCCACATACGTACCCGAAGTACCTAGTAGCTGACCGTGGAAATCATAGGTAGCATCATCGCAGATCTCGACATTCTCCGAACCGTAAGTGATGATATTTACCACCAGATCGAGGGTAACTACGCTGTCACATCCGATTGAGCTTTGGAGCGTGTCGATATAAATGCCAGTCGATGACAGGCTCGTACCATTAAAGTCATAAGTCTCGTCTTCACAGATTACTATCTGCAAATCTGTTCTCAGGATCGGCAGCATATCCACGGTCAGGATTTGAATACTATCACAGCCCGTGATGGTAGTCAAGGTATCAATATACATGCCAGCCATTGTGACCATCAGACCATTAAAGTCATAGGACTTACCTTCACAGATGGTCACATTCAACTCTTCGCTATAGGTCGGATTGACTTGTAGATTGAGCGTAACGATACTATCGCATCCGAACTGTGTAGTCAAGGTATGTATGTACACACCAGTTTCTCTAAGTAGCTCTCCGCCGAAATCATACTGATCTCCATCACAAATCTCCATATCAAGAATGGTGTTTCCAACAGGATTGACAATGAGATTTAATGTCACGATACTATCGCAGCCATTAGAACCTACAACCGTGTCGACGTAAGTGCCCGCAACACCTATTAGCAAACCATTGAAATCATAGGTCTGCCCATCACAAATCTCGATATCAATCTCTTCGGTATTAATCGGTAGTACTGTCAGATCAAGCATAATGACACTATCACAACCAATGCTGCTTATCATCGTATGGGTGTAGATACCCGATGTGCTGGCTATCTGTCCATTGAAGTCTAAGCTCTCTCCGGCACAGATTGAATCGGTCAAGTCTGTGCGAAGGATGTCTAAGACAGTCAGATTTAAAGTGACGATGCTATCACAGCCATTCACTGTATTCAAGGTAGTGACATAAGTGCCGGACACATCCAGTAAGGTACCATTGAAGTTAAATTGGGTGCCTTCACAAATCTGCTCAGTAATTAAGGTATCGTACACCGGATGCACCGTCAGATTTAAAGTCACGATGCTATCGCAACCCAGTGCATTGGACAATGTATCAACATAAGTGCCGGAAGTAACCAAACTCAGTGATCCAAAGCTATATGATGTTCCTTCACAAACCTCATCATCAAAAGTGAAGGTTACAATCGGATTGACCATCAACTCCAGAGTGACTATACTGTCACATCCATTAGTACCTATTACCGTGTCAATGTAGCTACCTGTCAGACTTAACATGCTGCCATTGAAATCGTACAATTCGCCTTCACAGATCGTATCAAATAACGTCTCACTATTAATCGGCAAGACTGTCAAATCAAGGGTGATCACGCTGTCGCAACCAATGCTGCTTATCATCGTATGGGTGTAGATACCCGTTGTGCTGGCTATCTGTCCATTGAAGTCTAAGCTCTCTCCGGCACAGATCGAATCGGTCAAGTCGGTGCGCAGGATATCAAGGACAGTAAGATTTAAAGTGACGATGCTATCACAGCCATTCACTGTATTCAAGGTATCTACATAAGTGCCACTCGCATTCAATAGGGTACCGTTGAAGTCAAATTGCGTGCCCTCGCAAATCTGCTCAGTGATCAATGTATCGTAGACCGAATGCACCGTCAGATTTAAAGTAACGATGCTATCACAACCCAGGGCATTGGTCAATGTATCGATATAGGTGCCCGAAGTGATCAAATTCAGCGATCCAAAGGTATATGGTGTTCCCTCACATACTTCATCATCAAAAGTGAAGGTTACCGTCGGATTGACCATCAACTCCAGGGTGACTATACTGTCACAACCGTTGGTACCCAAGACCGTGTCAATGTAGCTACCCGTCAGACTTAACATGCTGCCATTGAAATCGTACAATTCGCCTTCACAGATCGTATCAAATAACGTCTCACTATTAATCGGCAAGACTGTCAAATCAAGGGTGATCACGCTGTCGCAACCAATGCTGCTTATCATCGTATGGGTGTAGATACCCGTTGTGCTGGCTATCTGTCCATTGAAGTCTAAGCTCTCACCGGCACAGATCGAATCGGTCAAGTCTGTGCGGAGGATATCAAGGACAGTAAGATTTAAAGTGACGATGCTATCACAGCCATTCACTGTATTCAAGGTATCTACATAAGTGCCGGACACATCCAGTAAGGTACCATTGAAGTTAAATTGGGTGCCTTCACAAATCTGCTCAGTAATTAAGGTATCGTACACCGGATGCACCGTCAGATTTAAAGTCACGATGCTATCGCAACCCAGTGCATTGGACAATGTATCAACATAAGTGCCGGAAGTGACCAAACTCAGTGATCCAAAGCTATATGATGTTCCTTCACAAACCTCATCATCAAAAGTGAAGATTACCGTCGGATTGACCATCAACTCCAGGGTGACTATACTGTCACAACCGTTGGTACCCAAGACCGTGTCAATGTAGCTACCCGTCAGACTTAACATGATGCCATTGAAATCGTACAATTCACCTTCGCAGATCGTATCAAATACCGTCTCTGTGTTGACCGGCAATACCGTCAAATCAAGGGTGATGACGCTGTCGCAACCTATGCTGCTTAACATCGTATGAGTGTAGATACCAGTTGTGCTGGCTATCTGTCCATTGAAGTCTAAGCTCTCTCCTGCACAAATCGAATCGGTCAGGTTTGTACGCAGAATGTCTAATACCGTCAGGTTTAAGGTAATGACGCTATCACAACCGTTCACTGTACTTAATGTGTCTACGTAGGTGCCTGTGGAATCCAGCAAGGTACCGTTGAAGTCAAATTGCGTGTCCTCACAGATTTGCTCAGTGATCAATGTATCGTAGATCGGATGCACTGTCAAATTTAAGGTCACGATACTATCACAACCTAAGACACTGATCAACGTATCCATATACGTACCGGTGCTATCCAGATTCAGTGATCCAAAGATGTATGGTATGCCTTCACATATTTCATCATCGAAAGCAAAGGTTACGATCGGATTGACTGTCAACTCAAGGGTGACGATGCTGTCACATCCGTTGGTGCCTATTACCGTATCGATGTAGCTACCAGTTGTGCTTATGATATTACCATTGAAATCATATAATTCACCGTCACAGATCGTATCAAATACTGTCTCTGTGTTAACCGGCAATACTGTCAGATCAAGGGTAATGACACTATCGCATCCAATGCTGCTTAACATCGTATGGGTGTAGATCCCCGTTGTTGTGGCTATCTGGCCGTTGAAGTTCAAACTCTCTCCATCACAGATCGAATCCGTCAGGTCCGTGCGCAGAATGTCTAATACCGTCAGATTTAAGGTAATGACACTATCACAACCATTGACGGTACTTAGTGTATCTACATACGTGCCCGTTGAATCCAGCAAGGTACCGTTGAAGTCAAATTGGGTGTCCTCACAGATTTGCTCAGTGATCAATGTATCATACACCGGATGTACCGTCAGATTTAAGGTCACAATACTATCACAACCTAAGACACTGATCAACGTATCGATATAGGTACCGGTACTATCCAGATTCAGTGATCCAAAGATGTATGGTATGCCTTCACATATTTCATCATCGAAAGCAAAGGTTACGATCGGATTGACCGTCAACTCGAGAGTTACGATGCTGTCACATCCGTTGGTGCCCAAGACCGTGTCGATGTAGCTTCCAGTTGTGCTTATGATATTACCATTGAAATCATACAATTCGCCTTCACAGATGGTATCAAATACGGTCTCCCTATTAACCGGTAATACCGTTAGATCAAGGGTAATGACACTATCGCAACCGATGCTGCTTAACATCGTATGGGTGTAGATGCCCGTTGTGCTGGCTATCTGACCATTGAAGTCCAGACTCTCTCCATCACAGATCGAATCTGTCAGGTCGGTTCGCAGAATATCCAGTACGGTCAGGTTTAAGGTAATGACGCTATCACAACCATACACTGTACTTAAGGTATCTACATAGGTACCGGTTGAATCAAGCAAGGTACCGTTGAAGTCAAATTGCGTGTCCTCGCAGATTTGCTCAGTGATCAATGTATCGTAGATCGGATGCACTGTCAAATTTAAGGTCACAATACTATCACAACCTAAGACACTGATCAACGTATCGATATACGTACCGGTACTATCCAGATTCAGTGATCCAAAGATGTATGGTATGCCTTCACATATTTCATCATCGAAAGCAAAGGTTACGATCGGATTGACCGTCAACTCGAGAGTTACGATGCTGTCACATCCGTTGGTGCCCAAGACCGTGTCGATGTAGCTTCCAGTTGTGCTTATGATATTACCATTGAAATCATACAATTCGCCTTCACAGATCGTATCAAATACGGTCTCCCTATTAACAGGTAATACCGTTAGATCAAGGGTAATGACACTATCGCATCCAATGCTGCTTAACATCGTATGGGTGTAGATGCCCGTTGTTGTGGCTATCTCACCGTTGAAGTCCAAACTCTCTCCATCACAGATCGAATCCGTCAGGTCGGTTCGCAGAATATCTAATACCGTCAGATTTAAGGTAATGACACTATCACAACCATTGACGGTACTTAGTGTATCTACATACGTGCCGGTTGAATCAAGCGAGGTACCGTTGAAGTCAAATTGGGTGTCCTCACAGATTTGCTCAGTGATCAAGGTATCGTAGATCGGATGCACTGTCAAATTTAAGGTCACAATACTATCACAACCTAAGACACTGATCAACGTATCGATATACGTACCGGTGCTATCCAGATTCAGTGATCCAAAGGTATATGGTGTGCCTTCACATATTTCATCATTGAAAGCAAAGGTTACGATCGGATTGACCGTCAACTCAAGGGTCACGATGCTATCACATCCGTTGGTGCCTATTACCGTATCGATGTAGCTACCAGTTGTGCTTATGATATTACCATTGAAATCATACAATTCGCCTTCACAGATCGTATCAAATACGGTCTCCCTATTAACAGGTAATACCGTTAGATCAAGGGTAATGACACTATCGCATCCAATGCTGCTTAACATCGTATGGGTGTAGATGCCCGTTGTTGTGGCTATCTCACCGTTGAAGTCCAAACTCTCTCCATCACAGATCGAATCCGTCAGGTCGGTTCGCAGAATATCTAATACCGTCAGATTTAAGGTAATGACACTATCACAACCATTGACGGTACTTAGTGTATCTACATACGTGCCCGTTGAATCCAGCAAGGTACCGTTGAAGTCAAATTGGGTGTCCTCACAGATTTGCTCAGTGATCAATGTATCATACACCGGATGTACCGTCAGATTTAAGGTCACAATACTATCACAACCTAAGACACTGATCAACGTATCGATATAGGTACCGGTACTATCCAGATTCAGTGATCCAAAGATGTATGGTATGCCTTCACATATTTCATCATCGAAAGCAAAGGTTACGATCGGATTGACCGTCAACTCAAGGGTCACGATGCTGTCACATCCGTTGGTGACTATTACCGTATCGATGTAGCTACCAGTTGTGCTTATGATATTACCATTGAAATCATATAATTCACCTTCGCAGATCGTATCAAATACGGTCTCCCTATTACCCGGTAATACCGTTAGATCAAGGGTAATGACACTATCACAACCAATGCTGCTTAACATCGTATGGGTGTAGATGCCCGTTGTACTGGCTATCTGACCGTTGAAGTTCAGACTCTCGCCATCACAGATCGAATCTGTCAAGTCGGTGCGTAGAATGTCCAATACCGTCAGGTTTAAGGTAATGATACTATCACAACCATTCACTGTGCTTAGGGTATCTATATAGGTGCCGGTCGAATCCAGTAAGGTACCGTTGAAGTCAAATTGAGTGTCCTCGCAAATCTGCTCAGCAATCAAGGTATCGTAGATTGGATGTACCGTCAGATTTAAAGTGACGATGCTATCACATCCCAGTATGTTAGCCAAAGTATCAACATAGGTGCCGCTACTGGCTAAATTTAGTGATCCAAATATATATGGTGTTCCTTCACATATTTCATCATCAAAAGTGAAGGTGACCGTTGGATTGACCGTTAATTCAAGCGTGACTATGCTATCACATCCGTTGGTGCCTATTACCGTATCGATGTAGCTACCAGTTGTGCTTATGATATTACCATTGAAATCATATAATTCACCTTCGCAGATCGTATCAAATACGGTCTCCCTATTAACCGGCAATACCGTCAGATCAAGGGTAATGACACTATCGCATCCAATGCTGCTTAACATCGTATGTGTGTAGATCCCCGTTGTTGTGGCTATCTGACCGTTGAAGTCCAAACTCTCTCCATCACAGATCGAATCCGTCAGGGCTGTTCGCAGAATATCTAATACCGTCAGATTTAAGGTAATGACACTATCACAACCATTGACGGTACTTAGTGTATCTACATACGTGCCCGTTGAATCCAGCAAGGTACCGTTGAAGTCAAATTGGGTGTCCTCACAGATTTGCTCATCCACCGTGATAGTATAAATTGGGTGAACGGTCAAATTTAGAATCACGATACTATCACAGCCCAAAACACTGATCAGCGTATCCGTGTAAGTGCCAGTACTATCCAGGTTTGAACCACCAAATAAATAAGGTGATCCTCACAGACTTCATCGTCGAACGTGAAACTGACGACTGGATTTACAATCAGCTCTAGGATGATGACGCTATCACAACCATTGATAGTTGACAATGTATCGCGATAGGTTCCTGCAGCCGAAATTAAATTGCTCAAGAAGTCAAAAGTGTCACCAGCACAAATTGTGTCATTGACCGTAGTTTCATAAACCGGATGTACGATTAGGTCAAGAGTCACGATACTGTCACATCCAATGCTACTGATCAAAGTATCAATGTAGGTTCCACTTGAATCTCTGGCTATTCCGCCAAATAAGATAGAACTGCCCTCACAAATTTCATCAGTTAGATCCGTTCTCAAAACCTGGAGAATTTCCAGGTTAAGTGTAATGACACTATCGCAACTATGGATTGTCGGCAAAGTATCTACGTAGATGCCGGCACTATCAAGCAATGTACCGTGGAAATCATAAGTCGTACCATCGCATATCTGCTGTGTGTAAGCTGTGTCGTACACTGGGTGTACGGTCAGATTTAAGGTAACAATGCTGTCACATCCGATCGAGCTGGTGACTGTATCAATGTAGGTGCCCGTCGAGTCAAGTGATTGACCGCCAAATATATATTGGGTACCTTCGCAAGTTTCATCATCAAATGCATTGGTCAATATTGGATTGACGTGCAATTCAAGTCGGATCACACTGTCGCAACCATTCACCGTCAATAAGGTATCGATATAACTACCAGCCGTAGTCAGGTTATTGCCTAAGAAGTCAAACACCTCACCATCACAGATGGTGTCCATGACTGTCGTATCGTAAACTGGATATACGGTCAGGTCAAGGGTGATGATGCTATCACATCCGATACTACTGGTTAATGTATCAACGTAAATACCCGTGGTATTTAAAACCAGGCTACC
This sequence comes from Saprospiraceae bacterium, assembly GCA_016711125.1. Classification (GTDB taxonomy): domain Bacteria; phylum Bacteroidota; class Bacteroidia; order Chitinophagales; family Saprospiraceae; genus JABDMH01. The sequence continues at coordinate 13,666 of JADJTQ010000003.1, read as the reverse complement.
GAAGTTGTAACTTCCTCCTTCACACAGTACTTCTGTCAGGTCTGTCGTGAGTACCTGCAGGATTTCCAGGGTCAACGTGATGACACTATCACAACCATGAACGGTGGAAAGTGTATCCACATAAACACCTGCACTATCCAGCAAGGTGCCGTGGAAATCATACGTAGTTCCATCACATATCTGCTGTGTATAGGCTGTATCATAAACCAGATGTACGGTCAGATTTAGCGTGACTATACTATCACAGCCGATCGAACTGGTGACTGTATCAATGTACGTGCCCGTCGAGTCAAGTGACTGGCCGCCAAATATATACGGCGTACCTTCACAAATTTCGTCATCAAAGGCAAAGGTCAGGACTGGATTGACTGTAAGATCGAGTCGAATCACACTGTCGCAACCATTAATCGTCAATAATGTGTCAACATAGTTACCGGAGACCGTCAACAAGGTACCTAAGAAATCAAACACCTCACCATCACAGATCGTATCCATGATCGTGGTGTCATAAACTGGGTACACTGTCAGATCAAGGGTGATAATGCTATCACATCCGATACTACTTGTTAATGTGTCAACGTAAATACCCGTGGTATTTAAAACCAGGCTGCCGAAGTTGTAACTTCCGCCTTCACAGAGAACTTCGGTCAGGTCGGTCGTGAGTACCTGCAGGATTTCCAGGGTCAGCGTAACTACGCTATCACAACCATGAATGGTGAAAAGAGTATCTACGTAGATGCCTGCACTATCCAGCAAGGTGCCGTGGAAATCATACGTTGTGCCATCACAGATCTGCTGCATATAGGCCGTATCATAAACAGGATGTACCGTTAGATTTAAGGTGACTATACTGTCACAGCCGATCGAGCTGGTCACCGTATCGATGTACGTGCCGGTCGAATCAAGTGATTGACCACCAAATACATAGGGCGTACCTTCACAGGTCTCATCATCAAATGCATAGGTCAATATTGGATTGACGTGCAATTCAAGTCGGATCACACTGTCGCAACCATTCACCGTCAATAAGGTATCGATATAACTACCAGCCGTAGTCAGGTTATTGCCTAAGAAGTCAAACACCTCACCATCACAGATGGTGTCCATGACTGTCGTATCGTAAACTGGATATACGGTCAGGTCAAGGGTGATGATGCTATCACATCCGATACTACTGGTTAATGTATCAACGTAAATACCCGTGGTATTTAAAACCAGGCTACCGAAGTTGTAACTTCCTCCTTCACACAGTACTTCTGTCAGGTCTGTCGTGAGTACCTGCAGGATTTCCAGGGTCAACGTGATGACACTATCACAGCCATATATAGTCGGTAATGTATCGACATACACACCTGCCGCTGATAAGATAGTTCCATTGAAATCATACGTTGTTCCATCACAGATCTGTTGCGTATAGGCGGTGTCATGAACCGGATGTACCGTCAGATTAAGTGTGACAATGCTATCACACCCAATCGAGCTGGTCACCGTATCTATGTAGGTGCCCGTTGAATCAAGTGATTGACCGCCAAATACATACGGATCACCTTCACAGGTTTCATCATCAAATTCATATGTCAATATTGGAAGCACCACCAGTTCTAAGCGAATGACGCTGTCACATCCGTTGACGCTACCCAAGGTATCAATATAGTTACCTGCCGTGGTCAAAGTAGTACCCAAGAAATCATAGATCTCGCCGTCACAGATCGTATCTATCACTGTCGTATCATAAACGGGATATACGGTCAGATCAAGCGTAATGATACTGTCACATCCGATACTACTTGTTAATGTATCAACATAAATACCTGTACTATCAAGGACAATACTTCCAAATGTATAGGTTACTCCATCGCATAAGACTTCAGTTAAATCGGTCGTGAGTACCTGTAAGATCTCCAGGGTCAAAGTAATCACACTATCGCAACCATAAATAGTCGGTAGTGTATCTACATACACACCAGCTACCGATAGGATATTTCCATTAAAATCGTAAGTCGTTCCATCACAGATCTGCTGAGTATATGCGGTGTCATAGATAGGATGTACGGTCAGATTTAAGGTAACTATGCTGTCACATCCGATCGAGCTGGTCACCGTATCAATGTAGGTACCAGTTGAATCAAGGGATTGACCGCCAAATACATACGCCGTACCTTCACAAGTCTCATCATCAAATTCATAGGTCAATATTGGAAGTACCATCAGTTCTAAGCGAATGACGCTGTCACATCCGTTGACCGTACCCAACGTATCTATATAGTTACCTGCTGTGGTCAAAGGAGTACCTAAGAAATCATACACCTCCCCATCGCAAATCGTATCCATGATGGTGGTATCATAGACTGGGTAGACTGTCAGATCAAGCGTCACGATGCTATCACATCCGATGCTGCTTGTTAATGTATCAACATAAATGCCAGTACTATCCAGGACAATACTTCCAAATGTATAGGTGCTTCCCTCACACAGGACTTCGGTTAGATCGGTCGTGAGTACCTGCAAGATCTCCAGGGTCAATGTAATCACGCTATCACAACCATTGACAGTCGGTAATGTATCTACATAGACGCCAGCTGTTGAAAGGATATTTCCATTAAAATTATAGGTCGTGCCATCGCATATCTGTTGTGTATATGCTGTGTCGTACACTGGATGTATCGTCAGATTTAACGTGATTATACTATCACATCCAATCGAGCTGGTCACCGTGTCGATGTAGGTGCCCGTCGAATCCAGTGATTGGCCGCCAAATACATACGGCGTACCTTCACAAATTTCGTCATCAAAGACAAAGGTCAGGATTGGATTGACTGTAAGATCGAGTCGAATCACACTGTCGCAACCATTAATCGTTGCCAGGGTATCAATGTAGTTGCCGGAGACCGTTAACGAGGCACCTAAGAAATCATAGATCTCACCGTCACAGATCGTATCCATGATGGTGGTATCGTAAAGTGGGTACACGGTCAGATCGAGCGTCACGATGCTATCACATCCGATGCTGCTGATCAAGGTATCTATGTAAATACCCGTACTATCAAGGACAATACTTCCAAAGGTATAAGTGGCACCCTCACACAGGACTTCGGTTAGATCGGTCGTGAGTACCTGCAAGATCTCCAGGGTCAACGTAATCACACTATCGCAACCATTGACAGTCGGTAATGTATCTACATAGACGCCAGCTGTTGAAAGGATATTTCCATTGAAATTATAGGTCGTTCCATCACAGATCTGTTGTGTATAGGCTGTGTCATAAACCGGATGTATCGTCAGATTTAACGTGATTATACTATCACATCCAATCGAACTGGTTACCGTGTCTATGTAGGTTCCCGTCGAGTCAAGTGATTGACCACCAAATACATATGGTGCGCCTTCACATACTTCATCATCAAATTCATAGGTCAATATTGGAAGTACCACCAGTTCTAAGCGAATGACACTGTCGCAACCATTAATCGTTGCCAATGTATCGATATAGTTACCTGCAGCGGTCAATGGAGTGCCCAAGAAATCATAAACCTCACCGTCACAAATCGTATCCATGATCGTGGTATCATAGACTGGGAAGACTGTCAGATCAAGTGTCACGATGCTATCACATCCGATGCTGCTGATCAAGGTATCTATGTAAATACCCGTACTATCCAGGACAATACTTCCAAAGGTATAAGTGGCACCTTCACACAGTACTTCCGTTAAATCGGTCGTGAGTACCTGTAAAATCTCAAGGGTCAACGTAATCACACTATCACAGCCATATATAGTCGGTAGCGTATCAACGTACACACCTGCTGACGCTAAGATATTTCCATTGAAATTATAGGTCGTTCCATCGCATATCTGCTGTGTATACGCTGTGTCGTATACTGGGTGTACGGTCAAATTTAAGGTGACCATGCTATCGCATCCAATCGAGCTGGTCACTGTATCTATGTAGGTACCAGTTGAATCAAGGGATTGACCGCCAAATACATACGGCGTACCTTCACAGATCTCGTCATCAAAGGCAAAAGTTAGGACTGGATTGACCACAAGATCGAGTCGAATCACGCTGTCGCAACCGTTGACCGTTGCCAAGGTATCGATGTAGATACCGGAGACAGTCAAAGGAGTGCCCAAGAAATCATACAACTCACCATCACAAATCGTATCCATGATCGTGGTATCATAGACCGGATACACAGTCAGATCCAGAGTGATGATACTGTCACATCCGATGCTGCTGATCAGGGTATCGATGTAAATACCCGTACTATCAAGAATAAGACTTCCAAATGTATAGGTGCTGCCTTCACAAAGTACTTCGGTTAAATCGGTAGTGAGTACCTGTAAAATCTCCAAGGTCAACGTAATGACACTATCACAACCATGAATGGTGGGTAATGTATCAACGTACACACCTGCTGACGCTAAGATATTTCCATTGAAATTATACGTGGTACCATCGCATATTTGCTGAGTATATGCTGTGTCGTACACTGGATGTATCGTCAGATTTAACGTGACTATACTATCACATCCAATCGAGCTGGTCACAGTGTCGATGTATGTGCCAGTCGAGTCAAGTGATTGACCACCAAATACATACGGCGTACCTTCACATATCTCGTCATCAAAGGCGAAAGTCAGGATAGGATTGACCAACAGATCGAGTCGAATCACACTGTCGCAACCATTAATTGTCGCTAGGGTATCAATGTAGTTACCAGAGACAGTCAATGAGGTACCCAAGAAATCATAGATTTCTCCATCACAGATGGTATCCATAATCGTGGTATCATAAACCGGATACACCGTCAAGTCTAACGTTATTATACTATCACATCCAATGCTGCTAATCAAGGTATCTATGTAAATACCCGTACTATCGAGAATAAGACTTCCAAAGGTGTATGTGCTTCCCTCACACAGCACTTCCGTTAAATCAGTTGTAAGGACTTGCAATACTTCAAGTGTCAACGTGATCACACTGTCACAACCATGAATGGTTGGCAGAGTGTCGACATAGATTCCCGCTGACGATAAGACAGCTCCATTGAAAGTATAAGTCGTACCATCGCATATTTGTTGAGTATATGCCGTATCATAGACTGGATGGACGATCAAATTAAGGGTTACAATACTGTCACAACCCAGGCTGGTCGAGAGTGTATCGATATAAGTACCCGTGGAATCCAGTGATATTGCCCCAAAAATGTAAGGTATACCTTCACAAATCTCATCATCAAATTCGAAGGTAACCACAGGGTTCACCACTAATTCGAGATTGATCACACTATCGCAACCATGAATGGTTAAGAGTGTATCAACATAAGTGCCTGCAGCGGTCAATGGATTCCCAAGAAAATCATAAGTCTCACCATCGCAAATGGTGTCGTTAACAGTGACACTATATACCGGTAGAACCGTGAGATCCAGGGTGATAATACTATCACAACCGATCGAACTCACCACCGTATCGATGTAGATACCGGTAGAATCAAGATTGACACTTCCAAACGGATAAATTTGACCATCACAAATTGAATCAATCAAATCCGTTCTCAAGACTTGTAGAACTTGTAGATTCAGAGTGATAATACTATCACATCCTAGCCATGTAACTAATGTATCAAGATAAGTTCCTGCGGTACCAATGCCCGTACCATTGAAATCGTAGGTTTGTCCATCACAGATCTGTTCATCCAGGGTTGTGTACTGATGTGCATTGACCACCAATAACAGTGAATCTGATACCACTCTACAACCAGCATTGCCCAGATTAATCAAGTTGTCAGCCATAATCAACCGGTATAAACCACCATCCGTGAGAGCTACACCATTTAGGAAATATGGTACTGTGGTGGCACCAGGGATATCAACCCAGGCGGTGCCATCAAAAAATTGCCACTGATAAACAGGATTGGTGTAACCTCCGCTAAAGGATGCACTAAACGTAATATCATCTCCTTCACAGGCAGGATTAGGTGTTGCATCGATAGTGAGATCTGGTGTACATCCTTCAACTGTAATTAACTGGGTATCCTGAACCTCATTGAGACATTCGTCTATGGCGGTCCAGACTCGTTGTAACACATAGGAGTTTTCACAAAGACCTGGCAACGTATCTTCTGCAAATGTCAAGATGAACATACCACAATTATCAGCCGCTGTAATCTCCAGACCAATAACCGGGGCAGGTGGTACATCAAAACATCCCACAATCGTATCTGCCGGTACATTATTAATGATCGGTGCAGAAAGGTCTTCAATGGTAATCGTTTGGATACAGCTTGAGGTATTACCACATTCGTCCGTTGCCAACCAGTTGCGGTATAGAATCGAACTGCCACCGCAAGAACCTGCCACTAAACTATCTGTATAGCTAATTATTGGAAGAGGACCACAATTGTCCGTTGCAGTTGCCACACCAAGACTTGTGGTGTCAAACGGTGCATCGCATGCAATAGTCGTGTCAATCGGACATATAATAACTGGCCGGGAAGTATCCTGTACCGTGATGGTCTGAATACATACACTACTATTCAAACAATCATCCGTTGCAGTCCAAATTCTGAAAATGGTATAGTTCCCACCACAAGCGGTCGTTTCGATGCTATCTCTGTAGTCTATGATCACAGCACCGCAGTTATCGACCGCACTGGCTATCCCAGTACTGGCTGTATCTATCGGTCCATCACAATCAATCAGCAGATCAACCGGACAAACTATCTGAGGTGGAACTGTATCAATCACCGTGATCACTTGCAGACAGGTGTCTGCTCGACCACAATCGTCCGTGCCTACCCAACTTCTTTCAATTGTGAAATTGCCGGTACAACCATTATTTAAAATGTTGTCAGTGAAAGCAATCATCACTGAAAGTCCACAACTGGCTGTTGCGGTTGCTCCTCCGGTAGCACTTGAATCTGTCGGATCAGTACACTGAACGGTCAAATCTGCCGGGCAACTAATAATCGGACCCAGGTTATCAATCGTATAGATCGTATTACAGTCTACCGGACGTCCACAAACATCAGTTACCGTCCAGGTAATCGTATAATTGTTCGGGCAATTATCAAAGGCCGGTAAGGCACTTCTTGTCACCAAGTAACTCACCCCACATGCGGTGGTTACACCACCCGCACTTAAGACCAGACTATCAGCCGTAATCCGGGCCACCAGATCCGAGTAACACTCGACTGTAGCATCCGCAGGGCATAGATCAATTACTGGTCCTACATTATCGATCGTGTAAACCGTGTTGCAGTCGATCGTACGTCCACAACTATCGGTGACCGTCCAGGTAATCGTATAAACGTTCGGGCAATTATCAAAGGCCGGTAAGGCACTTCGAGTCACTACATAATTCACGCCACAGGCTGCCGTTACTCCACCCGCACTTAGGGCCAGACTGTCAGCCGTGATCCGGGCGACCAGATCCGAGTAACATTCCACCGTCGCGTTGGCAGGACATACATCAATCACCGGACCTACATTATCGATCGTGTAAACCGTGTTACAGTCGATCGTACGTCCACAACTGTCGGTTACGGTCCAGGTAATCGTATAAACGTTCGGGCAATTATCGAATGCCGGTAACGCACTTCGAGTCACTACATAACTCACACCACAGGCTGCCGTTACTCCACCCGCACTTAAGGTTAGACTGTCAGCCGTGATCCGGGCGACCAGATCTACATAACACTCGACCGTAGCATCGGCAGGACACAGGTCAATCACCGGACCTACATTACTAATGGTATATGTCGTAGTACAATCAATGCTACGCCCGCAACTATCGGTGACGGTCCAGGTAATCGTATAATTATTCGGGCAGTTATCAAAGGCTGGTAAAGCACTTCGAGTCACTACATAACTCACACCACAGGCAGTGGTGACTCCACCGGCACTTAGGGCCAGACTGTCAGCTGTGATCCGGGCAACCAGATCTGAGTAACACTCGACCGTCGCATCGGTAGGACATAGGTCAATCACCGGACCTACATTGTCGATGGTGTAAACCGTGTTGCAGGTGATAAAACGTCCACAACTATCGGTCACCGTCCAGGTAATCGTGTAATTATTCGGGCAGTTATCAAAGGCTGGTAAAGCACTGCGTGTCACTACATAACTCACGCCACATGCGGTAGTGACACCACCAGAACTCAGGGCCAGACTGTCAGCCGTGATCCGGGCTACCAGATCCGAGTAACACTCCACCGTCGCATCCGCCGGACATACATCAATTACTGGACCGACATTATCTATCGTATAAACCGTGTTGCAGTCGATCGTACGTCCGCAGCTATCGGTGACGGTCCAAGTGATTGTATAATTGTTCGGGCAATTGTCGAACGCTGGTAGGGCACTGCGTGTCACCACATAACTCACCCCACAGGCTGCCGTTACTCCACCAGAACTTAAGGTTAGACTGTCAGCCGTGATCCGGGCGACCAGATCCGAGTAACACTCCACCGTAGCATCGGCAGGACATAGATCAATTACTGGTCCTACATTGTCTATTGTATAAACCGTGTTGCAGGTAATCAAACGTCCGCAGCTATCGGTGACCGTCCAGGTAATCGTATAGTTGTTCGGGCAATTGTCAAAGGCAGGTAAGGCACTTCGGGTTACCACGTAATTCACGCCGCATGCTGTGGTTACTCCACCGGTACTTAAGGCCAGACTGTCAGCTGTGATCCGGGCGACCAGATCCGAGTAACACTCGACTGTAGCATCCGCAGGACATACATCAATTACTGGACCGACATTATCTATCGTATAAACCGTGTTGCAGTCAATTGTGCGTCCGCAGCTATCGGTGACCGTCCAGGTAATCGTATAATTGTTCGGGCAGTTATCAAAAGCTGGCAAAGCACTGCGTGTCACCACATAGCTAACTCCGCAGGCGGTCGTGACACCACCGGCACTTAGGGCCAGACTGTCAGCCGTGATCCGGGCTACCAGATCCGAGTAACACTCGACGGTCGCATCCGCAGGACATACATCGATCACCGGACCTACATTACTAATGGTATATGTCGTAGTACAATCAATGCTACGCCCGCAACTATCAGTCACCGTCCAGGTGATGACGTAACTATTTGGGCAGTTATCAAAGGCCGGTAAGGCACTTCGAGTCACTACATAACTCACCCCACAGGCTGCCGTTACTCCACCAGAACTTAAGGTTAGACTGTCAGCCGTGATCCGGGCGACCAGATCTGAGTAACACTCAACCGTGGCATCCGCAGGACATAGGTCAATCACTGGACCCACATTATCTATCGTATAATCGGTGTTGCAGTCAATTGTGCGTCCGCAGCTATCGGTCACCGTCCAGGTAATCGTATAGTTGTTCGGGCAGTTATCAAAGGCTGGTAAAGCATTCCTTGTCACCACGTAGCTAACTCCACATGCGGTAGTGACTCCACCCGCACTTAAGGCTAGACTGTCAGCCGTGATCCGGGCGACCAGATCTGAATAACATTCCACGGTAGCATCCGCAGGACATAGATCGATCACCGGACCTACATTGTCTATTGTATAAACCGTGTTGCAGTCGATTGTACGTCCACAACTATCGGTCACCGTCCAGGTAATTGTATAATTATTTGGGCAGTTATCAAAGGCTGGTAAAGCACTGCGTGTCACTACATAACTCACGCCGCATGCTGTGGTTACTCCACCAGAACTCAGGGCCAGACTGTCAGCCGTGATCCGGGCTACCAGATCCGAGTAACACTCGACCGTGGCATCCGCAGGACATAGGTCAATCACCGGACCTACATTATCTATCGTATAAACCGTGTTGCAGTCGATCGTGCGTCCGCAACTATCGGTGATGGTCCAGGTAATTGTATAGTTGTTCGGGCAGTTATCAAAGGCCGGTAACGCACTTCTTGTTACCAAGTAACTCACCCCACAGGCAGTGGTTACACCACCACCACTTAGGGCCAGACTATCAGCCGTGATCCGTGCTACCAGATCTGAATAACACTCGACTGTAGCATCCGAAGGACATAGGTCAATCACTGGACCCAAGTTGTCTATTGTATAAACCGTGTTGCAGTCGATTGTACGTCCACAACTATCGGTGATCGTCCAGGTAATCGTATAATTATTCGGGCAATTATCAAAGGCCGGTAAGGCACTTCGAGTCACTACATAACTCACACCACAGGCTGCCGTTACTCCACCCGCACTTAAGGCAAGACTGTCAGCCGTGATCCGGGCGACCAGATCCGAGTAACATTCGACCGTAGCGTCGGCAGGACATACATCAATCACCGGACCTACATTGTCGATGGTGTAAACCGTATTGCAGGTGATAAAACGTCCACAACTATCGGTCACCGTCCAGGTAATCGTATAATTGTTCGGGCAGTTATCGAAGGCTGGTAACGCACTTCTCGTCACCACGTAGCTCACGCCACACGCGGTGGTTACTCCTCCCGTAATTAAGGCCAGACTATCGGCTGTGATCCGGGCGACCAGATCCGAATAACACTCGACCGTAGCATCGGCTGGGCATACATCAATCACCGGACCCACATTATCTATTGTATAAATTGTGCTACAATCAAGAGTACGTCCACAACTATCGGTGATGGTCCAGGTAATCGTATAATTGTTCGGGCAGTTATCAAAGGCCGGTAAGGCACTTCTCGTCACTACGTAGCTTACGCCACAGGCAGTGGTTACTCCACCCGCACTCAAGGCCAGACTATCTGCCGTGATCCGGGCCACCAAATCCGAGTAACATTCGACCGTCGCATCCGCAGGACATAGGTCAATCACCGGACCTACATTATCGATCGTGTAAACCGTGTTACAGTCGATCGTACGTCCACAACTGTCGGTTACGGTCCAGGTAATCGTATAAACGTTCGGGCAATTATCGAATGCCGGTAACGCACTTCGAGTCACTACATAACTCACACCACAGGCTGCCGTTACTCCACCCGCACTTAAGGCTAGACTGTCAGCCGTGATCCGGGCGACCAGATCCGAATAACATTCGACCGTCGCATCCGCAGGGCATACATCAATTACTGGTCCTACATTGCTTATGGTATATGTCGTATTGCAATCAATGGTCCGTCCACAACTATCGGTGATGGTCCAGGTAATTGTATAGTTGTTCGGGCAGTTATCAAAGGCTGGCAAAGCACTTCTCGTCACTACGTAGCTTACGCCACAGGCAGTGGTTACTCCACCCGCACTTAAGGCCAGACTATCTGCAGTGATCCGGGCCACCAGATCCGAGTAACATTCGACCGTCGCATCCGCAGGACATAGGTCAATCACCGGACCCACATTATCTATCGTATAATCGGTGTTGCAGTCAATTGTGCGTCCGCAGCTATCGGTGACCGTCCAGGTAATCGTATAATTATTCGGGCAGTTATCAAAGGCCGGTAAGGCACTTCGAGTCACTACATAACTAACTCCGCAGGCGGTCGTGACACCACCGGCACTTAGGGCCAGACTGTCAGCCGTGATCCGGGCTACCAGATCCGAGTAACACTCGACTGTAGCATCCGCAGGACACAGGTCAATCACTGGTCCTACATTGTCTATTGTATAAACCGTATTGCAGTCGATCGTACGTCCACAACTATCGGTCACCGTCCAGGTAATCGTATAAACGTTCGGGCAGTTATCATAGGCTGGTAAAGCACTTCTTGTCACCACATAACTCATTCCACATGCTGTCGTTACATCGCCAGCACTCAAGACCAGACTATCGGACGTGATCCGGGCGACCAGATCCGAGTAACACTCGACGGTGGCATCCGCAGGACATAGGTCAATCACCGGACCTACATTATCTATCGTATAAACCGTGTTGCAGTCGATCGTGCGTCCGCAACTATCGGTCACCGTCCAGGTAATCGTATAATTATTCGGGCAGTTATCAAAGGCCGGCAACGCACTGCGTGTCACTACGTAACTCACCCCACACGCGGTGGTTACTCCACTCGCACTTAAGCTTAGGCTATCTGCAGTAATCCGCGCTACCAAATCCGAGTAACACTCGACCGTCGCATCCGCAGGACATAGGTCAATCACTGGACCCACATTATCTATCGTATAAACCGTGTTGCAGTCGATCGTACGTCCACAACTATCGGTGATGGTCCGGTAATCGTATAATTGTTCCGGACAGTTATCAAACGCTGGTAAAGCACTGCGTGTCACCACATAACTCACGCCACAGGCGGTGGTTCCTCCTCCGGCACTTAAGGCCAGACTGTCAGCTGTGATCCGGGCTACCAGATCCGAGTAACACTCGACTGTAGCATCCGCAGGACATACATCAATTACTGGACCGACATTATCTATCGTATAAACCGTGTTGCAGTCGATCGTACGTCCGCAACTATCGGTGACGGTCCAAGTGATTGTATAATTGTTCGGGCAATTGTCGAACGCTGGTAGGGCACTGCGTGTCACCACATAACTAACGCCACAAGCGGTGGTTACACCACCCGCACTTAAGGTTAGACTGTCAGCCGTGATCCGAGCTACCAGATCCGAGTAACACTCGACTGTCGCATCCGCAGGACATAGGTCAATCACTGGACCCACATTGCTAATGGTATAGGTTGTATTGCAATCAATCGTTCGTCCGCAACTATCGGTTACTGTCCAGGTAATGACGTAACTATTCGGGCAGTTATCAAAGGCTGGTAAAGCACTTCTTGTCACTACATAACTCACGCCACACGCGGTGGTTACTCCACCAGAACTTAGGGCCAGACTGTCAGCCGTGATCCGGGCGACCAGATCTGAGTAACACTCAACCGTCGCATCCGCCGGACATAGATCAATCACTGGACCCACATTGCTAATGGTATAAGTTGTGTTGCAGTCAATCGTACGTCCGCAACTATCGGTCACCGTCCAGGTAATCGTATAAACGTTCGGGCAATTGTCAAAAGCCGGTAAGGCACTTCTCGTCACTACATAACTCACGCCGCATGCTGTGGTTACTCCACCAGAACTCAGGGCCAGACTGTCAGCCGTGATCCGGGCTACCAGATCCGAGTAACACTCGACTGTAGCATCCGCAGGACACAGGTCAATCACTGGATCCACATTGCTAATGGTATAAGTTGTGTTGCAGTCAATACTTCGTCCGCAACTATCGGTGATGGTCCAGGTAATCGTATAATTATTCGGGCAGTTATCAAAGGTCGGTAAGGCACTTCGAGTTACTACATAACTCACACCACAGGCAGTGGTTACTCCACCCGCACTCAAGGCCAGACTATCTGCAGTGATCCGGGCCACCAGATCCGAGTAACATTCGACCGTCGCATCCGCAGGACATAGGTCAATCACCGGACCCACATTATCTATCGTATAATCGGTGTTGCAGTCAATTGTGCGTCCGCAGCTATCGGTGACCGTCCAGGTAATCGTATAATTATTGGGGCAGTTATCAAATGCCGGTAAAGCACTCCTCGTCACCACATAACTAACTCCGCAGGCGGTTGTGACATCACCGACACTTAGGGCCAGACTGTCAGCCGTGATCCGGGCTACCAGATCCGAGTAACACTCAACCGTAGCATCCGCAGGACACAGGTCAATCACCGGACCTACATTGCTTATGGTATATGTCGTATTACAATCGATCGTGCGTACGCAACTATCGGTCACC
>JADJTQ010000002.1 GCA_016711125.1 Saprospiraceae bacterium | reverse complement strand
AAGGAGTAAGCACCTATGGCTTGTGACTGTCCAAAAGAAGCTGACAGCATACCCGACGCCATGGACCTGCCTGCGCTCATCGAAAATAGACCAATCGAATCATAAGGCCAAAGCATTTCACCGACCAACATCGCCTTCTTGGAGGGAAGCCACATCATTTTCGGACCACAACACATGGTATCATTACCAAAAAGCACTGTCTGGCTCGAATCAACCTGCAAACCGATGGGGTTCTGCGAAAGCGCCTGACAAAAAGTAGTAACAAGCAAAAACAGGAAAATATAATTTTTCATTTTACAATCTATTTTGTGCAATACAAAGTTGCTAGTAATCGAGAGGAATGGCTTACGCTATAGTTCCAGATCCTTAAAAAATAGTTCCATTGCTGTCTTGAGTTTAGTACCCCAGTTTTGATTATTCAATTCTCAAGTTTACCGATCAATTCATCGATTTGAAATTGTTGTCGATCCAGTCTTTCTTGTTGCAATTTGATCATTTCGGTGAGGTACAACACCATTTTCTCATAATTGACATTATTGGGCAGACCGGTCGTATCATAGGTCACGAGATTGCTTAGTCCGATCGAGTCAATCTCCTCAGCGATATATCCGTATTCCCAATAATCATCCAGTCCTGGTCGCGTATATTTTACCGGGCGGATGTTCAGAATCTTGGTCCAGTCATCCTGGAGAGTACTGATATTCTCTTTGAATCGTCGGGACGAATTCTCCCAATAGATCTGACCCGTATTTATATCAAGCTGTAAATTTGCCCGATCGCCATTGGGAGTGATTTCCAGAAAGACATTGCCGCCCAGATAGAGATTACCTCCATCATGGTTGAGGAAAAGGTTGGCTACCTGCCCATTGCTTCGGGCCATGATTTCATTATCATCGATGATGATATTTCCTGCTAATGGATTGCCCAGCATTAGGTATCCATGACTGCTCAGTGAAGCATCTAAACCATGTGGAATATGCACCTGACCATTCTTAAGGATCGTTAAAGCATCACTTCGAATGGTTGTAGGCCACCCGTTTCCGACCTGAAATAGGGGATCGGTCCCTATCCAGTTGATCGGATCACCTCCGGTTAGGTTGCCTACTCCCACTGCAGTTGAGGCAAGACTGGCAGCTATGGTACCTGTTCCAAGAGCAGTTGCATAAGACCCACTTGCCTTATTAAACCATCCTATCGCAGTGCAAGCGGCGTTGGTGGCCTCAGTCCCAGCTCCAAGTGCTGTAGAATAGTAACCAATATTTCCATAGTTCCACTTAGATCCATCAACAGATCCGGCCCTTAAAGCACCTTTATCAGGTATCCACATAAATTTATAGCCTGTTCCAATGGTGTCTGCACCAAAAAGTACCGTTCGATTTTCATCGACCTGAAGGCCCAACTCCTTTTGGCCGAGAATTGCATTGGAAATACATCCAAAAAAGATGATCACAACCTGCCATTTCATATTCATTCAGTATTTCCCCAAAATTACCAACGAAAGTCTGAAACGACTTACACTATGGTTCCAAATCCTTATGCTGGAATCCCAAATTCAGCTTTCGCCATGACTGATGTTACCTTTTCATCCCCTTGTGTTCTAAACACTATCTCTTAGCTTTCCAGGAGAATATTATAAGTGTAACTGTAGTTTCAAGCTTATCTATAGGTCAATGAAACTGATTTTTACTCCATTCATTCTGGTCTTCCTCTTTTTGACACAAGGTGTTTGCCAAAAGGATCTGACAACTTTCCAATAGCCTGGCAACTATCAGGCGGCAGTGTGCCTCACCTATGATGATGGACTAGACAGCCATCTGGATGTCGCTGCTCCTGCACTGGATTCATTTGGAATAAAAGGCACTTTTTACTGCACCGGTTCTTCTCCCTCATTACATCGCCGGCTGGGAGAATGGAGAGCACTTTCAACAAGTGGTCATGAATTAGGAAATCATTCGCTTTTTCATCCTTGTGATGGTGCAAGATTTGAATGGGTAAAACCTGAATATGATTTTCGAACCTATTCAATATCTCAAATCAAAAATGAACTGTACACTGCTAACACCTTGCTCACTGCCATAGATGGAAAACAAGATCGGACCTATGCGTATACCTGTTCAGATTTTAAGGTGGGCGGGCAGATATTTATTGATTCAATCCGGTCTCTCTTCTATGCAGCAAGAAGTGATGGTCCTATGGCAGAATCAATCGACAAAATGGATTTGCATTTTGTGCCCAGTTGGGGCGTAGTCGACCCGAGTGGTGAAGATCTGATTAAATATGTTAAAAAAGCGGAGGAGAAAGGGACTATGGCTGTTTTTATGTTTCATAGTGTTGGAGGGGGCTATCTTAATGTGTCAACGAAAGCGCATCGGGAACTCCTCACTTATCTAGCTGAAAATAAAAATCAGATTTGGACAGACACTTTTATTAATGTGATGAGGTACGTAAAGGAAGTCCGTTGAGATAAAGCTAAAGCGAAACTTCTTTATTGCAATTTATCAATTCTCCCTGCCAATTTCCCCCTAAGTAAATCATCAGCAATCGGTGCGTCGTGAATAATTTTTGTCAATCGCTTATGCCATTCAATATCACTCCACATCCCAACAAACTGAGGTCCGCAAAAATTACTGGTTGCGATAGCGATCCAACGACCCGATTGGGCTGCCTGTATGGTACCATATTCACAGGCTTCCTTCACCCATTCCCAATCCAGCAACGGCATATCTTTATAATCTATCGGCCCCCAACATTCGGTTGTAATTATTGGGAGTTGTGCTTTTTGGGACCACTTGATGGATAATTGTATTTTCTCGCTTAATTTGTCAAGCCAGTAATTTTCCCGATTCCTGTAGACCGATAATGCATTTAATTGCAAATTTTTATAATCATCGTTGCCAAATCGTTGAAAATGATACCCCACTTCGTCATTAAATTCAGATGAATTGGCTATCCATATATGGAGCTCCAACAAGTCTTGTCTTGATATATCTTCTGTTTTCCATTTTTCAAATTCAGTGGTAATTGAGAAACAGAAAGGGATGTCCGGATAGGTTTCCTTCAGCACATCGATACTCTCATGCATATACTGCACCGCCAGATCGGAATTTCTTGCCGTATTTTTAGGTAAATAAGGTGTCCAGATTTCAATTGAATATTCATTAGATAAATCGACATAAATAATATTATCTAAAAGCCCTGCCTCATTAATCGAGTCCAGTGTTTTCTTCCAAATTAGCCCCAATTCCCGGGCGGATTTAATCGTTGTTGACAGTTTTTCGCTGTCCTCTCTCCACCAGGTAGACAAGGCAACTTTAATACGATACTCCCTGCATTTTCTAATGAAATTATTAAGTGCCGGCTGCACCTGCACTTCGGTATAATAGGGGCTGCCCCAGCACTGGTTATCCCAATGCGGACTTAATCTTCGTTTCCTTTTCGGATCGTCTGCAACAAGATGCGGAAAAGCATCAATACGCACTGCATCATAACCTCGATCTACTAATTCCGACAGTGCTTTGTCCCAATCTTCATATCCTGCTCCCGGCCAACGTCTTTCCAGCCACGAAAACTCCCACATGGTAATAGCCAGTGGTCTGATTCTGACAGGCTCGTTTGTTTTTTTATTTAATCGGAGATTAGTGTCAGGCTTGGTGTTAGTCAATAATCTTGCGGCTAGTGCCGTTGAAGTTCCTGTTAATTTTATAAATGTTCTTCTTTCCATTTTGATCAGTGATCATGCGGATGTTTTTCATAGTGCTGTCGCAAAAGATCCTTGCCATAGTCATTGCCGTTGGGAGTGCGCACGACAACGTGAATATGCTGGCGGTTGGGCGATTTATCATCGGGATGTAAATGCCGAATCCCTACCAATTTCTGATGATCAAATTCGATCAGGATCACGGGACTCTGAATACGGTAATAGTAAGCCGATTGATCATCGACACCGCCAATCCAGGCAAAATAAGTCTCATCGATATGACCCACGACCTCTTCCATTTTTATTTTTGCGTGACCCTCATCCATATTGTCAACATACAATTGGATTAAATAAAGCAATTGCTCTCTCTGAGAGTCAGACAACGAGCTGGCTTTTACTCCCGCATAATCTAATATTACGTTGTCTCGAAAGGCTTCTGTCAAATTGTTATTCCCTTCCTTTGATGTTTCAATGATGGCTGCTCCTTGCTGTTCCTGGTTTAACGATAGAAGCATTTTTAAGCCTGCATCTTGTTCGACCTGAAGAATCGCTGTGCCTTCGTACTTGCCAGATTGTGCAATCACCGGTTCGGAGCCCACAAATAAAGGAGTCATCACCACTTGATCCCCAAGAACAAAATAATTGATAATGACATGGTGACCATCAAGTTGCCAACCCCACTGTTCTATTGCCGATGGCTCACCCATTATGGTGATATGATATAACCACTCACCATACTCTTGAAAATTGTTATTATTAAGTTCACCAAGGGTATGGTTTAACTTCATGATATCCCGGGTGAGTTTCAGCCCTTTTGCGCTGAGTGAGGCTTTGATTAAATCAAAAGCAGCCTGTCGCTGTTTTTCAGACATTTCGAAGAATCCCACGCCTTGTCGTACATAAAAGTGCTGGTTCATCCATTTATGCCATTCGGGGTCATCGATGGTAAATTTTGTCTTTGCCCGTTGGTCAGGATTTAGATTATTTAAAAAGTTAGTGGCTGCTTTACGGACCAGATCTGTGGAGACGCCGGTTGAGCGAATCTCGAAAAGACCTTCTACAATATCACCATTGGTCGTTATGCCTTTAAATGGTTCCGCGAGTCCTTCTTTTTCTGATCGCTCAGACATCTGGATAAAGCGTTCCTTTTGTTTGGCGTCAGTCATTTGAGCTATCACAAAATCCTTGTTACAAATAGTGAACAGCAAAACAAGTATGGGGAGCATTTTAGAATTGGCCATTTCTTAGGAATTATTGATAATTGAAGATAAGGGAAGTTAGTCAAAATTGATATAACTTACTTGACGATGGCATTACTGATACCCGGTGACGCTGTTTCATCTTATTATTTCGAATGATTGTGACGAAATCCCTTTAAAATTCAATTCTATGAATCTTTCCCTTAGCTCCATTTTATATTGCCTAATCTTGTTGCCAAACCTGGCGATCGCACAGAAAGATATTTTGAAGTTTGTGCGTTACGAGCTGGAAGGGAAGGAATCATATGGCATCCTGAAGGGTGAATCGATTGAAGAATTGCAAGGTGACCTATTCTCTGCTCCAGTGAAGACGGGTAGCACCGTAGCATTGTCCAGGGTCAATTTGTTGGCTCCATGCAGTCCCTCCAAGGTACTGGCGGTAGGGCTTAATTATCGCAGTCACATTGGTGACCGGCCCATACCGGATCACATGGGTCTTTTTGCCAAATATCCTACCTGCATCATTGCTCATCAGGCACCGATCCTGATGCCTTCCGATGCCACCGATTTACATTATGAAGGCGAGCTTGTGGTGGTTATTGGAAAAATAGCAAGCAAAATCTCGGTAGCCGATGCACCAGATTATATTTTTGGAGTGACTGCTGGAAATGATGTCAGTGAACGGAACTGGCAAAAAATAGACCTCCAGTGGTTAAGAGCCAAAGGATCGGATACCTTTGGCCCCATGGGGCCGGCGATCGTCACGGGCTTAGATTATAATAATCTACTATTGCAAACCCGACTTAATGGTAAGGTTGTGCAATCAGAGCGAAGTAAAGACTTGATCTATTCGGTAGATGAAATCGTGAGCTACATCAGCCACTATGTGACCATGTTTCCTGGAGATGTTATCTTTACCGGAACGCCCGGGAGTACACAAGCAATGCAACCTGGAGATATTGTTGAAATCGAATTGGAAGGAGTGGGGGTTTTGTCAAATACAGTTCAGAGGGCTGAAAAATAATCGGATCATCGATATTGTCATTACTCAATGCGAAATTTTTCGGCAGTATGATATCCATTCTCACCGATCAGGTGCAACAGGTAAAATCCTGGAGCAAGGTCATGAGATTTCAATTCAATGGGAAAAGCATCTGCTTCACGGTCTAAAGATTTCCGAAACAGGCTTTGCCCAGATAGATTATAAATCTCGAAAACCCATTTCTCTCCCGCTGAGTCCGGGAGTCGCAAATAAATCTGTTGAGATGTTGGATTGGGAAAAATTTGCACTTTGTTATCTTTCTCCAGCTCAAAACTCGCTAATGTTAATAAAGGTATTTCTGCATCAAGCCATTGAAGGCGATTTACAAACCAGTTGCGTAAATAACTAATTTCCTCCTCATATGAATCTCCAACAAAAGCATTGGGCCAAACATACTTTCCAAAAACCGGCCAGCGATCAAAATTACGCTCCTGTGGTAGCTCAAGAACATTAATCAGGGAATCAATAATACCAAATAATTTTTCATCAGACCACTTAGAAATCCTGTGCTCTTGCCAACGTTCAACCACTCGCTGGCGAAACTTTTCTTCACCCCATAACCTTTCCCACCAAAAATGAATTAACCAGGTATCATTGGGACAAACTTCATTATAGTCTTTTACCCAACCCGTCCATAAATCCCCTTCGCAATAGTCTCCAAGACCAAAGGCGATATTAAAGTCCCATTCCGGACCCATAAATATTTTTCCTCCATCACTGTCTTTCTGTTTATAGAAGTAGGCACTCAGCCGGTAGGCATCACTATTTTTACATAACTCTTGTACCAGAAGATAATCTACCCAGCTATCAAGATCAATCCAGGAAAGATATTCATCGGCAAATTTATCAGATTGGAGCATGTTTTCGAAGCCACCTATGTAGTTCTGAATGTAGGAAGCCTGTTCGGGCGATATCTCATCAGTTTTAGGGTCTCTATACTGAAACCATGTCTCTTGCCATGCACCAGGTGTGGGAGGATAAGATGACCGCCAATCACCTCCAACCTGACCCGGTGGAGGTCCATATTTGTCCATTCGCAATAAATAACCCCGGTTAAATCATCTCCACTTACTTCATCGGGTTTAAGATTATTGATGTCCACCCTGTTTTTGTCCCGTTTGATACTTTCCAAAAACAAATAAACTCCCTGATACTCTCCATTTAAAATCAGTTCGACGTATCGTGACCGTGGAGACCAGGGTAAAACCATTCCTGCGTAGATATGAGCAAGCTCATCCCTCATGATTGATTTATCATTCAAAGGCGCAATTAGGACCCAATCGCTTTCTACCGGCATTTCAAATAGAGAAATATCATTGTCCTCTTCCTCTGCATTGCGTGTTTCTATACTAAAGGCCTTCTTTTCGTACCACTGAGAGGTAGATCCCCGTAATTCGATTCCAATTTTTCCATCATAATGATTCCGTGGATCATCTACGCTATTTAAGTTTCCCGATCCTTGATAAATAATCCCCATATCGGCGGCTATTTTTGGCTCATCCGGTATTTCTTGCTGATTGGTGTTTATATAAATAATTGGAAGGTTTGAAGTTGTCAGATTTACCTGAGCAACCAAAAACCATGGAGAAAGTATCGTGCAAAATATCCAATGAAATTTGAATCGGGTCATGTCAAAAAACTAATAGATGGTAACTACTTAAGTCAAGATAAGTTTTTTTAAGCCACCATAAATCATGGGCAAAACAAGTGAGTTTTCTCATTTAGATTATTCAAAAAAGTACATCATCCAATCCCCGGCTGCAATCTTGACATTTAAGTCCAGGTTATAGTCCCTGCCTACACTACCTCTGGAGAGCTGCCCCTCCGATGTTTTGATGAAAACCTGATCTGTCAGTCCCGAATAATACAAAGGCACATCAATGGTGCGGCTGATATCTACATCCATAGGATTAAAAACTACTAAAGCCCCCTTTTCTCTTCCCTTAGGGTTTACCATCAGCCAATAATCGAGATTATGGCCATCAGCTCGTTTCAAATGAATTAGATCGCCCTCCAATACTTCACGGTGTTGCTTGAAGAAGTCTACAGTAGACTTGACCATCATCTTGGTCTCATCGGTATCGTAGAGTCTCGGCCCACGATAACATGCTTGCACACCGGCTCCGAGATTTGACATCATCATCTTCTGGTAATGGTCCTGGTGTTCATTTAGCGGCTCTATGGTGGCAGCTACTCCCCCACCATGGTATTCGGTGAGCGGCACAAACATCCAACCCATGGTGACCAACTTGGTCCAAGTGCCATCATAAATATTTTGACGGGTGTGGATCACCTGCTGCTCACGGGGTAGGCTCCAGTTGGTCTCCCGGTAGCCCATGCCACATTTGTTACCGCCAGTTAAATAATAATAGTCAGGAATATTTAGAAATATTCCTTTACTTCTGCACCATTGATAAAATTTTGAAATAACCTGATATTGATTCCATCTTGAATCTGAATACCCTTCATGCCCCGGATGAGCAGTTGAATAACAGACATCACCTGGATACGAACCATCGTGTTCCAGCAACATCAAACCACTCTTCTCATAGAAGTTATAAAGTCTCGAAAAATACTTTTCCGCCCAAACACTTCCCAGACAAGGTGAGTGTCCAAAGACCGGAGTAAGACTATCAGGGAGCATGACATCATTTTCGGCGTCGATGGTACGGGAGGCGAGTAGAGAATATCCTCCTATCTCCAGCCCCTTTGACTTGGCGTAGTCCGCATATTTTTTCATCTCAGCGATATACTCCGGGCTGTCGTTTTCAATATTAAATCCACTTCCAAAGGTGAGAATCAACATTTCAAATCCAACTTCAGCAGCCTGATCAATCGCCGTTTTCACACTCTCCCAATCGGCATAACGCACGTGCATCATCAATGGATTTTCGGTTGACCAAGGTGCCAACTTGCGGTACATCCGACGTCTGGCTAAACCCTGGCGTTCGCGATCATAAGAATCGTAAGGCAAAATAAAAGTTCTGAATGATCGAAAGGTATCTCCGGGTTTAAGATTGTATTCCGGCCCCACAGTGGGTGAGACTTTTAACAAACAGGGATTATTACGCAAATAATTGACCTGCGTAAGATAGTCTGGATCAGGTAACCAATGTACTACATGACTATTGGCATCATCAGCATCCATGCTGCCAAAGGCAAAATCAGTCTCCACATGAATATTAGAAGAAGGTACATTGGTATTTCGGGTATCCACTGAATGACTGTATTCGACAGCCGCCAGTATTTCGGATGAGAAGTCATTAATCAAGACTGAGTTATCTCCCTGGTTAGCAACCGAGATCCATTTACCAATTACCGGCAAACCATCGTATAGCTCATAATGTACCGTTATTAGAATGTCAGCCAATTCAGGACTTTGATGAACAAAATTTAAATTCAACGCAACGCCAGTTGGCGGCCAATTGTCGCTCAAATGGTTAGCATGGGGCCTTGTTTGTTTCCACTCGAATGGGGCAACCGGTGTACCGGTTTCATGGGAACTAAAACGAAATGCATTTGAATCGATTTGCATTCGCTCAATCCATTCCGGCAATAAAAATGCATAATTCGGTTGACCAATCAATCCGCCAACCGAATACATTTTACCATTGATTGTAATTTCCGCTTCGGGTTTAATTCCGCGAATAATCGATTCGTGGGTTATGGCATTTTCGAAAGCGACCGTAGCTGCATTTGGTCCTAGTCTGAAGGTCCTCTTGATCAAACCATTTGATATGCTGATTTCGTCAGATTGTTGGGTGATTTCTGCCCTGTAAGATCGGTCATCGAGCAGCCAGTCTACACTTGTTTGAGCGGCAAGATTTGCAGTCGAGAATATCATTAAAATAAGGAAGGATCTGATCATTTAGTTCTGTTTTTTAAAATATTCAAGATTAAGATTTGAAATCTACGATTCTCATTTATTGACCTATTATCTGTCTGCAAGCGTATTAGTGACTAGCCTCGGGTCAAGGGATAGTTCAGAACTATTTTGAATTTTGACCTTTTCCATCAAGGGATGACGAGGATTAATTAATAAATTATCTTCGATGGGCAATAATGCAGAAGGCACAGCCAGAATCAAGGAATCATTTTTAATCATCCAATCAGTGCCTAGTTTTTGGGTTATTTGTGCATTTTCCGGGTAATACCAGTCATCAGGAAGATCACTGGCTTTAATCACTTCAATAGGTTCGTCGGGTATGTCAAGGGTAATCAGAACGAAACTCGCCTTCAATAGTTGCGACATAGCGGTCCAGGCAAGAATTTCGAGCAAGGCCAGCGAAGCATGTGAAGAAGTGTATAAAACTGGCGTACCCACAAGATTCCACCGGCCACCCCACAATTCGGCACCTTGACCCGAAAGGTCATTTGCGTATTTAGAGCGTACAATTCGATAAGCAATCATGCATAGATACCGTACTCCAACCTGCCCAATGCCTGCCTAACCAGACGGATACCAAATGTATTGTCAAGAAAAGAAACAGGTTTTTGACCATTTAGCCCTAAAATGGGTGAATTCAACCAATCGATTGCGGTATCCATATCGCCAAAAACATCGGTTGCGTGGGCAATTACCTCAGCAATTTCGATCATTTGCTCACTGGAATAAAGACCCAGCAGGTCTTCATCCTTTTTACGTTGAAAGGTACGATAAGAGATATCAAGCATTTCGCTCATTTCCTGACCCGTAAGCTTAAGGAGAGATTGCAGGTGTAAAGCAACTTTTTTAGACAAGCCTTTGCGGGTGAGCGCCCCTTTCTCAAAATCATTCTCAAGCCGGTTGACATCCAGGAGGGTAGCACCTCCCAGTGCTGCTACAATTGGACTGGACCCATAAACCACCTCAAAATCGGCAGCGATATTTTGCTCACTAGTCTTATTTTTCAATAGCATACTCATTTCTCTTCATCGAATTTAAGGAAAATCCGCCAAACGTGCAAATGCAATACGCCAAATGACATCAATTTTCAATTCAGCAAATTGTATAGACGCCAGCAAGTCCTTGCCAAGCTCAAAACTAAAATCTGTCCTGTCTGAACCGATGAGATTGCGGTCAGGACCCATTAATCAATCAAAGTACCTAGATCTCGACGAAACGCCTGTAGCTGTTGATATCTCCCGTGTTTAAATCCAATAAAGCCAGCAACGGCTCCCACCTAGTGCAGAGTGACAGGATCATTAGCATTGATCAAAGGTCATCAGCAGATGATATAATTCATTCTTTTTGGCAGATTTACGCGGATTTCCACGAATACATATTCAATGATCTACGGGAAAAACCATCCGCGCTCATTAGCAACCATTAGCGAAAAAACAGCCTTTCCTTTCTCCACGGATTTCCGCGAATGGTTATTCCAAAAGTCTTTTCTAGACGATATATTGCCGCAAATAAGCATGGGCTTGCACCAGGGATCTTTTACGATCTTCAAGACTACCTTCGTAGGCGCGATCTTCGACTTCAACACATACGGCTCCGCGATAACCGGCATCAGTCAGGTGAGAAAACAATTTACCCCAATCAACATCACCCAATCCGGGCAATTTTGGAGTATGATACGTGTTGGGATGTGCCATGACACCGACCTCATCAAGCTGAGCCTGGTCCAGCCGGGCATCTTTGGCGTGAACATGAAATAGTTTATTCTTAAATTCCTGAATGGGTTTTAAATAATTCATGTGTTGCCAAATCAGATGACTGGGATCGTAATTGAGCCCAAAATAGTCACTGGATATATCGGCAAACATTTTTCGCCAAATCGCTGGTGTTGTTGCAAGATTTTTACCCCCTGGCCATTCATCGGCCGTAAAAAGCATTGGACAATTTTCAATGCCAATTTTAACTTTATTTTTTTCAGCAAGTGCAATTAGTGGTTTCCAGGTCTTTAAAAACAAAGGCCAATTGTCGGTGGCACTTTTACTCCAATCACGCCCAACAAAAGTATTTATGTTTTTAAGCTCAAGGGATGCAGCGGCCTTGATTATTCTTTTTAAATGATTGATTGCTAACAGAGCCTCTTTTCGGTCCGGAGTCAACGGATTAGGATAATATCCCAGCCCACTGATTTTCACCCCGGTCTCATTGACCAATTGATGGATTTCTTTTACTCGATTTTTATTTAATTGATCAACGTCGATATGGGTGATGCCCGCATAACGGCGATCCGATTTGCCCTCTGGCCAACACATAATTTCTACACAATCGTACCCAATTTCTTTGGCCAGATTTAATACCTGCCGTAAATCAAATTCCGGTAAAATCGCACTTACAAATCCCAGTTGCATATTGATTGTTGATTTTAGATTGCTGATTGCTGATTCTTGATTTTTTTTCTCAGATTCTATTTCACATCATTTACATTTTCATACAATCACAACTTTTGATATTTTATTGCTCCCCTAAAGTTGATTTCGGATTGTTGATTTTAGATTGCTGATTCTAAATTCTAAATTCTAGAATTTCCCCACAAATGCTATTTTCGATTCTTCTGACAATCACAACTTTTGATATTTTACTGCTCCTCCCACAATCGTGTAAAGTACTTCTGCTTTTAGAATGTCTTCATCTGAACACTCAAGCAGGTTTTGTGATAAAATAGTGATATCTGCGAGTTTTCCCTCTTCGAAAGATCCCTTGATGTCTTCTTCAAAAGCAGCAAACGCAGCATCGATAGTATAGGATCGAAGCGCTTCATAACGAGTCATGGACTGCTCCGGAAAAAATTCCAATCCATTGTCAATTCGCTTTCGGGTCACGCTTGCATAAAAGGACTCAATCGGATTGACAGCTTCCACCGGAGCATCCGTACCATTGGCGATCACCGCACCGGCGTCCAGGAGAGAACGCCAGGGATAAGCGCCTTCCTTGGCCCGTTGATGACCCAATCTTTTTTCGACAAAAGGCGCATCGGAAGTGCAGTGAATACCCTGCATGGCAGCAATGACCCCCATTTCAGCAAACCGTGGTATATCTTCGGCCGCAAGGTGCTGTGCATGTTCGATCCGCCAGCGGAGATCTTTACTATTTGCGATTGCGCGCTCGTAGTATTTCTGATATACATTTAAGACTTCATGATTAGCGCGGTCACCGATGGCATGTACGCAAAGTTGGAGATCGTGAGCGTAAGCAAGCTCTGCGATCGCTGCCACCTCGGCAACTTCGGTCGTATTTTGACCAACAAAATTAGGTTTATCATCGTATGATTGCAACAACCAGGCACCGAAAGAACCCAATGCTCCATCGACATCAGATTTGATGGCCCGAACTGTCAATGAATTTTCACCAAGACCGATCCAGGGAAAATCGGATAGCTGATCTTTCATCTCATCAGCGCTATGCCTGATCATAACCCATAGTCTTAGATCAAGCTGACCCTCCTCGGCCAACTCTCTGTAACGATCTATCCATTCAAAGCTAGAACCGGCATCCTGAAATGATGTAATGCCATTACGAAGGCACTCTTCTTCAGCTAACTGGATGCCATCATACCATTGTTGCAGTTTTTGTTCACCAGATAATGTTTCGAGGTATTCCTGATAGGCACGATAAAGTAGACCCTGGGCTCTTTCTTCAAACATACCAATTGCAGTACCTTGATTATCCCGGACAATTTCTCCGCCAACCGGATCTGCTGTTTCCCGGCTGATCCCGGCAGCTTTCATCGCCGCTTCATTGGCAAAAGCTCCATGACCACTGGCGTGAAATAACAACACCGGATTGTCAGCTGATATCTTACTTAGATCGTCATGATGTGGATAGCCATGAACATTTTCTTCGGGCACTCTCACCCATTTTTCCTGGTGCCAGCCACGACCCACAATCCACTCACCGGGTGCACTATCTTTTACCTTTTCTCCCACCATCGTAACGATGTCCTCCCATGACTTCGACCGAAGAAAATTGAGATTTTGCAGACTACTACCTAATCCTGAAAAGTGTCCATGGGCTTCAATAAAACCAGGCATGACAAAAGCACCTATGGCATCAATGATGGTTGTACTGTCGTCACGCAACTCATTGACTGCTTTGTCATCACCAACCATGAGAATTTTACCATCCTTGATGGCGATTGCCTGAGCTGCCGGCATCATCTCATTGAGCGTGGCAACAATACCATTTTTAATGATGAGATCGGCCCTGACAGGTGGATCTTGCTGACAAGCCATCAAGCATATAAGACCAATGGCAATGATTGTCTTTGACATACTACTTAATTAACTTCCTGAAACCGCGGCCTAAAAGATCCAGGATCCGCGAGTGCAAAGTCTTTGTCGTATTGGGGCGGGACGGAGTCCTCAAAAAGAAGGCAACCACGACCAATATAAGGATATATTTCAGCATAAGTCAATACATGTTGTGGGCTAACGCGCCGATTTATTGAATAGCGGTCAAATTGATGATGACCATCAAAGCCAGCAGCTGCTGTCATTTCAGCCAGGCTTTTAAGTGTCTCTCTATGGTAGTTTGCGACTCTTATTTTCTTGTCACCAACCACAAGACCAACAACGAGTTCTGGATCTTGCGTTGCAACTCCGGTCGGGCAGGTATTTTTATTGCACTCAAGAGCTTGGATGCAGCCCAGAGCAAACATCATCGCCCTGGCACTTTGACATGCGTCGGCTCCGAGAGCCAAAGCCTTTGCCATATCAAACCCAGTGAAGATCTTACCCGAAGAAAAGACCTTGATTTTGTCACGAATATCAAAGCCCACCAGTGCATCATGGACAAATGCCAGCCCATCGCGAAAGGGAGTACCTATTGAGTTACTAAACTCCAAAGGAGCTGCTCCAGTACCTCCTTCCCCTCCATCTACCGTAATAAAGTCAGGATAAATGCCAGTCTGAATCATAGCTTTGCAGATTGCCAGAAATTCACTTTTCCACCCAACACATAGTTTAAATCCTACCGGCCGGCCATCAGACCATTCTCGCAATTGCTGAATAAAAAGTAAAAGCCCAGTGGGGCTATCAAATGCAGTGTGATAAGGTGGTGAAAGAACCTCCGTATGAGGCTGAACCTCCCGAATTGCTGCAATTTCTTCGGTATTTTTACCAGCTGGCAAAATGCCCCCATGCCCGGGTTTGGCCCCTTGTGACAATTTAATCTCGACCATTTTCACTTCAGGATTTTCCATGCGGCAGCGAAATTTTCCTCCGAAAATTGCCGTTCCGATCCCGGCATCCGAAGTATCCCGTACCAAACTGATAAATCAGGTCACCACCCATCTTCAAATGATAAGGGCTTAATCCACCCTCGCCGGTGTTGTGGGCAAAGCTTCCTATCTTGGCACCCCCATTTAGAGCCATAATGGCATTCTTACTTAAAGAGCCAAAACTCATCGCCGATACATTGAGCAAACTACTGGAATACGGCCGTAAACAAGCCTGACCTCCAACCAGAACTCGGGGATTTAGTGATTCTTCGCTTAGCTTTCTTGCACTAATGCTATGGTTTAGCCACTCATAGCCCACTTCGTAAACATCAAGCTGAGTACCAAAGGGAGTGGTGTCCAATTCATGTTTAGCTCGCTGATAGACGATATTGCGTTTAATCCGGTTAATGGGAGCACCACTCGTATCGGATTCGATAAAATACTGATACATCTTAGGTCGCAATTCTTCCATAAGATACCGACCACGACCCACAATGGGATAATTTCGCATGATCGCATGTTTCTTTTGCAGCATATCATAAACCCCAAGGATAATCATCGGCCCTAATATGACGAAGGCCCACCACATGGGCTGCCAGGCAAAATAGGCCACTCCTCCCACCAGGACCAATGAAAGAATTGAAAAAGCAATAAACTCGTTACGCATTGATCTAAAACTCTTAGTATGGCCAAATTAGCAAAATACTATCAGGCACTATAACAAATGCTTAGCTTATCCATCTGTCCCTCAGTTAAAAAAAAGGCATACTTTCGTGCCACAAATAATAATTAATATGAAAACAAAGATTACAGTACTCAGCAACGGGTCATTGAAAATAGATGGTGACTTTGAAATTATGGATAAAGAAGGCAATCTATACAATCTGCAAGGGAGGGAGATTGTTTCACTATGCAGATGTGGAAGAAGTCAAAACAAACCTTTTTGTGATGGTAGCCATAAAGGTCATTTCGAGCATGATGCGAAGGCCTTTGATCTTCCCCCCAAGAAATAAGTGTGCGCGGACAATGTCGATTGGGCTCTAAAGCAGGATCTAAAAATCCTTATTACTTTGACAACTCTAAAGAAGGGACTCACGGCTACGGGGAGTAGTCAGGTCGGTGAGTAAACCCCTATTTATCGGTCAGACGGTCAGACAATGGAGATGCAAATACTATAAAAAAGGCAATAAACGGACTTACTAAAATGGATAATTTTACAATATTATAGTATCCGATTTGCGTTTTGCTCCGAGATATTTCGCAATGATATGGGTGAGCGGCAGATAGAGAAAAATAAACAACAATCATTGATATTCCATAACTTATTTATTGCCGCTGCGATCATTATATAATAATTAAAAACAAACAAGTCACTGCTTTATAGTTTCCTTTTTGGTACGAAGGATTACTAAGGCCCCCGGTGGTTTTTTCTGAATCAGGACAAAAAAAATATGAGTTAAATTAACATTTTCTTAATTTCCATTTTAATAAGCCGCGGAATACATAAGTTAGGGTTGCTCTGCTGAACCCTACTCTCTAACTACAACACGACAGGAGTACCTGCATCCCGTAGGGCTTAGTACTTAGAGTTTACAAGATAAATTGCAGCTCTGAAAGTCTGCGATTGCAGATTGAGTAAAAAATATCAACCTTGCCATTTGAATACCAAGGCACGTGCCAAAAGGAGAAGAGTCAGAAATAAGGAAATCCTTCCGACAAAATCGCCCCATTTGACGTAAAATGTGATAATCTTATTCTTTTTGGCTTTCACATTAATGGCAGCAGCTTCACCATAGACCGTTTTTTGCCCAATATCACCTCTTTGATTGATGATACAACAAGTACCCATATTGGCAGACCGAATGACTGAACGCCTGGTCTCTATGGCTCTTAGACGAGCATAGTCGGCGTGTTGTCGGTGCCCGGCCGTATTATCCCACCAACCATCGTTGGTCATGATAAAAATAACCTCTGCACCTTTTTGAACAAAACGAGTAATAAATTCGCCAAATATTGATTCGTAGCAGATAGGTGGTGCCACTACCGCGGCATCTGAAGTGAATAAAGCAAATTTGGTTCGCACCCGATACCCATAAGTGGTACCGCCCAATTGATCGACAAGAGGCTGCAGAAAAAAAAAGTAGCTTTTTAAACGGGAAAAATTCGGCGCCGGGTACATAAAGAGCTTTGTAATACTCCTGAATATTTTGTTGAGGATCTATTTGTATTGCACAATTATAATGCTCACGATATTCTACATCACCATCGGGTCTGCGAATCGGAATAGTAGTAGATAAATTGATTTCTTCAGAATCGTGTAAATAACGGTATGCAGCAAGACCTGTCACCACCTTCACTTGATTTTCACTGGCAAAATCAGCCAGTTCTTGTATGACCGGAGAACTAAAAGGAGCATTCATATCTATCGGGGCAAAAGTCGTCTCGGGCATCACTACAAAATCTGTCTGTGTAGTCATTTGATCCTGTGCAAGTGCGAGACACCGTGCAGCCATTTCCGATTGAGGAAAATTAAACTTCTCATAGTGAGGTTCAAAATTTGGTTGAACAGATACCACTTCGATTTCATCGCCGGTTTCTGTGTATTGAAAATAAACAACGACTGAATAAAGGAGCGGTATTAAAAACCCAGATAGCTGGTTTGATAAGTGGTTTAACGGATTTATTGGCTCGATAATCTTTAAGCCAGTTGAAGATCAGATAATTAATGATCAAGATCCAGGCCGAGCCACCTAGAGCACCGGTGATGTGATACCATTGAATAGCCTGCGGTATTTTTGACAAACCATTTCCTAATGTGAGCCAGGGCCAATACAGCTCCCATCGCATGTGTAAAAATTCAAAGGAAAGCCAGGACACCACAAAGGCCAACAATGCAGTATTTTTACCTAATTTCCGCGCAACAAAAACATAACTTAAAATAGGCAATGCCATTAAAAATGCATTAACCGTATTAGCAAAAATACCAGCAAAATATGCTGTATTGGCCACCCAATAGGTTGCAAATATATTCCAGAGTAAAAAAGTGTGGTATAGCAGAAAAAATAATTCACCAATTCGTATATCTTCTTTATTTAAATACGATTTCAGTATCCATAATAAAGGCACAAAAGCCACAAATAACAAGATTGGGAAAGGGAAGGGTGGAAATCCGATGCTTAATAAAAGGGCAGAAAGTGTAGCGAGACCAATCTTCTCCAGATAATCTCTACTGGCCAGCGACTTTCTTTTGAATAAAATAACCCCAAGAAACCAAAAGGAGGAAAATTGAAAAAGTGGCAGATGGCCCCACAATAATTGATTTGATTGTCGATCAATTAATAAATAAGTGGAACCCAAAAATATCAGAGTAAGTAATCCAGTAACGATCTTGAAAGACCGGTTATTCATCGCACAACATCACCTTTGGCCCATCCCTCTGGTGCACTCACGAATCCCAGTTTGCCATCTTTATCTTCGGCCAGCAGCACCATTCCCTGCGACACAACACCCTTGATTTTTCGCGGGGCAAGATTGGCTACCAATACAATATCTTGACCGACAATCGATTCTGGATCATACGTTCCGGCGATACCCGACACAACCGTGCGCTTCTCAAAGCCAAGATCGACCGTGAGCTTAAGTAACTTGTCGGCTTTCTCCACTTTTTCAGCAGCAGTTATTTTTCCGGTGCGTAAATCTAGTTTCGAAAAATCATCAAAAGTGGCAATGGATTTTAGATGTTGGATTTCTTCCGCTCCGGCAGCCTCCACTTTCGAATTCATCAAGGCATCCATCTGAAGCTGAATCTCCTCGTCAGTAATCTTAGTAAACAAATGCTGGGCCTTTTTAATCTTATGACCTGCTGCAATGAGATGCTTTCCTTCAGATAATGCATCCATCAAATCGACAAATTCTCCTTTTTCTTTGATGGGTGGCAATGCGAGCAATTCCCGAATCTTATCGCTGGTAAATGGCATAAATGGCCTAACCGCAACACTAAGAGCCGTCACATATTGAAGTCCCAGGTTCATGACGACTTTTACCTCATCCGGATCTGTCTTTTCTTGTTTCCAGGGTTCGTTATTTTGCAGCAACTGATTACCAGTCGTCGATATTTCCATCAACATCTTTAGCGCACTTCTGAAATCAAAGTCTTTGATATAGGTACGATAATCGTGTAATCGGTCAAAAAGATCCAGTAATTCGGAATCGTGCCAAGTAGGTAGACCCAGCTCAAGTGGTGCATTGATGGAAATGCTTTCATCAATTACAGGTACGACGCCATTATAATATTTATTAGTCAAAACCAATACCCGGTGAATGAAATTGCCCAAATTGTTCACTAGTTCATTATTAACTGCATCCTGATAACCCTTCCAGGTAAAGTCACTGTCCTTGAGTTCCGGCATGATTTTGAAACCATAGTAGCGGAGTTCATCTTGTTTGTCTGGAAAACTTTTCAGGTATTCATGGATCCATACTGCCCATCCCTTGGAAGTACTCACCTTTTGACCCTCTAGATTTACAAATTGATTGGCAGGCACGTTAACCGGCAAATTGAATCCCCCGTAGGACTTTAGAATCACCGGAAAAATCAGGCAATGAAACACGATATTGTCTTTGCCAATAAAATGGACCAACGCCGTTTCTTCATCTTTCCAATAGAGCTCCCAATCCTTCTTATGTTGCTGAGCCCATTCTTTTGTTGCTGAAATATAACCGATTGGGGCGTCCATCCAGACATAGAGTTTCTTACCCTCTGAGCCCTCAATCTCTGGAGGAACATCCACTCCCCAGTCCAAATCGCGAGTGATGGCCCTGGGTTGCAGCCCGGCATCGAGCCAGGATTTACACTGCCCTATCACATGTTTTTTCCATTCTTCGGGATAATGATGCTCTTTACCATCAAGCATACCGTGGGTAATATAGGCCCTCAGCCAGGTTTCGTGTTCTTCCAGAGGGAGATACCAATGTTTTGTGGTTCTAAGCACTGGGGTGTTTCCGCTGATGGTCGATTTGGGACTGATCAACTCGGTCGGGCTGAGTGTCGAACCACAATTTTCGCACTGGTCTCCATAGGCTTCCGGGTGTTGACACCTTGGGCAGGTGCCAATGATAAAGCGATCTGCTAAAAACTGGCCTGCACTTTCATCAAAATACTGTTCTGTCTCCAGCTCGGTGAAGGCACCGCTTTTGTATAAGGTACGAAAAAAGTCCTGTGAGGTTTCGTGATGGATCTTTTCAGTCGTGCGATGGTAGATGTCAAAGCTAATTCCGATTTCTTCAAAAGCCTTCTTGATCATGGCATGATACTTATCCACAATCTCCTGAGGTGTTACACCCTCTTTTAATGCTTTAATCTTGATAGCGGCACCATGCTCATCGGATCCACCAATATAGACCACGTCTTTGCCGGAAAGTCTCAAAAAGCGTACAAAAGCATCGGCTGGAAGATAGGCACCGGCTAAATGTCCGATATGTAAAGGGCCATTAGCATATGGCAAGGCGGACGTAACCAGATATCTGCTTGGGGGATTCATCATACGTAACTACAAAGCACAAAAAATTCAGGCGAAGATAAACTCTATATGCTAAAGATTGATCAAAACTTATCCACAGGCGTTAGCCCAAGTTGATCAAGTTGTTGCTTGGTTTAGCTCA
Source organism: Saprospiraceae bacterium (assembly GCA_016711125.1). Classification (GTDB taxonomy): domain Bacteria; phylum Bacteroidota; class Bacteroidia; order Chitinophagales; family Saprospiraceae; genus JABDMH01. The sequence continues at coordinate 1,353,112 of JADJTQ010000002.1, read as the reverse complement.
ACGCTTCTCTGTTGATCGATGCTCTCTGCCACGAATCAATCCTTTTAACTTCCAAAGTCATCAAAGGCGACATTTTCTTCCGGCACACCCAAATCATCAAACATTTTTAAGCAGGCTTGCAACATCAGTGGAGGCCCACAAAGGTAATATTCGATCTCTTCAGGTTCAGGATGCTTACTCAAGTATTCATCAAGTACTACCTGATGGATGAAGCCCTTATATCCGGTCCAATTGTCTTCCGGCACTGGGTTTGATAAAGCGATATTATACTTAAAATTGGGAAATTCTTTTTCAATGGCTTCAAAATGATCGGTATAGAATAACTCCCTGGTGGAACGACCGCCATACCAATAAGTGACTTTGCGGTCATGCGTTTTAGCCGTGTGAAATAAATGAAACAGGTGACTGCGCAAAGGTGCCATCCCTGCTCCACCACCGATATAAAGCATTTCGCGTTTAGTGTTTTTGATGAAAAACTCTCCATACGGTCCGGAAATGGTCACTTTGTCACCTGGTTTCCGATCAAATACATAACTCGAACAAACACCAGGATTTACATTCATCCAACCTCCTTTGCCTGCATTCGCATTCCGATCCCATGGGGTGTAGCAATCCGGATGTTCAACATCACGATATTGCCTTCTGCCGGATGATTGGCCATCGAATAGGCTCTAAACTGAGGCTCATCGTTTTTCATTTTGAGATCCCAGAGTTTGTAGGTATCCCATTCCGATTTAAACTTATCCGTTCCTCCCGGATCACCAGGCAACGGGGTGATATCAAAATTCTTAAAATCGACCTCAATTTTTGGTACGTCAATTTGCACATAGCCACCCGATTGGAAATCAAGTATTTCCCCTTTTGGTAATCTAACGACAAACTCCTTAATGAAAGAGGCTACATTATAATTAGAAACGACTTCACATTCCCATTTTTTTATACCAAAAATCTCATCCGGGATCGTGATCTCCATATCTTCCCGGACCTTCACCTGACAAGCCAATCTTTTATGCTCAGCTACTTCCTTTCGACTCAAGTGGTTTAATTCAGTGGGCAATACATCGCCACCTCCTTTTTCTACATGACACTCACACATTGCACAGGTTCCACCACCGCCACAGGCTGAGGGCAAAAAGATATTCTGCTCGGACAATGCAGACAGTAGAGAACTGCCCGGAGAGACCATCAGGGTATTTTCAGCTTTGCCATTGATGACGATTTTTACTTCGCCCTGAGGTATTAACTTATGTCGCGCAAAAATCAGCATCAGACTTAGTGCCAGAATAATGGCACTAAATACCACGATAGCCCACAAAATTGGCATAAAAGACATGAGTAAAATCATTCTATTGTCTTTATGTTAAAGTATTTTAAAATGCTGCAGGGTCAATTCCCAGCAAACTTAAAAATGCTAAGCCCATAAGGCCGGTAATAATAAATGCAATACCCAGCCCTCTTAAAGGAGCGGGGATGTTGGAATATCTCAATTTTTCGCGGATGGCCGATCGCAATGATGGCTAAAAACCATCCAAATCCACCACCCAGACCAAATGCCACCGACTCACTAAAATTATATTCCTTAGATACCATAAATAATGAACCTCCAAGGATAGCACAGTTTACCGTGATTAGTGGCAAGAAAATTCCAAGCGAATTATAAAGCGCTGGAGAAAATTTTTCGATTACCATTTCAACCAATTGTACCATGGAGGCAATAACTGCAATGAAAAGAATCAATCTCAGAAAGGTAAGATCCATGCCGAGGATACCCTCCTCGCTGAGCAAAACATTGGTAATAACCCAATTAATAGGCAAAGTAATACCAAGAACGAATATGACAGCTAATCCCAGACCAAATGCAGTTTTTTACACTCTTAGAAACAGCAAGATATGAACACATGCCCAGAAAATACGTTAGGACAAGGTTTTCAATAAAAGCTGATTTGATAAAAATATTTATAAGATCCATTGTGTTCGGCTTTTAGGAAACGTCAATTAATTTTGGATTCCATGTACGGTGTATCCAGATCAAAATTCCAATGATAAACATAGCTGCCCCGGATAGAACCATCAGGTTATTGTTTTGATACCAACCCAACCATCCAATGCTGGTCGTATCTAACATGTAGTCAGATGAAGGGCCAATAATTTGCCAGGCAAGAGGGCTTCCAGCGAAAAGGGTGCCTTTGCCAAATAGTTCACGAACCAACGCTACGATAATCAAAATGGCTCCATAGCCAAGGCCATTGCCAATACCGTCCAGAAGTGACCGCCACGGTCGATTGGCCATGGCAAATGCTTCTAGCCGACCCATGACGATGCAATTGGTAATAATAAGACCTATAAATACAGACAGTTGCTTATAGATCTCAAAATTCAACGCCTTCAAAGCCTGCTCGACGATAGTCACCAATGTAGCAATGATCACCAATTGAACTATCATACGTACCTGTTTCGGGATACTCTTGCGTAATAGCGAAGTAAAGAAACTGGACATTGCGGTAACGAATGTCACGCTGATCGCCATAATCACCGAGGGATACACCAGAGACGTGACCGCCAATGCCGAACAGATGCCCAATACCTGTACAGTAATTGGATTATTGTCATTAAACGGATCGGTCAGTAGTTTCCTCTCCTTCGGACCAAAAAGAGGCTCGCGTTCTTTTACGACTGGTTGTTTTACTGCTGTTTCAGCCATAGAATTTTATTTAATCGTCACCGAAGTGACGGTTTATTTCTGTTTTTCGAAGTACGGTTCATAATACTTAATTCCTCTTTCCAACATTTCAGTAACCCCATTTGAAGTTATTGTGGCCCCGCTGATCCCATCAACCTGATGCACCGGATCAGTGATCGGGCCTTTTTTCACTTGCACAGATACGTATTTACCACCTTCATTGTAAAGTTTTTTTCCCACAAATTCTCTGGGAAATTTAGGATTGTCTTTAATCTCTGCACCCAATCCAGGAGTTTCTCCTTTGTGATCAAATGTGGCTCCGGAGATGGTATTAAAATCATCTTCCAAGGCTATACTGCCCCAAATCTCATCCCAAAGACCACTACCTCTCACACTGACGATATAAATCTTGCCATCTTGACCATTGTATATATATACGGGTAATCTCTGCTCAGCCAGAGGCTTCTTTTTCTCCTTTGCCATATCGACTTGATCCGCTTGGACTCCTTCCAGTGCATTCCCCTGCATGTCAACAACCACTTGTTGGATCTGATCATCAAAAATTTTCTGCACCTGGTCTGCGGTCATTGTAGAAGCCTTCTGATCTAAATGTGATTCGATAGCAGACAAAATAGCCTTCTTATTGTAAATGGCTTCATTTCGATCATGGATGGGTTTTAATCCGGTAGCCAACAGTGACAAAACCAAGGCAACTACCATGGTTAGGATAGCTACAAATGTTATGATATATCTAGTACTATGCACGTTTTAAGCGTTTTGATATATTTCCTTGAATAACGTAATGATCAATCAACGGAGCGAAGGTATTGAGCAACAGAATAGCCAGCATCCAACCTTCGGGATATGCCGGATTCAATACTCTGACAATGATTCCAATGAATCCAATTAAAAAACCATAGATCCATTTTCCCCGATTTGTTGATGAAGCGGTAACCGGATCGGTTGCCATGAAGGCCATGGCAAAAAAGAAACTACCCATATAAAAATGGTAGTACCAGGGCACCGACATGAATGGTGTCGCATCCCAGGCATTTAGCAATAGTGACATAATAGCTGCACCAAAGACCATACTCACCATAATACGCCAGCTAGCTATTCCAGTGGCAATCAAAAATAGGGCGCCAAGTATAATGAGAGGTTTCGAAGTTTCCCCGATAGATCCCGGTATTGTGCCCCACCACATTTGCGCTTCTGAGTAGACGTGCGTCACTGCATCCCAACCACCCTGATAAGCCAGTATCAAAGGAGTGGCGCCTGTATAGCCGTCGACTACCGTGGCTGCTTCGTTAAATGTATCAGCCCCAAAGAGACCAAAAAGCCAGTTGCAGGCATCATGCCATATGCCGTATTCAGCCATAGCGCCAGATTGGGTAGAAGCAATGCCTGAAACCCAAACCTCGTCGCCCGAAATTGTTGTTGGATAAGCAAAAAATACAAATACCCTGGCAAGCAATGCAATGTTCCATATATTCATCCCGGTACCGCCAAAGGCCTCTTTACCTATCCATGTGGCGAATGCAACTGCAAGTACGAGAATCCAAATTGGTAAATCCGGAGGCATAATCAACGGGATCAATGCACCGGTGACAAGAAATCCCTCTTCAATACCATGTCCCTTTTTAAAGGCATAATAAAATTCGATACCTAAACCAACAACATTGGTGACAATAAAGATGGGTAACAGTTTGCCGAGCCCAAAAAGGAACTTGAGGTGAAATCCATCTAAAAACCCAGTGTGAGCACCTAATGCAATAAAATGCTGATGTCCAATATTGTATATCCCAAATAAATAAGCAGGCAATAGTGCGATGACCACCATCATCATGGTCCTCTTCAGATCCATACCATCTTTGATATGAGTACCGCCATGAGTGACTTCATCCGGAGTAAAGAGGAACGTAAAGAAACCATCATACAAAGTGTGCACGAAAGTCCCTTTCTTAGGCTCCAACTTTTTAACAAATTCTAGAATTTTACTCATTGTGATTAGTTATGATCTTATCCCTGCTCTTGCATGATCTCCAGACCAGATCTTAAAATGTGTTGTAGAGGTTGTTTAGAGGTGCAGGCAAATTCACATAGCGCAACATCTTCTTCTGATAATTCGAGAATTCCAAGGCCCTCCATCTTTTCAAAATCTTTTGTAAGTATCGCCTTCATAAGGTGCTGCGGGTAAATATTCATCGGCAACATATCCTCATACTGACCGGTCATCACGAATGCCCGACCTTCGCCGTGCGTATTCGTATTGACCGAATATTGCATTTCTTTAAATAAAAACCCTGGAAACGTTCTTGAAATACTAGGACGCATTTTTAATGGTAATAGCCAGCCAAAAAGTTCAAATTCTTTACCTTCTGGTATGACTGAGATTTGGTCGTCAAAATAGTTTAAAAACCCATCCTGAAGTTTGGCCTTACCCGATAAAACGTCACCTGAGATAATTCGATCATCTTCTTTAATTCCCTGGCCATCTAATATATCATTTAGCTTGGCTCCAAGTTTAGTACGTACATGCCGGGGATGTGACAACACCTGGCCACCAACTGCTACAATTCTAGAGACATCATATTTACGATCATTGATGAGCTTACCGAGAGTAAGTACTTCCTGTATTCCTAAAATCCATACCTGGTCTTTACTGCTGATCGGTTTGGTGTGGTGAATTTGTACACCAACATTTCCGGAGGGATGTGGTCCAGCGAACCAATGCTTTTCGGCATCTGCAACATTGACAAATACAGAAGGAGGAGCGGACTCTCCATTGGCATCTAATCCAATATGAACCCGGCCATTTGTCAATTTGGAAAGTAATTTCACTCCTGTCTGAAAGTGATTTTCCTGACCTTTTATCAGGACTGCCGGGTTTGGAGCTAATGGGGCGGTGTCAAAAGTGGAAATAAAAATGTTATCCGGTACTACATTATGCTCTGCAATGATATCGTAAGGTCTTTGGCGAATCATTGTCCACCCTCCACAATCCAAAAGAAACTGAACCAGGTTATCGCGGGAGACTTTGTCCAGATCAATTGCAGGTATTTCTCTATACTTTTGTACTTTATCTGCCAGAATTACCACTTCCGTGATAGCCCGTTTTTCTCCCCGCTTGATTGACATCACTTCACCACTAACAGGCGACATATATTTAATTTCCGGGCGCTTTTTATCAAAGAACAATTCTTGTCCTGCCAAAACTTCATCGCCTTCATTCACCACGACTTTGGGTATCGGTGACATTCCGTTAAAGTTCTTGGGTTGAATCGCAAAAGTCGTTGCCTTGACTTCGACCACATCATCTGTCGGAGCACCTTTTAATAGAATATTGTGCCCCTTGGTCAGTTTCGTAAAATGGCCATTCACATATTTAGGCACTTTGACACCTTTAATCTTACCAAAAAAAGATCCTGTACCGGAGGGCTCCCCTCCTTTGCCTATCTGGTGTGCTTCAATACCGAGTAAGTTTTCTGAGACCAGGTATATCGCCATGATAATAATTATCGCAGCAACCAATAAAAGACCGGTACTGAAAAGTGCACTGGATCCTGACTGTGCCAGAAGAAAACTAGAGGGTAAGATGCTGAACACGAAGACACTGATGATAATTTTGCGAAATCTGATCAACACGGTTGGATTTATTTAAATGTGTAAGGCCCTAAAAGGCCGTTTCTAAAAACACCGCAAATATATAAAGCTTTTGACATAACCCTGATTGGAATTCTGATAGCCAAATTATTTAGATTTAATCTAAACAAAAAAATTAATCGATCTAACCGATACTATTGGTTGCCCTGGCTTTGATCCAATGTTTGTGCCATTGAATCCAGCCTACCACTGCCAAAATGGTGTATATCGCAAATAACACAGCCAGGAGAGAGAGCTGGCGATGCCAATACAATCCAACACAAACAGTATCAATAACTATCCAATAAATCCAATTTTCCAATGTTTTCCTGGCCACTAAAAATGTTGCAATCACTGCGAATGCACTGGTAAATGCATCTGCATAGGGAACCGCTGCTTGCATTTGACTAAAAGTAAAACCCAATAAAAATGTCGCGAAAATGCCGAGGGTGATATAAAAAAGATGTTCTCTAAGGGAGGCTCGTCTGATTGGAATAACCTGACTATTTTGTTTTGACCAATTGACCCAGCCATAAACTGACATGATCATGTAAAAGACCTGCAGAAGGGCATCTGAAAACAACCTCGAATCCAGATAAATCACAAAGAGCAGGGATACCCCAATAAAGCCGAAAAACCAACACCAAATATTTTCTTTGGCTGCCAGTATCACATAGATTACATTAAAAATAAAGGCCAGCCATTGCACCCAACCAAAAGAAGCGGCTGACGTGATCAGATCGGCAATCACGGTTGTATCAACAATGGGTTCAATTCAACTTCTCCACAAAAATGGAGAAGGAGGCTTGAGTCACTAACGGCTCTGTATTGGCAATGACATCAATAGTGACCTCTTGCTGACCCTCTTTGTCAGTACTATTATATTCGATAGAAATTTCACCCTCTCCGCCTGGCTTTATGGGATTGCGAGTCCAATCAAGCTCGGTGCATTCACAGGCGGTTGCTACCTCAATGATCAGATCGGCATCTCCTATGTTCTTAAATCTAAAGGAAGCCTTCTTTTTCTCTCCCTGACTTACACTACCAAGGTCAATCTCTGGTTTTTCAAACTCAAGGACCGGGGTTCCATCCAGGCTGGCCGACCCATTATCATTTTCCTGTTTTGGCACTGCAGATTTTTTCTGATCCCTTCTCACTTCAATAGTCTGAGGTCCCTCTATGATGGTAAACTCCGTACGCCGATTACGCCTATGCTCTTCCTCGCTGCAATCCACTCCATTCGAACAGCGGTTTATGATCCTTTTCTCACCATAACCTACTGGTTTAATTCGTTGCTCCTCGATACCCCTCAGCACCAGGTATTGCTTAGCCGAATTAGCCCTTCTCTGTGATAGATCCAAATTGTAGTTGTCTTTGCCCCTGGAGTCAGTATGACTGGAAAGTTCAATGACCATATCTGGATATTTGATCATCAGATCGTAGATAAAATCAAGGTCTCCTTCCGCATCAGGAAGGATCTTATCATCATCGAGATCGTAGTAGATATTGTTTAGCCGTATCGGTTCATAAATGGTGAGCGTCTCCATTTCAGGTTCGGTTACTTTTGGTTTCGGTTTTAGCCGAAAAGTACCTCTGAAATTTTTAGATTCTCTTACTCCCACAGTATTAAACTCCGCGGTGTCCGGATAATATCCTTCTTTTTCGACGATGACCTTATAAGCTCGATCGGGGTCAAGAGCAAAGGTAAACTCGTTGCCTTCCTCATTTTTCTGAACATCAGGAAATCCAAGTTCTTCAGCGATTTTTAGATACATCTTAATGGTCGACCCTGGTAATGGTGTTTCAGCTTCAAATACAGAAGCTAATAATTTAATGATGATCTCTTTTTTACCAAAAGTGAAAATGTCGTCACAACATGTTTTACTCTTAATAGATCGGGTACCATCTCTATTGGAGACTAAAAATCCGGCATCATCCCCTCCCGGAGTATAGTAGAGATCATCAACCGAGGTGTTAATACCCTTGCCCATATTCTCTGCCGGTAGTAATTTACTGCCATCCCATTCGCTTTTAAAAATGTCAAACCCACCAAGAGTAGGTAGTCCATCACTGGCAAAATAGAGGAACCCCTCGTCAAACTGAGGCGTTACTTCATCTCCTGTAGTATTGACAGCTTCTCCGAGATTGACTGGCATGCCAAAAGTCCCATCCCGGTTTATTGGAGCATAAAAAAGATCCATGCCACCCAGGGAACCAGGCCGGTTTGAAGAAAATAACAAGACTTCATTGCCAAAAAGCTGAGCAACCACCGGATGTTTGTTGATAAACTGGCCATTGAGCGAGCTAACCGGTTGGGGTGCTCCCCAACCACCTCGTCCGCCAGAGTCACTGTAATAGATATCAGATACGGTGACTTCACCTCCTTCGGCGATCGCTCTGGTGTAATAAAGTCTGCCTCCGTCAGGGGAAAACGAAACATGACTGTTGTGAAAACCAGGTCGGTTTATCTTGTCTGAAATGGCTTTTCCTTTTTGGTAACCACCTTTTTGATCTTTTCTGGCCTCCAATATTTTTGCGTGATGATCATCGTTCTTGTTGGTTACTTTCACAATCTCATCTTGATCAAAGGAAATGTAAAACAGGTTCCCCTCTTCGTTTAGCGTTGGTGAAGCTTCACTATTCCTGCTGTTTACCTTATTTCCGATATTCTCAATTAATAGATCATCGGGCACTTTCAGAGTCCGTGCCATCACCACTCCGACTAATTCGTTTTCAATCCGGGCTTTATAGTTCATAGCTTTCCCGCTAGCCAATAACTCATTAAACACTTCTTCGGCTTCATCATACTTGGCATTCTTCTTCAGTAATCGACCATATTCAAATTTGAGATCGGGGAATTCAGTGGCGGTGTCTTTCTGAACAATGCGCTGATACCAACGTTCCGCTCTTGAGTAATCACGCATCTTGTCGTGACATATGGCAATCCGTTGAGCAATCGCGGGATCACGGCTCTCCTTGTAACATTGCTCATACCAATCCGCTGCATTGTAAAAATCCAACCTGGCAAAAGAGGTATCAGCTGCTTCCAGCTTAAACTTGTAAGGGATCTCATCTAAGGGTTGGGCGGTGAGCACAAGGGGTAATAACAGACCCACTAGGAACAGAAGAAAATATAATCGCTTCATGAGTAATCTTTAAAATCTTGGACAAAAAATGACCGGATCAATCTTCGGCCTTTTGTAGATACGGGCGATATATGAAACCGCCAATTCAAAGGCATTGTTTGGTGACCTTAGCTGGGACAATGTCAGATCATAACTCAGCCCAACCCGTAAATCTTTATAGTCAACTCCGACCAGTACTTCCATAGCATCTCCGAGACGATACCCAAGACCTCCCCGGATCACCGTACTTTGAGCCGGTATCTTATATCCTAATAGCGCTTGCAGTGCCACTTCGCTGGCTTTACCCATTGATTGAAATAATACCGAGGGGGTAACCATCAACTGTTCATTTAGATCCATATGATAGGTGCCATACCCCACAATACGGGTGGGAAGTTTGGAAGAACCTCCCGCACTTAGTACACCCGCCCTGGGCTTATTGACATGCATGGCACTGACACCGATACGATAAAAGGATTGCCCAGTTGTTTTTCCTGTGACCGTCAGACCTCCGGAAATATCCTGATAATTTTTACCTTCATCTTTGGTCGGAAGTTGTTCTACAGTGGGTACCCCACTAAGCAGGGCATCTTCAAACTCAAACATTCCATCGATCTTTTTAGAAACACTGCCATACTGCACTCCCAGGGCGATCACCGTATTTCGCTGTTTATCAAGGGCAAAGTGATAGGCTGCTGAGGTTAAGACTCCTCCCGTCACCAATGAGCCTGATTTGGATGTGCCGCTGGCATCAAAGGGAAGGTATTCAGACTGACCGTCGTCCTGAAAAGCATAGAGTCCTACCCCAATCCAGTCTTGTTTTCGAAAACCCTTTAATATGGGGCTATCGAGGTAGAAAGATGGCGTTTTATAAGCACTGCCCCACTGATCACGGTACAAGCCTCCGACTCTGATGGAACCCGAAAAAGCCCCGGTCATGGCAGGATTGTACGTCAGGGGTGCCATATTAAACTGGGTAAAATGTATGTCCTGGCTATACAAAAAGCCGCTGCCGATCGTTAGCAAGACCAATTGAATGATTCTAAACTTGAATGTCATAAATTGGTACAATTAATTCAATAGTGGATATTGATATGGTTATATAGTGCAATATTAATGGACCCCGGGTATAAAATCAAAAATACCGATTATTATTTAGAACGCCGTTGAATTAAATTATTGCTATTGTTGAGCTGCATTTTTATTGACAAGCCTTCTAAGGTACCCGGATGCCGGTCTACCGGCATGATCATGTAAATCACCTAATGTATAAAAAATTGATTCTTAAGATCTTATGTATCCACTTGATGATCTTGTCTCACAACACCCATCTAAAGAGTCAACCATTTCTAACACCCAGTGACACATTTCAACCGGTCAGATTTGTGATGGTGGCCTCAACCGGTGCAGTCATCTATGGAGGTACCGTGATTGGCCTCAACGAAGCGTGGTACAAAGGCTTTGACCGCACATCATTTCACTTTTTTAATGATCGGGGTGAGTGGAACAACATGGACAAAATGGGACATCTCTTTACATCGTACTTTGAGACAGAGTTGAGTTACCGGGGAAGTCGCTGGACCGGAATCAGAGAGAATCAAGCCATCTGGTTGGCTACTGGTTTAGGAATCCTGTTTCAGGGTACGATCGAAATGTTTGATGCTTACTCAGCCCGATGGGGGTTTTCGGTAAACGATATGATCTATAATCTGGGTGGCACCGGTCTATTTGCCCTTCAACAGTGGTCCTGGCAAGATCAACGCCTAAGGATGAAAGTTTCCTCCTGGCCGAAGAAATACTCAAGTGAACGTATTCAAGCCCTCAATAGTCCCTCCCAAAGTTCACTAAATCGTCGTACAGATGATCTCTTTGGAACCCATTTCCTGGAGCGATATCTGAAAGATTATAATGCACAAACCATTTGGCTTTCTATTAATGCCAGTTCCTTTTTTCCTGAGCTGAAAATACCCTCTTGGTTTAATCTGGCAATCGGGTATGGCTCTGAAAACTTATATGGAGGATTTTCAAATAATTGGTCGGAAGGTGAGGCTGTCTTTTCGGTGTTGCATAAAGAATATCCACGCACCCGCCAGTGGTATTTGTCACCAGATATTGACCTTCGTAAAATCAAAACAAAAAACCCCTTGTTAAAAACCGTCTTTAGCGTACTAAATATTTTTAAAATCCCGGCGCCGGCATTGGAGTACAATACGACCGGCCGTTGGAGATGGCATTGGCTGTTTTTATAGTGGAATTAGCTTTAGCTTATTTATCCACAATTAATTATCCACCATAAAAATGGCATTGGAAAAGAGAAATTTTCCATTTTCCCAAAATCCTCGAAATAAGGGATCATCAACCATATAGATTACGGTGCCCCGACCTTTATTGGCTACCGCATATGATACCGAACCTTCTAGTTTATTCTTTATATTCTTACCAGCAAAACCGAGCACAAGGGGATCCTTTCCAACGGTTATTACATTCCAGGTATCTTTTTGCAGTTGGTAAACTTCACTGCCCGTTTTTAACGAAAAATAATAATCAGGAAATCCATATGCCAAAGGGTGGGAATCATCCATTTTATTCCTGATAATAGCTCCCGGTATCTCGTCCGAAATCGAACTACGAATCCTATCTCCGTATGTGCGGTTAATCAGTTTTTTTTCTTCTTCCTTTTGTTGATCTTCCGCTTTTTGTTTTTCTTCAGCTGATGAATATTTTACCCATGAAAATCCGCTTTCACCCTCCAATTTTTGCAACGCTCCTCCTATGGCAATTAATTTGCCACCTCCGGAGACCCAATCACTCATTTTTTTCAGCATACCTTCAGTCAACTGCGGATAATTGCCAGAAGGCATAACCAATATATTATACCGGTCGAGGTCAATCGAACGTAACTCATCTACTCTGACAATGGAAATCGGATACTCCAATACTTTTTCAAAATAATGCCAGGTAGCTCCAAAATTATTAGAACGAACTCCCTCGTCACCTAGGACCAAAATTTTAGGAATATTGATTAAACTGAGTTTATTACTGCCGAGATCAGGGCCACCGCTTGACAGGCCGGTAGGTGTTGAGAAAATAGAATGTCCGTATCTTTCTGCAAGTGCGATCACTTTTAGATCAAAGTCAGGTAAGGCTTTATTATCATCTCTCGTAATGACCAATGTTCCTGGCAAATAGGTATGACCATAGTTTACAATTGTTTCTGCAGAGATGCGAGCCTTGATGCCATTTTGCAAAATTTGGGCAAGCAAATGAGCACTTGAGGTATACTGCCAGGGTATGAAAATAGCATATGGATCATCAACTATCTCCACCTCCCTGGTTGGCAGCTGATAGTCCTGGCTAATTTTAAGAACGCTTGTTGTTGCCAAGGCTTCAGCACCAAAGACATGAGGTAGACTCATGAAGTGATATCGTAAGTCAAAGAATCAACCAACTTGGGCTCTGGATCAAATAGGACCTGAGCTAAAGTGGATCTGGCCTGGAGAGCACTAATGACCAGATCTCCGGGTACTACAGCTCTTGTCACTGTACTACCTGTTGAATAATCATATCCACTAATTTCTTTCTCCTGTGTGACAGTGCCATACTTAATAGCATTAAGATCCAGGAGTCTGATGAGTGACTTGATTTTCTCACGATTATTGTCCTGAGAGATAATATAAGTCCTGTATTTTCCCCGTGCTTTGTTCCGGCTTACCTGATAATATTCACTAAAGTGCTTAGTTAATTCTGTTGCATGTCTGGATGTCATCTCAATGCTTGACAGGCTGGTGGTGAGATGGTGATCAATACGACTCTGGAGGGTCAACGTGTCACCATTATCAAGCAAAACAGCAGAACCAGCACTTCCGCTTCCTCCCTGTTCATAAGTCATTCCTATCGCACCACTGTAGGTTGGGTAGGTATCACCGTAGGCGGGATAGAGCAAGTCAAAGACTTCCTTTGTGAAATACAACCAACCTTCTTTATCAAAATATCGGGCATTATTTTGTCCGATGGCGGTTTGAAAATCACGCTGCCAGGTGCTGATGTATTCATGATATGGCTGAGCCGCCGGAGCAAAATAATACGGTGAATTAACCCCCATCTCGTGAAGATCAACATGAACATGTGGCATCCACTGCAGATATTGCTTAATTCTTGCCTGAGTCTCTATTTGAGTTTGCCATGCCCAGTCTCGATTGAGGTCAAAATAATAATGATTGGTACGGCCCCCCGGCCATGGTTCTTGATGCTCCCAGCTATCTTCATCAATATTGATGATCGTACCGCCAGTGCGTGTGTACCAATCTACGTAACGAGCATGCCCGTCAGGGTTCAAACTTAGATCAATGATTACGATTGTGTTTTTCAGCCAAACTTTCGTCTTGGCGTTGCCCGGGTCTACCAATTTATAAAGTGTACTCAGCGCTGCTTCAGATCCGGCGGCTTCATTACCATGCACGCTATAGCCTAGCATAATGATGGCAATCCCATCGTCTCTGGGAGTGCCGTCAATTAAGCCAGTCCGACGTAAATTATTAAGTCTTATTTCTTCGATTCGGTCCAAATTTTCCCTTGAAGAAACGTAAGCCTGGATCTGTGGCCTTTTCTCAACGGAATATCCGTATGTATGAAGTTTGATCAGATCCGAATGTGCGGCAACGTGTTCAAAATAAGCCACCTTAAGATGATATGGTATGAAGTCTTTACCGTAATCTTGGGTTAGGAATTCAGCCGGGCTCAAGAGAGTCTGAGCTCGGATCGCCATATCAATAAATACCAGGAAGGCGAAGGTAAACCATCGCGTCATGTTGTTAAGCATGTTTGATAGTAATGTCTAAAAGCTGCATGATTAATATACCGCCTTAACAATGCGGCGAATGGTATCGGTGTCGCCCATGGTATAATAATGCAAACATGGTACACCGGACGATTTTAGTTCTTTCGATTGTGCGATACACCATTCAATTCCCAATTCTTTCGCATCCGTCTCATTTTTCACCTTTTCGGCTTCTCTTACCAGTTCGTCCGGCATATTGACATAAAACATCCTGGGCAAGGACTTTAACTGATAAAGCTTGGTAAGTGGTTTAAGTCCGGGCACGATCGGAACCGTAATACCTGACTCTTTACAAGCTTTCACATAATCAAAGAAATTTTTGTTATCAAAAAACATCTGAGTTACGATGTAGTCTGCACCGGCTTCGATTTTGGCTTTGGTGTAACGCAGATCGGTCTGAAAATTTGGTGCTTCAAAATGCTTCTCCGGATATCCAGCAATGCCGATACAAAAATGAGTTTGAGCGCCGTTTTCAATATTTGAATCGAGGTATTGACCACGATTCATTGCTGCTATCTGTTTTACCAGATCTACGGCATAGGCATGACCTCCTTCTTCGGGGAGAAACCGACCGTCAAATTGACGGGCATCACCCCGGATTGCCAAAACATTGTTAATGTTGAGAAAATTCAAATCAATCAGCGCGTTTTCGGTATCTTCTTTGGTAAAACCCCCACAAATAAGATGGGGTACAGCATCGACTGCATACCGGTGCATGATTGCTGCACAAATACCTACCGTACCAGGCCGTTTTCGGATTGAGGTTTTTTCATAGTACCCATTGGGAGTTTTCTGGTAAACATACTCCTCTCTATGGTAGGTCACATCTATGAACGGTGGTTTAAACTCCATTAATGGATCCAGGACTTCAAATATCGATTGCATCTTGCCGCCCTTTAATGGAGGAAGTACCTCAAAACTGATCAGTGTCTGATTTTTGGCCTGTGCAAAATAGTCGGTAACTTTCATGATTGCAAACCCACTGCTTTTTTAAAAGGCTGCAAATTTAGCGAATAATAATGTATGTCGGGTGTCGGAAGTCCGAAGACCGAAGACCGAAGGCGTGAGTCCGATGCCGGAGGATTGCAATGCCATACCATCGACCAAGGAGATTGTCAGGCTTAGAGGGCGGATCTATTCAGCTGGCTAGGGTTACTGGGGTCGGAAGCCGGAAGTCCGATGTCCAATGTCGGAAGCCGGGAGTCGGAAGAAAAGAGAACGAATGTGGATAACTGGTAGAGGCGGATCTATTCCGCCGGCTAGGGTTACGGGGGGTCTATACCTCCGACTAGGTATCTACTATTCTTTGGTCTTGTTTCGCCGGAAATCTCCATTTTTCCAAGCTTTGAAAAACTTGGACCATGCAAGAGGATTTAAGAGGTTCATTGGCTTGGCTTGTCCAAATGAATAGTAGGAGTCGGCTTGCTGGCGCAAATAGAAGCTACCTGATTCAACCCCATCTGTCGGAAGATTTTTCCGAAGTTGCTCCATAGTGGCGGCAGCAAGATTGGCTTCTGCCCGGTCTTGCAAATCTTCAGGTATATCTAGAGCCAAAAACTCGATTTTAAAATGCTCCCGACTTGGCCAGGGAAAATCTGAGCCATCGGCAGATTGATGGTATCCCTGCTCAATAGCTGGATGATCGTATATCGATTTGTAGTCAAGGTGTCCGGAATCACAAACCGTACTGTCTCGTAACCAATAGCCGAAAACACGATCACATCACTCTCCTCAGCCACAATGGAGAAAAAGCCATCTAAATCGGCAAATGTTCCTCTGCCTGATTTTTCAATGAGAATGTTGGTGAGCTGCACAGGTACAATTTCTTCATCTTCGATGGTCACGACACTTCCAGAAAACTGAATGACCTCGGTTTGCTTCTGTGCAGTTGCCAAACCCAGGATAAAAATGATTGAAAACAGACTTAAAAATAACCTGGTCATCAGGGAATCAATTATGAAAATGTAAGGTAAGAAATCTCTCAATGCTAAACGGCATGATCAGACATAGTGATCAGCAACTATGGGTCTTTAACGCTCTTTTAACTCTTTTTCACTTCGATCCTCATAGGATCAAATTACTTGTTTGCAAGGGCATGACTGAGTACATCCTCCATCTTTTTTACATAAAAAAACTTCAGATCACCTAAAAACTCAGGATTAATTTCGTCCACATGTTTTTGATTGTCAGCACAAAGCAAGATCTCCTTCATGCCAGCCCTCTTAGCCGCCAGCACTTTCTCCTTAATCCCTCCCACAGGCAGTACTCTACCTCTTAGCGTAATTTCTCCGGTCATTGCCAAGTAGGGTTTCACTTTCTTGCCTGTAAAAGCTGACGTCAACGCTGTTAACATAGTCACTCCTGCTGATGGTCCATCCTTTGGAATAGCCCCTTCCGGCACGTGAACGTGAATATCCGTCTTAAGAAATTTAGTGTCATCAATACCCAACTCTTTGGTATGGGCTTTGATAAAACTAAGTGCAGTGGTAGCCGATTCTTTCATCACATCACCCAGATTTCCAGTTAAGGCCAACTTGCCGGTTCCTTCACTAAGACTGACCTCGATAAACAGAATCTCACCACCCACACTGGTCCAGGCCAGTCCGACAGCTACTCCAGGTACCCTTGATTCGGTATATAGATCTTTATTAAATCTTGCCGGGCCCAGAATGGCTAAAAGATCACCGCCATTAATCACAACCGACTTTACATCATCCATAGCAATCTTTTTAGCGGCATTTCGCATCACCCCTGCTATGCGGCGGCTCAGACTACGTACTCCCGACTCACGCGTATAGTCCTGAATCATTTGTCTGAGTGCAGACACCCGGATGCTGATCTGATTGGCTTTAAGACCATGTTCCTTCCGCAATTGGGGGATTAGGTGCTGCTTGGCGATTTCTACTTTTTCCTCTAGCGAATAGCCGCTAATTTCAATAATTTCCATACGGTCCAAAAGTGCTGGTTGGATCCCTGCCAGTGAATTGGCCGTGGCTACAAACATCACTTTCGAGAGGTCATACTCCAATTCAAGGTAATTGTCGTAGAAAGTCGAATTTTGTTCGGGATCCAAGACTTCAAGCAAGGCCGACGAAGGATCTCCCCGAAAATCTTTCCCAACTTTATCTATTTCATCCAGAATGAAGACTGGATTTGATGATTCTGCTTTCTTAATCGACTGAACGATCCTGCCCGGCATTGCACCTATATACGTTTTTCGGTGGCCACGTATCTCAGATTCGTCATGTAGTCCCCCTAGTGACATACGAATGAACTTCCGCTGTAAAGCGGTAGCAATGCTACGACCCAAGGAGGTCTTCCCGACTCCGGGAGGCCCGATCAAACATAAGATGGGAGCCTTCATGTCTCCCTTCAGCTTTAATACAGCAAGATGCTCGATAATTCGTTCTTTGACCTTTGTTAAGCCATAATGGTCTTTATCCAGCACATCCTTAACCTTTCTTAGATCAAAATTGTCTTCTGTATATTGGCTCCATGGCAAGTCTACCAAAAGATCCAGATAGTTAAGTAATACCGAATATTCGGCTACCTGAGGATTAGTGCGCTTAACTTTCGTTAGTTCTTTCTCAAATGCTTTCTTGACATTCTGTGGCCACTTTTTCTTTAAGGCTCTGGCTTCGAGTTCTGTCAATTCGGCTTGATGAGGGCTTTGACCCAGCTCTTCCTGGATGGTTTTCAGCTGCTGATGTAAATAATAATCCCGCTGTTGTTTATCAATATCGCCCCTGACTTTAGAGTCTATTTCATCCTTGAGCACGAGAATCTGCATTTCGCGCTCCATATGGGTCAGGACCAGTTTGGCTTTTTCTCCAATACTACCTAGCTCAAGAATACTCTGTTTCTCGGCCATGGAGATCGCCAAATTAGATGCAATAAAATCCAACAGGAAGATATCACTTCGGATATTATTGAGCATAACCGATGCTTCCGATGGTATATTGGGTGAGAGCTTGATGATCTGACTCGCCAACTCACGAACCGTGACAATGAGTGCTTTGAACTCATTTGGATCAGTCGGTGGAATATTTTCCAGTTCGGTGATATGGGCCTCCATATGAGGCTCCTCCTGCAACACACTATCGAGAGCAAATCGACGTTTGCCCTGTAAAATGGTGGTGGTAGTACCATCCGGCATCTTGAAGAGCTTTAAGATCTTGGCTACCGTTCCTATTTGATATAGATCCTTAAATGAGGGATCCTCAACACTCATATTTTTCTGCGAGATAACAGCCAATAACTTATCGCCCTCATAGGACTGTCTAACTGCTTTAATCGACTTGTCACGACCGATTGTGATGGGGATGATAATCCCTGGAAACAGAACCGTATTTTTTAACGGGAGCAGGGGTATATTCGTAGGAATAAGTAAGTCTCCCTGATCTTCCTCCTGATCTTCATCAAGAGGCATAATTGGCAGCATCTCCCGGTCGTCTTGTATATTATCGATAAACTTAATATCTTCAAACATAAATTGTATCTCCTCTATTAAGTCGGAGTAAATCCGACATTATGTCATAAAATATCCTCTTTTGAGGTGCAGCATCATAAAGGTCAATCTCTGTGCCAGCCATTTCAAACTGTCATTATCACTTAAAATAAGCAGGAACTGGGGAGACTATGGCAATTTAGCCTAGTCTAATTGCCAAAAAGGCAGTTTAAGATCAATGAAGTGATCATAAAAATTTGAACGGACACGGAAGACTTGCAAAAAATTGGATGATCATATAAGTTGAGCATCCCATCTACACTTCAGCCACCTCTTCTTCTAAAATCACTTGCTCTTCTTTTTCCTCATCACTTAATTCGTCGATCTCAATTTTCAGATTTTCGATGATAAAGTCTTGTCTTTCAGGAGTATTCTTACCCATATAATATTCCAGAATGGCTTCGATGTTAGTATCTTCATGCAGTTGAACCTGCTCTAAACGGATATCATCTCCGATAAATGCACCAAACTCTCCGGGAGAAATCTCACCTAAGCCTTTAAAACGGGTGATTTCAGCTTTGCCCCTCAAAGCCGCAATCGCATCGAGTCTTTCTTTGTTTGTGTAACAATAGAAGGTTTGCTTTTTATCACGCACCCTGAAGAGTGGGGTGTCAAAAATGTAGAGGTGACCATCCCGCACCAGATCAGGAAAAAACTGAAGAAAAAAGGTAAGTAGTAAAAGGCGTATGTGCATGCCATCTACGTCAGCATCAGTCGCTATCACGACTCGGTTATAGCGCAAGGTCTCCAGACCATCTTCGATATCTAGGGCATGCTGTAATAAATTAAGCTCTTCGTTTTGATAAACAATTTTTTTGGTAAGTCCAAAGCAATTGAGAGGCTTACCTCAGACTAAAAACCGCTTGATGTTGTACATCGCGGGCTTTGGTAATCGAACCACTTGCCGAGTCTCCTCGGTGATAAATACGGTACTGGCATACCTGTCCTCCGGAGGAGCCTTGGGAGTGTTAAGGTGGATACGGCAATCACGTAATTTTTTATTGTGCAGATTGGCTTTTTTTGCCCGGTCATTGGCCAGTTTTTTGATACCGGCGATCTCTTTACGCTCCCGTTCCGACTGTTGGATCCGTGCTTTGAGTTTGGTAGCTATATCAGGTTCTCTGTGCAAAAAGTCATTGAGCTCCTTTTTAATAAAATTTCCAATAAAAGTAGCTATGGTGGGCCTATCCGGGCCCATATTGAGCGACCCCAATTTGGTCTTGGTCTGGGATTCAAAATCGGCTCTTCTATCCGGACACTGACAGCACCAATAATTGAAGCCCGAATATCTTTTGAATCATAGTTTTTGAATAGAAATCCCACTGCTTTGACAACGCCATCTTTAAAGGCATTGAGGTGGGTACCGCCCTGCGTGGTGTACTGGCCGTTTACAAAAGTATGATATTGCTCTCCATAGTGATTGCCGTGGGTGATCGCTACTTCAATATCTTCACCCATCAGGTGAATAATGGGATATCGAATGACCTCATTTTTAGTTTTATTTTCGAGAAGGTCATAAAGCCCACGTTTGGAGGTGATCGTCTTGCCGTTAAATCTTAGCTTCAGGCCGATGTTGAGGTATGCATAATTCCATAATTGCCGTTCGATCATTTCCAGATTGAAGCGATATTTCGAAAATACCGTGTCATCCGGGGTAAATCGTACTTCCGTGCCATCCGGTTCAGAAGACTTTACAATCTTTGATTCTTTGACGAGGTCACCTTTTTCGAAAGAGGCATCTTTTGACTTACCATCCCGAAAAGCGGCTACATAGAACTGGTTGCTTAATGCGTTGACGGCTTTGGTACCGACACCGTTGAGACCTACTGACTTCTGAAATGCACGCGAATCATATTTTCCACCGGTATTCATTCTGGACACGCATTCGACTACTTTTCCTAATGGGATACCTCTTCCGAAGTCCCTGACCCTCACGTGATAATCGTCAATCTCCACCTCGATCGTAGTGCCATGGCCCATAACATACTCATCAATAGCATTGTCAATCACCTCTTTCAGTAATACATAGATGCCATCATCCGGTGAGCTACCATCGCCTAATTTGCCGATGTACATGCCGGGTCTCAACCGGATATGTTCTTTCCAGTCCAGAGACTTTATATTATCCTCATTGTAGGTGACTTGCGCCATAATGCAGATGCAGTTTAAGGTCCGAAATATAATGAAAAATAATAATGCGATGAAAGAAGCGCACCATGACTTGCGAATACTATTTCGTATGCCTGGTAAAACGAATCGAACCCGTCTTTAGTTCTTTCGACTTTCAGCAGGAATCATAGCGGTTGGAAATTGAGCACTTCCATTATGGGTGTACTTGACTGTAGATTTGACCCGCATTTGAGAGACGTTCCTAAAAATGGATAGAACTGCAGAAAGTTCAGCCGGATCTATATTTCGAGAATTTGGCTTGCGATAGTACGATAAGTACCTGATAGTACCATCCTCATTCCAAAAGACCTTCAACCAGATCTTGACCCCATTCAAATCAAAATCGATTTTGTTGGCATATGACTCCATTTCGGAGATCATATTCATCCATTTATCAAATGCAAGGTTCATATCGTCATTACAAACCGTCAGTAAGATATCGTGATAGATCTCATAAAGGAGGCCGTATTGCTCTTCGTATTCACCAATCTGGAAAACTTTGGGAAGGGTCAATTCTTTGACCTGAGATCCCTCGATGAGTACATTGTCTCTAGAGGGCTGTCCATAAGCCAATGCGATCTGAAGACAAAGAATTACTGAGAAATAAATTTTTTCCACCTTGAATGAAGCTGATTTTCAAATGTAACGAAATTTTCAAAATCTCTGCATGAGCTTGGGTCAAAATCTATGCATCTCTGGTTTAATCAATAATATATTACAATTATTTTTAATGTATGTAACACGTTTTACTTACTTTTATACTCCGTAAATACTATGCCAAAGAAACAACACCTTAACTATGACCTACGATATTATTTGTCTGATCATGATTTTGATCGCCTTTGCCGGCGGGTTTCAAAATGGAGTTGTCAGGATATTCAGTCTTTTGATCGGTTTCACGGTATCGGCGGTGATCACCGTGTGGAGCATTCCCTACCTCCTTGATTTCTTGAAAGCCTCAGTTGGCCATTTTCCAAACTATGTAGCTTCTATAATTATGGGATTCGAATTTCTGATGTTTTCGTGGTTGCTGGTCAAACTTGTCAATATCCTCTGGAGGCCCAAATCGAAAAAAAAGAAAAACATCTATCAAAATGTAGCCGGAGGCCTGATGCTCAGTGCAATTATGCTGTTCAGTATTGCCATACTAAGTGGCTTTTTTGAACAAACAAAGGTGATCAATAACCAGGTTAAAAAGGAGTCCTTTGCCTACAAGATCCTTTCCCCAATCCAGAAGCAAAGTAAAAATTATGGTTTGATCTCACCTCAGAGGTTAGCAAAATTGAAAAAAGTGTTGATTCTCCGGAGCGGCAAAAGGCTGGATAAAAACTTTCGAAAATTTAAAACTAATAACGACTACCTAGTTTACCTCATTAGTTTGTAGTGCTGTCCACAGTGCATCTTTGAGCTCTGTAAGACCAGTTTGAGATATAGCGCTAATAAATACTGAATTCCAAATTTTTGGTAATTCTTTGCTAATCAGTTTTTGTAGTTCCTGATCGATCATATCGCATTTGGTAATGGCCACTACCCTTGGTTTATCGAGTAGTTCGGGATTGTATGCCCGAAGTTCGCCCTCAAGCGTCTCATACGTTTTAATGAGATCATCGGTGTCACAAGGCAACATAAATAGTAAGACAGAATTGCGTTCAATGTGCCGGAGAAAACGAAGACCAAGCCCTCTTCCTTCATTGGCACCTTCTATGATACCAGGGATATCGGCCATTACAAATGATAGATTTTCACGATATGACACGATTCCCAGGTTAGGTTTTAAGGTCGTAAATGGATAGGCTCCGATTTTTGGTTTTGCCGCTGACAATACGGATAGCAGGGTTGATTTACCTGCATTGGGAAATCCGACCAGGCCCACATCAGCCAGTACCTTAAGCTCTAAGATCTTCCAGGCTTCCTGACCTGGTATCCCGGTCTGAGCGAATCTAGGTGTTTGTTGGGTTGCCGATTTAAAATTGGTATTACCCTGACCTCCTTTTCCACCCTCCAGAAGCACTTTTTCCTGGCCATGATCAAGAATTTCACAATCCAGATGGCCTGTTTCCACATCTCGTGCGATGGTACCTAACGGAACATCAAGGATGATATCTTCACCATCTGCGCCGGTGCTATTGTTGGCGCTACCCGCTACACCATTGTCAGAGATGACATGTTTACGATAACGCAGATGCAGAAGGGTCCATTTGTTACGATCACCGCGCAAAATGATATGACCTCCCCTGCCACCATCTCCACCATCCGGACCTCCCTTGGCAGTATTCCGGTCCCGGTGAAAATGAACAGAACCAGCTCCACCATGGCCAGAGCGGCAATTGATTTTGATATAATCAATAAAATTGTCTTCTGCCATACGTAGTTGCTAGTTAAATCATCTCAAAAAGGCAGGTCTGTACGCTATCAGATTAACGTATCGACAAGATTGCGAAGCCGGTTATATATTTCATCGATACTCCCCACTCCATGTACCTTATATGACCTTCCATCTTCACTATAAAAATCAAATACGGGTGCCGTTTCTCCCTTATAGACCTGAATCCTGTTGCGAATTATTTCCTCGTCTGCGTCATCGACACGACCGGAGGTTTTGGCTCGGTCAAGTATACGATTAATGATCTCCTGATCATCTACTTCGAGCGCGATTAATGCCGCAATTCTTTGGTCGCGCTCAGCTAACAACTCATCAAGGGCTTCCGCCTGTAATACATTACGGGGAAAGCCATCAAAAATCACTCCGTTAACATCGTGATTTTCCTCAACCTTTTTCCTCAGCATACCGATGGTGATCGCATCAGGCACCAAAAGACCCTTGCTGATATAAGACATTGCTTCCAGACCCAGGTCAGTTTTGCTACCTATTTCAGCTCGAAACAAGTCTCCCGTGGATATATGAAGGAGATGATAATTTGTTGCCAGTTTCTTTGCTTGCGTTCCTTTACCAGATCCTGGAGGTCCAAAGAGAATCACATTTGTCATAGTGGTCTTACCAATTGCGTTAATCCTGCAAAAACAGCGAAGATAAAAACTTTGTCATAAGCTAGTCTGCGCCATCCTGCTTATTTACCTCCGACAAAGGAGATTATATTTCTTACATCTTCAATTCTCGAGGACCAATAGGCAGAATCATATAAGTTTTCGTGAATTACCCCTTTTGATGTGGTGCTATGAGTCACCCATAAACCTCTGGAGTGCACTTCGGTCACGATTGCAACGTGATTAATCCTACCGTTTTGCCGGAAGAAAATAAGATCTCCTATTTGAGCTTTTTTTGGTGAGGTGGTTTTGCCAATCCTTATTTGATCAGAGGATGACCGCGGAAGCATGATTGCATGATCTTTAAATACCTTGTACACCAAACCTGAGCAATCCAGACCTCGACTATCTAGTCCTCCATATCGATAATTTGTACCAATATAGGTGTTGGCCAGATCGGCGATTGATGTCCTGATCGCTCGCTCATTAGCAGTGGGTCTGACGTCGGTGTGATACAGCTTTCGCGAACTGGTACAACTCACCAGGAGAACGAGTAAAATGAAAATTAACTTTTTCAACCTCTTAAATTTCAAAGCGAAAAATATGCAATAAATATATAATGCGATATATTGAAGCCAATCTTTTTAGAGTATTTTGAAAGGATCGGCATCCTGCAGAAATGGAAGGTCTTGTCTGATCAACTCTAAAAAAATACCGTCCAACGAGATCACACCGATCTCTTCTCTTTCAGCAAGCGAAAGGATTATTTTACCGAGGGGATCGACTACAACCGACTCACCATTGTAATAATGTTGCTCACCATCCCAACCGATTCTATTCAAGCCAATGACAAAACATTGGTTTTCGATTGCTCTTGCTATCAATAATTGAGACCATGCATTGATTCTTCTTTCCGGAAAATTAGCTACATAAACAAGAACATCCGCCTGACCACCCATCCGGCACCAGACAGGAAAACGGATGTCGTAGCAAATAAAAGGAGAAAAATTCCAACCCGTTTTTTCAACTATAACCTGGTCCTTTCCAGCGGTATATACCCGATCTTCCCCCGCCATAGTAAATAAGTGCCTTTTGTCGTAAGTGCTTTTGATACCCTCGGGTCCCATCCAGACAAATCGATTGTAGAACCTGCCTTCCTCCTCAATAATCAAGCTCCCGGCCAGATCACACAACAATCTTTGAGCTGTTTCTTGCATCCAGATGATCGAGGCTCCCTGAATTGATTCAGCCATAGCTACAGCATTCATCGTAAATCCGGTATTGAACATTTCGGGAAGAAAAATAATGTCAGGCGTTGATTCAAGATCTTGAAAAAGATCTTCCAATTTTAATAGATTCTTGGCGGGTTGCTCCCAGGCGATGTCATATTGAACAAGTCCTATTGAAAGAGGTGACTTGGGCATAAAAACCAGTTTTTTTTTATGATCGATTAACAGGATTTATCCAAAGATAATCCCGGTCTGGAAAGATACCTAACGAACTTCAGTGTACTTTGCGTATTCCCGAAGAACTCAGATCGTCTGGGTAAGTACGTAG
The DNA here is from genome assembly GCA_016711125.1 of Saprospiraceae bacterium. GTDB lineage: Bacteria > Bacteroidota > Bacteroidia > Chitinophagales > Saprospiraceae > JABDMH01. Next base: position 1,327,610 of record JADJTQ010000002.1, on the reverse strand, counting down.
AAACGTAGTTGATGTCTTATATGCTAGATATCTCTTTCATAGAGAGACGATGGCATGACGTAGATGGAGCTATAGTGGAAGAACGTTTACTCAGCACTACTTTCTTCAACAGGGGCTGCTTCGCCCTCTGCACCTTCTAGTCCTGCTTCTTCTTCGGTCCCAGCAGATTTCAGTGCTCTTGGTATGGTTACACTTGCTATTGGGATACTGAGATTGTTGAGTATTTCAATATCTTTTCCAACACTAATATCCCTGACTCTTACAGAATTGCCCAATTTCAGTTTGGAGATATCAAGCGTTACTTCGCCTATCAGATTTTCAGGAGTGGCCTTTATAGATATCCGATGTACCTTTTGAGTTAACTTACCGCCAGCTTTTACTCCAGGTGCTGTCCCTGAAAATCGAACTGGTACTTCGACTTTTATTTTTCGACCCTCTTCAAGTTTAAGGAAATCGACATGTAAAATTTCTTCACTAACCGGATGAAATTGTATAGACTTCATTATACAGCGGTGCACTTTGCCATCTACCTCGATTTCGGTGACGTGAAAGTCAGGTGTGTACACAAGGTCTTTGAGACCCTTTGGAGAGACCGAAAAATGAACGTTTTCCTTACCTCCATAAAGTTCGCAAGGTACCAAACCGGCTCTTCGTGCAGCTTTTGCTGCTTTTTTGCCTGTTTCCAGACGTAGCTCTCCTTTGATCTGTATTGTCAACATGACGCTTAAGTTTTTAACTCCTTTTTGAAAAATCGGAGCGCAAAGATAATTATTTTCAATTATCTGCCAACAAATAATGCGGCGATTGACTTATGTTCATGGGTATTTCTGATGGCACGCGCAAACAATTTAGCCGAAGACAGGATCTTGATCTTCGAAGACTGTCTGGATAGTGGAATCGTATCAGTGACAATCAATTCATGAATCGAAGATTTTTCGATATTTTCATAAGCTGCTCCTGAAAGTACCGCGTGTGTGCACATAGCCTTGACAGTGCTGGCACCCTTGGCAATCAAAGCATCGGCTGCCTTACATAACGTACCAGCAGTGTCTACGAGATCATCCACCAATATCACATCAGCACCCTGCACATCACCGATCACGTTGATACTTGCCACCTCGTTGGGCCGGATGCGGTGTTTATCACATATCACTAGTTGCTTTCCAAAATGCACGGCATATTGTCTTGCCCGCTTAACTCCCCCGACATCAGGGCTTGCGAAAATCACTTTTTCCAAATCCTGGTTTTCGAGATAATCGGTATAAATTGCCACTGATTGAAGATGATCAACGGGAATATCAAAAAATCCCTGTATCTGATCAGCGTGAAAATCCATCGTCATGATCCGGTTGGCTCCTGCTGCTTCGAGTAGGTTGGCGATCAGGCGAGCCGAAATCGGAACCCGGGGCTTGTCTTTTCGATCCTGTCTAGCATAACCAAAATAAGGAATTACCGCCGTGATATAACCTGCAGAAGCCCTTTTAGCCGCATCGATCATAAGTAACAATTCCATGAGATTGGAGGGAGGTGAAAACGTACTTTGAATGAAAAAAACATAAGCTCCCCTCACTGATTCATTGATGACCGGTTGCATTTCGCCATCACTAAAAAGTTGCACATCGAGATCTCCTAAATCCGCACCATAAAAATCTGCAATTTTTTCAGCCAAATACTGTGATGAAGTTCCCGAAAATAGTTTTACCTCTTGCATGATCATAATATCCTGGAGTCTGCCTACGAAAAATGATTTCGGCACAAAGTTAAAAAACATCCATTAGCCATGAATCAAAACAAAAAAGATCGGGTCAGAAACTTCACATTTACTGTTTGCCGAGTATCTTCCCCGGTTTGTCGAACCAAAGCTGAAAATTGCCGTTAGATATAGTAACTTTAATGGTGTTAGGAAAAAGTTAGACATGATATTGACGATCACAGATTGGTGGTATACATTAAGCTCGATTGAGCAAATATTTTGGGGCATCGCGTTGATATTTTCCCTGTTGTTTTTGATCCAGTTTGGATTAAGTTTGCTAGGCGGTGATATCGATACCGATACTGATTTGCATGCTGAGACATCCGATGGATCTTTTTCCCTCGATCCCTCTTTTACCTTATTGAGTGTACGAAGCATCATTGCTTTTTTTACCTTTTTTGGATGGATGGGGGTGTTGGCACTTTCGAAAGGGTATGGCCAATCGATGGTGGTACTCATTGCTTTAGGATCTGGTCTCGCAGCCATGGTAACCGTGGCTTATCTCATGTACTTTTTTTCCAGACTGGCGGAAGAAGGTAATGCCGACCTGGCAGAATTAATCTTTAAGAACGCAACCGTCTATCTCACCATTCCTGAGCGTCGCAGAGGTAAAGGTAAGGTGCATGTAACCCTAAATAATTCATTACGGGAAATGGATGCAGTGACCGAGGGTGAACGACTCGACAATGGCAAATCAGTCAAGATTATTGAAATCATAGAAGAAAATATTCTGGTCGTAGAACCAGTCGAAATTTTTGATGTACATACATCGTAAACTCTAAATCAACTAGATATGACTCTTTATCTAATTCTTGGGCTCCTGGTATTGGCACTTTCGACGGCCATATTTCTTGTTTCAAGATATCGCCGCTGTCCCTCAGACAAAATTTTAGTGATCTATGGAAAAACCGGAAGTGGCAGTGCTAGATGCCTGGCGGGTGGTGCAGCATTTGTATGGCCTGTGATCCAGGACTACCAGTATCTGGATCTGTCTCCGATCTCGATCGATGTTGATTTAAGAAATGCCTTGAGCCGTCAAAACATCAGGGTCAATGTACCCTCCAGATTTACCGTGGCTATATCAAATGATGAAGGGACCATGCTGAATGCAGCTGAGAGACTGCTTGGTAAAGCATGGAGTCAATTCGTGATATTGCCAAAGATATCATCTTCGGTCAACTTAGATTGGTTGTTGCAACGATGGATATCGAAGAGATCAATTCGGACAGGGATAAATTTTTATCCAATGTCGCTTCCAATGTAGGTAGTGAACTTAAAAAAATTGGCCTCACACTGATCAACGTCAATATTACCGATATCGAAGATGAATCGGGCTATATTGAGGCTTTAGGTAAAGAAGCGGAAGCGCATGCTATCAATGAAGCAAAAGTAAGGGTAGCTGAAAAAAACCGGGAGGGTTCGATAGGAGAAGCAAGAGCCAATAAAGAAAAGAGAATTGAAGTCGCTAAGGCCGATGCCCTTGCCCAGGTGGGTGAAGCGGAAGCCAAGGCAAACTCGATAGAAGGTGAGAATAAGGCACAAATCCTGATCGCTCAATCAGAAGCTTTGAAACGAGAGGCTGAAGCAGAAGCTCTTAAGCGAGCAATGTCGGCTGAAAAGATCCAGGCTGCAAAAGCTCTACAGGAAGCCTATGAAGCTGAGAAGCTAGCCGAACTGGCCAGAGCTTCAAGGGAATTGGCATCTAAGGAAGCTGACATAATTATTTCGGCAGAAATTGAAAAACGTAAAATCGAGATCGATGCCGAGGCTGAAGCCGAAAAACAAAGACGGGAAGCAAAGGGACAGGCAGACGCAATCTTTGCCATGAGGGAAGCGGAGGCGCGCGGTCTTTATGAGATTTTGGAAAAACAAGCCGCGGGTTTCGAAAGGATCGTTCATGCTTCGGGAGGTAATGCCAAAGACGCCGTGTTGATGTTGATTGCTGACAAACTGGAAGATCTTGTCAAGACCCAGGTAGAGGCCATTAAAAATCTTAAAATCGACAAAGTCACTGTTTGGGAAGGAGGCCAACAAAGCGGGGGAAGGAAATGCCACCTCAAAATTTGTATCTGGCCTATATAAGTCCATTCCCCCTTTGCAAGATCTTTTCAAGATGGCTGGTATGGATCTGCCTACCTATCTGGGTAGTGCTCAGGAGACTGAGGAGGTGGAGATAACGGAAGTTAAAGAAAAAGTAAACGGAGCCCACAGCACCAAGACAACCAAATAGGAGAAAATAGGAAGGTAAAGCAAGAAGGCCTGGAGGCCATGTCGAGAGTCGGCGACTAAAGATCAGATAGTCGATTATCTTTGGGGCCAGAATTATAAATTATTGTCCCCGCAGAGACTCGATTGGATCTTACTTTTTGGATTGGCTTCAGTTTGGGGCAGCTCCTTCTTTCTGATTAAAAAAGCTCTCATTGCCCTTCATCCTATTCAGGTAGCTTGCCTAAGACTCAGCATTGCGGGCTTAATCTTAAGTCCCTTTTTTATTGGTCAAATAAAAAATTTACCCCGTAAGGATATCAAATGGCTGCTGGTTGTTGGTCTGGCAGGTAGCGGTATTCCTGCCATTTGTTTCGGATTTGCTCAAACCCATTTATCCAGTGCAGTTGCGGGAATGCTCAATTCTTTAACCCCACTTTTTACTTTAATCATTGGCGTGCTTTTTTTTACTTTCAGGGCACAGCTCCGAAATATCCTGGGAGTGCTGGTTGGATTGCTGGGAGCAATCTTCCTGATCACTCAAGCGCTGGAAGGTCCTTTGATGACCAATTTCTTTTTGCGGGATTGATCGTTTTTGGTACGATGTGTTATGCTACCAGTGGTAATGTGGTATCCCGGTTTTTACCGCACCGCAAATCTTTCTCAATCAGTGTTTTGTCTTATGTGATGTTGCTCCCGATAGGACTGATCGTATTGTTTTCGACAGATTTTCTCCAGAGATTGCAAACCCAACCGCAGATCTTATGGTCCTTGGGTGCTGTGTCTGCCCTGGCGATTTTTGGTACGGCCATCGCCAGTGTCTTTTACTTTTCGCTCGTGCAACGTACCTCACCCTTTTGCATCTATGGTGACCTATCTTATTCCGGTCATTGCTTCGATACTCGGTTTTTTGATGGCGAATCAATCTCGTCAATGCATACCATTGGATTATTATTGATTATTTCAGGAGTGTATTTGTCCAAGCAGAAGTGAGTGCTATTTCAGTACACCTACTTAAACCAGCCGGCATACATCAAATAATTGTTGGCGATCCTCGAAATATTCTGACTGAACACCTCCGGTGATAATGCCTTTATTTTTTTTGCCGGCACTCCAGCATAGATAAAGCCTGACTCGCAGTGGGTTTTTTCAAGAACTACTGCTCCAGCCGCAATTAAACAGTTGGACTCAACAATGGCATGATCCATGACAATCGCTCCCATACCAATCAGTACCTGTTTTTCAATCTTACAGCCGTGTACAATGGCATTATGTCCTATGGAGACTTCGTCGCCTATCCAGGTTTCTGATTGCTCGTAAGTGCAATGTATGACCGCACCATCCTGAATATTTACTTTGTTTCCAATCGTAATTTTATTGACGTCACCTCTCACCACTGCGTTAAACCAAATCGAGCAATCGTCGCCCAAAGTCACGTCTCCCACGATCGTCGCACTTTCGGCTATAAAACAATGGTCTCCCCATTTAGGAGTAAAACCACGAACTGATATTATTGAAGGCATGATTCCCTTTTATTTTTAAACTCTTGCTTGGTCGGCTTGCCAATCCCTGCGGGCTTGGGAGTCCGACCCCTTCCATTCTTCCATTTTTCCTATTCCTCATCAGCCGTGCCGGAATAGTCCGGCGTTACGATCTATTCTTTCCAGATTAAAAGCCTGCTTGGTCGGCTTGCCAATCCCTACGGGCTTGGGAGTCCGACCCCTTCCATTCTTCCATTTTTCCTATTCCTCATCAGCCGTGCGCCGGAATAGTCCGGCGTTACGATCTATTCTTTCCAAATTAAAGCCTGCTTGGTCGGCTTGCCAATCCCTGCGGGCTTGGGAGTCCGACCCCTTCCATTCTTCCATTTTTCCTATTCCTCATCAGCCGTGCGCCGGAATAGTCCGGCGTTACGATCTATTCTTTCCAAATTAAAAGCCTGCTTGGTCGGCTTGCCAATCCCTGCGGGCTTGGGAGTCCGACCCCTTCCATTCTTCCATTTTTCGTATCCCTCATCCGCCGTGCCGGAATAGTCCGGCGTTACGATTTATCCTTTCCAAATAAAAACCTGCTTGGTCGGCTTGCCAGTCCCTGCGGGCTTGGGAGTCCGACTTTATGCTCCCGATAGATTAATCTTGATCGGAGTCAGTCGTAAACCCTTCTTCATAAGTAACCTTATCACTCCTGACTCGCCTCCGAGGTGACCGGCACCCACTGCAAAAAAAGTTGGCTTTTCTAAGATTTTTCGGCTAATGATCGGAATCCAATTGGCATTGCGATTGTCGAGCAAAACCCTCCGGTATTCCCTGGTGGTTGGATCACTGTTGAGCAGTTCATCTAATTTTCCCAAATCCTGTTGTTTATAGTAGTAGATCAGAGTATCCATCACCCCTTCTCCATCTTCATCAGAAGATAGGCTCGTTATCAGCATTTGAGCCTGAGCTTTGTAGGGAATACTGTCAAAAATACTCATTTGGTATTCGACGGTTTCGAGACCATCCACTGGTTTATTTTGCAGCTTGGCTTTTTCGATTAATTCTAATTCATAAGATTTGACTTCGTCCATGTTCAATCCGCCTCCAGAAAACATATCTTCCGAAGCAAATATGGTAAGAAACATGGGTTTGACCCGTTCAAACAAGAAAAAGGGAATACCCATCTCCTCAAAATGGTCCTTGACGATGCCATATTCTTCTTCCGTCAGTAAATCCTTCAGGGTCGTGTCATTTCTCATCAGAGCCTTTTGCAGTAGCCCGATCTGTGAACCCAGATCCATAGCATCTTCCAAATCGATTTCTAAAACCAGCTCTTCGGTTGCTTTTAAGGCGTTTTCCATTTCATTCGTAAAAAAATAGGCTTCCTTTTCGATCATATGAATGGTTCCGAAAAGATAGGAAGTCTTGATTTGATCTCCCTCGATCTTCCAAAGCAAAGCAGATGGCAAGGAGGCAGCATTTTGATCCCCTTTAGGTGCATTTAAAGTCTGGGAAGTTTTGCATCCGGCAATAAAAACAACAAGCCAGGTTAGGATTAGAAATAGAGGCGCTTTCTTCAAATCAATCATTTTCGATTTTTATGAATTTCATAGAGTATAATGCCCGCAGCTACCGAAACGTTTAAAGATTCTGTTTTCCCTCCTTGAGGGATGTGAAACAGATGGTCAAAATAAATCTTGAGATTTCGATCAATGCCTTGACCTTCAGCCCCCAGTACTATTGCAATGGGGCCGGTCAAATCCAGATCTGTGAGTGCTACATCACCTTCAGTGTCAGCCCCTAAAATCTCTACATCATGCTGACTTAAGAACTCGATAGCGGAAGCAAGATTTTTAACCCGGCATACCGGGATATGGGTTAACGCACCAGAGGAAGTTTTTATGGCTATCTCATTCAATGGCGCAGATTTTTTACTGGGTAAAACAAGAGCGTGGGCTCCAAAAACCTCTGCTGATCGCGCAATAGCTCCAATATTTCGTACATCCTGCACACCGTCGAGGAGGATGAACACCGGATTGATATCCGATTGTATTAATTGAGGAAGCAAATCTTCCAAAGCAACATAGGTAATTAATGAAGATACCGCAAAGATGCCCTGGTGATTTCCTTTGACCTCGTTGTCCAGTTTGAATTTCGGTACTCTATTAAGGGGTATTTCCCGATCCTTACAAAGTTTTCTGACTTCCTTTTCAAACTCTCCACTGATCGTATCCTGAATATAAACCCGGTCAATGCCAACTTCGCTCCGGAGAGCCTCCAACACTGGATTTCGTCCATATATTCTTTCCATGCGATTAGCGTCCTGCCCGGTCAATAAGTAAAATCAAGGTGAGAACGGCAGTAGCCTGACTCACGGCACTTGCCAATACTTCACCCCAATCGATCGGTTCTTTTTCAGTTTCCGGCCGTATTTTTTCAGGATCCTTGACTCCAACCCTCACAATGGCTCCTTTTTCGACCTTTGGATAAACTACAAAAAGCCCAAAGTCTTTGGTTTGTTTAATGGTCCCATTTGGATATTCAACGGTCACCTTGCTTCGGTCACCATTTTCTGACACTCCCCCGGCAAATTTTTCAATATAATATCTTGCCGATCGATTTCCGTCGAAAACAACAGTAACCCGGTTATCAAGACCTAAGAGATCTTGTCGGTATAGTTTCGTGGTGTTGACCGCTCCTGCTACTGCCACAAAGTCTCTGATCTTCGGGATTGTGATTACATCTCCATCTTTTAGTATGATGTTCGCCTGACTCCGTTCATTCCTGAGCACCTCATGCAATTCGATTACTATAGGTCCGGTACCATCATATGATCTTCGCAAGGTAGCTCCTTCCGGAAAAGCTTCTTCTGTAAGACCACCGGAACGCTTAACCAGATTGGTGATACGTTCATTATCAGCAATGATGGTGTATGGCCCTGGATATCTGACTTCCCCGGATATAGTTACCATTTTCGGAAACTCAAATTCCGGCACCGTCCGAACATAAACCCGATCGTACGGCTGCAGCGTAAAATCTGTAGCACCTATCGGATTATAGTTTTCATCGATAGCCAAGGTGGCTATAGTGACTCTCGTCGGTTCATTTTGCTCGATAATCATCCGGGTTACTTCCACCCGATTTGTCGCTGCCTCCAGTCTAAATCCGGAAGCCAGAGTAATTAGATCTTTTAGGGTCATAGACTCATCATACGGAAAGGTGCCGGGATCACGGACCGAACCTGCAATCATGATGGATGCATCCTCAATAAATGATGTCTTTGATAATATCCGGATTTCGTCGCTGGGTTCGATGATCAGATTTTGATCTGAATTGGGATTGACCATGGCATCCCTGATATCAATTGAGATATACTCAGGCTCGCCAGTATCTATTGCTTTCCGGATAATATAAGCAAAGTCCGTCGCCTGCGAACCCAGCCCTCCCGCCATTAAGACAACATCACGCACCCGCATATTTTGAGAGGGATCATAGGCAAAACTTCCCGAATTGCGTACCTGCCCAGTCACCGACACCAGATATTGGTCAATGAATTTACTACGATTATATATCTGTAACAAGTCTCCGGGAGCCAATAGAAGATTGTCAGCACTTGCAGGATTAATGAGTATGTCTTCTAAGTTTACGCGGATAAAGTTACTGGTACCATCGCGATTATTTCGTCGTAGAACGGCATAGGAACGTTCTGACTCATCGGTGAGTACTGCCTTACCAATCAGATCTGCCACCCGCATCGACGCCAAATATTCATATTCCCCTGGAAGTTCCACTGTCCCGGAGATGGATACAAAGTTGCGATAGGGACTGGGAATCGTGCGGACCGAGATAACATCACCATTTTTAAGGGTAAAGTCACCTCCTTGCTCCAAGAGCTGATTAAATCTTATATCGATCACCTTTTGTTGATCATTTTCAAAACGTTTAAGTTGAATAATTTCTTTGTAAGCCTGGGGTTTGAAATCACCTGCATACTTCAGCAATTGCAACAACTCCTCGCCTTCAACCAACTCATATCGCATTGGCCGGTTTACCTCACCAGCTATGGTTACGATCCTTTCAGCGATGGGTACCTGTATGATATCATTGTCTGATAGGTAAAACTTGTCAGCTATCGTCGGGTCTGACATATATTTGTATACATCAATTTTTTCAACCGATCCATCGCCTCGTATCCATTTGATATTTCGTAGAGTACCAATGTCTGTCGGACCACCAGCTGCCACCAGAGCATTAAAAGCGGAGTTAATCGCTGAGATCGTGTGACTACCAGGGGTGAATACTTCTCCAAAAATACCGATTGAAATAGTACGGGCATAACGTAACGATACCTCAAACTGATCCGGTTGAAAACGGTTAAAGGCACCAAAGTGGCGCATTAATTTGTCCTTGGCTGAAAGGTAGGTAAGATCTTTTAGGTAGATCCTGGGCATGGCGCTCGGATTGATGTAACCTGACTCATCAATCGTATAGCTACGCTCAAAGATAGAAGTACCCCAGATCGAGATGGTCAGCTCATCACCCGGGCCTAACAAATAATTGTCCCGTGGTTTAATGTTATCGGCCTGTCGATACACCTTCAATGTCTGGTTTCGGAAGATCGATTGGCCATAGATCTTTGCTGGAGGCAGATCCGATTCTTTTTCTGCTATCGCTTCAACTACCGCTTCTTCTACACTCGAACCATCAGATACCGATTCTCGGACATCCTGGATAGCCGTTGATGCGGCATTGACATCAGAAGGATCTAGAGTGGGGTTTGCCAACTGCATAGCTTGTTTTTCCACTACTTGACTAGTTTCCAGCTCGGCAAGAATCTCTTTAACGATCACCTCTACTTCCGGATATTTTTCCGGTGGTACCTGGTCAATGGTCTAGTACACGACTCCCCTTTCCTGCAATTTCTTACGGAAAAGTCCTTCATCAATTCCTCTCTCAACCAGTTGCTGTCGCAACAGCTCATCCGTCACCTGTGCCGTTATCTCCCCGGCAGTAACCAGCAATAGAAGGAATAAGAGTGTAATAAACCTAAACATACTTCACTCCACTTTATACATTTTTCGATAGTATTCTTTATAGGCTCCACTGGTAATGTTCTGCAACCAGGTAGCGTTCTCAAAATACCAATCTATGGTCAAAGATAAACCCTCTCTCAAATTTATTGAGGGGCTCCATCCCAGCTCCGAATTTATTTTCGCCGCATCAATGGCGTATCGCTGGTCATGCCCCAATCTATCCTTGACAAAGGTGATCAATTTGCGAGAGGTTCCAACCGGATTATTTAATTTGACATCAATTTGGTCACAGAGAGTCTCAACAATGGTTAGGTTTTTATGCTCATTGTGGCCGCCAATATTATAGGTCTCTCCAATGACGCCACCATGAACAGCAAGATCAATGGCTTCCACATGGTCAGTCACATAGAGCCAATCGCGCACATTACTTCCATCGCCATACACCGGCAGTGGTCTTTGATGTCGGATATTATTGATGATCAAAGGAATCAATTTTTCTGGAAATTGATAAGGTCCGTAATTATTCGAGCAATTGGAGATGATCACTGGCATCTGAAAAGTATGATAATATGCCATCACCAAATGGTCAGCGGCAGCGTTAGATGCCGAATATGGTGAACGGGGATCGTATTTCGTCGCCTCGTAAAGATAACCTGATGGGCCCAGACTCCCGTACACTTCATCCGTTGAAACGTGATAAAACAATTCGTCTTGAAATCCATCTTCCTGCCATAGCTTCTTGGCCTGATTCAGCAAGTTAGCCGTACCAACGGTATTCGTGTGAACAAACTCAAGAGGTGACACAATAGAGCGATCGACATGTGATTCGGCAGCGAGATGAATCACCAGGTCGGGCCGGTGTTGCTGAAAGACCCGCTGTGTTTCCACCTCATCGGTGATACAAACCCTCTCAAAATGATAATTGGAACGGTCCTCAACATCCAGCAGATTTTCAAGATTTCCTGCATAAGTCAATTTGTCTAAATTGACTATTTTTGAATCCGGGTATTTGATCACCAAATGCCTTGTCAGGTGGTTGCCAATAAATCCGGCTCCACCGGTGATAAGTATGGTGTTATATCTTCTGCTATTCATGCCTATACAACTGTTTTAAAGTATTGCAAAGTACGCTGCAATCCCTCCTTTCGTTCAATGAGAGGCTCCCAATTTAAGATCTCTTTGGCTCTGGTGATATCCGGCTGACGCACCTTTGGATCATCAACAGGCAATGGTTTGAAACTCAAGGTTGAGGTAGTATCGATCATGTCAAGAATCTCTTCTGCCAATTGCTTAACGGTGATTTCCGACGGATTACCAATATTCACCGGTAGATGGTAGTTGCTATGGAGTAATCTAAAAATACCTTCCATCAGGTCATCAACGTAGCAAAAAGATCTGGTTTGCAACCCATCACCAAAAAGGGTTATCGGTTCGTTACGTAAAGCCTGACCCATAAACGCCGGCAATGCGCGACCATCGTCTAGTCGCATGCGTGGACCATAGGTATTAAATATGCGCACAATACGGGTTTCCAGACCATGAGTATTGTGATAGGCCATCGTGATTGCCTCCTGAAATCTTTTGGCCTCATCATAGACCCCCCTCGGACCAACAGGATTGACGTTGCCCCAATAATCTTCATTTTGTGGATGTACCAATGGATCACCGTAAACTTCGGATGTTGATGCAATTAATATTCTGGATTTCTTGACCCGGGCCAATCCCAGAAGATTGTGTGTGCCCAATGATCCCACTTTAAGGGTCTGAATGGGCATCTTCAGATAATCGATCGGACTGGCGGGTGATGCAAAATGAAGGATATAGTCCAGCTGACCGGGTACATGCACAAATTTTGAAACATCATGATGATAAAAGTCAAATCGGGCATCCTTAAAAAGATGCTCAATATTGCGGAGAGAGCCAGTCAGGAGATTGTCCATTCCAACCACTTTGTAACCCTCAGCCATAACCCGGTCGCACAAATGTGAACCCAAAAATCCTGCTGCACCGGTGATCAACACTGTTTTCATCCAAGCCTGTATTTATTCAGCTGCCAAAGGTAAATAAATGGTTGGTCTTTTGAACGGGGGTATCTACCTGAATACGAGTCTTGTCCATTTGACTATTCGACCTCAAAAATCAATTAACTTTGTGATATGCAAAAATGCATATCAAGCGCAAAATCCTTGGCAATCATGCTCACGATGGCAACCTGTACAGCCATCGGTCAGCCTCAAGATAGCCTAAAGTCCTTGATCCAGCTAAGTGCCCGGTACGGTGCGGGCCTGCCGATGGCTGATTTGAAGGACCGGTTTGCCGAGCATTTTACTCTGGGTGGATCGGTGGCATTTCTTTCAAAGAACAATTTTTACCTGGGGGCTAATTACGACCTCTTGTTTGGCAATCAAGTGAGAGAAGATGTGCTATCAAACTTGCGAACGATCGAAGGGGGTATCATTGGCAGCGACATGCAATTTGCAAGCATCTTTCTGAGAGAAAGAGGACATCAATTTTCTATTGATGCAGGACACCTGGTTCAGCTGCGAAAAAACTCCCGGCACAGATCAGGGTTTCTCCTGGTCGCAGGTCTGGGATACTTAGTACATAAAATCAGAATTGTCGATGACTTTGATTCGGTGGTTCAATTGCAGCATGCCTATTTAAAAGGATATGACCGCCTTAGTTCGGGTTGGACTCTTAATCAGAAGATCTCTTATATGTACTTGAGTGAAGACAAATTGATCAATTTCTATATTTCAATATCTGTTGCTGAAGCATTTACCAGAGACAGGAGACAATTTAATTACAACCAAACGGGGGTAAAAATCAATCGATTTGATGTGCTGACCGGAATTCAACTCGGCTGGATCATTCCGATTTATTTGACTCCCGAAATCCGATACTATTAATATGGTACTTTGGCTCTATTCGCTGTCGGTTAAAATTTACGGGTTGCTGATCCTTGTCCTAAGGCCATTTAATAAAAAAGCTAAAAAATGGATTGCTGGTCGTCAGAATATCTGGACTCGAATAATTCAGGATACAACCAATCCAATATGGATACATGCCGCTTCACTTGGGGAATTTGAGCAGGGCAGACCGGTCATCGAAGCGATCAAAAAGCAATTTCCCGACACTCGTATCGTCTTGACATTTTTTTCACCCAGTGGCTACGAAATTCGGAAGAATTACCAGTTCGTTGACCATGTCTTTTATCTGCCTCTGGATACAAAAAAAAATGCAGTTAAATTTTTGAATCGGATCAAACCAAGAGCCGCCATTTTTATTAAATACGATTTTTGGTTTAATTATTTAGATGAATTAAATCAAAGAAATATTCCTTTCTATTTTATTTCTTGTGTGTTCAAATCAAATCATTTTCTATTTAAACCATGGCTGTCACCGCTATTAGAAATTTTGCAAAAATCGAAGATGATTTTTGTCCAGGATATTCACAGTCATGAATTACTGGAAAGAAAGCAAATCAATTCGATGGTGGCGGGGGATAATCGAATAGACCGGGTAATAGATTTGCAAGGTGAACTTAAAAAATACCCTATTATTGACTCGCTCATAGGGACAAAATCTGTTGTCATCTTCGGGAGTATCTGGCCTGCGGATTTAGAAATTGTTGCAGCCTGGATCGCTGAATTCAAAGAGAAATATTTTACCATTTTTGCTCCGCATGACATCAGTGCTGGCATGTTGAAAAGAATACAACAACAAGTGAAGGGCAATTATCCTTTTCTCACAGGGATCAATAATTCAACCCGGGATGCTGATGGTATCATTGTCAACACCATCGGTGATTTAGCTCACTTATATCAATATGGAACTCAAGCCTACATCGGCGGAGGATTTGGCAAAGGTATTCATAGTATCCTTGAGCCCATCGCTGCAGGGCTTCCGGTCATTTTTGGACCCCATCATCAAAAATTTGGAGAGGCCACCGAATTGATTAAGTTATCCAGTGCTCAATCAGTTTCTAATTCGATTGAATTTAAACAGGCAATTGATTTTTTTAGCAATAACTCGAATTATAAATTGGCAGGTGAGGGGATTCACAAATTTCTAAGCAGACATCGCGGAGCTACATTAAAAGTTGTGCATTACCTTGCAGGCGAGAAAATATTATTATGAAGACATCAGCTGATACTGCGCAGTTTTTAGAGCTTATCCAACATAAAAAAGTTTTGGTGATCGGGGATGTAATGATCGACCAGTATCTGAGCGGGTCCGTATCACGGATATCTCCCGAAGCACCAGTGCCGATCATGTTGCATCAAGACACCTCTCTTCTGCCAGGTGGAGCAGCCAATGTAGCGCTTAATTTGGCAGGATTGGGTAATGAGGTTTGGATAGCCTCGGCTATCGGTGATGACCAAATGGGGAGAAAGCTCGTTGAGCTGCTCAACGAAAAGCAGATCAACACAGACTTACTGCTGACAAATGATCAGCGGATGACAACCTGCAAGACCAGAATCATGGCCGGCAAACAACATCTGCTCCGGGTCGACCAGGAGACCACAGATGCCATTCAGCCCGAATTGCTTGAGAGTTTGGTTCATTCGGTAAAGACCTTGCTAAAGACGGTGCCTATTGATTTCGTGATCTTACAAGATTACAACAAAGGTATACTCAGTGGCCCCAGTATTAAAAGATTCCTGAAGTTGCTGCATGAGCAAAATATTCCGATAGCTGTAGATCCTAAGTTTGATCATTTTTATGAGTACCTCGGGGTTTCTCTTTTTAAGCCCAATCTGGCTGAGCTACGCGCTATCCTTCCATTTCCAGTTGAGGTTGACCAGCAAAGTCTTCTGAAAGCTACTAAATATGTCAGATCTAAACTTGGCTGTAAGACAATCATGGTGACCTTGTCTGATAAAGGTATTTTTATTGATAACGGATCAGAGCATCACCTGCTACCTGCTCAAAAGCGACTCATTGCCGATGTTTGTGGAGCTGGTGATACCGTGATTAGCGTGGCATCATTGTGCTTGTCCGCTGATCTCGATCTCTCATCGGTAGCTCATTGGTCAGGACTATGCGGTACCTTAGTTTGTCAGTATCCAGGTGTGATGCCGGTTTCCAGGGAGATGCTATTGGAATTTGAATCTGACCTGGCTTCAAAGACCAGCTGAATACTTGTTTAACTAATATTTAGAGATGGAGCCTCACTGCTTAATCCGGCGTTTTTATGATTCGCATCGTTTCAAGAGCGTACTTTGCAAAGGCGAATTGCAAGCTAATTTGTTTTAGACCTGGGCCATTTTTGGGCAGGAAATTGCCTAACGACCGAAGATCACCTTCTGCACTGCCCAAATACTGTAGTCTGCTCACTGACAAATGCACACTGAAATAGTTAAATAACACCAGTCTTGAGGGTAATTTTATATCTTGCACACCAAATTATAATTTCCTTAATCGATTAATTAAAAGCATATGTATCAATCGACCATTCAAACACTTACAACTATTTTCACCGTTATGGTCTTTGCCATAACTTCTTATGGTCAAACCGCTATTTATACTTTTACCTTTGACAATGATCTGGAGGGATGGACCACAATTGGTGTCTCAGATACCGATGCCGTATGGGTATGGGCACCTAACGGAGACGCCGGTACGGGGGCTTTCAACGATGGTACGCGACCCATTTTATCTGAATCCGGGGGTGGAGCCTTGCTTTTTGACAGCGATGGCTTAGACAATGGAGGCGATCAAAACACTCAAGGAGGTGGCCCTGCAGTTGCTCCTCAAGTGGGAGAAATCATTTCACCATCGCTTGACTTTACTGGTCAGGACCAGGTGATCCTGGCATTTAATCAGTATTACCGTTATTTTTCAAAAAGTTCAACTGATTTTAGTACCCCCGCTACCTCGGTTGAGGTGAGCACGGATGGTGGTCTTACATGGACCGATTCATTTGAGATCAATGCTGAAATCTCTGCCAACTCTACAACCAGGCAAAACGATATTGTAGCACTTGACATATCGGATGTTGCTGGTAATCAAGCCGATGTGATGATTAAATTTGTGTGGTCGGGCGATTACTATTTCTGGCTCATCGACGATGTAAAACTTTATGACAGCCGGGGTGTGGATTTAGCTGTTTTGGATTTTACCAATATTGACAATTTTGAAACTCCCGATTTTGCCCTGAATGGTGACTCTTTCGATCTGGAAATGATGGTAACCAATTTGGGTGAAGACATCACCGATAGCATCATGTTTATGACCCGGGTACTGACCGGCGAGACTCGTGATTTAGTATTTAGTGATACCGGTTGGGTAGTTGGATTAGCAACTGGCGACACGGTGATCTGGGACTTTGACCGAAGTTGGGAGCCAACCGATGCCACTCAGCAAGACTATATCTTAGCGTACAATGTGAGGTATAGAGGAGACACAACCCCTGAGATTGTCGCCCCCGATGATAATGTTGATTTTAATGTCTTTGACGTACGTGATTTTTCGTTTCGAAAACTACCACCAACAGGTCGAACTCAAGGCTATAATTTTGGAGGTGAAGAGTATGATATTGCCAATTTTATCAGTTTGCCATCCAGTGTGGCTGAGCCTTTGATTTTTGATCAAATCACCTTTAAAATTTGTGAAGGAGATGATCCATTAGTGGGTAAGACCATCATCGGCTTTATCGTGCAACTGCCCGATACGGCTCGGATATTGAAGGGTGTATTACTAAATGGTGAGACCGACTTAATCGGACTAGATGCAGCATCAGGCTTTGATCAATTGATTGATGCTAACCAGGTGATTGGTATTGGTTCAAAAGTATTTACCGCAGGTGAGGAAGCGTCGCAATGTGAAGATTTCAACATTGATATACTAACCGATCTCGATGGAGAAAACGATCAGATCATGATGCAACCTGGTGGAAAATATCTGGTGGGCTTGCGATTTGGGGCTAGTGTTTCCGATCTATTTATTGGCACCAATGAAGATTATAAGGTCTGGCAATTGACCAGTATTGTGTCTACACCACGTGATGCCGATCCGGGTTGGGGTATTGTGCGTGACTATGAGGAAAATGCATCTGATGTGGGGGTAGAACTTACGATCATAACTGCGGTGGACGAAAATCCACTACCTGAGCACAGTGTAACTATTTATCCTAATCCTGCTTCAGAGTTTGTCAAAGTAGATATCCATTTTGACACACCTACAGCTGCTACGATTTTTATGGCTGATGCTACCGGTAAAGTATTGAACATCAAGACATTAAAAAATGTCCTGGCCGAACAAGTGAATTTTGATATGAATCGTTATCCAAGTGGTACGTATATCGTACGGGTAGCAACCAAAGAAGGAACCAAAACCGAACATATTGTGGTGACTCATTAATCACGACTCACCTAAACTAGAAAAGCCCAACTTAACCGAGTTGGGCTTTTTTATTTGGGTCCACTTTGAATTTTAATTTAATCTTAGAGAGGGAGATACAGTATAGCTTATGCACTTATTTATTGCGAAGAATAATTTTTTGATCAAAAGACCCCGTATCTTTTACCTCGGGATTGGCATCAAACACAATATTCGGATAGTCCATTATGCTGGAGGGGAAGCACGGCATCGGCCCGTTACTTTCTTAGCTCGTCGGGAAAACCAGCGAGTATCGTTTCAAAAGTCAAACCACTCGCTGGATGCTTAAATTTACATTTCATTGCTCTGGATTGGATCCGGAGTCAATTAGATTTAGACCCTCTTATGCCCTCTCCTAATTGTCAGACAATCTTGCCAGGCTTTCTTGGATCATGTCAATACGCTTAAGCCCATCGGCCATCTTCTGACGTTCTTTGTCTACTACTTCACTAGGGGCATTGGCAACAAATCGCTCATTGTCAAGTTTTTTCCTGATGGAGTTTACAAATCCCCGTTGATAGTCAAGATCTTCTTGGAGGGTTTTGACTTCTTCGACCAAATCAATGACCTTAGGACTAGACAAGTAATACTTATCGGTTCCGACCACAAAGGATAATAAATTGACATCACCTTCTATTGAATCAGAATCCTGGATCCGGTTAAGATCGCCTATCCAGGCAGACTTCTTCAGGAGTTCGGTATATCCATCATCGGTCAGAATGATGTTGGTATTGGCTGACTCGATAATGTATAAGGGCAGGATATCTCTAGGTTTCAGATTGCTTTTATTGCGCAAATCTCTGGTTTTGCCAATGACCTCCTTGAGATGCTCCATGACGGTCAGCAGATTATCTCCAGGTTGATGTTCCACTTTTGGATATTCAGACACCATACAATCGCCTTTCTTTTCACCATTTAATATATGCCAAATCTCTTCCGTGATAAAAGGCATAAACGGATGTAACAACTGCATCAGCTTGGATAATATGGCGATTGTGCTTTGATAAGTCTGACGGGCCAAAGGTTGATTTAAGCCAGGTTTGATCCACTCCAGATACCAGGAGCAGAAATCATTCCAGATAAAACTATAGAGTTTCATCTGCGTATCCGACAGTCGGTAGGTGATAAAGTCAGCCTGGATCTCCCCAATGACCAAATTCATCTTCGTGTTGAGCCAGGCGATTGATTTAACCTCCGCCGGAGTCGAATCTTCATCCACCAAATTAGCCTCCCAACCTTTGATCAACCTTAAAGCATTCCAGATTTTATTACAAAAATTCCGGCCTTGCTCACACAGCTTTTCATCAAAAAGCAGGTCTCCCCCGGCTGGCGAACTCGATAAAATACCAAATCTCACACCATCGGCGCCGTAGGAATCAATGAGTACAAGAGCGTCGGGTGAGTTGCCGAGTGATTTACTCATTTTACGTCTCTGCTGATCACGCACCATGCCGGTGAAATACACGTGCTTGAAAGGCCGGTCATTTTTCCACTCGTATCCGCTCATAATCATACGAGCTACCCACAGAAAGATAATATCCCATCCCGTCACCAATACCGACGTCGGGTAATAATAATCTACCTCCTTATTTGACTGCATACCATCAAAGACACTGAATGGCCAAAGCCAGGAGCTAAACCAGGTATCCAACACATCTTCATCTTGTCTTAAATCAGCTAAGGAAAGTCTGGAATTTCCGGTGGCCTCCCTAGCTTTTTGCAGCGCCTCTTCAGCGGTCGTGGCGACAAAAAGTTGGTCTTTGTAATAATAAGCCGGTATCCTTTGGCCCCACCATAATTGGCGCGATATACACCAGTCACGGATGTTATCCATCCAATGCCGGTAGGTGTTTTTCTGATTCTTTGGGAAAAACTCCACATAATCGGTCATGACCGCTTCCAGCGCGGGGCCAGCCAATTCACCCATTTTAACATACCATTGGAGCGATAGCCGCGGCTCAACCACTACATTGGTGCGCTCAGACCGGCCGACACTGTGAGTGTAAGGTTCCAGCTTTTCCAATTGATCATTTTCCTTTAAGAAGTTGATCATTTTTTTTCGGGCCGTCATCAATTCATCTCCCACATAATGTTCGGCAGCCTCACTCATATGACCATCATCGGTGAGTACGTCAATCACTTCAAGCCCAAACCTTTTGCCGATCTCATAGTCATTGATGTCATGAGCCGGAGTAACTTTAAGCGCTCCAGTGCCGAAATCTTTATCCACATAGCTATCTGCAATAATAGGTATCTCACGGCCGATCAATGGCACGATCGCCTTTCGGCCATGCAGATGTTTATACCGGCCATCTTCCGGATGTACTGCTATGGCTGTATCGCCCAGGATCGTCTCAGGACGGGTAGTGGCGATGGTGATCCATTCTCCCGGACTTCCTGCAATCGCATAACGAACATGATGGAGATTGGTTTGCTCCTCTTCGTAAATTACTTCTTCATTGCTAAGCACTGTCTGGGCTTTAGAATCCCAATTGACCATTCGATAATCCCGATACAATTTACCCCGGTCGTAGAGATCCACAAATGCCTGAATGACTTGTCTGGTACGAACTTCATCCATGGTAAAGGCAGTGCGATCCCAATCACAAGAAGCTCCCAGTCGCTGCAATTGCTTGAGAATGATGCCGCCATACTTATCCGTCCATTCCCAGGCATATTTGATAAATAGATCCCTTCCTACCTCAGACTTGGTGAGTCCCTTTTCGTCGCGAAGCCAACGCACTACCTTGGCCTCCGTGGCAATACTGGCATGATCGGTTCCTGGTACCCAGCAGGCATTCTTACCATCCATTCTGGCCTTCCGGATCAATACGTCCTGAATCGTATTGTTGAGCATATGGCCCATGTGCAACACTCCGGTCACATTAGGTGGTGGAATGACTATTGAATAAGGCTCCCGGTCATCCGGGGTCGACTTAAAGTGCTTGCTCTTAAGCCAGTGTTGGTACCACTTGTCTTCAATCCTGGCAGGTTCGAACCTACTTGATAATTCACTCATACAATACGATCTATCTGTTCTGAGGCCAAAGATACGTACACCAATAAGAGAAAAACCAGCATCTACTAAAGAAATAAGGGAAACCTTTATCAAAGAAACCTCTGGCTCACTCGTTTCGTTATAGATATGATGACCGAACAGGAACTAATCAAAGGCTGTAAAAAGCAAGAAAGAAACGCTCAAAAATACCTTTACGAAAGGTATGCGCCAGTTTTGTTAGGTATCTGCCGCCGTTATGTGAAACAGCAGGAAGATGCCGAAGATGTTCTACTGGAGACTTTTTACAAGATTTTATCAAATATTGGCCAATACGAAGGGAAAGGCAGCTTTGAGGGTTGGATGAAACGTATCAGTGTCAATGAGTCTCTGATGTTTCTGAGAAAGAAGCACAATTTTAACTTGAGTATTGAAAGTAATCACCTACAGATTGCTGAGGATAGTGTTGGAATCGAGGAACTGCTTTTTTGAGCAGGATATTCTTGAAGTGATGGACGCACTGCCCACCGGGTACCGCACCATTTTTAATCTGTATGCCATCGATGGCTTAAAACATCGTGAAATAGCCGACGAACTCGGCATTAGCATCAATACCTCAAAATCACAACTAATTCAGGCCAAACGTAAATTGGCCTCTCTTTTAAAAAAAAATAAAATCGTAGCGGCAGGATAATGATGGGAATACAAAATCAACAATTAAAACAAAAGGTGGATCATCTGAGGATTGACCCCACAGAAAGAGTCTGGAATCGTCTCGAAAAAAGATTGGATCAAGACCGGGATAAAATAAAAATCAGCACTCTTCGCAAGTGGATGGCTTTTGCTGCCAGTGTACTAATACTGGTTACTATCCTCTTTTTAGTAAACCGGTCAAACCACCCAGACAACAATTGGGTGATTGTCGATCTTGAGCAACCCCCGGTAGCATCATTTGCAGCTTATCAATATGCAAGTGAATTTAATGCAATCTATGATCAAATGGGGTGGACCGCAATTAGTGAGGGAAGTAAACGAAGGTTAAAGTCGCGCCTCGATCGCCAATCACCGGCGATTGACCTTGACAACGACAGTCTTCGGGGTAAGCGTATGTAGTAAGAAATTGGTCAGCATCAATTGGTGGATTAATCACATTCTTTTGGCTGATTTTAGTGGCTTTTGCTAAAATACCAGAGGAGAAAAGAGAGAGAGAGCAGGGTTTCGGCAAGCTACCTAATCACTTTTATATTCTGCGGCTCCTAAGAACGAACAATTCAATAATTATTCGAAAGTTACCCAGTAAAAACGGCGAAGGCTCTAATAAATTTTTAGCAGCAATTTCACTTATACAAGGAAAAGGGTAGCGATATTAGCTTTTAAATGGTCTGCGTTGTATCCATTCCTCTTGCTGGTATAGCGCATTGAAAATATTGGGTAAAACCTTATTCATCGTTCTATTTCGGTGCTTTAGAAAATTGATCATTGGTCTTGGAGTTGCACCAACCGAACTTTTTATTTCTAATGCTGTGCGGGAAAAATCCAAATATTTAATTTCTCCTTTGAATTTGATCGATTCACCGATTAGATCGAGCAACATATTAAGGTAGAGATCGAGCCTTTTATTAAGGCTGACATTGAAACCGGTGAAGTGAGCCAATACCCGGTCACTATCCCTAAAATAGGTCATAAATCCGACCAGCGTATCACCGATAAAATGACCCCTGATTTCAAATAACTCATCCAATGTTTTCTTAACCTCGATGATATACCGGATGTTGAAATTGACGATTCGAAAATCAGACTCTTCCAGGATCTGATCTAAAAGATGCTGCATCTCTTCACGTCGCTCCAAAAGCTCAGATAGGCCGAGGGTACAACTACGAAGATCTTCGCTCTTTCGCAGAGCCTGATTTAAACGGATGCGATATTTCGATTTAAGGGCGTTAAGATAATCTTCGATGGTTCTCCAATCCCCAGTAATTTCTAAACCCATTGAAGGTTGAACCGAAAATTTAAAGTAATTATGGTCAGTTAAATAATCCAATTCCTGGCCAAGTAGATTTGCATCAAAATCTTTGGCAAACATCACTGATACTTCACAGTCTTCTTTGGCTTCTTTCTCAAACAATTGCTGCCATGAATTCTGTAAAACATCCAGAGCGTTTATCCGGTATTCCGGATCAAAATAATAACCGTATTGACCGGTGAGTAATAAATTACCACTTACCAACGCCTTAAAATTCACCCATTTAGCAAGTACCGATTTAATGCCACTACCATTATTGTGTTTTTCACGATAGACTTTAAAACTCTTTTTGGCATTAAATGGATAAATCTGACAATAGGAAAAACCAATGATTTGTGATCCGGAAAAAAATAACAGATACCTAAATCCCATATCCTTACTAAGAGAGGATTCAATAGCTTGCAAATAAGCTGACCGCAATAAAATAGAAGGGACTTGCAACTGATCAATCTGATCACCACATTCTTTTATACTAGTGTATACTGAGCACGAAAATGCTTTCCAAGGTCCTGGTTTTATAACAACTGTTTCCAAATAGAATAAGAATAATGGTAGATAAACAGCTCAAAGGGCCATTTGGTTAATGATTGATTCCAAATATTCCCGGGCCTTTTCTTCGTCCTGCCAATTCATTTGAGATACCAGTCCGATTCCATGTCGATTTTTCAACCATGTCTCAAAGATAAATTTAACCGGATCGTAGAGTATGATGAAATCTCTAAATCGATCTACCTGGATGGTTTGGTATTGGGCATCATTAGGTAGTACCAATAGCTCCTTTTTGGAAACTCCACTTTCTTTATACTCAATAATGCCCAATATATTGATCCTGATGGAACCTCCAGCCGGCACACTAGTCGACAACAGCCAAGCAGGTACTTTTACGAGACTATCCTGAATCCATAGAGGGAAAAAACACGCATTCAGTGGATAAGGTAAATAATCGTGCTTCAAACCACCCAGGGGCAAGGTCAAAGTGTCAAAACGATTGTCGTGATGATTGTAGGAAAGGGTGGTTGATGACCCGGCAGGAGTCTCAACAAAAACCTGGTAGAGCGAGTCTAACCTGAGACTGGGAATGCTCAGGACTTTTGGTGTCACATTGCCAATCGGTTTTGACTGATCACACCCTAAAGTCGATAAAATAACCATCGCTAAGATGATTAGCCTCTCAACCGCCTCTTTGATCTTATACCCCATATCAACACACATGATTATTCTCATTATTGCGACTCTTCATGTGTAAAGGTATCAAATAAGGACAGGGAAAAAGTGTGATAAAGCCGGGTTTCTTCATCGCAAAATCAAAAAATGGGCAATTAAACCGATTTGCCAGTGACGGTCCAGAGACTCTCCTGAAGATCATCCAATAATTTTATAC
This sequence comes from Saprospiraceae bacterium, assembly GCA_016711125.1. Classification (GTDB taxonomy): domain Bacteria; phylum Bacteroidota; class Bacteroidia; order Chitinophagales; family Saprospiraceae; genus JABDMH01. Next base: position 1,303,362 of record JADJTQ010000002.1, on the reverse strand, counting down.
CTTTATAGGTTAAATATTATCGACATATGAATGCGAAGATATATCTGGGTGCCCTGACTCTGGCATTATTTACTTCCTGCGTTTCGACCAAGAAGTATGATGAGCTGGCTTATCAAAAAAGGCAGTTGGAAGCTGAAAAAATGGACATGACAACCACTATTGCCTCCAATGAGCGGATGATCAATGATCTGAAAGCAAAAGAGCAGTTATTGATGCAACGTGAGCAGGAACTCAGTAAGACACGTAGCGAAGTCGAAGGTCTCAGAATGTCGCAGAAAGACCTGATGACGAAATACGACGAGTTGCTTAGCCAAAGCAATCAGGTCTTAAATACGGCTACCGAGGAAAAAGCTGCACTCTCAGAAGAACTCTCTAACCAGCAAAAAACACTCGATCAAAAAGAGAGAGAGCTGCGATTTCTGGAGATGAAACTGAAATCACAAGAAGAAAATCTTGAATCACTTCAGGAAGATGTCCGGATCCGAGAGCGCAAATTGCTAGAACTCACCCAAAAGCTCAACGCTAAAGACTCGGTCATGCAGCTCTTGCGAAATACCATCAACGATGCATTGCGAGGCATTTCGTCTGAAGACCTTACCGTCTCCGAATATCAGGGTAAGGTATATGTGTCACTCAGTCAAAATCTCTTATTTGCGAAAGGGAGTACCGTCATCGATCCTGCGGGCAGGGATGCTTTGCGTAAACTCGCCGGTGTTTTGAAGGAACATTCGGATATCCAAATCAACGTCGAGGGGCATACTGACACCGATGGCACCGCTGAAAAAAACTGGGATCTAAGTGTGACTCGTGCTACTGCAGTAGTCAAAGTACTCACCGGCAGTGGGGCTAACCCGGATAATATCATTGCCTCCGGCCGGGGTTTTTATTTTCCTAAGGCACCCAATGACACCGAAACCAATAAAAGCCTAAATCGTCGTACCGAAATTATTTTGTCACCCAATCTGGATTTGTTGTATTCGCTGATTGAGTAGTAAGAGAAGGGTAATTGTATTGCCTCGATCCTGCTTCTGCAAGGCTGTTGGATTTTTCGGGTCGATTCTGGAGCCATAGATCGTCTACCTCAAGTAGTTAGGCGGGAGTCAGAGACACCGAGGATGACTGCTTAAAAAATGTAGCAACATTACATTGAAGGAAGGAAGGAAGGAAGGAAGGAAGGAAGGATGGATGGATGGATGGATGGATGGAAGGAACCGAACAAGAACCAACCGGGTTGTACCTCTTTAGTTAATCAGAGTAACATATGTTCCATCATTCTCAGATCAATTTTTTCCTTGTTTTAATGATAACAATGACAGCCACTTCATGTGCATCAACTGGAAAAACTTTCAGCCGGCGTACCCGAGATAACTATCCAGCTTGAGAAATCAGGATGTTTTGGCCATTGCCCGGTATACGTTCTGACTATTTATTCCGATAAGACAATCTCGTTTGAGGGCAAGGCAAATACTTTGATGGATGGAAACCAAAAGGACACACTAACGCAGGAAAAATATGCTCAAATCATCAACATGTTTGACCACGAACAATTCGCTGAATTGGACAGTACATATATTGAGAACATTGTCGATGCGCCGTTTACCTATCTTAGTTTCCGGCAAAAGGGAAAACTCAAAAAGATTTCAGTCAGAGGTAGCGCTCCCGACTCCTTCAAAAGATTGGCTGATCAAGTCGAAGATATTGCCCGCAAAGCCCATTGGTTAGAAAGCGATACAGAAGGTCAAAACTCTGCGAGGGAGATGATTATTGAGCTTAGACCGGAGATCGATCCCGAGGTATTTAGTCATCTATTTGTTGATGATAACCTGACTTTGATCAAAAAAATCACTCCCAATCAGCATTATTATTTATTTAGCATTGAAAGTAACGACCCGGAAGCACTACTCATTAAAATTCGCAATGAGCCGCAGGTAAAAAATGCTCAATGGAATCATAAGTTGAGCAAGCGCGAAAAATAACTAACTGCCAATAACTAATCCCAAAAATTAGTTAAAACCGAAAAACAGAAATCCATGAAAATATTGTTTACCGTCCTTGTCTTAAGCCTTTTTTTCAATTCAACGTGGTCACAAGATGTGGATACGAGCAACTTTGAGACCTTCAATTACGAATCTGAAGGTAAGGTTTACGTGATGCAGCAATATTTTTTAGTCTTTCTGAAAAAAGGAACTTCTAAAAGTGAAAACAAGGAAGAAGCCTCAAAAATACAGGAACAGCACCTGGCTTATTTAGGTGATCTCTACAAAAAGGGAATCATTTGCATGAATGGTCCTTTTGGCGATGACGGTGATATCCGTGGCGCCACAGTTTATCGGGTTGCTTCGGCAGAGGAGGCACTTCGTCTTGCCAGCGGAGACCCCGCAGTTGAAGCCGGCAGACTCAGCATTGAAGTGCACCCGTGGTGGTTGGCCAGGGATACCGGTGTGCGTTAGTTTTTCAGTTCAGTTTCGGCACCGGTCTTCGGCTTCCGACTTCGGGCATCCAGCATCGGACATATTGCCTCTCGCAGAGATCGCAGAGTTCGCAGAGCTTTTTTCATTTAATTTAACTACTTCATTGACTTACTTCCTTCCGGCTCCCGGCTCCCGCATCGGGCATCGGGCATCCGACTTCTGACTTCCAGCTTCGGTCTTCCGGCTCCGGACATCCATCTTATTGCCTCTCGCAGAGATCGCGGAGTTCGCAGAGCTCTTTTTCATTTAACGACTTCATTGACTTACTCCCCGCCCAGGGCTCTGGACATCGGGCATCCGTCTTCCGGCTTCTGACTTCCGTCTTCCGTCTCTTTAAAAAATCACATCCTGAACATTTTTCTGGTACGGTATCTTGATAAAGCTCAACGGATCCTGACGTACCCGGAGATAAAAACTGTAAGTACCTCGTTGGGGAGCCCAATTGAAACCCATCTCCCAACAGTGCAGATTGCGGGTAAATCCGAGATAGGGATAGGTAAGTCGTTTTGACCGTAAATCATAGCCAATATTTCCAACTGACAAATCCCAATTTGGAGAAAGCCGGATATTACCCTGGGTATTAATGGAGTTGGTCATTACCTCCAATTCTTTACTCCCATCTTGCTGACCCGTCCACATCAACACCAGGTCATGGCTTAACCGAAAATTATTAAACAAGTCGGTGAGAGATTCATCTTCATTATCGGGTGATTCTGGCGGCTTTCTGCTCCTGCTCCCAGTTTGAGCGACCTCTTCCCCTTTAATTAATTTTTTTATTTGATCAATGGTAAGACCGGTACTGATACGTACAGCAGCCCGGTCAAAACGCAATGGTTTATGCTGGGTTTCCCAGTAAAATTTATTAATTCTGCGTGAGGTGATCGGATCTTTATCATAGGGATCGTACACCATGCTAAAGTTAAGTTGTGACAGCCCTTTAAATAATTGGGTACTCCCACTGACGTTTACAATACTCCAATTGAGCGAATCCGCCACAAAATTGTGCGAGCCATTGATCGAGATGTTATTGAAGAGTTTAACCTTTTTTCGGTGGTGTCCCTTTTCGAAAAAAACTTGGCTTCAAATAAATTGCTTATTGAATATGACAGGGCCATCTGCCGACCGCTCATAGATGGGCTGCCAAATAAAGCACCCTCAAATATCGAATAAGGTACCAATTCATCATCTCTGATATCTTGTTGCACTTGATCTATATACCCTAATGAAGGATCGGTATAATCGGGTGAAAAATTAAAGGATATAGAAGGTTTAGCGACATGCCTGACTCCTCTGAACCAACCCTTCTTCCTACCTACACCAAGCGATCCGAATATCGTAGTCGAAAGCGAGAGCGAAGCCGAATATTCTCTCAATGGTTTAAAGCCTCGCACTGAGTCACGTAAAACTTCGCCAAAACTTACAGTATCGGCTGGAATTAATTCAGAGTCAGAACTATCAGCATTATATACCGTATCATATTCTATTTCGACCGTGGGATCAAAAGTTTTTTTAATCGTATTAAAATACCAACTTTCATTATAATTGACCGAAGGAGTAATATTAAAATATTTTAAAATGTTGAAAGATGCACTGGAACTTAGATCATGGTCTACCCCAAATTCAGCATTGGTAAAAAGTGGTTCGTTGAATAAAAGGGAGTCTTGAGTTTTGATTCGGTTGAGCACCTTACCGGTATATTGTAAAGATATTTTTTCATACCATTGAGGTTCGGGGGAGGGGCGCTTACTCTTAAATGGAAAAATTCGATTCATCGAAATATTAAGATCGGGTAGCGTAAACTGCATTTCATTGGTGCGGGTATTCTGCGAATGCCGAATGTTTGCCGACAATGCAAATGGCGTTCCGACAAATTTCCTCCGGTAAGACACATTACTCGAATACGAATTATTTAGTACCCTTTCATCATTAAAATTTAATTGTTCATAACCACTGGTCTGCATATCCACACTAGCTGAAAAAGTCTGATTGGGTCGTGCTCGCTGATCTTGAGTATGTGACCATTTAATGCTAAAAGATTTTCGAGGGTCCTTGATGGGGATTCCCTCTTCCGTAAACTTCTCTCCGATCCGGTTTGAAAATCCAATATTAATATTTCCGTTGTATTTATAGCGTTTGCGATAACTCGAATTGGCCTTGATGCCCCAACTACCATTAAAATAAATATCACTGAGCAGTTCCAAATCCAAATGCTCTCCGAGGGGAAAATAATATCCGATGTCTCGCAGTCCAAAACCCCATAAATCGGAATATTCGTAGTTACTCGGAAAAATCAGACCGTTAGTAGCACCACGCGAGATCGGAAAGAATCCGAAAGGTATGATCAATGGAGTTGGTACACCGGCAATCTCCAGATTGCTGGGGCCTACAATCACCTGCCGGTTAGGGATGATTTTTTGCTTCTTACTGTGGATACCATAATGCGGATGCTCTGCATTGCAGGTGGTCAGGATCACATCCTGGCTATATACATAGTCGACAGAATTGGTGTCGAGACCTCCGGATACAAATTTTGTCTCCCGGCCATGTATAAACATATTACTTTCTTCGGTGAGTACATCATAGACTTTACCTTTGCGAGTCTTAAAATTGTAACGTAGGCGTTTGGCGGTAAATTGAGTGGTTCCATCATCAAAAAACGGACGACCATCTTCATTGCGTTCTTTATCCGGTTCTACTGATTGTCTTTGCTGCAGCCTGCCATCGGGAGTCAGGCCATTTAATGAATCCAGATAGATAGAGTCTAACTGCTCTTGAGTAAAAGGTGGCAATTCTTTTTCCACCTCTTCCGGGTCTACTTCTGCTCTCAACTGGTCGAGGGGGTCAGTCTTCTTTAAGCTGTCGGGCAACTGCTCGGCAAGCGCGATACTACTGTCAAGATCAACAAGAATATAATCGGCGGTAATTGAATAGGTCTGGTACTTAATACTTGCTTTACCATACAAGTATATCAAATGATTGACGTTATCAAAGATAATAGAGTCTGTGGCGCTATAATCTACCAAATCTTCGAGCGTATCTGCAGAGAAAGCGACTACTCCCCTGAGTCGGGGTATGGTGTCAGCTACCAGCGAACTATCGACTATGGTGCTATCCAGGGGCAGGATTGGTCGATCGACCTGCCCTTGAACCTGAGTCGAATAACATATTAAAATAAAAAATTGTATATAAACTATTGACTTCAAAGATTTTTGGCTCTATTTTTGTTGTTTACATATTATTAAAATATTTAATATTAAAATCAGAGATTTATGAAACGCTTCATTTTGGCATTCAGCTTCCTGACTTTCTGTCTTGGTGTCTTTAGCCCCAACATAACGGTCAAAGCATCTAATAAAGTCGCAAAGGTAGCCTATTCGCTGCCTGATTGTGCCAATTTTAATATTTCGTTAAGCAATCATGACGATATTGATCCGATACGGTCGATCGGGTCAGATGGGGTTAAAAAAGTTGTCCTGGATGCGGGTCACGGAGGTAAAGACGCCGGTTGTTCCGGCAAAAACTCCCATGAAAAAGATATTGCCCTGGATATTACCTTGCGTGTGGGTCAATTGATCAAGAAACATCTTCCGGATGTGGAAGTGATCTATACCCGTAAAAGAGACGAGTTTATTCCGCTGCATGAGCGCGCTGCAATTGCTAATCGAAACAAGGCCGATGTCTTCCTTTCGATTCATTGCAATACTACCGCCAAACGCAATAGTGCCATAGGAACGGAGACTTTTGTCATGGGCTTGCACCGGGCAGAAGACAACCTCCAGGTAGCTAAACGAGAAAATGCCGTCATCGAACATGAGAGCAACTATGAGGCGCACTATGATGGGTATGATCCTAACTCTGATGAGGGCCATATCATGTTAAGCATGTACCAAAATGCCTTCTTAGACCAGAGTATTTCACTGGCTAATCTGATCGAAGATGAGTTTAAAAGTCACGGGCAGAGAGTAAGCCGTGGGGTGAAACAGGCTGGTTTCCTGGTACTTAGAAACACAGTTATGCCTAGTGTACTCATCGAAGCCGGTTTTCTCAATCATAGTAAGGAAGAATCTATCCTAACATCTGAAGAAGGTAAGGATCGCACAGCGGCCGCCATCTTCAACGCATTTACCAAGTACAAACTGGATATGGATAAGATGGTTGTTCAAAATCAGTCTTCGATGCAAGTAGAGGCCATCCCAGCCAGTTACACCGAAACGCAAATTATTCCGGAAACCACGCCTGAAACCACAGTAAGTAAGGAAGAGGCTGAGTCGATCAACTATGTCGAGCGGGCAAAAAAAGAGATGGAGCGCATGCAAACACAAAAGAATAGTCAATCAAAATCCGATGAGAAGATCGTCGTTGCTCCTGTCAAGCCCAAAGTCTCGAATCAAAAGCCTGCAGCCAAAGAAGTAGCCAAAGTAAGTGAAATTAAGAAGCAAACAGAACAAGAACCAGCGAGTAAAATCGTGCCCAGGGAGAAAAAACTGGAATACGCTATTCAACTTTCAGCTTCAGCCAAAAAGATCCGGTCAGGAGGTGGTAAGTGGGATCAGGTAGAGAATGTAATGATCAGATATGAAAGCAATCTGTACAAGTACCAGGTGGGTGGGCTTAACAGCTATGAGGATGCTCTAGCCACCAAAGCAAAGTTGAAATCACTGGGTTTTGCGGACTGTTTTGTAGTCGCCTATTATAATGATCAGTTGATCCAGGTAAAGGAGGCACTGGCATTGTCAAATTAAAGTTAAATTGAAAGATAGCTGATCATCCAGCTCCTCTTAAAATATGAATTGTATGATTATGGGTGTAGACGTCGAGTTTGCACCCATCATTTTTATAACTTTGAGGCTTTGACAAACTAACAGAGAGAAGTATTGTTCTAGAGCAATACACATCCCTATTCAGATATGACTAAAGAAATCAGAATTGGCCTTCTTGCAATTGTTGCAACTGCGATGCTCATTTGGGGATACAAATTTTTGTTAGGTACCAATATATTTGAGAGAAGTAATACCTTTTATGTCGAATATGGCAATGTTGACAATCTCCAAATTTCCTCTCCGGTTTTTGTCAACGGTTTTAACGTAGGAACGGTCAAAGAGGTCTACATGAAGCCAGAAGATCTTAGTCGGGTCGTCGTCGTACTGGATGTGGACCGCAAAATCAAATTACCCCAGAATACAATCGCTGAACTACGTAATGCCGGTTTGATGGGTGGCAAAATGATTACCCTTGCTTACAGCGGCAATTGTGATACCGATTGCATAAAAAGTGGAAGCACTTTAAATGGGAAGAGCCTGAGTTTTATTGAATCTCTTGTGCAACCTAGTGAGATTGATGTGTATGTGGAGTCAATAAAAAGGGGTATGGGTGGAGTCATCGATAGTCTAAATCAAAGTTTGATGGATGGAGACCCGGAAAACGGTTTGGGAAAAACTATCGCAGATCTCCGTATCGCCGTTGCCAATCTGAAGAGCATGACCATCCAGATGAATACACTTTTTACGAATTCTTCTGATCATTTGGTTGGTGTGCTAACCAATATTGAGGCGGTGACCGGCAATATAAAAGAGAATAATGAGCAAATAGCAGGACTACTGCAAAATGTCAATCAGGTCACCTCGCAACTGGCTAGTGCCAGACTAGATACGACGATCTTAAAAACAAACCGTGCATTGGGAAGTACCAATAAAGCGATTGTGTCTCTCGATGAGACACTGGAAAAGGCCGATGCCACTTTTAAAGAGTTACAAACTCTACTCGCTCAAATAAATTCTGGCAAAGGGACTATGGGTAGCTTGGTGAAAGATCAGGCACTTTATAACAACTTAACCCGGGCTAGTAAAAATTTGGATTTCCTGTTACAAGACTTCCGGTTACATCCTAAAAGGTATGTTAATGTTTCAGTCTTTGGAAAAAAAGTAAAACAGTACGATGTGCCCGAAATTGATCCGGCATTTCCACTAGATACGACTTCACATTAATGGAAGCTGGTCCTAGATGACTACAATCCTGTCTGCTGGCAAGATGGGCTCTTCACTTCGCTTCGAGCTTAAGAATCCTTTATCGCGCTTTCCAATTTGATGTTTGATATTTGCGATTCATGATTTCCCTCTGAGAGGAGAAAAGAATCCCGGAGGGGTTCAACCTAGATAGCTCCGGATGCAATCCGGGGCCATGAAGTATAATCAATCAACCACAGAGTGGTTGAACTTTGGAGAAGGATACGCATAGTCCAGAGCGGCTGAGTCAGTCAAATAAGGTCAGAAGTCAAGTCCGGAACTAAACCTCCTTTGGAAGTAAAGTAATTGAGTAGATTAAAATTACGAAGTCGATTACAGCAACTAAATACAAAACCCATCTGGCAACAGGTTCAATATCTTGCAATTGGCTAATTATTAATTAAGTTCTCATATTTGTCCTTTAAGCGATCTTTATATTTATAAAAAAAATCTATAATCAAAATGATGGCTGTAGTAACAAAGTAATACTTTCCTCCATCCCATCTGCCTAACATGGCCATAATAACATTAATAAGCACCACCGAAGTCAGCAACAATCCGTATGTCATAGTCAAACTAAATTGCCCCCATGCATTAAAAAACCTTTTCTCCTCATACTTCTTCTCAAAGTAATATATTGAAAACAGAAATCTTTTAAACAGCTTTTTTTTCTGGGTCAATTATTAAATCTTCAAGAGCACCTGAACATATTTTACACCATCTGACGTAAATATTTTTTCGACCCTCACTATGTTTATTCAAGCCTCTTTTGTGAATCTCATTTCATATCATAGAGGCTTTGATGGAATTTCTATGGAATCCTGATCCTTTCTATATTGCGAAGCCAATCTATGCCCTAACCGGTTAAATGGCTTTTCGATCCAATTGTAGCTTAAAGAAGCAATCCCGATTGTCAGCGCACTCGTTGCTGCCAGGTATAACATCAGGTGACCTCCATCCAGAGCGGGTACCCAGTGTAACAGGTGACCCACAAAATGCATCACAACCGGATGTAATAGATAAAGCGAATAACTCACCGTGCCCATTAACACCATAAAGGCCGGTGGCTTTTTCCAGAAATATGCCCCACTAATAAATAAGAAAATGCCCGCCAAATAGGCTATGGCATCACTGGTATAGTCATCGAATCCCGCAATAAAAAATCGAATCAACATAAAAAGAGGTACAGCAAGAACCAGAATCAGCTGACTGAAAAAAATGGTTCTCGACGAAAGGCTAGCCTTAAAAATTCGAACCTCACTTCGGTCACCATCCATTTCATAGCGAAAAAGAATACCTAACATCATCAGCCCAAGATGGTAAGGTGTTGCCTTCCAATGGGAATAGTATAGACCGATCTCTCCCCAAATGATAAATAAATAAAAAGACAGAAAGAGGATGCCGGTAAACAAATGCAAAAACCACGATTTTTGCAGCAGACCAAAAACAAAGAACAAAGCCACCAACAAATAAAAGATCAATTCGGTCTCTAATGACCAATAGAGCCCAATGACAAATTCCTCCTTAAAAAAAGCTGGCACCATTGTCATGTTTGCCATGATGATAGATAAATCAGTTTGCCATCCGTTCAGATACCAGACTACCGCCAGTCCTAAAATCAGTGAAAACCAAAACAAAGGATAAAGTCGGTAGAATCGTCTGATAAAAAATTTTCGCACATTAAAATCCTCATTGATTCGAATACTCTTGCTGATCACAAATCCACTGATCATAAAAAAAATAGTAATCCCAATTCTCCCAGTATCGACGTATTGAAAAAATGACTGATAGAAATGTCTATCACTAACAATTGAAGGCAACTGCATAAAAAAGAATATCAAATGCAATAACATGACCATTAAAGCAGCGACTCCCCGCAATGCATCGATAGCCTGATTTCTTTCCTTCAAATTCTTTTGATAATGGTCGAATAAATCACTGTCTAAATAATATTCACTTCGGGTTCGAGTATGATTCCAAAAATTTCCTCAACCGATTTAACAATAGAAGTGGCGATAGCGTGCATCTCTTTTGCCGTCGCTGATCCATAGTTCACCAGCACCAGCGCATGCTTTGGATAGACACCAGCATCACCCTTACGGAATCCTTTCCAGCCAGCCTGCTCAATGAGCCATGCGGCTGGTATCTTTACAGTGTGTCGATCGACATCATAACCGGGCATATCGGGATATTCTGCAATCAGTTTTGCATAGAACTCACGTGCTATCAGTGGATTCTTAAAAAAGCTTCCGGCATTTCCAATCTTTGCCGGATCCGGAAGTTTCGAGCTCCGAATCTTAATGACTGCCTGGCTGACATCGGCAATAGTTGGTGATTCGATGTTTTCACTTTTTAGCATGGCACGAATATCACCGTACTCCAAAGCAAGTTGGTGCTCCTTTTTTTAAGCCTGATTTTTACCCGTATAATGAGATACTGGCCCTTTAATTCATTTTTAAAAATGCTGTTTCGATATCCAAATTTGCAGGCCGTTTTATCAAATACCTTGCTTTCGCCGATGGCTATGTTGACAGCTGTTAATTCATGAAAAACCGAATCAAACTCTACCCCATAGGCTCCGATATTTTGAATTGGTGCCGCCCCAACGGTACCCGGAATAAGTGACAAGTTTTCCAAGCCTCCATAATTGTGTGCCACTGCCCAGAGCACCAGGTCGTGCCATACGACACCACCACCAATTTGCACAATCAAAGAGTCTTCATCCTCATCGATAATGTCAATACCCAGTATCCTGTTTTTCATGACCAAACCAGGATAGTCCGTGGTAAAGAAAATATTACTTCCTCCTCCTAGAATCAACTTTGGTTCATAGGGCAACCCAAGCAAAGCACCTAATTCATCTTCATGTTTAATTTCGATAAAAAATCGGGCATTCGCCTGCAGACCAAAGGTATGATGGGCTGCAAGCGGTTGATTTTGCAACAGTCCGTCCTGCATCTTAATTGAGTGTTTCAAATTGCAACCGGGCCAAATGACTGTAGGCTCCATGGTCTAGCGCTGCAAGTTCCTGATGAGTGCCTTGTTCCACAATCCGTCCTTCTTCCAGCACATAGATGCAGTCGACATCCCTGATGGTCGAAAGTCGATGGGCTATGATGACCGAGGTACGACCTTCCATCAGTTTGTTGAGCGCGTCCTGCACAACCTTTTCAGCTTCAGCATCCAGGGAAGAAGTGGCTTCATCCAAAATTAAAATATCGGGATCCCGCAAAATCGCCCGTGCAATAGCTACCCTCTGTCTCTGGCCGCCAGACAATTTTATTCCCCTTTCGCCAACGATGGTATTTAGTTTTTCGGGAAACGAACTAATAAAATCCCAGGCATTTGCTTTCTTGGCTGCCTCAATGATCTCTTCTTCAGTGGCACTATGCCTACCGTAAAGTATATTTTCATAAATGGTACCGCCAAACAGAATCACTTCCTGAGGCACCACGGCAATCCTTTTTCTCAAGGCGGTAATGTTGTAGTCGCTAATTGCCTTTTGATCAATTGATATCTCCCCGCCATTGACCTGATAAAAGTGCATGATGAGTTTGGCAATCGTTGACTTACCGGAACCGCTCGCTCCTACCAGTGCTATTTTATGTCCCGCTGAAACCTCAAAGGAAACATCTTTTAATACCTGCATGTCAGTACGGGTTGGGTAGGCAAAAGAAACGTTTTTGAAAACGATATCACCTTTGATATCCAGACTTTCACCCCTAGCAAATTCATCGACTAGCTCTACCTCCTGATCCCTGCCAAGGATCTCCAGGATTCGTTCGGTAGCTCCCATGGCCCCTGCTAATGAGGTATACAAATTGCCAATGCTGGCAATAGCACCTCCAATTAAACCGGTATAAATGATAAAGGAAAAAAGGTCACCGACCTGCATCGTACCCTGCTCTACAAATAAGGCTCCTCTCCACAATACAAAAAATATTCCTCCAAATAATACGGTAATAATAAAAATGAAAAACAGTCCGCGGATTTTTGCAAATTTCAAAGATATCTGGACGATTTCACCTACCGAATTAGCATATCTGACTGATTCAAAATACTCATTGGTAAATGATTTAACTGCTGCAAAAGATTGAAGACTCTCTTCAACAATCACATTAGTGGCTGCCAACGTATCTTGACGTTTTTTTGATAGTTTTCGAATGTATCTTCCAAAAACCATCGCCAACACCACGATCACAGGAAAAGACAATAACATGATCAGCGATAATTTGGGGGCAAGCCAGGCCAGGATCCCGATACCAGAAACCAATATCACCAATTGACGTAAAAATTCAGCCAGTGTAATGCTGAAAGCTCCCTGCAATTGCTCAACATCGGCGGTGATACGGCTGGTGATTTCCCCAATCCGACGTTCTTCATAAAATTGCACCGGTTGGGTGATCAGTTTATTATAGAGTGCTTTACGCACATCGGCCATTCCCTTTTCACTCACAATGGCAAAAAATAGGGTGCGTAAATACGAAAAGCCGCCCTGCAAGATGAGGATGACTAAAAACAAAAGCCCATATTGGCTTACCGAATAAGGTAACCGACTATTGCCATTGGCCGCGTTGGCCATTTCGCCAGCAGCACCGGGGAACACCATAAACACTAAACTGGAGATCACCAACAGAAGCAGGCCAACCAGAAAATAAGCACGGTAAGGTTTGATAAACCGGTATACCTGAGCGGCTTCCTTAACAGTATCCCAGCTGAACTTTTTGCCTGCCTCCTTTTCGTCGTCTGATGTATTACTCACTTTTGCACTTTGAAAATGCAAATATAACAATGAAGACAAGGGGAAAGATCATTGCATGGTCACAAAGCTCTGATTCATCTAAAATTATAGTGATCGCCAAGACATGATAACCATGGTGATGATAGGATAAATCGGATATCCTATAAAAATTTAGCCAATAAGTTAATCTGACCGGCATGGTAGATGTCATGATGGATAATACCCATCAATACGTCTTTAAATGTATATGGCTTTTCCGGTACTTTCGCACTCAGATCAACCTCACGATCTTGCAGTAGCCCAACCAAATGGATCTGAGTTTGATCAAATTGATCAATAAGTTCATTCCAGTCATCCATCATCAATACCTCTATCGTCGGAAAATTTTCAAAATCCGGCACTGAATGATGTTTGCCTGTTTCGAGCAATTTGATCACATAATTGCGCCATGCGATCATATGGTGGATCAATTCAGCCATATTGTAGCTACCCTGGAGCCGCAATAGTGCCTTACCGATAGGTACACCCTTGAGAGTTTCCTTAATGTTTTTGCCATACCAGGTGCGGCCTGCATAAACATTTTCTAAGGTTGAGATAACATCGCTGAGACTCATAAAAAATGCAATTTTACCAATGATACAACGATTTTTGAAGGGAAAAAGGGTTTACTTCTCCGCAAAAAAGACTAAAAAAGACCTGTTCCTTGAAGCTTCAAATAAATCCGAACAGTACTCCAACAAAAGCAAAGATCAAAGCGATAAATATCAAGGTAAATGAAAACCAGGCTAACCTTCTTATATCTTGATTAAATATCGTGAGAACGGTAAACCGGATACCTTCGGTTGAGACAGGTTCATCAATGTATTTTTTTGAAAAATAGCTAAAAATCAATGGCGCTGGAATCAATATCAAAGCGAAAGACCTAAGCCCATGACGGGAAAGGAAAAAAAGAAAAACAAATAAGAGAGCCGAAAAAGCAAGCATAAAATTACGGAGACCCCGAAGCAACTCAACCTTTTTCAAACCATTAACCAGGCAGTATTTTAACACATTAGGAAAAACCATGAAATTAGCAAATCCTCCAAGCCCCATCAAAAGGGAAAGATTCAGCAAAAATGGATTGCTGATTTGCTGATAAAAAAAGTCCAGGTTGATGATCGTAAACAGAAGACCAAAAGCCCCAACCAAAAAACAAGCCAGACGCGTTTCGTCCAACCAGCTTGGCAGTACTTCTTCCATGGGAAGTGCTAAATCGTCAACGTCAGCTGTTGATAATTCAGATTCATGAAATATGTCATCAGAATAGTGCGTCTGCTCCTTATGATCGCAAAATTCACTTTTTCGGGTTCTATACTCTGGTTCCATAGTTACTGTTTACATACTCATTATAACGTACTAGATGCAAATAATTGTGAATGTGGTGACCGGGATTCCGACAGAACGATTAGAAAAAAGAAAGGTCTTCATCGCATTTAGCGGGTTCCAATACTTTTTCAGGAATCATAGTGATAAGGAACCTTCTAAAACCTAATAGGGGACTTTTGCAACCGTCACTGGAAGACAATATTAGAAATTCATTTAGTCTCCTGAAACATCATCCTCATAGTCGGGAGATCCGGTCCACCCCTGCCTGGTCTCTTCCAACATCATTCTGAAGTGAGGGTCAGACCCTGTCTTCCGGAGGCTGAAGTAAAACAGCAAGATCCAAAAATCAAAGATGCCAACTAAACTAAACTGAAAAACCTTCACCTTTAAAGATCTGAAAAACCTCGTGCCCTTTACCCTCAAATGCTGCTAATTGGGTAGGGTGCAAAAGCTTTTTGGCACGGTAAATCACTAAATAATAATTAAGCCCTTCAACATGCCAACCAGGCTCGGATGTGAAATAATCAATCACTCTATCTGAAAAGGTTTTTCGGATCATATATTCGTCGGCTCCTTTCAGGTGATAAGCTTTGGAAAAATTTGAATACTCGTCAAAATCAATATCCTCCATTCCAAACCAGGACCCGATCTTGTCTAAAAAATGTTCGGGCCGTAGGTGAAAATGAGGTAACCCCAGTTCTTTTGACTGGATGAAGAATACCGATTGCTTCACCGTGTGACTACTATGACCGGTACTTATGGTGTAGTGATAATCGAATATCCAGATCTTGCAATCCAATGAAGGAACATCATGTGAAAGGATATTTCGTATGCTCCGCCGACCTCCACTATTGAACAATTTAAAGTCAGCAAGCAGTTTGATTAATCCAAAATCATCCTTGCTGCGATAGTCACAGGATAATTGTCCCGCGATTTGTTGAATGTCTTCACCTCGCTTTGATCTGAAAAAATCGAAAATTCCCATTGAAAAGTGACTGCCACCTAAGATGCAAAATCTAAAGATACCAGTCTAAGAATTAAGACAAGCATCAAAAAACATTGGATATTTCGGCATTTTTAGAAACCATGAAAGCTCGCACAATTCGATCAGCTGCAAAAATATATACTGCATATTTACCCTCCTGCCTGCGAGTAAAATCCAAATCCTCAGTACCAATAAATCTACCCCGATCCAGGATGATTCCTTCGACATTACTAACCGTATATTGAAGTGGTTTTAAATAGGGTGTGATCAAATCGCTCTCCATTGGAGTTTCACCTAATGTGATTTCGAACTCATCTTGAAATGCCGAATTTACAAAGCCAGTAGAGACTGAAATATGGGCACTTAATATTTCTGCCTCATGATCTTCATATTTATTCTTCCAATCAACATAAGAAACCTCCTTGATAGATTCCGATCCGTGAGCAGATGGTTGATCCTGTGAAATCCCAATAGCAGACATATAAAGACTGATCAGGGTAAGCAATAGTACTTTCATTTGTTTGATTTGAGTGGGTCTCGACGGTAGAAAATGCAGCAAAAACTTTGCCCAATTTATCAATAACTTCCACTTCCGGAATCGATACGCGTGCCCGACCACTGAGCACCAAGCAAAATAGGGGCCAACCCAGACAAACTCAAGATGCGGCTGCGATAGCCAGCATTGGGACCATGCTTGTAAATGAAAGTAATCTAGAGGGACACTACACCCTCCTAGAATCGGCCATTTTTACCGATGCTGCAAATATGGTAAGAAAATTGCATGCATCGACACAGACCACGTGCTGCGGCGTATGAACTCAGTGATGATACTTGAGTTAAACCGAGCAATGCATGTTATAAAATGGAAACTGAACGAGCATAGTGACGGAAATCATACATTCTATATATCTATTTGGCCTGAATTTTCATTTATTGGTCATATATTTCGAACTTCGTTATGGCATATATGCTATACCGTTGTGAAATTCGTTAATTGACAAATATAAATATCTAGATACTATGGCGATAATGATCACCGACGAATGCATCAATTGTGGTGCATGTGAGCCGGAATGCCCCAACAACGCAATCTATGAAGGTGGGGTTGAATGGGCTATTGCGGACGGAACCTCTATAACAGGATCGTACACTTTGGGTAGTGGCAGTGAAGTGGATGCAACCGACCAACAAGCTCCGATTTCTGACGATTTTTACTACATCACCCCGGATAAGTGTACGGAATGTGTGGGCTTTCACGAAGAGCCTCAGTGTGCAGCTGTCTGCCCGGTAGATTGCTGTATACCTGATCCCGATCATGTAGAAGACAACGAAATATTATTAGCTCGAAAGGGCCGGCTGCACCTTTGATTTTTCAATTTATAAGACGATCCGACAATAAAAAAATGAGTCAAAATCTTACAATCCAGGAAGAAGTCACCATTAAGTTTGCCGGCGACTCCGGCGATGGTATGCAACTTACCGGAGGTCTATTTACCAGTAATACCGCATTGACTGGTAGTGACTTGGCTACCTATCCTGATTTTCCCGCAGAAATCCGGGCTCCTGCCGGCACCTTGCCAGGTGTGTCGGGGTTTCAAATACATTTTGGTAGCACCAGGATCTTTACCCCTGGTGATCAATATGATGTCCTGGTAGCCATGAATGCAGCTGCGTTGAAAACAAATCTTCATGGTTTGAAAGAGGGAGGCACCATAATTGTCAATACCGATGGTTTTGATAAGAAAAATCTTCGATTGGCTAAATACGATGAAAATGTCAATCCATTGGAGAATGGGTCACTGAATGGGTTTCAACTTTTTCAACTCCCGATTACTAAACTGACACGGGCCAGTCTGGTAGACTCCATCTTGGGTACAAAAGAGCAGGATCGCTGTAAAAACATGTTTGTGCTTGGTTTTCTCTATTGGCGATATAATCGCAACATGGAGGAAACCGTGAATTACCTCTATGGAAAATTTGCCAAGAAAGAGGATGTGCTACAAGCCAACATTGCCGCTCTAAAAGCCGGCTTTCATTTTGGTGAGACCACAGAAACTTTTTCGGGTCAATTTGAAGTGAAAGCAGCTCCTCTCGAACCTGGTACGTACCGGGGTATCATCGGAAATGATGCTTTAGTGATGGGCTTGATCGTAGCCAGCAAGAAAGCAGGATTACCTTTATTTTACGGATCATATCCGATTACCCCTGCATCCGACATATTGCATGGCTTGGCAGCTCGCAAACATTTTGGAGTCAAAACATTTCAGGCCGAAGATGAAATAGCAGCAGTTTGCTCAGCGATTGGTGCCTCATATGGAGGCAACCTGGCTGTAACGGGCACTTCAGGACCAGGTCTGGCACTTAAAGCAGAGGCCATTGGTTTAGCGATGATGCTTGAGCTTCCATTAGTCGTCATTAATGTACAGCGGGGAGGACCCTCTACCGGTTTGCCGACAAAAACAGAACAATCAGACTTGTTGCAGGCGTTATATGGCCGCAATGGTGAATCACCTATACCCGTTATTGCAGCCAAATCTCCCGGTGATTGCTTTGATACAGCGATCGAAGCTTGCCGCATAGCGATCCAACATATGACTCCTGTAATTTTGTTGAGTGATGGTTACATAGCCAACAGCGCAGAGCCCTGGAGATTTCCTAAGGTTGCTGATATTCCACCTATCGAGTTCTCGTTTAAAAAAGAGGTCACCGAGGAGGTTTATTTGCCGTATGTGCGTGATGAAAAATTCGCCCGACCCTGGGCGATACCAGGAACACCGGGTTTGGCACATCGAATCGGTGGTTTAGAAAAAGAAGCTAATACAGGTAATATTTCTTATGAACCGGCAAACCATGAATATATGGTAAAAATTCGCGAGGCCAGGATCGAAAAATTGCCGAATACATACCCGAACAAACCATCGAATCTGGACCGGAATCGGGTGATCTGCTGATCGTTGGATGGGGTTCAACTTTTGGCGCCATCGAAAGCGTGGTCAGATCGCTAAACAAACAGGGCAGATCGGTGTCTCACGCACACATCCGGTATCTCAAACCACTGCCACGCAATTTGAAAGAGCTCCTTTCTCGATTTGATAAAATCTTAGTCCCCGAGCTAAACAATGGTCAGCTGTCAAAACTGCTAAAGGAGAAATTTTTATTGCCGGTATATACCTATAACAAAATTCAAGGTATGCCGATCT
This sequence comes from Saprospiraceae bacterium, assembly GCA_016711125.1. GTDB lineage: Bacteria > Bacteroidota > Bacteroidia > Chitinophagales > Saprospiraceae > JABDMH01. The sequence goes on along the minus strand of JADJTQ010000002.1, from coordinate 1,284,598 downwards.
CCAAATCGGAATTGGAGCATGCTGTGTTAGAAATTTTAGATAAATCATAAAATTATGAGTACCAATCCTCCAAGCAATGGGCAGCAAGAGCCTTTGAAAGCTAAGGATTTTGCAACCGATCAGGACGTCAGATGGTGTCCCGGTTGTGGAGACTATTCCATATTAAAGCAAGTACAGACGGTTTTTGCAGACCTCGGCCTCGATCGTGATAATGTTGCTATTGTTTCTGGTATCGGATGTTCGTCGAGATTTCCCTACTATATGGAGACCTATGGCCTGCATTCCATTCATGGCCGGGCACCTGCTTTTGCTTCCGGGCTGAAGCTGGCTAACCCGAATTTGCATGTTTGGGTTGTTACCGGAGATGGTGACGGGTTGTCGATAGGAGGCAATCATATGTTGCATGCTTTGAGAAGAAACCTGGATATAAATATTCTGCTATTCAATAACCAGATCTACGGCTTGACCAAAGGACAATACTCTCCAACCTCGGAGTTGATGAAGCGAACAAAATCAACCCCCATGGGATCGATTGACTACCCGGTCAATCCAGGTGCTTTTGCACTGGGTGCACATGCCAGCTTTGTCGCCAGATCAATGGACAGGGATACGAAACACCTCAAGGAAATGTTGCACCGGAGTCACGCTCATTCCGGAACCTCCTTTTTGGAGATCTACCAAAATTGCAACATTTTTAATGACGGAGCTTTTTTTGCCTTTACTGAAAAAGAGAGTAAAAATGATACTTGCATCTTTTTAGAAGATGGTAAACCATTGGTTTTTGGAGCAGAAAGAGATAAGGGTATTCGTATCGAAGGAATGACACCTCAGATCGTCAGTTTAAAAGAAGGCCAATATACCGAAGCAGATCTTTGGATTCATAATGAAAAAGATATCTTCAAAGCCACAATGTTAACACACTTTTTTGACGACCCCAGAGAAGAAGGAGCGCTACCGAGACCATTCGGTGTCTTATATGCCGTCGAACGACCAACTTACGAGTCGATGATGCAAACACAATTGGACAAAGCAAGCGAGCGCAAAGCTGATCTGGATCTTATGATCGCCGGCCCAACCACTTGGCAAATTAAATAAGCAAAGACTACAAGAAATTTTCATGTCAGCATCTAAATACCTGGTAGCCATTTTCGGGGGTGCAGTTTCTGGTTCGGAAGCCGCTTTTCAACTAGCCGAACGAGGAATTCCTTCTGTTGTTTTTGATCAAAACGCATTACCGTATGGTAAGATCGAAGATGGACTTCCTAAATGGCATGTAAGACTGAGAGATAAGGAGCAACAGCGAATTAATGAAAAATTGAGTCATCCCCTGGTAACCTATGTGCCTCAGACTAAACTAGGTGAAGATATTCAGTTTGAAGACTTGAATAAAATGGGCTTTAGTGCGGTATTGTTAGCTATCGGAGCCTGGAAAGACAGGCCGCTTGGTATTGAGGGCATTGATACTTATATAGGTAAGGGACTTGTGTATCAGAACCCTTTTATCTACTGGTTTAATCATATGCATGAACCTGGGTTTGATAAAGAGACCTATCAGATTGAAGACGGAGTGGGAATCATTGGTGGAGGTCTGGCCTCACTTGACGTTGCTAAAGTCTTAATGTTTGAATTGGTTCAGAAGGCTCTTCAAGAGCGAGGTCATGATATTGATCTCTTTGCGCTTGACCGAAGCATCGCAAAGGTGCTCGATGAAAAAGGGCTGACCTTGGAAGACCTTGGTATCACGGGTTGCACCCTATTTTATCGAAGGCGTATTAAAGATATGCCTCTATCACCGGGAGATCCAACGACACCGGAGGAGATTGCCAAAGCCGAGGCAGTACGCGAAAAAATTCTTAACAATTATCGTTCAAAATATCTCTTTAATGTAGCCGCAAATCATGTGCCTGTCGATAAAATCGTAGAAGGTGACCGGCTGGTTGGCCTGATTTTTCAAGAAACTGAAGTGACGAATGGCAAAGTAAGGAGTATTGCGGGTTCTGAAAAAGAAATTCGGTTCCCTTATGTGATCTCATCCATAGGTAGTTTACCTGATATCATTTCAGGAATCCAATCTTGTGGTAGCACCTATGAAATTGATGATGAAATCTTTTGCCGCCTCAGTGGTTACCCCAATGTATTTGCTCTCGGAAATGCGGTAACCGGTAGGGGTAATATCAAAGAATCGCTGGATCATGGCCGTGAGATTGCTCAAAATTTGATTGAAGGATATCTTGCGAATACGGAGGGCGATCCTAATCCTGCTGTTTTAGCTCGAATCTCCCAGGCTTTAGAAAAACTTGAATCGGAAATTCGCGAGCATCAAATAAGTCCGGCTACCTTTCAATCGATCATGACCCAGGTGAAAGCCATTCAAGATAAAGTAGGTTATGATAATGACTATATATCCTGGGTGCTAAAACATCTGCCGGAAAGGTTGGAAAATCAATTGGGTAGTAGCCATTGATGCGGCAATCATTTGATTTGTTTTAATTTGATCTTCCACCCTAAGTCATCATACCAAATGGAGTTTGATCTAACCTGCTCCAAGTTCCTTTTTTGACAAATGTTTTGACTAGAAAGTTTCATACTTTTTGCCTATTCGAACTCGATTGTTTAATTAAAATATGAAAGATTTCGTTTCTGACTATAATACTAATTTTAGTCACATAAGTCTTCAGAATTTTCATGCAATGTCAAAATCAAAAACAACACCGAAATTTGAATATTCACTTGTTGTCGAGCCAAGTCAAGACTGCACAAACATTGACAATGGGTTAGGATTATAAGGGATTCTCACTATACTACCATTGTGATCAAGTTTAGGTATAAGCGATAAGCTAAGCTCTTTTTTAAAAGTCAGATATGACATAAATGCATAACCAAGGCACTACTAAAATACTATATATCAGTTTTGCGGCCCTTCTTTGTACCTCAATTTTCTCAATTGGCCATTTTCAAGCCGATGAACACTTCCAGCTTCTGGAATTTGCGGCAATGAAGCTCAACCTGATCGATGCATCCACCCTGCCTTGGGAATACCAGTATCAAATGAGATCTGCCTTTCAACCACTCATAGTGGTGGCAGTTCACAAATTTATAAGTGCAATTGGTCTGGGTAACCCCTTCACTATTACGACCATACTTAGATTGATGTCGGCTGCACTATCTTTTCTCAGTATGTATTTGATTTACTGGGCTTATCGCGATAGGTACCCAAAAGAGCAGCAAACCATATTTTCTTACCTCTCTTTTTTACTATGGTTTGCAATATTTGTAGGTGTTCGATATTCCTCTGAAAGTTGGTCTGGATCCCTGTTTATTATTGCTTTTGCCCTTTATTTCCATCCTTCTCAAAAGGGTATTATTTATTTTCTTGGCATAGTGATGATATTTGGACTTTCTTATCTCTCCAGATATCAAATGTGTGTCATGGTCTTTGGATTTTTATTGTGGGTTCTATTTATTAAGAAGGACCATTTTAAAAACTTTATTAGTGTTGTCTTGGGAATAGTTCTTGCGATTGGTTTCGGTCTAATTGTTGACTATTGGTTCTATGGAGAATGGACCTGGTCTTTTTGGCATTACATTGACCAAAATGTTTTTCACGACAAAGCATCTAATTTTGGTCTTGAGCCTTGGTGGTACTACATACCCCAACTCTTTCTTGCCTTAATTCCTCCATTTAGCTTGATCCCGATCTTTCTATTTACCTATTTGGTTATTGCGAAACCAAAGGATGTTTTGGTATGGATGATTTTACCGTTTCTACTCTTACATTCCAGTATAGGTCATAAAGAATTGAGATTTCTATTTCCCTTAATTGGATTTCTCCCTGTGATTATAATGGAGGGGTATGCTTTATTTATCTATAAAAGAAGTTTTGACCCCTCATCGACGAAATTGGGATTAATTGTGCTGCGGTCTTTTTTTGTTCTGAATTCTTTCCTCCTGCTATTTATATGTTTCACTTCTCTAGACCGAACCACACCACTATATCGACATGTTTACCAAGGTTTTGATGGCCCAACCACCCTTTACTATTCCGAATCAAATCCTTATCAGTTGGGTCCATTGACCTACTCATACTATAAGCGACCCAATCTTAATGTTCTGGAGGGACCTGATTTTGCCAACCTGGGTGCTAGATTCAGGTTCAACATACTTACTAGTCACAAGACGACCCACTACAATGCAAGAAAGCAACCGATTTAAACTGGAACAAATTTACTCTACCATGCCCGCTTGGATTAAGTATATTAATTTTAACCATTGGGTAGATAGAACCCCCGCTTGGTATTTGTATAGACTTAATTCCATTCCTTAGACAACAGTTGGGTCATTCGAGGTGATCTTCAACCAACTTTTTTCAGCTTAGCTAGTGTCGGTTCGCTGTTAGCTCGTCTCCAAAGGTTTGTTTAACAGGTGAGTATTAATCAGCTCAGCTCCTATCTCTTTCAGAGTTTTTTCAATCCTAGCCACTTGTTCTATGCTCGGGAATTTGATACCCTTGGCATACTGACGCAAAAGACTCGTGTTCATCCCTGTTCGCTTAGCAAGCTTCGTAATGTCTATGTAATCGTTGTGTGAAAAGAATTCCTGAAGATCTACAACCAGTTCGAACTTTGGATCTACAATTGACGGCTCCTCACTTCCTTCAAAATAAAGTCGTATAGCTTCATTCGCATTAGTCATCAATTCTGTTAGGGTTTCTCCCCCAGTAAATACACCTGGATATTCCTTGATTTGACCCCCATACCATCATCGTTTTGTGCTACGATTATTGTCAATTCCCTCATTTTAATTCAGCTTCTTTTAAAATTCGATTGCAGGTTCCCGTTGGTATCTCTTTCTCATCATGATATGGAAATACAATGGTCTCTTAAGTCCCATCTTTCTTCAATCTTTTGTGACTGCCTTTTCTGACGAATCGCTTTTATTTCTTCCTTTGCCTTGCGGCCTATACGTTTCTGACTTTCAATTGGAAGTTCTGAAATCACCCTGTCTAATGAAATACCCATTTCTATGCACTTATATGTTCTTCAAACCACTAAGGCTTTCCCTCCTTCTTATCTGGAATTTTTGTTGATATAAATGGAATATCCGATTGATCAATTGACAAATTAAACTGGTGGATGTCGATTGATTGCAATCGAAGCCAGATATCTTTTTTGATCTTCCACTCTTCCATGACATCGGTAGCTCTTGTCGTCTGACCCGTAGTGACTGGTGGATATGACTCCTCAATCAAAGACTGAATATGCCGGATCTTGGCATCCAATTGATTGGGAAAATTAATTACATCCTGAAACGTCTTTTGTTTTTCTTGAACGAGCTCGCTCTTTAACGAATCAATTTTTGCGATGATTGATTTACCCTGCTTGAGTAACGTGCTATCTGGTGAGGTAGCCAGCCTTTTATTGAGTTCGTCGATTTGCGTTTTTACATAATTCATTGCTTTGACGCTTTCGGTCAGATCCTTGGCAGCGAGATCCAATCGCTCAAGCCAATCTTTTTTCTGGGCGAATGCAAAAGCAGGTATCTCAAGACGTGGATCATCGGAAATGCGAAATTCGGCACGTATGGTATCACCGTCGTAAATCATATCTAATTTGTAATTGCCGGATGCAACCCTGGGGCTTTTATTTCCGCCTAAAGTCACGAGCCCTTTGATGGGTTCGACGCCGTCCGGTACCAGATTCCAAACCAGTTTATTAATTCCTGCTCTTTTTACCTTTAGTTTTTTTGTAGCCTCTTTTTCTTTAGTCGAAAAAACTTTTACTTCGTCACCATTAACATCGGAAATAATAAATCTTATTTCCCGATCAGGATCAATCTCCGGCAAGTTGTAAAAAGCTGCCAGACCATAGTCCGGATTAGTACCCATATCATTCAAAGTATCCAGCCGGGGTCCACCCCATAAATAGACCGTAGCAGGTTTAAATAGATCTGGCTTGCTCATCTTTTCATCTTCCCATTTTTGCAGCGGGGTAAGATCATCTAATATCCAAAATGCCCTGCCGGCAGTAGCTGCAATTAAGTCATTATGATGCACCTTGAGATCGGTGACTGGCACGATAGGTAAGTTCAATTGAAACCGATCCCAATGAGCACCAGTATCATAGGAAAGAAAGAGCCCGGTTTCGGTACCAGCATATAACAGGCCAGGCCGGATGGGGTCTTCCCGCACTACCCTGACGTGAGCATTATCTTCGATGCCCTGAGCCAGGTCAGACCAGTTCTGTCCAAAGTCATGGGTTATTAATATATGGGGAGTAAAGTCATTAAATTTGTATCGGTTGTAAGCCACATAGGCGGTACCAGGTTTGTGGGGTGAGACTTCGATACAGTTTACGAGTCCTTCTGGTAAGGACGGGGGCGTAACATTGTTCCAGTTGTTTCCTCCATTTCTGGTTACATGAATTAAACCGTCATCTGTACCGATCCAAATTACCTGAGCATCATGGGGAGACTCCGCCAGATACATGATGGTATGATAGTTTTCTCCACCCGCTCCCTCATTGGTGATCGGCCCACCCCCGACATCGAGTTTTTCCGGAGTATTACGGGTCAGATCAGGACTGATCTCTTGCCAGGAAATACCACGATCGGTGGTTTTAAGACTTTATTGCCGGCGTGATAGATCACCTTTTTGTCATGTTGTGACATAATGATCGGTGCATTCCAATTAAACCGGTATCGCATATCGACGGGCGTTTGTCCTAAGCCCAGATCGGGATAGGCCATTACATCTTTTTCAAGTCGGAGTTTTGTGTCATATTCGGTGACAATACCCTGATAGCAACCGGAGTACACAAATCGGGGGTCGTCAGGATCAAAGGCCGAATAAGCGCTCTCACAACCACCCACAGGGTAAAAATCTTTAAACGGAATGCCCGGACCATCCGAAGCATTGGGCACCGCTACCGTCGAGTTATCTTGCTGACCTCCGTATACATAATAGGGAAAGCGGTTATCGGCATTGACCCGGTAAAACTGGGCAGTGGGTTGGTTCGCCTGAGTACTCCAGGTCTGACCGGCATTAAACGAAATGTTGGCTCCTCCGTCATTGCCATTGATCATCGCCATCGGATTGACCGGATTGATCCAAAGATCATGATTGTCTCCATGGGGAGTGGCTAATTGTTTGAAGGTCTTTCCGCCATCCATACTTTGCATAAAAGGAGCATTTAATATGAACAGTTTATCTACATTAAAGGGATCGGCAAAAATGTGCATGTAGTACCAGGATCGCGATCTTAATATACGGTCTTCGTTGATCAGTGACCAGGATTTGCCCCCATTATCTGACCGGTAAAGTCCACCCTGATTTGACTCGATTACAGCATAGACCCGGCTGTTATCCGCTGGTGATACGACTACACCTATCTTACCCATGATGCTATCAGGCAGGCCTTCACTCAATTTAGTCCATACTTCGCCACCATTGCTGGTTTTCCAGATGCTGCTGCCCTCACCACCACTTCGCATCTGCCATGGATGGCGCTGATGGTCCCAATAAGCTGCGTAGAGGATGCGAGGATTACGAACGTCAAGCGAGAGATCGCAGGCACCAGTTGTTTCATTTACTTCATGAATCTTAGTCCAGTTTTTACCGCCGTCTTTGGAGAGATAGATACCCCGGTCGGCAGTAGGCATGTACGGACTACCCTGTGCAGCGACATACACCCAATCCGGATCATTTGGGTGTACTCGTACTTGCGATATCTGTCGGGTATCTTCCAGGCCGACATGTTGCCAGGTTTCCCCAGCATTGGTTGATTTGTAGACTCCGTCTCCATGACTGGTCATGACACCCTGATTGGAGCCTCTCCCATACCAACGTAGATCACGTTTGGATCAGAAGGTGAAACTGCGATCGCTCCAACTGATCCAGTCTTAAAATATCGATCACTGATATTCCTCCAACTAGCGCCGGCATCCGTGGTCTTCCATACACCACCTCCGGTCGAGCCAAAATAATAGGTAAACGGATCCTGTATAACTCCACAGACGGTCGTGGCTCTTCCACCCCGGAAAGGGCCAATGTTACGCCACTTCAGGCCAGGAAACATGGAATCCTGCAGCGAAGATAGATTCTGATCAGATATGGTTTCAACCTCTGTCTTAACCTTCCTTTTTTGAGCTGTCAACTCGGTGTTCATGAAGATGAGAATACCCAAGCACCACAAGGGGAGGAACTTATTAAACATCATAGGGTCTTAATTTCTTTAAGAAGGCAGGAAAATACTAAAAATATACAGGCGTAGGCTTTTTGATAAAATGAGACGAATTATTTAAAATCATGTAACTTTTTTTTGAATCTAGGAGTATACATCTCAACCACCCAAGGAGAGACCAAAAAAAAACGATAACAGCGCTGATGACCGACGAATTACTTATGCAATCCATTCAAAATGGGGAAGTCAAGGATCTGGGCATTCTCTATGAGAAATATAAAAAAGCCCTGTTCTCGTATTTTATTCAACTGCATCAAAGTGTTTTCGTAGCTGAAGATCTGGTCCAAAATGTCTTTGAACGAATTTTGAAATACAAAGATCAATTCAAAGGTGACGGAAACTTGAGGTCCTGGATTTACCAAATAGCCAGAAATGTGTCGGCCGACCATTTCCGGAAAGAAAAAAAACACCGTTCGGATGAGATCAGCGGACAACTGCAAGTCACTACCGATCAGCCAAACCCATACCAGGGTTGGAATGGAGTGATCGAAAAGGACATTTACATCAGGCGATTGCTCAACTCACGGAGGACAAAATAGAAGTCTTGATGTTGGTGAAAATAGGCGAAATGAAATATAAAGAAGTAGCAGATCTACTTGGCGTGAATGAATCTACGATTAAAGTCAAAGTATTTCGGGCTATTAAAGAATTACGAGAAATCATGGTGCAACAAAATATAATGAACTACTATGAATGAAGCGAAAATCAGATCTCTGGTGGATCGAATAAAAAAAGGCATGAGCACAAAAGAAGAAGATATAATTCTTGAGGAACTAATTGCATCGGGCAGATTAAGCATTAATGATTTTGACGAAATAAACCATCTATCTGAAAACCTTTTAAATCATCTTTTGATAGAACCACCCAAGTCAATGGATGAACGATTTTATCAAATGCTAAGCCATCAAACGCCCCAGATAAAACAACGGATTATCAGACCATGGATTCTAGGTATGGTGGCCGGCTTTACCCTGTTGCTGGGTCTGATAGGCGGATATCTGATGCGTCAGAATGGTAATGTTGAAAATCAAAAATTACTCACCCAATTGAATAGTCTAAAGGAGGAAGTCGTCATCTCAAAACTTGATAATAAATCCACCAGTGCAAGGCTCCAGGCGGTTGGCTTAACTCAGGAAATGCAAGATGTAAGCAAGAAGCTTTCGGATGCCCTACTTTATACGATCAATAATGATCCCAGTGACAATGTACGAATAGCCTCTATTGAAGCACTCATTCCTTTCAGTCATTTGGAAACTGTCAGGGGAGGTCTCATTAATGCCATTGCCCAGCAGAAATCACCCCTCGTCCTGATATCACTAGCCGAGGCTTTGAAAAAAGTCGGAGCCAGCCAATCAGCGGATCAGTTTAAAAATCAAATCAACAAGGATATGCCGCCATCGATCACCGAAGCATTCGAAAAAGATCTTCAATCCATTTTAATCGAAAAACTATGAAAACACCATTGACAGGTCTGCTCCTCCTCCTGGTGACAACTGCCTATAACCAAGATTTCGAGAAGGTGTTTGATGTACACAATTTCAAACACGTCTTGATAGCCAATATTCAAGGTGACATTAAGGCTAAAACCGGGACTGAAAACAAAATAATCGTCAAAGGTCATCAGGAGATTAAATTAAAAATAAATAATGACTCGCCCACCATTCAGTATTTGGAGCAAGGCGATACCCTGGCTATTTATATAGCTACAGAATGCAGCAAATTTGCACTTCATAAACCATGTGATAATGATGGAAGCAATTGGGGTTATTATGACTGGCAAGGGTGCCACAATGAAACAGGACTCCAGGTAGATTTTGAAGTGCTAGTGCCAGAAAATCTTCACGTGATCTTGTCAACGATCAACGATGGAGATATTTTCGTGGAAAATATCCAAACACCCGTCTGGGCCAATAATATAAATGGAAATATCACGCTGGAATCCGTAAAGCAAGTTGATCATGCGCGCACCATCAATGGAGATGTGACGATTCGATATATCGAAAATCCGAAAAAGGGGGAACATTCTACACCCTCAACGGTGATATCAAAGCCTACTTTCTTCACGACATGGATGCCAACGTATCCTTCAAAACATTTCATGGAAGTTTTTATACCGATTTTGAGTCAGCTACTCCCATGCCCTCTAAAATTGAAGCCAGAAATAATGAGAATGGTTTCACCTATAAACTTGGAGGGCAGTCAAATATCAAAATAAATCAGGGGGCATAAAGCTTCACTTCGAAACTTTTAATGGAAGTGTCTATTTACGAACAATCTAAAAATAAATAACTATGAAAAACATATTACTGGCTGTATTTATGGCCATACTAGGCATAAGTGCCGGAGCACAGGCAACTGATCAGGTAACCGTGCCATTATCCAGCCCCGGAAAAATCGGATTACTGGCTACGGATCTAAAAAGTGCTTCCATTAAGGTGACCGGAAGCAATCGATCTGACATACTGGTTAAATACCGATTAGTAGAAAATTTGGAAGATGATGAAGACAATGAAATGGAAGGTAATCTTAAAAGGATTAAAACAAACAATTTCGATTTCGAAATCAGCGAGGAAAAAAACACGGTTTCGATAAAAAGTGAATCCTGGTTCCAACAGATTGAACTAGAGATTGAGGTACCCAACAACTTCAATTTGGATCTTCATAATTACACCGGCAGGTTTATCGAAGTCAACAATATCTCAGGTGACATCAACCTCGAAAGCTACACGGGATATATATCGGCAAAGGCTGTCTCAGGCACGGTTAATGCGAGCACCTATGCTGGCAAGATCGAAGTTGCTTTTAAACAAATTACCCCAGATCAGTCTATGGCATTCAGCAATTATTCCGGCACCATTGATTTGACGTTGCCTGCCAATTATAAGGCCACTTTTAAAATGAAAACCTCCTTTAGCGAGGTATACAGCGCTTTTGATATGAATGTCGTCTCAAAACCGGCTGAGCTGAAAAAAGTAGAAGGTAATACCTTCAAGTTGAGCACCGATGAATGGACAGTTGGTAGTATTAATGGAGGTGGTCCTGAAATTATGATAAAGAATTTTTCTGGTGGTATTTATTTACGAAAAGCGTGAATTGATATATAGTTACGAAGTCGCAAAAAGAGTTCATCCCCCTGCCTCATCAAGGGTGACGTGTATGCAGTAGTATTAGCCGTTTCGAATCATCAGATCTCTTTCATTAGTTCTTTCAGCTTCATCATGGAAATTCGTTTTCCTGTAATCACCAGCCCCACGTTTCTATTCTGATATTGTGCTTGATTTTTCCTCAAATAAGCCAGGGGTAAAGCTGCTGCACCTTCAATCAGGATTTGATTGGTACGCAACATATTTACGATTTCAAAAGCAATTTCACTTTCACTAATTAAAGCCCATTCGTCAACTAATTCTCTGCAAATTTCAAACGTGATTGATCCGGGTTCCATGCCACCGGCAGTGCCGTCAGATAAGGTGGGTAAGCTAATATCTTCTTCGATGATTTTACCTCTACTGATTGACTCGACCATTTCAGGGCTGTGTGCCGGTTGACATCCAACTAATTTAATTTTGGGTCGTTCACTCTTTAGTAATATGCCTAGACCGGAGATCAGGCCACCCCCACCGACTGGAGCAACTACTACATCGAGCTCTGGTTGCTGGTCAAGCATTTCAATCGCCACGGTGCCCTGACCGGCTATAATCTCGACATCGTTATAGGGATGCACAAGATGATAACCATTTTCTTCAGCAATCTTCCGGCAATGGATTTCAGTTTGCAAACTGGTGCGACCCACTAGTTCGTATGGAACTTCCAATGCTTTGATAAATTCCAATTTCGAGGTTGAAGCATTTTCCGGTAAAAAGACTTTGCCCTTAAGGTTCAGCCTCCTTAATGCCAAACAAAATGCCGCAGCGTGATTCCCGGTAGAGGCCGCTACATAAAAACCTGGATTTGCCTGATGCCTTGAAAAAGCCAACATTTTGTTAAATGCGCCGCGCGCTTTAAACGACCCACTTATTTGTTGGTTTTCGAGTTTTAGAAATACATTAGTTTTTACTTGACCTGATATTACCGGATCTAAGATCAATGGAGTTTTATGAAGGTATGGAGCAATGAAATGGGCTGCCTTATAAATCTCCGAAGAATCAATTAGCATTTAAAAATTAATAATTGCTGTCATTATAGATGTTTTGTTTCCATCAAGACGCGTCCAGATAGGCCGCACAACACCGCCATATGCACTTATATTATTGTAATCACCGAGAAAGATATTGGGACTCGGAGCAAAGGGTTTTTCACTGATCTTTACGTTTTTAAATGTTTCGCCACCATCAAAAGAATAGGCGAGATAAACATCAGTCTTGAGATCAGTGTAGTTTCTCCGATCATAAAAAACAATATAAATAGCTCCTGTCGTTGGATCAACAGTCATCCAGGTAAAAAATTGTTGTCTGCCGGCTGGGTCATTATTAACTCGCAAAGGATCCGTCCAAGTTTTACCCTGATCAGCAGATTTTACCAGCCAAACATCAGTATCATTACTGCCATTTCGTTGATCGCAATAATTGATGTAAATATTGCCCCTATAACGGCTTTTACTCAGATCACAGGCGGTAACCGGCATACCGTTTGCGCGTCCAAAACCCTCAATTTCAATATCCCACCCAAAGGGTTGATCTGCTGCCATGATATCCTGATCAAGCCAGGTGGCACCACCATCAAGCGAGCGATCAAAATAAATGGATTCGCCGTGCGACCAGGCGACATATACTTGCCCGGAAGGTCCGACACAAGGTACCGCTCCTTCAGTGGTTTCATCGCCATCAAGGCAATCACCATTCACCTCGCTAATCGCTACCGGGTCAGACCAAGACTCAGCCTGGTCAATTGATTTAGAGAACAAAATCCGGCTATGGTCATCCGGATTGCTGCTACCATACTTGTCAAACTCGGTCCAGGTTATATAAATATGGTTGTTACCTGGATCTACTGCGAGCCAATGTTTATCCTGGTCGGCTGGTGGTCGGTGGCCGGTATAGGTTCCTTCATTCCACGACTTGCCTCCATCTGTCGATTTTTGGATCACAATCCGATCTAACCAGCCCTCTGCAGAACGACCCCGACCGTCGGTATCGGCAAGATGTGCAAAGTAGAAATTACCATCGTAATCAGCAGTAATAACGGGATCGCCGTAAACCCCGTAAGGGGACTTAACAAACTGTAGCCCCCAGGTAAAACCGCCATCCATCGAATGCAATGTCTTATTCAGCACCATTCCTGCCACCATATTTTTAGGATTTTTTGGATTAATATGGATGGAAGGCTCACAAGGCTTGTAGGGTAACCCCCAATTGGTACTGTCGATCACAATATTCTGAAATGCTATTGGCTGTGGACCCTGGGCCAACTTGGTCAACATACTTTGACAACCCAAAAGAAGACATGATAAAGCAAGAAAACAAATTCGTAACATCGACAAAAGATACGCCTTTTTGGGTAAGGTGTAAAAAAGAGGTTAAATTCTTGCCCGAATTTAACCTCAACTTTTGTAATGAAGTCCGTTTGTGTTTCTTACTGAGAAGGGATAACTAAAAGAAAAAATGAGGTTGCATCTGATTTGAATACAACCTCTTGCTATGAATTGAAACCCGTCTCTTAGTGGGAATAGGATGGTTCAAAAAAATGAGGTTGCTCACTTTTGTTGCTTACAACCTCGTCTTGAAAATGAAACCCATTTATGCATCTTTTGTCAAGGTTAGAAGGTGAGGTTGACTCCTAATAAAAGAATCCAACCTCCTCACTTCAATAAAATCCCATTTTATGGGCTTACACAGAGGGAAAATTCTTGGGCGATCAAATAAAGCCTAAAAGATGTTTGATCAACCCAATTGTTCACAACCTCTTGCTTTGAAATGAAACCCGTTACTCTTATGATCGGTTTGGTTTTTGGGTGTACTTCTTAAAGTTTCAGAAAAAGAGAGGTTGATCCCTTAATTGTTCACAACCTCTTGCTTTGAAATGAAACCCGTTACTCTTATGATCGGTTTGGTTTTGGGTGTACTTCTTAAAGTTTCAGAAAAAGAGAGGTTGATCCCTTAATTGTTCACAACCTCTTGCTTTGAAATGAAACCCGTTATTCTTAATGATCGGTTTGGTTTTGGGTGTACTTCTCATAAGTTTCAGAAAAAGAGAGGTTGATCCCTTAATTGTTCACAACCTCTTGCTTTGAAATGAAACCCGTTATTCTTAATGATCGGTTTGGTTTTGGGTGTACTTCTCAAAAGTTTCAGAAAAGAGAGGTTGATCCTTAATTGTTCACAACCTCTTGCTTTGAAATGAAACCCGTTACTCTTATAATCGGTCTGGTTTTGGGTGTACTTCTCAAAAGTTTCAGAAAAAGAGAGGTTGATCCCTTAATTGTTCACAACCTCTTGCTTTGAAATGAAACCCGTTATTCTTAATGATCGGTTTGGGTTTGGGTGTACTTCTTAAAAGTTTCAGAAAAAGAGAGGTTGATCCCTTAATTGTTCACAACCTCTTGCTTTGAAATGAAACCCGTTACTCTTATGATCGGTCTGGTTTTGGGTGTACTTCTTAAAAGTTTCAGAAAAAGAGGTTGATCCCTTAATTGTTCACAACCTCTTGCTTTGAAATGAAACCCGTTACTCTTATAATCGGTCTGGTTTTGGGTGTACTTCTCAAAAGTTTCAGAAAAAGAGAGGTTGATCCCTTAATTGTTCACAACCTCTTGCTTTGAAATGAAACCCGTTATTCTTAATGATAACTATCTCGTTCGGATCAAGATATCATGTTGGTCAATTTCAGGCAGATTAAAAAAGAGGTTGTGCCGTGGAATGACCACAACCTCATTGCTATGAAATGAAACCCGTTAAATTTTATTTGATCGGGGGATCAGATTTACGAACTCTCATGTCTGTTGACATCTATCCTTAAGTCAAAAATGTTGCCAGAAACGGAATTTAAAAACTGTATTCATTACGGATAAAAATACTGTGATTGCGAATCTAATGCATAACCCACTGATAAGGAGTAGTCAAGGAGTTAAGAAGTTGTTAACGAATTTCTTAGATATTTTTTTGCAACATGTGAAGACAACACTTCATCCTAAGAGAAACAATTATCAGTCGTAACATGACCTTAAATGATGATTACTGCAAAGCTACAATCAATATGAAATCAAGATTTATCCATAACTAGTTGATCTTTAAGGATATTCAATTTGATTTATCGCTATGGCATCATGTTTGGCAAATTCCTGTCTTGATGTCATCCATTCGAAATGTGGTCGGCAGGGATGCCAACCACGGTTAAGACTTTGGACCATGCCGTTGCTAAATCATCGTAGCAATCTTATCCAATAAGATTTTTGTGGCCTTGATTCCGTCGGCCTCACTAATCTCGCTGCCTTCATACTCGATACCTACATAACCTTTATAGCCCGCATCTTTTACTATCTTCATCATTTTGAGAAAATCTGTATGGATCTCATTGCCATCTTTATCAAAATCATTCGATTTGGCGCTTACTGCTTTTGCAAAAGGCATTAGCTCTTTCACACCCTGATAGCGATCGTACTCTTCGATACAACTACCACCCCAGGGAATTTTTCAGGTTAATCTGACTCATTGCTCCCGCGAGCCATTTGCCATCAGAAGAATATCCTCCATGATTTTCTACCAATACATTGATATCAAAATCTTTTGCAAACAAGGCAAGTGATCCAAGGCCATCGATTGCTGCCTGCTGCACATCTTGAGCGCTACCTACCCCAAAAGCATTAACTCTTATAGAATGACATCCGAAAAACTTGGCAGCCTCAACCCATTTGTAATGATTTTCGACAGCCATCTTCCTTTGTTTGCTATCGATATCACCTAAACCGCCTTCACCGTCAATCATGATCAACAACTGCTTGACTCCCAAATCTTTGGCCCGATTGTCCATCTCCCTGAGATAGTCTTTATCTTTCGCCTTGTCTTTAAAAAACTGATTGACATACTCAATGTTTTGAATCCCAAATTCATTTTTTGCACGAGCGGCAAAATCAAGATTGTCCATCTCTTTGGCAAACAATGCTTTATGCAATGACCACTGGGCCAAAGAGACCTCAAAGAATGATTGGCCTTTGGTCAAAGTTGATCTGGCAGATGAACAAGCTGTACCCGAAAGCCCCAAGCTCAACGTAGTATAGCCAGCTGACGTCAAAAAATCCCTTCTTTTCATATAACTCTTTTCTTTACAATGTCAAAAGGTACAATTTTAACTACCATTACATGCTGCAACCTAATGCCTAATTTCAATATTGAGAATCCATAATTGGTGTCTGGAAAGCACGGACGAGCTATTGTCAGAATCAAAGATTGGAAGATTGGAATCTAGAATTTCGGGTTCCAGGTGGTCATTAGGTGTCAAATTCATTTGAATGTTCAACTTCAATAGAACCCGAAGACATGATGCCCATTAGCTAAGAGCAGGTCATTGAAATCTTTTTTTGGGAGAAAATTGTGGCATTAAGAACCTGACTCGTCTTCATTCATATAAACCATGTGAGAATACATTCTTAAGATAGTTGCTCACCAAAACAGTATCCGGTACACTCATTGCCAGTCGGGGCATGAATCAGTCATCGCCCCGATTTTTTATCTCCAGGAGATTAAACGGCATTTTTTAAATTTGAAAGTTTTCACATACTTTATTAAGTTAGGCATTCTTTTTGTACCTAGGAGCATATCCTAAGACCAGGACCTTAAGTTAATCCGATCAATACCTGGTTCGCCTGATTAAGGCTTAACATACTTTTACCAGAATCAAGAATACTGGCTGTGTATTTACCTGTTTGATTGCCACCTAACTTGAATAACCCCAAGAACAATTAACCTAGCTTCTTTTTTGACGAAAGTCAGGAATCTTGTTAGGCGTTTTTATGGTGAATGAGCAGAAATACACTCAACACCAGTTTAGAGAGGACCGATATTGGAGCGTCGGTCCTTTTTTTTTCATACAATCCAAAAATAAATATATTCCTTACTATTAAATCTGTTTTGATTTGAAAACATCGATTAGCGGTTTTAAAAGTGCCGACGTGTTGAACATCCTTAGCCCTAAATCTACATTCCTTGTTCCTAAATCTGATCGATTGCTTCTCTAAAAAGGAAAAAAGAGTTCTAAGAACGCCAATTAATATTTTTTTGATTTTCGAAGTAACTGGCGTATCCAAAACATCGTAAATGCTAAATCAACATTTCATGTTCCAAAATCTGACCAGTTGGCTGTTTTCAATGCTTCGCCAAAATGAAAAAAAAGAAATCTAAAAACGCTGACTACGATTTTTAATTTTGTCGTACCTGAGATCAACCCTCAGTGAGGGTTCAATTGATTTTCGAGATACAATAAATGATTCTGTTGAGATCGCCATCGAAAGGCTAGAGTGTCCGGTATTTGGCCTGGCACAAGAACGAAAGAGCCAACAAAAATAACAAGATCGCCATCTTGATCGAAATCTCCAATGTCCGGTACCAGCCAACGTCCTTCATACGCCAAATCAAATTTTCGCTTGATAAATTGATAGCCCCCTGATTTTCCAGGTACAAAAGGCTGGCTTTACCCCCATCATTAAAGTCAGGATAAAAAGCATGGACAAATAAATCGACATCAGCATCCTGATCGAAATCGGCAACCTGGATTCCGGTGGCACCATTGATTGGAATAAAAGTCCTTTCCTTTAAATTCCACTCTCCATCGTTTTCGAAAATTCTTACACCATGATAGGGTTTCAACACATCACTGTAATCACCATTATCTCCATTCGCAAGGACTAAATCATCATCACCATCTTGGTCAAAATCGATAATCTGGAATGCACTGCAACCAAAAAGTGGATCAAATTCCAGCAATTTGCGTTCGCTAAAATTACCTCCATTATTAGTGAAAAGACTGACTCCTTCCATGGCCTGTCCAAAAAGGGCTATCACATCAAGATCCTGATCACCATCTATGTCCAACAATTTTGTTTGAATTGCTCCAGGTGTATCTCTCAGTGTATTTTTATAATACTTTCCTTCATGGTATTTATACCATGACAAATCTCCAACGAGATTACCAAAACTACAAACCAACAAATCAAGGATCTGATCGCCATCAATATCACCAGTTTCCAGATAAACCGGTCTGATCAACTCAATCAACACAGATGATCTCTGGGCCATGGACTTCCGGTCTGTCATTTCGATCCGCCCTGTTTTCTGATCATTAGGATTGAGAATGCCAATTTCAGTCATCAAGAGATGATCCTCATCAGCTCCGGTCATTCGTACAACTGGTGATAAAAATCCGGTTATCTGATCTTCTTCAAAATCAGCATTTAACCTTAGCAGCTGCTTATTAAGATCCGCAAGATACAATTGATGATCCTGGGTGTCAAACTTGACCATTGTAACAACTGGAAATCCGCCCAAAGTTACCGGTGGTAATGATTCCTTGAAAAGATTATTTTCAACCAGGTCGGTGATTGCCGGGATTGATATATGGTCTGGAGCATTATTTATATAGTATTCGACCAGGCGCTGCCAAGTGGAATCAGACATCACCGGCTCCGTCATAAAAACATTGGCTTGTTGAATCAAAAATACTTCTTCCAGGATTCTACCGCGATACGGGTCTACACCGGTCCGAATACCCAGATGTAAAGCCATTCTATCTAAGACGTTCTTCCATTGAGCTTTGGGAAGTAGAGAAGGCTCAGTATAGCGGTGACAGCTGGAGCAAAATTCCTTAGATAGCTGCTCGCCGGTCTTTTGCTCAATTCCGATTACCGATCTTTCTCCGGGTGACTGACAACAAATTACCAGTAATAAAACTGAAATTCCCACTAGATAACTGAGCGCTTTGGGATGTTTACTGTTTTTCTTACTCATAATATACTCTTGACCTCTCGACCGAAATCATCGAAAAATTTGAGTTCTTTGACGGTTGAATCCCGTACAACAAATCTGCCTGATTGTGCCTGAAAACCATCTCCCCAATAAAACTCGGCAACTCTTGTTTGGCCATTTACTAAGGACAATAAGCATTTGATCGCTTTGTCTGGTACTCGAACCAGGTCTTGATTTGGCCCTTCCAAAAGCGAGAAAGCTTTTAAGGCAGCATTATTCTGACCGGCCAATAGTACGAAATTTTCATTGCCAAGGACCAATCTTACAAGGCTTTTGGCATCTCCCGGCACAAAAAATCCGCACTCATCCAGTTTGAGAGCATGGTATCCGCCCCCAATATTGCGCAACACCAGACCATTAAATGCATCTGCCCTGCCTTGTTGCACTTCCATACCAAAATCATTTCCAACTAAGGCAACATCCAAGAGACCATCCGAATCCACGTCTATGATTTGGGTACCGAATACCGGAGCCAATTGAGCTTCAACCGGCAATGCATGAATATCAAAGTGGCCATGCCCGTCATTCTCGAGCCAGGAGCTTTTCATCCAATTTGCGGTAAGTATCAATGCACTATCCATTTCGCCATTGGCAAACATCTCAGGCACGGTAGCCTCACCAAATTCGGCATAGGTATTAAACCGCTTGCGGATACCAACAAATTGTTTGATTACATCCTGACGCGGATGGTACAAATACTCATGGCGATCACCCAGGCTATCTCGCCAATAGCAAGAGATCAAGGGATCTATGCTGCCGTTCCGATCCAGATCTTGGCCATAGATTCTAAGGGGTTCTGCCGAATTACATTGAAAGTATAGGTTTTCACCATAGTTGCCAGCCAGATAATCCATATCGCCGTCATTGTCTAAATCAGCTGCCGATAAGCTGGTCCACCAACCGTGGTGCCGTGACAAACCAGCTGTGCCGGTTACTTCATGCAGTTTACCTTCGCGGTTTTCAAAAAGTCGCAGGGGGCTCCACTCTCCCGCCAGTAAAAGATCTGGCCAAAAATCACCATTAAAATCGGTCCAAAGTGCATCACTAATCATCCCTACGTAAAGCAAATCAGGATTTACCTCTGCTGTTACATCCACAAATTTCACCTGACTTTCATGGATATCATTGCGCAAAATATAACTTCGATCTGATTTGGGATATGCCCTGGGCAATACTCGGCTTCCCACAAATAAATCCAAATCACCGTCATGGTCAAAATCGGCAGCTTTGACACAGGAACCGTTTGCCCGAATATCTGGTAATGCCTCGGAAGTCATTGAGAAGTTTCCAAACCCATCATTGATCATTAGAATGTCACGATACAACGTATCAGCTGGAGCTTCCTGGGCTCCACCGCGCGCGAGGTAGAGATCCAAATCGCCATCCTGATCAGCATCAAACAACAATACTCCTGCGTCTTCTTCCAGAGATTTAATCCCTTTATAATTGACTTGCTTAGAAATAAATTGACCACCAGGCTTTTGAAAAAACCAGGTCTCCGGGTATGCACGACTCCCGGTGATAAACAAATCATCAAGACCATCATTATTGACATCACCGGTTGCAAATGCGGGTCCGTATTGGGAAAATTTGTGCGGCAATGTCCGTTGAAAATTGAAATCGACAAAATCAATTTCCCGATGTTCAAAATGAAGCTGATGCTTTTGCGAAACTTCTTCAAATTTGAGCTTGGCAGAATTTACAACCGAAGGTTTTGTCGCTTGCTGCTCATACCTTACAGTTAAAACCTGGTCAGCCTCCACTTGCCCAATTGATTGCACCTGGCCACCAGGCCAAATGACCAGGAGTGAGTCGATATCCTGATAATCTCCGAGGCCAAAGTGAAGATAACTTTCGGATTTTGAAAGATATCCCCGTCCAGATAACAGATATGCTGTTTGTCTCCAGTCATTCTTAAAAACCTCAACCGATGCACCAAAGGCATCCGGATTATTAGAAGGGCCAAATAACCTGACTCTTAAGTAGTGATGCTTAGCTAGTTCAGACAGCTTGTTTTCGAAAAGCATAACCGGATCGTCAATATTGTTAATGACAAGATCTAAATCTCCATCCTGATCCAGGTCGCCGTAAGCGGCACCATTGGAAAAAGAGAGAAAATCAAGACCCCATTCATTAGTTACATCCTTGAACGTCAGATCCTGCTGATTATGAAACATGAAATTTGGTGATTTCACCTCAGGAATCGCTGCAAATAATTGCTCTTTGGTAACCAGCCGGGAGGATGAGGCGCGGAAATCAGCAAAATCCCGATCGGTGACATCCTTTGGAAACCCATTTACAATAAACAGGTCTTGAAATCCATCGTTATCGTAGTCAGCAAATAAGGTAGCCCAACTCCAATCGGTTTCCTGAACCCTGGCATACATACCAATGTCCCCATAAATGGGTAAGCCTGTCTCAGGATCGGTGCCAACATTTAACTGGAGCGTATTTCGGGTGTATTGATGTTCATAATTAAATTGCCGGGTTAGAATCTCTCTTTGATAGCTGCTTTCACCCTGAAAAAGCTTTTTTCGTTTGTTGTAATAGGGCTGCATCTCTGATGTGACCAAGTCAGGGCGCCCATCATTATTGATATCAGCAACATCGCTACCCATTGCAGAAAGACTAAAATGTTTGAAAATATCGCCAGCGCGATTGGTGAAAGTACCATCCTGATTATTAATAAAAATCAAATCATTGCTCTCGTAGTCATTTGCTACATATATATCTTGCCAGCCATCATCATTAAAATCAAAGATCAGAGTGCTGTGACTGTATCCGTCTTGCAATATCCCGGCTTCGATCGACACATCTCTAAATACCGGGTGACCCAAACTATCGCTCCAATTATTTTGAAATAAATTGTCGCGGTTGGCTGCCGACCCATCTTCAACTATGGGGATGAAGGCATTGGGGTATCTAGCTTCGATCAAATTGACCCCGATAAAGAGATCAAGATCTCCGTCATTATCATAGTCAAAGAATTGAGCATGTGACGACTGGCTCGTATCGGCTATGCCATATTCCTGTGCCATCTCAAGGAATGTGGGGCTTTGCTGGGCATCGTTACCTTGGTTGATGTATAGCAAATTCCTTCGCAAGGTGGGGTCTTTACGTAAGGTATTGCAGACATAGATATCCAATTTTCCATCAAGATTCAGATCAACCATAGTAACCCCTGATGACCAGCACAAAGTATCGGGTTTGCCGATCCCCGCCACACTTGAGATATCAGCAAATCTTAAATCGCCACCATTGAGGTAAAGGCGATTTTGCACCTGATTGCCAGCAAAAAATAAATCATCAAACCCGTCACCATTGAGATCACCGATTGCTACCCCAGCGCCATTGTAGACAAATTCACTTTCAAGGATGTTGAGTGAGTCGTCTTCCGTTATTTGGTTGATGAAATCAAGGCCAGAATGAGCAGAGAAAATCTGTTCAAAGGATTTATTGGTTTTTTGACAACCAAAAAGGAGAGTGGCAATGAGCCCAAATATGAGCAGTCTTTGCATAAAGTTCATGAACGTAAAAATAAGCAATGAAGTAAGCTTGGGGGAGATATCATTAAGATTAACGTTGGAGATTTGGAATTTTTTTTAAGCTGCCATTTAGACAAGGTGTGGTTGGCGACCGAAGCGCAAAATCTTGGTGACTTAGCTTGCACATAACCATATCAACAATAATACAGGTGTCACCGCTTGCTTGGCGACCGGCTTAGGCGCCGATGCGACACCTTGTTGTGTTTAATAGCAAAGGGCCACCTAAAATAGATGGCCCTTTGTGAAAATTTATTTTTCTAACTATTAATAGCCAGGATTTTGACTCAATACATCAGATCCTTGAATATCAATCTGATTTTGCGGAATTGGATAATATTCGCTTTTGCCAGCAGTAAATTTGGACCCTCCAAACATAGTCACTAAATACTTGCCTTCATGTTGCAGGTAGGCATTCAATACTTCGGAGGCTATGCCCCAACGCACTAAATCAAAGAATCGGTGACCTTCACCCGAAAGTTCCAACTTACGCTCCATGCGAAGTGCCGTAGTTGCAGAAGTTTTATCGGCAAACTGCGCAGCAGAATACTCACTGATTACATAGTTAGCTGCATCAGATCCATCCGGGTTTTTCACAAAGGTATCTGCATTTGCAGCACGTCTGCGTACCTGATTAATGTAATCCATAGCTTTAGTCAGATCGCCAGCTTCGATTTCGGCCTCTGCAGCCATCAATAATACATCCGCATATCGGATGATCGTATAGTTCATGATAGAATAACCACGAGTCCACCCACTTCCATCCGTAAAGGTATTCTCTTGAGATTTGTAATAAATGTACTTCTTGGGAGAATACGGTCCTGCATAAGGCTGTGACCGGATCCAGGCTTTACCAGGATGGGCAATCCAATCTAAATAAGGTATGCCTCGTCTTCCAATGGAGTGGTCAATCCGTGGATCCAGATTTCCGGCATCGGGGGTAAAGGGATCTCCAGCCTCCACGCCATAGTCATGTTTGATAGCATTCGCGTCACTGTTGTAAGAACCATCTAGCAATGGCAGTCCGCTAGGGTCGGTGCGGAATGAATTAGCCAACTCGAAACTGGGTTGGTTGAATCCACAGCAGTTACCAGGACCGTCAGGACCTGTATTATATGGATAGTTAAGTACGTCAAATCCATTAGAGTTATTGACGCTGCCGGAGTTGTTAGACGATTCTACATCCATCACGGCTTCTGCGTTATTATCGTTTTCTGCATTATAGATCTGAGAATAACTATCTACCAATGCATACTTTAAGCCGTTAGTGGTTACGCCATTAGCAATTACATTGTCAAACCAGGTTTTTGCTTCACCAAATTTTTTCTGATACAATTTAGCTTTCCCCATATAAGCAGCGGCTGCCCATTTATTAAGCCGACCAGCCTGTGCCTGAGTCTCAGGAAGATTGTCATACGCAAATTGAAAATCGGCTTCGATTTGGCTCCATACCGCACCGCTATTGGGTACCGAGCCAATTTCGCTAGCGATAATCGTCTCGTCGATATAGGGAATCTTGTTGAAATGCTTTTGCAGGTCAAAATAAAAATGGCCTCGCAACATACGCGCTTCTCCTGAAATCCGTGCGGCATCGGCTCCGGAAATTCCTGTAGCCAGACTTAACAGTCTTAGCACTTCATTGGCCCGTGAAATACCTTCGTATCTGGCCCTCCAAATGCCGTTAATATCACCAGCGGTAGGGTCAGTTTCATAACGTTGGACCGGATTGATGCTTGAGAAGTCACCGGGGTCAGTCCCCTTATTGGCTTCTCCACCACAGATGGTGCCTGTCACCCAATGATTTGGACCGGCGGGCTGACCACCACCAGAACCTTCACCTTTTAGTGAACCGTATGCACCAATGAGCACTCCCTCAATCCCTGCTTTTGTGGCAAGGAGGGCACTGGACAGTGACCCGGTGGGAGCCACGTCCAAAAATTCATACTTGCATGACATCATGACCAGCATAAAAGCTACGCTGGTCAGTGTTATCCTTTTTAGAAAATTTATTCTTTTCATTTCTATATGAAGTTTTTCTTTTTTAAATAAATGGTCTCTCACTCAAACTTAGAAACCTAATCCAATATTTATCAGGTAACTAGGAGTAACCGGATAATTTCCAACATCGATACCAAATGTCGTATCGGCATCGCCACCAACGGCTGGATCAAGACCTGAGTATTTTGTCAAGGTCCATATGTTATTTGCAGAAAGCCCGATGCTCACTCCGGTCAATTTCAGTTTTTGAAGCAGTCTGTCCGCCAGATCATAACTAAGACTGATCCTTTGTAAACGAAGATATGATCCATCTTCTATATACCACGAGTTTGCACCGGCATTGGTGCTTTGATTTGAGGCACTTTCCCAAATAGGTGATCCGGATCCGTTGCCTTTTTCAGCAGTCCAGGAGTCAAAAGCGGCTACTCCCTTGGCAGATCCTTCGAAAGAACCAAAGAAATCGGTAAACCATTTGGTTTGATGCCAGATATCGTTGCCCAATGAGGTAAACCAATAAGTCTCGAAGGTCAAATTTTTATAACCCAGATTAATAACCGCTCCCCCGTATACTTGGGTATCGGACTACCGATGAACGTCCGATCGTCTGGAGTGATCTTACCATCTCCGGTGATATCCTCATATTTGAATCGACCCAGGCCCTTGCCATCCTGAGTGGCTGCATCAACTTCCGCTTGGGTATTAAAGTAACCAATCATTTTGTATCCGTAAAAAGCAGAAAGTCCATAACCTACGGCATTCCGGATTGGATTGATCCCCCGGTATCCAGGGTTGATACTGGCAATAAAGTCAATACCCTCAACTAATGATGTAATTTCATTGTGTAAAAAGGAATTGTTCAAGGTGAATTCATAACTGACTTCGGAAGTCAACTGCCCTCTGGTGATAATTTGAAAATCGATTCCACGATTCAACATACTAGCGACGTTCACCGAAGGAGCTGCGGCGTAATTACCAGAAACACCCGGCAATGGTATTTGGAATAATAAGTCTCGGGTATCTTTTTTCCACCAGTCAAGGATGATCTCCAGTTTGTTATTAAACATCGAGGCATCAAATCCGATATTGATGGTTTCACTGGTTTCCCACTTGGCATCCGGATTACCAATCCTGCTGGCTGCAAATCCTTCATTTACACCGCTGTTTTGACCACCGATCGGGTAGAAGGTAGAACCCCGGTTAGAATTATACAATGAGTATTGATTATTAGGATCTACGTTATTGGAGTTACCCATTTCACCCCAACCTCCACGTATCTTTAAGTCGTTTAGCCATTGCACATTTTGCATGAACGGTTCAGCGGTCATCCTCCAGGCGCCCGAAACGGCCGGGAAAACACCAAAACGACTATTTGCTCCAAAACGGGAGGCTCCATCCCTACGTAGCACACCGGTTATGTAGTATTTCTCTTTAAAATTGTAGTCCAACTTTCCAAAATAAGAATAGAAATTTACTCCATTGAAAGAACCGCTACTCACTTGTGGACTTTGTACAGTTGATAAGTTCTGGAAGTCGAGATCGGTCGAGAATGGGTTAATACCGGATCCACTGAAGAACCTTCCTTTGCCGGTATTGAGTGACTCAATACCACCGAGTGCCGTCACACCATGTGAACCAAATTGACCTTTATAGGTGGCTGTGTTAGTAAATACCCAGGTTAAGCCATAACTTCCTCCTTCAGAAAAAGTATTACTTGCTTCCGGCTCAGAATCACCCAAATACCGGAATCCATAGTTAACAAACCCCGAATTAGAGAATCCACCGCCTAAACTGGATCGTAAAGTCAATCCCTTCACCGGTGTCACATTTACATAAATATTTCCAAAGCCAAGCATATTATAGCCTTTGTCTTCACCATTGTTTCGTACCAAGGTTCTTACCGGATTACGCGGGTTGTTAAATCCTGCAGCTCGGGTACTGGCATAACTGCCAAATTCATCAAAGATAGGAATGATCGTGGGCATCCGGTAAGCTGATAAGACCTGAGACTCATCATCAGAAACTCCGATACCACCGTTTCCTCCCTGTTGCCCGATGACTGACCGCGAGCTGAACTGCAGGTTTTGGCCAACGCTTAACCATTTAACCAAATCCCACTCAGAATTGGCCCGGAAAGTATATCTGCTAAACTCATTCTCCAATAAAATTCCTGACTGCTCCTGAACTCCCAGACCGATGTAGTATCGTCCGTTTTCATTACCCCCACTAAATCCCAAACTATGCCGATGTACGCGGGCCACCCGGGTGATAGCATCGTACCAATCGGTACCAGCTAGATTAGGTTTGATCAGAAAAACGTTTTCAGGATTGGCTTCATAGGCTGTTCGGATGGCAGCCAAGTCTACTGAACCTCGAACGGCGTTTTCGCCATTGGCATGCAAGTAATCCGGAAAAGAAGGTGTAGCACTTGATCCGTATTGAGGATGGGTATACTTCACTTCGGTTCCATTTGCCTTGGCATTATTTTCATAGGCGATATGGGTCCATTTGGCCATATCCTGAGGATTCATCATTTCAGGAGATCCTTTGACATTAGGATCGGTAAATCCAACCATACCATTATAAGATACCTCCATTTTACGCTTAGATCGCTCACCTTGCTTGGTCGTATAAACGATGACCCCATTTGCTGCTCTTGCACCATAAATAGAAGCTGATGCAGCATCTTTCAATACAGTGGTGGTTTCAATATCGTCCGGATTCAAGAAATCGGTTGATTCTACTGGCACACCATCTACCACATAGAGCGGTTGGTTACCACCAAAGGCTCCAAAACCCCGCACCCGGATGATGCTGGTGGTTCCAGGCTGGCCATTGGTAATAACAGTCACACCAGCTACCCTACCCTGTAGTTGCTGTTCAACGTTTCCTGACGGAATGGCAGCAATCTCTTTGGCTTTGACAATTGATACCGCACCTGTCGTTTGTCGTTTACTCTCAATTGCATAACCGGTCACGATGATCTCGTCGATCAATACACCCTGTTCAAGAGTGATATTCAAGGTAGTTCCGTCTCCAACGGTCAATTCCTGAGTGGAGTAACCTGTAAAAGAGACCACCAGTACATCACCGGTATTTACCTCCAATGAATAATTGCCGTCAAAATCGGTGACGGCACCGTTTGAAGTTCCCTTGACCAGTATTGTAGCACCAATCAGGGCCTCTCCATTGTTGGCGTCGGTAATCGTACCCGAGATGGCACGACTCTGAGCCATTGCAAACTGTGTTGTTAACAGCAGTGTTAACATTAGCCCACAGAATTTTGCAAAGTTGTGGCAGTAGCCTTTCATCATTCCTAGCATTTTTTTGGTTAAAAAATATGATTCCCTTAAAAAACAAGCAGTGAAGCTAAAATTTTATCTTAAAAAAAAGTTAAAATTTGATTAAAAAAAATTAAGATCTTGGAAGTAGCCATGTATAATTTGGATACATCACCAAATAAACCAACCTTATTTGCCCTAGTGTTTCAGAGTCGAAAATTAATGCTGTAACGAAAACAAAGCAAAGCAGGCTGCTTCGGGTAAACTTTAAGATTCCCTTAACACGATGAACGGGCTTTTTTTGCTACTCATCGGTAGTATCGCTCGTTGAAGGTGGTCTGGCTTCTATGTCGGTCCAATGCAAGTAATTAGGTTGTGGGCCCATCTCCAAAATTAAGGTGCCCCCTTCCATAATTTCATAGTGTCGTAAATAACCACGGGTGAGTGGCTCCTCCTGAAGAGTTGCTGCCTGGATGTAATGATTATCATCCGTGAGGTATCTTGCCTGAATGGTGAAGGTCTTTTCCCGACCTACATTGATTTCGACTCTTTGAAACATGGGTGCACCGATCACATAAACCCC
The DNA here is from genome assembly GCA_016711125.1 of Saprospiraceae bacterium. Lineage (GTDB taxonomy): Bacteria > Bacteroidota > Bacteroidia > Chitinophagales > Saprospiraceae > JABDMH01. Next base: position 1,256,011 of record JADJTQ010000002.1, on the reverse strand, counting down.
TTCAGCAGGATTGACCGGATAAAAGCCCATAGCACTCAATACGAACCAGGCTGACAGCTGACCACAATCTTCGTTACCACAAAGGCCACTGGGAGTATCTTTATATTGCGTCTCCATGATTTTATACACAGTCTCCTGAGTTTTCCAGGAGCTCCTGCATAGGAATAGAGATAGGGTATGTGGTGGCTTGGTTCGTTGCCATGAGCATACTGACCGACGAGGCCGCTAATATCTTCACTAACATTTTCACCCTTGATTTCCGACGTCATATTAAACATAATGTCAAGTTTGTCGACAAAAGCCTGATCTCCACCATGAAGGTCAATCAGTCCTTTGACGTCATGCGGGACAAACCATGAATGTTGCCAGGCATTACCTTCGGTGTATTCCGCCACCTCAAAATTATGGTCGGAAACCATGGCATCAAAAGGCGTTTTCCAGCTGCCATCGATCAACTTTGCCCGCATAAAGCCTGTGGACTTGTCAAAAAGATTTCGGTAACTCTGGGATCTTTTCATGAAGTAATCAAAATCCTCGTTTTGACCGGCCAGAACTGCAATCTGAGCGATACACCAATCATCATAGGCATACTCAAGGGTACTGGTGACTGACTGTCCGGATAGTTGATAAGGTATGTATCCATACTTTCGAAAATGGTCGGTACTTCTGATATCCTGCATGGCACTTTTCTTCATGGCCTCATATGCTCTTGATACATCAACATCACGGTAACCTTTCAGAATGGCGTCAGCAATCACCGGTATGGAGTGATAACCGGTCATCGTATTGGTTTCGTTGCCAAGCAGAGACCAAACCGGCAATAAACCATATTCGTCATGATGGGCTAAAAGAGACTTGACAAAGTCATTGACCTTATCAGGTTGGGTTATAGTCAGGAGTGGGTGGGCCGCTCTGAAGGTGTCCCAAAGCGAAAATATATCGTATCGTGTGTACCCTTTGGCATTGACCACCGTTGTATCGGTTGCTTTATATTGACCAAGTGCATCTGAGTAAATCACCGGCGCCAGATAAGTACGATAGAGGGCAGTGTAAAAAGTACGCAAAAGAGCCTCGTCATCTGTAGTGACCATGATCTTCGACAATTCTTCATTCCATCTGGTGCCTGCTTCATGTCGTACCCGGTCAAAGTCCCAGTCAGGGATCTCTTCCAAGGCCTTAAGGGCACCTTCAACACTGGCAGAAGAGATGCCCATCTTGGCCTGCACTTGCTTGGTATCTGAGGCAAAGCTAAACTTAGCCCGTAATTTTTGTCCATGGTGAGATGCCTCTACGTCCCTAATCTGAGTGCTATCATATGTTTCAATGACCTTGGGAGCCTGTGAAAATTCCAGTGCAAAATAAATCCGCTGATCCCTGGCCCATCCGGTGGAAAGCCGCTTGCCGGTAAATATTGAGCTGGTGAGTTGCTTCAATTCCGTATATACCGGCCGGTCCCAATTAATATGATATCCTAAGTCCAGGACGATGGCAGGATCTAAACCCTCCGGGTAGTCATATAGGTGAAATCCTACTCTTTCGGTAGCTGTAAGAAACACATTGATACCATTGTCAAGAAGCACCTGGTAATATCCGGCTTGAGCGGATTCGTTTTGATGCTTAAATTTGGTGGCAAATGCTTCATGCCTGATATCACTAACAGGGGTACTCAGATCTATCCTACTATCCGTAGGCATTAATAATAAATCGCAGAGATCACCAATACCGGTGCCACTTAAATGGGTATGACTGAAGCCGACAATCGTGCTATCTTCATAATTATACCCTGAACACCAGTCCCAGCCTTGGGTACCATTGTCAGGACTCAGTTGCACACTGCCAAACGGTACGGTAGCCCCTGGGTAAACATGGCCATGCCCAGCGGTCCCAATCAGGGGATCAACAAAGTCTGCCACACCATAACTAATGGAAAACTCCTGGCCTTCGCCACAGGAAACCAACACTATGAGTGCTAAGAAGAATCTCAAATCAAACATCTCCACTTCAATTGATTTCAGCTAAGATAAGAATGGTCAATGGGTTTTTCCGAGGTCGCTGATACAACCAAGTGATTCACTTCAGGAACATCGATTTAATTAAGATTTGGTATTCTTTTCATGCCGTTGATGCAAGTAGACAACTTACATGTCAGATTTACGAACAAGGACCGTCGATTTAGGATTTAGGATGTTCTAGGACACATCAGTAACTTCAAAAATCAAAAATCGTTAATCGGTGTTCATAGATCGGCCTCATTTCACCGATTTGGTCTTAGAATAGATAATAATCAGCAGGTCAGATTTAGGAACAAGGAACATCGATTTAGGATTGAAGATGTTTCTCGGCAACTCAGCCCCTACTCTTCTTCGGATGATCCAGTGTCAACTGAAAAATGCAGAATGACGGCCTGGGTAGATGATTTTCCGATGACCGATTCCATTTCCTCCGAAGTGGCCTCACGCAACCGTTTAACCGATTTAAAGTGGGTTAAAAGTTTATCAGCGGTCTTTTTACCAATGCCTTTAATGTCGGTGAGTTCGCTGGTCGTAAACCGTTGTGATCGCTTCTGCCGGTGAAAAGTAATTGCAAAACGGTGTGCCTCGTTACGCAATTGCTGGATCAGCTTGAGCGACTCTGATTTCTTGTTTATGTAAAGTGGAATCGAGTCACCGGGAAAAAAGATTTCTTCGAGACGTTTAGCAATTCCGACCACTGTCAGTTTTTGATCGATACCCAACATTTTTAAGCTCTTCATGGCTGAGCTAAGCTGTCCCTTACCTCCATCGATGATCACTAGTTGCGGTAAAGATTCATCTTCTTCGATCATCCTGCGATAGCGGCGGTACACCACTTCTTCCATAGATGCAAAGTCATTTGGACCCTCTACAGTTTTAATATTATAATGCCGATAGTCTTTCTTATAAGGTTTTGCATTTCGAAATACCACACAGGAAGCCACCGGGTAACTTCCTTGCATATTTGAGTTGTCGAAACACTCAATATGATAAGGCAATTCTTCCATTTGAAGATCCTGACCAAGAGTGCGTATGATCCGTTCAGCATGAGTGACCCTGCCTTTCTTATTCATTTCTTCCCTTCGCTTTTGCAACTTGTGCAGGGCCAAATTTTTGTCAGAGAGCTCAAGCAATTTGAATTTATCACCGCGTTGAGGCACGGTGATCGTCAGATTGGGGTCAGCCAGATTGACTGCTATGGGAACAATGATCTCTGGAGTCAGGCTTCCAAATTTTTCGCGAATTCGGGGAATGGCGTAGGTCAATAAGTCTTCGGGTTCTTCGGCTATTTTTAGGGCAAGTTCGGCAACATAGGTGTTAATGACCGCTCCATTGACCACCTTCATATAATACACCAGACCCTCCTCCCGGTCAATATCTACCGAAAAGACATCGACATCTTTTAGATGTACATTGGCGACTGTCGACTTACCCTGGTAATCTTCAAATGCTACCATCTTGTTTTTCCAGCGTTGGGCCCGTTCAAAATCAAGTTCTTCAGCAGCTTTGTTCATTTGGTAAAAAAGGTGATCCTTTACAGGCTTAAAATTGCCTTTTAGAATATTCTTTACCTGATCAATTCTTTCAAGATACTCTTCTTCGGGCTCCAGCCCAACACAAGGGCCGTAACAGTTTTTAATGTGATATTCAAGACAAACCTTAAATTTTTGAGCTTGAATATTTTCTTGCGAAAGGTGGTAGGTACAAGTACGCAATGGAAACAAATCTTTGATCAAATCAAGCAGTACCTTCGCGCGCCATTTGGAGGTGTAAGGCCCAAAGTAAGTTGATCCCTCTTTGATCAGTCTGCGGGTAAAAAACACCCGGGGATAAGGCTCGCTTTTAATGCATAGATAGGTGTACGACTTCCCATCCTTAAGATCTACATTGTACCTCGGTTGAAACCTCTTAATCAGGGTGTTTTCAAGAAGGTAGGCATCAGCCTCCGAATCGACCAGTGTGATATCGACTTTAATGGCATGCTTGAGCATGACCCGTGTCTTATTCATCTGGTGTTTAGCACTATTGAAATAAGAGGTAACCCGGCTTTTCAGACTCTTTGCCTTACCAACATAGAGGATCTTTCCCGATTTATCGATAAATTGATATACACCCGGATGGTCGGGAAGGGTGTCGACAATATTAATGAAATCTTCTTTGGTCATTGATTAAGTTGGTCGCACTTAATTCCTTTGAGTATAAGCATGGCGGCCGCATAATTAGTAGCCAGAGGAATATTATGTACGTCGCAAATACGCATCAACATCTGCACATCGGGTTCATGTGGATGTTTACCAAGAGGGTCTCTGAAAAATATAACAACATCCATTTCTTTCGATGCGACCATGGCGGCAATTTGAGCGTCGCCACCTTGCGGACCCGATAGGACCTTATTCACTACAAGGCCGGCTTGCTCCATATGACGGCCCGTTGTCGCGGTTGAATAAAGGTCGGCATTTTGAAAAAGGGGACGATGCTGCAGTACAAATGATACCAGATCCGCCTTTTTACCGTCGTGCGCTACTAATGCTATTTTCATCAATCCGTTGTTTTTATTTCGATCAGGCTAAGGTAACATGCAAATGCCAAATACAAACCTCGAATGATTTGATTAGTGTGATCCCCAATCATGCGATCGATAGAAAATCCTGTGATCTAAATCATTCGGTTCTCTGATGTAATTATACCTGTCAATAAAGATTTTGCCTTAAATTTGCAGCCCATCAGCAAAAACAATGGTTCTTGCGCATTTATAGTAGGTCGATTTTAGTCTATTTATCTTTCTTCAAAGCCGCAGAATGTAAATTCTGCTCCACTTGTTGAGAGTGGAAGCTCTACCATCTTCTGGTAGGTATAAAAATAGAGCTAGTAGCTTACCCACTGAGTATGAGCAAGAACCAAAACAATAACTGCAAAGCTTAAATCATGAATCTTCCATTTAAAGACAAAAAAGTACTGCTTAGAGTTGACTTCAATGTACCATTTGATGCAAATTTTAACATCACTGATGACACTAGAATCCGCGGGGCTATACCTACCATTCAACATATCCTTAATGAGGGGGGTTCAGTGATTCTAATGTCGCACCTGGGCCGACCGCTTAAAAAACTGCTGCCAGATGGATCATTGGATATCAAAAAGCACACACTCAAGCATTTAGTGCCGCATCTGTCCGAATTGCTGGGCACAGAAGTTCAATTTGCTCAGGATACGGTGGGTCCCGAAGCTGAGGCTAAAAGTAATGCCTTAAAACCGGGAGAAGTCCTTCTCTTGGAAAACACCCGTTTTGACAAAGCCGAAGAAGCTGGCAATGAAGCATTTGCTAAAAAATTGTCTGAGCTTGCTGATATCTATGTCAACGATGCCTTTGGTTCTGCTCATCGCGCTCATGCTTCAACGACTACTGTAGCTCAATTTTTTCCGAAAGGAAAAAAGAGTTTTGGCTATCTCATGGAAAATGAAATCGTCAATGCCGACAAGGTTTTGCATAATCCGGCAAGACCCCTTGCTGCGATTGTTGGGGAGCCAAGGTGTCTGATAAAATCCTTTTGTTGGAGCGTCTGCTTGATTTTGTAGACACTCTTATCATCGGAGGTGGGATGGCTTATACATTTGTCAAGGCAAAGGGCGGTCAGGTTGGCAAATCTTTAGTTGAAGAAGATAAGCTCGACCTTGCGCTGAAACTTATCGAGAAAGCTAATAATAATGGTGTGAACCTGTTGTTACCTGCTGATTCTGTTGTCGCAGATGCTTTTGCTGCAGATGCAAAAACCCAGGTATGCTTAAGTAGTAACATCCCCGATCAATGGATGGGTCTCGATATTGGACCTGAGGCCGTGGCTACCTTTAAAAAGTCGATTCTGAATGCAAAATCTATATTATGGAATGGTCCGATGGGTGTTTTTGAAATGCCAGCCTTTGCCAACGGGACCAAGGCCATCGCTGAATCGGTTGCAGAAGCAACTTCACAAGGTGCGTTCTCACTGGTGGGAGGAGGCGATTCGGTAGCTGCAGTGACTCAAATGGGCTTGGCCGAAAAAGTCAGTTTTGTGAGTACCGGAGGAGGCGCAATGCTTGAATATCTTGAAGGGAAAGAACTTCCGGGCATCAAAGCAATCAGGGATTAAGTAATAATACGAGGGGTCATGACCCCTCGTATTATTACTCTTCTTCCTTTCGCCAATCTTCCATCAGATCTTGAAATTTATGCTCAATTACTGAGGCTACTGCTTTTACGGTATCAACGATATCCTCAAAACCATCTTCAATTTTTTCTTCGAGGGTAGTCGGTTCTTCGGTCTTTTCGGTGCTCCCTGCTCCTTCCTTACCTGAAGCTTCATGACGGGGTTGCTCTCCTGTTTCTTCCTTGACGGATTCAACCCGGGGAGCAATGGCCTCTGCCGCCCTTTGAATAGCTTCATCATCAGAGCGGGCCTTTTCTGCTTCTTTAATCTCCTGGGCAATCTTTTCTTTGATCTCCGCCTTCAGTTTTTCTTCCAACTCCTGCTGTTCTCTCTTTCTTTTGAGGCCTTCGATTCTCCTTTCAAGATCCTTTTCTGTTTTTTGCATTTCCAGGAGTTTCTCTTCTTTTGAGAATACTCGCTCTTCAATCATTTTTGTCTTGGCAGCCCGGAGTTGCGACTCCAACGAACCGTCGGCATCTTCCAATTTTTGGGTATGAAATTCCAATTCCTTCCGGTCTCTCTTAATCGATCTTTCCATCTTTTCTACCGCGACTTTCAATCCATCATACCGTCTTTGCATACGAGATAACGGATCAGATTTGCCACCGGCACTTTCATCCCCAAACTTCTTTTCTTTTACAATCTTAAACAAACCATCTATTTTTCTCCAAAGCAGAGACCTGTGGTCATTGGTAAATTGAGTATTACGAAAAGAGTGTTGAACATCTTTTAATTCCTGGAAAATATTCTGCAGACTCAAACCATCTTCTATCTTCTTTTCAATCTTTTCCAAGTGATCTTTAAATCGTTGCAGATGAGTTTCCGAAAGCTGGTGAAACTCCTGATCAAAGGCCTTTCTCAATTTTTTTAAGTCATCAAAAAGTGAGTCAGTATGTTTGCGAATATTGTCAGCGTGGTCTTTGAAAAGATTTTTTTCTCGTACCTGTTCCTGGACTTTAGTCCAAAATCCCTTGAGATCTTCAAATAAACCAGGCTCGAATTTCGAGAGTTTAGAGAACTTATCTTTAAAGTCCTCTAACTCTTCTTTGTACGAGTGATAAAGCCTGGAGCTTAGTACAATAAATTGCCACTCGGTTTGGGCACGTTTTAGAATATCATCACGCTCTATGGAAAACCCCTCGGGAATGAGAGATCCTGTGATGGACAATGGCATTTGTAAATGCTGATGGCCTTCCGGAAAGAGGAGGTCCTGCCCTACTCTCCAATGATCATGCATTTGTGTTACAAAATCTTCGGTAGTAGATGACTCCGGAAAGATGTATACGTCGACATTATTTTCCTCTTCATTTAACTTAAATCCGAATAACATTCGCTCATCCTGAGCAGATTTTCCCCAAAATACTAGTCTTGTTCTCATGTGTTGCTGGTTTCATTATCCAGTTGCTATTTCAGTATTGTACATCAAAGGCCAGATAAGTTAAGGTAATGTATGAGAAAATACAACCTTAATCATCATTATCACCCGATGTTTTGCTCCATCGGCTGACAAAAGCCTGTAAATTTGTCGTCTTCGATGCTGATTTTCTCAAAAATCGATCCGAAACCACCTTGCCTTGAAGCGCGATGGGAGAAATACACTTCCTGCATAACTTCTGGCAGGTATTCAATAGTCATGAAAGGTCTATACCCATTCTTGTTTATGCAAATATTCAGCGATCTGTACTGCGTTAGTAGCAGCACCCTTACGAAGGTTGTCTGCCACTATCCAAAGATTTAGTCCATTCTCGATCGATTCATCCCTCCGTATGCGGCCTACAAAAACTTCATCCTTGTTTTTCGCCTGTAAAGGTGTAGGATAAATATTATGAGCCAGATCATCTTGAACTATAATTCCCTTTGATTCTTGCAGTATTTTGCGAACATCTTCGACAACAAATGGGTTGACGAATTCAACATTTACAGACTCCGAGTGCCCTCCATCTACCGGAACCCGGACGGCAGTAGCTGTTATTTGAATATCTGGAGACTCCAGAATTTTTCTGGTTTCGTTGACCAATTTCATTTCCTCCTTGGTATAAGCATTATCAAGAAAGACATCGCAATGAGGAAGGCAATTTTCGAAAATCGGATGAGGGTAAATCCGTTGGATATCTGTTTCCTGGTTTTTTTCTGCCAGGTATTGATTGACCGCCGGCATGCCAGTGCCTGTAAAACTTTGGTACGTGGAAATCACCAGACGTCTTATCTGGTACTTCCGGTGCAAAGGCGCCAGGGCCATTACCAGTTGAATGGTCGAGCAATTTGGATTCGCAATAATTTTATCCTCTCTGGTCAATACATGGCCATTTACTTCAGGCACGACCAATTTTTTGCCGGGGTCCATTCTCCAAGCCGATGAATTGTCGATTACGACAGTGCCAACTTCGGCAAACTTGGGAGCCCACTCGGTCGATACCGACCCTCCCGCAGAAAAGATCGCAATATCGGGTCTTGCCGATACCGCTGCTGCGAGATCGACCACTGCATAATCCCGGCCAGCGAATTCGACCATTTTACCAACCGATCGCAATGATGCGACTGGCATAAACTCGGTAACGGGAAATTTGCTCTCAACAAGCACCTGACGCATTACATTTCCTACTAATCCGGTGGCTCCAACAACTGCTACTTTCATCTTTTAAAGCTATTATTGCATGTTTAAATTATACTAAAAAGGCAGGCAAAGATAAGTTCTAATCATAAATAAGGCTGTATTTTCCTCATGAAAGCACTACTCTTTTTATCGGTCTTGATCTCATTGGCCGGATCTTGTCTCGCTCAAATCTCCGATAACTTCTCTGACCTTTCTTTAACTAACAACCCTACCTGGTTTGGTGACACTACAGATTTCATTGTTAATGAGCAGTCTCAGCTACAACTCAAAGCCGATTCAGCCGGCACTTCGACCATTTATTTATCAACAAATCTTGATCCGGGAAGCCTTTTTTGGGCCATTGATTGTCAATTAGACTTTGATCCTTCTCTTGGAAATCAACTGAATCTCTATCTCGGCATAGATACTCCCGATCTCTCCGCTTCAAATGGCTTTCTGGTGCAACTGGGTGAATCGGCTAGTGAGGACAAGCTTAGGTTATATCAGATCCACCAGGGAGAAAAGGAGTTGTTGGCAACTGGGGTCACCAGTTATGGTATGAGCCCGAGATTCCGGATTGAAATCAAAAAAACAGATACTTCATGGATACTCTCCACGACAATCAGTGATACGGCTATGAAGCAGATTGAATTAGACTACCTACATGCCCTACCTGATATTGCAAATTCCGGGTATTTTGGATTATCCTGTACCTACACCGAAAGCCGGAAGGACCTTTTTGTTTTTGATAACTTGATCATCAGTAACGATCTGGCACCGGACCTTACTCCACCTATGATTGAGAGCATTGAGGTCAGCCAGATCGATCAAATTATCGTACAGTTTTCAGAACCAATCGACGCAATATCCGCATCAAACAAAAGCAATTTTAAAATTATACCCAGCGCCAATGTGCCTGTCTCCTCTCTGCTTTTAGCTGATCCGACCTTAGTACAGATTGATCTGGGCCAGGATCTAGTTGCCGGTGTCGAACATCTGCTAGCAGTAATGAATGTCACCGACATAGCAGGAAACATTGTCGAGGACAGTGCCAGATTTAAGTACCTGCCAGCAATCACAATAGATCCATACGATATTGTTTTTAATGAAATTTTTGATGACCCTACACCAGTGTTAGGACTACCTGAGGCCGAATATATCGAGTTATATATTCGAAAGGATGGGCTCAATTTAGGCGAAATAACCTTAACAATCGGAGACAAGCTAGTAGCCCTTCCTAATATATATGTCAATAACGGAGATTATCTGGTGATCCACGATGCAGATGAAACGGACAGATTTAAGGATATTCCAGGAAGTGTTGCCATTGACAAATTGCCAGCATTGATTAACTCCGGTAGTACTTTGACCCTGAAAGGCCCTGGCGGAAAATTGATTGATGTGGTGTCATATGATGACAATTGGTATACTTCATCCCAAAAGTCTGAGGGGGGATGGGCACTTGAATCTATAAATCCGGATAATCCCTGTGCTTTGGCAGAAAACTGGACTGCCTCAACCAGCCTGAGTGGCGGTACCCCTGGTCGACCAAATTCAGTACTGGATTTTGATCATTTGGGCTCAGAACCCATGGTCGTCAATCTGGTGCCTATAGATAGTCTAAGCCTCAGTCTAAGCTTAAATAAGAGTTATCTGACTGAGATTCAACCGAATCTGTTTGAGTTTGAGCCTTCGGGCAATATTACTCAAGTTTCATTGTCAGGGCCCAATGGCAACGAATTTATCCTGGCACTAGACAATCCTCTTCAAAAAGGAGTGCAATACCAACTCTCACTGTCAGCACTTAAGGACTGCTCGGGTCGCCCTATTAAAACTGACCCGCTCCTGATATCGATTCCAGAGAAAATAAGCCCGGGAGATCTGGTGATCAATGAGATTTTATTTGATCCACATCCAGGTGGTGAAGATTTTGTGGAGTTGTACAACCGATCCGCTAAGGCTCTGCTCCTTTCAGATATAAATATTGGAAATAGTTCTAACTCACAGGTAGTCCGTATCAATCGGCCCTATCTGATCTTGCCCGGTGCATACGTTACGCTGTCACCTAATCCGATCAATCTGCAGAAAACTTATCGGGTTTTTCGCCCGGATTGGTTGATACAAACAGACTTACCATCGTTTTCCAATGATGCTGGAAACGTAACCATATACACCAACCGGGGAACTGTGCCAGAAATAATCGATGCATTCGACTATAGCGAAGACATGCATCATTCATTGTTGAGAGAACGGGAAGGGGTGAGTCTTGAGAGATTAGATCCCGAAAATCCTACTCGATCTGCTGCCAATTGGCATAGTGCAGCTCAAAGTGCTGATTTTGCCACTCCGACATCTATCAACAGTCAATATTTTGACCGTGCTGTACTTTCAGGCGAAAACTGGCAGGTGAGTCCTAAGATTTTTTCACCAGATGGAGATGGCTTTAATGATTATACGCTTCTGAATTATAAAAATATTAACCCCGGCACTTTTGCTCACATTAAAATTTTTGATGCCGGTGGAAGAATGGTCAGATACCTGGCCAATAACCAATTTTTAGCTACTGAAGGGTCTATCCAGTGGGATGGCACCACCGATGCAGGCACAAAGACATCCATAGGCATATACACGATCTATATCCAGATTTTCGACTTAAATGGCAAAGTCACTGACTTAAAAGAAACCTGTGTAGTAGCAGCCAGACTCAACTAAACGTAATTATCTTTGGCACAATGCTCAAGGACCTTTTCCAAAATCGGATCTTCTCAACTTCGCTCATAGCAGGAATGCTGGCTCTCACAGCACTCTGTATTTTGAAGACTCCGGATGTGATGATTTTGAAAAGGATCAGTGCTCATGCGATCCAAATCATGATACTGTTACTTGGTGCAGGTCTTTTCTTCTTTCTCTTGAATCAGAAAAGGCTTTTGTTTACCGCATTTGGTTGTGTAGCGGCTTTATGCCTTCATTTTAAACGAGTGGCTAATATCAACCTCGTTCAACCGGTCAAAACTTCAGAGCCAACCCTAGTGATAGCTCAAACCAGTACATCCGACCTGGCTGAGCACTGGCAGACTTCAGTAGAGTCGCTGATTCAATCTAAAGCCGATATCCTCTCTATCTTGGAGCTGACACCAGATTGGGAAGAACTATTGACAAACAAACTAGCCGAAGATTATCCTTACCAAGCACTGAATACACAAATAGACATCTTTGGATCCGCCATATTTTCAAAGTATCCGGTAATTCGGATCGATACGCTTGAACTCAGGGATGTGCCCCAGCTTAAAACCATCATCCAATTGCCGGCAGGGCTGCAAACTCAGATTTATAGTTTTAATACAAACCCGCCACTCTTTCGTACTTCTTTATTGGACTTACGAATACAACTGAAGGAACTCTCGAATGACATTGAACTTAGTAATATGCCTTGTATTGCAACTGGCAACTTTAACCTTGATCAATTTGCTGATGAGATTCAGGATTTTCGCGCATCTTCTAAGCTTTTAGACAGTCGTAAAACTATGTCGCCCTCACTCTACACTCCAACCAACCACATTTTTTATAGTAAATCATTTGCCTGTCTGCGTTTTTCGAATCTGTACGACACAGCCACATTGCGAATAGGAATCATCGGTGAATATCAGTTTGTGAAATACAGAGAAGATACTGCCAACTAGCCGAGATATCCATACGACACTTGGATCAACCTTGCTGTGATTTTCTTAGCTCAAGGGTTATCCAATCAAGACCTCTTTGGCTGTGTCGAGCACTTTTCTCACATCAGACATATCGGAAGCCTGAGCATAGATCCTGAGCACAGGTTCAGTGCCAGATACCCTGATCAGTAACCACCCACCGTTATCAAGGAAATACTTGTACCCATCCAGATCTTCAGCCCTTAATACCCGATAATCACCAAATGCAGTAATACCTGCTTTGCATTGTTGCACCGCTTTTTGTTTCTGCACTTCCGTAAGATGTAAATCGTCCCGGTAAAAATCAAATCTTCCTACCTGACTAAAGATATCTTCGATCAACTGTTTTAATGATTTACCGGTTTTGGCCATGAACTCCATGAGCAGAAGTCCGGTCCAAACGCCATCTCGCTCAGGAATATGACCTTTGACGGCAATACCTCCTGATTCTTCGCCGCCCAATAAAACATCTTCAGTAGACATGTATTCAGCTATATGTTTAAATCCGATCGGCGTCGTCACGTACTCAAGTCCATACGTTTTGGCTAGCTTCTCCAATTTGTCAGTTACTGAAAAAGAACCAACAACCTTTCCATGCTTAAGGCCTTTAAACTCCACTAAATATTGAAGTAATAATAGTAATAACCGGTGACTGTCAACAAAAACACCATCCTCGTCATACATCCCTATCCGGTCGGCATCACCGTCATTGGCCAAGCCAAAACTAAGGTGATCGTCGTTGCGAATGGCCTCAGAGAGCTGCTTAAGATTTCGATCTATCGGCTCCGGCGGTGTACCGTCAAAGCCAGGATTGTATTCACTATGCAGATGCAGAGCTTCGGGAAACAGTTTTCTCACAATTCTTTGACCGGCACCATACATAGCATCATAGGCCATATGCTCCTGCATTGAAGCTAGCAAAGGCATGTCAAAATTATCTTTAATTTGATCAAGATAGATGGATTCCAGATCCGCATAGCTTAGATACCCGGTAGCTTCTAATTCATTCAAGGTTTTCATTCGAAGATCTGTCCGATCTGGTATCATGGCCTCCACTTCACTCACTTCTCTAGGCACGGATGGCCCACCGTATTTAGCTTTCAATTTAAATCCGTTGTAAGAAGGAGGATTGTGACTGGCGGTAATCACGATGCCCAATCCAGCCTGATGCTTGAGTACACCCAATGAGACCATGGGTGTAGATACAAAGTTCCTGTCAAGCACAACGTGGATACCATAATGGCAAAAAACTGTTGCAGCAGCCGTCGCAAACATCAACCCGCCAAAGCGGCAATCGTAACCTACCACTACTTTACCCAATTCGTTCTGCAGCATCCATTGAGCAGCACCTTCTGATGCCCTGATTACACCCTCTACGGTGTATTCATCAGCAATAATAGCCCTCCAGCCATCGGTACCAAATTTAATTTTAGCGGGCATCTTTGAAATTTTACGTTCCGGCTAAAATTAACAATTAGTTCTATATTTACTCCAAATCCAATTACTTGGTTGATAATTACAGGCACAAAGGACTTCGTAAGAAGCTTGTCGAGACATTAAGAAACAAAGGAGTTAAAAATGCACGAATTCTCACTGCAATAGGCAAGATACCCCGGCACGCTTTTTTAGATCGCGCCTTTGAAGATTGGGCCTATCAAGATGCTGCATTTCCAATTGGAAATGAACAAACCATATCACAGCCCTACACAGTCGCCTATCAGACAGATCTGTTAGAGATTCAACCAAAAGACAAGATACTGGAAATCGGTACTGGTTCGGGATATCAGGCAGCTGTGTTGGCGGAGATGGGTGCAAAGGTTTATACGATAGAACGACAAAAGACTCTATTCGACAAAACAAATAAATTACTACAGGAGATGGGCTATGGACAGATCCGGATGTTTCTTAAGGATGGGATGGAAGGTCTGGAAAGATTTGCTCCCTATGATAAGATATTGGTCACCGCAGCTGCCAAGACCATTCCCAAAGCGCTGAAAGATCAATTGGCAATTGGTGGCCTCCTGGTGATACCGGTTGGCGATCAGGAAGGACAAGTTATGTATCGGCTTACCCGCATCGATGTAGCCAAGTTTAAAACTGAGAAATTTGATTATTTCCGGTTCGTTCCCCTGCTAAAAGGCATTAACCCATGATGGTTACTATGATCGAACTTTTCTACCTTCTGCCGTGTGCCGGTCAAGCGTGACGCGACTGACTTTATCCAGATCTACCAACAATCCGGCATAAGCACTTTTGGAAGAAGTATGGTATGTCTTGCCCTGGTACGTGACTTCACCCGCTTGTTTATCCCAGGAAGATCCAAGTAACATATAGCGCCCGTTCCATTTTGGATGCGGTCCAAACATCAGAAACTTATCTTTGCCATTTTCAAATGATATGGCCAACCTATCTTCCTTGGGCATAAATATCAATATACCAGGTGTGTCTTCTTTGATTACAATCTCTTCGATTCGCTTACCTTCTTCGATCCGGATTTTACCACCTTCGATCACACTTTCACCCTTACTAAGGTTTCGTCGAAGCACTATATCATTCGAGAGGTAAAATTGAATGTGCTTCAATTCGTCTTCTGACCATCCATTCTCATTTTGAAGACTTGATGTAAAAGGGCGGTAAGTTGGCCCACAGGATACTAGTAATAGATTGAAGCATAATACTGCCGGAATCAATAAATTTTTCATAGTCTCATTAACTTGTCTAAAAGTAAACAACACGAATTTAGGGTCCCGTGACCACCTATTCAAGAGGTTTAGTAAGACTTTAACGCATGACTTAAGACATTCTTAAAAGTAGCCGACAACTTTAAGTACGTTTGAGGGTGAAAAATTGCTGAAGTATCTGTAAGCAGACATCATGACGAACGCCAAATTCAAGCTTCGTGGTTGGATGTAAGAGACCTTTACCATACTGCATAAAGCCACGCTTGTCATCACTTGCTCCATAGACTACCCGGCCCAATCGAGCCCAATACACTGCCCCGGCACACATCAGGCAAGGTTCTAGGGTCACGAATAAGGTACACTGTGGCAGCCATTTAGACCCCAGATGAGCCGAGGCTGCTGTAATAGCAAGTAGTTCTGCATGAGCTGTGCTGTCTTGCAGTCGCTCAGTTTGATTGTGCGCCCTGGCAACGATACTGCCTTGGCAAGTGATGATTGCCCCTACCGGTACCTCCCCATCACTTGCTCCTCTCTCAGCCTCACGAATAGCCAGGTCCATAAAATATTCATCTGATAAAACTGATAACATCACCCTCCTATTAGATTTTTATTTCAATCCAAATCTGCCTCACCGTAATGGATCGACAAATATTAATTTGCGTTGATTGACGATGAAAATAGATTTTTTATTGGCCTTTTTTTAGAAAAAGGTATTTTTGCGGATGGAATCAAAGTTCTCTTCTTCCGACAAATTTCTGGATCTTGCTCTTACTTTCGACGACGTGCTTCTCGTGCCGTCCAGTTCTGAAGTTTTACCAAGAGAAGTATCCATCAAATCGAAGTTAACCCGATCGCTTACACTTAATGCTCCCATTGTTTCGGCCGCCATGGATACTGTAACGGAAAGGGATCTGGCTATCGCGATGGCACGGGAGGGTGGAATTGGCATCATTCATAAAAACATGAGTATCGAGGCCCATGCGGAGCAAGTCAGAAGTGTAAAGCGATCAGAAAGCGGCATGATCATCGACCCCGTTACACTGCATGCCGAAGCATTGGTGGGAGATGCGATGAAGCTAATGAATAAGTATAAAATCGGTGGGATACCGATTGTGAGTCATGACAATGTATTGGTTGGTATTTTAACCAATCGCGATCTCCGTTTCGAAACCAATCCTGGTCGACCGGTGGTTGAGGTAATGACTAAAAAAGGCTTGATTACCGCACCAGCAGGTACTACTCTTACCCAGGCCACCGAGATCCTCAAAAAACAAAAAATTGAAAAACTTCCAGTTGTCGATGATCAACATAGAGTCATCGGACTCATTACCTACAAAGATATAATGAAGGTGCAAAACTATCCTAATGCCTGTAAGGATGATTTTGGTCGCCTGGTGGTTGGAGCCGCCGTGGGAGTAGCTGCTGAGACTATGGACCGGGTAGCAGCGCTCCATGAGGTAGGTGTTGACGTCATTTGTGTTGACACTGCTCATGGTCATCATATAGGCGTCATCAACATGATCAAAGAAATCAGAAAGGCCTATCCATCCATGCAATTGGTGGGGGGCAATATTGCGACAGGAGAAGCAGCTAAAGCGTTGGCGCTGGCTGGTGTCGATGCTGTGAAAGTAGGGGTAGGTCCAGGCAGCATCTGTACTACCAGAGTCGTGGCAGGCGTGGGAGTGCCCCAGCTTTCTGCCATCTATAGTACTGCTCAGGGTTTGAAAGGTACAAACATACCCATCATTGCCGATGGAGGCATCCGATTTACGGGAGATATTGTCAAAGCAATTGCCGCGGGGGCAAGTACGGTGATGGCGGGATCACTTTTTGCCGGAGTAGAAGAAGTACCCGGTGAAACCATCATTTTTGAAGGTCGCAAATTTAAAATCTACCGGGGTATGGGCTCACTTGGTGCGATGCAACGAGGCTCGAAAGACCGGTATTTTCAAGATGTGGAAGACGACATTAGAAAGCTGGTGCCCGAAGGTATAGAAGGTCGGGTGCCGTACAAAGGTACAGTAGCCGAAGTCATGGTCCAGTACCTTGGTGGCTTGAGAGCCGGTATGGGTTATTGTGGTGCAGCCATTATCACCGAACTCCAACAGGCCAAGTTCGTAAGAATATCAAGCGCGGGTATTACCGAAAGTCACCCTCATAATATCATGATGACTAAAGAGGCCCCTAACTACTCACCTCGCAGGTTTTAGCACCCAGGGTCAATGCACAATGGAAAAGCTTCTTTCGGAAAGTTTTTATCTTGATGAACAGGTTGTAGATCTGGGTGAGGCACTACTTGGAAAATACTTATGCACAAATATCGATGGGTGCTACACGGCAGGAATGATCGTTGAAACTGAAGCATACCGTGCTCCTGATGATAAGGCTTCGCATGCCTTTGACAATCGACGCACCAAACGAACAGAAATCATGTTTGATGCTGGCGGACATGCGTACATATATTTATGTTATGGAATACACCACCTATTTAATATCGTAACTGGCCCGGAAGGTTCAGCTCACGCCATTTTAATCAGAGCAATCGAGCCAGCTGAAGGAATCGAACACATGTTGCATCGTCGTAAAATGTCAAAAATCAACTACCGCCTATCTAATGGTCCTGGTATTTTAACGAAAGCCCTTGGTCTTAATACCCAATGGAATGGAGAATCGCTTCTGAAGCGAAAAAATATCTGGATCGAAGATCGCAATTTAACGCTCAGCCCTCAAGATATAATAAGAAGTCCTAGAGTGGGCGTTGATTATGCGGAAGAAAGTGCGTCCTGGAATTGGCGATTTAGAATCAAGCACAATGCCTGGTGTAGCCCGGCCAAATAAAAGAAAACTCGATGTATGTAGCGCGCTGGTTAGCAAGTCTTGCAATTAGTTTTTTGGTTTTATCCAATCAGGTAAGAGGACAAGATTTTGTGAATTATGATAATGTCTATCTATCAACCGTTAAATCAATTGTCTTCACTATTCCAGGGCTTTATACGGCAGCGCCGATCGTCAGCCTTGAAGGGGGCGCCTTGTCTCTTTCATTTGATGAATTAACTAATGATGCCCGCTATCTTAGGTATCAAATCAGGCATTGTAATCGCGACTGGACTCTGAGTGACCTGGAGGAACTGGAGTATATCAATGGATTTAATGACGAAGAAATCAGAGAATTTGAGTTTTCGGTCAATACAAGGGTATCCTACGTACACTACCGGCTTTCGATACCCAACCAAGACCTTCGTTGGACAAAATCGGGAAACTATTTGCTACACATATATGATGAAGATACCCGGCAACCTCTGCTCACCAGAAGGTTTATGGTCATGGAAAATGTAGTTAAAATCTTTGCGAATTTGAAGCGGCCGGCAAACGTGGCAAAATTAAACACTCACCATGAGGTGGAGTTTACCATCAATCACAAAGATTTTCCGATTGTGAATCCCCATCAGGATATAAAAGCGATCATTCTCCAAAATCAACGTTGGGACAATGCTATATATGATGTTGAACCATATCTGGTGCAAGCTGATGAGTTAAAATTTGATTATCAGGATCGATTGGTTTTTTCAGCGGGCAAAGAATTTCGAACAATTGATATACGCAATCTCAGGTTTCCATCAAAAAATGTGGCCGAGGTAGATAGATTTCAAGATCCGCCCGAAGTTAAAATGAAACCTGACCAAAAGAGAACATATCAAAACTATCATCTGGAACCCGATGTGAATGGTCGGTTTGTTATTAAAACCAACGAAGACGATGATTCGGATGTTGAGGCCGACTACGCCCATATCTTATTTTCATTGGAATCAGCGCAACCTCTTTTTGATTTTGACGTCTATCTGATAGGTGGGTTTTGCGATTGGCAGATTAATCCACAGTATCAAATGTACTATGAAGACCGCTACTCAGCATATTTTGGTGAGGCGACTTTAAAACAGGGAGTATACGACTATGTTTATGTCGCTATACCTAAAAATGGAGGCTTGCCAGACTTCGAATTATTGGAAGGCAATTGGCATGAGACCGAAAACTATTACACAGTTTTGGTATACTTCCGGCCGTTTGGGCAACGATATGACCGCCTGATTGGAGTGACTACAATTAGTCAAAAATAGCGTTTTGATCCAAGATCGGCTGCACTTTATATAATAAGCTACAGCAACCATAATTAGAACTCTAAACTTGCATCATTATGAATTCATCAATGCCAAAGTGTATGCTTTTAAACTGACTCTGTCCGGTCTGCTTATGGCTGGCATGACAATTATTACTTATGGCCAGGAAGTCTGGAGCCTGGATCGCTGTATACAGTATGCTATCGAACATAGTCTGAGTGTCAGACAAGTATCGCTGGCTTCCGATGAAGCAGGAATCAATCAACGGGTGGCCAATCAGGGCAGGTTTCCTACAGTCGATGGATCTTCAAGCTACAATCTCAATTTTGGTCGTCAGATCGACCCTACGACCAATGATTTCCTCAACCGCAGTTTTGGAAATCAGGGTTTTTCTGTCTCTGTATCTGCAACACTATTTAATGGTGGTCGCATCACCAACCAGATCATGAGATCTCATCTCGGTAAACAAGCAGCTAATTTAGATGTCGAGCAAATAAAAAATGATCTTGCTCTGGATGTAGCACTGGCATATATTCAAATTCTTTTTGCACGGGAGAATCATAGTAATGCCCAGAAGAGTTTAGACCTGATCAATAGTCAACTTGAGCAGATAGACCGAATGATCAACGTAGGAACCAGACCTAAAAATGCACGCCTGGATCTCGTAGCACAGTCTGCACAAAGCGAACAATTGGTTGTCACCACCCAAAATGACATTGATATAGCTTTCTTGAGTCTAAAACAACTCCTTCAACTTGATGATTCTTTTGAGATGACGGTGGAAGCGCCAGATCTACCAGTACCCACTGAATACGAGACCGAGGCTGCCTCGACTCAGGAGATTTATAAAAAAGCAATAGATTGGCAGCCATCGATCAAAGCAGGCGAGCTACGTCGTCAAAACGCCGAAATCGGAGTTGCTATGTCGAGAGCTGATATGATACCGAGCCTGGGTGTGGGTGGAAGTGTTGGCTCAAATTGGTCATCATCTGCAAGGACATTTGATCAAACCGGTACCCGGTTAGAAATGCAACAGTTTTTAGTGAACGGTGAACCCTTTAACGTAGAGTTTGAATCACCTGTGTTTCAGGAATCGAAAATCAATTATCCTAATCAGATAAATCAAAACCTAGGTTATGGATTTGGACTGAGATTAAATATACCTATATACAACCAGGGTCGAAGTAAGGGAAATCTTGACCTGGCAAAACTGGAAGTAGTGCGCAGCGATATTGCCAATGAGCAAGTGAAAAATCAGCTTAAGACTGACGTTCAAAGAGCTGTGGCCGATACTAAAGCCGCTAAGAAAAATTATGAAGCAGCTCTTCGCACAGCTGAAGCGAGAAGGGCTGCCTACCAGGATACCGAAAAAAGATTCACATTAGGGGTCGCCAATAGTTTTGAATTTATCACAGCTCAGAACGACCGAGATCAGTCAGAAGTAAATCTGATCATAGCCAAATACGACTATATCTTCAAATCTAAAGTACTTGACTACTACCAAGGAAAAAGAATAACGCTTAACTAAGAATGACCTTACGTAAAAGAAACCGCTTATACCTTATCCTATTTATTGCCCTGATTCTCCTTGTCGCATTGGCAGTTTATAAAAGCAAAACCCAGAAAAAAGGGGAAGAAGTAGAAACCGCCAAGGTCGAAATGCGAACCATAAAGGAACTTGTGTCTGCGAGTGGCAAGATTTTCCCGGAAAAAGAAGTCGTTATAAGCTCCGATGTATCTGGAGAAGTGGTCAAACTGATGGTAGAAGAGGGAGACTCCATACAAACCGGAGATCTCCTTGCGCTGATAGACCCTGAAGCATACGAATCCGCAGTAGAGCGAGGTCGCGCATCGGTCAACAATGCCAAAGCACAACTTGCCATATCGAAATCAAATGCTGAGAATGCCAAAGCACAGAAAGCGCAAATTGAGGCACAATATCAAAACGCTAAACGGATCTATGACCGCAATAAACAGCTTTATGATCAGGGGGTTCTTTCAAAGGCCGAGTATGAGACTTCTCTGGCTGACCTCGATGCCATGAGGGCCAATCTGCTGGCTTCAGAAGCAAGCCAGAATTCTGCCCATGAAAACATTAATGCCAATGAATTTTCGGTAAAAAGTGTCGAGGCATCGCTCAAAGAATTACAAACCAGTCTGAAGCGAACCAATATTTTTGCTCCCGTTGATGGAATTATTTCAAGACTGGACATTGAGGAGGGTGAACGGGTGGTTGGGACCATCCAAATGACTGGTACCGAGATGATGCGAATAGCCAATCTTTCGGTAATGGAGGTGCAGGTTGATGTAAGTGAAAACGACATTCTTAGGGTCTCATTGGGTGACACCGCAGAGATCGAAGTCGATGCTTATCTCGATCGTAAGTTCCTAGGTATGGTGACGGAAATCGCTAATTCCGCTTCAACTATTGGTACAGCAGCTGCACTGACTACGGATCAGGTAACGAATTTTGTCGTCAAGATCCGGATGGATGCAGCTTCCTACAAAGATCTAATCACTCCTCTCAAACCTTTTCCCTTCCGGCCTGGTATGTCAGCATCGGTTGAGATTAACACCAATACCGAAAAAGATGTCATGGCTGTGCCAATTTTGGCAGTTACTACGAGAGATATCAACGAAACTCTTGACAAAGATGGGGCGAAAGACTTGGAGGAAGATCTGCGGGAAGTAGTATTTAAATGTTTGGAAGATACCGTACAAATGGTGCAGGTAGAAACCGGTATTCAAGATGACACTTATATCCTGATTCTGGAAGGTCTTTCACTGGATGAAGAGGTGGTAAGTGGCCCATACTCGGTGATCAGCCGAAAATTAAAGCAAGGGGATTTCTTTCGCCGCAAGGAAAAGAAATCAGAGGATAAAGAGGATGAGTAAAAATCTTGTGAAGCAATCGAACGACCGGGAAATAAAACGGGCAGAAAACGGATTGATCATTTTCTTAAGAGTAGCCGAAGCCGGAAAAGTCAAAACACGGCTAGCGAAGACTGCCGGAAAAAGTGTAGCACTGCAGATCTACCAAAAATTGGTCAAAATAACCTTGGATCAAGCCCGACATTTAAATTGCACTACCTATTTGTATTTTTACCCCACCATTGATCAGTCATTTAATGACGAAAACAAGGACTTTATCTTTCGTAAGCAATATGGTGAAGATCTGGGACAAAAGATGAAGATTGCTTTTGATCAGGTTCTGGAAAATCATGAAAAAGCGGTGATTATTGGGACAGATTGCCCTTATATCAACACGGAAATCATAACAGACGCCTTTGAGAAACTTGATAAGTATGATGTTACATTAGGCCCTGCAACTGATGGAGGCTACTACCTATTAGGTCTCACGAAAAATCATAGTCAATTGTTTTCGGGAGTTGAATGGAGTACACCAATGGTTTTGCCCAAAACTATTGAAAACATCAATTTACTTCAATGGTCAGTGGTTCTTCTGCCTACCCTTAGTGATGTCGACTATGAAGATGACTGGATCAAATATCTGAATGAATCACAGCTATAATTGATCCAGGATTTTGTGGGCACTTTGGGCGTGCATTGAATCAAGGTCCATGGTCTGTTTAAGCCATTTTTCCGCACTTTCCTTATCGCCTTTTTTAGATATGCCATAGCCAGATACCGGGGGTGACTTTTGGCTCAGGTCTTGAAAATCATCTTGTGAGCATAACAATAAAAGATCAATACAGGCATCGACTTCGCCTGCAGCTAGTAAGCTGATGGCCTCGTAAAATTTTAGATCCTTTTTTGTCGGGATGGTCGGCCTTCAGTGCAGATATTGCCCTGGCAGCTGCCCGATAGTCGCCCTTTTCATACAAAGCAAAGGCACTGTATATACTAGTCTCGACGGAGGTATTTTCACCTCTGTTCACCATAAAATAGGTACTGCGGGGGGTCATTTTACGCACCTTCTTACCGCGCGAGACTTCTTTGTCACTTAACCACTTGTCAAATTTTTCATCCAGACTATTTAGGGCTCCATCAGGATGTTGGTCTTTATCCAGGTATTGATATCCTTCCATGGCTTTGGAATCCAACTCATCAAGTTGATCGGAATTGTCCTTTTCATGTTTAGATCTATTTAGGAGATCTAAAAGCTCCTTTCTGGTTATTTTGTCTGACATATTAATAATGCTGATTCAATCAGGTAAAGTCTTTTTCCAATCCGAGCCTAAGATTACGTTTACCATTTTGTATATAACTTTTGACCTTCTTTTCATCAAATCCGGTCAAATCGGTTATTTCTTTGTACGACTTCTTCTTGAAATAAAATAAGATGATACATTCTTTTTGAGGTCCTTTCAGTGCTTCTATTGCTTCGTGCAAATCGTTTTCTTGTTGCTCGATATTAAGATGGACTTCTTCCTGATTTTCCATAATCTCTTCTCCGGCCAGCTTGGAGAGATCGTCGATCAAGACATGAGTTTGACCTCGCAATCGCATATAACAGTGGTTTCGTGTGACTAGAAATAACCAATTCTTGAAATCTTTGATTTCGTATCGGTGCAGATTCTGAATTAATTGCTCCATGATATCCATCACTGCATCTTCGCTGGCCACCTGATTTTTCAAATATCTCAGGCACCATCCCAATAGCAAGTGTGCATAGCGACGATACAGGATTGAAAAGCCTTGTTTGTCTCCCGTTTGTTTGATATGAACAATTAAATGCTCATCAGTCATCTCACTTACTGCCTGCATGAGGTCTCAGATACTAGTGCCTTGCGAAGATAGACAAATCATTGGTGAAGCCCGAAGGTGTGAACGAGGAAAACACACTCAAGCCCAGATTTCAGAAAGCATCATTTTATACTTCGAAATTAGTCCAGCCCGTTCATGATTTTCGCTCAAAAGAAATAACTTTCAGGAGGCTGCTCACCTGTACAACCTGATGCTGAAGCCATAAATTCCAGTCCAGAGAATGCTTTATTTTTTGACGAGCCGGAGAATGTAAATTCTCCTCTCTCCTATAGGTTGCAGCCTAAAAGGGGGCCAAGGTAGAGTGTCTACAGATCCAGGAGCGACGAGAACCGTTGAGGACATATTAGCTAAAATCCATTTTCATAAAACCAACACGAAGTATGTATTTCAATTCAATCTGTCTCCCTGAGTAACCTGCTCGCAATAGTCCAGATAATAAGCTTGTAACTTCTGACTAATAGGTCCTGCCACCCCCTGACCTATGATATAATCACTAATTTTTCGGACCGGCAATACACCTTTGGTCGTACTGGTGATGAAGCATTCATCGGCTTCCAAAAGCATGGTGATCGGCATTGCTCCTTCGACTACTTCCAGACCATTGGACCTCGCTACCTTAATTACATGTTTGCGGGTAATCCCTGACAATACATCCGCTTTGGTAGTATGGATTTTGCCGGTCCTATCCACGATGAAGAAGTTAGCCCGGGATGTTTAACGAATATACCTTCCGTCGTGGTACAAGAGATCCATTGCATTCGCCGCTGCCAGGACCTTCCGGTTCTTTAGAGCATTTGCATAATGTAGTGTTTTGATCCTCGGCTGATCTTTAAGATATTTTTGCAAAATCAGTGTAATCCCGTTCGAATAAGATGTCGGGTCATTTTCACATCATCGTGCTGCAGAATGAATAAATTGTTCTTTCCCGGAGTATAGCCATCATCAGCATAGCCACCGGTCAGGACTAGTTTTGTATATCCACGGGAGATTTCATTTCGAATTGCCAGATCGACTACTCTCTCATGCAATAGCGCCCTGCCTATAGGTACCTCGAGACTCATCAAGTCGGCAGATAGGTAAAAACGGTCAAAATAGTCACTTTCAAAAAGTGGGTTGCCATTGATGATGGGGAAAAAATCAAAAATCCCGTAGCCTCGCAATAAGCCCACATCGTTAACCCCGATTTGTGCCTGTGCGACATCTACAATTTGTCCGTTTAAGTTGTGGTATCGAATCATTTTGATGGTTGCTTAAAATCCAATCGCAGTATCATCTCCCCTTTTATCAGCACCGCCCTCCAGATGACCATTTGGCAACACTAAGATAGCATCTACCCGGCCTATATTACCGCGTGATTCAAAGTCATGGCCCAATCGTCGAAGTTTCTTTTCCACCTTTTCTGACAAAACATCATCTTCCACTAGAATTCGATCGGGTAGCCACTGGTGGTGAAACCGTTTAGCATCAACTGCCTCCTGCATCCCCATCCCATGATCAATTACATTGAGTATTGCTTGAAAAACCGAAGTGATTATAGTACTGCCTCCGGGAGTCCCTACCACAATGACTAAGCCATCCTGGTCGTCGACAATGGTAGGAGTCATACTACTCAACATCCTTTTTTCAGGAGCAATTTCATTAGCCTTAGCACCAATCAATCCAAACTGATTAGGGACACCTGATTTCACACTAAAGTCATCCATCTCATTATTGAGTAAAAAACCAGCACCCTTGATCATTACTTTGCAACCGAAATAACTATTTAGTGTCGTCGTTATTGCCACAGCATTGCCTTTGGGATCGACAATCGAAAAATGAGTTGTTTCTACACTCTCGACAACCTCAACATTACCTTCTTTGATAGCCGTGGCAGGAGTACTTTTTCTTAAGTTAATGGCAGACATTCTGTCTTTGAGATATTGAGTATCGAGCAACATTTCCACCGGTACTTTGTAAAAGTCGGGATCTCCAAGATAGGTAGCCCGATCAGCATAGACCCTCTTTTCGATCTCTGTCATCAAGTGCATATTTCTCCACTGATTGTGTCCATATCTTGCCACAGGGTATGACTCAATGCCCCCTAAAAGCTGCAATAGTGCAACTCCACCACTAGATGGAGGTGGCATACTGACTATGCGATTACCCCTATAATATCCAATCAGAGGGTCACGCCATGTCGAATGATACTTTTGAAGGTCTTCAAAGGAAATAATACCCTGACCCCGTTTCATCTCGTCGATGATCAACGAGGCAGTTTCTCCAGCATAAAATCCATCGCGCCCCTGATCTCTTATTCTTATCAGAGTCTTTGAAAGCTCAGGTTGGATCAGCTCTTCGCCAGATTGCCAAGGCTCTTGCTTTACCATGCCGACATCAAAGGTGTTGACTTGTATAAACAAGTCCCGGCTCCGATTTAAAGCAGTTGCACCTTCTTCAGTTAAGGTAAAACCATTGGCCGCGAGATCGATCGAAGGTTGTAACAGAGTTGACCAAGGTAGAGAACCATATTTGCCATACAAAGTGACCATTCCATCAACTGATCCGGGCACACCAGCGGCTAAATGCCCCTCAAGGCTTTTTCTGCCAAGAACCTCGCCCTGTTCATCCAAATACATATTACGATGGGCTGCCAAAGGTGCTTTTTCCCTAAAATCCAGGGAACCTACCGATCCATCTTCTTCGCGGAAAACGGCAAAGCCACCCCCTCCGATGTTGCCTGCAACCGGATATACTACAGCCAGCGCAAATTGTACGGCGATTGCAGCATCCCAAGCATTGCCACCTTGCTTAAGAATTCTCGATCCAACGCCACTAGCCAGAGGATGAGCCGATACTACCATGGCCTGACGGCCAATTACACCAAGAGGTGTTGTGTGAGGACGTTTGCTGGTAGAGCAGGCATTTAAAATAACCAACACTAGCAGTAAACTGAGCTTCTTCATCAAATGCTTTTTGCGATTAGCTCAAGATCATATTTTTGCATCAATAGTTTGTTAACCAATGCCGATTATTATGCACTTGGTCATCATAAATCTGCAGCCAGTCTAGTACTAGCAGTAGGTGTCAAAAGCAAAACGGAGGTTATCGGCGATCATCTCCGCGCTCCTGCCTTCGATGTGGTGGCGTTCAAGCATATGCACCAATGATCCATCTTTAAAAAGTGCAATAGCAGGAGATGACGGAGGATATGGAAGCAGATATTCACGTGCTCGCTGGGTAGCTTCTGTGTGTACCCCGGCAAATACAGTCGCCAAACGTGCAGGCTTTTTATCGTTAGTCAATGCCAACTTGGTACCCGGTCGGGCCATCGCAGCAGCGCATCCGCATACCGAATTGACAACCAAAAGGACGGTTCCCGTCTGATCAGACAGCAACTGATCTACAGCCTTCGCTGAATCTAGCCCTTCAAAACCATAGTCCGTCAGATCTCTCGACATAGGAGCAACCAATTCTAATGGATACATACTCATTTTATTATCTAGTTTATTTTATACCGCAAATTTAAAGGATTCTGCTCTCTATAACGTGATAAATTGCAAAAAGGTTAATAGTTTTCGCTAGATGATGCCAGTCGGGAATTCCTGGCCATTTTGTAAGAACTTTTTATTTTGCAGACCCGTTATCATTAGTATCGAGTTAAATCAAATATATGACAACTGCTATCGCTACCGCTAAAAAGAATCTTGAAAAAAATGGGTTTCTTGACGTTGAAATAGATCCGGATCTGGACCTGGTTGCTGAGATTGAACATCTCAAAAAAGAAAAAATGCGATTATCCTGGCTCACTACTATCAAGAATCAGAGATACAGGACATTGCCGACTACATTGGCGACAGCTTAGGATTATCACAAAAGGCCGCCGACACGGAAGCCGATATTATTGTTTTTGCGGGTGTTCATTTTATGGCCGAAACCGCCAAAATGTTGTCTCCCACCAAAAAAGTTCTGCTACCAGACCTAAAAGCAGGATGTTCTTTGGCCGATTCTTGTCCTCCTCATCTATTTAGAAAATTTAAAGAAAAATATCCTGAAGCGGTGGTCGTAAGCTATATCAATTGCACGGCAGAACTAAAAACCCTGACCGACATATGTTGTACCTCGACAAACTCAGTGGCAGTTATTGAAAGCATACCAAAAGACAAACAAATTATTTTTGCACCCGATCGCAATCTGGGAGCCTACCTTATTAAGAAAACCGGCCGAGATCTCATTTTATGGAATGGTACCTGTATGGTTCATGAGATTTTTTCACACGAAAAAATTACCAAACTGAAAACCAGACATCCCGAAGCTCTTCTGATTGCTCATCCGGAATGTGAGGCTCATATCCTTGAAATAGCTGATTTTATTGGTTCGACAACCGGACTGCTCAACTTCACCAAGAAAAATGATGCTAAGGAATTTATTGTTGCCACCGAGGTCGGTATCATCCATCAAATGGAACTTGCATCACCACATAAGACCTTCATTCCGGCTCCACCAAACAATACCTGTGCATGTAACGAATGCCCGCATATGAAACGCAACACTCTGGAGAAGCTGTACTTGTGCATGAAGTACGAGCAGCCAGAGATTGTCCTGGAGGATTGGGTGATTAAGCAAGGGGTTAAATCGATTGATCTGATGCTTGAGATCTCCGAAAAGGCCGGCCTTGGTCTAAAAAGAGACTGATCTCTAAATATCTGGCACGATTAGCCTGTCCCTTTGTCACGGACTGGGCATACATCTTTACTCATGGTTATGCCTGAGATCCCCAGAACTTCCTTACTTCATTAAGTTTTTAATTTTTGAATTTAATGTGTTATAGCTAATATAATACATGTGATTCAAAGACAGATTTACCTGTTCAAATACTTATACATTCCGATCATTGCTAAAGACTAGCGGACTGAAAGTCAGGGTCTTGCAATAAAAGTTGGTGTGGTTTTTGAACTATGCTATACCAGAGTTTTTGTCTTTTGATGGATGATATAATTCATTGATATATAAAGACTTGTGAACAATAAGGTTAGCAGAACAATAAACCTAAAACGACACACATGAACATCAACTCAAGAATGGGGCTGTACCTCCTTTGGGTACCCTTTATGCTAGGTTTGACGCCTTTTGTGAAGGCAGATATCGTCGTAAAAACCTTTCATGATGCAAATAATAATGGCGTCTTCGATCCTGACGAATCACTCATTACCGGTCTATCCGTAAAAGGATTTGATACAAAGGGAAACGGCTATGCTTTTTCAGAAAACAAAGGAGGTGAATTCAAACTTGATATCGTACCCTCCAGAATGCGGATCGAGGTCTTGGGCTACAAGCTAGATCTTCGACCAGGGGTTGCCGGACCCTCTTCCGTCTTCTTTGCCAATAACGGAGAGGTCATTCATGTTCCCGTACTAAAACAAAACGAAATAAACAGCAGCAATACGGCTATCCTGGTACCCTGCTTCGAGAAAGGTAGCGCAGCAAATAAAAATAGTAGCCCTGCTCTGGTCTCCTTTCCTTATAATGTAGATGGTGTCGCTCAGGAGTACGGGGGTATCGCTCCTAATCCCCGTATGGATGCTACTATAGCACAACTAGGATCAACCTGGGGTATGGCATATCAAAGTATTCATCAAAGGGCTTTTTTATCTACGATCTTAAAACGACACGTGGATTTAGGCCCGGAAGGTAGCGGTGGTATTTATATAGCAGACTACAGTATTGACCCCGAAAAACCAACTATCTCAAGTATCAATCTTCAGGGTTACCATCCATCCATTGGTCCACCCATTGACCTTGGTGCCATAAATCGAAATATTGTAAGCGGAGAAATCACTTCTCTTGAGCCCTATGCCCTGAGTTCTATTGACGAACTTAGCAAGCGGGCCTCGTATGACATTGATGCTTTCAACAAAGTTGGTCAATTAGCTTATGGTGACTGCGATCTAACTGAAGACGATAAGCAGCTTTGGCTGGTCAATGTGCACCAGAGATCTCTTATCAGTCTTGATGTCAGTAAATCCAATCTAAATGTAACCTCGGCTGCTCTGGGTCATTATCCGGTAGACGATCTGTTAAATGTACCAAGTACCGATTTTCGGTTGCGTCGCTGCATTAATGTCGGCGGCAATAGTAACTACCATGGTTCGGAGTCTTTTACAGACGCTAATTCCATAGCCTGGGATCGCAATAAATATTCGATCGGGGGCACTTCTGACTACAAATCTTTTGCAGTCACCAATACAATGAATAAAACAGGAGGAACTTCGCAAAGTGAACTTTACCACACCTGGCGAAAGGGTCGGGAATTCTCCTATGAAATACCAATCCCAAAAGAAGAAACCTACACGGTCATTCTGCACTTTGCAGAACCCAATAACTATTTACCGGGGGACCGGACATTCGACGTTCTTGCCGAAGATTCTTTAGTTCTCGATAATTTTGATGTTACAGCTCATGCTGGAGCCAATCGAAGAGCGATGAGCATCAGCTTTACGATAAAGGCAACTGGACCTACTCTCAAGCTCGATTTTAAAGGCGTATTCTCAAAGAAGGTACGGGAAGCATTTGTCAATGGTATCGAAATAATCGGAACCAGCATGGTCAAATCCGGCAACCTTAGACCCTGGGGGCTGGATTTTCATAATGGTCGCGGTTATCTGGGTCTGGTGACCGACGCCATGATTACCCAATCGAGAGATCACCTCATGGGTTACGTAGTTTCTTTTGATCCCAATAACATAGGAGCCGGTGTGACCGAGGAAGTAAGTTTCCCTTTAAATTACCCAAGAGAACGATCAAGCAATGCCGATGCTACCGATCCGCAGGCTTTGCGTACAGCGGCTTGGTTGCCCTGGATCGAAACCTGGGATCAGGCACACATACCACTGGACGATCAATTATCTTTTACCGGAGGCCTGCTGTGTTCATATCCTCAGCCAATGATATCCGAAATCAATTTTGCCGACGATGGTTCCATGATCATCAGTGTGATGGATCGTTGGGCACATCAGACGGGGTATATGAATTATAGCACGGTGCTCAGTGACCATACTTTAATTATTGGTTATGCCTCAGGCGATGTTTTGAAGGCATTTAAACACCCGGGTGAATATAAACTCGAAGAGTCAAATCAAGATGATGGAGTTTATTACAATAAAGTAGACGGTCCCAGCTATAATGGTGAGTTTTTCTATCAAGATGAGTATCAGTCGCGGGATATAGCCCATCACGGAGAATTGATCACCGGCGGTGCTGCTATTTTACCAGGTACTAATGAAGTAGTCAATACGGTACACAACCCCATAGAAACCACCCTGGAACATTTCAGCTTTAATGGAGTATTTACTCAGGGTCTCCATTTCTACAGTACGGAGACTGGACAAAAAACGCATGCTTATCTATTCGTAGATCAATTTAACATCGGAAAAGCCAATGGCTTGGGTGACATAGAGTTTGCCCTTCGGGCCCCTTCTGGTGAAGTTGGTAATTACCTTTGGTGCGATGCAAATGGTAATGGAGTGCAGGATCCGGCAGAGTTTGGCATTCCAGGCATTTCTCTAACTCTACATGATAAAGAAAATAGCCTGCAGGTCATGGGATCAACCATGACTGATGGCTTTGGCCAATACATCTTTCAGAACCTGGGACCAAGTCACTGCTATGAGATAAGGATCAATCTCAATCAGCTCTTAGCTCTTGGCTATAGTGGGCTAACCTCTCCCATAAATAATGCAGGAAATGGAATGATCGATTCAGATGGTCATCCGGATATGCTGCCGTGATACGCAGTTGCTATGTTTTGTACTGACGCATTTGCTAATAACAGGCATGACATCGATTTCGGTTTTCTCGGACCCCGAGCCCTGGATGCCGTCAAATCGGAATGCGAAGATCCAATGACAGGATGTGCCACTTTTCTGCTTAGTGATTTAGCAGCTTGCGTCGATACCAGTGGCCTCAATGAAGTACGATTTTTCCCATCTTTCAATGAAGCTGATAGCATGCTCAATGAGATTACCGGTCCTTCGTACATGGTCTGTTCCGGGTCTGATACGCTCTATGCCCGGGTGAATATTACGGGTGATCTGACGTGTTTCTCAATCGCCCAGGCAAGGCTCTTTGAGATTAATAATGCATCCGAGCCTTTGGCGTTCTTTACCACGGTTTGTCCAACCGGAAGTTTTGAAGCCAACAATTATCTGGTTTCACAAGGTTTGGGTGGCGGCGCGACTGCCATGTTGTATTCAAATCCGGGGTTGACCATGCCGTTGACTAATCCTGTGTCGATTTCAACATACCCCAGAACGATTTATTTTTCATCAATGGAATCCGCCGGTGCAACCACCTGCACGGTCACGGGATCCATTATGATCAGCAGTATACCGTCAGCCATGGTTGATGCAGGCAATGAGGCAGAAGGTTGTGGTCTCAATTGTATTGATTTGACATCACTCGGCTCTTCTTTTGTGGCAAATGCCAGCGGTGCAACCTCAGCAGTTTGGAGCAGTTCTGGAGTAGGCATATTCACGGATGACAACACTTATGCAAACGCCAGGTTTTATTGTCCCGATACAATGGACATGATCAACGGATCCGTGTTACTTACTTTGTCAGTAAGTGACGACCCTTGCGGAAGAACGATTGAAGACACGGTCCGCATCACCATATTTTCATCGTTACCACGATTTATCGATCCAATATCAGGTGGAGGAGACACCATTGAATGCGTTGATCCATTTGTCGATGATCAAGTAAACTTCGATACCTTTCCGAGATGCATCCTGGTCGCTAATTGTGGTGATACAATCACCGCACATGTGACTGACTATGATATCGAATTGGGAGACTGCAACGGTATTGTCAAGTTGATCATTCGAACCCAAAGGGTCGTATATAACAAAATAGAATACTTCTGCACGGACACGATATTTGTGAGGGGTATTGATTTTGACAGCATTATGTGCCCTCCGATGCGAGATTCAGTGTATTGTCATACAGGATATCTCAAAGATGAAAATGGCAATCCTTCGCCCTATGAAACCGGCTTTCCCTGGGCGGGCAACATACCATTGTGGCCGCAACCCAATAGCAAATGTGAACTACGCATTCTATACTTCGATACGGAGTTTAACGGCGATTGTCCGAAAACAATTCATCGTACGTGGTGGATCAAAGATGCCTGCAATGGAAATTTGGATACTTGTGATCAATGGATCATGATCTTTGATACCATAGGCCCAACCATTACCAAAGATACCAGCTACCTGAATCTGGCTCCCGAAGGTGCATTTGCGGGGATTAATAAACCAGTGATCCTGGTACCAACAACTTCGCATGATTGCGAAGCCTATAGCTATGTACCGGCAATCTATGCGATAGATACTTGCACGGATGTTAAATTGGTCAAGGCAATGATCCCTGGCATAGCTACAGTATTGCTGACTTACAACCCGACTACTAAAAAGTGGGAGTCGCATGAACAAATCAAAATACCCCGATCTGAAGTCCCATTGCCATTGATTTATGAGGCTTATGACTTCTGCCACAATGTGACAAGAGATACCTGCTATTTTTATGTCAAAGATCTAACCAAACCGGTGATGATCTGCGATAAGGGCATTAACGTGACACTCAGTGACACTACCGTATGGTTGAGTGCCGAGATTTTTGATGAAGGTAGTTGGGACAATTGTGGCATCAGCTTGCTCCTGGCAAGACGAGCAGACTGGGCAACAGTCTGTGGCGTAGATCTATGTGATTCGATCATTCCATATTGTACAACAGAGCATCATGATACATTGTGGTGCAGTGTACTGGAAAAGGACAAACACATCAATCCTATTGAGGCACACTATGCTGAAACTCTGCGTTGGCTTTGCGAAGATGGTCAGGATTGCAGTGCTCTTGTAGTGGGAGGCTGGTGGTACGATATGATTAAGCAAGCCACACTGAAATGTGTGGACCATCCCTACCCTGTAGATGATCGATATTTCGAACAGATCCTAAAAGATCCTTCGCTAGAATGTACCGCTGAAGGGCTTTCGGTGGGCGACCTATGCAATAAATTAGGTTATCACTTTGTCTCCAATCTGCCGGACCTTCCCGCACCTTTGCTGACACAAAGCAATGGCACTCCGTTTGATGTGGTCAAGCAAATCGGCGGCGGCTGGTCTAAAAAAGTGCCATTTTGCTGCAGCGATGCCTGTCAGAATGTGATGGTCGAATTGCTGGCTATGGACTACTGGTGCAATTGGAGCAAATGCTGGACAACCGTCTATGTTGAAGATAAGACGCCACCTAAGGTAGTGAGCGATCTTTACGATGTTAACATGACCTGCACGAGCTATAAAAAATATTATGAAGGAGCTGTCTTGTCGGCACAAGAAGGTGATTTCACCGCTTTGGATTCTCTATTGGGTGGTTATGATAAAGTACGCTTTGATCAATATGGTGGTCTTCCCGCAAAGACTCCATTCCAATACCACAACTTACGATGCGATTCAGTTCTGGTGAAAAAGATAGTCTCGTATATGATGAGCATCTGGGCTATAAATGGGTCACCTATCATCACTATGAAGCCGTGTACGATACGATGATTATCAACCGGTTTCGGGGACAGGTGGCTGATGATTGTGGTCTGATTTGCATCGAGCAAAAACCCTGGATCAATCTGGATCATTGTGGCAACGGATATGTAAAACGTGTATTCAAATTTGTTGGTCAATGTCAGATCGAAAGTTCCGGACATAAGGTAGACACTCTAACGAGATACCAAACCATTTGGATACAAAGTGACTGCGATATCAATAAGGCGATGTTTAGACTTCCGGATGACAAGGTGCTTTACAATTGCGATCTGATCTATGACTTTAATGGTAGTGGTAATGCCAGTGGTGCGGCCGATCCCAAATATACAGGCTACCCTGAATACATTTTTGACAATGATTGTAGATTGGTAGGTCTCGGATATTACGACAAAGTGTTCAAGATCGTTGGTGGCAACGAAGGTTGTTACAAGATTTTACGTACCTGGTGTATGGCAGATTGGTGTTCGCTTGGTGAATATTCTGATGACCCTCAGTGGTGGTTTAATCCTAAATACGAAGGCAAATACCTGAGTTGGGTTCAAAAAATATTGCTGATTGATACGATAGCACCTATTTGTACTATCGAGATCCCGGATATCGTCGAAGCGGCAGGTTGCCTTTATGACTTGAATACAGTGGTCACCATTGATGACAATTGCGGTGTACTTGACTATAGCTGGGAATTGCTGGATAAAAATGCAATCCGACTTGGTCATGCAGCCGGTCAAATCATCGATCAATCCAGCAATTCAGTACTTATCAACAAGACTGGTCTGGTGCCTGGTTCTTATACCTTGAAGGTCCATGTCACTGACGAGTGTCAAAATGAAAGTATCTGTAAAAAAGATTTTGTAATCGAGGCGCAGAAAAAACCGACACCGGTGTGTATCTCGGCCTTGACGCTTGAGCTAAATCCAATGGATACCGATGGTGATGGTCAAATTGACACGGCGATGGGCATGATCTGGGCTTCTGAGTTCAATCAAAGCAGCACAGCAGCCTGCGGGAGCCTCACCTCCGATCTCAAGTTTAGACTGGATAGGTTGTCTGATGGCGGTCCTGGCCTACCGGCCGATGATCACTTGACCTTTGGTTGCAGCGACATTGGTGTGGTTGCATTGCGTATGTATGCACTAGATGCATCCGGCACTTGGGATTATTGTGAAGTCGTGCTCAATGTTCAAGATAATGGCAACAGCTGTGATAATGGTTTATCCGCTGGCAGGATTAGTGGTATGATCACAAACGAACTTGATCGGATTGTCCACGATATCGAGATCACATTAACTGAACCTGACGGTACTATGTTGGGCCAAGAACGCGTATCCGGCGATTACCATTTTGAAATGATTCAGGGCAAACAGGCGTATCTGTCACCATCGAAAAATTCTGATCATATCAACGGTGTCTCCACCAGAGACTTGATTGACATTCAGCAACATCTTTTGGGAATTGAAAAGCTGGATAGCTGGTATAAAC
Source organism: Saprospiraceae bacterium (assembly GCA_016711125.1). GTDB lineage: Bacteria > Bacteroidota > Bacteroidia > Chitinophagales > Saprospiraceae > JABDMH01. Next base: position 1,219,953 of record JADJTQ010000002.1, on the reverse strand, counting down.
GACAAGCTGCTGACGCCAATGCCGATGGGGCTATTTCGACCCTTGATGTCGTTCAATTGAGAAAACTGATACTTGGTATGATTGACGAACTTCCGGACAACACCAGCTGGAGGTTCTATGATAAAGCCTCTCAGCAGGAGCGATATTTTATCAATCCCATGAGAGATATCATGCGTGTCGATTTTATGGGTGTCAAGATTGGCGATGTCAACCTGGATAGCGATCCTGCCAGAAAAGCTAGCCGATCAAATCGCTCGCTTAAATTTGTCATTAATGACCGGCAGCTTATTCAAGGTAACACGTATGAAATAATGGTAGCAACCCGTGATTTTATTGACATTGCCGGACTACAATACACGCTGCAATTTGATCACAATAGATTAAAACTCGATGCGATTGCTACCACTTCATCCGGACTACGGAGCCCAATGAGTTTCAATTTAAGTAACACCAATGAGGGGTGGTTGACATCTTCCTGGTTTGATGAAGCTGCAAAAATTGTGACATTACCCGACGAGACAGAAGTCTTCACGATTGAAGTCACAGCATTGTCAGATGCACGACTGAGTGATGTCATCAGTATCAACAGTAGTCGCACTCCGGCAGAAGCTTATTTTGGCAGGGAAGATCTGAATATCGCGCTGGTCTTTAGACCGCAAGAAGAGCAAGAAGATGGTCTTACGTTGTATCAGAATAGACCAAATCCCTTCACTCATGAGACAGTGATTGGGTTTAAAGTTCCTGAAGCCACTCAAGCGACTCTCACAATCTACGATGTGACGGGAAGAGTCTTAAAGCGGCTTCAGAACCAGGTCGACAAAGGATACCATGAATTTACCATTGACCGGCTTGAACTCGCAAGTAGTGGTATATTATATTATAAACTGGAGACCGATCGATATGCTTCGGTACGAAAAATGATCTTGATAGCCCGGTAAGAAACTGAGTATCTCACGGAATGAGAGATACCTAAAACTTATTGTTCAAGGTGATTAGTTTTGGGCGCGGCAGGCTTCCTGATAGGAAGCCTGCCCACTTTTATTTTGCGGATGTTCCTTTGGTCTCACTATGAAGAAGGATTGAGACTTTTCCCTTTAACACCAGAAACTTCTAAAATCAAAAATCGTTAATCGATATTAAATCGATATTCTTAAATCATTCTTAAATCTCCTTTTCCCTTTCATGGCTAAAGCGGATTCATTTCATGATCTAGGATATCAGATCGGATAAATCAGACCGAGCCGGCAAATTTCCCGATATTCCAGACATAGAAAATGATATCATGTTAAAGCCGGAAAGGACAATGTCCTGATAATGAAATTGTTTTTAGGCCCGAGTTAGTTTTAGGCTCTGCCTGTGTCCCCCTTGAGGGGGAAGGGGGTGGAACTGCTCATTCTGCTGTCACCTTCTGGTCATGCAATTGCATTTCTATCGACCCATCCAGTAATTTACACTGGAGGCATTTACCATCCTATTGAGCACCAATTAACACCCACCGCTTCACCCCCGGCTCTGATACTGCCCGCTTCTTCTCCAGAATCATATTCGAACCCAAATCGGCTTCTCGATTTTCTGTTTCCTCTGATCTTTTTACATCATGACACTAATTTTCCTAACTTTTGAGGATCGAAATTCAGAACACTTAACTCCAATAATTTAAACCTTTCAGTGATGAGAACAATGATGAGACTTTTCTTTTTCACCTTCTTGTTTTCCTTCCAAACGTTTGCCCAAAGTGGGCTAAATGTCAGTCAAGGGAACAGTGTTGATCAAGACGGATATTTAACCATAGGGCAAGAGAATTCAGACCATATTGCCATTTCTAACTTGGACATTCAGGCGAAACTCAATAACATTCACAAAACACTGTATCTGAATTATTATGGTGCCGATGTGGCGATAGGAGGCGATAATTCAGCACTTTCTGAAACACAGCTGCGTATTTTAGGAACCACCGATGCATCTCTGATCGGCGATGGACTCATGGTTTTGGGACCAACATCGAGCTCTAACATAGTCATCGATCAAAATGAAATCATAGCTCGCAATAATGGGGCCACCTCCACTTTATACATTAATCGCGTTGGTGGTGATGTAGAGTTTTTTGGTACAGGCGCCGGTTCATTCATTGTACATGATTTGCCTTCTGGCGACCATAACAATTTGCAATACAATGCCAGTTCCGGACAATTTTATTACGATAATTCATCCAGACGATATAAAGAAAATATAACCACCCTGGAAGATGACTGGACCAAAATACTAAACACCCGTGCTGTTACCTATACACGGCCCGAGGATCCCTGTCGATGGGAGTATGGCTACATCGCAGAAGAAATTGATTCCATTGGCTTGACCACGATGGTGGGGTATGATGCGGAAGGTCAGCCGGAAGATGTACGGTATGACAAAATGGTCATTTATATGGTCGAAATGCTTAAAATTCAGCAACGAGAAATTGAGATTCAACGACAGGAGTTTGCAAATCAACAAAAGGAGATTGATAACCTCCGGGCGGAAATGATAAAACGAACATCAAAAGCGAAAAGAAAAAAGAAAAACAGGGCGGAGGATTTTAGCAATAGTTAAGACAGAAAGGACAAACTACTAATCAAGTCTTTCCCGGCTCGGTTCGTAATCTACAATTTAGATCAGCAATCCATATTTCGAACTGTTTAAGTTTCATCTTCGAACACCTCAAATTCCTGAAGTATCTTCAAAGAATCTTTACTAACTAACCTTGACTCCCGAATCAATTGCTTTTCAATTAGTTTCCGACGTTGATATTCATTGTAATATTCGATAGCCTCGTTAATATACCTATTCCGACTCATCTGTAGCTGTTCAAGCAGTCCTTCAGCATCGATCTTTTCCTGAAGTTTCAGCGAAATATTCTTCATATCAGGTCAATTTATAAACAAAAGTATATCATTTCAGGACATCAAGCACGTGGTACCAGAATGCAAACTTTGAGACTATTGAAGATCAGATAACAGGACATATCTGTCTGGCTAGATCTTTCATACTTCTACGAATAATCCTTACATTAGGAGCATTAAAACAAAACTCAAATGACCCTAGGTATCATTGGCCTTGGCCGCATTGGCATGCTTTTCAGCCATGTGATTTTGCAAACATTTCCTGATGTTCAAATCCTGGTCTACTCTCCTCGCAAGCAAAAAAGATTTACCACGATCATTTCATCAACTCGGGTACGATTTACAACAGATTGGAAATCATTTCTTACTGAAACAGACATCAATGGTTATATCATTGCCGCTCCCTCTGACACCCACTTTGATTATGTAAAACAATTGGCAACAAAAGGAAAACCGATCTTCTGTGAAAAACCCCTGGATCTCTCGTTGCAGAAAATAAATACCATTCAAAAACTCACCGAAAAAAAATAATATACCACTAACAGTTGGATTTAATCGTCGCTTTGATCCGGAAATTATGCAATTAAAAAAAGAAATAAAATCTGGTACGATCGGAACGCCACACATTGTCAAAATCACAAGCCGGGATCCAGCTCCTCCGCCAGTTGAATTTCTAAAATCCTCGGGAGGCTTATTTTTAGATATGATTATTCATGATTTTGATATGGCCAGATTCTTATTAGAAGATGAACCCATTTCCGTTTATTCTGAAGCAGATGTGCTCGTCGATCCGGCGATTGGAAAGCTCGGTGATGTCGACACTGCAGTATCTACCCTAAAATTTAAAAAAGGAACTATCGTGGTCATTGACGACAGCCGCAAAGCTACCTATGGGTACGATCAGCGCATCGAAGTTTTTGGATCGAAAGGTATGGTCTCTACAAAGAATCAGCGAGAGCACTCCGTCATTACTCACACCGCCACCGGTAGTCAGATGATACCGTTTAAGGATTTTTTTATGGAAAGATATCACCAATCTTACATCAACGAAATCAGGGAATTCATTAAAATCTGCCAGGGCAAAAAAGGCCAGGTGGTCTCCGTCCAGGACGCCTATAGGGCGACTAAAATTGCATTAGCAGCCATGAAGTCAGCAAAGGGAAAGAAAAGGGTGGAAATTAAGTAAGGGTTTATATTCCTGAATGCGTAAAATCGAAAAACGTTTTGCACCGGGGTATCATTGAATATTTACTTACTTTTGAGTAGGATCGATCACATGAATTAAATATGGAAATATCAGTCGAGACCAAAAAAGTCTTTAGAAATTACGACCAGGGTGACATTACTGCTACAGTAAAAGAGCACTATCGAAAGATGCGTTCGAGACAAACTTACGGCTATGTACAGCGGATGAAAGCCAAATATCTTACATATGACACACCACTTGATTTGTGGGATGCCATGGCCAAATTAAATGAGCTGATTGATGTGAGCGATCCGGATCTCAATCTTCCAAATGTGCAACATCTCATCCAATCTGCAGAGGCAATCAAGGCCGACAATCGACCAGATTGGATGCAACTGGTGGGCCTAATTCATGATCTGGGAAAAATGATGTTTGTAAAAGGATGCGATGATGACGGCACCAGTCAAGCTGAGCAATGGGGCATGGTTGGTGATGTATTTGTGGTAGGATGTAAACTGCCTGACACTTGTGTATACCCTGAATTTAATCAACTTAATCCCGACATGCAAGATGCTCTCTGCGGCTCGGAACTAGGGCCATACCGAAGAGGGTGTGGTTTGGATCAGGTAGATCTTGCCTGGGGTCATGATGAATATCTTTATCAGGTATTAAATCATCACCCTGATACCAAGATCCCAGAAGCGGGAATGATCATGATCCGATATCATTCGTTTTATCCCTGGCATACCGGAGGCAGTTACGGCCAATTTACAAATGCCAAAGACGCACAGTATAAAGAGTGGATATTGGATTTTAATAAATATGATCTATATACAAAGAGTCAAAAAATCTACGCCCTCAATGATGTGAGGGACTATTATGAGCCCATTGCTGTAAAATATCTTGGCACAAACACCATCTATTTCTAGAAGAATAGTTGATCACAATCAGCGACTAATTAAGTTTTACTAACAACCATTTCCCGATAAGTTTCGATGACTTCCTTCGGATCTCCAAAGGCAATTTGGTCTCCCTTATTAATCAACAGTACCCGGTTGCTAAACTCCTCGATATGACTAAGACTGTGACTCACAAATAGTATAGTGCGACCGGCCATAAACGTATCTTGAAAAACCTTTTTTGACTTCTCCCTAAAACTCTCATCTCCCACTCCGGCAAATATTTCGTCCATTAAATAGATATCTGCCTCTGCATAGAGAGCGACAGAAAAGGCCAATCTCATCTGCATACCTGAAGAATAATACTTGAGGGGTGTGTCAATAAAGTCTTCCAGATCAGCAAAACCAATAATGTCATGAAAAACCGCGCCGATTTTTTTAAAAGTGAGCCCGAGAATACTACCATTGACATAGATGTTATGTCGCGCGCTGAGATTTGGATCGAAACCCATACCGAGAGAAAGCCGTACAATTCGTCCCTTAGTAAAAAGTTCACTTCCCTTGTCTGGCCTCATAGATCCAAGCACGATATTGAGCAATGTAGACTTTCCGCTTCCATTTCGACCAATGATGCCGACAATCTCTCCTTTCTTTACTTCAAAATTTATATTCCTCAAAGCGTTGATCTGATGCTTTTCAGAAGCTAGCCGGGTAAAATTAAGTACAGCATCGCGGATTGTGCTCACGGGTTTTTCCCCGAACATAAAACGTCTTACTTAGATTTCGGGCCGAAATCACCGTTTCTGATTTGGGCATATTTATTTTTTTTCTAAAATTAAGGTACTGTCTTCCGAAATAACCATCATGCAATGATTAGGAGAATGAACCCAATGGCTAAATCGTAAAAATATGTTGACATCAGTAAAAAGAATCCTTTGAGGATTGAGCGGCCAAGATACGAATCATCATGCGTATACTACCTAAAGAGATAGTTCTTAACTTTGCAATGGATAGAGATCATATCGCTGAATATCAATATTCATGCTAAGGGTCTTTGTAATGAAAATAGTTATGCCGCAGAGTCCACGTTTAATCGAGGGTGTTCATCTCAACCTGGATCAATTCTTTGTGGTTGTGCCCGCACTTAATGAAGGTGACCGAATCGCAGGAGTGATCCACAAACTAAAGAAACACGGTTTTTACAATATTGTCGTGGTAAACGACGGTAGCACTGACCATACCTCCGAATCCATTCCAAAAGTACCCGGTGTCTACGAGTTGATACATATTGTCAATTTAGGTCCCGGTGCCAGTACAATGACTGGAATTAGGTTTGCCCTTCTCCAGAATGCTGCGTACATCGCCACTATTGATGCAGATCATCAAAGTGATCCTGCTGAACTTATCGATCTGATCAAGGCGATGCAGGAGAAAGATCATGTCGATCTCATGATAGGCTCACGTTTTCTAAAAAAAAACCAGATTCCGCTTTCCCGCAGGTTTTACAACTTTGCAGGCAATCTCATCAGTTATCTGGTAACGGGCCTTTACGTCACCGACAGTCAATCAGGATTTAAGATCATGACACGGCGTTTTGCTGAAAAACTGGAGATTGATTATAATGGCTTTGAATTTTGTATTGATATCATCAAGAAGGCGAACATGAATCGCTTTAAGGTTGCTGAATCACCAGTCAGCGTAATCTATACAGAGGAGACGATGGCCAAAGGACAGAGCTTCCGCGAGGGTTTGATGATGCTTGGCCGTCTGTTTAATCCTTTCACCTAGGAGCTTTTGAAATACTAACCTCGCGCCGATCGAATGAAAATTAGACTCCTATGTAACATGACTCAGCATCAAGTTGCTTAATTCAACACCCGCTTAATCTATCATTGGATTTTCAACAAAAATGCGATCTATTTGCCCTTGAACCTTCTGATAATTACTATATGCCTCCTTTGATCTGTGAGAATAGGTTCTGTGCAGATCGGGTTTTGATGCCAAATGCTGCATGTGTAAAGACAGAGTATTGACATCAGCGGGCTTGAATAGTAAACCGGTGTCCCTGAACCAAGGTGGCAAACTAGCATTTTCTGCCAGAATCAAAGGAAGCCCAAATTGAGAAGCCTCGAGCATGGGTAGACCGAATCCTTCAACTACCGACGCAAAAATGAATGCTCTTGCTTGTGAGTACCTGATCAAAAGTTCGTGACGGGTTAAATATCCAGTCAAAATAACACGGTTTTTGATTGGTGAGACACTAAGTGCTTTTTTAAAACGGTAGTTCTTCCACCCTTCTCCCCCGACAATCACCAGGCTGTATTCTGAATCATACTGGCAAAAGATCTCGAAGGCTTTCAGGATCGTCACATGATTCTTACGCGGTTCAAGGGTACCTACGGTTAAAAAATATGGATTTTTCGAATCGTGGCCCACAGGGACAAGATCATTTCGCTCAAATGAATGAACGAATGGGTATGCAATGCATATTTTATCGTCAAATTTGCCAAAATAACTGACGATCTGGTCCCGGGTAAAGTCAGAATTTGCGATAATAAAGGTAGCCCGGGTCAAGATTTTTTGCATCAAAAATCGGTGAGTGATCACGCTACTCCAAGGATGCAGTTTGGGGTGAGTAATCGGTGTGAGATCATGGATGACCGTGACTCTCTTTATCGATGATCTCAAATTAAAGGGGCCAAAGTGTGCCAGCTCAATGACCAGATCCGGTTGCAACTTATTGAGCAGCGATGGAATAGTGAAGATTTGCCGCAATCGAAGATGAAATGGGATCCACTTGCTTACAGGCACAATGATTTGCTCGACTGATAATTCCGGGAGCAGTCTAGTCAACACAACACAATATTGGTGCTCCGGATACTTCTTAATAATATAACGGATCAGGTTAATAGCATAATAATGAATGCCGGCTTTTTGATTCGTAATACAATCACCTAGGAATACAATCCTCATCGCAATTGGCTGGTCTTTTGGTAAAGGTCAATGTATTGATCGACAGTATCCTTCAAAGCGAATTTCTTTATTTCTTTTTGGCACCAATCGTGCATCATCGACTTTTTCATTGCCTGGTACAATTCCGTAGCTCCCAATTGATCCAAAGTGATAAATCTTCCCGAAACCACCTCAGGTAAGGCCCCTCGGCCCGACGAGATAATCGGCATACCGAGGGCCACGCTTTCTACAGCTGCATAACAAAAACCTTCGCTATATGACGGAATCACGACCGCATCTGACTGGGTGATTTTCTCAATAAGTTCATGTTTTGACAAATGGTGAAATATCCGGACACATGAATGCAAATCGTATTCATCAATCATCGACTTAATCTCGCTCAATAGTGAATCTGGAGTTGTCGATACCACCAATACCAGTCTAAATCTAAATAGCTCGGACTGAAGTATACTTGTTGCTTTCAATAGGACTTCCAGTCCCTTGGAAATACCCAGACGACCGAAGTAAATAAATTGATAGTGATCCTTCACGTCTTGTCCCTCCAGATCAGTTTTGTTGGTCCAATCCTCATAGTCGATACCATTGTAGATGCGGATAATTTTTGATGGATCTACCCCGGCATTAGTCAATGATTGTTTGGTAAATTCAGACACGGCAATAAACCGGTAAAATGGTATTTTGACCAATAGTTTTTCAAACAGGAAATGCATCCATAAGCTGAATTTTCCGAAAAAAGGCAGTTTAAACCATAGATCACCCCAATATTCATGGAAAGTAATGTACGTCTTCTTACCGCTCAATAATCCAGCGAAAAAAGCCGGCAATCCGGCATTATAGGAAGTAGTTTGGATGAAATCACATTTACGGGCATGGTACCAGGCCGGAAAAAAGGCCAATAGGGTAAATAGGTATCGACTGAAAAATCGGTATCTCCTGATTTCCACATTAGGCAGGACCTCAAAAGACGGTACCTTAGAGCCTGGACGATTGGTAATAACAATGATCTGATGACCTTTGGCTGAAAGCTCTTCGATCAGACTCTTAAAAAGTGTCTCAACCCCTCCTATGTTGGGATGAAAGCTTTCAAGAATGAAGAGTATCTTCATCAGGAGTTTTTTTTCTACCGGACAGCTCCCGCTTGAGTTTTTGATTCTCAATGGCCAATTCGCGAATAGTCTCCGAAAGTTGTCGTTCCATTTTTTCAATGATTGCCGTCAGATAAAACATAAAAACGAAAAGAAGACCAAGAGCTACGAAAATCACAGCATTTATATTGGACTTAAATCCAATAGTTTGGCAATCTTGTCAGACACCTGATCAGGCATTAGTGCAAGAATTGCAGAAGTCACCCAAAATACGATCCATATCAATGTGCTACTTACGAGGCGTTTTTGACCTCTGTACTGACCAATGATCCGGTAGATATAGTACGCAGCGATCACGGGAACAAGCCACTGATAAAATTGCAAAGGCCTAGGGTTTAATTGTTTTCGTAAATGATCTTGTTAACTGAACTGGTGCCTGACATACTACCAATATACAAGGTTTGAAACATTTTGGGATTGTTTTTCACGATCGGAAAAATATTTTCACGGGTTGCACCGCTAATACCATCCAATACTATATGGGTAATACCAAGGCGTTTAAATAAGCTTAACTTCTCTTGTTCATACTCTTCTGAATACTTTTCCTGGATATTAGACAATCTAGTTCCTCTCTTTTCACTTAAGACATAAAAGAGTCTGGGCTTGATCGAAACCACGTAAGCACTATCCGGCAGATTATTCCTTGCCCATCGGGCTACATCGACAAAATCAGTGTAAGCAGGTCCGTTTCCCATGGTTGTCAAAGTAATATTAATACTATTTCCACGCATATTTGTGAAGAGAATCTGTGCGAGCATTAAAACCGTGCCTATCTTCACAAAGGCTGTTCCACTCAAAAAATGGAACCTTCGATTTAAAAAGCTCAGTACCATATCGGCGCCTATAAATGTAAAATATATGATAAACGGGAGCAGGATAGATAAATAGCGAATAATCACCATTTCGGCCGGAGTCGGGCTCGCCAATATGATGATTATAAAAATAATCAGCGTATAACTTGCAATCAATTTCTTCTGGCGAAGCCCCTGCACCAAACCAAGCACCATCAGCCCCAGAATCACACCATATTTTAGATCCAGTGTACTCAGAACTGAGGAGCTATAGAAATTTTGAAATCGAAAAGTCTCTTCGCGAAAAAGCATTTGTGGCAGTACGTGGATTGCCGATCGAAAATTGTATTCAAATTGTTCCGCGATGTTCGTATTGAAGAAAATCTTTGCCTGGGATATTCCTTTGCTCTGTTGCCAGATTTGCCAACCAATGGCCCCAACCACCAGGGGCAACATGATGTAGAAGAGTTTTTTAAAGTCAGCTGAAGCAAACGTTGCTCTTCGGTCTTCCTTGCTAAAAAGTTTGATCCAAGATACATTCCAGGCTAAAAAAATCAATAAAGCTCCCAACGCTCCGATTCCCACCGCTCTGGTTAAATAAGTCATCACAATCGCGGCAATGACCATAAAATAATACTTCCATTCAAATAATTTGCTGTCTTGATACTTTATAATAATGAGTAGTGTGATCAAAGACCAGAATAAATAGGGTGTCTCTGTCATCACATCGGTCGAATTGCCTACCAAATATGGCGAAGTCACCGCAGTAAGACTCAACAGTAAAGCCAGGGCAAATCCCTGTTTTCGCACATAGAACCGATACAGAAGAAAAGAAATGGATATGGCCAAAAGGAGAATCAACAGTTTCATCTTGATTATGTCAAAACCCCAAAGTTTGTAGATGGGTGTCAGCATTAGCGGTAATCCGATTGAAGCCAGGGCATTCGGAGTCTCATTTGGAACTTCCAGTCGAAATACCGCACCTCGTTCTACCAATGACTTGGCAATAATCATATATTCAGCATTATCACCATTGGGAGATATCTCCTCAGTAAATGCAGTGCAATAGAGAGTAGCTACCGCTAAAAATGAGAGACCAAGTAGTATTTTGTCCAATGTATTCCACTCAGTAATATTATTGACATATCCCCATGCAAATTAGCCGAAGCATACGGCAATGATGGTGAGAAGTGAAGATTCGAAGACAATTAGTACCTTTTTCGAAGATATCAGTGGGTGATCAAAATCCGGATTACGGTTCAGATTTAGTATAAAAACGCCATACAAGACGACAATGCCAATTAGAAGGATAGCTGAACTCCACCTCGAATCTGATCCAAAACTAAATCTGATTGGACTCGGTTTCTTTTCAGCTTTAGCGGCTGGCTTTGAAATATTTCTTTTAGTCTTCTTTGGCTTACTCACTTATGCTTTGCATTAAATGGTAAATCATCTATATATCTAAGCTGATGGAAACCATAATGAATTTACGTTTTTTATCCTGCCTGGGCTTCCCGTTTTAGTAGACGGTTCCATAAATCTGTTTGAAATCTTAACGATTGGCCCAAATATTTGGTGCTCACAAATTATAGTGGACCAAATTTTTAAATTGATTCAGACGTATTTGTAATTGAACATCAGTTATTGTTCTGAGCCTGTCTAAGCTAAATTCCTCTACACAAAATGACGCCATTGCGGAACCGTAGATCAAAGCGCGTTTAAGATTCTCGAAGCTGGAATCATCCGTTTTTGCAATGTACCCCATAAACCCTCCTGCAAATGTATCACCGGCACCGGTCGGGTCTTTTACCTCAAGAAGTGGCAGGGCTGGTGCAAAAAATACTTCATCTTGATGAAATAACAAAGCCCCATGCTCTCCCTTTTTTATCACAAGGTACTTCGGACCCAAAGTAAATATTTTCTTAGCCGCCTTTACCAACGAGTATTCACCTGATAGCTGTCTGGCCTCTTCATCATTGATAGTAAGCACATCGACCATCCTGATCGTTTGAAGCAAACCATCCATTGCCACATCCATCCAAAAGTTCATGGTGTCCATGGCGATTAACTTAGGGCGCCGCTCCATCTGCCGGATCACCGTCATCTGAATTTCGGGTGTAAGATTCCCCAACATCAGGTATTCGGTATCCTGATAAGCTTCAGGCAATACTGGATCAAAGTCGGCTAGCACATTGAGATCGGTCACCAGCGTATCCCGCTGATTGAGATCCGTATGGTATTTGCCTGCCCAGAAAAAAGACTTTTCCCCTGGAATAATTTGAAGTCCCCGGGTATCAACCCCTCTTTTGTTTAACGCTACTATTTCTCTATCCGGCCAGTCATCGCCAATCACAGATACCAAATGCTGCTGTTTGCAAAAATAAGAAGCGGCCCAGCAAATATAGGTTGCCGCCCCGCCGATCACTTTATCAACTTTACCAAAAGGTGTTTCTATACTATCAAAAGCTACCGTACCAACAGTAAGAAGGCTCATACATGCAGTGTTTGAAAATCAGGCACGAAGATAGAATAATGATTGAAGGTACCTAGATCCTAACTGGATTTAGCTAACGATCAAGGCTTTCTGAATGCTTTTGCTGCAATCAAATATAACCAGATGCAGACAAAGCCCACAAGAAGCAGACCGGGAAGACTTCCGATCGGCTTCTCCATCAGTGCAAACACATTTGTACTTCCTGTAATTGCAACCGGTACAGCCAAAAGAATTCCAATCAGGGCTTCACCCGTAATCAAGCCTGAGGCTACTAACAATCCCGTATGATCACTTCGTTGTTTTGCCTCTTCAAAAGATCCGTTTATTTGTTTACGATGCCGACGCTGATACCGACTGACCATCAATGCAATCACACCACCAACCCAGATCGAGCTGTCCAATTCGAAAGGTAAATATAATCCGACCGCAATCGCTAGAACTGGCAGGCGAAAACTATTACGTTTTTCTTGAATCTGATCCAGGATGATAATAACAATGCCAATTGCAGCTCCGATATAGATCACAGCCCACGGAAGATCACCGGCAAAAACACCACGAGCCACACTCTCCATTAAGGTTGCCTGAGGAGCGGCTAGTGAATCTGGCCGCTCAGCGGTTGCAGGTCCAAAACCATAAGCCGTGAGCAACAACTGTAGGATCAAGGGCAAGGTAAAGGCAGCTGCTACTACCCCAACCATCTGCATGATCTGCTGGCGAAAAGGCGTGGCTCCCAATATATGCCCCGCCTTCAGGTCTTGCATATTGTCACCTGCTATGGCTGCAGCACAACACACTACCGCCCCGATCATGATCGCGGCAGCCGGACCTTTCTCCGCCCCGGAGCCCAGAAGTGCCAATAAAATCAAGGCTGAGGTCAAAATCGTGGCAATGGTCACTCCCGATATTGGATTGTTGGAACTACCTACCAGACCGGCCATATACCCCGCCACTGCGGAAAAAAGAAAGCCTGCTACGACCATCAAGATCGCCATGAGAGCCGAAATAGCCACATCTTCAATTTCTCTTAGATAAATGATGTAGATGGGCACGATCATAGCAGCAATCGCAATAATTACCCAAGACATTGGTGCGTCTTGTTCAGTACGAAGGGTATCTGTCAGGTTTTTGCCCCCTGCCTTAAGGGCTTTGAGTCCATTTTTTAAAGCAAACCCAATCGAAGACCGTAAACTGATAAGCGCCCAAATACCCCCCACCACCATGGCGCCCACACCCAGGTATCTGATTTGCGAACTCCAGATTTCATTACCTAACGCAGTAGGATCTGCTCCATCAGGTACTCCATTGATACCCAGATAAATGGGTATTGCAACCCACCAACTGATCACCCCACCTAAAAACACCAGGGAGGCGATAGGAAAACCCACGATATAGCCCACTGCGATTAATGCCGGTGACAGATTGACTCCTGCATAAACATATAATTTCTTACCTACTACGGTCGCTGTTTCGGCAGTGCCCTGCCAAATTTTAAAACCTGCTTCACAAAATTTTATGGCTGCACCTGCAAGACTACCCCAGATCAGATATTTGACAGAATCTCCTCCTTTTTCACCCGTCTTTAATACCTCAGAGGTAGCAACACCTTCGGGAAACTTGAGATCATGCTCTACGATAAGGGCCTGTCGCAAAGGAATGGTAAACAAGACACCCAATACTCCACCACACAAGGCAATCAAGGTTGTTTCCAAATAATTAAACTCGGTCCAATAACCCATTAGTACCAAAGCAGGAAAGGTAAAAATGACTCCGGCAGCAAGCGACTCTCCTGCACTCGCAGCAGTCTGCACGATATTATTCTCAAGGATGTTACTGTTCTTAAAAAGTCGAAGAATGGCCATTGACAATACCGCAGCTGGTATACTTGCCGACACCGTCATTCCGGCAAATAAGCCTAAGTAGGCATTAGCTCCGGCCAGAATCACGGAAAGGATCGCACCTAATACAAAAGCTCTTAAGGTTGTTTCAGGAAGTTTGACATTAGCAGGTATGTGTGGTTTTTGTTTATCAGCCATAGCAAAATCCAAATTAACAAGATCGAATCTTAAAAGTAGCAAAATGTAAGATTCAACTTGAAAACAAAAAAACCGGGAGCAAAATCTGTATCCTGCTCTCCGGTTTATGCTAAAATCACTCTGCTAGTCAATCTTTATATTCAACTTTTTCTCAGGCAAAAAGATAAAAGTTGATCTTCCAGGGTCAGAAAACCTGACCTCTGCTTTCATAGTTTAAAACTCTCCAAAATCACCGCCACCATCACCACCATCGCGGTCAGCTCGCTGACGTTGTTTCTTTTGATTGATTCGATAATTAAAACTCAATGTCGCCTGTCGGGGCCTTCGCTGATATTCCGACTCCATATAGAAATTATCTCCGAAGGTCTCATTTCTCCATTTTCTGGTATTGAACAGATCCCGCATGTTGAAGGTTAAAGTAGCCTTCTTTTTCATAAGATCTTTGCTAAGTCCAATATCTACTCCGGCGGTTGATTTTCTACGCCCCTGAGTGGTGTTTTGGGGTGCACGGTAATCAAGGTTGAGCTGAAATTCCGTGTCTTTCCAAAATTTCATTTTTGAATTGAGCCGGTTGTTGTAAGTGAAAGCATCACTCTCCAAAACCAAATCTCCCAATTGACCTCTAACCTTCTCACTATAAATATTGGCGCTAAAGTCGAGCCTCCACCATTTGTTAATATCTGCTGATGTGGTCAACTCCACTCCGTATGCATTTTCAGTTGAAAGATTTTCCGGTTGCGTTCGGGTGATTCCTTCTCCATCTACCCTGGCTATACGCTCAATGACTCCTGTGGTGTGACGATAATAAATGCTGGATCCCAGGGTGACATTATCCCAATATTTCAGATAGCCCATTTCGTAAGAATCGGTAAATTCAGGATCCAGATTTGGATTTCCTCCCCAGATGTTGCGATCATTTGAAAAAGTGAAAAATGGATTCAAATACCAAAATCGAGGCCGGCTGATTCTTCGGCTGTAGCTCAATTGCAGGGCATTTCCTTTATTGATTTCATAGTTCAAGTGCGCACTTGGAAATAGATTTGCATAAGATCGATCGTTAATTTCTTCTGTCTCCAACAATTTAGTAACTACCCTGGCTTGCTCCGCCCGTAGACCAGCCTGGTATGACCATTTACCAATTTTGTTGGCAAAAATGGCATATGCAGCCAGAATATCCTCCCGGTAGTCGAAATTGTTACTTAAATTAACCAGTTAGACCAGCCATTATCTGACAACTCTTCGACCCGGTAATTATTGCCAATATCTCCGAATGTTGCTTTACCACCAACTCGATTTTTCTATCTTTCGAATAGGGATACACATAATCGGCCTGTATCAATACATTGCCCTGATTCTCAGCATTGCGAGATCTTTGAGACACAGAAGGATCCTCAGTTCGATTACGATTGGCGTCGTATGATGTTGCCAGGTAATCAGCTGCTTCCGTTTCTGAATTATCTCTGTATTGAAACTGTGCAGTGAATTTTTGACCCTCACGGTCAAATTTCCGTTCGTAGTTTAACTCATATTCCAGACTACTTTCATCTTCGGTTTCATCTTGTGTCCGTCCGAAATGCTCATCAACTCGCGATTGGCATTATAATCAAAAAACTCCGTGATGCCATCACTATAATCATCACCCAATCGATAAGTAAATGCTCCCGTCAGCACATCTTTTGGAGAGAGATTGAGATCCATCCCTCCTCTGAAACTATTTGACAATCCTCCTCTTTCGCTGGTGCGAAACTGCTCGGTATAGGGTATCGCCGCATCTCCATAAAATTCCTGAAAAGTATAGCCTTGTCCCGGTCCAGTGCGATGTCTGATGCCATAATTCAAGAAATAATTAATATGCTTTTTTTCGGGCATTGAGGGTAACCCCCAAGCCATATCGCTCAGGTAAACCAGTGGATACATCAATTGATCCATTAACACCATTTCCCTGATCCTTTTTTAGAACAATATTGATAATACCAGAGGTGCCTTCAGCATCGTATCGTGCAGAAGCGTTGGTGACAAGCTCTACTTTTTCAATCATATTGGCAGGCAGTGATTTCAAGCCACCAGAATCTCCCAATCCAATCAAACCTGAGGGTTTACCATCTACCAGTATCCTCACATTTTCGCTGCCACGCAATGACACATTGCCTTCCACATCAACGCTTACTGAAGGAATATTATCCAAAATATCTTCGGCAGAGCCTCCTTTATTAGCCAGGTCTTTACCAATATTAAAGGTTCTTTTATCAAGGTCAAACTGCACTTCACTCTTTTCAGCAATGACCATTACCGCTTCCAGTACTTGAGCTGAAGGGTTAATGGAAATCGTACCAAGGTCAACTAGTTTGTGCGCTTGATCAATAACAACATTATCAATAAAAACAGATTGATATGAAATAAATTCAATTTTTAAGATGTACGCTCCATAAGCAACTTCTACGGCAAACTTGCCATCCAGTTCAGAAATACCTCCTGTCACAATAGCCGAATCCACTTTGTTCAGCACCGAAACGGTTGCAAAATCAAGGGGGGCTTCGGTCATCCCATCGACTATCTGACCGATGATCATGCCCTTCCCTCTTTCCGGATCGTTGGCCGAAGGTCCATTGTCAGGACTTGTCACCTCTGGCTGGGCAACCGTCAAATTGACAAAGGCAAGGAGGATTAGTAATATTTTTAATGCAATGTTCATGAAAGGAGTTTATTAATTAATTTATGATGCAAAGATCAGGGTGACTCTGAAGGAAATTGATACAGATTCTGAAGAAATATTGAAGTTTTAGAAATCACAGACTAAAACACTATATCGATCTGATGTTCTGTATCATACGTATAATCAATTTTTATACTATGAAGATCACAAATTTCTTTGACAATGGCCAGGCCAAGACCGGAAGAGTCGCTGCTTGATCCATTCTTTTCAAAGCGGTTAAATAGTTGCCTGGGAGGAACAGAAGGTTTTTCTCCTGTATTTCTAATCATTAAATGTTGCTGATCCAATAGTATCTCGACCGTCCCGCCTTTAGCATTGTGCTTAATCGAGTTATTGAGCAGATTGTTTAAAAGAATGGAACCCAGATGTGGATTAAGATTGACTTTAATCCCTTTACTGATATTTGTCTTGAGACTTAAATGCTTCATCTCAAAGAATTCTTTGAAGTTATCAAGAGTTTCTTCGAGCATATCGCTTACGTCGGTACTCTCGCTGATGCCGAATTCCTTATTTTCTATCTTGGTCAAAAGCGAGAGACTTCTACCCAGCTGCGACAACCTCGTCAAAGACTGCTGGGCTGAAGTGACCAGAGCAAACTGCTCTTCAGTTAAGTTTTCGCTATCGGTCAGAAGATCAAGTTTACCCGAAGCAATAGCAATGGGTGTCTGCATTTCATGGGAGGCATTTTCACTAAACGTTTTTAGAGCATGATATTCTTCCTGGGCTCTTGCGGCCATATCACCCAATATTTCATTAAGCTGTTTAAATTCCGTAGTACTGGTTTTGGGCAATTTTAAAGGCGAAGGATCCTGCACGTTAAATTTCCGGATCCGGTTTAGTGTTTCCTTAAAGGGCTTTAATAGGCTCCTTGACATTAAAAAGGTGCCAATAATCATGACGAGTGTAAATAATGCAAATAGTCTGATTATGATCTTGACGACACTCTCATAGATGTCGGAATCTTCAATAATCACATCGATCATGGTGATTTCAAAGTATTTTCCCGCAACCATCCGATTTACTTGAAGTTTTCGCATCATCTCCAATTGATTGAGATGGGGGTGCATGGCCAGGGTGTCTGTAAAATGTATGTTGGTGTCTATAGGGGTGAGTGATAATTCTTTGACCTGCAGTTGGTTAGCATTAAAGCGATTTTCTAAGGTGTAACCTCTTTCTACTGCTCTTTGCAACCGGTACTCGATGATCTGTAATGAGTTTGCCATATAGTAGTCGGTCTCCTTAGCTATTTCTTCTGATATCAATCGATAGGTGACAACTCCACCGATACTGAAGACCAGGACCGCTATTACCAGATAATAAAGAATTGTCTTGACAGTCAGATTCATGTGATACTTTCCTTAAATCGATAACCCATCCCGTACACAGTGTGCAGATAATCTTCAGCTCCTGCACTGGTCAGTTTCTTGCGGAGATTTTCGATATGCTGATAAACAAAATCAAACGAGTCCATAAAATCGACGTGATCTCCCCAAAGATGTTCGGCTATTGTTTGTTTGGTCAATACGCGATTTTTATTAGCGATTAAATAGAGCAGCAGTTCGTACTCTTTTTTTGTGAGCACCACGAGGTCTCCGTTTACAAAGACTTCCTGAGTATCGGGATCAATTTTTATTTCATTAAACTCAATGGATTGCTTACCTTCAAAATGTCTCCTTCTGAAGATTGATTTGATTCTTGCATTCAGCTCACTCAGATGAAACGGCTTTGTGAGATAGTCATCTGCTCCAAGATCCAAACCTTCGACTTTGTCAGTTAAAGAGTTTTTTGCCGAAATAATAATCACTCCCATATTGGCTCCCGCGTCTCTCACCAATCTCCGCAAAATCTCCATACCGGATCCATCCGGCAGCATCAGATCCAGCAATAAAATATCATACTGAAAGGCGGCTAGTTTATATTCAGCATCTCTGATAGAATGAACTACCTCGCAGAGATGACCCTCTTTGTTCAGATATTGGGACACATTTTCTGCCAGATCCTTATTGTCTTCTACCAAAAGCAATTTCATGGTACAAAAGTAACTACTAATTCTGAAGATAGTTTGAAGAGTCGATTGATATGCTTCGCTTGGTCACGTGTCCCCTATTACGGCCCTTTGAGGGGATGCATTAGCTTTAGGTTCGCGTTCGTCTACTGCCTGGAGCATCAATCCATTTCAAGGCAATACCACGGCTACCAAGGCTGGAAGGGTCAATATTTATTCGCGCCTGGGCGCGGCACCATTCGCAGCGCTTACGCAGGTCGTTTTATATTAAAAATATCCCGTAAAGACAGGCACATTAACCTCGTGGCATCGCAAAAAAAGAGAAATATATCCCTTAATACAGGCACTAATTCACGGCTTCGCCAGTTCAGGTAAATGTAGTTTCGACACTTCGGTAAACAAGTTGTTTATTTGCTTTTCCAGCTCGCTGACTTTTGATTTTAAAAGATCATTTTCTGTCTTCATTTCCTGCATTGCTTTAATCATGGGGGCCATCAGGTCCGTATGTCGGACAGTTAACATTTGGTCACTACCCTGCTTAATCATGCCCAGGTGCAAGTCGGAATGTTTGTCGAGGGCTTGATCAATTTCTGGGCAATAAAACCCATTCAAAGGTCCGTTTCACTGTTCGATATCCGATGATACGAGACCGGCCTGAGATCCAGAATAAAATCCAGACCCAGATTCAATGCCTGAATATTATCCTTAAATCTCCGGTCGGAGGGAAAAGAAAACGCCACCTGTCCTTCAATAGTCTGGACATCCTCGTTGCCAATTCTCACTTTGTTATGTGCATCTACCTTTGCCCGATATCCCAGAGCTGTTGCATTTTCCAGACTATCTCCTATCACATTTGCCTGATCGCCAAGTGTGGTGTTGAAATTTCCCTTTTTATTGGACCCCCCTGCTCCCCGACCGATGAAGGTGTTCGAATTTCCGGTCTTATTTGACTTGCCTGCTCCTTCGCCAATGAATACGTTATCGCTTCCCATGGTGTTGAAAATTCCGGTCTGACTTCCAAAAAAACAATTGGTTTGTCCAATTGTATTATCCCGGCCGGCACTCTTGCCGAAAAAGGAATTCGAATATCCATCATTATAAAATCCGGCCTCTACACCAAAAAAAAAATTATCCGAACCGGTTAGTCCGGTAATGCCGGCCTCTCTTCCGAAATAGGAATTGTTGTCGCCAAAAGTATTTTTTGCTCCTGCCTCGGCTCCGAAAAAAGAATTGGATCCGGATATGTTATCTCTTCCAGCCCTATATCCGAAAAAAGAATTTTGTGATCCATTCACATTCCTATTCCCGGCGCTTTGGCCGGCAAAAGTATTTTCCCTGCCACTATCATTGCTGAACCCGGATCCTTGACCAAAAAAGGAATTGTAACTGCCAGAGGTATTACTAAACCCACTATTTTGCCCCACAAACGTATTCCAGCTACTACTCTCATTCTTCACCCCTGTATTATGCCCGAAGAAAGAATTAAAACTGCCCGTATTTTTTCCACCGGACTGGTTTCCAAAAAATGAATTAAAGCTTCCGTTTGTACTAAGATCACCTGCACGTTTACCTACAAAGGTATTAAATCGGTTTCCGGCTGAAAGCAGGACACCTGCCAGGTGACCAATATATACCGAAGCAGTGTCTGTTATTGAATGAATATCCAAATTTCCCCGGATGCGGGTGTGCCCCTCCACGTCCAGATGCTGTGATCTAAGTTCGGCAGTATTTAAAAATATTACAAATAGAATTAAAATACGGATGGAAATTAAAAAATCCCGTTGATGATCAATTTTCATTTGTAAGAGTCATTTGTTGTCCATGCAATAGTATTCAGATTCCATTTGAGAAACATCACGGAAATACCACAAAACCCAAAATCACGGTTTTCCGGGAGGAGTAATGAAAAAGCTTTCTCACTTCTCTCGGGGTCCGGCTTGTCCGACGGGTCCCAATCAATTTGTGGGTCATCAATCCCATAAATCCTTTAGTCAAGTTTTCGCCCTTGAGAGGGTTAGTGGGTGGACTTTCCTGGGCTCTTTGTCTCTTGCTCACGTTTTCCCCCTTGAGGGGACTGGGGGGTGGACTTTCTTGGCTCTCCGTTATGCCGATACTTGGCAATAAATTTTACATTTTCTGTCAGTTCGCCTTCCTTTTGATCACTCTTAGTTTTTTCATCTAACTTGGATTGGGTGAGTGTTGCAATAAAATCATCTTCTAATTTCTTTAGATGATCAAGATCAAGGGTTTCCAATTCAGGTAATCCATCGTTGATGGTACAAGAGGCCAACATAAATATTATAATAACCCACCAATTTCTCATAGTATCTTGAAATAGATATTGAAGTAATACAAGCCGGTTAAAATGAATACCAAGCCGGCTACAAAGCGCATTAATTTTTCAACTTTGGTAACTACTCTAAAGTACATCCCCAATTTTTCCATACTGAAGGCAATTACAAAGGCAAATAAAATTACAGGCAGACCTGTGCCAATTGAGAAAACAACTGGTAGCACCAAGCCCGCACTTGCTGATAAGGTCATGGGGATGAGCATGCCAAAGAATAAAGCGCCACTGTATGGGCAAAAGGCAAGTGCAAACAAAGCACCCAACAAGAAAGAGCCCAATAAGCCCTTGGTTTTAAACTTGTCAGAAAGCCTGTCAGTAAAACTGACGCCCTTGATCAAATTAAATTTGATGACATCAAGCATGATCAAACCGATAATAATCAACACAAAGCCAATATATTTTTCTCCATTACTTTGAAAGAGTTTTGCAACCTGGAATTTACTAACTCCAAAATAGATGATAGCGCCGATCAGCGTGTAGGAAAAAACACGACCAAGCGTGTAGAGCAGGCCACTTAATAATACTTTCCTTTTGTCGGTAATGGTCTTTGCAATAAATGCGGTGGCAGTTATATTGGTTGCTAAAGGGCACGGAGCGATGGCGGTTAATAAGCCCAATGCAAAAGCTGCCAAAACAGGTGCTTCTCTGTTTTGTGCTAATTCATTGATCCAGTTCATAGATTAAGATTTGAGAAATGCGTCAATTTCCTTTTTCAATTCATCCATAAATTTTTCCTTATTCCCTGCATTCATAAAAGCGAACTCAGTCAAATTCATTTTCTTTTCCGTCTGTGGGTTAAACAAGAAAGAAAGTGCAGTTCCATGAACTTCAAACGCCTCTGCTTTTTGTTCATTTTTTTCATCATCCACATTTACTAACAAGAAGGGATAGCCGGATAGTCCTTCAGTACTTCTCTGCTAAGCTCTTCAATCTTATTGCAGGTCATACATCGGTGTTCCGAGTGAAACTGAATGACTTCAATGGCAGCTCCGGATTTAGACTTTACTGCTGGACTATTGGTTTGGGCCTCGCTGCTACAAGCGGTAAAAACCAGCATCAATGATGCAAGCGATAGAAAAATATTTTTTGATTTCATCGTATTTAAATTTTAAATGATTCCGTATTTATTAATGAGCGCCATTTGACCTGCGTGGTAAGTGGTATGTGAAACGATTCTGCCAAAGGCCTCTGCTTTGGTTTTTGTACCAAACTCCTTAGTGGTGATGGTGGTTTCCCAATCCTCATCTGATTGCCTTTCTACAATTGCTCTTAGTTTTCATAAGACTCTCCCACATAGCTTATCAATGCTTCTAAGTCAATCCATTCGCCGGTATCATGTTGCGCAATTACTGTTCTAGCCATAATTTTTACAGTACTGTCACCAAATACATTTTTGGCAAACAATAATTCCACATCTCCAATATGTCGAATAAGAAAACCCACTGAATTGGGTGATTTGCCCAATTTCTTGGTTAAGTCTTCTTGCGAAAGGTTTTCGAGCTGGTTGGAAAACCGTGTTCGGGCTTCCACCCAAAGTTCAAGCAGGATGTCAGTTTTTGTTTTCAAGTGATGATTGTTAGCCATTAGTCTAAAGTAGAATATTGAATAAGAATCCCGACAGTATGATGAACAAGGTCACTACTCCAAAATAGACACCTATCAATTTCATGGTCATCACTTTTTTGAGTAGCGTACCTTCGGGGATCGATAGACCTACTGTGCCCATCATAAATGCAATGGCGGTTCCAAGTGGAACGCCTTTAGCAACAAATACCTGAATGACAGGAACTATCCCTGCGGCATTCGCATACATGGGTACAGCAAGAATCACGGCAAGTGGCACCGTCCACCACTGACCACCACCCAAATATTGACCAAAGAAATTTTCAGGAACATATCCATGCATTGCCGCACCAATGGCGATACCAATAATAACATAAAGCACAACACCTTTTACAATATCCCACGCTCCTCGAGTTATGTCTGGCAATCTTTGACGAAAAGTCAGTTTTTCTTTTTCGTAATTTCCCCGTTGTATGTTGTTAGTCAAGATCTTTTTTACCCAATCAGAGAGCAATGGCTCCAAATTGAATTTGCTCAATAACCATCCGCCAATTGCACCTAATAAGATTCATGGCCCTGTATAAATTAGGGTCGCTTTCCAGCCAAACATACCGATGAAAAGGGCAATGGCCACTTCATTCACCAAAGGTGAAGTAATGAGGAAAGCGAAGGTTACTCCCAATGGAATACCGCCTTGTACAAAACCAATGAAGAGAGGAACCGAAGAACATGAACAAAATGGCGTCATGGCTCCGAAAATAGAAGCAAATAGATATTCTAAGCCGTAGAGTTTTTTCTGGTTTAGATAGTTCTTTAGTCGTTCAACGGGGAAGTAGGAGTTTACTATGCCCATGAACAAGACGATGACGAATAGTAGAATGAGGATTTTCAGTGTATCATACACAAAGAAATTCAGAGCTGTTCCCAGGTGAGTATCTGCTCCAATTCTAAATAAAGAATAAATGAGCCAGTCTGCGAAATGTTGTATCAAGTCGAACATTGAATATAACTGTTAGCATACCATTACCATATTCCGGTCTTCTGGAATCTCCGTTAAATGCGCTTCAAATTCACCAAAAGGAATTTGGGTCATGTTGGGTACACCAAACGCCAATTGAGCTACTTCGTCTTTTTCCCGGACATCCACTAATAATGCATCGGTTCTCACCCACACTTGCGTGGTTGTAAGGCAAATTTCTTTTACGAAAGTTTGACTTTCCATGGTATTACTTTTTAAGGAGCTCAATAATTTCACTCACCTGTGCAACCCTGCCTTTAATTTTGATTTCTTCATCAATCATCAGTACTGGTGTGGTAAGTACATTGTATTTCATCATTTCTTCGATGTCTTCGACTTTCTCAACACCGGCTTTAATGTTGGTTTGTTTGAGCGCGTCTAGCACATTGCTGTAGGTGGTTTTGCACTTTGGGCAACCTGGTCCTAGTACCTTTATCTGTTTCATATTTCTACTATTTAGTATTTTCTTTCGCAAAGATACGAATATTAATTCGTAGTTCGTAAAACTACGAACTATGTGCTAAAAAATTATTCTAGTGCCTTGTCCAGTAATGTTTTCGCAAGGATGAAATTTTCTCGATTGATACAGTACTTAGTTGTTGGTGGTGTAATGTCTCCCTGAATCAGTCCTGCGCCTTTCAGTTCTTTTAAATGTTGAGAAAGAGTGGATTTAGCAATGGGCAGTTCGTCTGCCATATCACCGTGGTAGCAACAAGCTTGAGAATTGAGCAAACCCAAAATAGCTATGCGAACCGGATGTCCTAATGCTTTGGCAAACCTTGCTGTCTGTTCCTGTTCTTTTGTAAAATAATTCTTTTTGATAGTGCTCGGCATCTTCTGTGGACATTTAGTTGTTCGCAAATATACGAACAGAAGTTCAAAACCCATTTAGCAATCAACTATTTGTAAAGTGTGGCTCGCTCCATGCTTTTCTCACAAAATTTTTTGGTCGCGCTATCCCCCTTGAGGAGGCCAGGGGGTGGATTTTTCTTGACACCACGCCCGTTCTCCTGCTCAGGCCATCAATTTTGGATATAGCAACTTCTTTCTTTCATTGGACATACGCGTTTTTTCCACCCCCTGCCCCCTCAAGGGGGATATTCCTGCTAACCCCATGACCACGTTTGTTCCCCTTGAAGGGGTTATGGAGTGGACTTTTCTTCTCATTTCGTTATTGGTCACGTTGTCCCCCTTGAGGGGGCCGGGGGTGGACTTTTCTTGGCTCTTCGTTTGACTTGTCCTAATATAGGTTGACGCGAATTGTAAACCAAAATCAGGATTAACATGAGAGAAGTAAACCAGTACACGGACGAACTCAAAATACAGATAGTAGAAGAAGTCCTATCGGGGAAGATTACCAAAGAAGAATGCCGGTATCGGTACGGTATCACAGGGAAATTCCACAGTATTGAGATGGATTCGTAAATTCACCTGCTCTTACACTAGATTTCCCAAGATGAACATTGAACCGAAATCAGAGGAAATTGATAGGCTAAAAGAGAAAATACAAATCAGTATGACAGAAGATGGGGATCCGTTAGATATACTTCATTCGATTCACCCACATAGTAGATGTCCGAACTTGCTGAGTACAAAATGTATACGAAATGCATTTTATGAAAAGAGCCTTGTCGATTAGACAAGACTCTCTATGCGCCCCCTCAAGGACTTGAACCTTGGACCTACGGATTAACAGTCCGCCGCTCTAACCAGCTGAGCTAAGGGAGGCATTTTTTTTTAGTTTCTTCGCAAAATGATGAGAACTCATGCGTTCCCAGGATAGAAATTGGCGAAGCTGGTTCCAGCTGCCTGCCCACCGAAGCACCTGCGAAGGAGGGAGCTAAGGAGGCTTTCTTTTTTAACGGCCTGCAAATTTAGGTTATTGAGACAAATCTCCCAAGTATTCAGGAAGATATTTTGTAAAGGTAATTGTCTGTCTATTTTTTAAGAAAAATTGAGTCAGGTGACCTGACTACTAAGATGATAAATGTCAGTATCTTTCCATTGACACATGTCTTATAGTGATGATTGTGAAACTCCTCACACAACACTCTTCCCTTGTCAGGAGAAGGGATATATTCCTGAATCGGAAAATGTCTTATTTCATACCAACCTCCTTGCTCCTCAAAGTTCGGATGCAATTTACTTTGAAGCACCTCCGGAACCGGGTAACTATGCCTATGTATGCACTTTTCCGGGACATGCTTTGATCATGCGAGGTGTCCTAAAGGTAGTTCCACCTCAGTAGGATGAGTCTCTTATCAAATGGTAAATTACTTACTCCGAATTACCTGAGAAATTAGCAACAGATAAAATGATGAACCCGGATAGGGTTGACATACAAGACGCGTCTCTCATAAAGTTATGAATCGATCTTTTCATTGGTACTGCTGGTAACATTGCTTTGAGTATCCGTCAAATTTTATACCTAGAAGTCAAGAAATTCAATGACCGATTGCTCCGTTTAAAGGACCTGTAGCGACCCGAAGGGCCATCACCATATTTGCTTATAAACCGTCTGAATGAGCTATTTTGAAGAGCTTAAACAAAGAATTCTTAAGAAATTATTAACACGCCATTTGCTAAAAAGATGAACTTAATAATTCCGAAACCGTTTTTACCATTAAGCGCCAAATAAAAGAAAACCTCGAAATTGAAGAAGCATGATAAAGTTTGCAGAAGAGTGTCAAAGAAAAATTTTGAACGGAATTGAAGGGGCAAACGTTATATATTGACAGAAGAAATTAACTTTCAAATAAACTGATTTCGAATTACATCACGGGGTCACGTTCTTCCCCAAAAATTTAACTGAAATCAGCGGAGAGACATATCACAGGGAATCAGAGATCAAAGAACGGTGCAACTTGTATTTGCGTTCGAAGGAGTTTCCCTGAAGACCTAGCGTTTAGTGATCACGAGAAGTTTGATCACAAGCTATAAAGAGTCATGTTCATGGGGTTAGGGTTTGGTTGATAGGCCTGGGATTCGTCCCGGGCCTATTCCTTTGAGGAAGGCTGATTGTATAAAAAAAAGGGATCCAATCGACCGAAAGTCAATTGAATTAATGCAAAAAGTCAGCTAGAAGTTTAGATTTTATATTTGATGCAAGTGCCAGCTAAATACCTCATCCTGCTTTTCTCTCTCACGTAAGAAGAACTTATAGAGAAGGTGATGATAGTCAAGGGTAGGTGGTAAAGGTGTCAATGCCTCCTGCCTCTTTGCAAAGGGTACCAGCTTGACTCTTTCGATAAAAACTTGTGAAGGATCATACAACTCATGTACGATGATCCGATCTCCGGCTTCAATCATATCACTTTTTAATTGATTCCATGCCCGAAGTAGGTATGGATCTACTTTAAGCGATCCGGCTAATTCAAACACCGACTGCCTTTTGGAGATCATCATTTCCATGGTTCGATACACAAAATTCAGTTCACTTGGCTCACTGGTTTCCAAATAATATTGAAACGTCGGTACCACTCTCTTGGGTAATACCAGATCATAGCCTAGTGTCAGTTGTGGGACGTATTGCTTCTTGAGACTTGGATTCAAAATAGTGATCAATTCGACCGGAATCTGGACCAAAGCTGAGATCTCCGAGATAGACATGCTTTTGGTCATATGCACGGTAGCTGTCCATTGAAGGTCAAGATCGGGATAAGAAGGTTGCAGCCCCAGATCTTCATAATACTCAAGGATATATTGTGCAGCCAGATACTTTGGTATGTATTGCTGAGTTTCGCGAGGAAGAAATTGCTTAATGGCTTCAAAAGTTGTTTTTCCTCCTGCCATTCTGATGGCCCTATTAACCGTTCCCGGTCCTGAATTGTAGGCTGCAAAAGCTAAAGACCAGTCATTATATTTGGAAAATAAGTATTGCAAATAGGACAAGGCAGCCCGGGTTGCTTTGGCCGGGTCTCTTCTTTCATCCAGCAATGAATTGATTCGCAGTCCCAATTCGCGGGCTGTGGGTATCATAAACTGCCAAAGGCCGGCAGCACCCACCCTTGAAACGGCCATTGGGTCAAATCTTGATTCAATCAATGGCAAGACTTTTAATGCATCAGGCAGGCCTTGTATCTTCAGCTCTTTCTCTATGAGCGGAAAGTAGATATTGCCTCGGCTTAATAGCTCTTCGGTAGTTGCAGGATGCGCCAAAAAGGCATTGATATACTTCGCTACATGCTCATCATCAACAACGTCTACCAAGACATTGAGAGATCGGAGTGCATTTACATCTAGGACAAAATTAGCCCGGAGGTTACCACTGAAAAGAAATAACAGGCACAACAGGCATGCTTGTAGCAATGCTGGTACTTTGATCATGGGACAGTTTGCGGTTTTCATCATTTCTCGGGTTAATATCTTACTAACACATATTTATACATTAGGAAAAAAAATAATGCATAAACCGTGCCAATCAAATATTAAACCCGGAAAACATTAAGTAAACATAACTAAAAGTTGGTATATGTCTGCGATAGTTGAATGAATTAAAAACCAAGCATCTAACGTCCTGGTTCTCGATTTAGCATATTTTCTGTCAGAAAAAAAAGAGCATCTTCTGAATAGTTGGCGGTCAGGATCTGTAATCCAAACGGAAGGCCATGATCATCCCGACCCAGAGGTATGGACATAGCCGGAGCTCCTACCAAATTTGCCAATACGGAATAAATATCTGCGAGGTAGATCTCGACCGGAGATTTTCCTGATCCCAAAGGCCAGGCGGTAGTGGGTGTCATCGGCAATATGATTCCATCGTATTTGCTTACCCATGTATCGAATTGATGCTTGATCAGACGGCGTATCTTTTGTGCCTTGGCAAAGTAGGCATCATAATAACCCACACTAAGGACAAATGTTCCCAACAATATCCTACGCTTGACCTCTGCGCCAAAGCCCTCGGTCCGGCTCCTGGTGTACATGTCATCCAGTCCCTTGGCATCTTTGGCCCGGTATCCATAGCGGATGCCATCGTAACGTGACAAATTGCTTGAGGCTTCAGCGGAGGTAAGTACATAATAACAAGGGATCATGTACTCCAAAAGGTTAAAAGATAATTCATCAATCTGGTATCCATTAGATTTTAAAGCAGCTACCTGTTTTTCGAATGAGGCCTTTATCTCCGGTTGCAAACCCTCGTGTGAAAGTGCTTCACCGAAGTAAGCTAATTTGATTGGTTTTTCGGGCAAATCAAGGCTGCGATTGCTCGATGCTTTTTGCAATAAGGTGCCATCATATTCGTCCGGACCTTGCATGATTGAGTAAGCCAACTTTATATCATCCAAATGCCGGCCAATAATTCCAATCTGGTCAAAAGAGCTGGCATAGGCAATCAAACCATGTCGACTAATTCTACCATAGCTGGGTTTAAATCCAATCAAATTGCAAAATGAAGCTGGTTGTCGCACCGAACCACCAGTATCAGACCCCAAGGACATGAGACAGGTATTTGCCTGAACAGATACTGCAGACCCCCCGGAAGAACCTCCTGGTATTCGATTGGAGTCAATCGCATTTTTTACCGGCCCGTAGTAAGATGTCTCATTGTCAGAGCCCATCGCAAATTCGTCGCAGTTGACCCTCCCGATGATAATTGCATCTTCCGCTAGTAGTCGTTCCACAGCCGTAGCACTATAGAGAGCCAGGTATCCCTGAAGCATCTTACTTCCTGCCGAAAGCAGATGTCCTTCATATGATATGACATCTTTAATGCTGAATACCGCACCCCAGAGTTTGCCCATTTTCCGACCTCTTGCCTGGTGGTCCTGGTCTAATGTTTTAGCCCTAATCAAAGACTCTTCGGCAAAAACTTCAACATACGCATTCAATGATCTATGTTCTTCAATTTTCTGAAGATAGGTCTTTACCAAAGTCTCACAAGTGAGATCGGTATTCTTAAGAGCTTGCTGAATTTCCTCTAGTGATGGGTGCTCAGCAAGCATTTAATTCGGTTTTAGCTTTTCAATGATCTCAGCCAGGGACAATTGCCATTGGTCTCCATCAGCCATATGTTTGAGAAGATATCTTTCCTGACTCATTTCCTCGCTACCGATCATAATTACATAAGGAGTATCACTGCTATCTGCATACTTCATCTGTTTTTTGAGCTTGGCCGGTTCAGGATAAAGGTGTGCTGGTATCTCATTTGTATGCAATTCATGCAACAGATTAAAAGACCACTTATGGCAAGTTTCGTCCAATGCTACCAACAGGACTTTGATGGGTTGATCGATATCTTCCGGAAATCGATTTAACTCCTGCATTACATCAAAAATTCGGGCTACTCCAAAAGAAATACCTACCCCTGACACACCTGGCAAGCCAAAAACTTCGGTTAAATTGGCATAACGGCCACCTCCAAGCATACTGCCAATTTGTACTTCTTTAGACTTTACCTCAAAAATGCATCCGGTATAATAACTAAGCCCACGGGCTAAAGTGGGATCAAAAGTCAATTGTTGAGTCAGTGAAAGGTTGCTTAGATAGACTAAAACCTCGGTGATTTCATTGACACCCTCCACTCCTATCGCTGATGTACCAATTAAATGCTTTAATTCTTCCAACTGGCGACTACCATACATCTTCTTCAGGCTGTCAATTTGATCCTGAGTCACCTCGCTGGCTATCAATTCGTTGGCTACACCATCCCAGCCTACCTTGTCAAGTTTGTCAACAGCAACCGTCATTGCGACCATCTTATCAGGTATTCCAACGGTTTCGGCAATACCTGCTAAGATCTTTCGATTATTGATTTTGATTTCAACTTCCAACCCCAGCCGGGTAAAGACCTCATCGATCATCAATACATATTCGGCTTCGTACATGAGCGATTCGGATCCGATTGCATCAGCGTCGCACTGATAAAACTCCTGATATCTCCCTTTCTGGGGCCGATCTGCTCTCCAAACCGGCTGAATTTGATAACGCTTGAATGGAAACTGGATTTCATGCTGATGCATCACGACGTACCGGGCAAACGGTACAGTCAGGTCATAACGCAAGCCCCTTTTTGATATAGAATTAACCAACCCATTACTATCCCTGCGGTCCAGGGCATCTGTATCTGCCTTGGACAAGAAGTCACCATTGTTTAAAACTTTAAAAAGAAGTTTATCCCCTTCATCACCATACTTGCCCAGCAGCGTATCCAGGTTTTCCATCACCGGCGTTTCAATAGGTTGATAGCCATATTTTTCAAATACCTTCTTGATCGTATCAAAAATGAAATTTTGTCGATGCACCTCTTGAGGAGAATAGTCCCGGGTACCCTTGGGTATGGTTGGTTTCATTCGGATTGAACTGTGGTTTAGTGAGCGCTGGAAAATTGACTCAAAAAGCGGATGTCATTTTCGAAAAGCATCCGTATGTCGTTGATTTTATATTTGCGCATGGCTTGCCGCTCTATGCCCATGCCAAAAGCAAATCCTGTATATACTTCCGGATCAATACCACACATCTGCAAAACATTAGGGTCTACCATGCCACATCCCATGATCTCAAGCCAACCGGTGCCTTTGGTCATACGATGGTCATCTTCTGAATTGAGCCCCCAATATACATCCACTTCGGCACTTGGTTCCGTGAATGGAAAATAGGATGGCCGAAGTCTTATTTTGACATCTTCACCATACAATTCCCGGGCAAAATGCATGATCACCTGTTTCATGTCAGCAAATGACACGTCCTTATCAACATAAAGTCCCTCTACCTGATGGAATTGAGCATGGGCCCTGGCCGATATGGTTTCGTTACGATAGACCCGGCCAGGAGAGATAATGCGAATCGGTGGCTTTTTGGTCTCCATCTCGTGCACTTGCACCGTTGACGTTTGCGATCGCAGCATACGCGTCATATCATTCTTGAGATAGTAGGTATCCGTCATATCCCGTGCCGGATGATCATCGGGTGTATTCAATGCCGTAAAATTGTGCCATTCGTCTTCGATTTCCCGATTTTCAACCACAGTAAATCCAATTCTCCGGAAAATATCGATGATTTGATTTAATACTATGGAAACAGGGTGTCGCGATCCAAGTGGGATAGGCAATCCTGGAGCGGTCAGGTCAAAGTCCTGGTTGCCTTTCGATTTCTGACCTACGAGACCTGACTGAACAGTTTCAAATTTTTGCTCAGCTTTCTGTTTGGCTTCATTCAACAGTAAACCAAAATGTTTTCGATCATCGGCTGCAACGTCTTTCATCATTGCAAAAAGAGGCTTAATTAAGTTTTTCGCACCCAGATATCGCAATCTGAACTGTTCCAACTCATCACTATTTGTCGGTGCCTGAGCCTCAATCTCAGCAATCATTGCCTGCACTTTTTCAAAATGCATCGAACTCATATGGACATGCTGTTAGAAAATGATCGATAAAGGTATAATTTTATGGTTAATTGAAGATCAAGACTGACCATGCACAATTTCAACATTAATCGACGCCGGTTTTTGAAAAACAGCGCTGCCATTATGGCTTTTAGCACCTTAGGTCCAATAGGTCTGGAGACTCTATTTAATGAGAAAGTACGAAAAGTGGGTCTCATCGGTACGGGCTGGTATGGAAAAAGTGATCTTTTTAGGTTGATTCAGGTGGCCAATATAGAAGTGGTAGCACTGTGTGATGTGGATCGGGAGTTGTTGGATCAAGCGGCTGATCTGGTAAGTAAACGACAGAAGTCAGGAAAGACTCCTATTAAATACTCAGACTACCGAAAATGCTTGCAGAACATGAATTTGACATTGTTCTGATTGGTACGCCCGACCACTGGCATGCCTTGCAAGCGATTGATGCTGTCAAATCAGGCGCCCATGTGTTTCTGCAAAAACCGATTAGTGTCGATGTCAAGGAAGGTGAGGCAATTCTAGCCGCTGCAAGGAAGTACGATAAAGTAGTGCAAATTGGTACCCAACGCCGCAGTACGCCTCATTTGGTCGATGCAAAAAGAAAAATCGTTGATGAAGGTCTGCTGGGAAAGGTTTCTCATGTTGAGATGTGTTGTTACTACCATATGAGAGGCAAGGTGACTAAAGATCCACAGCCGGTGCCTGATTATCTGGACTATGATATGTGGACGGGACCGGCTCCGATGCGGGAATACAATGGATCAGTACGTCGCCGTTGGCGTGCTTATATGGAGTATGGTAATGGCATCGTGGGTGACATGTGTGTGCATATGTTTGATGCCACTCGATGGATGTTGGACTTGGGATGGCCGGAGAAAATTACCTCAACCGGGGGTATCTATATCC
This sequence comes from Saprospiraceae bacterium, assembly GCA_016711125.1. Lineage (GTDB taxonomy): Bacteria > Bacteroidota > Bacteroidia > Chitinophagales > Saprospiraceae > JABDMH01. The sequence continues at coordinate 1,186,657 of JADJTQ010000002.1, read as the reverse complement.
AAAAAGATTCACTGGCTAATACTAACGATACCCAACATGCTATTTTCGAATATAAAGATCTCCAATGTGTATGGGACCACCGATCTTGGGGAAATGCACCCGATCCTGAATATCCCTGGGCTTATATCATTTATGGTGAAAATGGAACCCTTAAAGCAAGTGTGAGAAAATATGAATATTTTCCAACCGGTGCCAAAGAACCGGCCATGGCCATGGATTGGGTCAACGAAAGTGAAAAGTATCCTGAAGATCTTACTGAAGACGGAATTGAGCTCTTTGCAGCTTCGGCAATGCGCAACCACATGCTTGATTTTATCAATGCGATTGATCATAAAACCAGACCAATTGCTGACATCGAGCAAGGACATATCTCAACTGCAAGCTGCATCCTGGCCAATTTATCCTGTGAGTTAAATCGTCCGCTTGTGTATGATCACGAAACCAGAACGGTGGTGAATGACTATGGGGCGACAAAATTATTGGAACGATCTTACCGAAGTCCCTGGCAGCATCCTGATCCACTTACGGTCTAATTTCATGTTTCTTCCTTATTCTGCTGAGCCATTTACATATTCCTATTCATGACCAAAAGATATGACGTAAATGAACTGATCCTTCTTATCCTCTCATCCTTGGTATTTATATCACTTCTATACTCCGTCTATCTACTTTCGGTAGTCTTAATTCTTTTCGCACCATTATCCATCCTGAGAATCGAATCAGCACCTTTTAAGGTCGGTATACGAACTGATTTACTCACCCAAATTGGAGGTTTTCTTTCAAAACCAGAATGGTGGGTGGTGACCATTCCATTTTTCATCGTGCTATATGGCGGGTTATATTCAAATGATACAGACTATTGGTTGTCAAGACTTCGTATCAAAATTCCCTTCTTGTTATTTCCAGTGGCTTATTATCTGATACCAGCAGTGAGTCGTAAGATCTACCAGCAAATCCACTTGATATTCATAATCATAGTTTCTATAAGTTCATTACATATTGTTTGGTCAATCATCAGCCAATATCATTCCGTGGTCGAAGCACTAAGTCATGGTAGACCGGTTGACACGCCCATCAGCCACATTCGCTATAGCCTTATGGTGGCCCTTGCTATCTGCTCCACCTTCCATTTGATACAGGATAAAGCTACCGGCAAGGGCGCTCCCTTGCTAAAAGTTCTGGGAGTTTATTTAATCATTTTTCTCCATATTCTTGCGGTACGAAGCGGATTGGTGGCTCTATATATTGTTGGACTCTATCAGACATTCCGATATCTATACCGGTCGGGAAAGCCGTTACCAGCTTTGGTTATCATTGCTTCTATAGTCCTTATGCCGGTTCTATCGTATCGGTTAATACCCTCTTTTAAGGAGCGCATCAGTTATATGGTGGAGGATGTCGCACAATACCAGGAAATGCAATGGAATAGTTATTCAGATGCTGAACGGATCCTTTCGATAAGGGCAGGTTTAGACATCGCATCTGATCATATATGGTTGGGTACCGGCACGGGAGACCTTCGTAACGAGATGAAGCATTATTTTTATGAACACTTTGACAAAGACACTTTCATCATGCCGCATAACCAATTTGTATCGGTGCTAGCCAGCAGTGGTATCATTGGACTGTTTTTGCATCTCATAGCTTTGGCATGGCCAGTGATTAAAAATAGAGCCTACCGGAATGAGTATTTCGCATCAGTAAGTATGATCATTTTTGTATCCCTTATGGTTGAAAACACCCTGGAAACTTCTATTGGTGTCGCATTTTACCTTTATTTCACCCTATTGAGTCTCAACTACCTGAAGGGCTGCCTGATTCAACCTGAATCGACTAGCTGGAAATAGACATGAGCAAGGCTTGCCTCTTAAAGACAAAACCCATTACCAAACCAAAACCGAGACCTCCCAGATGGGCAAACCAGGCAACACCACTTCCTTCCAACGTACTGCTACTCTGAACCGTGCCGACCACCTGCAAGACTATCCAGAGGCCAAGAAAAGCCAACGCTGTCATGCTGATCTGCCTTACGAAAATAATCAAAAAGACGATGACCTTAATGCGCGAACGTGGAAACATGATCAGATAAGCCCCCAACACAGCAGATATAGCACCACTGGCGCCAAGGCTCGGAACATCGCTCCCAAGATTAAAATAAACATGAGCCAGACTTGCCAATACACCACCTGCCAAATAAAACAACACAAAAGTAAAATTGCCAATAGTGGCCTCAATATTGTCGGCAAATACCCAAAGAAACATCATATTTCCTAGTAAATGGACAATGCTGCCATGCAGAAACATAGAAGAAAGCAGGGTACCCAGATGATGACCTTCACCGATGTATAGTGGGATGGTACTGAAGTGATCCAGGAAAATGGTGAGTCCTTCGGGTGTCAGACTGCTTTGATAGAGAAATATTATGATGTTTAACACTAAAAAGTGTAGCTAAAAAAGGGATAAACGCCACCCTTTATCTGGTCATCACCGATTGGAAAAAACATGGACGATCGTTAATGCTGTTTATAGATCAATGTGGTTAAAAGTAAGTGTTCTCATCGAAATAGACTCAAAATCCTTCTTTTAGCAGGTCATGAATGTGTATGACCCCAACATACTGCCCCTGATCGGTTGCCAACAATTGTGTGATGTTAAATGCTCGCATCATTTCTAACGCATCGATGGCCTTAGATTCTGAGGAGATTAATTTGGGTGATCTTGACATGACATCTTCCGCCTTATTGCCCCGGTAATCTCCCGGATGTTCCAGCATTCGGCGAAGGTCACCATCGGTGATAATTCCGCAAATCTTAGATTGATCGTCCAACACCGCTGTCGCTCCAACTCTTTTAGAACTGATCTCAACGATGACATCTTCAATGGAAGCTGATCTTTTTACCTGTGGTATATCATGAAGTCGAATGAGATCCCGTACCAGCATATTGAGTTGCTTGCCCAACATCCCACCCGGATGCAGCTCAGCAAACTCATCTGGTTTAAAATTTCTCAGATGTATAAGGCATACGGCGAGGGCATCACCCATGGCCAATTGAGCAATAGTTGAAGTAGTTGGGGCTAAATTATTGGGATCGGCTTCTTTCTCAATCGGTGTAAAGAGGCATATATCAGCCTCTTGCGCCAGATAACTGACATTCTGAGACACGACTGCAATAAGGACCTTTGCTTTGGCTTTTATCAAAGGTGCGGGGCTTTGATCTCAGCCGTGTTGCCGCTCTTTGACAAACAAATCACGACATCTTCTGACTGAAGGCTACCTAAATCACCATGTAACGCGTCTGCTGCATGTAAGAAACTCGCGGGGATATTGATCGAGTTGAAGGTCGCCACGATTTTTCTGCCAATTGTGGCACTTTTTCCGATGCCTGTCACAATTATTCTCCCCGTACACCCTCGGATCGCATCGACAGCATCAACAAAAGATTCGTCTAAGCTATGGCTAAGGCCTTCCAGAGTCTTCGCCTCCAGGATGATAACTTCCCTGGCAATTTGCAGGACCTCTTGGATATGAACTTTTTTCAAAATATATGGTTAAAAAACTTCCCGAATTAGAAGTCTTTCTCAAAAATATTGGTTAAATTTAAAAAGATGTGCGTCATACGTACGATTCAGTTTAGAACCCCAGGTCAATATTAGTAATATTGATGTTAGTGATCCATCATTTATTTGGTTAAAGTTATTGTTCATGAAAGAAGTTTTGAACTTGCAATCTGCATTGCAAACATATTTTGGTTTTGATCAATTTAAGGGAAATCAAGAAGAAATTATTGAAAGTGTTCTAAATGGTGATGATACTTTTGTCATAATGCCGACTGGTGGTGGTAAATCTCTTTGTTACCAGCTGCCTGCCTTGATGATGGAAGGGACAGCCATCATCATTTCACCACTTATTGCTCTCATGAAAAACCAGGTAGACAGCATCAGGAGTCATAGCCAAAGTGATGAAATCACCCATTTTCTAAACTCCTCTCTGTCAAAGACTCAAATCAAACAAGTCAAAGAAGATATTACCAACAATAAGACAAAACTGCTTTTTGTAGCTCCGGAGACGTTGACCAAGGAAGAAAACATTGAGTTCTTCAGGCAGGTGAATGTTTCGTTTGTAGCAGTCGATGAGGCACATTGCATCTCTGAATGGGGTCATGACTTTCGGCCAGAGTACCGCCGCATTCGCGATATGATTGACGGCATTGACCATCGCATACCCATCATAGCTCTGACCGCTACGGCCACTCCAAAAGTAAGAGGAGATATTACCAAAAATCTCAACATGGATCAAGTCAGAAGCTTCATGTCTTCTTTCAACCGTGATAATTTATTTTATGAGGTGCGTCCAAAAATTGACAAAGAGGGAACCTTTAAAAGCATCATTCAATTTGTCAGAAAATACAGCAAAAAATCCGGAATCATTTACGTCCAGGCCCGTAAAACGACTGAAGAACTGGCCGCTACATTATTAGTCAATGGCATCAAGGCCGCACCTTATCACGCAGGTCTGGATGCAAAAGTGCGCAGTCAAACCCAAGATGACTTTCTCATGGAAGACATCGACGTCATTGTAGCTACGATTGCCTTTGGGATGGGAATCGATAAGCCAGACGTGCGTTTTGTCATCCACTATGACTTTCCAAAAAGCATCGAAAACTATTATCAGGAAACGGGAAGGGCTGGCAGAGATGGTTTGGAAGGGCATTGTGTCGCATATTATTCACCCAAGGACATTCAAAAACTAGAAAAATTCTTGCGTGATAAGCCGGTTGCCGAAAGGGAGATGGGCTTGCAACTTTTAATTGAGATGATGGCCTATGCTGAAACCGCCTCTTGTCGTCGTAAATTTCTCCTGCGCTACTTTGGTGAAGAATTTGAGGTTGAGAATTGCAATAATCAATGTGACAATTGCAAAAATCCTAAAGAAAAAATTGATGTGACAAACGACCTACTGATGGCGCTTCAGGCGGCTGAAGACTTAAAAGAGAACTATCATGGTAAAGTACTGGTAGAATATCTTCAGGGCAAGCTGAATCAGAAGGTTAAAGACTTTGGATTCGATCAGTTAAAACGTTTTGGAGCCGGACAACATCAGGATAAAGTGTTTTGGGAGAGCGTTTATCGTAATGCCATACTTGAGGGATTTATCTATAAGGATGTTGAGACCTACGGGATCATCAAATTGACACAAAAAGGAAAGGATTTCATAACCCTTCCAACCCCCTTTCATATTCCACTCAATCGGGATTATGGAGATTTACCTGATGATGAACCGACCGCAAAAGCTATGGCCCTTGATGATATGCTTCTCCGCATGCTAAAGGACTTGCGAAAAACCATTTCTAAAGAAAAAGGCGTGCCGCCCTATATCGTATTTCAAGATCCTTCACTTGAAGACATGGCAACCCAGTACCCGATTTCATTGGAAGATATGGTCAAGATATCGGGTGTATCAGAAGGCAAAACTAAACGATACGGAGTACCATTTATTAAACTTATAAAAAACTATGTTGAAGAAAATGACATCGACCGACCTACCGATTTCGTTGTTAAGTCGGTAGCAAATAAGTCAAAATCGAAGGTCTCGATTATCCAGGGTGTCGATCGCAAATTATCGCTTGAAGATATAGCAAATAGCGTGTCCATGAATATGAATGAACTCATTGATGAAATGAACATGATAGTAAGTTCAGGTACCAAGCTGAACATTCAGTACTACATCGATGACAACGTCGACGAATATGCTAAAGACGATATCTATGAATATTTCATGGACTCCCAATCTGATTCGGTCGATGATGCAATTGCTGAATTGGGTGATGAAGACATTACAGCTGAAGAAATAAAATTGGTGCGGATTATGTTTCTTTCAGAAATGGCTAACTAATAAAGTATTCTTTTTCAATTAGCGAAGTATTAAAAATTAGTATCATTTTTGCTGTAATCAATTCAGGTAAAAGACCTCGTCTCCAGCATGAAAAAAATCATTATAATAAACGGACCCAATCTCAATCTTTTGGGCAAGCGTGAAGTCGACATTTATGGTAACATGTCATTTGATCATTACTTCCAGATATTGACAGAATATTATGAAAAAAAAGTTGACCTGATCTATTTTCAATCCAATCATGAGGGTGTAATTATTGATAAAATACATGAAGTAGGATTTGAATTTGATGGGATTGTGCTAAACGGTGGTGCGTACACGCATACTTCCTTGGCAATTGCCGATGCACTTGCCGCCATAAGGACGCCAGTGGTGGAAGTACATATATCCAACATTCATGCTCGTGAAGCCTTTCGTAACAAATCGGTTACTGCTTCTAAAGTAGTAGGAAGCATAGCGGGATTGGGATTGGATGGATACAGACTGGCTGTGGACTACCTGCTAAACCGGATAGATTTGACCAGTTCCATCTAGCCGCCTTAAACGGCTTACCTTTCAACTCCGATTGGGTGCTAACTGGTAAAAGGTTAAATCAATAAGCCGAAGTCGTTTGCGCCGATTGAGCTTATAGGTCTTAAAAAAAGTGATTCTCAGCAATTGACCGGTTATGAATGAGCCCAACCCAATGCCGATCCAGGCTGGAGTCACTGGATCGTCAAAAGCGAGGGACACCAGAGACCAGAATCCCACGGAATAACTAAATGTAGTAAGTATGGCTGATAGTTTCCGCATGAAGTCTCCAGCATCTCTGATCTGAACAGCATAGATCTCATTGATGTTGAGCGTTCGATTTTCGAAAAAGATAGTTCCTGATTCCAAATCCAATTCAATAATGACTTCATCAAGCCAATGCTCTTTATCCTGCTTCATTTTATATACTAAGTTCTCCCCGATAAAAAATTTCTTTGTTCTCAAAGTACCTTCTTTCTCCAGTAGCAAAGCTTTTTGAGCGTAAGTTGTACACCACAAAATCGTCATGGCCAAAACACAAAGTAGTTTAGTCATTGCTTAACATTCATTTCTTTAGCTAAACGCTTCAATACCTTTTGTGTGGCCTTCTCAATAACTGTATAATTAAGTTTCTCACGGATATAATACAGGAAGACCACATTAACCTGCCAGGCATCAGGTATTTCATCTTTAAGGAGATACTGATTCAGCCGATATGCTTCACGTAGCTGACGTTTGATCCTGTTACGATCCACTGCTTTTTTAAAGTTCTTTTTAGGAGCGACAAAGGCAGCCTTTACTCCAGCATGATCGGTCGTCGGCAAATGATAAAAGTACACTCTGATTGGATAAACCTGGATACTCTTACCCCCAACAAATGCTTCAGAGATGGATTTCTGACTTTTTAGTCGTGAATCTTTATGTAGGGTATATCGTCTCAAATCTAAAATAACCAGCTAAATCTACATCAAATCAGCTTTAGGAGCGAGGGTTAGATTAAAGTATGGCTGCTGGGGAAAAAAAAGAGGCCGGTAAATACCAGCCTCTCCAATAGTTCTTATAAGATGTTACTTCTGAGTTCGCTTACTTCAATTTCTTTTCATCAGAAACAGTCAATTTAGCCCGACCTTTGGCACGACGACGAGCTAGCACTTTTCTGCCATTCTTAGAACTCATACGAGATCTAAATCCATGCTTATTTCTTCTCTTTCTTCTTGATGGTTGAAATGTCTGTTTCATCGCTGTCAGTTTTCTTTTTCTCTAAAGAGCGGCAAAGGTAGTAATTTTAGATTTCTATACAAGTAAAATTCTTGATAGCCTTTTGGTCGCTTTCTAACCGTTCATATTCATTAAAAACTCTTCGTTGGTCGCAGTACCGAACATATGCTTTCGTAAAAAGTCCATCGCTTCATCTGGCTTCATGTCTGCCAGGTGGTTGCGCATGATAAACATTCTGGAAAGGGTATCTTTATCCAGCAACAATTCTTCTCTTCTTGTACTTGATTTGGGAAGATCGATAGCCGGATACATTCGCTTGTTGGCCAGAGTCCGGTCTAATTGCAACTCCATGTTACCGGTTCCTTTAAATTCTTCAAAGATCACACCATCCATTTTAGATCCAGTGTCGATCAAGGCCGTAGCTAGAATGGTCAGTGATCCACCCCCTTCGATATTCCGTGCAGCACCAAAGAATTTTTTTGGCTTGTGCAAGGCATTAGCTTCTACACCCCCAGAAAGTACTTTTCCACTGGCAGGTGCCACTGTATTGTATGCCCGGGCCAATCGAGTGATCGAATCCAAGAGGATCACTACATCGTGCCCACATTCTACCAACCTTTTGGCCTTTTCTAGAACGATGCCGGCCACTCTCACATGATTTTCTGCCGGCTCATCAAAAGTTGAAGCGATGACTTCGCCATTCACATTCCTACGCATATCCGTGACCTCCTCAGGACGTTCATCGATCAGCAGTACGATCAGAAAACATTCAGGATGATTTTTAGCGATGGCATTGGCAATGTCCTTTAATAAAAAGGTCTTACCTGTTTTAGGTTGTGCAACGATCAAGCCTCTCTGCCCCTTTCCGATAGGTGCAAAAAGATCAATCATACGATTTCCATAATCTTTGCCGGTGGGTGATGTTATTAGTTTAAACTTCTCTCTTGGAAAGAGTGGCGTCAGGTAATCAAATGGTACTCTCTCACGAATCTCGGGAGGTTGCATACCATTGATCAGAGACACTCTCAACAGGGCAAAGTATTTCTCACCTTCTTTTGGGGGTCGGATAGCTCCCATCACTGTATCACCTGTTTTGAGACCAAATAATTTGATCTGTGATGGTGAAACGTAGATATCGTCAGGTGAGGTTAGGTAATTATAGTCTGAAGACCTTAAAAAACCATAACCATCGGGCATCATCTCCAAGATGCCTTCACCTTCAATTACTCCATCCAACTCTACGTTGAAGGCAGGTTTTTCTTCTTGTTTTTGCGGTTTTCTGTGTTGCTGATCTCTTCGTTCCGAATCTTGCCGCTCAGCAGCGGGTTCACGTTGCCGCTCAGCTGCGGGCTCACGTTGTCGCTCAGCTATGGGTTCACGTTGTTTCTCCACTTGTGGTTCACGCTTTCGTTCGGGAGCTGCTTCACGAACCCTATCTACCGTTTCAGACTCAGCATTCTGGGTTTTAGACTCACTGCCTTCTCTGGCCTCCTCGCCTTCTCTTGGCTTTCTATCTCTTCGATTTCTATTATTTCTTGACGTATTTGACGTATTTGACGTATTTGATCGACTATGCTGCCCTCGATCCCGGTCGCTATTGTCTGCATTTCTTTCATTGGATCTTTCTCCAGATCTCTCAGCTGGCTTTTCAGATGACCGCTCTGCTCTTTCCGAAGGCTTTGGGCTTTCTTTTTGGGGTTTTTGAGTATCGATATCGAATTGAAATTCCGCTACTTCTTTTGCTTCTGTCTTATTCTGACCGTTTTCCGGCTTCTTATTAAGTGCTTGCTCATCTAAGATCTTGTAGATCAGCTCCTGCTTGTTTAATTTTTTGTGCCCCTTAACTCCCAATTGCTCTGCAACATCACGCAGCTCAGGCACTAACATATCATTTAACTGTAAGATATCGTACATCAAAACTCAATTGATTTTTTATAAAAATGAAATAGCTGTAATGGATAGATTATTAACTAGCAAAACAAACTTAACAAAGGTACTTGTCCGATTAAGTTCTCCAGGAAAAAGCACAGGACTATAGCGAAGTGCAAGTAGTAAGGTGTGGCCCTTTCTTTGGCACAGCAAAAATACAGTTAATTTTTTATACGTTCCAGTATATTTGCAAAAATTGACCGAAATATCACTATTTATTAGCATCATCCCTCCTATAAACTTAAATTAAATGCTGGAAATCAACATTTTACGCCATGAAAGACAACGTACTCTTGATGGTTTGATCAAACGAAATTTCACTCCTGAGCGTCTAAAATCAATAGATACAATCATCGAACTGGATGATCGTAGAAAGCTCGTTCAGACGAGTTTGGATCAGGAATTGGCTCAGGTAAATTCTAAATCGAAAGAAATTGGCGCTCTAATTCGGTCGGGTAAAAAAGACGAGGCCGAGTCGCTAAAGGATCATGTAGCACTACACAAAGTTAAAATAAAAGAACTCGAGACTGACCTCAGCAACGTCATCGAGGAGATTGATTCTCAATTGATTGAGCTACCAAACATACCTCATAGTTCGGTCAGATCGGGTAAAGGTGCAGAGGACAATGAAGTATCTAAAGCACTGGACGGGGCCACTCCCCGATTTTAAAGGTTTTGATCCCCTTCCTCATTGGGACATTGCTGAAAAATATAATCTGATCGATTTTAAACTCGGTGTGAAGATCACCGGCTCAGGATTTCCGGTATTTCGGGGCAAGGGGGCCAAATTAGAGAGAGCCTTGATCAATTTCTTTCTTCAAGAAGCCGAAAATGCTGGTTATGAGGAGATTATGCCTCCATTGATGGTCAACGAAGAGACAGCACGAGCAACCGGACAATTGCCTGATAAAGAAGCGCAGATGTACCATATAAAACTGGATAATTTTTACCTGATACCCACTGCAGAAGTACCAGTGACCAACCTGCTACGAGGTGAAATTTTAGCCAAGGCCGATCTTCCAGTCAAACTAACGGCTTACACACCCTGCTTCAGACGGGAAGCAGGATCCTATGGATCGGATGTCAAAGGACTAAATCGGGTGCATCAATTTGACAAGGTAGAAATTGTACAAATTGCCGATCCGGCAACCTCGTATGAGGCCTTGCAGCAGATGCTTGATCATGTCGAACAACTGCTTATTAAGTTGGAACTCCCATATCGAATTTTGCGTTTGTGTGGGGGAGATATGGGATTTACCTCAGCATTGACGTATGATTTTGAAGTGTTTTCTGCTGCCCAGAAAAAATGGCTGGAAGTGAGTTCGGTTTCCAATTTTGAAACATTTCAAAGTAATCGCCTGAAACTGCGATATCGTGATGGTGACAGCAAACCTCAACTTGCCCACACGCTCAATGGTAGTGCATTGGCATTAGCGAGGATCGTGGCTGCAATTTTGGAGAACAATCAAGATCAGGATGGGGTTAATATTCCTAAAGTATTGCAAGATTTTACAGGATTTAATAGGATTTAAAAAAAGAAATATATGTTTAGTTCAGGATATATGGGTTATATGTTGGTTGCTGGTCTGATGAGTCTGATCGGAATGGCGGTAAGTGGTCGTCTACGCAGCAAGTTTTCCCATTATAGTCAAATCGCAAACCGGCATGGATTGTCCGGCCGTGAAGTTGCCCAAAAAATGCTTACCAATTATGGCATTAGTGATGTCAAAATAATCGAAGCACAAGGTGTGTTGAGCGACCACTATAATCCAGCTAATAAGACGGTTGCCCTGTCAAGCGATGTCTACCATGGTCGATCTATTGCCGCGATGGCCGTTGCCGCACATGAATGCGGTCATGCCGTGCAGCATGCGACCGCTTACCCGATGCTCAAACTTCGATCAGGCATCGTTCCATTGGTTAAAGTTTCATCTCAATTGCAGCAATGGCTCTTGCTACTGGCTTTAGGTGGTTTTGGCGCCAATATCAGTGGGAGCAACACACTAATCCTGATCACTATTGCCGCTTTTGCCATCACAGCCCTATTTAGCTTCATTACCTTGCCGGTTGAGTTTGATGCAAGCAAACGGGCACTCGTATGGATGGATCAAACCGGTACTGCTGCAGGAGCAGAGTACAGCGGTGCCAAAGATGCCCTACAGTGGGCCGCTATGACTTATGTCGCGGCTGCTTTGTCAGCTTTGGTGATGTTGCTTTATCTTGTCACTCGCCTTCGGGATTAGTGGCTGTGCAAATAAAATATTAACTTAACCTCGGTTTAAAAAAATCTTTTGATTATGGTTTCGGAAGAAGTCGACATGGCTATTGATATTGCTCAGGAAGGCATGGATCTTGCTATTGAGCATTTGAATACTGAGCTTTCAAAAATCAGAACCGGTAAAGCTTCACCGGCCATGCTAAGTGGCCTCCTGGTTGATTATTATGGTAGCCCGACTCCATTGAATCAAGTGTCTAATGTAGGCACATCCGATGCTCGTACCCTCACCATTCAACCGTGGGAGAAGAAAATGCTCGGTGCCATTGAGCAAGCAATTTTTGCAGCTAACCTGGGCTTGACACCAATGAATGACGGTGAAATCATCCGAATAAATATTCCACCCCTCACAGAAGAACGTAGAAAAATACTTGTTAAACAAGCTAAACATCTGGGTGAAGATGCCAAGATTAGCCTTCGATCCAGCCGTCATAAAGCTATGGATGCTATTAAAAAGGCCGTCAAGGATGGTTATCCTGAAGATGCTGGAAAACGCAAAGAAGATGAGGTTGATAAAATGGTGCATGAATACACTGATAAGATCGACCACATCGTAGATGTAAAGGAAAAAGACATTATGACGGTCTAATCCTCTAGTCTCCTCTAAAAACGGAACTCAAGGCCAGACGCCGCACCTCCTGATTTGAAATTGCAATGATTTGCTGTTTGGTCAGGATCACTTTAGCAGTCCCAAGCGCTTCGGGTATTTGGTAGTGTCTTTCTTCCAATGTTTGTAGTTGTATGATCCTAAGATCATCATGCTTGACCAGCACAACCGACTCATTTTCAATAATCTGAAAATCGGTGATATCCGGCCTCAATATTTGTGATTTATACTGCCAAAAAAATCAAAAATCATCAAGCCGCGACCGGGTATAGCCAGGTATAGGTATTCTCCCGCTTCGGTCATTTGTAAAGGTTGCAATCGCTCATCAAAAATCAATCGAAGATCACCGCCCTTTAGCAATATATTTCCCTTTTGGTCTACTTTATAAAGTCTCTGTTCATGATCATCAAATATCCATATGGTGCCGTCCCGTGAAAATGCAACCAACTCAATTTCACCAAAACCCATTTCAATCAGACTAAAACGGCTGGTCTCCAGTAGGCGGCGGTCTAGCACCACACCCGTGTTGAAAGCCGGGTAAAAAACTAATACTTTCAGGGGGCTAGTGGCATCAATCCGGCCTATGTTGCCCAATTGATTATTGGAATAATATCCAATCTGCTTTCCAGTTACATCTTGTTTAAAGATTTCGTTATTGACGTTGGCAAAATAAAGATTGCCCAATTGATCAACAACAGCGGTTTGTGGGTCGATATTAACCTGTTGTATATTGGGCAGATCTGATTGGCTGGTGATCTTTGGTAAGCCACAAGTGAAAAGCACGATACTCACTGATAAGCCACTAAACCACGATAGGTGACACACCTTCATTTTCAAAAAACCGGATCTGTACATCGGAACCATCAAAAACCGCATATGAATTAAATTGTAACCAATCCCCTAAGTTAATATAGCGACTTACCTGATTTTCTAACCTGCAATCAATCGGTAAATGCCGGTGTCCGAAAATGCAGTAATCCACTGGATTCTCTTTGGTCTTTCTTTGAGCATATTGCACCAGCCATTCCTGATCCTTGCCAAGCCAGCGATCTTTTATCTCTGCGTTTCCCCGGCTCCTACCGCTCCAAAAATGTGCCATCTTAAAGGCAAAATTAGGATGCAGTCGGGCGTACAACCATTGACTCAACGGACTGGCGAATACGCGTTTGATAAATTTGTAACCATGATCTCCTGGTCCTAATCCATCACCATGCCCAATTAAAAAATTCTTTCCTAACAATTCATGTTGCACTGGTTCATGGTAGAGTTTTAAACCAAGTTCCTTTTCAAAGTAATCAGACATCCACATATCATGATTGCCCGTAAATACATGAATGGCAATCCCACGGTCTGCCAGCTCCGCCAATTTGCCTAAAAACCTGATGTGACCACGAGGAACCACTGATCGATATTCAAACCAAAAGTCAAACAAATCGCCCACCAAATATATCATCAATGCATCTTCTTTCACCATATCCAGCCAACGCACGATCTGACCTTCTCTCTCGGTTGAGGTACAACGGGCATCAATACCCGGTGAAAATCCGAGGCAAAATAGATCATCGACATTGGGCCGAAGATAATCTTTTAGACCGGAGAGAAAAAGCGAAGACATCCTTTATAAAACGAACCAGGAACGTAGATTTAGGATTTTCGATCACTTCCCGACTCGTCACTCAATAGAGAAATCTCAAGATCCAAAGGGTAAGGTACCTGGTGCCGAATAGTCGAGTCATCCAGCAGTAAATAAGGCACCAGGTTTTACCAGCACCTGTCCTCAGCGGAATACCATGTCTCTTCTTTTTGGCATAAGCAGGTATCAATATTTAGTAAAATATCCACATACACATCTTAATATGCATTATTTGGATTGCAGCATTTAGAGTAAGTTTTAGACCGAGATAGTAAGGCTAAAGGGGCATCATGCTGACACATATGTTACATTGAAGAATACAGTATTGAAATTCGCTCTTGGTACGAAAAGGCTGAAGATTCAATTCACACTCATAAAATGATATGAACTATTATTTGCACAACGCGGTTGTCCAGAATAATTACACTTTTAAGTACAGACTGATTGTAAAAAATATCACGGAATTTCGTAAGTCTATGAAGGAAACCTTGGACGTCATTCATAAAAATGATGAAACGGTGATCCTAGCCCGGGCAGATGACCGTGATGTGGTCATGATCTCCTTTAGGAGCTTCAATAGCATTCCAGAAACCTTGTACCTTATGGCATCAAAGACAAATCGTCAACGCCTCGACTCCGCTATTGAAGACATTGAGAATTCAATGAACCTGGTCCAGAAAAATCTTCTTTTGTGAAGATTATTTCATGCCATAAATCAGCTTGGGAAGATTATATATATTGGCAAAAGACTGACCGGGTCATATTTCATAAAATCAATAAGTTGATGCAGGGAGTCATGCGGAATCCTTTTAATGGGACTGGCAAACCCGAACCCTTTAGTGGGTACCAATGACGTGTCACTGGTCGGGGAGAATCAATAAAGAATATCGACTTATCTATAAGATCAGACAGGATCAATTGATCATGGCAGCTTGTCGATATCATTACTAGTCTTCCGCTGGCGTGAAGGTGAGGAGTTCTTTAAATAAAAATTACACCTACGAAGAGATCATGAGGTTTTAGCTAGTGATCAAAGTGTGTATGACATATTTCCCTAATATGTAAAAACCAGGGAAAAAATTTGATTTTATTTGTTTGTTCTTTTGGCTTGACCCAAAAGAACCAAAGAGTCAAGGCTTTCGGCATTTCTTAACGACGAAATAACCTAAAATCCTAAACAAAATGAAACTCGCTCTTTGTCTTCCTACCTTGCCGCATAGTCCGGGATTATTTGGTTTTCCTGCTTGCTGTGATCGTTCAGATCAGCTCAAACACCATTTTGTTTTTAACGGATTTTTCGTCTATTTCGCCTAAAATGCCGAAGGCCGATCCTAGGCCTTCTTTGAAGGCCTTTGGTATGTCGCTGCTCTAGTCGTTCTTCTTTACGTTAATGTTTGTTAGCTTTTTGCCATCCTATCTTTCAATTTGTTGTTTAAGGTCCTTGGATTGTATCTCAATAAGCTTGCGAAAATTATTTTCTCTGGATCTATGATTTTTGACCAAGAAAATCAAGTGGGGGCTCGTCCAATGCTTTTCCGGTGCGTTGCTTGAGGGAGATTGGTCATGCACACGTGATCAAACACTCAAAATTCACACTCAAGTAAAAGTCTTATCTTGTCATGCTTACTTCTAATTAAAAGATCATCATGAAAAATCTGTTTATCCTACTATTTATACTTCCTTTGATCACTTTCGCTCAGGAGCCTGAGATGAAGTCGATTTTTAACGGAAAAGATCTAACCGGTTGGGCTACGCCGGAGGTAAAGGAGGCCTGGAAAGCGAATGATGGTGTTTTATTGGTGATGAATGATCCGGAGAAAAAAGGAGACATTCTATGGACAGAAAAATCATATAAGGACTTTATCATCAAGGGGGATTTTAAATTTGGCAAGGGTACGGTTGATTCCGGCTTTTTTATCCGCAACGAAAATGATCAGATCCAGATTGGTATTTCCGGATCATTAAAAAGAGATATGACTTGTTCACCATATATTCCTGGCAAAGGGTATCCTGTAGAGGCAAGTGGAGTCAAGGACCTCCTCAATCTCGATGATTGGAATACGATTCAGGTCAAAGCGATGGGCAATCAGTACACGGCCTGGCTCAATGGTGTCGAAGTGATGCAATACACTTCCGAGACAGCCTCCGAGGAAGGACCGATCGGCATCCAATTGCATCCTGGAAGAGAAATGAGTATTGAGTACCGGAATTTAACCTTGGGTACCTTGTGATTCTTAGCCTACTTCCTTCATTAATTTTAATAGGACACTCATCCGTTCGGCAAACAGGTCTTCAATGAAGCTACAATCTTCCGTTGAGATTCTCACCAACTGTTCCACATTTTGCTTTACCTGTTTTTTGGTGCGCAATCCGGGAATGACCGTTGAAATACCCGAATAACTTAAAATATACGAAAGGCTTAAGCCAGTCTTAGTGGTACTATACTTCTCGGCAAGCTCCCAGACCGGCTTGAGCACATCTTCCGATTGCTGTAAAATGTTAGGAGTGATCCGAAATGATCGATGGTCGTCTTTATTAAAAGTACTTGCGGAAGTAAATTTACCTGTGAGAAGTCCAAATTGCAACGGCATTCTTGCAATCACACCAAAACCTTTCTTTTCTGCGTCATCAACGATCGGCAACGCAGTTTGATTGATCAGATTAAGCACTAACTGAAATCCGTCGCCTAATTTATATCGAAAGAGGTATTCGGCCTCCGGAAATGGATTAAATGTATTTAACGAAACTCCCCAATGGCGAACTTTGCCCTCGCTAGCCAGTCTTTGCATGGCCTCAAGGCATGCACCATTTTCCAGATCCGTTACTTTGGCGGTATGTAGTTGATAATAATCAATTTGTTCTCGTTGCAATCTTCTCAAGCTAGCCTCACAAGCCGACATGATATATTCATAGGAATAGTCCAGCACAATTTTATTTTCCGCACTTTTTCGATGACCCACTTTACTGGCAATCAATATGTCTTTTTCTTTTTTTAACTCCTGACCCAACAACTCTTCCGAGTGCCCCACTCCATAAAAATCGGCCGTATCAAAAAAAGTGATCACCAGATCTAAAGCCTGCCGGATTGCGGAAACAGACTCTCGATCATCAGTGTTACCCCAACCAATGGCCATGCCACCCACTTCGGCAGGACCACCGATAGCCCAGGCCCCAAATCCGATCTCACTGACGAGTAATTCTGTTTTTCCAAATTTTCGATAGTTCATAATTAGTTGAGTCGTTAAGTGGAAATAAGTGATCCGGGGAATAGTTTGATGTCGTAGTTAATTTTTCTATCTAATGGCTTAATCAGTAATAAATTAGTTTTTCTGAGGCGTTAAAATTGACTACTTGACCGAATCTTCAGCTCGGATCTGCAATCCTGATGGGCTTACAGATACTGCCAGCCAATACCGTAATCTTCTCCATGATTACTGGCACTACCCCATATGGTACCGAGTGGCTGATCAAAAAAGATTGCGTTGATCGGTCCGAGGTGGGATCATCTATCATCAGGTAATAACCCTTTGTGCGTAAAGCTTTGGAATCCAGGGTGGGTGCTCTCGCATATAAACCTGACGCCAGGCTCAGTGATATGTTGCTCAAAAGATCCCCGTAGCTGAAAGCTATTCTGTTGGCTGCCTCAACCTCGCTTGCACAGTCATACCGTTAAAGTTAAAAAAAAAGCAGTTGACATGAATGCATCTTTGGTATTCAGCGAAAAACTTTGTCGATATAGTTGTGATCAGGTAAGGATTAAGATAGCACCAATCGAGCGATCAATTAGACGAATCTCTGGTCTTAGGTTGAATTATCGTTTTACTGGCGGAAACTCCCGAATACAAGCTAGTGAGTTCGCAATCACGCTGCCAGAGGTCCGGGATACCCCAAGGCTATTGCTTTTCATTTCCGGGTTGGGGTTTTGCGATGTTTGATTCCTGCCACTAAGAATCGATTTCACTTTGTCGGAGTGACAAGAACCACAGTAGCACTTAACTGCCTTCTTCATCTGACCTATTTGGTTACCGATAGCAGGATTAGCCTTGATGAGCTTTTCAATCGCTTCCTTTTCAGAGGCATTACACAAGCCTAAAACATACTTTTCTAATAGGCCCGCTTGCGCCACCTCCCTCTTTTCTTTGTCACATTGCATTATAGGCAGAATAAGTTTCGGAATTTTAGCACTACCATAGTAACGGATTTGCCAATAAATAGTTTAGACACTCTTTAAATTTTGGCAGGCCACCTTCAATGCTGGAAGATTTGCTCTGATTTTGTAAAGCGTACTATGAAAGGTAAAACCACGAAAAGCCAGGAAGGTTTAATGCTATCTATCTCAAGGGATGGCACCCACCCACGATCTTAATTAAGTCACAATGCATCAGCTTCAACAGTCTTAAGTCCACCAGACTCTCGTACCACGATTTTTAATTAGGAGGCTTGCTAATTGCTTTCTGTCACCTGGACTAGAAGCGAGATTTGGTTATAAAGCACCTCGATGAAGCCTTTTTTAATATCAAAGCTGAGGGTTTCTCCGTTCGCCTTTTTGATGCGAACTGAGCCTTCGGCAAGAGCGGCAACGATGGGGGCGTGGTTTTGCAGGACTTCAAATTGACCGGTGGTACCAGGAACTTTAACCGATGTTATTTCGCCCGAAAATATTTCCTTCTCAGGTGATAGTACACTGATGATCATTAGGCGTCGGCTTTTGCTTCTTCGATTAGTTTTTTGCCCTTAGCGATCGCATCATCAATAGTGCCGACCAGGTTAAAAGCAGCTTCAGGATATTCATCAACTTCTCCGTCCATGATCATGTTAAAACCCTTAATCGTTTCCCTCAAGGGGTACCAAAACGCCGGCCAAACCGGTAAAGGCTTCTGCTACGTGAAATGGCTGAGATAAAAACCGCTGCACTCTACGCGCCCGGTGCACAATCAATTTATCTTCTTCTGATAGTTCTTCCATCCCCAAAATGGCAATGATGTCTTGCAACTCCTTGTATCGTTGAAGAATTCCCTTCACCGATTGGGCAGTGCGGTAATGCTCCTCGCCAAGGGTATTAATATCCATAATACGTGATGAGCTACTAAGAGGATCAATCGCCGGATAAATTCCCGGGGAAGCCAGTTTCCGATCCAGTACGGTGGTAGCATCAAGATGCGCAAAAGTGGTTGCTGGAGCTGGGTCAGTCAAGTCGTCGGCAGGTACATAGACAGCCTGCACCGATGTAATTGAACCCCGTTTGGTCGAAGTGATACGCTCCTGCATCACTCCCATCTCCGTAGCCAATGTTGGTTGATACCCTACCGCTGATGGCATCCGGCCTAAAAGAGCTGATACTTCAGATCCAGCCTGAGTAAATCGAAAGATATTATCAATAAAAAACAAAATATCACGACCACCATTCGGATCGCTAAGGTCTCCGTCACGATAATACTCAGCCACTGTCAAACCTGACAAAGCTACCCTTGCTCGGGCACCAGGAGATTCATTCATTTGACCAAACACCAGGGTACCCTGTGATTTAGCAAGTTCTTTCATATCAACTTTTGAAAGATCCCATCCGCCTTCTTCCATTGACTTCTTAAAGTCTGCACCATATCTAATCACATTGGCCTCGATCATTTCCCTCAATAAGTCATTTCCTTCACGGGTACGTTCACCTACGCCAGCAAAAACGGAGATTCCGTCATACCCCTTTGCGATATTGTTGATCAACTCCATGATCAGTACGGTCTTTCCGACTCCTGCTCCTCCAAAAAGGCCTATTTTACCACCTTTGGGATAGGGCTCAACCAGGTCGATTACCTTAATACCGGTATACAAAACTTCAGTTTCGGTAGAGAGATCCTCATAACTTGGTGGCTTTCGGTGAATCGAGTAACTATGCTCGTCCTTTTCGATTTTACCAATCCCATCTATTGTTTCACCAACCACGTTAAACAGCCTGCCGCGAATGTGTGCACCAGTCGGCATGGAAATCGGCTTACCGGTATCCAGTACCTCGGTGCCTCTGGTCAAACCATCCGTGGCATCCATGGCTATAGCTCGAACACTATCTTCCCCTAAGTGCTGCTGGCATTCTAGAATTAACGTATCCCCATTTTCTCTTTGAATGCTCAATGCACTTAAAATCTCAGGTAAAATAACCCCCTCTCCGGCAAAACTAACATCTACAACTGGTCCGATTACCTGCTTAACTCTACCTATATTTGACATAAATTGTTCACTTTTTTTGGATAGGATTTGAAAATCGCTGCAAAGATATATCTTTTGGTCAATTAACAAAGGTGAGGTGGATAGATTCAAGCAAAAGGCAAAGCTGAAAAAGATCGATCGTGCATGAATGACGAACCAGGGAATTCGGACTTATTATCCAATCTAATGGAAATCGCCAAAGGTGGTTCTAACCGGTCGAGACAATCGGATCTGGACCGTTGGGCAAGAGAGCTGGGACTGCAGCTGAACGGGTCCTGGGAGAACCAATATTTTCAACTTCTGAGTGTTCAACTGGCCATCGAAAAAGCAGCATCCCACCCGAATCAGCATCTACCAGATCCAATAGCACCGCCAGAAACGGAAGAACTACCTACGGCAACCTTTGAATTGGCCCCCCTGGTGCATGAGGCACTATCCTACCACGACTGGACCTATCTCGAAGAAGTGCTGCGAATCTTAAGAAGCCAACAGAAAATGATCCATCCAAGCTTGCTACCGGCCATCCTGGATCAATGTAAAACAAAAACCGAATTACATTACTTACTGACCCAAACGTTAGGAAAACGAAGTCATTGGCTTTCCAGATTAAAAGACGAATGGTCCTGGTGGGTTGAGTTGACTTTTGATACGATCGAAAAGGTCAGTGCCGACAACCGGCTTAATTGGGCTCTATTCCATTATCGAATGGAGGAAACAGAACTCGCAAACGAGGTGGTCAGACTTACTTTAAATGATCGTAAGCTGTTTCTGAGCCATGCTGCAAAATTTAGAAATCGTAACAATGAATCGATAGCACGTTCCTTTGTCGATGCCAGATCACCATTTGAAAGATCTCTGGCCCTGCAAATACTTTTACAATCATCAAGCCCGGAACGGGTGACCACTATGGAAGCCCTTCAACAATTTTGCAGGGAAACCATTCAGCACAAAAAGAAAGGACTCATTTGGAATATCTCCGATCAAAATGAGTTTCAAGCTTTCCCGGTCAGCCTTCAGGATTTGAATTATGGCGAAGAAAAACTACAACACCCTCTCCAGAACATTATACAGCTTTTTTCTCCGGAAGAAGTATTTGAGCATCTTAAGTTAAAAGATGATGAAATAATTTGTCATTTAATGATTGATGCCCGGCTACAGAACCTCTATCAAATAATAGTTAATTGTGCAGCCAATTTATACAGTCCGTCTACATGGGGTGAAAAAATACTCGCTCAATGGATCCATAAATACCCGGAAGGCAATACCACCGAAGTCCTGTTGACAAAACTCCTGGCTGAAATATCGTACGACACTACTCAAAAGATCATGATTGATCTATTGAACACAAATGATTCTTATTTTATTGAAAAACTGACGCTGATTATCTCCGGCATTAAACATTATATCCGGAAAGATTTATCCATCAAAATCGTCGAAAAGATATTTCATTTACTCACCTTAAGACTTACCCGGACCGATTCTGAAAATCTCTTGATAGCGATACCTCATCTTCAATACCAACTGGATCCCGGGGTCAACAACTCAGTACTCTCTCAATGGGTAGAAATCGACTTCCGGCATCAAAAATTAGGAGAGGCTCTTTGGGAGTTTAGAAATATGATACGGTTGCGTTCCGAATTATTGTCGGTCCTCGTGCCATAAGTCAATGATGGTTCCCGGTCATATTTGTAAACTTCTTTAATGTTGTTCGCAAGGATGCCAACAACGGTCCGGGGAGACGACGGAAAGAATAGTACTCCCTAAAATGGAGAATTTTTTCACTAAGCCGGACCTGGTAAATTCTGCTCTCTCTTTTGGTGATGCGGTCGAAATGGCGGTTTAATGATACATTGCAGACCTGATATAGCAATAAAATGAGCAAAGAAAAATTCATCCGGGCCTTTGCCGAAGAACAGTATTCATCTGAGCTCAAAGCCCTGATCAAGGAAGATAAAAGCGTAAAACCAGAAAATTGGACAATGTCACCTTCCATGGTTTGTGTATATATTCTTGGAGGCAATACTGGCAAGGGAGTCCATATTGAGCCAAAGTATTTTGGTGAGCGAAGATTGGTTGAGTTGGCTGTAGCAACCCTGCTTACCGATCGGGCGCTATTGTTGATCGGAGTTCCAGGAACCGCCAAAACCTGGCTTTCAGAGCATTTGGCGGCAGCAATCTCGGGTGATTCATCACGAGTTGTGCAGGGTACCTCGGGAACAAGTGAAGATGCCATTCGCTACGGATGGAACTATGCAAAATTATTACAGGAAGGACCCAGTCTGCAAGCACTGATACCTAGTCCCGTCATGCGCGCCATGGAAAAAGGCCAACTCGTAAGAATCGAGGAACTAACCCGGATACCTTCTGATGTACAGGATGCACTCATCACTATTTTATCTGAAAAGAGTCTCCCGGTTCCCGAGCTGGATGTATTTATCCGGGGTCAAAGCGGATTTAATGTCATTGCTACTGCCAATGATCGCGACAAGGGTGTACATGAGCTTTCCAGTGCATTACAAAGGCGTTTTAATGTTGTGCGTCTGCCACTACCTGCCACCCTGGAGGAAGAATTGAAAATCGTCACCTTTCGAATCCAACAAATTGCGGCTGAAAAAAAAAACTACCCCAGCAAGAAATTGGCGTCGAAGAAATAAAAAAATTAATTACGGTTTTTCGGGAATTGCGTTCTGGAAAATCTGAAGATGGCGAATTAAGAATTAAATCTCCCACGGCCACTCTAAGTACAGCCGAAGCGATTTCAGCAGTCAACAATAGTATGGTATTATCAGCATATTTTGACTATCCAAAAAACAGCCTTAAGCCAATTGCTGAGAGCATCATAAGTGCCAGTATAAAAGACCCGACCTATGATCTTCCGATTTTGGAAGAATATCTCGACACCGTTTTAAAATCAAAAAAAGGATACACTAAATTATTCGAGGCATGTAAAGAAATTTTGCATGGCAGAAATTAAACTGTTTGGTATCAGACATCATGGCGCGGGCTCTTGTCGCAATTTGGTTGCTGCGCTTCAATTATTCAAACCAGATGTGCTGCTCGTCGAATGTCCGGCTGATGCTGAATCTTGTTTTAATTATATTGCTTTAGATCTGGTAACCCCCCCAGTGGCCATTATGATCTACAATCCAAAAAACGTAAATCAATATGCGTATTATCCGTTCACGGTTTTTAGTCCGGAGTGGCAAGCCTTTTTATATGGCATAAAAAATACCCTACCTATCCGATTTTTTGATCTCCCCCAAAATCAGAGCTTTTTAATCTCCGACCGCGTTACGACAACAAAAAAAGAAAAAGGATTTACCCATGATCCTTTTGGATTTATGGCAGAAATTGCGGGATTTGATGATCCGGAGCGCTGGTGGGAAGAATATATCGAACAACAAAAAGAGGCTCCCGAAATATTTGAAACCATTCTTGAATTAATGGTTGAATTACGTAAGTCTGATCTTACCGATAAAAAATCAAATCTGGTTAGAGAAGCTTTTATGCGGCAGCAAATGCGTCTGGCCCAAAAGGATGGCTTTAAGAAAATAGCCGTCGTATGCGGAGCCTGGCATACTCCCGCTCTCATCGATCTTAAAAGCCCTAATGCCACCCAGGACAGCCAGATCCTGAGAGGTCTAAAGAAAACCACTGCTGCCTATACCTGGGTACCTTGGTCATATAGCCGGATCGCGCGCCACACTGGTTATGCTTCTGGCGTGATTTCACCCTATTGGTACGAAGCTCTCTTCACAGATCAGGCTACAGCTGTAGCCCGTTGGATGAGCCGGGCCTCCGGTATTTTGCAGCAGCTGGGTCACCAGGTTTCTCCTGCTCAAACCATTGATAGCACCCAGTTGGCCACTAGCCTGGCTTACCTTCGAAAAAAGGCAATGCCTGGCATTAGCGAGTTATTTGATGCCATTACGGCCGTCCAAGTCAGGGGCGACCATGAGACTCTCCAGCAACTGAAGATCAAACTGCTGGAAGGTGAAAAAACCGGCTCTGTATCTGATCAGGTGCCAACCGTACCATTGATGCGAGATCTGGAAGATCAGCTAAAAAAAGTCAAATTGCATCGTGACTGGAAAAAAGAGGGTTTGATCGAAAAGCATTTTGACCTTCGAAAGACCTTACATCTTGAGGCCAGTCGGCTCTTGCACCGGATAGCCCTGCTGGGTATTGATTGGGGGCAGCCCAAAGACCCGGAACACAATCCACTGGGGACTTTTCACGAGTATTGGGACCTCCAATGGCACCCCGAGTATGAAATTCAGATTATCGAAGCCAATATGTGGGGTAACACTCTTGAAGATGCCGCATATCAATATATTCTCAACCAACTCGAAACCAACACTGGTTTTGATCGTTTGGGTCATTTGCTTTACCAGGCCTTGCACTCCCATTTGCCTAACCTCATCAACCCCATCAGCAAAAAAATCCGCGACCTTGGCAACCTCACTGATGATGTCCTGGCTTTGATGAAAGTGATGCCCCCATTAGTCTGGTCTCTCCGTTACGGTTCAACCGCGCAGATAGATACTACTGGAGTAAAAGATTTATTAAATCAATTATTCCCCCGAATCTGTATTTCGCTACCCACCAAAGTGCAAGATCTAAGTGAAGAAAGTGCATCGGATACTTTCGCCACCATGAACGAATTGCACCAGGCCGTGCAATTGCTGGAAAATGAACAATACCAAACAGGTTGGATAGGAACTCTAAATCAAATTGCACAATTAAGTCAGGCTAATGCCCTGATCAAGGGTAATTGTTTACGGCTGCTCCTGATCCGGCAAGAAATCACCGAAGAACATCTTTTTCGATTGACACGCTATAATTTATCAAGTTTATACGATCCATTTTATCCCTGCTACTTTTTAGAAGGTCTGCTCTTTGGAGGGGGCTGGTTATTAATACACAACTCTTCGCTAAGATTAATTATTGATCAATGGATGTTAAGTTTGGATCAGGAAACATTTCTTACCTATTTACCTATTATGAGGCGTACATTCAGCACTTTTTCAGTCGAAGAAAAAGAGGCCATTTACCAATTATTATTTTCCAATAAATTGGTCGAAGACAATGTTGTGCAAATTGATCAAAAACGAAAACAATGGATCATTGAAGGCATTAGTAAGATTATCCTGAGATCTTAATGGACGACCAAAGTGATCTGCGATTTGAACTAGTAAATACGGTCAACCGACTATTCTTCTTCGGAGAAATCGTCGCCTTCTTCAGATTTTAAGTACCCTGCTTGCTCCGGCTGTTCGTCGTTTGCTACATCATCTGGCTTATCACTTTCCTCAGGTATCGTGAGCCAAAAATTGTTGCTGCCTTCTCCCTGAATCAAGTGAATCTTTTGTTGACTGACCAACTCAAGTAATGCGAGGAAAGTGACGATCGCATGAATCCTGCTTTCCAGTGAAAGAAAGATATCTTCAAAAGAAGATTTGACGCCCATGTATATCTGAGAGAGTAGATAATTGCCCTGCTCCTGAATCGTGTATTCGTAGCGTGCTATGGTGTGAGCAACCACCTTCCTGTCTTTGAGTTGCTCCATGATGTTTTCAAAAGTCTTGAGCAACTTAAAAAGCGTGATCGATTCCAGTTCAGAATCAACCATAGCTAACTCTGCAATGCGTTTGAGTTCATCTTTGGCAACACCTCTCCCAAACATATTTGCCCTTTCCTCTTCCCATTGCCGGAAGGTATCAAGTGTTTCCTTATACCGCTTGTACTCGATCAGTTTTTGTACTAATTCTTCACGAGGGTCGATCTCATTACCTTCCTCATCCACCGCCTTCCGAGGCAAGAGCATCTTTGCCTTAATGCGCATCAGGGTAGCGGCTACCACTATAAATTCACTTGCCAAATCGATATTGAGCACTTCGATATGCCGGATGTACTCCAGGAAATCGTCAGTGATTTTGGCAATTGGAATATTGTTAATATCCAATTCATCTCTTTCGATAAAGAAGAGTAAAAGATCAAAAGGCCCTTCAAACTGGGGCAACTTTATGGTATAAGTGTTGTAGTTTTGATCACTCATAAATCGATTCGGATATCTCCAATCCAGGTTTTGTGCCGGTAAAACGGACATACTCTTTGGAAAGCCCGGTCGACAAAAGTAATCAAATAGGTAGAGCCATCAGCATCATGACCGATAAAAAAAGAGGACACCTATATCTGGTACCGACCCCAATCATCGACGGAGGAATTGCCAGTATTCCAGAAGCGAACCGCTTGATTGTGAGTCAATGCAAGTACTTTTTGGTCGAGTCTCTTAAGCTGGGTCGCAGACATGTCAAAGCCATGGTTCCTACTTTCGACTTTAACCTCACAGTCTTTGAGGAGCTAAGTAAAAACACCGATCACGCTGAGCTTGATTACCTGCTAGATCCTGCCTTAAAAGGATTTGACATCTGCGTACTCTCCGACGCGGGTAGTCCGGTCATTGCCGATCCTGGCAGCAATATTGTTCAACTGGCTCACCGGCACGGCATTGAGGTTGTGCCACTTTCGGGACCTTCATCGATCATGCTGGCTCTTATGGCTTCCGGTTTGTCTGGTCAAAATTTTGTCTTTCATGGATATTTATCCCGTGACAAAGGTACATTGAAAAATGACCTGAAGCGATTGGAGCAAGATGCTCGAAAAGGATACAGTCAAATCTTTATGGAAACTCCCTACCGCAACACAGCTCTTTTTGAGCAGATACTAAATACACTCAATGGCGATATACTTTTTTGCATTGCTGCCGATCTAACTTCTCCAAAAAGCCTTATCAAAACCCAATCAATTGCTCAGTGGAAAAAAGATAAAACCCCCGACTTGCATAAACGCCCGTGTATTTTTATTGTAGGTGTTTAGCATAAAAATTGGTTCTTGCATATTTATCTGGGTCGAGACTGCTAAATTTCTTTCTTCAAGAGCCGCAGAATGTAAGCGTCAGGGTGATGCAAATCCCCAAGAAAAAATCACAGCAAAAATAATTAATTAATCCTTCAGGCCGATAGAAGATGGTGAAGAAGTCTCCTCCCGGCAACCCCCTAAATCAACTTGCAATGTAGCCCCTTGGAACACCTCAAATCCCGGATTCAACAAAATCTGCTGGGTCGCCTGATAAGTGACCTGGCTTCCTTGCATAATTTGAGCATTTGATTTGATATCAAACTGCGCCTGATATTTATTCGAATTTAGAGGCACTCCGAGGTGCACAATCTGGTCGGGACAATAAATTGAATCCGGACAGATGTGATCCGGGAGATCCGTAAATACTAAATTAAACGTGCCATAACCCCGACACGTTTCATTAGAAAATTCGACTAGTTTTAATCCCTTGGTCCAGGTACCATACAACTCGATATTATGATCTAAAATAGAATAATTAAAATACGTAGGTCCTTCGTCGCTGCCTCTGATATAAAAGTTAAATGGAAAGTCACCACCATTTAAACTAAAAGGTACACTGATCGATTCATCGGTAGAGGTCGCCTGAATTTCGTCAGGAAGAGCAATAACACATGAGTTAATCTCTGCCCCCAATTTCATCATTGCAAGAATCGTGTCTCTGGGAGAAGTGTAGTTTGGTCCCCTTCCGATCCGTATCAGATAGTCATCCCCGGACAATGTAGGTAATACATAAACAACCTTCTGATCGTCTCTTAATATCTCGGATGCTATTGTTCCTGATATCGGAAATCGAATTGCGCATCCGCCGTCCGGTAAAAGAGTAAACACTGCGTTTGGAAAAGTACTGTTCTCACCATAAATAGTGAGCGTATCGACTCCACCACTTCCTTTCCATTTTACTAATCCATAAAGCTGGTTGTAGGTTGAACCCACAAAATAGTCACCCACTTCAACGTCTGTTTCAATCTCGTTTTGAAGTTGTCTCGCATTTTCACAGAGGTGAAAATCAGCCAGATCCAGACAATTAAGGGTTAAATCGAAACTGGCATCCTCGACAGTGATAAAAAATTGCTCCGCTGCAATTAAATATTGAGCACCTTCCTCTGACAGAAAATAGACATCTTTATGGGCACTGCCATTAAAATCGCTATCACCAATATAAGAATATCGAATTTCCTCCGGATTGCAACAACCTCCGGTAAATACCGCCACTCGAACCCGATGGCTATTGTAGCCCGTGGTCGTGAGCTTTAAATTGATCAGACTGCCATTACCGGTGAATTGATACCACACTCGTTTGTAATAAAGAAAATCCCGGCAAGGGTCGGCATAGTCACACGGTTTTACAATATTAAAAGTACCCGTCACCTGTTCTCCACATGTGATAGGCAGTGCATCTTGACATAAATCATTTTCGGCACCATCACTACATTGCAGAGTAACTTGTAGTTCTCCGTAAAAAGCAGCTCCACCCAGATTCATATAATATGTTTTACCGGCTTCAGCATAGAAAAAAGGGCCGGAACCCAAACATTCAAGCTGACCACATTCTCCCGAAAAAATAAAGGCTTGGATCCCAGGATAGGTTCCATCTGTACGAACTACATCCAATTGCTTAAATGAATTGTCTCCATCCACCATAAACCAAAAATTACGTGATCCAAAATAGCTTTCACCACAAAGATTTTCCGGATCGTCCGTCGCATATTCGGTATTCACAGTCACCATCTGGTTACAACTCAAAGGATTGCGGTGCTACATGCGTCATTCTCAATTTTTACATGACAGGTAAAGGTAACTTGAAAATCCCGTTCAAATCCGGATGAAGGAGCTGGTTCTCCGATAATTAATCGAAGATAATATTCCACTCCTTTTGTGAGAAAAATTCGATTACCCTCAAATGATCCGGCGCATTTATAAAAAATACCATACTTGGTGTATATCTCACCCAAAACACTATTCACCGGGAGATAATCCATGCCTTCATTGACAAAAAGAAATTCATCATTGCCCATCACTCTAAACCAGATATCTTTTTGCAGATCGGATCGACCCCACATAAAGCATAGTCTTCACGTTTGGTATTAAATGCATATCCATTGTACGATTCGCCACAAGAAATTCTTTTTGCCTTAAGGACCTGATCGTTACCTAAATCATTAAAGCAATTAAATTTAAGTTTGATCGGAATCTGATCGTTAAAAAGGATAAAGTAAGTCTGCCCCTTTACCATAAAAGACAAATTTGTTTTGGTACCGATAGAGCTTACTGGATTGGCATATTAATTGGCTGCAAGAACCCGCAAATAAAGTCGGATTCAAAGAATAGGACAGATCATTTTCGACCTCGTAATTGCTACTAAATTCATAATACTGATCGTTTCCTTGTATCTTGTACCAAATGCCGGGAGAGGTTGCTTCGCTCCCATCACATCTAACTTCATTGATTGCGGCATTACTAGTAGAATCATTGATTATGTCTCCACAATGGAGCGTATAAGCTGCACATGATTGGTCATTTGGTGCAATCATGATTTCCCTGAAATGAAAACTAAAATGCTGGTCGAAGGAGTTGGCGCTAAAATTAAAAACCTTGATAAAGTACTGGACACCTTCATTCAGAAATACCTTTGTCGTGTGTTGCTCAGAATAGTCGTACAAGGGAAGGTAGACCACACAACCGAAGTCGTTGCAACTCCCCTGATAAATCGCATAGTATGCACCGTTATACGCCCGATCAAAAGTAAATTCATACAATTTTCCATCGCCGATCAGTTGATACCAGATATCGGATTGAATATCCTGGTTGTAGCCGTAGTAAAAACAAGTATCTTGGGTACTGAACGCCGAAAACTGGTTAACCCCGGAAATGCTGTCTAAGGCTGAGATCGGCATTGCTCCCTCGCACTCATCGTTGACAACCGGATCAAAGCAGTTGACCTTTATCGAAAACGAATCAGCTCCGCCTGAAACTCGTACATAATAAAATTGCTGATCTTCAAGAAAATAGTGGACGGTACTAGTATTAGGAAATGCATGATGTGCTTCCAAACGATCGTCCACCGTTTTAAATACATCAATGCTCGGCTCGAAAGGTCTATTAGTAGATGGAAGATATTGAGCTTCAATAGAATAAAATTTACCCGAGCCCATGATTTTATACCATAAATCCGGTAACCCATGCAAATTATAATCATATTGGCCGTCATCATAAAGAGCTCCTTCTAACGTTGCTGCAATTGAATCATGACAGGAAATTTCTGCAGCACTTTCATATGAATCATTAATCACACTGTAAGGTGTGAAATACGCGAAATGTTGACAATTTGAACCCTGACTCAGGAAGTCAATAAAATACTTAACATTTTTCTTTGTTAAAAAAGAGATTTCTCTGCCATTGACAGTTACTGTTTCACAATGCATATTTTCACAATCCCCACTTATTACATCTGGTACAAACAGCGAAAAAGAAACATGACAAACGCTGTCATTCCCCATAATGGTGAACCACTGATTTGCGAGATGACTAAGATTGCAGGGACTTTGCAAATACAGAGCATCAGAAAAATCGATTTCAAAAGTGTCTAACAACGGCAAACTTAATGCGTTGACACAATAACTATTGGAAGCTACCAAATGCTCTGTCAAAGTAAAACTGTGTTCCTCCGTACCATACATCCGAACCTGCAAATAATAATTCTTTCCTAGTTCGGTCAAATAGCCTCCCTGATAGCCAATAGTGGATTGATCTAAACTGATTAATTGATCACAAACACCTACATACACTGAACCATTGACTAGACTTGATGATGAGGCAAAAGAAACAAGATTTCCAGATCCAGTAAAAATATACCACAGGTCTCCACTTTCAGAATATGTAGAATGGGGCGAGGGAGGACCAATACTTGCAGAAAGAGCACTTACTGGATAGGTCACACCTAAAGCCGCAATCAACGCTCCTTCACATTCGTCATTGATAGCAGGCTCAGCACATTGGATAGCAAGAGAAAGTACGCCGGGATCAAAGGCATTGTGAATGACCATAACAAAGTATGATTCTCCCAGCTTCGTTTTAAACCTGCCTTGATAGGTATAGGAGCAATCGTATATAACGGCAGTGTTGTTGAGTTCCTGGCAAGTGTGATCACCGCATGAACCACTAAGCAGAAATACCTGAAATAGCGACTGATCACAGAGTTTAAGGTCCATCACTTCTCCTGTACCGTTTATCTTCAACCAAATCGGATTGACGAAATTTCCAGCACAAACTAATGAAGCAGGAACTGTCTGGTCGTATTCAGCAATATCAAACTCATACGTCTCCCCACAAAATACTTCCATTGCGTCTTCGCAAGTGGTGGGCAACTGTGCAAACAGGGTAGCGTAACCTAGGAGCAGCCAGGTGGCTAGCAAAATTTTTTTCACTTCCATAGATGATTTTGGTTTGGACTTTCCCTTTTTCAATAAAGAAAACAAGGAAGGCTCATAAGGCCATTAAAAAACTATTGATTTGGTGCAGTTTTAAAGTGGAGCATCGGTAAAATTCCTCTACAGTGAAGACACTGGCATTCCTTAATAAAGGTAGACCCCCTCACGGCCAGCCAATTGGTCAAATGAAAACAGCTGAAAACTAATGATCGGATGAAAAACAAACGGCCCCGCGAAAACTCGGTCCGCATGCAAGAAAACACTTTGACACGATATCTATTCAGGTGCATGGCAATTCTTACCCTACAAAATTACATCAGGTTTTCATCATAGATGCAATTATTTTTTGGTTTTTGCATATTTATAGTGGGTCGCTTTAATTCTATGTATCTTTCTTTGAAGCCGCAGAATGTAAATTCTGCTCTCTCTTGTTGTAAGAGAGGAAGTCCGTCACTTTGTAGCCGGATAAAATCTAAAAGTCATAAGCAACTCTAAGACGAGGGGCAAAAGGTATACCTGGAGTAAAATGGATCTCTTCCACACTTTCCAGCTCACCGGATAATCTGGACTCGGTAGCAAATTGTGCTTCATTCCACTTCGTGTTCAATAGATTTTGTACCACCAATCCTACTGTCAGGTGTTTTAATTCAAACTGCAGATTGGCATCAAAACGAAAATACCCTCGGCTCTGATACTATAATCTTCATTTGCAGGTCGGTCTCCCAAATGCACCAGGCGCAATCCTCCACTCAATCCATCTTGATGACGGTAGGTCACTCCTCCGGTGAAGGTATGGATCGGAGCAAGTGGAATAAAATTGGCACCAGCAGGTTCATCAATACTGCGGGCGTGGGCATAATTATAATCTTCATAAAAGGTAAGATGATCACCGATCTGTGTTCGGGCGCTTAAATCGATACCCAAACGGCGAGACCGTCCACTGGCTTCCACAATACCTTCATCACCTACATACACAAACTCTTGCTCCGAAAGTAAATACCAAAAGGCGGAAGTGAGCACAAACCGCTTCTTCTGTCTCCAGATCGTACCTAAATCTGCACCATAGGCGGCAGGGACCAATTTATTACTTGCGGATTCAGGGTTGGCATTCGAAGCGATAATGCCCCGGGTATCATTGGAGTGAAAGCCTTTTCCAATTTTCAGAAAATATAGTAGATTTCGATTTTCACTATAAGTAAGGATCAACTTAGGACTCAGGAGACTAAGATCCTTTGACTGGAAATCATAGGTCGGAAGTAAATGATTATCGTAGCCAAATTTAAAATAGTCGATTCGAATACCCGGATTGATGGTCAGTCGTCCCAGATCGATCGATGCATCATAAAATGCATATAAATTAGTTTCCTGAATATCACCCAGATAACTTGAATTTAAAGTTGTCTTCCGGTTTAGAGTGTGTGACAACCCAATATCCGATATAGCATCCTGACGAAGACCTACCCCTGTTTGAATAGAAATGGCATGCGATCCAAGATATGTATCTTTAAAATAGGTCGAATTAAATCCGATTAAATTACGGTTTTCCTTCTGCTTAATCTGATCACCATTTACCGGATCATTCAGATAAAAAGTAAAATTGGAAAAGAGTTGAAAATCATAGCTGGTCAAGTAGGCATTACTCTTCAAAAAAGAGTTCCTTCCAAGATTTTTTGAAAACGTAACCCCCAGATTGGTTCGTAATGTATTACCCCCTTCCGTATCGTCAATCGCTCCAAAACGACCGATGAGACCTTGGTCGATAGCCCTTTGAGGTATCTGACCCGAAGCATTCCAACGGCTGGTAAAATGTGAAGCGAGTAGACTGAAACGGTCCCCTCCTTCTGTTTCATGACTCATCTTTGCAAATAGGTTGGTGCGGTAAAAATTCTGAGATGAATCAAATGGGCCATCCGCTAGTAGATTTTCGAAAGCCAAATATCCCTCAGTCTTGTCAGAAAACTTCCCCAGATCAACCAGACCAAGCATTCTTAACGAATTAAATCTTCCATATTCGAGCGTCACACTGCTTTCATCCAGTCGATCTAAAGTCTCAAAAGCCACCTGGCCGGCGGTGGCCATGTTTCCGACATTCGCCCGATACGGTCCTTTGTCATAGTTTACCCGATCTACAACTTCCGGAATCAGAAAATGCAAATCGGCATATCCCTGACCATGAGCATGAGATACCATATTTACCGGCATACCGTCAACACTGATATTGATATCCGTTCCATGATCAAGATCAAAGCCTCTTAAAAATAATTGCTCTGCCTTACCACCACCGGCATGCTGACCGATCAGAAGTCCCGGCAATTGTAAAAGTATTTCTTGTGATGACGTGACCGGGTTGGTGGTCAGATCGAATTTAGCAAGTTGCCTTGTGTTGTATCGATGGTCAGAAACATTCACCTGACTAAGGTCATATTTGACTTCGACGAGTACTATTGAAACCGGGTGGTCAAAATATTCATCCTGCACCATCATTTTCTGCGACGCATATCCAAGAGCGGAAATATCAAGAGTATCGCCCAACTGCACTCCAGACAGGCTAAAGGACCCAAATTCATTACTATGCGTATGCTCCTGACCTTGGCCAGTAAAAATATTGGCCGCCAAAACCGGTTGGCCGCTCTCGTCCTTCACCACCCCCGACAAATTTTGGCCTATTGCCGGTATCAATTGTGCCATCCCGATCAGAATGGTCAAAATTGATGTAAGTAGTTGAATTCCAGTAAATCTACACATAACTACAAATCATTAAGTATCTGATGGTCAGCGATTGTCATCCATAGTACTTACGATAATAAGTATACTTCTGGATTCAAAGATCCAGATAAAATTGATCATAGCAAAGGGATTTCAAATCATAGAGCCACTGGCATTTTGTTGGATCGATCTCTTTGGTGAAGGTCCAATTTCGCAATAATGATGCGTCTGCCGTATACCCCTTCACTATCAAGTTTTCAACAAAAAATCTATTGATCATGAAACAACACGCTCTCCCGTCTTGTCTTACCAGAGCGAGTAGAATATGACAACTTCAGGCATGAAAATATACCTGCAAATTAGGACGATCCATAAGGAAAGATATGTTTCATCACCCGGGTAACAATGCTCTTCTTTTCAGTTCAAATACATAGCAAGCAGTTTCATTGAATTCTTTTTCCTCAACAAATTCAAATCCCAGTCTTTCATAAAATCTATGAGCCTTGATATTGGTATTTAAAGGGTCAACGAGAATTCCTTTTACAGCAGGATTCTTGAAACACCTTTCAATGGCTAAATGCATCATCTTCGTACCATACCCCCTATTCAGGTTTTTTCTTCTCCCAATCCAAATATCAATTGCTCTTTTATTGGACTCCACATTTCCCCAATAGTGAGTTTCTTCATTGTGGGGGTCAATTATTTGGATAAAACCAATCGGCTCGCCTTCCAATTCAGCAACTAATTGTTCTCTCCATTCGGGATAAGTATTCAATTCGACTTCCCAATTCCAGTCATCATCGGGATCGGAATCGATAACATGTTGCTTTTGATCCCAGTAGATGAGTAGGTCAAGGTCTTCTATCGTTGCCGTTCTCAATTCTATCATTTTATATGTTTCTTATACTGATACTAAAACCATTTATCCTGATTACCCATCTGGATTGCATTAAATTGACAAAAGATACCGGAAATTGGGTCTCCTTCAACCTTCGTACTTATGAAATTCAGTTATTGTTAAATAGTATCCGTCCGGATCCCTAATTGAAAATTCCATCCGCCCTGAGTTCGGATTTAAGTGAATGTCCTTTTCAATAGTGCCACCAATTTTTGCAATATTTTGCCGAATGACATTCATATTTTGGGTTCTGAAGTAAAGGATGAGTCCATTTCCAGGAGTAGTACCTGGATTTGTCATAGTGGGATGATCATGTGCTCCCCATTTATGCAGACAGATTAACACTTCATCATTTTCAGCTAACAGTATATCAAACTCATTTCCCCCATGCATGCCACGGCACCCCCAAAACCAATTGATACCATTTAGAACTGGCTGCGACATCCTGAACAGCTATGATCGGGTCAAGTTTTGTCATCGAATGCTTCATTTTCAGATAAAGTTATATAGATAAACTTGATCCTTTCTTTTCGATAGTCACTCATTGTATTTTGCTAAGCCACTAACACGCTTAGCCATTGGTCAAAGTTCGGAAATCCATCATAAAGTGCCTGAGATTTTGTGACCTTCCTGTTAAATTAAAGTCACAGTATGAGCTGAATTGACTTGATTAATCTGCAGGTTTCGATAATGACAATCATCGGAGTTGTGGTCTTACAAAGATGAGCCGGATATTCGCCACATTCGCCCGACAGCAGAATCATTTCATGAGGCATTTAGGGTCGGATCCCGGCAAGATCTACACTATTGATCCCGAGGGGATAGCGCTTTCGGCCATTCAGACACGATATGAGTAACTAATCGCTGTAAAAAAGGAGAGTGAAAGCTTAAGAAATTTGGTCAAACGCATCGTGGAAAAGGATAAGCAACAAGAAAGCCTGATAAAGACCACTATGTCGAAAAGGTGTAATTGACCGGTCACATAAAGCTCGA
Source organism: Saprospiraceae bacterium (assembly GCA_016711125.1). Lineage (GTDB taxonomy): Bacteria > Bacteroidota > Bacteroidia > Chitinophagales > Saprospiraceae > JABDMH01. Next base: position 1,150,449 of record JADJTQ010000002.1, on the reverse strand, counting down.
AATAGTTCCCATTTTAACCAAGCACAACATGTTGAGCGACTGGAAGAGTCATTAAATAAATCAGTTAAATTGTTCGGTTAATTATCGCACTTGTTGACCTCCATATTGAAAGAAGTCAGTCAGATTATCAGCATTGCCCCATAGCTCACTATTTTCTATATCTAAACTGTTTTAGTTTCTGTCGCTCGGCTCCAGGAAATTGCAATTTCTAAAATTTATTTTTCTGACGTCTCACGTCGCTTAATTACAACAAACCATGGCAAAATGACTTTTTAACGTATTTGCTTGCTCAAACCCAAAAAAAGTTTCTGAATCTCTTTTGGGTTGTTAAAAGACCTTTCTAATTCTTTCGCAATATTCAACTCTTCAACCTATCAAAAATGTCCAGATGCTGTTTAGGTGAATTCAAACTTTCTTCGAAAGAAATTGGTAGTGCAGTGCGGTGATATGTTTCAATCCGTCTCACCGCACTACTCCCCGATTATCCTGTGACTTCAGTAGAAATCCGGTTTTAGTTTTTGTGATCCTGTGTTCACCAGCTGGGATATTGATTTTTAGTTCTTTACCTCCCATTGTTAGTGTACCACTATAAGGGTCTTTCATAATGAAGTTCTTCCCCGAAAAAATGCTTCCTTAAGGTGTTTTCGTCATCGACTTAGTATCAGCATGGATTCTTGATACCGTGCCATTCCTGTCGAATGAGTTCTGCTTTACCAAAGTTGTCTTTCAGATTGAAGTCATCGGTAAATGATGATGACACGAAGCATACACCAGCACCATCGCATGCCGCTGTAGGTCTGCCACAACCAATACCTGTAGTGGTAGTTTCCATAAAGCAATCAGATGAAGAAGAACTGATTTTAACATCCTCTACTGGAAAAAATAACATGAGAACGCTAGTAAATAAAGTAATTAACATGACTAATAAGTTTTAATTTATAAGAATTGATTCTATTTTTATTTATGCAGAAAAAGTATAGGCCCATACAGACTTGGGAGTCACCTAAAAGGGATTTTATAAAGGAATAGAAAGCACCCTTTGAAGGATGAATCACTATCTAGTCGAATGTAATCTTGAGGCCGTTCTTTTGATTGTCTATTGGATATTTTCCCATAGAGATATTAATTTTATAGACATTATCCTTGATCACCAAAGTTCCACTATACGCTTCCTCCATAATAAAGTATCCGTTTGAAAAGTATTCTCTCTTTGCATTTTCAGTCAGATCTGAGTGAGATATAAACATACTACTAAGTGATTGGTCCGAGAAACTCAACTTAGCAATTGTTTGACGATCGCCTATACCTGAGGTTGTGAATTCACTTCCAATAACACAAATACCTTTACCTCTGCAATTTTTCTTCTTTCGTCCTAATTAACTCCCGAAACAGTGGTGTCGGCATTTTCAACGGTCGATGAATATGATGAAATGTCTGGACTTACTATCATCAAAAAGCATAGCAAGAAGGAGTAATACAATGAAGACATAAGTAGACAAATTTAGTGATTAATAAATTGCTCAGCAGAATAGATAGCAGTACGATGAAGTGTACAATATATATCACCGCACTCCTCCTTTTTATCCAGTGACTTCGAGCAGAAATCCAGTTTTGGTTTTGGTGATTCTGTGTTCACCTGCTGGGATATTGATTTTTAGTTCTTTACCTCCCATTGTAAGTGTGCCACTATAAGGATCCTTCATAATGAAGTTCTTCCCCGAAAAATGCTTCCTTAAAGTGTTTTTAGTCATCGATTTGGCATCAGCATGGATTCTTGATACTGAGCCATTTCGGTCGAATGTAATTTCGGCTTTACCAAAGTTGTCCTTCAGTTCGAATTGATCTGTTAGTGATGATGACACGAAGCAAACACCGGTGCCGTCGCAAGCTGCTGTAGGTCGACCAAAGCCGATACCGGTAGTAGTGGTCTCCATAAAGTAATTAAATGAAGAAGAATGGATTTTCGCATCATCTATTGGAAAAAGTAGCATTAGAACGCTAGAAAACAAAGTAATTAACATGACTAATAAATTTTAATTTGATAAGAATTATATTTCATTGACTTTTATTAATGAACCAAAGGTATGTCACCATTTAAACCGAACCATCACCTGAATGGGTGATTTTTAGTATATACCTATAATATACTGCTTAAGAAAAGCTTAGACAGGTACAGTGATAATCACAGAAATTATAATTATGAACAAACCGCAAGGAAACGCATTTACGATCCGTAATAACGCTACTTTAGCCTAAACAGCAGAATCATTTCACTCTGTCATATCTTTATGAGCCGGCATCCAACCCATATATATTGATTACCACGTTTCCCTTTTTACGAAAAGATTCCACGTATGCATGAGCCTCTCTGATTTGGTCAAGTCTATCCACCTTCTGCTCAGTCACAGTGATTAATTTGCCTTTTCCTGATTCGATGAGTGCTTTCAACTCTTGTAGATCTTGAGGGCTTGCTTTTGGAGAACTGGTTACCGAAATATACTTGCCACCTGATTTTAATAACGGCTTACACACAGATTTTGTAGTTTTTCCAACAGCATCAAAAATAATATTGTAGCGCGTTTCTGCTTTTGTATAATCATCTTTTGTATAATCAATGATTGTCTGAGCCCCTAACTGCGTAACCAGGTTTACGTTATCGGTACTGCACACTGCTGTAATGTTCGCTCCATATGATTTAGCAATTTGAACCCCAAAAGTGCCGACACTTCCAGATGCTCCATAAATCAAAACATTGTCTCCCTTTTTTAGATCTGCCTGCTTTAAAAATCGCAAAGCCGTCAAACCTCCCACCGGAACAGTAGCTGCCTCCTCGAAAGTCATATTCGAAGGTTTTATGGCGATCAAATCATTCACCGGAAGAACGGTATATTCTGCGTAGCCTCCGAATCTCAACCCACAAGATGCAAATACATGGTCGCCCGGACTAAACGTAATAACTTTTCCACCTACTTCCTCGATTACTCCGGATAATTCAAACCCCAGGATTTTTACTCTTTTAGGTTTGACTAATCCATTAAAAAGTCTTGCCAGAAATGGGTCAGCTTTTCGCATGCGCCAATCACCAGCAGACACAGTGGTCGAATGAATTTTTATCAATACTTCATTCTCTTTAGGTAGCGGTTTACTAATGTCTTTCAGCTCCAGCACCTCAGGGGATCCATATCTTTCGTAAATGACTGCTCTCATTATGTACGTTTTAATAATTTGCCTTGTTTACTAATTAGATGGGTACAAGCCCCGCTTGACTCATTTGTCACCAGTGATCGATGAAGGTCTGAAGCCTTTCACGATGAGGTAAATACCCAGAGAAAATTCAAATAGTGCAACCGGAACGGCAAACAAACCTGTCGTAGGGTCATGCTGACCAACTATATTGAACAAAATACAGAAGTCACCAGCGAGGAGAAGAGGCCCTCCAATAATCCCAATCAGCGAAAGTCCACGGGGAACCAACCCGGAGTGGTACAGAAGAAAGCCAAGTAGCAAATCGTTCACGGCCGGCATTATGCCCTGGCCGAGCAAGAACATTCGATCATACATGGTAACCAGGATGTGACTGGTAACCAATGCCTCGGCACCAGCTGATTGTTGCCTTAAGATTACCACGGAGAGGATGAGCATCACACCCACAAAGATCGTGCTTGCTTCCAGTACACGGGAGGCAACCAATGCCAGGGCAACTCCTTCGTTCTGTCTTTTCAGCACTGTGTACAAGGCAACGGCAGAGCCAATACCTGTTAGGGCCACAATGATTTCGAGGATTCCACCGATGATCACCGGACTATCCGGACCGGAACCAAGGATGTAGTCCGAGTGGCGCAATGGACCGTATATCACCAGGATCGGGATGGAGACAAATGTGAGGATGTATAGTACACCGGCAACCAGCGCGGTTTTTCTATTTAAATCTATTGTTTTCATTTGTTAAAATTTATAATGTACTTGAACATGTGTTTTATTATGAATTCTTATTTCTTTGGAGCGGATTGGTTTTCCAGGGCTTATAGAAATGCAGGCTAAGGATAAAACTTCGGTTATACCTTTCATTGGTGTTGGAGATATTGGTTAAGCCATAGTTATATCGTAAGTCTAAGGCAACCTGTCTTTGCTTTATCCGAAAGTGGCAACCTCCGCCGAATTGTACACCCGCCTCCCAACGTTTAAAACCCTCACTTGAATTATTGAATTCGAGATCCGAAGTCGTGTCATCAATCTTGTTAGTGCCATGAAGATTATATGCCATGGACGGGCCTGCATTGATATAAAATTTGTTATAATGGAACCGAGCTAATACGGGCAATTCAAGCGTATACAAGCGCAGTGTTGTCTTACCCTCAGTTAGTGAATTGTTTGCCTCCAAGATGCCGCCCTTCATCATAAAATAAAATTCAGGAATAAGAGAAAAATATGAGGTCACTCCAGCTTGCATAGACACCCCTACTTGCGGGCTTAGCACCGATCTTTTATAATCTGCCAACACACTATTTGATTTACCGTAATTGAAGTTGGTTCTCACTAAATTAATCGCCAGATCCAAGTGGCTCTCTACCGGTCTAACATTCCCTTTCGATTGGCCAAAAGCATTGGCAGCAATCAAGATCAGGCCCAATACGAGCCCTGCATTTACGTTCTTTTTCATAATTTCTAGTTTTATTTGTTTTAACTAGAACAAAGGTGAACTAATGGACAGGGCCTGACAATTCCATTATGCAAGGCACGGCAAGATGTCTGCATCTTGCCACTTTCGTTCTGCGAAATTCCAGAAGATTAGGCCTTATTGTTGATAAGCTGGAAAAAAGACTCTTTGTAGGTTTCGGAAACAGGGATCAATTGTCCCGCAATGATTATTCTGTTTCGCTCGATAGATTCGATTTTATTGAGTGCTACCATAAACGATTTGTGCACTCTACATATCAAATTCGATGGGATTAATTTTTCAAACTCACTGAAGTTCTGTAATGTCATTATCTTTTTACTCAGGGTGTGAATCCTGCGGTAATCCCTCATTCCCTCAATGTATATGATCTCATTCAGCATGACTTTTTCTAACCTATTTCCCGTCTTCACAAAAAGAAAATCCGGATGTGACTCTGCACTACGATAGATGATGTTCTCCTGGATTCTATTGACAGCTTGTAAAAAACGATTAAAGGTAAATGGCTTTAATAGATAATCCGCAATTCGCAATTCGTAACCTTTCAATGCATACTCCTGATAAGCCGTAGTAATGATCACCTGGCTGGTGATTTTCGTGCTTTCAAGCAGCTCTATCCCTGATAATTCGTCCATGTTAATATCCAGGAACAGTACATCTACTTTATTGTTAGTTAAGTAGGCAAGTCCGGTGAGCGAGTTATCGAAGTAGCGCTTAGTTGCAAAAAGGGGACTTTGTAAACAAAGTCCCTGGTCTTCTCAAGCGCCAGGGGTTCATCCTCAATAATAATGCACGTATACTTAGTCATTGGGAATGGTCAGGTTAACAAGATACATATCGTCATTTTGATTTACCTCTAAGGTATGCCTTCCAGAATAAATTAGATCCAGTCTTTTTTGAATAAGTTGGTTGCCCAGGCCGCCGCTGGCTTGCTGGACAGCCATCGAATCATACTTATTTTTACAAAGCAATTGAATAGTGTTGGCTGTAATTCGAATCGTGATTGAAATAGCATTTTCCAGCTTTTTATTCGTAGTATGTTTGAAGGCATTTTCAATGAAGGGAATAAAGGTCATGGGAGCAACGAGCTCATCTCCAATAGTGCCGGTTACGGTAAAGTCTACATACTCTTCATTCGCTGTTCTAATTTTTTGCAAGGCAATGTATTTGGTAATATATTCGATTTCCCTGGAAAGAAGAATTTTATTACTCTTTGTCTCATAGAGAACAAATCGTATAATATCTGACAGCTTATTTAAATATTCAGAAGCTCTGACGGCATCTTTCAAGATAAGCGCATCAATGTTGTTGATGGTATTAAATAAAAGATGCGGATCAAATTGCGATTTTAAAAGCGCCATTTCCATTTCATGATTCTTCTCTCTCAACATCTCCTTTAACTTAATCTCATTAAACCAGGTAATAAAGCCCTCTAATACAAGAGCAACACCGCCTGACAGCACTCCAATAGTAGTCATCACAAGAATTGTACGGGGAGCCGTAGACCTTCCATGCTTACCGCCCTCATCCATATCGATCACTTGGCCTGATTCTATAAAGTAACGGTGCAAAACATATCCCAATGTGGCCACCCCCACTGAAATGAGCAGTCCAAAAATGATTGCAGAGATTATCTTTCTCTGTTGAAGATACCTAGGGAAGAGTAGAAAATAATAGAGATAAAACGAAAAAAGAGAAGGTACAAACGCAAACAATAAGATATTTTTCAAGGCATTGATGACAAGAGGAAAGCTATGATTACTTCGATAGTATAGCCATAATGCTATGAAAACCAATAAGAAATAACAGGACCAGAAACCTACATGCAACAAAATGACAATGGACCTCCTCATACATGCAAAGTACCAAATAATTGGAATCAAATATGTGTCCTTGTTTTACCCTCAGGGGACCGTACCTCAGGCCAAAATTATTTAATCTAGCTGGTGCTGCGATTGGCAAATAAATATAGCATCGACCTTGATTACAATGCACACCACTAGAATCCCTCAAGAACTATTTCCTTATTCACCATCATTCCTGCTGTTGTGCCCATAGCGACCGCATTGGCCACTGTACGCAATCGTGTCGCGTTGTCACCACAAGCGAAAATCCCCTGAACGCTAGTCCGCTGAATAAAATCTGTTTTGAGGTATCCTTCATCCGTAAGGTCACACCCTAAGGCTTTTGGTATGTCACAATGTTGTACAAATGGGACCGGGGCGTACAAGGCTTTGATGGATGTAGTAGTGCCATCTGTGTAAATGATTTCCTGGATCTGTCCGTTGATATGCTCAAATCTTGCAATTCTTGTTTCAATTATTTGTATCCCATGGCTATGGAGCTTCAGAGCCTGGTTACTTGTCAAAGTAGATTTTCCATTGGTAAATAGGGTGAGGTCTTTGGTCCAGTTGGAAATAAGACTGGTCAATTCAAATCCCCCTTCCCCGTTACTTAAAATCCCAGTTCGCTCATATTTCACCTCGTATCCATGGCAGTAAGGACAATGCAAAACCGAGATGCCCCAACATTCACTAAATCCTTTAATGGGTGGCATAATGTCCTTGATACCATTGGCAAAAATTAGTTTTGTACTTTGGAAGAATTCTCCGGCCTCAGTTTTAATTTCAAAACCATTTTCAGTTTTGATTCCTTTAATCGCCAAGCCACTAAAGAACTTTACCGTTTCATATTGCTCTACTTGTTGTCTGGCCAGTGTTGCTATTTCCTTAGGTGTACTTCCATCATGAGTTAGAAAGTTATGCGATTGTGGAGTCTGTCTGTTGCAAGGTAAGCCACTGTCAATGATCAGGACCCTCCTCAATGCCCTGCCTAATGCCATCCCCGCTGCCAGTCCCGAGTAACTCCCGCCAATGATGATTACATCATATTGTTTATTCTGTGTCATTATCTTCCGCTCTGAAAGTTTGGTTAATCTAAAGGTAAGAGAGTGCTATCAATGTCTTTCGATTTTGCAGGATTAATTCACTACTGCATGCCCAAGAGATGGCTCCTCTGTTAAGCGCGCTTCTTCTATTTTTGGTCTGTTTTGGTTGAGAACTGCCCAATTATTGTGTTGACAAATGGCAAACCGATAAATACGATCCAGGGAACCAGAGATAAGGTCAACAACAGTGTTCGTATATATAACGGCAGCACTGATAAAGGCTCCCCCAAAAGATAAAGAAATAAAGTAATGGAAGGATATATTACCACCCATATTTTTAAGGATGCGATTAATTTCATTTTTGTGTTCATACCAATTTTGTTTTATAGTTTATATCTACAAAAGTAGAGCGTAAGTAACCCATTGGATAGGACAAAAATGAAATTTAGTAGGACTTACCCGAAATTCCGTCTAAACACAACTGGAGTATGACCGGTATGCTTTTTAAAGAATCTGATGAAATATGAAACATCCTCATAGCCAAGGAGAAAGGCAACTTGATTGACCAGATTGGAAGTAGCCAGCAGGTATCTTTTGGATTCCAAAATAATATATTCATCAATCAATTCAGAAACCGTCTTGCCCAACGCTGCCTTGGTAATGGCATTGAGCTGGTAAGTTGAAAGGTGGAGCATATCCGCATAGTGAGACACTTCTTTGTGGGTAGCAACATGAGTCTCTAATAATTCCGTGAATCGATCCAGTCGTTCCTGCATATATTGACTAACATTATTTGCAGCTGATCTTTGTTGCCGATGCCGTGCTAATTCGATAAAGAAAATGCTCAGGTTCGCTCTAATCACTTCCTGGTGACCTTCTTTTTTATCGGTAAACTCCGCATAAATAAAAGCAAGTAAAGTAAGCAGCCTTCTAAAGCGATCGGCATCTGGCATACAAAGATTCATACTGCTTGCACTGCGCAAAAGTTGACTTGACATCTTATCGCAGGCATCATAAAAATCATTCTTAAACTCCATCAGATATCCAGTACTCTCCGATTTGAGCATAAGCTCATGGACCTGACCAGGTCGTATGAAGAAAACGGAATGATTGACAACCTTGTAAGGTGTGAAGTCAATGGTATGAAGACCCTTGCCTTTCTTCAAGGCCAAAATGAAAAAGTATTCATGCCGATGAAACTCATGAAGGGTATCCTTCCCCGCCAATATATCTTTGACATCTCTTATGCCAAAACTTATTGAAGGTTTAGATCCATCCTGTGGCACGTTGATCTTCCTGACTGGAAAGGGTTTCATATCACTACATCTTGCTTTTAACGGAGTCCGTCTTTCTCAAATATACTATAGCATCGGAACAAATCAAGACGGATTTCCCAAGCACTTCGCTATCCATAGACTGTCAAGTTGAAATCACATACTTAACTTCAACTCCACATACTCATCACCAGATTATACATCAGATCTTTGATACTTTATTTTAAAGCCCATCACAATTGCCCATATAGGTGCTAAGACCAGATAAATGTTTACTGTAATCTCGGCGAGTGGCTTTATAGCCAACGCATTCCCAAGGAAATCAAGGAAACAAACTGCACTTAGGGTGAAAGTGAAGTTGGCGATAGCTTTATATCTTGATCTAAGAAAAATCGCAATTCCCAAAAACCAAACAGCGATGAGTATCGAATCCAATAAATTCCAAAGGCCTTCTACCACTATGTTGGTAATCGATATGAAAATCATTCTGGAGATTTCCTGTTGCTGGCCAGTGAGGCTTGCAAATTGATCGATATGCATAGGCCAGATGACAGCAAGCACAGCGGCCCCGACACTACCGATTAGAATGTAGCCAATACCGCTTAGATTGATGACAGGACTCCATGCAAATGAATCCTTCATCCATAAATGCATGTAAATCACCAGTGGCAAAAGCAATAGGTAGTAGCCAAAAATATCGGTAATCATGCTCCATTTAAGCAAACTGGTGTTTATTCCGGCTGTTTCGAAGATCAGGGCAGGATTGGAAAAAAGCTCAAAATGAAAATTGAATCCGGCGGCTACCTGGAAATAACTGATCAAGGCAATAACTCCGGAGAGAATAGTCAAATGACCGACAAGAGAAGGTCGTAAGTAATTGATTTTATCCATTTTATTTAGATTTTAAATTTAATGGACAAATTAGCGGCCTATCTGTAGGTAGAATTGTAAAAAATGGACTTCTTAAAGTTCTCCTCAAAAAATCTCCCTAATTCAGTCTGAAGAGAATGGTCATGTAGGGAGGTTGGCTTTTCGTCGGTAAATTGTTTGAATTCTTTAATAAAGTGAGCCTGATCGAAGAAACCACTTTCTAAGGCCACTTCTGTTAATCTGGAGTCGGATCCCTTTGAGAGGGTTAGTATATTTTGAAACCTGACAAGTCTCAAATAAAACTTAGGTGGGCTTCCAATCGTGCGAATGAACCTTCGGGTAAACTGTTTTTGACCCAGGTAGTTTTGAGCCGCCAGCTCCTTCACTGAGATTTTGCCCTTTGATCCGATTATTTGAAAAACTGCATTCTCAATGAGCAGGTCTTTTTCTTTTCGCCTGGTGATTAACAAAAGAAAATCTTCGATGACTTTTATACGTTCTTCATCGGTCCTCTTTGTCCGGATCTGATCTTCGATTCTTCTGATCTCTTTTGGTCGGACATCTTTAAGATCAAGACTTCTATTGAGCATCTCATATACATTGAAGTCAACAAAGTGCTGCAGTCCCCGGGGCTTGAAACCGACCATGATTACCCCCAGATCATTCTGATTAATATATGTATTCTTGGTCGCGGAAAACCCATCCAAAGAATAATCCGGTGCCTTCTCCAGCCCCTGTTGCCCCCGCCGGATCAAAGTCGAATCAGGTGATCCAAAGGTAAATGCCATCTCCAGCTGCATAGTAGGAAAAACCTCGGTGGGAAATCTCTCGTCCGATTTCTGACTCTCGATGATCAAATAATACTCCACAATATCCTGTAGAGGTTTTGAGGGCATTAAGTAATTAAAACGCATCATTTCTTTGTTGGCAGACTCATTGCTGTATGGCGATTGATGTAAAGTTCGTGAATCCAGTTCGAAACATCTAATTGGATTTCGGTTTTCCCTATTCGTGGTTGCCTAATCTGCACTGTGACCAATTAGGGCACCTCATTGATCTGTTACTCATATGAAAATCTATTGTCCATTTTTTACTTGGCGGAAATAATCCTCAATACGCTTTAATCCAGGATATCCAGACCTCAAATGATTAATGTCCGCCTTAAAAACAGGCTCACGATACCAAAGAAACATCCTTTTAATTTCGGGCATCATCGTCATTAACAAAAACTTCATAAAAGCTGACTTCTTAGGTTCAGCATTAAACACTTTCTTGTGTGCGGCATGAAGTTGAGCATAAGTCACTTCGTCACCCGCTATGTCTAAAGTTTTATTCAAATATTGATCGGGGTTTAAAAGGGAATTTGCGGCAAACCAACCAATGTCGTCGGTTGAAATCATTTGAAGGGTTGACTTCTCGCCTAGTATGGAAGGCAGAATTGCCCAATGAGTTGATGCACCTTGTTCCTTTGGTTTTAAGTTGTCCATAAAGTAAACCGTTCGAAGAAAAGTGTAGGGCATTCCAACAGACTTAATATACTTTTCACATTCGTATTTTGTCACAAAGTGGGCAAGGTTAGGATTGTCGTCACATCTCGCAATAGAGGCAAAAACATAATGTTGCACCTGATGCTTCTTGGCAAGGTCAGTCAGGTTTTTGTTTTGTATAATTTCCTTCTTGCCCGTCCCAAATTCCCAAAAATTTGTCACCACGAATACACCATAAACGCCTTGCATTGCAGCATCAAGCGAATTAATATCGTTCAGATTACCCTTAAATACTTCAACTCCCAGGTTTTGTAATGCAATTGCATTGTCGCTGTTTGGTTTGCGAGTCAGGGCTCGAACTTTCACACTGTGCTTAATCAGATGTCTAACAGCTGCTCCACCCTGTTTACCGGTTGCACCTGTCACCAGAATGATCTTGTCTTTTATTGATGTCATTTAGTTAAGTTTGTTATTATGTCTTGTTTTTAAATGTTGGATTGGTCCCCTCATATGACCGCTAAACTTGAGGGGATCTGTGAAGTTCGGAAATCCAAGGGTAACTGATGAAGATTTTTTCTATCCGTTATTTCACATGGGCCGGATCGGCTGACTTGAGTTCAGATCACAAATGAACCAAAGACTTTCACACATCTTGTTCGAGCCAATTCTTTCATTCTATCGGTTGTTTTGAAGTGCGAATAAAGCCGCACCTGGAGGTTAAGTGCACTTGGTGTGATCCATACTAAATTGTCAAGCCTGAATTGTCAAAGAACCTTATAGAGAAGGTCATGACAAAGTCGAAATGGTGGAGGAATTAACCGTTATTCAAAAATATATATGATGCGGGAGTATTGGATGTCAGCCCGCACTCCCTTTATCTAAATTGCTTTGGTTTCTGTCGATCGGCTGCAAGATTTGCAATTTCCAAAATTCGTTTTTCTCTGGTTTCCGGTCGTTTAGCCAAGACCACCCATTGCAAAATAGCTTTTCTTATGGATTTGCTTAAACTCAAAAAGTAAGCTTTTGAACCTATTTGGAGCTTAAGAGCTTTTTCCAGGTCCTTGGGAATCTTCAATTCTTCGACTTCGTCCAAAATTGTCCAGGAGCCGTTTAGTTTTGCTCTTTCTATGCTTTCAACTCCGGCATCCGACATCAATCCTTGCTCAATTAAATGCGTCACTTTATTCTTATTGATTTTTGACCAGGTAATATCTACTTTTCTCTTGCCAAAATACTGCATATACTTCTCAGCATCAATTGGCTTTCTAATACTATCAATCCACCCAAAACAAAGTGCTTCATCTACCGCTTCACTCCAGGTGATTGTAGGAGTGTCAGAGCTTTTTTTGTGTATTATAAGCCAAACCCAATCCCTGATTAGATGATTTTTATCCAGCCATAATCTCCATTCCTCTTTATTCTGTGGGCAAGTGCTATTTATTACTTCCTTCTTCATTTCTATTCAATAACTTAATTAAAATGGGTCACGGACACGTGAAGGTGCGAAATCCGCCACGAAGTGCAGAAGATTCTTTTGTTCAAGTTAATCCTCCTTTTCGATGGATTCTCTTGAAGTGCGAATCAGGCCGCACATGAAGGTGAAGGGAACACTCAGAGTACTCTCTATATCAAATTGTCAAGCCTGATGAGCACTCTTTTTAAATTTGAATTTGTCGACTTTCAGTTCAAATACCTCTCTAAAAATCTCAGTTGTCTTAACATAGACGGGCTCAATGCTTGATAATGGGCTTCTCTTGTTGTCATATTCCACGAAATCGTAATATTTTAAAAATCTCTCCAGCACTCGTATTTCATAACATGTCCTAAATTGATCTTTTTGACTTGACCATCCGTCTCTGAAATGATTCAAATAATTTGGAAAAGCCATCAGGTTTTTCTCTGCATAAAATTCGGCCGGTCTTTTTTCATCTCCATACCGGAGCAATAAATATAAGGTATAACAAAATATGTCCTGCATCACCGCATGCTGAGAGTAGCCATCATGAAAACCCAGACTAAACTTTTGACAATTCGTTCTAAAAAGTACATCAAGTAAGTCCTTTCTGCTTCCTATACCCAAAAGTTTTTCACCGCGAGCGGTAAAACTAATTTCGTTTTTTCTTTTTTTGGTCAGACCACTTAGTAAGCCGATTATCTTGACATTCTGAATCGCGACTAAATCCCCCTCTTTATTCAGCTTGATGTAACCTTTCTCGATATAGTCTTCTTTAATAATACCAGTTTCATACAAGTCAAGACAAACTTTTCTTGGCAGATTTCCCCGTTTTGTCAGTTTTATCTTTTCGTTGGCTTTAATAATAGCAAAATACTCCAGTGCCAGACTTAAAAAAGGGATCTGATCCAGTACTTTAGAATCAATACTATCCCTGAAGCCTACCGGAGAGACTTCATCAAATGTAAAATAAAGGATGTTGTCCATGTCGACTGGTGACAAATGATCCAAATCTTCTCTGGGATAAAGGTCAATGTTCCCCAATTCTTCCTTCAGACCGGCCCGAAATCTCTGTAATATTTGATCCTCATCCATATTGCCTCCGATTTTCATCTAATTTATCTAATTCATTATATCTATAACAATCTCCCTCCATCATATCTGAATTTGTTCTTTACTTTTGGTAAATTAAAAACATGCCTATACTCTAGTATAGAAATTTCTAGCCTTGTTAGAGTGAAAACATAATGACTATGTTTCCCCTCACTTGCAGCTCACGTTACATTTAAAGGGCATTCTTAATGACCACTCTACATCGCCTTTGACATTGCATCTTTAATTCTAAACCTGCACAATTGATGGCGCTCATATTCTTCATTTTATAAAGTCGTCTATTGGAGACTTGCAATTTCATACATTTTTGTGGTAAACTGCTTGATGTATTGCTGTAATAATGGATACGGATTACCGTATTGATCTATTAAACCCGAATGTTGTCTACTAATCTTGCGGGCATGCTTATTTGTGGCGTCGATCAGACCACAATAATGCCATCCTACAAATTCAGGGCGTTTAAAAGCATTTTCCATAAAATCCTTTGTCCATTCCGCTCTTTGCTCAAGGTTATCGGCAACCGGGCCAAAGGGTCTCGGCATATCTGGCGCTATCATGGTGTAAGATGAGTCGCCGTTGATGAATGGCTTATCTACTACCTGCTTCCACCTATTTAGTCCTGGTTCCTGTACTTCATATCTTCCATACATCTGATACATTACTATATCTGTGTACTTGCCGGTCACCGGCAAAACAGTGTCGATTGAATCCGTATTGGCATTTAATTTATCTCCTATAAACATATGATTTTCGTCATACTCCAGGATAGAATTGCGTGCAACCTGATAGTATCTGTCTACCACGATTTTAAGAAACTCTATATTGTCCCGCGTTTCATTTCCATTTGAGAGATCGGTATTCATCCGCCAATTCTTGGTGGCTGTAAGCTCATCAAATGAGTTAAATTGGGTGTTATAAGTCTCGTTGAATCGAATAATCTGACCATCGTAGATTTTTGTCATCAGTCTGACATAGGTGTGTTTCCCGGGGGCTTCAGCACCGAGATTCCGTAATCTCTTTGGCCAACCGATACGCGATTTTCTTTGCGCTCCCCCAATCGTATCCGGTCGCTCGCGACAATCTTCTTCGGTGAAAAGTGGACAATCCGTCATAAAATAGCCCAGTAAATAAGGGTCATTTTTCACGTTAGGAACAATTTTTTCCGACAGTCTTTGGCAATGTCGCACAAAATCATCCGAAAATACGTCGTGGAAATTCTCATCAGGAATTTCTGATTTATAGTGCGGAATATCGATCAAAGTAATGTCCTGAATATAGGCCATTTCAGACCGAGGTGTATTTGCGATGTCCAGGTTATTATGAGCTCCAATAGTGTTGAAACCAAATTCACGGCATGTCTGGAGAAACCAGTTCCTCAGGGCTGGTTGAAAGGCATGATTGTCATTAATATCGTCCAATTTGAGCTTCTGCTCCCATTGCTTATAGTTGTGTTTACCTTTAAATAGATCAGGAAAGAAGTGGTTGATGCCAAAACTCAGAAATGCATTTCCTTCCGGGGTAACAATCCACCATCGATTCTCCTTTTCAACTCTAAAAAAACCCGTAGCATTGAATTTTTTTCCAAGCCATCCACCATATTTATCATATTCTGTGGGAACACTATACCTGTCAAAGCCGGTAGGGTGTCGGCCATTGTTCCTGTTAAAACTGCTGCGGTCAAATTAACAAAACTACGTCTGTTCATAATTTACTTCGTCTTTATTACAGCGGTGAGGGTTGTTTGAACTTCAATAATCCCTTGTCCATCAGGCAACCTTTTATCATTTCCCTTCTAGTGATACTTGAATTAACTTCTCCAAAATAGTAATGTCAACATCACTCAATTTCTTAATATAGAGACATCCTGAACCCGTCTTATGCTTGCCCAAGTCACTCAAGATTTCAAAATGAGATTTCATGTCAAAAACAAGATGCAGTGAGAGGTTTGCCTTTCGAGGTGAAAATCCAATTTTGAACCAATCAACTTCACGCCCAGTCTTAGGGCTCTTATATCTTCTATTTCCAAACCCAATCAATGAGTTACCCCACATTTTAGGTTGTTGGTTACTAACTTTTTGCATTAGCGCAATTATAGTCTTGCAGTCTTTGCGCATTTGTTCATCTTCGACTCTACCAATGAAATTTTCAACGCTGGAATCGTTCTCTTGAGTTTTTATCTTCGCTAATTTTCCCATTCAGATTTTGTTCTACTCGATGCTCAGATATTTTTCCTTTTCGCTTTCGGTACAAGATTTTTCTCATACAGCTCAATCCACTCCTTAGCACTCATCTTTTTCATCAAGTCGGCAATGAGTTTGTAGGGAATCTCATCCAACTTCTTAAAGCGGATACAACTCTTTCCCATGTCCAGCTTTTGCTTACTGTGCTTTGGATATTCTGTCACGAACCATTCCAATAATTTGGGATCGGCATAAATACCCATGTGGTAAAAATTAATAGAATTTTTTTGAGAAGCGGTCCCCGCGAATGGGAGCGGCTCGCTTGGCTTGCAATGGTATCCATCAGGATAAAGTGAATGCGGAACAACGTAACCCAATCCACCATAACTAATGGCAGCCTCAAAACCTTCGGGAAGATTTTTCACAATTACATCGTGTAGATTGTTAAAAGGTTCTGCTCTGTCCTCCGGAAGGTTGATCAGAATCTCTATTACTGTCTTTCCGATTGCTTTCATCTATTTCGATTTTCCGTTTGATATCTATGTAGTTCGTTTGATATTTTACAATGATCGCTAACGGTCAAATGTACGAATCGTAGCTCTGATCTGCATGTTTGCTTTGTGGTTATGAGTTCATCAATAATACTATCTCTAGTCTTTTGCAAATACATTCATTGAAAAAAGTCTCCAGGTTTCTACCTGACTCCTCTCTGGCGCGTTGAAAGTCAACCGTCTCAACCGATTGTCCAAAATGCTTTACAGTATATTATTTAATTGCCTTCCAGAATTCTTCACCACCTGTCTCTTGTCTTAAGAGATGCAATACATAAGCACCTCTGACGTAGACCAAGTTCCGATCATCTTTTGATGGATTTGACCAATCTTTAAAAACCAAAGGCTTATCATTGGGGATGTCGGAAGACCGAAGTCGGGAGCTGGAAGTAAGGTGTCGGAAGCCGCCCTTCTTCGCATTGGCTTCGGCAGGCAGGGGATGTCGGAAGACCGGTGCCGGAAGCCGTGGACAGAAGCCCTAAGTCATGTGACGGGCAGGAGTGAACTGAAGATCATCAGCCAATCGGGTGCGGATATTCTCTTGTTCAAGTTGCAGCCAATCTGTTTCTGCTCATTCAGTAGATGTCAGGGATACGTGAAGCCCGGAAATCCGGTGATTCGCTCCAGAGATTTTTCGAATTTCGTCATATCCCTTGTTTCTGGTTGTCTGACCGGAGGTGATGAGCACGAATAAGGGGTTTATCCCCGACACGTTTGAGTCACCACCACCGAAGGGAGGATTGACTCGAACGGTCTAATTTAAGCACTGAAACCGCTATTTTTTATATACGTTGTTAGCTCTGTTTTTTTACATTTTCATTCAAACAAATTAATTTCTATTTTTAAATATTCTCAGAGTCTATATCTTATATTTCAATTATTTATATCTGTAAATATATTGATATCCAACATATATATGCATTTAAAACCATATAAAAAGAAAGCCGGGAAAGAAATCCAAATGCTATCTTTCAATCTTTATTCTTACCATGAGGCCAGCGAACATGAGTAAAGCAAGACAGAGAGATGAAATCATTAGAATAAAATAATATTTAAGTCCTACTAATAAACCCAAAGCTCCCGAAATTTCTAATAAAATGGTTGTTAATCCCATTTTTTCCAGCCCAAACCGCTTAAATTCGTTTTTCATATGCGGTGCATTAAAATAGGTAAAAGCATAAGCAAAAAAAAAGACAAACTTGACATTAAAGTACATATTGTAACTACATACATGCTTGTTTATTAAATTGATGAATATGCGATAAAAGCACTTAGGGCCAAAAGAATTAGAGATGGTAAGTGTTTAATAAATGGATTGCCTATTTTGAAATGAAAATATTGAGCGCCTATCATTAATAAACCCATAAGAATAGATGGAATAAGAACTAATGAGGAGTACCAAATACCCACAACCAGCAATGTAGCTAAAGATATTTTTGTTGCCCCTACTATATTTCGGGTTAAATCACTTAATCCAAATTGTTCGAATTCCTTTAAGACATTATGAAACCTAAAAGTCCAAACATATACAACAGATATTGCAACAATAATTTGTGCTAAATTTATTAAATTTTCCATTTGTTTATTTATTGATTTTTATTAGTTTTTCCTACTCATATGGCTTTTCGGAAATCGCCCCGTTTTAAATAGGATTACAGTCTTCCTTTTTAATAACTTCTATAAAGTGTCGTTTCATATAACTGAAGCCAACGGTCTCAATAAACGCCCGTTTTAATGGCGTCTATTTTTTGTTAGCTACAGTCTTTGAATCTACTTGTTTCTATTAAAAGAGTTTAAAAGATTAATTCAAAGCGCTATGAAGAACCCTGTAAAACTCTGCAACTTGATCTTCATTTTCCAACCAAGGGAAATGTCCACATTTTTCAATAAAAGTAACTTGAGATTGGGGTAGCAATTCTATTATCTCATAAACAGTAGATTCACCGATTGGATCTTGTCTGCCTTGAATAATATGAACTACTCCAGTATATTTTTTCAAATGACTAACCCTGTCTTTTTGAGCTGAAATAAAGTCAGAAAAAGTATTACCCAGTACTCCAGGTTGACCGAATATAGAATCAAAATCCCAAATCTCTTTTAAAGCCAGGGCTCTATCTCTATCAAAAAAATATCCCGGGAAAATAGCTCTTAAATCTGATTTTCCTAAGCTATCTAATACCTTTGCTTCCCTAGTATCTTCGGCATGAAGTCTCATTTGAATATTGTCAGAAAAATAAGAAAAGAAATTGCTGGTCGGTCCTCCAGGATTTAATAGAATTAGGTTTTTTACATTCTTATGATTTTTAGATACATATTCCATTGCTAACATCCCGCCCCAAGAATGGCCAATCAATGTAATTTGTTCCAATTTTAAATGGCTACGCAATGCTTCTAAATCACTTACATAATTTTCCATTGTCATGAAACGGAATCCACCTTCGGAAGAATGGATTTTCCAGTCCCACGTTGATCTAAAACAATACATCGGTAATCGGATGATAAATTTTCCCAAATAGCTTCTAAATAGTCGGCATTCAACCCAGGACCTCCAGCAAGAAGGATTAATGGTTCGCCACTACCAAATTCCCGAACATGAAGTTTAGTTTGGTCAGGGCTTGTTATAAAATATTCAGTTTGACTAAAAGAATTGATTGATAATAGAATCGAAAGAAGTAGAAAAATATTTTTCATTTTTTTTATTTGATTGTAGCCAACGTCCCAGCATCTCGAGCGGACGACCAAGGGAGTCTGATCTGATATGCGTTGTTATGGGCTGGCTGACAACATTTCCTTATAAGTCAAGCTCCCTTCTGACGTGAGTTATGTGATTGGTCTTCAATAGGTTATCAATTTCTTCACCTGCATACTCTTTCTTTCTCATATATTCACGACAATTTAGGCCATCTTGGATGACAAAAAGAAGAGCGTTGCTACCACCACTATATGCATCGCCTTGATAAACAGTTCGGCTGTTTTCATAATGGAGGGTTACCTTGTCCATTAGATCCCTAATTGCTTTTAGAGCAAATTCAATATTTTGCTTTGAAGCATTTTCTTCAAGTGTCACTCTGCCTAGCTTAATTTCATAGTCTCTGTGAGCATATACTTTACTTCTCCATTCCCTTGCAAATTCGACAGCTTTGTGAACTATCATTTCTAAACCCAATTCAATCTCTTTCTTTAAGCTTTCATCTCTGATCAAATAAGGAAGTGCTCTAAGTGTAAAATTCTTAAATTTTCCAATTGTAGGTGGATCTGTCAAACGGGCAAGCGACATAATAATATTCTCAAAAAGGCCCTTCTGCACAATAAAGAAAAAGGAAGATGCTCCTCTGTTCAGAATGTCTATCCTAGAATCTTCCGTACCATATAGATCCGTATATGTATTCCATTGTTGATGGAGGAAGACGATCTCATTCTTTAATTTATGAAAAACAGTTCCTAGTTCTTCACCCATGATCGACCTATAATTGGCCACAATTTCTTCTGATGTACGATCGCTACTCATTTCTATAGTATCAAAGGTTTTATTGCTAGATTGTAGGATGATTCTTTGCCAGAGCTCTTTGGCTGCTAATAAAATCTTTTACATCCAGCATTTCACCTTCGACTACGGGCAAATAGCTCTGGATATATGGTTTCATAAATTCCTCTTTTGTTTCAGCTGCTCTGCCAAATTCAATTTCCTTTGTAAATGTATGATATAGGTTACTAGAGTCGAAACTCGTATCTCGAGCATACTCAGGACATAACCATATTCCTCGTAGCACTCTTCTCTATTTTCCCACGTCATTGTATTCATGGTTAAATATTGAACATGTTTTTCAATTCTTTCTAATTCCTGTTTTGTGAGATTTCTTTCAGAGTTCATGATATTTTAATCTTTACGCTTGCCCACAACTTATCTATATCCCCACCTTTCTTGCCACCAAACACAGCATTGGCATGTTTACAGCACTTCTGTATCCTCTTCCTTCAATTCATCCGTGACGAAGAACAATTGCGGAGGTAGAACCAACAAAATAGGCCGATTATTTCAATATTCCAACAGTGTTAATACTTTATCGAGGCTCTCAAATCAGAAAGAACTAACCACGAGTTTTATCCTTTGGGCAAGGCAAAAGCCGCAATCGTCCCCGTCGGATTTTCATTGGTACCGGTGACGGCTATGATTAAATATTGACGGCCCTTTACCATATAGGTGGTAGGAGTAGCATAACCACCACCAGGCAAATCGGTTTCCCAAAGCATTTTGCCACTAGATTTGTCAAAGGCACGGAATTTTTCATCTTTTGTGGCTGCAATAAAAACCAAGCCTCCGGCGGTCACAATTGGGCCTCCCCAATTTTCTGCTCCGGTATGAATATCGGCCACTTTTTGCTTTTCAGGATAATTGCCTAAAGGCACTTGCCATTCGTAATTGCCGGTCAGGCAATTATAGGCATTCAAAGTACCCCACGGCTGTTTAATGGCCGGATACCCCTCATGATCGAGAAAATAACTATACGCGGTTACATTCTGGTAACCCTGACTGGTTTTGGGATCTACCGACCTGGGCACGATCTCCTCTTTTCCTTCATCAAATAAAAAAGCCATGATGGCCTTTTCTTCATTTTCGGTCATCAAGTTAAATCCAGGCATGCGGCCGGCTCCCTTTTTAATTTTATCCAGGGTCTCTGCTTTTGCCAGTCGGGCTCCGAGATCTTGTAAAGAAGGGCTCGAAATATCTCCTTCCAGGTTTTCTCCATGGCAGGTAACACAATATGTTTTATAATATCGATTGCCAAACTGGTTGAATGTAAATCGACCCTTGGGCTCTAAACCAGCCTGATGCAAGGTGATGATCTCCGGTGATTCGTTGCCATTGATAAACAACAAACCAGAATTTGGATCATAGGCAGATCCACCCCATTCTGCACCCCCCCGGGTGCCCGGCAGCATAACCGTACCCTGAGGATCAGCAGGGGCAAACAAACCATCGGATCGCATTTTTTTAAAGCGCTTTAGCACACTATCTCTGGCTTCGGTTGATACGTCGGTAAGCAAGTCCTCGCTGAGCCCTTGCCGCGAAAACGGTGCCGGGTGACTTGGAAATGGCTGGGTTGGCCAAGCAGTTTCCCCTTCGATAGTGGCCGGTGGAACGGCTTTCTCTTCAATGGGATAAATCGGTTCTCCGGTTTGGCGATCAAATAAGTAAAGAAAAGCCGTTTTGGAGGTAAGCGCTACCGCATCGATTTTCTTTCCGTCTTTTTCTACCGTCACCAAATTGGGTGGCGCCGGAAGGTCATAATCCCAGAGATCATGATGCACCGTTTGAAAATGCCAAACTAATTTGCCGGTGCCCGCATCAAGAGCTACGAGGCTATTGCCAAATAGATTTTCACCCTTTCGGTTCGCTCCATAAAAATCGTACGTGGGAGACCCAAGAGGCGCGTAGACTATGCCCCGCTCTTCATCAAGCGCCATTCCCGCCCAATTGTTGGCGCCTCCGGTATAATTCCAGGCATCGGGAGGCCAGGTCTCATAACCAAATTCTCCAGGCTGAGGAATAGTATGAAATATCCAGGCCATGGCACCGGTTTTGACACTGTATGCCCGGATATGTCCTGGTGCAGCATCGTATGATTCAGATACCTCCGAGCCGAGGATAATCATGTCTTTATAAATGATTCCGGGGGTGGTCGGCTTAACCCAAACCGAGTCAGGATCTACTCCCAGATCCTGGTTAAGATCTACCTTGCCATTGGCACCAAAAGACTGGATGATCGCTCCGGTTTTAGCATCCAATGCATATAAAAAATGATCGGCAGTAAATAAAATTCTAGCTTCATTCTGGCCTGACCAATAAGTCACTCCCCGGCACATTCCACCACCCCGCTCTCCATCGAATGGATCAAATCCCCAAATCTTAGTGCCGGTCCTTGCATCGACCGCATAAACTCTCCGACGAGCAGAAGTGGCATAGATCACACCACCGATCACGATGGGATTGCATTCGTACTTGCCATACCGTACCCCGGCAGGAGCATCTTCCGGGTCAAAACGCCATACCAATTGCAGTTGATCGACATTATCCCGGTTTATCTGAGTGAGGGGCGAGTAACTGGAGCTGCTGGCATCGGCTTTATACACTGGCCACGACTGCTCCACATTACGAGGAGCGCAAGCAATGAATAAAATGCTTAAAAAAACTGAGCGGGTAACCGGGGAGAATCACCAGAAAAACGGTAAGTGAGTTTCATGAAACTGGAATTATTCCCATAATAATAACCCAATTAGGCGACACAAAAAAGGTTATTGGTCACTTCTATCGGGTAAACTGCTCTCATCTTAGCGACAAGAACATTAAAAGCTGATAACTATGTACATTTTCGGGGCCATTCTGAAACAGGGTTATTTGTCGAGTCAGTGGATAGCCAACAGATCCGTATAAATTGTAGCCTGATAAAACCTGTCGTGGCGGTTTCCCGTGACCTTACGCCGACCTCCGGAGGTCAAGCCTCCACGGCGGAGAGACTCTGCCGGGGAGCCTATGGCGTAGGGCCGAGCGGCTATGGTGCATCGGAGACCTGGACAGATTTACATTCTGTCGCTTGTAAGTGAAATCCTAAGAAAATACTCCTAGGAGGCTGTTGAAATACTCACCAAGCGCTGATTAATGAAAAATGAATGCCTACTATAACATGATGCGCCGTTCTAACCGTTTCTGGTTTTGTTCATATTTTGTCTGCCGAGGCGTTCCAGGCAGGTCAGTCAGTTATCCATGAATAGTTTATCTCCGGCTTTATTCCCCTAAAACCATGAATGGCATAAAAGCCACGAGGTGTTGCAATAAATGAAAGCAAAATTGTAGCAAATGTTTTGCCAGTGTTGTTCAACAAGAGACCAATCAGGATTTGACTTCATTATGAAAGATTCGGAGATGCAGGAGAATCCCGACAAGGAATGAAAAAATCAGCCATTTATTGCCCTTGTAATGTTACTTCCAATTGCTTCAATCTCTCCAGCAATTCCTGTTTTTGTTTTTGCAACTCCAGGATCTGTTTTTCCTGTTCCTGAAGCGCCTTTATCGCTATCACACCAAAACCGCTATAGTCCATCACCAAAGCATCATTGATGGGTTTGGCACTGCGATTATGATCTACAATTTGATGTACGAGCCCAGGGAAGAGTGGTCGCACATCCTGAGCTAGCAAACCGATGGTTTGTTCGTGATTAGGATTGTTACGGAGCACTTCATAGCGAACGGGCTTCAGTTTTTTCAACTTATCCAGTACAGGGTCAAAATCCTGGATATCTTTCTTAACCCTTTCATCGCTTAGCACAATATAATTACCGTCAAAATACTGAAACCTGCCGCGTCCGACATTGTCATAATAAAAATCCAGCGCTACCCCGTGGCCGTGATCCAACACATTTATATGATTAGCTGCCATCGCCCAGCGGTAGTTGTTTGCATCTACCAGGGCAAACGCTTTTTGACCGCTTGGCTGGTAAACCTCGATCGTATAAAAAGGGTTGGGGCTGTTGATACCCAGGTGGGTAGAAGTTGTACCCATCAACGCCGAACTATTGGTTGTTTTGTTGACATAAACAGTTCCGCCGGCAACGCCTGCCCTTATGTAGGTATCTTCTCCTATATTGTAGTTGAAATGCGACCAGTAGTTTGGCCCGGTAAATACGGCAGTTCCATCAATTCCATCACCTCGACCAATGTTTAAAGTAGCGCCATTTTCGTTGGTGCGTATGGAAGTATTTCCAGTGTTGGCGATGGTAATGCCACGGGTAGCTATAGGCGTAAAACTATTAGCTGTCCCGCTGGGAAACAAATCGAAGGCATAAGTGCCGGAGTTGTAGTCAAAATATTGAATAGCTGCAAAACCATTGCCGATGTATTTTCCCTGGCTTCCAGGTGCAATATTGTCTCTATATTGGTTAAACCCAAAGGTGGGCCAGTTGCGCTGCAACGAAACTCCATTGGCAGTGCTTCCAAACAATCCAACCGTAGCTCCTGACCCCACCACGCCTTCTACTTCCAGTTGTGCATTAGCAGCCGAGTTTCCATTGTCAACATTTTGTGCATTGGCAATTAACCCGATGGCTATGAATATAAAGATTGAAATCATTTTCATGACATACTATTTTAATTTTTACGTGAGGATAACTGCTGTTCAACACTTTTCAACCGCTGATCAAGATCGATCAACTCCTTTTCAAGATCATCCAATTGCACCTGTTCTTCCTGGATCCCCTTAATGGCCAGTACACTAAAACCACTATAGTTTAAACCAAGCATATCATTTTTGTCATCCATGTGATCTGCCACGAGTATGGGAAATAATGTTTGAACCTGCTGCGCCAAAAAACCGATACTACGACCTTGTCCCTCAACGGCATCTTTCATCATATAAGTTACCGGCCGCAACTGCATGAGCTTATCGAGCACGGGAGTTAAAGTTTTCACATTCGTTTTGACACGGGCATCAGAAATCGGGTGTAGGGCACCGTCGGTATACGAAAAATAGGTACGAATGCTATTGGCATAATAGAGATAAAAGTTAGCAGGAGAACCATTAGCTACACGCCATTCCATCGGCAAGTCGGTATATGATGTATTGGTAAGCTCCATCCCACCGTTGCTTTGACGCACTTCCAGCGTAGTAGGAGGCACATAATAATTTGTGTTGATACCAACCGTGCTGGAGCCATTCCCAAAAACCACATTGCCATTGGGTATATCGTTTAAAATAAGCTGACTGGCAGATTTGCCTCCACGGATATATGTATTCTCTGAAGTGGAATAATTAAAATGGGACCTGTATTCTGTGCCGATAAATACGGCAGTGCCTTCATTACCTGTCCCTCTTCCTACATCAAGAATGGCACTACCACCCGAACCTGTGGAAAGAATTTTAAACCGGTTATTCATACTTAGGTCCCAAAGTTTTGTGGAGGAGGGTATGACTGCATTGGCAGTACCTGGAGGAAAGATGGTATAACTTAAACCTTGTGCCATTGTAGGATCATCATGTATGTGCTTCCAAACGGCAGCATAACCATCACTCATATACCTTCCATATATACTGTTATCACGATATTGATTAAGGCCTATTGCAGGATAATCCTGTTGCAAAGGAATGCCCCTGTCAATGCCGAAGATTCCGGCATTGTTTCCAAGCCCGGATACACCCGACACTTCAAGTTTGGCCCGTTCGGGGGTATCCTCAGCAATACCAATATTTTGACCCATAATATGAGTGGAGAGCAGGGATATTGCTAAGACCATCAAAAGCTTTCTCATATCAACTGGTTTATTATTGAGTCGGTGATTTGCCAGTACTGCTTTTAATCTGTGTTTCTGCCCGCTCTATTCTTTGCTTTAATGCTTCCACCTGTGCCTTCAACCTATCAACTTTAAGTTGTTGCTCTTGGATGGCTTTGATGGCTAACGGCCCCAGAGCGCTGTAGTCCATGGTGTAGAGATCTTTGATACCACCATAACCAAGATCATCTCCTTCAATGTGGCCAGTTATTTCCGGGAAGATCTCACGGGCTTCCTGTGCTATGAGTCCAATGCTTTGTTGATGTCCCGGGTTGTCAAATTTTATTTCATAGGTGCAGGGCCTTAGTGCCAATACGCCTGGTAAAATATTTTTCAAAGATTGAATATTATTCTTTACCCGCTGGTCACTATAATTGTAGTATTTACCATCCCCCTGGTAAAAGTTACCGAGATTGCCGCCGTTGTAATACACGTAAAGATCTCCTGCGTTTTCCTCCAGGTTCTTCTCAACAAAAAACTCCCAGTATGCAAAATTTGGATTGATGAGTGCAAGCCCCCGCCCACCAGCTTGTTTTACTTCCAATATATCGGTAGGGGTAGAGGTATTAATACCTACTTTAGAAGTCCCGGATCCGATGATGATATTGCCACCTAATTTATCATTTAGCAAAACAAGGCTACCAGGCTTTCCACCGTTTATGTAAGTATTACGGCCCGTGTTGTCAACGCCACTCTGTTCATAGAAAGTAGAGGTATAATTAGTGCCCCGGAACATAGCAGCAGGAAGGCCAATATTTGCACCACCAACAAAAAGACTTGCGTTCGCTTCAGTTGCATTTACCGAAACATTCCCATTTTGCCGAATAGTGAGCCTGCGTGTCGGGCTCATATTTCCATTGGCCGCGAGAGCAGGCGATGTCTGATCAAGCACCAGGCTACCGGTATTCATATCGAGGTATTTTACCCATCCATTTCCAGCCGCAATGCTTTTGGGTCCCCCATAGTTGTATTCATTAAACCCAATAGCGGGCCAGTTTTGCTGGAGGGAGATGCCAGCCCCGTCTCCGCCAATAATGGCGACTGTGGCACCAACAGCACCACTTACTTCCATTGTATTTTGGGCTACGCATGTCACAGGCAGCACAAGCATGAACACTATCTTTCTTACCATAACCAATGTTTTAAGTGTAAGCCAACTACGGATATGCCAAACCTAGTTGAATCAGGAAAAGGTTCGTTTGGTCTTGCAATTTAATAAAATTGCTTTTTTCATAGGAGAAATGAATCCATAATTTCTAATACGGTGCATTTATGATTCTATTTCGAGCATGGCCACAGGGGTCACGCGATATCTTTGATTTGAGGATCGCTAATTTTCACTTTACGTCTGTATTTGCGAATTTGTAAATTGAGATTTTCAATGCAGTCTGTTGTTCGAAAACTTGACTATAATTTTGGCTCAATTCCAGTTTCGTGAATTATGCATTGAATTTTCCAATTCATAATGCGAGTTGAAGGTCTCTACATGATACAGCCGATGTATAACGCCAGACTCGGATCTGCGTCGGCCGTCATATCTCACCAGACAGTAAAAACAAACAATAACCACAAAATATCCTGCTGGGTATTAAAGGTGATTGCTCCAGGATTGCAGGGCCTTATCTATTTGAAGAGCCCCAACTTTCCAGACCCAATAATTTTTCACCAAGGTGATTTAGTTCCCGCTACTGGGTATTTCGTTTGCTCCCAGTTGCGGGGATCGCCTGGAAAAGCATAACCCGCAGGAGCAATTCGATTACGCCAGGAATTGATCCGCCAGGTGCGCAGTTGTTCATTTTCTTCCTGTGCTGGCATCATCGAAATATATTGGGCGATGCGTACTTTATGCCCGGATAAATTGGGCCGGATACCATGGGGTTGAGCACTGTGAAAAATAAGCAGATCACCGGCCTCCAATTTTACTTTGATGATTTGATCTTGAAAACTGCTTACATCGGGTTTAAAATAATCCCGGCTTTCGGGTTGAGTGAGTTTCCAGGTATCATAGGTGCGAAACAATTCGGGAATACATTGAAAGCCTCCCATATTTTCATCCGTTTGATCAGCGAGAGCCAGTACTCCCTGTACATTTTGGGGTTTGGTATCCGGATCATAATCCCAGTGAATAAATCCGCCAAACCCATCCGCTTCTTTTTTGGGAAAATTTAAATTGGCCCTATCAATGGTGACCCAAAGTTTTTCGGTGCCCCAGATGTCGACAAAAGCATTATAGATCCTTGGCACCTGGCGGTTTTTCCATAGCAGCGGGTGATTGTATACCTCGACCATACCACTTCCGATCAGTTCTTTCATTTGCATTTCTGCCCGGGGAGAGGTATACCAGGTTGATGGATCATCTGGACTCTTGTCTTCAAATTCCCATAAGAAATCGGCAGTTTTTGCCGCCTGCTCTCTAGTGATAGCATTTTTCACAATGACATAACCCTCGTTAATCCAAAAAGTCCAATCGTCTTCCGACAACACCCGCAGGGGTTGACCATTAGACCGGTCATTCAGTCGAATGTTGCTTGATTTTGGGGTGGAAGGATTGCCCGGAATGTCTTTATGGGCGTTATTGGGCACCATGGAAATTTTTTCTCCTTGCATAGTTATTGGAAAGTGAACTGGTCTAATCTACTAATTTTTTACGGTGCTTGATCCTTTTTGATTAGTTACACCCTTTTTGGCTTTTACCTGGTTTGATCCCACTACCAAATGTAGGGTAGCCTGGCTTCTATAGCCGGGGTAAAATCAACCATCAAATACATTGCTGCTTCAGCCATGGATTAATCCAGAGCAAACGTGGTATGGTAAAAATTCAAAGTAACCCGGCTTCAATAGCCGGGTTTTTAATTTTCCAGGGATTTAATTAAGCTGCCTTCTTTTGCTTATAGCTTTTCCAGCCTCCACCATTATAGACATCTGTCCAACCGAGACTTTGCAGGTAGGCCACTGCCTGACCGCTTCGATTACCAGAAGCACATACAAAAATCAAGGGTTTGGCCATATCTTTTAATTGATCTAAACTCTTAGAGATATTACCTAAAGGTATATTGACCGAACCTTCAACTTTACCCATAAACAGTTCGAAGCGCTCGCGTACATCAATCACGGTTGCTTTACTTTGACTTGCATTCATACTTTGATCACTTTTAGATTTGAGTGGCAAAAATAAGAGGTTATGCTCATTG
Organism: Saprospiraceae bacterium; assembly: GCA_016711125.1. Classification (GTDB taxonomy): domain Bacteria; phylum Bacteroidota; class Bacteroidia; order Chitinophagales; family Saprospiraceae; genus JABDMH01. Next base: position 1,121,446 of record JADJTQ010000002.1, on the reverse strand, counting down.
GATCTGTGACATTGATCACGTCGTGTGGATTATACCGGATATTCGATGTCTGCGGGAAAGGTGCCATTAAATGAATTAGGGTCAATTCACTTATATGGTTCTTGCGTATCTATAGTGGGTCGATTTAATTCTTTGTGTTTTTCTTCGAAGCCGCAGAGTGTAAGAGTCAGGGTGAGCTTGCCGAATCCCTGCTTTCTCTGATTGAATTAAACAACTTGATTTCTTGAAAAATAACTTTCTTAAAAAAATTACCAGGTAGATGCACCTTTTTCAACCAACATTTTCTCAATCAATATTCTCGTTGATGCCTGCGGGACACATGGCATCGGCACCCTCACGTCTCAATCCAACATGTGTTCCAATCTACAGTTCAACCACCTAATAATTAATTGATTTGAACATCTTTTGGCCTGCAAGAAAAATCAAAATACAAGTGTAACCCACTAAACCAGAGAAAAAACTAAATATATTTAGAATTCACTTTCAATTATTCATTCAACTAATTCCCTACTTCTTCCGCCCATAGAGCTGATCGACCTTTCCTTTTGACGGATATGGTGCCCGGGTAAGTGGAGACGGTGAGACATTCGACCCGTTCGGTAATTTGACCTTAGCCCGTTGCTCGTCATAACGGGGATCATCAACCATGGGTAAGCGATCTACCTTTTCTACCTCGATCGAAGGAAAGCCAAATTCAACCACCACTTTTCCTTGAATAAGATAACATCCCGGACCTTTAAAAGGCCACCGGTATAAGATATCCGGAAAATGGGTAGTATCAAAAAAGGCCCCTTCACCATCTATCCAGGTACCAAAATTCATATGCCCCTTTATGGTAGGTACGTCTTTTCGGGCAATTAAATACCCGATGATCCGAATTATTCTATTTTCAAAATTTAAAAAATCCCTTACTAAAACTTCACCCCGATATTTTGTTTTCAACATGTCAAATGGATCGCAGGATATCGGAAAACCCACAATTTCGATCTCGTCAAAAGCATCCTCAAAAACATTTCTTTCTAACACCGGAAATTCCCATTTTTTCACCGGCTCCTTAAATAACTTACGTACATAATTGACTTCTTTGTGCTGATTTCGATTAATCAACATTCTTGCTTCCAGTACCAACTCATTCTTGGGTTTACCAGTATCTCTAAATGCCCCTACAAAAATTAACAATTCGGTATGTTCAATTCCAATAGACAAGCGGTCTACAAAATCTGAAAGCGATTCAAAATAGCCACCCAAATTTCGCTCCTCGATGATTCTCTCGGCAATGTGCAGATTAAATCCCTCAATCGAGCTCAGTCCGATATAGATCTGGAGGCCATGCAAAGAAGCTAATACTTCACTATGATTGACACAAGGTTGACACACTTCACCTCCTGCCATTCTCGCCTCATGAAAATAAACTTCCTTACGGTAAAAGCCGCCAAAATTATTGATGGCTGAAACCATAAACTCCAAAGGAAAATGAATTTTCAAATACAATGCCAGATAGGATTCTACGGCATAACTGGCTGAATGCGATTTACAAAAAGAAAATCCAGCAAACGATTCGATCTGCCGGTATACCTCATTAGTCAATTCATCCGGATATCCCCGGCCTTTACAATTTTCAAAAAACCGCTCTTTCACTTTTTCAAGTTCTTTAGATGACCGGGTCTTGCCCGACATACCCCTTCGCAATATGTCTCCATCAGACATGTCTAAACCTCCAAAAAAGTGTGCTATTTTAATGACATCTTCCTGGTAAACCATCACTCCATAGGTTTCACCCAGGTGCTCTTTAAAAACGGGATGAAAATATTCGAAATCATCGGGGTTGTTATGTCTTCGCTGAAACTCTCTCAGCATACCAGACTTAGCTACTCCTGGTCTGATCACACTTGATGCGGCAACCAGAATATTATAATTATTGGCCCGGAGGCGTCGCAACAACCCGCGCATAGCTGGAGACTCTACATAAAAACAACCAATGGTGCGGCCTTTTGAAAGCATCTCATTGCACTTCGGGTGATCGACGTACAATTTGGTATCATTAAAATCAATTTCAATACCCTTCTTTTCCTTCACCAGTTCAATGGTTGAATGAATGGTACCCAGGCCCCGTTGACTAAGTATATCAAATTTTTCAAACCCGATATCTTCTGCGATATACATATCGATCTGCGCCGTCTTAAATGCTTTGGGTGGAAAATTCATTGCCGTATAATAAGTCATTGGCTTTTCACTGATCAATACTCCACAAGCGTGCATAGATAACTGATTAGGAAATGTGTACATCATATCTGCATACTTATGAATCAACTGTACTTCTTTACCTTGTTCATGCAGATTGCGCGGATTGCCTGATAATAAATCAATCTCCGCCTTTGGAAGCCCCATGACCTTACCCAGCTCACGATGGATAGACCGGTGTTTAAAAGATCCAATCGTACCACAAAAAGCGGTGCAAGCCGGATCAAAACGTTTAAAGATATAATCCAGGATCTGGTCCCGGTCTTTCCAGCTCCAGTCAATATCAAAATCCGGAGGCACTTTCCGGGCTGGATTTAAAAAACGCTCAAAATATAGATTTAATTTAATCGGACAAACATTGGTGATTTTCAAAATATACGCCACAATCGAATTGGCCCCACTACCCCTGCCTACATGAAAAAAATCTCTGGACAAGCTATAACGTACAATATCCCAGGTACATAAAAAATAACCTCCAAAACCCAATTGGTCAATGATCTCCAATTCCTTCTCTACCCGGGCTCGGGCCACCGGATTATTTTTACCATAGCGATATTCAAATCCATCATCGATAAGTTTTCGTAGCAACTCTTTGTCACCGTACCTGGTGCCTGTATAAGTCGCTTTATTTTTAGGTTCATTAAAATCAAATTCAAACCGGCAGCTATCTAAAATGTAAGTAGCATTTTTAATCGCCTCAGGCAAAACATCATAGCCTTTGATTAATTGACCCGGAGACAACATGACTTCATCATCTCCAGCCTGATCATCGGATTGAAGCATAGACAAGAGGATATTATTTTCGATACACCGAAGCAACCGATGCAGGCTAAATTCACTTCTATTGCGGTAGGTCACCGGCTGTAGCGCCACCATTTTACTCCTGATCTTATTCAGATTGGAATAAACGATTTTAAAACGATCTTTGAGCGACACTCCGATGTATTCGTAGTCTCTCAACAAAAAGGGCACATTGTCATAGGGATAAATAATATAGACATTCGAAAAATCAGGAGCCATCGACGGCAACCGTTCTTTACTGATATTATAATAGGTTAAAAATTTATTCAATTCATGAAAACCCTCATTATTCTTTGCCAGACCGACATATAATAATTTAGCACCTTCTCTAAACTCAATACCAATCACCGGGTGTATTTTATGTTCACGGCAAGCTTTAATAAAATCAAAAACTCCGGTTGTGACGTGGATATCTGTCAGGGCTAATGTCTCTACGCCCAATTGAGCTGCCTGAGCTACCAGTGCTTCAACCGGTATCGTGCCGTATCGTAATGAATAATAAGAGTGACAACGCAGATACATTTTGATTGTAGATTGTGGATTTCGGATTTCGGATTTCGAACTAGGGTTTCATAATTCTATTTTTTACTGTTTTGGCAGAAGATATAAATATGGATAGCAGTTGATTCATTTCATTAAACATCTTATCAATTTGATCTTCACTAATCCATTGTTTTTCTTTAATTATTTCCAACCAGAATAAAGTCTCATCGGCCTCTTCTATTACAATCTGGAGTTTTGCAACAAATTCATTATCACTCCTCGACCTGCACACTGCCCGTAATTTGCTGCTACTGATGTTGCGGATCTGAGTACTTGATTTTCAATATGTTTACCTGCGATAGATTCTGGCAACCTCTCTAACATATTAATTATGGATAAAACCAATTCCTTGGCTCGTCCTTTATTTTCCTCTTTCATCGTTGTTTTTTTATTAAATCAACAATCATAAACCATCAATCATAAATCATAAAGCGACGACGCTCTTTGTACCGCGTATTTTCCAAATCGGTTTTTTATGCGGTCCATCGCCTGATATAAATTAATAATCGTGACATTGTCAAATACATTGATCTGATAATTGCCCATAACCAATCCGGATAGTTTGACACCCACCAGGCGAATCATCATCCGGCGTTCATATACCTTATCAAATAATTCGAGCGCTCTTTCAATCAGTACATGATCGCAAGCAGTGTAGGGCACTTTAGACTGCTGTACATGCGTGTCAAAATTAGTGTAACGGATCTTGACGGCAATCACCGAGGCTACTTTTTGCTCCGCGCGTAATTGGTAGCATAAATTTTCGACCATCTGTACCAGCAGACCTTTTATCTGCACAATGTCCATGCTGTCGCGCGTAAAAGTACGTTCGGAGGAGATGGACTTTCGCTCGTGATGTTGCATCACCGGAGCCGAATCAATACCATTGGCTTTGTGATGTAAGCTCGATCCGTTTTTACCGAGCAAACGCACGAGTACTTCTTCCGGAATACCGGCCAGTGTTTTGATGGTACGAATACCCACCCTTGACAAGGTCTTGTAAGTAGCCGTACCAATCATCGGTATTTTTTGGATTGGCAACGGATCCAGAAAAGGACGCACCTGCTCAAAGGGTATCTGCAGCTGTCCGCGTGGTTTACCTTCGCCGGTGGCAATTTTGCTGACTGTTTTGGTGGGTGACAGTCCAAATGAGATGGGTAATCCTGTCTCTTTTTCGATGCGTTGTTTGAGCTCGTTGGTCCAGCCAAAACAACCAAAATAACGATCCATACCGGTGAGGTCCATATAAAACTCATCGATACTTGACTTTTCGTATACCGGAGCCGCCTCGGCAATCATATTGGTGACATCTTCCGATTTGCGGGCATAGAGATCCATATCACCTTTGACCACCACGGCATTGGGGCATATGCGAAGGGCCATCTTCATCGGCATGGCCGAATGTACGCCATAGTACCGTGCTTCGTAGCTGCATGATGCGACTACGCCCCGCTCGGCCGCACCTCCGACAATGACCGGTTTGCCATTCAGACTGGAGTCAAGCAGGCGCTGGCAAGACACAAAGAAGGTGTCTAAATCCATGTGCACAATATGCCGGTTGCGAAAATCCATAGTTTTCTTAATTTCCTCTAAGCGGTTGGCGAGACGCTCAACAGCGGCCCTATTTATTCAACCAAAAGCCGCCTAATATAAAAGTCAGAGTCAAAGACTATACACTTAAAATGTAATTATGCGATTTCGGACAAGATTCATTAACTTCGTATCCATTTACAATGTACAAATGTACATTATAAGTAGTTAATTGTAAATACAAATCTGTTATAAATGGATTTTTTAGCAAAAAATTTAAGGTTCTTGCGAAAACGGCTTTCGGTAACCCAGGAAGAGATGGCCTCTGATCTCGATCTCAAAAAGTCGACTTATGCAAGCTATGAAAACGAAGAAGGCAATACTCCACCGGCCAAGACTCTATATACCATCGCACAAAAATTTGACGTGTCGATGGAGAGCCTTTTTGAAGTAGACTATTCGTCGCTTCGTGACCAGGAAACCTTAAGGATATCTGACCGGGAGATCTACTTTCCGGTGAGTGTTGATCTTACTGGTACCGAGCTCATTGATGTCGTACCCGCTACATACCGGGCTCAGGCAGGATATCTCAGTGACTTTTCCGATCCGGCCTACATCCGGTCTTTGCCCAAAATCAACTGGGACATGGGCACCTATGAAGCCGGTAGCAAACGTATCTTTCAGATAGCCGGTGACAGTATGTTGCCTATCCCTTCTCAATCGTTTATACTCGGTGTGCGAAAAAATTATGAAGAGCTCGTCAATGATCAGGCCTATATCGTGGTCACCCATAACGACATCCTCTTTAAGCGCGTCAAAAAAGAAGGGGATATCATTCACCTGATCTCTGACAATTCGCTTTACCCTCCCCAACAGATAAAAGCTGACGATGTACTGCAATATTGGAAAGCGCTTAAGGCGATCATGGATATCCCAGCAAGACCGGCCTTGTCGGTATACGATATGCAAGAGACATTGCAGGACACGAATGAAAAAGTAAATATGGTGTTGAAAAAATTAGACCAGATCCATAGTTAGGAGGCGGTTGAAATACTCACCTCGCGCTGATTTAATGAAATAAGCCTTCTAATAACATGACTCCGCCGTTTATCAAAATAACGCCATTTTCAGCCCGTCATCTACTCACAGCCAATCTCCCGCTTAGACAGCGGATCGGCATTCGGAAAACAGTTGCCTGACGGTAGTGCACTAGGTGCCAGTCTCGTAACTGTTGGATCTTGTAATCCATACTTTAGGAATGCCACCAAATCCGCTTTCTTCTGCTCTGATAATCCTAGTGGACGAAACTCTGAAGCTATCTGAGCAGCCGGTACATTTGGATTTTCCGGTATCGCTTTATCAAAATATTCGACGACCTCTTCGATTGATTGTTTACTCGCTCCATGAAAATAGAATGGTGTGCCCTGCAGGTTATATAAAGTAGGTACTTTAAATTTGAACATGTCTGATTCGCGACCGGTAAAGCCCCCTCTCCCCAGATTTTTCTTGGCAAGCTCGGGCCCTTCTTTAAAAGACACCAAATCATCCAGGTTATTGACTCCTATCGCAAAAAACTTTACAGCGCTAAAAGCAGGTGAAGTATGACAAGTGTTGCAATTACCTTCATTAAAAAAGACCATAGCACCCCGTTTTTCCTCATTTGACATGGCAGCCATGTCACCTTTGAGCCATTTTTGAAAAGGAGCCTCGGTGGTAGTCAAGGTACGGAGGTATGCCGATAAGGCTAAACTAACCGCTATATTGGAGTAACGCTCTTCAACCGGGAGATCAGGAAAAGCAGCATCAAAACGTGCTGTATATCCTAATTCATCAGCCAATGCTTTCGTCATTAACATCCGGTGCACCTTAAGTCCTTCGATATTTTGTGTTTCCAGTCCGTGAAAACCCCGATGGTTTAATACGGTCGCTTCGTCAAAAACACCATAAATATCCGATAGATCGGCATTGGCACCGGTAGATCCAAAAGATCCGTTCCAAAGGGTATTCTCAGCAGAATAGGCTACATTGAGCACGTTGAGAGGGCGAATGCCCTGCACATCCATCTGTTCTTCGACATATGCACTGTGTTTCACCCGGCTTTCTCCCTTATAGCCAAATCCAAAACCACCTTCTCCAATACCCTGGCGGCGACCCGGTTTAAAATCGGCTGCCGGAACATGGCAGCTTCCGCAAGAATAAGACTGCATGCCGTTTTCATTTTTGGGTACGATACCCATTCCTGTCTCAAAAAACAAAAATGAACCCAATTCGACTTTCTCCGGTGTCAATGGATTTTTAGGGTCTTGAGGCAGGGCAGCTAAATCATTGCTTTGTGCCAGAATAAAATATGATAAGCTACCGGTGGGTGATTCCCGGTTTATTATGTTCATCAAATCGAAGTCCAATTGTTCGCGGTCAAAGGTATCTGATTGGCAGGCTACCAATACGCAAAGGCTTATTAACGTTAGGATGTTTAGGTTCTTCATGTGTTCTTGGCATATAATTCGCACCGAAAATTAGGAAATATTTGACTGCCAGTCGAAAATGTACAATTATTTTTTTCCTCAGCGCAATGATTATCAATGAATAAGGTGAGATTTTAGATTGATTTTAAACTAATTATAAAGAGGGAAAAATTCAACCGGTACCATAAAATAATCCATACAAGAATCGTTCCTTTGCGGGCTGATCCGAGAAATATGAATAGAAATAATTTTACGCTGGCTATTGCTTTGTTGTGTGTGATCCTCTACATAGCCGGCTGCACCCGTGATCAGGTAGACATTCCGGAGCCCTGTGATGAAGTCAAATCATACAATGATGCTATCCGGGATATCTTGCGAAACAAGTGTAATACCAGTGGTTGTCATGATGGTGCCAGTGGTGTCGGCAACTACAATTCGTATAGTGGGGTCCGGCGCGTGGTCGAAACCGGAGAATTCCGGCAAGAGGTTGTGATCGAAAAAACTATGCCCAAGGACGGTACCCTTTCTGACGAAGAGTTTAGTCTTTTGAGATGTTGGTCTGAAAATGGATTCCCCGAAAATTAACCCTGTAGATTAAAACAAGAAAGTATGAAACTCATCTACGCCGTATTGATAACGATCTTTGCAAGTAACCTCGGTTATGCCCAACTTCCGTTACCCATCTTTAAAGACCGTAAAATTATCAACTCCTATTCGACAGAGACGCTTCCCAAAAGTATGTTGGATTTTCGGGTCGGACATCGTTTTGGCGATATGTTTGGAGATGATGGAGGCTGGCCTACTTTTTATGGTTTGGAAAATGCCCGGGATATTTCGATTGGTTTTGATTATGGAATTTCTGACCATTTGCTCGTTGGTATCAACCGGACGAAAGGTGCCGGGCCACTACGAATGCTGGTTAATTCATATATCAAATATAAGATAGCTGGTCAGGATAATACTTCAGAAACTCCTTTAGCCGTGTCAGTGGTGGCTATGAACTCACTTTCAACCATGCCCCGTAGTGATGAGGTATCTGCCATTAATAATTTTCCAAAATTTGCTCATAGGCTAACTTATCATTTCCAGATGATGGTCTCCAAACGTTTTAGCGAGGTGGTCTCCCTGCAATTTAATGTTGGTTATACCCACCGAAATTTTGTCGACCTTGATGATGTAAACTATTTGGTACATATTGGAGGGGCTGGCAGGTTTCAATTGAATCGACGATTGGCATTGCTCATAGATGGCAATTTGCCGACTAGATTTAGAGATATAGACAATAAATATACAGCTCCTTTGGGTATCGGTATGGAATGGGAAACCGGCGGAGGTCACGTATTTCAAATTAATTTTACCAATTCTGGTGGGTTGAGTGAACCCGACTATCTTTCGTATACCACCTCTCAATGGGCTGATGGACAATTTAGATTAGGATTTACTATTGCTCGCCAATTTAAAATATAACACCCTAAAATTTTTAAAACACCATGTTGCGATTATTATTAGGTGGTTTGTTCATAGCATTTCTTCTATTTGCTTTTGTACCTACCGGTCAAAAATTGACCTCCGACCAGTCGGTTGCTAAATTATTAGAAGTCTATGGTGATATACCATTGCCTCACAAACCCAACATGACGGTAACCGGTGTCAGTGTTGAGCGAGGTAAAGACATTGTAACTCAAGGTATGAGTCAGACCGGCGGTAAAAAATCAAGACAACAGAGCAAGCACTTTACCTGTATCTCATGTCATAACATTAAACGTGAAGATCCCGATCTGACCAATCCAACTCCAGAAACCCGGTTAAAATATGTAAGTGAGCATGAAATGCCTTTCTTGCAGGGAAGCCCCCTTTATGGTATTGTAAACCGTAGATCTTTTTACAATGGCGACTATGTCAAAAAATATGGCGACCTCGTCAATCCGACCCGACACAATTTAAGAGAAGCCATCCAACTCTGTGCAACCGAATGCTCCCAAGGACGAAAACTAAAAGAGTTTGAATTGGAGTCAATATTGGCCTATTTGTGGACAATAGATCTCAAACTCGCTGATCTCGCCCTTACCGAAGATGAAATGGCGCAATTGCAGCATGCTTTTAATACCGGTGAAAAAAGAGGGGAAGCGATCAAAATTCTACGATCAAAATACATCGATTATTCCCCAGCTACGTTTGTTGATCCCCCTGCTGATCGAAAAACGGGAGATGGTATAAAAGGTGATATTTCAAATGGTGCTTTAGTCTATAAATATAGTTGCCAATATTGTCATTTTGACAACCGGAATTCCTTTCTATTGCTAGATAATACCCGATTGACTTTTCAACATCTTTTGCATAAAGCAGGCACGTATGATCCACACTCGATTTATCAAGTGATCCGTTACGGTACTCCCCCTAAGGGAGGTAAAGAAGCCTACATGCCGCAATACACTAAAGAAAAAATGTCCGATCAACAAATGGCTGACTTACGGGCTTATGTTGAGTCTGAGGCGCATAAATAGAGTCAATCTCAGATAAAATTCAGGCTTAGGACGGGTCAGATTAAACCCGCATTATGCAGGAAATTCCAATGCATAATTTGACGGTTGAAAATCAAACAGTTAGACTAAATATCTGAAAAACCAAAGTGGTGATTTTCAATGTCATGGTTTAACTCTGATCAAAACTTAACCATTGAGGGTTGATCAAAGCTGGCAAAAACTGTTGATGAGATTGAATCCAGGACCTGTACAAATTTGGGGCCACGGTCATCAGATCGATCAGCAGAGAGTTTGATTGACCCGAAGGTCTGATAGTTATCCCAGGGCCAGATTGCGGGTGGCTTTTCCTGATCGAATTTTGCATAGTACGACCATTGTTTGATCAGATTATCAGATTGATCAACCCAAACCTGATACATATTGTCTGGGGTATTACCCACGTTTTGAAAAGTAAGTTGAAGTACTTCAGACGGCACTCCTGCTTGAGTGGTGTCCTCCCCTATATATTTAAGGGTCACACCACTGTCTTTCAATTTAAAAGGCATCACTAACCAGTAAGAATCATTGATCCACATCGATTCACCCCTTTTATATAGCGCTTTGAGTGAGTCGTTGTCTGTGATTTCTTCGCCTTTCATCTTGACCTTAAGATTACCTCCGTCTACATTAAGCAAATAGACCGCAGTGTCCTGAGGTACATCAATACGCACATCGCCGGTCTGTTTGTCCCAGATCAGGTACCTTCTCCCGTTAAAATTCCATCCGATCACTCTGGTATCGTCCCAGGCTTTTCGACCACCCATAGCCAGCATTACCTGATCTGCTATTTCGATGGCTTTGGCGTCGGATCCTGCCGAATTAAAGCCTTCAGCGGGAGGATTAACCCCCGTGACTGTTGCATTCTCTCTCGTTGGTGATTGACAAGAAAACGTAAAAAGGATCAGTAATAGACCAAGTGATGTTAAGAATTGCACGGGTATCGCTTTGATGTTAAGAAGAAAAAGTGCCCGAAACAGGAGTCGAACCTGCACGCCCGTAAGGACACATGGCCCTCAACCATGCCTGTCTACCAATTCCAGCATTCGGGCAAAAAATTGGAATCGCAAAAGTAATCAAAACTTTAATGTTTTGGATAATGGAAAATTAACAATGGAAAATGGAAAATTGGCCCCGTATGACTGAAAGGATGCCGAGTCGATACTTGCGTTTCATTCACACGGTAGAGGAGGTTCTATACCTCCGGCTCAGTGTAAATGAAGACAATGGAAAATGGAAAATTGGCCAAATATGACTGAAAGGGGTGCCGAGTCGATACTTGCGTTTCATTCACAGGTAGAGGAGTTCTATACCTCCGGCTCAATGAAAATGAAGACAATCGAAAATGGAAAATTGGACTTGTATGCCTGCAAGGATTGCTGAGCATAGAGATTAGTCTCGATATGCCGATGAGTAGCCCTCTTAACGTTATGCAGGGAGTTCCTGATGTCGTGTACCTAAATCAAGCGCCGAAATCAGGAAAAAGTGCCTCTGATTGCTGATGGGTGTCATCGCCAAAATGGAGATTCTTTAGCTATGATTAACAAAAGTTTAAATATTAGTTTTATTTTTAATTTGAATTATGCATTTTTGTACTGGCTAAGGTGTGTGCAATATAATGGCCAATAGAAGAAAACTAAAAGATAAAAAATCGTCGAGGCTGGATTCCATCAAGGAATCAGTGACCGACAAACGGATACCGAAAGTACTTGGAGTGCTGGTGTTATTGCTTTCTCTGTACCTTTTCGTTGCGTTCTTATCCTACCTTTTTACCTGGAAAACCGATCAGGACCAGGTTTTTAATTTTTCCTGGAGTTTGTTTTTTGACCGGAGTATTCAGGTTGAAAACCTACTGGGTCGCTTTGGTGCCATCGCTTCCAACGCTTTTTTCTATTGGGGTATCGGCTTAGCTTCGTTTATCAGTGTTTTCATCTTGTTTAAATTTGGATTTTTTACTGTTGGGTGGAAGGGCCCCTGAGAGGTCTCTGGTCTCCCTTTCAGTATGCTCTTACTTTCATCCTCTTTTTCTCACCCCTGCTTGCCTTTGTATTTGGCAAGGCCAGTTTTCCATGGGGTGGCGCATTTGGGCTCGTATACCGCTAGCTGGCTGATTCAATTTGTCGGCACGGTGGGCACCGCCCTGCTTTTCCTTTTTTTAGGCTTTGCTTTTTTTGTTTGGCATTTTCATCACGTCACTGAAAAGAGTACATTTCAATTTAAATGGCCCAAGTTCTCCCTGGGCAAAGGCCGACCTGATCCTGACTTGAGCGATGAAGGAGATGGAGAGGATGATTGGTTTAAACCTGCTGCATCATCGCAAAAAGAAGACTCATCCAAGAAGGGTCTGGTCAAAGAACTCGATGAAATCAACAAATCGGCCTTAGAATTTGATTTGCCAAAAGCTGAAAAAATCTGGCGCTAAACCAACTAAAGACGCCGCGCTGGAAGTCGTTGAGGCTACTCCGTTGGTCATGGAAAAAGAACCGGAATCTGAGCGCGATATGCGACCTATCGTTATTGGCGAACCGCGCGAAACTCCCGAAATGATTGTAGAGCAAGAAAATGAGGTACATCTTGAGCCCTATGACCCGACCATGGCCTTACCCAAGTATGAACGTCCCCGACTCAGCCTGCTTAACGACTATGTGGAAGAGGGTGTTCAAATAGATCGCGATGAATTGGAGCAGAACAAAGATCAAATCATAAACACCCTTCGTCATTATAAAATCGAGATTGAACGAATTCGGGCCACGATAGGTCCAACCGTCACCTTATATGAAATTGTACCGGCGCCAGGTGTACGGATATCGAAAATCAAAAATCTCGAAGATGACATCGCTTTGAGTCTGGCAGCTTTGGGCATCCGGATCATAGCACCAATACCGGGCAAAGGTACCATCGGTATCGAAGTGCCCAATAAAAACAAGCAAACAGTCGGTCTCAAGGAGCTACTCTATGCAGACAAGTTTAAGCATGGAAAAATGGATTTACCAATCGCCCTGGGTAAGACCATTGCCAACGAGGTATTTATTGCAGATCTGACCAAGATGCCTCACCTGCTTATTGCCGGGGCCACTGGCCAGGGTAAGTCAGTGGGTATCAATACGATTTTAATGTCTTTGCTTTACAAGAAGCATCCATCACAAGTCAAATTGGTATTGATCGACCCTAAAAAGGTTGAGCTCTTTCCCTATGGTCAGTTGGCCAATCACTTTTTAGCATTTTTACCGGACCAGGAAGAGCCAATTATTACCGAGACTAAAAAGGTAGTCAATACCCTTAATTCACTTTGTATCGAGATGGATCAGCGTTATGATTTGCTCAAAAAAGCTCATGCACGTAACATCCAGGAGTATAATAAAAAATTTATTGCCCGCCAGCTTAATCCTAATAATGGCCATCGCTTTTTGCCATTTATCGTATTAGTGATCGATGAATTTGCTGATTTGATTATGACGGCGGGCAAGGAAGTCGAACTACCGATAGCTCGATTAGCTCAGCTGTCAAGAGCGGTAGGAATTCATTTGATCATAGCCACTCAGCGGCCTAGCGTCAATATCATTACCGGGGTGATCAAGGCCAATTTCCCGGCTCGTTTGGCTTTTAGGGTAACTTCGAAGGTTGACTCAAGGACGATTCTGGATGCGGGTGGAGCCGATCAACTGATCGGTCGCGGAGACATGCTGCTAACAGTCGGTGGCGACATGATTCGTTTGCAATGTGCCTTTGTTGATACCCCTGAAGTCGAAAACGTGATCGCTAACATTGCTGGCCAGCAGGGCTTCGCCATACCCTTCTACCTGCCCGAATATTCGGGAGAAGACAAAGATAGTCAAGGTAGCGGAGCCTTTAAACTAACCGATCTTGACGAAATGTTTGAAGATGCCGCTTTGTTGGTCATCAACAATCAGCAAGGATCGACCTCAATGATTCAGCGCCGATTAAAGCTCGGCTATAACCGGGCCGGGCGAATCATGGATCAATTGGAGGCCGTGGGTGTCGTAGGACCCAATGAGGGAAGTAAAGCCCGAGAGGTGCTCATGACCACCGAGATGGAATTGCATCAACAATTAGAACTGATGCGCCAGTAACCATAGTTTTTGCCCTTGCAGAACCCAACTCATTAAAATTACGTTAAAAAGATGCGCTGGCATAGTGCTTGCCCATTGAGTATCGTCTTGTCTACAAACCAGGCAAAATCGAAAGTTATGTTGCGAATTCTTCTGCTTTTGTTACTTACTTGCTCCGGAATCATTGCTCAGACGGATCGAAATCCTGATGCTGAGGCCACGAAGATTCTGCAAGATCTGGAAAAAAAGATGCAAAACTTTGCCGATATCATCTATCATTTCACCCTCCAGGTTGAGATTCCTGAAGCAGAAACTCAATTTCAGAAAGGAGTTTTTTATACCAAAAAAGAAGCTTACCGACTGGAAGTATCCGATTATATATTATTGACGGATGGCCGATTGCAGTGGGTAGTTAATAAAGAGGCTAAAGAAATACAGATCCACGATTTCGAGCCTTTGAATTCGGAAGATCTCAGTCATCCACAAAATTTATTGGCCATCTATAATAATCCGGAATTTGACTACCGCCTGGAATTTGAGGGCGCCCAGGGTGACAAAATGATTCAACAAATCGAATTTAAACCTTTAAAGAAAGACAGTGAGTATACCAAAGCTCGTCTCACTATCAATAAGAAATCGGGCTTTATTGACCAGATCGAGCTTCTCACCAAAGACGGATCCAGATATTTCTTGACTATCGAAAAAACGAATGGCAACCAGAAATTGGCAACCTCCTTGTTCCAGGTGCAAAAGGAAGACTTTCCTAATTATCAATTTGAAGATCTCCGGTTAAATTAGAAGCCCACGGGCATCTTGATCCATCTGGATATTGGGTCTGAAATTGTTTTACCAAGCACAATAATGCGGGTTTTAAATATTCAATTTCACCCAGCCTTCCTATCTTGCGTAACATAATGGGTTTCAAATCTTTTTTAATTGATCCTTTTGCCAGGAAAATAGTCGCTGATCTGCGCCAAAGATCGGCACGGGCAATAGAACTCCAGGAGAAAACTTTAGATCGACTGATCTCTCGCGCTGGCAAAACTCAATTTGGACTTGCCCATGACTTTAAGTCTATTAAAAACTACCGCGATTTTAAGAAAAATGTACCCGTTCGAGATTATGAAGACTTTAATTCATATATCGAGCAGGTCAAACAAGGAAAACGAGATATATTATGGCCGGGAGTACCGGAATATTTTGCTAAAACGAGTGGTACCACCTCGGGCACCAAATATATTCCATTAAGTCACGAAAGCACTCCACATCATGTCAATACTGCCCGGAACAGCCTTTTCAATTATGTGGTCGAAACAGGCAATCGTTCTTTTTTTGATGGTAAAATGTTGTACCTCTCCGGATCTCCTGAATTGCAAAAAACAGGAGACATCAATACAGGGAGACTATCGGGAATTGTAAACCACCAGATACCGGCATGGGCTAAAGGCAACAAACTACCCAATCATACCACGAATTGTATCGAAGCGTGGGAGGAGAAAGTAAGCACGATTGTGAAAGAATCTGCTCATTTGGATGTAAGAGTGATCGGGGGAATTCCTCCCTGGGTGCAAATGTACTATGAAGAACTACTTGCTCACTCCGGAAAATCCATAGTTAAGGAAGTCTTTCTAAATTTAAGTCTTTTTGTCTATGGTGGGGTCAATTACGAACCATACCGGGCCAAGTTGGAAAGCCTGGTTGGTGCTTCCATTGATAGTATTGAGACTTTTCCTGCATCTGAAGGGTTTTTTGCCTTTCAGGATAAATTTCCCTCAGAAGGTTTACTCCTGAATACCGATGCCGGAATGTTTTTTGAATTTGTCCCTCTTGATCAGATTCATTCGGAACAACCTGATCGATTGAGTTTGAAACAGGTATCGTTAGGAGTAGACTACGCTTTAATAGTTAGTAGTAATGCAGGTTTATGGGCTTATAATATTGGTGATACCGTCGAATTTGTGAATTTGAATCCTCCTCGGTTGAAAGTAACCGGCCGGGTGAAGCATTTTATCTCTGCCTTTGGCGAGCATGTGATTGGGAAGGAAGTTGAACGAGCAATGATGGAAGTCTCCGGCAAGTTTAGGATTTCAAGTAGTCGAATTTACGGTAGCCCCTCAGGTGAACCCGGTAGAAGGCCTGCCATATCATGAATGGTTTATCGAACTTACCGGATATGTCGGCGACATCAGTCTCATCGAACAAAATCTGGATAAGGTCATGCAAAAACAAAATATATACTACCAGGATCTGATCGAAGGAAAAATTCTGCGCCCAGCAAAGGTCAGCTTACTTAAACCACATGCCTTCAGAGATTATATGCAGTCCATTGGAAAACTGGGTGGTCAGAATAAGGTGCCGAGGTTATCAAATGATCGTAAATTAGCAAATGAATTGGATAAATTTATATCCTAGTAAAATTTGAAAAAACTATCATTTGTGCTGTCAAATTTGCATGTGGCCTACATTAATTTTCAGAAAAGACAATTGTCCTGAATATTCATTAAATTACTACTTGATTATTTCATTTTAAAAATCTTGACCAACCATGAGTAGTATTATTGGCCTCGGTAAATATATTTTTACCATTCCCTTCATTGTATTTGGTATCATGCATTTTATGAATGCTGAAATGATGGCCGCTATGGCTCCCGGTGGCACCATCATGGTATACATTGCCGGGCTAACCATGATCCTTGCGGCCATAAGTATTTTCGTCGGTAAATATGACAAACTAGCTTGTATGCTACTGGCCGTCCAACTCCTATTGTACATTTTATTAGTTCATGCTCCAGGACTAGGTGACGCAGCCACTATGGCAAATAGCATGTCTGGTTTATTGAAAGATACGGGGTTAATGGGCGGCGCTCTAATGGCTGCTTCTCAAGCTAAGGACAAGTCAGTAATCGGATAGCATCGCCCAAATAGCTAAATTTATGCTGTAGTAAGAGGGCCAGCATTATTTGATAGCCTTTACTATTTTTGGTAGTCTAAGCTGAGACTGCTCAATGAGATATTTTCTAAAGCTGGCCTACCGTGGTACCCCTTTTGTGGGTTGGCAGATGCAGACGAATGGGCTTTCTATCCAGCAATGTCTACAGGAGGCACTTTTCAAAGTACTAAGAGAACCGGTGGGATTGACCGGATGTGGTAGGACAGATACTGGAGTACATGCCAAAGAGTTTTTTGCACATTTTGACGGGCATGACAGCATTGTCCCCGAGTCTCTTAAGGACCGGATCAATCGTATTGTACCTGCCGAAATCGCCATTTATGGTATTTACGCAGTCCCCGATGATCTACACGCCCGTTTTAGTGCAACCCGAAGAACGTACCATTATTATCTAGCTTCAGGTCGCGATCCTTTCAGAGAAGACCTGGTGTACGCATTTTATAATTTCCATAAACTAGATCGAGAAAAAATGCAAAAAATGGCAGAGCTAATCCTGCGTCATGAAAATTTCTATCCTTTTTGTAAATCACACTCCGGAGTAGAGCACTACTTGTGTAAGATATTTGTTTCGAGGTGGACCATAATAGACGATGATTTGGTCTATGAAATCAGCGCCAATCGTTTTTTGAGGGGAATGGTGAGATTAATTGTGGGTATGTCGATCCAGGTGGGTCTTGGTAAAGAATCCCTGGATCAGGTAATGGAGGCTTTGCTACAACAGAGATCCCTGGATCGAAGTTTTTCAGCTCCTGCTCACGGGTTGTATTTGAGCAAGGTTGAGTATCCTTTTGCCTTTGGCGAGGGAAATTGACCTAGGTATAAAGAGGAAATCGCTCCATATATGTGTTTACAGTCTTCTTCACTTCGTTGATCCGGGATACATTTTCGGGACTTTGCAGGATATAATCTATCCATTCTACTGTTTGACGGCAATCTTCTTCTTTAAATCCCCGGCTGGTGATAGCCGCAGTACCAATGCGCACTCCCGATGTAACAAAGGTGTTTCCGTGTCGAAAGGCACCATGTTTTTATTGACTGTAATATCGGCTGAGACCAGAGCTTGTTCGGCAATTTTTCCGTTAAGGCCTTTTGAGCGCAGATCGATCAACATGAGATGATTGTCAGTGCCTCCGGATATGAGATGATAGCCCAGATCAGTGAATGCACCGGCCATCGCTTGAGCATTGCGAATTACCTGCTGTGCATAGATCTTAAATTCCGGCTGAAGAGCTTCTTAAACGCCTACTGCCTTAGCGGCAATAACGTGCATAAGGGGTCCTCCTTGCATTCCAGGAAATACTCCACTATTGAGGATCGATGACATTTTTATAGCTGAACCTTTTTGGTCTTACGACCCCATGGGTTGTCAAAATCATTGCCCATCATAATCAATCCACCCCGGACCACGTAAGGTCTTATGAGTGGTGGAGGAGACAATGTGACAATGCTGCATTGGATCCTTAAGTAAGCCGGCTGCAATTAATCCTGCGGGATGAGCTATATCAGCAAGTAGCAAAGCCCCTACTTCATCGCAAATGGCTCTAAATCCGGCATAGTCCCAGTCACGTGCATAGGCTGACGCTCCACAAACAATCAATTTTGGCCGTTCACGCAAGGCAATTTCCCGCACCGATTTCATATCTATCTGGCCGGTCTCACGCTCCACCCCATAGAATACGGCGCTGTAAACTTTGCCTGAGTAATTGACAGGTGATCCATGTGACAAATGCCCTCCGTGCGACAGGTCAAATCCCAGTACGGTATCTCCCGGCTCCAGTACCGCGAGAAAGATTGCAGCATTTGCCTGTGCGCCTGCGTGGGGCTGGACGTTAGCATATTCAGCACCGAACAATTGCTTAAGCCGATCAATTGCTATCTGCTCGATTTGATCAACAACTTCACAACCACCATAGTACCGCTTGCCAGGATACCCTTCAGCATACTTGTTGGTAAGGCATGTACCCATTGCGTCAAGTACTGCCTGACTCGTGAAATTTTCGGAGGCGATAAGCTCAATTCCTTCTCTTTGCCGGTTAAGCTCCTGACAAATCAGATCACTGACTAACTGATCAGACATATTTATTTATTTCTATATAAAAAGAAGGCGCAAATGTAAAATAAATTAGGCTAAGAGCACCTGGATCCTGCCACTAAAAAGGAGTGTCTTTTGTTGATTTATTTCGACCGGCTATTTCTGTTTGAGCTTCTCCATCTTATGAATCGATTCAAGCCGAGGTAAAAGCATCTAATCAGGTACAGCGCAATGAATTTAGAAAGCCGTATGAGACCAAAATCAAGGCCGGGGAAAACAAAGGTAATATCTACTGATTGACTGCCCGAAATAATTAAAATCAGCGAGTTCAGTCAAATCACGAATGCTGCCATCCTTCTGGAAGATCATGATCTGATCTTTGTCATGGTTGTAGATTTCCACTTGCTCCCGGCCTTCGTAGATCAAGGATTCGGCGTTATCAATGCCTACAGATTGTGCTATGCGAGCCCGCAGATCGGTTACATTAGTGGCGACTAAAGGATGATTAGAAAGCTCCACCCGGAAAAGTTGTCGTTGAATCAGACCCTGAGACAGAGTCTTGAGAACGAAATCGTCGCATTGCAGGGAATTCTTCAATAAAATCATAATATCCACATCATCCAATTGGACGAAAGTTTCCATGATCAAGTCATGCTCGGGCTCATTTTCCCAGTTATTTTCAAACAATACGGCCAGAGACCTTGAAATCACTGCAGCTTGCCTATTATTTAGATGCAAGTACCGGGCTCGTTCTATAGCCGCTTTCAACATAAGCTCCGCAGACAGAACAGTTTTATGGAGATAAACCTGCCAATACATGATTTTCCGGGTGACCAAAAACTTTTCTATTGATGCGATTCCCTTTTCTTCCACTACCAGCTGTCCATCCACCACCCGTAACATCTTGATGATCCGGTCATAGCCAATCTTGCCCTCCATCACTCCCGTATAAAAACTATCTCGATTCAGATAGTCCATTCGATCAAGATCCAATTGACTGGAAATAAGCTGATGCAGAAATCTTTTTCGATAACTGTTATTAAAAATCTTGATCGCCAGGTCCAATCGACCTTCAAAATGTCGGTTGAGCCGATCAAGCAACTGCGCAGTCAAGGTCTCATGATGCACACTAACCAGTCTGCCTTCGAGGGCATGCGAAAAGGGTCCGTGTCCAATATCGTGCAGCAAAATGGCAATGCTGGCAGCTTCTGCTTCCTCTTCCGAAATCTCCGCTCCCTTTTGCCTCAATACATCGATGGCCAGATTCATCAGATGAAGAGCACCCAGAGCATGGTGAAACCGGGTATGCACAGCACCTGGATAAGTCAGGTGTGTCATGCCCAATTGTGTGATGCGTCTTAGTCTTTGAAAGTATGGATGTTGAATCAGATCGTAGATTATTTCAAAGTTGATACTGACAAATCCATAAACCGGATCGTTAAAAATCTTGTTCTTATTCATGAGGTGTGAGTACTAGAATCAGAAAGCCCTGCGTTTTCAGAAAGGTAAAAATGGGAAGAATCTGTCAAATTCATTTACCTCGCTAATTAATTTCTCGAAACAAGATTTAAGAAAACCAATAAAAAAGTTACCCTATCGCATGGATAAAATCAAAATATTGTGGGCCGATGATGAGATAGATTTACTCAAACCTCAATTACTATTTTTAGAAAAAGGGCTATGAGGTCGTAACCGTATCAAATGGCTACGACGCTCTTGAAGAATACGAGCAGCAGAAAGACATTGACATCGTATTTCTCGACGAATCTATGCCCGGGATGTCCGGCTTAGAGACCCTTGCAAAATTAAAAGAAAATAATGCCAATCTCCCGATCGTAATGATCACCAAAAATGAAGCCGAGACCGTGATGGAAGAGGCCATTGGATCACAGATCGATGACTATTTAATAAAACCGGTCAATCCTAATCAAATTTTATTGACACTTAAAAAATTAATCGACAACAAACGGCTTATCCGCGAAAAAACAACTTCTGACTACCAGGTGGAATTCAGGCAAATTTTCATGGAAATTAACAGCGGTCTGACATTTAATGACTGGACCAATGTATATCGTAAGATCATTAATTGGGAGATAAAACTTGATGATTCGCGCACCGAACAAATGTCGGACATCTTAAGCATGCAAAAAAGCGAGGCCAATGCGGAATTTTCAAAATATGTGATCCGAAATTACACCGATTGGATTAAAGAAAAAGAAGATAGCCCCATTTTATCACATCAATTAGTTAGGAAAAAGGTATTACCCCATCTACAAGCTAAAAAACCAATTTTTTTAGTCGTGCTTGATAATTTGCGCTTTGATCAGTGGAAAATTATTGAACGTACATTAATCAATAATTTCAGAGTAAACAGTGAAGATTTTTACTTCAGTATTCTACCCACTTCAACCCAATACAGCAGAAATTCAATTTTTGCCGGAATGCTGCCCAGTGATATCGAAAAGCACTATCCATCCTACTGGAAAAACGATACGGATGATGGAGGCAAAAAATCTCTTTGAAAAGAATTGTTCCAAGCCCAATTAAAAAGACTGGTACGTGACGAAGTAAGGATGGACTATATCAAAGTCACAAATGTGAGTCATGGTCAACAGCTTGAGGATCAGATACTCAACTATCTTCATAACGACATCACGGTTATTGTTTACAATTTTATCGACATGCTTTCTCATGCACGAACTGAGATGGAGGTCTTGAAGGAACTGGCTGGAGATGAAAGAGCCTATAGATCCCTGACGAATTCGTGGTTTATTCATTCTCCATTGTGGACTGCATTGCAAAAGATTTCGCAAAAAGATATCACTCTGCTGGTAACCACAGATCACGGCACCATTCGGGTTAAACAACCATCTAAAGTAGTGGGTGACCGCGAGACCACTACCAATCTTCGATATAAACTGGGAAGAAATTTAAGATACGAGCCAAAAGATGTCTTTGAAGTCAGAGACCCCGAAGAAGTAGGACTGCCCCGACCAAACGTAAGCTCATCCTATATTTTTGCCAAAGACGATAAATATTTTCTCTATCCGAATAATTATAATTATTACAATAATTACTTCAGAAATACCTTCCAGCATGGTGGCATTTCGATGGAGGAAATGATTTGTCCAATAATCAGTTTAACTACAAAGTAAACTTCTGGAAATCTGACTTGAGCAATTAGCTCAAGGACCAAACGGAATATTTTTTTTGAAATACTCTTAGAGATTGAGATTTATCCATTCCTATAAGCAAAGAATAGTTAAATCCCTCTTTTTTTTTAATTCAGGACCTTCCCTGGGGATTATTCGATTTCAAATAGGAAGCCATTCCGGGATCTGCCTTTATAAAATCTTCAAATTTTTGCCTGCTTTGTAAAAAAGTAATTCGACGTCCGAAAATGCCGGCTGCCTTCAGATAGATGTGCCCGAGATGGGCCACGCCCAGATTGGTCTCTGCGATAAAATCCATGTCTTCCAATGGATATCTGACAGTTTTAAAATAGCTGGTGATATAGAGGTGATGAAGATCGAATTCAACTCTTTTCAATTGCATCAGGGTAAAATAGAGAATCAGTGCCCCAATTATAAAAAAACCCAGGACACCGGCTTTGAACACCCAGCCACCAAATATGGGGGCGTTTGAAGCACCCGAGATCAACACCGCAAATGTGAAAATGCCAAAAAATACCAGCCAGAATG
This sequence comes from Saprospiraceae bacterium, assembly GCA_016711125.1. GTDB lineage: Bacteria > Bacteroidota > Bacteroidia > Chitinophagales > Saprospiraceae > JABDMH01. The sequence continues at coordinate 1,098,594 of JADJTQ010000002.1, read as the reverse complement.
TTGGTAAAAAAATCTTTAAGAATAATGAAGCCGATGATGAAATCCGTCTCATCCCTTTAACCGGCAGCCTCCTCTTTTTCCTGTTGAGCAATCACTCGCTTGGAGATAATGATACTTACTTCATATAAGATAAATAAAGGTATACCAACCAGAAATTGACTCAAGACATCCGGAGGGGTGATAATACCCGCCACGATCAAAATAATGACAATGGCCATTCGCCGGTATTGGCGCATAAACTCCGGACTCATCAAGCCAATCTTAGTCAGAAAATAGACCACAATAGGCATTTCAAATACAATACCCGACGGCAATGTATAGAAGGTAATACTACTGACGTAGGAAGTGAGCGTTGGCGTTGAAACTATCGTGTCGGTTGCCACTTCCCAACCGGTCAGAAATTTGAGCGCAAAAGGGGTTATGATGTAGTACCCAAAGGATATCCCCAAAAGAAAGAGAAACGAGCAAATCCAGACAATGCCTCTTGCCGCATTTCGTTCCTTAGCATACAAGCCTGGTTTTACAAAACTCCATATTTCCCATATTATGTATGGAAAAGCAACTACGATACCCAAAATAATCGACACCTTGAGATGTGTCATAAATTTCTCTTCGATCGTTATTGTTTGCACACTAAAGACCGGCGCATCGCACATGCGCTCGACAAAAGGGCAAAACCAACCATAGGTGGGAAAATCGGCATATTTTGGCCCAAAAAGAATCCTGTCGAAAATAAACTCATTACTAAGAAACATAACGATGCCAAACAAAGCGATGGCGACCAGCGATCGGATAATGTGCCATCGAAGTACCTCAAGATGCTCCAGAAACGTCATTTCGGCATGAGGTTCATGTTTCACGATTTCAGTCTTTTTTTCTGCCATGAGACAAATGTATATAAGTTTGGTTACAGATAGTGAATGCTTAGATCGGCACTTTTAAATATTCCTAAAAAATTTAATTATCGAGATTAGTGATTAGCCTGGGTCAGTTTATATCGATTGATGGAGACCTCTTGACCTGGCCGACTTGTCTTCAATCCAGTTATTATCTTTACTTTTGCCGACGCCTAAAGTATCTTTTGTGTCAGGATTATTGCTCAGCTTTTTGGTTCTGGGAGGCAGCCTCTTCGTTTTGATAAAAGGCTCAGATTGGTTTGTTGACTCAGCCGAGCGGATTGGTTTGTCACTGGGCGTCTCACCCTTCATCATTGGAGTGACTATTGTGGCCTTTGGCACCTCCTTGCCAGAGCTTGCATCGTCAATCTCAGCAGTGCTAAATGACAATTCGGAGATCGTAGCCGGGGTAGTCATTGGCTCGAACATCACCAATATACTATTGGTCTTAGGATTAGTGGCCACTGTGGGCAGGGTAGTAAAGATGGACTACGATATTATGGACATTGATCTGACGATGCTGATTGGTTCTGCACTTCTGCTTTATTTTTGTATGGCAGATCAACATATCAGCACTTTTGAAGCAGTCATTTTTCTGTTTGCTTTAGCGTTTTTTTTACTAAACATGCTGACCGGAACCAAACGAAGTGATGCGGTACGTCCAAAGGCTACCTGGAGAGACTTGTTATTGCTTGCTCTGGGAGGTGTATTTGTGAAATATGGTGCAGACTTTACCGTGAATGCTATCACTCAATTAGCAGTAGATTTTGAGATTCAGGCTACGATTTTGGCTCAAACATTGGTGGCATTTGGTACTTCGCTACCGGAAGTAGCCGTGAGCATTACTGCTGCGCTCAAGGGGAAATCGGGTATTGCAGTAGGTAACATCTTAGGTTCCAATATTTTTAACACCTATGCGGTGATCAGTATACCCTCATTTTTTGGAGAGCTCGTGATATCAGACGAAACGATTTCATTTTATCTACCGTTTATGGTGGCTTGCACGGTTTTATTTGCCACGATATCTATCGGAGGTCGCATCACCAAGTGGGAAGGATATCTGTTACTGCTATTGTATCTCTTTTTTTTCAACCACTCATTTGGCATATTATAGTGGTTAGTAATTTTCATACTTTGAAGGAAGGCCCAAAACAATTCAATTAATAGCTTCGTTTTAAAAGACCAATTTGAAATAAATATATGTTTGACAAAATATTTGGGAAGCTACAGGGACAGAAGGATGAGATGAAAGCACGTCTGGCCCACGAAACCCTGGAAGCTGAAATCGAAGGAGGAGCTATCAGAGTAAAAGTCAATGGCAACCGGGAAGTATTGGACATCTCTCTGGATGAAGCTAAAATCGACCTGACCGATCGTGATAAGTTGGAAGACTTGCTGGTGATTGCTATCAATCAGGCCATGGAGCTGGCCGCAGAGATGGAAGCTGCGGAAGCCCAAAAAATGATCAACGAAATGATACCACCTGGTTTAGGAGGACTTTTTGGCATGAAGGATGCATAAATAGCGCTATGAGGTATTTTTATCTATTCAATTTATTTTTAATATCAATACTCAGTTGGTGCCAACCACAAAACGGCTTGGTGGCCTATTATCCCTTTGAAAACTGTGACGCAAAAGACGTAAGCTTGAATAACTCTGATGGTATTGTATTTGGCGCGCCGGAATGCGGTTGTGGTGTACTGGGCAACGCGCTCTATCTGGATGGTGTCGATGACTATGCAGCAATAACCGGCAATGTAGAGACCTATTTTAGGGCATCAAGATTTACTTTAAGCTTTTATTTTAGGATTGATGATGCCTCAGGCACACATGATATCCTATCGAAGCGCAGCGCTTGCAATTTTGATCATTCATTTTCTGTCAGATACACACCAGCCTCCCACACTCTTGGGGTCGACATTGCCGAGTCTGCTGATGTACGCACAACTTTTAATCAGAAAATTGATCCGTCGCTTTGCTGGGTAAATCTGGTGATTGTCAAAGATAAACTAGTACATCGGATCTACATTAATAGCGTACTGATTGCCAGCCAAACGGTCGCTAATTTTTTAGATATCTCCAACAGCTCTCCGATCCATATTGCCAACAGCCCTTGTATTGGATCAACTGATCGACAATTTAAAGGGTTCATCGATGAAATGCGAGTCTATAACCGCATACTGGATGATGAAGAAATTAAAGACCTCTATTTATCACCCGACCAGATTATCTCAAACGACACCACCATATATCAAGGTGGGACTGCCACCCTGTTGCCGGCCCCAGTTGCGCCCAATCCATTGTGTGGGGACCTGCCGGATTAGTCAACACTCCAAATTCAGCAACCACTACAGCCCAGCCCCCGGTCAACCAGGTGTTTACTGCGATGTATCAATATGGAAGCTGTACTGCATCGGATACCGTATTTGTGATGGTAGTTGATCCGGATGATATTGAGTGTGGTCAGGTACCAATGCCCAATGCTTTTACACCAAATAATGACGGCCGAAATGACCGCTTTTTCATCAGCAATCCATTTGCGCTGGAAGTATTGCAAGCTTTTGAAATCTTTGATCGCCTGGGCAACCGTGTTTTTGCAACCGATAACGTGAATGATAGTTGGGATGGCACATACAATGGATCGGATCTTAATCCTGGAATTTTTCTTTACAAGGTAAAATATACCTGCCAGGGTAAAGACCAGGTAAAAACCGGTAGTGTAATGTTGCTGCGATAATCATAGCTTAAATGTATCATTATGAAATGGCTACCCTTTTTATGCTTAATCCTGATATCCTGCACTGATAAACAAACTTCAAAAGTAGAAACCACGCAACCAAGACCTGATATCGAGCCCGTACTTGAAATTCCAGCGGCTCCTGGTTCATTTGGATCGAATGGTCAAACGAAATTGATATCTGATCAACCGGCCGGCAAAAGCGAGCAAAGCAACGCACCCAGAATTGTCTTCGAAAAAGTGCGTTTTAATTTTGGTGAAATCTACCATGCGGATAAAGTTGATCATCAATTTAGTTTTACCAATGAAGGTACCCGGGATCTCGAAATCAAAGGGGTAAAAGTCTCCTGTGGCTGTACCACACCCACGTATTCACAACTACCAATTGCCCCAGGTGAACAGGGTTTTATTGGGGTGAAGTACAATAGTGTCGGTAAGCAGGGCGCACAAAAAGCCACGATCCGGGTTGCCACTAATGATCCTGAAAATCCGGAGGTGAAGCTTTATCTGAGCGGCAGAGTCTTGGTCAAGCCACTTGATGAAGGGGGTAAATAATAGCAAGTTTACCGATCCCGGAGCGGACCAGATTACCGATCTTGATTTTCTATAAGAATCGCTAAACCTCTACCATCCCGATCGACATTGAGATTATTGTGTGATCCGGGAGCGGGTTTTTGCAATCCCTCCGTTCTTGGATTCCCGAACGCTCCAATAATTAGGCAGACATGCTAATCCTGAATACGGTACTTCAGTCCGGATTTAACATCACCACACTTCCTGGGTTTGATTCTTTTTGGTCTGTGCCATACTTGGAAGGTCACTCTCAAAAGGTTATGGTTCTTGCGTAGTTATAGTGGGTTGATTTGTTCAATTTATCTTTCTTTCAAAGCCGCAGAATGTTGAGTCGGGCTGAGCTTGCCGAATCCCTGCTCTCTCCTGTTGAGAGAGAGAGGAAGACCTGTCTAGCGCCGCTCCGTCACCTTAGTGGCTTTGGCGGGTCGACAGGTTAGGTGTGATCTTCTGGTGGAATAAAAACTTGAAATAGTGGTTTTCCATGGACATGAAACTAATTTCTCAATTAAATGTGACCAAAAAGCGAATCCAGAGTCTCTAATATGAAGCTTGGGGCCAAGTAAAGAAATGATTCTGGTCCCCACAATCTACGATTACAACAGTTTTTCGAAACTGCTAAAGATTTGGTTTTTTGGGGTTATGGTGCGGCATTTGAAATTCGATGCCGCGCCTCTTTTTTAAGCAGCTCTAGGCCCTGAATATTAGACGTGCTGATCAATTAATATAGCATTTCCGTCAGGGTCCAGCATCACCACACTTACTGGGCCCGAAGTTTTTCATCTACTTCCCTATCTAATTTAATGCCCTGTTTTTTAAGATTTGCCTGAATTTTCCGCACGTCATCAAATATTTCTACCTGATTGGCACTTTCATCCCAGCCTGGATTAAAGGTTAAAATATTTTGCTCAAACATTCCTTGAAACAAACCGATAAGCGCATTTTCATTTTTCATTATCAGATAATGTTTTTCTATATCGCCTGCAAATACCTTAAACCCCAGATTTTCATAAAAACTTTTTGAAGTCATCAGGTCTTTGACACTGAGACTCACCGAAAAGGCACCTAATTTCATACTCATTCCTATTTTATTTACAAATTGTTTTTTTCATCAACTTGCCAAAATAGCGGATCTTTTGTTTTTGTCAGGGTTCGTGGATGATTTTTTGAAATCCTAAAACATAATGGGCCGAATCATTTTTATTGCATTTTTCGATCTATGAGTCATCCGTACTCAGCATTAATCGATCTCGAAATGCCGGATCCAAAGTGATTCCTTGCGATTTATGATAGGCATGCCATCCTTTACTTAACCGACTATTAATATGATTATATTTTATGTCGCCGTTTACGAGCAGGAAATCTATTAGTGTCAACAATTTATAATCGTATTTACCATTTTTCTGAGGCGCATGTATGGTACAGTTAATAAAGGAAGTGCCTAATTGCGTAACTATTGTGAAAGGCTTTTTCTCATCGTTAAGAACCACCGGCACGAGACCGCAATTAGAAAACCTAACGCCTCCCTCGAGCCCATCTTCTGCCTGAAATTGAACTTGGTTTACCTGGCAGCTTTCTAAAAGCAAATCGACTCGAAGTCCCGAAATGATGGTGGAGAAAGCTTCACAGTTTCGCACTATCAACCTGATGTGGGGAGCGTGCCCGTCATAATTATTATTAATAATATTGCCTGACCTTACTGCCATGAAATGAGCATCATCGCCCTCCTCCGAGGCGGTTGTGATATGCTCAAGGTCTACCTGCTCCATGACTATGTTGCAATTGCCTTGTAAAAGTGATCCATCGTAGCGACCCTCTTTTTGAAGAACGTAATTTTCGGCATCGACTAACTTCATAATTCGTACGCCCCGGTCACGACCTTTACACGTATATTTTTCAGATTGATATATCCTGGAAAGAATAATCGATCACCTTCGGTAGTTTTGGAAAAATCAGATGTTCTAAATAGCCAACAAGGTGCGATATTCTCAGTGGCGTGGCTGTAATCGATTAACAGGTCTTCCACCTGTATAGCGTGGGCAATGCCGATCGGATATCCGTAGTGAAAATCATCGGCTGTAAAATTCATCAGTGCCACCCTTCCTGTGGAAGACGGCTGCAACGTGCAATTGCGCATAATAATTTCTCCATCCCACTTGGCGCCGTAATCCCTTCTGAAATTCAAAAAATCATTACGCTGACATCGGGTATTTTCGATCAGAAGCTTCCCGCCTCCGGTAATGGTGATGCCCTTGTTGCCTATATTGGAATCTTTGATTGTGAGGTTCCACAAATGAAAATGCACATCAAAACGGTTTATTTGACATTGCTCAACATAAATATTCTTCATCATGTTGGTGCCCATCACCCCCAGTGGATTGCAGTACCCTCAGCGGTCATGTTTTTTAATCGCAGATTTAGCACCCGATTGCCGCCAATGCCATAAGTGCCTTCTGGTACATCCCGGTCAACTCCCACCCTGTCTTTTTCTCTCGGCACCAATCGTACATTATCGAGCTCGACATCATAAGCAAGCTGGAAATAATAAAAGCCGCTGCGTGGTCGCATTGTTTGATCACCACTGGTTTCCAGACCTACCCATTGGTTCATGATTTTGGTCCTGCTCCGGGAGACCAGAATGCCGCACTGCGAATACAACGAATCTTGCACAGCGGGATCGTCGCCCGACAGGAGAAAAGTGCCACCATCTAACGTAAGATAGCTCATCTCTGTGGGGTACGCAGTAATCACGACGGTAGGTTTGAAAGGCCAGGCGATATCTCCCAGCACCTTGCCTTCCAGTTCTATATAAAGCAACTCTTCCTTTGGTCGTCCTGTACTATTGTAACGTTCTCCGGCTCTAAATCCAATCCGGTCAATATCGTCTTTAAAATGCAATAGTTGATTTACGTAGGGAGCCAATGCGGGAATGATCTGTGCTCCCGGTCTTATCTCCTCTAGGAGGGTACTTCGCTCGGTTTTGTCCGTAAAAATTTCCTGCCCGTCTGCCTTACTTTTTATATGAAAGACCGACACACTGGTATTAAATTTTTCGTCAATATGGAATACGGTGTTACCCCAGCTTACCGATGTCTCAATCTCAATACCTCGGGTATCTTTGATCCAATATTCTCCGGATAAGTTATGAACTGGTAGGTTATTACGATTAGCATAGGCATGAGCGGTAAAAATTGCCTTTCCGTCATCTGCGATACCATCACCCCTGGCACCGAACATTTGATAATTTACGACCTTCGGTTTTAAAAGCACCGCAACCAGACCGTTGGAAAGGAGAATATGAGTCACCGCGTCGATCTGCTTTGAATCGACCATTGCACTGGATTCGATCCGATAGGTAGCTCCTCCTCCATCATCGGCAACGTGATAACCCATGGTCTTCACAAGATCACCTTGCGATAGATCTGCGCTCTTTAATTCTGAAATGTTTGCGCAATGAATAATTTGGTTTCCTTGCTTTTTATTGGCTTCTGATGCGATCACTGCTGAGAGAGGGAGTGCCCCGCTAAGTCCTAAATAGGATAGTAACTTCCTTCTTTCCATTTCACCTGATTTTCTTACCGCTAATTAGTTTTGTGTAAACTGGCTCAATCCCCCGATGTTTCTGATGCTTTCGGTCAGCACAGCGTTCGATCGGATAAGGTGAAAATAGGAAAACCTGCCCAATCAGACAATCAGTCGGGTGGGGATCACTTCCAATTGTGCCGGGAGGCAAAACAGGATGGACTAAACCTAAGCACTATCCAGAAAATCTAAAATGTTAAAACATCACCAACTGAAGAATTATTTAGCCTTATTGCCGCATGCTTTTCCAGCTCCGAAAATGGTTTTCACTTCATTCTCCCTTCAGTTTCCATGGACTTACGGGACCAAGGTCACATCGCCCCGATAGATGAAAATTCGGCCATCGATAAACTCGATTTCTACCAAATAAACATAAACTCCCGGGTGAAGCAGACCACCATCAATGCGACCATTCCATCCGGTTGACCCTTCACGATTGGGATCCTCAGGGGTAAGGTTAGAAAAGACATGATTGCCCCATCGATCAAATAATTGTACTCCTAAAATCTTTCGTACCCCGGGCCCGGTAAAAACTTGCCACTTGTCATTGTTTCCGTCTCCATTGGGAGTAAAGGCGTTGGGGATGTATACCAGCCGGGCTTTACTGACATTGACCCGTATTTGATCCTGACCTTCACATCCATTCATATCGACTACGGTCAGGTCGTAGACCTGATCTTCAAAGGGGAAAGCCAGTGGGTCATCACATCCGTTGCAGGATAATGATGTATCGGGTGTCCAGATATAAGAGTCGATCGTCGATGGACCGATCACCAATGGATTTAAGCGGACGGTATCACCTAGTGCCACTTCAACATCGGGCCCTAGATCAACACTAATTGCTTGCGGCTCGATAATGGTCAATGAGGTATCGATGCGACAACCTTTTTCATCAAATATGGTGACGACATGTTCACCAGCAAAGACCGGTACCGGCGTGTTGATCATCTGAGTCGGACCATTGTCTACCGAAAATGTATAGTTACTGCCGGTGCCGCCGCTGGCACTCGATACGGTGACCATGGTCTCAAAGCCATTACATACCGGATCATCGGGTATAGGCACGCTGCCAAAAAGCTGGGGTGGCTCACTAACGGTGACATCGATGGCATCCATGCAGCCCCGGCTATCGGTGAGCGCAATATTGTACATACCTGCGGCCAAATTACTTGCAGACAGAGTGTTGGAGGCTCCACCGGCTGACCAAACAATGGTGGGCGCCGCATCTTGATTACCCCCATCCCAGTTCAATCCGATCTGGCCATTGTTTTCACCAAAACAGCGGATATCCTGGGTCATCGCCGAGTCCAGGGACAAGGTGAGGGGTAGAGGTTCGCGCAAAGTAATCGATAATGGCACCATGCAAGTGGAGTCAGTTGACTCAGTAACTGTGAGCTGATAAACACCTGGTGCGAGGTTGCTGGCTGAACTGGTTGTAACACCATTTCCCCAATTAAAATTAAATAAACCACTGCGACCGGTAGCAATCACCTGGATGGCTCCGTCGGCCTGGCCGTTGCAACTAATCTGTGTGCTATCAATGGTCACACTGATCATCTCCGGAAACTGTGCTTGTACCACACTATCGTATATAATACATCCCGTGATTCGATCGATTACGGTGAAAGGGTAATCTCCACTGCTATCAATCGAGATGAAGGGAATCGTCGTAACCATATCATTGAGCGAATGCCAGATGTAATCTTTAGGCCCTGGGTAATCGATCATCAGGTTAAAAATGATACCACTATCGGGTTCATTACAAAGAGACCGGGGGCGAAACTGCATCGGCAGAATGGTATTGATTGCCAACACCGGATCGACAATGACAAAAGAGTCAACCGTGGTGCAGGTGCTATCGCCCATCGTCTCGGTGACTGAAATATAATAAATACCTTCTTTAAGATTAGTGATTGTGGGTGTAACCGCTCCGGTAGACCATAATAAGGTATTGCCGGTAAGATCACCCGAAACGGTTAGTTGAGCCATACTATCACCCCGGCAGACGTTTTGCATGCCAGAGACGATATTAACCGTCGGCCCGGAGATCAGCTCCAATGTCGTCGAGTCACTGCACCCATTGGCGTCTTCGAGATATAAGCCGTAGGTGCCAGCTCTAAGATCTCTGACAAAAGAGCCCCGGTCATGGATCAGTATGTTATTGCCATCATTCAGATCATACCATCTAAAATTGTAGGCCGGGCGGGGTGAAGGAAATGTCGTACCTCCAATAACCAGATCCGCAAAACCCAGATCAATGCGGCCGTTAGCACCATTGGGACAGGAGGGTTGGCTGATAAACTGTTGGAGGACTTGTTGATTTAGGGTGAGGGGTTTGGGCTCGACAATGGTAAAACTTTGACTGATTTCGCAGCCTTGAGCATCTTCCACTCTCAAATTGTAAGTCCCTGCTGGCAGTCCGGTCACGAATGAATGACTATTTGCCGCGTCAATACTTACAAATCCACTATCCTGAGTTACTCTATCCCAAAAAAATTGAAAAGCTGACTGGTTACGGTCAGCGGAGGCAAAAACATCGATACGGCCGTTGCGATCACCGAAACAGGTGGTGGTAAGCTGGGTACTGGGATCAATGTCAATAGAAAGGGTCTTCAATGGAAGTAGGGTAATTGATCGTTCTACATTACACTGACCGTTCGACAAGGTGACGTTGTACGTATCAGGCATTAGATTGGGCAATACCAGAGGCGATGGTGCAGTCAAGGTCCTTCCCAAACTCCCAGTTGAATTACTCCATGTCCACTGATAGTTTTCAACGCCTGCACCCACGACCTCTAAAGTAATCTCTCCCGCTTCACCCGAGCAAATTGGTGGATCGGTACTGATCATCAGATCAAGGCCACTTTCCACTAAATTAAAATCTATCGTGTCCGTACATCCATTGGCGTCCCGCACGATCACATTATAAGCGCCGGCTGTTAAGTCTTCCAAGGTATCGATCCCATATTTAGTTAATCCGGCGCCCGACCAGGTTGTAGCATAGGGCCCGGCACCACCTGCTATCGAAGTGATGGCAATGCTACCATCATCGGCACCCATACAGCTTGGGTCTGTTACCATCGTGTCTATTTGTATCGCAGATAGTCTAAGATCCAAAGGTCCAACAGGGATTGAAATTCCAGCATCATCAGTGACAATGATCTCATAAACATCAGGTGGAATTCCGGGATAGGTAGTGGTTGAACCACCAGGTAGGCTAAAATCATCATAATCAGTTCCGGTTGAGCTTACGTTAATATCAACCGTATATGGCTCCGTGCCACCAAAGACTCGCAACTGGAGACTGATATCTCCCATACTATTTGCGCATGCAGTATAAAAAAGGGTTGGAAGAACAGGGTTCGAAATAACTACAGACCCGGGTTTTATGATGACTGCTAGTTCCTCACTATCATCAGTGACACTTATAGGAGCGGGCTCATCAACAAATGTTATTTGGGTTCTAGACCCGGGAAGTCCTACGACAGTAAAACATAAGTCAAACATCACCGCACTGTCAGGCAGGTCAATCGTACTAAAACTCGAGAGATCAAAATAAAGGATTGGTAAAAGTCCTTCATCACCCCTACCATCATCAAAGCCAAGCTTATTATCAAAAATTGGATTTATATTATCAATCCCAATAAACTCTATCACAGCGGGATCCCACGAAACGGTCATCGAAACTGAAGCAACATTATTAAAATCGGCGACTGTCACCGGCATACAAAAGTTGTTTTCCGCCATGACCGCTGTATCTCTGAGGCACATCTGCACAGGATCTACGCTTGGCACATGCACCACAAACTCTCTGGAACAGCCTTTGGGGTCAGTAACTGTTAATGTATATGTTCCAGCGACGGGAACTGAAAAAGTAGTGGTGCCCCCATGGGTGATTAAAGCGTCAATAGTGCCCGTCACCGATGGATCGCCTATTTTTATCAGGGTAACACCATAATTAAACGATCCGTCAAATTCCGGATACCCCCCGGTAATGCTTAACATCCCGGATAGGCTTGTATTGTCCGGTGTACTAAAATCAGCCAACTGGATCTGATTGAGGTAGAGCACCGAAAAGGCTTCACCGGTACTGACATGAAGACACGTACCATCATCAAAACTAGGTGGGGTGACTTCGGTATTGGTGATCGTAATCGGTGCAAAGGTGATCACTCCGGGGTCGCCATTAAAAAATTGGCCCTGGATATTTCCATTATTATGAAAAGTTACATCTCCCTCCGGGTTTCCCCTTGCCACCCAGATACCCTCTGCTGCCATCGGCATATCGATCAAGCAAGGATCGGCACTCACAATTGATTTTTCTGGGCCAGATGCGGTCGGTTGGCACTCATAAAACGCATAACCAATACCAGCACCAGTACTTAAATCCGGATCATCATCCAGGTCGGCGTCACCTGCGTGATTAATCCATATTTGATCACCAAAACACATGATGATTGTGTCAGCGTTGATGGTATTGCTTTGGGCACCCAGTGCCGTAATATTCACAATCGTACCGGCATTCATGCCACTCCCTGCACAGGCGGCTCTACCGTTGTGCAGGGTTTCGGGAAAGACCAGTGGTTCGGCCACTTGGGCCCATCCCTGCAATGACCAAATAAATAGGCAAGCTGCAGTAATTACATTCAAGGGTCGGATCATGCACAAAAACCTTTTCTGAGTCGCGCAAAGATATAATTCTATCCAAGCGCGGATCATTTTTGAAAAACAATAATATCAACGACTCCCATCGCCCTATATTGCTTAATTCGGCAGGCTTCATTCTACAAAAATCAGCCTTTAACACTTTTCTCTTTTTCTCAATGATAGAGATCTCCCCAAAGGCTTTTACGTTGCCTCTGTTTGCCTCGAATATCACGATGCCGGGCATCTGTACCACATTTCTCAAAGCGATAAATCACAACTTACCTGGCTAAAAAAGTCATCTAAGCAGCAGTGATTTATGTCTGCGATGTATCAAACATCATATATACCAATCTGTCAAAGTTAATGCCAAACTATTGGATTTTAGTATTTTATACATGAAATCGAGGAATCATGTATTCATGTTTTATTGAAAACAGTCTAGAATGGTCGTAAGTAGACTTAACGTAAGAATTGCACCTTATGGTACATTTTTTTTACCTTGCAGCGCAATTTTTAAGACGGCTTATGGGATTAGTAAAAGCGAGCATAACCGGAGTACATGGCTACACGCCAGATTATATCCTGACAAATAAAGAACTGGAGACCATGGTCGACACTTCTGATGAATGGATCAGCTCGCGTACTGGAATTAAAGAAAGACACATACTGAAGGAAAAAGGAAAAGCAACTTCAGATATGGCCGTTGAAGCCATCAAAGGGCTGCTTCAAAAAACCAATACCAGACCGGAAGATATCGATTTGACCATATGCGGTACGGTAACTCCTGATACCGTCTTTCCCGATACGGCCAATACGATCAATCATAAGATTGGAGCTTCGAATGCCTGGGGTTTTGACGTCAATGCTGCCTGCTCCGGATTTTTGTTTTCACTTAGTACCGGAGCCAGGTTCATCGAGTCGGGTCGCTATAAGAAAGTGCTGGTTGTAGGTGCAGATATGATGTCTTCCATTGTCAATTATGAAGATCGCAGTACCTGTATTCTTTTTGGGGACGGAGCGGGGGCAGTACTGCTTGAACCCTCAAACACTGGTTTTGGCCTGGAAGATGAAATATTGCGGGGTGATGGCACTGGTCGTGATTATTTGGTGATGAGAGCGGGTGGGTCACTCAATCCCCCGACGGCTGAGACGGTGGCGGATCGTGAGCACTTCGTATATCAGGATGGTAAACCGGTGTTTAAAGCGGCGGTAAAGGGCATGACCCAGACGGTACAGCAAGTCATGGAACGGAATAACCTCACTAGTGAAGATGTTACCTGGCTGGTACCCCACCAGGCTAATTATCGTATTTTGACCTCAGTGGCCGATGCACTTGGATTTCCCATGGAAAAAGTGATGGTCAACATCCATAAATATGGCAATACTACGGCCGCGACGATTCCACTTTGTCTTTGGGAATGGGAAAATCAATTGAAAAAAGGCGCTAAATTAATTTTGACCGCATTTGGCGGTGGATTTACCTGGGGAGCTACCTACCTCACCTGGGCATATGATCAATAATCAAACTTCATACTATTCGAATCTTTTATGGCAACTACATCAGATATAAGAAACGGACTATGCATCAACTGGAACGATGACATCTATACGATTGTGGAATTTCAGCATGTAAAGCCAGGTAAAGGCAATGCATTTGTACGTACCAAGTTGAAAAGTATATCCAGTGGTAAAAACGTCGAATATACTTTTCAAGCCGGACACCGTATCGATGTGGTCCGGGTGGAAAGAAGGAATTTTCAATTTCTTTATAAGGATGATATGGGATATCATTTTATGAATAAAGAAACTTTCGAACAGGTAGCCATTGCTCCCGAAATGTTGGAAAGCCCCCAATTTTTAAAAGAAGGCGGCGAAGTAGAAATACTCTTTCATGCAGAACAAGAGGTTCCTTTGACCGTGGATATGCCACAAAATATTATATTACAGGTGACCTACACCGAGCCAGGCATGCGAGGAGATACAGCAACCAATACACTGAAACCTGCTACCGTAGAAACCGGAGCAGAAGTGAGAGTACCATTGTTTATCAACGAGGGTGACCTGGTAAAAATTGACACCAAAACCGGCGCATATTTAGAACGTGTAAAGTCGTAACCCTATGGATTTTAAAGAAATATCGGAGCTGGTCAAACTGGTTAATAAAAGCAATCTGATCGAGCTCAAAATTAAAGATGGTGACTTCGAAATATCGATGCGCACTGAAAACATGGACATTCAAAAACGGATGATTCGGGTAAAATCTTTCTGGCTCCACAACCTGCTGCTCCTGCACCTATGCAGCAGGCAAAAGAACCTATGCCGGCTAATTCATTAGAGCCAGTGGCCTCTGAGCCAGCAAATGGGGCTCCGGCAGAAGAAAGTACCGCCCCGACCACCTATCTGGAAATACGGTCTCCCATGGTAGGTACCTTTTATCGATCCAGCTCGCCAGACAAGCCGCCATATATCAAGGTTGGTGACCAGATCCAGCAAGGTTCAGTAGTTTGTATCATCGAGGCCATGAAATTATTTAATGAGATCGAATCGGAAATTACCGGTAGGATAGCCAAGGTCATAGTTGAAGATGCATCACCGGTCGAGTATGATCAGGTTTTGTTTTTAGTAGAAAAGTAAACCAATCCCAGTCTGTGGCCAGAAAAAAAGCGGTGAGCATGTTTAAGAAAATCTTGATTGCAAATCGAGGTGAAATAGCATTGCGCGTCATACGTACGTGTAAAGAGATGGGAATCCAGACAGTAGCTGTTTATTCGACGGCTGACCGCGAGAGTCTGCATGTGCGATTTGCCGATGAAGCTGTGTGTATAGGTCCTCCACCTTCATCGGAGTCATACCTCAGTATCCCGAAAATCATGGCTGCCGTAGAGATCACTAATGCTGATGCGATTCATCCTGGTTATGGCTTTCTAGCTGAGAATGCAGATTTTGCTGAGGTATGCACGGAATATGGCATTAAATTTATCGGCCCAACTCCTTCTATGATCCGGGCTATGGGTGACAAAATTACTGCCAAAGAAACCATGGTTAAAGCCAAAGTGCCGGTCGTACCGGGCTCAGACGGTCTCATTGCGGATACTGATCACGGCAGAAAAGTGGCTGCCAAAATTGGTTACCCGGTTATGATCAAAGCCACCGCCGGAGGGGGGGGGAAGGGCATGCGCATCGTTCGTAGAGAGGAAGAATTTGAAGATCAGTGGACTGCTGCTCGAAAAGAGGCAGCAGCTTCATTCAGTAATGATGGCATATACATCGAAAAACTCATTGAAGAACCCCGGCATATTGAGTTTCAGATCATCGGTGATCAGTATGGTAAGGTTGCTCACTTGTCTGAAAGAGATTGCTCGATCCAACGTCGTCATCAAAAACTAGTTGAAGAATCACCTTCACCATTTATGACTAAATCTCTGCGAAAACAGATGGGTGAAGCCGCCATCAAAGCAGGTAAAGCGATCAACTATGAAGGTCTGGGTACGGTTGAATTTCTCGTGGATAAACATGGCAAATTTTACTTCATGGAGATGAACACCCGGGTGCAGGTGGAGCACCCGGTCACAGAAGAAGTCATAGATCATGACCTGATCAAGGAGCAAATCAAAGTGGCCGCAGGTCATCCGATCACTGGTGATAATTATGAACCCGCTCTACACGCGATTGAATGCAGAATCAATGCTGAAGATCCATATAATAATTTCAGACCCTGCCCGGGGTCAATTACCTCTTTTCATAGTGCGAAAGGACATGGTGTCCGGGTTGACACCCATGTCTATGCCGGATACAAGGTACCTCCCTATTACGATTCGCTCATAGCCAAATTAATTTGCAAGGCGCAAACGCGAGAAGAATGCATTACGAAGATGCAGCGAGCGCTCGATGAATTTATTATTGAGGGTATTAAAACAACGGTACCATTTCATCAGCAATTGATGAAAAACGAACTATTCAGGAGTGGGAAATTTGACACTAGCTTTATGGATACTTTCAAATTGCAAAAAGAAGAGTAATCTCACCGGAGACCTTCGCATTAAATACTATGTTATCCAGGTCGAACATCTACAGGTCATTTCGGCGCAAATTTTGATCCTCAGGCAAACCAACAAAATTATTGAGTCTGCGTTTTATAAGGCGTACCTTTGCAGCCGGAAAAAACCAGACTGCTTCATGATTATACTGCATGACGATTGTACAAAGATGAAAATCTCTGATAGAAAGCCAACGAAGTGAGTACATTTTGGAAATTATTTAAGAAGCTAAAAAAATATAAATACAAGGTTACCGGCAATATTGTGTGTAATGTTTTTGTGGCTTTATTTACGGTGGTCAGCATTCCGACTATTATTCCTTTTTTCAAAATTCTTTTTCAGCAGGTCGACCAAACTTTGGTTATAGCGACTTTCGCCTTAGATGCGGACAGCATAGCCGCGTGGTCTACTTATCAGTATAGCCGTCTCATTGTAGATTTTGGCCAACAAACAGCATTGTTATACATCTGCTGACTGATCGTTATTATTTTTTTTCTTAAAAACCTTTTTCGTTATTTCTCTCTGGCCTTTTTAGTGCCCGTGCGAAATGGTATGGTTAGGGATTTGCGAATGGATCTGTATGAAAAGATACTCGGGTTGCCTGTAGCTTATTACACCAATGAACGCAAGGGAGATCTCATTGCCAGGTTTTCGACAGATGTGCAGGAAGTAGAAAACAGCATTCTAAATGTCATTGAGGTATTGGTCAAATCGCCACTTATCATCATTGGCTGCATTATATTTATGCTCTATGTTAGTCCCGGCCTCACCCTATTTGTTTTTGTCCTCATTCTTTTACTGCTCTGATCATTGGAGGAATCTCGCGTACGCTTAAGAAAAATAGTGCCCTTGCTCAGAAAAATTAGGTATGATCATTTCTACGGTTGACGAAAACCATCGGTGGACTTAAAATAATAAAGGATTTGGCGCCGAAGAATTTTTCAGCCGCTATTTTTCCAGTCAAAACACGGCATTCAAAGATTTGTTAGATAAGATATTATGGCGGAGAGACTTGTCAAGTCCTCTTTCCGAATTTTAGGAGTCAGCACAGTGGCGGTATTGCTGTGGTACGGGTCTAACCAGGTATTTGAGAATAATCTGGACCCAAGCACTTTTTTTGCCTTCATTTTTGCCTTTTTCAGCGTGATTGAGCCGGCAAAATCTTTCGCCAAGGCCTATTATGATATTCAGAAGGGATTGGCAGCAGCCGATCGGATTGACGAAGTCATGCAGGTGAAAAACACTGTAATCGAAATGGATCATCCCATCCGAATTGACCAATTTTCCAGAAGTATTTCATTTAATGATGTATCGTTCCGTTATGCAGCTCATGAGCCATTCGTATTAAGAAATGTCTGTTTTGATATCCCCGAGGGTAAAGTCGTGGCCTTGGTCGGTGCGTCCGGCAGCGGTAAAACGACGATCGTCGATCTAATAAACCGGTTTTATGACGTATCGGAGGGAAGCATTACAATAGATGGTCATGATTTGCGTGAGCTGAAGCTGGCAGATCTGCGAAATCTTATCGCGGTAGTGGCACAAGACCCCATCGTATTCAATGATACAATCATCAATAATATCACTTTTGGTAAAACAGGTGTATTGCAACCCGCTATCGAACAAGCGGCAAAGATCGCTCATGCTCATGACTTTATTATGACCTCTGATGATGGTTACCAGGCGATCGTAGGAGATCGGGGGGTCAAGTTGAGCGGGGGTCAGCGTCAACGGCTTACATTGGCACGGGCTGTATTAAAAGATGCACCAATTTTAATTCTGGACGAAGCAACATCTGCATTAGATAGTGAATCTGAAAAATTAGTGCAGGATGCTTTAAAAAAGATGTTCAAGAATCGAACGGTATTAATCATAGCGCACCGGCTTTCTACCATTCAGCATGCAGATATTATCTTTGTACTGAAAGATGGTTTGATTATTGAGAAGGGGCAACATGGAGATCTCATGGAAAAAAATGGCGAATACCGTAAGTTTGTTCAATTGCAAGCATTCTGATTTATGGTGCGATCTTCACTAATGTTGTTTGTTTTCTGGAGCCTTGTATCCAATCAAGTGTCTTATAGTCAATTGCCGTTTGTGATATCACAATCCATCCCAAACATCAATGACAGCCTATTTTATCAGATTGATGAACTGCCCCGCCGTATTAACATTACCCGCCCGGGACAACAACAGGTGTGGAATTTTGCCACTCTGGTGGGTCCTTACTTGCAATTTCAGACCAGCCAGGCTGCCAGCGGCAATACGGATCAGTTACAACTTTCTTCAGATCAGGGATTAAAACAATATTATTCTACCGATGCGAAAACGCTGGTCCTGAAAGCCACATCCCGCATGATGGTCGGTAATACCTTAATCAACCGGATTTGGTCATCGGTTGAAGGTCTCCCGTTGCCTTCATTAGATATGGGTTATCAGGATGACCACGATTTTAGTACGGTATTTCAGAGCACCCTGACTCTGGTAGAGACTCCCCCAGCCTGGCGAACTAATTTGCCGGTCGGCATGGATTCGATCAGATTGAGTATTCTGGTGGATCGAAATATGACGGTTGATGCAACCGGTACTTTATATTTGGGCAACGGATACAGGGAAGAAGTACAGCGATTTAAAGTTGAGGATCACCTCACTAAAAAACTGTGGGCAAAAAAAATAGACGGTAATTGGCAAGATATCACCTCGCTCGTACGTCTGGAGGACCTACTTCCTGAACACCATATTTCGTATCATTTTGTCTCATTCGAATCAGGAGGAACTATCTGCTCCGTCTTTCTTGATCAAAATGGCACCCCCCGCAGAGCCTCCTTTTTGATACCAAAAGAACAGTCGAAATACTATAAACCAGCAACTAATAATAACCAATGGATCTTTGCATATCCCAACCCGGCTCTTTCGTACGTCCGGTTTAAGTTTTTGGATGTCCCCCCAGGAGAATACACGCTCAGGTTTTATGATGTTTTTATGCGCAACCTTTTTGAAAAAAAATATGCCATCAATGGGGAAGAAACCGTGGAAATAAGCATTAGCCATCTCGAAAAAGGGCCTTATCTCTATAGTCTGATAGATCGTACCGGTAAGAAAATCGTAACCAAACGACTGATCGTCATTAAACCTTAGGGACGGGAGAGCTTATACCAGATTGATTTGCCAGTAGATGGCTAAAAAATGGGTGATCGCACCTCCCAAGACAAATAAGTGCCAAATACTGTGGTACCACTTGATCTGATCATACCGATAAAAATAAGCACCAATCGAATAAAATAAACCACCGACAATAATCAGTATCAAGGTAGGTGTCTGAATTTCATTAAAAATCAAGTACATCGTCACTACCCCCAACCAACCCATAAACAAATAGTAAATCAGGGATATCCAGTCGGGTATCTTCACCTCCAGCCATTTTATTAAAAGCCCAAATGCAACCAGCCCCCACATTAATATTAGAAAAAGTAATCCTGAACGACCATCGGTAAATCCCAAAAGAAAAGGTGTATTGCTTCCTGCAATAAAAAAATAGATGGCGCTGTGGTCGATTTTTCGCAGCTTGTTTTTATGAGCTTTGAAATAATGCAAATGATATGCAGAAGAGGCTAAAAACACACCCAAAAATGTGAAAAGATAGATCATCAGGCCAATCTGCAGCCGGGGTGAAAGATCTTCTGCATTCCATAAATAGTGGCCGAAAAATAAAATGAATAGGACACCCAGCAAGTGCGTGACAAAGTGCATATGCTCTTCATCAGCTTGATATGATGTTTCAAGATGTCCCGCTTTCTTATCCGGATTCATAGCATAAAGATACATTTGAATTTTTTACTTTGCCGTAGTCATGTTTGAGTCCACCATTGCATCACCTCTCCAGAAAATCAAAGACAACCGGCTGGAGGCCAGGGGTATCACTCTGTTGATAAAACGAGATGATCTGATGCACGGGCCCTGCCAGGGAAACAAATTCCGAAAATTAAAATATCATCTGATCGAGTGCCGCCGCCAACTATCAGACCATATGGTAACTTTTGGCGGGGCTTTTTCAAATCACCTGTTTGCGACGGCTGCGGCAGGCTATCATTTTAAAATCAAAACCACCGGGATAATTAGAGGTGAAATCGATGAAGCTAACCCGACCATCATGAAACTTAAGGCCTGGAAAATGCACCTTGAGTGTATTCACCGACACGATTATCAAAAAAAGGATAGTGAGCAATTTTTAACAATGATCAAACAAAGATATCCGGATGCTTACTTGATACCTGAAGGAGGCCATCATACATTGGCTCAACAGGGAGTGGGTGAGATAGTGGATGAAGTAAAAGACCAATACCACCAAAACATTGATCACTGGTTTTGTCCTGTGGGTACGGGAAGTACCATATTGGGCATTGCCAAAAAAATATCTCGTGGGTCTGTGGCGGGATTTGTAGTCTTAAAAGGTTTTAATCTTGAAGATACCAAATCGAAAATGTGTACCGAGCACGATCTACCGGAAAACAAAATCCAGCTAATCGACGCACACTTTGGTGGTTATGGTAGAAAAAATGAGATGGTTGAACGTTTTATCCATGAATTTTATGCCGACCATGACATAATATTGGATCCCATTTATACCGGAAAAATGTTTCTTTCTCTATTCAACTTGCTCACCACTTCTGCACATTATGAAGGGAGTACAATCGTTGCCATACATACTGGAGGCCTGCAAGGCAACTCCGGCTATAACTACCGGTATGGAAGCGCTCTACCTGAATGGACACCAGGAGCCTGCTGAAATACTCACCTCGCCGCTGATTTATGAAAATTAAATTTCGACTATACGAGATTCAGCCTCCTGGAATTCAAGCCGATTCTCTGACAACATTTTCGATCACTACTGGAAAGTGCTCGTGTTCAAGCTGCTGTACTTTCATCCGAATATCATCAGGGGTATCTTGAATACTTATGGGGCAACTCGCCTGAAAGATCACAGCTCCGTCATCATATTTTTCATTGACGTAATGAATCGTAATTCCACTCTGAACCTCACCGGCATCTTTAACCGCCTGATGAACATGCATGCCATACATGCCTTTGCCCAAATTTTGGTAACAGAGCTGGGTGAATATTAACGATCTTTTTCGGATACGGTTCGATAAGATATCTGGGAACCATCCATAAAAATCCGGCAAGTACAATAAAATCAATACCCTGCTGATGGAGTTCGAACAACAATTGGTTGGAATGATAAAAAAACTGCCGGTCGATCAATATCGATGGTATTCGCCAACGCTCGGCGATATCAAGCACGCCAGCTCCTGCCTTATTGCAAACAATGAACGATACATTGATGTCACCCACCACCTCAAAGTGTTCAATGATCTTTTCGGCATTAGTACCGGAACCGGAGGCAAAAATGGCAAGTCGCATCATGCTATCTTCTGATCGGTATATATTTATTCCGATTGGCAGGATCGATTGTGGTCATGATGCGGTAAACTTCATTTTTCTGATCCCGACCCGCCACAGCAAATATGTCGGTAACTTCCTGGGCTTTGGCATTAGAAAACATTTGCACGATCATCGAATTGGGATAATCGGAGTTTACTGTTTCGATAGACTTTAATGCCTCTACAATACCCACCTTACCTTCTTCAGAATTTTTAGACATTACATCTAGACCTTTCAGATGATATTCATAAAGTGCTTTTCGGTAGGGTCGGGTTCGCGGGCTTAAGATATTTTCGATCATGTAATAGCGATTGCGACCATTTGCCTTGCTGCTCCATCCCGATTTTTGATCCTGGGCATAATCAGAAGGCAGTGAATTGATGATTTCGTTAGCACGCTGATAATAGGGGTCGCCTCCGTAGAGTGAAAAACTATCATGGTCAAGACCGAGAATGTAATAGATATAAAATGCCAGCACCGAAGTAAGATTATCATTAAATACATTCTCACTGTAAATGACCGGGGTAGTAGGTTCAAATTGGAAGATAAATTCTTTATCAATGTGATTAAGCAGGGGCGTTTCATAAGTGCTGCCATATACAGGTCTGATGGCTTGAATGCTTAATTCACCGGCAAAGGTGGTGCTGTTTAGTTCGTTGGTGATGGTAATGTTGATATTTCCCTTGATTCGCTCGTAATCTTCATATGTTTCACCTGACCATCTCCGATTATTAAGCAATTCGGTCACTTTGTTTTTCATTTCCTCAAACAACTTTGGGTCTGCTGTCTGGAGGGTTGGTGCCTTTACATCGACTGCAAAAACAAATTCCTGAGACCTTACAACAATGGTTGATAAAACTAACAGGATCAAAAGCCAGAAAAACTTCATGCTTGATTCTTTTTAATAATCTGATTTTCCAATACATCAACGATATCTTCTGCCACTTCAGTCTTCGATTTTAAGGGGAAACTGACTTTATCACCATTACTATGTAAAATAGTAATCTTGTTGGTATCAACCTGAAAGCCGGCTCCAGCATCATTGAGTGAATTCAGCACAATAAAATCAAAATTCTTTCTAATAATCTTTTCACGGGCATGTGCCTCTTCCTGCTCGGTCTCAAGCGCAAAGCCGATGGTAATCTGGTTGGATTTTTTAGTTGCCCCAAGTGATGTCGCGATATCTTCAGTGCGAGTCAATTCTACGGTCAGGTTACCCTCCGATTTTTTAATTTTTTGTTGAGCCTTTTGAGCCGGAGTGTAATCAGCAACAGCCGCAGCTAATATGGCTACCTGGCATCTGGGCCAGCATTGTTTGGCCTCACTTGCCATTTGTGCCGCAGATTGCACCAGATGCAGATGTAACAATGGGTGTGCCTCGATACGAAGATGATTAGGCCCCATGATGAGATGAACCTCAGCTCCGCGATCTAATAACGATCGGGTCAGCGCAAGACCCATTTTTCCGGATGAACGGTTTCCGATAAAGCGTACTGGATCAAGATCTTCATAAGTCGGACCAGCGGTGATCAGGACTTTAATACCTTCAAGGGTAACAGACTGGTTTTTAAAGTGATTCTCTAAATGCTCTACAATGTGTTCAGGTTCGGCCATCCTTCCAAGACCCGTCAATCCGCTAGCAAGCTCCCCATGCTCTACCGGTATTAAATGCACTCCATCGGCCAGTAGTTGATTAAGGTTTCGCCGGGTTGCAGGATGTTGCCACATGTCTACGTCCATAGCCGGAGCAATGGCAACGACACAGCGGGCCGAGAGGTAACAAGCCGTAACCATGTTGTCGCAAGACCCATTGGCCATTTTTGCCAAGGTATTGGCAGATGTAGGAGCAATCAGATAAAGGTCTGCCCAAAGACCAAGTTCAACGTGATTATTCCAGCTTTCTTCACTAATGATCTCGGTAAAAACGGGACGCCTTGAAAGGGTGGACAACGTAAGGGGTGTGATAAAACTTGATGCTGAGGGTGTCATAATTACCTGTACCTCAGCTCCCTTTTTGACCAGAGCCCTGACTAAAAATGCAACTTTATAGGCAGCAATACTTCCGGTAATGCCCAGTAATATTTTTTTGCCCTGGAGCATAGACGATTTTCTCTACCCGAGGTTAAACTCCGTGGTTAAGCGTTCTTCATCTCCTTCCTGCATTTTATCATCATTCCGGTAGCGATAATTGATAGAGCCGGACAGATACTCTTCGGTTGCAATAAGGGCGGCATTTGGCAATCGCTCATAAAATTTAGAAATCTCGATCTGTTCTTTATTTTCATGAACTTCTTCAATGGTATCTGTCGATATGGCAAATTCTTCCAATTTTTCAGATAATTCATGCTTAATTTCAACATTGAGTTGATTGGCTCTTTTGCTTATGATGGCCAGTGTCTCGTAGATATTACCCGTGTGTTGCACCAACTTGGATATATCACGCGCCTTAGCATATGAGTTGTAACCTTGAACTTGAGATTTGATATCTGTCATTTTGCAAATGTTTTAATTTTAACCCGGCTTTGATTTAACATATCCGTAGCCTCTGAATTATATTTACTGGAGGGAAATTTCTTTTTAAAATCGTCAAATTTAGTCATGGCAAGCACATAGCGCTCTTGCTGTTTTTCGAAAAAACTGTTTTCAGCATGCAGGAAAGCTGATTTCAAAATTAAAAATCGCACTTCCTCGGCATTCTTGGTTTCGGGAAAGTCTTTTAGTAGATTTTCAAATGAATGTACTGCTGAATTATAATCTTTGAGCTCGTAATACAACTTACTCTTTTCAAATTCTTTGGTTTCAAGCTTTGTCCGGCATTCGTTAATCAGCTCATTCGCTGAAATTACCCGTTCGCTATTGGGATAGGTGTTGATGAATATCTGAAAGAGCTCGATGGCCTTAGTGGTATATTTCTGATCCAGACGAAAAGACGGCGAAAGCAAATAGTTGGAGTATGCGTTGAGATAATCAGCTTCTTCACGCCGATCACTCGAGGTGTACGTGTTGGAGAAGTTCTCAAAATAATGAGATGCCAATATAAAATTGCTTTGATAATAGTGGGTATATGCGAATTTAAAGGCTAACTCTTCAGCCCTGGCTGAACCTCTAAAACTATTCAAAACCAATTCGAAAAGTGTTTGTGAGCGCAAGTATTCTCCCTCATCATAATACTGCATAGCTTTGGTATACACCAATTCTGCATCATTACTTGTCCGAATCTTTTCAAACTCGGTTCTGCATGAGGTTGATAATAAGGCTATTAGAATAAAAAACCACCAATTTTGAAGGCGCTTAATTTTCATAGGGATGCAAAATTACACTATTTAAAGTATAGTTTCAAAGAAAACGTCGATACTTACCAAGCCTTAACGGCTGGTAGTCAGCATTTTGATGGCACTCTACTTTTCTTTAAGGGATATTTAATATCAATAGAAGGCTGTTGAACTACTCACCTCGCGTTGATTTAATGAAGATTGCTCATTTTCTAGGATAAAATGACTAAGTCGTTATTGTCTCTCCTGGTTTTGTTTGAGACCCCGTCAGTATCTAGGAGGCGACCTTCAACTGTGCCAGTTTTGATCTGTCCAGCTTTTCTTTGACGTATCTCAGATCCACTTCGAAGGTTTTTACATTCTTTTTGGATGACGGCATCTCATACATGGCATCGGTCATGATCTCCTCACAGATCGAACGCAGTCCACGTGCTCCCAATTTGTATTCCATTGCTTTTTCAGCGATATACTCCAAAGCACCTTTGCTCATCTTAAGTTCGATTCCTTCCAAAAAGAATAGTTTTTTATACTGCTTAATGATCGCATTTTTGGGCTCAGTAAGAATCGCCTCAAGTGCCTTGACATCAAGAGGGTTGAGATAAGTCAGTACAGGCAGGCGACCCAAAAGCTCAGGTATCAAGCCAAAATGACGTAAATCCTGATGATTCACATACTGTAGCAAGTTTTCACGATCAACTTTATCTTTTTCTTTCGAATTGTAGCCGATCACTTGAGTATTCAGTCTACGGGCAATGAGTTTTTCGATGCCATCAAAAGCTCCTCCACAGATAAAGAGTATGTTTTCTGTGTTGACCTTAATCAACTTTTGCTCGGGGTGTTTACGACCCCCTTGTGGAGGTACATTTACATCGGTCCCTTCGAGCATTTTCAAAAGCGCTTGTTGTACTCCTCACCAGACACATCCCGGGTAATCGACGGATTGTCACTTTTACGAGCGATTTTGTCGATTTCATCAATGTATACGATGCCCTTTTCGGCAGCCTGCACATTATAATCACAAACTTGGAGTAACCTGCTTAAAATGCTCTCAACATCTTCACCTACATAACCCGCCTCCGTAAAGACGGTGGCGTCTACAATGGCAAAAGGAACATTGAGCAATCGGGCGATCGACTTTGCCATCAATGTCTTACCCGTACCCGTGCGGCCTACAAATAAAATGTTTGATTTTTCGATTTCGATGTCATCCTTAAAATCAATGCCAATTCGTTTGTAGTGATTATACACCGCCACTGCCAGGTATTTTTTTGCGGCATCCTGGTCAATCACATAGTCATCGAGATATTCTTTGATCTTTTTAGGCGTGAGATTGCTGGGCAAGAGAAATTTACTCTTATCCTTTTCCTTGTTTGAAAAGAGTTCTTCTTTTACAATATCAGTGGCTTGCTCAACACAAACCTCACAAATATGGCCATCAATGCCTGCAATCAGAATTAAGGCCTCCGATTTATCCCGGCCACAAAATGAGCAGCGTACGTTCTTATCTTCCATTTCTTACCAACTGATATCCAAAGGTATACAAATATCCTGCAAAACTTGCAGATAAGCAATGATGTGATGCAGTTTCACTCCTATTTAAGAATCAAACCCATTGTCAACACCTTCAGTCTGTTATGCAAATCAAGATTAATTATCCTTGTTATCTCCTTTCGTTGTTCGTGCCAGAACTTCATCAACCAGTCCATATTCTTTTGCATCGGTGGCTGTCATCCAATTGTCACGATCGCAATCTTCCTCAATCTTCTCGTAGGTCTGTCCCGTATGACCGGCCAATACATCATACAGTTCCTTCTTCATCGATTTGATCAGTTTGTAACTGATCTCCATATCGGCAAACTGTCCCTGCATCCCACCTGATGGTTGATGGATCATCACCCGGGCATGCGGTAGGGCGGTTCTTTTGCCCTTAGATCCTGCTGCCAACAAGACAGCTCCCATTGAGGCGGCCAGACCGGTACATATTGTAGCGATATCTGGTGTGACGTACTGCATTGTATCATAGATGCCCAACCCGGCAATTACACTGCCCCCGGGACTGTTAATAAACATCTGGACATCTCTTTTTGGATCGGTAGATTCTAAAAAAAGCAATTGTGCCTGGATCACATTCGCAACATAGTCATTGACAGGAACCCCCATAAAGATGATCCTGTCCATCATCAGGCGCGAAAAAACGTCCATACCCACCACGTTTAGTTGGCGCTCTTCTATGACATGAGGGGTAAAACCATGTATATCTGGTACTGAAGTCTCCATATATTTTTCGAGGTGCATGCTGGCCATACCCATGTGTTTGGTAGCATACTTCTTAAACTCATCGTTGTGAAACATATTCGTTGATTTAAATGTGCCTAAAATTGTGAATGTCAAAACAGACCATATTTATAATCTATTTCGTGCCAAATTGTTTACAAAGAACCACAAGAATCATTCCTCTTCGTGATCATGGTCGTGATCATGATCGTGATGATGGTCGTGATCATGGTCGTGATGATGTTGCTTGGCTGCTTGTGCCTCTTTTACCAACTCTTGAAATTCTTCTAAGCTAACCGGATCATCTTGCAGAGTAACGTTGTCTCGTATAGTTTCAAAAACCTTGTCTGACATACATTCTGCATAGGCCCGGTTAAACTGCTCTTGATCAGCCATCATACGGTCTACCGAACTATCAAGGATCTCATTTGTGACCGGATAGTTTCCAAAGTACTGTCTGATCTGATTACGCATGACCTCTTTAACCTCATCCATTTCAACTTTTAGCTCAAATTTATCCTTGATCTTTCGTTCGATCAGCGTCCAGTTAAGATTGCGTGAAAAATCGGGATATTCATGGGTTAGTTGCTTTTCTTGCAGATTATCGTTGCTGGCTACGAGCCACCTCTTCAGGAATTCGTCGGGCAAGGTGACCTGGTTTATTTCCAATAGTTTCTCTTGAAAATCCCGAAACATCAATGCTTCTGCCTGCCTGTCATAAAAGGCTTCTATCTGCTCTTTCACTTTTGCCCGGGCCTCATCTTCCGAAGATACCGCCCCTTCTCCAAAGGCCTGACCAAAAAAGGCTTCATTCAGTTCGGCTGGATCGATACGATTTACCTCACTAATCGTTGCCTCAAACATTTGTCCGGTTTCCCGGTCCATATCTTCTTTCGCAAGATTGAGTAGGTACTTTTTTACGTAGTCTTCTGAACGATCGGGTTCAAGCTCATAAATATTAAAGCGAAAGGTATCTTCCTTCAGCATTTTTTTCACCTGATCTCTTAAGGATTGATCTGCGATGTTTGAGATGAGAATTTGAAAAGAGGTCTCAAATCCGTCATTTTTCAGAACGTCACCCTCAAGCTCTTTGGCGTTGAGTAATAGTCGATCATCATCTCTAAAGTCCTTTTCCGGATGAACTTCCTGACCATATCGCTTACGTGCCGCTTGGAGATCTTTGTCAATCATCTCGTGGGTCACTTCAACTTTGGGGCGTTTGAAGACTGTTTCGGCAGCTACTCCGGTCAACTCAAGGACTGGAGATAGTCCTACGTCAAAAAGGAAAGTGAAGTCTCCTGAATTGTCCAGATTAAAATCATAGATCTTTTGTTCCTTAGATGGGAGGGGCTGTCCGAGAAGGTCAAGTTTTTCTGATTCAATATATCCACCGAGTTTTTCCTGAATCAATGCATTGATCACATCAGCCAGCATGGCTTTACCATACATTTTCCGAATGACACTCTTAGGTACCTTGCCTTTGCGAAAACCCTTCATTTGAGCTTTCTGCTGATATTTTTTTAGTTCCTCGGAGAGTTTTGGCTCATAGTCACTCTTGACAATGTTGAGGGCAAGGGTAGCTTCGTTATTATTTTTGTCTGTTCGGATGACACTCATATTATTTCTCGGATTATTTGTAACTCATCTAAGATCCCCACAGTCAAGGCTCCTGATAAAAATGGCCGCAAAAATAGTACTCCAAACGCTTTAAAACAAATAAGGTTGATAACAGCCACGAGGAAATGCTAAAACGGCAAATTCTCGTCGCTTAATAGTTCGATAACTAAAGTAAACTAAATGTCGATTATTAGCGATGGCTGGAGGCAGGATTTAAAAGCAGAACGGCCGCCAAATGTTATGACAGCCGTCCTTTTTTACGTGCGGGTGAAGAGACTCGAACTCCCACACCTTGCGGCACTAGATCCTAAGTCTAGCGTGTCTACCAATTCCACCACACCCGCTATTTCAAATATGGAGGCTGCAAAGATAAAATGTTTTTGATTTTAACCCGGAATATGCATTAAAAATACCTATTCCGCCCAAAGTGTCAAACGAAGCAAGGCTTGTCTGACTGTGACATTAATCATCATCGGTTGATAAATTATTGATGATCAATGATTTATCAGGCCTCTTCGGTGCCAGAATGGGTTAAAATTCTGATATTGAAAACCAAATCACTTGGGTTTTCAACTACTTAGTTTAAGTTTTTGATTTTCAATCGTCAATTTAGGCATTAGAAAGACTAATGCCTAAAACGGGTTTAGCCTAATAATCAGAAATACCACTTTCTCAAAATCATACCAAGCCAATAAACCAAAGGCTGCCAAATTTCTATTAGATTTGTTATCAAGAAGTTAGCGATAGAACTAAGCAGGTACAATTATTGTTTTTTAATCGTAACAGCGACACAATATGCCTCCGATAGCACATGATACAGTAGATGACCGTAAGTTGATCCAATCAGCTTACCGAAAGCTACTGAAGTCAATCAAAGTGGATATGGACGATGCCGACAAGAAGAATATTCGGTTCGCCTATGAGATGGCTGTGGAGGCCCATCGAGAGCAGCGACGCAAATCAGGAGAACCCTACATCTTGCATCCAATCGAAGTAGCTCGTATTTGTGCGGAAGAAATTGGTCTTGGCCCGACTGCGATCGTAGCCGCACTGCTTCATGATGTGGTTGAAGATACCGCAGTGACTCTTGCCGACATCCGTGCCCGCTTTGGAGATAAAATTGCCAATATTGTCGATGGTCTTACCAAATTAAAAAGAGACTTCAATCCGACTACAGCTCAGGCTGAAAACTTCAAAAAAGTACTTAGCACCCTCATTTATGACGTCAGGGTGGTTCTTATTAAGATGGCCGACCGGGTTCACAACATGCGTACCATCGGTGCCATGCCTAAGCACAAACAACTTCGGATTGCGGCTGAGACTAGCTATATCTATGCCCCTCTGGCTCATCGTCTCGGTCTCTACAATTTAAAGACTGAGTTTCAAGATCTTTGCATGAAGATCACCGAGCGAGACCAATATGATGAGATCGCTCAAAAGCTGCAAGAAACTAAAAGGCAAAAGAAATTCCTATATCAATGAATTTATCGATCCTCTGCGAGAGAAGTTAGATGAGTTGAAAATAAACTATCGCATTCATGGTCGTCCCAAATCGATCTCTTCCATCTTTAATAAAATTAAGAAAAAGAATGTGCCGTTTGAAGAGATCTATGATCTATTTGCGGTGCGGATCATAGTAGATGTCAAGCGGGAAAAAGAAAAACCCATGTGTTGGCAAGTGTATTCGATTGTGACCGACGTGCATACTCCCATCCCCGAACGACTCAAAGACTGGATTACCACCCCAAGTCAAATGGTTACGAATCCTTGCACACTACGGTTATTGGCCCTAAGGGCAAATATGTCGAGGTTCAGATCAGAAGTGAACGGATGGACGAAATTGCCGAACGGGGTTTGCAGCTCACTGGAAGTACAAGGAAATCAAAAGTCAGCAAGATCTCTATGATGCCTGGCTCGACAACATTCGTGACCTAATGGAAGATGTTGACAAAGATGCCCTTGAATTTGTCACTGATTTTAAAAGTAACCTTTTTAATGAAGAGGTCTTTGTCTATACTCCAAAGGGAGACATGAAAATATTACCCAAAGGGGCTACGGCACTCGATTTTGCATTTAGTATCCATACGGATGTTGGCTACCACTGCACGGCCGTCAAGGTCAACAACAGGCTAGTGCCGATGGGTTATGAATTGGATAATGGAGACCAAGTACATGTAACTACCAGTAAAAATCAGAAACCCAATGAAGATTGGTTAAAGATGGTAGTCACTGGGCGGGCAAAATCAAAAATCAAATCGGCACTTCGCGAAGACATTCGCAAACTGGCTGACATGGGCAAAGAGATGCTTGAACGGAAACTTAGCCATCTTAAACTGGATCTCGAGGTCAATGCCGACAATATTGCTAAACACTACGGCTTTAAAAACCGTACCGATCTCTTTGCTTCACTCTACAATGGATATATTAACCTGGCTGATCTCAAAGAATACAAGGTAGAACACGGCCGGATTTTGTTTGATACCCCTAAGATTAAAAAAGTCGAAACCGTAGCAGAGCCGGCGCCACAAATCAAAAAAAGCCGTAAACCCAAATCAACCTCCAGACAATTAATATCAATCAATGGTGAACCGGGCGAACAATATGACTATTCATTTGCGACCTGCTGCAATCCGGTGATGGGTGATGATATTTTCGCGTTTGTTGGTACCAATAGCGGTGTAAAAATACACCGCACTGCCTGCCCAAATGCTGAAAACATGATGACCAATTTTGGTTATCGCACGCTGAATGCGGAGTGGTCAAGTCAAACCGGCACCGAATTTATCGCCAATTTGGTAATCACCGGTATCGATGATGGGCCAGGGGTAATCGAAAGAGTGACCGGTGAGATTTCTTCGAAACTAGGGATGAACATCCGGTCATTTTCGATGGCCGGTGACGAAGGATATTATGAGGGCAAAATCAGCCTGATCGTGACCAACATCAATCAACTTAACCAGGCGATTCGTGCTTTAAAGTCTTTGCAGGGCGTATCTACTGTAACCAGAACCGATTAATCAGATGGCCGGGCAAAGAACTATTCTAGATATTTTCAACGAAGTCAAAGACATATTTTCGACCCACCTGGAGACCCAAGGACTCAGAAAGACTCCCGAACGTTATGCCATCCTGGAAGAGATCTACAATCGCACCGATCACTTTGACGCGGAGGCACTTTACATTCACATGAAAAATCAAAATTACCGGGTGAGCAGAGCTACGGTATATAATACCCTCGAATTGCTGGTCAGTTGCGATTTAATCAAAAAACATCAGTTCGGTAAAAACCTGGCCCAGTACGAAAAATCATTTGGCAATAAACAACATGACCATCTGATATGCAAGGATTGTGGAAAAGTTTCAGAATTTTGTGATCCCAGAATTCAGCAGATCAAAGACACCATGGGTGATATCTTACAATTTGAGATTACGGATCATGCTCTCAATCTATATGGACATTGCAAGATAGACTGCGAATATAAGAAATCGTCAGGCTCAGTAAAGAGCCCTTGATCTTCCTACCTTACAATTAATTTTGATCGCTCCGGACCCGTGCTGATCATACTAAAATTTACTCCAAGTTGGGTCTCCAGGTCTTGAATATAAGTTTTGGTCATTGCCGGGAGAGCTTGATATGAAGTAATGGTTTCCAGGCTGGTATTCCAGCCCCGATAAGATTTCCAAATGGGTGTAATGTCATTATCACAAATATCAAATGGCAGAGTAGTAGTCTCTCCGTTATTCATTTGATAAGCCCTGGCTATTTTAATCGATTCAAAAGTATCAAGGACATCAATTTTGGTCATTACCAGCTGGGTTACACCATTGATCATGATAGTGTATAGCAGTTGGGGCACGTCCAACCATCCGCAGCGGCGAGGTCTTCCGGTGGTGGCGCCAAACTCCATGCCTATCTGGGCTAACTTTTTCCCATCATCATCATCGAGTTCAGATGGAAAAGGTCCGCTTCCCACCCTGGTACAATAGGCCTTGGTGATACCAATAACTTCTCCAATCTTACTTGGTGCGATACCAAGTCCTATGCAGGCACCAGCAGTTATTGTGTTGGAAGAGGTGACATAAGGGTAAGTACCAAAATCAATATCCAGCATACTACCCTGAGCTCCCTCAGCCAATACTTTCTGACCTTTGTCCAGAGCCTGATTGATGAAATACTCTCCGTCGATAAATGGTAAAGCGCGAAGATGTTCCAGATTTTCCATCCAAATAGCTTCTTCCCGCTCAAGATCAAAGTCCAGCTGAGGATAAATCTTGAGTAATCCAAGGTGCTTGTCCTTAAGTGCTTGGTATTTATGCTCAAAATCCGCAGATTGGATGTCTCCTACTCTCAGTCCGTTTCGACCGGTCTTGTCCAT
Source organism: Saprospiraceae bacterium (assembly GCA_016711125.1). Lineage (GTDB taxonomy): Bacteria > Bacteroidota > Bacteroidia > Chitinophagales > Saprospiraceae > JABDMH01. Next base: position 1,065,147 of record JADJTQ010000002.1, on the reverse strand, counting down.
GTAGGTTGGCCCGATACCGCGTAGAGTTGAGCCAATTTTTTCTTTACCCTTATGAGCTTCGGATGCCTGGTCAAGCAGACGGTGCGTAGGTAATATAAGATGAGCCTTTCTGGCCACCAACAGATTCTTGTCTATCGTGACACCTGCTTCTTTAACTGCTTTCAATTCTTTGGCAAGGGTAATAGGGTCAATTACCAGTCCGTTACCGATCACATTGACCAGGTCAGGCCTGAAAATACCAGACGGTATCGTGGAGCACATGCTTCTTACCTTCAAACTTCAATGTATGGCCTGCATTAGGTCCTCCTTGAAATCTACAGATGATGCGGTAATTTGGTGCGAGAAAATCTACAATTTTACCTTTACCCTCGTCTCCCCATTGAAGGCCCAGTATTACGTCTACTGCCATTATTTATTGATAGCTAAACTATATAAAACGTAAAGATAAAAAACTGACGAAGTGCATCATCTCTTTGTTGTTTTTACTGTCTTAGGGTGATGATTTTAATCCAAACAAGAGCGGATAGATGATCGACTAGTATCACGAACGAGCAGTCACAATATACTGATAATCAAGAGTTTGATCATCAACATCAATATCTCTAAAGCCCGCTGCCGATAGTTCTATTTCAACAGTTGAGATTCCTACTTTTTCTTCATCCGGTGGGCCATTCGGTATATTTTTCATCTTAAATTCGATCACAACAATCTTCGAATTTGGTTTTAGCAACTTTTGCAAATTTGTAAAGTATTCAATGCGATTTTGCAGGTAAGCATATGTATTGACGATAAGTAATGCATCTGCTTCGTTTTTTATCAGATGAGGATCATCAGGTTGTGCCAGTCTGGCTTCAAACTTTTCCCGGAGATCTGCAGGTAGTAGCTTACGCTTCTTCTCCATGAAACTGACGAAATCCTCATCGATATCAACGGCGATTACTTTTTTGGCCTTAGGAACCAACCGGAAGGCAAAGTAGCCTGTTCCTGCACCCAGATCCACAACAGTTTTGTTATCAAGTGGTCCTAAAATATCGATCACTCGATCAGGTTTCTGCCAAATATCTCTGTTCTCATCTTCATAGGCAGATACCTTATCTTTAAAATCGATCTCCTGACTCCACTTTTGCTCCTCCGACTGCTCTTCGATATCCACCGATGGTGTTCTGCCATTATTATTACAGGCCAAAGCCGTAAGAAGTAGCTGAAAGTACAAGCTTTGGAACAGAAGCCTCATGTGGTCAAAGATTTTAAGGTAGCGAAAGATACAGGGTCTCTAACAATTGTTCTAATTTCTTCCGCACTTGTTGCGCACCACAAGCAGAATTATGGGTCATAATATCAAAGGCGTACCACTTGCCTGATTCTGAAACCATATAACCAGCGTAACTTCGAACACCACTGATCAAACCGCTTTTAGCAAAAACTCTACCTTCTGCCTTAGTTGATTTTAAAAAAGACCGGAGGGTGCCGGATTGGCCTGCTACTGCCAGACTTTCGAGAAAATCTGGCCAGATCGTCTGATCTTCATGGATGATGCGGAGTATCTGAACCATTGCCTGGGCACTTAAAGCATTAAAGGGAGATAAACCCGAATAATCTTCAAAGTGACAACCTCGCATATCAACCTTTTTTTCCGCCCAAAAATCTATCATCCAGTCACCGTTTTTGACCGCCAGACTATCTTGTGCCCTCATACCCAAGGCTTCCGCAAAGAGATTAATACTATTCTGATTGGTCAAATTGACGATCCTTCTTAAGGCCGGAGAATTCAAGGTGCCAAACCACTCCACAACATCAAGCGTATTTTCATAGTTAGCCTGGATCTCGCCGCTACTTATTCCCCTTGCAGCCAAATTCTTTTTGAGGTGATACGCCAGAAAATAGGGCGGATCGGGCAACGAGCCTTCAATGGTGAAAGTCCCGCTACCGGGTGGAATGGTACCCCTTACATAGCGATTTGTCTGTAAAGGTGCCCCCATAATATAGGCCTCGTCGCCACTACCTCGAGGTCCTGTTTTGACCAATGACCGGATAGATAATCCCGGTACTTCCGGTGCTATTTCGAGTTGATTAACTTCTGCACCCGGTGTGAGATTTTGCTTGAAGTGCAATGAATGTTTGTTGTCATGAAAATTCAATCCGGTACAGAAGGCTCCATAATAATTTGCCAAATCCTGATAAGGCCAGGTCTGTGCTATGGCATCCAGACCATAAAAACTTGCATCTCCTATGATTGTTCCGGCAATGTGGCGAATACCCTTATCAGAAACAAACTTTACCAATGCCTCCATAACATCATTCCATGCAGTTTCTGGAAAATGAGCTGACCCTAATGAGGGATCACCAAAGCCTCTGATGATGAGGTTACCAAATAAAGTATCATGTCGAATGGTACCGGTGTGGCCAATTCGCGTTTGAAATTGAAAATCCGCGCCCATGACCTTCAATGCGAGTGCGGTGACCAGGATCTTTTGTGTTGATGCGGGAGGCAGAGCATGAGATGGTTTAAGTGCCACCAAAATTGAGTCATTCAAAATGTCCAAGATTGCTAAGCTCACACCAGCTGATTGAAAGCAACTATCGCTTTCAAAATCTTCCATTGAGTATGCCTTACCCTGTTTGCTCGATTGACTGCAGCCAATATTTGACCAACCAAGCCCAATTACAATAAATAACCAATAACCTTTATACATCATTATAACCTATATGAAACAGAGCATCACCCTGATGTACCACCGGGGTGTTGTTATGTCCTAAAATGTAACCATCACGACTTGCGGTCACTGCGACCCTCGTTGTGCCAGCGGGATCATAAATACTGCCAAGTGTTTCACCTTTGACCACTTGATTTCCAGAGCTTTTAGACCAAATAAAAATGCCAGCTTGCTTGGCCCTGATCCAGCTTGATTTACTGAAGGTAATGGATTGGACTGGCTGCATTTGGCCATGCAAGAGACCCTGGCTTGTAAGTAGTCTCTTAAGCCCTTTTAAAGCAGTCTCGATCACAAGTCCATCCAGACGCAAAGCTTCGCCTCCTTCATAAACGATAATTGGTTTATTGAGGTCTTTGGCTGTCTTGCGCAATGATTTTGATAATAGTGCCTTTTCTAATAGATATGGTGCCCCAAAAGCTTCGGCCAACTGTCTTGATCTTTCATCCTTTTTGGTAAACCGCACTTGAGGAAAGTTAAACCGGTTGTCACCACCGGTATGAAAATCGACTCCAAAGTCGATCAGAGGAAGCACTTTCTTGGTAAGAATACATGCCATTCGTGATGCCAGGGACCCTGCCATACTACCAGGGAAACTCCGGTTTACATCCTTGCCGTCGGGTACTACCCGGGAAAAATTTACAAATCCGTATATATTAAGGATCGGTATGACAATGATATTTCCTTTAATCAAATCTTGAAATAGTCCGCCAGCTATCGTTTGCCGGAGAATTTCAACACCATTGATCTCATCACCATGCAATCCCGCCAGGAGTAAGACATTTGGTCCCTCCTGATTGCTACAAAATATATGAGTATTAACGGATATTTTACTCCCGGAAGGCAATTTGCCAACATGCAGGCTAATGGTACCTGAGTCACCCGCTTTGATATGGTTATTATTAATGGTTAGTCCCAAAGCCATCGTCCATCATGCTTTCCTCATCAGATACTTATTACGCTTTCTCACTTGTCTTTCAATAAATTTCACGATTTGACCAGAAACGTCGATACCGGTCACGGTTTCGATTCCCTCCAAGCCTGGCGAAGAATTTATCTCCAAAACCATCGGGCCACCTTTTGCCCGCAACAAGTCAACGCCTGCCACATCTAGATCCATTAGTTTACAAACTCTTCTGGCTAAGAGCTTCTCCTCTTCAGTGAGCTCCTCAACCATCGCAGTTGCCCCACGGTGCAGATTGGAGCGAAACTCACCGTCACGTGCTTGTCGTTTCATGGATGCTACAATCTTGTCGGCGACTACCAATACCCTGATATCTGCCCCGTTGGCTTCCCTCACATATTCCTGAATCATCACACTTTCTCGCAACCGATAAAAAGCCTCGATTGTACTATTGGTGTTCTTGTAGGACTCCGAAAGAATGACACCTATGCCATGTGTGCTTTCTAATAACTTGAGAATCAGTGGCTCCGTAAAGTTTGAACGAATCAATTGCTCATCTAATTGAGCAAAATTAGGCAGTAATGACTTAGGAATAGGAATACCTTCGGATGCCAAAATTTGATAACAAAGCCACTTATTCCGGGTCTTGAGCATTGAGTCGGCTTTAGTCACGGAAAATGTACCCATCATCTCCAATTGCCTCATCACATTAGTGCCGTAAGTTGTGACGGAGCTACCAACCCTGGGTATCACAGCATCAAAGTCTTCAATTTTAGTGCCCTGATAAAAAACCGCCAATTGATCTTGCTCAACAACAAGATCACACAAAAGGTGATCAACCACTTTGGCATAATGCCCTCTTCGGTAACAGGCCCGCATCAAACTCTGAGTAGAATATAGGGATGGATTTCTTGATAAAATGAGAATGCGCATAAATAATTTAATGGTGCTGTGATAAAGACAAATTAAATAGAGAGTCATCTCTCTCTATGCCAGGATTTAAAGGACATAAAATACCACCCGAAGGAGAATCAAAAGTGAGTGCTATGAGAGTCCTGGGTTTCAAATTTTAATCAGTTAAAAGGAGTCGTGGGCATGAACCAAGATAGCACTATATTTGAAAAATTAAGGCTATCTTGACCAAACTTAAACGCTGAACCCCACGTGCCCACCATAGTAAACGACAGAAAAACCATCAACGGTTGGGCTTTTTTTGATTGGGCAAATTCTTCCTATGCGTTAGTCATAACAGTTGCTATATTTCCGAACTATTATATCAGGATAACCGACGATTACATCCAAATTTTTGGAACGTCCATCAGCAACAGCTCTCTCTATGCCTTTGCTATCTCTTTTGCCTACTTTTTGATTGCTCTCATGCTACCCATACTTTCCGGTATTGCAGATTATAGCGGGCGAAAAATGTTTTTTTTGAAAATCTTTACTACCATAGGTTCTCTTTCCTGTGCCGGTTTGTTTTTTTTTAAGGGTATGCCTCAGGTGGCCATGGCTTTGACCTTTTTTATTTTGGCCACTATCGGCTTCGATGGCGGCAAGGTCTTTTATAATTCGTACCTACCAATCATATCATCACCCGATAGATATGACCGGGTAAGTGCCAAAGGATTTGCTTTTGGTTATGTGGGAAGTGTGATTTTGCTGGTTGTCAACCTTTGGATCATCCTTCAACCCTCCTTTTTTGGGATACCTGAAGATAGCACCTTAGCAGTTAGACTGGCATTTTTAATGGTGGGAATATGGTGGATCGGCTTTGCTCAAATACCGTTCAAAAGGCTGCCTCGCGAAATCAAGGGCAAATTTGGTGATCAGATCATGAAAAAAGGTCTGCGCGAAATAAAACAAGTGTGGCATGATCTAAAACCTCAAAAAAACCTAAAACGGTTTTTGATTTCGTTCTTTTGCTACAGCGCCGGGGTACAGACCGTACTTTATCTGGCGGCCACTTTTGCCGAAAAGGAACTACAATTTGAAAGTTCCGAACTGATTTTTGTGGTTATTATCCTCCAGATTGTGGCTATCGGCGGAGCCTACCTCTTTGCGCTCGTTTCGAAGTTAAGAGGTAATAAGGCATCCATTATGACGATGTTGTTTATTTGGATCGTCATCTGCGTAATGGCTTATCTGGTCACTCAAAAACTTCAGTTTTATCTGGTAGCTGCTTTGGTAGGTTTGGTGATGGGAGGAATCCAGTCGATGAGTCGATCTACCTATTCAAAATTAATCAGTGATCATCGGGAAGACTCTACATCGTATTATAGCTTCTATGAGGTACTTGAGAAGGTTGCCATTGTATTTGGAACGTTTAGCTTTGGATTTATCGATCAAATAAGCGGTGGAATGCGCAACAGTATACTTTTTCTGGGTATCTATTTTTTATTGGGAATGATCCTCTTGGCCCGAGTAAAAATCAAAGAAATCCCTGCAAACCCTCATCAATTGACCCTTTCATAACATCCTGCATCAGGACGGTCGGGGTCTCTTTCATTACCTTCGAGATCTTGATTAATATTGATAACGGGTTTTGCTAATTCAATTGCGATCGACATACTATCCAAATGAAAATCCTTTTCATCGGAGTCAGCAAAAACCAAAGACGTACCGTCTCCATTAAGGCAAGGGTTGCAGAATTCAAAGAAATCAGGATGACCTCCCTCATCTAAAAGTTCGTCTACCCGCACCAGACAATTTAAGAACCGATAACGAAAGAAGGTCGGATCTTGTGCACCAACACCATCATTTAAAGAGATAACATCACGACTACTGCCATAGATTACTGAATTGCGAAAAGTCATATTCAAGGGTGCCGCCACCGGTTGATTGCAGGGAATGTTTCCATCGAGGCAGGTAAAATTAGAGGCACTTAAAGATTCGGTTGAAGTTCCATAATTTGCCAGCGTGCAATACGAAAAACTGTAATTTCCACCCAATACAAAAGTCACATTATTGCCTCCACTGGAGTGAAAAAGGCAATTTTCTGCCACAATTCTTGAGCTATATCCAGCTATTGCACTCGAAGTCGTATTGTAGATTTGGGTGTTTTTTAAGGTAAGTTCTGCCAGAGAATCAACCAGGATACCTATGATGCCATTTCTAATCTCTGCATGATTAATGACATGTCCCTGGCTAAGTGGACCCAGTTGAATGCGACCCCACTGCCCTGGCACATTGGCATATTCGGATTCCAGGCGATCTCCCTGTATCACAACTGGTTGATCGGAAGTTCCCTCGATCAAAAGCCGTCCATGCCGAAAAAAATAGAGTACTCCATCATTGTATGGGGCCCCATCTGGATTTCTCCCCAGTCCGCCATGCACATATACCTTGGTTCCAGCAGGCATTCTGAGCGTGCAGCTGTCAATCACCAATACACCATAAATCACATAGGGCTTGGGGTCATCCCAAACCCATTCATTAAAATTGCACGAATATAGGTTTTGACGTCCTGCAGAAAAACGGTTTGGTAGATAATTGGCATTTTGTCCCCAGGCTTCCAGCAAAACTGATTGCCGGTTGCCGTTGGTTTCGAAATTAACCATGTCGCTGATCACAAATGGACTAAGAGTCACGGGTTGATCCGGATCTACTGTGACTTCGAAAAACACGTAAATGCTGTCCTTAGGAGGAATCTCTACATCCAGGGCTTCGTTGCCTGCAATGCCGTCGACATTCATTCGAAAAAAACTGTGGTCGGCTCCTTCCAGCCAAATTCGATTTATGCGGATAAATTTAGAATGCGTATTGTAGATCTTGAAAAACCGGGTAGCACTACCTCTTGCAGTAAATACCGTGTCAAAAGTGAGCGTATCGGTAGAAAACCCCAACCTGGCATCTGCGTCGGTAATAAACTCCTCCTTGGTACAAGAACCAAAAGCCAGTAAAAGAGCGAGCCCGCCAAAAAAAACAAGGAAGAGCGAGTTGTGGGTCTTGCCAAAAAAATCTAGGCGCATCTGAATTATTTCGCGACAAAGGTAAACTTCTGCGATTTTAAACGTACATGATCAACCTTTATTTCGCATCAGTGAACATGTTCATGCGAACCATTGAGTTTACAATTCCAATGTCGCCCACATAACTAACGTAATGAGGGAAATGCCGTACTTTTACCAACAATGAAGAACGGTGCGCTGATTGATGTCATCATACCAGCATATAATGAGGAAGCATCAATCCCCCTGGTGCTAAAGGATATTCCCTGGTCTATAGTCAGAGAAGTCGTTGTCTGTGATAATGCCAGCACCGATCGCACAGGGGAGGTTGCTAAGAAAGCAGGAGCAACAGTACTATACCAACCTGCCCGGGGATATGGCAACGCTTGTTTAAAAGGGCTTGAATACATACACCGTAAAGAAATAGCACCAGATATCATTGTATTCTTAGATGCCGATTATAGTGATCACCCGGAGGAAATAACTACTTTACTCTTGCCGATTTTAGAAGAAGATATCGACCTTGTGATCGGATCAAGAGCGTTAGGCATGATGGAACCAGGGGCGATGATGCCTCAGCAAATATTTGGCAACTGGCTGGCAACCAACTTGATTAAAGTACTTTATGGTTATCACTTCACTGATTTGGGACCTTTTAGAGCGATAAAATATTCCAAATTATTGGCACTTGATATGCAAGATCAAGACTTTGGCTGGACCGTAGAAATGCAGATTAAAGCAGCAAAACAGCGATTTAAATGTCGGGAGGTTGCGGTGAAGTATCGTCAAAGAGTGGGTGTTTCAAAAGTATCCGGCACTATTAAGGGAACCATTTTGGCAGGACATAAGATCTTGTGGACCATCTTTAAACTACTTTAGATCAATGGTTGTAGTTTATTACATCATATTGGCAAGTTATTCATTGGTACTCATTTACATTACCATCTACTGTTTGATTCAGTTTCAATTGCTGTATCACTATCAAAAATCACATTCCAATAAAGAATCCGGCACCATTCTGAATTTGCCAATTCCAGTTGGGGATCTACCTTTGGTCACTGTACAACTACCCATCTATAATGAGCGGTATGTTGTCGAAAGGCTAATTGATTCTGTTTGCAACTTTGACTATCCTAAAGAGCGTCTCGAAATACAAATTTTGGATGACTCGACTGATGATACGGTTGAGTTGGTACGAAAAAAAGTAGCAGAATATCGGAAAAAGGGATTTAACATCGAACAAATAAAACGAAGCCGACGGAAGGGATTTAAAGCCGGGGCCCTCCGGGAGGCCACCAATAGAGCACACGGTGAGTTTTTGGCTATTTTTGATGCTGACTTTTTACCTCGGCGCGATTTTCTTCAACGCACTATTCCCTACTTTGATGATTCAAGTACGGGAGTCGTGCAGACCAGATGGGAGCACATAAATCGCGACTACTCCCTACTCACAAAATTACAGGCTCTGCAACTCAACGTTCATTTTACTGTCGAGCAGCAGGGCCGTAAAGCTGCCAATCAAATGCTTCAATTTAATGGCACCGCCGGAGTTTGGCGCAAGAAGGCTATCGACGATGCCGGAGGGTGGGAAGAGGATACGCTTACCGAAGACCTCGATTTGAGTATTAGAGCTCAACTCAAGGGATGGAAGATACAGTATCTTGAAGAGATAGGATCACCAGCTGAACTACCGGCAGAAATGAGTGGATTTAAATCGCAGCAATTCCGGTGGATGAAGGGGGGTGCTGAAACTGCAAAAAAGATGTTACCAACAGTCTGGAGATCGTCGCTCCCTGTGGGTAAGAAATTACACAGTACGTTTCATCTTTTAAGTAGCACGGTATTTGTCTTTGTTTTTATGCTTGGGGTACTCAGTGTACCACTGTTGATCGCCCTGAAAGGACTGGATCTTAGTACTAACATCTTTTCGATTTTTATTGTTGGAACGATTTCTATCGTTTGTGTCTATTATATGGCAAATATCGCCAATCGCTTTACCAACCCACACAAGTCCTTTTGGCGAGACCTATTTAAATTTGCCTTTATGTTTCCAGTTTTTTTGGCCATGTCGATGGGTTTATCATTGCACAATACCGTAGCGGTCTTACAGGGGTACCGGGGCAAGCGATCTGAGTTTGTAAGAACACCCAAATTTAACATAAAAGATTTTTCAGATAATTTTAAGAAAAGTACGTATCGCAGCAATAAGATCAAATGGACGACGATCATTGAAGGACTGCTTTGTTTATATTTTATTTTTGCAGTATTTCTCGGATACCGGATCGGAGACAAATCATTTGTACTATTTCATATTTTACTGGCGATTGGGTATGGATCCATTTTTTACTATACGATCAAGCATGTGAGTGCCAAATAATCAGAGGCTTTGAAATATATTATTTCGATCATTTGGGTTGTTCTCATTAGTTACCTGGGATATATTCCCAGGCAGGGTGATTTCTTTACGATCTTCTTGTTGTACATCCCCTTGTTTGGCCTATATCTAGCCACCTATCGTATTTATAAATCACACCACGACTTACTATTTTTTGTTTTTCTGTCGATATTTCTTCGGTTTATTCTGGTTTTTGCCTTTCCAAATCTATCAGATGATATATATCGGTTTGTATGGGATGGTCAGCTGATTAATGACGGTATTAGTCCATTCCTATATACCCCCCGTGAATGGATAGATAGTTTACCACAAGGGGAAAGTATCTATCATCTTTTGTTCCCACAGCTTAATTCTCCAGATTACTATTCAATATATCCTCCCGTATGTCAGGCTATTTTCGCGTTTTGTGCCAAGCTGGGGTTTGGCAGTATCTACTGGTCTGCCGTGATTATGAAAGGCCTGTTTTTAGTAGCTGAGATCACTACAATCTATTTCTTATTAAAGATCGTCCGTCTCTTACGTATCCCGAAGCAACGAGTGTTACTATATGCTTTAAATCCGCTCATTATCTTGGAATTTGCAGGTAATTTGCATTTCGAAGCCATCATGATCATGTTTCTTACTATGGCATTTTGGTTTTATATCCGCCAACGCAGTAAGATGTTTAGTTTGGCAATGGCCATGGCTATTGGGGTAAAACTGCTGCCTCTGATGTTTCTCCCGTTCTTCATCAGGAGGTTTCGACCAAAAAAATTAATTATTGGATTCGTGCTGCTATTTACCACGCTCTTTCTGCTCTTCCTTCCTTTTATCAATCAACAGCTAGTCACTCATCTGGGTAGTAGTATCAATTTATATTTTCAAAAATTCGAATTCAATGCCAGCATTTATTATTTGATCAGATGGATTGGATTTCGAATTAAAGGCTATAATATTATCCAGACGCTGGGTCCGATACTGTCGATACTGACTTTAATAATTATTCTGACTCTGGCTTTCATTGAAAAGCCCAAAAAGATCCAACACGTTTTCAGAGTACTCCTATTAGCATTTAGCACCTACCTTTTCTTAAGCACTACGATCCACCCCTGGTATCTGGGTATACCTATATTACTTTCAGTACTTACCCACTACCGTTATCCTATTTTCTGGTCTGCGCTGATTATTGGCACCTATATCAACTATAGCTACAATCCCTATCACGAAAATCTCTGGGTAGTACTGATTGAATATGCGTTAGTGTTCATGATCGTATTAACCGAAGTTTTTCGCGTTCCCCTGGTGCGTCTGAGCTATGAAAAGTTATTGGTGGGATATCGATACTTTTTCAGGTAGGTACAAAAAAAATGTGCCGCCAAAAAGATGACAGCACATTTTCTTAAAAGTTTTTGTCTTTATATCTGCTAGTAGCTCCAGAGATCATGCTCGAAATTGAATACCGAAGCTTTGATCTTTTCAGATTCCAATAATCTCTGAATACCACTATTCAAGTCACTACCTGCCAGGGATGGATAAACTTGCAAGCGGAAACCATCTACGTTAGACTCTTTATAGATATAGCTCGAGAATGACCTCATTTCGAAGAAATCCTCCCACGATAGTGGATTGGCATCATTACCTGGTATGTACACCTTGTGTCGTGCAAAATACTCACGGCTTTCGGGATAGTACAGCCAGAATAATGGCTGCTCAAAAAGAAAATCTCCAGTATTTTGGTCATATACGTCCTTGATTGGAGCAAGTCCCAAAATACGCACTTTCAAGGTGCTGCTTTCTTCATCAAAAAACCATATCTCCTTGATTCTAAATCGTTTGATGTCCTCGAAGTTGATCTCGTTTTGCACAATCGTCATTTCGTCTTCGTAGGTGTCAGGATTAGTGACAAAGGTCGTATCAATACTAAAGAGCAGATTAGTAAGATCTTGTGAGGTCAATTTATTCGTGAATTTTTCATCACCGTATGGTGTAAGATCTCCAGATTCCACACCATCTACCATGATTCCGAAGAATGGTGCGTCAGGAAAAGAAAAAGGTCTGTTCATTTTTTCCCGGATATCAAGTACTCTCCAAATTCTTTTTTCCCAAAAGAGATCGGCTTCGCGTACTGGCTCATAGGGCAAGATGAAACGCTCTTGCATGATTCTCTTTGCGACGATATCATCTAAAGGTGTAATCAAAACCTCTTCCACTTCTGGTTCTGAAGATTCGGTGACGATCTCCTCTGCAATTTGTCCAAAGGTCAAACCCGTCAGAGATAACCCAAATAAGAGACCCAATAATTTTACAGCTTTCATGCTCTTTAATATTAATAGTTTGTTTTACTGTACTTTATAAACACTGGACGGTAATGTCCTACTTGCAACATCACCTGGACATTGACACTTTATATTATCAAATACAAAAATATCGCCAGGTTTTGCCTTGTTGACCAAAGCCTTCGTCGCTTCGTCAAATTTACCGCCTTTGTTGGCACTAAATTCAGGATCTTCACGTTTTGCCGATCGAATGATTTGGAAACCTACGATATTGCAACGTGCGTCAAAATCAAATCCATCTAAAGTTGGGATCAAGGCTTGCTGAGCTCTTAACTCGCCGTTGCCCATTGCACCACCCGCTTTTCCGCTCAACGTCGGAACAGGATCTGGAATTCGTTTCACCCGAAAGTCTTTGGCTACGGTGATACCAGGTGCAGAAACGTTGATCTTTGCAAACTCATCATTTCTTGTTTGCTGAGTCACATTGACCACAAAAGTACCATCAGCAGCACGTTTGATCGTACCTCCACCGCCTCCACTCATACTCACATTCATATCATTGCTGGAAATACCTGCAGCTGAAACCTCAACCGGGTTGTCTACACCAATGTAGAACACGTTCATTTTGGTTGCTGATACCGAAACCGATCGCTCACCCACCTCAAATTCGAATTCCTTCTTGTAAGTATCAGACTGACCAGTCACCGGATTTGTAACGGTAATGTCGGCAGAATATTTTTTGACACCTACTCCTGATGCTGGGGCGCTCCACTTTGCAACGCCGTCAGAATTGACTCCGACCGGTGATCCATTGACTCGTACTGAAATTCCGGTTTGAGATGAACCTCCGGTTGCTGCACTTAAGAAAATCTCCGTATCATAGGTTTCACCCTTGATGATGTAAGATTTTTTGGTGCCGATACCACGGTGTACTTGTCAAACACAACATCTTCTCCTCCTACTTTTCCCATCAGATAATTCAAAAAGGCTGCCTCGGTTGACTTAGCATCGTTCTTAAATTTGCTGAAGATTGGTAGCGTAGCTGCCAAAGGCATTTGACGGAAGTTGAAAGACTCCCAGGAGGCGTTTTTCTTCTTTCTTCCATGTCTCCAAGTTTCGTCATCGATCACCAAAGACATTTCCGCTTCAAATCTTGGCCGGTCAGCTTCGTCAACCAGTTCAAGATATTTAGCACGTGCCTCCAGTATTTTCCCCTTCAACTCAGCGCCTTTACCGTCATCGACCAATAGTCGGGTGGTAACGTCCTTATCTTTTTTACCTCGTAGTTCTTCTACTCCCTGTACATCAACGTAATCTCCGGCATCAACAGCGCCGTTTTTATCACCTGATTGATCAATCATGAAAGTCACCAATTGATCTATGTAGTCAGAAAGTTCCTTACTTATTTGTCTGGCTGGATCTACCCTTTCAGCGTAAACCTCCAGCTCTTTTCTCTTTTTTGAGCGTTCTTTGATGACGTCGGGTAGCGAGCTATTCGAATCATCCAACGATTTGTTAGATGCCATAAGCCCGTTATCGACCACCTTGAAGGCATTAAATATCTCAGCCGAGACATTTAAGGCTAGTAGGGCGGTCAACACCAAGTACATGATGTTAATCATCAGCTGACGCGGCTCCTTAGGAATTGCCATATCTTTTGATTATTTTAAGTTAGTTCACTAATTAATTGAAAATCATCACGGGACGATTTTATACATTTCGACCTACCGGATTGGACATAGCATGAAGCATATTTCCATATACGGTATTCAATGTTCCCAGATTTCGATTCAATGAAGTGATGTGATCTCTGTATTCCTTGGTATCATCTACCGTGTCAGTGAGCTCAGCCATGGCCTCATTCAATTTTGTATAGAAGTTGTTCATTGTCTTCACCTGCTGTGCAGTGCTACTAAAATCTACTTCCTGCAAAGCTTTGAGTGAGCCCAAGCTCTTTGACATACCGCGTAGTTCATCCAGCATGCCCGACAATTGAGCTTCTACTTTTTCACCATCCAGTTGTTTCATTGTGGAAGCTCCGTTTTTGGCAATACCCCCAACCGGTTGAAGATTCGCGGAATAGTCAGCCAGTCCTGGATAAAGTTTGTCCCAATAGTAGTCTTTTTCCGGGGGTAATAACCCTAAGACAAGGAACAATATTGCTTCAGTCACCAGACCGATTGTGATTGCAATTCCTCCCCAGGGTTCACTGTTAATTTTGCCAAGCGCACCTATCATCACCAAAGATGCACCGACACCAATAATGAGGTTCTTTAGGTACTTAAACCAATTACTCTTATAGAAAGCCATCGTAAAAACCGTTTTAAAAGATTAATGAATAAAAGAAAACCAATATCTATTACGTAAATAGTATTCAAATTAGTGTCTTCGAGCGGGAAAGGTTTTCTTATTAACAGCGAGTATTTCTAAGCAGGAAAATAAGGTTTATAGAAGAACAGGTCCAACCAGGTTGAAACGGTGGGTATCATTCTTCTACAAATCCTCTATGTTGTCTTATTTAAAGTCGTTGATGGATCTTCCCTGGAATGGAAGAACGCATCTAAATCCGACATACGACTTTGTTGTATCTTGATATTCCCAATGACGGGTACTTACTTGCAAGAAGTAAGCTACATCCTTCCAGGAACCACCTCTGATCACTTTTCTCTTATAAGTGTCGGGATCAGACTCTAAGGCATTATATTGTATATCCGGATTCATATCGTGGATAAACGAGTATGCATTTTCAACAAACGCGCTACTGGTCCATTCAGCTGCATTCCCGGCCATATTATAGAGGCCATAGTCATTGGGATAGTATGCATCCGCTTTTACCGTATACTGTCCTCCATCTTCTGGATAATTGCCTCTACCCGGTTTAAAGTTGGCCAACAAACATCCTTTGGCATTTCTCACATATGGATCTCCCCATGGATACATGGCATGTTCATGACCTCCGCGAGCTGCATATTCCCATTCTGTCTCAGTTGGCAATCTAAATTCATCTCCAAATGAGTTCTCCTTATTTGCATTCCAGATCAGGCTACGCCAGTGGCAAAAGGCATTTGCCTGATTCCAATCAATCCCCACTACTGGATAATCATCATAAGCAGGGTGTGAGAAGTAATTTTTTGCAATAGGATCATTGTATGAATAAGCAAAATCTCTTATCCAACAGAGGGTGTCGGGGTAGATCTTTGATTTCTCTTTTCGGATAAAAGAGTTTCGGGGTGAACGGCCCTGATCTTTGGCAGCGGCTTTCAGATCGATCCACTCATAATTATAGACGAGTTGACCTGCATCCAATTCCTTCTTGTTACCGAGCATATTGTCACCCTGGTAATAGAGATCCTCCAAAGACTCGTCCGAATAGTCCAACTCAAGATCCCAGTCGATCCTTTCATTGCCACTATCGTCTGTGATAAAATCACCCAATATCGTATGCGCGATTGAATCCCGCACCCAGTAAACGAACTGTCGATATTCGTTGTTTGTGATTTCAGTTTCGTCCATATAAAAACCATTGATTGAAATGGTCTTGGGTCTACGGATGTAATATCGACTAACATCTTCGTCACCACTACCCAACTGAAAAGTACCAGATTTGATATAGACCATTCCGAAGGGCATATCAGCTCTCCACTTTGGTCGATCTTGTACTCCAATCAGATCACCTCCGGTCTTATTGCTTCCGCATGAGGACGCGAAAATTGAAAGCACCACTAAACTAAAAATTTTTACAGCTATTCTTTCCATTACTTAAACCTGTTTGCAGCTACTCTTATTAGTGTTTAAGTTGAATTGATTTCAAAAATATTCAAATTAATTAAAATTTGACTTTCAATGTGGGCCTCATACAGATCTGCTAACGTCAAGAACCTTGCCAATATTTTTTAAATCAACGTTTTTTCAGCAGGATATTTTTCACCTAATATCGCGGATTGTATATGATCCTTTCTGGTTTTCCAACGCCAATAGTCTTACCTATATTGTAATGTACAACGATCTCATGGGTACCTTCAGTATAGTTCCTCAGTCTTGATAGGGTAATATCATAACCATAAGCCAGACTTACTTTCTGACTTACTCTGGCCCCTACAAAAAAAGCAAGTGCATCAATGGTGGCTTGGCTGTAGCCTCTAAATGTAAGGCCTCCAAAGTAAATTGTCTGATAATCAAAACGAGTACTCACATCCAATTGTGTCTGGATTCCGTCGGTCTTTACAAACAGTGAAGGATACAACTGCAACCAATCATTGACCGTATATCCATATTCTGCAAAGGCAGAAATGGTCCTCTTCACTTTGAATGATGTTTCTTCAGCGTTGTTAAGCGTTATGGTAGGACTCACCAATTGGTCAATCGCTATTCCCGCTTCTAAAAAGTCATTCGCAAAATAAACTCCCAAAGATGTAGTGGGAGCCATACCCGACCCAATCGTACTTGAGAGAATGGGATCATTGTGGATGATCGTATTGCCTTCATAGATGCCGTCTCGTGTACGAAGTTTACCACCATCGATCCTTTTTTGAAGCAGTCCAGCACTAAAACCTGCGGACAGGATCCCAAATGAGGTCTCAAAAACATAGTTGTAAGATGCCTGAAAACCAACACTTTCCTCAACTCCAATCTGATCATGGTAAAACTGTACTCCGACTCCTCCACTAGCGATATATAAGGGCATATGTGCGGTTATGTGCTGAAATTTTGGAGCGCCGGGAAAAATCTCCCATTGTGACTTTAAAGCCCCGGTAACACTAAGTGAAGCATCCATTCCGCCATATGCCGGATTGTTCCTGTATTTGTCAAGCATGTTCATAGTATACTGAGGCGCTTGCTGGCCGATAATCTGATTGGTGACCACCCAAATTAACAGGAAGCTTAAGATTGGCAGACGATATCGTGTATCAATTTTTTGCATCGACCTTCAATAATCGGTATTTCTTTCGTTAAAGTCAACTTTCACTAACCAGAATGGACTAAATTCTGATGGTTTGTTGATCGAACCCCAGTGAAAAGCCCGCAGGTAGTTTTTGATTGACTTCTGCATGCAAGCCCATCTGATGACTAATATGTGTAAAGTAAGCATTTTTAGCACCAATCTGCTTCGCCACCCGCATGGCCTCCAAAAGATTAAAATGCGAGTGGTGAGATCGGTGATGGAGGGCATTGATTACCACATTGTCAGTACCTTGCAATAATTGCATACTTCTGGAGGGTATCTCATTGGCATCAGTCACATAAGCAACCGCCCCAGATCTCATTGCCAGAACCTCCATGTCGCCATGTTTTACCAGCAATGGCATAATTGACAATGCTCCAATCTCGATCATCTCATAGGGTTTTATAACGATCATCTCTATGGTTGGTGCACCTGGATAAGGATTCTGAGAAAAGATATAAGCAAAACGACGCCTTATTTCATCAGCAACCCTCTGCAAGGTATACACCTTCAATGGTTTACGTTGAATAAAATTGAAAGGTCTTATATCATCGAGACCAGCCACATGGTCATTGTGCTCATGAGTGATAATCAGCGCATCAAGGTGAGTAATGCCCAGGTTGAGCATCTGTTGGCGAAAGTCTGGTCCTGCATCTACCGCGACGTGAGTACCCTCGTAAGCTATAAAGGCAGCTGTGCGTAATCGCTTATCGCGCTCATCTTTAGATATGCATACCTCACAGCGACAACCAATCACCGGTATTCCCTGCGATGTTCCGGTGCCTGTGAGTACTATTTTCAAATCTTCTCCTAGTTAGATGCTGCTTTGGCAAGCAACCGGTTGAGAAAAGCTTGCGACGATTCATCAAGGGTTACTGTTTCAATATCCATGTTGACCAGAATATCTAACATAGTCTGAACCCGGCCCTCCAGATCAAAAAATTTATTGACTACCGCTATCTTTCGATCTTCGACAATGCAATAACCTGATTTAAAGTTGCCCTTTTCATATCGCACCTTATAACCCAATTTTTCGAAAATGATCTCTAATTTCTGCAGGGTAGCCTTCGTATATTTACTCATAGAATTGATCTGGAAATATTGCTTGTGGTGGTAAAGATATTGAAGTATCAAAGAAAAAGTATTTTTGAAATATGAGAATAAAATCCATATGTCTTTTTTTATTGCTTCCGATGTTAGTGATAACTGTCAGTCATGGACAGACTTTTAGGGGTGGCCTGGTATTTGGTGCCAACGCTTCACAAATTAACGGTGACTTTATCGCCGGTTTTAATAAGATAGGTCTGCATCTTGGCCTCAAGGTGGCTAGCGACATCCGTGAAAAAACAGCATGGAGTATCGAATTGCTTTACAACGAGCGGGGTAGTCGCACTGGCAGTCAGTTTACTGATCCATTCACAATTTTTATCAACTATGTAGAGATTCCGGTACTCCTGAGCTTTAAAGACTGGCAGCAGAAAGATTATTACAAGATGCATTTTGAAGCAGGTGCCTCATTGGGTCGGATCATCAATGAGAAAGTAAAGGATGTTGGAGGCAATGCTAATATTGAAGGCCTAAATCAAACAGATCTTTCACTGATAGTCGGGGCAACAATCTACAGTAATCAACATCTGGGCTTCACAGTCAGGTATACGCATTCGGTAAATCTACTGCGGGATGAAAGAAAACACCCGGGTCTTTCACGATATCGTGGTTATTTTCTGACCTTGCGCGCTGTTTATTTCCTTTAAATGATAATGCGTCGGGCTGCAATATTGGATCTGGGCACTAATACTTTTCACCTTTTGATCATTGAGACCAGAGGATCAAAGGACTTTGTGGAGTTATTGCGCAAACGTATCTATGTCAAACTTGCTCTTGATGGAATCGACCACCTGTCAGATGCTGCAATGGAGCGGGGTATCCGGGCTCTACAAGAATTTGTACTGATCATAAACGAGTATGATATTGACGAAATCAAAGTAGTTGGTACCGCCGCTCTGCGAACCGCCACCAATGCCAGTTATTACATCGGGCAAATTAAAGAAAAGACTGGTTTGATTGTGCAACTGATCGATGGCCAGAAGGAGGCACAGTTGATTTACTCCGGAGTTTCGCTGATTTGGAATGCACCAGCTACGCCTGTGCTTATTATGGATATCGGTGGTGGTAGTGTAGAATTTATCATCGCAGACCGTCATTCATTCTATTGGTCTGATAGCTATCCTGTGGGAGTTGCGGTGCTTTATCGAGAATTTCATACGAACGAACCAATTTCGGCGCAGGAAATTCATACACTCGATGATTTCTTAACGAAGCAGTTGTGCCAACTAAGAAAAGCAATCGAACTATATCAACCAACGCTGCTGATTGGAGCTTCCGGTACTTTTGATGTAGTAGGAACTATGATCGATGGATTTGCAGATGTCACGTATCGCGAAGTGGCCAATACAACCGTGGTCAGACTTATCGAGGAAATAATAATGATGGATGAAAAACAACGTGGCAAAGATGAACGAATACCTGGCTCGCGAGTCGATATGATTGTCGTCGCCCTTCTTCTGTTGAAAAAAGTCCTTTCAATGGGAGAATTTAAACAAGTTGGGATATCGGCCTATGCGTTGAAAGAAGGAGTCGCCACCACAATGATTTAGATAAGACTAAAATTAAATTTTTGTATATTTAATTTTAGTCCAAATATCAACAACGACATGTTATCATGGTTAATATGATCGATATCCTATCACAACCCTGGGCATTACGAGCTTTGCTTGCCTCCATTATGGTCGGCGTGATGTGTGGTATACTGGGATGCTTTATTGTATTGCGCAATATGGCCTTAATCGGCGATGCTCTTTCACATGCCATCCTTCCTGGTATTGTAGTCGCCTTTATGATCTTTGGTTATTCTACACTTGGCTTCTTTACCGGCAGTGTCATTGCCGGTCTGCTCGCTGCCATATTTATCACCTGGATTCAACAACGGGTGCAAACAAAAAATGATGCGGCAATTGGAATTGTCTTTACCGCCATGTTTTCGTTGGGGGTCATTGGTATATCCTGGATCAGCAAAGAACAAGGTGTACACCTTGACCTGAAAGATTTCTTATTTGGAAATGTACTTGGAGTATCAGACGAGGATCTCTATTTGACCTTGGGTATCACCATTTATGTCATCGTGAGTGTCATCATATTTTACCGGTATCTCTTTATCAGTACATTTCAACCGGTTATCGCTCAAGCCATGGGGATATCTACCCGTTTGATTCACTATTTTGTCATGCTTTTGTTGTCTTTTGCAGTTGTAGCATCACTGCGCACAGTAGGGGTGATACTGGTAGTGGCGATGCTCATCACACCAGCATCTACTGCATTGCTGATAAGTAACAGGTTGAAGCAGGTGATCTCTCTTGCAGCATTGATTGGCATGTTTGCAGCCGTGGTTGGTCTTGTTCTAGCCATTGTTTTTGACACAACTCCGGGCCCTGCTATGGCTATCGTAGCCACTCTGGTCTATCTATTCACAGCATTGTTCTCGCCCACAAAAGGCTTAGTATTTGAGTACTTCAGGAGTCGACATCAGAGGCAGCGCATACGCATGGAAGACATACTAAAGCAGTCTTTTCGTCTTCAAACAGACGGAAGTCTTAGTTTCGCACAGCTCATGACCAAAATCGATATTGAAAAAAGTCAACTTCGAAAACTACTTCGAAAACTGACAAAAAAAGGCTATTTAACTACGAGCAATCAATCAATCACCATTAATGATTCCGGACTTGCCGAGGCGACGAGACTCATACGAGCCCATCGTCTATGGGAGACCTTTTTGGTTGATCAGATTGGACTAAACGAAGAACAGATCCATGAGGAAGCCGAGAAGTACGAACATTTACTAACTGACGAAATCCTGGATGAGGTAGATCGTGAGCTTGGCTATCCTACCACAGATCCGCATGGATCCCCAATCCCCTCACGCAAAGGGTCAATGATCAAATCTTTATGGCAACTAAAACCTGAAGAAGATGCAATAATCTCCAAAACACAGCCTAACCAACTCATTGCTGTAGATTTGTGGAAATTGGGACTCTTACCAGGATCCGTCGTAAGAGTTACTTCGGTCAAAAAAGATAAACTACAAATCGAATCAAGTGGCATGGAATATGATATCGTACAAAGCCTGGCACTCAATATCAATATTGAGAAGATTTCTGGTTCATGATTTACTCCTGCTCGTCCTGAAGCGGGTTGCTTATGGATAGGCGATCAAACAATGCATCAAGACGGTACATTTCATCTAATGTCTCATCGATATACATGGCAAACTCCGGGATACGACGAATCTGTTTTCGTATCCGCTGACTAAAAACCTGCTTTAAGCGATGGTGCTGATCCTCAAGTTTCAATAAGACTGCTTGTTTGTTATCCGTATTGTAGACACTAAGGTAAATCTTAGCCAAACTCAGATCTGGCGTCACCATAACATTTGTCACTGTCACCAATGCATCATCATAAATGTAGTTGCCCTCTTGTTGTAGCACCAAGCTGAAATTTCTCTTGATAAGTTCTGCCACTTGAAGTTGTCGTTTGCTCGCCATTTAATGCACTGATGGATTCTGGATGATAAAGATACTCAATGTCTGGTAGCATTTCTTGTGAGGAACCTCTACCACTTGCTAGATAAATACGAAATTGCGATAATGTTTGTTCCATTACCAGACCAGGGGTTGACCTTTATAAAAGGAATTGGACCCACGAA
The DNA here is from genome assembly GCA_016711125.1 of Saprospiraceae bacterium. Lineage (GTDB taxonomy): Bacteria > Bacteroidota > Bacteroidia > Chitinophagales > Saprospiraceae > JABDMH01. The sequence goes on along the minus strand of JADJTQ010000002.1, from coordinate 1,043,234 downwards.
AAGTGAACTTTTAAAAAAAGAGCTTGACATCCATACTGTCAGAGATCTTCTTTATGATTTTCCGATACGATACGAAGACAGGACTAAGTTTAAGCTAATCAAGGATATCACCGGCAATAATGAGGTAGTGCAATTGAGAGGGGTCTTATCCAATTTTACACTGGTAGGCCAACCAAGAAAACAAAGACTGGTCGCAACGCTACAGGACGAAACAGGTATCGTTGAGTTGGTTTGGTTTCGCAGCATTAAATGGATTCAAGAGAATCTCCCGCTCAATCAGACTTATACCGTATATGGGAGGGTGAATGTTTTTGGCCGGAGGAAGAGCATCGCCCATCCGGAAATTGATCTCATGGGTAGCAATAACCGGGCTTCCGACCTAACTACTTTTGTTCCAGTATATCGCAGTACCGAAACATTAAGTGCCTCGGCCTGGATAGTCGAGGTCGTCGCAAAGTGATGCAAAACCTCTTTCAAATGATCACCCTACTGATCTCAAAGAACATTTACCTGATTATCTGCTGAGTAAGCTTAAAATGCCCGATTATTTCGAAGCAATGAGAGATATTCATTTTCCGAAGAGTAACCCCGTGCTACTCGATGCAGAGAGGCGTTTAAAATTTGAGGAATTTTTCCTGGTACAACTGACCTTGATAAGACACTATCATCGTAACAAACAACAAAATGATGGCTATGTCTTCGAAACGATTGGCGCTGCATTCAATCATTTTTTTGAAGAAAGATTACCCTTTACCCTCACCACCGCGCAAAAGAAGGTATTGAAAGAAATAAGGCAAGATCTGAAAAGCGGAAGTCAGATGAACCGACTATTGCAGGGTGATGTCGGAAGTGGCAAAACGATTGTAGCCTTAATGGCTATGCTGATGGCCATTGACAATGGTTTTCAGGCATGCCTCATGGCACCAACAGAAATATTGGCACAACAGCACTTCGATTCGTTGTCAGTACTGATCGGCACAAAGATGAATATTAGAATTGGATTCTTGAGCGGATCTGTCAAAGGTAAGTCCAGACAAGAATTACTCAGATTGACAACATATGGTGAGATTCATATACTTGTCGGCACCCATGCTTTAATCGAAGAGGGAGTGCGCTTCAAATCTTTGGGTCTTGCCATCATTGACGAGCAACACCGTTTTGGTGTCGCTCAAAGGGCAAAATTATGGGAAAAGGGTAAAGAATTTCATCCACACATTTTAATCATGACCGCTACTCCGATACCCCGTACCCTTCACATGACTTTGTATGGAGACCTGGATGTGTCAGTCATTGATGAATTGCCACCAGGCAGGAAACCTATTAAAACAATGCATAAGACCGAATATCATCGCCCAGAACTTACCATATTTATCAAAAAACAAATCACACTGGGAAAGCAAGTCTATATTGTATTTCCTCTCATTGAAGAATCGGAGACACTCGATCTTGAAGATCTCAATCGTGGGTACGAAAGATTGTTGATCGATTTTGCTCCACCCAATTTCCAGATTTCTGTAGTGCATGGCAGGATGAAACAGGAAGAGAAAGACTTTGAAATGAATCGATTTAAAGATGGTGTGACTCAAATCATGGTTGCAACCACAGTGATCGAAGTTGGAGTTGATGTTCCAAATGCCTCTGTCATGGTCATCGAAAATAGTGAGCGGTTTGGCTTATCACAACTCCATCAATTACGGGGCAGAGTAGGTCGGGGAGCCGATCAATCTTATTGCATACTGATGAGTAGTTTTAAACTAACCCATGAAGCCAAGGAACGGTTGCAGACGATGGTTAGTACAAACGATGGTTTTGAAATAGCTGAGGTAGATCTTCGACTGCGTGGCCCGGGCAGCTTACAAGGTACTCAACAAAGTGGACTTCCGGTCTTTAAACTGGCTAACATCATAAGAGACAATGATATACTAAAAACATCACGTGAAATCGCGAAAAGAATCATTGACAAGGATCCTCAATTACAACAAGATTATCATCAAAGCCTTCGATCTTATTTAGAAAAATACCACAATGAAAGGCAAGATTGGAGTAATATCAGTTAAATACCTCAGTTGGTCTATTTTCTTGCCTACATCTGAACCATCTCTGCCCGGTTAGATTTTTAATAATAGTAAGCGTTTAATTGTTTTAGTTTGTCACATAAAATTAATGAGCTATGAGTACAAAATACAAAACCACAGGATGCGCTAAATTCTTTTTGATCTTGGTCATCCTTGCTCCCTTAGCTTATGTCGGAGCTTCCTATTTCAACGGTCAGGATGGCATAGAAAATATCAAAGGGATATTTGGGACCAGCAAGAATGCAAATGAGGACGATGGTGGCGAAGACATTTATAAACTTAAAAATCAACTTTCGAAACACCAAAAGATGCTGAGTTTTTTGAGAAGGAAATGCATAGACTCGAAAGGAATTGGAAGCATGTCAATCCGCGAAGGGTTAATTTTTAAACTTTGAGCAAGACTACAGTACGTTATTCTTTTCTCAATCTCGAATTAGGCATCATAATAATGGCAAAGATCCCAGTGCTATGACCTCCGCTACCAAAAAAGTCTTTTATTTGCGGCAAAATTATTGAGATGATCAAGATACTAGCTAACGACGGAATAGAGGCTGATGGCCAACTACTGCTTGAAGATGCAGGAATGGAAGTGAGTACTACCAAGGTTGCCCAAGTTGATTTGCCAAATGCTCTGCCTGACTACGACGTAGTTATCGTGAGAAGTGCGACAAAAATTCGCAAAGAGCTCATTGATGTATGTCCTAATCTAAAGATCATCGCAAGAGGAGGAGTTGGGCTCGACAATATTGATGTAGATTATGCCAAGTCTAAAGGAATTAAGGTAATCAATACCCCTGCAGCTTCCAGTAGATCCGTGGCTGAGTTGACCTTTGGGCATATGTTGTCTTTGGCTCGCTACTTACATAATGCCAATCGTGAAATGCCCATCAAAGGTGCCACCGATTTCAAAAACCTGAAAAGCAATTTTGGCGGAGGAATCGAACTAAAAGGCAAGACCCTGGGCATTATTGGATTTGGTCGGATCGGTCAGGAAACCGCTAAAATTGCGCTGGGACTTGGCATGAAAGTACTCCCGGTAGATCTTTATGTCGATGAGGCTACCATTAGCATCGAACTGTTTGAAATTGAACAAGCTTCTATTTCAGTAAAACTAAATACAGTCACCATGGATACCATGCTGGCGCACAGTGATATCATCACTGTGCATGTACCATTTAGTGGTGATAAAGCATTACTCGGTGCGGCAGAAATAGCCAGCATGAAAGATGGTGTGATCCTGATCAATACAGCACGGGGTGGTATCATTGATGAAGGAGCTCTGCTCGATGCTCTTAGTTCAGGTAAAGTGGCAAGTGCTGCACTTGATGTATTCAATGATGAACCAACACCTAACCTGGCCTTGCTAAACCATCCGAAGATCTCTGTGAGCCCGCACATTGGGGCAGCCACAAACGAAGCCCAATCAAACATCGGCAAGGAACTAGCCGATCAGATCATCGCACACTTCGATCTATAGTTTTTTGCTGTCGTTCAACTTTTGCAATAATTCAATGTCAAAGATCAAATGCTGGTTTGGAGCTACTAAATCTCCAAATCCTTGTGTACCATAAGCTTTATAAGACGGGATTAACAGCAATAATCTGCCACCTTCATTGATAAGCGGCAACCCATCGTTCCATCCGCTTATGACATTGCCCAGGTAAAACTCAAACGGAGTATTCGCTCTTCTCGTTGAGTGAAATGGTTGGAGATTTAGATCATAGCCGGTGTAATGTACTGATACCCGATCACCCCAAATCACTGATAAACCATCTCCTTTTTGCAAGATGTGATAGAAGATACCACTTTTCGTCACCTGCAGATCCCAACCCTGATCAATGATGAGATTGACAAGCTGATTGTGTTGAATTTGTCCAGTATCAATAGGATTATCATAAAACCACGGGGCACAGCGTTTGATGAGATCTTCTTCCGACGCAGAGGGCATGATAAATTCGCTCGCAACACTACTTGTTTTGGTACTTTCGACACTGCAGCTGAAGGCCACCAAAAACAAAAAAAGAAGAGTTAGAAACCTGAGGTTTTCGATAACCATCGCTTTTTAATCCTTAGCGGATCTTATTGTGGTGCTTTCCTGAATCCAGCATCCAATTCTAAATGACTGGCCCTCTTGAAGATTTCGCTGAAAAACATCTTCCTTCGACGGCATATACTTCTCATAAGTGTTGATCCACTTATTAGCTTCTGCTGCAGCGGTCGGGTCTATGCGTTTTGCATAGTTCCACTTATCTATAGCTGGCCATACTACGATTTGACTGTCCCAACCTCGACCCGGACCACAGAGAGGACCACTTGAGGCATAGAGTCTTCCGATGACCAAATATGGCTCACCCCAATTTGGACGTTGATCGGCGGCTTCGAGGGCAAACTTCCGGGACAAGGGAAAGTTTTTTAGATCCCGATAGTAGATTTTTGACATTAGTAAGAGGTAATTGGCCTTCTTTTCGCGATCATCCGTACTGTTGGCTGCTTCTTGAAATCTGCTGATCGCTTCTTCATAGTTTCCTTCGCGAAGCGCCTGATAGGCTAGGGAAGATTCACTTGGAGCTGTTTCTGTGATACAATGTCGACGACCAGCTTGCACAAGGGCTACCAGCTCCATTGAAGCAGTATCGCAAGTACCCCAGCGTAATCTGCCATAGACTTCCCCAATCACTTCACAATTGGTCGAATCTGCAAGGTAGACTTCCCAATATTTTATTTTATAATAGTCGCAACCAAAAAAACCCTTCACACCTTCAAAAGCTTCAAGCCGCGAAGGGACGTATTCATTGATGATCTGCCATTGATCTTTGTTTTCACCACTCTTCAGTCCTAGCTCGAGCCGATTTCTGACCATTGCCTCGTATTTTTGAGCTTCAACAATGTCAATTTTTTTGTCAAAATAGCTTCTTACCAAAAGATCGGTGAAGGGATTTAGGATAAAGAGGTTCGCATCCTTTCCATCTATGTCAAATGATCTTTTAAATAAGCGGTAAATTTCATCCTCGGATGCCCGATCTTTATACTTATAAAAGAGATCAAAAGCTTTTCTACCAGACACATACCCCACTTCACCATAACATTCTTCAATATGATCATACATCATAAAAATAGTGTCGATAAAGGCTTGTTTTTGAGCTTCACCGCTGGCAGCTGCTAAAAACTGCTCATAAAACTTAATGCCATCAGCAAAATGAGTATTTCTTTTACCATCAGCCGCTGGTGCAAGTTTATAAGCAGTACGCCAGTAAGGCAGGGCTTGATTGTAATCTTCCACCCGAAGAAAATCCCGGTATAGCACGTGTGCATTAAGAGCAGTTTCCTTGTCGGATGATTCGTCAAAAGTACCGCATGGGCCCGTCTTTTTTTGACAGTAGGTGTGACTACTGTAGCCGGTTGTGACATTTTTGGACTGCATGCCAAAAATACCATTGAAATCCAGACAAGAATTACGTATCGCATGACCATTGAATTTGTAAGTTGTCAATAAAAAAGCCTCGCTATTTCATTCACGAAGCTTTTCTAATTTTCACTAATATCAAGAGATTCTCTCCTTAACCAATTACTGAACCCGCAATTTGGTTTGTTCGCCAATCCAGCACCCCGTACTTAAAACATCTCCTTCTTTATGCCCTCGCATAAATGCATCGTCTTTGCTCGGCCGATTGCCATTATAGATACCAATTTTTCGATTAGCATCTTCACTCACGGACGAATCGATTGAACGCGCATAGATATATTTATCAAGGGCTGCAAGAATGACAATTCGTTGGCCCCAGGCGTCTCCACCACAGGATTTTGCGGCCTGAGCATAAATATCTCCAATTAACATATAAGGTTGGCCCCAGTTACTTCTCAACTCAGCAGCTTTCAGGGCATTACTTCTGGCTTCTTGCCATTTGCTCAGCCCCCTAAACTCTATGGATGCGATGTTGAAGTAGTATTGAGCTCGCTTATCGTGATCTTCTTCTTGTTGGAGCGCTTCCCGATACTTGACAGCAGCGCCTTCAAAGTCTCCATCTTTATATAGGCGATTGGCGAGAACTCCAGGATTATTTGCTTCAAATTCGGCCTGAATCCGTTCATTTTCTTCCGTGGCATATGTCTCGTAAGTCGCTTGCAGTTTGACCAGTAAGGCATCTTCCTTTTCACAACCCTCTTGGATCAACTTGTTGTACACATACTTGACGACATCCGGATCATCCGGCTTCTCATTATACATGGGCTCAAGTTTAGATTTAAAATAGTCACAATCAAAGATGTCACTTTCGATCTCAGCAAATTTTGCAAGCATCCTTGCTTTTGCCGATTCGTAATACTGCCCATAATCTTTGCTATGCTCAATGCCATAATCAGCAGCTTCCACTAATCTTTCATGGATTACCCTTGCTTCCTCAGCAGTCATTTTCTGTTGTTGGAATTGATATACCACGATATTGGCTGTAGGCTCAAACAAGATGTACTCCACATCATTGCCCGCCTTATCCAGTGACTGCATAAATGCCTCCAGGTTGGGAACATATGGAGCATTAAACTCGTAAAACATATCAAAGGCCTTCCTACCTAATAGCTGACCAGCCCTTACTTTATGGCAATTCGCGTCACAATCGCTTAATTTGATTCCTCCATTTTCATAGCAATAGGCCGCCTGATCATATAGTTTCAGTATTTCAGCGATTAGCTCCTTCTTTTTCGCCTCGTCGGTGGTCTCTTTTAAGTGTTGCTTATAGATTTTAATCCCATCCGTATAGTGAAAATCCCGCAGTCCATCAGCTGCAGGAGCAAGGTCGTAGGCTTTCTTCCACTCAGTGTAGGCCAGTCCAAAGTCATTCATCTTTAGAGCTGAACGATAGTTTGTGTGTGAATTTTCAGCCTGTTCTTTTTGAGGAGAATTATTCCAGTTTTCGCACTGAGCAACCAACCCCTGATGAAAAGTTGTTACCATAAGAAACAAAGAAACCAAGATCATTTTCGAAACCATGATTAGTCAAATTTTCTTTTTAGAAACCACAAATTATTATTTAGCGTGACACCCACATTAAATCCAAAAAAACTTTCTTTGATTGGAATGTCTCCACCATGCCTACCGTAATTGAACCCTAAGTTAATAAATGATAATTGTCTGGACACAACAACTGGCATTCCAATCCCTGCATTTAGTGAAAATAGCTTGATCTGATTGCCGTCTATGAGTCGAGGGTCAGTACCGATCTGTATTCCTGCACGATACATCACTCTCTTGAAGTAAGAGTTGTATGATGCTGCGTCGGGGGTATACTGCAAGCCCAAACCCAATTCAAAGGCGTTCGCCAATTGGTAGTCACTCAGATCGTTTTCGTATCCTTTTCCATTTCGGAAATTAGCATTTACCCCTAGCACCCATTTAGTGCCGCGGCGGTAAACCGCACCGAGTGAGATATCACCTGCTAATTTACCGAATCTTTCCACATCTGATAATAGAGAAATAGTATCTGTTTCATCATCGCTAAATTCATCGGAAAGGCCCTGATAGGTTATCCCTTTTAAGGCAATAAATTCATTGGAAATGGTTCGGAATTTAGTCTTAGCTGAAGAAGCCAAGCCAATCGTTAATAGTTTTACATCTCTTACGTTTTCTGCACCTTTGCCATTAGAGAGATCTACCTCGTACTGTAATCCTCCTCTTAGTAACAACCCTTGATAGCTTGCCTCTCTAAGATTGTAGTTATCAAAAGCAAGTGGCAGGTCGCGGTAAATTATTGCCTGCTCATTCCTGATATTACCAAACAAATAACCAATAGAAAGACCTCCATAGAATCGCTTGTATTTGAAACCATGACTCCAAACCACTTTGTTAAGGCCTCCAGAGCCCTCATTTTCTTCTCTGATTCTGCCGATGTCTGTCAATTCCTTTTCGATTCTGGAAAAGTGATTCACCCTGCTATACGGCAATAAAGCGATACCCATACTCCAGTTAAAATCATAGTTTTTACGATCCAGCAATCGATTGACTGGGTTAATGACTGGAAATGCTAGGGAAAAATAGTTAAGATTTCCTCCAATATACTGGTCACTTTCTTTGGTTGTAGTTGATTTTAGCTTAGAATATGTGGTGTTAAATCCCAGTTCAAAAGAAGTTGCCTGGAGAGAAGCCAGAGATGCGGGATTGGCCAAATTCGTTAAATACGGATCGGAGTAACCTGCTGAAAAACCACCCATCGACTGTAAAGGCACGAAGTTGTCTGAAAATATATCTCCAACGCCATACCGCGAGTAGGGGGCATTGACATTATTTTGAGCTATAGTGCAGGCATGCCAGATGGTTGCGACCGCGATAATGAAGAACTTAGATTTTTTGCACATTATAGTCTAGTATTTCGTTCAGACCCTGAAGCACCAAATTGGGGGCCTCAAATATCTTAGTTTTCAAGTTATTAACAAAAAAATGGCTGTCACCACCGGTTAAGAGAATGTTAAGTTTACTAAAGGTTTTCTTATATTCTGTCATAAAGCCCTGAACCTCGTGGATTGCACCCGTGCAGGCACCAACTTGCAGTGCACTGGTAGTGTCTGTACCCATTGTTTCATAACGCTCAAATGGCTCTACATGCGGCAATTTGCTAGTCAATAGATGCATTGCTTCCAGACGCATTCTAAGTCCTGGTGCAATATTACCTCCCCGGTAAATGCCATCTTTCGTGATTATCTCATATTTGATACAGGTACCTGCATCGACCACCATCGAATTTTGGTTGGGAAAAATTGCCCATGCCCCAGCAACACTTGCCAAGCGATCCAGCCCCAAAGTCTCGGGCGTTTTATAAGCAACTTGAAAGGGAAATCTCATATTATGGGTTAAAAGAAAAAACCGGGGATCCTTATCAATAAAAAAAGTCATGTTTTTAGCAAGATGCCTGACACTGGATATTATGACGTATGATATGCCAAATTGGAGCACCAGATCTTGCAACAACCGGAGCGATAAATGTTTAATCTGATCGGTATGTTCCAAAACGGTACCCTTGAAGACTGCGAATTTGGTTCGGGTATTGCCAATATCAACAGCTAGCCTGCGATCTTTCATGTAGTATTAATGCTTGAAATGCCTGATTCCCGTGGTAAACATCACCATACCATGCTGGTCACAATACTCAATACTCTCCTGATCCTTAATCGATCCGCCCGGTTGTATAACAGCTGTGATGCCAGCCATATCTGCTATTTCAACACAATCAGGAAAAGGGAAAAATGCATCAGAGGCCATTACTGCGCCCTTTAAATCAAATCCGAATTGCCTGGCTTTCAGTATGGCTTGTTTTAAGGCATCAACACGCGAGGTCTGTCCGCAACCCATACCAATCATCTGCCGGTTTTTTGCCAGAACTATTGTATTTGATTTAAGGTGCTTTGCGCATTGGGCAGCAAACAGCAGGTCGTTTACCTGAGAGTCATCCGGAGTTGTCTTGGTGACAAGTTTCAGTTGATTGGCACCTTCTGATAGTAGGTCGACATCTTGCATGATCGTACCATTCAGGAGACTCTTATAATTTGAGGTGATTTCAGGGTAACTTGTAATACGAAGGAGAATTCTTTTCTTCTTTTTCGCAAGAAGATCAAGTGCATCAGAGTCAAAGTCAGGTGCAATCAAGACCTCATAAAATATCTGATCAATTTGACCAGCGGTAGTAAGATCAATGGGGCGGTTACTGATTATAATACCTCCAAAAGCCGAAACATTGTCACATGCCAGAGCGGCTTGCCATGCCTGGGACAAATCTGACCTAATGGCAACACCACATGGATTGGTATGTTTCAGAATGGCAAAGGCAGGGTCACCATCCTTAAACTCACGCATCAGATTTACTGCCGCATCCACATCAACGAGATTATTGTACGAAAGCTCCTTACCCCCTAGCCGGTCAAAAATATCGTCCATGTTTCCAAAAAAAACAGCTTTTTGGTGAGGGTTTTCACCATATCGCAATGTTTGATGTTCATGTACGCTTTGTTTAAATACCAAGTCTTCCGATCCTTCATCAAAATAATGGTAGATGGCCGTATCGTAGTGCGAGGACACCTTAAATGCCCTTCTGGCAAATTCTCGGCGGTCTTCAAGATCTGTGAATCCTTCCTTTTGACTCAGGAGGTCATTAAGCTGCTCATACTCACCTTTGGATGCCACCACAACCACATCCTGAAAGTTTTTTGCTGCTGCCCTAATCAAAGAAATACCACCGATATCAATTTTTTCAATGATCTCTGATTCAACTTTGGTATTCTTGACTGTATCTTCAAATGGGTAGAGATCAACAAGAACCAGATCAATTTCAGGTATCTCATAAGTCTCCAACTGGCTTAAGTGCTGGTCCTCTCTTCTAGCCAGAATGCCACCAAATACCTTTGGATGCAGCGTTTTGACTCTGCCGCTCAAGATGGAGGGATAACTCGTAAGATCTTCTACCGACTGCACTGAAACGCCAAGATCTTCAATATACTTTTGGGTACCACCCGTACTATAAATTGTAACTCCAAAGTCGGCTAATTTCTTAATAATATCATCGAGCCCTTCTTTGTGGTAAACCGAAATGAGCGCAGAATTTATTTTTTTGGAATTCATAATTACCGCTTGAGCTTGAAAAAGAGGCGCAAAGGTAGCAATTGTCAAGGGATTTGAAGGCCATGTAATGATATTAATCTGAGGTTCAGTCTTCCCGACTTCAGCCTTGTTTCAAAGCTTGCCAAAGGGCATGTCCTCCTCCTCAACTTTACTGGGTTGTCTTTGTCTTGCTGCGTTCTTTCTAGTTTTCAGGTCCAAAATATTGCCCATGTTATAGCATACCCGGCACCTGGGTTCGTACGAGTCTTTCTCCCCCACCAGCACTTGCTGGCTATCGGGTGAAAGACGGTACGAATGTGTGGCCAGATTACCACAATGAATGCATATAGCATGTACCTTGGTAATGTATTCTGCAACCGCCAGTAAGAAAGGCATTGGGCCAAAGGGTTTGCCCAAATAATCCATATCCAGACCAGCAACAATGACTCTCACTCCCTTTAGAGCCAGGGCTTGACAAACGTCCGTCAGTCCGAGGTCAAAAAATTGAGCTTCATCGATACCCACAACCTGTACCTGATCATCTACTTTGAGGATTTTTCGAGAATCCTTTATGGATGTTGAAAGCAGATAGTTTGAGTCGTGAGAAACTACTTTTTCCGATGAATACCTTATATCAGTAATTGGCTTAAAAACACAAACTTCCTGATCCGCAATCTTGGCCCTTTTTAACCTTCGGATCAGTTCTTCTGTTTTGCCCGAGAACATGGAGCCACAAATCACTTCAATCCAGCCACTGCGCTGACCTTTAAAATGAGGTTCTAAAAACATGAAAAAGAGATTTGTCATATAAAGATACCATAACCCCCTTGATAAATGCGTTATGAACAAAACACATCGGCATGGCACAAGCGAAAATTCACACCTTACTACTCAAAATCCAATCGATCATAGGTCACGAAGAGTCAATAAGTCGACTCGAAAAAGACCTGGTAAAAGACTATTTGCGCGAACTTTATGACCTCACAGAGACAATCCCAACTACAGGTGTATCCAAACCTATCAGGGTCACAGAACCAGTAGCTGTCTTTAGACCCGAGGTTGAAGATCAGTCACCACCACCTATTCAAAAACCCGAACCGGTAGCTGTACCTCCCATGATGAAACAACCCTTGCCAGCCATTGAATCCAGTCCTAAACCCGAATATCAGCACTTTAATGGAACAAAAGAAACCATAATTGAGCCGGCCACCAGGCAACAACCGGACATTCAATACTCCAATCCTCCGATTACCGAGGTGTTTAGACAAGAGACCGTCATACCACAGAAATATAGTCCGCTATTTGAAGGCAATCAGAGCAAAGATCTTTCCGACAAGCTCTCGCGAGCACCGATTTCAGATCTCATGAAGGCCTTTAGCATAAACGACCGTCTGCTTGTAGTGGCGGATTTGTTTAATGGCGATCAACAAAAATTTCAAGACACGATTGATATTTTAAATACTAAATACAGCTTTGACGAAGCAAAATCCTACTTGCTTCGCTACATGGTCGATCAATACGAGTGGCTTAGCGAAGAAAGGCTTGAGCGAGCCAGAGAGTTTATTAAATTCGTCGAAAGAAGATTTTTGGGTCGATAATGTCAAAACTAAGTCAGTCTCGTTTTTATCAAAGTATTCGCCTGCCAAGCTTGGTGATTCTGATTTTATGGATCATCCAGGGTTTTCAGATGTTTACCGGTCTTAATCTGGGTTGGCTCGGTGTGTATCCAAGACATGAAGTTGGAATCAAGGGTATCTTCCTTTCTCCATTTATCCATAGTCAGGATGTAATGCATTTGATCAACAATTCTGTCCCGCTTTTTGTCGGGTTGGCCATGATTCTATTTTTTTATGAACGTGTAGCAGCCCGTGCAATTATATTGATCTATTTGCTTACGGGATTGGGTGTCTGGTTGTTTGGCAGAACCGTCCTGCATATTGGAGCGAGTGGAGTCATCTATGGATTAATCTCCTTTATTTTTTGGAATGGAGTATTCCGGCGGAACATTAAATCAATAGTCCTGGCCTTAATCATTCTAATGCTTTACAGTGGAATGTTTTTGGGTGTTCTTCCGAATCAACCGGGCATTTCTTGGGAGAGTCACTTGATCGGTGCAATCGTTGGAATCTTAGTTTACTTTATATTTCGCCAACAACTTGAATCAGACGAGGCAACTATGAATGAAGAAGATGAGCCTCTGCACATTCAAAATTCAGATGAAGACTTTTTTCTTGATCGGGACACTTTCGAAAAACCAAAATCGCAACGCAATCAAAACCAAAGCGACTGGTTTTCGGACTCTACCTTTTAGGTAAATCTACTTTGGTCTTATCAAGTCTGTCGCTGCCCGTACACTGCCCGTTTTTAGCAAAACGGCTTTGGCATCTTCATAACTCAAATCAAATTGGGCAGTCAACATGCGAGTTCCCCGGTCGATCAGTTTATCATTGGATAATGCCATGTCAACCATCCGGTTTCCCTTCACCCTTCCTAATTTGATCATTACTGAAGTACTGATCATGTTAAGAATGATTTTTTGAGCAGTGCCAGATTTCATGCGAGTACTTCCTGTTACAAACTCGGGCCCTACGACACAAAGTATCGGAAAGTCAGCTTGGTCAAGGATAGGTGTGCCAGGATTGCAGGTGATACATGAGGTGGTGATGCCTCTCAGACGACAATCTTTCAGCCCATGTACTACATATGGAGTTGTACCTGAAGAAGCGATTCCGACTATGACATCATCCACTCCAATCAAATAGGCGTCCAGGTCTTTCATGCATTGGTGGATATCATCCTCTGCATGTTCAACACTTTTTCTAAGTGCACCGTCACCTCCGGCGATTAGACCGATCACCCAACCGGACGGCACCCCATAAGTTGGCGGACATTCCGAAGCATCTAATACGCCAAGCCGGCCACTTGTACCGGCTCCTACGTAGAAGAGACGGCCTCCAAGTTTCATTTTGATCGCAAGATGATTGACCAGAGCTTCTATTTGCGGTATTGCCTCCTTCACCGCTATGGCTACCTTTTGATCTTCTCGATTTATAGCAGCCAATAGGTCACCCGTACTCATTTGCTCCAAATCATCATAATTGGATGATTGCTCTGTGATTTTATTCATTAGACCATTTAAGTTGCTAGAGTTGTGAACTGTATATAAGTTTAGTATAAACGCAGCTATTTTGTGCCAAGTCAAATCTGGGGATGCTTACCAAACTTGTGCTGACCGCTAGCGTCAGTAGTGTCAATAGAAGCAGAACTCACATAGCCAAAGCTACGTAAGGTTTCTGATAATGAAGTATTGGCGCAAAAGAACAAGTTAGATGCTATAATTTATTTGCGAATCGCAACACTAGAAATGATATTTTGAAAGAAGGTTTTGTATTGGCTTACCCGAAGCCCTTGACACTATGAGCATACCCACAAAAGTAAGCAAGCCATTCAGAATCAATAGCTCAAAGCCAAATTTATACCCCCATAATAAGGTTGTACTGTACGAATCCAGGATATAAGTGATTAACGGCGCTGCAATACAAACGATCGGAATCATTCTGTCATTAACCCCTTTATTGATGAAAAAACCAAAAGCATATAAGCCCAAAAGCGGACCGTAGGTATATCCGGCCAACTTAAACAAAGCTTCGATGACAGCATCATCATTGATATAGTAAAAGATCATGATCACAAAAAACAGTAAAAATGAAAATCCGATATGAACCAATAAACGAGTGCGCTTTTTGGTTTGTTCAGGAGCAATTGATTTATCAAAATCTAAGAAATCAATGCAAAATGAAGTAGTCAATGCAGTGAGGGCCGAATCGGCACTGGAATAAGCGGCCGCAATCAAGCCAATCAAAAATGAAACCCCGACCACAGCAGGCAAATGTTGTATGGCCAAAGTCGGGTACATTAAGTCTGTTGCTACCTTTGGCTCACCGCCTACCAAGCGGGTAGGAATTTCCACACCATGTTGAGAGGCATAGATATAGAGTATTGCCCCAAGGGTCAAAAACAAGATATTGGCAAAAACCAATATAATGCTGAAAGTCATCATGTTTTTTTGAGCATCCTTGATATTACGGCAACTAAGATTTTTCTGCATCATATCCTGATCAAGGCCGGTCATGACGATTGCAATGAACATGCCACCGAAAAACTGCTTGAAGAAATTACGCGAATCTGACCAACCTTCTTCGAAAAAGAAAATCTGCGAATATTCGCTCTCGCTGACGGTCTGAAATATACCGGATAATGACAATCCTAAACCATCGCCTATGAAATAAATGGTCGTACATACAGCTATCAACATCGAGGCTGTCTGCATAGTATCTGTCCAGATGATCGTTTTGATACCACCCTTGTAGGTATAAATCCAAATCAACGCTATCGTGATTAAAATGGTCCCAGCAAAAGGTATCCCAAGATCATTCATTAGGAACTTTTGCAGTACAATGACTACCAGATAGAGGCGAAAGGCAGATCCAACAGTACGACTGAGTAAAAAGTAGGCAGCACCAGTCTTATATGATCTTACTCCAAATCGCTGTTCTAGATAGCTGTATATGGAGGTAAGTTGTAAACGGTAGTACATGGGCATCAAGACAAAAGCAATGACCAGATAGCCAAGCAGATAGCCAAGTACTGTTTGCATGTATGAAAACTGACTATCGGTAACCCATCCAGGTACAGAGATAAAGGTGACCCCTGAGAGACTGGCACCGATCATACCGAAGGCGACTATAAACCAGGGTGACTTTCTGCTTCCGATAAAAAAATCTTCATTCTTCGAGTTTGCTGAAGTAAAATAGGAGATGAGCATTAAAAACAAAAAGTACACACCTAAGATCAGCAGGATAGATGTCGTTGAGATACCTTGCATTACTCCTGCAGTTTTTCACCATAGAGCAAATCACCTGCGTCTCCGAGGCCGGGTACGATGTACGATTTTGCTGTCAGCTCTTCATCAATGGCACCAGTCCATATTTTGCATCGGGGATGGGTTCGTTTGAGAAAATTGATGCCATGAGTAGACGCAATGATGGTCACCAAATGGATCTCCTTTGGATTGCCATGTCGGTAAAGCACATCAAGAGCTGCTGCAAATGAAGCACCAGTGGCCAGCATAGGATCGGTCAAAATCAATATGGAGTCTTCGAGATCAGGGCATGTGACATACTCCAGATTAATTTCGAAAGTACCATCCTTATGGTGTTTTCGATAAGCTGAAATAAAAGCATTGTCTGCGCTGTCAAAGTAACTTAATAGGCCATGATGCAGAGGTAATCCCGCCCTTAAGATGCTGGCAATGACCAACCGGTTTGTATGAAGGCTAACTTTGGCAACGCCCAAGGGTGTCTCAATATCATTCTCCTCATAGTCGAGGCTCTTGCTAATTTCATATCCAAAGATTTGACCAAGACGTTCGATGTTTTTCCTAAATCGCATCCGGTCATTTTGAATCTTGACATCACGTAGCTCAGCAATAAATCTGTTAGCTATACTATTTTTTTCGGTGAGAATGTTTAGCATGGATAGTCTTTCGTAAGTTCACTAGCTTTATGTAAATATAGGTTTTAATTAAAACTGGCGGCCTGGTCTTTGAAAGAATATCAATTCTACAAACCTAATGAGTGGGTCTAAAGGCTGCTTGAGTAAAAGTTTGGCGTTGTAATTGCAAATTCAAGTCAATATCTGTATCTTAAGGTCGGAGCTGACATCAAATGCAACAAAATTTGAAAACTGTATTTATCCTATCTCTTTTTTGTCTATCAACCATAGCAAGTTATGGTCAATATACGATCTTGCCAAAGCCAATCGGAGAGGAGTCTTTGGTCTATGAAACTGAGAGAATATTTCACCTCAGAGCTCATTCGAATGGGTTGTCACTTGGATACAGTGTGGGAGATATTGAGACATACTACAAGACTAGATATTATTTCTTTGATATTGGGTCGTTAAAAAATTCAAAAGAGTATTCACAAAATTTTCGATTCTTTACCAGCAACCTGGGTGAAGCTTCGCGATCATTCATTTACGGCAAAATCAATCGACTTTATGCTCTGCGAGCCGGGGTCGGCCATAAGAAATATTTTTCAGAGAGAGCCAGGCGCAAAAGTGTGATTGTCGGCATCAACTACGAGTATGGTTTTACCATCGGTGTGCTCAAACCTTACTATTTAAAATTAAAACGAAGTACAGATGGTAATTTGTATGATGACATTACGGAGGAGAAATACTCAGAAGGAAACGCAGATATTTTCCTTGATGAAACAGCGATCCATGGCGGAGCAGAATTCAGATATGGTTGGGACGAGATTAAATTAAAACCCGGTTTTCATGCCCAGTTCGGCACCAATTTTACCTGGGGTAATCAAGACAATCTGATCAAAGCACTCGAAGTGGGTCTGATGGCTGATGTTTTCCTGAGCAAAGTTCCCCTAATGTTGACTGCCCAAAACAAACCCTACTTCATCAATGTTTACTTAACTTTACAGTTTGGTAAGAGGTCGTAACCCGATCTATTTGAACATCTAGATATTTACATTTTATTTCATGATTGAATTACCTGTTGTAGAACAAAACAGGAATAAGCGCCCTGATTGGCTGAGAGTTAAATTACCCATCGGTGAAAATTATCGAAGGGTCAGGCAACTGGTTGACCAATATAAGCTACACACCATCTGCCAGAGCGGACATTGCCCTAATATGGGAGAATGTTGGGGTGCCGGTACTGCAACATTTATGATCTTGGGCAATACCTGCACCAGATCCTGTTCATTTTGTGCGGTGAAAACCGGACGTCCGACTGAGTACGATGTCGATGAGCCTGCCAGAGTAGCGGAGGCCATTCGGCTGATGCAGGTCAAACATGCCGTAATCACATCGGTGAACCGCGATGAACTAAAGGACAAAGGTGCCGAAATATGGTACCAAACTGTTGTCTCTATTAAAACTCAATCACCTTCGACCACTATTGAAACACTGATCCCTGATGTGAAATCCCAGTGGGAAGCCCTGGAAAGAATGATCAGTGGTGGGCAAGAGGTCGTATCTCATAATATGGAGACGGTCGAAAGACTCTACCGAAAGGTTAGACCCCAAGCTAAATATGATCGGAGTTTGCTCCAGATTAAAAAAACAAAGGAGTTTGGCAAACGGACCAAGTCAGGCATCATGCTGGGCTTGGGCGAAAAACCTGATGAGGTCTTAAAGTCGATGGATGACTTGAGAAACCATCAATGTGATGTGCTAACTCTTGGACAATATCTGCAACCTACCAAGATGCACCTTGCGGTTGAAGAATTTGTACACCCGGATCAATTTGCCTGGTATAGGGAAGAAGGAATGAATAGGGGATTTGACTTTGTGGAAAGCGGACCCTTGGTAAGATCATCTTATCATGCTGAAAGACATCTATAAATCAAACTAAACTCTCAGGAATAACTTGCCAGGCAGGGCTCGAATCAGGCCCTGAAATTCCAGATGAAGTAAGGTTGATGCAAGTTCACTGGAAGTGAGCGATGATTCCTTAAAGAGTTTATCAATGCTTACGGGTATAGAATGGTCAATCAAATCAAAAATCAAAATCTGATCAGGGGTAAGATCGACAAATAAAGATCGCTGGATTTCTTTTTTACCATCTTCTTCTTTCCACTGCATTAAGTTTACCAGATCTTCAGGGTCATCAATAAGCGCTGCCCGGTTAGTCTTTATCAGGTAGTTACATCCACGACTCCATTGATCTCCTATCCGTCCAGGTAAGGCGAAGACATCTTTATGATAGGCATTTGCCATTTCTGCAGTAATCATAGATCCCCCCTTCAAATCCGACTCAATAACAATCAAGGCATCACAAAGTCCTGCAATGATCCGGTTACGCATGGGAAAGTTCTCTCGATCGGGCTTTGTCCCATTACCAAATTCGGTCAGAAGCCCACCTTGTTTGGTCATTTCTTTCGCCGTTTTGCGATGGATTGCCGGGTAAATAAGATCAAGACCACTACCCATGACTCCAACCGTTGGCAACCCCACTTCAACTGCTTTACGATGCGATACAATATCGATACCATAAGCAAGGCCGCTAATAATCAAAACACCTCGGTTTGTGAGGTATTCGACCAATCTCTCACATTGATTCACTCCATATACAGTCGGTTTTCTGGTACCGACAATGGCCAAGATCCTCTCCGTGTTCAAGTCAGCCAGTCCTTTGTAATAAAGAATGACTGGAGCATCTTTGATTCTCTTAAGTCTTAGAGGGTATTCGTCATCCGGTAAAATAAAGTCTTGATGTTATGTTTGTCTACGAAGGCGAGTTCCTGTTCTGCTTTTTTAAAACTGCGCTTATTAATGATTTCTTCGGCAGTTTTAATCCCAATTCCAGGAATTTTAAGAAGCTCAGATTTTTTTGCCTAAAACGGCCTCTACACCACCAGAAAATCCAACTAAATTTCTAGCGAGAACAGCTCCAACATTGGGAAGGTGAGTAAGGGCAATCTTCAAAAGAAGTTCTTGGGTGTGGTCCATGTGGTCATTTAAATCATTGGCTCAATTCAATACCGAAACAAAATAATAGATTCGTATTCGTTTTTTATGAAAGATCTTTAAATATAATCATGTCCAAGGGAAATAAATATTATGTGGTTTGGATTGGAAATAAGCCCGGCATCTATCACAATTGGGAGGAATGTCAACTCCAGATCAAAGGATACCCTCAAGCCAAATATAAAAGTTATAAAACACTTGATGAAGCTAAGTACGCCCTGGTTCATGGGGATACAGTTGTCAAAGCGACTAAAAAACCTGCCACAGGCAATCGGGATTCCGCAATCATTTGGAAAAGTATCTCGGTTGATGCAGCATGTAGTGGCAATCCAGGCATCATGGAATACCGCGGTGTTGATACAAAAAGTCAACAGGAAATATTCAGACAGGGACCTTTTATTGATGGCACCAATAATATTGGTGAATTTCTCGCCCTCGTACATGCCTTGGCATATCTTAAGAAAAAAGGATTGGTCACGTATCCCATCTATACGGATTCAAAGACTGCTCTGGCTTGGGTACGAAATAAAAAGGCTAAAACGACATTGGCCAAAAATGCTAAGAATCGGCATCTTTTTGAACTACTGGATCGGGCACAAGACTGGTTAGGCACCAACAATTACCAGAACCCAATTATCAAATGGAATACTGAAAAATGGGGTGAAATTCCCGCTGATTTTGGAAGAAAATAATTGATGCAAGACTCTAACAAAATGGCAGGGTCAAACAAAACGCATAGGATACTCAGCCTCAACAATTCCTTTCTTAATCTGCTCTAATTTCCTTTTAATTCTTCGTTTTTTTACTGGTTTGAGAAATTCGGTGAATAAAAGGCCCTCCAAATGATCATACTCGTGTTGAATTACTCTGGCTTCAATTTCTGTAAAGGTTTCTGTTATTTCGATAAAATCTTCCGTCATATATTTTAGCGTGATAGTCTTTGGACGATCTACATCACCCCTGACCTCCGGTATACTCAGACAGCCCTCTTCATAAGTCCAAAGATCCCCATCAGAATCCAATTGTTGAGCATTGATAAAAACTCTCTTGAGGCCTTCGGCATCTGTTTCTTCCTCATAAAGATGAGTTGTGTCAACTATAAACAATCGGATGGCCTCGCCAATTTGTGGAGCAGCCAGCCCAACTCCATGTGCATTATACATGGTTTCCCACATATTGCTTATTAGCTCATTAAGCCTCTCATATGATGGCTTAATCTCAACTGACTTCTTCTTCAAAACTTTGGTTCCATATGCATAAATCGGTAATATCATATGCTCTAATAATGCTTTAAGTAATCCTGCAAAATTAAAATGGCACTTACTTTGTCGACCAACTTCTTATCTCTTCTTTTCTTCTTTTTATGGGTAACTAAAATAATCTCCCTGGCATGCTTTGAAGTTAGTGATTCGTCATGAAATACAACTTCGATGTTGGAAAAATGTTTTGTTAACTGAAGTGCGAGCTTTTCAATCTTAGGTACTAACATAGTTGGTTGACCATCGGCATGAGTAGGGTAACCCAATACAATCTTCTCAACTGCTTCTTTAGCAAGATAGTTTTTCAAAAAAGGAATCAACTCTGCATTGGGTATTGTGTCCATGCCACTCACAATAATTTGTAGAGGATCTGTCGCCGCCAAACCGATCTTCACTGTACCATAATCAATCGCTAGTATTCTCGCCACTGCACAAAGATATTATAAAACCGTTTCTATCTATTTTCGGAATCTTCCAATGTCTGGTCCGTTCAAAAGAAGATCCCCTTTCCGAAGATCAGAAAGAGGACCCTTTTTTCCCAAAAGCTTATGAATTGAAGATTCCAATCGATCTATTCGAGTAGGATCATTCGTTTGACGATTTGTCCCTGATCGGTTTGAAGTTCGTAATATAGCATACCTGGTTGTAAATCCTCCCCCCTGACGGATACTTGATTTTGACCCTGACGATAGTATTGTTTTATCTCCTTGACCATTCGTCCTGAAGGGTCATAGATTCTTACAGATGCTTCCTGTGGTTCGGGCAACCAAAATTCGATGACGGTCTCTTCTCTAAAAGGATTAGGCCGATTATGGAGCATGAAATCAGTTAGTGCTGCTTTGCCAGATTCGACCGGTTCAAATGCAACGACGATTCCCGCCTTCTGACCTGACGCTTTGTAGACTTCCGCAGGGAAGGCACTAGATCCCAATGTCAATGCTTGAGACAAGTAAGTCTCCTGTTTGACGTAAGCGTCAAGATAAAAGAGGGGTTTTTCCTCCTCCAGTATGACACCTTCCACGGCTAAAGCACTTAGGTTGGCAATATCACTTTCTTCACTGAGGGATATGCTCTCGTTGTCGATCGTCAATAACCCGCTTTTAATGTCTAGCAGCTGGATTTTGTCAACATCAGACCGAAATTGTAGCTGCAATCCTTCGATTTCGACTACCTCACCACTATACACCGGGATTTTTACAATCTCACCAGCTTTGATAAGAAGGTCGGGCATAGACAGGATGAGATTTTCCTGACTTCTTCCGCTTGCCAATGACGCAAAGACATTGTCATCGAGATCACCTATTTTGATCCCCACAAAGTTTTTCTTCGCTTCGCGTCCTGTGGTAGAATTCAATTCAATATATTCAGGATATTCCTCTTCCAGTGCCCGGTCTGGGCGATTAAAGCGATATCCTGCATCAACAAATCTCCATGATTGATTGTCGGGAAACTGCTCGATTTTTCCTAAAAGGACTTTCCTGATTTGTATAAGATCGATGGGATTGATCTTTTGATCTTTGTTAGCATCAGCCGCTATCAATTTGTAGGGACTAATAATTGGTTTTATGCCAAGAATATGCTTTTGCACTTTAATGAGATCAGCCGTCGAGATACCATTAGCATGATCAGAGTTCTTGGCGGGAGTAATCATGGTATGATCGATCAATGGAATTCCCGCTTCGTAAAGGCCGGCATCTCCCGTTGATACCGTGGTTTCGTTAATTCCATTAGTCACCTTAACCTTCACATTAGCAATTTGCTCTAGTGTTTCTGTAATAATCTGACCTGATATAGATACCGTCTGGGGTGGTTTTTGATTTGCACATACATTACTATTATCATATAGCAAAATCATAACATTCAAATAATCAGCACCGCCAGTTGCAGGATCCACTGCCCAAAACTGCACTGGAATCACCGTAGGATCAGATGAATAATCTGCACATGAAAACTGCAGCTTTGTAGCATTTACAGGAGGCACCGTTGAAGTATCTTCTGCAAATCCCTTTGCGATTCGAAACTGAAGCGCATTTGGATCACCACCACAGGCGGGAGCACTACTGCTATTAAATTCAGCTGCCCACACTTCAGCCATCCCAAGATCGATTAGGCCATCATTATTGATGTCCATGGGAGTTAAAGTGGTGGTGAGCGATGATTTTGCGACCAAACTAGGTTTTGCATCACTACTTATGGTGAAATTAGATGCGACTTGGGATATATTATTACAAGGATCAGTAGCTTTCCATCTGAGTGTATAGGCGCCAGGAGGCAAGAGGTTGCCAGGGGCAGCAATCTCACCAAATCCTTTTGTTACGAAGGCACCTGCCTGAGTCCGTAATTCCCACTCAACGGTGGGTTCTCCACAGTTGTCGGTAGCATCAATTTGTGCAGTCAGGCTACCGCTGCAACTTACCGTCTGGATATCAGTCACCATCGAAATTTGAGTGATGCCGGGGGGTACAGTATCAATGATCTTAATAGTCTGAATAAAATTAAAGGTACCCGGTTCTTTAGCAATACTAGACCAATCGCCACCACTAGTCACTTTGCACCAGTCAACTATGCACCATGTCCGTATCACTTTATAGCATCCAACACCATTAACTACTTCGAAAATTTTGTCAAAGAACCCAATTCCATATTGTCCACAACCAGGCAGCATAGCGGGCAATGTGGGTCCATTGGTTTTAATAGTCACATTACCATCTAAACCAAATGTAAAACCACAGTCATAAACTACAGTGTCTGCTATTGGTAAAATGATGTTCATCACGTTCAAAGGACACTTCTCTATATGAATTCTTTGGGTTGCATAGACTAATTCCTTGGGTCCATTATCCGTGGAAACAACTGCCACAAACTGCCGTAAAATATAGCTGTTTAAGCATCCATCATCTGGTAAGGTATAACGCTCACTAAATAAGCCACCGCAGTTATCAGTCAAAAGGCCATCCAGATAGGGCCTATTGACCGGATTAATAAGATCTGAACACAAGAGATCCTGAACCATAAAAGTTTGACGATCCGAAAGAGCCAACACATATTTACCAAAAGCAGACTGAATCGCCGAAGTATTTGCCTGCTCGAACATATCTTGATAGAACTGCACATATGCATTGCAAGAAATAGTAATATCCGGCAATGCATTGACGACGATTGGAGGTAGTTTATCTTCAACGTTAACGACACCCCAACACTTATCAACATTACAGTTAAAGTCAATAATCATAATCTCAACCATAATCTCCTTACCAACATCCTCACAACAAAAGGGAACCTCAGGGGCAAAACCACGCTCATAAATATTCTGGCAAATACCAGGATCCATGGCTACCCAGTCTTCATAATGTTGATAGAAATCACCAATTGTCGTCTGAACACTATCTTGATTTCCACAGGCAGTCAGCCAATCTGTACGGCGGGCCAAAATCAGGTAGATCCCACAATTGTCTTCACTTTCGGCATCCATACTGGCTGCTTTCATAAATGAAAACTGGTCGACATTAGTCAAAGATAGATTGACCTTATCGTGGCAGACTGCGGTAGCGGGTGTTTGATCTGAGATGATAAGCACGACGGTATCCATCCTGGTATTTCCACAACCATCGGTAGAACGATAGACTAAAATCTCCCTTTCTCCAGGAATGTTCCATAAGGGCAGGGTAATGGTCTTATTTCCATAATAATGGAAGGTTACCAGGCTCGTTAACCCCTGCACGGATACCGACACATCAGAAGCAGCACTGCAATTATCTTTAACGGTTGCATACGGAGCAAGTCCATGCCCAACACAGCCGGTTGATGCCATTCCAATGGTATCAGTAAGGTATTGTCTCGTAGTGCCATTGATCATATGGGTGACTAAGGCAAGGTTGCTTGTATCGAATGAAACCATAGGAGCAATGGAGTCAATATATACAAGAGTATCATGACATATGACTTCATTACCACATAGATCATGTAAGAGCCAGGTACGTATGACCGTTTTGGTATTGCCACAAGAAGGCCATGGACTATCAGTCACATTGATAAAAACACCACAAAGTGAATCCGTGTCCGGGGTAAGTGCAAAAGTATCAATACCAGGAATCTGATAAGTTGGTGCTCTCAAGCCAAGGTTCACCAGAGGGTCAGGATCTATCCCACATAAGATAGTGTCTCTGCCACTGGGACAAATCAGTGAATCACTTTCGATATTGATCCTCAGAACATACGTAGTGTCCATACACAGGCTAGGGTATCCTGGCAGACCCCACATTCTGACAATAATTTTAGAATAAATACTATCACAATCATCAATCCTGGGAGGCCAGGCAGAAAAAATAATCTGCGACGGAGTAAATCCACAGGATGTGATAAACTCAGGGCGATATCCCGGATCTCCCGTGTATTGGCCGCAGAGTCAACGCAAGAAACAATCTGGCTCCCAGCACAATTCAATTGGGGCAAACAAGGTGTTTGGCCGTTGCTGGTGTTTATTCCAAGTAGAATGAAGAATAAAGGAAAGAGAATTACTTCTCTGAGAAGGGGAAAGTTGTTGACAGAAAAATCTACTGTCAAACGAGGTGTACACGTTTTCATGAGACCTTAGTTTTTAGATATAAGTAATCAATATGAATCCCCAGCACGGGACTTCAGTAGGGTAAGGACGGTTATCTCTGATCCAATCGGCCGTGGTTAAGATTCATCCTAATCACGCGGTTACCCAACAAATATATATTATAATTTTTAATAATATATAGTCTCATGTCCTTTCGGATAACCAATATTTTTATTCCGATATATTAATTACTGATATAAAACCCCTTATGTATCGATTAAAAACTAATTTCTCTGAAATTTAACATATCAGCATTTGTAAACAGTTTCTTCAAGTGCTCTGGGAACGCATTTTTAGGGGAAGTTGGTAACTGAGAACAATCACCACAAAAAAAACAGCCGAAGGTGTCGGCTGCTCATCTAAAACTAAGTCTACAATCTTATATAACTGCTAAAATCTATATCACTGAAATGATGATTATCGAATAAATAAATTAGAATTCAGAATCATTCACCTATTTCCATATATAACTTCAAAATATGTTTACTAGGTAATGATACGCCGCCGTATTAGGTAGTTTCTGATCAGCTTGGCAGCTATGGGTAACAGAAGGAATAACCATAGATTCATAGGTGTTCGAGTTCAATTTGTCTCATATAAATAACAATTATCATACCAAAATCGATAAATCCCTCATTCTTAAACCCGCATTAGGCATTATAAATGCTAATTTCTAACTTGACCATTGACAATCGAAAGACATAGAGGTAAGTATGTGAAAACCGAAGTGGGGATTTTCAAACACAGGGTTTAACCCTGTCTGGCGACAGGCAGGACTGATAACTCATTGATTCTCAATAATTTCATCAGCCCTTTAAGCGGAATAGGCATTAAAAATGTCCATTCTGGATTAAAAAGCAATGACCGCCAATAAAGAAAAAGCCCCCCTCCACAAAGCGGAGAGAGGCCATCCCAAAAACCGATTTTTATTTACCTCTAAAACTCGGTTCGACTTACACAATCGTTACTCATGATTCAAGACTGAGCATTACTCAATCACGATCATCTTCTTAGTGGCAGTGAATGCTTCTGTATCTAACTGGTAGTACAATACACCCGTTACTTTCATGTCTGCTTTCTTCAAGCTTACCTGATTGTAACCCTTCACATAATCTCCTTCTACTACTTTCAATACTTTACCAGTTACATCATATACCGTTAAAGTAGCGCTCATAGCTTCCGGTAAGTTAAAGCCTACCTGGGTAGCTTCTTTGAATGGGTTTGGTTCGTTCTGATACAACGCAAATCCAGTCTCTACTAAGCCATTGGTAAAGCTTAAGCTTACTTCATGTACCTGATCAGCACTATTGTAGGCTTCTGCTGCTGTGATTCGGCTGTTTACCGTAATCGCATTACTCAAGCTCGCAGCTCCCGTAGCTTCTACGATCAAGCTGAACACAACCTCTCCTGATGCTATGCTCATGCGTTCTGCTGTGTTCCAGCTTGTGGTCAACATACCATCTTCGATGCGGTTTAAGCCAAAGTTGTCAGCACTAACTTCTACTACGCCTGACTCAACATTCAACACCCGAAGTGCATTCTTGTCAAAGTTCAGCGTAAACTGATATCCTGTGATATCATTGAAGTTGTTTGCTTTGAAGTCCAATCTATACTGATTGCCTGCTATCAACTCTACATTGTCTACATTGAATACCAAGGATTTTCCACTTCTGCCGGCTGCCTGGCTTGGGTCGTTGCTGTAATCAACATCTCCCATTTTTACGCCTTTCCAGTCGATATCCATGATGCCTGCGATATTTTCAATCACATAGCTCTCCTGGCTGTTCACTCCATTGAAGAACTTCCAGCTTCCTACTTTATCAAACTGATCGGTTTTACCCAAAATCAATTTGCGAATGTCTAGCAAGTCTAACGCACTGATCTTACCATCACTGTTTACGTCAGCCGCTACTTTTCGCATCTCTGACTCTAACAACGATTTACCTAAGATGTGCTTCTGGATTTTCACTAAGTCTAACGTGCTCACTCCATTGTCATACCCAATGTTTTTCACTGGTGTGACAGTCACTTTCTCGTTAAGTACGTTGGTAGCTATTGCATATGCTCCTGCTACATCCGTGACTCCGTTCAACTCAGTTCCGTTCTGCAATCTTGCCGTAACCCGTACCTGTTCGATCTCGTCGTTCAGTTCTGTTGTAATCGATCCTCTCACTGCTGAGCTGATGTCTCCACAACCTTCCATGTTTACTTGTACCACTAGCAATACATCACAGTAATCAAAGGTACCTGTTGGGCTAATGACCCACAGTCTTACCATTTGAGTGCCTGCATGCTCACAGCCCACATGTAATACATCTTCGTCGTCGTCATCCAACACGTCTTCGTCGTCTCCGAGGAATTCGATCGCAAATTCCAGTTCATCGTCATCATAACCACATGGTGCCTGGCTGCTACGATCAAACTCGTAAGCCCATACTTCAGCTGCTGCTGTATCTGGCTCTCCATCATTATCCGTATCCCATGGTGTTAACTCTACGGTCAAACTTGTGATACATACTGGGGTCGGTTTCTTGCCCGTCACCAGATGGAAAGGATACTCGCAGTAATTCTCATTCTGACAATCATCCGTTACCCGTGTCTTCAATTTATAGTAACCATCCGATAATCCATCAACACTAATGTCAAAGGCATCTTCGGTCTCACTATTCAAATCTCCATAACCAGAGGCTACCACCACGTGTGGCTCTTTGGTTACATCTTTCAATTCCCAGTAGTACTCGATCACTCCGCATGCATCGCTTACATCCACGGATGCGTTGAAGTCATACTCACAACCTGCTGCACTGATCGTATCTCCAGCTGCTACAGGACCCGTGATGATACATTCCGGTGGTATCGTATCGTATACTAATATCTTCTGTACACAATAGAAGTCGTATCCTTTGTCTTTACTCCACCATTTGCCTACTCCTTCCACATAATCTCCTCCTTTCACTCCACACCAATCGGCGAAGTACCAGGTACGGATAATCTTATAACATGCTGCGTCGCCTCCTACTATCTTGAATACTTTGTCTTCGTATCCAACTCCTACGATGCGACAATCGTCGTCAAATTTGTAGACTGGGAAGCCAGTAATCGATGGATCGGCAGCTCCACTTACATTACCACTACCTTTTGCATCATACTCAATACCACAGCTGTATACATCCGTATCGTATGGTACATGGAACATATATTTATCCAATTTGCATGAGTTGCCTACCCATATCTTCTGATGACGATATATCGTATCTGGGATATGACCTGATGCATGGTATCCATCCTGTAGTGGACAGCCTTGCCATATCTTGAACTTACGGAAGATATAACCCTGACCACAATGGTCAAAATCACACCATACGGTTTGCTCACAATGTACGTTCTCAGCACAGTTTACCGCTACGATTCCCTTCTGGAATGGTACTTTATATGGCTTGTAGTATACCTCATGGAAGAACGAATCAACCCACTGATAACCAAAATGCTCATCATACACGCGCACTTGTTTGTGGTAGTAAGTATCTACACAGATCGAATCGTCATAATAAATATCACAATCAATCTCTTCTCCTTCATAGTCTACGTAGTTTCCATATGGATCTACCCATGCTTTGCAGTATCCGCCTAAGATGCCATCTAATGCATCAAATCCGTCTTGTTCGCCTGCTTTAGCTTGATCTACGATCCACTCCAAGCTTACTGGATGCTGCTCATCTGGGTACGCATATCGTGCATCTCTATAGGTAGCACAATTGATCTCCCCATCGATAACATCTTTTCCTACTGTAACCGGTGTCTTATCTTCTACCCATACATCCGTCCATGCTTTTGACCAGTTGCACCAGTAATCCATCACTAAGATCTCTACCGTTACCGGTCCACATGCATCTGTACAGTCAAATGGAACTTCTTTGCTCCAGCCACCTCCGATCTGCTCATACAAATCGATTACAGCCCGCTCGCTTGGTAATAGTTCACCAGTAAATCCAACACCTTGAAGTGGTCCAAAAAGTTGTTGATGTGGTAAACAACCAGGTGCAAAGAATGGATCTACAAACTTCCATCGATCAAAACAATACTCGATCTCTGAGGTAGGATCGATATCGTACATCTTTGGTCCATAGTTGACGTATCCATCTTTAACAGGCACTCCGTCATACAGATAATCTTCGTAGCACTGCTCAAAGAGGTGTCGGAAATACTGATTATCTACCGGATATGGATGATCGATGCAATGCAAGGTCGCATATTTCATCAAATCATACTGCCATGCGTTGTACAAGATGTTTCCGCATGGTACTCCGTCATAACACAACCAATCCAAGGTCTTCGCATAATGCGCCTCTACCTCATCAATGTGTTTGTCTGGCTGTAAGAACGCAGTATACAACGTATCTCCATGCTCGCTTGAACAACATTTCTTAATGCTGTCACACAAGTCGATGCAGAAGTCATACCAGTCACTTCTTCTCGCTAATATGAAGTTAACTCCACAGTTGTCCCAGCTGCCTTCGTCGAAAGTCTCGGCATGTACCCATACTTTCTTGCTGCTCAGACTTACCGTAACTCCTTTATCTGCTACCGCTACTGGCTTAGTTTTATCTTTAACCTGGATATAAGCATATACGGTATCAATGTTGTGGCAATAGTCATAAATCTCATACAACACCGTATAAGGATATTCCGATTTCGGAAGCTTTACCTGCTGATGTGACTCATAACATTTACCATTCTTATTGTAATCCGGATCACAAACGTAATCGCCTGCTGTCGTCAATTGTGCACATGCTTCTCCCGTTCCGGTCAATACCCATGCGCCAACTCCTTCGATTCTCGCTTTTACTTGCTTCACTCCACTCCAATCATCATATACACATAATGTTGGTATATACGTGTGGGCTGCACACTCATGTGAGGTGGTCGGTACAATGATCACCGGTGCATAACACAAGCTTCCTGGTCGATCAGGTGTAAGATAACAATGGTAGGATACGTTGCCACCAAAATCAACATGATTCTCTTCCAGATAGATCGAAGGCCATGCTAAACTTTGGTCCTGCAATTTATCATATTTCACCTCGGCTAATGGTGGTACTGTATCCAGATCGATGATCCAGAACGTACATCTCCAGTAACCAGGAGCGATCATCTCAAACGCATTCGGTGTGCCTGGGCCTGCTGCCGGTGGTGTTACCGAACACATATCTATTGCTCCCCAGCAGTCTTGTTTGATCTCTACCGTCACTTTGTACTGCGGACTGCAATGATCATCAAACTTCCACTTATCGGCATGTACTGTAATACCACACTTAGAATCAAATGCATACTCCTCGCAGATCAACTGCCCATCTTTGGCACTGATCTTCAAGAAGGGTATCGTATCACAAAGCCCGGTACTGCCAGTCCTGTCCATGGGTCGATCGAATCAACTACCATAAACGGTCCAGGTGAATTTCCAACTCCACAATACACCGTGTCTTTCTCAGCACAGTAAATATTGTTTACCGTAATCTGTGGCAATCTCCAAACGTAGATCGTGTCAAAAGCCGAACCTCTTTTTCCGTTTTTGTCAAATGCCTCAAATTCCCGATAAATGATTTTTGCCGTAACATTACCCAAGATACAAGGGTACGGATCAATCCAATCCGCGACAAAACTTGCAGGTATTTGCCCAAAGCAGGGAACGTAAGCGTACTTAACATCCACTGAGGGTTCATACTTGTTGTCCTTGTCTCCGTAAAAGCGGTCCAGGTACAGACCCCAATCGCCGACCTCTTCTTCCAAACAATACAAATATTTCGTAGTGTCAGGTACGATCGGTCCATTCGATTGTTTAAAAGTTAAAGAGCTCCAGCAAGAGCCCGGTGCCCATGCTCCCTGACGGGAGGTAAAGGTCACCTTCAATGCTTTGTCAACATAAGGACATCCGTAAATGAACATCCACAATCCGACATTAACATTTTGCGCAAAGCCATTATAGTGGGTTGCGTTGGGCGGCATGACTGGATTGTCTACCAGGTAAAATTGTACAGCACCCCCATAGGAGTTCTCTACTTTTACGTCTACAGTGTTAGGACCTGCTCCGTTTGGAACATTAGTCAGCAATTCGTACAGTTGTACCTTGGCAAAGCTGTTCCTGTCAATGGAAGCATTTAAGTCAGAGCAGTTCGGACCCGGAAGGGTCTGAGCCGCAATATCCATGCTTCCCAAGAACAAGAGTAAGCTGGCCTGTATCCACTGCATGCACTGCCCCACTCCAGACGTAATCCAACTCAAAGGCTGAATAGAAGTAACATTCGTCTTATTCATGAGTTCTAGTTTTGGTTATTAAATAATTCGGTTTTTATTAAAAAAATATTCTTCAATCAAAATAGATCCTTGTTATCCGAAAACAACAAAAATACAAGGCTATCTCTCCCAACTCCTGGGTAGACAACCAAGCTTAAACCATAACCAATAAACCGTATAAGAGCTCAGACCCAGATCTTGAGTCTTCATTTGAAAGGTAAATACTACTGTGTGAAATGTAGGCGTGCTCCATCCAATTGAGTTAGGTTCTTATACTTTGTTCTTGTGTTATTGTTCTTGTTTAGTTCTTTTCGTCGATAATCACCCTTCCAATCAGCTTCCTTGAGTTACTAACTGATCTTATTGAAGATTATCCTCACAAATATAAATTAATCGGTGAAACCTAAGCCAATATCATACCGAAAAAATCAAATATGTTTCAATTACTTTCCACATAATGCCCCCTCGTGGTTAATAACCCGACCGAATGCTCCAAAATGGATAATCAAGATCCTTTCCTGTAAACTTAACGCTCAGCTATCGGGCCATCCATCTAGGATATTGAGGGCCTCACTAGCTAGTCAACACTTCATACCTAGTGCCAAAAAGAAAAAGCCCCCCTCCACAAAGCGGAGAGAGGCCATCCCAAAAACCGATTTTTATTTACCTCTAAAACTCGGTTCGACTTACACAATCGTTACTCATGATTCAAGACTGAGCATTACTCAATCACGATCATCTTCTTAGTGGCAGTGAATGCTTCTGTATCTAACTGGTAGTACAATACACCCGTTACTTTCATGTCTGCTTTCTTCAAGCTTACCTGATTGTAACCCTTCACATAATCTCCTTCTACTACTTTCAATACTTTACCAGTTACATCATATACCGTTAAAGTAGCGCTCATAGCTTCCGGTAAGTTAAAGCCTACCTGGGTAGCTTCTTTGAATGGATTTGGTTCGTTTTGATACAACGCAAATCCAGTCTCTACTAAGCCATTGGTAAAGCTTAAGCTCACTTCGTGTACCTGATCAGCACTATTGTAGGCTTCTGCTGCTGTGATTCGGCTGTTTACCGTAATCGCATTACTCAAGCTCGCAGCTCCCGTAGCTTCTACGATCAAGCTGAACACAACCTCTCCTGATGCTATGCTCATGCCTTCTGCTGTGTTCCAGCTTGTGGTCAACATACCATCTTCGATGCGGTTTAAGCCAAAGTTGTCAGCACTAACTTCTACTACGCCTGACTCAACATTCAACACCCGAAGTGCATTCTTGTCAAAGTTCAGCGTAAACTGATATCCTGTGATATCATTGAAGTTGTTTGCTTTGAAGTCCAATCTATACTGATTGCCTGCTATCAACTCTACATTGTCTACATTGAATACCAAGGATTTTCCACTTCTGCCGGCTGCCTGGCTTGGGTCGTTGCTGTAATCAACATCTCCCATTTTTACGCCTTTCCAGTCGATATCCATGATGCCTGCGATATTTTCAATCACATAGCTCTCCTGGCTGTTCACTCCATTGAAGAACTTCCAGCTTCCTACTTTATCAAACTGATCGGTTTTACCCAAAATCAATTTGCGAATGTCTAGCAAGTCTAACGCACTGATCTTACCATCACTGTTTACGTCAGCCGCTACTTTTCGCATCTCTGACTCTAACAACGATTTACCTAAGATGTGCTTCTGGATTTTCACTAAGTCTAACGTGCTCACTCCATTGTCATACCCAATGTTTTTCACTGGTGTGACAGTCACTTTCTCGTTAAGTACGTTGGTAGCTATTGCATATGCTCCTGCTACATCCGTGACTCCGTTCAACTCAGTTCCGTTCTGCAATCTTGCCGTAACCCGTACCTGTTCGATCTCGTCGTTCAGTTCTGTTGTAATCGATCCTCTCACTGCTGAGCTGATGTCTCCACAACCTTCCATGTTTACTTGTACCACTAGCAATACATCACAGTAATCAAAGGTACCTGTTGGGCTAATGACCCACAGTCTTACCATTTGAGTGCCTGCATGCTCACAGCCCACATGCAATACATCTTCGTCGTCGTCATCCAACACGTCTTCGTCGTCTCCGAGGAATTCGATCGCAAATTCCAGTTCATCGTCATCATAACCACATGGTGCCTGGCTGCTACGATCAAACTCGTAAGCCCATACTTCAGCTGCTGCTGTATCTGGCTCTCCATCATTATCCGTATCCCATGGTGTTAACTCTACGGTCAAACTTGTGATACATACTGGGGTCGGTTTCTTGCCCGTCACCAGATGGAAAGGATACTCGCAGTAATTCTCATTCTGACAATCATCCGTTACCCGTGTCTTCAATTTATAGTAACCATCCGATAATCCATCAACACTAATGTCAAAGGCATCTTCGGTCTCACTATTCAAATCTCCATAACCAGAGGCTACCACCACGTGTGGCTCTTTGGTTACATCTTTCAATTCCCAGTAGTACTCGATCACTCCGCATGCATCGCTTACATCCACGGATGCGTTGAAGTCATACTCACAACCTGCTGCACTGATCGTATCTCCAGCTGCTACAGGACCCGTGATGATACATTCCGGTGGTATCGTATCGTATACTAATATCTTCTGTACACAATAGAAGTCGTATCCTTTGTCTTTACTCCACCATTTGCCTACTCCTTCCACATAATCTCCTCCTTTCACTCCACACCAATCGGCGAAGTACCAGGTACGGATAATCTTATAACATGCTGCGTCGCCTCCTACTATCTTGAATACTTTGTCTTCGTATCCAACTCCTACGATGCGACAATCGTCGTCAAATTTGTAGACCGGGAAGCCAGTAATCGATGGATCGGCAGCTCCACTTACATTACCACTACCTTTTGCATCATACTCAATACCACAGCTGTATACATCCGTATCGTATGGTACATGGAACATATATTTATCCAATTTGCATGAGTTGCCTACCCATATCTTCTGATGACGATATATCGTATCTGGGATATGACCTGATGCATGGTATCCATCCTGTGGTGGACAGCCTTGCCATATCTTGAACCTACGGAAGATATAACCCTCACCACAATGGTCAAAATCACACCATACGGTTTGCTCACAATGTACGTTCTCAGCACAGTTTACCGCTACGATTCCCTTCTGGAATGGTACTTTATATGGCTTGTAGTATACCTCATGGAAGAACGAATCAACCCACTGATAACCAAAATGCTCATCATACACGCGCACTTGTTTGTGGTAGTAAGTATCTACACAGATCGAATCGTCATAATAAATATCACAATCAATCTCTTCTCCTTCATAGTCTACGTAGTTTCCATATGGATCTACCCATGCTTTGCAGTATCCGCCTAAGATGCCATCTAATGCATCAAATCCGCCTTGTTCGCCTGCTTTACCTTGATCTACGATCCACTCCAAGCTTACTGGATGCTGCTCATCTGGGTACGCATATCGTGCATCTCTATAGGTAGCACAATTGATCTCCTATCGATAACATCTTTTCCTACTGTAACCGGTGTCTTATCTTCTACCCATACATCCGTCCATGCTTTTGACCAGTTGCACCAGTAATCCATCACTAAGATCTCTACCGTTACCGGTCCACATGCATCTGTACAGTCAAACGGAACTTCTTTGCTCCAGCCACCTCCGATCTGCTCATACAAATCGATTACAGCCCGCTCGCTTGGTAATAGTTCACCAGTAAATCCAACACCTTGAAGTGGTCCAAAAAGTTGTTGATGTGGTAAACAACCAGGTGCAAAGAATGGATCTACAAACTTCCATCGATCAAAACAATACTCGATCTCTGAGGTAGGATCGATATCGTACATCTTTGGTCCATAGTTGACGTATCCATTTTTATCAGGTGCTCCGTCATACAGATAATCTTCGTAGCACTGCTCAAAGAGGTGTCGGAAATACTGATTATCTACCGGATATGGATGATCGATGCAATGCAAGGTCGCATACTTCATCAAATCATACTGCCATGCGTTGTACAAGATGTTTCCGCATGGTACTCCGTCATAACACAACCAATCCAAGGTCTTCGCATAATGCGCCTCTACCTCATCAATGTGTTTGTCTGGCTGTAAGAACGCAGTATACAACGTATCTCCATGCTCGCTTGAACAACATTTCTTAATGCTGTCACACAAGTCGATGCAGAAGTCATACCAGCCACTTCTTCTCGCTAATATGAAGTTAACTCCACAGTTGTCCCAGCTGCCTTCGTCGAAAGTCTCGGCATGTACCCATACTTTCTTGCTGCTCAGACTTACCGTAACTCCTTTATCTGCTACCGCTACTGGCTTAGTTTTATCTTTAACCTGGATATAAGCATATACGGTATCAATGTTGTGGCAATAGTCATAAATCTCATACAACACCGTATAAGGATATTCCGATTTCGGAAGCTTTACCTGCTGATGTGACTCATAACATTTACCATTCTTATTGTAATCCGGATCACAAACGTAATCGCCTGCTGTCGTCAATTGTGCACATGCTTCTCCCGTTCCGGTCAATACCCATGCGCCAACTCCTTCGATTCTCGCTTTTACTTGCTTCACTCCACTCCAATCATCATATACACATAATGGTGGTATATACGTGTGGGCTGCACACTCATGTGAGGTGGTCGGTACAATGATCACCGGTGCATAACACAGGCTTCCTGGTCGATCAGGTGTAAGATAACAATGGTAGGATACGTTGCCACCAAAATCAACATGATTCTCTTCCAGATAGATCGAAGGCCATGCTAAACTTTGGTCCTGCAATTTATCATATTTCACCTCGGCTAATGGTGGTACTGTATCCAGATCGATGATCCAGAACGTACATCTCCAGTAACCAGGAGCGATCATCTCAAACGCATTCGGTGTGCCGGGCCTGCTGCCGGTGGTGTTACCGAACACATATCTATTGCTCCCAGCAGTCTTGTTTGATCTCTACCGTCACTTTGTACTGCGGACTGCAATGATCATCAAACTTCCACTTATCGGCATGTACTGTAATACCACACTTAGAATCAAATGCATACTCCTCGCAGATCAACTGCCCATCTTTGGCACTGATCTTCAAGAAGGGTATCGTATCACAAAAGCCCGGTACTGCCAGTCCTGTCCATGGGTCGATCGAATCAACTACCATAAACGGTCCAGGTGAATTTCCAACTCCACAATACACCGTGTCTTTCTCAGCACAGTAAATATTGTTTACCGTAATCTGTGGCAATCTCCAAACGTAGATCGTGTCAAAAGCCGAACCTCTTTTCCGTTTTTGTCAAATGCCTCAAATTCCCGATAAATGATTTTTGCCGTATCATTACCCAAGATACAAGGGTACGGATCAATCCAATCCGCGACAAAACTTGCAGGTATTTGCCCAAAGCAGGGAACGTAAGCGTACTTAACATCCACTGAGGGTTCATACTTGTTGTCTTTGTCTCCATAAAAGCGGTCCAGGTACAGACCCCAATCGCCGACCTCTTCTTCCAAACAATACAAATATTTTGTAGTGTCAGGTACGATCGGTCCATTGCTTTGCTTGAAGGTCAACGCACTCCAGCAGGAGCCCGCAGCCCATGCTCCCTGACGGGAGGTAAAGGTCACCTTCAAGGATTTGTCCACATAGGGACATCCGTAAATGAACATCCATAATCCGACACTAACGTCTTGTGCAAAGCCATTATAATGGGTTGCATTAGGCGGCATGACAGGATTGTCTACCAAATAAAATTGTACAGCACCCCCGTAGGAGTTCTCTACTTTTACGTCTACAGTGACAGGACCCGCCCCCGGAGGTTCGTTGGTCAGCAATTCGAGGATCTGTACCCTGGCATAGCCGTTCCTATCAATGGAAGCATTCAAGTCAGAGCAGTTCGGACCCGGAAGGGTCTGAGCCGCCATATCCACGCTTCCCAAGAACAAGACTAAGCCGGCCAGCATCCACTGCATGCACTGTCCCACTCCAGACGTAATCCAACTCAAAGGCTGAATAGAAGTAACATTCGTCTCTTTCATGAGTTCTAGTTTTGGTTATTAAATAATTCGGTTTTTATTAAAAGAATATTCTTCAATCAAAATAGATCCTTGTTATCCGAAAACAACAAAAATACATGATCATCTTTCCCAACTCCTCGGTAAACAACCAAGCTTAAACCATAACCAATAAACCGTATAAGAACTCAGACCCAGATCTTGAGTCTTCATTTGAAAGGTAAATACTACTGTGTGAAATGTAGGCGTGCTCCATCCAATTGAGTTAGGTTCTTATACTTTGTTCTTGTGCTATTGTTCTTGTCTAGTTCTTTTCGTCGATAATCACCCTTCTAATCAGCTTCCTTGAGTTACTTAGCTGATCTTATTGAAGATTATCCTGACAAATATAATTGAAAGCCATCAAGATTCTATACCAGAAAAGGGGCAAAATTTACATTATAACTAAACACCATGTTTATCTTAGTGGTTGTCAACACACTTATACTTTCAAATTGTTAAAAAAAAAACAAAACTTTTTTTCCACATATGTTTCTTCCAACGCCCTGTCTTTCTGTAGATCCTAACTAGATAATCTTATTGATTGGTTTCCTAATTGCTATTGTTGGCCAAACAAAAAGGCCACCCCTGGGTTGGGTGGCCTTCAGAATGTGGAGAATATCGGGCTCGAACCGATGACCTCCTGGTTGCAAACCAGGCGCTCTAGCCAACTGAGCTAATCCCCCCTATTTATCAGAAACTTTCTCCTAAAGCTCCTTTGTAGTCCCAGGCAGATTTGAACTGCCGACCTCTACATTATCAGTGTAGCGCTCTAACCAGCTGAGCTATGGGACTATAAGCTCAAAGCTACCGCAGTAGATTTTTGAAAGCGGACGCAAATATACACTTTTTTCAAAATCAGCTGAATTTTATGCCCGGAAATTACACGATGGCGTTCTTGAGCGAGCGAATGAATCGGCCCGGTGCAGGTGCAAGCTAAAGGTGCTATCAAGATAGCTCTTGATGACTCCAAAGATTTAACCGAATCAAAGCTAAACTAAGTAAATCGCACCTGGAAAACTATTATTTGGTTACAACACAACACGACCCCATGTAACGAAGACCGATCATGCAGTAACTACCACAAACTTCTCGCAGAGGACAACAGTATGGCAGAGTAACTCTTGAAAGGAGATGAATTGACCTTAAAATGATGTAAATCACCAGGTTGGTGCTGCGAAACGACTCTTTCATGCATTAAGAGCCTTTCCAAACCACCAACATACATCATTAGCAAATCAACAAAAAGAAGCAATAGCCGTTTATAAGCTATCGCCTCTCGTGAAAAAGCTCTATGCTCACAAAGTTAGGGTAAATACCACCCAATGTCAGCGGTTTGATACCGATAGACGTTTCATTGATGTAAGCTCTTAACCTTCTGCTGTAGAATAATAGTATTTATTGGTAAGTATTTGAACGGATCTCAGTTTTTAGATCCGAACGAAAATCATATGGAAACCTTGCAAGATGTACCTGTTTTCAGATCAGAATCCTTTGATCTCAATCGATTGAATGGGCAAAACCCACCTGTGAATGATGCATCCCAATCGCCGGATGTCATCCTTGAAAATCAAAGATTCGAATCCAATCAAACTAAGTTGACACTGACCATTATTGTACTTTGGACTATTGTCCAACTCATTACTTTCACAAAAAACCTCTTTATCTACAACATACTGAGTGAACCAATGGAATACAGTAGTCAAATAACCAAGAGGTTAATTCCACTTCTAGCAGGTATTATATTTATATTAATCATTAATCGCAGCGGTCACTTCATCTTGCGACAAAAGGTCAAGCTTACCAGGATGCCACTGATTCATTTTATTATGGCTAGCTCAGTCTCGATATGTATATTCATCGCTTCCGTATTTATCGTCAATCGGATAGGCATGAATACTTTTGAGAATTCCAGCGTCCTGAAATATTTCATGGTAGAAATCGACAGATTGTTTCTTATCTATTTGCTAATCAGTATTATGACGACCGCTCATTTCTACTTTCATGAAGTTCGCTTAAAAGAATTGGAATTAGCGAGAGCTGAAAAAGCATATCAACAAGCGCAAATCATTTCTCTCAACAATGAGGTAAATCCTCATATGATTTCTAATACTCTGAATAACATCTCTACTCTAATCAGCACAGATATACATGAGGCTAAAAAAATGATTGTTGATTTTGCCAATCTGCTAAGACAAAATCTCAAGAATAAGGAATCGATCTATACCACATTATATCACGAAAAGCGATTCATTAAAAATTATATAAATCTGCAAAACATAGACCGCCAGAATAAATATAAAATATCATTTAACTTTTCTGAAGATCTCAATTCTGCCATACTCCCAAAAATGATTCTCCAACCCCTTGTCGAAAATGCTATAAAGCATAGTAGCTTGGATTCAAATGGTATCCTGAAGGTCCAAATCAGTGCGGAGCTGGTAGATCAAAACCTACAAATTATAGTGAAAAACAAAACCGGTAAATCAGAAAAGATCTCAACTACACTTTCCAATATTGGCATTGGGACTGAAAATATAATGAAACGTTTGAAGTTGCTATACCGCAATAATTTCAAATTCGATTTATATGAGAATGAAACATTTTTTACTTGTTTATTAATAATCCCATTTAGCCTCGACACAACCATTGCACCAACTTAAATCATTTTCACATGCTAGAAAACAAAATAAGTACCATTATAATTGATGATGAACACTTAGCCCGTACAAGAATAAGGAACTTACTCCTTGATCATAGCGAATTTGCTATCAAGGAGAAGCCTCCAACGGCCAGGAAGGTATAAACCTCATACAGCACTACAAGCCTGATTGCATCTTTCTCGACATCACTTTGCCCGGGATTGATGGGTTTACGCTCATAGAGCAAACCGAGACTGATAAAGATCCAATAATCATCGTGGTCAGCGGCTCAGAAGAACATGCTTTAAAGGCATTTGATTACTACGCATTTGATTATCTGCTTAAACCCTATAAGGATACGAGGTTCGAAAAAACCATCTATAAAATTATTCAACAATTTAATAGAGATAACAATTCACCTCAAACTAATTTGGTAAAAAAAGAAGCAACAACATCAGGCATTAAGTCACCAAACAATTTGATTCCTGTGAAAAATGCAGGCAAAATCCAATTTATTGAAACGAATGATATTTACTTTGTTGAAGCATCGGGGTATTACATCGAAATAAATCTATCTGAAAAAAAACATCTCCTGCGACAATCGATGAGTAGAATTATTGACCGATTAGATAAAGAGAAATTCATCAGGGTACATCGATCTGTAATTATCAATTTGCGCTTCATGCAAGAAATCATACGATCTGCCAATAAAGAGTATGCGATCAAAATGAAAAATGGTAAAATTTTCAAAATAAGCAAATCATACAAGAAAGATCTTTTTGAGAAATTAAATCTATAGTTCCATCCTCGCAATGTTATTTAAATAGCAGGTCCTACAGGAAAGATTCTGATACTCATTAACAGGGCAGTTACAGTATTGGAATACAATGTGATGCATGACTATCATGTTAATAATCCAGCCTTAATCTAGTGGACTATTTGCAGTAATTTAAATTCCTGTAATCCCTTCAGGCTGGAAATTTTAATCAGATAAATTCCTCCAGGCAAATCACCTAATTCCAATCTTTTTTCAACTCCATAAAATATTTGTTCTTGTATTTTTCTTCCCGTTAGGTCATACATGACCTAGTCCAATTGGCTCAAAGGATCAGGAGTACTGATGGTAGTGTAGTTGTCGGCCGGATTTGGAAACAAGTACCAGTTGAGCAATTGCTTTGATTCCCGGGTCGATGTTGAGATACTGATCGCTTCGCTGACAGCATCCAGAGCATTGATCCTGCCGGATCCATAGAGAAAGTTGGCATCAGAATCCATTGAACCAGAGCTTGTACATGCACCATCAGAAGCTTTAACTACGGCCGTTCGCCTGATGATAGCTTCGATCAGGTCAACGTCTCCAGCCAAATCCGGATTGGCAGATATAATTAATGCAGCCAGTCCCGCTACGTGAGGCCCTGCCATACTCGTGCCAGACAGCAATCCATACTGATTACCCTTAATGCTTGAGAGTACTCCCCTGCCCGGGGCAGTGACATCAGGCTTCGCCCGAAAACTCTGATCTATCGTCACCGGACCACGGCTGCTAAAACTCGATAAAGAATCACTCGGATCAGTAGACCCAACGGTCAAAGATTGTTCGTAAATAGCCGGTGGATCTGTAATCGTGGCACAACCGCCGGAACCACCATTACCGGCTGATGCAACTACCATGATTCCTGCCCTTCGCAAATTATTGACTGCCGTTTCTAAAACAGAAAAATTACTTAACTCGCAACCTTCCTCTTCGATGCAAGCCCAGCTATTGTTGATAATATCGGGTGCCTTACTGGGGTCCGGATTTTCATCATTGAGATCAGTCGGAGCAAGAAACCATTCAAAACCCTCCAGATAAGAAGCCACTGATCCATAACCACGCTCCATATTACGCACAGATATCCACTCAGCTTCAGGAGCTACTCCAACGATTGTTCCTGTCAATGGGTCTTGACCCACCATGGTACCCACAGTATGGGTACCATGACCGCTTGGGACATCATCGCAAGGCTCTAAAATGCTTAGACCACATGGGTTGGTCGAGTCAGTGATAACCGAATCTTTATGCAATGGACTGACGCTGTGAATGGCGTCATGCCAATTGTAGTTGTGATTGGCTTCATCGTCCTGCCAACCACGATAATTATTGATTAACGCGGGATGCTGCCAGTCAACACCGGTATCATGTCCTCCCACTACAACACCTTGCCCTCGATAACCCATTTCCCGGGCTCTATCAGCACCGATCATAGTCAAACCCCGTGGTAATTCATCCAGGTTTCTTGCCACGGGATTAAGACCCTGCAGAGGTGTTTCGGGCATCTGTATCCCGGCATTTGGTATTATCTTTACAACCTCTGACAAGGCAGACAATCGCTCGATCATCGCAACATCAATTTGGGCGCAAATCACATTGGCTATGCAATAACACCGGTAGTTTATATTTGCTTCATCAAGGATTGACCGGACCACCATCTGTGTTTCAATAGCATGGCTTTTAGTGCTGAGTACACCAATTGCCCCTTCTG
The DNA here is from genome assembly GCA_016711125.1 of Saprospiraceae bacterium. GTDB lineage: Bacteria > Bacteroidota > Bacteroidia > Chitinophagales > Saprospiraceae > JABDMH01. The sequence goes on along the minus strand of JADJTQ010000002.1, from coordinate 1,000,657 downwards.
GCTCTTGCTTCTGACATTTGCAACATGGCCAAAATCTGTCTTTTGACTTAGAATAATTAACATAACCTCCTCCGGATCGGTGGTCGAATCTTCCAATGAATTCTGACCAAAAACCGAATGGCAACTTGCGAACAGGCAGCAAAAACACAGCCAATTCCTAAACGACTTTCCATGCATTAATGAATGGTTTTTATCAGAACTCACTTGTAGTCGCTGATCAACGTATAACGATCCAATCGAATGATTATTCATAATTTGGCAGCTAAAATAAAATTAAAGCAAGAGCCCATGTACCAGGTGTTACTCGTCGGTGTTTTTATGTGTCTGTTTCACTCACAAATCTCCAGCCAAGAAAAGCAATCGCTTTCAGAATCCGCTTATTTCAATTGGAATGCCATTGAAAATCCACAAATTTCAAATGATGGCACCTGGGCGATCTATGAACTCAATCCAAATAAGGGAGATGGGAGTCTGGTCATCTTGAATACAACCAACCAAAAGGAGATACGGGTCCAACGAGGACATAAGGCTTATTTTGATGAACTTACCTCAACTCTTGTTTGTCTGGTTCACCATGAATTAGCGTTGATGGATTCCTTAAAGAAGAAAAAAGTGAAGGAAAAAGATCTACCCGGCGATACACTATTGCTGTGGAATTTAATGACCAATCAAAAACAGTCTATTCCCGATGTAAAATCACTGAAAACACCGGATAAATGGGGAGGATCGATCGCTTACGAACTGCGGAATGGTGGGGATTCCATAATGCTCAATAAGCTACCCCGTAAGCCCAACAAAGACGAATCAACCTTTATCGTGCAGAACCTGGAAAAGAATGCAAAAGACACTTTCCCTTACATAAAATCGATCGTCTTCGCGGAAGAGGCACCAATCATTTATTTAAACCAGAATGCGACAGACTCTTCCCGGATGACTCATGTGCAGTTTCTGGACCTTAAAAATGAAAGCCGTCTCACTGTTTTTAGTGGCCTTGGAAAAGTGAAAAACCTAGGCTGCTTAAAAGACGGACTAAAGCTTTGTTGTCTGCAGGACCCGGACACAAGTGATCATGCAGTCGCTATTTACGACCAATATATATGGACCTATCCTGACACCGCTGCGAGTTTAATCCTGAAGGGTAATGATCCTCAAATTCCAGAAGACTGGATTATTTCTGAGCACTTTCAGAGCTATTTTTCGCCGGACATGCATTATCTGTTTTTGGGGGCAGCTCCAACTCCGCTACAAAAAGATACTACCCTAATACCTGACGACGTTGTTGATCTCGAAATCTGGCATTATCAGGATCAAGCATTATATACTGAGCAAGAAGTTCAGGAAAAAACCGAAAAAATCCGAAGTTATCTTTTGGGTTTTAATCTGGAAAAGCAATCTGTTGTGGCTGTTGCTAGCAGAGAAAAACCGACCATAAAAATTCATCCCGATCTGGATTTGGCATGGGCAATTGGTCTGGATGATCTTTCGAAGCGAATGGCACTCAGCTGGGAAGGCCGGGTATTTAAAGATGCATTTTTGGTATCCTTACTTGATGGAACTCAAAAATTAATTAAAGAGAATATCACAGGAAATCCTGATTGGTCTCCCGGGGGTCAATACATCTATTGGTATGAGGAGCCAGATACCACCTGGTACGTCTATAGCATTAAAGAGAAAAAGCTCATTAACCTTACTGAAAACAACGTTTTATTCAGCGACGAACTAAACGATCTACCCGACTTTCCCAATAGCTACGGCCTGGCTGGCTGGAGTAAAGATGATGAAAAAATGTATCTGTACGATCGTTACGATATTTGGGAAGCTGCACCCAGGCGATGGGAAAAACATGCGAAAGCTGACCCGGGGTCGCAAAGACCAGACTCAATATCGCTATGTCCGTTTAGATAAAGAGGAGAAGCACATGCCCCCAGACAACTGGCTGATCCGCGGCTTTAGAGAAGCCTCAAAAGAAGAATTTTATGCCAATTTACAACCGCTAGAGGGTAAGTTAGAGATTTTATTGGAAGGCCAATTTCGGCTCGACCGGACTCCTTTACAAGCAAGACAATCCGCTGCAGTTTTATTTACCAGGGAGACTTTTCAGGATTTCCCAGATCTATATCTCGCAGTAAATCATGAATTTAATACGGCGAAAAAAATCACCACCGCCAACCCACAACAAAAACAATATTATTGGGGTGACATCGAATTGGTTAGTTGGCAATCCTTTGATGGTCAAGAACTCACGGGACTATTGGTGAAACCGGAAAATTTTGATCCTTCAAAAAAATATCCGATGATCGTCAATTTTTATGAACGTAGTTCCGATGAATTGCATACTCACCGGGCTCCGGCTCCTGGTCGATCAACCATCAATTATAGTTATTATTCCAGCAATGGATATTTGATTTTAACCCCGATGTGGTGTACAAAATCGGCTATCCCGGAGAAAGTGCCTATAATGCGGTAGTATCGGGTACGGAAGCAATGATTGAGAAGAGTTTTGTTGACCCTGGAAAAATTGCACTTCAAGGGCATAGCTGGGGAGGATATCAAATTGCTCATATCTTAACAAAGACCAATCTGTTTGCCTGTGCCGAATCTGGTGCTCCTGTGGTCAACATGATTAGTGCTTACGGGGGAATTCGCTGGGGTACCGGTCTTAGCCGAATGTTTCAGTACGAACACACCCAAAGTCGATTGGGTGCCAGTCTATGGGAAAGGCCTGATCTCTATATTGAGAATTCTCCCATTTTTAATATTGACAAGATAAAAACACCAATATTAATAATGCATAATGATGAAGATAGTGCAGTGCCATGGTATCAGGGTATAGAATTTTTTGTGGCACTACGGAGACTTCATAAACCCGCCTGGCTTCTGAATTACAATGGTGAACCCCACTGGCCGGTGAAATGGCAAAATAAATTGGATTTTAACCGAAGGTTATTTCAATTTTTTGAACATTATTTAAAGGATGCACCGATGCCGATTTGGATGAGAGATGGGATACCCGCGGTTGAAAAAGGAATAAACTACGGATTAAAATTGACTGAAAAAGCAGATAAATGATTTTTTATAATCATTTGTATTTTGGTAGAAGTTTACGCCTAAAATAGACTTGACTCCTATTTAGTTAGATTCATATTCTATTAAAAAGAGGATGGCAACAAGCTTAATCTAGTGATTTCATCACTTCTGATCTCTCTACCAGGATCTCACCACACCCACCGGCATGTCTTCATCAAACCTTCCTGCTAAAATGGGTGTCTGAGCCATTTTTGTATAGTCACGAACACTCCCGTAGACGTATTTATACAACTCCGTTACCGACACAATCTTGTCTCCATTGGTATCCGCATCACCTTTTAAGCCTTTGATCAGAAAATGACTGAAGATACCCTGTCTCAGACCCTCTGACTCTAAAGAGTATTCTTCTTTTTTAGAAGATAACAGGAAAGCGGTGCCACCACTGGTTTCATTGAGTTTGCTATAAAGCATTTCGACCGATTGAGTAAGGGCGGTACGGGAGCTTAGAAGACTGCCCGAATAGCAAGCATCGGCGACATAAAGTTTTTGCTTTGCCTTGCAGGCTTGCAGTCGCTCCTTTACCTCTTCATAGGCCAAAGAATTACGGTACCCGTCTGAATCGATCGGTAAAAATGACCATTGATACCATGACCGGAGAAAAAACAAAATACGGCGTCATTATCACCAGCCCGGCTACCAAATCATCTAGAGATCTCATGATATTGCGTTTGGTGGCACTTTCGTCGATCAGAATACTGATCTGTTCGTCAGCCAGAGCGCCGCCTTCGGGACTTTTTAAGAAGGCATAAACTCGGTACGCATCATCATCGGTATATTTGAGAGATTCAAATTTTTCATAGCGCGAGACACCCACCAGCAATGCGTAGATCTTACTGTCTTTTTGATCTTTCTTCGGAGCCAATTCTGATTTTAACAATTTGCTGCCTCGTACAAATTGGCCGTTCTGCCAGGCTCCCTCTAAAACGTCGCCATTGTAGTAGTTCATTTTACCCCGACCATTAGGTTGATCACGATACCATTCACCCGAATACCGGTCACCATTTTGATAGAGACAGATACCCTGTCCATGAGGGTCTCCATTTAGAAATTCACCTTCGTAGTGACTTCCGTCACTGTAGTCAAATTTGCCAATACCAGTCAGACAATTTTGCAGGTTGCAATCCTGAAGTTCATCGTATACAACTTCCTTATTGGCTTCTTCGATTGGTTCATCGCGGGTACCTTCCTGCTGTTGAAGTTTTCCATCAGTCCAGATCCCTACCACGGTTTCTTCATCGGGTTTATACAAACTACCTTCACCATGAGGTTTACCCTCTTTCCAGTAGCCCTCATAACGATTGCCATTTTTAAATTGATAAATACCGTAGCCATGAAATCGATTGGCCACAAACTGCCCTGAATAGGTCTCACCCGAGGTAAAAATCATTTTACCTTCGCCTTCTTTACGACTACTTTTCCAGTGACCCACATATTTGTTACCGTTTGAGAAGATCAAAGTGCCAATACCATCTGGTTTGTTTTGTGAAAAATCGCCCGAATAGATGGCTCCATTCTGGTATCGGTATACACCCTTACCATTTTTGCAATTGCCTTTGATACATTGGGCGGAAATTAAAACGGGACAGCAAAGCGATAGTACAAAAAGCCAATTTTTCATCAATTGTGTTGTTTCTTTTTGTACTAGTTCGAGTCGCTAAGCAGTGTTTTTTAGACTCTTTATAAACTGATTCTCTTCGAATATATTGCTAAGAAAAACGTTAGGAGTTCATAATTTTGTGACTAACTAAAATCAGAAAGCAATGAAATTTTCTAACAAAGCACTTATCTCGATCTATTGTTTGACAATGATGGTAACTTTAATCCATGCACAAGAGGATCAGTTTCAGTCGTTTGGTGATCAAATCACTGTAGAATCGGCTGTTAGTGTGACTGATCTGCTGGCAGTTTTAACTAGGCAGGACTCGGTTGTGGCAAAGGTATCCGGGCAGATTAATAATGTATGTCAGATGAAGGGCTGCTGGATGAACATTAGTGACGTTACAGCTACTGAGCCCGTGTTTGTCCAATTTAAGGATTATGCTTTTTTCGTACCGAAAGATGCTGCAGGCAAAGAGGTCGTCATTGAAGGAGTGGCCTACCGCGAATTAACAACGGTAGAAGACCTTCGGCATTATGCCAAAGATGCAGGTCAGTCAGAAGATGAAATTGCTAAAATCACTGAACCTAAGGAAGAAATCCGCTTCATGGCCAAAGGAGTGTTAATAAAAGTTAGCAACTGTAGGCAGCAGCAAGTAATCCATATGCGTTAAGAGAAAAAAGCAGCCCCCTTTTTGTTAAATTCTCTACTGCTATACTTATTTCAAAAAAAGGGAATCTTGAAACTATGAAGCGGGGCTGCCCTACCTATTCATAATACCAACCTTTAAGGTAGGCGATATTTTATATATAAACCCATTTTCAATTCATTTTATTTCACGACCCTATCCTTATTTGTATGGAATCCATGATTTGAGTCAGGTCAATGTTTTCTTCAATTAGGTTAATAGCCCGGTCTATTTTCCACGGTGTATTCAGGTTTATTTTAACCTCGATCCGACTGATCTTGATGACTGATCCAAAAGTGTCGAGATGAGTCCTGATTAGGGGTAGCCGATGTTTCTTGATATACTCGATACTTGTTTCGTTGATACCACCTTCTCCGGTAGCAACAATGCCAGCGAGTGGCGATATTTCAATATCATGAACCTGCGATAAAAGATCGATTTTGTGAATCGAATTGTTTACCCGATCTGCACCCACGACCAACAGTATATTTTTTGCTTCTTTGATCCGGTTGATGTCGATGAGCGAGCCGGCCATAATGTCTTCCACTTGCCGCTCGATTTGATCATGATTTTGAATGACAGAGCCATTGACAGCATCACATATGGTACTAATAATCGGATAAGCCAGTGTTTCATCATATGGCATAAGACCCAACAAGGGCAAATTCATTTCTTTCAGTTTTTTACCCACATAATATCGCACTTTATCAAGTTTGTCAGGGAGCACTTTATTAACGATAACACCCAGTATCGGTACCTTTTTCTCCCGAAACATTGCCATGCTAACATTAAGCCGGTCTATGGTACTTCCAATACCGCCCTCAACGATCATGATCACTGAAGCATTGACATGTTTAGCTACATCGGCATTGGATAAATTGACAATACTCCCAACTCCCGGATGGCCGGTCCCTTCAAAAATTACAAAATCATGGTGCTCCTTGAGATATTGGGATGCATAACGAATATCTTCCTCAAAATGAAAGCTATCAGGGTTATCCAAATACGCAGTTGTAGCACCCTGCCCGAGAATGACAGGTGAATGAAGATCTGGTTTGAGTTCAAAGCCCAGGAGGTCGGCAAAAAGGAGCGTGTCTTTATCTACCCGGATATTCTTTAGATCTAGAAACCGTTGGCCTACCGGTTTACAATAACCTATGTTAATACCTTTCTTTTTGAATACCGAAACAAGTCCCAACGTACTTGTTGTTTTTCCAACATGTTGATTGGTAGCTGCTACGTAAAGACTATTAGCTTTCATTGAGTCAAAATAGAAAATATAGTTCGGAAACTTAAGATAGCGAGGCACCGCTAACAAAAAAAAAGCCTCATCCAAAATCGTTTTAGCGAATTTCAGATAAGGCATAAAGCTCTATGTGCTGTGAGAGAAGGATTCGAACCTCCACGAAGAGGTTAGCTGATGCGCAAAACTTTTTAAGTGGTCAACCCTGGTTCCGATTGCTCGGAGCATTACGCAATGTTTATCCCTTACCCCCACCCCCGAGACAAGAGGGCACGTCTACCGGTTTCGTCATCTCACAATTATTACAAAACGATTAACAACTTTAGTCAATCATCAGCAAATGTAAAATAAGTATCTATTCTATACAAATTCAATAAGTAATTTGATTTTTATTTATGTAATTCATACCTCTATGGCCTCTCTATTGCCATAGTATTATATTTGAACTATAGAAATTCTAACTTATTAATGAATTTTCAACAATTAAGATAGAAAATACACACTTTTGCATAAAACACTTGCGATTTTGTCATTCTACGCAAAAATACCAACCATTATTTGCATTGTGATTGGTAGCCTTTCCTGCTTTTTACAAGATCCGCGACCAACCGTGATTGCCAAGAAACCCATTTGTGGTTTGACGATGGTGGCCCCTCCCCGGCCTTTTTCATCCGATCCCATGAAAGCCATGAAAGATATTCATTGCAATTGGATTGCCATTGTTCCTTATGGATTCACCCCTCATGGACAACCTATTGTCAGATATGGCTCGAATCACCAATGGTGGGGAGAAAGCCCCGAAGGTGTCAAGGAGACCATTATAAGAGCCAAAAGTGCTGGATTGAAAACCATGCTTAAACCACAGGTATGGAGCCGTGGCTGGTGGACGGGTGACTACGATTTTGAGCTTGAGTCCGATTGGCAATCCTGGGAGCAGGGGTACTCTTCCTATATCTTGTACTATGCTGCCCTAGCCGACTCACTGGACGTCGAGATGTTTTGTCTTGGCACGGAGTTTAAAAATTCGGTCAAGAAACGACCGGAATACTGGAATAATCTTATTAAACAAATTAGGTCTGTCTATCATGGACTCATCACTTATGCCGCCAACTGGGATGATTTTACAGAAATACCCTTTTGGGGTCAACTAGATTATATTGGTATCAATGCTTATTTCCCGTTATCAGATCGTGAAAAGCCAACTCTTTCCAAATTGATAAAGGCCTGGAAGGAACCACTTGAAAGCATAAGAACATGCCAGAAAAAATTTGATAAACCAATTATCTTTACGGAGTACGGTTATCTAAGTGTCGATGGTACTACCTTTAATACCTGGGAACTGGAAAAAAAGCTCGATAAATTGAATGTCAATCAAGAGGCCCAGGCGATAGCGATAGATGCACTACATACCGTGTTTGCCGATGAGAGTTATTGGCAGGGAGGATTCCTTTGGAAATGGTACCCATCAATGCAAGGCCATGAGGGATACCCCACCAAAGACTACACGCCTCAGGGTAAAACGGCCGAAAAAGTTTTGAAACGGTGGTTTAGTCACTAAATTTAGTCGCTAAATCGAACGCTTCATTTATGCATGTCTTTACCACTGTCAACCAGATTCAAACTTTTCTGACCAAAGAAAGAAGAAAGGGTAGAACCATTGCTTTCGTGCCAACCCTGGGGGCTCTGCATCAGGGACATTTGACTTTGATGAAACATGCAGGTCAATTGGCTGACTTGGTGGTATGTAGCATTTTTGTAAATCCCACCCAATTTAATGAACCTAAAGACTTGGAAAAATATCCCCGCCCCCTTAGGGAGGATATTCATTTGCTCACCTCGGTCGAGGTACAGGTCCTTTTCTTACCCACTGATGATGAAATATACCCCCCGGGAGTAGATTTGACTGTAAGAGCAAATCTCTTTTACCTGACGGAAGTAATGGAAGGTCCAACTCGTCCTGGTCACTTTGAGGGAGTCATCACTGTAGTGAAGCGATTGCTCGATATTGTTCAGCCAGATTATCTCATCATGGGTCAGAAGGACTACCAGCAGCAGGCAATCATAGGAGCCATTATTCAACAGTTTCAGATACCAACAAAGCTAGTCACCCACCCTACTTTGAGAGATCATGATGGTCTGGCACTAAGTTCACGGAATGTGCGAATTGATCCCAAGCTAAGACTCACCGCTAATATTTTGTACCTGACACTTCAAAAAGCCAAATTATTGATGTCAAGTCATACTCCTGATCAAGTCAGGGATATTTGTTCATCTCTGATTACTGATCATGGATTTACGATCGAATACTTTGCCATCGTTGACGGGTTTACATTGCAGACGGTCTTCGAATGGGCTGATCATCAAAAAATTCTTGCTTGTGTTGCAGCCTGGCTTGGCGATGTACGTTTGATCGACAATGAAATTTTGACATTTTAGCCATAATCGATCAAGACTTCATCTGCATATCGAATTTCGAATTTTTGGGATGATTGGTGGAGGAAAGTTGTCAACGGCCGCTGACCATTAATTCATTTCGGAAATACGAATTCCAAAATAGAATCGTTGGTGACTTTTGATGATTTTAAATCTTAACTTTGAGCGTTATGAAAATCCCACAATTAATCGCAATCACTTTCTTTGCTTGTGGTATTATATCCTCCTGTCAAGTGTTGCAGTGTGGAGCAAATAAATCTGCTTTCTTGACAAAATATGATGCGTTTATTGACCGCGTCGATCGCCTTGACCTTGAGGTTTCCGATGAAAAGTGGAAAAAATATGACATCCAGTTTAAGCAATATGTAGAGGAATGCTATGACTATTATGAAGCTGATCTTTCAACCAGGGAGCGGCGTCGATTTTGGATGAAGACTTTAAAATATTACGCGACTCGATATGGTGAAGGGATGCTTAATCAATTATCTAGGAAAGATGGAATTTCGGAAAAAATCGAACAAAACATAGAAGATGTACTGGACGCAACAGGGAGAGATCTGGAAGACTTTGTCAATAAAAACATGGGAGAAATTGAGGACCTGGTGAAAGATATTGGTAAAGATGTTGAAGACTGGACTAATAAACTAAAGGAGATTTTGCAAGAGTGACGATGCATGTATGACATCATTTTGAGTTTTGTAACGGCTTTTACATTGACCTATTTTGCGATACCCTCCATTATCAATATCGCCGTCAAAAAAAATCTGGTCGACCTCCCTGATGAACGAAGGGCGCATACCACACCGACCCCATCCCTGGGAGGAATTGGTATTTTTGCAGGGGTCATTTTCAGCATTGTCATGTGGACTCCATTTCATGTATTTGGTGACCTGCAGTACTTGCTCTGCTCTTTCATTATTGTTTTTCTTGTCGGAGCCAAGGATGATATTTTACCGATGGCGCCCTGGAAAAAATTGGCGGGTGAGATATTGGCTGCTGCAATTTTGGTATTAAAATCAAATGTAAAACTTACCAGCCTCTATGGCATTTTGGGTGTGTACGACATACCGGATATTGTGAGCATCCCTTTCTCTATTTTTGTTATCATGGTCATCATCAATGCTTTTAACCTAATTGATGGCATCAATGGCTTGTCTGGTAGTATCAGCACACTGATTGCTCTCGTTTTGGGAACTTGGTTTTTTTTAATTGGCCATGTTGAACTAGCCGTGGTAGCGTTTGCCCTGGCTGGCTCGACCATTGCATTTCTGAAGTACAACTTTACACCTGCCAAAATATTTATGGGTGACACAGGGGCTCTTTTGGTAGGCTTGATCTGTGCCATACTAACCATTCAGTTTATTGAGATACACAAAACCCTGGATGAATCTGTCTATGCTCTTAAGGCGGTTCCTGCAGTGGCCATCGGTATCCTGATATTACCATTGTTTGACACACTGCGGGTTTTTATCACCAGGATACTCAATGGCAAGTCACCACTAACCGCTGATCGAAACCACATTCATCACCTTCTGATTGATTGTGGACTGAGTCATATGCAGGCCACGAGTGTATTGGTAGTGACGAATGTTGCCTTCATCTACACCGTTTTTTGCGCTACAAGGCTGGGTACATTTAAACTTATGATCATAATTATTGCAGCTGCACTTTCGCTGACTGCAATATTGATCTATATTCGAAATCGTTATAGGTCAGGACAAAAATAGGGATTTAATCGATGGAATGGTTAGCAGTTTTTCTAGGAGGCGGGTTAGGGAGCCTTGTCCGTTTTTCAATGTCCAGGTTAATGACTTCCAAAGCTTTCAATTTTAGTTGGGCTACACCAGTAGCTAATTTATTGAGTTGCATCGTCTTAGGTGCTTTAATGGCATTCCTGACCAAATCCGGCAGTAATACGCGACTTTTCTGGATGGTTGGCTTTTGTGGTGGATTCAGTACCTTCTCAACATTTACAGCAGAAACTTATCAATACATCCAGGAGAGTCAATGGTATTTGGCATTGGCCAATATCTTTGGCAGCGTGTTGATCTGTCTGTTGGGATTGATAATAGGTATGCGTCTGGTACCCTGATAAATTAGTTTTTTAATAGGATCTAGTCCATGTTTTCAACATTCTTCTAAGCTAATGCCAACGAAATCTGAATGGTCACACCATCCAATAGTTCGACTTCTTCGCCTCCTGGTTTATTTTCGATTTTGATGTCTTTTGCCAGTACTTCGTCTTTAATGTAGTCACTAAAAAACTGAATAGCAGGCTTGACCATTTCATGATCTTCGAGACTAATTACAATCCGGTCAGTGACGTTCAAATCAAGCTGCTTCCTGATGTTTTGAATTCTGTTGACAAGCTCTCTGGCAGTGCCTTCAGCGATCAAATGATCGTCCAGGGTAACATCCACTGCGACCGTGAGATCACCATCGGAAGCTACCTGCCATCCCGGAATGTCTTCTGAACTAATGACTACATCATCAAGCGTTAATTCGAATGTAGTTCCATCAACAATCAGGTCAAAGGTCCCATTGTTTTCGAATGATGTGATCTGATCCTGATCGAGTATCTGGATCTGCTCATTGGCGGCTTTCATATGCGCACCCAGCCGTTTACCCAGACTCTTAAAGTTCGGTTTGATTCGCTTCTTGATCAGACCGGAGGTATCGGTAATATATTCTACATCTTTAATGTTTACTTCCGATAATATTAAATCTTTGACCGCTTCCACTTGCTTCTTAAAATTGGGATCAAGGATCGGTAGTAAAACTCGCCTTAGGGGCTGTCTGACTCGAATATTTTCCTTTTTACGCAAAGACAGAATCAGCGAAGATATTTTCTGTGCATAAGACATTCGTTCTTCCAGTGTTTGATCCTTTAGTGATTGATCGGCAAGCGGAAATCGGCTTAAATGTACTGATTCAAAATCCTCTTTTACCGGACACCTGGTTAAGATTGAGATACAGCCACTCGGCAAAAAAAGGAGATACCGGGGCCATCAGTTTTGCTACTGTTTCCAAACACGTATAAAGCGTCTGATAGGCTGAGATTTTATCCCGGCTATAATCACCCTTCCAAAATCTTCGGCGCGACAACCGGACATACCAATTGCTCAAATGATCGTTCACAAAATCGTGGATCTTACGCGTAGCATTAGTTGGTTCATAGTTTGCGTATTCGGTATTAACCTCGTCAATTAATGTATGCAGCACCGATAAAATCCAACGATCGATTTCGGCCCTGTCAGACATAGGTAAATCTTGCTCCCGGTAGGCAAAATCATCGATATTGGCATATAAACTGAAAAAAGCGTAGGTGTTAAAGAGCGTACCAAAAAACTTCCTCTGCACCTCCTCAATACCGGTAACATCAAATTTCAAATTGTCCCATGGTTGAGCATTAGAAATCATGTACCAGCGGGTCGCATCTGCACCGTACTTCTCCAAAGTCTCAAAAGGCTCAGCTGAATTACCTAATCGCTTAGACATCTTACGACCCTCCTTGTCAAGCACAAGTCCATTCGACACTACATTTTTAAAAGCAATGCTATCAAAAGCCATAACCGCGATGGCATGCAGAGTAAAAAACCATCCCCTCGTCTGATCCACTCTTCGGCTATGAAATCAGCAGGAAAATTGTCCTTAAACAACTGCTGATTTTCGAAGGGATAATGCCACTGAGCGTACGGCATTGAACCACTGTCAAACCAAACATCGATTAGATCTTCTTCCCTACGCATAGGCATCCCATCAGTCGACACAAGCGTGATTTCATCGATATACGGCCGATGCAAATCTTCTGGTACTGCTTGATTCAAACCCAATTTGCGATTTGCTTCAATTATTTCGGTTCTTAGTTCTGCGACCGTACCAATGCATTTTTCAGATAAACCATCTGCAGATCGCCAAATTGGCAACGGGGTACCCCAATAGCGCGAGCGTGATAGGTTCCAGTCCTGAAGGTTCTCCAGCCAATGCCCAAATCGCTTTTCACCAGTATGTTGAGGTTTCCAATTGATTGTTTTATTGAGTTCAACCATTCGTTCTTTAGCTGCAGTAGAACGGATAAACCAACTATCCAAGGGGTAGTACAGAACCGGCTTATCAGTACGCCAACAATGCGGATAGTTGTGGCTATACTTTTGGACGTTAAATGCCTTATTCTCCTTTTTAAGTTTGACCGTAATGTCAATATCAACATTTACATAGTTGGGATCATCCGTATAATCCTTTACATAACGGCCCGCAAATTCACCAGCCTCATCAGTAAACTTTCCCTGACGGTCTACTAAAGTCAGAGAACCTATCCCGTATTTCTTGGCAATCCGCATGTCATCAGCTCCAAAGGAAGGTGCGATATGAACTATTCCGGTACCTTCGACTGTACTTACAAAATCACCGAGTAGCACTTTAAAAGCATCACCTTCTTGAGGTTGGGCAAAAGATAACAGTTGCTCATAACTGATACCCTCAAAATCACCACCAAAGTAGTGACCTGTAATCTGATAAGGGATATTCGAATCGTCGACATCAATCTGCTCCAAATTGGTCTGCTCCTGTTCCGGCTTAAACCAGTAGGGAAGCAATGTTTTGGCCAGAATAAGGTTAACGGGTAATTTAGTATAGGGATTGAAAGTTGCTACGCGCACATATTCGATCTTATCACCAACTGCAAGTGCGGTGTTGGATGGCAAAGTCCAGGGGGTGGTAGTCCATGCTAAAAAAAATAAATCACCGTCATGCATTTGCTCATCAAATAAGAAGATCGAACGGTCGTTCCTGACAACTTTAAATTGGGCAACAGCCGAAAGGTCCTTTACATCCTTGTAAGCACCAGGCATATTTAATTCATGTGAACTGAGCCCTGTGCCGGCAGCTGGCGAGTATGGTTGGATTGTATAGCCTTTGTAAAGCAGTCCTTTATCATATAATCGTTTGAGCAGATACCAAACAGATTCGATATAATCGTTTTCGAAGGTGATATATCGGTTTTCCAGATCTACCCAATAACCCATTTTACGGGTCAGATCATCCCAAAGATCCTTAAATCGCATGACCGTTTTACGGCATTCGGCGTTGTATTCGGCCACCGATATTTTAGTCCCTATATCCTCCTTATTAATACCAAGTTCTTTCTCAACAGCCAGCTCAATCGGCAGCCCGTGGGTATCCCATCCCCCTTTGCGAAGTACCCTCTTTCCAAGCATCGTGTGGTATCGGCAGAATAGATCCTTTACTGTCCGGGAGATTACATGGTGGATTCCAGGCTTGCCATTAGCAGAAGGTGGCCCTTCGTAAAAGACATAAGGCAACGTGCGATTGTCACCCTCAATACTCTTTTCGAATATTCGATTCTCTTGCCAAAAACGGTTTATCTCCTGATCGATGTCCGGTAGATCCAACTTCTTAAATGATCGATAGCTCATATATTAGCGACTATGCGTGGCTATTAAAAAAATGTGGACAAAGATAAGACATAGTTGGCAGAATAAAGATCTCAATACCTGGTTCTGGTGCCATGGCTGGGCAGTTATGTGCCCTCAAACACCAAACCTCAATTCAAGGTATTCCCTTTATTGATCTCACCGATCCTGCATTTTGGGAAGCAGCTAATTTTAAACTTTCTGAATTCGCTTCCAATCCCTTAAATAAAAATAATGAATTAATAACTTTCACTGACCGAGATGATAAAAGAATGGGGTCAATCCGGGCAGTTTCAATCGAAGATTGGGCCAATGTAAACCTAAATCCGATTTTCCTTTCTGGATTGCGAGATGCCATTACTCAAAGTAAAGTAGATTAGGCACACGCACGATAACGCTTTAAAGCTGATGTCAGTACAGCATTACTCGCTCATGTGAAAATTACTGTTGAGTACCGTTCGGGATTTGCCGATTATGCCGAGTGGCGGGAACGTGCAGATGTACGTGAAAATATTAGTCAAGGAGATATTGCGGGTGTCCTCAGCGGAAAAATTACGAAAAGACATCTCCTGAGCGGAACAAGTTATAGCAGTCCTCACAATCCTATCATGGTGGGAAATTCTCCCCAAAATGATAAACTCCATTTAGGAAATAATATCGCATTCATGGCTAATAAAATCGCTGGCCGCTCCTGGGAAAATAAGTCGCACCTTGATCATTTGAATCTTGGAGCCATCGATAGATAATGATAGCGACACTGTCCTGTTTAAGAGAATCCGGCTACTGCAATACAGTAGTGGTCCATATCGCAAAAATTGAATGGCATATACATTTAAGGTGAGTAGAAAACGTAGCCTTGCCAAATACATTGTCAATTAGTGAGCTTTTCTTCTATCAGAGCAGACAGTGTTTGCAACTTGTTCTCTAAAGTTTCAAATCGGGCTTCTGACTCCTGGAATTTCTTTTCAAAATTTTGAAATATTTTAAAATAATCGCCATTATGCACACCTATCAAGGCGTTCACTAATTTAGCACTATTTGCTAGATTAGTTTGGTGATTCGATAGAATTGAATGAAGAGAGTGCCAGTATACGGTCTGGAGAACTACCGAAGTAATATATATCCTTAAGAATACACCTGGCCCCATCGCAATGGACTATCTGAAAAGACAAGAGCTTAAAAAAGCATTTTGGTATTTCATCAACTCCTATTTGGTAAATGAACAAAACAAGAAATTGGTTGTCAAATCTGTCTTATCCTACGATTAGTTGTTTAAATCCATCGTTGCATTTTTCCTCATTCCGACTAACACCACGTGGTGTTAGTTTTATCTATGGTACAATTATGGCCATGCCCTGCTCGGTTTGGCAGAAATATGGACCTAATTGTAAGTTCACTCAACTCTAGATAGGTCGAGAAATACCACAAGCTGATCGGAGAGATCAAGAAGAACCCAGAAAAAGCTCCCCAATATTAATTTCGATACCAATAATTGCTAGTCATGTGCTTACACATGAGATTTATTTTTCTATGTATAAAATACTATAAGTCATTGAAAAAATTGAGCTAGTTTAATTAACTTTACTGCTAAGGAAGAATCCGTAGAAAATCTTCTTCTTTCAATTTTATTGGGATCTATCAATTCAGTGAGTAGTTACTGTTGTGGCAACTATTTTTTCATATCCATTCGGGAGAGGAAGAATAGTGCTTGTCTATGTCAATAAAATGTGAGGTTTTTCTTTCTGGTGTTCCTCTGCGTTTAATTAATTTTTTAGAAAATCTATCCCATGAGAAAAAGAAAAACCCAGCGATCTATGCCACTTGGCATAGAGAGAGCCAGCGCTCCAAATCTTTCTTAAGTTTTAAAAGACCAAATCTTTCAGCAATATACCTGAGATATTTAGTCTTTATGTTCCTGGCAATAGGGACCAGTTCGACAATCTATGGACAAATTCCGTCTGCTATTGTGGAATTTGAAGGCAAAACCGGGATTCTAATACCCAGAGTCACTAGCACCGAAAGAGAAGCTATCGTGAATCCTAAGGGCGGACAACTGGTGTATGATTTGTCAGTGGATCATTTCTTTTATTACAGTGATATCACGGATGCCTGGCGAAGGATCAGTATCGATGGAGACACACCTACCGGCTCTACCGGTACCGGTGAAGTACCTCATCAACCTTCTTTCGGAGCAGATTGGAATGTTCGGGGTAATACAGGTGCGGATGTTTATTCCTCAGACCCACCGCTTATGGGAACTACTGACTATAAGCCAATCGTATTTATTACCGACGATCTGGAGAGGATGCGGATTACCGAGGACGGAGAAGTGAGAATTGCAGGTTCCCTTCTTGTCGGCGAGGATCTCACGGTTAAGAAAAATGTTTTTCTGAATACCGACGGAGGATCAACAATCATCAATGGCCCCACCACAATAGGTGGACCAGCCATGAACCCTGCTACTTTTACCGGTCCGGTACAAATGGACAAAACCTTGAATGTGGACGGTGCCACTACCTTGAATAATACTTTGGATGTAGATGGAGCCACCACCCTGAATAACGACGTGACCGTGACCGGCATGTCTCCAACCCACCTAACCGGCCTTTTGGATGTCGACAAAACTTTAAATGTCGATGGTGCGACTACCTTGCAAAGTTCGCTGGACGTCAATAATATGGCACCCACTCATCTCACTGGTGACCTGGATGTCGACAAAACTCTAAATGTCGATGGTGCGACTACCTTGCAAAGTTCATTGGATGTCAACAACATGGCACCCACCCATCTTACCGGCACTTTGGATGTCGATAAGACATTAAATGTCGATGGTGCTACCACCCTGCAAAGTTCATTGGACGTTAACAACATGGCGCCGACTCATCTTACCGGCAACTTGAATGTGGATAAGATTCTTACGGTTGGGACGCCTGCAACCGCTATGCTAACATTTGATCCATCCAAGCAGATAACGGATGAAGATAATTTTGATAATTATCCACTGCGGATAACGGGTGCAAAACAGGGTTTAGGGATCGAGGTCAACGCTTGGCAGCCAGATCGGAATTTTATTGCATTTTTCTCAAAAGGGAAAGATGGAACAGGACCCAGGGTAATGAGAGGTCGGATTGAGCCCAATAATAATTTCCTGGTCAATGACTTTCAAATGTTGGCTGAAAATCTTTCTGATCCAAATATGCCAGCAAATGGTAGTGTCAACGCAGATAATGACACCACGTTTAATTCACAAGCAGGGGTGGATATGGATAAGGAGACATCAATTGACGTACCAACTGCAACTTACGCAGAAATCAATGGGGAACAATTGGCTGAATTTATTGTCCTCTGTGTTGAACTAATTGGAGCAGCCATCACATTAGGTACCAGTTTTACAAGTATTTTTGATCCATTGGATATCTTCGAAGCTGCCCTTGCTCTTGCCATTTCAGCGACAAATTTAGGATTATACATCGGCTTTACCTTGGCAAATCTCGGTATAGCCTATGAATCAGGTAGCGGCGATTATGCAGAATGGTTAAAACGTGCAGACACCACAGAAATTTTACATTTTGGTGATGTAGTTGGCGTTATTGGTGGCCAAGTTTCTAAGGAATTTGTTTACGCCGACAAATTTATGGTTGTTTCTGCCGCTCCAGCAGTATTGGGAAACATGCCGCAGCCTAGTCAAGAAAATTTGTTTGAAAAAATTGCCTTTATGGGCCAAGTTCCTGTAAAGGTAAGAGGGACCGTGCAAATCGGTGACTATGTGCTTCCTTCGGCAGATAGTGATGGTTTAGCAATAGCCGTTCATCCTGATAAAATGAAAACAAAAGATTTCCAAAGGATCATAGGAGTTGCCTGGGAAGCCTCCAAAAAAGAAGATGATACGAAGTTATTTCAAATGATCAATACTGCAGTTGGAATCAATCAGAATGATTTGGCCAGAGTGATTGATCGCATGCAAATGGTTATGAACCAGATGCAGGAAGCAATCAAAGAAGTGAATCCTGCCTATGAGGGTGTCGTCTTCGATACAGATTCGAACGGTTCAAATAACTCTAGTAATAGCTTCGGGGCAGATTATACAGTTTCTCCATCTCACCGCAGCAAAGTTGAAGCTTATTTTGCAGATAAAACGTACAGTAACCAGGAAGAATTGGGTCAGGTTGTTTTAGATGCCTTGGTAGATGTTGCCGGTATTAATTTGTTCGAAATTCCGGTCTTGGAAAAACTGTTGACAGATCCCCAATATGCAAAAACGGCGCAAGATTACTATACAGACAAACTTAATGAATATATGACCTGGATGGAACAAATCAAGCGCAATAACTAAAGCTTAGATCCATTTTAAGGAGTAAAAATTGATGGCAGATTCCCTGAGGGGACTCTGCCATTTTTTTTAATGCACCTAAGTTTTGTTGAATTCCAGCGATCAAGGAAGGATAATAAACGAAGCTTGTTAGTCAATCTAGGAGCTTAGTTAGGTGCGTGTTACAAACCTGTTTTTCGAAATTCTTTTCATTCCAAGCTAGATAGGTTAAAGGGATGATCGCAAGGATGGACGAATGGTCTTTTCAGTAAATGCCGGCAATAGAGGAATTTGAATTTCTCACTCTGAATCCTATGAGAGTTATAAAGTATTGCCAAGAAGCAAATGGCGCCGGATAGGCCAGCTGGCTCAATAGATCACGAGAAATCTTCCGGGAAAAATCAAGGGGTTGAGTAGATTAGCGAAGTGGGTCAGGTTTGGACAAAAAAAAAGACCGGCTCTTTTTTCCCCCTATGTAAGAACCGGTCCAGACCATGAGATAATTGACGTGTGCTTCTTTCAGCTTTTGGATTGCAGCCGATTCTCATTTGATTCGGCCGAAGCATTATGCCTAGTTACTTGCATATTATATGCCAAATATTCATCTTATGATCAAAATTCAAAAACTTTTATATTTTTATATATAAAAAACTGATAATCAGTTATCTATTTATTATAAATTATTCACATATCAAATGTATATACTTTTTTGATTGTGCAATAGTTTGATAACTTTTTTTCTAAATGTTGTGATTTTTCCTCCTATGTTCATTTTAGGCTTACCTACCAGCCATGAAGTAGTGCGTCAATTTGTCAGGTTTACCAGCCGTGGCATGTGATTTGACTGATAGTGCCTGAACAAAAAGCATAATATGACCATGGAGAAAGGATCAATATCAGTACAGTCGCAAAATATTTTCCCGATTATCAAGAAGTTCTTGTATGCCGATCATGACATTTTCTTGCGGGAGTTGATATCCAATGCCATTGATGCCAGCCAAAAGTTGAAGACCTTGGCCAATAAAGGGGTGGTCAAATCCGAGCTCGGAGATCTTACGATTGAAGTTGTTGTTGACAAGAATGCTAAAACCCTGACCATCAAAGACCGGGGTATCGGTATGAGTGATGAGGAGGTTAAAAAGTATTTAAACCAGGTAGCATTTTCAAGTGCAGAGGAGTTTGTCAAAAAATATAAGGCGGAAAACACCATTATTGGTCACTTCGGTTTGGGATTCTATTCAGCCTTCATGGTAGCCAATAAGGTCGAAGTGATCACTAAATCTTATCGCAAAAATGCAAAGGCGGTTCGGTGGGAGTGCGATGGAGAGCCCGAGTATATGATCGAAGACACTGACCGCAAGAATCGTGGTACGGATGTGATCTTGCATATCAATGAGGAAAGTGTAGAATTTCTCGAAAAGCACCGTATCGAGAACTTGCTAAAGAAGTACTGCCGTTTTCTCCCTATACCGATTAAGTTTGGCACTAAAACAGAAACCACTTATGAAGGTGAAGGAGAGGAAGCGAAACCAATAGAAACCGAAGTTGATAATATTATCAATAATACTAATCCCGCCTGGAAGAAATCACCCAGCAGCTTGAAAGATGATGACTACAAGAAGTTTTATGAAGAGTTATATCCCTTTAGTCAGGCACCTTTGTTTTGGATACATCTCAATATCGATTTTCCTTTTAATCTCACTGGTATTTTGTACTTCCCGAAGTTATCTCAACAGTTTGAGGTGCAAAAAAATAAGATTCAACTCTACAGTAATCAAGTATATGTCACCGACGATGTCAAAGATATTGTACCCGAATTTTTAACGTTAATGCATGGGGTGATTGACTCACCAGATATTCCCCTGAATGTATCCCGAAGTTATCTTCAAAGTGATCATAACGTTAAAAAGATCACCAGCTACATTACTAAAAAAGTCGCGGAAAAACTTCAGTCCTTATTTAAGAAAGATCGCGAGATGTATGCTTCAAAATGGGAAGAAATTGCACCCATTGTCAAGTATGGAATGATCACGGATGAGAAGTTTTATGACAAGTCGAAAAATTTTGCATTGCTCAAAAACACTACCGGCGATTTTTTTACCATTGATGAATATCGCGAAAAGATTAAAGTCAATCAGACTGACAAGCATAATAAAGTTGTGATGATTTATGCCAGTAACGGTACCGATCAAAAAACTTTTATTGACGCAGCGAAAACCAGAGGATACGATGTCTTATTATTGGACCAGATTATCGACAATCATTTTATACAACACCTGGAGTATAAGGGCGATAATTTACTGTTTGTACGAGTAGATTCTGAAACAGCTGATCAATTAATTCAAACGGATGAGGTGGTAGATTCTGTGCTCTCAGAAAAAGAGCAGGAGAAAGTAAAAACACTTTTTGAATCCGTGCTGAAAAAAGAAGGCAACTCTATTCAGCTTAAACCCTTAGGTAAAGATGATCATCCCGTCATGATTACCCGTCCTGAGTTTATGCGTCGTATGCAGGAAATGCAACGTCTTCAGGGCATGGGAAATATGGATATGCCGGAAATGCACCAACTGGTTATTAATTCGAATCATCCATTGATAGCTGAGAAACTTCTCAAGATGAAGAGTGAGGAGAAAAAAGAGGATTTTGTAAAATATCTCTATGATTTAGCCCGACTGAATCAACAGATGCTGAAAGGATCTGATCTATCAGCATTTATCACTCGCAGTTTGGAATTTGTTAGTTAGGTTAAATTCAGAGTACAACCATTATAAATTATGGCCGGGAAAAGTACGATGGGAAGGTTTATAACTCCTGTAGCACTTTCCTGGCCCAGGTATGGTCTTGTTTTTCACCTATTTCCTGCAATTCAGAGAGCATTTCCTGAGCCCTTTGGCGATCATTTAATTTAATGTATAACAGAGCCAGTCTTCTTAAGGCTGCCCGATCAAACAAATCCGAATTTAAGCGTACTATTTGATACCCATCAATGGCCTGAAGGTACTGACCTAATTGTTCGTTCAACACCGCATTATAGAATCTAAGAGTATTATTCGTTGAATCATTTGCTATCATGGTTTCCAGATACTCCAGAGCTAACCCATAGTTTTCATCAACCAAAGCATTTTCTAACTCAACATATCGTACTTGGCCAGGTTCGAACGATCTGGTCCTAAGTGGAGGAAGATCCATGAACACCTCGCCTCGATACTTATTATAGATCAATTGAGAATAATTGGAATTATAGTATGTCAAAGCTGAGAGGGCCAAAATAATACCCCCCAAAATCAAGATCAGACTATTGCGATCCATGTTTTATTTAACTCCAGCATTTAACTGAAAGGACGAAAGAATATGTTCCAGATAAAGCATTTGGTTCCTCTTTCTTTCACCAGGAGCGAGAATGAATGCTTCAATATAAATTAACTCTGATTTGGTCTCATTGAGTATCAAGTATGATACAAACGGGCCCCCTAAAAAATCTCCAACCATCTCCCAAATACCCCTTGCTTCTACCGCATAAGCCTCTCCCATGCGAACGGATTGGGTATAAACGGGAAGATCAATTGGGTTGGTTCGCATATAACTACCTTCGATAGTTGTGCTCACATACGACTTACCCAGATCATCACGCAGAGCGATGATTTGATCCTTCTTAAATTGATCAATGCTCTTATAGGGCATCTTATGAATCAGGATATTTGAGACGATCAATTCATTCTCACGCATTAACCAGAGGGTATTTTCATCTTCGATCGTAATTCGATAATCGGCGGGTATTGAGAGCTGACATCCAAAAAGATCCGATATCCGATTCATGATCATTTTATTCTCACCTCCCTGATATACGGTAGCACCAATCTGATGACGGTACTGTTCCTGAATAATTTTGGCAATTGCAGGAAATTGCTTAACCACTTGCTTGGTCAAATCTCGCTTGCCGGCTGCAAATAAATAAACAATCACCTGATCTCTGGCCCAACGATCCCGCCCCATGCTGGTGTGATAAGATGTATCCTGTCTTGCTCGAAGTATTTTTTCACTGCCAAGATCCTGCGTAACCATCGCGGTAGTGCGCGATTGCTCATCCGAAATATCAGCGATGACCAGGTACGCTTTGAGCTCTCTTCTCGTGCTTTCCGCATCCAAATCATCCGGGGTAAATTGCTTTAAATCAAATAACGCCTCTGGAGTAGGTAATATAGGATAAGCAGACCCGAAGTAATAACTGATCGAATCTCCAATCGCTCCTTCCCAAAGATCCAAATCTGAAATGATTGCAAGCTGATTTAGGGATCCAACTGCATTAGGTGTGGGTTCCAATCTTTTGCGTGCTTCATCGGTACAACCTGCCAAGATGACCACTAAGTTGATTAGCACACAACCCCAAACCAATTTTATTTGACCAATCATCTGTTGATGTTTTCTTCTGTTCTGAAGATGTTGAATCTACCCTGCTTGGTGTATCTGCCAAAATACATAGGTAAGATCTGAAAAATCTTCGGTTACTCAGATGTCTAAAAGAGTCGTTCAACAATATGATCTTCAGAGATACCTTCAGCTTCTGCCTTGTAGTTACGCACAATTCGATGCCTTAATACATACTTCGCTATTTGTTGCACATCATCGATATCGGGCGAATATTTGCCTTGAATAGCGGCGTGACACTTAGCCCCCAAAACCAAGTATTGTGAAGCCCTGGGACCAGCTCCCCATGTGATATACTGCTTTACTAATTCCGGAGCTAGCGATGAAGATGGTCTTGATTTGTTAGCTAATTGAACTGCGTATTCCAGCACTTTGTCTGCAATAGGAATCTTCCGAACCAATGATTGATAAAACTGGATCTGCTGCGCATCGAGTATATGACCTAAGTCAGGCTGATAATTGGATGTCGTTTCTTTTACGACCCGGATCTCATCTTCATAGCTTGGATAAGTCAGAGGAATGTTAAACATGAATCTGTCTAACTGAGCCTCTGGCAGAGGATATGTACCCTCTTGTTCAATCGGATTTTGTGTAGCCAAAACAAAAAATGGCTTTGGCAGCACATGTCTGATACCCGAGACCGTTACGGAACGCTCTTGCATAGCTTCGAGAAGAGCCGCTTGTGTCTTTGGAGGTGTCCGGTTGATTTCATCTGCCAAGACAATATTTGAGAAGAGCGGGCCGCGATTAAATTTAAAATGACGGTCTTCATCGAGAATCTCCGAGCCAGTGATGTCTGATGGCATTAAGTCTGGGGTGAATTGAATTCTTTTAAATTCGAGATCCAAAACTTCTGAAATAGTGCTGACAAGAAGGGTTTTGGCCAGACCTGGTACGCCGACAAGCAGACTATGTCCATTACTAAACAATGAAATCAAGACCGACTTGACAACATCATGTTGTCCTACTATCACTTTTCCAATCTCGGCTTTCAAATCTCTGTAAGACTGAGCGAGGGCATCTACGGCCTCTACATCCGTCTTAAACTTCGGCTCTGCTGTTGACATAAATCTATTTATCAGGTGATTGATCTAAGATCGACCAAATTTAACAATTTACTATTACCAAACGGGCAAGTTCAATTTTTGTTTTGGCCTTCTACATTCCATGGAATCTTCATGCTCAGGTTTAATCTTGTTTCGGACAAGGCCACTGATAATCGGACAATTCATACAATCGTTTTTGATATGAATAGTGCCACCATTCCGTCCGGATGTGCCCAAATCCGGCTTCCAACATTTGAGATTTCAACAAATCTCGATTGAATCGAATCTTCTCGGGAAGGTCTGTAAAAGTATGATACGCTTCCTCACCAAAAAAATCATAAGGTGTGCCCATGTCGAGTTCATCACCTTTTTCGTCGATTATAGTCACATCAATCGCAGTACCCCGATTATGCATACTGCCTTTGTCCGGAGGCGTCACAAAACGTGCATCCGGCATTTTGTCCCACAATGCTTTTTGAACCGACCAGGGGCGATAGCAATCGTACAATTTTAAGCCCAAACCTTGTTGACGCAGGAGGTCATGTACTCCATTCAAAGCCTCTGCAACATCCGGTCTTAAGATGCATCTGGCACATGGATAAAGTCGGATGCCTACAAAATTATTTGTAGTAGCGTATCGTATATCAAGAGTAATCGTAGAATCCACATCCAGGATATCAATCCATCCGCTTGCTACAGGCGGAACTTGCCATTTGCTTACAGATTCGCTCTTTTCAGCATGCAAAGGCAGATAGGTTAATTCGTTAAAGCTATCTTGATGCTGACTTGCCGACTGGCATGCGCAAAATCCGGAAAGTATAAGTACTAAAAGCCACATCAGAGATTGACGAGTTTGAGGAATTCCGCTTCAGACAAAATTTCGATCGTGCCAACTGACTGAGCCTTAGTGAGTTTACTCCCCGCATTTTCTCCCACCACCAAAATATCTAAACTGGCACTCACAGCACTCAAAACTTTAGCTCCGAAGTCTTCGGCCAGGGACTGTGCCTCTTTCCGACCCATTTGCAGTAAGGTACCGGTAAATAAGATTGTTTTTCCTGCCAAAGGAGCATCTGCCCGGACCTCCCGAGGCCGGTCAGCTTCTGTCTGCAAGATATTAACTCCGGCTACTTCCATTCTTTTGATGAGTGCCAGTTGTTTCGGATCATTAAAAAATTGAGTGACTTGACGCGCTAAGACAGGCCCGATATCTTTAATCGCAGTAAGATCTTCTTCTGTCCACCCACTAAGGTCATAGATTGACTGGATATGTTCGGCTAATATTTTGGAAGCTTTTTTACCCAAATGATGAATGCTGAGGCTATGCAACAAGCGAAAAAGCGGGTTGCCTTTCGCTTTTTCGATAGCGTCTTGTAAATTTTCAGCAGATCGCTTACCAAATCCTTCGAGCGTTCTGATTTTTTCAAAATCGAGACTATATATATCTGATATATCTCGAATCCATCCTTCCTCCCAAAATCGTTCGATCATGGACTTGCCAAAACCATCAATGTTCATTGCATCTTTAGATACGTGGAAAATGAGGCGTTGCAAATCCTGAGCTCCACAGGTGCAATTAGGGCACCTCCATGCTGATTCATCGCCTTCTTTGACTAATCTGACCTTCTCCAGCCGGTTTATGGGACAGAATTCAGGAAATTTTATTGGTATTTCTTCACCGGTCCTCAGTTCGGGCAGAGATTTCACGATGTAGGGGATTACATCGCCAGCTCTTTCTACCAGCACCTGATCACCAATGCGCAAATCTTTTCTGAGAATAAATTCTTCATTGTGGAGCGAAACACTCGAAACAGTAACTCCAGCCAATTGAACCGGCTTAATTTTAGCAACGGGTGTGATCGAGCCAACTTTACCCACCTGGAACTCCACATGCAGGAGTCTCGAGGTAGCTTGTCTCGCTTTAAATTTGTAGGCAATCGCCCATCTGGGATGATGACTGGTGGCGCCAACAAGTTGCTGTTGCCTCACATTGTTGAGTTTGACCACCATACCATCGATTTCATAAGGATAACCATCGCGTTTGGCCTGCCACTCATCACAAAAATCAATAACCTCCTGGATATTTGAGCAATTTTTTCGCTCATTGGTTGGTACTTTAAACCCCAGTTTTTGCAGGAGTTGCATGCCATCCCACTGGGTTTCGATCATGCCAGTTGAAATATTCCCAGCTGGGGTCTCCGTATAAGCGATTTGATAAATGAAAGCCTCGATGCCGCGCTGAGCCGTTTCAGCTGGATCTTTCATCCGCAGACCTCCGGTAGCAGCATTACGAGGATTGGCAAAGAGCGGAAGTCCTTGTTTCTCACGTTCTACATTGATTTTGCCAAAATTATCTTTCGGTATGATTGCTTCTCCCCGTAATTCAATCTTACCAATTCTATGATCACTAAATTTTGCCCGTAAGGGAATGGATTTAATCGTTCGTATGTTTGCCGTAATTTCATCGCCCTCTTGACCATTCCCCCGGGTCGCGGCTCTGATCAATTGGTCCTTCTCATATACCAGCGCAATACTACCCCCATCAAATTTGGGTTCTACACAGTACTCCAGATCCGAACCTTCAGCTTTACCCAGTAGTTTCCTAATGCTCTCATCAAATGATCTAAGGTCAGTGCCATCGTATGAATTAGCCAGTGACAACATAGGACTAAGATGTTGTACCGTTTTAAAATCAGGTGAAAGGTCGGATGACACCCGCTGGGTCGGGGAGTCAGGATTCTGCAAATCAGGATATTCGTCTTCCAACCTTTCCAAGGCTTTATAAAGCAGGTCATATTCAAAATCGCTAATGACCGCATCGCTTTGTACATAATACTTCCACTCGTGATAATTGATCACCTGAATAAGTTGGTCGATCTTATCGAATGCCGATAGTCCCTGGGATTTGTGCTCAGCCAACAAGTCTTTTGTCAGACTAAACAAATGCTTTTCCTGACCGGCATCATACATACTTATTCATTTAGGTTTGCCTTTTTACTACAAATGTTCTCCCTTGGCTGGAATTTCAAATCCCAAATCGGGATTTTTGCCTCTAACATTCCTGAAGTAATCATAAATCACCTCGTAATCTGCTTCAAGATCAGAACTTGGATAAAAGGGATCGGAAAATTCCACTATTTTATTTTCAAAATCAAATTTTGTTAAAATCAGGGGTACCTTAGCCTTACGTCCGATGTGATAAAAGCCGGTTTTCAGGCGATCAACTTTCTTACGAGTACCTTCGGGAGCGATTGCAATCGCAAGCTCTGGATAGACGCTAAACAGATGAGTTACTGAATCTACATAATTATGACTCTTTGACCGATCCACGGGATAACCGCCCATCCACCGAAAAATAAAACCCCAGGGTGGTTTAAAAAGACTAGACTTGCCTATAAACTTGACTTTTATCCCACCCGCACTGCGAACCAGC
Organism: Saprospiraceae bacterium; assembly: GCA_016711125.1. GTDB lineage: Bacteria > Bacteroidota > Bacteroidia > Chitinophagales > Saprospiraceae > JABDMH01. The sequence goes on along the minus strand of JADJTQ010000002.1, from coordinate 972,964 downwards.
AATCCCAACGGGAAGTCCCAGTTAGACGTATGGGGCATAACGACAAAAATGCGGTGCGGTAGATCGTTACCCGGATCACCCACCAATTTAAAGCCCCATAACCGAAGTAACACTTTGCCCAGAGCACGCATTCTAGTAAAATTTACAACTTGATAAAGATAGAAAAACCTGTTTCTGAAAAATTATTTTCAACCTTGATTAAACCTTTACTTTCTCCTTGAGTCAAAGATTTACGAAAAAGCAACAACCATGGACTGACATGTCACATGAAGACAATTTGATTGAGCGACTGAGTGCAGCAGGGACAAGAGACCGGGCTTTTCGGGATTTAGTGATCACTTATCAGGAGCGACTTTATTGGCATATTCGAAAATTCGTTTTCGACCATGAAGATGCCAACGATATTTTACAAAACACCCTGATAAAGGCATACCGGGGACTGGATGGCTTTAAGGGTGATGCTAAACTCTATACATGGCTATACCGTATTGCCAGCAATGAAAGCATCACTTTTGTCAATAAAGCCAAACGAATATCGAGCGGAAGTCTGGATGCTGCAGATCAACTCGAAGCAGATACTTTTTTTGATGGTGACATGGCTCAGATTACGCTGCAAAAAGCATTGGCCCGCTTGCCTGAGAAGCAACGTCTTGTTTTTAACATGAAATATTATGAAGACCTAAGTTACCAGGAGATTTCGGATATTCTCGAAACGTCTGTGGGAGGGCTAAAGGCCAGCTTTCATCATGCGGTGAAAAAAATTGAAGCCTATTTTAAGAATGTGCAAGTTTGACCTGAATTACTATGAAAGAAGATCAAAATCACGATAGATTACCCGATTTTCTCAGAGAAATGAGGAACGACAATCCCTTCGTCACGCCACATAACTATTTCAAGGAATTGCCGGACCAGATTATGTCTCGGATCCAATCCGATAAATCTGGAAGACAAGTATCGAAGTGGGCCCAACTATTGATGGCCATAGACAGGATTTTCATTCCAAAACTAGCGTGGGCCCTGGCTACGGTGATCATCGTAACCGGACTCTTTTACCTGAACCTACCCCGGCCAGTGGCTACCGAATCATTCAATCAGGAATTTAGTGCTACCGACATCGCTCAATATGTGCAAACAAATATCGACGACTTCGATGAAAGCGACTTTTATGACCATGATCTCGAAGCTTTTGACCTATTGGGAGAGTCCATAAATAATGAAGATATTGACCCGATCTTCCATGATCTACTCGATGATATAGACCTAGAAACCTTGCAACGCATCCTTTAGCATCACGACACAACCAGCTTTAAAAAAGTGTAATCACATGAAAAATTATCTTATAAAATTTACGACCATTCTCGTCCTGAGTTTATGCTTTCATAACCATATAGATGCCCAAGCAGATCGGCCTATAGAGGAACGAATTGAGGCGCAAAGAATAGCCTTCATCACCCAGAGAGTGAATTTTACGCCTCAGGAAGCACAAGTGTTCTGGCCTATCTATAATGAATACCGTGAAAAGGAAAAACAGATCAAAAATAGTCGATCTGATCGGGTTGAGATCCTGGATATGGATGAGGCCGATGCAGAGATTTATGTAGATAAAATTCTGTCATTGGAGCAGCAGGAACTTGATCTGAAAAAACAATATTTCGAAAAGCTTAAGTCAGTTATTTCCTCTAAGAAGATTATTCGATTTTATGCCGCCGAACGAATGTTTAAGGAGCGCCTCTTGCAAGCAATGAATCAGCGTAAAAACAATGCCCGAAACTAAAGAAGGTTTGAGGGCATAAGTTGTGACGAATGATGCCAGTTTACCCTATCCTATATCATTGATTCTAAGAATTAGAACAATGGATGAGTCAAGTAGGCAAAACATCTTATCAGATTGTAGGCCATCAGATTCAGCAGTTCTGGTAAAAAGCAATCAGTTGGTCCCAAATAAAATGTACTACTTTTGATCCGATAAGATGAGCATCTGGTTTTGGAAAACTAAGCTGATCTCTAACATCGATAAAACGGAAAGTCACTGGATCGACATAACATTCGAGCACATTTTGGCCTAGCTCTCAATGCGGTGATCTACGGATGTAATTACCTGGTGGCTAAGGAAGTCCTGGATCCAGGGTACTTGAGACCGAAAGATTTGGTGTTGTGCCGCATCGGTGTAGCAGGCATTCTTTTTACATTGCTGGCGATCCGGGTTTGGCAAAAAATTGAACGGAAAGACTACCTCCGGCTTATATTATGTATGGTCTGCGGAGTGGTAATTAATCAGATATTCTTTTTAGAAGGTCTCACTTTGACAAACCCGATCAATGCCTCCCTGATCATGACTATTCTACCTATAGTTGTAGTGATAGCATCTCACTTTTTACTCAAGGAATTGATCACATGGCATAAGGTTGTGGGCATTATTTTAGGTGCAATCGGTGTATGTCTGATTATCGCATATGGACAGAAGATCCAGGTGACGAGAACCGGCATCATCGGAGATTTGCTGATATTTCTCAACGCCTGCTGCTTCGGCCTCTTTCTCGTATTAGTTAAACCATTACTTTTACGCTATCATGCCTTTCAGGTAATGTCCATTATTTTTGTCATGGGCACTGTTGTTCTGATTGTTACAACCGGACAACAGGTCACTAGCATCGACTGGCCCAATCTGCCCCCTCCCATTCTTATAGCAATAACTTACGTTGTCATTATGACGACCTTTGTCACCTACCTCATGAACACCTTCGCTCTGAAGTATCTGCGGGCCAGTGTCGTTGGAGCCTATGTCTATCTACAGCCCGTCGTAGCAACAACAGCGGCGCTTATAATGGCAAAAGACCATCTTAGTCTGATAAAGATCGGGGGAGCAATTTTAATATTTTTAGGGGTCTATCTTGTTTCGAGGAGCACCACTACCAGCTCGGTATCAGTCTAGCATCAGCATCATTCGTAACTGAAAACATGCTAATTTCATGATTTTCGAATTTTACAATCCGGTTTTTACACATTGTGGTCTGATGATTACCTGTCATATATTTCTTCATGTGTTAGAATAGGTTACTGGTACTAACTCCAACAATTTAAATAACTTATAATATTTAAACTCCTGTAACACATGAGATTATTCTTATTAGAATTAATCCTAATTCATGAAAAATAATCTGGAAATGGTCGAAAAAACCGGTTCATTTGTATACTCGCAATAGGTATTATTTGCTTATTTTATGGCGTTAAGTTAAATCCCCCGTAGGAACATGAAATATAATTCCGATCAAGACCATGCTTTGATCTCATTAGTGAATGAGTTTGAGACAATGTCTCAACAGGGTATCGTCAGTTTCCTGGATGAGCAAGACTTTCTGAAACTGATAAACTACTACGAAAAGGAGTTTCTCTTTGAGAAGGCAATTGAGGTCGCAGATTATGCACTCAATCAATATGGATTCTCAGCTGATTTTCATATTAAGAAAGCCCAACTGTTCTTAGCTACCCGCAACTCTGAAAAAGCGATGTCTATCCTGGACCAGGCTGAGATGTTTGCTCCTGCCGAACTTGACATCCATGTACTTCGTGCAAAAATTTTTAGTTCACTTGGTCAGTATACCCAAGCCCTAACCCTAATTGATCTGATCAAGGAGAAAGCAAGTGAAGGCGAATTGAGTGACATCTACCTTTGTGAGGCTCAAGTATTTGAATGCCTCAAGGAGTATGAAAAGATGTTTGAAAGCCTGAGACAATCTTTACATTTCGACCCTGACAACGAAGAAGCACTCGAAAGGGTGTGGGTATGTACGGAGCTTACCAAGAAATATGTGGAAAGCATTGACTTTCACAAAGATGTCATAGATCGAAACCCCTATGCATACCTGGCTTGGTATAATCTGGGTCACGCCTATTCCTGTGAAGGAGAGTATGATCTAGCAATTGATGCTTACGAGTATTCTTTTATTATCAACGAGGAGTTTGAACTAGGCTACCGTGAGTGTGCAGATCTTTGTTTTCAGATGTGCAAGTATGAAAAGGCGTTGGGCTTTTATCTGGATGCTCTAGAACTATTCGGTCCAGATAGTGACTTGCTAGCCAACATCGGAGAATGCTACATGGAAATGCGGCAATATGAGCGCGCCAAGGATTATTTTAGCAAGGCATCCAAACTAGATCCATATAATGACGAGGTATATTATTACCTGGGTCTGTGTCATGCCAAAGAAGATCGATGGCTCAGTGCCATAAACGCTTACTTTAAGGCCATTGAAATTGAAGATCGGAGGGAAGAATACTTTAGTAATCTGGCCATGGCCTTTTCAAAAGTTGGCGAATTTGCCAAGGCGCACTACTACTATCTGAAAGCCACTGAAATCGGTCCGGAACAATGTGAAATCTGGAAAGACCACATTGCATTCTTAATCGAGTTGGGTGAATTGGAAAAAGCCCTTGAGGTAGTGGAAGAAGCAGATTTTAACGCTGTTGGAACGGAGCTCATCTATTGCCGGGCAGCTTGCTTATTTGCCTTAGAAAATCGAAATGACGCCATGGAAACTTTGAGAATGGCTTTGATCGAAGATCTGGATATGGCAAACATGATTTTTGAAATTCTACCTGCTTTAAAAGATGATCTACAAGTACATCATCTGATTAGTTATTATTTAAGTGAAGTCCTTTAAGGAGGGGACGTATTCCAATGCAACCCAAAGAAAAATTTAAAGCCCCCAAAAATTTGGGGGCTTTTTAGTTTCATTCTTGTTCTGAAGAAAGAAAGTTGCGTTATTCCCCAAATACATAGGTATTCCTGATCGGCTCTTACCTTTCAGCTACAAATCTGGGAATTTGATACACTATCCCTTTGCCTTATAGCATTCTCCGGCATACATAGCAGCGCCCAGTACACCAGCATCATTCTCAAACTCTGCAGGTATCACAGGTGTCTCAATCTTAAGGAGGGTTCCAAAACGATCAAAGCGGCTGCTGGCTCCTCCACCGATGACAAAAAGATCAGGTGAAAACAATTTTTCGAGATGCTCCAGATATTCTGCAAAAGAAGGAGCCCAGTCTTCCCATGACAAATTGTCTCTTTTACGGGCACTATTACTTACATAGTGTTCATAAATACTGTCTTTATAATAAAGGTGACCCATCTCTGTGTTAGGGATCAATTTACCGTCGAGAAACATGCCTGATCCAATGCCTGTGCCAACGGTCAGGACAATGACCATACCCTTTTGTTTTGCCTTACCAAACTTAACTTCGGCCAGGCCAGCCACATCTGCATCATTCGCTACATAAAAAGGCAATCCCGTTTCCTTAAAGAAAAACTTCTGGATATCCAGATTAAGCCAGCTGTCATCAATATTGGCGGCCGATTTTGCTACTCCGTGATGGATAATCGCCGGAAAACCGCAGCCCACCGGTCCTTTATATTTAAAGTGCTTAATCATTTGAAGGACAATCTTCAATACGGATTTGGTGTCTGAGGGTTGCGGTGTCAATACCTTTTCTTTTTCAGTCACCAACTTTCCATCGTTGATATTAATGAGTGCTGCCTTGATACCAGTGCCTCCGATATCAAATCCTAAGATTATTTTCTTTTTTCCCATGAGATTATACGATACGATCTTACATCCGGCCGAGCATCTCAGTGACACTTGCTAGCAGATCACTTGATAACAACAATTTTCATTTTAACATCTTCTTCTGGTCTATCGGCGGCATCTTTGCGTAGTGCGGCAATTTTGTCGATTACTTCCAGGCCTTCGATCACCTCTCCAAATACCGTATAATCCATATCAAGAAAAGGCGTACCACCAGTACTGGCATAAGTACTCTTCTGCTCATCGGAATATTCCATTCCCTTTCTTCGCTCAAACATCTGCAATTGCGTCTCGTCAACCGGCTGTCCTTGCACAATGTAAAATTGTGATCCAGAACTCTTTTTTTCAGGGTTAACCGCATCACCGGTCCTCGCCGCTGAGAGGGCCCCTTTTTTATGAATCAGAGAAGGATTAAACTCTGCTGGTATTTGATAGCCTGGGCCTCCTGAACCGAGGCGTGCACCAGCAGCAGCACCCTTTGAGGTTGGGTCACCTCCCTGTATCATAAAACCTTCTATAACACGGTGAAATAAAAGATCATTAAAATAGCCTTCTCCACTTAATTTAAGAAAATTGGCCTGGTGTTCTGGTGTTTCGTCATATAGTTTGACCAACATGTTTCCAAAGGAAGTCTGAATTTCTACCAGGCTGCCCTGGGGAGGATTAATAGATATCATTTGTTCTGATTTTCTTGTTTTTTTTCCAGTGATTGCGTTAAGTACTACCGTGTAGGTACCTGATTGTACAAACCGGTGTGATGGATTCATATCGCCGGAAGTTTGACCATCGCCAAAATCCCAAAGAAATGTTTCCGCTTTCTCGGATTGATTTACAAAACTCACCGTAGATGGAGCTTGCACTCGTTCCTGACTGCTTACAAATCTTGATACCGGTCTATTGCAAGAGGCTACCAATAAACTTACAACTACAACTATGAAGGCTGATTTATGCATACAGTATATTCCTAAATGGCACAACTAAAGTAGAGAAATTTTCATTTTTAGATCTTTAACCGGCCGGTCAGCCGCTCCCACCTGCACCGCAGTAATCTTATCCACGACATCCAGGCCTTCCACAATTTCTCCGAACACAGTGTAATCGTTATCTAAAAAAGGATATCCCCCCACCTCGCGATAGAGTTTGCGCTGTTCGGGTGTATACTTGATCCCTTTTTCCTGTTCCCATTGGTCTAACTCTTGATCCTGTACCTTATACCCTTGGACAATAAAAAACTGCGATCCGGAGGATTTCTTATCGGGATTGACGGCATCAGCCAACCTAGCCGCCGAGAGGGCACCTTTGAAGTGAAGGGCGCCGATTTCCGCATCCAAAGTATAACCAGGACCGCCCTGACCTAACATCTGTTGCGGGCTTGCATTACGCGAATCCGGATCACCTCCCTGAAGCATAAAATTATTCATCACCCGATGAAAAAGGAGACCATCATAAAATCCCTCCTTCACCAGTTTGACCATGTTGTCACGGTGCTTGGGAGTAGAACTATAGAGCAACACCTTCATGTTTCCTAATTCGGTCTCGATTAAAACATGTTGTTCTTTCTTCTGGCAGGTGACTAACACGCCAGCAACTAATAACAAATACAATGCTTTATACATATGATATTGATATATTTAACTGATTTAACTATACTCCAAAACCTCCGTTTTCCAATTCCAATTGCCGAAAATATTCGATCGTGTTAATTTTTAGGTGTCTCTCCTGCTCCTCTACTCCATTTTTTGGAACAGCCAGCACCTGATCGTAATGAGGCCATCCATCTTCATCTCTTCCTGCAAATTCATAATAACCCTCATAACTCAATAATTTGCAGACGGCAATATGCATCAAATCCTGCTTTTCCTCCTTTGTGAATTTCTTTTTTACTAATCCTAACTCCTGTATACCAATAAGATAGAGTATTGCCTGCAGATCGGGTAGTTTCTCCCGCTGCAATGTCTCCTTCACAACATGTTGCACTCTCAACCACTTAAATTCAAGCTCCAAATCTTCCATCAAATTAAAACTTTGCAAATATAAATAAATGATTCGTTTGCTCCTTCTGTCTTCCGCCAATCCTACCGATAGACCCTATGTATCTCTAACAGTTTCAGACAGTTTTGATGCCCTGATCGCAGCAGGCAAAGATGCCAGAGATCCGATCAAAAACACACTAAGTGCCACTATCAGTATATCAAATCCTTTCATTTTTATGGGATAAGTATCAACAACGAAACCCTGAGGAATGGTGATGATGCCGAATTGCTTCTGAAGTACATATAAGAAAACTGCTAAAAGGATGCCCATGATCAATCCGGTAGAGGTAAATAATAATCCTAATCGCATAAATATTTGACGAATCATCATTCCGGTTGATCCCATCGCCCTCAGGATAGCAATGTCATTTTTCTTATCAAGTATGATCATCCAAAGGCACCCGATAAGATTGAAGGCGATCAAGAGAATCATAAGGCAAGCGATCAAAAAAGCCATCCATTTTTCGATATTCATCAATTTCAAAAATTCTTCATCTTGCTGATAGCGATTTTTCACTAGTAGCCCATGATCCAATATTGCAGCGAGATGAGTTTGCACCAAATCGGGATCGGCGTCATCGCTAAGTCTTATCCCTAAAGAACTTAACTGCCCCTGGCGGGCCAATAATGACTGGGCAAAATCCAATGGTACGATTACCATTTCATTATCAATATCCTGCTGTACTGAAAAAACTCCAATGGGTTTAATCAGACGAGTGCGGAATGGGTCGAGAGAAGTAACGGCGGCCTTTCGATCAATCATATGCACACTAAGGCTTTCAAATACATTTAATACATCGACTGAAAGATTTCGAGCCATACCAGAACCCAATACGGCATAATCAAATTGGTCGTCATGCAGTTCGTAAGATCCATCGATAATGGTTGAATCAATACTCGTCACCTTACGGAAGGCATCATCTACTCCTTTTAATGTGCCAGCATTATTGATGTTCTGGTACTCAAAAGCAACGGTTTCTTCAATTGTTTTAGAAACTTCCGCAACGCCATCAATTGTTTTAATCTTGGCAATCAATGCGTCATTTTCATCGAAATATTTACCTGTCGCCGGTATGATTTTCAGCTCTGGATTAAACTGATTGATCATACTCGCAATGAGTTCTTCAAATCCATTAAAGACAGACAGAACTAAAATCAAGGCAGCTGTGCCCATAGTAAGACCAAGAATGGTCACCCCCGAGATTATGTTTATAAAGTGAGTACCCTTCGAAGAAAACAAATAGCGACTTGCTACATCATTAACAAACTTCATGACTGATCTTGTACGAACCCCGGGAGAAACGACCGGTAGATTGCTTCCTGTATCTTGCCCCGGTAATCTTCTTGATGAAGCAGATTATTGGTCATTGTTGGAAAAGTTCGATTGGAAAGGAAGATATAGATGAGCTTATACTCAGGATCAACCCAAACACAAGTACCGGTGAATCCAAAATGACCATAAGCAGACTCAGAGGCAAACGAACAAATGTTGGGTTTTGATGTCGGTTGAAGTTCTTTCATATCAAAACCAATACCTCTCCTGGTTGATCCTAAATGTCGCTTTGTAAAGGTTTTTATAGTTTCTTCCTTTAGATATTGCCTACCACCATAATATCCCTGATTTAATAGCATCTGTAAGATCTTGACAAGGTCTCCACAATCCGAAAATAAACCGGCGTGGCCACTTACACCATTCAACATCGCAGCGCCCATATCATGTACATTTCCTTGCAGTGAGGCATATCTGAAATAATCATCTTTTTCGGTTGGAACGATCTCTTCTTTCCGTATCCGCTCAAGTGGATTGAAAGTCGTGCGTGACATGCTCAAAGGATCATAAAATTCCTGCCGCACATACTGATCCAAAGGAAGTCCAGACAATCGATGTACAATTCTGGCAATAATGTAAAAACCCAAATCACTATATCGATAGTTTTTATTCGGCCTTAATTCTGAATCAACGATCATTTGCCAGATTGTATCCGGATAGTCAGACCTCAGAAACAAGTCATCCAATACCTTTATGTTGTATTGTTCTGAGTTTTGTCAGCATAATAGACGGGCGATGGCCGATGATTTTCAGTTGCAAGCGTGGCCTTATAAAAAGGTATCCAGGGTATCAGCCCAGACTGATGGGTCATGATCTCCTCAAGGGTCATATTGGCCTTATTGGTTCCTTCCAACTCTGGCAAATAACGTTTAATGGGACCATTAAGGGATAACTTCCCACTATCATATAGCTTCATGACCGCCATTGTGGAAGCAGTAATCTTTGTTACACTTGCCAGATCATAGACATTATCTTTTTGTACCGGCCTGCTCTTATCGTATGTATGAAAGCCGTACTCTCTTTGGTAAACTACTTGCCCATCTTTTGCCACGAGCAACTGCGCCCCTGGGGCCGCTTTTTTATTGATTAACTCGTAAACCAGTCGATCCACCTCTCGCAGACTATCACTACGCATTCCCACCCGCTCCGGCACGGAATAACCTACCCGAAAATTGGATTTCGTATCCAGTCCGACCCCATAGCTACTTTTTTAAGTCACAGAGACCGGAAGACGACCTTTGAAAGAAATGGCTCCAAATACTGCCTGGGCCGTGAGATTCTGGGTAAGCCTGTCGTCGTCATAGCAAACTACAACGTGATCAAATTCATCAAAAAATTTAAGGCTGTAGGGGTTGCCAAATATCAGAAGAATCACTTTGGTCTTCTGATTAAGCTCGGTTAAAAAGTCGAGCACTGATGTATCCAATCCAAAGCTGTCCCTGCTATGTTGAGTCATACTATGCAAGCTCACCATTACATACTCATACTGATCAAGTTTGGTCAGGAGATTTGACCGGTCAGCATCTTTAATCTGATTAGGGGCTAAAAATCTCGGTATTTGCTCGTACTCATGCAACATCACCTGGAAATGTGACAAGGTTTTCGATCCGATACTCAAGGATGCAATCGATTTATTGTTTTCAATCAAAGGCAAAATACCATCATCATTACGCACCAGTGTCAAAGCATTGGCAATTAGTTCGTGTTTAAGACTGAGGGCTTTGCTACTATTTAAATCGGTAAAGATTCCAACATCATCAATCGGATGGTAATCATTCAGACCCATCCGGTATTTAGCTCTCAACACTCTTTTTGTACTCTCAGCGATTCTTTCCTCGTGTAGTTTGCCCTCTTTGAGATATTGTTTAATGGTGGTAATCGCCTTATCAATATCATTAGGCAGAAGCAAAATGTCATTTCCGGCTTCCAGTGCTTTGATTTCTACTATACCGTTTTCATAGTGTTTGGCCACTGCCTGCATCTCAAGAGCATCAGTAAAAACCAGCCCATTAAAGCCCATTTTTTTACGCAGCAAATCATTGACTACCCGCTCCGAAAGGGTGGTTGGTACATTGGGCCGGTCATCGATGGCGGTGACATTCAGATGCGCAACCATCACACTTTCAATGCCTTGCTTAATGAGGGTTTCAAAAGGAAAAAACTCGATGTCTTCTAGTCTCGACAAGTCATGGCTGATCACCGGGAGTTCAAAGTGACTATCAGTATCTGTATCTCCGTGTCCAGGAAAGTGCTTAGCACAAGCGGCTACTCCAAGATCTTGCATGCCCCGCATATACATATAACTTTTTGTTGTCACATTGTACTTGTCTTCACCAAAAGAGCGGAAGTTGATCACCGGGTTATCGGCATTATTATTAATGTCAACCACCGGGGCAAAATTGATCTGGACACCAACGCGATTCAGTTGTCTGGCAATTTCTTTACCATATTCATAGATCAAGCTGTTGTCCTGAATAGCCCCAAGCATGAGTGCCCGGGGGTAGTCGATCACCCCTTCCTTAAAACGCATACCCAGCCCCCATTCTGCATCCATCCCAATCATGAGCGGTATTTTGCCAGAAAGTTTTTGGTATTTGTTGATGAGATCTATTTGTTTTGGTGCAGTACCTTGAAAAAAACAAAGCCCTCCTACGTGATAGGTCTTAATTTGTCTCTCAACTTCCGAAATATGATCACTGCCAAGATTAGAGTGAGCTCTGATCATGAAAAGCTGGCCTATCCGCTCATCAAGTGTCATCTTGCTAAATGCACTTTCCACCCACTGATTTTCCTCCTCCGATTGAGCTACCGTATAAACGGTGCTGATGAAACAGAAGAAAAAGAGTGCAATCGTAAATTGGGTCACTTTCATAACTAATTACCAACTTGAGGGTTTAAGGTTTTGGCTCTATCAATATAAAGATGCGCATTAATGCTATCTTGAATAGCAAGATACGCTAATCCGAGGTTATAATTGGTCCAGGCATCATCCGTTTTGAAGGTGAGTGCCTTTTTGAAGTACGAAATTGCCTTTGCAGACTGCCCTTGATTTCCGTAGGCAATGCCTAGTAAACGATTAGTTTCATAATCATCTTGCAATTGGGCATAGGCTTTTTCTAAAAATTCGATAGCGCCAGTCAGGTCACTCATGGTTTCACCCAGATATCGGCCCAAATCCCTGTATGCCAAGGCCCGATTGTGAAACGCTTCCTGATACGTGGGATCCAGTTTGAGTGCGTGATCATAAAATTTTATAGCGTGCTCATATTCCTGCAGATAGTAGGACCCGTTGCCGATCAACAGGTACGCATTTTTGTAGCCGGGATGGATTCGGATCGCTTCCTTCAGATGAACCATCGCCTGGCGTATTTGCTGGTTTCTAGCCAAAGTGTCGGAGAGTGCAATTGCTCTGGCAATCATTTCACCCCCTGCCGCATTTTGCACTTTTGCACTTTTGCCTGAAGTCACCACATCTGTTGTAAAAAGTGTATAGTTGCTTTTCCAAACCTGGCTTCTGGCAATAGATTTAGCACTGTAAAGAGATACAAGTATACCTAATAACAACCATGCAATCCATGATTGTTTTTTTTGATAAATCCAAAACCACCCCGAAGCCGCTAAGAGAGCAAAAGCCAGTGAGGGTGTAAACAAAAATCGCTCAGAAAGATGTGTGCCGATTGGAAATAAAATATTGCTGGTAAGAAAAATAGTAAACACAAAAAAAAGCATACTGAAACTCACAATTTTCCACTTCCCAGATCTAAAAACAATGATCATACCCACCGCAAGGAATATTAAGATTGCGGCCATCACGGAGAGAGACGACCATGATATCATTTCAAAAACTTTTGGATAATAGTCGTGAGTCAAAGGGTGCGGGAAAAATAAAAGTTGAACATACTTCAGCAAGCCATAAATGATGAGTGGCGCTTTTTCGAATAAGGGCATTGGCTCATAAAATCCATTCCGGAGTTTTAGAAAAGGATTGTTCATCAATTCGCGGGGAGCATCCCCACCCAGATCAAAACCCAATACCGAAAATCGGATTACCAGATAAAATAAAGTTGCCAGCAAAAGAGGAATCCAGGATCGAAAAAGGTCTTTGGCCTTATTTGACCTATAAAAAAAGATCGTTAAAGGAATGACCGCAACAAAGGCCAATGCATTTTCTTTGGCTAACAGACTGAAAAACATACAAAGACCAGACAATATTGCCAGCTTTAACTTGCCTGAGTCAAGATATCTCAATGAAAAATACAAACTCCAAATGCCCCCCAATAAAACCAAAATCTCATCTCGACCTTTAATGTTTGCCACCACCTCTGTATGTACAGGATGCGAGGCAAAAACTAACGTCATTACTCCGGCAAATAAACTCGCTTGATTTTTTTTCGTTAATACAACTTCCGCAACTTTCTCTACAACATAAAAAACTGAAAAACTGGTGAAGATATACCAGAGGATATTTGCTGCGTGACCTATCCAGGTTTGGGGCCAAAAATACCATACTCGATCGCAAACATCGCCTGCGACAATGGACGATATCTGCCACCGCTGACCAATTTGTCCTTACCCTCCTGCTGGAAAAACCCATAAAAAGTATCATGCCTGAAAATATCAATCAATCCAGTAAACCCCTTTTTAGTAAACGTATTCTCACTAATTACTATGGCATCATCTAGTACGTAACCATGCCCAATTGTATTTATATATAGGATGATGATCAGAAAGAATAGTAGTATATAAATCGGTTGTGGGGTAATCCAATCTTTTTTATCAGGGATCGATTTTGTATTTCTCTTTTTGGCCTTCTTCAAGATAAAAACGATTGATTGTTTGGAGACAATTTATGAAAGGTCAAGGGACCCATGCCGGTGAGATTTATATCGGCCTTTCCCAAATTTGGTGCCATTGAAAGCAGTCACCTTTTTAAGCCTCGTGCGCTCTTCTTCAGGTAGCTTGTTAAAATCAACACATTTAACCGAACAACATCTTTCAAATTTCTGTGTACATGCATCGCATTGAATAAAAAGCAAATGGCAAGCATCATTACCACAATTTATATGCTGATCACAAGGCTCCCCGCACTGGTGGCAATGAGCAATGATTTCATCAGATATTCGCTCGCCAAGACGTTCGTCAAAGACGAAATTTTTACCTACAAATTTATTGACTAGCCCCTTATCTTTTGCTTGCCTTGAGTACTCAATGATACCGCCATCAAGCTGATAAAGTCGTCTAAATCCCTTTGTTTTAAAAAAGGCAGTGGCCTTTTCGCAACGAATGCCGCCTGTACAATACATAATGATATCCTTGTCTTCTTTGCCTTTCAGCATCGTCTCAACCTTTAATAATGATTCTCTAAAGGTTTCGACATCCGGACAAACGGCGTTTCTAAAATGACCTACCTCACTTTCGTAGTGGTTTCGCATGTCTATAACGACAGTATCTTCGCTTTCCGTAAGGACATTGTATGCCTCAGCGTTAATATGCTGACCACCATCCGCTAAATCGATCAGCCCATCGTCCAAGCCATCTGCGACAATTTTTTCACGCACTTTAATCTTCAGTAAGTAAAAGGAATGACCATCATCTTCAATCGCATAATTTAAACGCACCCCTTTCAAAAATCCGGTATGATCCAAAATGCCCAGAAATGACTCAAATGAATTTGCAGGTACCGAGATCTGAGCATTGATCCCTTCACCAGCCACGTAGACCCTCCCCAGGACTCCGACTTCTGAAAGACTCTGAAAAAAATCGTCTCTAAACTGCTGTGGATCTGCTATCGGATGATATTTATAAAAGGACAAAGTATGCCGATCCTCTTCAGAGTGCAGCATTTTCTCTCTGAGTATCTCTTTATTTATTTTATTGTAAAGTGCCATTCTGCGCCATCAAATTTTTCGACCTGTAATAAAGTCATTCTAAACTTCAAGAACCTGATATGCCGTATCTATCTCGCTTGGTTTGCAAAAATAGTGCTTCAAGAACTGATAAACAAAATACGACAGCTGATTTAACCCCAGGATACAAAATGACAATGCAGATCTCGCTCTGAAAAATGCTAACGAAATCATTGATTATCAACGATTTGCCGAGCTTTTTGTTTAGCTAGATAGAAACCAAATCAAAGGAGTAGAACGACAACAGGAACTGTCACCCCGATAATAGTTTTTTACCCCATCAATGCGGTTGATTCCTGTTACAGCCACTTTTGCAATTAGTAGAAGTTAGATAGGCACTCGATTTCTCCTTACTTTTACGGGATGAAAATCTTGTATACCAGCCTGTTTATCTTTATTCTCAATCTTCTCACCATTTCCGCTTTCAGCCAGGAATTGCAAAACCGGCTTGAACTAACCTCACCCCATGATGCCATTTGGGTGCATCTTTACTACCTGCAGCCTGACCAATACGACCCAGCTCTGGCCGCCACCGTATTTTTGGTTGGAGACTCTGTCGAACGAGTTGACCTCGCGATCAAACTCAAACAAATATTTGATGGGGAAGGTCTCTTTATGCAGATGAATTTGCTACCTCGCGAGGCAGATTACCAGGATAGCATCTCCAATAAGCCCTTTTATACCCCTTTCCCCGAAGCACTGCCACAGATCTATCTGGAAAGAATCGACAGCCAATGGCACTATTCAACCGAATCTGCCGACGAAATACCAGATCTGTTCAGAGAAGTGTACCCAATGGGTACGCACCGGCTCGTGAGTTATTTTGCCAGATCGGGCGCAGACAGATTTTTAGGAGTCTCCCTATGGCAGCTTTCAGGTCTTGCGATACTTTTGGTTTTTGCGGCGATTTTATACCTCATTTTTGCCTGGTCATTGCGCTTTTCGATTAAAAAATTGTCAAAATCGATCGGTACCATTGAACATTACGGCCATCATGTTAAGCGAATGGCCAGTATTGGAAGTTTATACCTTCTCTTCTGGATCCTTAAAGTGTTTTATCCGCTTTTGCAGTTTCCTCCAAAAATAAACCTCGTCGTACAGACCATTTTTAAAATCATTTTGGTCTTTATTCTGGCTTGGCTGTTAATCCGGGTTGTCAAATTATTTGCAGATTACCTCAAATCCCTCACTGTAAAAACAGAGAGCAAAATGGATGATCAGATCCTACCGATTGTTAGACAGATCTCCATAATCATTATCTCGGTTGTTGCTGTCTTAAACATCCTCCATATCCTGAATTTTAATATTACCGCCTTTATTGCGGGAGCGTCGATAGGTGGCCTTGCTCTTGCTTTGGCAGCACAGGATACCGTTAAAAATTTCCTGGGTTCGGTGATGATCTTTACGGACAAGCCATTCCAGATTGGTGATTGGGTAGAAGGAGCAGGATTCGCTGGTACCGTTGTGGAGGTTGGCTTTAGATCGACCCGGATCAAAACTTCTGAGACCAGCATTATTTCAGTACCCAACGGCAACATGGCTAATGTGTCGGTCACCAACAGAGGTGTACGTCAATATCGGCTCTTTACCACTACCATTGGTATTACCTACGACACTCCCCCAGATCTTATTGAGTTTTTTATTAAAGGGCTTAAAGAAATTATTATTCATGATCCGGAAGTAGCCAATGATGACTTTTATGTCTACTTTAATGATCTTGGAGCCTCATCGCTTAATATTTTCATGCGCTGTTATATGAAAGCTCCTACTTACGATGACGAGCTTCGGATCAGGGAGTCGATTCACTTTGCTATCGTGAGGTGGGCAACCAAGCTGGATGTTCGATTTGCTTTTCCTTCTCAAACCTTATACGTTGAAGAAGTCCCTGGCCAGATCAGTCTAACTCCAACCTATAAGTTTGATCAATCTCTTTTGCAGAAAAAATGGAAGGAGTATTTCAATGAGTTTGATGAAGAAAAAAAATAAGACAATGAATATGATTAACACACAAAACGGTATCCCACCCCTTTTAAAGTAATGATCTGCACTTTTGGATCATTTTTAAAATATCTCCTCAAACGGGTAATATACACATCCAAATTACGGGAATAAAAAAATGATCGTCACCCCAGATATTTTGCAATATGCTATTACGATCAATAGATTCATGGGGATTCTGAACAAGTAATTTTAGTAACTGATTTTCCTTATGAGATAATTTAATTACTTCTCCCTGTCTCCTCAGTTCCATCACATCTGGTACGTATGAAAAAGAACCAATCTGAAAATTTCCGTTTACATTTAACCGATCCGGATTCTGCTGCAAGCGAAGGAGATTTTCGATCCGCACAATCAATTCTTCCATGCTAAAAGGCTTTTTTACATAATCATTGCCTCCTGCCTTAAACCCCGAAACAAGATCTTCCGTCTGAGTCTTAGCGGTGAGAAAAATAATGGGTACTCCCGAATTCAATATTCGAATTTCCGCAGCCAAAGCAATTCCGTCTTTTCCAGGTAACATTACGTCAAGTATACAAATGTCGGGTACAAAATTCTTAAACTCCTGAATCACTTTATTGCCATCACTAATCATGCTGACCAGATAACTTCGGCTCTCCAGACTTTCCTTGACAATTTTACCAAGAAACTGCTCGTCTTCAACATATAAAATCTTAGTCTGTGACATCAGCTGACGGAAATTTTAAAATGAATTGACTTCCTTCTCCGGAGACACTACGCGCTTCAATCGTGCCTCGATGCTTTCGTACCACGTCAGCGACGAAACTCAGACCTAGGCCATATCCTTTAATGTTGTGAACATCGCCCGTCGGAATTCGAAAAAATTTACCAAAAATCTCCCGAAGGTAAATTTTCGGTATGCCTACCCCCTCATCTGACACGATCAGTGTAATTTGATTTTTTAATTTTTTTAATTGCATTTTAATTGCAGGAGCTCCGCTGCTATATTTCAACGCATTATCCAATAAATTATACAGCACACTAGTCAGATGCAATCTATCACCCATGATATATGCCCCATTGGGGGCAGGATCAAATTGTATTTTTGCTCCTTCTTTATCAAACTGCAACTGCATGGTCTTTAAAGTATTTTCAATAAGCTCTTTCAGATTAATTCGCTCCAGATGCAGTGAAAGAACCTGTTGCTGAACTGAGGATTTAAGGATATTTTCCACCAACATATCCAGGCGATCAAGTTCACCCTTCGAGATTTCGAGATACTCTTTGCGTTTAAGAGCATCTTCATCTGCCTTGAAATTATTAAGCGCTTCAAGAGCTACTTTTACGGTAGCTATGGGCGTTTTAAGTTCATGAGAAATGTTATTAATCAAATCATTCTTTAGCAAGGTAAGATGTCTCTGTTTTTGCAATGTACCATAAGAAAACACGAAAGCACCGAAGGTGATCAGGAGTGTAAACCCGGCGAAAATGATTTGAAGGGCAATTTTGCGATAGACATCGCCCTTTATGGGCTGGATTCTGAGATAATAAAACGAACCGGTGAACATATCCATGAAGGCTTTGGTCCTTAATAGGCCCACTTCAGATGTTCCGGATTTTACCAATTCATAACTGCCAGCGAAATTGCACGTATTAAGATCATGATCAATTTTAGATTTCAGCAGCTGAAAAACTTCACCGGCCAGAGTATCATGATTGATCTCCGAAGTCATCGTACTATCTCTGCCAATAGCCAATTGGATAGCTACAGATCCTACAAAACTTTCATTACTTCGTTCGCGCAATCGCCTTTGCCATCGACTCAAATGATTTCTCGGTCCAATATCGGTATCTCCCCTGGTCACATGAGCTACCATACGAGAGGTATCATTACCATGAAAAATCAATTGGCGTCTCATCCGGTTGCTATCCTGCACAAACACCAACTGTCGTTCAAAATTATTTTCAATCAGCGAATCCTCAAGAGTCCTGACTGCGTTGGTAAAGAGATTTTCTCCATCTTTTACTACCTGAAAATATTCCCGGTTAAAACTGTTTACCAACCATACCATTATGAGATACAACAGGAGCGCCATGCTCACGCTCATCAACCAAATAATCGGATCTCTCCACCATTTGTTCATGGTTCAAAAATAAGGGCTATTTATGATGATTTGCCGGCAATTAACCTTAATTAACCTGGATTCAAGCATGATTAACTGACCGTGTACATCAGAGGGACTATCTTTGATATCAAATAATTGGCAAAAATGAAAAATTTCTTTGTTCTAGTTTTGATGCTATTCGCGGCGTCTCTTACAGCCCAGGTCACCGGAGAAATCATCTATGAGGAGACCGTCGATATCCATCGGCGTTTGACCGGTGACCGAGCCCAATTTAAGGAGATGATGCCACAGTTTCGGACCGACCCGATGATACTCTTGTTTGATGATCATCAGGCTGTCTATCGTGCTCCACAAAAAAAAGAAGAAGATATCGACGTTGAACAGGAGGGTAGAGGCCGAATGCGTATGCGCTTTATGGGCCCGGCAGGTGGAATATTATGGCAAAACTATGCTGAATCCAAATCGATTGAAGAGCGTGATTTCATGGATAAGAAATTCTTGATAAAAGGTGAGTCACAGTCTTATATGTGGAAACTCACAGGAGAGTCGATGCAAGTCGGTCAATATGAGTGTCAAAAAGCGACTTTTGAAGATAGTACCCAGCAGGTAGTTGCATGGTTTACCCCTATGATCCCCGTACCCCTGGGGCCGGGTGAATGGGGTCAATTACCGGGACTCATACTTCACGTAGATATCAATAATGGCGAAAGAACAATCACTGCCCAGGAGATCAATTTGAAGCCTATCGATAGCAATCTTATTGAGGAACCGCAGAAGGGCAAGGAGGTGACTGGCGCAGAATTTCGTGAAATCGTCCGGGTCAAAATGGAAGAAATGAGAGCCCAAAACGGCGGTAGGGGTCCTGGTGGATGGCGTCAAAACTAATCGTTGACTTCAATATTAAAGATTTAAAAATGAGAGGTATTCTTTTTGCCGGTCTATTTTTTGTCTACTCCACGATGTACGGGCAAAATTCAAAAAACATTAGTGCTACCGGTACTATAGTCGACTCGTCGGGATCAGCCCTTGCCAGTGCAACAGTTGTGTTACTTAATCCTGAAGATTCGGTAATGGTGAGTTTTGCTATCACCAATATTGAAGGTACGTATGTTCTGAGGCGATTGACTGCCGGGGAGTATATTCTCCAGTCCAGCTACATCAGTTACATTCCGGTTAACCAAAAGATTACCATCTCGGCAGAAGCAGAAATGCAAGATCTCGGGACCATTATACTTCAACCAGTCACTTCTGCGCTCGACGAAGTACTTGTCAAGGCTGAACGCATACCTATGCAGATCAGTAAGGATACTATCATATATAATGCAGATGCATTCAAGACCAAACCAAATGATGTAGTAGAAGATCTATTGCGGAGATTACCGGGTGTCGAAGTTGGAGCGGATGGTACCATTAAAGCTCAAGGTGAAGAGGTCAAGCAAGTGCTGGTTGATGGTAAAGAGTTTTTTGGTAAAGACCCTCAAATAGCAACAAAAAATCTACCCGCTAGTGCTGTCAATAGGGTGCAGGTATTTGATAAGAAATCTGACGTGGCAGAATTTACCGGCATCGATGATGGGCAAGATGAAAAAGCGATCAATATTGTGCTCAAAGAAGATCACAAAAAAGGTCTTTTTGGTAATGTTGCAGCCGGTTATGGCACAGATGATCGATTTGAAAGCAGACTCAATCTGAGTAAATTTTCAAAAAATCAACAGATCAGCGTATTGGGGATGTCAAACAATGTCAATCAGCAAGGCTTTTCAATGAATGATTATGTCAGTTTTGCGGGTGGCCTTGGCAATCTCATGCGGAGTGGAGGAGGTGCGGTTCGAATGGGAAGCAGTTCGGATAGTGGGATACCCATCAGCGATGGCCTTAGCAATGGATTCGTAAATACGGGTGCCGGCGGACTCAATTTTAATCAGGATTTCAGTAAAAACACAAAATTAAATCTCAGTTATTTTTACAGTCGAATTAAAAATGATATTTCACAATTCACCAACCGTGAAAGTGTGCTGACCGAAAGCAAATTCCTATCGGAGGAAGAGGATGATGAAATTTCACTCAACGGAAATCATCGCATCAATGCCACTTTTGATCATAAGATAGACTCTATGCAAAACCTTCGCATCCGAACCAGTCTGGCCTTGAATGAGTCTACCTATGATTTGTATAGTGACAGCCGAGTTACCAACGCAGCCGGTCTTTTAGAAAATACTGGATTGAGAGACAATTCATCCCAGGGCAACAATATGAATTTTAGCACGGCGCTAATCTATCGTAAAAAATTTCATAGAAAAGGCCGAAATATGACAGCGGAACTATCCTTCGGCGCCAGTAAGGATGAGCAGATTGCTTTACTGACATCAACAAACCAATTTACCGGAGAAATCGGAACCCCGAATTCGATAGAAATGATCCATCAGGATCATAATCAGGATAACGATGCAATGGATTATGGTATTGATCTGGCCTACACGGAACCACTTGGCAAGAGTCAATTCCTAAATATTGGATATTCAAGAAAGAATTATAGCAATCAGCTGATTAAAGATGTCTATGATTTAGACGGAACCATGTCAATATTTAACACTCAATTGAGCAATCACTACAATCGGGACTATACTTACGACAGGGGCTCGACATCATGGAGATGGATAAAAAACAAATCAAATCTTCAGGTGGGTGTGGAGGCACAAAATTCAGTATTAAAGGGTGAATTTTTACTCAGCGAAGAAACTAATATTCAACAATCTTACCTGAACATTTTACCTAAAATTACCTGGAATTATGACTTGGCAAATTCGAAAAGCTTACGAGTTTCATACAATACGAATGTGCGTGAACCCTCGCTAACCCAGTTGCAGCCGATTGTAGACAACTCCAATCCTCTCAGCATATACGTGGGCAATCCTGATCTCCGCCCCGAGTATTCACACCGCTTGCAACTCAGATATTTTTCGTTCAGTCAATTTAGCATGACCAACTTTTTTGCGATGATCAATGCCACTTATACGGACAATGCGATTGTCAATGCCCGGATGATTGATAATCAATTTCGTCAGACCACAACACCGATCAATGTCGACAATGATTACCGGCTAACAACTTTTTCCGGGTTTGGCACACCTCTTCGCTTTATTAAATCAAGAATTAATTTTCATGGCAATTTTTCGTACAATAAGGGGATTGTATTTATTAATAGTCTCCAGGAAAACACCAATCGCTACACCACTTCCTTTGACCTGTCTTTCGACAATCTTAAGAAAGATTTCCTTGACCTAAGGATAGGCACCAATGTGAGCCATAGTCTCACCCACTATTCGATCAGCACTAATTTAGATCAAGATTACATCAATCATTCCTACTATACAGACATCAATATCAACATTAAGGATTCCTGGAATATTGGTACTCGATTTGACTATGCCGTGTACAACACCTTTGATGATATCCAAACGATCCCTCTGTGGAAGGCATCCATCTCTAAATATCTGATGAAACGAAAAGGAGAACTGAAAATATCAGCCTTTGATCTGCTTAATCAAAACGAGGGTATTCGGCAAAATATCGATCTCAATTATATTGAAGACATCCGCATAAATTCTCTTGCGAGGTATTTTATGGTAAGTTTTACTTATGCCATCAATCAAATGATTGGTCAATCTGATCTACCGAAAGGGGGGTTTCATATGATGCGACAGAGAGGATAGTTTGAATGGATGATGGGTAAGGAATAACTGAAAAGTGGGCACACAAGTTATGCCTGCTATGGGCGAAAACCGGATCTGAACTTTTACTCTTCACACATTTTCAATCTGCTAAGCCGATCTCTGAACTAATCATAGGTGAAAAATTGTTTTGATTACGAATTCCCTATGGATGTTTCAATTGAAGATCTTGACACCGGTATTACTTCTAATCTCCTTCCTGGTGGTTAACTCGCCTGCTCAGGTATCATATGATTTCACAAAATTGATGCGTGGGCGTCATGTCACAAACTGGAAGACACGGCAATCATTAATTTTACTAAAAAGCTTCTGTCTCCAGCCAAAAATGATCTGGAAAAGATTAGGGCTATTTATCAATTTGTGACCCACTATTTAACCTACGACTATGCAGCATTGGATAATAACCGGCGTCGAATCAACCAAAACATCTATGATATTCTGGAGAGAAAAAAAGGTATTTGTTGGGATTATGCTGCGCTGATAACTACAATGGCCGATGCCGCAGAAATGACCTGCCTGTCGATCATAGGATTTAGTAAAGACCTAAATAGTCTGAAGGTAAGTGACCAACCTGATCATGCCTGGAACCTGGTAAAAATGGATTCAAATTATTATTTACTGGATGCTACCTGGGGAAGTAACACCCTGGGTCAAACCGATCTATTTAAAGAGAGCTACCAGTCAGACTACTTCTTAACTCGTGCGGAGTTATTTGCCAAAAATCATTTTCCCAGCAATTCTTTCTTCCAGCTTTTGGACTGTCCGCTCACATTTGCTCAGTTTATCGGCGACTCTATCCAATCAAATCGACAAGAGGATTGTGGGTTTAATTTTAAAGACTCGATTGATCAATTCCTTGCAAAGTCATATCCGGACCAAAAAATAATCGAATCGGCTTCCGTATATCACCATCATCCTAATGAAAAAAATCAAAGTGCCTGGGGTCATGCCATATTGGATAAAGCCATTTTGTTGAAAGAATCTGCAGATTACTTGTTCGAAACTGGAAAGCACCCAGGAGCACTTTCTCTCTATAAAGAATCTCTGTCTTATTTTTCTGATGGGTCTGGAAAAGCTACCTTATACCGTTGGCAACTTGAAGCATATGCATTTTGTCATCTCAACTATGCCCAGGTAGACTACCGCCTAAATCGGCAATCTCTTCCGGGGATTCGTCGTGTTGCTCACCACCTACGGGAGGCAAGAACACTTTTAAATCAATTGAACTCCAGCTCCATCATTGTAAAAAATGCATTATCCCAAATTGAGAATCAATTGGCTGCCATCGAATAAAGCGGCACCGGAATTACTACATTAGTTGTCGTACCAATTTTATCTACGCTATCAATTTCTAAAATGCCTCCCAAATAGGCTACTCTCGAACGCAGATTTTTAAGGCCAATCCCATCAGTCGTACGGTTGATATCAAATCCACAACCATCATCTTCTACAGAAATAGTAAGCTGTTGATCGTGAATGGAAAGTTGGACTATAATAGTGTCCGCTTTAGCATGTTTGCTGATGTTATTGATTAATTCCTGAACTATTCTATATACCATCAATTCCACTTCTTCGGGGAGCTGCTGGTCCATATTAATGGTTTCTACTGTAACTTTATAACCTTCCAAACGAAGGGCTTCCACCAAATCTTCAAGGGCCTGAATAAGGCCAAGTTTAGACAGGGCATCCGGCATCATATTATGGGCAATCCGGCGCACCTCGGAACAGGCATTGTCTAACAATTGGTTGGCCTTCTGATACAGTTTTAAATCTGACAAAACTTGAATCTTTTTTTGCACCGAAGCAAAATGAAATTTGACTGTCGCAAGGAGTGCACCCAAGCCATCATGCAGATCTTTAGCAATTCTCAAACGTTCGGCTTCCTCGCCCCGAAGCATCGCATTCATTTGCAGGATTTTGTTTTCCGCTTCGATATCTTTGATTTTTTGCTTTTCGATCAATTGATCTTGTTCTCTCTTTAATTGATGCGATTCGATTTTCAATTGATAAAATCGCACTGCCAGCACTAATAAAAAGGTCAATAATCCAAGTGCAATAAGAAGCGTCAATTGCCATTTGCGTTGACGTAAAATCAATAGATTATTTAATTCATTTTCATTCTGAAGTGAAGCCAGAGCGTGTTCCTTTTCTTTGGTCTCATAGCGTATCTGTAGATTTTGAGCTGCTTCATGCGTCTGCTTATTATGAAGAGAATCTTTCCAGGCAAGTTGAGCCCTCAGAGCCTCACCTTCAAGCAGAGGATCACCTTTCATCCGATAAATGTCTGCCAGTAAAGCATAATTGGTCATTACTAGATCAGGCAGGCCTAATTGATTACATTTTGGAGTAGTTAGTTCTGCGTACATCCAGGCATCATCCAATCTACCGGTCTTTAATGAGACCTCTACCATATTATGCCCACTTTGGATTAGTTCTTGTAGTTGTCCGAGATCTTGACGAATCTGATAAGCTTCCAGCGCAAAGTATCGCGCTGAATCCAACTGGTTAAAGTTCAGATAAATTCTGGACATCGATTCATAGCTGGATGCGATGCCCGATTTGTAACCGTCTTTGGTGTCAATCTGCAGCGAAAGACGGTAATCATCGAGGGCGCCAACATAATCTCCCATTAGTTCCCTGGCTTGACCTCTATTATTATAGATGTTTGAAAGGTCAACACTATCTCCCGCTTCGAGGCATTTCTCCAAGGCTTGACTATAGATATCTCTGGCCTGTTGGTAATTACCCATTTTCTTTAAAGTGACTCCAATACTATTTAGTGTATTGCCATAACCCTGTGACATCGAAACCTGATTTCTCAAGTCGAGTTCCCGATAAAAATACTGCAGTGCTTTCTCAAAATCTCCAATAGTTTGATATACCACTCCTATATTAAATATCGGTCCAAGGCCATTTTCCGGACGTAATGTATCTTTTTGAAAGAGAAGCAAGGCGTCCTGAAAATGTTTGAGAGCATCAGAGTAATTACTCTCAAGGCGATTGACCAAACCGAAATAATGATTGGCAACAGCCTGGTGAAAAGAATCATGCAGAGCATAGGCAGCCTTATAGTACATCCCGGTGTATAAGCGGCTTAATTTGAGGTCATATCTCATATAGTACCTTGCCAGCTGTCGAAGTGGAATTATACTGTCTTGCGTATTTTTGGCGTCTCCGATCGCCGTCTGCAAACTATCCACATAGGTATTATTCTGAGCAATCAGAGTACTTCGATTTAAGCAAATGAAAAGAAGCACCACTGTAATACCTCTGATCATGGTGTTCAGTGGCGATCGCATCTCAGATAATATGGATAGCATAGAATCGTGCTATTAGATTTGTTATAGTTTGGTTAAAAGCGCTCGAACAAAATTATCTCGAAATATTTGGATCAAAATCGTGCTATTCCGTGATTTCCGTTTCTCACGGAAAACCGTTAGATGAATTCGTATGGTATTTCTTCAATCTTTCAGTTTTACTGACTTGAATTATTCACACTCAAGCATGGACCGGCTCTTATTAAAAGTTGCGATGTTTTATTCCAGCAAGCCTCGCTCTAATGCCATTTTTATCAGCCCCACCGAATTTCTTACTCCAAACTTACTAAGGAGGTTCTTACGATGGGTCTCGACCGTATTGAGGCTTATATGAAGCTGGTCGCTGATCTCCTGAGTGGTCAATTCTTTAGCGATCAATACCAGTACTTCCTTCTCTCTTCTCGTCATCTCCGGTATGTAGGGTCGGGTGGTAGATGCTTTGCCCATCAGACTCTGCATCAGTGTGTCGGAAACTATCTTGCTTAGATATTGCTCGCCTCGATGCACGGTTTTGATGGCTTCAACCAGTTCGTCCTGCCCCGTATTTTTTAAAATATACCCTGCGGCCCCATTTTTCAGCATTTGTTGGATGAAACTGGCTTTTTCATACATGCTTAAGGCTAGTACCTTGATCTCCGGATGCTCTTTTTGCAGGATCTTACAAGTCTCTATACCATTTAAAACGGGCATATTAATATCGAGAAGAATAACATCCACATCATTTTCTAAAAGAAAATGGAGGACTTCGTTGCCGTGATGGCCCATACCCACTACCTCCAACCCGTCTATGTTAGACAGCAAGGTGCTCAAACCATCCAGAAGCACCTGATGATCATCTGCTATGTAAACCCGGATCATAATAATCTAAGATAAAATATTTAACTCAATAGCCTGGATAATGCTAGAAGATTTGATAACAAGTGCTTTGGATAGCCGCATTCCGTTTCAGGCGCCACTGCCTTTTAGGAAAGAGGAAGTCTAGTAGAAACATCCCGGTCAAAGGTGACAAAACTGCTGAATACCGAAGATGTGTCTACATCTTTCAAGTTCGATCAACCACCAATCTGGGAGAATACCTCCCAAATATTCATTCCAATAATATTTCAATTCAGATGAAAAAAACGACAGATCATGTCAAAGGTGATTTTTCGAAAACGATGATCATCTCATCTTTGAATCATCAATGAAAAAAAAAAGTGAAATTCATCAATCTGATACGAAACTTTAATAAACAGTAAACTATGAAAACAACAATGTTATTAATTATGTCCATTCTTTTGCTTGCCTCCAGTTGTCGTAAAGATAATGAGGATGCAATAGATCGATCAAAGATGCTGACTGAGGGAGCATGGCAGATCAACGCGCTTACCATCGAACCCGCTATAGATTGGTTTGGTACGACCGTCACCAATGTATATGCTCAATTACCAAGCTGTGTAAAAGACAATCTAACCATTTTCAAGACAAATGGCGTCGTGAACTACGATGAAGGCTCGAGTAAATGCGATCCCAATGAACCACAAACCACCACCGGTACCTGGGCATTTAATGTAGATCAGACCATTTTATCAATGACATCAGAAGGTGAAACCGAAAGTTGGAATTTATCGGTGCTCGATAGCCGGAATATCAAAGCCGACTATCAATTACAAGAAGGTGGTATCAATTACACGTTTACCATTCAACTAAATCGTAAATAGTGTATGTGATCTGAAAGTCAGAAAATCAGTAAGCCATTACCCCGCGTTGATCTGTTTCGTAAGGCCTGACCAAATCGGTTGGGCCTTTAGTATTTAAAAAGACCCTCGCCGTTTCAGCGGGCTACTATTTACTTGTTTTTGAATTGTTGATTTTTATAAAAGCAGAATATAATAGTCAGAGGAGCTTGTCGAGTCACTTAAATAAATCTAGCAGTTCATCACGGAAGGAATCAGAAACCGGTATTTTGAAGGACTCCACCTGCACCTGATTGCCTTCAACAAATTTCACAGCCTGCCGGTTGATGATGTACGAACGATGTACCTGAATGAAAATATCCGGCAACTGATCCTTTAATACATTGAGTCTTTCCTTAGTCATCAAGGTGCCATCTTTAGTAAAGATCCTGACGTAGTCGCCATAGGCTTGTAAATAAACAATATCGGCAGTATTGACATGATAGACTCTCCGGCCCTCTTTAATATTGATCCAGGTATGGACGGTATGTTGCTCATCAATTTTCTGATTATAAAAGGAGCGCACTTTATTAATTGATTGAACAAACCGCTCAAAAGTGATGGGTTTGACGAGATAATCAAAAGCGTTGACTTCAAAGGCTTCGACCGCATATTCGGCATAAGCAGTTGTAAAAATAACCAGCGGTGCTTTGGTAAGGGATTTCAGAAATTGCATGCCGGTTAATTGGGGCATGGCAATATCCAGAAATAATACATCCACTTTTTGTTTGAGCAGATATTGCTGGGCTTCCATGGCATCCTGACATTCGCCGATAGAAGTAAAATCCGAGATCTGATCCAGGTATTCCCGGACAAGTTTTCGGGCCAGTGGCTCATCGTCAACAATCAGGCAATGGTAATTCATTGGTCTTCCAAATTGATCTTCAAATCCACTGTAAAATTCTCAGGCTCATCTTTGATTTCTAGTCGACCTCGATTTCCATAGATCATTTCCAATCGCTTCTTCACGTTTTCCAGACCAACTCCTCCAGACACTGAAGGCAGGATCTTTGTCTTATTGTTATGCGTAATAAAATGTAACTCACTATCAAATACACTCAAATTGATTTCAATAAAAGGTTCTTTACGATTGCAATGAACAAAAAAACAATTTTCTACCAGAGGAAGTAAAAGTAACGGGGCAATCAGAAATTCCTGGTATTTACCGGATTTCTGAAAAGAAACCTCCTCGCCATTTTCGAGTCGTAATCTTTCGAGTGCAAAATAGTTGACCAGATATTCCACTTCATTCTTCAGAGGAACAAAAGGAGTATTGGTGTCGTAGATGATATAACGCAAAGCGTCTGACAATTTAGTCAAATAGTTTCTTGCCTCTGTATTTTCCGGCCCGGCAAGTGCATAAATATTATTTAAACTATTAAAAAGAAAATGTGGACTTATTTGCGATTTAAGGTTTTTGAGCTGAACCAGGTGATTTTCCTTTTGCAGCTGGTATTCTTTCTCTTTGAGAAAAAACCAACTGACGGACAAATGAAAAAGTAAAGAAAGAAACAAATATACGATGACAAATTGGGCTATCTGCCAGGGTGTATAGTAGGCGATAAAATAATATTTTGCTAAAAGGAGCGGTACCAACACCTGGAAAATCAGGAAATAAAATGCGACACAAAAGCTGACCAAAGGCAAAATCAGAAGCAGATAAAGTAGATATCGTTTTTTGAGAAATAGACTCTGGATAAGTGGCAAGTTTAGATAAACGGCCAGCACCAACGGAAGGTGAAACAAAGCGGTGTAGATATAATCCGCGATACCGGTATTATAGTCAACCGTAAATAAACTATACAACAGAAAAAAGGAAACACTCCAAAGGGTGAGATGAAAGGATATTTTTTTTACTGGCGTGGTTTTCATTTTCTGTACTTGGGCCTCAATTTACTCGAAATAGTTGATCCGCATCATCAAACAGATTTGCATCCTGGCTATAGTTGGTAATAAAATCTCTCAACTCCTGTGTAGGTGCAGTAAGAATAATGTCTCCCCCATTGCGGATTTCATTTTTTAGACGAATGCGTTTTTGAGTGATCAAATCCTTTACATAATCACCGTCGATTGGGCTAATTTGCATCTTATCGTCCATAAACTCAACCTTGGAAAAGGTGTGTGCAAGAACATAGTTAGTTGCAAAACGACCATTGAAAACATTTCCATCTCCCGGGATAGGCGTGAAATCCATTAGAAGGTGGCTGGATATCTCCGTCATCTCTACCAACAGATTGGAAACCACGGTATCTCCTTCGATCAGCTCCCGGTGGGTCAAAATATAATAGGGCAGTGCTACTCGGTCTACAATCCTGGCGCCGGAAGGTAGGAGCGATTCAGGTAATCCATCTGACGTAGTTTTGGTATTTGGGTCGGTGACCCAGTAGGTGATATTTTCTGCCCTTTCGAAGCTCCAGTCAAGTTCTCTCTTGGGAAACTCCGAATGGTCCGGACTGCCATCTTTCTGCATCTCATTAGTCGACCAGACACCGAGGATGCGGTCGTCAGTGATCCGGGTTTCATCGGTGACGATGCCATGGAGAGACGGGACACAGCTGCCTAGGGTCAGGATAATAACTGCCAGCAAAAATTGAATTATTATTTTCATGATTTTTGAATTTTAAGGTTGAAAATTTATAGCGGTCGATTCATTCTAAAGTGCTCTTCGAAAGCCGTAGAATGTAAATTCTGCTCTCTCGCGATCACAAAATTTGATCATGATTAAATATGACTTATAACATCATTAAATTAATGGCACAAACATGCAGTAGTCTAGTGAGTGATCCAAATCTGATCGGTGAGTTGGTTGGAATAGTCGTTGAGTTGCCTTAAATCTTGTTACGTGAATGTGTGATTTGTAGAAAACGAGATTTGAAGTAGCAAAGATTTCTAGGGTATAAGATTTCTTCCATTTGATCAATTATCGGCGTTTCAGGAACGCAAAAACAAAAGTACTTGTTACGTAACTAGTAACGCACTTTCACTATAGAATGAAAGGTAATTAATCATGATCGAGGAGTTTTCTTGTAAGGAAACTGAGAAAATATGGAATGGCAGGTATTCCAAGAAGTTTCCGCCAGAAATGCAGGAACGTGCCTTGAGAAAGCTCCGTCAACTTGATGCAGCTCAGATCTTGGAGGATTTGAAGAACCCACCAGGCAACAAATTAGAAGCCTTGAAAAGGGATCGCTCCGATCAAATGAGCATACGGATAAACCAAAGATGGCGTATATGCTTTCGGTGGGATAATGGAAAATCCTTTCAGGTACATATTGTTGATTATCACTAGAGCGATGAAAAGATAATGGAAAAAGAAATAACAAACCCACACCCAGGAATCATTCTAAAAGAGGAGTTCTTAGATGAACTCGGAATGCCTATGACAAAGCTTGCTGAGGCTATCGGTGTTCCAAAGAACCGCATTCACCATATTGTTAAAGGAACACGTGGCATTACAGCCGATACAGATCTGAGACTATGCCGGTTCTTTGGTCTATCTGAAGGATACTGGCTCAGGTTACAAAACCAATATGATCTGATGGAAGCGAAGAGGGGAGCTGTGACTTTTCAGAACATCAAGCCTTATCAATATGATGAACATAGATCTGATCATCAAGACATTTAGTTCTTATGAGAATACAGAGAGATATGCCCTAACTCCGTAAAATAAACAACCCTTGCCAATCGTACTTTGACAAGGGTTGGTATGCGAGTAGCGTGGGGAGATGATTTACATCTATTGATAATCAGATAGTTAAGCGAAAAAAGTTGCATAAAGTTGATGCAATTCCTTTCTAAGAGGTCTGAAAGTACTTTCAATCTAATTGAATGGTTTTGGTTTTCGATTTGTTACCACTGAAAGCAGGTTGTTCCTAATGTTCAAGTATTTTGGAATCTTTATAACTTATAGCATGAAAAGTGAATATAGATTGAGTTCTCTTTTCCCAGCACATTTGTTTTGGGATTGTGATTACGAGAAACTTGACCTTAAGAGGGATAAGTCTCTGATAATCCCTAGAGCCTTTTATGCTACTGATAAAGATTCATTCGAAGAAGACATCGAAAAGGTCGAACATCTCTACACGAAGACTGAAATACTAGAAGAGCTAAAAAGTACGGACGAATTGATCAGTAATGAAGTCTGCGATTTAGTTGCCAAGCGGTATCAAGTTGCTAAGTTCTCTCGATTTGAAAGGTGAATTCAGCTGCTTCAAATGACCTTATAAATCTTGCCAGGGAACTTCAGTCCCTTCCCATTCTTGATACAAGTTACCTTGCAGGTGGCACCAATTTGGCTCTGAGATTTGCTCACAGGATATCGGAGGATATTGACCTTTTTATTCCAGAGCAGATTGGAAAGGTGGGGTATTTGAAAATTAAGAGTGTATTGGAGTCATTTTTCAGGGATAGAATCACAAAAGTTCTATTTCCTTTTGATATGGACGATCAGTTTATCTTCTTAAGGGCATTCATTGCGACTGATTCGACCGTCGTGAAAGTGGAAATACTCCAAAATATGAGAACCATGGATCATATCGACTTACTTTCGGATATAAACCTGGCATCAGTAAAAGATATTGGCCTATTCAAACTAATGAGCTGTTCAAGTCGAGCAAGTGCAAAAGACATCTATGATCTTGATTATATAACAGATGAACTAAATCTAATGTCACTTCTTGAGCAACTCGAAACTAAGATTGATCAGTGGCAAGACCAAAAATATCACACGATTTTTGATTTTAATGGGCTTGTGAATCCCGTTCAGAATCCAATTCTACTTTTGAAATTTGATCAATCGAGCCTTTCACAAAAGAATAGACCTAACCATTCCAGTAATCGGATATTAGTACAGTCAGGCGCCAAAGATTGGCAAGAGGCAAGAATAAGCTGGAGGGCTAAGGTGCGAGAAATATTCAGATCAAAAGGTCTTGAATTCCTAAATAATCGTGAATTTGATGTGATAAATTGGCAATGCAGAACCATCAGGGATTTCGTCAGGCCTCTGGGTGGAATCTTCATTTCTAATGCCCAAGCTCATTTAATTAATATTGCTTGTCAGCAGTTTTAAAAATTTTTATCAGATAAGCAAGAGCGGGAAAAATGATAAGAAGACCAATAACC
The DNA here is from genome assembly GCA_016711125.1 of Saprospiraceae bacterium. Taxonomy (GTDB): domain Bacteria; phylum Bacteroidota; class Bacteroidia; order Chitinophagales; family Saprospiraceae; genus JABDMH01. Next base: position 940,141 of record JADJTQ010000002.1, on the reverse strand, counting down.
AGACTCCAGAATAAGATTTTCATCACCGGCTCTGGCGCGGCGCAATCCTGGATAGTCAAAACACTGCCATTCGAGAAAATTGCAAAATTCGGATAATGGATGAAAAGCATGCCAATAAGGATCAAGGTCATTTGGACTGCCACGGTGATTCTCATAGGCCAGATTTTTCTCGTTCGAATAAATCGGAACATAAATGGAACAAGTAGGGTTGCAAGCACCATGCTGGTCAGGGATAAAGGATGGGTAAAGAAATCATAATGGAATTGAAAACCTTCGATCTTAGAGAAAAGAAAAAGACCGATACCCGAAAGGATCGAAAGCGAGAAGAGAGTTTTTGTTTTACGCCCGATCGTTTCATACTCTTTATCGGTAGATACTTCTCCCAACAAATAAATAGAGGCGACGTAGGCAGTCAGGGACATAAGAAACACCCCGAGACAAATTGCAAATCCGGTAAGCCAGGGATTGATGTAGTAGGCCATGAACCCCGCCAACACATCCACCTGTAGATTTCCTGAAATAAGTGGCCCCAGAATTAAACCAAAACCAAAGACAGTGATGGCACTGGAATACCGGAACACTGCGGAATAAATCCTGCGAGAACCATCTTCCACAGCATCATAATGTCGGAAGGTGAATGCTGTGCCCCGTAAAATGATTCCAATTAACACCAACAAAAGCGGTATATGAAGGGCTGTACTCAATAAAGCATAGGCTTTCGGAAAGCCATTAAATAAGATGACTACTGCAATAATAAGCCACATGTGGTTGGCCTCCCAAACCGGGGCAATAGCTTTATCGATGGTAGCTATACTCTTCTTGCCCAGCAAAAGTTCAAGAATGCCGGCACCGAGGTCTGCTCCTCCCAAAATCAGGTAAAACAAAAGACTGCAGCCAAGGAAAAAAAGAACTCCATCGGTATAGGTCATGAGTTCTGGTAGGTTTGGTTAATACTTCTAAAATGGCGCCTCATGAGCCATATGATAACCAGGGTCAGAAAGCTATAGAGGCAAACCATGATCAAGAAGGTGTATTTTATTCCGGGCATTGGCGTCAAGGCGTCAGCGGTGCGCATAATCTTATAGATGATCCAAGGTTGGCGGCCCACTTCTGTGACCGTCCATCCGGCTTCCAGCGCTATAAATCCGATCGGTGTACCCAATGCAACGACCCATTGCCACCAGCGCTGATCGACATAATTTCTTTTTCTAATTCTGAGAATCAGATAGGTGAATCCTATAATCATCATTAAGACGCCCATGCCCACCATGATTTGAAAAGCAAAATGCGTAATTAAAACCGGAGGGTGTTCGTCTGCTGGAATTTGATCCAATCCAATGACCTCAGAATGAAAATCTCCATGGGCGAGAAAACTGAGCGCTCCGGGAATTTTAAGGGCATACTTGACCGTTTGGGTTTCCATATTGGGAATGCCGCCGATAATTAAAGGAGCATTTTCCATTGTATGGAAATGCGCTTCCATAGCTGCCAGTTTAGCCGGTTGTCTTTTAGCCACATCTTTAGCTGCTAAATCTCCGGTAATCGGCATCGCGAAGGCTGCTATCGCCCCAAATATCAGAGCAATTTTTAGAGCCTCTTTATGAAAAACAAAATTGTTGCCCCGCAATAACAAAATAGCATGGACTCCTGCTACTGCAAAACCGGTGCTCGCAAATGCCGCAAAAGTCATATGTAACGCCTGGGTAAACCAGGCCTCATTAAACATGGCCGCAATCGGATCGATATTGAGAAATTGACCGTTCACAAAATCAAAGCCGCTGGGGCTATTCATCCAGCTATTTGCAGCCACTACAAAAATACCGGATAATACACCGGAGATGCCCACCACCAAGCCGGAGCCCCAATGCACCCACTTGGGTACTTTATCCCAACCATAGAGAAAGATCCCTAAGGCAATGGCCTCCAGAAAGAAGGCGGTGCCCTCTAATGAAAAAGGCATACCGATGATCGGCCCGGCATGTTGCATAAACTCCGGCCAGAGCAATCCTAATTCGAAGGAAAGAAAAGTGCCTGAAACCGCACCGGTAGCAAAAAAAAATAGCTACTCCTTTTGACCAGGATTGGGCAAGCTGCCGATATACCCGGTCTCCGGTTTTGATCCATTTCCATTCGGCAGCAGCCATAAAAAAGGGCATGGCCATCCCTACACAAGCAAAGATAATGTGCCAACCCAGCGAAAAAGCCATTTGCAATCTTGCAGCAGTCAGGTCGGTGAGGTCGATGGTCTTTATTTTAAAGGTTATTACTCAAATTAGAACAGGATGATTCAAGAAAAGATCAAACAATCCGTCCAAATATACACACCATTTAATAACTATAAATACGCAGGTTTCGATGAAGTTGGAAGCACGAAACAATCGGATCCAAAATAGATCATTTGCACATGTTGAGATGTTGCAATCTTATTTTAATGAGAGAACATGGTGGGATCAGGTCTGACTAAAAATACGGCAGTCCGAATTTCGAATTGTCCCATTAATGAATCATTCTTTTTCATTCTCCTAAAAACAAGAAAAGGAATATGTAACGAATTATTGAAAAACCAAGCTTTATGGTTTAGCGCCTAAGGGAATACGGGTTTTGCCTTTTTCCAGGATTAATTGGTAACCTAATTCCTTCGCTATACTAATAAAATTACGCACTTTAACATCCTTCTGTTCTCCTGAACGCATCCGTTGGATCAGGCTGGGGGATAAGCCGGCCGCCTGCGCTAATTTACGTACCGATACATTATCCTTTTCCATTAAGGCTATCAGCAATTCAGAAAGAACAAATTCGCGGTATTCGTTCTCGAACTGTTCTTTCAGCTCAGGATTTTGCATTTCCCGTTCAAATGTACTTAGTGATTTATGCTTCATAGTAAGTGCCTTTTTCATGTCGATTGATATAATCCCTCATACAAGCCAAAGCTTTCTGTTTGTGATTCTTTGTCAATTTATCCGCTTTCTTGGTGAATCCGTTCGTGATGATCACTTTCCCTTGATGGGAAAAAAAGCATAGGAATCGGTTCGGTTTTGGCTTGAAGGCGTATATGCCATCTCCTTCATTCCGGAACTTTGTGATATTGCGTATCTGCCCAATATCTCCCAACAGTTTTACTAGCTCTAACAACTGAATGCGTTGATTTCGATCCAAATCCTCATAAAACTTTAGCGGTTCACTCTTACCCTTTTCATTGTAGTACCACTCAATGCTAAAGTGGGCTCCTTCATAAACAATGTATTCTTTCATAAGTGTACCACTTTTTTAGTACAATTGCAAGTTTCTAGTTTGTTTAAGAACAAGCACATCGTTGTATCAGATAAAGAAAAGGAAAAACAGTCACATCCAGATTAAGTATCCAGGGCGATCAAGAAATACACCGCATACAATTTCTGTCTACTAACCAGAGGCTGTTTTCCGGTTGATATTATCATTTGCCACCCCTTGATATTTTCCAATGACAGTTGGTTTAGATAAAAGGCAAGAAAGATATAGGGAAAATGTTTGACCAATAAAAAAGCCGATCATTACTAATCGGATTAACTACTTGATTGTCACGGTATTGTGGGGGATGTCCCGACGCTTCACTGCGTTACGGTCGGGATCAATTCAGCTATACCAAATCAGAGATTTGGAGCTTCATTTACCTGAACTCCCGACCTCAGGAAAGTCCGTGTTGAACATAGTTTGAACAAACAAAAAAGCCGATCATTGCTAACCGGCTTAATTTGTTGATTATCAGGGTAGCGTGGGGGAGACTTGAACTCCCGACCTCAGGATTATGAATCCTGCGCTCTAACCGGCTGAGCTACCACGCCCTCAAAAAGGAGGGCAAATATACAATTCTTTGGATTACGAACAATCTCTAGGCCAGTCAAATTAAGGGTTTGCTTTAATGGCCAGATCTGCAGTTATCTTTTAATGCGGCCGGTCCTGACCCGGTGATCACGGTCATGGTGTGCTGCATGATTTTCTTTTTGCTAGTGCCTTTCTTTATGCAATAGCCCGGAGGAATTCATCCGTCACATTCTTTGTTGGTCTCCGTCACTGCTTCGTTTTAATTTCTTGATACTTTGTCTTGACACAAAGTATCCAAAAGTCAAAGGCTGTATTTCTTTCTTAACGCTCGTAAACACTCCAAATCCTAAAATCTAAAAACTCGCCTCGTGCCTCGGTTTTTCAATTCTGGCTCAATCGCCTATCTGACTTACTGACTTTATTCATAGTTAACGAGCAGCTCATACAGTTTAGATTTCTTAACGGATTTGAAGCGCTTACTCCCTAAAAGAAATAAGGCCGGTCCTCCAACCGACAATCATCCGCCTAATCCGACCACTTTTCCCTCTAAAATAGCTACACGATGTCCCCAATCGTCATTCCTATCCTACTTTCTGTCTTCCTCTAACTTAACAATCTTTCGAGTTTGGTTAACCAAGGGGAACGATAAAGCCCTTTTCCACAGCTCAAAACCATTAATCACTCATACACCAACAAAGTCGAAACTTCACAAGCAGATCCTGCCACAAACCGGATCCAGCGGGCTTGAAAATGATCGGGAAACTGATGCTCAAATACCTCTCCAGGAGTGACGGTAATCTCTTTATACAACAACCACGGACCATGGCCTAAAACTTCCACTTCGATGCGGAAAGTGACCGGACCATCGCTTTGCTGAGTGATGGTCAAAGACCGCTGATCGTAATGACTGATTAAATACGGATCGGATACCTCACCGGCACTAACCTGTGCACTACTCCATGGGCCACCGGCACCTCGGGGCTTGCCGAGCTGCCAAAGGTCATCGATCACGCCCACCCAGACCGCCGCCTGGCCATCATCCGATCGAATGAGATGCTCGCTTGCAGTCGCATCCGGTTCGATACCGGTCATCACCAACATACCCCGGTACGAGGCATAATCGTGGATGCGAAGATCGTGTGATGCCACTGGCCGGATCTTGGCAAATCCATCGGCGTTTTCGGCCGGCAGTTCGTAAAAAGTGCCATGACAGTTGAAAAGGTCCCTCTCGGTGGCTACCTCCCGGCAGATGCGCAACCGACCGGCATTGGTCAAGCCATCAAAAGCATCCGAGCCTCGCGGCAATCGCCATCGCCTACCCTGATCATCGATAACCAGAATTGAAGATAGCTCGATAATGACTACATTTTTAGATATGGCAAATTTCTCCTGAATGAACTGATCAGAGGTGGGATCATCTTTCGACACCAGTTTAAATTCCTGATCCAATTCGTAATATCCGATTGGGACTATCTCATCACCAGTGAATCTGGCTGCTGACACTCCAAGCGCCCTGCGGTTATCTCCCAATCCATATAATAATCCTCCTGTGCTCTTGTCCTGGTGCACGTTGGCTAGTCCTTGAAAGATAGCAACCGGCTCACTACCTCTATCGTCGGTGTCGGTGTAGTGAAAACTCAGCGTGAGGGTACTTGATTCGTTAGTCCTGGCCCGGATCCATTCTCCAGGTCATTTTCATTAAAGTCGACCATGGCGTCTGATCCCGCATCGACTTCCACTTTTTTAATTCGTCCCATTGACCATTGCCCTTGGTGTCAACTTCAAAACCATTTCTATAATTCTATTAGCCTCATTGCGTATCCAGGCGCTTCGTTTTGGCCACCCGGCAAATAAAAATGGTTCTGAATAGCTGTTGGCGGCTACTTTTTCATTTAGCCAGACGGCACCGGAGGCAGTTGAAGGGCCTAGTTGGTCAGGTTTGTCGACACTGGTAAACCAAAGATTCGAATTGGACTGTCCCGGACCTTCTATATTACCCTTATGTTTTCGCTTATTCAGAAACTCGCGTTGGGCCGAATCATCACACCCAAACACCAGCTGGTCATTCCAGCGGGTAAAATCTCCGATGACCTTTAAATACGCCGATCGTGGCCTGATCCCAATGGAGTTGGAAGCAGTAAACGAGCCAGGAAAATACCAAAACAACCCATGCATGGTCATTAAGTAGTCAGGCTTGTTGGTTGTACCTACATTTCTTATCCTTGGCCATTCAGTGTTCCAACCATGGGCCCCATCATAACTGTGGCTGGCTTTGGGAAGTCGGTAAAACGCCCAACCCTTTTCGGGACTACGAACACCTAATAGTACCGACTTGTGATCAAAACCGGTAGCCCAAATCGGATCGGTCTCTGGATTACCATTGCCATAAATACCTCCCGGTCCGGTTACTTCGACAAATTGATTTCTTCGTACAAGTTTCCAATCAGTACCATTCCATTCAGCCAGGGCTCCCGACTCGATATCAAATTGTCGAAGTGCTTCCGGCGTGGCCTCGCCATTGTTACTGTATACCAGCACTCCCTGGCCAGAATATAGTCCTTTGCCATGCGCTCCGGGCAAGGTGGCATTTTCCGGATTGACCTCAGTTGGGTCATGATCCACTCGTTGCTCTTCGCGGTTACCGTCTTGATATAAAATGGTGACCTCCAGGGTCTTTACATCGACCTCGTAAAAACCTTCTTCCATGGTGGCATAATAGATCTTATGGGCAGGATCAAAAAGATGACGGGCATTACCGGTGTGACGTCCTTGCATGATGCTGTAAGGAATCGCTCTGACATTTCCCTCTTTATTTATAGCATAGGGGCCGATAAAGAGCTGTTCACTTTCAGGGTGAATCATCCGGTTGGCAGGGGTACCTCCGATACTTTCTTCTCGCACAATCTGCCTTAGATCAGGGGTAATCTCGTAGAGTTTATCAGATGAACCAACCGGCTTGTGTGGGCTGTAAGTGACCACCCAGAGTCGATCAGCCCAGGGCACTACTGCTCCGGTACCACATTCTCCCTCATCATTATAATATGCCAGATGAGGGTAAATACCACTGACTTGTATTGGAGAAGTACTACTGTCTGCAACCTCTTTTTCAGAAATAGACTCTTGACAGGCCAAGGCAAGAATCAATAAAAACAGAACTGGATAGTGACTCATCATTTTTTCTGAGTTAAGTCTGATTTGCAGAACAAACCCTTCGATCTTAATTAAGAGCTTCTTCATTCGAAAGATACCATTTTAACGGCCACTGATTGAGGGATCCACTAATTAGAGAAGTATTCCCTATGCAGACAATGGCAAAAAAGTATGAATTCTATAAATTGGCTCAATTTGATGTATATAATCAATGAATTAGCATCATTCTATTGATATGACCAATTTAAATCCGGCACTAAAAGCTTGTTATCAAACGTACCTGGAAGCACATTTCAAATCATTGATAGGGATAACCATCTGTCTATTGTTTTGCCGTATTCATGTGCGGTAAGATTGTCTCGTCATTGAGTTTGGAAAACCGCAAATCGGTGAAATATTATTGGAATGCTCTAAATCACTCTATCTTCATAATTTAAATAAAATTTTAGGGAACTTTTATCCAACCCTGCGATCCTGTCTGACAACATATTACGCACACCCATAATACAGTGAAAACCATTTAACTACAACTTGACTTTCTCCGGATTTTGATGTATATTAGGGATGGACGCACAATGAGCTGATTGAGTTTACTTAACTAAAAATGAATCAGTATGGAAAACGTTAACTCTCACAATTCACCCACCGACTATTTAGACCAAATGCATAAAGATGAGGCACGCATTAACACGGTAATTGCTGTTGTTGTCATGCTGGCCTTCATTGGCTTATTGAGCTATATGTTTTTTGGTCATTAGTAAGTGGAGGTACCTATCGCTCAATTAAGGTAGGAAGACATTTTCAGATTGGGTTTTTTATCTCTCACTTTGATGAGGCTCTGCAGTTATTGAGCCCGTTGGCTAGAAAGTAATTACTACACTGGCCATGGGATCGCTGGATGATCGTTGTATATTACGGTGACTCCTAATGCCATTGGGCTGATTATTTGATGCTTATGCAAGTCGGTTAGAAATGATCTTCCAATCGATTGAGACCAGCTTTTGCTTTTTGATGCAAACTGCTACGATATTCATCAGGTTTAATATCAAGGGCCAGGCTAAAGTACTCTTTGGCTCTTTCAACATCATTAATTTTTCGTACAAAAAGCCACTCATCAGGGCTGCATTGCAAGCGAAGTAATACCCCTCATTTTGGCCTTGAGAAATGGTTTTTTCATAGTATTTCAAAGCCTGATGAGTGTCACCTAATAGATGATGGATTCTACCCAGACGGTAAAGATATTCAAGTTGAAATTCAGCATTTGAATAGGTTTTAGGAGCTTGATGTTCAAGATAACTTCGTGCCTGTATGTAGTATCCACCATCAAACAGTATACGGGCCTGGAGAAGATGTCTTTCAGGCACCCGGTTTAGCCGGGCCTCATGTAATGCGGTCAGATCTTCATCAATCACACTGGCTCCATGGACTTTACAAGCCTCCATGTATTTGAGGTATTTTTCAGGCTGGTCATTGACTAGTTCGTACCAGGCTAACTTTTGATAAGCCTCTTTAATGTAATGCATACCCCGGGTCTCCCTTAAGAATCGATTGAGATGATGATCGGCCCCTTTTTCCAATCGATTGAGCCGCGCGACGCCTTCCATAAATTGTAAATATGGAAATGGAAAATACTTGTGTCCCTGAGGTTTTTTTTCAAGAATATAAATTGCCTTGTCGTTTCGCCCCGTCTGCATAGCTATATTGGCTTTGACAAAACAAGCGAGCGGATTCTTCTCTGCGTCGATGGTTGATTTCTCGATCATCTGCCAGCTTCTTCACCCTTGTTTTCGAGATGAAGCAATAAATAAGCATACATCACATAGGCTTCATCGCGAAATACAAAGTCGTTGCTACGTGCATAACTCAACACTTCTTCTATTTCAGACCGACCCTGAGCGATCGTGCCAGACATGCCTAGTAGTTTGACACCCCAACGATACTGATCGGGTACCGTGCCGATAAGAGCGTGCAAAAGCCCCAGATTTTTCTTGTTTGGCATAAAATCCGGAAACAACTCTTCATTTTTAGAAAGCAGACTGAAGGCCCGCTTAATTTCCATCACTGCCTGAAAATAATCTTCAAATTTAACCCGGGTGATCGCCCATTGTAAATGAATATCGGCTTGGGTATACAGGTAATACGGCGATTGATCATCACCCCTTCGAATGGCCGAAAGTCTTAACTCCTTGTTCTGTTTTAGCTTTTCGTAGGTATCCACCTGCTCTCCAATAAAAATAGAAAGTCAGTCCATATAATTGGCGAGACTGTTAGTGATCAGATTGTCAGGTTCGGTGATACGCAATGTTACCAAATCACTTCGGGCCTCCTGAAACCTTAAGGAAAAGATGCGATCGTAGGTTTTTATAGCCAGGGGTGAATATTCGAAGTAACCTACCGCAGATAAGAGCGTCGACGAAAAAGACAATGCCATCAAAGAAAGGGCTATGCTGATCTTTCGCTTCATACAATTATCTAAACCCCCTATACCCAGGAATATTGTATAGGTCTTGGTATATCCGGAGGCTGTTGAAATACTCACCTTGCGCTGATTTAATGAATAGCATATTTCCACTATAATATGACTCAGCCGTTCTCGTAGCTCCTGACTTTGTTGAGACTCAGTCGGTTATCCGGGTAGTGCGGTTCGTTACCTCCCCGCGCCCCCACAGACCCGTACGAGCGGCTTCCCCGCATACGGTTCCTCCGAATCAGGGTTTCGCTAAAGAATAGGAATGATATATTTTCGGACGTAATAGTGGTTGCCACTCCATCAATAAATTGTTGAAGTGGTCCCAGTTTTTGGAGCGACCTCCTCGTCGATTCAACCATTTAAATAATAGTTTAAATACTTCAAGGTAGTAGCGCCGAATACCATTAAAATTAAAGGTGATGCCATAATAATTGTAGTATCCGCGTAATTTGATATTTACTTTTGCTATCAGATCGACCGCTCGCATGTTCCTATTGCGCTTAATCCAGGTGGCCATTCTCCTTAAAGCTCCGGTAAATTTCTTCCGACTCGTTTTACGCTTCAATACTTTATACCCTTTTCTGCTCTTTCCAAGATAATGGGTGAACCCAAGAAAATCAAAGCTGCGTTCTTCGCCCTTACCTGTTCCTGCTAGGTCTATCAGCTTTGTCTTCTCCGGGTGTATACGTAACCCATATTTCTCAAATCGCTTTGGTAATACCTTGAAGACACGCTTCGCATCTTCCAGATCACTGAAGCCTAAAACAAAATCATCTGCGTACCTCACTATCATGCTTCTCCCTTTCAGTAGTGGTTGTATCACTTCCGAATACCATGTATCCAGTACATAATGTAGATAGATATTGCTCAGTAGTGGGGAGATCGGAACCTCCCTGTGGTGTACCCTCTACAGGGTAGGTAACCTGGCCAGATTCCATGATGCCCGCCTTGAGCCATTTATCTATCATTTTACGTACCAGTCCATCCTTTACCCGTAGGTCCAGAAAACTTCGTAACAGACCATGGTTGAGCTCCCCGGAAAAGTTGCGAATATCCGCATCTATGACATAGCGTATCTTCCCAAAACTTACCTCTTCAAACAGGTAATCTATCGCTTGGTGCTGACTCCGACCTGGCCTGAACCCGTACGAGAATTCTTTGAATTCTTGTTCGTACACTGGTTCAAGTACCCCTAGCACTGCTGTCTGCAGTATCTTGTCCTCGATCGTCGGTATGCCTAATGGCCGTGTCCCACCGCTATCTTTTCCTATGTACACGCGGCGGACGTTTGGAGCCCGATAGGTTCCTTTCTTGAATTTGTTCAGAAGCTCTGTCATTTTACCTATTCCTCCTTTTCCGTAGCTCTGCCATGTCTCTCCGTCCACGCCACTTGCGCTTTGTCTATTCAATCTTTTATATGACCCATACAGGGCATATATATCGATAAAGCCGTGCAAATTGTGCAACGTGCTGTCCTTGTGTTTCCTTGACAGTTGTGCTATCTGTATCTCTTTCGTTGACATCGTATATTATAAACTGGTATAATCAATGTGTCCAAAACACAGTCCCCCGTTTCGTGCTGCTCCTTCCCTACTCAGTGGCTTTCCCGGTTAGGATTTCCCACCTTTCCAACGGTACTATGAAGCGGCTAAGACTCCCTCTGTCATTCCTTCACCTTCGGTTTCCCTCGGCTTGCGTACCTGCTCCTGTCATCGCGTTTCTTCGCTGCAGGATGATGATGACACTGACCACCCTACACAGGCCTTTTGTTCAAGAGCTCGCCCATTTGCCCTTCTCCCAGCAGGAGACAGTAGGGTCTCCCGTGTTCCCGTACTCGCCCTCTATGTCTCTGATGCATTCTTTGACCCCGCCCGGACTTCGGCAGGATCGCCTTTGGCCCTACCTCCATATTGTCCCAGCAAAGTTGACTACTAAGACTCCAGATTTATCTACCCTTTCGAGGCTCTATCATACACCTTTGACACTCGCTGTCTACGCTTCGTACCATCCTCTCGAATGATTACGCAAGACTCGCTTCCGGAGGTTGGCTAAACCTTGCCGGATGGGGGTCGATACCCATTGGCGTGTGATGAGATGTTTCATTACACTCATGCTTTAATATTTATATAAAGCGCTGTGTGTAGTCCCCATCTCACGGACTTTCACGGCGCGACAACTTCCAGTAGCATCCTTCGTCTCGCCGTGTCAGAAACGACGATTTACGGATTCAGCATCAAGTTGCGTGTTTCAACAGCCTCCTAGGCTTGCGCTAAGGCATCGACCACTGAGGCATCAACTAATATCCGGCCGCAATGCTCGCAAGCAATGATTTTCTTTTGCAGACTGATCTCCAGCTGGAGCTGTGGTGGAATCTTATTGAAACAACCCCCGCAAGCATCGCGCTCTACGGTCACCACCGCCAGTCCGTTGCGGTAGGAAGTTCTTACCCGATCATAGGCTTTCAGAAGTCTTTCTTCAATCACCTGGCGTTGAGATTCACTTTGTTTCTGCAGTTTGTTGCCATCCTTTTCAGTTTTGGCGATGATCTTATCAAGCTCAACCTTCTTAGTATCCAGGTTTTTATTTTTTTCGCCCATTTTTTCCTTAGCAGCCTGCAGGGTCTCATCTTTCGCTACGACACTGACTTCTACCTCACGTATCCGTTTTTCAGATAGCTGAATGTCTAACCGCTGCAACTCGATTTCTTTGGTAAGAGCTTCGTACTCGCGATTGTTTTTTACATCATCTAGTTGACGTCCATACTTAGCGATCAAAGTCTCAGAATCTTTGATTTTGTTTCTGTGCTGGGCTATGCCATCTTGCAGATCTTTTTTTAGAATCTTCTAATTTCTGAACCCGAATCTGCAGACCTTCGATTTCATCCTCCAGATCGAGCACTTCCATGGGCAACTCGCCCTTCAATACCTGGATTTCATCTAATTGAGAATCAATAAGTTGTAGTTTATGTAACTCGGATAAGCGTTCTGGTATAGTTTTCTCAGCTGCCATGTTAATATCTGTATTTTAATGGATTGGTGTTCACTTTTGTGCAATAGGCCGCAAAGGTAGTAAATTTCCCTGTTATCAATTGGTGAAGTAATTCAATTGTAAATCTTTCACTTTCAAAATGACCAATGTCAATTATAGTAATTTGTTCATTGGCTTCAAAGTACTCGTGATATTTAAAATCAGCCGAAATAAAGACATCGGCCTGTGCTGAAATGGCATCTTCTAAAAGAAATCGACCAGATCCTCCGCATAAGGCCACTTTGGAGATTTGGTCACTGATGATTTCGGTATGGCGAAATCCTGTCAATTGCATGGTCTCGACAAGATGCTGGGCAAAGTCATCAAAACTAAGAGATGAAGACAATCGCCCGATCAGTCCGCTGCCGACTGTTTCCTGATCTTTTGTTCTTAAGATTTTTATCGTGTTAAGCCCGATTTTTTGTGCAATTTTTTCATTCACTCCGTGGAGTAACACATTGTCAAGATTGGTATGGATGGCATAGATTGCGATATCATTTTTTATCGCCTGGATGACTGCCCGCTCCACATAGTGATACCCATTTAGCCTTTTTAATCCTTGAAAGATGATGGGATGATGGGATACAACCAGATTGCAACCCCGCTGAATGGCTTCATCAATGACCTTTTCCGTAGTGTCGAGACTGATCAATACGCCTTGCACCTCCGACTCATGGCGGCCTACAATCAAACCGGCATTATCATATCCCTCCTGGAGATCGAGTGGAGCAATTTCTTCGAGAAAGTCGGTGATATCCTTAATCTTCATGACTGAGTTTTTGGATTTTTTGAATGATCCTGGTCGAAGAATGACCTGGTTCAAATGGTATGATCACGACCTTGCCGCCCCACTCTTTTGCTTCCTCGCCACCCACAACTTCTGCTGCCAGATAATCGCCACCCTTGACAATAAGTTTAGGTTTCAAAACCAGGATACTCTCGCGAGGGGTATCTTCTTCAAAAAGTATAACCAGATCAACCATGGAGAGCGCTGCCATTTGCAGGAGACGAGCCGATTGCTCATTGATTGGCCTGTGCTCTCCTTTCAATCTTTTTACACTAACATCGCTATTAATACCTACTGCCAGATAGTCACCCAGCTCTCTGGCAGCACACAGATATTTAATGTGCCCGGAATGAAGTAGATCGAAAACTCCATTGGTCCAAATCACTTTTTTTCCTGCTGTTTGCCATTGTCCAACTATTGAGGCTGCTTCGTTTAGTGGTTGAATTTTATTTAGTATCTGGGCTAACATTAGGCGCGGACGGGCTGATAACTTCGATTATATCCGGGCAACAAAATTAGTGCGAATATGCCAAAGAACACATTTACAAAAATATTAATCGTAAAAAAGATGATCATAGCAAAGGAGAATGCGTCGTTTTGATCTATGCCATATAGTACCAACCCGGCGATGACCAAAGCATGGTAACTACCCATGCCACCTGGTGTTGGGATGATCATTCCCAAACTCCCAAAAACGAAAATCAAAAGGGCTGCCAATGCCCCCAGATGTGCAGTCGGTTCAAATGCCTTGAAGCAAAAATAGGTCATCAGAAAGTACATCCCCCAGATCACAACACTGTGAAAAATCAATAATGGTTTGTTTTGCACCTTACTCAAAGACTGGAGACCCTCTAAAAAGCCTGCTCCTGCTCCAATGATCCGCTTTACAAGTACATGGCGAAGTAATTGGTGCCAGTACCTCCAAATGAGCATCCCCAGCAAAAGAAGCAAGGCCAGCACTGTCAGGAAGTAGCGATTCTGCAAACTCCTTCTCAAATCAAAAGTAGCATGATCAAGGATATAGTTCCACAAGAGGTCGTATTGTAATAGCAGGCCCAGCATGAACACTATTCCAAAAGAGATGAAATCAATCATGCGATCTACCGCGACGGTACCCATCACTTTTTCAAAAGGAATATTCTCATATTTTGCAAGAGAACCGGCACGCACAACTTCTCCGATTCGAGGAAGCCCTAAGTTGGCAAAGTAAGCAATCATCACGCAATGAAAAGAATTAGCCCATCGGGTTTGATAGCCCAATGACGACAGGAGTTGCTGCCAACGGATGGAGCGACTAATATTACTAATGCAAAAGCAGAAACAGATGATCACCAACCAAATCATCTTCGTTGATCTGAAATCCTGAACAACTTTATCAACCAAACTACACTGCACCTCTGGTATGCCTTTAAGCTGACATTCGGCCAGATACTTGGCACTAAGATCATGATACAAAAACCAGAGTATTGCCAGGCCAAATAGCAAGAAGACTAACATCTTGATTACTGACCAGAAAGCATTCTTCAATGGCTTAGACTTTGAGCGAATTATCAGGATTGGGGAAAATTGAAACTGGCTTGAAATCGGCGGCTTCTTCGGGAGTCATATAAGCATATGCAATGATGATCACTACATCACCCACCTCAGCCTTTCGCGCGGCTGCACCATTAAGGCAAATGGTACCTGATCCGCGCCGCCCTTTGATGACATATGTCTCGATTCGTTCACCATTATTGTTGTTCACAATTTGCACTTTCTCACCCTCCACCAAATTGGCCGCATCCATCAGGTCTTCGTCGATCGTGATTGAACCCACATAGTTTAAATTGGCCTCAGTGACAGTTGCGCGGTGAATCTTTGATTTGAAGATTTGTAAAAGCATATCGCAAAATTAAAATTTATCTGCAGATCTGATCAAACATCAACTGGTCCCCACTGTTAACGGACCGGCTCTCAGAATAGTTTCGCTGGGTTGCCATATCAAGGACTTCAATTAAACACCCTGCTAGTTGTTGGAGTACGATTTACCAATGCCGAAGGCCAAGAGGGGTAGGATTGGCTGCGCCCTGGTTGGCGTCCTCGCCAACCACAGTCATCGAATGATGCCGACGGGGACGCCCGGAATCGGCACTCTTTTTCGGAAGCACGGTGCAGGTACCTTGAACAGTTTTATAAACCTGTGAAAGCATTTTACCGCATCAAACAACCGTTCTAATACAACGCCATATCGAATATTCGTCGATATTTTCGGGTCACCGGATGCTGATTACCCAGAATATGAAAAATGGCGATAGCCGCGCGTCTGGGCAACTCATTATGCACCAATTTGTCGATCTTAACTACCTCAATTATCTGCTCCACCGCTTTCTCTAGATTATCTTTCTGCAATTCTTGGGAGGCTTCCATCAGCTGAGCACTCAATCCACTGTGATTATCATCGGATAAAGCAGCCAGTTCATTCAAATTTTTAATGTCTTCCAGCAAGTCATAACCCGGTTCTCCCATCTTTACATCTGACAACAATGCCGCTGCGGCTCCGGGATCTGAAAATGCCAAATAGCCTGCTAGCGATAATCGTGCTTCCAAATGGTTGGGGTTATTCTTTATGAATTTTGTTAAAAGATCGATGGCTTCAGTGGTGGTTATTTCCTTCAGAAAATCTTTGAGCTCAGCCCAGGCTGCCTTATCTGCATTTGGTAAATTTTCATCCAGCCACTGCAATATCTGATGCCGTGGTTGTGCCCCGGCAAATTCTGCCACAACTTTACCATTGTAAAACATTTTGACATTCGGAATACTTCGGATACCGTATTCATGGGCAAGTTGCTGCTCTTCCTCCGTATTTATTTTCACCAACTCCCAAGCTCCGTTGCTTTCCTTCGCCAGTTGCTCAATTGTTGGGCCCAAAACTCTACACGGACCACACCATGGGGCCCAAAAATCGACGACGACCGGCACGGTTTTACTTCTCTGAATAACATCTATTTTAAAGCTCATCACTTACCATTTAAATTGATCCAACTTAAAAACATAAAAAGGCAAAGATTGGTTCGGGCCCGAGTGAGCAAGATCACACACAATAATCCATGAAAGTCTGCTCGTTAGCTGGCCTTTCGATGCAGTCGGTAATAAGCGAAGTAAGCCGAGCCGGCAATCAGAAAACCTAGAAACTCACGCACCAATTCGATGTGGGGCGATTCAGCTTTCATCTGGCCCGTAATCGTTGGCATTCCCTCTTTGATCCATGAAATGAAATCTGGTGATAGATAAAACAAACCCGCCAAACAAATAATAGATCCAATCAATGGCAATATCGCGAAATATTTCCTTGCCATGAGTAATCCCACTGACACGACGACACCCAGATATATGGAAATCCATCTTACCGGGTCGGGATCATTGAGTTGCCAATAAGCAAATAACAAAAATACTATAATGACAAATAGGTTGAGCGCAGCTTTCATATGTTTAAAATTCAATTCGGTAACTTAAATTAGGGATCAAACCAAGGTGATATTTTGCAGTAATTTCGTTCTGTTTTAGATCAAAATAGTGATAGGCGATATTTCGCTGATTAGTTGCGTTCAAAATATCCAAACCTAAAATACTGGTATATTTTGACTTCACCCTTTTATAGTAGATCCGAAAATCTACCTTGAAAAAATCAGGCAATTGTTTGGTAAAAGCAAGTGATTCATTAAATACGGTTCGGTATTGATAAACCGATTGGGCAAGATCAATCGGCCCTTCCCAAAAGCCACCGAAATAAGTGCCCCTCAGATTGAGACCTACTATTTTAATCTTGCGATTCTTCTGCCAGTTAAATTCTTTGCCCGCAGTGAGGTTAAATCCGTATTTAACATTGTATCTAGTATTTCGCCTGACGCCATCATCACCGGTATATTTCGAATCGTAGATTGTGCCATTAAGTAAAAAATAGGTCGACTGGGTAAAATATTGCTGCAAAGTCATTTCGAGACCCACATTGCTACCAGTACCCTCACTTACCAAATTTTCAGCGCCAATATAATCGATCGTATTTATAGGAGACAGACTCCGGTTAGCACCTCGGGCGATGGGCACATTAAAAAGATCCTGATAATATATCTCAGTGATTAATTTTGAATAATTACTAAGCCGTAAATTATTTGCCAAAACAAAGTGATGACTCCTGATAAACTTTAGATCGGTATTGTCTGACCCTTGCCGGTTGGCAATAAGCAGTGCCTGCGAGGGGACTATGCGACTATGTAAACCATAAGAAAATGCAAATTCGGTTTTTGGTGAGGCAAAATAGCTCAGACCTATCCGGGGCTCGACCGCTGTTTCCTTGTTTAGGGAAAAATGAGTTATGTGCAGACCACTTCGAATTTTGAATCGTTCATTAAGCGATTTATTAAAATCACCATACGCCTGCAGCAAGACTGCATTTTTCTGATTGCCAAAAACTTCGTCAGAGAGAAAATGCTCGGTAAAAACCTCGTAATCAAGCGCATTTGCCCTGACACCGATCTGTGCAGAACCATGTTTTAAAGAAAACTTGCGTCGACTATGTAGTCCAATTCTTTGCTCGATGGTCCGGTCATTTTCGAAAGGTTTAAATTGATGCAGCTCATTAAATAATTCAGAATTCCTTTCATACTTGTAGCCGCTATAGGCTAATACATGTTCCCATCGGGCATTTTCAAATTTAATCCCGGCTGCTCCCATCCGGCTATCGAAATTGATATTTTGATCATCTTTAAAGATTTCACGCAAATCAAACTCAGGTGCCTTAAAAACATTCTCACTGATCCCACCCATACCGAAAAAGGTAATTGTGCTCTGCCGATCTGGATGCCACGTAAGATTAAAGGAGAAGTCTTGAAACCCAATTGCTTCATCACCAAGATCTACACCCATGGAAGATAGAATACCCAAAGTGGAGTAGCGGTAATTAATCAAAAAGAATTCTTTTTATTTTTATTCATCGGACCCTCCATGGCGGCGTCAATCCCAATGAGGCCAATTTGTGCCGTATAATGAGTGTGATCACTTGCTCCCTCCCTTAGTCTCATATCAAAAATACCTGTGGTGGCATTGCCATAGTAGGCAGGAAAAGCCCCGGTCAAAAAAGTTGAGTTGTCAAGCATCTGAGCACTTAATATATTGACTCCGCCACCACTTTGACTTGAGCGGTCATTTAAGGTGCCAGCATTGCTCAAGTGGTTGGGATTCACAATTTCAACTCCTTCCAGATACCACCCGAGACCATTGGGACTATTGCCTCTAACCACTAAATTGTTTGCCTGATCATTTTCATTGATCACCCCGGCATAATGGGTAGCCAAACGTGCCGGGTCGTAAAAAGTGCCTGGAAACCGGAAAGATTCTTCGACAGTCAGGGTGTAGATGCTGGTTACAGATTCGGAAACACGAGCTCTCGATTCTGCTTTCACAACGACTTCTTCTAAAGACTCGCCTGCCTGGCTTAGTCGAAAGATCTGCTGTCGAGAAATACCGGTATTGATTTCTATCTCTGCAATACTTTTTGCCTGATAACCCAGAGATCGGAATGACAATTGATAATGTCCGGCAGGCAATTTTTTGAAAATAAATTTACCTGCGGCGTCGGTGACAGACTCAAATTGATCTGAAACATTATTGAGCAAAACTGTTGCTCCAGGTATGGGTGTTTCATTTCCCTCCTCGAACAATTGACCACTAAAGGTCAAGCTATTTACTTGCGATAAAATGGAATTACAGAAGAAGTAAAACAGGAAGCCCCACGTTATCTTATTCATAACGTGAATGTATTAAATGATCCTTAAACTTATAGAACTAATCGATTCTATAGCCCGATAATGCTACGATTTAATTGCTCATCAGGTGATCCTCCGGCAAAATCATCGAAGGCCTTTTCAGTAACTTTGATCATGTGATCCCGAATGAAAGCAGAGCCTTCCATTGCACCCTGATTACCGTCTTTAATACAGCATTCCCATTCCAAAACTGCCCAACCACTATAATCGTATTGAGCCAGTTTACTGAAGATGGCTTTAAAATCTACCTGACCATCTCCCAGGGAGCGAAATCTACCCGCCCGGTTGATCCAGTCTTGATAGCCACCATAGACGCCAACTCTCCCTGATGCATTAAATTCGGCATCCTTGACATGGAACATTTTTATGAATTCATGATAAATATCAATATAAGCCAGATAATCAAGTTGTTGCAATACAAAATGACTTGGATCGTAAAGTATGTTTGCTCGGGTATGATTGCCAGTAGCTTCTCTAAACATCTCAAAGGTGATACCATCGTGCAAGTCTTCACCAGGGTGAATTTCATAACACACATCCACCCCTTTTTCGTCAAAATAATTTAGGATGGGTATCCAGCGATCGGCCAATTCTTTGAATGCTGTCTGGACTAGCCCATGTGGTCGTTGCGGCCAGGGATACACGGTATGCCAAATCAAAGCTCCGGAGAAAGTAGCGTGTACATCGATACCCATGCTCCGGCTGGCATTAGCAGCATATTTCAATTGTTGTACTGCCCAGGCGGTTCGGGCCTTACTGTTGCCTCGTACTTCTGGTGGAGCAAATCCATCAAACATGACATCATATGCCGGGTGCACGGCAACCAGCTGTCCCTGAAGGTGAGTAGAGAGTTCGGTGATCTCGATACCAAATTGTTTGGCCCTGCCCTTAAACTCATCACAATAGTCCTTGCTTTCACCTGCCTTCTTCAGGTCAATAATTCGACCATCCCAGGTAGGCACCTGCACACCGACATAACCGTGGTCTGCTGCCCATTTACAAAGATTTTCGAGTGAGTTATAGGGTGCCTCATCTCCTGCAAACTGGGCTAGAAAAATGGCCGGTCCTTTGATATTTTTCATGGTTTATTCAATCGTGCGTTTGAAAATAAAATGATGCTAAAAATCAATGCCTTATCACAAAGTCACCCAGGCTCCATTCTTTTCGCCTGATTCAATCACTGCATCGATAAATTCCATTCCCCGTACACCATCATTCACTGTCGGAAAGTCAAGATGTAGCGGATCGGGACTCACTCCGTCCAATTTAGCCTGAACGACTTTGGCAAAATCACGGTAGATGTTGGCAAAAGCCTCCAGATAGCCTTCTGGGTGACCTGCCGGTACCCGGGTGTGTGCCTGAGCAGCTGCACCCATGTAGCCCTGTCCCGTACGGTATACTTCCATCGGTTTATCCAGCCATTTGACAAACATGGTATTTGGATCGTGCTGATGCCATTCGATACTTCCCTTTTCGCCATAGACCCGGATACTTAGAGCATTTTCTTCGCCGGCGCTAATCTGACTACACATCAAAACACCTTTTGCTCCATTATCAAATCTTAATAACACACTGGCATCATCGTCCAGTAAACGACCATCCACAAAAGTGGTGACGTCAGCACTTAGTTCCTTAATTTTTAATCCGGTGATTGTTTCAGCAAGGTTTTCAGCATGGGTACCAATATCTCCCACTGCTCCGGCCTTGCCTGATCTTTTTGGATCTGTTCGCCAGGAAGCCTGCTGCGAACCCGTCCGTTCCAGAGGAGTAGATAACCAACCCTGTGGATATTCAACCACTACCCTCCTGATTTTACCAAACACACCGGAAGTCAGCATTTCTCGCGCCTGCTTGATCATTGGGTATCCGGTATAGGTATGGGTGACCGCAAAAACGAGATCATTACTATTGACCAGGGCCTGAAGTTGCTTGCCCTCTTCAAGATTAAAAGACAAAGGTTTTTCACAAACAACATGAAATCCATGTTCAAGAGCTAGTTTGGCCGGTTCGAAATGGACGTGATTGGGCGTGACGATCGAAACAAAGTCGACCCGTTCATCCGGTCCGAGTTTACTTTCTTTTTCAAACAACTCCTTATAGGTGCGATAAATACGCTCGGGTTTAAGATATAGATCCTGCCCCGATAAGACAGCAATTTCAGGATCTACATGCAAAGCACCGGCGACGAGCTCAATTTGTCCATCAATCCCTGCTGCAATGCGGTGCACTCCACCAATAAAGGCTCCTCGGCCGCCACCGATCATGCCCATTCTGATTTTTCTACTCATGAAATGTGTTTGTGAGGTTAGAAGTTATAAAAAACAAGTCGTCAAAAAAACGGATTATAATGATAAGGATATTTTTGTTAATGCACAAAGAAGCATCCATAAACCAACAGCATTTGGCAAGTTGAGATTTACTGTTAATTTTAGAGACTGCTATCATTTTTAAAAATCAACAAATGAACAACCAATGAGAATCGTAAAAGGAGATGTTGAATATTTCCCAGGTATCGGGAAAATTGAATTTGAGGGTCCGGAATCGGATAACCCTCTGGCTTTCAAATATTATGATGCCTCTCGAATCGTTGACAATAAAAGGATGGAGGACCACTTTCGATTTGCCGTGGCCTATTGGCATAGCCTCTGCAATGAGCTTGCCGATCCCTTTGGCAGTGGTACCCGACCCATGCCCTGGTTAGAGCATAATGATGCCATGCAACGCGCTTACGATAAAATGGATGCCGCCTTTGAGTTTATCACCAAAATGGGTATTCCGTATTACTGCTTTCATGATTTTGATCTGGTTAACGAAGGCAGCAGCATTCTGGAGAGTGAAAAGCGACTACAAATGATAGTCGAATACGCTAAGGAAAAACAACAGGAATCTGGTGTTAGATTATTATGGGGTACGGCCAATCTGTTTTCAAACCCACGTTATATGAATGGTGCTGCTACCAATCCGGATTTCCAGGTACTGAGTTATGGTGCTACACAGGTCAAAGGAGCCTTAGATGCCACTATTGCCCTCGGTGGTGAAAATTATGTATTCTGGGGAGGCCGCGAAGGCTATATGTCATTACTCAATACCAATATGAAACGAGAGCAGGATCACATGGCCCAATTCTTACACATGGCCAAGGACTATGCTCGCAAGCAAGGCTTTGAGGGTAATTTCCTTATCGAGCCCAAGCCCATGGAGCCAATGAAACATCAGTATGATTTTGATGCCGCCACGGTCGTTGGGTTTTTACGAAGCTATGGCCTGGAAGATGATTTTAAACTCAATGTCGAAGTCAATCACGCTACTTTAGCTAGCCACACCTTCCAACACGAACTCCAAATCGCGGCAGATGCCGGTATGCTTGGGAGTATTGATGCCAACCGGGGCGATTATCAAAATGGTTGGGACACCGATCAGTTTCCCGTGAACCTTAACGAGCTCACCCAAGCTATGTTAGTTATCCTTGAAGCAGGTGGTTTGCAAGGCGGAGGCGTAAATTTCGATGCTAAATTACGCCGTAACTCCACCGACCTGGAGGATCTGTTTCTAGCACATATTGGTGGCATGGATGTCTTTGCCCGGGCATTAATTGTAGCCGATAAAATCCTTAAAAAATCAGATTATCTCAAACTGAAACAGGAGCGCTACAGTTCTTTTGATCATGGGTTTGGGAAGATGTTTGAAGACGATAAACTTACTCTGGAAGAACTTCGGGATTTTGCCATTGAAAATGGTGAGCCCGCCATGAAATCAGGTAAACAGGAATTGCTGGAGAATCTGATTAATAACCATTTGTAATATCTAAAACCAGAAGGTTGATTGTCTGCAACCTGATCGTTTCTGTTTCTATCAGTCTACCGACCTGAATAAAAAAAGGAATCTTTGAAACTGTCAAAGATTCCTTTTTTGCTTTTGGATCAAACCAACTAAACAGTGGTGGCCAGCTGGCCTTGTCCTTGTTGCTCACTTTTTTTAATCCAAAAATAGAGTATAGTAAATAACACAATCAGGATTGCAGGAAAAATGACCATAGAACCCAAAGTTGCCTGTCCGGCAACCAAATCTAGTTCGTCTCCGGTTAGTCCTTGTGCGGCCGCCACTGCTCTGTCTGAATCGATCCAACCGCCAATAATCGGCTGAAAGATCACATTGGAAAACATACCTATTGCACCAATTATTGACATTCCAAGCGCACCACTCTTTGGTATTTTGTCCGCAATAAACCCAATCATGTTGGGCCAGAAATATGCGATACCCATCGCATAAATGACAGCGGCTACATAAGCCATGCTACCCGTCTGAGTGCTAAACAGATAGACTCCAATTGTAGCAAGAATTGCTGATCCCAAAAGTACACCAGTCTGATTGAACTGATGCACCGCTTCGCCACCAAAATAACGGAATACCGCCATTAATCCGGTCACTAAGGCCAGGATCAGCATAGGTTGAGCACCACTCTTCGCCAAAATGAGGCCTACCCATTGCTGTGGTCCAAATTCTGAAATTGCAGTTAGCGCCATACAAACAAACATAAAGCCAAACAGCGGCGAAATCATTGCTTTGAGATTATCCGCGAGCGAAGTTATCGCAGCAGTAGCTTTTGGAAAAGTCTGTCCAAAAAACAGATAAGCATAAATCAAGGTCGGAATCAGAATGACCCATATTTGAGATTCCCATCCATAACCAGCATCAGTCATAAATTTGGATACCAAACTACCGATAACGATACCCCCTGGAAACCACATGTGAAAACGGTTTAACATCTTACTCATCTTAACTCCTTGATAGGTATCCGCGATCATAGGATTACAAGCAGCTTCCGTACAGCCATTTCCTAATCCAATAAGGAAAGTAGAGAACAATAATCCGAAATAACTCCCGGAATAGATGGTCATGATGATTCCAACCGCATGGGCAAAAAATGCAAATTGCATGATCTTCTTAGGCCCAACAGAATGATAAACAAGGCCACCGATTACCATTGAAATCGGAAATCCAAAAAACCACATCGAGTTAATAAATCCCAATTGCTCAGCGGTTAGTCCCAGCTCCGCTCCCAACTGAGGAAGAATTCCCGCCCGGATACTGAAAGATAAAGCGGTAGTGATCAGTGCAAAACAACTACCATAAAAAAGTCTCTTGTCGTTTACCATGAAGTTTTCGTTTTGTTTGAAGTTCTAATAAAGTTTGATATCGCAAAATCCGGTCACCAAAGTGAAGGTCACGGATATTTTTTTGATGGTGGAGGTCCTTTCCAAGATGGCGTTTTCTTTGGCAGATCAACTATTCTCAGGCATCTTTATTTGGGAAAGTTACTAAATTGAGAAATATTTTTACAAATCTCCAAATTTAATCCATCCAAATATCTCGTCGATTTTTCAACTGCTACGAACATTGTTGATTGACTCTCTGATGGGTTTGGGGGCCAAGATTTTAGTTTATGTAGATTGTGCAAGGTCGTAGTCGATCCTATCGGCACAAACTTTTAGAGGTCAGGGCTGTTTAACTATTTTATTTGTCCAAAGAAAAGACGAAATGAAGAGTAAGCTGGCTGGAAAAAATGCGCTGATCACGGGTGGAAGCATCGGGATCGGATATGGAATTGCTGAGGCTATGTTGCATCAGGGGATGCAAGTAGTCATTACTGGAAGAAATGAGGAGAAACTAAAAAGCGCATCCAACAAATTGCAAAAATATCGGATCAGATAGCATATCTGGTTGCCGATGTGAGGTCGCTCGAAGATCAGCAACACTCGGTTGATTATGTTTGCTCAAAGTTTGGATCACTTGATGTGTTGATTGCTAATGCCGGAGTGGGTCATTTTGCACCGATTGACCAATTGACGCCGCAACAGTGGCACGATACGATTGACATTAACCTCACGGGTGTATTTAATAGTGTCAAAGCAAGTCTGGCCAAACTAGAGGAAAGCAAAGGCTACATCATTACCGTTGCCAGTCTGGCCGGAACCAACTTTTTTGCGGCGGGTACAGCTTACAATGCCAGCAAATTTGGTTTGGTGGGATTTACGCAAGCACTTATGTTGGATGTACGAAAGAAAGGCATTAAGGTGTCAACGATAATGCCTGGTTCAGTTGCTACTCACTTTAATGATCGGATTCCTACCGAAGCAGATTCGTGGAAAATTCAGCCTGCAGACATTGGTCAGATCGTGATCGACTTGCTCGCCATGCCAGCCCGAACACTTCCCAGCAAGATAGAGGTGAGACCTTCCATACCGAAATAAAGTTTAGCTAGCTACCTTACGCAGTTGAATATCACCAGATTTAGATTTTATTTTTTTTCTGGTTTTTCTCTTTTCATAAAGAGAACCGGCGATTTTTATCATGAAAGGTAAAAGAGGAATTATTTTTTGAAGCCATCCTGATTTATCTTGGTCTGGTTGAGCAAATGCCGAAAAGATATCTTGCTCGTCGAGAGGTTCTTTTCTGATCATAGAAAAGAAAGAATCTGCCACACCTTGCAAGATATTTTCTTTTGAAAAATGAAGAGATTCCACAATCAATTTTTCCGTAACATCAATTTCCAGTTGCAGCAATCTCTTTTCCTCTCTTAACTCTTCAAGTGTTCGAATTCTATTCTTCATCCTGTTTCATCATTTCATTGATTACTACCTCAAGAATTGGGTTAATCACTAAAGATTTTTTAAAAACGAATAGTAATATACCCACAATCAGGTAAAACCCGGAAAGGAACAGGAAAGATAAGGCATAAGAACCCCAAACTTCTCCAAGATAGATACCAGCAGCAATACTTAAAAGCAGTAAGATAAATAGCAGCAGTACAAATGCCACCATCATTAACGCCAATCCTGAGGTAATTTTTGAAATACGCTCCGCTAGGTCCAGCTTGACAAGTTTTACTTGTTTTGCACTATATTCCTTGACATAACCAACAATTTCACCGGCATGTTGAGACATCATATGATTACGATTTCACTAAATGGAATTATGCTCCGCAGTTCTGATTTTGGCTGATTGCTCTTTTACTTTTGTTTTTGCCTTGTCAACACCTTTTTCAAATTTTGACTTTACTTCCTCCGTAACATCTTCAGTGGCATCGACAGCAGATTCAAACCTATCATATAAACTGGATTTAATTTCACCCACTTTTTCTTTAGTGTACTCGGTCATATGATTGACTTTGTCCATTATCTGTTCCTTACCAGACTCGATTGATTTCGTTACATCCTTCCGCATCTTTTCAGCCTGTTTTTTTACCTTTTTTTGCATTTTTTTGCCTTCAGTGCTATTAAGATAGTATCCTGCTACACCCCCAATGATGGCACCAAATCCCACACTGATCAAAACTTTACTTGTATTTTTCATTTTCTTATTTATTAATTAAACAATCCTTCTAATATCCTAACACGATTTAACCTAGATATGTTCGATTTATTTCTGGTTTCGGAAATTAAACTTGGCTCCTTCTGTTAGTCTGACGGCAATAAATCGTAGAATCTGTGTAGAAAGAGTTTTATTTCGGAGGTTTCGTAGTCAAATTGTTGAATTTTGTTTTGGACAACCAACTCCCAATATATTATAGCGTGCTTTAGATTAGGCGTACCACGAAAAAGGGAGTAATCAGACGACTACTCCCTTCAAACAAATATCATTTAAAGTTGGAATTACTCAAGCTGGAATTTGACCGGAAGGTTAAATTGAACCCTCACAGCTCTCCCTCTTTGTTTGCCAGGTGTCCATTTCTCACCCATACCATTCATTAGGTTAACTACCCGGAGTGACTCATCTCCACAACCGGCACCAATATCACGAACCACTTGGGCGTCAGTGATCGCTCCGTCTCTTTCTACAACAAAGCGCACAACACACATGCCCTCGACTCCGTTTTCACGTGCTATTGCAGGGTACTTGATATTCTTATAAATAAATTCAAGCATCTTTTTGTCAGCACAAGCTTTCTTGGCGTTATTGTCTCCTGCTTCATTTTCGCAACCTGGAAAACGAGGCATCTGCTCAACCACTTTAAAAATTCCTCCACTTTGGGTTCTGGTGGTGGCGGTGGTGGCGGTGGTGGCGGTGGTGGTGCCTCGACAACAGGAGCTTCCGACGGTCTCCTCTTCAACTGACTGATCCACGAACTCTGGCTCCTCATCCTCCAGAATTTCCTCTTCCGGAACTTCTTCAATCACCGGAGGGGGAGGAGGAGGTGGTGGTGGCGGTGGCTCAGCGGTTCGAGGTGGTTCGATTTCGATATCATCTTCAATGGTGAGAGCATCTTCGGGTATGAAGACTTCATCATCTCTTTGAGTCCAGCTAAAAGCCAATAGGGTAAGACCCAGAGAGGCAGCCAGTCCGAAATTGAATAATGGTCCACTCAAGTTAAAGACATCGACATCCGGATATTTAGACCTTGCTTGCAATGGAGAAGCCCACTTCTTACCACTGTATTTTTCGGCCAAATCTTCCGATGCCTTCTTTCCTACTATACTTCGGAACACTAGAATGAGAACGACTACCAGTATCATTACCCCTAAAAGGGCAAGGACCAGAGTACGTCCATCAATGGAAATATCCATAATTCTATCTTTTTAAAAATAAGTAAACAAAAACAGTCCCTGCAATCGAGCCAATAATATTAGCAATAATATCAGGAATTTCAAAAAATCGATCTGATAAAAAGAAATATTGCATGGCTTCTAAGATCGCTCCATAGATCGTACAAATCAAGATGACATAACCCAGGTCTTTGATACCGACCCTTCCACTAGCAGTCTTACAATGAGTCAGGACAAGTAGTCCGGCCAATACACCATAAATTATGAAATGTGCCAACTTGTCAAGATGAATAAACATTTGCCATCCCACTTTTGGAAGGCTCTTTCCAGGCATTAGTGAAAGACCAAGTATCAACAGTGACCAAAATGCTGCAGCATAGTTATACCTCACCTTCTTGTGATCTATTCATAAAGATGCAGAGATGCCCTAAAGTGGTGTATCGCTTTTAACCACTAATCAAATTTTCATATTCTTCTGCTGTAAGTAAGGTGTCAATATCTGCAGGGTCATCAACTTCAATTTTGATGATCCAACCCTTTCCATAGGGATCTTCATTGATCAGAGCGGGATTATCTCCTCCTGTCTCACTAATCGCTTCATTAAATGCCAAGACAGTACCTGATATGGGCATAAAAAGATCTGAGGTAGTTTTCACTGCTTCCACGGTTCCAAAAATATCATCTTTCTGAAGCATTTCTCCAACAGTATCTACCTCCACATAGACCAGGTCTCCCAATTCACTCTGGGCAAAGTCCGTAATGCCAATGATGGCTATTATCTTATCGTCATCCGATGCATTTTGGTCTATCTTTATCCATTCATGCTCATTCGTGTATCTAAGGTCTTCGGGTAAATTCATATTATTGAGTTAACCATTTTTTTGTTCGATAAAATTAAATAACCATTGACTGGTCACGGATTTTGGTCGCTCCAGTGGAAAGCCAATGGCTCGACTCCAGCACAAGGCTGATAAGACACCGAGGGCTCTTGATACACCAAAAAGTACCGTGTAGTAGGTAAATTCTTTCATGCCGTAATGTACCAATATCGCTCCGGAGTGTGCGTCGACATTAGGCCAAGGATTCTTAACCTTACCTAACGACTGAAGAATTGGTGGCACCACATCAAACAACTTCCACACAACTTGTACGATTGTCGAGTCCCCAAGATGTCTCTCCGCAAAACGCTTTTGTGCGATAAACCTGGGGTCTGGCTCTCGCAGAACAGCATGACCATAACTCTGGTATTACTTTGCCTTCGCTTAAGGTACGGTTTACAAATTCGGCTATTTCCTCTTTAGTAGGATTTTGGTTTCCAATCTCATCCAGCATTTCAAAAACAAACTTGATCACCTCCTGATTGGCCAGCCCATGTAAAGGCCCTGCCAGAGCAGTCATACCTGCTGAAAAGGACATGTACGCATCAGATAGCGTGGAGCTCACCAGATGGACAGTATGGGCAGAAGCATTACCGCCCTCATGATCAGCATGAATGGTTAAATATAATCGCATGAAGTCATAGAAATCTTTACGATCATTACCCAACATGTGAGCATAATTGGCACCCCAATCTAACGTGGGATCTGGCTCAATCTGCTGATTGTTATGAAAGGATCTGCGATATATATAGGCTGCCAGCTTGGGTAATTTTGCAATCAGATTCATGGCATCTTCGTAAGAAGCGTCCCAATATTCTGATTTACTCATGCCCTCGAAATACCTTTTTGCGAATACACTGTCGCTCTGCAGAGACAACACACCCATCGTAAATTGAGTCATTGGATGAGTATCCAGGGGCAATGAATCCAACATTCTAAAAGTATGGTCCTTAATCTGACATCTTCGTTCCCATTCATCTGAAAGCCATTGCACCTGAGACTCATTTGGTATTTCACCAACCAACATTAACCAAAACAGTCCTTCTGGCATGGGTTCAGCGCTACCATTGATTCTAGGCAGTTTTTCGCGCAGAGAAGGAATACTAAAACCACGAAATTTGATACCCTCGATAGGATCAAGACTCGAAGGCTCCCATATCATGCTCTTCACTCCCCGCATACCTCCAAAGAGTTGTTCTACCGATACCTTATCAACTTGTTCGGTTCCTTTTTCCTTGATTAATGCTCTTAGCTGAGTCCTGACGATCTCGGACCTCTCTCCAAACTTTTCCTTTAGTTGATCCATTAAATTAATTCGAAATGTTGTAATACTGATTGGTTAAACAAGGGCTGTAAATATACATATTTACAAAGGCTTTGGGAATTTGTTTAATTAAAATGAAAAGTAATTCCATGGATTTGTTATACGATATGGGTTATAGGGTCTGAATCAGCAATTTTCAATCATAGAAATCAGACTTCTTATCTGCATGCCGACTTTGCATTAAGGTTAATTTCTCATCTTCACTTGCTCTATCGCTTTTCTTATGCTGTTGATCGAAGAAGTACTATTGAGTGAGGATCTATTTCTACAACAATTTACTTGCAATCTGAATGCTTGCAAGGGAGCCTGCTGCTGGGAGGGTGACTGGGGTGCACCATTAGAGGATGATGAAATAGAAACCCTTAAAGAAATCCGGGAACAATTAAGACCGTTTCTCACCGCGGCCGGGAATGAGCTCATTGATAAAGTGGGCTCGCACGTCTTTTATGATGAAAACCAAACCAATGGTACCCCTCTTATACAAGGGGCAGCATGTGCTTATCTGACTTACGACGAAAATGGTACCGGTCGATGTGGCATCGAAAAAGCCTATCAAGCTGGGGTAAGCGATTTCATTAAACCGATATCTTGTCATCTCTATCCAGTCAGATACACTAAAATCGAACATGTTGATTTTGAGGCTTTAAATTATGAAAGGTGGGAGATTTGTCAAGCTGCCTGTGCACTGGGAGAATCACTGAAAATGCCGGTATTTCGTTTTGTAAAAGATGCTCTCATCCGTAAATTTGGAAACTCCTTTTATGAGGAACTGGAGAAGGTCGCCAATGATTACTTATTGGATAAAAGAACAATAGTTGATCCTCCCAACCCATAGTCCTGTTGCACATTATTGTTTGATTTTCAAGCCTAATTCTTTTACATTTGCAGTGCTTTTTGAAAAGGCCTGCCACCACACAATACTGACATCGCCTTATCAAGTTTATAGTTCGCTAATAATCAACATTTTACATAATAAATAAAATAGAATGTTATTGTGAAATATAGTAAACTAAGAGAAGCGAGAAAGAAATTTGAGGACTTCAACGTTCACCTTTTATAAAAAATATTGGTACAAAATGGCTTTAATTGGTAAGATTCGAAAACACAGTTGGTTACTAATCGTGTTAATTGGGGGAGCTTTGGCTGGTTTTGTCATCATGGATATGACGGGAAGTGGATTGACCAGTGGAGGTCAAATACCTGCCCTTGTTGAGGTTGATGGTGAAAAAGTTGACTGGAATGAATTTCAAAATGCTGAAAGAATCTTATATACAGGTTCAACAACTGACGTTTTCAGCCGGCGGAATTATTTATACAATTATTATGTAGACAAGGCCCTCGTCAACAAAGAAGCAGATGCCTTGGGCTTGGGAGTACCCGTCGAAGAACTAATGGATTTGCAGTTTGGCAATAACCTGAGCCCTCTGATCCAGCAACGATTCGCCAATCCGAACACAGGTGCGGTAGACCGAACTCAACTTAATTCGATCAAACAGACGATTGATCAAGGACAATTGACACCTAACCTGCGTGAATATTGGGCTCATCAGGAAAAAGAAATCATCACGGAAAGGCTAACCAATAAGTTAACAACCCTGGTAAGTAAGGGACTATATACGCCAACCTGGATGGTGGAAGCCAACAATGCCGATCAGACCGTGCGAACAGATTTCTTGTATGTCAGAGTACCCTATGAGGAAGTACCGGAGACCGATGTAAAGGTGACCGATTCCGATTTAAAGAACTATCTGTCCCAACATCAAGGCGAATATCACAATGACGAGGAAACACGGACCGTCAACTTTCTCACTTTTGATGTGCTTCCGACCAAAAAGATAGCGCCGATCTCTTGGAAGAAATCAATGGTCAAATCAGTGAATTTAGCATCACTGTAAATGATACACTATTTATCGAAAACAATTACGGCAGCATGGATGTGGCTTACTTAAAAGCCGATCTGGTTAGCACGCTTATTGCGGATACCGTTTTTCAGCTGCCTATCGGTGCTGTTTATGGCCCCTACATTGAAAATGATGCTTATCGTGCTGTAAAGATCCGGGACCGGATGGTAATAGCCGACTCTGCGCATGCACGCCATATATTGCTGAGAGCTCAAACCCTTGAGCAATATCAGGCTGCTCAAAAAACAGCCGACAGTCTAGTCACACTATTAAAAACAGGGGCTGAGTCATTTGATTCTCTGGCGACCAGATTTACCCAAGATCCGACCGGCATGTCGAATGGAGGTGATCTGGGTAATTTTGAACTTGGTAGGATGGTCAAGGAATTCAATGACCTCGCCTTTTACACTGCAGAACTAAATAGACCCTACACGGTAATCACTCAATTTGGGGTGCATGTGGTGGAGGTCTTAGAACGAACTTTTGAAACTAAAGAAGAAGGTGTACAATTGGCCTTTCTTAATATACCCATCATACCATCAGAAACCACTCAGGACAGTCTCTATGATCGCATACTTGACTTTGCTGGAACGAATCGCACCATGGATGAATTTAAGGCGGCTGTTGCGAGTTTACCTGGTAAGACAATTCAGGTTTCGAGTCCTTTTAAGAAAAATGACTTTACTTTGAGCGCTCTTGGTTCTGGTCAGGTAAGCAGAGAGATTATTCGCTGGGCATATGATCCAGCTACTGAGGTTGACGTCGTATCACCCGAAGTTTATATCTACCAGAAGCCACCTTGTACTACAATAATCGGTACGTCGTTGCTGCTCTCGGCAGTATCACTCCCAAGGGACCTTTAAAACTTGAATCAGTAAAACCTACGATTGAAGGTTTGGTAAAAAATCAAAAGAAAGCTGGTATTTTAATCAAAGAGCTACAAGGATCAGATCTGGCAAAAGTGGCTCAGACCTATTCCATATCGATTGATACCGCCAAAGGGGTAAACTTTCTCACAGACTTTATTGCTAATCTGGGAGAAGAGCCTGCAGTGGCCGCCCATGCCAGGACTGCTCCACTCAATCAGGTATCAGCACCGATCGAAGGTGTCCGTGGCGTCTATTTAATCAAGCCCATTAATCGAACTGATGTGACGCCACCAAATGTGGCTACTTTAAGAAAATCGTATACAAGTCAAATTGCTACGCAAGCCAAAGCTGGCTTGATTCAAAGTCTGAGGAAGAATGCGGATATCGATGATAAAAGGTTTACTTTTTATTAGTGATTAGCCAAACCCTGAAATTGGATGTGCGGTGACTTGAATACCATTTTTTTTGTTTCGCTTCATTTGTCAATGGCAGGGCCAAGATCTAGTAGGTTTGATGTGAGTTAAATCGTTTGGTAATTGCCGGGTTTCAGACTTGATGTCACTAAAAGTGCTAAAAGCATCTTGGTTTTACATAAATTTCAGGCGAAGTGTCGTTAATAACACATGAAACCAGTATTCCTTTATTTTTTCCTTTTACTTTTCATTGCTTGTTCACCTCATCAAATGGTGCAGGTCAAAGACGATCAGGGTAGTATCGTCGAAGAATATGACATCATACGCAAGACCGGAAAAAAACACGGAGAGTATCGTAAATTTTCCAATGATCGGCTCATTGAAACTGCCCATTACAAGAATGATACATTGGACGGTAAGAGAACCATCTTCGATCGCGAAGGAAACAAAGAAATTGAGGAGATCTATGTAATGGGGGTCTATGAAGGACCCTATCTGACATTTTATTCCAGCGGGCAGGTCAAGCTTGATGGTTCCTACCAGGATGGCACCATGGAGGGCATTTGGAAGAAGTATTATGAGGCCGGAAAATTGATGGAAAGCGTGACAATGCATGACAATCAGGAAAATGGACCCTTTGTGGAGTATTGGGAAAATGGTAATCTAAAAGCGGAAGGTGCCTATCTCGATGGCGATAACGAAGATGGTGAGTTAAGACTCTATGATGAGCTCGGCGAGCTCGAAAAAACTATGAACTGTGAGCGCGGTATTTGTCATACCACCTGGAAAAAAGAAACCTCCACTAGTCAATGAAGAACCTATTAGTCATTGCCGCCGCACTCATAAGTCCATTTATCTTGTCAGCTCAAATTGGGGGACGATCAGTATTTACATTCCTAAACACCCCGAATTCTGCACGCACATCGGCCCTCGGTGGCGCACTGATCAGCAGCCCGGACATTGATATATCACAGGCACTTGACAATCCGGCACAAATTTCGGAATCCCTGGATGGCCAAATAAGTTTTCAACATCAATTTGTGCAAACCGGCATTCAGGCAGGATACGTCGGGTTTGCAAAAAAAATTCCTTCAAAAAAACTGATGGCTCACGGAGGTGTAAAATATATACTCTACGGTACTTTTGATCAAACCGATGAATTTGGCAATCTCACGGGATCATTTAAAGGTAGCGAATTAGCCCTTCAGTCTGGTGCCTCATATCTACTGTATGACAAATTGCGATTGGGTGCCAATTTAAAATTTATCCAATCATCACTGGAAGTCTACCGGTCTACTG
This sequence comes from Saprospiraceae bacterium, assembly GCA_016711125.1. Lineage (GTDB taxonomy): Bacteria > Bacteroidota > Bacteroidia > Chitinophagales > Saprospiraceae > JABDMH01. The sequence continues at coordinate 905,878 of JADJTQ010000002.1, read as the reverse complement.
GTTTAGCAGTAGATTTAGGTGCATTCTATCAAGATACCGCTTCAGGTTTTGCGGCTGGCCTAGTCATCAAACAAGCAGGTGTTCAACTATCAGCCTATGACGAGACCAATGAGTCCCTGCCATTGGATATCCAAATTGGCCTTTCAAAAAAATTAAAACATCTTCCATTTCGCTTTTTTGCAACCTGGCACCATCTCAATCGCTGGAATTTGCTCTACGATGATCCCAATAGTCAGGAAGATGCTTTTTTTGGAGGACTGCAAACGCTAAGAAAGGAGCCTACCCAAACTGACAATTTTTTCCGACATATTATCTTCGGCGGAGAGATGGTACTTGGCCAAAAAGAATTGATGAAATTGAGACTGGGATACAACCATCAACTAAAACAGGAATTGACCGTCGTTAATCTACGGTCACTTGCTGGCTTTACTTTCGGCCTGGGTATAAGGGTGAAAAAATTTCAATTCGATTACAGCAATGCCCGGTTGCATTTTGGGGGAAGCAGCCATCATATCGGTCTTTCAACCAATCTTCGTTATTTCACCGGTTCCGGGATACTTTAATTAACTTTTGTATATATCTAAATATCGGTATTTGTTACAATACTGTTTTCATAGAATATTACATCCATTTCTGTCGGGATGATTCCACTTTATATAAAGTATAGTTTTTGATCCGAAGTGCCAAATCCATTCTAATGTAAGGTATTTGCAGGTCACCGCTTGCACTGTGGAATATAACCGTAGCCAGACCATTACGCCATTGATAGGGACTTTGCTTTATTTGTACACCTTGCACTTTTCGAAGCAATAGCGCTTTATGTACCCGTTCTACAACACCAGAAACCGTGAGTACGCCATCTTCCTGGAGATAATATCTCCATTTCCGATGCAAATGAAATTGATAAAAAAATCCCGCGACCAGCCAAAAGACTGAAAAATACCACCAACTAAAAGTTTGCGTAATAATTCCCACAGACAGCAAAATTATCGCTGGTACCAGCACCAGATAAAGTGACCTCCTGATCAGAAAACTCCGGTCAATACCATATTCATTTGCACCAATATTCCCGATGTTTCTTCCAAAGTAATATCTCAAAATATCTTTCATCAGTGTTTGAGGCAATCCTGGCACAGAAATACTGGTTTTACTGCTACCCGATCCGCTCGAAGCCTGAAAAAAGCGTAACTGCGTGATCGAAAATATGTCTCTCAAAGGATTGTTGACCCATCGTACGATCTGTATTTTTTGATCACGTGCCGCTTGTTCGCGTCGATTAAATAATCCGGACTCCATACGGTATCCATCCTTTGATTTCCACAACTTGAAGTCGTAGTACTTCAGCACTGAATAAATTAAGGTGCCAAAAAAGGACAAAATCAAAATAGTAATAAACAAGCCCAGTCCATAAACTACGATGTTTTCAAAAAGCTGCTCGGTCAGACTATCAAATTCGTTCAAATAGCGGTCACCCAAAGCCTCCTTTATGCGGTCTCTTAAGCCCAATAGAAAAGCAACAACAATTCCCGTCGTTCTAAAATGATTCTGACTAATTCCAACTTTAAGCAGGTCGGATATCTCCAGATTTAGCAGCAGTCTTCCCGATGTTTTTTGTTCGGTGACATCATCGGCTATATTAGATGTTTTCCGGCTTAGAATAAACGCCCGGAGTTGATCCGCTTTTTTAAGATCTAACGCAGCAAACTCAAACTCTTCACTTGACGACCCGGCCGTATCAACTTTAACCCGGGCCACTTTAAAGAGCTGGTGAATAATATTTTGCTCGAAAGTAATTGACTGAATACGATCAAAAGGTATGTCCAATTTGACTCTCGTGAATACTCCTTTAAATACGTGAAGTTTATCTTCCGACAAAAAGAAATAAAATCGAAAATACCTCCATACCGAAATGAGAATGACTATAAATGTAATGACCCCTACCCACCACTTCACTGTTTCCGGCCTGATAAAATCGGATCGAAAAATCAAAATGAGAATAAATGGCCACCAGGTACGAATCAAAGATTTAAGTACATTGAAAATGATCATTAGGATAGCAACAGGAGCCTGGCGGGTATGGCTCTCATACCAAAGCAGTTCACTCTTCTTCGTCATGATCAATAACCTTGCTGATTATCTGCTCTTTAAGTCTAAAAGCAATATCCGGGGTGAGGCCCGGAATGACAATATCACTTGATGAACCACCTGCCGTAAAAATCCTCAATTCGACGAGTCCGAATAAGTTGTCAATGAGTCCTTTGATGATTTCACAATGTTGCACCCTGCTAAAGGGTATCGTAATCCATGATCTAAAAAAAACGCCTTCACGATAGCTGATGTCATGCCAACGAAGCAAATATGATTTTTTTGTGGCACTAACCCGGGCAAACCACAAACTGACAAGATACAGCAACAACCATAGCAACACAATTGCGTAGGTAATCCATGAAAAAAAACCCAATTGCACTACAACGAATATACTAATGACCACAAATATCAGAAGAAAATAGAGAGAATTAGAGAGGTACTGCACTCTAGCATACCGACTATCGATTGGTATAAAATCAGAGGACTCCACTGCTGGAAGGTCTTCAATGGGAATCAATCTGTTTTGAAAAAAATCTTGACTAGACATTAACCGTAGAATCTTTGCTTAATAATCGACTACTAATTTTTCCCAATAAAGCCCTGGCATCCTCTAAATTATCGACCGCATCGTTTATCAGTATCAAGTACTGTCGACTTTGCTTCAATGAAATATTGAGATCTGATCCATTACTTGCTATAAAACCCAAAAAATCCTTAAAAAAAGACGACTCATAAAAGCTGGATTGAGCGTTTAATACAAAAAAACATTGGAGCTTTCCATTTTTTAAAATACAACGTTCAAAACTTAAATCCTTGCAAAGCCACCTAAGTCTCAGTGCATCAAACAGAGTCTCTACCTGACCGGGCAAAGCACCAAACCGATCCACGAGTCGATCAGAAAATAAGCCAAGTTCTTCTTCTGATTTAAGACTATCTAGCTCCGTGTAAAGATTAAGTCGCTCCTGAATACTATTAACATATTCATCAGGGATCAGCATTTCAAAATCCGTTTCGATTTGCACATCCCTTACATAAGAATGATGTTCTTTGTCATCAATAAATAATTCTTTGAAGTCCGTCTCCTTTAATTCCTGGATGGCTTCCTCGAGAATTTTAGTATAAGTATCAAATCCTATTTCGTTAATAAATCCACTCTGCTCACCGCCCAATAGATTTCCTGATCCACGGATATCCAAATCCCTCATAGCGATATTAAATCCACTACCCAGGTCCGAAAATTCCTCCAGGGTCCGTAGACGCTTTCTGGCCTCGGTCGTCAGTGTTGATACAGGAGGACTAAACAGATAGCAAAAAGCCTTTCTGTTCGAGCGCCCGACTCTGCCCCTCAATTGGTGCAAATCACTCATACCAAACTGGTGAGCATTATTAATGATAATGGTATTGGTGTTTGAAATATCCAGCCCGGTTTCAATAATATTTGTGCAGAGCAATACATCAAACTGACCGTCAATAAATCGAACCAAGGTTTTTTCCAATACTTTTGAGTCCATTTGTCCATGGGCCATCCCAATATCAATATCGGGACAGAGCCGCTTGAGCAAAACCATCATTTCAGGTAAATTCTTCACCCTGTTGTGTACAAAAAACACCTGACCTCCACGGTTCACTTCATAATAAATGGCATCTTTAATGAGGTCATCATTAAAAACCCGGGTCTCGGTATGGATGGCCTGTCGGTTTGGAGGAGGTGTCCGGATGATCGATAAATCACGGGCAGCCATGAGCGAAAACTGCAAAGTCCGAGGAATGGGAGTAGCAGTTAGTGTTAAGGTGTCAACGTTGACTTTTAAGTTGCGTAATTTTTCTTTTGAAGCGACACCAAATTTTTGTTCTTCATCAATTACTAACAAACCCAAATCCTTAAATTTAAGTTGCTTATTTAGAATACCATGTGTACTGATAAGTATATCAATTTTACCTGCCCCGGCAGACTTAAAAACCTCATTCTTCTCAGCGCTGCTTTTAAAACGGTTTAAGTAATCTACGGTCACTCCAAAATCAGAGAGCCGCTCGTTGAAAGTTTTATAGTGTTGCAGGGCAAGGATGGTAGTGGGCACCAGGGATCGCCACTTGTTTGCCATCACATACTGCTTTAAAAGCCGCTCGTATGGCTACTTCGGTTTTCCCAAATCCAACATCCCACATATCAGGCGATCCATTGGAGAAGTACTTTCCATATCGCCTTTAACATCAATAGTTGCCTTTAATTGATCAGGTGTGTCTTCATATAAAAATGATGCTTCAAGTTCATTCTGCAGATATCCGTCAGGAGGAAAACTATGGCCTATGGATGCCTTTCTCTTAGCATACAATTTGATTAATTCGCTCGCAATATCCTTTACTTTTTGCTTGGTTTTCCTCTTTAAGGTTTTCCAAGCTTCAGTGCCTAATTTATTGAGTGCCGGAGCAGTACCTTCGCTCCCCACAAACTTTGATATTTTATGAAGTGACTGGATTCCGACGTACAGAATATCATTATTCTTATAAATGAGACGGACAGATTCCTGCAGGTGGCCATTGATGTCAATTTTTTCCAATCCTGAATATCGGCCGATACCGTGATCAATATGGGTTACAAAATCCCCTGCCTGAAGTTCCCTTAAAAACTTAAGAGTCATTGCCTGGTCGCGGGTAAATCCACGTCTTAAATTGTATTTATGAAATCGTTGAAAAATTTCATGATCCGTATAACAGGATATTTTAAGATGCGGATCAATAAAACCTTTGTCGATCGATTTTAATACAGGATGCAATAAAACTTTGGCTTCCAAGTCGTCAAAAATCGAATTAAATCTCTGAACTTGTCTTGGGCTATCCGTAAAAATATAAGAGGTGATGCCTTGTTCTTGTAACCTTTGTAAATCTTCAATTAAGAAACTAAAATTTTTATTAAAACTTGGTTGAGGTTTGGTATCGAAAAAGATCTCCCGGTCAATTTCAAATTCGACAGGTGCTTCGTTTAAATAAACTTTATCATACTGCTCAAGATCCAGCATGATCTCTGCTAGAGTGACTATGGTGGGCTTGGATATTTCCTTTTCGTCTTCAATAAAAGCCTCATTGGCCTGGTGGATCACCTCAAAACAATCCTGCAACCGGTCGAGTAAAAAGGCCTCATTACTGATCCAAATTTGTGCTCCCTCAGAAAGAACTTTCAGGATGCTGACCCGATCCTTACTTTCAAATTGATTGTTGATATTGGGAATGATAGATAGCTTGGCGATATTTTTTATCGACAGCTGATCCATTGGATTGAATGTTCGGATGCTTTCAATCTCTTCGTCAAATAGCTCGATGCGATAAGGCCATTCATTACCAAAAGAAAAAATATCTATGATACCCCCCCGGACAGAAAATTGACCCGGTTCGTAGACAAAATCTACATTAGCAAACCCGTATTCCACGAGTATTTCAATCAAAAAATCTACGTCGACTGTTTCACGAATTACGAGGTTTATCCTGTTTTTATTGAGTACCGCTGGAGACACTACCTTTTCGGCAAGTGCTTCCGGATAAGTCACGATGATATGTTTGGATGCTTCAAGTCCGGTGATCTTATTGATCGTCTCCGTTCGCTGTAGCACCTGATTGCTATTGACCTCATTATATTGACCCGGATGACGGCTTGAATCCGGAAAGAACCAAACCGGGCTTTTTGGTAAAAGGCTAACCACATTATGATAGAAGTACGCGGCTTCCTCCTTGGTATTTGCTACATAGAGAATGGTGCGCGGTTTTCTTAAATAACTTCCGCACAAGACAAACGACGCCTGCGCGCCAACCATTCCTCTGATAAGAATTGCGGATGGACGTTCCAATTGGAGATTTTCTGCTACCACCTTCCCCCGATCATCTTCAGCATACTTGCTGAGGAGTAGCTCCAAATTTTCCACAGCACAAAGATAGCCGAAATTCATTCAAAAATTACTTACTTACAGGTTCATAAGTTTTTTTTAACCCGATATCAGGCCACTTTGATCTATCATTATTAATAGGATTACAATTCAATGCTACTCGATAAATATCCGGCGAAGATTTTACTTTTTGGAGAGTACACGGTATTGTTTGGTGGAGAAGCACTCGCCATTCCATATCCCAAGTATGGTGGATCTTGGACAAAGCAAGTTCACGTTCATGAATTTGATTTTTCAAACCTGATAACTTACCTAACCCAAAACAATTACCTCCTGAACTCAAAATTGGATCTGACTGCCTTGAAGCACCTGATTGAATCTAATTACATTTTTCAATCTGATATTCCTGAGGGTATTGGTTTAGGTAGTTCTGCGGCCCTTTGCGCTTCGATTTATGATCAATTTGCAAAACACAACCCTCTGAGCCTGGAGCACAAAAAGCATGACCTTGCCATAATTGAGTCATTTTATCATGGGAAAAGTTCAGGTTTTGATGCCTTAGTCTCGCTTCAGAAAAAATCGATTGTTTTATCTCAAGCGGGTTTAAGAGAATATCAAAAACTAGCTAGATTGGAAGGTTATGCCTATTTGCTGTTAACAGGCGTCCGGCGGCACACACAAAGTCTTGTTCAAACCTTTAATACAGCGTGTCAATTACCAGCCTTTAAAAAGCAAATGGAGCTCTTGGCAACAAAATCTCAAGAGTGTATCCAGCAATATGTAAACTCAAGGAATATTTTTGAAACCTTATCAGAGGTATCCAGTCTGCAATCTCGGTTTCTGGATTTTTTGATTATACCGTCGTTAAAAGAAATTTGGCAAAAAGGTTTAGAAGAGCAATCATACTATCTTAAGATCTGTGGTGCCGGAGGTGGAGGTGCGTATTTAGTATTCAGCCGGGAAAAAATGGATCGAAGTGCCCTGGGTGATTTTAGGTTGGAAGAAATCGGACTCTAGGAGGCTGTTGAACTACGCAACTTGATGCTGAATCCGTAAATCGTCGTTTCTGACGCGGCGAGACGAAGGATGCTACGGGAAGTTGTAACAGACTGAGTCTCAACAAAGTCAGGAAAGGCGAGAACGTCTACATCATGTTAAAGTAGGAGTTTATTTTTTATTAATCAGTGCGAGGTGAGTTATTTCAACATCCTCCTATGCTGCTTTATAACAAGCCAGTATGAAAGCAGGTGGAATATTGAGGAGGTGAAAGGTGATATCAACATGACCGAAAATGCTCTTATATAGATTCTTTTCCAATAGTGAATAATGGATCTGCAAATATTGGCCCAGGGGCTTCAAAAAGCGGTGGCAACTTGCTACTATAGCATTAGAAACATGATCTGGCAACATGACAAAGGGCAGAGCAGAAAACACGGTATCAATTTGCTTAAATCCATGTTTGTCTAAATGATGCTCAAGGTTCTCAGCGGAGTCTTCGATCACATGTAGCCGGGGGTCCTTAATTATCCGTAATATCTGGCAAAACTTAGGATTGATTTCGAATGCGAATAAGATGGCATCAGATGGCATTGCTCTTAAGATATATTTGGTCATGACCCCATCTCCGGCTCCCAATTCTACGATACATTTTGAATCATTCAGGTTGGACAAACTCAATACCTTCGAACATAAAAATCTTGAGCTACGGGTAATCGTACCTACTGTCCTAATGTTTCGAATGCCTTCACGTAAAAATTGAATTTTATCCATTGGTATCTCGTTTCAAATGCTAGTTTAAATACAACATGTAATTTCTTAAATCCGGATACGTCTGAATCAGATCTTCATCCACTCCAGTACTCTGTAGTCTCAGGCCGTCTAGATATGCTACAATTTTTGATTCGGAAAATCCCTCAGTCTTTATCTGAGACAAGTGACTCAACGCATCCTTAAAACTATTAAACATTCCGGAACAATAAGCATAGGATTCAGATTTGGGGTTTTTTTCAATCATTGAATCTTGATATTTGCCTATTACATTACCTTTATACAGTTGATCCAACATAACGAATTGCACCCGATAGGTAAGTCCCTTCACTTTTTCATTGAATGCCTCCAGTCTTCCATCTTTCATGGAATGCATAAATTCCGGCATTTGATAGTTGACTTTCATTGGCACCTGATCCAGGATATGTAGTTTAAAATCAATCCTGCGATTATAAAACCGTCCAGTTTCGTTGTCCTTACCATCAATCTCGTTCACGGCCATAGGATAGTTGCCACCCATTCCTTTAAGAAAGATTGATGTTGATTTGATACCCTTTGATTTTAAATAAGCAGCAATTTGCTCGGTGCGCTTTATGGAAAAGAATAAATCAAAGTTGGATACTGCTGTCTGGTCAGAATGACATATAATCTCAATATTGATATGCGGGTAGGTTTGTAAAAACCCCACCAGCTTGTCCAACTTTGGTTGATTCTGCGGAGTTAAAACCTGATCGTCCCGATATAAAAGATAAGGTACATCAAAGACTGCCATGGGTGCCTCACTTTGCCGGTTTGAGCCATTTTGAATATCGACCAGCGATTCATTGAACAACTGAAAATCGTGAACTTCGGAAAACAAGATTGGCACCGAGGCATTAAGATTACTAAGTTTAGGCTGCTTAAAATAAGAACTATAAATATCATGCCCACCCAGACCTGCTTTTCGGTCGCTTGAAAAAAAAGCCATCAGACCATTAGAAGAAATCCGATAAAACAAGTCATTACCGGCCGAATTTAAAGGCCTTCCGAGATTGGCCGGTGACAACCATTGATTGCCCCGTTCATTAAATTTTGCTTCAAAAATATCAAACCCTCCAATGCTTGAAAGGCGATTACTGCTAAAATATAAAGTCCTTCCATCCAAACATATGAAGGGGGTAACTTCATCGAAGACGGAATTTATTTGATCCCCAAGATTTACTGGAGCCGACCATCCGGATATATTCTTCCGACAGTAAAAAAGATCATAACCTCCGAATCCCTCACGTTGAGATGAAGAAAAAAAGACTACACTATCATTAAAGAAATATAGCCCCCTGATATTTTCATGAGGTAAAAATGGACCCTCATTCCAAATATTTCCGATATTCTCCAGATCGCCAGAATTAAAGGTATCAATCCATAATTGGCCTTCATTGACATTTTGGGTCCTTGAAAAAAACAAAGTCATTCCATCTTCACTAAAGTCTTGCAGGACTTCATGTTGAGCTGTATTTAATCTCGGGTTTAAAGCCTCGGCTTTTGCCCAGGCACCATTTTCGATTTCGGTGCCAAACATATCCGTGTCCACTCCTTGCACGCTTTCCATCAAACTACCATCGTCAGCAAACCGATCTTGAATACGCAGTGACCTGGTCGAGGAAAAATATACTCTGGCGCTGTAGTTCGGGCTTTCAATAGGACCAAAGTCATCCATGCGAGAGTTAACCTCCGAGCCCATGTTTTCTACCAAAACATCATCGGAAATGAAATTGAACTTAAGTCCCGATGCACAACGTTTAATTTCATTCACAACATCGGGATAGCGTTCATCCTTAACTGAAGAGGCTAAAAAAAGTTTGTAATATTCAATGGCCGAGGCAAATTGGTGTAATTGATGGTGCGCTTTTGCGCGGAGCAAATTGACTCCCGGATCATTCTTTTTAGTCTCTTCTTCAAGATGTTTCAAATTCACGATGGCCCCTTCGCAATCGATGGATTCAAACTGGGCCTTAGCCAACCAAAACCATGCTTACAAATCTTTAGGCCTGGTAGGGCAATAAGTTTCCAGTATGTCTATCGCCTCACGAAATCGCGAACTCTCTATATACTGCTCTGCCGTCTTCCGCAAATTGCGATTTTGGCCCCAAACTGACCCACTGAATAAGACACAAATCCCGATAAGCAACTTGATAATCGCCTTATCGGTGAGCCCCAGGTCAAATAATGTCATCGTGGCTAAATTGTTCGAGATAATCTGCAACCTTCCTCAAAAAGGACCCGCCCATAAAACCATCAACAACACGGTGATCGTATGACATGGATAGGAACATCATATGACGTATCGCAATCAGATCTCCATATTCAGTTTCAACAACTGCCGGTTTCTTTTTAATCGCTCCTGTTGCCAAAATAGCGACCTGTGGTTGGTTGATAATAGGTGTACCCATCACATTGCCAAAAATACCCACATTGGTGAGGGTAAAAGTACCTCCTGATATTTCATCGGGCTTTAGTTCATTCTTCCGTGCACGATCTGCCAGGTCATTGACCTTCTTGGCCAATCCGACCAGACTAAAGTCGTCGGCGTTTTTAATCACCGGAACGATCAGATTACCTGAGGGTAATGCGGTAGCCATGCCGATATTGATGTTCTTTTTTACGATGATCTCATCGCCACTCACCGAAATGTTTATCATCGGAAAATCTGAGATCGCTTTCACTACAGCATGAATAAAAATCGGTGTAAATGTAAGCTTAGTACCATATTGCCGAGAGAAATTTTCCTTGTGTTCATCTCTCCATTTTACCATATTAGTTACGTCTGCCTCAACAAAACTCGTTACATGAGGAGCAACACGTTTAGATTGGACCATATGCTCGGCAATGATTTTACGCATACGATCCATTTGTAAGATATCATCTTGACCACTGACAGACCTGCTCACAGAAGGTGGGACTAATGTATCCGGACCATTCGCTGGGTACTCCGGTCTCCTGATTTCTTCTTTAGACACCTTCGAAAGTTGTTCTGCTGGTTGGTTGAGCTCTTCAATAAAAGACAAAATATCCTTTTTCGTTACCCTGCCCTGCAGTCCTGAACCTGATACCTGATTGAGTTGATTTAGGGTTAAGCCCTCTTCCTGGGCAATCATTCTTACCAGTGGAGAATAAAACCGGCCATTGGAGACTGGAGGAAATTTTTTACCCTGGTAGACTTCTTTGGATGAGACCTCTGAATTATTAACGAGTTCGGGCTCTTCCTCAAAACCAAATTCTTCTTCCTCTTCTTCAACATCATAGGGCTGAGGTACCGCTGTTGTCACCGGATCCTGTTCTATTCCGGTATCACTGGTTTCGATTAGAGCCACCATTGAGCCGACGTCAACAACAGCATCTTCCTGAAAAAGAATCTCTTTAATTTTTCCCGTTACCGGAGATGGAATCTCACTATCTACTTTATCAGTGGCGATTTCCAGGATGGTCTCGTCAACTTCTACATGGTCACCTACCCGCTTGTGCCATTTTAAGATGGTCGCTTCCATGATGCTTTCACCCATTTTGGGCATCACCAATTGAAAATCTGCCATGTCTAGTTTTTATGATCAGAGCACAAAAGTACGTGAAATTATCGTGCCGATAAAAACTTTCGAAGCATGTCAAGAGCATAAACAGCTGTGTATTTGATGTTTAGAACCCGATCTTTTGTGAATAGAAACTTGGTGGTCCAGGTATCACCTTTATCTCCAACCGCAATCCAAACGGTACCTACTGGTTTGTCTTCGGTCCCTCCGGTCGGTCCACTGATCCCGGAGACTGCAACAGCCACGTCACATTTTAAGGTTTTCAAAGCACCGTTGACCATTTCCTGGACCGTACCTTCACTTACCGCCCCATGGGTCTCAAGTGTGACCTGGTTTACATGTAAAACCTCTTGCTTTATACCATTGTCATAGGCCACAATACTTCCTCTAAAGTACTGGCTGGCCCCTGGTATCGAAGTGATCAGATGAGCAATATAGCCTCCCGTACAACTTTCAGCAGTACCCAGAGTCAGACCTTTCTTCATCAGAAGCTGGCCAACATGCGATTCAAGTTGTTCGTCATCATAACCAAAAAAATAGGGCGTTATCGCTTCGACGGTTTCTGTTACGGCTTTTTGCAATATGGCTTCGACCTCTTTTTCAGAGCCTTTCGCACCTTCACGAGACAATCGTAGTCGTACTTGGCCGTGCGATGGCAGATAAGCAATCTTGACTTCATGATTATCCAGAATGGGCTCGATTTTATCGGCAAGTACAGACTCGCCAATGCCAGCTGTCATGATTGTCTTCTGCCGGTAAACTATTTTGCTCATTGTCCCGACTCTCGGCAGCACTCCATGTTTCATCACATACTTCATCTCGTGGGGAACACCGGGCATCGAGCAGAGAATCTTACCGGACTTTTCAAACCACATACCGGGAGCAGTGCCCATCTGATTTTCAATGATGGTAGCTATTGTGGGTAAGAAACACTGTTGTCGGTGGGCTTCTGATATTGGGATACTACGCTTGATAAATAGCTTCTCGATCCGATCAAAAGTATCCTGAGAAAAGGTAAATCCGCCACCAAAATATTTTTCCAATGCGTTTTTTGTTATATCATCTTTGGTTGGGCCCAAACCCCCGGTCATGAGGACCAAATCTGCATCAGTAAGAGCTCTGTCAATTGCAGTGATGATACTGTCCAGGTCATCACTAGCAGTCATTTTAGAAACCAACATTATACCTTCCTTTGCCAGGATACTTGCAATCCAGGCCGCATTAGTATCTACAATCTGACCAATCAAAATCTCATCTCCTACGGTCACAATAGCTGCTTTCATTGGTATCTTATCTCCTTTAGATTAAAAAGTCTGATGTTTTTTAGCTCGTCTCTCACCCTCAACATACCAACACTGTCCACATCTTGGATGGTGCCAACAAAAGATTGACCATTTAGAAGGGTAAATGTCGTTGGTATTGCTCTGCGTTACAGCGCCTGGACATATTGATCATCCATCATATTGGCAGATCGCTTCAACTCCGAATAGTAACTGTCAAGACTACGAAAAAGTTGAGTCCGGATTTCATAAAGGTCCCAGATTTGTTTCGACTCCTTACAAAAGGATGTGGCATTGATTAGGGTATCCGAAAAATGATCTTGATTAATATTCAGGCCTAAACCCAAAACACTCCATTGCAGGAAAGATCCCTGCACTCCATTTTGAATCAAGATGCCACCGACTTTTTGATCTTTGAGGTATATGTCATTTGGCCATTTGATCCTCGTTTGACCAGGAAAATACTGGTTTACTACCTGATAAACCGCAAGACTAACTGCCTTATTGAGGTAAAATTGATCTTGTACCGATAAGAAGATTGGCCGCAAAATCACGGATAGGGTAAGGTTCAAACCAGCTGCAGTTTCCCATTGGGTTCCCATCTGGCCTCGACCGGAAGTCTGATGGTGGGCATAAATGACGGTCCCTTCTGCCGGTTGCCCAGTTGACAGCAGCTCAACCGCATAGGTATTGGTTGATGGAAGGCTCTCAAACTCCAAGAGAACCTTTCCAACAATATTGGTGTTATGAATTGAACTCAATATATTTTTAAGTAGATTTGTTTGTTCATTGAGCGCCAAACGGCTGATTTTTTCACTCAACAACAAAATTTGAATTTAAATAGGCAGCCCTCTTTAATACCCACCGAAGATCACAATCTATCCGAGATTATCATAGATGCGATTAAGGATATCAAAGGTAAAAGGATTACAAAACTTGATTTACGACAAATTCATGAGGCTCCTTCCGATTGTTTTATCATTTGTGAAGGTGATTCAAATACACAGGTGAAAGCACTGGCTGATAATATCTATAAGAAAGTACTGGATGAGTCGGGACTCAAACCGAATCATGTAGAAGGTACTGGATCTGCCAGATGGGTGTTGGTCGATTATTTTTCTACCATTGTTCATATTTTTCACCCCGAAACGAGGGCTTTTTATGAACTTGAAGATTTGTGGAGCGATGCTAAGATTACTTATTACGAAAATCTTTAGAAGGAGAGGAATTTTTTACGATGGAGGAGAATAACGAAAACAAGGAAAATAGCAATAAGCGGTTTAATAAATTCAATTCTTTTTGGATTTACGGGCTGATTGCCCTTATACTTTTGGCGTCTCAAGTATTTTTTGACTCTAGTTTTACAGCCAATGAAGATATCTCTTTCCGTGATTTTGCCAATTTCGTAGAGCAGGGCGATGTAAAGCGAGTTGAGATCATCAATCAGCGCTATGCGGACGTTTATATCAAATCTGATCGCCTTAGTGATGCCAGGCATGCGAAGGCCAATAAGAATCAATTTAGTCTTAGTAGTCCCAACTATCAGTTTAATATCGGATCTGTAGAGACCTTTGAGACCAAGCTCAAAGAACTCAATGCCTCTGTAAGTGAAGAGAATAGAGTTGATGTCACCTATGATGAAAAGATCAATTTTTGGGGAAATCTGCTGGGTTGGCTTCTACCGATATTCTTAATTGTGGCAATCTGGCTCTTTATCATGCGCCGGATGAGCGGTGGTGCCGGTGGACCTGGAGCACAAATTTTCAATATTGGTAAGTCAAAGGCAACTCTTTTTGATAATAGCACTTTAAAGGTCAATGTTACGTTTGCCGATGTAGCGGGTCTGGATGAAGCCAAAGAAGAAGTGATGGAAGTAGTTGACTTCCTGAAAAATCCAAAAAGTACCAGGCCCTCGGAGGTAAGATACCCAAGGGAGTATTGCTGGTTGGCCCTCCGGGTACCGGAAAAACCCTGTTGGCAAAGGCGGTAGCTGGTGAGGCTGGAGTGCCATTCTTTTCAATTTCAGGTTCTGACTTTGTCGAAATGTTTGTGGGAGTCGGCGCCTCCCGAGTACGAGACTTATTTCGCCAGGCAAGAGAAAAGGCTCCATGTATTATTTTTATCGATGAAATTGACGCCATAGGTAGGGCTCGTGGTAGAAATAATGTACCCGGTGGTAATGATGAACGCGAGAATACCCTGAACCAGCTTTTGGTGGAGATGGATGGTTTTAGCACTGACAAAGGCGTTATTTTAATGGCCGCAACCAACCGGCCTGACGTACTTGATATTGCTTTATTACGGCCTGGTCGCTTCGATCGTCAGATTGGTATTGACCGGCCCGATCTTAAAGGACGCGAACAAATTTTCAGAGTACATCTTAAATCGATCAAGATTTCTGAAGAAGTAAAGCCGGATATCCTGGCGGAGATGACTCCTGGCTTTGCGGGGGCGGATATTGCCAATATCTGCAATGAAGCCGCCCTTGTCGCTGCCCGTTATGAAAAAACAGCAGTTGGGCTCGAAGATTTTAATTATGCCCTAGACCGGGTCATTGGTGGTCTGGAAAAAAAGAACAAACTTATATCGCCCGAAGAAAAGGAGATCATTGCCTTTCACGAAGCAGGTCATGCGGTATGTGGATGGTTTTTGGAGCACGCTTCCCCTTTAGTAAAGGTAACTATTGTACCCCGTGGTGTAGGAACTTTGGGATTTGCTCAGTATTTACCAAAGGAAGAATACATCACTAGAACGGAGCAGCTTCTTGATCGCATGTGTATGACTTTTGGTGGGAGAGCAGCCGAGCGGATCGTTTTTGATAAAATATCGACAGGCGCGCAGAGTGATCTCGACCAGGTAACCAAGATGGCTTACAGCATGATCGCGATTTATGGGATGAACCCCAAGGTCGGTAATGTGTCTTTTTATGGCATGTCTCAAGATCAGTTTACGAAGCCTTACTCGGATAATACTGCAACGTTGATTGATGATGAAGTGCGTAAATTGGTAGAATCACAATACTTAAGAGCTCAGGAGTTATTGAAAAAACACCGGAATGAGCTCGAAATAATTGCGTCTCACCTCCTGGAAAAAGAGGTATTGCTCAAGTCAGACATAGAGCGCTTAATTGGGCCTAGACCTTATGCAGTACCACCTCAACACGCAGATGCTGAAAAACTGGCAGCCGATAATGGTCAAAAAGCAACTGCCGCCACAGCTGATTCGGATATCGAAACCGAATAGTATCCTCGTACTTCGTTGTGATTTCCTCTTTTGTCCTATTGTGCGTGGCACTTTTCTTATCTTTCTGAGCATAAATCCAGATCGATATGAATCATCAACGACGCAATTTCATTAAACTTTCATCTGCTACCGCCGCCTGGTTTGGTTTAGCTCCAGCTGGAAGTTCTAAAATACCCTTCTCTCAAGTTGAAGAATTATTGAACCGTCAGGCACCTGAGCGACCACAGGGTCAGGCTAGTGTGATTAACTTGCGGAAAGCACCTCTGGGGCAGGTTAAGGTGGCGATGCTGGGTCTAGGCAATCGGGGTACTGGTCAGGCCAAATTAGTTAATGCGCTTTTTCCGGATAAGGCTAAAATTACTGCAATCTGCGACATGAGGGATATCAGGATACCACCAACATTGGATACCCTAAAGGCTTCAGGTCAGACTCCAGTAGTTTATTCAGGTAGCAAAGATGGATGGATGGAGATGTGCCGAAGAGACGATGTAGATCTCGTCGTGATTTGCACACCCTGGGACGATCATGTGCCTATGGCGGTCTATGCTATGCAACAAGGAAAACATGTAGCGATTGAAGTACCAGCTGCCATGACACTCCAAGGATGCTGGGATCTGGTTAATACTGCCGAGCAGATGCAAGTCAATTGCATGATGTTAGAAAATGTGTGTTATGGTGACGAAGAACTATGGGTGCTCAATATGGTACACCATGGAGTTTTCGGAACACTAACATATGGTGAGGCCGCTTATATCCATAACTTAAAGGATCAGCTTTTTGGATCAGAACATTATCAGCATAATTGGCGCATGGCCTACCATCTTAAACAGGATGGAAATCACTACCCCACCCACGGCCTCGGACCGGTAGCCCAGTATATGAGTATCAATCGAGGTGATAAATTTAACCACCTGGTATCAATGAGCAGCTTACAGGCTAGCTTGAGCGAGTATTCAAAGACGGTTGAAACAACCAATGAATTTTACAATCGTACCGACTTTGTCCATGGAGACATGGATAATACGCTGGTTAAAACTGCCATGGGTAGAACCATCCTGATACAACATGATGTAGTGACTCCCAGGCCATATAGCAGAATTAATGCTTTGGCAGGTACCAAAGCATACCACGAGGGATACCCCAGTAGACTGGCAATCGCAGGAAAAGATCACGAATGGCTGGACGAGGCAGCTGTCAAGGAGTATCAAGACAAGTATCGACATCCGATCTGGGACAAATTGAAAGATGGTATTGCCAAGAATGGAGGCCATGGAGGCATGGATTTTGTGCAGATGTACCGTTTGATCGATTGCCTGAATCAAGGTTGGCCACTTGATATGGATGTTTATGATGCGACCGCTTGGTCATCCATCGTAGAACTTTCAAAGATTTCCATTGAACTTGGCAGCATCCCGGTAAAGTGTCCTGATTTCACAAGGGGCGCCTGGGAAGAAAAAAGGCAGTTGGGCATCTTTCAAAATATCTGATGCTGCAAGTCAAAGATTTTCCGCTTGATCATATTGGGATAGCGGTCAAAGATCTGAATCAAGCTACGGAGCGTTTCAGAAAATTAGCAGAGTTTATGATTCTTGCTGAAGAAGAAGTGCCTTCCCAACAGGTGGTCGTGCGATTTTTGCAACATGGTGAGTTTAAGATCGAGCTACTGAAGAGTACTACTCCTCAAAGTACCATTGCCCGGTTTATTGATAAAAGGGGTGAGGGAATCCACCATGTGGCCTTCCGTGTGAAACAAATCGATCACGAAATGCGAAGACTCCGGGAAGAAGGCTTGGAAATCATACAAGACAAACCAATCCTTGGAGCGATGAATAAGTGGATATTTTTTATCCACCCACGGTCAATGGGGGGTACATTGGTAGAAATCTGCCAACCGGTAACTCAAGAGAAATGATCGAGTGGTATCATTATGTGATCGCCGTCTCAGGAGGCGCTTTGGCCGGAGCAATCAATACCCTGGCAGGCAATGGTTCTGCTATCACTTTGTCTATATTGACCGAGATCATGGGTTTACCCGGCAACATTGCCAATGCCACCAATCGGGTTGGGGTATTTACACAATCGGCAGCGGGCAGTTATGCATTTTATCGCAACGGCAAGTTGGACCTCACCCATAGCAAGCAAAATATTTTTTGGACCGTGACCGGGGCCCTTTTAGGTGTGTTTGTGGCGATCAAAGTCAGCAATGCCCAGTTTCTATTTGTCTTCAAATACCTGATGCTCGCGATGCTTGTGGTCATGCTCGTCAAACCTAAAAGATGGTTGAAAGAACAAAGTGATCACCAGCCCATATCCTCGTGGATTGCTATACCGGTATATTTAGCCCTTGGTTTTTATGGGGGATTTATTCAGATGGGAATGGGTATCTTTTATTTGGCCACCATGGTTCTGGTAGCGAAATATAGCATGACTGAAGGAAATGCTTTGAAGTCATTTGTTGTAGCGATCTATACCCTACTCGTACTCTTGATCTTTCAGTACAAAGGCCTGGTCCGCTGGGATATTGGCTTAATACTGGCTATCGGACAGACGCTGGGAGGCTGGTACACTGCTAAATTTGCAAGCAAACACCCCATGGCAAATCAAATCGCATACTGGGTGCTAATCAGCATTGTGCTCCTCGCGCTGGCGAATATGTTCGGTCTTTTTAACATATTGAAATAGCATCTTGCTCTTTCCTGTATTCTTCAGATTGTAATTCGGCAATAGTTCTGAAATAGGATTACATATTTCAAAAAAAAAATTCTAATCTATTTTAGGTCTTCAACAAATTGAGGCAAGTGCATTTTTCAACAGATTTGCTTACTTTAGTCTTATGATGAATCAGGTGAAATCACTTCAACGTATTTTATTTGCAGGCATTGTCTTCTCCATCCTTGCAGCCTGTTCACAACGGATCATCTTGGCTTCAGATCATTGGGCGGTGAAGGCTAAAGAAGTTCCCGATCATTTTATGGTGGGCCGTACTAACGGGTTTTCAATGACCGCACCGGAGGCGGATGGTGACTGCCGCAGTCCAATGATTGATCCGAGAGATAGTACAAAGATTACCCTTTTCAGATCATTTGAGGGCCGCGGAGATTATGAAGTACCCAAAGACATGTATGGTGTTGAAAAAGGTCACATCCTGCGACTTGACTGTGTTACAGGCCGGGTGATCGGGATCTTTAAGAAATAGAATTTTTGCCGATTAACACCAAAGAGCTCAGGTAAAAAAGTTTCATCTAATAGATCAAACGATGCAACAGACTTCAAATCAAGCATCATGAAAACCCTATTGGAATCTCAATTTCGATTGACTTCTTTGCTCGACCTTGCAAATGCTGGGTCACACGTGCAAATGGTTTGTTCACGTTGGTGGTTACATGGCGGTAAATCAGATCGAGCATTTGGCGTTCATACCAAGTAACAGTCTACGATTACTTCCTGGCCAATTTGGCATTGAATATGCTCTTTTCACAAATAGCCTTTTAATTTAAAAAATTTAAGGTTCTTACGTATTTATAGAATGTTGATTCATTTATATGCCCCTTATCACAAGCTGCAGAATGAAAATTTTGCTCCATCTTATGATAGATAGGTCTGGATCGGATATTAAAAATCAAATCGTATTGTAAGCATATGAGAAAGAACCAAATTTACTGGAAGATTTTACGTTTATAAGTCACGCACTCTCGCATTTTTCCCGATCCTTTACTATCAAATTCTTTACCATGTCAAATAAACATGCTGTTATTGTTTATCTATTGATCCCGCATTGGATTTTTGCCACAAACTATTATGTGACCACAACTGGCAATAACAGCGATAATGGATTATCGATTGCAACTGCCTTTGCAACAATTCAGTATCCGATTGACCAATTAATTTTAGGCGCCGGAGATACACTTTTTGTGGCGGATGGTAATTATGTAGGCTTTGATAATCGTGATATTTCAGGCACTGCCCTTCAGCCCCTCGTATTTAAAGCTATAAGTAGCAATGTGGTCATCACCGGTCCGGGCGGACCTCGCCAAGACGGTATTAATATTGAGGATGTTGATTATAATGTCATTGACGGATTTATTTCAAACAATATGACAGGCAGTGGTAATGGCATCAGGCTGGTGAATGCCAGTTTTTGCATTGTCCGAAATTGTACGACATTGTATAATGCAGAGAGAGGCATTTTTACTGGATTTACCAACGACATCATCATTGAGCATAATACTTGCGCCGGCTCGCTCGATGAACATGGCATTTACGTTTCAAACAGCTCTGACAGGGCCATCATCCGGTACAATGAATGCTACAATAATAACCGTTCGGGTATCCAGATCAACGCCGACGCCAACATTCCTGGAGGCGATGGCATCAGTGACAATTGTCAGATATATGGAAACAAGATATACGAAAACGAATTAGGGGCTGGAATTAATCTCGATGGGGTTCGAAACTGTCTTATCTACAATAATTTAATTTACGACAATCATTTTTCGCAAGGTATTGCATTTCACCAGACCGACGGCGCCATACCAAGCATTGGTGGCAAAGTATATAATAACACCATTATTATTCCGGCCGATGGAAGGTGGGGCATTTTGTTTGCTAATGGTGCTTATCTAAATGCGACATTATTTAATAATATCATTATTACGAAGCATCCCACTCGAGGTTGTATTTCAACCACTGATTCCAAGACCATGACCAGTGACTATAATATTTTCACGGATCGACTAAATAACGAGGATGATGATCCCTTCAATAATCTGTCATTGGCCCAATGGCAGACGGTGACTAGTCTGGATCAGCATTCGTTTGTAGCAGCTTCTTTTAATCAAATTTTTGCTGATGAGGCAGTTAAGGACTTTCACTTAATTGTCAACTCTCAAGCTCTTGACATCGGAACAAATCTGGTTGCTCTGGGTATCACCGAAGATTACGAAGGCAATCTCAGACCCTCAGGAAGCCAGTTTGATATTGGCGCCTTTGAGAAAACCGATGCAGATTGCATGCACTCCTTACTGACAGTGAGTGACCCGATTACCCAGGGCACCTATGGTAGCGCCCTTCTCATAGAGTCGAATGCTACCGTCAATCAAAATGTACTATTTAAGGCAAGCCAGTCGGTTGAATTGAAGCCTTCATTTACTGTGCCAACGACCTTTACATTTAACGTCGATATTTTGCCATGCAGTCAACATTAGTCCGCTTGTCTTTAAAATTATCAGTTCTTGCATCTAGTGATTCGATCTATTCTATGTGTCCTTCTTCAAAGCCCTAGTTATTATTTCTTGCAAAATGTCTCCAGGAAATAGCGTGTCACAGCTTCGTTGCCGATGAGCGCATTTTTTGGTCTTGGATGCTCTGTATTAAAAACTGCCAATTCATCGCCTGATAGGATAGTCACGAAATTTTCGATCATTTTTCCAGTCACCGGATCATACATATCATCATGAACGCCTAAGCCTAAATGATTGTCCATAAAATTATACATCGCAGCTCGCTTATTCGGACCGTAATCATGTCGTTCGAGAGCAAAATGTACATGATCTAATTGGCTCTCTGCCTGATACAATTGATAAACCCTTTTTAAGTATGGAATTTCGATATCAGGATTATTAGTAGTCCAATCACCGCCATCGGACACGATAAGCATGGGTCTGGGAGCAGCCAGTGCAGCAATCTCGACATTATTCGTCTGATGGTGATTGCTTTTATGGATTGGCATACCGCTTTCGCACACGCAACCTCCAAAAAATGCGCCGATACCATGACCATGGGTGCACTCACCTTTATCCTATCGTCGAGTGCAGTGAGGAGAAATGTCTGAGTACCGCCACCTGAGGCGCCGGTCATACCGATCCGGTCTGGGTCTACATCTTCCCTACTCAAAAGGTAGTCGAGAGCTCGCTTACTACCCCAAGTCTGCAGCACAAGTGAAATCGGCATGCTATGATCTATCTGATCGGCATCGGCATAACCGACCATATCATAAGCAAAAACAACCGCACCCATCTTTGCAAGAAAGGCACAACGTATTTGCATATCAGGGCGGGTCCTTCCAGGGGGATCGTTCCAATGACCATGTGGGCATAGGATACCAGCTAGTTTGCCCGTTGGATTCGACGGGCGGTATAAATTACCGGTTATGTAAAATCCTGGAAAACTCTCAATCGAAATGTTTTCAACAATATATCCGTCCATCATTCTTTGGCTGTGAATCACCGGATTTAATTGTGCACTATATTCAGGAATCTTATCCCACTCCAATCCGTCTATAATTCCTTCACGGATGATTTTTGTTCTGGCCTCCCATTCAGCTCGATCAGACCACTGACCAGCAAATTCAAGCATCTTTACTTCGGACTCCTGTTCTGTCCAGTGAGCTCCCTGACATAACATATTTTGTGCCCAAGTGTCTCTGGTGAGGCCACCGAACAATAATAAGAGGAGAAAACAAAAACAATTATTCTTTTTCATATCAATTGTTTATCTGACTAATGGAAGTATTTCAGAAAATGTAGATCACCTGGCAAGTTTTAAATGATTCTACAATCTGCTATAAAATTCAGGTACTTTAAACCAATATATGAAGTGTTTATTAATATGCACCTAAAATCAATCAAGGATCTTTCGTAAGGTAATCTTATTATGGCCGTTTACATCTCATTATTCCAGCTCAAAAAACGGGGCCGAGTATTCAACGATTCCCGCGACCTTCTTAAGACTACCATCTGCTAATTCAATAGCCATAAAAGCTTCGTCAGGAGCAGGAAATGGACTTCGGATCTTCCACTGACTCGCTGGCCTAAACCCAAATCTAGAGTAATAATTTGCGTGACCTAAAACAATGATTGAGCGGTATCCGAGAGCAATGGCTTTTATCAGGGCGGCGTTGACTAATGCCGAACCTATGCCTTTTTGTTGATAAGCCGGCAACACCGCCATTGGCGCCAGTGCCAGTGACTGCACTGAATCTCCCTGATTGGGATTGATGCGAATGGTGGTCAGGAGGAGATATCCTACAATCTGATTGTTTCTGACGGCTACTAATGAGAGCTCCGGAATGAAACAGTCACATAGCTGTAGTTTTTCGACCAGTTGGGCTTCACCCGGGCTACCAAATGCCTCACGAAGAACGATAGAGATTTGATGATCATCAACTCCTTCCCTGGCCTGCAAAATAACCCATTGCATCATCAAAGATGGCAAAAAAGCAGGCGAATTTGACTTATATGGAGGGCTTTTGTCGATTCCGGCTCACATCATCAGGGCTTATATCGGGGTATTGATGTCCGAAATTACTCCGTACGTAGTTAATGATATCAGTGATCGTTTGATCATCCAGAAATGAAAATGAAGGCATGATATTATTATACATTTCACCTCCCACCATGATCTCTCCTGATTTTCCATGGAGCACCAAATTGATCAATTCATCTTCTGCGACCACCCACTTTGGGTCAGTAAGGGGTGGAAAACGACCACCAGCACCCAGACCATTGCGTTGATGACAAGGTGAGCAGTAGGTACTATATTGTAACCCAAGACCAGGTGAGATATTTCGTTGAAGATCATCTTCTACTTCGTCGGGTGTCTTGAGATTGGTTCGGGACTTTCGCAGCTCCAATGCCGCCAGCTCTTTTTCTCCGAAAGACTTGCGATCACCTGAATACATGATCCGCCAGATTTTGCCCTTGTTTGAATCAGTGATGTAGAGAGATCCATCTGGTCCTGTGGCCAAACCCATAGGTCGATAACGGGCATTTGAGGTGCTCACGATGGTATCGACCTGAGCAAACCCATCGGCAAAAACCTCCCAATCTCCAGTGGGCTTTCCATCTTTAAAAGGGAGGAAACATACGAAATAACCAGCCTGTGGATAAGGTGCCCGATTGGTTGAACCATGAAAAGCTATAAATGCCCCATGTTTGTATCTTTCCGGAAATTGGTCTCCATCGTAAAAAAGCAAGTCATTAGGTGCCCAATGACCAGGGAAACCGTAGAGTGGTAGATCACAGCTATCACAGCGACCGGTCATCTTACCATCGCCCCCATACTCCGGAGCCAGCACCAGTTTTTCCTGCATTTGGTCATGGTAACAGTAGGGCCATCCATAATTGGCATCTTTTTCTACCCGGAGCAATTCTTCGGAAGGCAGTAACGCGCTCTGCCAGCGAGTATACAGATTTGGAAACAACATAAACAGATCATCTCTGCCATGCATCATTGCATACAACTGTTCGTCAACTGCGTTCCAAACCAAACCGACTACACTTCGAATGCCTGTGGCATACTTGATACCGTCTCTTTGACGAAGATTAATTCTATCGGCATCAAACTGCCAAATACCCCCATGCAGTTCTAATTCCGGACAAGGATCTAGGCCGGCTACTCCAGGCTTGCCACCAGGTGAATAGCTCAAATCCTGGCAGGCATTGGATGGTGAACCAAATGGTACATACATCTTGCCTTTGTTGTCAAACGCTATAGGCTTGGTTATGTGCCAATGAGAACCATGAGCATGATCATCAATGAGCACTGTATCAACCCGAGTATCAGGCACAAGTTGACCGGGGACTAACTTCTGCCGATATAAAGCCAATTCGGAAGAATAGTATAAATAGCTGTTGTGAATCATCATACCACTAGCTAACGAACCCTTCGATGGGTAATCACCAAAATAGGCTATGGTATCGGCCCGGCCATCACCAGTTGTATCTTGCAACGCAACATTCCCGTAGATGCCTTTGTGGGGTCGACGCAATTTTACGTAGATGGTTCCTTCCTCAGTTACGGCAATATGACGTGCCTTCCCAACACTATCAGCCACAACAACAGCTCCGAAGCCTCCAGGCAGCACCAACCCATGGTCTGATGAGGGAGTTGGCAAGCGAGGGTTGTGGCAAAAACAAAAATTCAATAATAAAAGACTCCCGACAAGGAATGATTGTACGCCTATCGGCACCATACGGTTGAACCCTGCCATCATTCGGCAAACCTTTTAGATGACAGACCATTCAGATCCCAGACTATCTTACCCGCCCGAATAGTTATCTCTGCTTGTAGCTTTCGAGAACCTTCAATAGCCTCTCCTCCTGAATCGGTAAACCCAAACTGGCCCTCGACCAGTCTGAGAATGGCGATGTCTGCTTCGGCTCCCACTGCCAAATGTCCCAAATCAGGTCTTTTAAGCATCGTTGCCGGTTTGCTGGTCGCTGCTTCGATCACCTCGTAGAGCGGCATGCCGAGCGACAAAAACTTAGACATAATATTGAGCATATCTTTCATGCCGGAATTCATGCTGAATCGATGCAAATCAGTACCAAAGGAGTCCGGCCAGAAACCCAGTCGGGCTGCGGGCGTAGCTTCACTGAAGTGAAAACTTCCTCCTCCATGACCCACATCAAAAAAAACACCTTTTTGTCTTGCCTGGACGACATAAGGTTGTAGGTTTCCTTTTTCGTCCAAGATCGATTGGCGGTCGTTCACCCTTCCATAGGTATGCGTAAAAATATCGCCGGGTCGCAAATGTTCAAGAATCACCTGCAGAGGAATTTCGGGTAGATGGCATTCAATCAATACAGGAACATCCTCCCTAATTCCCGCATCAAGTGCTTTTTGTACGGGGGTAAAATCTCCATCATGAAAATGTCCGATCTTGGTACCAACAATAATCTGAGGATATTTTTCAATCATGAGGCCCGTCAGATACGGATCCATATCCTGCAGGTTTTGTTCATGAGGAGATCCCACCATACCCACTCCCACGATATTCAGAAAGGCCAGAACCCGGGTGGCAGACTGATCGATGACCTGTTGCTTAAATTCCTCAAAATTTCGCCAACCGGATGTTCCGGCATCAACCATCGTCGTGATACCTGATTTAAACGAAAAATCATCAGGTGAAACACTGGAAAACCCATTAGCAAAGGTACGGGCAGTACTCCCGACAAATACATGAGTGTGGGGATCAATCAACCCAGGCACTACATACAAACCCGATACATCAATGACCTTCTTACACAATGTGGTGTCAATCTTATCAGCAACAAGAGCAACTTTACCCTGGGCGAGAGCAAGATCCATTGGTTGGTTAAGATTGTTTGCCGGATCAATAATGTGGCCTCCTTTTAATAGCAAGTCATAAGACTGGGCACCAGCAACACTTTGGAGAAGGACAAATAATAACATGGCTAATAAGCCACTTTTGTTAACCCGGGGCATTCTGACAATCATCTTCTATTTCTTTATTATTTAATTAAAAGAGGTCACTGAAAGTAGCAAATTTTCTCTTTGCACTGCTTAAGTAGATAACCATTGCAAGCAATTTAAACCCAACTCAATTAGTATTCAATGGTTGATGACCGAAACCAACGAAATATGAAGAAATTGCGAACATTAGAGAAAGGCCCACATAAATTGTGGTTACGCAAAACCATCTAAAATTCGGTCTCCTTGCAACATTTCCATCCCACTTCACTTGACCAGTGAAACGTGCGAAAAAAAGATAACAATCCATTTTTCTAGAATGTCACTTCATACTGGTAAGTTGTGCTGGATTGCCACCTGGGAGGCCGTTGAAATACTCACCTCACGCTGATTTAATGATAAATAGATTTTACTATAAATAGATATAGATGTCCTCGTCGTTTCTTTTTTCAATGATTATCAGTCAGTTATAAAAATAATTCTCAAACCCTGGATCGACAAAATTTGCAGTCACACCATGATCGTTAGCTGGGCAGTGACTAAATCTTTTTTGTCCAGGTCAGGATAAAACAGACTCAACTTCTACATATTTGAGGTTAAATGCCGCTGCCACACCCTCGTAAACAACTTTACCCTGCACAACATTGAGTCCTTTTCTAAGGTCTGATCTCTGACCACAAGCAACTTTCCAACCATGATTTGCCAGCAAGATGGCATATGGCAGGGTGGCATTTGTCAGGGCAATCGTTGATGTATAAGGTACTGCTCCTGGCATATTGGCAACACAATAATGTACGACATTATCGATTACAAAGGTCGGATGCTCGTGAGTAGTAGGTCTGCAGGTTTCGACACAGCCTCCTTGATCAACCGCAACATCAACCAAAACTGTCCCGGGTTTCATGGCAGATAACATATCGCGTGTGATCAAATTTGGAGCCTTGGCACCAGGTATTAAAACTGCCCCGATGATTACATCATGGTCTTTGATCAACTGTCGAATGTTATATTCATTACTGTACTGCGTGTAAACATTGGCGGGCATCACATCTGATAGGTATCTCAGGCGTTGCAAGTTTACATCCATAATAGTCACCATTGCCCCTAGACCTGCGGCAATTTTAGCTGCCTGAGTACCAACAACGCCTCCTCCCAGTATTAATACTTTGCCAGGTTGTACACCAGGAACCCCACCGAGTAATACTCCTCTACCACCCATTGGACGCTCAAGGTATTTAGCCCCTTCCTGGACAGCCATTCTACCAGCAACCTCAGACATTGGTATCAAGAGCGGCAATGTACGATCAGGAAGTTCCACTGTTTCATAAGCCAAACAAACGGCCCTAGATGCGATCATTGCATGAGTGAACGGCTCATAGGAAGCGAAATGAAAATAGGTAAACACAAGATGGTCTTTATGAATCAATCCGTATTCCTCTTCGATTGGCTCCTTGACCTTCATGATCATCTTAGCCTTAGCGTAAGTGTCAGCGATTGTAGGACTTATTTTCGCTCCCGCCGCCTGGTATCCTTCATCCGAAAATCCACTGCCCTCGCCTGCGGTTGATTGAACATAGACTTCATGTCCTCTTTTTACAAGCTCATTCACACCAGCCGGTGTTAAAGCCACCCTGTTTTCACTTGCTTTTATTTCCTTTGGTACACCGATTATCATATAAGTAAACTTAAATATTTGACTTTTACACGCCTGCAAAGATAATATTTCGAGTGCTGGACAGCGACCCTTTTTGGTTAAAGTGCAGCCAGATGTTGCCCTTGTTTCGATGGATCGAAATAATTTTTCACCGCTTTTAAAAAGAATACAATTTCTCTGGTATGTTGATATAGGTTTTCTAATTTTGCCCCCTCATCTTTACATATACCAAATAATTTAATTTGATGAAAATCCATAATTTTAGCCCAGGACCTTCTATTTTACCACAGAGTGTTTTTGAAAAAGCTGCCCAGGGTGTACTTGATCTCAATGGATCAGGACTCTCAATTCTAGAGGTTTCGCATCGGGGAAAAGATTTTATTGCAATACATGAGCAGGCGAAACAACTGGTTAAGGAATTGTTGCAAGTTCCAGACACGTACCACATTTTGTTTTTAGCGGGAGGAGCTAGCAGTCAATTCTTTATGACCCCCCTTAATTGTCTTCCGCAGGACGGCAGGGCAGCGTATGTAGATACCGGCTCATGGTCGAGTAAAGCTATAAAAGAAGCCAAACGATATGGACAAGTTGATGTCATTGCTTCGAGTAAAGCAGATGGATACAAGTACATTCCTAAAAGTTTTACAGTGCCTTCCGAAGCAGCCTATCTTCACTTGACCAGTAACAACACCATTTACGGTACTCAATTTCATCAATTTCCTCAATGTGATATCCCGATCGTCTGCGACATGTCTTCTGACATTTTTAGTCGTCCTGTTGACATCAACCGGTTTGGAATCATTTACGCCGGTGCTCAAAAAAATATGGGACCAGCAGGAGTAACCTTGGTAATTATTCGTGAAGATATGTTGGGCAAAGCGAATCGTGACATCCCTTCTATGCTGGACTACAAAGTGCATATCGAGGGTGACAGTATGTATAATACCCCACCGGTATTTCCGATTTATGTAAGTATGCTGACCCTTGACTGGCTCAAGGATCAGGGCGGAGTCAAAAGTATTGAAGAAATAAACCAGCAAAAAGCCAAGGTGCTCTATGATGAGATCGATCGCAATCCTTTATTTATTGGTGTTGCGGCCCCAGAAGATCGATCGTTAATGAACGTGACCTTTTTACTCAAGGATCAGGCATTGGAAAAACCATTTTTGGAGATGTGTAAACAAATAGGTTGTGACGGGGTAAAGGGCCACCGTTCAGTAGGTGGTTTCAGGGCTTCTATATACAATGCCATGCCTCTGGAAGGAGTGGAGGCACTGGTCGGAGCTATGCAGCAGTTTGAAAAACAAATGGGATAATAGATTGTCTTTTTATCATGAATACTGACCTGACTGGAAAAAACGCCCTGGTTTGCGGAAGCAGCAAGGGGATCGGCAAATCGGTGGCTATCGAGCTTGCTGCTTTGGGGGCCAATGTTATTTTGGCTTCGCGCAGTGCAGATTTGATGGCTGATATTGTCACTCAATTGCCTAATAGTATTTCTCAAAGTCATGGATTTTTGGTGCTCGATATGGGAGTTGAAGAAGATCTCATTAAAAAGATACGGACTCTAGCCATGACTAAACCTATTCATATCCTGGTTAATAACAGTGGTGGTCCGTCCGGTGGCCCTATTTTATCAGCAAAACCGGAAGAATTTAATCAAGCCATGCAGTCCCATCTGATCGCTAACCACCATCTGGTGACCTTGCTCTCGCCGGGCATGAAAGAGTCTGGTTATGGCCGCATCATCAATATCATCTCAACGTCGGTCAAGGAACCCATTGCCGGCCTGGGAGTCAGTAACACCACTAGAGGGGCAGTGGCTAGTTGGGCTAAAACGGTGGCCATGGAACTGGCCCCTTTTGGCATTACGGTCAATAATATCTTACCAGGCTTTACCCGCACTGAGCGACTTGAGTCTCTGGTTAGTACCTGGGCGCAACAACGAAAGATTACGGTAGACGAAATGGAAAAACAACTTTTTAACGTTGTGCCAATGGGTCGATTTGCCAGTCCTGAGGAAATAGGATCAGTGGCTGCCTTTTTAGCCACTCCTGCGGCGTCTTATCTGACGGGAGTGAGCTTAGCCGTTGACGGTGGCAGAACCAAATGTCTGTAGTGAGAATGTTCTTGCAATAATCCGGATTGCTAGTTTTCTACCTCATCTACCACAAGTAGTTGGAACCCATTACCATGAATATTGACAATCTCAATATTTGCATCCAGCTTGAGATATTTTCGGAGCTTAGTAACGAAGACATCCATGCTTCGGGCCGTAAAATAATTGTCTTCACCCCAAATTTTAGTCAATGCCTCTGACCGGGACAAAACATCATTTTTTCTCAAACAAAACATTTTGAGTAAATGAGCCTCTTTGGGCGAGAGTTTTTCCTGGGCTGAATCATCGTTTCCTTTGTAGGTTAAGATTCTTAACGGGTAGTTAAAGTGAAACTTACCGATTTCAAACTCTTTGACATCTTCATTTGGATCTGACTTATGTTGGCTTCTTTTCAAAATAGCGTGAATGCGAAGCAGAAGTTCCTCCGAATTAAAAGGTTTGGTAATATAGTCATCAGCGCCGATTTTAAAACCCTGAAGTACGTCATCTTTCATGGTCTTGGCCGTAAGAAATATAATAGGCATTTCATCATCTTTTGACCGTATCTCCCGAGCCAACGTAAATCCATCCTTTTTTGGCATCATCACATCAAAGATGCATAAGTTGAATTCTCCGTTTTTGTATGCATTTAATCCTGCCTCTCCATCAGTCTCTAAAAGAACATCGTAG
Organism: Saprospiraceae bacterium; assembly: GCA_016711125.1. GTDB lineage: Bacteria > Bacteroidota > Bacteroidia > Chitinophagales > Saprospiraceae > JABDMH01. Next base: position 875,408 of record JADJTQ010000002.1, on the reverse strand, counting down.
TCATGCATCTCCAGGTACGATCGCAAGACATCACCAAAGTTCTGATCATCTTCCACTAGTAAGATCCTCTGTTTTTGTCCGGTCATGGTTTGCGTGTTGTACATATAAGTTAAAAGGGCTTTATAATTATTATATCTTAACTAACGCCGTTCTCCACTTTTTCTTGTCCGCCATCAAACGGTAAATCCAAAATAAAGCTACTTCCTTCTCCCAGTTCGCTTTGCACCTCAATCGCTCCCTTATGTGCCCCGACCATAGCTTTGACATAACTCAATCCCAATCCGAATCCCTTCACATCGTGTAGATTACCAGTATGCACCCGGTAAAACTTGTCAAAAATGTGTTTGCGTTGATCTTTGGTCATTCCTATCCCTTTATCTTCTACGGTAATTCTGATTCCTCTGGGCGTATTACTGGTGACTACCTTGATCTCAGGTCTTTCTGGTGAATATTTGTTGGCATTATCCAGTAAATTGTGTACTATATTGGCAATGTGCGTATGGTCGGCCATAATTTGTGGACGGCTGGCCTCTAGAGCGGCAGAAACCTGACCCCCCTTCTTTTCTACTTGTAAATTGGCATGCTCAACCGCCTGAATGATGATTTCGTGTACGTTAATTTCTGAAAGCTTAAGGTCAAAGTCTTTCTTATCAAGGAGGGCCATTTGTAGCACTTTTTCCACCTGGCTCAACATCCGGCTGTTTTCTTGCTTGATAATGCTGGCAAAGCGGTCAACTTTTGAAGGTTGATTGATGATCATAGGATTAATGATCGAGTCTGCTGCTAAATTGATTGTTGCGATGGGTGTTTTAAATTCATGCGTCATATTATTGATAAAATCAGTACGCATCTCTGAAAGCTTTTTCTGGCGCAGAATCACATGAATGGTATAAACGAAACAAAATAAAATAATGGCGGTAAACAATACCGAGCTTAAAATCGTCGGCCATAAATCTTGGAAGAGGATGCTTTTCCGTTCGGGAAAATTGATATATAGCATTCCTGGCGATTGATTGTTATCCGTTTCAAAAAGATCAATCTTATATTCAGAAGTGTAAAGACTTTTATTGAAAGGTGTCTGAGTATTCGTAAACTGAGTACTCTCTTCTGCAACGACGAAATTGTCGTCCAAAATCACAAAACTCCCGGTCTTGTTAGAATATACGCCGTAGTGATACCCAATATCAATACCCCGCCTGCTCAATTGTCTTCTGATCGATGCCGATAGCTTCTTTATGTCAATGCGCTCTGTGAGGTCCCGGGATTGCAGTAACTTGCTTACCTCCATACTTTCAAACAAACTAAGGTTTTGCTGAAATCGGGTTCGGGACTTCCCGCTCAGAAAAGATAAATCTTCGGTGATCAGCGTGCTGTCGTCAAGCTTCCCCAATCGATAATAAAACTCAAGCTTCGAGTGCCCAGGCAATGTATTACTCAAATCCCCGCCCAAAACATCGAGATCCAGGGTGTTTTCACTGGCCACCAGATCTTTTTCGACGTAGTTAAGGGCTGAAAAAACTTCCTTATTAAACTTTTCTTCATTGAGATTGATGCTCCAGTTAATCCATCTGCTTTGAATGACAATGATCCCAATGAGCGAAATCGTCATCAATGCTACTAATATCCATATGAAGCTTTGTTTCATATTTGAGTTCTAGACCATGAAGGCCACGCCAGGTTGAATTGCCTAGCTCTAACAACACGAAAATAACTCTAATAAAGATCGGTTTTTTTGCCTTTAACGCCCATTTAACTTTTTTTGGCATTATCATCTTTACATTCTGCATAAATTTGCCCAGTTATTTACTTTAATAAGGCTAATACCATGAAAATCCACACCACGCTCACCAAGTGTTTGTTCTGCCTGATCGTCCTGATTGGAATTGACTACCTACCGGTTTATGCACAAAAGCAAAAAACCAAGGTGACCATCATCAAAGAGACCTACGATGAGTACGGAAATAAAACCGTACAGACCATCATCAAGGAAGGAGCCGAAGCAGAAGCCATCGATCTTGACCACCTATCAGAGGGTAAACAAGGTCAATCCCTGCAATGGAAGCACTTTGATAAGGATAGTCTCCCTCAAGATGGGCAATTTTTCAATTACTCATTTAAAAGTCCATTAGATTTCAAATCGTTCTTCGATTCACTGGGAATGGGTGATTTCAATTTTTCTGATCAGAGACAATTTCCCTTTTTTGATGATGATCATGGATTTAATGAAATGAATACAAGACCTAAATTGGGTGTGCGAATCAGTGAGATTGAAAGCCAATCGGGGGTAGTTATCACCGAGGTCATGCCTGGCACTCCTGCTGAAAAGGCTGGCCTGAGAGAAGGAGATATCATTGTGTCTGTAGATCAAAAAAAGATCGAACATCCGGAAGACCTCGTCAATCATATCCAGGCGCTCAGTGGTGAAGAAGAAGTAACGCTTGATATCATTCGCGAGGGCGATTATCTTGAAGTTGTGGCTAAAATGAAGGATTCCAAGCCCAAGAAGGAAATGGAGATTCGCAAGATCTAACAAAAAAGCAGCTTTTAGAGTTGAACTCTACGATCAAAATCTTAGCTGAGAGGCAACGGAAACTCCTATTGCAGGGCAAACTGAATGGTAACTCCTGAATTAATATTGGTAATCGGATAGGACCTCGAAGTATAAGGGATGGTCTTATTGTAGTCAAAAAAGAAGCGTAAACTCAGGGTCTCGCTGATCGCATATTCTACCGACGGACTGATTCTAATCTGTTTGTTACCTCTGGATGCCTGAGGATCTAATTCGGTATCGAATTTATGGATCAATGATACATTGTCTCCATAAGAAAAATCAAATTTAATCTCCATGTCATTGCCCTTTTCGGCACTGGCTGCTGCAGGATCATTTGCATTCTTGTCTTGTGTCTGCGCATCTTCCTGGTCGCGTTTTGTCCGGCTTTTGGTCTTTTTCTTGGGCTGCAAAAAGGCGATATACACATTCTTGAGCCGGTAACCAAAGCCCGCCGTATAGTCAGTACGTTTGGTTTCGTTGAGCTGATAGTCAGTGAAACTCAATGATAAATTGCGGGATTTGTTCATATCAAGTCGCAAAGTCATATCGTTGCGGGTCGTAATATTCAATCCGATCAGTGGCGATAGTTGTTCAGTTATGGTGATATCTGGTATTTCAAATCGGCTATAATAATCTCCGGTAACTTCATTGATTGAATTATAACTCGGATCGAAGTCAAAATCAGTATTATAGCTATTGACTGACAGAGTAGACCGGTAGCCATGGCTCAAACTTACACTTGAAAAAATATCTTTAAAAAAGGGCACTTTTGACAAGCCATTGTAAGTAAGTTGCCAATTGGGTTTAGGAGCCTGATCAAAAACATTAAGCTTTACCTGATCGATCGGGATGTCACCGTACGATGCGATAAATGCCGGTATCAACACATCGCGCTGGTACTTACCGTACCCAAAAGCAAATTCAGCACCATCGTTAATGTGTGGAGTGTTTGGGTCTCCAATCTTTTGTGATATGATTTTGCGCATGTCTTCGAATTCCGTAAAAAGATTTTCGATGTCATTGCGAAAGAGGGTGCCCAGTGTGTAATATGAAATATTGAAAGAACCCACATCTCGAGCTGCCAGATGGGCAAAACCTTCACCCGGTCTAGCAACTTTGAAATATTCCGAATGGTTCTCAGTAAAGCTATAATCCCAGGTGATTTCTAATTTAAAGTCCTGGAAAGGCTCAATACTCAGGCCGGCATTCCACTTTTTTGTTTTGTTAAGCAATACTTCCTGATTCAAGTAAATATTGTCAGTAATCCAGTTATTGTTGGGTTCAATTGCCCTTTCAAACCATGCATCATCGGGTTGGATACCCAAGATATACTCGTATCCCGGAGCAGACCACCCGCGGCTTAGGCCAAGGTATTCCGGACTGGGTTGAAATCCCGGCACCACCGATCCCAGATTTTCAGTGTATTGAAATTTAGCCTTTCGCAGGGCCATCAAGGGTCGAATTAACAATCTCTCAATCACTCCCGGATCACGTGATTCCTTCTTTTGTCATCCGCTTGCTGATCTCCCTGGGGTTTTTGGGCTGGTCTTGTTGTACTCCTTCCGGTACTTGCAGGTCGGCGGCCCTGGTTGATCTTGCGCAAATAGGGGATGTTATTATATAGCTTTTCAAAGTTGAAGTCACCGGTCACCTGCCGCGTTTGTTGATTCTGGATCACATTGCCCAATGAATCCACGTTCAGTGCTGCTGCATTCCATGAGTATTGCGCGGTAAACTGACCTCGCACCTGGGCAAAGTCAAGGATTGGAAAATGCTGAAGTGGTGCGGTGTAACTCAGATTAATGTTGTGGGTATAATCTTTTGTGCGACCAAAGTTGCGTAAGCCGGCCCAGATGGTATCTCGGTTTGCTTCGGGTGAAAATGCGGGATCGCGTTCATTAAGTTCATCGATCACCGAATTATTGGAAGCATTAAATCTAAATTTTAGCGATTTTGTAAAATCCCAATTGAGATCGTAGTTGCGTTCCCAAACAAATTTTTTCGTGTACCAGGTTTTAAAATCTGGCTCTGAAAACCGGTAAGACTTGGTTGATTTCTGCCTGGTTAAGGCCGAATTGACTGCAAAAGAGTTGGGTATGGGATTAAAATTAAACTCGGTAATAAACTTGATCAACTTGGAGTCTTTAGCCAAACCCTTGAATGGCTGGATGTAGAGTGGTTTTGCCGTGTAATTGTAGTCAATTGATCCTCTTTTTTCTTCAGTCTCATCTTTTTCAATGATTGGATCATGTCTTAATATCTCCGATTGCGCATAAGTCGCACTAAAGTTGGCCAGATCCCAGGGATTGGGAGTTTTGGCAGCACCGGCGCCTGTACGCTCCTTCCTAACATTGGTAAAATTAAAACTCTTAATCGAGGTAAGGTCAATTGCCTGCTCTCTGATTGAATCTCTGGTCGTCCGGTCAGGGGCTGCATTCAGTTTATCTTTCAGCTCGATATCTCTGTCGTAAGGATCAAATTTAGGATTTGACATTGTAGCTGAGTACTGGGCATAAAATGGTATGCGCAGGCCACTCTTGTCTCCAAAAATTTGCCAAGCTCCAGATTGGTAGCGATATCGTATTGTACAATCTCATCCAAACTACGTTCAGCCAGCTTCTGGTCGATGGCTCCCCAGCCTATACTGCTATAATTGCCACTCAAAGATAGTCTACCAAAGTCAGCGAGCTGCAGGTCAAGGCGAGCCAGTCCGGCCACACCACCGCTTTCATTTAGTCCGCTTAGTCTGAGCTCATTGACCCATACTTCAAGGCATTTGGGCAAGCCATCATCTGGTGTATTTCTCACCCCAATCATAATACCTTTCACAAGGCCCAGGTTAGGGTTACCATTAATACGTATCTTATTGCCATTGGCTGGATCTACGGTTTCCCAAGGCACCGTCAGCGATGCACCAGAGTTATTCCGCTCAACTTTCTTATCCCTTAACAGCGATAGCGGTATATTCATACTATTAGATCTGAGCCAAACGAGTTCTGCGAGATCTTCAAAAGCCGAAGTATCGGCCACTCGCGGGTCTGACATAGTCAGAGGAATCTCATACTCGTAGTAATTTTGGGTGTAGTCGCTTCCTAACCTCACAAAAAGGGTGGTCTCGCCAGGACCGATCTGCTCATCATTTATTGCCTCCGCGTGAATAAACATCTGAAGACTGTCGTAATTTCGAAAATCCTCATTGAGGTTCTTATACATTGCAGCGGCCTCAGCATCTTCTAGGTTACAAATATTCAGAGCCAATGACTGCTCATTGCGTTGGATATTGGCGTAGGTACCCACGGCCCTTTCGCGGATGATGCCGGGAGGCAGTACATAATTGAATGGAAACTTCTTGCTATTCTCCTCGATATTGACCGACGCGATATCAAATTCCAGATTGGAAGGACTGTTATTCGGCTCAGATAAACCGGATGACTTCAGACTTCTGGTGTATTTTCGCCATTGATTCCGTACCAGGTCAAACTTCGCAAATCGCAAAGTCACTGGTTCTGAAAATTCCGTCATATACATCCTGATGAAGCGGATCGAGCGAAAATCCTGGATACTTCCTACAGTAGCACTATATCTTTCTCTCGGTATCTGAAAGCGGTACCAGATTTGACCGGTCTCCTGGGCTCGGATGGTATCAGTGATAAACTCATTGATTGCCAACCCTCCAAACCCATCGTATTCGATGGGTATTTCATATTGATAATAAGCCTCTGATTCATTGAGGGTGTTATCGTCATTAAGATCTTCTTTATCGGGATAGTTGGTGCTTGATTGCAGCGTATTACCACTGGAGGCTCGTGAGTTACCCTGCACATTATTGAATTTAGAATATCGCTCGAAAACACCGACATTCTCAGCAAAATCGCGATAGTGCTGAAAGTTATCATTAGCAGGGTCGGCAATGATCGCTTCGCGAGCCTCATTATTCAATGAATTGATAGACTGCAGATAGTCTTGAAAGAAATCCCTTTCTGCTTCGTCTGCTAAACCATCATATCCAAGATCCTGATCTTCCCGATCAGCCTGATCGATACTAAATGAACTAGTCAAATCTTGTACGATAGGAATCACGCCCCATACGGTGGTGTCAAGTGGTGCCAGACTGGTAGGTGTGGGCAGTCCATTTTCGTAAGACATCCGCGAGTCTCTGAGTATATCTTCAGAAATATTACCCAAATTGAGGTAAAGTTTTCCGTCGTCGCCCAGTCGACCCTGATTAGTCTCAGCATAGGGATTCATGATCCAAAACTCGATATACTCAATATTGGCAGACTGAAAGTCCGTGTTCCGAAGATCGCGCATGATTCCTCCCCAGCGACGCTCGGGATCCTGCAATCGACCATCGACGTCCAAACCTCCACTATAGGGTGTACCTGAAGGCGGATCAAAGTTGTATGGACCCCTTTCGGTGGGATCATAGTGTACATCAAATACTTGAATGTTATTATTAAAACCAAATACCGGAGATCGATTTGGAAAAATAGCTTGTTGAGAAACCGGCGCGGTGAATGGATTTTGCTGATCAACATCACTGCGAATATTGGTCTCTATCCGATACCAATTTATTTTCGCCCGGTTTACCCCATTCCAGACATTGTTATTTAACTCCGATTCGGGGAAGAGCGGATTATTGTTTTCTTCGTCATTTTGAGGTGTGCTCGCAATCACCCATTCGTTGGCCGGTGTTCGCAGATCAATTCCAATCGAGCTACCCTCAAAGTCATCAATATAGAGTGTCCCTCCTTTACTGTCGTCAGGATTGATAGCCTTTGAGTGGCCGGGTTTTAAGGCCGCCCCCTCGGCTGCAAAGGTTACGTTGGAAGGTGCTTTTGTATCAATCAAAGGTATTCGATCTACCAATCGGGTGAGCCAGGGCGCCTCTTTGCTATAATTGACATCAAGTCCGATGATCCTGTTGTTGATGGGATCTTCGCCAATATTCACTTTTTGCGTATAAGGACGCTCAAAAAGATGCATATAGGTAAACCCCAAATTTAGATGCTTGCTTACCTCATAGTCGGCCCTCAGACCCAACATGGTCTTACGATTAAAACTGAAAAGGGCGTTATCTTCATAAGATACTTGAATCGGCACACTGCTATTGATATATGCTTCATTGATGATTCGCACTTTTCCCAAATTGTAATCCACATCATAATCACGCCCTTCGACCAACACTTGCCCTCCGGCACTTACCCTGACTGAACCCTGCGGCACATTAAAAGCCCCCAATGAATACTCATTGGTAGCGCTTGATTTAAAGCGTGCTCTGATCGTAAACCGGTTTAACTCCGGGTATTCCTGTGCAATAAAGATGGCACTATCATACAGTTGTTGATAGACATATTTTTTAGCCTCTTCCGGATCGGTAAATTTTTTAGCCAAAGAAGACCCAAACGGTTCAAGTACTGGAAACATGATTTTGCCTGTATTGAGAAATATGGTGATTCCTGGCACAAAGTCAAAAGCACCATCGGGCTGGGGGTCTCCTAATTGATTGAGATTGTCAAGATTGAGCAAGCGCAGCAGAGGTTCACTAGCTAAAGATCCGGAGGGTAAAAACCTTTTTTCGCCTTTACCTGGCTCTTCGTAAAATACATCAAGGTAAAAGTCTTCCCGGCTCACATTAAAAGCACCAATTGAATAGACGTTTTTCATCATCAGATCCCAGGCAGGTACGTCTGTACGCTGAGTTGTACTCTTCAACATTTTCACATACAAAACCGATTCATCTTCCGTCTCCGAAGGAAAATCGGTTGAGAGTTCTCCCACCTGAAACTTTTGTCCATTGTAGGTGTACTCATAGGAAATACCCAATACCTGGTCAGGTTGCAGGCTCGTATTGATCGAAATGAATCCTAGTTGGGTATTGAGGGTATACTCGATTCACGCAGTTTTCTTGCTCTTACTTTCTCAAAATCTCGCGAGGCGATCATATTATAAGGTGAACTACGCAAGCTGGATACTGAGCTCTCAACATCCCGGGCCATCTGGTCTTTAACCAAAAGATTATAAATCGGGTTGGCTCCATTGTCTGGCAATTCTTTGGTACCCGAAATGTCCGGATGGATCGGTAAGCCCGGCTTGGGCAGCAAATTTGGATTGTTGGTGGTCATTCTTGCAGATTCACCCAGGTCAGCCAGGGCAACTATATTCCGGGTATTTTCCGTCTCGCGGCGGTCATTGGTAATCCAGACTTCTACCTTTGTGATGTTATATAGGCTGCTGATTTGAGGTAGGTTGCTAAGGCCTCGCTCGAAGATATCGCGGTTGTAGTGGGCCAGAAAGAAATGACGGTTTTCGTCGTACTCATCCACTTCAATGTCAAATTCCTGAATCTGCGCACCCTTTTCAATTTTTAGATCTTTCTTCTCTGAGTTTTGTTGCGATATGATAGTCGTTAGTTTCAATCTACCAAACTGCAAATCGGTTTTCAGCCCAAATAGACTTTGATTGCCCTGAATTAGCGTACTTTTTAGCGGTAGACTGACATTCCCTGCTTCAATTTTCTTTAGGATCTCATCTTCACTAAATTGCTCACTATCGTATGCCAGTTTGAGTTGCCGGTCAAAATCGAAGGTTGATTTGGTATTGTAATTGGCATTGAGCTTGAGTTTATCACCTATCTGTCCATCCATATTCATTTGGATGTCCATGTCAAAATCAAATCCTCCATTATTTTGCTGCCGCTCGAGCAAAACCGGATTCTGAACATTCTGATAATCGTATCCCAGAGTAATACCGATATTCCCTTTGGGGTTTAAATCGACGGTAGTACCGCCAAAAAGTCGGTCTATTAGGCTTTTAGAAAGATCAAATTTTTTGATCGGATCAATATCCGGCCCTATTTCGCCTCCCGCTGAGCTTATCCCTGCCAATCTTTGAAAATATTCTTTTTCCTGTTTCTGGGCTTTGTACTTGAGGTACTCATCGGTGGTCATGTACGTTGGCATCCTGAAATAGTCGTCACCTATCTTTTCCGTAATCTCGTAGCTGTTGGATTCAGGTTCAAATTCGATCGATTGCTCAACGATCTTGGGGTCTCTCAGATCAAAAGGATTGCGATTTTCATTTTCAAGATAAGAGCCGGCACGATCTTTTATCGGTGGTACTGTGTCTACCGGGGTTGTAGCCACGGTCGAATATGGATCCGGAAGTTTGGAATGAGTACCGATCTCTGCTTTTGCAGCAAGCACCATCAGGGTGCCTAAAAGCACAAAAAAAATAGTTCTGCTGCAAGTCATTCTAAACCAGTAGGTGTTCCGAGCTACAATATTGTATAATTCTGATCTCACTTCTTAACTACGCTTCTGCTTTTAGATTATTTTGTAAAAGCAAACCATTTGACGCATCTTTCCACTTCAAATTTCTCATCCTTACGTAATCAGGATAATTTCTTAAGTGAAGCCTTAATGATAGATTCGACATTGGCAAGATCAGGATTGACTTTACACACATCCGAGATTGCCTTGATCACACTTTGTTTGCTAAATCCCAAAGCCAATAATGCAGATAACGCTTCCTCCTGCAAAGTATTGTCTCTGATGGGCAGTTGAAATGTCGTACCAGATCCCTTGGTAATCTTGTTTTTAAGATCCAGTATAATCTGTTTTGCCGTCTTTGCGCCGATGCCTTTCACTTGTCTAAAAGTCATCTCGTCATCACTTAATATGGCATGTTTGACCTCTGCCGGATTGAGTGAAGAGAGGACAATACGCGCTGTATTTGGCCCGATACCCGATACGGAAAGCAAATGCACAAACAAGTCCCGTTCCTCACTGTCATAAAACCCAAACAAAGTGTGGGAATCTTCCTTGACCACCAGATGGGTTAGAAGCTTGATCGAATCCGATTTTTCAATTCTTGAATATGTATTGAGGGAGATGTTGATATGATACCCAACTCCCCCGCACTCCACATAGACAAAAGTGGGATTCTTATGCGTAATTTGTCCTTTTACATAGGCAATCATATCCTATTTATTTACCATTTGACCTTACCTGCATATCAACTACTCAAAATTCGTACCAATTATGATTATTCATCAAATTTAAATCTCTGATTATTAAATACTTTTAAATAGTGATAAATCATCATGTAAATGCACTCCTCGATAAAACAGAGCTTTAATCCGACTTCCAAAGCCGTCTCAAATCAGGTTTCAGAGTATTGAATTTTTATCTCAAATTAATCTGCGCATCTTTGCGGATCATCTTATTTTTTGTTGGATATGAATGTTTTATTACTTGGTAGTGGTGGTCGTGAACATGCGCTTGCCTGGAAAATGGCGCAAAGTAACAAACTATCTCAGTTATTTATCGCCCCTGGCAACGCCGGAACCTCTCAAATAGGGACCAATGTACCGCTGGATATGGCAGATTTTAAGCAGATTAGCGAACTTATTGTTGACCTGAAATGCGACCTGGTCGTCGTAGGCCCGGAGGGTCCCCTGGTCGATGGTTTGGTTGATTTTTTAACAGAGACTTTCCCTTCTTTGGCAATTGTCGGCCCAAAAGCCAGTGGAGCTCAGCTGGAGGGCTCGAAGGCTTTTTCGAAGGCTTTTATGCAGAGGCATGGCATTCCAACCGCTAAGTACCGTCAGTTTACGCGGGATCAAATGAATGATGGTTTACGATATTTAGAAACTCACCCACTTCCTGTGGTACTAAAAGCCGATGGTCTGGCCGCGGGCAAGGGCGTCATCATATGTAGTGACACCAGTGAGGCTAAAAAGGAATTTGAAGATATGCTTCTGGGAAAATTTGGTGCTGCCGGCGACACAGTGGTGATTGAAGAGTTTTTGGACGGGATCGAATTTTCAGTCTTTGTACTAACTGACGGCAAAGATTACAAGATCTTACCGGTAGCCAAAGATTACAAGCGAATTGGAGAAGGAGACCAGGGTCTGAACACGGGTGGAATGGGATCGATATCTCCGGTGCCCTTCGTAAACGAAGACCTTATGAATATCGTCGAGAATGAAATTATCATTCCGACCATTGCCGGTATTGCAGAAGACGGTCTTGAGTACAAAGGATTTGTTTTTTTTGGGCTTATCCAGGTAGGTGGAAAGCCAATAGTGATCGAGTACAACTGTCGCATGGGAGACCCTGAGACGCAATCGGTGATGCCCCGGCTTAAAAATGACCTGATCGATTTGTGCCTGGCTACAACAAAGGGCCATTTGGCTGATCAGAAAATTCAGATCGATCCCAGCACGGTCGCAAGCATAGTTATGGTAGCGGGTGGATATCCGGGCAGCTATGAAAAGGGTAAGGCAATTACTGGAATTGAAGGTCATGAACAAGGAATTATTTTTCATGCAGGAACCAAAATTTCAGGGGGTTCAATTGTGACTGATGGCGGACGGGTTTTGGCGGTAACTTCTTTTGGAGACACCATTGAGCAAGCGGTCAATTACTCCAGGCAAAAGGCGGCCGAAATTCATTTTGAGGGCGCCTACTACCGCCGTGATATTGGATTTGATTTGACGTGACAATGGTTACTATTCAAGATATTGGTACGGTCTTAGAAGGTCGATGGCTGCAAAAAAACTCTGCCGATCATCCCATTCAGGTACTTCTCGTCGATAGCAGACAAATGCAGCACCCTGAGTCAACCTTATTTTTTGCATTAAAGGGGGTGCGCCAAGATGGACACAATTTTATTGAGTCACTCTATCAGTCAGGTGTAAGAAACTTTATTGTTGATCATCCGATTGACTTACTTCCAATACCCGAAGCAAATATTTTTTTAGTGAGCGACGTTTTGGCAAGTCTGCAGAAACTTGTCAGTTGGCATCGGCAACGATTTAATATTCCAGTTATAGGAATTACGGGCAGTAATGGCAAAACTGTGGTCAAAGAATGGTTGAACCAGATCCTGGGAACAGAGTACCATGTAGTAAAGAGTCCGAAAAGCTACAATTCACAGATCGGGGTCCCTCTATCAGTATGGCAACTTAATGAACAGGCTGACCTGGCTATTTTTGAAGCCGGAATTTCTCAACCGGGTGAGATGAAAAACCTGGAGGAAATCATTCGGCCAGAGATTGGTATTATGACCAATATCGGATCAGCCCATGCCGAGGGTTTTGAGAATATTCAACAAAAATTGGAGGAGAAATTAAGATTATTTGTGCGATGTCCGAAGGTGATTTGTTGCCGGGATCACGAAGATATTTTTGAAGCTCTTCAAAGAAAAGACATTCCCCTGTTTACCTGGTCCTTCACCAGAGATGCTGAGATTCAAGTGGAAATAATCGATCGATTGAGAGCAAAAACTACGATCGGTTACACCTTTGGCTCACAACAGGGCACCATCACTATTCCATTTTCTGATGATGCATCGATCGAAAATGCATTGCATTGCCTTGCTGCGATCAAGCTATTTTTGCCAACTCTTACGGAACTCGATCGATCTTTCGAGCACCTGTTACCTATCGCGATGCGACTGGAGGCCCTCGAAGGGGTCAACGATTGCCTCATCATCAATGACGTATATAATGCTGATCTCGAATCACTTAGTGTAGCCCTTGCTTTTGCCAACTTCCAATCACACCAACTTAACAAAACCATCATTTTAAGTGATCTTTTACAACAGGCCAGGGAAAGAGACCTTTACCAACGAGTCGCCCAACAGCTGCATCAACATGGTTTTACCCGCCTCCTTGGTGTGGGGTCACAAATCGGGCAGATCAAACCATTTCTCGGAAAGATTCAGGGCAGCTTCTTTGCAGATACTGCTACCCTTTTAAAGGCATTACAAGAAGAAGTATTTTCTCATGAATTGATTTTGATAAAGGGCGCCCGATATTTTGGGTTCGAAAAAGTAACCGAACAACTAAGCCTTAAGAAACATCAAACCGTATTGGAGGTTAATTTGGCCGCACTGGCTCGCAATCTGAAAAATTTTGAAGATTGTCTGATTGACAAGAATGTCAAGATGATGGCAATGGTCAAAGCTGCAGCATATGGAAGTGGGGGAATAGAAATCGCCCGTTTTCTGGAATCCAGGCATATCGATTATCTTGCAGTTGCCTATCTGGATGAGGGAGTCGAATTACGTAAGGCTGGCATCAAAACTCCAATCATGGTGCTTAATGCTGACATAAATAGTCTGGCCACTATGATCACATATCGCCTCGAACCTGAAGTATTTTCCATCTTCCAGTTGGGTGCCATTATCAAATCCGTTGGATACAGTCAAAGTAAACTTGCTATCCATTTGAAGCTGGAAACGGGAATGAACCGTCTTGGATTTGAGTTCGGCGATATTGCAACCTTATGTGACATGATCAAGCAATCAAACTGTGTCGAGGTCGGAAGTATTTTTAGTCATCTTGCGGCCAGTGAAGATGCCGCTGAACAAGCATTTACCCAGGGACAAATTACTCGTTTTAAAGATATGGCTCAGCAAGTATCCACAGCGATCGGGTTCAAACCCATCTGGCACATAGCTAATAGTAATGCCATAGTACAGTACCCGGAAGCTCAATTTGATATGGTAAGGATAGGTATTGGAATGTATGGAATTGGAATGCCTGCACAAATGCAACTGGAGCCCGTTCACACCTTAACGACCTTTGTTTCGCAAATTAAAAACCTGGCTAAAGGTGACACTATAGGATACGGGCGCAAAGAGAAAGTTGAAAAAACATTGAAAACGGCGACCATAGCGATCGGATATGCAGACGGATTGATACGAAAAGCAGGCAATCGGCGTTATGCAGTTGTCATAAACGGACAGAAAGCACCCATCATCGGTACGATCTGTATGGATATGACTATGGTAGACGTAACTGACATCGAAAATATAGAGATAGGAACAGAAGTGACGGTTTTTGGCAAAGATCCCACCATTAGTGACCTGGCATTGGCAGCTGATACCATACCATACGAAGTATTTACCAACTTATCAGGCCGGGTAAAGAGAATATATACCTATGACTAAAAAAGTTGAGCCTAGCATCAGGGTGGATGGGAGGTTGAAGGATTTCTATGTTCTTGGAGCGGTCATTTACTTTTCAAAAAATGTATTTTTGTGACCCGATTTTCTAAATCGCTTATTCAGACAACTTCACAACTTATGAATCACTTAAAGAGACTGGCTTCGATATGTACAATGCTGGTGGTGACATGTGGTTTTTCGGCAGGGCAAGATCAAATCATTTTCACCGTTGAAGATGAGCCGGTGCTTGTCGATGAGTTCTTATACATCTATGAAAAAACGAACCGGGACAACGCAGACTTTTCGAGCTCATCAGTAGAGGAATATCTTGACCTGTACAAGAAATTCAAACTCAAAGTACACAAGGCCCGGCAAATGCAGCTCGACACCATTCAATCACGTAATATCGAACTGGCAGGATATCGAAAGCAATTAGCCGCCGCCTATCTTTCTGACAAAGAAATGCTCGAATCACTTACCCGCGAAGCCTATGACAGGATGCTTAGAGACGTTAGTTTTTCGCATATTTTATGAAAGGTATCTCCCACCGCAACTAGTGAAGAGGCTGATGTGGTATATCAAAGAGCTTTGAAGGTTTTAGAGCGTCTGCGCAGTGGTGAAGACTTTTCGAAGGTGGCTCTCGAAGTATCTGAGGATGAAAATGTTAAGAAAAATGAAGGGCGAATAGGCTACGTTACTGCAATGCTGCCTGATGGTTATTATGATCTCGAGACCGCCATTTATAACCTTCCTGCTCAGACCTATTCAAGACCTATTCGATCCAAATTGGGATTTCATATTGTCACTACTAATGGAGAACGCGAAGCCCGTGGCGAGATGGAAGTGTCTCAGATCTTAGTAAGGAATCAAATCAATCGCGATGCCAAAGGCCGAATAGACAGCTTGTATACCCTCTTGGAAGCAGGTGCTGACTTTGCAGATTTAGCCCGTCAAAATACAGAGGATAAAAGTACAGCCTCACAAGGAGGTTACCTGGGTTTTTTCGGGATCAACAAATATGAATCCATCTTTGAAAATACAGCATTTCGCCTGAAGGAAGATAATGAATATAGTCGTCCTGTGCGATCAAGTATCGGTTGGCATATCATCAAACGGATCAGTCATAAACCTATTTCCGCCTACCAGGAGATTAGGCGTACTCTTGAAGCTAAGGTGAAGTCTGATGGCCGTTATGCATTGGCTGAAAAATCCATGTTAGCTAAAATCAAGGCCGACAATAACTTTCGCGAGTTGGCCTGGGATCGCAATCTTTTCCTTCAGGAAATTGGTGATGACTACCTAAACTATAAGTGGAAAGCACCCGAGTCGTACAAAAATCAGTCCCTATTTATGATCGGAAACGAGTCGATTAAATCGGATCGACTATTGGCTTACCTCACTAAAAATGCGGCATCAAGATTGCGCATCAATCGCTCGATGTCTGCCGCCCAGGCCCTTGAACTGCTCTATGACGAATTTGTGCAAAGCACGCTAAGGGAATATGAAGAATCTCAGTTGGAGGTTAAACATCCGGATTTTAAAGCATTAATGCGTGAATATTCAGAAGGAATACTGCTTTTTGAAGCCACAAAAATGAAAGTCTGGGATAAAGCTTCTGAAGACACATCAGGACTGAAAGTCTTCTATAAATCTCATCATGACAATTACTTATGGCCTGAAAGGGCGTTGGTAGAGACCATCACCATCAATAGTGTAGACGATGATGTCATTGCTAAAATCATGAAGCAAGTACCGAAAAAGACAGGAGGAAAGCTTCTAAAGAAATTTAACAAAGATGCTGAACTGGTGCGATCCCAGACTGTATTGAAAGACAAAGAAGAGCTAGATCCAGCTTTGTCTTGGGTTAAGAATGCAATGACACCATTAGCCAAAGATCCGGATAGGGGTATAAGTTCGTTAAGGCGCATAGCTGAAATTGTGGCACCCAAGATAAAGACGCTCGATGAAGCCAGGGGCTATGTCATTGCCGACTATCAAGATTACCTGGAAAAACAGTGGGTCGAACAACTGACAAAAGAATTTAAAGTAACTGTAAATCAGGATGTTCTAAATTCGATCATCAAATCTTAAAAGTGTCTTTATCATCTGTAATTGCCTCGGTGATGATTTTGTTGGTAGCAGGTTTGCTCTCTTGCAATCTAGGTACTGCTAACGCAGATCCCCTAATGGTCCAGGTTTTTGATAAGTGGTTGTACGCATCAGAGATTAATGCTGTTTTGCCGGAAGGTCTCGACTCCAGCGAAAGAATCTTGGCTCAGAATGCTTATGTAGATCGCTGGATTAAGGAAAATGTCATGTTACATGAGGCTGAAAAAAATATGCCCGCTGATCTGCAAATAGATCGGCTTGTCAAGGACTACAAAGCCTCGCTGATTATGCACCAATACGAAAAATCAGTAGTTGAGACCCTGCTTGATACAGTGATCAGCGACCAGGAACTTGAGACCTACTACGACGAAAACAAATCACAATATCAGCTTGAGGCAACCATCGTGAGATGCCATCTGATCAAACTACCGAAAAGCCTCAATGACAAGATCCTGAAAAAAATAGAAAGCAGTTGGAAAAGTAATAAGGATTCAGATTTTAGGGATCTTGTATCTTTGAGTAATAATTATGCGAGTACCTACTATCTAAGTGATAGCATCTGGTACAAATTAGATGTGATCAGCCAGGAAATGCCACAAGGATCGATCAACTTCAACGCGATCCGAAACAATAAAGTGTTTCAGATGACTAATGATGAATATTATTATTTTCTTAAAATTCTGGATATCAAAGACAAAAAAGAGATTGCCCCGTTAGCCTTTATAGAAGAGCAGGCATCGAGGGTTATCTTGCACAAACGAAAAATTGCCCTGCTGGAAAAGCTCAAACGTGATCTATACGATCGAGCCTTATCCCGGGATAATATTAAACTATTTGCACAATGAAGCATTTGCTGACTTTGATTTTTATTTGGGCCATTTTGGTGGCATATGGACAACAGCCTCAGGTGATCGATAAAGTTGTTGCCACAGTGGGTGATGAAATCATTCTTCTCTCAGATATCGAAGAACAACTGGATTACGATAAACAACGACTCGGATCATTGTCCGATGGAGCTAAATGTGCCATCTTGGAGCGAGTGATGGTTCAAAAACTACTCGTCAACCAGGCTAAGCTAGACAGCGTGATTGTCGAAGATGACCGTGTGGAACAACAGTTGGATCAGCGAATCGACTATATCCTGGGCCTTATGAATAATGACATATCGCAATTTGAAGATTATTACAGCAAAACGGTGGCTCAAGTACGTAACGAGATGCGGGAAGACCTCCGCAGTCAAATTACAGCCGAGACTATGCAGGGAAAAGTGATCGAAAATACTTCCATTACACCATCGGAAGTCAAGACGTATTTCGAGCAAATTCCTGTTGATAGCCTCCCCTATTTTAGTGCAGAAGTTGAAATTGGAGAGATCGTTGTGTATCCGGAAGTGAGTCCCGATGAGCGGCAAATAGCCCTGGATCGACTACAAGGATTGAGAGATCGCATATTGGCTGGAGAAAGCTTCGCAGATCTTGCCACCAAATTTTCTGATGATCCCGGAAGTGCACGGGTCGGCGGTGATCTGGGCTTGCAAAAACGCGGAACATTCGTACCTGAGTTTGAAGCGGCCGCCTATAATCTGACCGAAGGTGAGCTATCTGACATCGTCGAGTCACCTTTTGGATTTCACCTTATCGAACTGATCAAACGTCGTGGAAATCTGATACATACAAGGCATATATTGATCAAAGCAGTGATCAATCAGGAAGATCGGGATATGGCTAAGTCTAAACTGGACTCGATCCGAACCGTCTTCCTTAGTGACTCAATGAGTTTCGAAGAGGCCGTCAAGAAATTCTCTAACAAAGAGGAACAGAGCTTTAACAACGGGGGCCGCGTGGTCAATTCTCTTACGGGCAACACGTTTTTCGAAACTGCTGACCTGGATGTCGATATTTTCTTTGCCATTGACACCATGAAAGTTGGAGATCTCAGCAATCCAGTTGAATTTAAGAAACCTACCGGTGAATCTGGTTATAGGATCATTTTGCTTCAATCGCAGACAGATCCGCATCAAGCCAATCTCAAACAGGATTACACCAAAATAAAAAGAGCTGCAATTGAAGAGCGTAAAGTCGAATATCTCAACAAGTGGTTGGACGAGAAGGTTTTGAGCACATTTGTGCAAGTCGACCCCGTACTGCTTGAAGGGTGTGATAATCTACGTAAATGGAGTACACCTCAAACTGAACTCTTAAAACCCTGATGACCCTGCGACTCTTCTTCATCAACCATTATCCAACGCTGTTTCCGGGCCTGGATTCTTGTCTGTTTCCAGAGCCTTGGTCACATCTTCAACGTCTTTAGTGGCCTTCTGCAATTCATCTACCTGTTTTTGCCTTTTTCTTGACCGGCGACTACTTACTTCAGATTTTTCAACTTCACGAAGGTCGTCGAGTTCTTCCTTTTTCTTGTTTGGATCAAAGGGTTTTTCACTAAAGACTAACTTCCTGTTTTGAGTGTCTATGTAAATAGTTTCGCCTGCAGTAAAGGCCCCTGAAAGTACTTGCTTAGCCAATTCGTTAACGAGTTCTTTTTCGATTACACGCTTTAAAGGTCGAGCACCAAACTGAGGGTCATAACCCAAGTCAGCCAACAATTCAAGGGCATCTTCACTTAATTCAATCTTTAACTCCTGATATGCAAGGTTTTTTTGCACTTTTCTCAAAAGCAATTTGGCAATCTGCTTGATTTCATCTTTGGTCAGAGGTAAAAACATGATCCGCTCATCGATACGGTTTAAAAACTCCGGTCTCAATTGCTCTTTTAGCAAATTAAACACCTCTTCTTTGGTCGTTTCCAGGATCTCTTCGCGATGATCTTCTCCCACCTCTTCCAGATCTTCAAAGTTTTCTAGGATGACATCAGAGCCCATATTTGATGTCATTATGATGATGGTATTTTTAAAGTTTGCTTCCCGCCCTTTGTTGTCTGTAAGCCTTCCATCATCGAGCACCTGTAGCAGGATATTGAATGTGTCGGGATGTGCTTTTTCAATTTCGTCAAGTAGCACGATACTATAAGGCCGGCGGCGTACTGCTTCGGTCAATTGGCCGCCTTCATCATAGCCTACGTACCCGGGAGGCGCACCAACCAATCTCGATACAGCATGCTTCTCCTGATATTCGCTCATGTCGATTCGGGTAATCGCCCGCTCATCATCAAATAGGACCGCGGCCAATGTTTTTGCCAATTCGGTCTTTCCCACTCCGGTAGGCCCCAGAAAGATAAACGACCCTATGGGTTTTTTGGGATCTTGAAGTCCTGCCCGGCTACGCCTCACTGCATCGCTTACTGCGCGCACCGCTTCATTCTGACCAATGAGGTTACGCCCTATCTCCTCTTCGAGTTTGAGTAACTTTGTTTTTTCACTTTGCAGCATTTTTTGAACCGGTATCCCAGTCCATTTTGAAACGACCTCGGCTATGTCTGCGGCAGTTACCTCCTCATTGGTAAACCGCTCCTCAGGTTGAATTTCATGCAATTTTTGCTCAGCTTCCTTCAGTAGTTTTTCTTGCTCTTTGATCTGTCCATACCTGATCTTAGCAACGGTTTCAAAGTTGCTTTCACGCTCTGCCCTGGTGGCCTCCTGATCAAGTTCTTCAATGGCCTTCTTAATATTTTGGATCGTATCGACCACCTTTCGCTCATTTTCCCAACTTGCCCGCACTCCGGCTAGTTTTTCCTTTGCATTTTCGATCTGGTCAATGATATCATTTAGGGATTTGTCATTTTTCTCACGTTTAATGACCTCCCGCTCTATTTCAAGCTGTTTTAATTTCCGCTCCAATTCATCGATCTCCTCGGGTACTGAATCCAACTCTAATCTCAGCTTAGCGGCTGCCTCATCAATCAGATCCAGTGCTTTGTCAGGTAGCTTGCGCTCGGTTATGTACCGGTGCGACAGTTCGGTTGCTGCGATCAGGGCTTCGTCAAGGATTTCGATTTTGTGATACATCTCGTACTTTTCCTGCACTCCACGCAAGATCGAAACGGTGTCTTCAATAGATGGCTCATCAATAAACACCGTTTGAAAGCGACGCACCAACGCTTTGTCTTTTTCAAAATACTTCTGGTACTCATCGGCAGTAGTTGCCCCAATTACCCTGAGTTCTCCCCTGGCCAAAGCAGGTTTGAGTATGTTTGCTGCGTCCATACCCCCCTGACCGCCACCTGCGCCAATCAATGTATGGATCTCATCGATAAATAAAATCACGTTTCCATCCGATGCACTGACCTCCTTAATCACTGCCTTGATTCGTTCTTCAAACTCACCCTTATATTTTGCCCCTGCCACCACCGCAGCGAGATCCAACACATAAATGCTTTTTGTACGGAGATTTTCCGGCACATCCTGCTTGATAATCCTCCATGCGATTCCCTCTACAATCGCTGTTTTCCCTACCCCGGCATCTCCGACCAAAATCGGATTGTTCTTTTTACGACGCGAGAGAATATGCATGATCCGTCTGATCTCTTCATCCCGGCCTACAATAGGATCCAGCTTGCCGGTCTCCGCCCTTTCATTAAGATTGATGGCATACTTATTCAATGCATTATATTGATCATCCGCCTGCTGATCAACCACCTTTCGTCCTTTTCTCAATTCTTTGATGGCATCAAGCAAGATTTTTTCGGTTGCTCCCATCTCCTTCAATATCAGTGCACCTTTGCTCTTGCCTTTAACAATGCCAAATAGGATCAACTCAACAGAAATGTACTCATCTCCTAAATCCGGCAGCATCTTTTTAGCCTCTGCCAGTGCTTGATTGGCATCGTTTGTGAGGAATTGCTTTTCAGTGCCTTCGACCCTTGGGTATTTTTTCACTTCTTCGGCCAGACGGGCTTTGAGTGTTGTTGGATTGATATCCATCTTACTTAGCAGAAATTCAGCAAGCTGTTCGTCAGTCTGCATAAGAGAAAGGAGCAGGTGGGTGGTATCGACTTGTTGCTGTTCGAGACTACCCGCTATTTGTTGTCCCTTATAGATGGTCTCTTGAGCCTTGATGGTAAAATTGTCGTAGGTCATAAATTTTTAAACATTAGAAGTCTTAGTCCGAATTGTACTTTCTTTTTTTAAAGAGTCAGATCAACCCGGACCGGCAATTTTATTTTGGCACCAAAGATAAGGCAATGCAGCAAAAGAGGTAATGCTTCTTAATGTCGCGTTAAAATGTGCTAAGATTTTGCAAAAAAGGATGGAAACCCGTAGCTCCCAACAAACCTTTTGGCGGAGAACATTGTCTAATTGAGTAGCGGATTTATCATGAGTAGTAGCTGTATTTGAGATTGCCAAGGTTTTGATTTAGAGGCCAGTACGATCTTATTGGCAACATTAACATTTAAGAATCTTTTAACTGGCTGGACATAATTTTTATAACTTCAAATTGAGTTCTAAAGGACTCGAATCAAATAAAATCGCCCACAATGAAAAGTACCGGCATCTATCTCTTCACGTTTCTTTTTAGCCTGATGGTGACGACTCCAGCAAGCAGTCAATACTTCGGGCAAAATAAACCTCGATACACCAATTTTGACTTCAAGGTGGTGCACAGCCCACATTTTGAAGTTTATCATTATTTGAATGATCGAAGTGAGCTCACTAAGGTAATGCAGTGGGCAGAGCAATGGTATGACATGCACGAACATGTTCTACACGATACCTTTTCGACAAAGAATCCGATGGTCTTTTACAATAATCACGCAGATTTTCAACAAACAAGTGCCATTTCAGGAAATATCGGTGTATCTACCGGTGGTGTCACTGAGGGCTTAAAAAACCGCGTGGTTATGCCTTTAGCGATGTCCAATCAGCAGACCTTTCAGGTATTGGGTCACGAGATGGTGCATGCGTTTCAATTTCATATGTTATTATCGGGTGACTCTACCGGATTGCAATCATTGGCAAATTTACCACTTTGGATAGTTGAGGAATGGCCGAATACATGTCGATCGGCCGGGTTGATGCAAATACCGCCCTGTGGATGCGTAATGCTGTTCTGTCCAATGATGTGCCGAGTCTAAAAGATCTGTCGGTCAATCCTAAATATTTTCCATACCGATATGGTCAGGCTTTCTGGTCATTTTTAACCGGCCTCTATGGCGACGAAGTTATCAAACCACTTTTTGTGGCAACGGCCAAATTTGGAATTGAAAGTGCAGTGCGCCAAGTCTTGGGTATGAGCCTGGCTGACCTGTCGGAGATGTGGCAAAAATCTCTGATCAATTACTACGAGCCTTTGTTTAAGGGTAAAAAGGAGCATCCTGAGGGTCGGACTTTTTTATCTGAAGAGAATTCAGGGCAGTTAAATATTGCACCAGCTATTAGTCCAAATGGCCGTTATGTAGTCTATCTATCGGAAAAAAGCATATTTTCTACCGATCTTTTCCTTGCTGATGTCCGCACCGGAAAAATCATCCGAAAAGTTCACAGTCAAACTCGTAATGGTAATGTCGATCATCTTCACTATCTGGAATCTGCCGGGACCTGGTCACCCAATAGCAAGGAATTTGCCTATGTGGTTTTTAGCAAGGGACGGAACAGATTGATCATTACTGATGCACTTTCAGGAAAACGGATTGACGAGTTTGCCCTTAAGAACGTACCCTCTTTTTCTAATCCCAGCTGGTCACTGGATAGTAAAACCATTATTGTAAACGGATTGGTGGATGGGCAGCCCGACCTTTTTGCCATCAATTTGCGGTCTCATAACACACAGCAACTCACCAACGATGACTTTGCGGAGATTCAACCGACTTACTCGTATGACGGTAAAAAAATTGCTTTTGTCACAGACCGGATCAGTATGGATGAGGGTCGTACACACGGTGCCTGGAAGTATAATCTCGCAACCATGGATCTCGAGACCAATGAAATAGCAAATCTCGATATTTTTCCAGGGGCAAATAATATGAATCCGATTTGGGACGAACATAATAATCTTTACTTCCTTTCAGATCGTGACGGATTCCGGAATATCTATCAGTATAAGATGGATTCATCAAAGATTATCCAGCTCACAGACATCATCACTGGAGTCACTGGTATCACGAAATATACACCAGCCATCACTATTTCAAAAGATGGTGATGATTTGTTGTACACGCATTACTTAGGTGAAAACTACAATGTCCAAAAAGCCAGACCAGATAAAATGGATCAAAAAGTGGTAGATCCTCATGACGTCGACTTTACTGCGGCTACTTTACCTCCAGGCACTACTGATGGAAAAGATGTAGTGAACTTAGCCCTAGATAAGATAGATGAGCAGGAGAACATATCCAGTGAGGAGTTGAAAAATCAAAAGTACAAGGCAAAATTTAAACTGGATTACCTAGGTGGTGGTGGAGGTATTGGGGTTGGTACGAGTAATACATTTGGCACTCGCACCGGACTGGTTGGAGGGGTCGACATGTTATTTAGTGATGTTCTCGGCTACAATCAGATTTACTCGAGTTTGGCGCTCAACGGTGAGATCTATGACTTCGGTGGTCAGGTACGCTATATGAATACCAGGAAGAAATTTGGATATGGTGCTTCCCTTGCCCACATTCCTTATCGATATAGTTATGTTGATCCGCAGGATTATTTTGGTCGTATTGAGCAGGTAGAAACGAGCCAGGGCAACATTACCGCCGTTAATTACCCTTATACGACAGTGCGATACTTTGTTGATGCTGTCAATGGACTTACCCAATATGCATTCTCTCGCACAATGCGGGTGGAAGGAAATGTCGGCTACACCCGTTATGGCTTGCGAGCCGACCAATACAACCGATATTATGTGGCGATACCGGCTGGAGGTGATCAATATTTTGCCGGTCAGTACTTGGGCGAAGATCGAGAAAAGATACCTACCTCACCAGGATTTGGCCTTTACAGCGGCGGGCTCGCCTGGGTTGGAGATAACTCCAGCTTTGGAATTACATCTCCTCTGCAAGGATATCGATACCGGGTAGGGGTTGACTACTACACTGGCGACTACTCTTACAGTACTGTGTTGATCGATGCACGAAAATATTTCTGGTTTGATAAATTCAACGTAAGTTTTCGCGGCTTGCATTACGGACGCTACGGTAGTGATGCCGATGCAAGACCTCTGGGGTCGATCTATATTATTGATCCAACCCTGGTACGAGGGTATAACAATGTATCCATCGGTGATTTGGAGAAATTTGGTCTCTCTGCCTCCGATATTCAGGGTTCAAAAATTGCTGTTGCCAATGCCGAAATTCGATTGCCCTTTACCGGGCCGAAAAAACTATCGATGATAAAATCTGGTTTTTTGCTCACCGATCTGGTTGCTTTCTTTGATATAGGCGTCGCCTGGCAGAATGATCTTGTGGGCAATTTTGATCCAAACCCAATCATGAGCACTGGTCTCGCACTCAGAGTTAATCTTTTTGGTGCATTTATTATCGAACCCTACCTGGCCAAACCGCTTCAGAGTGATCAGGGATGGACTTTCGGACTTAATTTTGTGCCTGGTTGGTAAGGAAATAAATTAAAAATACCAGCTTAGATAAAACTTAGTTTTGCAAACAGCGTTATTAGACCCGGATCATTATTTTTAAAACCGGGTCTTACCAGACCCATAAACTTAAGTATCAAATGACAAAATCACTGGTTAATGCCATATCTGGTATGGCGCTCATGATGACAATTGTCCTATTCAGCGCTTGTGGAGGTAACAAAACAACTGAAGCAACGATTGAAGACAAAACAGAAGAGGTCTCTATGCAAATGCAGCAAGAGGTCAATGCTATGAAAGACGAACTAGCGAAAGCTCAAATGCAAGTCAATGATCAGTTAGCCAAAATTGAGGCAAATTTAGCCACAGCTGATGACGAAGCTAAAACGAAACTAGAGGAAGTTAAGATGAAGCTTCAGAAAGAATCTGAAAAGCTCAATGATCAGATGGCTGCCCTAAATGGTGAATTGAAAGAAGGTTGGGAGAATGTAAAATCAGAATCTCAGCAATTAGTAAAAAATATCGAAAATTCACTAAAAGCACTGCAGGTTGATATGTAATCAAACCGCAGGTTGATAACCAAAAGTAAAATCCTCTTTCTTTTCGGAAAGGGGATTTTTTTGCCTTTACCATTATAGAGCTGGATCTGGGTGAGAAACTGGAAAATGCTATATTGAGTCCAGAAGCATTTTCTATATGTTAAGAGCTTTACTTGGCTTGATCTTTCTTGGAACTCTCTCTATCTCCCAGGCTCAGACTACTTCCATCAAAATTGTCGATAGCGAGTCTGGTCAACCCCTGGTAGGTGCGTGTGTATCCATTATTGATCTTGGCTTGGGTGAATGCACCGATGAATTTGGCATCATCAAACTGCCGGATAAAGTTTCTCTACCAACCACCGTTACAGCTAGCTATATCGGTTATATCTCTCAAGAACTACTGATATCCACCAGGGGCGAGATTATTATTGCAATGACTCAAGATCATCTCAGTCTTCAAACCATTGAGGTCAAAGGTCAGGGATCCAGTCTTAAAAAAGATCTTGCTCTAACCGTTGAGTCATTATCACTTCAAGAGATTCAAAGCACTTCTGAATCTAGTTTTTACAATGTTTTAGGCAACATGCGCGAGGCCGATATCATGACGGTAAGCTTTGGTGTAAAAGTGGTCAATATGCGCGGATTCAACAGCAGTACACCAGTAAGATCGCTTCAATTGATCGATGGGGTTGATAATGCGAGCCCAGGTCTCAACTATCCTTTAGGTAATTTCGTGGGTCTCCCCGAACTGGATGTCCAGGGTGTAGATTTAGTGATTGGAGCCAGTTCTGCTTTTTTTGGACCCGGTGCCTTTAATGGGGTCATCAATATGCGTACTAAAAGCCCATTCCGTCATCAGGGTCTGGATGTGCAGTTAAAACTTGGAGAAAGAGATTTTTTTGAGACTGGGCTGCGATGGGCCAAGGCTTTTAAAAATAAAGCAGGTCAAGACAAACTCGGCATCAAGTTTAATGCTTCTTACCTTCAAGTCTATGATTGGGTCGCTGATGACGCATCTCCTTCCTTGGGAAATATTGGAGATAGTATCTATCAGGACAATCCGGGTGGTTACGATGCCATAAACCGATATGGCGACGAAGTCAGTGGTAATTACACCTCATTGTTTGAACAATTCAGACACCCAGGATTAGGTAGATTTTATCGCACTGGATACTGGGAAAAGGATTTGGCCAACTATGACAGTTACAATCTCAAGACAAGCCTGGGTGTCCATTACTTGTTCAGTAAAGATGTCGAATTGATCGCCACAACCAACTATGGCAGAGGAACCACCGTCATGCAACTGGACAACCGGCTTAGCCTAAATAATGTATGGGCTATGCAAAATAAATTGGAGCTCAAAAAAGATGACCGGTTTTTCGTCAGGTTTTACACCACCGGTGAAGATGCGGGCGATACCTATGACATTGTCAGTACAGCTGATATTTTGCAATCCCGCTGGCGCAGCAATGGAGATTGGCTTAATGGCTATAAGAATTATTGGTTTAGCAATGTCAATCCCCGGGTTAAAGAATTACCGGGATTTCCGGAAATAGGGCCAGCTCCTGATTTCTTTTACGACTTCAAACAAGCCAAATCCGTTTTAGCTGAAAATCCAGACCAACTTATCACCTGGCATCAGGCTGCCAGAGCTAGTCAGGATGGCAGATACCTGCACCCGGGAACCCCCGAATTTGAACAGGTCTTTAATGATGTGATCCGTACTAAAGTATCGGAGGGTGGCACCATGTATGTCGATCGATCAAGACTCTATCACGCTCACGGCGAATACAAATTCAAACCAAAATTTGTCGACAACATTACGATGGGTGCAAACTATCGCCTTTATACTCCTTATTCCGAAGGCACTATTTTTATTGACACTTCGGGCACGACTTTTACCACTTACGAATATGGTCTCTATAGCGGTGCCGAAAAAACCATTGCAAATAATCGGTTAAAACTAACTGCTGCGCTTCGTTTGGACAAACATGAAAACTATGATTATCTGATTAGTCCTGCAATGTCCGCCCAATATTTAATATCACCAAGCCAGTCCATGCGATTTTCCCTTTCCTCGGCACTTCGCAATCCAACCTTGATTGATCAATATTATTACTTCCGGGTGGGTTCAGCTATTCTGCTAGGTAATATCACCGGTTATGAAAACTTGATTACCCTCAAATCTTTTGAAGACTATCTCGATAATGGCTTAGATCGCTCTTTACTCGACTATTTTGATGAGCCCCCCATTGTGCCGGAGAAAGCCCTGGCCACGGAGATAGCCTATTCCGGGGCATTTTTAAATAATAAATTGGACCTGGATGCGGCGGTTTATCTTAACCGGTATGAAGATTTTATCGGGTACAAAATAGGTCTGGATGTTGCGTTTTTTATGGGATTCCCTGGAGTTCCCGAGATTTTCCGTTTTGCGGCAAATGCCAAGGACATTACCTATACCACCGGATTTTCTGCCGGCTTTAGCTATTTTGCCAATTCCATTCTAACTTTTACCGGCAACTACTCCTGGAACAAGATCTTCCTTCGTAGTGACGATCCTTTAATACCAGCCTACAATACACCCGAACACAAATTTAACCTTGGGTGTGCGAGCCTACGATTTTGACTGGGTGGGAATGAAACATTTGGGCTTTGGCTTTGATTTCCGCTGGGTAGAAAAATACAAATTTGAAAGTTCGCCTCAGTTTACCGGATTTATTCCTGCCCAGGTATTATTAAATGGTTCAATCGGCAAAGGATTTCCGGCTATCAATAGTATATTTAAAATCAGTGCTTCAAATGTATTAAACCGGCGGCAAAATGGTCTCTACGGAGGTCCGAAAATTGGGAGGTTTATCTTTGTATCATGGCACTATACACTTTCCACCAATCAATAATCAAAAGTATCAACAATATGAAAAAACAGCTACTCAACATCTTGATTTTTAACCTACTATGCGCTGGACTTGTCACAGCACAATCTCGCTATCTTGATCCGGTGTTTGATCAAGTGAAAATAAGTGATGGCGTACAATATGGCACCAACGTAAGTATTCTCTCGATTATCTTAGGAGCATCTGATGAACCTCAGCCCGAAGATCTCTTTCTCGATGTATATGAGCCCATCGGTGATACGCTGGTTGAAAGGCCCGTTGTTATTCTTGCCCATAGAGGTGATTTTCTGCCGGCCATAGTCAATCAATCACCGTATGGCACTAGAAAGGATAGTGCGATTGTAGCTTTTTGCACGGAACTTGCAAAGCGTGGTTTTGTCGCGGTCTCGATGGATTATCGACTCGGATGGAATCCTTTTGGCTCCGATATCGAAATTAAAAAGACGGTGCTGGAGGCCACCTATCGAATTGGGCAAGACATGAGAAACGTTGTTCGCTTTTTGCGTAAAACCGCCGCTGAAGATGGCAATCCCTTCAAAGTGGACCCAACCCGGATGGCGGTAGGTGGTTTTGATGCAGCCGGTTTTGCGTCGAACAATGTGGCCTACCTAAAGCGATATGACCAGCTTTTGCTGCCTAAGTTCCTCGATTTTGGAACAACTCCACCCACCCCTTTTGTGATCCAGGAAGTACACGGAGACCCTTATGGCATTGAGCAGGCACTGTTAAACATACCCAATTATCCCACCTATTCATCCGATGTCAGCTGTGTGCTTGATTTCGAAGGTGGATTAGGTGATATCTCATGGATCGAAGCGGGAGACCCCCCACGATCTCATTCCAGGCTATCAACAAATTTGACAATGCAGGGATTCGTGATGTTACCATTGGGGTGGGAGGTTCGATCATCATTGCTGAGGGGGCCTTTCCCGATACGATCGTATTTACTACTCAAAACCTGGGCAATCAGGATGTTTTTCTCAATAACGTCGATGTCGATGACCTAACTGAAAAAGCCAGAGGTCTAACGGGTGTTGAAGGCCTATACCTTTATACACCCTTCACTCAGGAAGGATCGGTACAATGTGATATGACCGCGGGAGTTCCGGCAGTAAATTATGGAGGCAATACCTATGCCTGGAATTGGTATGACGAAGCTACCTTGGCCTTTATCTGGGATATGATACCTAATCAAACCGTACCATCTGAGATATTTATTTGTCAATACAATACAGGAGAAGGCAATCCTAATGATCCGGCCATCTCAAGGATGATGATTGACACGATGATCAGGTATATGACTCCAAGATTGGTCGCAGCGCTGCAGCTTGGCAATACAACAGGATTGCAGGAATTAAATCCTCAACAAGTATCATTTCAACTTTATCCCAATCCTTCTGCAGACTTCATCAACCTCCGGGCTGCACAAAAAATCCAACATGTACAGGTAAAAGATTTTAGTGGTAAAATAATGGAGACCCGAAAGATTAATGAGTGGCAAACCGAAATACCCGTGCATAGCTATACCTCTGGATTTTACGTTTTTGAGATTACTTTTAATGAAGGAATCCTACATCAAAAGGTGCTAATAACCAAATAGACAATTTCTTAGTAAACAAAGATTATTATAAAAAGGGGTGATTTCCAGAGAGAAATCACCCCTTTTTATTTCTTTTCCGATTAATTCATTTCAAATTTTAACATTTGAGAGATATTAACATCAGAATAATCACGTTTATTCAACATACTCATCTACGAACATTCCCTTTTCTATTTTCTGGTACGAACCCTCATCTGCTTTCTCGCAGGTTATAAATTCTGTTGTTTATAAGAATTCATAACCAGAAAATTTGGAATTTCTTTTATTTAACCTATAACAACATTTTTGATTATGAAACACATAATGGTAGCCCTACTTCTTGTAATGGGCGTATTAACAATCCAAGCTCAAAGTATCTTGGAGCAAGCAGAAAATACTGCTGAATTAAGCACTTTTGTTACAGCTTGCAAAGCAGCAAGCATGGAGGCAGTTTTGAATGGCAATGGTCAATATACGGTCTTTGCTCCTTCAAATGATGCCTTTGCTGCACTGCCAAATGGTACTCTCGAATCCTTACTAATGCCTGAAAACAAAGATCAACTGGTCGAGATTCTTTCGTACCACGTGATACCAGGTAAGATTTTATCAGCCGATGTCACGGAAGGTAAAGCTCCAACAGTAGAAGGCGAAGAAGTCGATATCGCCGTAGCAAATGACGTGGTCAAAGTCAATAATGCATCGGTTACCACTGCTGATGTTGAAGCATCGAATGGTGTAATCCATGTGATCGATCAGGTGATTATGCCCCCCTCACAATTGAAGAATTAATATTTCCGTCCTAAATCTGTATGAAAGGGAGAGATGAAAGTATTCATGCTCTCCCTTTCTATAAAGGCGGATTTGTCCAGTTTAAAACCGGTGTATCTGCGATTCAAATCGTCACCAAATGCATCAAAAACTTGATCATTCTTTTTGCCTTCGAAAGATCATTTTAATTTAACGCAAAGATCTATGTCATCCAAGGAATCATGCCCCCTTGGAAACATCCTGAGTTACCATCAAAATGCCGTGAGCTTCTTCCAAAAATCAGGTGAGCTTGCCGAACTCTTGGTTGCACCTTTCCCTTCGTTGCTGTTCAATCTACTCAAATATATTAGTCTAAACAATACTTCTTTCAAACAGCTGTTATTCAGCCAAGCATTCCTCTTTTTGAATATTTGCGTATTTTGAGGCCAGCAACCATGAGTAATAATCCAAATAAATCATCAAGAAATATTTTATCTACGGTAACGAAAACAAAATGCCATTGCTGGGTCTGGGCACCTGGAAATCAAATGAGGGAGATGCCTATCGGGCTGTGCGCGAGGCGATCAAAATCGGATATCGCCATTTTGATTGTGCCTCCCGCTATGAAAACGAAAAGGAGATTGGTAAAGCCTTTGCCGACGCAATAGCAGCAGGCGAAGTGACCCGAAAGGAGCTATGGATTACCTCCAAACTTTGGAATAATGCACACCTGCCTGATCTTGTACTCCCCGCACTTGAAGAGACCTTAAATGATTTACAAATTGAATATATCGACTTATATCTGATGCACTGGCCTGTAGCCTTGCGTCCTGATATAGTTTTTCCGGCTAAAGGTGATGAATTCATGAGTCTCACCGATATACCGTTAATTGACACCTGGAGAGCTTTGGAAAAACCCCATAAGCAAGGCTTGTGTAGACATATTGGAGTTTCCAATTTCAATATTCCTAAAATAAAAGCTCTAATGGAGCATGATATCATCAAACCCGAATGTAATCAAGTCGAATCTCATCCGATACTTCAACAAAATGCGTTGCTCAACTTTTGTAAAGAACAGCACATTGCTTACACCGCATATGCCCCACTGGGCTCGTTAGACCGGCCGGCAAGAGTGCGAAAAAGTCAGGATCCCAATCTGCTCGAAAATCCGGTTATTGTTCAAATTTCCGGTGAGCTTTCCTGTACACCCGGGCAGGTACTAATTGCCTGGCGGTGCAAAGGGGTACATCAGTCATACCAAAATCCAGTAACCCCGGTAGACTCCGGCAAAATTTTGAGGCTGCTGAAATCACCTTGACGGCTGAACAAATGCAAAAAATCGCTGCGATGGACCGCAATTATCGATTCATTGATGGAAGTATCTGGACGATTGAAGGATCTCCCTATATGCTCGAAGATCTGTGGAACCAGTAGGAAAATTACAGTAGTAAGTTGATTATAGCTAATTTTATCAACCATTGGTATAGTTAAGGATGATCAATCGAATAATACTTTCTTCTTTGGTTTTTTGCAGTTTGTTAGCTTTTACACCAGCTTGTAAAGAAGAAGAAGACGGGAGACGAAGTTCATTTCCAGCCCCAAAGGACCTAAATGAACCCGCTGAGATAAGTAGTTGGGATAGTAGTCTGACCCGAGAAATCTATCACGATAAAGTACTCGGAATGATTATTGGTTCGGCGATTGGTGATGCCATGGGGGCTCCTACCGAGATGTGGCACCGGGATGCGATTGCCACTCAATTGGGATATGTAGCCCAACCCGAAGCCGTGATCAGGGAAGGTTCGCCAGAAGGACCATGGGCCTATAATCTCCCTGCTGGCGGCACCACCGACGACACCCGTTGGAAATACCTGATCACCGAATTTATCAATGGTCAGAATTTAATGGCTTTAAAGACACGGGATTTTGCCCAATTTATCATCGATCTATATCTTGATGAGAAATCTGAAGTCAATAAGAAGGAGTCTTTTGGTCCTGATGAAGTAGAGACCGAAATTCGACAGATGACCTGGCTGCAGGAATGGGCTAAAGTAGCAAAGCCCTACATAGACAATGATTTGGATGGATTTCGTGAAGCGGCCAATCGGTTTTATGGAGGTGAGATGGCTTGTGCCGGAATGTTATATGCCCCGAGTATCGGAGCGTACTATCCGGGTCAGCCGGAGAAAGCGTATCAAGAGAGTTTCAACCTCAGTTTATTTGATCTCGGATACGCTCGAGATATTACAGGACTCACAGCCGCATATGTAGCTAAAGCCATGCAGCCAGGTATCGACCTTCAGGATATTGGTGCTCTTACCCGGACCATAGATCCTGAGCATTATTTCGAAAGTCGACTGGTTGGCCGAATTGCCAATGGCTTTTATCAGGATGCAAGGCAAATCACTTTTGATGCCAAAGGGTTAACTGATCTCGATGTGAATGAAAAGGAATATCGCATCCCAAAAAATTATCCATATTCCAAACTATATTATGCACAGGTGCAAAAAGCCTATGAATTGTTGGATGATAAATTGCAGGATATCCCTTTCCATGCAGGAGAAATTCATCTTATTAATTTAACTGCCATCGAATTTTGTGAAGGAGATTTCAAAAAAACGATCGAATTTGTAGTGAATTACGGCAGGGATAATGATACGGTTGCGGCGGTGACCGGTGCTATTTTGGGAGCATATACCGGAGCAAAAAATCTTCCGGATGACTGGAAGAAAATAGTGGAGAAAACGAATAAAGAAATTATTGGCATTGATCTTGAAAAAATTGCCGATCAAATAACTGCCAAAGCTTTCGGTAAATGACCATGTATAAATATTTCTATTTTATTAAATACCGGACATGATTAAAGTATTCAAAAGCCTCATTATTCTGATGCTTATTAACGGCAAGATAATTTCACAGAGTGATTCCTACGTCGATCAATTTAAATTACATGTGATCAATATTCAATCAATATTTAGTTCATGTGTGGTTTTTGACGTGGACCATGATAATGATTTAGACATTGTATCGGGGGCATTTTGGTATGAAGGTCCAACTTGGAAAAAACATTTTGTAGCCGATGTCGAGGTGATACAGGGTCGACCCGATGGCTATTCCCATTTACCAATAGATGTAAACCATGATGGATGGATGGATATCGTACACTGTAATTTTCGCAGTAAATCGATTTATTGGTTGCAACATCCCGGACCCTCATTGGGTGAATGGACAAAACATGTCGTCGAAGAACCAGGCCCAATGGAAACCGGGCGGCTGTACGACATCAATGGAGATGGTCAGCAAGACATCTTGCCCAACGGTTGGTATTTTAATGCCTGGTATCAGTTGGCAGAAGCAGTAGTTGGTGAAGAGCCTCGATTTATCCGGCATGAGATTGGGCCGGAAGGGGTTGGCCATGGGAATGGTTTTGGGGATCTTAATGGAGATGGGAGGGGTGATTATATTGGCATCAAGGGATGGTATGAAGCTCCTCAGGATCCGCTCACAGAACCCTGGACCTGGCATCCCGATTTTGATCTGGGAAGAACATCGATACCGATCATTGTTGCAGATGTAGATTTAGACAACGATGCCGATCTGATTTATGCCCAGGGTCATGATTATGGCATTTATTGGGAGGAACAAGTAAAAGATGATCAGGGGCTGATGGCCTGGAACAAACACCTCATTGATAGCAGCTGGTCGCAGGGGCATAGCCCTCTTTGGATCGACCTCGACAATAATGGCATTATGGAATTTGTTGATGGCAAACGGTTTTGGTCACATGAAGGGCGTGACCCAGGCGCACGGGATGCGTTAGTGATCTATAGTTATGAGTACGATCAAAAAATCAAATCATTTAAGCGGCGTACGATTCAGGAAAATGGACCGGCAGGTTTTGGTCTTGATCCAAAAGCCATTGACCTCGATGAAGACGGTGATTTAGATTTGGTGCTACCTGGTCGTAGTGGATTGTATTGGTATGAAAACTTGCTTATTCAACCGAAAAATTAAATAAGTTGACAGTGTAAATTTGCAAGTTGGTTTTTAATTTCTAACTTAAAAGAAAAAATATGGGATGGATCGTTTGGCTCATTACCGGATTAGCCGCCGGAGCACTGGCAAAACAACTTACTCCTCAGGAAGAAAAACCAGGCTGGGTTTCAAGTTTGATTACAGGTATTGTCGGAGCCTTATTGGGAGGATTTATTTTTGGCCTGGTTGGCATACAATCATCCAGCCTTGTTGGCAGCTTCATTTTCGCCCTGGTCGGCTCGGTGATTTTTCTCTTTATCTATCACCGTTATTTAAAGGACAAAATTGACTGGGGATCTAATTTCGCTTCCGCGAAGTAGCTATCGATTTGGAACATTTGTTTCCCATGATAAATCTGATGGAAGTTTTAACAACTTTAATTACTAGTATTGGTTCCCTCCAGACATATAATGAAGATGAGGGTGAGTTAGTCAAAAGGGATTTATTTATATCCTAGATATTATCCTTATGATACATCGTCTCGTCCTATCGGGGTGTTTAGTCTGGTGCTTGGTGTTTGCCGGACTGGCACAAAAAAGTGCCTATTCTATTTCACTATTTAATCACGCAACTAGTTTACCGGGAGGCAGCTGGGCAGGTGCCTGGCATCCTGGCTTTGATCTCGGACTTCAAAGGAAAAGTCTCAGACATTTTTCCACTGGAAGTTCGGGTACTATTATCATCGCTTAGTACACCATGGCTTTCAACTCTATGGTGAATATCAATGGAATTTTCGGATTTATAATAAATTGGGCGCCGGAATATCGGGTGGCTTAGGCTATCTGCATACGATCGAAAATCACGAGATCTATAAACTAACAGAAAATGGGGATTATAAAAAATCCGGACGATTGGGCAAGGCGCATGCTCAGCTATCAACTGCTCTTAATATTCACTATAATCACCGATCATCTACAACCTTTTTTAGAATATCGTTTTAGCATGGTCACTCCATTTGTCAATAAGTATGTGCCTCTGCTACCGGCAGTGTCGCTCCATGCCGGTGTTCTTATTCCCATTGCCTCAACTCCACAACCTAGTGCATGAAAAATGTCATCCTGAACTTAGCAATGGTCTTGATTTTATGTCAATGTCGCAAAGGTGATATAGGGCATTCCGAAATCTGCCAATATCAAATACCTCCAGGCCAGAATAATCATCCGAAAAACGCACTTTTTCAAGACATTATCGATCGATATGTTGCACGTGGCTTGCCCGGTATTGCCATCTTGGTGAGGGATGGTCATGGCACCTGGGCAGGATCAGGAGGCTATGCAGAGCTCTCTGAAAAAGTTCCTTTTTTACCCTGTACAATTTCAAAAGTAGCGAGCATCACTAAAATGTTTAATGGCACACTCTGCCACTTGCTTGCTGAAGATGGCGTCTTGGGACTTGATGATAAAGTAGACCTATATTTATCCAATGTGATACTCAAGAACGTGGCCAATAGCCGCGGGGCCACGATACGTCAGCTTATGAATCACACCACTGGTATTTATGATGCCATTACCCGTACTTCATTTTATCTGGCACTACTCAATAATCCTGACCGGTATTGGACAGGTGAAGAACTAATAGAATTTGCCTATGGTAAAGATCCTGAATTTGATTTGGGCACCAGTTGTTTCTACTCGAATACGAACACATTGCTGTTGAGCCTGGTCATTACGCTGCAACAGGCAGACCCCATTGGCAAGTACTCAGAGAAAGATTGCTGACTCCTTTACAAATGAATAATACCTACTATTATTCACACGACAAATTACCGGCCATTACCGCCCAGGGTTATTATGATTTTTACAATAATCAGACGATAATCAACGTGACCAATTTTAATACCGGCAGTGGAAACGGCTATGGGGGCTTTTTCTCAAATGTTTTTGATTTACAAATATTTATTGAAGCCTTAGTGCGCAACCAAACGATTCTTAAATCATCTTCATTTACTGAAATGTCAACCTTTATACCAGAAATTGATCCGGAAGATTCTAATAATGACCTCAATCTGGGCGCGGGTTTGATGAAGCGGTATTTTAATCAAGATCAAAGTTCAGATCGCTACGGATATGGCCATACTGGTCGCGATTTGGGTTACAGTGCCAACTGTTTTTACTTCCCCAATTATGATGTGACAAGTTGTTTTGTAATTAATTACGGCACTAATGCCGAGAGCGAGCTGCGTCAGGTGTTCTATGACTTTCAAGATGAACTTACCAGCAGCTTATTTTTGTAGAGGCTGGGGGATAGCAATGTCCATAATAGTCTATTTTCTATTTACAATAGTTCGTGTGTTTAGAATCTGAAGAAAACTAATAATTATGCGATTTTGAACTTCCTTGAGCTATTTAATGACAACTATCGGTATTTTGGATACCTCAATAAAAATCCAAACCATTGATTATCAAGGATCCAGAGCATGAAGCAACGACTTTCTAAAGACCTTTGAAAAAAGGTCTAGTGATCGGCCTTAAGGAATAAACCGGTAAGAAACAGGAGTAGAAAACCGTAAGAATTCTAAACTGTATGAGCTTCTACCATAGCACATTGAGGCGCGAGATGACCTGGACCTAAAATGCAAGAAAGGAACCACCAAGGCGAGTTTTTAAAATTCCGGTTTTCTAGGCCTGTTTTAGGTTTAGGCCTTAAAGCCTTGATCTTTTGGTACTTTTGGATCAAGCCAAAAGTACACGAAGTATTATTTAATAAAACGACTCAAATTTTCCCAATCCGGAAAACAGCGCTTCTAATACTTGTTTTAATTGCTTATGTTTTGAATTCGAAGCTTCAAACTTAATGGTGATCTGTGCATGCTTTTTAAGATCGATAAAAGCATATCACGAAAGAGCTTGGCATTTAACTTCTTATAGTGCCCCGTAATAGATAGATCATCCGATTCTATGTAACAAAAGTTGCTTTCACTCTCATAATCATCATCCTCATAATATTGAAACATGATGTAGTGCTCATCTTCAAAAGGCCGGCCTGTGTTCCTTTTAGTATCGGAGAATGTCACCTCGCAAACAAAATCTTCAATCGTTATCCTGACATGTTTTAATTCATATGATTTCATGCTTACATTATTTTATACCGTGGCCAGGAGGCCGTTAAAATACCCAACTTGCGCTGACATCTGTCAGATCAGTCTCCACCAGTCACTTTAATCTAAAAAAATCCAAACAACCAAATCGTCAGCAAGCCCCAGGTAGTACCACTGACCATACTTAAAATGGCTAGTATGACCGCATAGGGCATCCATTCCTCATTATAGGCTGCGGTCACTGCAGGTGCGGTAGAAATGCCCCCAACATTAGCCATACTCCCTATCGGTATCCAGGCAAAATGAAGCCGCATCACAATGGCTAAAATGGTCATGACCAAAAAATGAATCAATAACCAGATTATCGCAAAAAGAATAATGCTCACCGGTAACGAAAAGGATTCGAAATTCAAGCGCAGGCCTAAAATGGCCATGATTGTAATGATTAAAAACCCACCGGTTTTTAACACCAATGCATGATTCCAACTTTTTATCAGATTACCTAGTCCAAGCCCCACCAAGGAGAGGATTAAAATCTTCGCCAGAAAATGTCTTATGAAAAAATAACTCAAGATCAATACGACTGCACTGGTAAGCGAAGTAAGGATGATGGATGTTTTTTGATCAGTTGTTGTTTGCACATTGTCCGGCACGAAATCAAATACATGATCATCGATCTTAAACCTGCGATTCCATAAATCACTTTTTTTAATAAATTGAAACATCAGAATCGTCCAGCAATTAACCAACACATTATCCATCACTAAAATCGTGATAAATAATTGATCCGGACATTTGACCACTTCCTTTAAAACTAATTGGCTGGTGCTTCCTCCAATCCAGCTACCCACGATCGGTACCATTCCTTTCCAATATCCTTGATCGATCATTAATGAATACAAATTCGGATAAAATGTTTTGGAAAGCCAAACCAATATAAATGGCGCCACCGCCACAGCAAAAGATCCTCCGACAAAAAGTAAAATGGGTCGGACACCAATAATCTTTAGCTGTTTGAAAGAAAGGGCACTCATGACCGTTAGAATTGCCAATGGCATAATTACATCTCTGCTCCATTGATGCAACTGAATTCCGGAGAGATCCAAATCACTGCTATAAGTAATTAAGGCTGGAATTAAATAGGCAAAAAGAATATAACGATCGTACCACCGGTTTAGTCACTCTTTTTTGACGCATCACAAGTTTTCTGCTTCCCTGCTTTCGCGTCTTCGTTGCCTCCGCACATCAACTGCCTGAATACTCGGTGAATCATTATCAAAATTTAGTCTGACGTAGGTCAATATTTGAGCGATCTGTTCATCTTCGAGATAATTAAATGCTGGCATCACTCCCTGAAAGGATTGACCATTGACGGTAATTTCTCCTTCCAATCCCTTTAAGAGAATCGAAATCAACCGCTGCTCATCCCCATTAACCCAGTCTGAATTGTGCAACGAAGGATACCTGGTTCCGTCACCCCGACCATCTGCCAGATGACAAGCACCACAATGCGTTACAAAAAGTTTTTCACCAGCCTCAGCCCGGCCACGGTCAAGATTATCATTGATCTCATCCGGATCTTTGATATGCGACAACATCTTATGCTTTTCCATCGCGGCTAGATGCTCTGATCCAAAGGTCTCCTTGGCACCTTTAAACATCACCCGCCAAATCTTACCTTCTTCGCTTTCGCTGATGTAAAGCGAACCGTCGGGGCCCATAGCCAAACCCATCGGTCGATAAGCGGCATCACTCGTATTGACAATGGTATCCACACCCGCAAATCCGTCGGCAAATACCTCCCAGGGTCCCGAAGGTTTGCCTTCTTTAAAAGGAACAAAACCAATGAAATATCCTCCCTGGGGATAGGGTGCCCGGATAGTCGATCCATGAAATGCAATGAAAGCGCCATTTTTATAACGTTCGGGAAATTGATCACCCTGGTAAAACAAAAGATCATTTGGTGCAAAGTGACCTGGAAAGCCAATTAAAGGCTGTTCGTAATCAAGCGGATCTCCTAGTTCTTCAGCGTAGTCGACATACTCGGGATTAATCAGTTTTTTCCCTGCAACTGGTCGTAGTAAAAATAAGGCCAACCTGCATCACTCCCTTCTTCCACTCTCAAAAATTCTTCTGCCGGAAGCAAGGCACTCTGCCAGGGAGAGAAAGATCAGGCCAGGTCCTGCTAAAATTGTCCCGGCCATGTTGAAGCGCATAAAGTGTATTTTGTTCATGGTTCCAATCCATACCTACGATACTGCGAATTCCGGTGGCATAATGCTTACCATCTTTCTGTAGTTGATTTGGTTTATCGTCAGCAAACTGCCAAACACCACCATGCCACTCCAATTGTGGACAGGGGTATTGACCGAGGCTACCCGGTTTGCGATTGATGATTTGACAGACATCACCCGGAGAACCAAATTGTACATACATGTGACCATCATTGTCAAAGGTGATGGGTTTTGCGTAATGCTCATAACCATGTTCTGCATTCTTATAGTCGTCAAAAAGGATCAACTCTCCTTTTTCCTCCGGCAGCAGTTTTCGCTTTCGCAATTTATGCCGGTACACCTCACCTCCTGTACTTAGGTAGAGATATCCCTTATGAATGCGCATGCCGGTGCCATAAGTGCTGACACTATCATAGCTTCCCCAAAGATCAATGACGTCTGCTTTGCCATCTCCGTCGGTATCTCGCAACGCTGCATTTTCACCCTCGGGGCGTTCAAAACGGAGTTTTACATGTATATCACCATTGTCTCTGACCGCCAGATGTCTTGCCTTGCCGATACTATCTGCGACAACAACTGCCTCGAAACCATCAGGCAGGGTTAGCCCTCCGTTGTCAGGATCACCCGGGGGTAATGAATTGGTACATGACATGGCGAGCCGACAGATCAATGCCATTCCGCACAAGGACCTGATCCCTTTCAAATGCTTAGTAAAGTTCATAGATTCGTATTCGTAATATTGAATGAGGGACTTTAGCGCACTAAAAATAGTAATTACCCGAAATATAGCCCCCTTCAACTTCAGACACTTGAATTTCCTCGTAATCCAGCATAAGATGAACAAATTTAGTGACGCAATTCAACAACAGAAAAGATTCCAAATGATGAGAATTATCCAAGTGCTAAATATTGAGGTGTGAATCAGGAACTAAAAAGTCTTCTTGAGGCCAAACTAGGACACATTCATGAATTTCAACCGGTGGGTGGCGGCGATATTTCCAAGGCTTATTGCTTAAATACCTCTTTCGGACGCTACTTTCTTAAGATCAATGAGACGCCCGAAGCACTTAACATGTTTCTTATTGAAAAAGTTGGTCTGGAGACGATTGTAGGTGCCGGCTCGATAAAAACACCCCAGGTCCACCTCGTTGACCGATGGAAAAATCATGCTTTCTTAGCTATGGATTTTATCGAAAGTAAAAATCCGACTCAAAAAGATTTTCAACAATTAGGAGTGCAACTTGCCCATCTGCACCAGGTACGTCAAACCTCTTATGGTGGGGAGCAAGATAATTTCATCAGCACGCTGCAACAATCTAATAGCCTGCATGACGATTGGCCTGCTTTCTACGTTTTCGAACGACTGCACCCGCAAATCCAATTAGCACAATCTCAGGGTCTTCTTTTTCCAGGTGATATTCCAGAGGTCGAGCGAATGGAGCAGATTTGTGCGATGTATCTGAAAGCAGACTATCCATCGCTGATCCATGGAGACCTCTGGGCCGGTAATTTTCTTATTGGCATCGATGGTACACCTTATTTGATTGACCCTGCTACCTACTATGGTCATTCTCTTGTCGACATCGCCATGAGTAAGCTTTTTGGGGGTTTTGATCCGGCGTTTTACGATGCCTACTATAAGGAGAGCTCCTGCCCCTTGATCACCGAAACCCAGACAGATCTGTATCAACTCTACTATCTATTGGTGCATCTCAACCTATTTGGGCCGTCTTATTATCGGGGAGTAAAAAAGATCTTAGATTGTCATTTTTAACGAATAAGATATGTTAGGGCAGGTTTATACAAAAATCATTATTTTTGAATATGTCAGGCATTTTGAATATTAATTAAACAACAATTGTCATGATTATCTAACTTATTTAATGCTACCTAGTTTAATAAGACGATTTTCACTAAGATTTCTCTTAGCCTTTGTAATCTCATTTGCCCTGGGAATCATGGTATGGGCACAAGACAACTATGAGATAGGTTACATGGTGACCTTTGCAAATGATACAATTCGAGGGTTGATTTATAAGGGAAATTCTAAACAAACTGCCAAATATTGTTTATTTAAAAAACAAACTGAAGATATACCAAAAAAGTATTTTCCAGATGACATAAAGAGCTACAAAATTGGTAGTTCCCGATATTTTGAAGCCAAGTCTATCTTTAGAAATGGCCAATCGTTAGACTACTTTTTTGAATGTTTGGTAGACGGCATCCTGGATCTCTATTATTTGGCTGACCCTTTCATGGATTACTTTTACCTAGAAAAAGAAAAGTCGCTTTATCAACTTGAAAATGACGAAGTATATGTGGAAATCGGAGGTAGAATATTTAAGACAAACTCAAACAAGTATAAAGTCACCTTAAAACTGATTATGAACGATGAGCCATCTCTCTATGATGTCATTAATGAATCAAAATTTGAGTATCTGGATCTACGGAACTTAAGTCAAAAATATCATATGTTGGTTTGTCCGGATGAAGAGTGCATCATATACTCACGTAATGAGGAAAAGCTAGGTGATACCCGACTCAGGGTAAGTCCTGGTGTATTTG
The DNA here is from genome assembly GCA_016711125.1 of Saprospiraceae bacterium. Classification (GTDB taxonomy): domain Bacteria; phylum Bacteroidota; class Bacteroidia; order Chitinophagales; family Saprospiraceae; genus JABDMH01. The sequence goes on along the minus strand of JADJTQ010000002.1, from coordinate 832,686 downwards.
GCGGCATTTCACTAAATCACCTAAATCTAAAAGGTGTGGTGACCCAACAGATCACCTATAGATTAACAAGGGGTAATTCCACGGTAGAAGTCCCAATCGAACTCTATGAAGTCAGTCTATTTACCGGCCGGAATAGTGACCTGACATTAAAGTCTAACACTATCATACCAATTACAGCAATAGATTTTTCTTGGGGTTGGAGTACATCACTTCGATTGGAATTCGCCCACCAACATCAAGTTTTCAAGCATGATAAAACATCGCTTACCCGCAGCAATTTGGAATCAGCGGTCGTGTACCGTAAGTATCTATCCTTTCAGAAGAAATCCAGCCCATATCTGACTCTCGGTTTTATGGTCAATACTTCCCTAAATAATTATTTAAAAGACTTGACTCTTTCTTACGGTATACCAACCTTGCTCCCGAATTCAGATAAATTGACTTATCAACCGGTAGACAAAAGACTGAATTCCATCAAACTATCGGGTGCATCAACCGATCCAGGAATATTGTTGGGTTTGGGTTTTCGATACAAAATGACAGAAAAATTACAGCTCAATATTGAAGTACGTCATTGTAGGAGCAGGTATCATATTAAAACTATCTTAGATGATCAGCTAGGTTTAAGATTTGATAATTCAATTAATAATTGGCAGCTCGTAGCAGGCACCTTCTTCTAGACGTTGAGGTGAACATTAGAATACATTACAAGATATCTTCCAGGTGGCTAAGATTGCAATACTTTGGATCATATCAAAAAAGAACCGAATCCAAAAGAAAATGAAAAATCCAAAAAAAAGAATCAAGCTGCTCCGGGCCGAAATTGCACATATCCAGGTCTTACTCGATATGATGTCGGATTTTAACGCCCTATATGACTATCCATTCAATCGATCATTGGTCCGTGAGCTTCTTCAAGTGTTTCTCAATGACTCCAGTTTAGGCAGACTCTGGTTAATCACATTGGACGATCAGATCATCGGATATCTCGTTGTGGCATTCGGTTTTAGTTTTGAATACCACGGCCGTGACGCATTGATTGACGAATTATATATCGAAGAAAAACACCGCGGTCAAGGTCTGGGATCAGAGGTACTTGATCAGGCCTTTGCACTTGTCGCTGAGCTACAAATAAAAGTGATTCATCTGGAAGTTGAACCTGAAAACTTGCAAGGAACGAAACTGTATCAAAGACATGGTTTTAGATCAAAAGGAAGAAATTTACTCTCTAAACACTTGGATCGATGACCTGTGCCTTAGACAATTTACTCTAATAAAAATAATTTGTCTCTATGCTTTCTTGTCGCTGGTTAATCGAGTTCAACAAGTAGATCGTGTTTTAAAGTCCTTTGCAACTAAAGCAGATTTGGGTGGAGTAACTGAGTAAATTTCTACTGTATAAAAATAGAGTATCAGAGTTAGCACAAGTATCCGTATATTCCTGACAATTAAAACGTCCTTACCATTTTATCATACCTTAGCCGTATTGACTCAAATTTCTTCAAACCATGCGGTTGAATTATTTCATCCTTTTTATAGTTACCCTGACCTTAAGTATACAATCCGTAACTTCCCAAAATGATACAACCTGGAATGGTTACCGTCTTATCGAATCTAATTTTGAGGGACGGAATGCAAAAATCGTATTCCCAAAACAAGCCAATGAAAATCGCAACTGGATCTGGAGAGCCAGGTTTTGGGGTCACGAGCCGCAGACCGACCTTGCCCTTTTAGATTTAGGATTTCATCTCGTGTACCTCGATGTGGCAGACATGTATGGCGGCCCCCAAGCGGTCGACCTATGGAACAAGTATTATGACTATTTAACACACCAATATCAATTAAATAAAAAAACGGTACTAGAAGGCTTCAGCCGGGGTGGCCTAATCATCTATAATTGGGCCTCCCAAAATCCGGAAAAAGTAGCCTGTATCTATGCCGATGCACCTGTATGCGATATCAATAGTTGGCCCGGGGGCAAAGGCCGGGCGGAAGGATCGGCCGCCGATTGGCAAAAATGTTTGAGCGCGTATGGTCTGACTGAACAAGCTGCCCTTCAATTTAAAGGCAGTCCCATTTATACCGCCATTCGGGTTGCAGAGGCAAAAATACCGGTTCTTCATGTTTGTGGAAAGGTCGATGAGTCCGTCCCAATTGAAGAAAACACTTACCTAATTGAAAAAATATTCCGCGATCGTGGGGCCCCTTTTCAATTGATCGAAAAAGAAGGAATCGGGCATCATCCCCACAGCTTAAAAAACCCACGTCCGATCGTTCGATTTATTTTAGAAAATACTGATCCCGAATTGTTAAATCCACAATTATTAGCCCAGGCTGATCCATCCATTTATTTAAGACAAAATCTAGGCAATTTTTACGCCCTGGCAACTGCTGGTAAAAAAGTCCGGGTAGCTTTTCTGGGAGGTTCTATTACCTCCAATGGTGGTTGGCGTGATTCCGTAATGACTTATTTGCAGAAACAACATCCTCGGACTGACTTTTCTTTCATCAATGCGGGCATTTCTTCTATGGGCTCGGTACCCGGAGCCTTCCGGGCACAAAAAGATGTTTTTTCAAAGGGGAAAATAGATCTTCTTTTTGTCGAAGCAGCCGTTAATGACGCGACCAACAGTCGGAGCCCAAAGGCCCAGATAAGAGGTATGGAAGGCATTATCAGGCATGCCCTATTGGTCAATCCGAAAATGGATATCATCATGATGCACTTTGTCGATCCGGATAAAATGGCCGACTATAATCACGACAAGACACCCGAGGTTATCGTCCAACATGAAAAAATAGCTGGACATTATAAAATCACCTCCATCAATCTCGCTAAAGAGGTCAATGATCGAATTCTCAATGGAGAGTTTACCTGGAAAGACGATTTTAAAGACTTACATCCATCTCCTTTCGGTCAGGGTATCTACGCCCGCACCATTATAACCGCTTTGGAGCATGCCACAGATTCTCCTTCCTCTATTGTGCTCACCGACCGGATGATACCCAGCAGACCACTAGATCCTTTTAGCTACTACAACGGACATTACCTTTCCATTAAAAAATCGAAAAAAAGAAGAGATTGGACGATTGATAAAAAATGGCAACCTCAAGATGATACCCCGACTCGTTCAGGTTTTGTCGATGTGCCGGTATTATTGGCTGAGAAACCCGGTGCTATTTTCTCCTTAAATTTCAAAGGAAGGGCAATTGGAATTCTGGTAGCAGCTGGCCCCGATGTTGGAATCGTTGAGTACAGTATTGATGGGAGTTATTACAAAAAAATCGACCAATTTACCCAATGGAGCGGCGGGCTGCATTTACCCTGGTTATATATTTTAGAAGATGAATTAGCCAACACAGAGCATCACCTGGTCTTTAGGATTACCGATCATAAAAACGTCAATAGTACAGGTCATTCCTGCCGTATTTTTGGTTTTGCGGTGAATTGAATATATCTGACTTATCAAAATAACGCGACGCCCCGGAGGTGACCTTTTGTTTGAGACAGTGTTTACTGTCACCAATACGCGATAAATTGTCTAAATTGTTCCTCCCCAGAGTCCAGAAATCGATACTCTGCAATGGAATATGATTAGAACCTAAAACATTTCAAAAATGAATTTGGTACGCAATCTGGAAAAAATACAAATCTGTATTATCCTAATCCTAACCTGCACTTCTCTCTTTGCCCAAGAGAAAAAGCATGTTTTGGGAGAGCAAAAAGTATTTACGGTGGCTAAGGCGAGTACTCCTATTCTTGTTGATGGAAAATCGAATGAGGCGGCATGGTCAAAAACAGAATCCCGGGCACTCGATTATTTTTATGGCGTAGAAAAAGCAACCGATAGACAGCAAACAGATTTTCGGATGCTCTGGGATGACGAGTACCTTTATGCATTTTTTGATTGCAAAGATCAGTATTTAACCTCTTTTGAAAAAAACCGCGATGGCAGACCATATATGGACGATTGTGCTGAACTATTTCTTATACCTGCTCCCGATAGTTTGGAGATGCATTTTGGGTTTGAGTTGAATTTGTATAAGGCGTCCAATGACTTTATTTATCTGGAAAACATCTATCAAGGTAAAAAAGGATCTGTGTATTCTTACGATCCCGATTTTAAAGTTGAAGTGACCTTTGATGGGACGATAAATGACCATTCTGATATCGATACCGGATGGACGATGGAGATGGCCATCCCCTTAAAGCTATTCAAGGGCATGGAAATGTTTAGTCCGGTACAGGCAGGAAACCAATGGGCTTTTCTTGCTTTACGTCAGGAGCGCAATGATCCCGAACCCGGGCGACGGCTTTGTTCGACGATCTTTCCTGTTTATGGAATTGAAAATGTACACCATGCCCGAAGGTTTGGGCTGATGGAGTTTGTGGATTAAATCCTTTTCTGGTTATTTTCCAATGAAAGGGCTTTAGATTAATCTTCTCAAAGTGATTGCTCAAATTTTGAACTAAATAAAAATTAAAATATTGACCTGTATGAAAAAGAACTATTTAATATTGATGCTCGTGATTACCTCTGGCTTTTTACTCAACCTTGAGGCAATAAACAATCCCCCAATTAAGGCACTGACGGAAATGCATTTAGCCTTGGCAAAAAGCGGTGAACAATTATTCTTAAAACATGGTGAAGAATGTTTGACAATCATCGAAAAAGCAGCCAATAAAATACCCATGACCGGAGTAGCCGTGATTGCATTTATTCCTGGTGATGCCACCAGCACCTGGATATCTAAAATGAGAGTGGTGGGCAAACTTGCTGATGACAAGGTAAACTTGTTAGGGATAGCTTATACCAAAGCCGCGGAAATGGCAGTAACCCTAAAAAACAGTGGCAATCCTGAGAGAAAAGATATGCGGGGAGAGTATGGATATATCGGTGGTGTCATTAAAAAAGTAAAAGGAGGTTATCTGGTTGGTTCCTTCTCTGGGGGAAAAGGAGAAGATGATGTCGCTGCGGCTAAAGAGGGTTTGGATTGGCTGGCTGCCAAATTTGACTAAAAAAAATAATGGTTGTTGTTCGACATTTTGACTTTTGATATTGTCAGTTGTCGCTATGCATATCCGACTTACCGATTAGGAGCGCTGTATCAGGAAAATCTTCCATAAAATCAAACTGGTAGCTTGACTCAGCAGCACTTAGTTTTTTTGATGGGATCAATGAACAAAGGAAACAACTGAATTTGAAATTAATGAGCACAGAAAGAATCGACCACCTAATTCCAAAACACGTCAAAAGCACTTTTATTCAACAATATGCGAGAGAACCTCTGTTGGTGCGATCACCTGGCCGGATAAATCTCATCGGCGAACATACGGACTACAATAATGGCTTTGTCTTGCCCGCAGCAGTCTCGCAGTCGATTTATTTTGCTGCCGCTGAATCTGGTGATGACGATGTGTGTTCACTGCTTGCGTTGGATCTAGATGAACGGTTTGATTTTAAGCTCACAGCATTAAAACCAATGCCTCCGGACTCGTGGCAGAATTACATCCTGGGAGTAGCAGCTGAGATCATTAAGTCGGGCAGGACGCTGAGAGGATTTAATATGGTTTTTAGTGGTAATGTCCCATTGGGTGCAGGAATGTCTTCGTCGGCTGCGTTGGAATGTGGCACCGGTGTCGCACTAAATGAACTCTTTGGTTTGCACATTCCCAAAATGGAGATGGTAAAAATGGCTCAACAGGCCGAGCATAATTATGCCGGAGTGAAGTGCGGGGTCATGGATCAATTTGCCAGTATGATGGGTAAGAAAGATCAGGTCTTACTCCTCGATTGTCAAGATTTAACCTACCGACATTTTAGCTTTGAATTAGGGGAATATTCACTATTACTTTGCAATTCCAACGTATCACACAGTTTAGCGAGTTCTGAGTATAATGTGCGTCGACAACAATGTGAGACTGGAGTGGCTATCCTGAAGAAAAAATTCCAACCTATAAGGTCGCTTAGAGATGCCGCCGTAGGGCAGCTGAATGAAGTGAGAGATCAAATGGAGGAAGTCATCTACCGGAGATGTAAATACATTATCGAAGAAAATGAAAGAGTTCATTTATTCATTGACGCTCTTGTCAACCAAGATCTTGCCTGGGCTGGTCAATTGTTGAAGACTGCTCAGGAAGCCATGCGATATGAATATGAAATCACTTGTCCGGAGATCGACTTTCTCGCAGATTTCGCCAATAGCCATCCTGCCATCATCGGTGCGCGAATGATGGGAGGTGGATTTGGAGGTTGCACTCTGAATATTGTAAAAACAACTGCTAAAGAAAATTTTGTCTCAGAGCTGGTCCAGGAATATAAAAGGAAATTCAGCAAACAGCTCACTCCTATCGAAGTTGTTATTTCAAATGGTACGGAAGTAATAGAGATTTAGAAACGATTTCTTCCAATGGAGTGACGTCTAAATAGGAGAACCAAGGGTGGTCCTCGGAAAGTCCACCCCCTAACCCCCTCAAGGGGGAAAACGTGGCCAAAGGATTGATCGGAATAAATATCCCCATTGAGGTGGCAGGGGTGGAAAAACGGCTTATGGCCAAAGAAGAAAGTAGTTGGTATATTTTAAAATATTTGCCTGAATAGAACCACGAGGGAGCTGCCAAGGAAAGTCTCTAGGACCCCTAAATCCCATAGAAGGGGACTTCTCGGTGCAACAACCCAAGAATCTTTTGGGCTGGTTTTTCTTAGCGCAGACCCATGATCAGCAGCACCTACCCCTTATTCCATAGTAAATACCAGGTCGATTGCAAAAAACCTGTTAAAAAAGAATAATTTGATCTTCCAAATTCTTAACTGACCAACACATGAACTTTTCTACGATCGACTTAATCATTTTCGGCCTGTATTGTTCTCTGATACTTGGTGTCGGGCTATTTGTATCCAGAGACAAAAAAGGGCATCAAAAAATGCAGAGGATTATTTTCTGGCTGGTAAGTCTCTCCCCTGGTGGGCCATAGGAGCCTCCCTCATAGCGGCTAACATCTCTGCCGAGCAATTTATTGGCATGTCGGGAGCAGGATTCGCTTCCGGTCTGGCAATTGCCTCATACGAATGGATGGCTGCCATAACCCTGCTCATCGTTGGAAAATACTTCTTGCCCATTTTTATGGAAAAGGGCATTTATACCATTCCTGAATTTGTTGAAAAACGCTTCAGCACTCAGCTGAAAACCATCCTTGCTATATTTTGGATTGCACTTTTTGTTTTCGTGAACTTGACCTCAGTGCTCTATTTGGGAGCTTTAGCCATAGAGTCCATTATTGGTGTTCCCATGATTTACGGAATAATCGGATTGGCCCTCTTTGCCGCAGCGTACTCGCTGTATGGAGGACTCAGTGCCGTGGCTTGGACTGATGTAATTCAGGTCTTTTTCCTGGTACTCGGCGGTCTGTTTACCACTTATCTGGCGCTAAATGCGCTGTCTGATGGCGCCGGTATGATAGCTGGTTTTAAACAAGTGTTGGAAGCGGCTCCGGATAGATTTCATATGATTCTTGATAAGTCAAATCCGGAATACATCAACCTGCCTGGCATTTGGGTATTAATCGGTGGGCTTTGGGTTGCCAACCTCTATTATTGGGGATTTAATCAATATATCATCCAACGTACCCTGGCCGCCAAATCTTTGAAGGAAGCCCAAAGAGGCATAGCCATGGCCGCCTTTTTAAAAATACTGATTCCTTTTATTGTGGTTCTTCCCGGTATCGTAGCATATGTTATGGTCAATGACCCGGAAATTATGGCTCGCTTGGGTAACGGTGCCATAAATAATCTACCTTCTCAAGGAACCTCAGACAAAGCCTACCCCTGGTTACTTCAAATGCTCCCTTCCGGTATGAAAGGCATTGCATTTGCTGCATTGACGGCGGCTATTGTTTCGTCACTGGCTTCCATGCTCAACTCCACTTCGACGATATTCACCATGGACATCTACAAAACCTATATGAATAAGAGCGCCACGGACAAACAGACCGTAAGTGTGGGCCGACTTTCTGCTGCAGTTGCCTTGTTGATCGGTTGTATTATGGCCCCGCTACTGGGTGGCATCGATCAGGCTTTTCAATACATCCAAGAATACACGGGTATTGTTAGCCCGGGTATTCTCAGTGTATTTGTGCTTGGTTTATTTTGGAAGAAGACAACCAACCGAGGTGCTATCCTTGGAGCCGTAGCTTCCATTCCGATTGCCATTGCCTTCAAGTTTGTTCCGGGTATGCCGTTTATGAATCAAATGGGTTTAACGGCTCTGATCACCATGGCCATCACCATCATTATTAGTCATTCTCAAGGCAAAGGAAAAGATGACGAAAAAGGAATTCCATTGACTGCAAATCTTTTCAAAACCGACCCCGTTTTCAATGCCTCAGCTTTTACAGTATTTATTATTTGTGCGGTGTTATATGCCCTCTTTTGGTAGATGAGATCTTTCATTTTAACCTGTCCAACGGGTCGCCAGACCAGATAGACTTGAAAATTAATTGAAGCATAGACAAGGAGGCAAAGTGACAAAAAAAACGTAAACGATTGACAATCTAGCGATAATAAGCCAAGAGCAACGACAAATCTAAGACCTTTGGAAAAGGTCTAGTTCCAGCCTAGTAGTTAGAGGCGAGTGTTCTTGAACGATTAAATGCAATTGCATTTATCGAGGTGCGGTGCACCTTGAAGTGAAAGAACCGCAAAAGCGGATGGGAAGCTTAGTGTTTTGGAGCTACCACAGACTATACCGTATGAGCCAAATGGAACAATAAGGGTTAAAAAACAAAAGCGAGGTGACCCGCTACCCAAAAAGCATAGAACTGCCCCAAAGGGCGAGTTTATAGGGTGTAGCGGAAAAACACTTAGTGTGACCGTCCGAGAACTACAGCCTGGCGCTTTTGACAAACTTTTGGCGGCAAAGTTTGCCCCGCTGGAAGCGAAAAGAACAAATTTCATTGAATTGACCCGAGCTCCATTAATATACGAACTAGACCGCAAAATAAATACTATGGGAATAACCATGGGGTGAGTTGCAATCCCATCAAGCCCGAACAAAAAGTCCCATGTTATGTTCGAGCATTATGAATACCCTATGGCGTGGCTTGGTGAAAACACAGAACCCTTTGATCCAATGATTATATTCTTAAAGCAAAATCCGTTTCCTATTTTCACCTATTAACAAAGTTTTTCAAAATATCAGACTATGAAATGGCAAGGTAGAAGACAAAGTAACAACGTACGCGACCAACGCCAATCAGGCGGCAGTAGTGGTGGCGGCATGAGCAGTGGAATGATCATGAGTTTGATCACCCTCTTTTTCAGGGGTGGTATCACCAAGACTAAAATATTAATTGGAGTGGTTGTTCTGGGGAGTCCTGTTTCTGGTGGGCAATCCTTTGGATATCATTAGTCCATCCTCAGGTTTCTCTTCGGGTCAATCACAATATCAACCTGCTGCCGGAGAGGAAGAGTTGTTTCAATTTGTCAAGGTAGTGATAGCCGACACAGAAGATGTGTGGACAAAATTGTTTAGTCAGCATGGAGCCACCTACAAGGAACCTACCCTGAACGTATTCAACCGGAGCGTTCAATCTGCATGTGGAGCCGCCAGTAGTGCTACCGGACCCTTCTACTGCCCTGCTGACCAATCGGCGTATATCGACTTGGGATTCTACGAAGATTTAAGCCGGAGATTTGGTGCTCCCGGAGATTTTGCTATGGCCTATGTGATCGCTCATGAGATCGGTCACCATATTCAAAACCTGATGGGTACATCGGCAAAGGTGCAACAAGCAAGAAGCAGACTCAGCGAGGCTGACTACAACAAACTTAGTGTTCAATTAGAACTACAGGCTGATTTTTATGCCGGTGTCTGGGCACATCATGCTCAAAAGATGAATGATATTCTGGAGAAGGGTGATATTGAGGAAGCCCTGAGTGCCGCCAGTGCTATTGGAGATGATAAAATTCAAAAGCAGACCCAGGGTTATGTCACCCCCGAAAGTTTTACCCATGGTACTTCGGAGCAACGAGTTCGTTGGTTTAGGAAAGGTTTTACAACCGGAGACATGGGCCAGGGTGATACCTTTGACGCGAATTCGTTGTAGATTAAGTAGCTGTTTTTGGGAATTCACTCATCCCGGCGGTTTATAAAACAAATTAATACAGGAAAATCTACTTCAAAAACATAAGCTGGAGTACATGCAAATGGATAGTGCGAAATGACCTTAGGGTCAGCGACGGTTTACAAAGACTTAGGTGTTTCAAAGAATGCAAAACATTATTTAAACGGTCAGCAAAATTACTCAGAACACTATGGCACTAAAAGTAATCGGCGCTGGACTTGGGCGTACCGGCACTGAATCACTGAAAATGGCATTGGAGCATTTAGGTTTTGGTAAATGTTATCACATGTTTGAACTTACCATTAAAGATCCGGCCAAATTGAAATATTGGCAGGAACTCATGGATGCCAAAGTTACGGATTATGATGCTTTGTTTGATGGCTATCAATCGTGTGTTGATTTTCCAGCCGCAATTTATTATCGTGAATTTTTTCAACAATATCCAAACGCTAAAGTGATTCTGACCGTCCGTGATCAAGATGCCTGGTACACCAGTGCCTCAAAAACGATCTTTCGAAAGATACCAGCACCAATTCTCTTATTGCTCAAATTCTTTGGAATATTCTCAAAGCGGGCAGCCATGTCGGTGCAATCAATTAAATATGCTGCAGAAATTGTGCACCAACGCTTTTTTCTGGGCAGAATTAATGATCCCAATGCAACAAAGAAGATTTACCGGGATTGGAACGAGGAAGTAAAACGTACCATTCCGACAGATAAATTGCTTGTTTTCGAAGTCAAGGATGGTTGGAAACCACTTTGCGAATTTCTGAATGTACCAGTTCCGAACATTCCATTTCCAAGATCAAATGACGGACAAAAATTTAAATCCAATCTCATTAAGCGCATGTTTAGTAAGGAATATCAAGCTAGTCGGTAGGTTTCTATTTCAATTTTTATAATGGGAAGGAGCGCAGATCAATCAGCCATAAAAAAGATCGACTCGATCGATCCCCACCGGATAGCGTCAGTACACGTGACTACGAACCGGGTATCCAAACCTCTCTACCTGGCTTCATGCAACTGGATTATCAAATCATTTATAGGACTTTGATCCAACTGGCCTTCAGATTTCCAAAAAATCATTGGGATGACTTATTTTCGTAAATGCAAAAGGTTGCGGTTAGCCTGCCGAATTTGAGTCGGTCGAAAGTCGACACTTCATTTATCTACTATTCGCCATGTAGTGGCGCTGTCAATTACGGAAAGATTGCTATATTCGAATCCCTTAATGAAGACCATACCTTGGGCAGCATGAGCTGTCAGCCTTCGGTATGGGACAAAGCAAAAAAGCGCCTATTTCTTTCCGCATCGGAAATATCTAGATTGCTGATGACCAAACTAATTAAAGTTCTTTGGCACTCGATAATGGTCAAGGCTTAATGATATCAAAAACCACAAATCACGATATACACTGATGATAAAATCCACAGAAGGTACCGCACACATGCCCAGAGTTAGGTTGTTCGAAAGAAAGGCGAGAATCTAATTAGTTACCGTTGTTCCGCTAAAAAAGAACCTAACATATGAGAATGAAAAAAACATCTATTTTATCTATCGCATTACTTCTCCAACTTTCGGTCACCGCACAGAAGATAAGCAGAATTGAACCATCTAACTGGTGGGTCGGAATGAAGTATAGTACCATTACTTTATTGGTTTACGGGGATAACATAGCAAATCTAAATCCGACAATAAACTATCCAGACATTCAGCTTTCAAAACTGAGCGAGTTGAGAATAGAAACTACTTGTTCATCACGCTGAAAATCAATCCCGCAGCAAAGGCTGGAACCATTAAAATAAATTTTAGTGCTAAAGATAAAGTGCCTTTGTCTGAAGATTTTCCACTCTTAGAAAGAGAGAAGAACAGTGCAAACCGGCAAAGCTTTACTCAAAAGGATGCCATATTTTTTACTTTTCCTGATCGGTTTTCAAATGGTGATACTAAAAATGATATTATCACCAGTATGAATGAAAAAACAATTGACCGAAATAACGAAGATAAGAGACATGGGGGAGATATTCAAGGTATCATTAATCATCTGGACTATATAAAGTCATTGGGGTTTACTCAAATTTGGAATACCCCATTAATTGAAAATAATCAGCCGGAATATTCTTATCATGGCTATGCTGCAACAGATTTTTATAAGATAGATCCTCGCTTCGGCACGAATGAACAATTTAAAATACTAGTTCAGGAAGCCGGGAAGCGAGGAATGGGTGTAATCTGGGATGTTGTCCTAAATCACTGCGGAGCAGAATATTATTTTATTAAGGATTTGCCTTCAAAAGACTGGATTAATTTTCCCGACACTAGAACCCGGACAAATCATTTGAAGTCGACCATCACGGATATTTACGCAGCTGAGATTGATAAAAAGGAATATACAGACGGGTGGTTTGATGGGCACATGGCGGATTTAAATCAAAAGAATCCGTTAATGGCAAAATACCTGATACAAAATACAATCTGGTGGGTGGAGTATGCAGGGATTTCAGGTTTCCGGGAAGATACTTACTCTTATTCCGACAAAGATTTTCTAGTCACGTGGACAAAAGCGATTTTGGATGAGTATCCCAATTTCAATATCGTAGCTGAAGAAATGACTCGCATTGTAGCGTCCACTTCGTATTGGCAAAAAGATAACTTGAATTCCGATGGTTATAAAAGTTATCTCCTAACCCTGATGGATTTCTCGTTGAATGATAACATCGTTTCCAGTCTTACCAGGAGTGATCAATGGCATTCGACTTGGAGAGATACGTATCAAAGTGTTGCACAGGATTATCTGTTTCCTCATCCACAAGATCAACTGATATTCCCCGACAATCATGATTTGGATAGATTTTATTCAAGACTCAATAAAAATTTGGACGACTGGAAACTGGGAATTGCCATGTATATGACGATGAGGGGCATTCCTCAATTTTTCTATGGAACAGAAGTACTAATGACGAATGAAAAAGCGGGGAGTGATGGTCAGAGACGTGGGGATTTCTATGGCGGTTGGAGTGATGATTTAAAGGAAACCAAGACTGGAAAAGGTCTTACCAATGAGGAAAAGGAGGCGCAACTCTATTTTTCAAAATTACTGAATTGGCGAAAAAACAATGCGGCAATTGGTAATGGAAGATTTAAACATTATGCACCCCAGAAAAATGATGTATATATTTATTTCCGCTATACTGATGAACAAAAAGTAATGGTTTTGCTCAATAAAAATAGCGAAAATGTGAGCATCGATATGCACCGATATAGTGAAATGATATCCAACACCTTCAAAGCAAAGGATATCATTTCTGACAAAGAGTTAGTGGTAAAAAATACGCTCGAAGTACCAGCAAAATCAGCGATGATCTTAGAAGTGAAATAATTACTGACACAAGAAAGCTGACTGAAATTGGGTTTCGAGCAAAAGCCTAGCCACCCAATCTTTCAAAGTCCAGCTGCAATCTTGGCTCCCACCCGCTTGAGGTTCCTTTCCACAGAACCGCATTATGCATTGGAAAATCCAATGCATAAATTGACGCCCTAAAATCAGGCAATTGGACTCAGGAGATGAAACCGAAATGATGATTTTCAATATCCGGGTTTAACCCTGACGAAATATTCATTTTTAATCTTACCAAAGGAGGTTGGACAGGCTTGATTTGCATCTGTAATCACGAAGTTACACCGTTTCCGGAAGGTAGGGAGATAAATACGTTGTCACCCTCAAAAGTGGCAGTCCATAAGGACTCACAGAACTAGATTAGCCTTTGCAAGCTTAGCACTCAATCGAATGTTATTTGCGTTTATGCGGGAAAATTGCCAGTTTTGATTCTTTCTGAATTAGATCACTATCAAAATACGATCACGATGAAAAATATACTCTTTTTGTTCTTCTTAATTTCCAGTGTCATTATGACACAGGGGCAGACCGAAGGCCCGCTTGAAAATATAGTGATCACCTCCAATAAGAAAAAAACTACGGTACACACCAATGAAAATGGGAATTTAGAGGTCAATGTGTCGCCAAAGGATGTCCTGAAATTTAAAACCAATGGAAGGGTGCTCTATAGTGACCTCGGGGCCAAAGGCGACGGAAAAACGGATGATATGGACGCCATCGCTGCAGCTCATGCTTTCGCCAATCTGCACGGTCTTGCGGTGAAAGCCGACGAGGGGGCCACCTATTACATTGGAGGTAAAGAGCGCACAGCGGTCATCCGGACCGACACCGATTTTGGCACGGCGGCATTCATCATTGACGATACCGAAGTGCAAAACCGGAATGGATCGGTTTTTTTGGTGAATTCAAACCTGCAACCGTTCAGTCCCGAGGGGATAAGTACCCTAAGGAGAAATCAGAAGAAAATCGATGTCGCTCTCCCCGGGACCTGCCTGGTCACCGTCACCAATGCTGACATAAAACGCTACATCCGCTTTGGGCCGAACCAAAACAATGGATCCTCGCAGACGGATATTTTTATCGCAGACAAAAACGGTCAGGTAGATATGAACGCTCCAATCATCTGGGACTTCGATAAGATTACCGACATCACCGCGCTTCCCATCGACGAGACGACGCTGACCATCACCGGAGGGCGATTTACTACCATCGCCAATAGAGCTGAATCGAAGTACACCTACTATAGCCGAAACTTCCTGGTCAGGCGTTCCAATGTTGTTGTGGATGGGCTGGAACATCGCGTGACCGGCGAAGGAGACCATGGTGCGCCGTATGGTGGCTTCCTCAATATCCGTGACTGTTCGTACGTAACAGTTAAGAACACCACACTCACCGGACACAAAACATACCAGACCATTGGCTCGGCCGGAGTGCCGGTCTCCATGGGCTCTTATGACCTCTCGGTCAACCGTGCCCTCAATGTATCATTCGTCAACTGTAGCCAGACCAATGATATCGACGACAGGACATATTGGGGAATCCTCGGTTCTAACTTCGGTAAAAATCTGCTTTACGACCATTGTACCTTTTCCCGGTTTGACGCCCACATGGGCGTTGCCAATGCCACTATACGCAACTCGACTCTGGGGCATATGGGCATCAATGCCATTGGTGTCGGGGTATTTACTGTAGAGAATAGCACCATCCGGGGCAGGAGCCTGATCAATCTACGCTCCGACTACGGCAGCACCTGGCAGGGAGAATTTGTGATCCGGGACTGCATTTTTGTGCCTTCCGGAGGTATCCCGGCCAGTGCCAGCCTGATTGGTGGTTCCAACTCCGGGCAGCACGATTTTGGCTACACCTGTTATATGCCCGAACGGATCACCATCGAAAATCTTCATATCGATGACTCCAATCATCCGGATGATTACCAGGGTCCGGCCATTTTTGCCAATTTCAATCCTCAAATGACCGACGATTCCTACCAGGAGGAGTTTCCCTATGTCAGAACCAGGGAAGTCATTCTAAGGAATGTGACCACCGCCAGCGGTAAGGATTTAAGGCTTAGTGATAACCCTTTTATGTTTAAGGATGTGAAGATAGTTAGGGAGTGATACGAGTGTAATTTTATCGTTATTCACCATTAAATACATAAAGGAATACTTTTCAGCAATAGTAAGATGCTGATTCTACTGACATAATCGAGTCGAGCCTGAATTTTCGTCATCAGGACTAATGGTCTAAAGAGCCAGCCCCGACAATTAGTGTCGGAATTTTTCCTGCCCATCCCAATTACTCTGGTATACTCAATAGAGCAGAATTCCAACTAATTTTTACCCAAAACCGTTTTAACTCGTCTTAGCAGGTTGAAGCGGACATGTTGACTATTATTCAAGAATAAGAAAAATTGACCTAACGTAGCATGCTTTTACTATTCTAAGGTAATTGCCACGTTTCCCTTTTTATGTCCTTTCTCAATATAAGCGTGTGCCTCGACAATCTGCGCTAAAGAATAAGTTCTATCAATAACTGGCTTCAGTCTATTTTTTTCAATTAGTTCCTTAAGAAAAAGAACGTCTTCCGCGGAATGGCTTATTACACCAGTCAAAACCTTCTTGCTGCTTGTCACAGAAGTCCAAAACCCTTGAATCATCTCGGACATTCCAGCTGCACTTAAAATTAAAAGGCCTCCTTTATTCAATGACTTTAAACTACGAGAAAATGAAACTTTATTAACCGTGTCAAAAATTACATCATACTTCTCACCATTTTGTGTAAAATCTTCTTTTGTGTAATCTATTACCATGTCAGCTCCCAAAGATTTTACTAAATCAATATTTGCAGTGCTGCACACTCCTGTAACAGTCGCCCCGAAATGCTTTGCAAGTTGAACGGCTGCGCTGCCAACTGCTCCTGAAGCTCCGTTAATAAGAACTTTTTGTCCAGGCTTTAATCTCGCCTTTTTAATGAAATGTAATGCCGTAACTCCTCCAAATGGAATAACGGCTGCTTCGGTATGAGTAATGCTGTCGGGTTTTAATGCCAGCGTTCCGTTTTCAGGCAAAGACCTATATTCTGCATAGGCACCAAGGCGCATATCGGCATGACCGAACACCTGGTCACCAATCTTGAAAAGTTTAACATCTTTACCTACACTCTCAACTTCACCTGAAAAAACGCTTCCGAGAATATTTATCTTAGGTTTCATCAGACCGAAAAGTAGTCTGACAGCAAATGGGTCGGCTTTTCTAAGTCGCCAATCCCCTGAATTCACTGCGGTGGCTTTAACGCTTAACAGAATTTCATTGTCCTTAGGTGAAGGTTTTTCTACTACTTTGAGTTGAAGAACTTCTGGTGGCCCATATTGTGTGTAAACTATTGCTTTCATTTTATTATTAGATTTATCTTAATTTAATTAGTACTGAATCCTTTCGTTTTCCTTTAGCTGGGAAAGCCATTATATGATCTATATTGGGGTTGGATACCTTGAAAAGCATGATGCAGGCAGCTCATACGAAACGCCATACAACACGCGGTCATCTTGTAAGCCTTAATAATTTTCAACGATAAGTACTAGGACGAAGCCTTTGGATTATCCCTCAAATGCTTTTTTATCATCAGAAGATAGAATCCCATGACAAAATCAATTGAGAAGCAAAACCAATCGTAATGAGGGGGAATCAAAGCCGTGCTGGCAAAGTATTCGTACAGGAAGTCCCAAGTGCCATGAAGGAAGTAACCCGCAATCAGAAAATTTATGCTTCTTGTAATTCCAAAATATGCCAGGAATAGGAAAACCGATGCCTGTATGCTGGTAATGATTAACAGTGTAATATCTGACCAGGTGTAACCAACATACAGAAACCCGATAGCTGTAAGTATCAAGCCGTAAACTATTTTCTTATCAAACTGTTTGAGTAAAGTAAATGTAATTATAATTATTAACCCTAAAGCGATGCCAATAATTGCTGCATTCATAATATTAAAGATTTATTTTTTCAAATGTTTATTTAACAGGATGACGGTATCTATTTCTACCGATGAAATCAGGTTTCAAGTATGGCAAGTCGCTGAATGATTTCGTGCATTTTCTTCAGAAGGTTTGCTATCGTCAATCACTTCAAAGTTTGCCATCATACCAGCAGCATGATGTTCAATGATGTGACAATGATACATCCACAATCCCGGACGGTTATCAGGCATCCATGCAATTTTTATTTTTGTTCTTGGTCTTAAATTATATGTGTCCTTCCATGCTTTGAATGACGGTGCTTTACCGTCTTCCTCTATTACCTGAAAGAAAAATCCATGCAGGTGAAACGGATGGTCCATTAAACTCGCATTATTGATTTCCCAAATCTGCAATTCACCAACTCTAACAGGCTTGTCATTTACATGTACATCATTATTCACAAGAAAAGACATTCCGTCTTTCATGCTTGGACCTACTGACAACTTTATGTTTCTTGTTACTTTAGCATACTGCTGTGCTAGCGTTTCAATTTCCCTTAATGTTTCAGGAATAAATGCTATTGATGGTTTGGATTCGCCAACTTTTACTGTTGCAAACTTTTCGCGTTTTGGCTTTAGAAATGTGACTCTATTGTAAGGTAATGATTCTATTGCAAAAATTTCTCCTTCGTTGAAAGGTCCGGCTACAATATCCATTCTTTCTCCCGGAGTTATCAAAACTTCATTTGCCAATCTTGGGTGTTCCAATAATCCTCCATCGGTTCCAATAATTTTAAATTCCCTTCCTTCCATATGCAGTAAAAAATATCTTGCACTTGATGAATTAATAAAACGCCATCTTTCGGTTTGACCTCCATTTATACTAATGACTGTGTTTTCTTTTCCGTTTAGCAAGAGTGTATCGCCTTGCCGTCCATCATGCCTTTCTATAACTCGAGGAATAAACCAACCGGGCTTTGTAAATCTATTATCAGAATCCAATTTCATATCATCAATCATAAATATGCGTTCGCTATCTGTAACCAGTTCCGATTTATCTTCAACTATTAACGCACCATACATACCTCTTTCCATTTGAGCTGTTTCATTATGATGAGAGTGATACCAGAAAGTTCCCGCATCAGGAACAACAAAACGGTACTCAAATGTTTCACCCGGTTCAATTGGTTTTTGAACTACGCCCGTTCCATCCATAGCCGATGGAATGCGTAAGCCGTGCCAATGTATCATTGTTGGTTCCGTGAGATTATTCGTAACGCGAACAACAAGTGTGTCACCAATATCTGCCCTTAACTCCGGACCGGGAATTTGTTTATTAAATCCCCATGCCCCGATCATTTTACCGGGAGCTATCTCCCACTCAAATTCACTTGCTTCAAAATTATATTCCACCACTTTTAATTGTGCTTTCATTTCTTCTAGTTTTAATAGGTTTAGAATTTTTTTCCATCGCTTTTCGGGATCACAGGTAGTATCAGTAATCCACTATTTCTTCAATATCCTCTGCAATTGTCTTGCTGTTTTAAATCCACACTTTGAGGCTACGTACTCGATAGTATATTCGGGATTATTAAGCATCGTCTGTGCATACTCCCTCCGTAACATAGTCAAGTATTCCAAAACTGTAAATCCCGTTTTTTCTTTAAAGACCCGGCTGAGGTTTCTTGGGCTCATACGCACGAGAGAAGCAAGGGCCTCTATGCTATTTTCCTTAGATAGATTATCTATCAGGAAGTCTTGCACTTCATGTACCTGGGGACTAATATGATTTCTATAGTCCAAGTAAACACTCTCTTGTTTATGTCTTCCACTTCTTCTATGATACACTACGAGTCCTCGTGCTACTTTATGGGTAAAAAACGCACCTTTAAAATCTTCAAGAATGGCCAGTGCTAAATCGATCCCGGCACTGATGCCGGCACTTGTATAAACGTTGTTACTTTTTACGAAGAGAATATCCGCAACCACCTTTGCCAGGGGAAATTGCATTTGTAATTCATCCACCCGTCGCCAATGGGTTGTACACTCTGTGTTTGCTAACAAACCGGCATGACCTAAAGCAAAAGCCCCATTGCATATAGAGCAAACCGTGATATTATTATCAGAGCATTCCTTCAACCAACTGAAAAATGCTCTTTCCGCCTTAAAAGAGATGCTACAAACGTATTCAAAATGCATGCCGGGCACAAAAACAAAATCACCTTCCTTCAACCTTGCATCTTTAAAGTTGGCGATATTACCAAATCCAAGGCCTGAGGTGCTGATAGGCGATTCGTGGAATTGATAAAATTCAATATCCACTTCAAAACCATAAAATTTGGCTTCACTAAACACCTGCACAGGACCCGCCAGATCAAGCAGTTCAACTGTTGGTGGTATGATAAAGGCCATCTTTTTCATTATAGTTAAATTTGTGTTTGTGAAATTAAAGATAAATCTACTCAGGTGGAGAATTTTACCAGGGGGTATCGGAGTCTCTGAAGGGAATTAGCATATTCGTGCGCAAGCCAGTTCTGGCCTCGATTGAAGACTAAAATAGTTGCAGGACAATCATTTGATTCTCATCCCTATTCCAACTTCCAGAGCAACATTATCAACATTGCCATCCAGATACAAAATGTTGGAACTCTTCGTGGGCCAGGGGTACAATGGTACATACATTCGATAAGTAAAAAAGTACTTTTGCCACTCCTTCTTTAAACTATACATCAACCCATAATCGGGACTAAATGAGGTGACTGTAGTACCTACTTGATCGAAACGCTCATCATCCAGTGTTTCCCTATATGTTGTGTACTTGGCTCCAGCCATCAGCAAAAAAGTATGAGACCGTTTAGCGGAATAAAATGTTGTGCCGATACCAAATTTTTGGTTTATTGAAAAATTGAAATCGGTTATTATTCCATTAAAAGAGCGTTGGGTGATATTATTGATGTTAAAAGAGGTATGGGTGGCAATGCTAAGGTGCTTACTCGGATTCCATTGCACCAGGTTCGTAATAAGAAAATCCGTACCAAAATTCGTATGGATTCCCAAGCCTGGTTCGATTGTTAATTGCCCGACTGGTGATAGCCCTTTTGTCGGCATCGAAATGTCTTTTTGAGCGAACCCATAGGTGCCAACTAGGACAGCAGTTGAGAGTATGAGAAGTTTTATTGTTTTCATTTTGTTTGTTTTAAGATTTTTTTTGAAAAATGTGCGGATCGGGTTTACCTGTTTTCAAAATAATAATTGAGTCCTTTGATGATGTTGGGATGCTGGGAACCCATGTGTGCCAGATTAGCTTCGACATTCTTTTGCAATCTAATACCTGTATAATTGTCACGCAGAATCTGATAAAATGCCTCAAATGGAGCCTGCATCCTGCCGGCATTTTCTGCTTCGCCTATTCCCAGAAATACCAACTGTTCCTTGTTCTTATTTTCGACCCGTTTGTCCTTTTCAAATTGGAGTGCAATCAGGTTGTCAAACCAGAGAGATGGACTCAGTAGAATGTAGTTACCAAACAATTTATTACCCATACTAAAAGCATAAGCTCCAAAAAGACCCCCGTATGAATGACCGAGAATAACCCGGCCACTCCTAGAAGTATCCACACTTATATTCTCCTCGATTAAAGGAATTAATTGCTTCTCAATAAAATCCAAAAATTGCGGGCCACCACCAGTTACAGAACTGACTGCTGTTGGCGTATAATCTATACTTCGGTCTTTCCCATAGCCTATACTGATGACCACTGCGTTTGCAAGAGCAAGTTTGGTCGAAATTTCTTCGCATTTGTTACTTACAAAATCGAAAATTTGCTCTCCATCCAAAACATATATAGAGGCATAATTTCCACCTCCAGGATTGTAATTGGCTGGCAAGCCAACTTTGATATTGTAATTTGCTCCATTTGAGTTTGACTGTATCGTAAATTCATGCGTCAACGAGGGGTCAAAGACTTCCTTTTCACATGAGCTAACTAATAGAAAAAGCACCATGATCTTGGCGATCGTACTCATTCCTTTTAACACTCCAATATAATTTTTCATAATCCTTTCCATTTTAGAATATTTAGTTTGTCACTATTGACGATACAAAGATGGAGCGAGTGAGAGCACAAAAAAGGACAAGGATCGGTCAGAAACGGACAATCAAAAAGACACATCCTGCGAGTTGATCACCTTGTTATGTCGATCTCTATAGGCTGAGGCAATCGCACAGCCACCAACATATTTCCAAACAAAAAGCATTCTACTCGTACATTAATTGCTGGAATTTTACACCACCTGCCTCGTAGCGTTCCGCATTTTAGACCTTTCGACCGGCACAGTAAAGACGGTATTGCGCCATACGATTCATGGTTATCTGGCAGCATTTAAGCCTCGGCCCACGATATGAAGACGAACATTCCGGCCAGGAAGACCGATTCTCCCGACAGCACCAGAGTAATGCACGAGCACCAATCTATTCCGGTACTCGCACATTAATGACCATATTGTCAGGAGGACTGCATTTATGCAGCACAATTGCGGTAGCACCTATAGGGTCGCTCGATCATCACACGGTCTTGCGCGATGCAGCTACGGCAAATTGACTTGGATCTGAAATTACGATGAGTCTTGATTGCTTGTTCTTTTGCAAGTCTCGGACAACCGTGCAAACTTCAAATAGTGCCTCGACTATGCAGGTGTATAAAGCAAAGGGAAAGTCTTCCCGCTAAATATGAGAAAGAACCAACAACATCCTAAATCAGAAGCTTAGTCACCAAATTCTCTTTCCTGATCCACTCCGACGCATTCGACATTAAATTTATTTTTTCAGCAATGCTTAAACTGAGGGACAACTGCGCAATTCCAATAATGCGACGCATGATTTCTACACCGGCAAAAGCGGAGAGGAGACCCTGATCAAAATTGGCGGGAGCATCGTATTTTGACCAAATATTCTGCAAAATATCGATTCCTTGTTGAGCCATCAGCATGTGAGCAAACATCACTCCCAAGTCAAATTCAGGTGGGCCCTGAAAAGCAAATTCAGGGTCGATTATTTTAATGCCGTGATCGGTCTTGAGCCAGCTACCCGGATAAAAATCTCCGTGTATCAGACTGCGTCCTTGTAATAAATATATTTCACCTAGCCGACTAATTTTCTTTTTCAGGAAATCGTCTTCGTGAAAAGGCACTGCGACTTCGGCTAATCCTCTTTGAATACTATTTAAATCCAGACCATTATCTTTTTGAAAAGGAAAATGAAAAATATGTTCATGATTTAATTTTCGCATGGCTCTATTTTCCGGAAATCGACCAAGTGGATTTTGATGGACCGTCTTTAGATAATAGGTGGCCCTTATTAAGTCGTCTGGATTCATTTGCTCTCCTTTTCGATAGAGGTAAGTGTAGTCAGCTGACAGGCCCAGATCTTCCTCTGCCAGGAGAAAATTGGAAGTGTCAGACCATAATAATCGAGGACTAAATCCAGCCAGCTCTTCGACTTTTTGGGTATCTCTGAGGTATTGCGCTTCAACTTCAGATCGTTCTACCGATGCCGATATCTGTGGGTATTTCTCCACCCATGGTCTTGCCTGTTTCAAAATAAAAGTGCGTTGATTGGTAATGATTCGCAGCACAAAATTCATGTTGCCTTCTCCCGGTTTTTCAACCGAACTTATCATCTCGTCAGACGATAATCGACCCTGGCCTTTTAAAAAACTATAAAGGCTGTTGAGATCCTGGCCATCTAAAAAAAACACCGCTGGATGCAAAGCATGAAAGGCTTCTTTTAAAGACATATGGATTATTCTTTAACATTAATAACCGCCCTGCGGTAGCTTACTAAAGGAGGCGTACCAGCATCTTCGATTTGCAAGATCACGTGGATCTCCCCGGGCCCGCAATCTGACGCTACCTGCAGAAGCACTTCCTTTCCTGAGTTTGTATCGAGATGGGCTTTTATACCTTCGGCTCCCGCCTCCTGATAAATAAACCATATCATGGTCACCTGATCTCCATCGGGATCGGAAGACCCCAAGGCGGATAATTTAATAGCTTGATTTTTCACCGATTCAATGCTAATAATCTGTTTGGTTTGATCTCCATTTAATACGGCTATCGGATTATGATTGGCATTTTCATATTCAGTCTCAACACACCAGTCCATCCGGGCAGCAAAATCATGTTGAAAATCTCTTCTCCAGCGCCAGATAGTCGCTTGCTCGCTGCAATGGCTCGATTGGTCAGCCAGGGTGACACAATCTCTGCTTTGCTGGGTGGTGGTCCAGATTGGTCTACTCTCGCCATAGGCTTGAAAAAGGTCATATCGACCAGCCCAACCACCATAAGCTGGATTTTGTGACCAGCCTAAACCGTTATTGATTAATCCCAAAAATGAAGGAGTATCACCTTCCATGATATAGGCTAGTGGTGGATACAAATTGCCTAAAGGTCCATGACTCATAATATTTTCTTCCAACCACGGATTATCCACTAAATCAAATGCATAGTAAGGTCCGTTTTTATAATGCCTGTCTCCACTGATTCCTGTCCAGGTAGCCCGGTAATATTCCTGCCAATCCGGTGTACTAGGTGAAACGATATAAAATACTTCAGGAAATTCCTTTCGGATCCAGGGCCCTGCATCATCCTGGTCAGAAATGGTATAGACCTTCATTTTGCTCACAAATTGTTTCAATTCTTCTTCCGAGCGTTCCTTCCTCACATCCCATAGAGTTTGGGCCAACGTATTGGCTCCTCCCCAGATGGATACCCAAAGGGGACGGCCTTCGTTTTTATCAATGGCTTTTTCAAGCATCTTTGACCCAATCGTAGATTTATCGTCTCCCACGGCCGCCATACCGTAAGTATCCTGTCCAGTCGCGACTGTTGCCAGTAATGCTTCTTTGGAAGGAAATCCGGACTGGTGGCGTTCGAGATTGTTACGGACCAGGCCGTAAGCATATATCTGTCTGCGAATCAGATCTTCGCGAGGCCTTTCTCTTAGCCAGGTGGACGTGGTGGCGACCAAACCCTCAACATCGTAAGCATTGGCATAGACCAGAAACCGCACCAGGGATTCTTCATCATCGGGTTCATTAGAAATATCGGTTAATACAAAGACTCTTGATCTTTCTTCGGGTTGAGCGATTAACAAGCACGTGCTTAATAGAGTGATACCCAATATTATATACAAGCCTTTCATACTATTCAGATTTAGCGGCAACTTAATGATATTATAAGAATAGCTAAGTTTTTTCTGATTTTAAGGTAACCAAGTCCATTTTCTCACATGGCGGGACTTCATTTCTTACAAAATGAATAAAGTAATGACCCTAAGATGTTGCCCGATGAGGAAAAACAAATTGAGTCTTCTCGAACCTGAGCCTTTCCAGTTAGCCTGAGCATGTCGATGCTGCCGCAACTCCCGAATCAAATGAACCAACCATGCTATCGAACTATTAGGCTTCAATAGCAAGTTGAAAAATTCAAACTATTTAAGGCCCCAAAATACAGCGATCAGACTTTCTTACTTTTACCAAGAAATCAAATAAAAATTATAAAAAATGACTGACTTTTTTAACGATGTAATCTCCTACTTAGCATCCTATTACGAATGGCTGGTAGCATTATTTCCCAAAATAATCTTGAGCCTGGTCGTACTTGGTATCAGTTGGGTAGTTTCGTATTTAATCAAAAACAGGTTAAAGATCATTTTAAATCGAAAAATCGATGATCCGCTACTATCCCGATTTATCCTGAGGATAGTTAAAGTACTTGTTTTCATAATTGCGTTGCTTTTGATCCTGAAAATTCTGGGATTAGGAGGTGCTGCGACGGCTATATGGGGAACCGCAGGGGTTGGTGCTTTTATTATTGGTTTTGCTTTTAAAGATATTTTTGAACACTTTTTGGCCGGCATTATATTGGCGTTCGATCGACCCTTTCGGATTGGTGATATTGTAGAGCTCGATGGCAATAAAGGCACTGTGGTAGCATTGACAATGCGCAGTACACATATCAAGACCTTTGATGGCCAGGATGTGTATATACCCAATGGCAATATCATAAAAAATGCCTTGAAAAACTATACCATCGATGGTTTTATGCGTCATGATTTTAAAATCGGTTTAGATTATGGATCGGATATCGATCAAGCCATTGAGATCATTCTGAAAGAATTAAAATCCCAGCCTGAAATTCTCCAGGAAGAAAAATCTCCTTCAGTGGCCATTGGCGAATTATCACCTAGTTCCCTCAATCTGATGGTTTTTTATTGGCTGGATACTTTTGATAAAAGCATCAATGCGGGTACCGTCAAGATCAATGCGGTAAGAAATATTCTTAACGCCCTGGATCAAGCAGGATTCTATCTTCCGGGTGATATCATCGAACTCAAATCCAAGCCAGGAAGCAGTCTTTCAGACTTTGCCACATAAAAGTGTATATTGCCAGGAACCTTAAAAAGAATAGAATTTATGAGGCCATGTGCTATAGTAACCGGGTCAGCGACTGGAGTAGGGGCTGCCACTGCGCTGATGCTCTCTCAAATGGGATGGAATGTACAAATCAATTATTCCAAGAGTGAAGTAGAAGCAGAAGAGACTGCCAGATATTGTCGTGAGGCCGGTGCAGATGTTATTGTCATGCAAGGTGATGTTTCGGATGATAGTGTATGCCGGCAAATGGTGGAAACATCGGTTGCACATTGGGGCCGGCTTGATGCAGTGGTGAATAATGCTGGTACAACCCGTTATTGTCCATTGTCAGATCTTGAGGGATTAAAAAAAGATGACTTCATTCATCTTTATGAGGTTAATGTTCTCAGCGCTTTTCAGATGTCACGGGCTGCTGCTCCACATCTTAAAAAACAAAAAGGAGCTATTGTCAATGTCTCCAGTATTTCAGCTTTAAACGGCAGTGGTAGTTCGATTGCCTACACCTGCTCAAAAGGGGCAATGGTGACCCTTACTTTATCACTTGCCCATGCTCTTGCTCCTGAGGTAAGAGTGAATGCCGTTTGTCCCGGGTTTATTCAGGGTCGTTGGACAAGAGATTTTCTTGGTGAGAAATATGAGCAGGTCAATGAAAAATTTTCAAAAGCTTCAACCCTGCAGATGACTGCGACACCAGCAGATATCGCTGAAGGTATCGCCTATTTTGTGACAGGAGCAAAATTAAGTACCGGAGAAGTCCGCACCATCGATGGTGGCTTCTCTCATAAAGTAACTTCATTGAGTTAAACATTTAATGTTCCTGGTGACATTTAGTGGTCATAGTATCACCAGTGTCGAATGGGAAGGGGAGAGACTTTTATATTCGGTGGCTTCTAAATGGAGCTTTTTTCCTTGTTCTTGAAAAGTTATTTACTAAGTCCGATCGATAATCATATTTAATGTGCCAAAAGCTTTGTTCGCCAACCCATTTATCGGCAACCTCACTATTTTGTTCATAAAAAGCTTTAGTACCTCAGAATCACTATCGAAAATGTTAATTGGATTGGTTAATTTCAGGCCCAATCCGCTTTTTTATTTGAAAGTTTATTGCCAGTGAAAAATCAGAAAATTACCATGTTGGGCACAGGCCTTATCGGCACCTTTTACACCATGTGTCTCCATGGTCAGCGTAGCCGTGACCAGGTATCAGCGATTTATTCGCGGAGTCAGGAACGGGCCGATACATTTTCCAAACAATGGAATATCCCAAGAACTTATACGGATATGGCCGCAGCGATCCGTGACTCTGAAACTGAAGTCGTCGTGATTGGCCTACCCAATGATCAGCATGAAGAAGCGGTACATCTCGCAGCGGGGGCCGGAAAGGCAATCTTATGTACTAAACCGCTTGGTCGCACCTCCGCTGAGGCCCACCGGATGCTCAATGCCGTAGAAAAAGCAGGGGTATTTCATGGATACCTGGAAGATTTGGCGTATACTCCTAAGACACTTAAGGCACTTAAAGCGGTGCAGAATGGTGCGTTAGGAAAAGTGCTTTGGACACGCTCCCGGGAGGCTCATCCCGGACCTCATAGTGATTGGTTTTGGAATCCTGAGATTTCGGGTGGTGGTGCTATTGTTGATCTTGGCTGTCATTGCATTGAGATCGGCCGCAATTATATTGGCAAAAACATCAGACCAGTTGAAGCTATGTGTTGGGCAGCTACTCAGGCAAAACCCATTGATGCCGAAGATAATGCTATTGGGCTGATCAAATATGAAAATGGGGCTATCAGTCAGTTTGAGGTCAGTTGGACTTACCGGGGTGGAATGGACCTAAGAGATGAAGTGGCCGGAACGGAAGGTAATATTCGCACGGATCATTTCTTACGTACCGGTTTTGAAATGTTTACTGATGTTGGTTTGGGTGGCTATGTTGCTGAAAAAGCCGAAAGCACCACCGGATGGCTTTTTCCAGTCGGTGATGAAGTGAATGAATTGGGTTATGTTGATATGTTTAGTGATATGTTTAATGCGCTGGAGACCGGACAAGCCCCCATGGAAACATTTTATGATGGATATATCGTCAATGCGATTATGGATGCCTGCTATTCTTCTGCGAAGTCTAAAAAATGGGAACCTATCGTACTTGAGGATTGGAGGGGACTGGAAGGATTGAGCGATGAAAAAACAATCAAAGAATATGATGAAAATCATTTGCTGATTAAAGAGGAATTATTACCCGATGGACGTAAAAAAGTTATTATGCGAAATAAACTATCCGGTATCATTACTGAAAAATTGATTTGAGTCTGATACAAAAAAATATTGTAATCATCGGCGGGACCACGGGCATGGGTTTGTCCGCAGCATTAAGTCTGACGCATCAGGGGGCCAAAGTGGTCGTGATCGGTCGTAACATAGACACCTGCCAGATAGCGGAAGAAAAATTAGCTGGCAAAGGCATCGTGCTAAGTGCTGATGCGACCCTTGAGGAATCAGCCAAAGAGGCCATTGAGGCCTGTGAAATGAAATGGGGACCTTTGAGTGGTCTCTATCACGTGGCCGGTGGCAGCGGAAGAAGATTTGGCGATGGCCCGCTGGACGAACTGACATTGGAAGGCTGGCAGACGACTTTTGATCTGAATTTGACTGCTCTGATGCTTTCCAATCAAGCGGCTATTCGCACTTTTTTGCGACACGGTCAGGGCGGGGTAATTCTTAATATGGGATCAGTCCTGGGTTTTTCTCCATCACCCATTTTTTTTGCTACCCATGCATACGCTGCAGCCAAATCAGCAGTGATCGGCTTCAGTAAATCAATTGCCGCTTACTATGCCAAAGACAACATCCGGGTGAATGTCCTGGCCCCGGGACTGGTCGAAACCCCAATGGCTCAAAGGGCGGCCAAAGACGATCAAATACAACGTTTTATCAAAACAAAACAACCCCTGGGCGGAGGCAGAATCGGCAGACCGGAAGACCTTGATGGCGCCGTAGTATATTTACTCTCAGACCAATCAGCTTTTGTGACGGGCCAGGTGCTGACTGTTGATGGAGGTTGGTGTATCAGCGAAGGACAACATTGAAAAAAAAGAGAAAATAAAATGCAAATAGGTATTGATATCGGAGGTACTCACGTGAAAGGTGTTTTGATAGGCGACGATGCGATTGTTACCAAAATAACCAGAGATACTCAACGGCAAGATGAAAACTGGCACGACAGCATATCGGGTGTTTATGAAGAACTGAAGCAATATGCTGAACAGCCGATCATCAGTGTAGGGCTTTCGGCTCCAGGAGTCGCCAACGAAGATAATCGTTGTATTGCATTTATGCCAGAGCGCTTTAAAGGCCTGGAGGGCTTTATCTGGGGAGACTTTTTAGGCACATCGGTCAAGGTACTCAATGATGCCCATGCCGCATTGTGGGCCGAAGCAAAATGGGGCGTAGGAAAAGGTATGCAAAACGTGGTAATGCTTACTCTGGGCACTGGCATCGGAGGCGGGTTGTTGATTGATGGAAAATTACATCAGGGTTTCATGAAGCGAGCCGGACACCTTGGGCACGTATCCATCAATGCCAATGACACGATCACCAGTATTGCCGGCACTCCAGGGAGTCTGGAAGATGCGGTTGGCGAGATTACCTTAGCTCATCGATCGAAAAATCGTTTTGAACATACCCATGAATTAGTAAAAGCGTATCAGGCTGGTGATACCTGGGCCACTTTTGTCTGGCTCAATTCGGTAAGAATTCTTTCGGTCAGCATCGTTTCTTTCTGTAACGCCTTCAGTCCGGATCTGGTGGTACTGGCAGGAGGTGTTACCAAAGCAGGCGTTGATCTATTGGAACCCTTACAGAGTTTTCTGGATATCTATGAATGGCGGCCCGGAGGTAAATCTACTCCGATTAAAATAGCTGAATATGAAGATTTTGCCGGGGCGATCGGCGCAGCCCTCTATGCACGGGATCACATGGATCTGTGAAACACTGATCACCGGGTTGGCGCGTCATTGGATTTAAATCGTCCCATCCAGACATGCTTCTCATCAACAGTATTGACCTTAGTCATTGTCAAATCAGCGTTTAATGTCAACATTGAAGGAAAAATTTGATCCATGCAAAAGGTACTTTTTCCTACTGACTTTTCTCCAGCGGCCGAGCATGCCTTTGTTTATGCACTGCATCTCACTCAAAAAATTGGAGGTGCGATTACTACACTACATGCATATGAACCACCGGACATTCGTGGAGTTGCGATGCCAAATTTATTGGATGAAATCTACGAATCCGTAAAGACCGAAGAGTTTGAAGACTATCAAAAATCTGTGGAGCAACTTCGAAAGATAGCTGAAGCACATCATCTTGAGGCATTGCCGATGGACCACGTAATGCAAAAAGGTCCGAGCATACGGGTGATCTTAAATACTGCGAAAAAAGAAAAATCCGGACTGATTGTCATGGGCACCAAAGGTGCTAGTGGTTTAAAGGAAGTCTTTCTTGGATCAATCGCTGGTGAGATCATGGAAAAGGCAAATTGCCCGGTATTAGCGATCCCGGAAGAAGCGGTTTTTGATCACAATATTGACCGCATAGCCATGGCCACCGAATTTAAGCCCGAAGACGAAAAGGCACTTCAGGAGGTTTTGAAATTTGCCAATCTCTTTAATGCTCAGGTTACTTGCCTGCATGTATGTATTGAAAATCTGGACGAATGCAACAAAAAAATAGCCGTCTGGCGCGAAATGTTTGCTGATCACCCGAACCTGCACTTCAAACTGATTCGGGACCATACGGTAACAAAAGCCTTAAACAAATATATTGAAGAAGAAAAATTGATGTGATGGCAATGCTAACCCATCGACGTAATTTCCTCCAGGAGCTTTTTAATATTAGTCTGGCGAAGAAAACAGTGTATCAAAGTAGGGTGCCAATTTTGGCCATTCCAGCAAGTGCACTCAATTAATCTGTGAGGTCATTATTTGTTTTGAAAATTGCTTTCTTCCATTTCTGATATGACCACCGGGAATGCTCTTCGGATCACAATTTTTTGTGCTCCTGTACATTGATCAAAAGTTGAAGCAAATAGTTCATGAGCCTTTTCATCATTAAGTTCCTTATAAGTCGATTTGATTTCATCATACACTCTAAGGTACTGAGTATATGAAGTGCCCCGATCGTTTTTCAAAGTGATGATTGCTTGCTTTGTCGAGGCAGGCATTTTTTCGGATTGAGTTGGGTTTGTAATAAATGCTTTAATAAAATTCTTTAGTTCATCAATTGAAATAAATTCATTTTCAACCATAAGTTCATTGGAGGCATTGATATATATATTCAACACATTGCGTTCGTTGACATGAGTCACCGGTGCATTCGGATTCCAGGCTGGAAGTTTGACCATAATTCCTCTTTCATCACGGATCGTTGTTGTCACTAAAAAAAATATAAGCAATAAGAACGCAATGTCAGCCATAGAGCCCGTTGGTATGGCAATGATATCTCGATGTTTTTTCTGCATAATACACTTTAAATAGAGATGATGCTTAAATAACTTTTTGGTGTTTGGCAAAAATATTTCTCACCAATTGTCTATTACAATGGTTCGCTTGTTTATGGGCTGAAGAAAAGTAATAATTATGTGCTATTGAACTTCCTTGTGCTATTAATTACAACTGTCGGTATTTTGGATACCTTACTTAAAATCCAAACCATTGATTATCAAGGAGCCAGAGGCCAAAGCAACGACTTTACAAAGACCTTGTCAAAAGGTCTCGTGATCGGCCTTAAGGGATGAACGAGCGATTCCCGAAGGGATGGATGTCAGTGATAGTGCCATATGGCACAAATAATGGACATCCACGCGAGAGAACCGCTGGCGGGTGGGCAGACAAACAGGAGTGGAAAACCGTAAGAATTCTAAACTGTATGAGTCTTCTACCACAGCACATTAGGTCTCGAGATGTCCCAGGACCTAAGGCGCAAGATGGAACCATCAAGGCGAGTTTTTAAAATTCCGGCTTTCTCCTCCTGTTTTAGGTTTAGACCTTACAGCCTTGATCCTTTGGTACGTTTGGATCAAGCCAAAAGTACAGGAAGTAATATATTATTATGATGATCTAATGTGTATTACACTGACACGTTGCGGACATCGATAAAAGTCGGCTGGCTTAGTTCCAACCGGAATGAAATAGGTGTATTAACCTGGGAAGCTGTTGATTACACAGCTTGATACTGAAGCCGTAATCAGAACATGACTGGCCTTTCTAAGCATTAATAACTAACTTGCCACCTTATCAATAACCTGAAGATGACACCTGAAGATCTTACCATACAGACACTTGGCACTTGTTCCATTCCCTCTCCTTTAGCCAATCAACAATTGGATGGATTTCATTTTATTGATGATCGCCAGCGCATCTTGTTTGATACCATATACCATGAGGATTCTGCTAATGGCGAGTGGAAAGATCCTCTTAGTATGGAGATGGCGGGTCCGAGGGGTGACATCTACTTTGATCCTTCGAAAACTACTGCTGCCATTGTCACCTGCGGGGGTATCTGCCCGGGCATCAATAATGTAATAAGGAGTTTGGTGATGACGCTGCACTACCGGTATGGAGTGCATCGCATACTTGGTGTTCAATATGGATATCAAGGATTTATTGCCAAATACAAACACTCCTTTGTAGAAATGACTCCGGATCTGGTAGCAGACATCCACCAGTTTGGAGGTACGATTTTAGGATCATCAAGAGGAGAGCAGGAAATTAGTGCCATCGTCGATTGTCTGGAACGTAATAGAATTCACATTTTATTTACAATCGGTGGAGATGGAACACTAAGAGGGGCTAATCGAATCGTAGAAGAAATCAACCGCCGTGACCTGAAGATTGCAGTGGTGGGAATTCCAAAAACCATCGACAACGATATAAATCATATTGAAAAGACATTCGGATTCGAGACTTCTTTTACAATTGCTAGTCCAATTCTCCGGGATTCGCACAATGAGGCTCAAGGTGCATATAATGGTGTTGCGATTGTAAAACTAATGGGTCGTGATTCAGGATTTATTGCCGCCAATGCCGCATTAGCAATGCCTGAAGTCAATCTGGTGTTAGTACCTGAAATTGATTTTGATCTCGATGGTGAAAAAGGACTGATGGAAATTATCCGAAAAAGACTTGAAAGGAAACATCACTGCCTAATTGTAGTAGCTGAAGGTGCCGGCCAATCACATTTTAAGAAAAAACGGGAAATCGATGCGTCGGGTAATATCCTGTATAATGATATTGGTATTTTTCTAAAAAATGAGATCCGTAAATATTTTGAAGAAATTGAGATGGATGTTGTCATTAAATATATTGATCCAAGTTATATCATCCGGAGTGCTCCGGCAAATCCAAGTGATAGCATCTTCTGTAACAAATTAGGCATCAGTGCTGTGCATGCTGCAATGGCTGGTAAAACTAATTTAGTGGTGGGGAGAAGAAATAATGCTTTTATTCATTTGCCCATTGAATTAGTCATTAAAGAGCGTAAGAAGATCAATGTAAAAAGTGACCTCTGGATCAATATTCTGGAGACGACCGGACAGCCCATCAGCATGAAAAATGAACCTTCTGCAAAGAAAAAAGTCAAGTAATTTAATTCAACTCTTCAAGTAGGTCTGGAAAATGTCAATTAATATAAATAGCACGCCTCCTGAAAACTTTTTTTCAGGAGGCGTGAATCACTTGAATTACTCAACCAAAACTATGACTATGAAAGGTGTGCGCTCAGGTGCGCAATTTTTTTGGGTTTAATTACTGATCTAATTTATTTGATTTTGAAGAAACTTGACCTTTTTTGATTTAGATGGTTTTAAGCTGCTTACATTATATTGTGTTTTTTGAGTGGAGAAATGTCCTTGGAAGAGCAGTTTATTAACAGTTTATTAACTTTTAAGTCACCGGTGATCGGCGACAGCGTTCCATCATAAAGGCTTGATAGCAGTTCATTGGCAAAGAAGTTTTACAGCATCAGATTGTTCTCCAAAAAAAACCGGATTGCTGTATTAAACAATCCGGTTTTTCTATGTTTTGCTCTCTTCTCCGCCAACGTCAAAAGGCCACGGCAGGCGACTCAAGCGACTCCCGGCTTATTGATCTATCACTAGTTTACGTCACTGAAAAATGGCAATCTTTTTCATGATAATCACCACATTTATCTTTGACTTTGACCTTTAAATGATAACTACCCTTTTTGAGGTTTTTTAATTTATGGTCATTATTGGTATTTTGTCGGCACCATTCATAGGGATACTGAGTCTCTTTACGTACCATGCTATTGTTTATATAAAGTTCCATCCATTCAATATCCTGATGATGTTTGGCTTCAACTTTTACATAAACATCGGAGTTACCATTATAGCTATTATTGTTTTTTGGGGTATCAAACCAAAAGTCCCACTCACAATCATGATGATTATTATTATTGCCACAGGGATCATACCAACATTTAATCATTTGTGCACCACTTGAAACATTGCATGAACTGCCTTTTTGAAATTGACACACTTTCTCGCCATAGCAATCATACCAATATTCGGTGTAATGACTATCACTGCATTTGTACACCCTAAAATAAGGTTTACCACTTTTTTTATACTCACAAATAGACCAATCACTATGCTGCTGTCTTATCTGCTTGAGCCAATGCAAATCATTAATCGGGTTATTAAAATGACAATTTTGGTTATTACCAGTCACTTTGATATCGTAATAAAAATCATGTTTCTGACCACACTTGTCGAATACTTGCGCCCGTAGTTTGTAACTGCCTGGTGACAAATTGCGCAAGTAACTATCCCCATTATTGTTGGGATGACACCACTCATAAGGATATTGACTCTCCTTCCTCACGAACTTACTATTTACATAGAGATTGATATAGGCAATATCCTGGTATTTCTGTGCCTTGACTTTGACATAGATAGCTTCACCCTTCATAAAGTCATGATTTTGAGGGTACTCAAACTCACAATGCCAGGTACATTCTGCTGACAAAAAGCTGCCAGTGGATTCTGTGCCAGCCCATACCTTTGTAAAAAGTAAGAGCATCAGCGTTAGGTTGATCGTCTTTCTCATAGTGTTTGATTTTCCTGTTTTGATTTAGTTAGGATTTGTCGAGGGAACTCAACGGTAAATTGAAAACATACAGCTGGGAATATAGGAAAATTAACACATCCTTCATCTAAAAGTATAAACAGCAGTAATGACGATAGCCCCCAGTGAATCACCGGGGGCTATCGATACTTGGATGTTTTCGGGGTTATATTATGTTAGTCAACGTAGAAGGTGCAGCTCTTTTCATGGTATTGACCGCACTTGTCTTTAATTTTTACCTTCAGATGGTAGCAGCCTTTTTGCATGTGCCGTAATTTGTAATCACTGTTACCACTTCCTTTACACCACTCGTATGGATAGGAGGTCTCTTTGCGGATGCACTGGTTGTTCAGGTACAATTCCATCCATTCAATATCCTGATATTTTTGGCAATCTACCCGTACATACATGTCACAACCTGTATTGTAGTGTTTGTTATGCTGAGGATATTTATACCATGAGTTCCAATCGCAGTAGTTATTATTGCCGCCAGTCACACAGATGTCGTAGTAGATATAGTGACAGCCACCACATTTATCAACGATCTTACATTTAATCTTATAGTTGCCTGGGGTCAAATTGCGTAGATAATTGTCTCCACTACCAGATTTGCACCATTCATAAGGATAGGATGTTTCTTTTCGGATGTACTGGTTGTTTACCCAGATCTCCATGTAATTAATGTCGTAGTGCTTCTGAGGTTTTACCTTTACGTAGACATCTTCTCCAGCGTAAAAAGTGTATTTGTTCGGATATTCAAACGAGGAGTTCCAGTTGCAATAGGTATAATCGAGGGCCTCTGTGTTTACTTTGGCAGTCAGGTTGTTTGCTATGGTAACCAAAAGTGCCACTGTCAGGATGATCATATTTTTCATGTTGTTAAGATTTTTCGTTTTAATTAATTTGATTGTTTACAGATTACTGTGGAACGATCACAAGGGAATGTCCTGTCTTATCGAAAATCTTAACATTTTCTTAACATATTTATAGAAAATAGTTTGATCCAAAAACATGTATGTGTCTGATTATCTGAAAGTTACAAAAAGAGTGTCTTGTAGGAGATTTTTCTCGATGGTCTGAAAATATTCGCGCTAATCTAAAGGTGCCCAGAACAACGAGGATCAAATGCATTGACTCAAATGTCTTTGTGAGGTCACTAGCCCATCATATGCAAAGCAAAAGAAGCGCTCCCATTGTGCTTTTATGGAAGCACTTCTCAACCTTAAATGTTTTTAAAAGGCCTAAGGGTTTGGGGGAATGCCGCTGCTAATTGTCTAGCTCAATGGATGCAGGTTTTTAACCTTACTGCCTATGATCGGTTTTAGAGCATTGACGAGATCAAATACCATCTGCTGGTCCTCTGGAAAGGGAAGCGGAACCTGGCCAAGAAATCGTTTTGAGTCTTCTGTAAGTGCACGTCTATCGCCTCTGAAAGTCGCCGAAAAGTGTTCAAATAAGACATCACTATCAAATGGAATTCGGTCAATCCTTCCTGTTGCGAGATTTTTATACTGAATCCGTCCTGATACCAATCCAGTTTTTAATTGATGGGTTTCAACCACTTTAGCTTTAATCTGACGGTAAATGGTTTTTTTCACGTCATTGCCGAGACTATCCTTTAAAACATTCCCATTTTGGTCCAGGACATACTCAAAGCCATCTTCAATTTCTTTGGTGTCGATAAAATATCGTTCCTGAATGCGCTCTGGTCCTATTTCAAGATGATCGATGATTAATTTAATCTCACTATCAGGGAATTGCTTGTCATTATTAAAATGATATTGAATCCATTTTTCATCTTCAAAATTGCGAAACAATAGCTCATCTAAAAGTGATCCCGGAATTCTGGTAAATGTCGCATTTTCTATTTGCACTGCTACATGACTGACTCCTAACGATTCGGCTTCTCTTTCAAAAGAATGCGCATCCAAATAATCGGAAGTAAATTCCCAAATACGCTGTATGGTCCGGTATGCCTCGCGTGCGTCGGTTTTGCTTCCAAGCCTGGCTTGTTCAATTAAATAACTGGCATCACGATAAGTCAACCTCGTAAATTCATCTATCGCATTTTTCATGATGTCCTCGGTTTTCACAAAAGCAAATTTTGCTTTGTAGCCTTCCTGGCTTTCCAAAGGTAGGAATGGCATAATCAGATCTTGACGTGATTCGATTTTTCGAATACGACCTATCATCCCATACCAGTCAGCGGCTCGATCGGA
Organism: Saprospiraceae bacterium; assembly: GCA_016711125.1. Classification (GTDB taxonomy): domain Bacteria; phylum Bacteroidota; class Bacteroidia; order Chitinophagales; family Saprospiraceae; genus JABDMH01. The sequence goes on along the minus strand of JADJTQ010000002.1, from coordinate 795,419 downwards.
ATCGTATCGGTTTTCCATCCAACTCATATCAGTACTGACAGCTTTTTTGAATGCCTCTTCGATGGCTATGACATATTTTTCCTTGAGCTGCTTTTTACCACTGATCTTATGGGCTGCTTTGGCGAGAGCGGTATCAAAATCACCCTGATCAATCATTTTATCTAAAGAGCGACAACTTAATGTAAAAATAGCTGCAAAAAAAAGGGCTGTAATTTTCGTTTTCATGTCTCGTGCTTTCTTTCAAGTCGAAAGTGAAATTCACCATGTTCTTAAATCATTGTTAAATTATTTTGACCTGGATACTTTTTTATACCGGTATGATCCTGGAAAATCGAGCAGGCATGATTCACTAATTCACGAGAGCTTATTTGTATTTTTAGCAAATAATCAATTACGTTATGAGACTAAACCGGAGAGACTGGCTACGATCTGCGACTGTAGCAACTGCGGCAGGACTTTTTGTCAGGCCAGAACAGACTATACTTAATACCTCATCAATAAGCAAACAGGAACCAGGGAAGGTGCTCTTAAACTCCAACGAAAATGCACTTGGACCCTCAGAAATGGTTAGGAAAGCTATTGCACAATCGGTGACGGAGTCTAACCGGTACCCCTGGGAGACACGACAGATACTTGTGGATCGGATTTCCAAATTGGAAGGAATTCCTGCCGATAATATCATGCTGGGAGCGGGTTCAACTGAACTTTTACAACTAGCCGGTATGGCTTTCGGAGCATATGGTGGCACCATTGTATCAAGCTACCCAACGTTTCCGATGATGATGCAACATGCTTCAGGATTTGATGCCAAATGGCTCAAGGTATCCCTCACCTCCACAATGGACCATGATCTTAATGGATTAAAAGACGCTGCTTCCGGGGCCCAGTTAGTATACATCTCCAATCCGAACAATCCTGTTGGTACAATGACCGGCAAAAAAGACTTGCTCGATTTCTGTAAGTCAATGGCCACAGATACAATAATCTTTGTTGACGAAGCTTATATGGAGTTCAGTGATCCAGGTCTTGAAGCATCGTTGGCCCATCATGTGATGGACCTTCCCAATCTTATAGTAGCCAGAACATTTTCTAAGATTTATGGAATGGCCGGGCTAAGAGTTGGCTATGCTTATGCACATCCGAATCTGTTAGAGAAGATGAAGCATTATCACATTGGATTCGAGATCAACATGCCTATCACTTCTTTGTATGCAGCCATTGCAGCTGCTGAAGATCAGGATTTTGTAAAGTATTGTAAAGAAGAAAATAGACAGATACGCCTGGATGTTTACCAAAAATTTGATGCGTGGGAGGTGAAGTATCTTGCCTCGCAAACCAATTTCATCTATTTCGAAACGAAGCGGTTTGCTGAAAAATTGGTTTCTCTTCTGGAGAAACATCAGGTCTTGATCCGGGATTATGACGATCAACCTGGCTATGCCCGGGTCAGTATGGGCACAAGTCCTCAAATTCAACAATTTTTAGATGCTGCCAAACTATACATAAGCCGATAAATAGGCCTGCGTAAACAATGTCATCGCCAATTTTTCGTTGTAGCGATAATAGGCTTTCCAATCTCTTTTGATTGAAGTCAGGCTCCTCCTAATCCGATCATTTTTGATCAGACACACTCCAGGGTATAATTGATGTAAAATGATAAAATTCACTTTGCTGGTGTTTTTTGGTTCGGTCTGTTACTTCGAGGCAATCTCCCAACTAGCACTCGAAACCTATGTGACCGGACTGACTCAACCGGTTGACATCGCAAACGCTGGTGATGGCTCCGATCGACTGTTTGTTGTTGAAAGATCGGGGCGAATCAGGATAATTGATTCTACGGGAGCGCTGATGAACGGTGCATTTCTGGACATTACCTCAAAAGTCGATGATAGCGGAGGAGAAGAAGGTTTATTGGGTCTGGTGTTTCATCCCGCCTATGCCACGAATGGATTCTTCTTTGTGTATTACACACGCGCCCAAGCTTCCGTTGGGCAAGCCATTATCGAACGCTATACTGTAAGCTCTGACCCCAATATCGCCGATGCCGCTTCGTCTGCAGAGGTTATGACCATCAGTCAACCTCAGGAAAATCACAATGGTGGCGATATGGCTTTTGGGCCTGCCGGTAATTTATATATCGGAATCGGTGATGGAGGTTCCGGAAATGATCCAGGTGAACGAAGTCAGGATCTTACTCGTCCTTTGGGCAAAATGTTACGTATTAATGTAGATCAGCTGCCATATGGCGTCCCTTCTGATAATCCATTTTCCAATGCCTCTGGCGATACATTAAAGACAATATGGGCCCGCGGCCTGCGTAATCCGTGGCGATTTAGTTTTGACACGCACTTTAATCTCTGGATCGGTGATGTAGGTCAAAGTGCCCGCGAAGAAATCAACTATATTTCAGAGGACTTAAACATCCCGGGACTGAATTATGGATGGGATTGCAGGGAAGGCGACCTTGCATGTCCCGGATGTGGTAACAACAATTGTTCAGGTCTTAATTTTACCGAGCCCGTCTACTGGTATGGTCCGGGGCCGGGTCTATCGGTCACGGGCGGTTATGTGCTGGAGGGTGATTACTACGATGCGTTCGAAGGATCGTATATTTTTGCGGACTTTGTTTTAGATGAAATCCGCACCTTAAAAATCAACTCAGGTCGATCGGTCACGGTCTCGGAGGCTATTGATGCGCCGAATATATCTACCTTTGGTAAGGACGAAAGTGGGCGTATATATGCAGCCAATTATTCCGGAATCATATACAGGGTAGTCGAAACCGGTCTCCTTCCGGTAGAGCTCATTTCGGTAAAACTTGAAAGGCATGAAAGACAGATTCTACTCGATTGGGAAACCGGCTTCGAGCTCACTGCTTCTCATTTTGAAGTAGAACGTAGTTTTGCCAGCGGTGCATTCAAACAAATTGGAGTGGTGCCCTCGCAAGTGAATTCCAATGTAGCAACCTCTTACCAGTTTGTTGATGAAGTGCCAATACCTGGCCAATATTTTTATCGGTTAAAATCCATTGATCTGGATGGAAGTTTTACCTATTCCATGACATTGTCTACTGAAGTGATGAACGGCTCCGAGATTACGGTAATTCCTAATCCTGCCGTAGATAAAATCACCGTTTTTATTTCAGGAATGCACAACTATGGGGTTTTGCAAATCATCAGTTTAGACGGATCAGTCATGAAACAACTGAACCTAGAAAATACCTCAAACGCTCCGATTGATATCAATATCAACGACCTGAAAAGAGGACTGGTCATGGTTCAGTTTACCAACGGAAAAGGTCAGAAGACAACCCGCAAATTAATGTTGTATTGACAAATTCATTCCCCAACTCAAGAAAGGTTCAACTGATCGCCATACTATAATTTCAATTCAACCATGCTGAATTGAAGGTTCACCATGAACCGGGGCAGTACCCGCCGTTTCGGTATGGCGGATTATGATTGGGTCTTCTTCGTAACCGGTACCCTGTCACTGATTTCTTGATGGGTTGCAGAACCGTCACTATTGTCAAATGTTAGTTAAGGTCCAGTGTTCTACAACATTCTTTCCAACTGCTACCAAGATTATGGAATCAGCAGCTAAAGTATTGTTTGGCTTGATTGACATTTTGGTCAAAGTGCCCGAGCGGCATATGCTATTGAACATATGATTGGAGTATTACAGAGGCTGTAGGGGTGATTAAGAATCATAATTTAAGGCATTTGCTGCTGGAATAATGCCCCCCATCACCATATAATCGGATCAGGACTTGATGCACCATACACTCCGGACCCTTCTATTTCGATCAAGATCAGCCAGCTGGCATATTAAGGGGTGAAATGGAATTCTATTTATAAATAAAAATCCGGGCTTATGATCAGCCCGGATTTAATTTGTCACCAGTGATTAACATTCGCCCAAATGAACTTTACAAAGAAATCGGAACAAACACCTGTTTTGTAATTTCATGTACTTGCCCACATTTATCTTTGACTTTTGCTTTGAGCATGTGATTGCCTGGAATCAAACTCTTTAGAGCCTGATCTCCACTGCTATTAAATTTTCCCCACTCATATGGATAAGTATTTTCTCTTCGGATATAGTGATTGTCGAGATACAAGTCGATGTAAACAATATCTTGATATCTTTGCGGTTCCACTTTAACATACATTTTAGAAGAACCCAATGAAGCGAACTGGTGCTGAATTTCACTATTCCAGATACAACCAGGATTATTGCCACTGTTAACACCACATGGATCATACCAGCATTTTTTGAATTGAGCACCACTGACTACTCCACAAGGTGGAGTGGTATTTAAATGCTCACAAATGAAATTTCCTTCACAATCATACCACTTAATCCCGAAATGTGTAATGCCACACTGAAATGCCTGAAAATAGGTCTTACCATTCTTTTTGTATTCACATATCTTATAGTTTGGATGCGACTGTTTGATTTGCTTTAACCAGTAAAGATCATTTAGCGGATTTCCAAATTGACAGTAATTGTTATTGCTTCCAGTAACGACAATGTCATAAGTAATATAGTGATAACTACCGCAGCGGTCTTTAATTTTTGCTTTTAAGGTATAATTACCCGGACCAAGGTTTCGAAGATATTGATCACCACTGCTATTGTTATTGCACCATTCATAGGGCTGAGTGCTTTCTTTTCTGATATAGGTATTATTACAGTACAGCTCAATAAAACTAATGTCTTGATACTTTTGGGTTTTCACCCGTACATAGACATCTTCACCCGAGGTAAAATTGTGCTTATTGGGGTAATCAAACCAGGCATTCCAAGTACAAGAGAAGTAGCTTTGTTCAAGAGCGAGGTAGCTTATTTTTGCTGAGACCTTGTCAGCCAATCCAACCAGGAGAATCAGAGCTAACAGTAGATTAGTTTTCATGTTTGTGTTTTTTGATTTTAATGAATTTGTTGCTATCAATGATATACAGTGGATTCATTGGCCTAAATGTCCTGCCCTTCGTGAATTAAATTTTCGACTGTTTGAGAGTCTGATTAAAAAAGCAGCTTGATGCTGGAGCAGATAATGGCGGTTTCTGGTGAGCCGAGATATTAGAACCTGCATGAAGGTGTAGCTGAACTGACCTGTCTGTCGTGGCGCTCCGTCGCCGAAGCGGCTCGTTCCCTACGCCTTAGGCTTTGGCAGAGTCTCTTAGCCTGGTAAGCTAAGGCCTCCGGAGGACGGCATGTGGGGCAAAGAAGACAAGCCAGGTAAGGTCAACCAAAGCGGCAGCGACGACCATAGCTTGATTCCTATAAATATTAAGAACAAGTTCTTGATGTACCCCGAAGAATCATTTTTTTGACTGGAAATCATTCTCCAATCTTTCCATATAAATATGAATCATCGCCAGTTTGATCATATCCTCAGCTGTACTTTGGATAGGCTATCGATGGCAATTCACTGAGCACCACTCCAGGACATTATTCTAAGAATTGCTATCCTGCATTTTCACCAATCGACCAAAAAGGTCTTTACATAATTCATTTTCCATGGTAATTCGCTGCTGTGTGCTTGAAATCTTTTAGCCAGGAATGAAATTCAATTAACTATCTTCGTCTCAGTCCTTTCAATCTTCGCTGTCGTCATAAACTGATCGCACCTGCACCACAGGAGTCACTAAAATTGACAGAGATTGCATTAGATGCTGAACGTCCCGGTAGCCTTCGGGTTCGTTTGAACAGGTGATTACAACGAGCTGTTTGTAGCTCAGGATAAGTTTGGTGACCTGCTATTAGGTGAATTCCTACCTCCAATTATTCTTCATTATCAATCAGTCATAGAAGCAGTCTCCTCCATACGTGCTAGTGCCTGTAAATGATCAAATGGCCTACTCAATTAGGTAAACGGTTCCGGATTCAATGTTTCAATAACACGCAAATTGGAAAAAGACATCCCGATCCGCTAAATCTTAAACAATCTCTAATGGGCCTCCAACCAATTTTCACCAGTACCCATCCCCACAACGATCGGTACTTTGAGTGATGGTATTGCATTTTTCATTTTCTCTTCAATCATCTTCTTCATGTGCTCCAGCTCAGGTCTATAGATATCAAAAACTAATTCGTCATGGACCTGAAGGATCATTTTGACTGGAGATCATTCTCAATCATTGCATCATGAATATGTATCATCGCGAGTTTGATCATATCGGCTGCCGTACCCTGGATAGGGGTATTGATGGCAATTCGCTCCGCACCGCTTCTGGACATCCCATTTCGAGAATTAATATCTCTTAATTTTCTTCGACGACCGAGCAGCGTTTCCACATAACCATTTTCACGGGCAAATGCCACGGTATGGTCCATATAATTCTTTAACCCAGAATATTGCTTAAAATATTGCTCGATGAGCTCTTTAGCCTCAGTTCGCTTGATACCCAACTGACGTGATAAATTGGTCGAACCCGCACCATAGGTAATACTAAAATTGACTGTCTTTGCATTACGTCGCTGATCGTCTGTCACCTGGTCATATGCAACACTATAAACTTTGGCAGCAGTAGCCCGGTGAATATCCTGATTTTTGGCAAATGCTTCGAGCATTGCCTCATCCTGACTAATATCGGCAATCAAACGCAACTCGATCTGAGAATAATCGGCTGATAATAAAATATAATCCTGATCGCGCGGAATAAATGCTTTGCGAATACGCCTGCCTTCGGGAGTACGAATTGGAATATTTTGCAAATTCGGATTGTTGGAACTCAGACGGCCGGTAGCCGCTAGTGCCTGATTAAACGAACTATGTATACGGCCCGTTTTTCGGTTTACCATCAATGGAAGAGCATCAACATAGGTTGATTTCAATTTGGAAAACATCCGATGCTGCATGATTTCGGCGACAATGGCATTTTGTTCTGCCAACTCCGTCATTTTATCTTCATCAGTTGAATACTGGCCGGTTGCCGTACGGCGCCAACGATAGGGTATTTTTAATTTATCGAATAATATCTCGCCAACTTGCTTAGGCGACGCGATATTAAAATGGGTGCCGGCCAACTTATAAATCTTGCTCTCCTGTTTGAGAATTTCTTCCTGCAATTCAAGAGAGTACGCATTTAGATATTCTTGGTCAAGATTGACACCTGCATATTCGAGATCAATCAACACCTTAATAAGCGGCTCCTCTATTTGATCAAATATTTTTAGAAGATTTTCGCTTTCCAATTCCTTAAATAGGAGTTTCTGTAATTGAAAAGTCACATCGGCATCTTCAGCTGCATATTCCTTCACTTTATTTTGGTCAGCCTGCCTCATCGTCAGTTGACTGATTCCCCTCTTACCAATTAAGGTTTCAATTTTTACCGGCTCATAATTAAGATAGGTCTCGGCGAGATAATTCATGGAATGGTTCATCTCGGGTTCTAATAAATAGTGGGCGATCATGGTGTCTTTAAATTCACCCGCCAAGTTGATATCATACCATTTTAATATTAATGCATCATACTTAATATTTTGACCGACTTTAATAATTCTGGCATCTTCAAAAATCGGTTTGAAATCAGCCAATATCTCTTTTATTTCATCAAAGTCGTCTGGCAGTGGCATCCAATAACCGGAATGCGCCTGGTCAGAAAATGAAATGCCGATTAGCTCAGCTTCATTAGCATCAATCGCGGTGGTTTCCGTATCAAAACAGATTTCTTTTTGAGTAGCTAATTTTTTAATCAATTCTGCTCTTTTATCAGCAGTGTCCACAAGATGATATTCATGTTTAGTGGTTTTGATATTTTTCTCACCAATGGAGGGAGCAACCGGTTTTTCCCTAACCACCCCTTTCGTTTTTGCAATGACGGGATCGCCAAATAGATCAGTCTGTCCTCCGGCGGCTATCGGCGGAGTTTCTCCCAGAATGCTTTGAGAGAGCGTACGGAATTCCAAATCTTTAAAGACTTCACCCAATCGGTCGCGATCAATTGGACTCAACCGGTAATCCTTCTCGTCAAATTGCACCGGTGCATAAAGATCGATGGTAGCTAATTTCTTACTTAATAGGGCTTGATCGGCAAAGGCTTGTACCTGCTCCTTTTGTTTACCGGAAAGTTCGTGAGCGTGCGCGATCAATCCTTCTATAGTGTCGTATTGTGCCAGAAGTTTGGAGGCTGTTTTTGGCCCAATTCCTGGTATACCCGGAATGTTATCTACGCTATCTCCCTGCAGGCCCAGCATGTCAATAACCTGGTCAATGCGTTCGATATCCCACAATTTCAGAATCTCCTTTTCTCCCAGAATATCGATGCCATTTCCCTGCCGCGATGGTTTAAAAAGGTAAATATTAGGAGATACCAGCTGACCAAAATCCTTGTCAGGTGTCACCATATAGACGGTAAAACCTTCTTTTTCTGCCTGTTTGGAGATGGTACCAATCAAATCATCTGCTTCATAACCTTTAAGGGTCACAATAGGAATGTTAAATCCCTGGATGATCTCTGTAATATAGGGCATCGCGGCGGTAATATCTTCCGGTTGAGCTTCTCGATTGGCTTTGTATTCAGGATACCATTCGTGCCGAAAAGTGTCTCCAGACACATCAAATGAAACCGCAATATGAGTTGGTTTTTGGTTACTAAGGATGTCCCATAGTGAGCGCACAAATCCAGTGATTGCCGATGTATTCATACCCTTGGAGTTGATAAGTGGTCGGCCGATAAATGCAAAATGAGCCCGATAAACAAGAGCGTTGCCATCGAGAAGGAAAAGTTTTTTTGCAGACATGCATCTTTGATTTGCCCGCAAAATAAGGATTATAAACCGTATGAGGCCTGTGGTCGGACTTTGGAATCGAAGCGAAAGAAAAGATCTAAAACCTGTCTCCTCCTTTGTTATGACTGACCGGCGGTTTGAGAAGCACAAGGGATTCGTTGCAAATGAAATCCCTGGATCATTAAAAACCGAAAAACTCGGCGTCTGGCTTGAGCTACGTCATACAGTGTTTCAAATGGCCAAAGGAAACTCCCTGCCCAAGCAGAAATAGGAATTACAAAAAACCCGGCATAAAAAAGACCCTTCGCGGGTCTTATCCTGTGCATGACCAGAAAATATTTCTGATCACCCTGGGTCAAAGGTAAAACGAGATCGTTAAGTCAATGTAAAGAGACCTCAACCATTTGATTAATTATCTCTTTTTCTAATCTTGGTGGTAATATGGTTAGCCTCTGGTACTGGCCGACGGTATTCTCTTTAGCAAATCCAGATGTTGATCTGCACTTTCCTGACCAATGGTAAAGCAATCAATAAAAGGTTGATTTAAAGCAAAAGTCAGACTTTCATCCACCCGATCACTTAATCGCCCCGCTCCTAAAATTTTCATGCCAATGATACCTTTACCGGCTGCTTTCATTTTTTCTAAAACCGGACGCACGACATCATACTTTCCATCCATTGCCACACTCGCCTGGTTATATCGAGCCAAATCCACCTGCACCCATTCCGTATCAGCAGCGGTCTCTAGCGCTTCCAGCGAATGACAGGATACACCATGGGCTCGGATAATGCCCTCTTCCCGGGCTTCGGAGAGGACCTCCATGGCAGCTTCTTTAACCCTGGGCCAATTGCCATTGGTAATGGCATGCAAGAGGATAATGTCAATGTAGTCGGTACCAATCTCCTGGCGAAAGCGATCCAAATCGGCTTTCATTTCTTTAGCACTGGTTGCATGTGTTTTACTCAAAATGACAACATCTTCCCTCTTGACGTATTTCAGACCTTGCTTTAAGTGGCCGTGAGACCCATATTGATCGGCTGAATCCCAAAAGGAAACTCCATTATCAAAAGCCATATGGAGTAAATCACCTAATCCCTTGACACCAAGTTTACGCGTTTGATTAGAACTGCCGCCAACACCATTGGTGCCAGTGCCCATCGCAAGCCGGGTGACTTTGATGCCGGTATTACCCAAAGGTATTTTATCGGTAGCAAATTTCTTTACATTCCCTCCATAGAGGTGATAAGGAAATGGAGTAAAAGCTGCTGCTGAGGCCGCGAGAGATTGATGGATAAATGTTCTTCTTTTCATTTTCTCAATTTAAGTAAAATCTTTCATTTTTGCCCGGCTAATCCATGTCTCTGTAACTAAATATATTAGGGTCTTCGTCGTTTTTAGTGGGTAATTATTGAATTGTTCACTCTTAGCAGCCGCAGAATATAAATGTCAAAGGTAGCTATGCCAAAGTCAGGGTGAAGCTGCCGAATCTCTGCTCTCTCTCTTACTATTCGACACCTCCAATATTTCAACAAGCCCCAGTTTATAGTTTGTCAAAAAAAATGACACTCAAAATCATATCAAATAATTTCCTGCTCTTTAGTAGAGCAATCAAATATCACCACCTTCAAAATTTATCTGAAAAACTACAGTTCAATTCCCAAATTCTTACGGTCCACTTTCGTAGCTGATGAGCATTAAACGATCATTTTGTTTACTATCGAACGCCACATTTGTTTATTGCCACTCGGGTAAGCCGACCCAATATAAGTCATGGTCAAGACTCAATCATACTGGAAACAAATGGTGAAATCAAGGAGAACCTAAAATAGGGAATGATTATTTGGTATCTTTTCTATCAAATTGATACCAACCACCGATCAAACTATGAACCGTCGAATATTTTTAAAAAATTCAGCCTTAATTGCCGGTGGATGTTTGTCGAGTACTTGGCCTGCCGTTTTTACAAGTGAAAACAAAAATCGATTTAAAATTGGAGCCTGTGATTGGTCCATTGGCCAACGTGGAAAACTTGAGGCTTTTGATGTGGCGCGAAATTTGGGTCTTGACGGCCTTCAGATCAGTTTCAGGGTTAATGATTTCGAACCACTACTAGAAAAGTCTGTGATACAGTCTGACTTTCAGACGAAAGCTGAAGCTACCGGTATTTCAATCGGCAGCTTAGCTCTCGGATTATTAAATGAGTTTCCGTATAAATCGGATGCAAGAACTGAGCAGTGGGTAATAGACAGTATTGCCGCTGCAAAAAACCTGAGGGTAAAAGTGATACTGCTGGCCTTTTTTGGCAAAGGAGATCTAAAAAATGATCCTGAAGGGCAAAAGGAAGTAATTAAGCGTCTTAAGATTGCAGCGCCACTGGCTGAAGAAGCAAATGTTGTCCTCGGAATTGAGAGTTGGTTAAGTGCTGAGGAACACGTTGAGATCATGGAGGCCGTCCAATCTCCCAATGTAAAAGTGTATTATGATGTAGCCAATTCACATAAAATGGGATACAATATATTCGATGAGATTCGATGGTTGGGCAAAGAACGAATTTGTGAATTTCATGCAAAAGAAAATGGATACCTGCTGGGTCAGGGTAATATCAATCTTATAGAAGTAAGGAATGCGCTCGATGATATTGATTATGAAGGATGGATACAAATAGAAGGGGCAGTGCCACAAGATGCAGACTTGATGGAAAGCTATGTTGAAAATGTCAGCGTAATGCGAGAGGTTTTCAGTAACTAGTGTACTGTCCAATCAAATATTAACCAAGATCCCACCTCAAAAGGAAAGAACCATTATGCAGGAACACCGAATTAAATTATTGATCATTAATACCAGGTGGGTAGTATCTTTTCTTAGACTGGCTATTTGTCTGTTCCTTGTGTCAGGGTGTTTGAGGACTGATCCCCGTTTACCTCAAAGTAACTCTCCAGAGTTAGATTTCACCCTCCATCATGATAGTTTGCTATACTTGCCCGAAGGTTGGAAATCAACCCTTTGGGCTGAATCACCGATGCTTTACAATCCAACCAATATGGATGTAGATCACCGGGGACGTATCTGGATTACCGAAGCGGTAAACTACCGTGATTTTAATAACAGTCCTGAAAAATTCCCCCACTTTGCAGGTGGTGACCGGGTGATGATCCTCGAGGATACTGATGGTGATGGCATAGCCGATAATTCGAAAGTTTTTGTCCAGGATACCGATTTGGTCGCACCCTTGGGAATCGCAGTTATTGGTAATCAAATTGTGGTTTCCTGTGCTCCTAACCTCATCGTTTATACAGACATAAACGGAGACGACCGTCCAGATAAAAAAGAAATCCTGCTAACTGGTTTTGGAGGTTACGACCATGATCATAGTCTCCATGCACTGACAACCGGTCCTGACGGACGCTGGTATTTTAATACTGGAAATGCAGGACCCCATACGGTAACTGACCGATCGGGATGGACATTAAGGTCAGGCAGTCTTTATGTAGGTGGATCACCTTATAATGTACAGAATAGTGGAAGCAGGCAAAGTGACGATCATCGCATATGGGTAGGTGGTCTTTCCTTATGCATTAATCCGGATGGTACCGGCTTGCAGGTCCTCGCCCACAACTTTAGAAATGCCTATGAATTGGCTATCGATTCGTACGGAGACATGTGGCAAAACGATAACGATGATCAGGTAGAAACCTGTCGTTCAACCTGGTTAATGTTTGGTAGTAATGCCGGATATTTTAGTAGTGATGGCACCCGGTATTGGCAAGGAGATCGCCGGCCAGGCCAATCGGTTTTCACAGCGCACTGGCATCAGGATGATCCGGGCGTATTGCCGGCCGGAGATAATACCGGTGCCGGATCGCCCACCGGAGTACTGGTGTATGAAGGAGATGCTTTTGGAGAGCAATACCGGGGAATGTTTCTGAATGTTGATGCAGGAAGAAATGCCATTTTTGCCTACCAGCCTAAAATGAGTGGGGCCGGTTTTGAATTAAATAAAAAAGATCTGATTGCATCACTGCCAGAATCTACCGAAGGATATAAATGGAATGAAATGCCCGAAGATCTACGAAAATGGTTCCGACCAAGTGATATTACGGTCGGAACCGATGGTTCGTTCTACATAGCTGACTGGTACGATCCGGTAGTAGGTGGTCATCAAATGCACGATTCTGAGGCCTATGGCCGAATTTTTCGCATCGCGCCTGTTGGGAAAAAACTGGTAACTCCGAGGATCGATTTAAATTCCATTGAAGGCCAGATCGAAGCCTTATGTAACCCGGCAATCAATGTCCGGGATTTGGGATTTAGACAACTGTTAGCCCAGGGCGACCAAAGCATTGGGCCTGTTTCAAAATTGTTGCAAGCTGACAATCCGTTCCACCGTGCCCGGGCAGTCTGGCTCCTGGTACAATTAGGAGAAAAAGGTCAAAAGTTGGTTGCGCAGGTTTTAGAGAAAGATCCTGATCCACGTCTGAGGGTGGCTGCCTATAGGGCATTGGTGCAACAGTCACCACGATCTCATCTATCTTATGCACGTAAAGTCCTGGATGACCCTGCCCCCGCTGTGCGAAGAGCAGTGATGCTATCACTGAGAGATTTTCCCCTTGAGGACTGCGAGGATATCGTGGCACATCTCTATGCTTCATTTGATGGTAAAGATCCATGGTATCTTGAAGCCCTGGCAATGGCCTTGGAGGGCAAGAATCAGACCTTGTATGATAAGATCCTCTCAGGACAGCCGGAAGATCCAACTCTGTGGGATGATTCTTTTGTCAAGCTGACCTGGCGCCTGCATCCGGCATCTGCATTAGATGCTTTAAGAATCAGAGCCCTTTCGCCAAAGGTGACCTTTGAAAATCAAATACAAGCATTGACGGCTATTGGATTTGTAACGGGCAAGCCGGCTGCCGAAACGATGATCCACATAAGCGAAAGTGCAAACGACCCGCGGATCAAAAGATGGCTGAGTGGTGGATCAATTTTCGAAAAACCAACCTGTGGTATGATGCCATCGATTGGACTAAGAGAGAAGAGGAACAAGAAATTCCAACGGGAATAATAAAAGCAGAAGAAAAGCTTCTTTCGAACGCCAGTATTCTGTCTGAAAAAATATTTGCAGCTGAAGAGTTGGCCAGGCACCCATTAGGTGGAGAAAGATTGCTCAATTTGGCGGCTTCCTCAAAATTGCCACAAGAAATTTATTCAAACAGTTCTATCGCCAACTTGCTCTTCAATCATCCGGATCAAAAAACCAGAATTCTAGCCGGTGAATTTTTTCGTCGAAGTGATGGTGCCCATCTCTCACTTACTGAAATTGTACAATTGAAAGGCTACCCTGACAACGGTGCAGATCTTTTCACATTGCATTGTATCTCTTGTCATAAAATGGGAGATAGGGGCCGTGAAATAGGTCCTGATCTGAAAAACATCCGGCGAAAATTTGATAAAACCGCACTAGCTGACGCCATTTTAAATCCCAGTGCGGCAGTGACCTTCGGATACGAACCGGTGATGATCCGATCCAAAACAGATCAGGTTTATTCTGGTTTTCTATTATCAGAGGGAACAACTACCGTCATTAAAGATTTGGAGGGTACGCTGCACACCGTGGTAACCGAAGATGTGGTGGAAAAAGAGATTCTCAATAACAGCTTAATGCCTGATCCCGTCGGCTTAGGTCTCAAGGCGCAGGATATTGCAGATATCATTGCGTATTTGCAAGTTCAACCTATATTATGATCTTAGACCTTAATACTAAAAATCACCACTTCAGTTTTCAATTAATTAGTTTAAATCATTGATTTTCATATCAAATTATGTGCCTTGGAAATCCAACGTGTAACCTCAATAATTCTCTAACTCTTTCTGACCATTTAAAGCAGATTTGAACAGGATATGAGAGGTATATAATTGCATACCATTTTAGAAATTCTATAGTAAGTTGACCCGTTGATCTACTAATATGATTGAGAACCACTTTTATTTAGCGTGAATATTAATTTCAGTGCCCATAGATGGAATATTATATAAAGCATACTTTCCCAATTCATCTTTTCTGATTTCAAACTCGATCGATTTCGATTGATTTAATATTTCGATAGTATCCCAGTTGGCTGGAATGTAAGTTTTTAAGGTCAGCGGAATATCGTAGATCGAATAATCGAGATCAGTCATGAGCTTAATTTTTATTTGTTCATCTTCAAAATGATTTTGAATGGTTTTGGTTTTGCGCTCACGTAGATACTTGGTGACATCGGCAAAAGTCGCTACCCACAAATCATTCTCCCGCTCTTTCATATAAGAAAAGTATTCTCTCAATTCATCGCCTGTACGGGGTTCCCACCCAATGCCATCAACGCCATGAAAAACTAGGACTAGCCAGATGTTATCGTGGGTCAGGCAGGTGTCTACCCAGCTTTTCATGATTTCCATGCTGATGTCGGTGAGGGGTCCTCTCTGCCATTGAACATATTCTTTTCGAGAAGTGCCTGGTTGTTGTCTGCTGGATCTATTTAACTCTTCAAGCCAAGGTTCGGGCATTCGGTTTCTTAGGGCAGGGTAGATTTTGTGTGCATATTCCATGACCCTCTCATCCTCTGTACCATAAGGACACTCCGCTGAGAAGGTATATTTATCGCCCAGAAATTTGACCATGTCGGCCTTACTTTGCTCCAACTCATAGAGCATATTGGGTTCATCTAAAACTGCCAGTCGCGGGTGAGTGACGGTATGGCTGGCCATTTCATGACCATCTTTGGCATAAGCCCGATAATCATCCCAGGTAGTTGAATCGGTTCGGGAATATCGCGGTTTATGCTCGGAAACTGGAATTGCACCACTCCTTAGTTTGGCATAACCTTCATCGATCAATGCATAAGCTTCTTCAATTTTTCCCGATTCAAAAATGGATCCAGCATTGCTATGATAAGCCAATGCATCACCACTGCCTGTAAATCCAATCGCAGAGGCTCTTTCAAAAAAATTATCCGCGTTGGTTTTTATATTTGCCGTTTCAGCCAAAATCTGTTCTATAGGACGACCAATAAACTTCCCCTGAGCTGATCCTTCAATCTTTCCCGTAATGATATAAAAGGTCCCTTTAAGTTGTAGACTGTCCATGATCGGCCTTGCAACAGTAAATTGATGGATGGTGCCATCATCGTAGGTAATGGATATAGCTGCTTTTTTATCGTCTTTCCATTTGGTGATCGTAGTTTGACCAATGTTTCTCTCATTTGAAACGCATGCTGTTAAGAAAACCAACGTGACAAATAATGGAAAGATGACTTTCATACCACAGAATTTATCCTTAAGTTACTAATTATTTATAGCCGGTACTTGTACTTTCTTAAAATGTGAGACTTGATTTTTGGGTTGCGACTTAATACATGTATAATTTGGAAGACACCGGACAGATTTTTGACATCTATGATCTCGACAACTCCTTCAATCCAATCATGCGATTTTGGTCCGGATCCCAGACTTTAAGTCGTACACAAGCATAAATGTCTTTGGGTGTCAAACTTGTGATACCGACATTTTGCAATTCGGGCAATTCAGAATATACCTGAGGCAGTTTATAAAACGGGATTCGGGCATTCAGGTGATGAATATGATGGAACCCAATATTGCCAGTACACCACTGCATAAACTTGTTTAACTTCATATAACTCGATGAATTGAGCGCCGCCTCGGTGTAGTTCCATTCTTCCTTATTTTTGAAAATCACTGACGGGAAATTATGCTGGGCATAAAAAAGGTAAGCTCCCAGAGCATGACTGATTAGGATTGGAAGTAGGAATCCTACCAAGAAGCTCGTTGCACCAAAAAAATACCAAATTACTGCACCGATGCCGAAGTGAAATAGGATGGCGAGTAGGCAATCCACATGTTTAAATCCACTTCTAAAAAGTGTACGTAAACACATTCCCCAAAGAAAAACAAAGATATAACCAAACAAAATAGTCAGCGGATGTCTAACGAAAAGATAAATACCACGATCTACTCTACTAGCTGCTAAAAATTCGTTCTTCGTGACCACCGGAAATGAACCAATGCTGGAAGTATATAGCTTTGAATTATGAGTGTGATGGTAATCGTGCGACCGCTTCCATATACTGGTTGGGGTAAGAAGATATAAGCCAAATAGTGTAAAAATCACTTTAGCCACAATCGAATGTTGGAGAATCGATTTGTGGAGATAATCATGATAAATAATAAAGAGACGAGCTGATATAAGGCCCGCGAAAATCGCACAAATAATTTGTGGAACCAGATGCACGTTAAGGACCGCCCCGGCATAGGCCACTAAAAAGAGGATTAATGTACTCCACAAATGAAACCAGCTCCTGGTCCGGTCTTCGAAGGCATATTTTTTAGTCGCCAAGATCAAATCTTTCCCTTCCAACATGGCCGTAAAAGTACGTAATATTCTGGGTTTTCATCTATCAGGCTCTTCTCTGCGGGTAAGGATCTCTATCATAATGAGGGCGCCAACACTCCTGGTATCTTTGACAATACCGTATAATAAAAATCAGGAGGTGGATTTTCTATTAGGACGTAGCCCCCTTTATTCTTGATCCGGTCTCTTATGTTTCCAGCGCCTGTGTGTCCAGAGCCATATTTCAGGTCGGGTACGGATGTCCTGCTCCAATCTCCGGGTATGTAGTTCAGAGATTTCATCCTCGCTAAGGAGTTCAGGATTTTCGCAGAGCAATTCGCTACTTAGTACATAATAACCACGTTTGGGCCGGCTGACGGAGACATAGATAATCGGATAGTTCAATTTTTTGGAAATTTTGGCGGTACCGGTAAAAACCGGGGTATCCTGATTGAGAAAAGTAGTCCAAAAAGCATAATGAGGAGATGGGGTCTGGTCAGCAATGAAGGCAGTTGCTGTGATCTCATTTCTATTGGAGACCATTCCTTTGAAGGTCTTTTTCATCGGATATAACCGGTTGCCGAGCCGGGTGCGCATATAGTAAATGAGCTGATCAAAATATTGGTTTTTCATGGGATGGTAGATCACATAAAGTCGATGGAAAGGCAATTCACTAAATCCAGCTCCGGCTATTTCCCAGTTGCCCAAATGGCCCATCACAATAATGACACTTTGCTTTTGATGATAAAACCGTTCAAAGGGAGACACGTCTCCAAACAACACCCTTTTGCGTACGGTCGAAGGAGTGATGGTTAATGTTTTGATAGATTCGACGATAAGATCACAGAAATACCGGTAAAACTGGTCCTGAATATGTTGAATCTCCACGTCGCTCTTTTCGGGAAACGAATTTTTCAGATTGTTATAGACTACCTCAGTCCGATAACGCAGAAGCCTGTATAAAATGAAATATAAAAAGTCGGAAAGCATATAAAGAAGCCGGAAAGGTAACCAGGCGATCAGGTAAATCAGAGGCAAAGTCAGATAATAAACAATGGCGGCCATCGGTGTCAGGAGATCGGTTTTACGGTGTTAAAAATAGCTACAAAAATAAGATCTTAACTTTTAGGATGTGGACAAGGAGTAGCAATTCTTTAATGAAACTGACACCTTAATTAAGTTTTATGACCAAAATCTTAAATAAGACCTGTCGTAAGTAAAGAAATCAGTCAATTATCTTAAATAACAATTCTTTATAATAATCTCGGGAGTGTCCCTAAAATCTTTCTATCTTTTTTCAACTGAACTAGCTTAGCTAACACTCGGTTGTTCAGGAATAAATGGAAGCAGTAAATTTTCTTGCCCCGCCCCGGTTTCTGAATTCGCAAAGATAAATTCCCTGCCAGGTACCCAAATCAAGCCGGCCTTCTACTATCGGAATACTGAGGGACGTTCCGATCATCGCTGCCTTGATATGTGCGGGCATGTCATCCGGGCCTTCGAAATCATGATCCAAAAAGGAGATTTTCTGGCACAATCATGTTGAAGATCTTTTTCAAAATCGGTCCGAACGGTATGATCGGCATTTTCATTGATGCAAATCGAAGCCGATGTATGTTTGATAAAAGATGAAAAAGACCGTCCTGTGGCATTGACTTGATTTCACGAATCACTAAATCGGTGACCAGATGATAGCCTCTTGGAAAGGCGGGCAATGAAAATTGAACGTGTTTAACCACAAGGATTTATCGTAAAAAATTTAGAAAAGACAAAGGTGCTTATCTTGAGATTTCCGGGCATTTCAAATTGCCAAAATAATAAACAAGGCCGATCGATAAGAAATTATAAGAGTCTTTCTTAGCTCCATCACCACGCTGACGACCTTCCATACCACAGAGATTACCCTCACTGTCTTGCAAGGATGGATCTGATGCCAAGACGGCAATGTCCCCTACCCCAGGCCGATTTCCTTTTAGCTCACCTTTATCAGGATATACCGTGCTTACATCATCCAGATAGTCGGTAAATACCTTCCGGAAACTGACTTCCACGTTGATACTCCATTCATCGGTAATATCAAATTTCAGCCCCCCACCATAATTGAGCGCACGCTGTAAAGATGGATACTCCTCACCAATAAATTGGCCTTCGGTTCCCAATTCGCGAAGTGGAGGTGTTTTTTCTCCATGATATACCGCATAGGGATTGTAGGTAAATAAAGAGGCTCCTGCAAAAAGATAGGGGGTATAAAAGTAATCCCTGCTACCGTGTATATATGGAAAAAAATTGAACTCAAAGTGACCACTTACATCACCAAGATGCGTCCGGAAATTAATGTTGCGCCGCTGCTCAAAAGCATTGTCTGAATTGGCATCATCTGCTCTGAGAAAGCCATAGTTTATTCCAAGTCTGGCACAAAGTCGGTTGTTGAAGTTGTATCGTGCGATGCCTCCAAATGCCGGGCCCGGATGCGTAACATCAAACTGAGTGTTGAGATCTCCGAAGTAGAATGCCCCACCTATCCAGCCACCCAATTCAAAACCTTGCTGACCAAAAAGATTTGTACACAGCAAGCTCAGTACCAATACCTTAAAATAAAAACGAACTAGTTTATTCATGTGTTTTTCACGATCCCTGAAGTCTCATACTAAACGGAAAATGGTTAGCTCTATTGCCCGATTGATTAGCCCTTATTGGCCAGCTGACCGCAAGCTGCATCTATATCTTTGCCCCGGCTGCGTCTTACCGTAACTGACACTCCCTGTGCCGACAGACGACTGGCAAATGCATCAATGCGAGATGGAGTAGACTTTATTAAATCAAAGCCATCAATCGGATTATATTCAATAATATTAACCATTACAGGGAATGCCCTACAAAATCTTGCCAGATTGTAGGCATCGACCATAAAATCGTTAAATTCATTAAACGCGATGTATTCCAGGGTAATCCTGTTATGAGTTTGGGCATAAAAATAAATGAGTGCTTCTTGCAATGCTGCAAGACTATTCTGCTCATTGATGGGCATCAGTTGGTTGCGCTTTTCGTCATCGGCAGCATGAAGAGAGAGCGCGAGATTAAATTTCACCTGATCATCAGCCAGTTTTTTAATCATCTTTTCAATGCCGGCCGTACTGACCGTAATACGTCGGGGTGACATATTCAATCCATCTGGAGCGGTAATTCTCGCAACAGAACTGATCACTGGCTTGTAGGCCAATAGAGGCTCGCCCATACCCATATAGACAATATTGGTCAATGGATGGCCGAAAGCCTCCAGACATTGTTGGTTGACTTGAAATACTTGATCGAAGATTTCGGGCGCTTCAAGATTTCGCACCCGCTTCATCTGCCCAGTTGCACAAAACCTGCAGGTCAGGCTACAACCCACTTGCGAACTCACACATACTGTGTACCTTTTTTCAACCGGCACCGGTATCAACACCGATTCAATCAAATGTCCGTCAAAAAGACGGAAGCGACTTTTGATCGTACCGTCAAGACTGGTTTGCATTTTATCCAGTTGAATAGCATTTATTGCAAAAATCATCGGTAATTGGTTTCTCAATTCTTTCGACAAATCGGTCATTTCTTCGAAAGTAGTAGCGCCTTTTTGCCAGATCCATTTCCAAATTTGTCCGGTCCGGAATCTTGGCTGGCTTAGTTGCCCGGTGAGAATGCCTTCAAGTTCGACTTCGTCAAGGCCACGTATATCGATCTTACCTGCTGCTTGATCCATCCGGCAAAGATAGTCAGTAACTTGATTTTGAACTTGATTAGTGAAGAATCAAGGATACCAGTGAATCCCGTATCTTCGTTTTAGTCAAAAGCTGTTTTCTACTGCTATATGGACATTTACCGAAGAGGAAGTTCGTGGAAGCTATATGCCATGGTGATTGGTGTTTTGATCATGGTGGTGCTGGTGATTGCCTATAGTAGTTTTTTGGCCAGCAATCTGCGCAAAGTAGAACACGATAGAGTCCAGCTTCTGGCCAAGGCCTACGAGGAAATTGCTAACATTACCGACGAAACCCAAGACCGAGACCTGACCCTACCTTCTGATATTATCGAACAAAATAACACCATTCCGGTAATCATTGTTGATGATCAGGGTGACTTTGAATCGAAGAACTTTCCGCAAGTCAAGAATTACAACGATGTATTGGCTGAATTGGAAAAAATCAGAGAGGATGGAGCTCAGGGCATTATCTTTGAAGGTCCTGGGTTTAGAAAGACTATCTATTACAAGGAATCTATTCTTAATAAATACATCACTTACTTTCCCTTTTTTATCTTATTGGTCCTATTAAGTTTTATGGGCATCGGCTATGTGACTGTCACTTCCGCACGTCAGGCTGAGCAAAACAGGGTTTGGGTTGGTATGGCCAAAGAGACTGCCCACCAACTTGGTACGCCCATCAGTGCTATCGTCGCCTGGATCGAACACTTAAAGGCGATGTCAGAAGATAGTCCGGAAAATCTGGAAATCCTGGCAGAATTGGAAAATGATGTCGGACGATTAGACCTAATTGCAGACCGGTTCTCAAAAATTGGCAGTGCCCCCAAACTTGAATCACGCAACGTGTTGGAGGAGCTCCACAGGACAGGACTTTATATGCAGCGAAGAGCTTCCAGAAAAGTACGTTTCGAATTTCCTGATCGCCAAATGGATCCTATCAATGTTGACATTAATGCTCCTCTTTTTAATTGGGTGATTGAAAATCTGTTACGCAATGCGCTCGATGCAATGGATGGTGAAGGACTGATTAAAGCTGAGGTGCATCGTGATGCTAGCATGGTGTATATTGACATTAGCGATACGGGCAAAGGAATTCCATCTTCCAAGCAAAAACTGGTTTTTAAACCAGGCTTCACCACGAAAAAAAGAGGCTGGGGTCTAGGGTTATCTCTGGCCAGACGTATCATTGAAGAATACCATGGTGGTAAAATTTATGTTAAAAAATCAGAGGCCAACATTGGAACCACCTTTGCCATTAAACTACCTCTTGGCGTCGAAAAACCACTGGAAGTTAAAAACGAAACAGCCAACCTGCTAGAAACTAAATCCGAGGGATAATTGGTAAGACACCTGTTTGTCATTGTCATTGCGAAGGGTAGGTTGCCCGTCGGTAAACGTGGTATAACTTCGGTCCATACTCGAACGAGTCACATCCACCAATCCATAATTGCCCCTTAATCCTAAAAACAAGCCATCATTAAGATAAAAAGATACGCCCACTAAAAACCCAACTTCCAAAAACTGGTACAGATTACCATCCTTTTTAGCATACTCGTAGTAACCCCCTATTTGAGAGGGTATATTTACTTTTTCATTAGATACCCTGATCTCCTGAGTTCCGAAGTTACTTGCCCCCTTGGCCTCATCGCCAAAATAGCGGTGGTCCAGATCGATGCTAAATTCATTGACAGGCGGTTGAATTCCGCTAAACTTAAGTTGCCCGGCTCCGACAGATCCACCCAGAAGTGAAATATTAATACCCGCATTGAGTTCAAACCGGCCGAATTTGCCGTAAGCTAACAATGGAAAATCAAGGTAATTGTTTGATACATTAAGCGTCATGTCACGAGTGCCAGAAAGGAGAATGGGGTTTGGGTCTTTCTGAATCAGAAAAAAAGAAGATCCATTGTACAAATACTCGCCTCCTCTTTGAGAATAGACAAATTCACCCTTCAGCCCAAAAATATCAGTCAACATATACTTAAAGATGATCCCAATATGAAAGCCCGTTGTGCGATCAAATGCTTCACCTTCGTCCAGAGGCCCTGTAAAAGTATTGTAATTAAGCCCGGCCTTAAAACCATAAGACACCTGGCTTTGGGCCAACATTGGAGAAGTACTGGCGGCCATTAATAAAATGAAAAAGGCAAAGGCTTTAAGCAATTTGTTCATGAAGCATTCATTTTAGACTTTATCAAAACGATAGATTACTAGTTTTGTGACCGCGAAAATAGCAATTCAATGAGTCGTCGCAACAAATTAGAGAAGTTTGCCGAATTACTGACATTAATAAATGTCTACCAAAACTACTCTTTTGACCACCCTGCACTGCACTATACAGGCGGGAACCTGGTACAACGTAAGGGCAAATGGGCAAAAGAACATTTTCAAAACGACAATCCTATCGGGCTGGAATTGGCTTGTGGAGGCGGCGAATACACTCTCGGTCTTGCGCGACAAAACCCCGAGTGGAATTATATCGGTGTCGACGTTAAAGGAAATCGTATTTGGAAGGGTGCAAAGCAAGCTCTAGCTGATGAGCTAGCCAATGTCGCCTTTTTACGCACCCGGATCGAACAAATCGAACAATTTTTTGAGCGTGGAGAAATCCAAGAAATCTGGATTACCTTTCCTGATCCATTTCTTAGAAAAAGCAAGAGTAACCGAAGGCTCACGGCTTTATCATTCTTGAATAAATACCGGAATTTACTTGTCGAAGGTGGTATTCTGCATCTAAAAACGGATAGTCCAGAACTCTATGATTTCACCTTGGAGACCCTTGAAACAGCGCCGTTCTGCAAGATTTTATATCATGATGATGATATTTATTCGCAACCACTTGTCCAACCCGCATTGGATATCAAAACCAAGTATGAACGGATGCACCTGGAAGCAGGTAAACAGATCAAATATCTACAGATTCAGATGGGATAGCTATGACAATTACTTGATGATTTACCGCTCCAAGGGAATTGGGACGGCAAAATCATCGCTAAGGGAATTGGCACGGTAAAACGGAAAATCAGACTCTTAGGGAATTGGCGCCGGTAAATCTACCTACCAACATGAATCAGTAAGACTGAGACATCGGAGGGTGATACACCGCTGATGCGACTGGCCTGACCAATCGTGCGGGGCTTGATTTTTGTAAGTTTTTCCCTGGCTTCTGCCGAAAGCGATGGAAGGGCATGGTAATCAAAGGTATCGTGCAGCCTGACTGCCTCCAAACGGCTTAATTTATCGACCATCTCCTGCTCTTTTTCAATGTAACCCGAATATTTCATGGTGATCTCAGCCAGTAGCTGGATCTCCTGATCATATCTGCCCATCACCTCTGCTACCCCAGGAAGGATTTTCTTAAGTATCTCGATAGATATATGCGGTCGCAGCAAAATACCGTGCAATTTGAGTTTTTGCTTAATTTCAGCTGAATCGATCGAGTTTAAAAAACCATTGACTTCTTCGGGCGACACACTATGATTTTCAAAAAAGTGGATAATCTCTCTTGATTGCTCTTCCTTTTTAGCCACGCGATCCATCCTCAGATCCATGTTAGCCATACCCAAATTAGAAACCTTGGGAGTCAATCGTAGATCGGCATTGTCTTGCCGAAGTAAAATCCGGTATTCAGCGCGGGAAGTAAACATCCGGTAGGGCTCTTCGGTGCCTTTATTGACCGTGTCATCGACCAAAACCCCGATATAAGCTTCTGAGCGCTTTAAAATAAATGGATCTTTTTCTTTAACAGCCAGGTGGGCATTGATCCCGGCCACCAAGCCTTGACTTGCTGCCTCTTCATAACCGGTGGTGCCGTTGATCTGACCGGCAAAAAACAGGTTTCTAATAAGCTTGGTTTCAAGGCTGGTCGTTAGCTGTGTAGGCGGAAAGTAATCGTATTCAATTGCGTACCCGGGTCTGAACATTTTGACATCTTCAAAACCTTGTATCAGCTTGAGCGCCTTGTACTGTACATCTTCGGGCAGGGATGAAGAAAACCCATTGACGTAAATCTCGCAAGTATCCCAACCCTCGGGTTCAACAAATAACTGATGTCGCTCTTTGTCTGCAAATCGATCTATTTTATCTTCAATCGAGGGGCAATAGCGAGGGCCTCTACCCTGGATCCTTCCATTAAACATCGGTGACTGATCAAAACCCGTGCGTAACATTTGGTGCACTTTGTCATTGGTATAGGTAATGTGACAAGGCAATTGTTTTTTAAGGGCTGGGGTCTCGGTGTACGAAAACCGGGACGGATTTTCATCACCAGGTTGTATCTCCATACGGTCCCAGTGCAAACTTCGGCCATCAACCCTCGGAGGAGTACCGGTCTTCATCCTTCCGGATTCAAAGCCCAATGACACCAGCTGCTCGGTAATGCCGGTTGCTGCTCTCTCCCGCTCTACCTCCACCAAAATGTTTCTCGCCGATATGAATGATTCCATTTAAAAAAGTACCATTGGTGAGCACGACTGATCGCCCGGGAATCTCTAAACCTATCCCAGTTCGTACGCCAGTCACTCTTCCATCGTTCACCACTAGACCACTCACCATTTCCTGCCAGAAGTCAATCTTCGGATGTGCTTCGAGCATCGACCTCCACTTTTGGGCAAAGAGCATCCGGTCACTTTGTGCCCTTGGGCTCCACATTGCCGGTCCTTTGGAAAGATTAAGCATACGAAACTGAAGCATCGTATGATCGGTCACAATGCCAGAATAGCCCCCCAGTGCATCGATCTCTCTCACGATTTGCCCCTTGGCCACACCGCCCATCGCTGGATTGCATGACATCTGCGCAATCGTCTGCATATTCATGGTTACCAGCAATACTTGCGAGCCCATGTTTGCAGCAGCGACTGCTGCCTCACAACCGGCATGACCGGCTCCCACTACAATGACATCGTATGTTGGAAACATATTCTTTTTCGCTATCAGCTTTTCGGAGATGCTAATCGGTACCCTTGGCTTCGATTACCTCAGCATCATGGATTGAATACATCAGACGGTTGATATCGGTAGCATTCAGCTCTAGTTTGCCGCGTAACACAACTTGTTCAGCACTATATTCTACCGGGTTTTTAGCATAAACATCCATCACGGTTTCAGGCCCGGCACCTCCACAAAAAAAACACATAGTGTATGGGAATGCAGAAAAAATAAACTCCTTATGACTTTTGTAACCTTCCACCGGAATAATGTAACCTCTTACTTCGACCTCCTTACCCTCCATGGCTTTGATGTCTTCGCTAAACACCGGCACATCCACTTTAAATCCCATCAATTCATCATACTGCTTGATATAGGTAATCTTAGCCAATGTTTTCCAGGTACTTTCTTGTGCATTTGCCTGTACCATCATGCCGACCAGAAAAAGGGTCAATATTCTATATTTGAGCTGCATAGTTCTCTAAATTATTATGATTACTAAGTGCTTAACAACAATAAAGTCCTGCTGGTTTCAAGGCTGTTTGTTAAGCAGGCACAAAGTTAGAAAAGTTTGGGGTATCAGGATTTGATAAATGTAAGCCTGAATATCATCGAACCTGAGCTCCTATCCCTCACTCAACGTCTCCGAAATATCCGTCCTGAAAGCCTGTAGAGCAGGTATCACCGCAGAGATCATACCGACCAGAAGACATCCTCCGAATAACCAGATTTCCTCCTTCATAAAAATGGTTCCGCTAATGCTATATCGATAGGCATCTTGCATTTTGGTAGCCAGAAATTCGATGGAAGCATGGCTTAGTGCAAGTCCCAGAAAATAACCGATCACGGCAATCAGTAATCCTTCAAAGAGAATTAAGGTAAAAAGTTTTGTACGACTTGCTCCCATCACTCGCATTAGTGCCAGCTCGTATTTTCGGTCTTTCAGCGACCCGAGTAACGAAATAAAAATACTCAGTCCGGATACGAATACGATTACCCAAGCCAGCATTTTCAGTGTATCGAGACCTACTCCCATCATGCTAAAAAGGCGGTTGATTTCGATCGCAGGAGATGCTGCCTGCAGACTGGTATTTTCATTGATATTACGCATCATATTGAGCGTCTGAAAATTGCGGTTTTTAAACTTCAATAGAATCGAGGTGATCTGCTTGTCAGGATAGGATAACAGGGGTTGATCATATAGCGGATGGTCATGACGATGGATAGCTTCGGATTCAGGATTGCCTTCTTCCAATTGGTGATGATCTTCCGATTCCTCTTTATGATCATGCTCTTCTTCTTCATTGGCTGCAGGAGGAGTCGCTCCATGTTCATGGACCATCCAAATAGTGGGCGATGTGGTTAAAATCAGTTGATCAATGACTGCACCGGTAGGGTCCAGAATTCCCACCACTTTAAAAGGCTTTTCAGACTCATGCTCCAAATCAGCCGAATGATCGAAACCATGAGCGCTGTAAAATGTATCTCCCAACTTGAGGGTCAGAGCGCGGGCTACATCTGCACCGACAGTCACGTCAAAATGTTCTTCAAATAAGGTTCCTTCGGCAAGTTCGGCCTGATAGAGACCCAGAAAGTCTGCATTGGTGCCAACGATGCGAAAATTGCGATAATTATCACCGAGAGAAAGGGGTACTGCTTGCGCTATCAGGGGGTGTCCTGGCCGCAAGAAGGGAGTAGCTTCCTTGATATCGATATTGCCGGTTGGGGCATCGATGTGATACATATTGCAGAGGATCAGCTGCAGTGGACTGCCTTTTGCCCCAACCACTAGATCTATTCCAGCCAGGTTTTTTTCAAATTTTTCCTGCAATTGGTTATTGAGAAGGAGAAGTAAAGAAATCAGGCCAACACCAAGCGCAAATAATAGCACACTGAGCATCATGCCTAATGGGCGATTGATCAAATTTTTCCAGCTGAGGGTCAAGGTCTTCATATCAGCTGTTTTTGCAGGTCTACTGATTTGTCAAAAACACTCTTTAGCCGGTTGTCGTGGGTTACGATCAAAAGAGTGATGTTGTCTTGGGCAGCCTGTTCTTTAAGCAAGCTAATCACCTCATCACAGTGCTTGTCATCAAGGGCTGAAGTTGGTTCATCGGCCAGTATCAATTTTGGGTTGTTGATGATTGCCCGGGCAATTGAGGCTCTTTGTTGTTCTCCGACACTCAATCGATGCGGCTTCGAATCGGCTTTATGGGCAATTCCCAGTCGTTCAAGAATTTGGTCGATACGTTGATCATCTTTCTTTAAACCAGCCAATTGTTGACAAAGTTGAAGGTTCTCCCTGACCGTGATCGCTTTCACAAAATGCGATTGCTGAAAAATAATGCCGATGTTTTGACCTCTGAATTTGTCGAGACTTGAATCAACCATTTTGGTGATGTCCCTTCCATCAATCATGATGTGACCGGACTGAGCCCTCCGAAGGCCTGCTAAGAGGTGTAGAAGAGTGGTTTTGCCGCTGCCGGATTGTCCTAATAGCAACCACTGATCACCTCTATTACAAATGATATCCGGAAAAATCAGGGTATCTCTTTTGGTATAGGAGTATGTTATATTTTTAGCTTCCAGCATCCGTTCAATCATAGTAAAGCGGCTCCAAATACTCCGGCGCTATCGCCCAATTTAGGCCGAAGAAAGACTGTGTCCAATCGATTATTAAATACAAATTTCTTTACCATTTCGACTCCTTCGGTGTAAAGTAGATCGATATTTCCCACTCCTCCACCAAGTACAATCACCGTAGGATCGATAATATCGATGACGTTAGCCAGTCCTTTACCAAAGAAGTAAATCAATCGCTTGATCGTTTCGGTAGCCACTGTATCAATGCCTTGCTGATGCCTGGCCACAATTTCCTTTAATTTGCGCTTTTCATCAGACCTGCTGTTGTAGTATTTCTCCAGGGCTGTGCCCGATATTAGATTTTCAACACATCCTGTATTTCCACAATAACATGGGCCCGCAGAATCATCCAAATAGGTATGGCCCCATTCTCCGCCAATACCCTGCCTGCCGGTCAGCAATTTACCATTTACGACCACACCTCCTCCCACTCCTGTGCCCATAATCACTCCAAACACCACTTCCGGGTTTTCAAAGTGTTCTTTGACTGCTCCCAACTTGGCTTCGGCATAGGCAAAACAATTTGCATCATTGGCCATATTGATTTCCAGACCAAACAACTCTTCGAGATCAGCTTGAAGAGGTTGACCATTAAGGACCGTCGTATTGCAATTCTTCATCGTGTGCAGTATCGGATCCAGAACACCTGGGGTACCGATTCCCAGCTTTGCAGGATTCAAGCCTGTTCTGTCCTTCAATAATTCAACGCAAAGACCTATTTGGCTCACGATATGTTTGTAACCTTTCTCGCTTTCGGTAGGCACTCGCAGTCGCTCAATAACCTCCACTGAATTAGCATCTTTTAAGATTACTCCTTCAACTTTAGTGCCTCCAAGGTCAATGCCCCAAACCGGATTTGCCGGAGTCACCATATTTTGAAATAGTTAAAAAATCCAGAGAAAATTGCCACCTTAGCGATGCTTTTAAATTCAAATTCATGCGAATTTAACTTTCTTTTCTTGAATTTCGCGTTGACCTACTAGCCAATTCTGGATAGCGTGTCATGCTATTCTCCTCTTTTAATCGTTCCTTTTTGATCATCGCATGAAAAAAATACTTAAACTTATTTGGGAGGCTGTCCGGGGCGACGAACGAAGCTACACGACCGGCAACATCAACAAGGCGATCATCCTTCTTTCGATCCCGATGATTCTGGAGATGGTAATGGAGGCTTTCTTCGCAGTAGTTGATGTCTTCTTTGTGTCAAAAATCAGCATCAATGCAGTAGCAACCGTAGGTCTCACCGAGTCCGTTATCACGCTGGTTTACTCCATCGCCATCGGCCTGAGTATGGCTACTACCGCCATGGTGTCTCGTCGCATTGGTGAGGGAGACCCTGATCAAGCCGCCATCGCGGCAGTGCAATCAATCTATATTGCCATGGCCTTGTCACTGTTCATCAGCATTTTAGGGATTATTTTTGCACGTGATATCCTCTCTTTAATGGGAGGAAGCCAGTCCCTGATTGATGAGGGTATTTGGTATACCAGAATTATTTTGGGGGCAATTTTGTGATCATGTTGCTCTTTCTGCTTAATGCGGTATTTCGTGGAGCCGGAGATGCAGCGATTGCGATGCGAGCACTTTGGATTGCCAATATTCTAAACATTATCCTCGATCCCTGCTTGATTTTTGGTTGGGGCCCATTTCCAGAAATGGGGATCGCCGGAGCTGCTATTGCGACAAATATAGGTCGGGGTGTCGGTGTCGCTTTTCAACTTTATATTTTACTGAGAGGTCGGGTTGTTGTCAAAATTTTACGCCGGCATTTAAAGGTTGTCTGGGGCATCGTTCTGCGATTGTTAGATGTATCGCTTGGGGGTATGGGTCAGTACATAATTGCTTCGGCAAGTTGGATTTTTCTGATGCGGATCATGGCTGAATTTGGTGAAATGGCTGTTGCGGGTTATACCATTTCGATTCGCATGCTCATCTTTGCTATTTTACCTGCCTGGGGTATGGCCAATGCCGCCGCTACTCTGGTCGGTCAAAATTTGGGGGCCGAACAACCCGCTAGAGCCGAGACATCAGTCTGGCGTTCAGCTTTTTTCACGATGTTATTCCTGCTGTGTGTGTCGGTGATTTATTTTGTTTTTGCCGAGCCCATGGTGCAATTCTTTCATGCCGATCCGGAAGTGGTTAAATATGGAGTCGCCAGCCTCAAAATCATCTGCTTAGGTTATGTCTTCTTTGCCTATGGCATGGTGATCAGTCAGGCGTTTAATGGTGCAGGAGATACCCGGACTCCCACCTGGCTCAACTTCATTTGTTTTTGGCTGATACAAATACCTTTGGCATATCTCATGGGCATCACCTTGGAGATTGGACCTAACGGTGTATTTTGGGCGGTGGCCATTAGCGAATCAATCCTGGCACTGATGTGTATCTATTTCTTTCGCCAGGAAAGTGGAAACTTGTGAAAATCTAGTCGGATTGCTAAAGCCCGAAACGCAGTGGAGGGTAAGCCGATTACCCAGAGGCTGAGGATCGTTTCGAGACCAATGTAGAGCGGGATCTATTCCCGCGACTTGGTTGCTCTTGCAAGGCTCAGGAGGAGGACGGTAGCAGAGGGTGACAGCTTTAAGGGGATTACTTCTTTATCAAACCTAATCTGATAAACAAATGCTATTTTCGAATTGATTCAAAAATTCAGAGATGCGATCTCTCTTCTTTTTATTGTTGTGTTTGATGTCGACCGCGTTGGTTGAAAGCCAGACACAGCTCAGTCCGGTCGATTTTTCCCAAGTCCAAATCGACGATCTCTTTTGGAATCCTCGATTAGATAAAATTTCTTCAGCAACATTACCCGCATGCATTGATCAAACCGAAGTGCAAACTGGCAGGATCCGGAATTTCGAAAAAGCTGCTGCCGGCAAAGGCAATCACGAGGGTATCTATTATGATGACTCGGATGTCTATAAAGCTCTGGAGGCGATTGCTTATAGCTTGCGGCACCTCCCCGATGCGGCCCTGGAGGCCAAGGCAGATGACTGGATTGTGAAAATAGCTGCCGCCCAGCAATCCGATGGTTACCTCAACACCTACTACACGCTTAATGGGCTCGATCAACGATGGCAGGATATGGAAAAACACGAAGCCTACTGTGCCGGGCATCTCATTGAAGCGGGAGTGGCGTATTTTCATGCTACCGGCAAAAGACAGTTGCTCGAAGTCTCCCAAAAGATGGCTGATCATATAGACAATACCTTTCGACTGGCTGGTAAAAATTGGGTAGCCGGGCATCAGGAGATAGAATTGGCCCTGGTGAAGCTTTACCGGGTTACCCAAGACAAAAAATATTTGGAGTTAGCCAATTGGTTTTTAGAACAACGGGGTCATGGCCATGGAAAAGGAAAGATCTGGGATGATTGGAAAGATCCCGGATATTGTCAGGATGCAGTGCCCGTCAAAGAGGCAAAAGAGATTACCGGCCATGCCGTAAGAGCCATGTATATGTATACCGGGGCGGCCGACATCGCTTCATTAATGGGCGATGACGGCTATATGAATGCCATGCAGGCCATTTGGCAGGATGTAGTGTTTCGTAATATGTATATCACCGGCGGTATCGGGTCATCTGGTAGCAACGAAGGGTTTTCAGTAGATTATGACCTTCCCAATGAACAGGCATACTGTGAGACTTGTGCTTCGGTCGGCATGGTCTTTTGGAACAAACGGATGAATCTGCTCACCGGTGATGCCAAGTTTATCGACGTGCTAGAGCGATCACTTTACAACGGAGCGTTGGATGGTCTCTCACTGAGTGGAGATCGCTTTTTTTATGGTAATCCACTGGCCTCCAGTGGGCAACACAGTCGGAGGGCTTGGTACGGCACGGCTTGTTGTCCATCGAATATTGCCCGGCTGGTAGCTTCGGTGGGTGACTACATTTATGCGTTTAGCGATGATGCGGTCTACGTGAACCTATTTATCAGTAGTAGCACCGAAACACCACTCAATGACGGAAAAGTGAAAATTAATCTGAAAGGGAATTATCCGTGGAGCGGAGACCTCCAGTTAAAAATAGATCCGGAAAAAAGTCACGAATTCACTCTGAAAATTCGACTGCCGGGGTGGCTGGGAGATGAAGCAACTCCCGGCGGACTTTACCGGTTTGAACGATCTGAGCCATCATTGGCTGTTATTGCAGTTAACGGCACTATAGTCGATTGCGAAACCAAAGAGGGTTATGCTCTGATTCATCGGGTATGGAGTAAAAACGATGAGGTTTCGATTCGTTTTCCCATGCCGGTTCGTCAGATTATAGCCAGGTCAGAGGTGAGACAAAATCAAGACCGGGTAGCGATCCAAAGAGGTCCGTTGGTTTATGCCTTTGAAGGGATCGACAATGGCGGTGGAGTCTTTGATAGCTACATTCCGGAAGATGCAATCTTTGATACCAGATATGAGAAAGATCTCTTAGGTGGAGTTAACCTCATACAAACCACCGGCAAATCGATTAGGGGAAATGACAAAGGAGACGGCCTCCAGGGGACTGATAAATTGCTCACCGCAATACCATACTACACCTGGAATAATCGTGGTGTCGGAGAAATGCAGGTCTGGATGCCGCGTAGGATTGGCGCATTGAGGATTGAGTCGGCCAGATGATCAAAGCCGTCAAATTTGGTAGGAAATGCCCGCATAGATGATCTGTGAAAAATCAGTATTACGCGATATTTTTTGCTGGATGTTTCTATCCACACTGTGAAACGAAACAACTCCCAGACCAAGCTTTTGAGTCAATGTCAATTTAGCACCAATCGGGATTTTAATTAAGACCGATGCAAATATTATTTTCCAGAGAAATGGCGATTGGGTTGATTTTTTTAACATACTCAAAATACTGTACTCCAGCTACATTTTGGGTGGGTATCCATCTGACACCCATCAAATCAGATCTGATGAATTGCAGATCATAAAGTATTTACGAATTATCTGCATAAAATCTTTTGTAAAAAACATGATCTTGATTGTCAATTGGTGTAAGATTTAAGTGATACTTAATTCCAGGTATAAAAGAGTGCTTCGTCGTCGATTTAACAAATGATACTCCTAGATTTCGACCCGTATGAGTTGAATGAAAATTTAGTCCGATCTGGTTTTGGGCGGATACCAAGGCCACAGAAAAAAGAACTAACAACGGAAGTCCGAGTAAGGATTTAGATTTGATTTTCATTCAAGTTTCAAGTTTTTTAAAAATTGTAAACTAAAACATTATTTGAAGAAAATAATGTTCAAGACTAGTTGATCACTTGTTTCGATTTATTTACTTGAAGCTTCAGACTCACCAGCATTATAAATTCAGAGAATAATGCTACCGGTGATAAATGGTATCATCTTTTACATCAACCACGATCCGCTTTTGCCGGTTGGCTAGTTCCCATGTGAGATAAAAGATGTGTTTGGTGATTTGCTCGTACTTTTCAAAAAGGATTTTATCGGGTGTATCAGTCGGTCGATGATAGTCTTCATGAACCCCGCTGAAAAAAAAGATGGAAGGAATACCGTGCTTTGCAAAATTGTAATGGTCAGAACGATAGTAAAATTGATTGGGATCGTTTTTGGCATTATAAGTATAGTCCAACTCCAGGTGGCTAAATTCTTCATTGGTGGTCTCATTGATATCATGCAGTTGAGTACTGAGGCGGTTAGATCCTATGACGTAGACATATTGCTCGCCATGAGCATGTTGCTGATCGATCCTTCCGATCATGTCTATGTTGATATCAACCACAGTTTGTTCGAGAGGCACTGCTGGATTTTCTGCATAGTATTCGGAGCCCAGAAGTCCTTTTTCTTCGGCTGTAAAAAAGATGCACATCACACTTCGCCTGGGGCCCACTCCTTGTTCTTTGGCCTCCGCCAGAGTTTCCATGATCTCGAGGACCGCACTAGTACCTGAGGCATTGTCGTCTGCTCCATAAAAAACCGAATTACCTCGCTTACCCAGGTGGTCGTAATGAGCAGACAATACTACAACTTCGTCCTGTAATATCGGGTCGAGACCAGGTAAAATACCGATGATGTTTTTACTGTAAAGTGCATTGCGGGTAAGGTGTTGTTGAATCGTCATTTGGACTGGCAGCTGAACCGGAATACCCGTTTCTGATTTGGTAATTTTACCTCTGTTTTTGGTGAAATTTCCTTCCTGAGTGCCAACAATATTTTTGGCCATATCGGTCGAAATATAAATCGTATTGGGAACTGTAGGGATCTGGATCTGGCCAAATTGAAGTTTTTGTCCCAATAATTGAGAACGATTTTTGCTAACCATCGATCGGATATCCGGTTCCACCACAAGCACTACTCTAACCTTATGCGCAGCAGCTGTTTCTAGTTTCCGTTGAAGGTTCTGAGCCCAGGGAGAAAATTCCTTAGTACCAGTCACCATGGAAAGACTATCCTGATCAAGCGGCTCGCCAGGGTAGATCATGATGGTTTTACCACGTACATTATTGCTTTCATAATCCGAGTACCGAGGATCATCAATGCCATGACCCAAAAAAATCACTTCATTGACATTGAGTCGCGGGATGTTCTGATTTTGTTCCTGACGACAAACAAAATCACGTAGATGTTCGTACTCCTGACCATTGATAGTCACTGCCAGATTCTCCCATTGGGTGTAACTAAATACTACATCCTGATAAAAGTCGTGGAGGGAAGGTGCTTTTACAACCCCTATTTCCTTGAGACGGTTGATAATGTATGCGGCGGCTTTTTCCTGGCCAGCACTCCCGGTTTCCCTGCCTTCAAACTCTTCAGATGCAAGCCGGTTGAGTTGCACCTTTAGTTCTTCCAGTGTGATATTACGGGCAAAAAAAGAAGCTGCAAACGGATCTGCTTCCAGATCAATCTGAGTCTTTGCAAAAAAAAAGGTTAGACAAAAAAGATATGAAAGTCCATATCTCAACATACACTGATTTTTCGTACTCTTCTTGCGTGTCGACCACCTTCAAACTTGGAGGTCATAAATATATCTACCACTGACAACGCCTTCCGTTTGCTGATGAATCTGGCAGGTATGCAAACGATATTGGCATTATTATGCTGTCTTGCCAGAGCAGCCAACTCCGTATTCCAACAAATGGCTGCTCTAATCTTCTGATGTTTATTGGCCGTGATAGCCACTCCATTTCCACTACCGCAAATTAGTACCCCAAGCTTCGCCTTCCTATCTTCAACTGCATTTGCAACCGGATGGACAAAATCAGGATAATCAACTGATTCAGCTGAATCGGTCCCAAAATCCTGCACCTTATGTCCTTGTGCTTCAAGCAATTGTTTGATGGCGTCTTTATAGGGGAAACCTGCGTGATCACAACCTATAGCTATCTTCATGTCTCTATCCTTTTAGTCCACCCACTTTATAGACATCAAACCTGGTTTTTAACTCATTGACATATTCGGTATCTCCATTGGAAGTTGCCAGGCGCTCTAGTTCTGAAACCACCTGTAAAGACGTTCGCTGGTCTTCGGCAAATCCCTTATTGAAGTCCTCTCTGGACAAACTCTGGTAAAACTTCAAGAATTGTTCGGTCTCACTCACCAGTATTTTCATATGCTCCTTAGCTTGTTCATATGCGCCGGCTTGTTCATAAATTCTTAGGAGGTTAAGTATCCTGGCATCATAAGAAAAATTCATGTGCGGAAATGCCTCAAAATATTTATCGACCAGGTCAATCGCCTTTTGGTTTTCACTTCTGGCCAAAAATGCATAAGCAGCCCGCTCTATCAAAGTTTTATGCGCATAGTAGCTCGGCAAAAAGCTACTATTGACAAACTGATCGTATTTATCAAATCCACCCCACTTAAACTTATTCATCACCCGGTCGTAGATCTTGTCAGGATCGATGTCTCCATTGCCATGGATGCCAAACTGCCCTTTCTGACTAGGTGTTTTGATGGGCATAAATCTAAGACCCAGGCCTTCCAATCGCATATAATCGCCAAGACCCATGAGTTTACTATCTCTTGTGGTTACGCTGAAATAGATGGCGCGGTCATACATATTATTATAGAGAATGTCTAAAACCGCCAACTCATCTTTTGTAAGATTTCCACTGGTGATATTGACCGGTATCTGACTTTCGATGCGATCGGCATTGGTGGGATCTACCCAACCTGATTGTAGGGCTTTGGCCCGGTCTATATCGATCATTAATGTTTTTGACGGCAGATAACTCATAAACTCCCGACCGCCACTACTAGCCAGAGGATGGTATTCACCCATAAACTGAAGCGCTGCGGACATCGGTCTTGGTCTGGTGTCACCATTCGGAGGAAAATAGAGGATATTACGATTCGACCCACGGTATGCCTCTTCTGACAGCGAAAGTTTGATTGGTGGTGAATTATTGATTTTACGTCTGGTCTGCTCGATGTACCAATCTACCGCAATCAAGCTCAGGTTGACGACCCGCACATCGGTGCGAATGCCCTCAACTTCCTGAGCATACCATAATGGGTAGGTATCATTATCCCCATAAGTGAAAATGATGGAATTTGGATCGCAACTCTCCAAAAAATTATTAGCATAATCTCGTGCACCAGTGAGGTGTCGACGACTATGATCATCAAAATTTTGAAAACCCATCATAAGGGGCGCCAGCAATACCACCGCAAAAGCCAGAGGAGCCCGGGCTCCACCCATCGGCACTTTCAGGAGCAATTTATGCAGCGCGATAACACCCATACCGATCCATATGCAGAAGGTAAAAAATGATCCCACCAAGACATAATCTCGTTCTCTTGGTTCGTTAGGAGGTTGATTCGAGTAGATGATAATACCGATACCCGTAATCAGAAACAGAGCGAGGAGGGCGATGGTGTCTTTTTGCCGACTCTTCCACTGAAAATACAGACCCATCAAGCCAAAAATGAAGGGCAGCAAGAAGTAGTTGTTTCTTGCTTTATCATTTTTCATTGTCGTGGGCAGTTCGCTCTGGTTATAGAGTAAGATGTCATCCACTCCAGGTAGGCCGGTTTCCCAGTTTCCCCGTTTCAGATCCCAACTAAAAAAGCCTTGTTCACCATTTTGCCTGCCTCCAAAATTCCACATAAAATAGCGCCAATACATCCATTTGATCTGGTATTTCCAGAAGAACGCGATGTTATCTCCCATGCTTGGCTTGCCTGAATTTTTATTGATCCATAGGCGGTACAATTGCTGACGTTGCTCATCGTTATGACCCATTCGGGGAAACAACATTTCATCAGAGGCTTTGTATTCAGGTGTTACTTTATAATTAACAATTTCATAGCGATCACCCACCCGGCCGTATTTGTCAGTAACTTTTGTGCTAACTGCATTGGCGTCAAAGTATGGCCCACGTAGCAAGGGTCGCTCACCATACTGCTCCCGGTTGAGATAGGGTAACAAACTATGGGCATCCGTTGGCGCATTCATATTGATGGGAGGATTGGCATTGGCCCTGATCACCACAATACCGATAATGGAGTAGCTCAAAAACACCAGAGTAAGGCCTACCATAATGTTTTGAACGGTACTGCTTTGCTTACGATGGGCATATCGAAATCCAAAATAAATGACTCCGCCAATGATCATAAACAGCGGAATCAAGCCAGTGTGAAAGGGTAATCCAAATCCGTTGACCATCAATAGTTCTAGCTTGGCCCATAAACTGGGTATGCCCGTTATAATAAATATCTGAATAATGCCCAGCAACAACGTACCCGCACCGACTGCTGCCAACATGCCCAACAATGTGTGTTCTTTGTATTTCTTGAAATAATAAAACAAGCCTATGGCCGGGAAGGTCAGAATACTCAATAAATGCACTCCAATACTAAGGCCCGCGGAATAAAAAGCAAAGATCAACCATCGATCATTTTGAGGTTTGTCGGGTAATCCATACCACTTTGCAGTGGCCCATAAGGTAAGTGCCGTGAAAAAAGTCGACAGTGCATAGACCTCACCTTCAACTGCTGAAAACCATATGGAAGATGTAAACGCCGTTGCCAAA
Source organism: Saprospiraceae bacterium (assembly GCA_016711125.1). Lineage (GTDB taxonomy): Bacteria > Bacteroidota > Bacteroidia > Chitinophagales > Saprospiraceae > JABDMH01. The sequence continues at coordinate 756,999 of JADJTQ010000002.1, read as the reverse complement.
CCTGCTACAATACCGCTACCGACGATTAATAATTTTTGTTGTCCATCAGGCTCCGATTCGGTACGACCATTTAATGCCAACCGACTGAAAATCATAGTCGTCCAGGCCACACACATCGCTGCTGCTGCTGAACTCATCCCGCTCATCAGGTTTACTGCAAAGGCAATCTTAGATGGATCACTTGACGTTATGTCGGCAACCCAAGTGAAAAGTCGACCAATCAACAAAAATAAAGGTGCACCTGGTGGATGTACAACTTGCATCTTGTAGGCACCCAAGATAAACTCACCACAATCCCAAAGGCTACCACTTCTTTCGGCCGAAAAGAAATAGACGATAAAGCTGATTAAAAAAACCAACCAACCTCCGGCATTTGTGAGATTTCGAAAACTATACTTCATCATGATAATACGTTGTAATGACGGGCAAAATTAACAATTAATGGCACCGTGCCTTCATAACCCATCAATATTTTCCACAATATGTTTTTGCTCTAATAAAAATCGTTCCAACCTTTTGAATTACATACAATGCCGAACTGTCCTGCTTAAGTACTCCATCTACCTAAATTTTTTCAATATTAGCCTAATTGATCATCAGCAATTAATCGAGCTGAATAATCGGATTTTTTCAATATTTTGATCGCCTTGAAAACTCATTGATCAAATCGTAGATGCTAGAATCTTCAATCAAGTGGATTTTGCCTCTTTGCCTATCCATTGAGAGTCTGTATGTCTCCAAATTTAAATTTCACAAAGCCTTGACAGCGTTGCGCTTATGCTAAATAATTAACTTCTTCCTCTGGATTTAATTGCGTGCCGTCCAAACATATTGTAATTTTCCGGACTTAGCATTTTGATCATGACCAAAATACTCCTACTAGTCGTTGCTGCATATCTGGCATTTAGGTTCCTGACAAAACCGAGGCGAATTGAGCGTCCTGGATCTCCTGAAGTTGAGAATGACGTGTTTGTTGAATATGAAGAAGTAAAAGACGAATGACTGAACTCGATATTGGCTCACTAGTTTGTTACAAAACCAATCAGTTTTTGTTTTTAATAAACCACCTGGTATACCGGTGCAGGCTAATTCAGGCATCGATTTCCATCATATGGTGAATGCATATGCCAAGAGACCATTATTTTTGGTACATCGCATCGATCAGCCCGCAAGTGGTGTCGTTTTAGTCGCCCGAAACGCTAAGGCTGCAGCCGCTTTCAGTGAGCAATTTGTCGCTGGTACCGTGTCCAGAATCTACTATGCGGTCGTCTCTCAACGACCTGATGACGATGAGGGAGATCTTGTTCATCATTTGGTCCATGATAAAAAAGTTAATAAGACCAGGCTATCCAATGATCAGGATGACCAGGCCAAACGATGTGAACTCCATTATAAATATGCTGGTAGCAGCGATACTTATCATCTGTTGGAGATTCAGCTACAAACCGGAAGACATCATCAGATCAGAGCGCAACTGGCGGCTGCGGGCATGGTGATAAAAGGCGATGTAAAATATGGGGCTCGCCGGTCCAATAAAGATCGAAGTATCCACCTTCACGGGGCAAGCCTGACGATACAACATCCCGTGACACATGAAACAATTACGATCGAAGCACCCTGGCCAGATGAGGTGCTGTGGAATTATTTTAGATCTCAGAGGCAAATCACACCGGTATAATCCGGATGACGCAACCTTCAGCCTCGTCGTTCCAAAGATAAAGTGCTCCGTCCGGTCCTTCACAAACTGCCCTGATTCGCTGCCCCCAATCGACCAACAGGCGCTCCTCACCGGTTACCTTATGGCCATCAAGAGTTAGTCTGATCAAATGTTTGCCACGCAGGCAAGCGACAAAAAGATTGTTTTTCAATTCTGGGATTAACTTGCCTGAATAAATACAAATACCGGCTGGTGCTACTGCCGGATCCCAGTAATATATAGGCTGTTCCATATTTTCTGATTGGGTCAACCCTCCATTAACCAATTCTTTATTGTATTCAAGACCATACGAGATCATTGGCCAACCGTAGTTTTTTCCAGCCGTGATCACGTTGATTTCATCACCAGCCCTTGGACCATGCTCACTCAGCCAGAGTTCGCCATTTTCGGGATGATAGGCCATTCCCTGGGGATCCCTAAAGCCATACGCCCAAATTTCTGCTAAGGCATCCTCCCGACCTATAAATGGATTGCCTGGTGCACCATGACCAGTGCGGTCGATCCGGATCACCTTGCCAAACGCAGAATTGAGGGCTTGAGCTCGTACCCTTACTCTCTGCTCATAGCGCTCACCCATCGTGGCTAACAAATAGCCCTCACCATCGATCAATAGTTTAGTACCGTAGTGCATGACACTACCAATGGCCGGCTCTGTGCGATAAATCACTGTTACATTCTCTAAATTTTTTTCGTCTACGGCAATACGACCTCTGGCAATTGAAGGCACATAACCCGTATCTTTCCTTTCTGAAAACGACCAAAAAATCTCCCTGCTTTTGGCAAAATCAGAAGCTATCACCACATCCATCAGACCACCGTCTTGTTGAAAATGTACCGGGAGTACTCCACCGATGCTATCACCCAGGTTGCCATCCAGATCAATGATCCGGATTCGGCCTGGCTTTTCAGTAATAATCATACGACCATCAGGGAGAAAGTCAAGACCCCAGGGGCGGTTTAGTCCCTTCACTACAGTATCTATCCGATAGGCAGTATTACTACTAATAGCAGCGATTCTGGTCTGACCCTCAAAAGCAGGTTTCTGACCCTGAGCTTCGGTAGGTAACATTTCTACACCCACCCCAATAGAATCGCTGTCCTTCTCTTCATCCGCGGTTGAACTCATACACGAGAGTATTATCATACTCACGAACAAAATAAGCACGTTCGAATTGATTGATCTCATAACATCTAAAACAGCTAGCTTGGTTTTAAAAAAAGGCGGGAAAATAAGAAATATCAATCGATATTGCGCCTCGCTTTTGGAGCTACTACTTCATCATTAGTCTGATTGCTGAAGGATTACCGTCAATTGGCAGATCAATCCTTCCTTCTTCAGTTTCAAAAACAATCATCTCTTTTTGCAGGAGCAAATTTGCCTCCACTTTTGGTACCAGACCTTGATCCGCAATTAGGAGCCAAGCAAAAATGGTTGATTGGTCAATTATTTTTGAATACTGCACCGTGGCGTTAGGTACTTTTTGGCCATAGTCTTTACTATACCAACCTTGAATGGTGGGTTCGCTTCGGCCTTCAATGATCTCTGTATGCCAATCATTCTCTCCAAGCGGCACTAATCGCAGATTGCCTTTGTCGGAATTGGTGGTCAATGCCTCCAGGCCCTCAATCATGATCTGGCAATCGGGAGCAAAATGCCATAGAACTTCAATCGAATGGGGACGATCCGCATCGATCTGATCAATGACAAGCCAATATTTGTTTTTCAAATAAAACAGTGATCGCCGGTGTGCTACTGCTCCTTCCACACCTTCAAAACCATCTATAAAGGCACCCCGGGCATAAAAATATTGATCCGTGTCAAGATAATCACTGTGTTCCACCAGTGGTTTTTCAGCAACAAGCGGACCTGCCTTTTGCCCATGGCCATCGATCAATATGACGTTATGCGAGAACGAACTGCGAAAATAACCTCTCCAGGTAGCCGGGTCGAAACTGAAATAGTCCTGATGAGTATAGCGACCTCCATCGACCAAAAGATCTCTCCCAAAAGCAGAGATAGAAATATGCAAGGCATCACGGTGCTGATGGCCGGTGCCGTAGGGCCCAATATCGAAAAAAGACCAATGGGCAAGCGAGTCCCAGCCACTGCGAATGATGCACATACCTCCCCAGGGAAAAACTACACAAGGAGCTTGTGAAGGCTCAAGACCTTCCGCCCCGTTGCTGGCGATCCACAACCAATCGGGTCTATCAAAACGCTCAGCAGCTGCCAGGACCCGAGGTCTTAAATCTTCACGATCGGAGTCATTATTCAAGGGCTGATGCCCATCCGGACGCATGCTATATGCCAGATAATGATACATATCTTCAATCTTCTGCATGTAAGCCCCGGATACCGGTCGATTAGCCTTTGCAAAATGGTCTGCAACTGACTCAAATCGGTGTAACGCCACCCACTGTGTTTTGGAGGAGATTTCTGTTTGCACTCCATCGGGATACACCTGACGATTTATCTCATCATCCATCACTTGAAGTGCATAGGCGGTCCATGCTTCCGCTTGTCGAAATTCCGGAAATGCCAGCCCGGTCAGCGCCAGACCATTCATTTCCATGGTTGTCCAGTTATGTTTAGACTTGTGATATCGATGCAAGTAATTAGCTTGGTCGACCAGACTGGAAAGCATCAGCAACCGGGTGGCGTCACTAAAGCTTTCTTCAGGTTGAAAAGCGTAAAATAAGGCTGCCCAGGAGGCGCCTAAGCGGTTGCCTGTTTCTAATGTGCGCCACTCTACCTCACCGATGTCGCGCCAGTCAATCGAGGATGTACTGTCTAAAACCAAGTAGATAGAATCACCAACGCCTGGCAAAGGATGCTGGATAATCCAATCACTCATGATCCGGTCAAATTTCCTGACCAGAGGGTCACCTCCTTTTTTCTGGTGGGCAAAATAGAGCACCGGCAAATATTTATGCCCATTCAAGGAATAGCCGATCTCGTCATCAGGGACGGTGCCATTAAAACTCCATTGCCAACCACCTACATCGTTTTTAGGAATCAGTTCAATTTTTCCGTCTAACTCGACTGTGTCATTCAGCAATCTGCCAGCCGTTGCGAGAGCCACTTCCCGATCTGCAGTGTCCAGCGTGCCGATCACCCAATCACGATGTTGGGTCTGGTAATAGTCTACGATCTGTCGACAAGCTTCAATGGTGTCACCAAGGGCTAGGGTTTTGTCAATCTTCAATCCGATATTAGATGAATGATCAAATGCTTTCAGGAGGGTCCGTGCCCGGTCAGGGTATTGATTCCACAACTCCTCGACGGTGGTGGCTACTTCCAAATTTTTCGGTCCGCCAATATTACAGCATAGGCCAAATATTATCGATGAAAAAAGGGGTAAAGTTCTGATCTGTCGTAACATGGTCTCTAAAATAAGTAAAGTTGCAAATCATCAGCTTTCCGGCATATATAATATCAACAATCTGATTGGCTTACGTTTCAGATTTCAGTAGTTAGTGATCCTTCTAATAATTGGAACGATAGTTGAGATTCTCATGTTAGTGCATATTAAATTACGTCTAATGAACACAGAAGCGATACTAAAGTTATCCACGGTTTTGTGTCTAATTATGTTCACATCTTTAGCCACGCCATATGTAGCTCATGCTGTCAAAGACGATGATATCAGTGAGGCCTTGAAGATGACCAGATACGACAAAGATACTGCTGCCTCTGCCATCATAGTTTCTGACATCGGATCATCGCACTTTAATTTTGATCATCCTAAATATGGAATCGAGCTTTTATTTGAGCGTAGAATATTGGTAAGAATCTTTACTCAGGAGGGCTACGATTGGGCCGACTTTTTCATCCTCAATATGTGGGTGATAAAATCGAAGAAGATGTCATCGATATCAAAGGTTTTAGCTACAATATGGTCGATGGTAAAATAGAAAAAACAAAACTGACCAAAGAATCCATTTTCACAAAGGAGACCAGCGAACATTGGAAGCAATTAAAAATCACCATGCCGGATGTACGGGAAGGTACTGTGTTTGAAATATCGTATAAAGTTAGTTCCCCCTTTATCTTTAACCTGCAAAGCTGGACTTTCCAAAAAAGTATTCCGGTTGTCTATAGTGAGTACACGACCATGGTACCAGAATATCTCCACTACAATAAAAATGTGAAGGGCTATTTCCCAATTACTGATCATCAGATTACCTCACGACTAGCAGCTATTGCCGGTCGCGTATACAATGAGCGAGGTAGTTATCTTGGAGGTCCTGACCGCACCCAAGCCACATCTGCAATCAACTTTACGGAAAGTATCGAAAAATGGATGGCAAAGGATGTTCCGGCATTTAAAGAAGAACCTTATCTCACCGATCCCGACAATTTTAAAACTGCGATAACTTTCGAACTAGCATACACGAAATTTCCCAATTCAGCCGCCGAAAACTTCACCACCAGTTGGGAAGATATCAATCGAAAACTCATGGAGTCGAGTGACTTCGGTGGAGCGCTGGATAAAACCGGATTCCTAAAATCTGTCCTTCCCATCGCCATAGCCGATGCACAAACAGACGAACAAAAAATTGCCCATATCTATCAACACGTACTTAATAAAGTTAAGTGGAATGAAAAAAAATCACTTTTTACTTCCACTAGTCTGAAATCAACCTATGAAAATGGCACTGGCAATAGCGCTGACATCAATTTGTTAATGATTGCCATGCTCAAAGAAGCAGGTTTGACTGCCCATCCCGTCACGGTAAGTACCCGTGATCATGGTATGGTGTTTCCTACCAGTCCTACAATCACCAGCTTCAACTACGTCATTGCGGCAGTAAAAGCAGGAGGCCAGCCCTTACTTATTGATGCCACAGCACGCCTGGCTCCACTAGGCATTTTACCGTTCCGATGTTTAAACGGCAGCGGTAGGCTGATCAATGAATCAGGGGGTCAGTGGGTTGATCTAATCAGTAGCCCCGAAAAGAAAAAAACCATTGCTGAATACCACTTCGATTTAAATGAGCAGCAAGTCAGTGGAAAACACACCTACATGTATTATGATCAGGCCGCTTTCACATTCCGAAATCAATATTTGCGTGAAGACGGCACTACTAATTTCAAAAAAGAAATGCAGGATAAAGTGTCAGGTCTTCAAATTCAGTCGGTCGCTTTTGATAAAATGGAAGCCATCGGTGAATCTCCTTCTACCGTCTGCGAAATAACTCTCGAAGACGGTTATACCAGTGCAGGAGAAATGATCTATTTTAATCCATTGTTTTTCGATAGTATGAAATCCAATCCTTTTAAATTGGAAAAAAGAGATTATCCGGTTGACTATGGCGTAAAATCAGATGATTTCTACTACGCAAAAATTAATCTGCCCGAAGGTTATATCGTGGAAAGTCTACCAGAAGAAATAAGTATTGTGCTGCCTGAAAGGGCAGCCGAATACGTTTATTCAGCTACCTCAGTTGGCAATATCATATCCATCAGGAGTCAAATGAAAATAAACAAGATAATTTTTACCGCCGAGCACTATGCCGACTTAAAGAATTTTTATGATTTGGTCGTAAAAAAACAGGCGGAACAAATCGTCTTAAAAAAAGCCTAGATGAAGTCGTGGGTTTGGGTCTTTTTATTTCTAATATTTAATATATCGTCCACTACGGGGCAGTCACCGCTGGCTACCGTGCAGAACTATGAAGTATCGTTTATTGTTTCAAGTAAAAGCAAAGCGGTTGAAAAGGTTAGAAAAAAGGTAAAGGTTCATAAAGGAAGGCAATTGGCTGGCAACACCGATCGTTTTCTATGATAAATTTATTAAGGTTAAATCATTTGATGGCACTGTTGTCGATGCCGCTGGAAAGATCATCAAATTTAAAAATAGTGACATCCAGGATCAGAGCATAACTGCGGGAGGGACCATTTTCGACGACAACCGGGTTAAATATTTTGACATAAACCCAACCACTTATCCGTACACAGTCTCCTACGAGTATGAAGTCGAGTATCAAGGACTGTTTCATTACCCTTCCTTCTCACCATTGCCTGCTTTTGACGTCGACCTGATTAATAGCTCTTTTACGGTAGAGGTTCCCCAAGCCCTCGGCCTGCGGTATAAAGCCAATTTTAAAGATTCGCTACCTCACATTAGTGAGATCGAAGATGCAATGCGCTATTCATGGAGGTTCAATGATTTGATTCCCGTTAAGCAGGAAGTATTTAGCCCTGACCAGGATCAGATATTACCGGTTATCTTTCTGGCCGCCAACGAATTTGAATATGATGGGCACCCCGGTAGCATGCAGAGTTGGAGCACCTTCGGTCATTGGCTCTATTCCCTATTAGAGACCCGGTCTTCTTTGGGTGAACGCGAGATCGCACAAATAAAATCGATCGCTGGCAATCAGCAAAATATCGAGGATAAGATCAAGGTGCTTTATGAATATATGCAATCGAAAACCCGGTATGTAAGTATCCAACTGGGCATTGGGGGATATCAACCTATGCCGGCCCAAAGTGTAGCCGACCTTGGTTATGGCGACTGCAAAGCCTTGAGTAATTATATGCGTGTCATATTGCAGGCCGCCGGCATACCGGCCCACTATACGGTGATTGGTGCCGGAAGAAATGAGGGCTCATTTACGTTTACTGATTTTCCTAATAGCTTTCAGGCAAATCATGTGATTCTTACCGTCCCGACAGGAGAAGATACCATCTTTCTGGAATGCACCAGCCAAAAAAATCCGTATGGGTATCTGGGCTCCTTTACCGGCAATCGCAATGCTCTTTTGGTAAATGAGAATGGCGGTTATCTGATTAAAACTACCAATTACCAGATGGATGACTATTTGCAAAAAACACTGGGTAGCTATAAATTAAATCATGAAGGATCACTGGATGGAAATTTCGAAAAGACATATACCAGTGTTGCATCAGAGGAGGTCGTTGAAAACCAATTGCTCAACAAAGATGATCAACGTACTGCCTTTCTAAGAAAGATAAATATACCCTCGATTAATCTCATAGAGATCGGTTACGAATATCGGAAGGATCAGCATCCGGTCATCTCTGAAAAAGTAAATTTTAATGTGCCCCGTTATGGCCAGACCAGTGGAACTCGTATTTTTTTCAATCCAAATTTATTTACCAAGTGGAATATCCAATTGCCTGAAGATCAAGATCGCCAGCAACCACTGGTGATCGATGAACCAACTTATGAAATTGATTCGATTGTTATCAAATTATCGGTTCACTATAAAATCGAAGCAATGCCACCAACCATAAATCTTCAGAATCAATTTGGTCAATACAGCATGGAGATAAAATTAGAAAATAATCAAATCGTCTATTATCGAAAATTGCAAATATTTAAGGACAAACATCCGAAAGAGATGTACAACGATCTTCGTCTATTTTTAAGAACGATTCAAAAAACAGACCAGGCTCAAATTGTTTTGGTTGAAAATAAAACCTAGCAGCACAAGTTGATTTTCAATTAGCCTGGTGAGTAACCTGGAAATTGAATTTGTTTTCTAACACAATAGTTTCCAACTTATTTCTACCTTAGATACTCTTCCTTGCTTCTCCACGAGATTTGTAATATTTTATTCTCAGTTAATTTTTCATTGATCGATTTTGCTTCATTTTCAAATTCATCAAAACGTCCTTTGACCTTGCCAAATTGATTTTGCAAATCTGGGTCTTCCGAATTTGTTGTTGTGATGGCTTACCCGGATAACGGCTGATACTATAATAGAGATGTGAGATCTCTTCCCGGATTGCCTCTTCACCTTCTGCCACATAAAAATCACCTTCCAAAGAAACCAGTGAATCTTTGTATTTCTCTGCCTCTTTGGCAAAATTGAGCAATTCTGCTTTTAGGGGAGTATGATCAACGGTACTTACCGACGCTTTCTTATGCATATCCTCCAGTGCAAAATAGATATAACCCAATTCATTGGTCAGGTCATAAAGAATTTTTAATGTCTTTTGTTGCAGAGTTCGGTCAGCCTCTGGATAGATGCTTTCCTGATCTGGAGCCAGAGTGATCTTCTGGACAAATGTTTCTTTCCCCTTGGTGATTTTCACCTGGTAATTGCCTTCCAGCAACGCCGGAGTGATGAGCGAACCTGCCAGAGCCATGCGGTTCTTCGTTGGTGCAGCTTTAGGAGGGGGCAACCGCAAAGGTAGCTCCACAATATTAATGCCTCCGCTTTTTCCCGCCGGCAATTCTTTAATCAATTGACCTTCCTCATCAAAAACCTCAAGAGACATCTTTCCAAAAGTGTGTCTCTTCTGCATATAGTAAGCGATTAAAGCTGAAAGACTTGGGTTTTCTCCGATAAAGTTGCCTGCGCCCCCAAAGGGACGACCACTTTTTGGCAAACGGATAACCGAAGGAGGCAAGTCCAGAAAAGCCAATGAACTTTCCAGGATCTCAGTGGTGATGAGGCGCAATGGGGTAAGATCATCTAGGATGTAAATACCGCGCCCGTGGGTAGCAATGACCAGGGAATGATCCCGAGGATGGATGGCCATAGCTCTTACTGCTACGCCCGGCAGGTTGTTAGCAAATTGCTTCCAGGAGAGACCTCCATCCAGGCTAATGTAAAGGCCAAATTCGGTGCCTAAAAACAATAATTGATCGTTGACCAGATCTTGTTTGATCACATGAGCATATCCATTAATATGGCCACTTGAAAAGCGAATCCATGACTGACCAAAGTCCATGGTCTTGTAGACATAAGTCTCCTTGTCACCTTGTTTGTGTCCATCAAAAGTGACGAAAGCCACACCTTCAATGTGATTGCTGGGCTCAATATAACTACACCAGGTAAATCTCGGGAGCCCAGGAATCTTGGGTGTTACATTGGTCCAATTTTGACCGCCATCTCTTGTCAATTGGAGCAGGCCATCGTCGGTACCGACCCAGATGACTCGATCATTGAGCGGAGACTCCCCAATGGTATAGATGGTTGTATTATTTTCGGCTGTACTATTGTCAATTGAAAGGCCTCCTGATCTGGCCTGCCGTTGCCGGCTGGTGTCGTTTGTAGTCAGGTCGGGTGAGATCTTTTGCCATGAGTCACCCCGGTTGTCAGACTTAAACAAGTATTGAGCACCAAAGTATAAACGATCCGGATTGTGTTTACTTAAATGAATAGGGGCATTCCAGTTAAAACGAAACTTAGCATCTCCTTCTCGCGGTAGTGGCTTGATATCTTTCGACTGGCCGTCACGTCTATCATGACGCACGATATTCCCTCCCTGCGACTCCGAATAAATAATGTTGGGATCGGTCGGGTGGCGAAACGAATAAAACCCGTCTCCCCAATTAGAAACCAACCAATCGCTATTCTCAACTCCACCGGCCGCACTAGATGGTGCATACCATGATCCATTGTCCTGCAACCCGCCATAAACATTAAAAGGTACATCATCATCTACACTCACATGATAAAATTGTGAAAGCGGTAGATTCATAAACATTTCAAACAGAAACCCACCATCCAGTGAGCGATAACCCCCGCCATCAGTGCCAATAATCACATACTTAGGCTGGCCTTTGGGTACCCAGATGGCATGAATATCCGAGTGCACACCGCTACTTACGGTACGGAAAGCTTCACCGCCATTTTCCGTAATGGTAAGATCAAGTCCACATTTGTAAACCTTCTCCGAGTTGTTTGGATCGACCGTAAGCCGGGCGAAATAAAATGGCCTAACTGTACTGCCAAAATCGCCATTTATGAACCTGAATGACTCACCACCATCGGTTGACTTGTAGAATCCTTTCTCTTCCTTCTTTTCACATTCAACAGTCAGATATACTACATTAGGATCAGACGGAGCATACTCGACAGCCATCCGGCCAAGCTGGCCATCCGGCAAACCCTGAGTGATTTCATGCCAGGTCTTTCCTCCGTCATGTGTCTTATGCAAACCACTTCCCGGACCACCGCTTCGGAAGAAATCCGGTGACCTTCGATGATCCCAAAAAGAGGCGATTAGCGTATCCGGATGGGTTGGGTGCATGGTCAGGTCTGCACAGCCCGAATTCTCGTCAACAAATTTGACCAATTGCCAACTGGTTCCAAAGTCTTCTGTTTTGAAAACCCCTCTTTCTTCATTAGCATTCCAGAGATGACCCAGGACTGCGGAATAAATGATAGCTGAATTGCGAGGATGGACCAATACTTTGGAAATACGTTCTGTATTTCCCAAACCCATATGAGTCCAGGTCTTGCCCCCATTTCTCGTGAGGTAAATGCCATCGCCGATGGATACCGAATTACGCACCCAAGGCTCTCCGGTACCTACCCAAACTGTATCCGGGTGTGATTGATCGATGCGGATATCACCAATGGATTGGATGTGGTCGTCAAAAACAGGATCAAAGGACGCTCCGCCACTGATCGTTTTCCAGATGCCTCCATTGGCAGCACCAACGTAAAATATTTCCGGAGTTTTGTGTACCCCATCAATGGTCGAAATCCGGCCGCTCATGACTGCAGGACCAATGCTGCGTGCCCAAAGGTTTCCAAAAGAAATGGATATGGAATCCTGAGCGTGGAGGTTTAAAAAGGGAGATAAGGTAATTGCAAGAAAAAAAGGGTGGAGTATATTTTTTGAATTCATCGGTGCGATGTTATCAAATTTTAATTTGCAGATCATAAAAAATACGGCATTAAATAGGCCTGGCAAAATCCCAAAATGCAAGGTCAATCTGAGCTTGTTGCAGACAATCGAATTTCAGCGAAAGGTCAACCTTGAGCTATGGAGGGTCAATTTTTCTTCGGATCTTCTTTCTTCTTTTTTTCGATCAACACCGGTTTATCGTCCATCATTTTTTTTTCCGGTTTCATTTCTTTTTTTACCGGGACCTCTTCACTCATCTTTTTTTCTTCAGTACTTTCCGGAACGGCCGGAAAAGCAAAAATCTGGTCGTCGATTTCCGGATTTAATTCAATCGATTTCATGGTGGCTTGCATAAATGTCTGACCATTGACTTTTTGCATGATGGAATGGGGGATCATCAGTTCTTGCACTTCTTCGTAATCGCTGAGATAGGTTTCAATGGCCGCTCCCTTCATCGGTCCGGCATTGGCAAATACTCGAATCATGATCGGTACAAAGTTCTCTTGATCAAAATAGTAGATCTGCTCATCTCCCGTCTTTTTAGTAAGCTTCAGTTGGAAAGTTTGGGCACCTTCAATTTCAGCGTCATCCAAGCGTTCTACCTGATGACCCTTAGCAGCATAGTCTAATAATTCGTCCTCAAAGGTCTTTTTTGCTGCCTCCTTATTCATTTCTTCATCAGCCTTGGTAGCCGTGGTATTGCCTTGAAATGGATTGATGCTCCAGGCAGTAGTGCCATCATAAGCTTCAACAATCTGCATACCCTGTACTTCTACTTCTAGTTTTTCATAGTTCGGTCTTTTCGAATAGATCGTAATAGGAAATTCCATACCCTGCATGCTTGAAGTTCCGCTCATTTTCATCGAGTTTAGCGATTTCCATGCATCCTTGCCTCCGGTATTTTCCAAATAATTAGATATGATTTCATCCACTGTCTGGGCGTCTGTGGGCACGACAGCAATGAGAAATACAGCGATAATCGCAGTGAGAACTTTTTTCATACTTTCAAATCTTTAATGGTGAGTGAACGTGTTTATCCGTATCATAACATGCCTTGACCTGTTTCAGTTTCCTGTTTTTATCAAATGCCCGATTGAAACGACCAAAGGTATTGTTCTTTCGAAGTATGGGTAGCGCTGGGACACTTTAACTTGGCTATGAGGGAAGCAAAAGATGAAAGTTCGGAAGGGATGGAAGAAGTGGAAAGATGAAAAATTGAAAGGATGGAAGTCCCTTGATCCCTGCCCTGGACCTAATATGTCAAATGTAGAGCGGGATCTATTCCCGCGACTTGATAAGAAGTGGAAAGATGGAATATTGGAAGGATGGAAGTCCCTTGATCCCTGCCCTGGACTTATCTGACAAATGTAGAGCGGGATCTATTCCCGCGACTTGATAAGAAGTGGAAAGATGGAATATTGGAAGGATGGAAGTCCCTTGATCCCTGATTCCTTCCTCAGACATTACCTTTTTCTCAACCCTACGGCGTACTCATTTTCACACCCTCGCTCCTTTCCACCTTTTTCACATATTTCTCCAGCCATTGATCCATCTCCCATAACATGTGCAAAACGGATTCGCGAGCACGGTACCCGTGACTTTCATGAGGCAGCATAACCAATCTCGTTGTCGCTCCATGTCCTTTTAGAGCGCCATAAAATCGCTCACTTTGCATCGGAAAGGTGCCCGAATTGTTGTCAGCTTCACCATGGATCAGCAGCAGAGGTTCTTTAATTTTGTCAGCATGCATAAAAGGCGACATAATATTATAAATGTCGGGTACTTCCCAATAGGTGCGTTCTTCTGCCTGAAAACCAAATGGCGTAAGCGTGCGGTTGTAAGCTCCGCTGCGCGCAATCCCCGCTGCAAACAGATCACTGTGAGCCAATAGGTTGGCTGTCATAAACGCTCCATACGAATGGCCGCCGACTCCAATTCTGCCAGGATCTGCTACGCCCATATCCACAAGTTTATCAATAGCCGCCTTTGCCCCTGATACCAACTGGATCACAAAAGTCTCATTGGGTTCTTCATCGCCTTCGCCAATAATGGGCATGGCAAAATTGTCAAAAACTGCGTACCCCTGCATTACCCAAAATAAAGGTGACCCATAAGAAATCCTTAGAAACTCATAGGGAGAAGTACGCACCTGACTGGCCGCATCGGCACTCTTATATTCACGAGGATAAGCCCACATCAATACCGGTAGGGCACCATCTTTCGTTTGATCATAGCCAGGAGGCAGATATAGCGTTCCGGTCAGTTCAACTCCATCATCCCGCTGATATCGGATCATATCTTTACTTACCCCATCCAACATCTCGTAAGGATTGGGGAAATTGGTTAATCCTTCCAGTCGACCGGTGTTAAGGTTGCGCAAGAAGTAATTTGGCGGTTCACTTTCTGATTCTCGACGGGTGATCAATAAGCCTTGACGGGCATCGATCATCGAAACCGGAATTTCATAGTAAGGGGCCTCCGATCTCCAGAGCCTTTCAGAGATCTGTGATTTTGGGTCGTACTGATCCATAAAAGGCCTATTACCTTCTTCAGAAGCACCGATGCCCATTAAAAACAGGTGTCCGTCATCGGTTTGCATGAGTACGCTGCGGCCATACTGATTGACGTGGGTATGAAAGTTTCCCGGATCGGTGTAGTGGTCTTCGTATGACCGGTCAAACAATACTCTTTTTCGGCTCATGGGTTGATCGGGCGACCAGGCACTAATAATCTCCCGGCGAGTACTCCACCAAAACTCGTGTCCCAAAGCCAGGTCACCATCACCCCAGGTAATGCCCCGGTAGCGCAAAGCAAACTCAATCGATGGCACAGGATCACCGGCAAAGGGAGTTTCCAGAAGATAGAGCCGATCTCTTATTTCCACTTCATTTTTTGGGTCACCTTCATCCTGCGCTTCGACCCAATAAAGGGTGGCCGGCCGATCATTGCGCCATCCAAATGAACGTGGCCCTAACGGCACTGCATTGAAGCCTTTTGGTATTTTTTCCGCAGCCGGTAGGTTGGCGACTTGCCTGATCTGCTTACCATTCCGATCAAAGATGGTCACTTCATTGGCAAACCGGTAATAGGGCACGATATAGGAAAACGGCTTTCTGACTCGCTCCACTAAAAGATATTGACCATCCGGGCTGACGCTCATGTCGGTGATGCTGCCTTCAATGGGCAAGGCTGATTGTTCGCCTGTCTCAATATCAATAATTGATAAAATGCTATGCGTATAGTACTCAAATAATGCCTCGTCATGAGGATTTTTCAACAGATCCTGATAGGTTCGCACGGGTGCCGCTCCTTCACTGTTTTCCTGAATCACCGGACCGGCGGGTACATTTGGGGCTTCGGGACTCTCACTTCGGTCTGTTCTTATCTGTTTAATTAGCAACTTCTTACCACTGCCAAACCACAAAAAAGGTACTCCAGCCACAGCATCATTGATAGTAGCATCAGTAAGTCGCCGGGCAGATTGAGATAAAACATCAATGAGCCACAGTTCGATCCCATGCTGGGTAGTATGCGTACAGGCAATTGATCGACCATCCGGGGCCCAGCTGATGTTTTCCAGTCTTGGATTGGTCGGCAATCCCTTGATCTTCATGGTGATGTCATCAGTAAGCTGCTTGAGAGACAAACCGTTGTATGACCGTGATCGGCTACTGCCATTGGTACGTGGATTGATACGCAGCCCTCCAATACGCAATTCTTCTTCAGCGACTTCTTCGATACCAGGCAGATTCGGCTCTTCGATCAACAGCAAGGTCTGCTTATCAGGACTAAGGCTAACCGACGGAGTATTGGGGGCGTCGACCAGGTCTACAATATTTTTTGGAGGGGTTTGATAGGGAATATTCTGTGCATATGATAAAGTCATAAAAGCAATCGTAAAAGTGATGATAAAGGAGTGGGCTCGCTTCATAGCTCCGCAGGGATTTAGATGGTTAAGTTATAAAAAATGTAGGATCACGAATTAGCCCTGATTTGTTCTCGTGGAGTTGGGCAGCTTGTTCTCTCAGGGTGCGCTATGGCTGAGCGATTTTTTAGGCTATATATAAATTCCTGTGAATCTTGAATTAACCTTTGTGACTTTTGCGAGAGCTATCAAACAACATGGCTAGTTTTGCTCTCGCAGAGTACGCAGAGGCCGCAAAGATTTTTTAGGCTATTGGAATAATTCCATTGCAACTTGAATACAATCAAACCTTTGCGAGCTCTGCACCTTTGCGAGAGGTATTAAACGACATGCTCATTTTTGCTCTCGTGGAGTGCTCTGAGGCCGCAGAGATTTTTTTGGTTCTCGAATAATTTCTGTGCTTCTTGAATAAACCCCTTAGACTTTGCGGCTTTTGCGAGAGGTATTAGACGACTTCGATATTTTTACTCTTGTGGAGTGCACTGATGCGGCTAAGATTTTTGAAAGATAAAATCACTCATTAGTGACTCTGACGAAATTAACTTCAATCAAACTTGATTCTCTTCCTCCACGATCAAACCTTTGCGAGCTTTGCGCCCTTTGCGAGAGATCACGTTCATCCTTCAGCAAAACGTAAACTATTCCATTTATTTTTTATTCATTTTCTTTAATGCCCAATGCTGCACAAAAACCGCAATCAGGGCTCCAACCAGGGCGATGGGTGATTTTGTCAATAGTGTTTTTATCAGAATATCTAAGGATACATATTTATCTAAGGAAAAATATGCGCCTATGAATAATATCATGGTGAAAAAGATAATGATCTGACTTGCCAGTACGATGTTTTTCATAGTATCTAGTTTATAGCCTTGGTGATCGATGCTGTCGCGCCGGATATGACCCCAACTAAGCTCGCGGTTGGAAGTCCACCGAGTAAAGGATTTGGCAGTGCAGCAGCACCCCCACTCGCTGCGACCGATCCAGCAGCACCACCCACAACACCTACCGCATCCGCTAGAAGGATTCCATACAAACCTAAATATCGAGCACTAAAATTAGGTTTTTTCCTATTGAGTTGCTCATAAAGTCCTTCACCACCTTGTTCAAAGGGAAGCCATAAGTTAGCTGAAGCCATAAGCACATTTGTTGTAGCTTCAAGTAAATGACGGTCTTCTGGCTGTAGTTGTGAATTCTTAAGATATTCCATGGACACTTGATCAAGGCTCGTGACCGATAGTTTCTCTGTAGCGAAATATAGATCGACCAAAGCAGTAAGACTGTTGGTCAATTCAGGTGAAAGTTGAGCATTTTCCAAAATGCTTTTGATGTTGAAATCATTTGAGGTATGAATGTCGATAACAAGATTTAAATCAATTGACTCCATGACATCAAATATCTCTTTTACAGGTACATTGAGTTCACTACTCAAATACTTTGCCATCGGTTGTTTACTTCGTCCGAGTAGTTCTTCTATTTCCGCTTGGTTTCTTGGGTATTCAGCAACTTGCCCGATGATGATTTTCACGAGATCATTATGAATATGTCCTTCATCAATTTTTTCAAATGTGTATCTATTGCTCTTCACTGGAGTATGACTTTCTTTGGTACAACTAATCAGGAAAGCAAAAATGAATATTGGAATTACTTTTTTCATTGATTTTTAATTTAAATTACTATAAATATTGCTTTTATATTCTGGCCAAAATCTGATTCCAAAATAAACCTTTTGCTTAATTTGATACAAGTACTTCTGGTACTAATTCAGTACTGAATAATCCAGCGATAAAATGAATTGTACGACTTCCGTCAATTTCTGCTGACGAACCAGACTCCAGAATCTGTCTTGGGCTTTTGAACCATCACACTAGCATTCCCCCACTGAAAAAGAGCACCACCTTTCAGCAGTGCTCCTCATTTCAAATAGTGTACAAAGCATGGCAATGCCATTTGCCTTTGCCGGCAAGGGCATTTACCATATATCTTTAGTAAGGTGCCTTTTGTTACTTGGTCTTAGGTCGTCAAGACCTGGATCTTCAATCGGGATAGAGTGCGGCCCGGGGTATCTCCATAATACGGCTTAGCTTCAGGAGGCGATCGATGGTGAGTTTAGTCTCTCCCCGTTCGATTTTGCTATAGGCTTTTTGGGAGATGTCCAGTTGATGAGCGACGTATTCTTGCGAATAACCTCGTACAATTCGGTATTGACGAATGGTCTCCTGGATGCAAGTCTTGGTCAGGTGAATTTCGATCATGTTTTAGGGCTTTTCATTCGGTTATCAATTGTTTCTATCTACTCAATATCTTGATTATCTGTATTTTATATTCGCAACATGTGAGTATCCGGTGCTAAGGTACTTCCATAAAACTACCTGATCAAGGACATTTTACACGATTTCGGAACCACTAGATTTTGGTGATCCAGTAGAAAACAATGGTTCTGCTGTAGTCGGAAGGACGGATAAAGCAACGATGAGTATTCTATGTCACCCCTTCGGGGTTTTAAAGACGCCTAGGGTAAGAGGCTTAAAACGATATCACCCCTCCGGGGTTAATCGGACGACACAAGTCAGACATTGTGCAACGAAAGTGTCCATTTATAAACTAATTCACCCCTTGGGTTTTGGCCCGACAGCCCAAATAGGACATTGTACAACAAAAGTGTCGACTCCTAACAATCTCACATCTTCGGGGTCGGTTGCAAAGTGCACTGTCTGCGCTGCGTATATTAGATGACTGGGGGTCAATCGCACCGGATCGCAGACTTCAGATTACAAATGCTTCCACCAACTTCAAATCCATTCTGTATCTCCTTTCTTCAGGGGGGCTGTATTTGCTAGTCTATTTCCGGTGCAGTGCGCGAGAAGTAAGGTTCGGTATCAACCGGAATATCTATCTGCCAGGGTAGGAACTTTTGCTACCCTTCATTACCATGAATCAGACGGATGATGACAGCTCACCTATCAATCCAGCCTCCAGAATCCACATCGGCTTAAGGATCCATCCCGCATGGGGTATTGCATTCTATGCACCCTTTCTTCAAAACTCCAGGTTTTCTCAACCAATTGAGCCAAGTGCCATCTCCCAAAGATCTTCATACGGTATGATTTCAATCTCAAATGGTTGCTTGGCTTTTTGCAGCGGCATGGCCCTGAGTCTTTCAAGGAGGTTTTTAGTGTGCTTTATCACAGCTTCCCGATCATAGTTTTGTTTGGGTATCTGGAGTAACATCTTTATAAAACAGTTGGAACGGTAGTTGTTGTCTTTACGTAAGTACCGGCTCGTGTATTTTTCGATAGCTTCGATTTTGGATGTAAGATCATCGTATTCTTTTTCACGAATCTGGATGAGAATTTGGATGATCAGAATTGGTATGTTGTAGCCGCTCTTGTCCATCGAGAAAACCGGTAGCTCGTTTAGGAATTTTTTGATCCGAAAATCTAATAGCGGTGAATTTTTTGAGATACTCAAATAACCATTCAAGATTAAATAGTATAAATAGGCACCAAGCAAATACCAGGTTTCTTCTCGATTTTGATATTGTTGTCCAAATTCCTTTGAAAAAATTACTCTATCCCTTATCAGATTTGCCTGCACAAACTTCTGAGTGTGCATTAGAAAAAGAAAATAGAAGTGATGAGCAGTATACCATCTAACCGAGTTTTCCTCAAAAACAGATATACATCGATTAGCCTCCACTTGCCCCTCAGAATATCTCTTCAACTGAATAAGAGCCATCAATCTATTGTAGTAAAAACTGCCAAGAAATTGCACGGATATAATTTTTTATTCTCTAAGGAATCGAGCGCACTATCACAGATTTCCAAGACTTTCTCATAATCACTCTTGAGTGACTCTCTTCTCAATAAAATTGTATAATACAAGAAATGTAGCCGATACCAATTACATTTTGCGACCAAAGGTTTCAATGCAATTTCAGATGCATTGCAGAGTTCAATTACTTCCGGCGCATTTTTACGATCCCGATTTAATAAAAAGCTTGTACGCTCATAGTGCTGCACTGCTAAATCTTCAGCGTTCACAATTTCAGAATATAACTCAGCCAATCTAGTGTACTTGTCAAATGCGGATTTATTTCTCCCGTTGATTCCATAGTGTTGCCTGAGCATCCTACTCAAGTCAAGTGCTAAATCCGAAAATTCAAACTTTACACACTGTCTTAATGTATCCTCAACAATCGTTAGAGCAGCCCTTCGCGCATTTCGCCCAATAAGAATCCTGGCCGCAATCATATTCTTTTCACAAGTATAGAAAGCTTTCTGATGTGTATCAAATTTCGGACTGGAAGTATCGATAAAAAACGATGTGTCGATAAGCCGCTGTTGCAATTTATTTCGTTGTTTGCGATAGGCTTTGTCCTTCTCACTGGCATAGTCATAAAAAGTGGCAGCACTGGCGTCGTCTGGAAATTCATTCTTAGTGAGCCGGTCATAAAAATCGTGCAACATGTCAGGAGCGACTCCATTAAAAGGCTCAAGAGTGCGGATGGATTTGACCTTATTTTAAGTGACCACGTCTACGAGTTCCTGTAGCGAATGCATAGCGGAAAAATTTTGAGTTAAAACAAGTGGGGTCCTGACGAATATAAGAGATAAGCAAGATATCTGCACTCTATCGGGCGAAGATAGAGAGGATCAGTGGTGAATAATAACTAAGATAGAGACCTTCTCCGGCACGCGTATGGCAGAGCCCACTCATCGATCGCTAAACCTGTCATCCTTGGTAGAACTTTTATAGAATCCCCTTGGTTGGATGCTGAGGATGATCTGGAACTATAATGACATCCTAACTGTAGTATCCATTTGTTTTAAGGGTTTTCCGTAGTAGCTTTTCTATACAGGTACCTTTCTATATAGCCCCATACCTCTAATTAATCTGCTCCAAAGCCATTTGCCAAAGATCTTCGTATGGGATGATTTCAATCTCAAATGGCTGGCTGGCCTTTTCCAATGGGATTGATTTGAGTTTGGCCATCAATGATTTAGTGTGCCGCTCAATGGCTAGTCGATGAAAATGCTGTTTAGGGATATGCAGTAACATTTTTATAAAACAATTGGAGCGATAGTTATTGTCTTTACGAAGATAACGGGTTGAGTACTTTTCAATCGCCTCAATCTTGTCAGTGAGTTGATCATATTTTTTCTGGTGAATCTGAATAAGAATTTGGATTATAAGAATGGGTATGTTGTAGCCACTCTTGTCCATGGAATATTTTGGAACTTCATTAAGAAATTTCCGCACGCGAAAAGTATATAAAGAAGATGTGTCAGGTATTTTGAGTCGATCCTGAATACTGAGGTAATAGAGAAAAGAATCATATAGTTTCCAGGTTTCCTGCCGATTCTGAAACTGGTTTTTGAAATCCGGTATATTCGTGACCTTTTCGCGTATGGAAAGAGCCTTTCTATATTGCCCTGATCGAAGTGAAAATATAAAGCAAATCTCTTGTGCGTTATACCATCTGATTGTATTAACCTCAAAAAGGCCAGAACACTTTTCAGCTAGAGCGCTGCTCGATTCGAAGTCTCTTACCTGGATTGATGCCATGAGCTTATGATAATAGAAGGCACCACCAAAATGTTGAGAAACAAATCTTTTCCCTGATAAGTATTCTAAGGCATTATCACAAGTATTGATTATTTTCGAGTAGTCAGATTTGAGATCGTCTCTCCTTAATAGTAAAAAGAAATATTGAAGATTGAATCTAAAACTGTTATTATGTTCACGGAGTAATGATAATTCTTTTTCATACGCATCGCAAAGCTCCACTACTCTTTCCTTGTTTTCAGATAATTTCTTAAGCAAGATCGAAGTTTCATCATACATGCTGGCAACAAGTTCCTCTTCATCAGTGATTATTTTATATTTTGAAATAAGCTCCACGTACTTTTTATACTGAGTATGATTTTGATAGTGGAGAGCAAAATGATTTCTTAGCATCTTACATAATTCCAAAGCGATTTCGAAAAATTCAAATCGTTCAGAAAGCCTCAATGTATCGATTGCCAATTCTATGGCTGGATTTCGGGCATACCTTCCTAACAGTATTTTGACTGCTACTAGTCTTTTGTGGCAAGTGTAGAAAGCTTTTTGATGAGAGTTAAACTTCGGATGATTTGTATCGATAAAGAAAGAGGTATCAATTAGCCTTTCTTTTAATTTGTTCTTTAGTTTTCGATATTGAGGATGATGGTCATCTTCACTGTAGTAGTACTCCGCTGCTTCTTCATCATTGGTGAAAGAATCATCCAAAAGTCGCTCGTAAAAGTCATAAACTTTACTTTCTGGACTCTTTTTTGATAGTATACCGAGAGATTTGACCTTGTTTCGAGTCACCACCTGGGCCAGTTCCCTGAGTGTTTGCAAGTCATTCTTAGACATCTAATCAATTGATTTACAAGACTATAAGTAAATAGTAGCGCGAGAAGTGTCACTTTCTGCTAGGTACAATTTAGCAAAAACTGTCCTATACAGCAAACATTTGATGGCTTAACTTAGCGTAAAGTTACAAAAGTAAATCAAATGTTACACATATTATTTTCAATATTAATTTCACTGGGAAGTTTTTCTTCAGTAAATGTTACCAAGGTAGAACGTGTCAAAAAAGTTGATGCCGAAAAACAAGAAGTCATTTGGGCAGATGTAGGTGAAGATATGACAGGATGGTAAAAACAAGAATTTAACTTTTCTATTTATACTACGGATTTGAGTGTTTAATTAAGGGGGCCCGCTTTTCTCCAAAGTGGGCGCCTTTTTCAAAAAAGAAACGGTTTTGAGTGTGTTTAAATCGCTTCCCGTTTCCCCAGGGGGCGATTTAAATCCACCCCTTAAGTACAAATAGAAGTTCTAGTGTATTTTTTTTGCGTAATGCAAAGAGATTTATGTAATAAATAAAAGAGAAGATTCCTCACTGGATTCTAGATCTTTTCTTAAAATAGGGGTATATATCAGGTTTAAAGAAACGTGGTTATACCCAACAATGGTGATTTAACTTTTCTATTTATACTACGGATTTGAGTGTTTAATTAAGAGGGCCTGCTTTTCTCCAAAGCGGGCTTCTTTTTTTAAGAAAAGAAACGTTTTGGCTCCGACTTAGAAGGTATCACCCCTTGCACAACTCAGGGCTATCACGTAAGCGCGACACCTTGCGTCCCACTTCTGGCTTAATTTCGACTCCGAATACTTTACCAAATATCTCCCACAAAGCCCACGAAGCCCACAAAGAAATGCCTGCTTTATAATATGAAGATTGACCTGACGATTGCAGAAAACAACGTCCGGCTCCCGGGGACTATCACTTATGTGCGACACCTTGCTTCCTACTTCCGACTTCCGGCATCCAGCTCAAAAGGTATCACCCCTTGCACAACTCAGGGCTATCACGTAAGCGCGACACCTTGCGTCCCACTTTTGGCTTAATTTCGACTCCGAATACTTTACCAAATATCTCCCACAAAGCCCACAAAGCCCACAAAGAAATGCCTGCTTTATAATATGAAGATTGACCTGACGATTGCAGAAAACAACGTCCGGCTCCCGGGGACTATCACTTAGGTGCGACACCTTGCTTCCTACTTCCGACTTCCGGCATCCAGCTCAAAAAGGTATCACCCCTTGCACAACTCAGGGCTATCACGTAAGCGCGACACCTTGCGTCCCACTTCTGGCTTAATTTCGACTCCGAATACTTTACCAAATATCTCCCACAAAGCCCACAAAGCCCACGAAGCCCACAAAGAAATGCCTGCTTTATAATATGAAGATTGACCTGACGATTGCAGAAAACAACGTCCGGCTCCCGGGGACTATCACTTAGGTGCGACACCTTGCTTCCTACTTCCAGCTCGCAACTCCCGGCTTCCAGTCTTCAAAGGTATCACCCCTCGCATAACTCAAGGGCTATCAATCAGGTGCAACACCTTGCTTCCGACTTCCGACTTCCGGCTTCTAATTCACCTTATGATAAAAACCTTCTTTATGAATAAATAATTTTCTCTGGTGTATATTTTAAATACGTAGATGCCGTCCGACAATTTATCCAAATTAATTTTTTCTTGATGGTGGGTAATTTTAACGTTGTTTATTTTAATTCCCATGGAGTTGAAAATATCAATTCGGGAGACATTCGAGTCTTTTGAATCAATAAAAATATAGTTGGACGCTGGATTAGGAAAGACATTAATTGTAGAGGCAGTCAATGTGGGTGAAGAAGTCATAATTTGATTTTCAAATAGCCCATCTCGTTTGTTACTGCCTTTGTAAGTACTCCAAAGTATATGTTCAGAATCGGCAGGAGCATCGATTTCGTAGACATAGAGAAGTGCCGAGTCATGTATACTACCCTCGCTCTGTGTATATGTGAGTATGACCATATCTAAAAGACCATTGCCATCAACATCACCTAAAGTGGCACCATTCAGGTAGGTCCAGCCATAAGGCCGAATGGGAAATCCGGGCACCTCGCCGCTGCCATCTAATTCATAGGCGTGAATAAACCCATGGCCTGTGCTATCGATCATGTTGGAAGGAAAAATAATTTCAGGCTCGTCATCCTTGTCGATATCCGCTACCGTGATCATTCCTTCCAGACCTCCACTTTTCACAATGGGAAATCCGTCAAGCAGGCTGCCATCCGGTCGCCAGGCAAAAAGCATGGGTTTGGCGGTGCCATCAGAAATAGGGCGCCCGGTAAGTATTAGGGGCTCACCCCGGTACTCGATCACCGTTGGGGTGTGAAAAGTCCATTGACCCTGCGGCACTGGCTTAGGCCAACCCTCCCGGTGATTACCCTGAGCATCCAAAGTGATATAGAGTGATAGATCTCCGTGGCCTTCGGTAATTATATCCAATGAACCATCGCCTTCGAGGTCAGCCAGTATGGGTGACTGAAAACTAAATTTGGTCAGGCCATTGCCAAATGGCCATCCTGGTTTTATATTACCCTGCAGGTCAAAGGCATATATTTCACGGGTTGAGTTGACTACAATATCAAGCGAACCATCGTGGTCAATGTCGCCAATCGAGGGCGTGACGGCCGGTACATTAGGCAATGTGACCGGCCATTGATCACTGTACATGGAGCCATCAGATCGAAGTAAATAAACGGAACCCAATCCCGACTCAAGATCACTGCACACAATCTCCTGGCGACCATCCTGATCAACATCCATCAATGCCGGTGAAGAAATCATCCAATGACCTGCGAAACTCTTTGGCCAGCCAGGCTTGTCAATACCGCGCGAATTAAATGCATAGACCCGACCATCATCATCATTAAATCCGGTGAGTACGACAATATCTTTGATGCCATCACTTTCAAGATCTCCAACGGCGGCTGGAAACCTGGCCAAGCCACTCAACTCCCTTGACCACCATACGGTGTCCCTGCGATACACAAAAAATTTATCTGCCACCCCAAAAATAATTTCATCGGCACCATCTCCATCAAGATCTTCCAAAGTGACATTCCGGAAATTCTTAAATACAGTGTTGGCTGCAAAAACTTTAGGATATCCCTCCCGGAGATGAATTTCGATTCCTGCCCTCCCAGTAGATGTTTTGGAAACGCTTGGCACTTCTACAATACGGGTTGTAATCAAACCATCAGCCGATGATTGAGCGATCTTCCACTGAGCAAAGAGTGGCAGAGAGGTGAGGAGCATTCCGGCAAAAATATAATTTGACTATATTTCACAGCTTATTTCAAACATTAGCACCCATCTAATCTAATTAATTACTTCCTGATATGGACCAATTTATGGTTTATCTCCAACTAGGATTTGAGCATATTGCAGATTTTGCCGGGTATGATCACATGCTTTTTGTGATCACTCTCTGTGCTTTCTACTCCTGGCGTTCATGGAAAAAAATTCTGGTTCTGATCACTGCATTTACCATTGGGCACTCGATTACTCTGGCGCTTTCCGCGTTCAATGTAATCAGTATCCCTCAACAACTGGTTGAGACAGCCATACCGGTGACGATCTTTTTGACCGCCATCCATAACGTACTTACCAAGCCAGATCAGGGTGAAAAGGTGACTCTGCATTCAAATTATTTTCTCGCATTATTTTTTGGTTTCATACATGGCATGGGCTTTTCCAATTTTTTCCGGGCGCTTACTGGCGGTGAAAGCATTGTGAGGGAATTATTCGCATTTAATGTCGGTTTGGAAATTGGCCAGATTATGATCGTTTCGATCTTTTTTACGTTATACTTTCTGAGTGACAAATTTTTCAAGATTAAACATCGGGATTGGAATCTATTCATATCGGGGGCGGGGGCAGGAGTATCATTGATCATGATCATCGAGGCATTGTTGGGCAAATAGTTTTTCTTTTTGCTTTTCTAATTCCCCCTTTACTAGCGGGTGCCCATCCGCTCAAGATGAGTGTAGCCAATCTCAGCTACGATCCCATCAAAAAAGAATATTTGCTGGATTTGCGAATGTTTTTAGATGATTTTCTGGTGGTGACTGGAGCCTTGCCCGAAAATGCAAATCCATTTGGTCAGATGCTTGCCAGCCCTACAAAAAATGAGGTTCGAACCTATTTGGCAGATCACTTTAAAATCTATTTTAACAACGACCTGGTAGAGCAGAAGGTAGACAAAGTAAAAATCGAAGAACTAACGATCCACGTCACGATCATCATTAAGTCTTCGTTGGATCCAGAAGCGATAAAATCCATAAAGGTGCTAGACACTATTTATGCCGATGAGTTTATCAATCAGCGTAATATCATTCACATTAATTTGCCCGGAAAATCGAAAAAGAGTCTGCTGTTTAATCGATACGAGCGGGAAGAAATTGCCAGTTGGTAGCAGAAAGAGGCTAAGGAGAAGGCTGAGGCTGAGGATAAGGCGGAGCATGGCTTTGCGGGTCAATTCCCTTGACGAAGCAAATTAGGACTGGGGCGATTCTTGTCCTCACAAATTAGCAGCGAACACCGCAAAGTGAAACGCTATCTAACTTCTAATGAAGTTCACTTAATTAGCAAGGACACTTAACGAATCACCTACTTAATCATTTAACCAATCACCTACTTAACGAATCACCTAATCAGCTTACTGATCCAACCGACTTAGCTGCGATGCGCAGAACGCCTTCAAAGGTACCACTGAAGCCGGATTTGCCATCTCGGTGACAAAATTGCTGACTAATTCAACATTACAATTTTTTACGTCTAATTTTTTAGGGAATGTATTGAGCGCAAAAATCGTGAGGCCAACAATAAGCAGGGGCATAAGCCGCACTTCAAGTGGTATGTTTAAATAATTATTTTGTCGGTCACCGCCTGAAAAAGACCACAACCTGATCGGAAGATATCTGGCGATAATCAATGGAAGCGAAACGATCGTGATCAGGGGCCAGGCTTCTTTGCCGACCACAGAAAGGAAACCAATGATCGGGAGGATAAACCAAAAACGATACAATTGTAGATTTCTGTTAGACATGAGTTGGCTCTTTGCTATATCTATAATCAACGGCCATGCCGAATTCGTATTTCATTGATAAAGAATTATTTACGTTTGTTCTACATAAAAATTGATGTTCACTATCGAACAAAATATGTACGAAACCGTACATGCAAAGAGTTTGGTTGGACGTGGCATCCGAGCATCGATCAGCTCCGATAATCCGATAGCAGCGATAGTAAACGAGGATTTTAACACTGAGGGCTAAACTACTATTTGAATTGCCCTACACCTCTCGACCCAACGCTATCAACTTCTTCAAGACTTCGTCGATAGGAGAAAGCTATGGGCGAGTCCCTCGTTCGACGCTAAAGCTAGTGAGCGACAGCGTCCGCCTTGGAGGCTACGGCGTCCGGAGGACAGCGTCTAACTCCTCCCGCTTCGGGCGGGACAAGCTCTGAAAGGGGAGAATCTGCTCTCTCCCACTTATTTCCATGAGATCTTACTTACAAAATAGTTTTCTAACTTAATCTCGTCAGGTAGCTGGATAAAAAAGTCCCTTTTTAGACGCCCAAAGGAAAGCCGATAACATAAATCTACGAGCCGCTTTTGCAGACCATAAGACCGATGTATCTTTGACCCCTATTTATGAGAAAGGAAGCAATAGAAAGCAAAACCCAGATCGACCTAAAGGAGGTCGAAAAATGTATCCAGATACTAAAACAATTGGGCGAACATCCAGAGGTTTTGATGCATCTACCCGAAGCGACCCGCATTGAATTGTTTCGACAGGCGGGCAGCCTCGCCCGGCCGAGCCGCGATCAGCGCGATGATCGGCTCAAAGCAAATCGGAAAATCAAAAAAGAGAAACTCGCCAAAAAAATACGCCAGACGACAGCGAAAACAGGCATCCGCAGCGCCCGCGAAGCCCATGTATTCATGGCTCCAAAGCGAATTGAAGGTGGTACTTCCGAAGAATTTTCCCGGTTGGAAACCCCTAAGTCATGTTACATCTGTAACGCTTCCTTTGACCTGGTCCATCACTTTTACGATGCGCTTTGTCCTTCCTGTGCGGAATTTAACTATCAGAAAAGATTTCAGATCTGCGATTTGAGTGGACAAGTAGCCCTAATCACCGGCTCCCGATTGAAGATTGGATATCAGGCCACGGTGATGATGCTTCAGGCAGGAGCCACGGTCATTGCGACGACACGTTTTCCGGTAGATGCCGCAAGACGTTTTGCCACCGAACTTGATTTTGGTGAATGGGGAGACCGGCTGCATATTTATGGTTTGGATCTAAGACATATTCCCAGCGTAGAGCTTTTTACTGCCCATATCCAACATACCTATGACCGGTTGGATCTGCTATTGAACAATGCGGCACAGACAGTGCGCCGGCCGTCCGGATTCTATGAGCACCTGATGGTTAATGAACTGCAGGCTCCTAAAGATCTCCCCAATGATCTGCAGATGCTGTTGCATAATCATAGCCATCTCAAAGATCAGATTCAAAAGATTCATGCAAACGACTCTGGCAAAAACATGCCCGTCTCGTGGCAAGCCAAAGGACCCGGAATGGGCATTGTGGCTTCGGCCAGACTCTCGCAAATTCCCTACAGCTTCGATCAGAATATACGGGAAGAAGAAATCTTTCCGCAAGGCAAACTTGACGCAGATTTGCAGCAGGTCGACTTGCGCGAGACCAATAGTTGGCGGTTACGAATGGGCGAAATCGAGACTGCCGAGATGTTGGAGGTACAGCTGGTCAATGCGGTTGCCCCATTTGTATTAAACAATCGCCTGATCCCGATGATGAAAAGGCAGGACACCGGTCAAAAACATATCGTCAATGTGACCGCGATGGAAGGCAAGTTTCATCGGTTTACCAAATCTGAGCGGCACCCACATACCAACATGGCTAAGGCCGCTCTCAATATGATGACCCACACGGCCGCTAGTGATCTCGCCAAATCTGGTATTTACATGAATGCCGTTGATACCGGTTGGGTCACTGATGAAGATCCGGCGCATTTGTCATCGAAAAAGCAAAAGGTGCATGATTTTCAACCTCCGCTGGACATTGTCGATGGCGGAGCTAGGATATGTGATCCCTTTTTTGATGGAATCAATACAGGAAAACATTGGTGCGGTAAATTTTTGAAAGATTATTTTCCGATCGACTGGTAGAATGATGTCGGGCGTGTGGTTGGCGGGGACGCCAATCATGGCACAGATAAGGATTGCTGATTTCAGATTGAGGATTTCGGAGTCCACGTCATCTAAGGTGCTGATGCCATGCGTACGAAAAAAGAGTTCCGATGCCTACTTCCAGACCGGCATTACGTTGACAAGCGAGGCTGGCGTCCTCGCCAACCACGGCCATAAGATTTATTTGGAAAGCATTTCACTCCCCCACTTCTCGCCACACTGCATTACTTTATAAGGTTGGCCAAATTTCTTTGAGGCGACCGCAAATGCAATTGGATCTTCGGTATTAAAAGCAAACATGTCGTAATGACAAGGGATGATCAATTTTACGCCAATTTCTTTACCTAATTGAGCCGCTTCCTCAGCATTTAAATTACCGGCTACTTTTCGCTCCGGTTTATTCCCATTAATTGGTAAATAGGCCACATCGATCGAAAATGGCTTTAATAAATCTACCATGCCTTCATACCAAAGGGTATCACCACTATGATAGATTGTCCAGGGTCCAAATGATACGACATAACCCAGGTACAGGCATTGACCTTGCTCATTTTTATCCAATAAATTATGGGCGGCAGGAATGCCATAAAAGGTAAAATGGCCAATTTTTGTTTTCTCATTTTCATTTAATCCAATTGGCCAATTAAAATCACACAACAATCTTTTAACCACAAAATCACGATTGGCTTCCGGTATGATCAGGTTAAGATCCGGATTAGTGCTTATGATAGGTTGCAATGTCTCCGCATCCAAATGATCGGTATGATTGTGACTGGAAGTGACTACATTAATAAAATTTAATCGGGCTGGGTCAATTACCAATTCAGTCATCCTGGTGTGCGGCTTATCGGTAAGTGCATATTTTGTTGTAAGTGAATCCGACAAATAAGGATCCAATAATAAATATTGACCCTTCCAGTGAATTAAAAATCCACTTTGACCTAACCACCAGGTTTGAAAATAATCAGATGCCGGATTAACATCCAGCATGTTTTTTATTAGTGCTTCATCTTTTAATAGTGGTTTAATCATTCTGGAATTACTTGAATTTCATTAATTGCAAAGTTTAAAGGTAGCTTGCCGAAGTCAGGGTGAACTTGCCGAACCCCTGTTTTAGATCCAAGGGGTCATGACCCCTTGATTGATGGATGATTGCAGATTTCTGAATGTGGATTTCTCATCTTTTCTATCTATCAAACCGCAGAATGTAAATTCTGCTCTCTCTTTTTATTTCATAAAACAAGAACTACTTTGAAAAAAAAATTCTGATCTATTTCTGAAGCTCCTTACGATCCAAGGGGTCATGACCCCTTGGAAGCTTCTTAGTTGGCATTAAAGGCTCCCTCTCACTTTTCTCGCTCCCTCCACCATGTTAATCAATTTCTTTTTGGCGGCCCAACGGGCAGTTTGGCTTAATCCGCAATCGGGTGCCACCGACAATTTATCGGGTGAAATAAATTCGAGGCATTTTTTAATGCGGTCGACGACATCATCGACAGATTCGATGTAATAGCTTTTCACATCGATAATTCCTACCGCGACATCCATTCGTTTGGCAAATTCACGAATTAATTCGATTTCGGCAAATTCACGATTGGCCATTTCGACATGCACTTCATCCACTTTAAAATCGAGAAAGTCGGGCAACATAGGAGCGATACGACGGTAACCCACTGGATGCCCTTTAAAATTTCCAAAACACAAATGGGTCGATAAATGACATTTGCCAACCACCGGTTCAATGGTCCGATTAAATAAGTCGACAAATTTTTTGGTGTCTTCACGATAAGCGTAACAACTCATTGATGGCTCGTCTACCGTAATCTCCTGGCAACCGGCCTTGACGAGTTCTATCAACTCCTTTCTTACAAATGGTAAAATGGCTTCGGTGACTGCATACCGGTCGGGATATTCATTATTGGGCAACAGTCTGCCGCTCAGGGTGTAGGGGCCCGGCACACTGGCTTTGAGCACTGGCCCTTCTGGAGCCAGCCGTTGTAATCGTTTGTATTCCTCCACCACTCCCAGACCTCGGGGAGCCCTGAGGCTTTCGATAATTTTATGCTTGCCCCGTTGGTCATGAGCAGGTGGCCCCCAACGACGGGAGATATCGACTCTCTTTCGATACCCTCAATGAAGCCGTAAAAGGACAGATTAAAATCTAACCTCGTCTGTTCACCATCGGTGATCACATCCAAGCCGGCGCTCACCTGGTCGTGGATGGCCGCGATCACGGCATCGTCTACCATCTCTTCAATATCCGCACTTCCAAAACGATCTAAATGCTCGGAAGCAAACTCCAGCCACGCAGGAAACGGATAACTGCCCACAACGGTGGTACCTATAGGATGATCTTTCATGGTGCTAAAGATAGAGAATTCGAGATGCAGGAAAAGAATTTGAAACCTTGAATTGTGGAGGGTGAGTGTAGGAAGTGTCAGAGTCTAGCAAAGCCTAGACTAACCCAAGGCCAGCTGAGCTGGGAGTGAGCATCTGATCCACACCGCTTTACCGGTGTGGGAATGGTGCGTGGGATTGGATTATTTATCGTCTTTCTTGAAGCCGATGCGTTTTCGAGATTCTTGCTCTTGTCTTACTTCCTTCTCTTCCAAAAGCTTTTTTAAATGCTCAAAAAGGACTTGTATTTGATGATCATGGCTAGTTATATTTAATTCGATTTCCTTCATTTTCTGCAATAGATCTTTATTCGTTGACATCAATTCTCTTAGCTTCACGAATGTGTCGATGATTACAATGTTTACCTTTTCAGCTCTTTCGCTCCTTAAAATGCTTGACAACATCAATATACCGTGCTCTGTAAAAGCATAAGGTGGGTACTTTGAGTGCTGACCTCGCTTTAAGGTCACATTTTGTGACCTTAAAGCTTCCCGATATTCGTCGATGGTAAGTCGGAACATATACCGATCTGGGAAGCGATTTAGATTCCTTTTTACTTGCTGATTCAGAACCTTCGTTTCAACTTCGTATAATTCGGCAAGATCGCCGGACAACATGACTCTCTATCCTCTGATTTCGTATATCTTTTTTGCAATCACTGCTTCTTGTACCTTAAATTCTTCGCTCATTTTGTAAAAGTATTTATTTGAAGCAAAAGTGAATAATCAACTTTGAGGTTGGAATATGAGACCTCAGGATTAAGGAGCCAGTTTGACGCTTTAGAACAATGGTGGCACATTTTTGCGACACTTGGTTAAGGTCACAAGATGTGACCCTAACCATTTCTGCTACCACTGGTGACCGTTTCTATTTGGGAGGGAGTTCTCATTTTGCCACCTCCAATCATTTCAACGGATGATAATTCCTCAACCCATCCTCCAGGTCTTCGAGGTTAAACAGATCATACCGTTCTGTACTGCTCACATATTTGTGACCTGCCAACTATACAATGCGAACATCGTATTTTTTCAGCAAATGACCGATAAGCGCCGTACGAATGATCTGACCAGGCGTGACTTTTTGATTTGATCTTTTCAGACTTGACGCCGTTGGCATCATGCGTATATTCAACATAATTTGTGGAGCCAAATGCCACCTTAAGCGGCAGATTGAGATAGTTATTGCAGGTGGTGGCCGTAATGCCCCGGTAGCCATCTGGTTAGGTCAAATCAAGGTTGCAGAGGAAATCACACTAGAGGTTTAGTTGAAATTGAAGACTCTAAGATGCTTTTTAATATTAAAAAATCGCTTGATTCCATTTCCATTCCAATAATGGTGTAAGTCTCTTTTGTGATCTTACTTTTGAAAGAAAACGCTTGAGGTTTTTCAAGTCTACAGTATTCATATATGTCCGACCACTCAACTCTTTTGTACTCTCTATTATGTTGGGAGTAACAGAAATAGCCATCGGTATGAATTTCTATACTACCACCATCTTCTTCCAAGTAGGCCTTTGTTTTCTTTTTTTCTAAAAAGGCTTCATTTATGGTTACTATAAAATCAATTAGAATTATGATAAAAGTAATTATTATAAGGCCGAACCCCAACAGAGGATTTATCATGTAGACTAATAAGAATGCAATAAGTATATAAATACTTAAAGATCTTCTTTGCTTAGTGATTCTTGAAAATACTCTTAAAATCCAAAACCTTATAGCAATGTTTACATATTCAGATGGATCATGGTTGACATTAATTCTCATTTCAGGGTTTTTTGAATCGTGGATTTTCAAAAGTGCCTGAGTCTATTCCTACACGGAATTGATTTTATGACGACAATCCTGTTTTCTAGCTTATCCCTACTGTGATTATTTAGGTCGTAAGTTATTGACAATCTTCCTTCGCTCATCTTCCGTCTTTTCAGAAAAGTCATCAAACCAAAAATCTTGATTAAATAAGGCAGGGCCAATCGAAGCACCTTTGTTTTCGACCTCGAACACCCATCCTTTTGGAATAGTATTAACAGAGATTTCGAACATGCCTGATGGTGCATGGATGAAATGACTTCCATCCCATATCAAAAGGTCCGCGATTTCTCTACAACGAATACTGGTAAGGATGGCTTCAAGTTTGCCACTCATTATTATAAAACGGTAAGACAGGGGTTTTGGTGTTGTTAGTGGTGCCATATGCATTGCCAATCAGGATATCTACGACGGCGGCCAAAGTATTTCTTCTTCATTTTTCCATTTTGGACCTATAGAATATGAATCACAATGGTAATCTATGAAACTTATTGTCAATCCCTCTTCCTTATAATACAACATGAGGTGATTTTCCTCAAACTCATTGCTGATTGAATCTATTGCCGGTTTGGAGTAAGAGAACCTTTCCAAGTTGTGCAAAACCCTTTCTAAAGACATTCCGATTAATTCTATTCCTTCAATTTCATAGCCCTTCCGCACTATTTCTATATTGGTTAATTTATAATCATCTTCGGAAGAAAATGAGAAAGAAATACCTCTATCTATGTAGTTATATTCCCTTGTGCAATCATCCCCATATTCATGTAGATCAATATTATCGGGAGAGCCTAGCAAAGCTCTTAATTCATCTTCATGAATGCCAAATTTTGTCTCACCTAATCCAATTCCTATAATCAGTTCTTCTTTCATAACTACCTTCTATGATGAGTTTCGCCCTTCTTCTTTTGTGCTGCGTCTCGACGCAAATTCTTTATCTTCTGTTGTATCTGCTTTTTAGCCCGACCAGTTGAAGTTTGGGCTTGCTTCTGTAATTGCTCAATCTGGTCTTGGACTTTATCTACCGTCCTTCCTCCATCGCCATGAGGATCATTTTTCCCAGCATCTTCTGTCTTCTTGGCCTCAACAATATATTGACTGACGCCAATCCCAGCAGCAACAAAAAGAGCCACAAGATCCGCTGGACCAGGAGCCGGTGAATCAAATTGACTTATTGCAATTGGTATGGCATACGCACCAAGAGACTGATTTGATCCTTCTTGCGATTGCCTGCTAGCTATGGCACCATACTCTAAATTACCATCTGCCCCTTGTCTCACATAGCCATCAGAATTCTTAAATCGGACATCATAGGTACCTTCGCTATTCTTTCTGACACTACCCTTTACATCATTTTCTCGCTTGTATTCTCTGGCCTCTTTTCTACTCTCGAAGAGTCCATCAGGATCTATAAATAATATAGGATTATTAAACCCATATCGATATGGTGTCCAACCAGGCATTTGATCCGCCAGTGGATCCACCTGCATAAATCTCCCTATGGCTGGATCGTAAAACCGGGCTCCATAATCTAATCACTTACCTGCCTCAAAATGCTATGCCCAGGACTTTTCCTGGGACTCCCAACCGAAGCATTATCCCGTAGGTTGGGACCTTAAATCTAACGCATTCCGTACGATTTATCATACCTGGATGTGATCCATTTTCTTTTCAATTGGATTATAACTCGATATCAGGCACGATGGGAAGCAAGGCATTATGTAATAATGTACCCCTATAATGATTGAACATAATACCTCGAGTTGTACCGACAACAACTTTATTAAGATCTGCCACTAAATCACGTGGCAATTCGTCTTTCTTTATTCCTTCAACATTGTCGATCGTAAACAAAAAATTTAAATTTAATTGGGCTTTCAGATCCTCAAGATCTGACGAGGTCGTCTTGACTTCAACAAGTGCTACAATTTTCTGTCCATCCGTATTGTATCTAAAATTGAAAGAGTGATCATATTTATATGATTGCTTTTCATTTACAGCAGGCATATTAAAATCACTCCCAACTAGCTGGATGGACACCAATTTTAATCCCCTTTTTATCTTATCCGTCGTCATGCTTGTGCTCTTCTAAAATTGACCTCTACTGAAGCCGGCCACCACATAAGCTCATTCACTTTTGCGACCTCTTCGCTGATTACAAAATGATAAACAGTGTCACTGGGCTCTTCTATTTTCTGTATGATTCTCTCTCCTAAGATCGTCTCTATATCGCTTACAGTATCCAGTGTAAAATTATGAGTACCACTCAACCACCTCGTGATCATTGAAGGTTGCTTCTTAAGCAGTTCTGCAAGATCATTATTTAATAGACCTCTTTGATCCATTAGCTCTTTAATTCGAGCTGACACGTACATTCGATTATCGACCCGATTTGCAATGTGAGGATCAATTGATTTAATGGCATTCTTAATAATATCGCTTTTAATATTTCTGGCTTTTTTAGTCATTGTCATCATAGAATTTTAAATCCCCTTCAAGCTCTTGATAATCA
This sequence comes from Saprospiraceae bacterium, assembly GCA_016711125.1. Lineage (GTDB taxonomy): Bacteria > Bacteroidota > Bacteroidia > Chitinophagales > Saprospiraceae > JABDMH01. The sequence goes on along the minus strand of JADJTQ010000002.1, from coordinate 720,384 downwards.
GTAGAGAATGTAATGTCTCCATCTCGCATTCTCTCGAAGATTTGATTTGCTATCTCCCTTAAACTATAATTTTCATGCATTAACTTATCATCCTCTTGCAATGCTCTAACCTGCTTCGGTCCGCCGCCACCGATAACGAGTAACAGACTACCATATCTGATACAATACAGCCGAAGTCTTCTATCTGGAGTGTCATAGAGGGCACAAACGTGATCGCCAGGATTTCCCTCATTTAACTTAAACCATTGCTGTCTAGCACCGTATTTGTGACCGATATTTTCAAGCCTGACGATAATGTCATCAATTTCTTGTTTGTAATCATCTACATTTTCTTGAATGAACTTTTCCAGCAGAGTGAGTTCCTCTCCCTCCTCTAAAATGCTATATACAGACGCTTCATCGCCTGATAGATCATCTAACCGAACAATCTCATAATTCACTTATAGATACAATTATAACACCAAAATGAGACAATATTTCACTTAAAAGTAAAATTATCAATAAATATTATTTATAGCTATATGTAATATACTGTATATTAATAAAATATAGGCTACTCATTTCAACGGATTATAATTCCTCAACCCATCCTCCAGGTCTTCCAGGTTAAACAGATCATACCGCTCCGTGCTGCTCACATATTTGTGACCTGCCAATTATACAATGCGAACATCGTATTTTTTCAGCAAATGACCGATAAGCGCCGTACGAATGACCTGACCAGACGTGACTTTTTGATTTGATCTTTTTCCACTTGACGCCGTTGGCATCATACGTATATTCAACATAATTTGTAGCGCCAAAGGCCACCTTTAGCGGTAGATTGAGATAGTTATTGTAGGTGGTGGCCGTTATGCCCCGGTAGCCATCTGCGTTGACATTGCCATTGTTGTCATAGGTGTAGCCTGTTGCTCCAGCTGTCACTTTTTTAAATCCCTTCGTAATGGATGCGTTCTCCGTAATGGTACTTAATTGATTGCCATAGGTGGCATCGTAACTATAGCCCATCTGGTCGATCACCCCAAAGGTAGCCGTACCTGATTGAAGACCACTTCGGGTTATACCACTTAGATTGCCATTGAGATCGTAGGTAATGCCTGATACGGTATATCTATCTATCGAACTATTCCCTATCCATGAACCACTAATATACTCCCGGTAGCTTGACGCTGTCATCCGATTTAATTTAATCCATATAATGTATAATCAATGGTTCGCGGGGTTAGATGGGGACACATTATGAATAAATCATATATATAAAAGGTAAATGCGTATATTGTAGAGTCTCAAGATTACTACAAAATGAAAACTACAAACGCATTTACCCAAGGCGTAAGCCTTATAAGTACAATATTAAATAAAATGCCTGGATTAATGAATGGCGACGCCGGTTTATTGTAGAGACATTTATGCTTTTTTAAGCATACGAGGCCGGATTAATTTCTTACAACTGGCAAGATATGGTAAGTACCATGAAAGTACCTATCGAATGGGATTTGAGCGAGACTTTGACTTTTTAACCTTCAATATTTTATTGGTGGAGCAATATTGTGGAGCGAATTGTATCCTGGGTTTTGATCCAACCTATCTGAATAAGAGTGGTAAGCATACCCCAGGAATCGGTTACTTTTATAGCGGAACAGCCGGAAAGCATAAGCGGGGCTTGGAAATAGCGGGAATAGCGGTGGTCGATGTAGATCAGAATACGGCCTACCATTTGGAAGCGATTCAAACACCGAGTGCCCGGAAATCCACCTTGGAGGATGGCCAGAGTATTGTGGATCACTATGCGAACATCATTGTCTCAAGATCAGCCCAGTTAAGTAAGCTCAGTACGATATTGGCCGTGGATGCCTATTTCACTAAGAGGAAATTCATAGATCCGATCTGTGAGAAGACGGATTTAAATATTGTGGGTCGATTGAGAGAGGATGCGAATCTTCGCTATTTATATAATGGAAGGCAAACAGGTAGCAAAGGCCGGCCGAAACAGTATGCTGGTAAAATCAACGGAAACAAATCGATAAACGGCGGGTAACCCAAGAATACGAAGATGATGACGTGCGAATCCATGCCGCGGTGGTTAATAGTGTTGGTCTGAAGCGCAATGTAAAACTCTGCTATGTAGAATTCCTGAATACCACTGGGGAAGTAAATACTACGAAGATGTTCTTCAGTACGGATATCATTATGACGGGGCTTGCCATCCTGTGTGCTTACCGAGCCAGGTTTCAAATGGAATTCAATTTTAGAGATTCAAAACAATTTACAGGACTACAGAATAGTCAAGCAAGAAGTAAAAAGAAAATACATTTTCATGTAAACGCCGCGCTAACCACAGCATCAATTGGCAAATGTATTCAACGGAATGGGTTGAAAAGAAGTCTTCGATTAACCTATTCGATCTCTGATTTGACCACCGAATTATTCAACCATAATCTATTAAAAAGAATATTATCAATCTATCCAATTGACGCAAACATTAAAATAAATGATAATGTGATCAGATTAGTCCTGGATTATGGCAAAATCGCAGCCTGATAAGGTCACGAACCATTGATAATCAGAGTTTGCCTTATTGATGATTATTCTGATTTCGAAGCCACTGGCTTTAATCGTGTTCAAATAATATGGGTCAAGGAACAGCTGTCAAGCACAAAATTAAATACAGTGCAAATATTCCCCATTTATAACTATCTTTTATCATCCTCATCCGATTGACTACTTAAAATTTCTTGAAATAGACTTAGTAAGAAATGTAGCTTCATTGGATCTCCAGAAGCTTCAAATTTTCCTTTGAAATTTTAAACCCATACCAATCTGTTGGACTGTTTTCTTTTAACATCCAAGGCATATCCAATAACTTAAATCTAGTCCCTTCAGTATCAATTGAAACCGACCATCCTGGATTGTCTAAAGTTTCAATCGCTACACCAAAATCATGCTCCCAATCTCCGTCACAATTCTGGTTATACCACTTACTTATCCATTCCAATATATTATGCTTTGACATAATTGACTTTTTAGTAATCTTTTCCTTTTACGGCACGACGAACATCCTTGCTGCCTTTTACATGAGTATGTGGAGTTTCTACTTTCGTTCCATCTTTATTTGTATGGGCTTTTCCTTGAATATCTGTCCTTTTAACTTCTTCAAAACTAGATGGATTTTTATCATTTTGTCCGTAGGTAGTATTTCCTCTATCATTATAAACTGAATGATTTCCTTTAGCATCTGAATCTGGTTTTCGGCTATTAGATCCCCTGCCAGTTCCTGAACCTTGATTATCATTAGCCTGAACAACTCCATCACCAGAAAGTAAATTATTAATAGCTGTTGCGGCTGTCAAGGTTCCATGAGCCCCCAAAGCGGCGGTAGCTGGTACTGCTAAAGCTGTGGCTCCTCCTGTTAGGGGTGCTGCTGCCCCTTCGCTTACCAAACCTACGGCCGCTGCAACCATTTCGATTGCTCCAATACCTACTGATATAATATCACCTGTAGTTTGACCGGCTGAGGCAGCTCCGGAAAATTCACCAAAATCATTAGGGTTACCTCTTGTTCCAGGGAAATTTCCTGTCATATTTGATGCAATAGCATTTGCCGCTCCTGCAACATAAACTGCACCTTTTGCTGCTAATTTTTTGGCACCCTTTACAATGTCGCCCCATCCTTCACCTCCAATATCAACTCTTCTTATCGGATTGTTTCCAGTATAGTTGAATGGAGACCAGGCAAGATAATCTTCCACTTTTGGGTCTATCGAAGTAAACCGACCCACACTGGGATCGTAGAATCGGGCGCCATAGTCATACAGGTTTAACCCCAGATCATCATTCCATTCTTTGCCGTTATAGCGGTATTTATTGGTGCTGCCGGTGAAGCTACCTTCCATTTCCATTCCGAACGGGTAGTAGTGATTTTCCTGGATTAACGTGGCGGTGCTTCCCACCATCTTAAACATAACCCGGCTATTACCTAAATGATCTTTGATCGTGTATTGATACTCATAGGTACTGCCACTCGGTATGGCCCTCCCATCTGTGTGGTAGATCGCTTCCAGATTGGTACCGTTGTACTCAATATCTCCAAGGTAAAATTTTTCGGTGGTTACGGCGCCATTGAGTGTTTTCTTTTTCCACTTGACGCCGTTGGCATCATACGTATATTCAACATAATTTGTGGCGCCAAAGGCCACCTTCAGTGGTAGATTGAGATAGTTATTGTAGGTGAAATACCAGAAAGTAAAAATATCATTAATGCACCGTTAAGGTGTTTGATAACTCATCCGAGCACAATTTACTGCAATTATATCCCCTTCTCCTCTTTTTACGCTCACTCAAATCATTGTATTTCTTAAGACATAAGAAATCTATGCCGTAGCTAGCTGTATTTTCTATATCTAGTAATTTAATCAATTCTTCTGATCTCAGGTCTCGAAAAAATTCACTGACATCTTCTGAATCAAAGCCACCTAAACGATAGAATTTACTGTTTTCATAATTGTAAGCCACATAGTAGTCACAACTTCCAATCCAGGCAGAAACGGTTCTAGTCCTAATCTGATCGTTTGTTTGATCAAATCTAATCTTCAAAAAAACAAAGCGATCCAATGGTACTTTTAAATGTTCAACCTCCTGTTTGCTGATATTTTCAAGAATTTTGCTTTGGGCATCAGTCATACCGTACCGGCTAGTAGTGAGCAGTTTTGCCTTAAATTCAATTAATTCCAACATGTCTACCTGGGCCGAAATTTGAAGCGTATTAAAAATACAAATCACGTAGAAAAGATATCTCATTTCGATGTACTATTTATTCTGATATTTCTCAGCATTTTTACCTGATGGATCATCGGGTGCATGTCCATCATAGCCTTTCCTATTCAACTTTCCCGTTCTGTTCAGATATTGATAGTATGCACTGGTATTTCTTCCCTAAAATCGATTGCGCACAAGGCTGGTGATATTACCCACAATGTCGTAACCGCAACTTTAGCTCCTCGGTGAGGTGAGCACGCCTCATTTGATAAAGAAACCGTAGATCGTATTACCAGTATTCAAAATTTGAATCAGTCTACACAATCGATTCTGTTTAACCTTATTGACACTTATATCCAGAACTTTAAAACAAAACAGGCTTTCGCAAAGTAAGATTAAGGGCAATTAAGCCCGGGAGATTCATAATATCCAAAGGCCTTACTGGTAATTACTTTCTTAAATTTCTCAGTACTTTCCTTACAGATATAATAATGGGTACTTTTCAATTTGTGGTCAATTGTCAAAACTCTTGCATCCTCAAAATTGTCACGTAACAGACCTAACTCTCGTTTAACATCGGTAGAATCTAGAACGCCGAAGTTGTTCATAACATTCAAAATGTCCTTTCGTAAGGGCGTAATGCTATCTTTCCAAACAAACAATTTACCCTTCTCGATCTCAAAATTATTTGGAAAATAGCTGTGAGGAACCTGTCCCAAACTGTCCTTTATACGTAAAGGTATATGACCGTCAATTTCAGGTGAGACCGAAAACCTCAGCAAGTCATCTTCTGAGTCCTCCTTAAATATCCAAAAAACATCAAAAGACCTCCCCTCTCTTTTTTTTATGTAACTCCGTGGCGTTTTATAAGTATTTGCGAAGTCAATTATTACATTTTTCCGAGCTTGGTCTATATTTCCTGCTCCTGTGAGTAGTTGGTTTTTATAGCTAATGCAACACATAAAAAGTGAGCCAAAGGTAAGTATTGCTATAACTCTTTTATTAAAATTTCTTTTCATGGCCTCCTGCAATTATAAAAAATGGTAAACTGGGATATCTCTTTCTCAGGGGAATATCATATTCTTCCGAAGGTGTTTGGTCGCTATAAGGATGCGTATGAAAATGACCTTTTAAATGATCTCCGAACTGGCTGAACCAACTTGTGGGCGTTTCAGACCTGGTACGTGTGCTATTTCTGTACCTATAGGTTTTAATCCTTTTTACATCTGTACTGTTCTTTTCCCCTAAACGAACGCCTGCAATCTCTTTACCTATATAATCCGAAAATTCAGATATGAATTTATTGAAATCTTCCAAACTCGGTTCACCTTCACCATTAACTTCGAAAGTACCGTCGTTCTTTTGTAAGTTTAGCCCATCCTCAAGTATACCTTTGCTGATGTCATCAATAGCTACTTTAGCCTCGCCGTTCTTTTTATACTTGACCTCTCCATTTCTATTCGTTCTTAAAATCCTGTCAGGATCTTCATTCGCTTTCCCTACTTGAGATATTTCACCGGTCTTTTTATTCACAGTAAAATCTGTTAATCCTAAAGGATCAATTCTATTTATAGGATTGTTACTACGAAATGGTATGGTGTTTTATCCGGAGCTTGATCTCCCAACGGATCCACACCCGTAAATCTCCCCAAGCAAGGATCATACATCCTGGCTCCATAGGCATTCCAGTTTAGGCCATGATCGGTCTGGTATTCCTTGCCCCTCCTTCATTCCATTTCGGCGGGCAGGCATTGTACTTGTAGCGGTTGTCATTATCGGCAGCATCGTTCATCCAGGTGGGGCCCTCGTAGGTAAAGCCAAAAGGATAATAGTGACTCTCCGTCTTCACTAAAGTTTCGCCGGACAGGTCTGAGAGTATCTCGTTAGTACTCAGATTATTAACGTCGACTTTGCCATCATTGTTTTTGTCGGTAAAAGTGAGCCGGTTGTTGCCGAGATGGTCCCGAATGGCGTATTCTACTCTCAACAGCTCGGTTGATGATACATTGACATTTACATTGTAGACCCTACCTTCGGCATGGCTAATCGATTCGAGTCGCTGCACTCCGCCCGCAGTGCGATATTCTACCCATTGAAATAATCTTGTTGATAGTCGAGGGTAACGCCGGTGTACACTTTACGCGTGAATAGAGTGCCATTGGCATCATACGTATATTCAATATTACTTTTTGTGCTTTAGGTCTCTTAATATGTCTCCAGGTAATATATCAGCGCCATATTTTGTTCTAAAGGAGCCAAAATTTGATCGATACTCCAATGTGTCATTCGGATTTGAATTTAAAAGGTATTTGAAGTAAATGAAATACTGATCATTCATAATTTTAGTGTATTGAGTCCTTGATATATTATCAACATTTATTAAGAAGTCAGTTGTATCTGATTCATCGTGTTGAATTACTATATCGCTGAAATTTATGTGATAGTCTATATTTTCTAAATCTTGACTTTTTCTACCAAGCTGCAAAGAATTACCCATAACTATAACTTGATCAGCGCAAGTATTTTTTAGCTCCACTACAAAGCACATATGCGATATAAAATCGTGATCAATTGTTACTGAAGCAGACTGATTGTATGCTGCAAGTAATTCGGTGTCAATACAGTCATCCATATTGTGGCAAGCAGCAAGAAAAAATAAGAAGATAAAATTCAGGTTTTGATTCAAGCTCACTTTTAGTCATTTTTTTAAATCCAGGAGTAGTATATTTCCAGGTTAGGTGGCTCATTGACTTTAAAAATACAGTTTTATGATCTCAGAATAGTTATCAAAGGATTTCATTTTCCAAGATGAACTACTTTTAACGAAGTCATTATCAACATGGACATTTAGTACCCCCTTAGATTGCAGAGTACGGATTGCGGATTCGCACCCCCGTAAAGCTGCCACCCTCTGCTGACTCTCATAACCTCTCAAAGTGCGACGGCTTGCTTAACCGCCAGATGCTGCACGTTATCAATAAGTTAGCTATCTTTGCGCCCGGTTTTGAAAAGGCTCGCTTTTTGGAATATTCCGCCCTTACTAACAAGATAGCGATGTTTAAATATTGGTTGATTTCTTTCGGCTTACTCGTAGGTTCGATCTCTCTGTGGACTTCATGTGGTGGCGAACAAGCCACTCAGACCGTGGATGGCTGGCAAATTCTCTTCAACGGTAAGGATCTGACCGGCTGGAGCCGGCTAAACGGTGATGCTGAATACACGGTAGAAGACGGGGTCATTGTCGGCACTGCCAAACCCAATTCACCCAACACTTTTCTTGCAACCGATCGGAAATACAGTGATTTTGCCCTAGAATTTGAGGTAAAAATCGACACCTTTATCAACTCCGGGGTACAGTTCAGGAGCAACAGTACCGACTATATGGGTGGCAAAGTGCATGGATACCAGGTCGAAATCGATGCCAGTAGCCGCGCTTGGTCTGGTGGGATATATGATGAATCAAGGCGAGGATGGTTGTTTCCGATGGGCTTGAACGAAGCAGGAGGACGGGCCTATAAACCCCAGGGCTGGAATAAAATCTACGTCGAAGCGATCGGACCGGAAATTAAAACCTGGGTGAATGGCAAACCTGCGGCTTTCTTAATCGATGAAATGACCTTGAATGGATTTATTGCTTTGCAAATTCACTCGATCGAAAGAGCCGAGCTTAACGGTAGAAAAATCAGATGGCGCAATATCCGGTTGAAAGAAAACCCGGAAAGACGAGATGGTAAATTCCCCTTTGTTTTTAACACCGCAGCAAATCAACTTTCAGAAGCCGAAGTAGCATTAGGCTGGATATCGCTTTTCGATGGCCATAACACCAATCACTGGCGAGGAGTTTTTCAGGAAAATTTTCCAGCAAAAGGTTGGACTTCCAATGATGGTGAGCTTTCCCTCCAAGCTGCTACCAACGCAAATGATCGAGCTGGTGACCTGGTGACCCGGGATGAATTCGCACATTTTGATCTACAACTTGAGTTCAATCTTTCCAGAGGCGCCAATAGTGGCGTTAAATATTTTGTCACCGAAGAGTATAAGGAAAGTCCGGGATTTGGCATCGGGCTCGAATATCAAATTTTGGATGACTCAGAACATCCGGATGCCAAAGAAGGCATTAATGGAAACCGCACCCTTGGTTCTCTGTACGATCTGATACCCGCTGATAAGCCGGAGCGTTTTGTGCGCCCACCCGGAGAATGGAATCATGTACGTATCGTAGTCATGCCAAACAACACCGTGCAACATTGGCTTAACCAGATCAAAGTGCTGGAATATAAGCGGGGCTCACAATCTTTTAACAATCTGGTTAGCGAAAGCAAATACAAAGACTATAAAAACTTTGGTTTGGCCAAACAAGGTCATATCTTATTGCAGGATCACGGTGACCAGGTAAAATTCCGCAGTATCAAAATAAAGACCTTATAAGGTCGGTCACAAAAATACATCAGCAAGGTCGTAGCCATTCATGAAATTTGGCCTTTCACCCTTCTCCCCCGAAAGTGGAAGTGTTAAAGTTTTTAAGAAGCGGACAATAAAATTTCCAGAGACCGTTATTCTACAAACGGGCACACCAGATGAAGGGAACCTTGACTAGCCTACTTTCATGTATAACTTTTCTGTTAGTATACTCCTGCAATAAAGAATCATGCTTCCGGGAAGTCACTTATACCAGGGCATTACCGGTATTTGACGATCTCGAAAAACACCGAATACCCATTTATAATACCCGGATAGCAAAAGTGATCAATCCTGGCAAGGCTTTAATTAAAAACGATCTGCTATGTCTTGAAGACCGGGGTCTGGGAGTACATATTTTTAAGAGTAAAGATCTTTCTGACTCTGGTCACATCAGCTTTATACGAATACCCGGGATTCGGGATTTTCTTCTGGAAGATGATCTGCTTGTAGTCAATAATTTTTATGACATCATCACACTTGATATTTCCAAACCCAATCAAGTCAAATTATTGTCACGGGACAAGCTGGCGATCCCCATACCATTTTTTAATTCCGCAGGTCTTCCGGTGATCGGATTTAAATTTGAAGAAGTATCAGAAAAAGTAGACTGTCAATCATCCTATTATGATGATGAAGTTTATTTTTTTGATGATAAAAATCAAATCGTCGCACCTACCACCATACCATCTTTTTTACTAACTGATAAAACACTACTACTGAAGAGAGACTAATTAATTCATCGACCATCTCAATTTTTAATGCCCATGCGCCAGTTGCTCTTTTTGAGTTTTTTACTAACCCATCTTTCACTCTGGTCCCAATTAGACCAACTCTTTCTAGTAGACGGATCAATATTGATGGGCGAGATATTGTCTGAGGACACCTTGGGCACTAAGTTTCGGCTAAACACCAATCAGGATACTATTTTAGTATCTCAATCCGACATTATTAAAAAGTTCAGCAACGATGGGAGCATGATTTTTTTTTCAAAGGGTAGATATCATGTGGTCAGGGGCCACTATTTGCAAATATCAACAGGGATTGGTCCCAATTACGGTGGTTCCTTTCATCTGAATGCGTATTATGCTAAACGCTTCACCCCAGGTTTTTCAGCGGGATTTGGTGCAGGCTATTCTGTATTGGCCGAATTTGACCATTTTGTCAACTACGAATTTATTACTCCTCATTTTTATGGGCGTCAATATTTGACCAAATTAAATAAACCGGATCGATTTTATCTCACCGGCAAACTAGGTTATGCGCTAGCTTTAGGCTCTCGTTCGTTCGGATTAAAAAGTTATAAGGGTGGGGCCTCATTGGAAGGAGGATTTGGCTTTCAGTGGGCATCAAAGAAAAAAACCAAATTTAGTGTCGAGTTTGCTTATTATCTGCAAAAATCATCAGCCCAATTTGGCAATACCAATAGCTTTTTTGATCCCGGGTTTATAGACCAATCTTCCATTTTTTTTGAAAGAAGAATCTTTTTTAGAAATATCCTGCGATTGAATGCTGATCTTAATTAAATAAGTTTTAATCGTTGGAAATTCCAGTTCATCAATTTGACGATTGAAAATCAAACAGATAGACTAAGTATCTGAAAAACAAGGTGGTGATTTCAGCTTAGGAAGTGTTTAACGTCCACCGAGAATTCTAAATTGGATTTTTTTTCGATACTTTGGATCAAAATCAATATGACTCGTCTAAAAATGATCGAGATAAGTAGAAAAAGTAGCTGTACGTTAGGGTTCAACCATTTTGTGGTTGAGGATGCTCCATAGGATAACCAGGCATTGCATGCCAGGTTAGTCACGTTCAACCCATTCAGGGTTGGCTGATTGCTGCATCCATATTATGTTACCGAGATCATGATTGTACGAAAAGAATCCCGGAGGATTCAACATGAATAACTCCTGATTAAATCCGGAGTCATGAGGCCGGCAGTAATCAACCACAGAGCGGTTGAATTGAACTTTGGTGAGCTTCATTTCATGCTGAAACTTAATTAAAGTCACCAGGTTAAAATTTTATTCCAGGTTCTTGGGGTCGAAAATATAGTGTAGCCAGTAGAACCTTTATCATCTGATCTCAGTCTGCTCTATTTCAAAAATCTGAGCGGTTGGTACTCATTAAAAATTCAATATCCCCTGGTAGCTTTGGGATTGCTGGGCCAAGCAGGCGTTTACCACCTTCGGTAATTACGTAATTATCTTCAATTCGAATCCCACCAAAATCTTTGAAAGCAGATAAAGCCGAATAATTAATAAATTCACCGTGCTTTTTTTTCTGCTGACCACATATCAATGAGCTCGGGAATAAAATAAAGTCCGGGTTCTACTGTAAGTACAATACCTTCTGCTAATTGTTTACCGTATCTTAATGACCTGAGGCCAAATTGTTCACTGCGTTTTATCGTGCTATTGTACCCTACCCAATCTTCACCCAGATCTTCCATGTCATGCACATCCAGGCCGATCATATGGCCGAGTCCATGGGGGAAAAAAGAGCATGGGCACCTTGCTGCACTGCCTCTTCGACATTGCCCTGCATCAAGCCTAATGCCATAAGACCTTCTGTCATTTTTCGAGCTGAAGCAAGATGGATTTCTTTATAAGATATGCCCGGCTTAAGCAGGTCAATCGCCGTCTTCTGCCCTGCTAATACGATCTCATAAATATCTTTCTGAATATCCGTAAACTTGCCACTTACAGGAATTGTGCGCGTAATATCTCCAGCATAATGCATGAGAGATTCGGCACCAAAATCCCCGAGCAAAAGCTGACCCTCTTTCATCAGATTGCTATGATCATGGTTATGCAAGGTCTGCCCATTAATCGTCAGGATAACCGGGTAAGCCACGTCGACATCATTTTTATAAGCCACCGACATTAAATGTGCTACCATGTCGCTTTCCTTAAGCCCAGCCTTAGTCTCATACATCACTTCAAGATGCATATCATGGGTGATCGACAAGGCCATTTCCATTTGAGTCAATTCCTGCTCTTCTTTGATAGACCTTTGGGCAACTACCCCTCTAATTAGTTGTTCTGATGCACCTTCGTGGACCTGGTGAATGTCCTGGTGAAGCCATTCACTAATCTTGATCTGTGACAAGCCCCGATAGGGTGGCAAATAGTGTACCATTTGCTTATTCCTAGAGGCTTTGCCCAATGCTTCTCTTAATTGGGTGGTAGTCATTGTTTCGTTGATACCGACCCTCGCACCTAATTCTTTTAATGATGGTTGTGGCCCCATCCAGACCACTAAATCGATTGACCGGTCATCACCGCATAGATAGGTTTTGCCTTCCTCAAGATCCAGTAATAGTGACAAATCCGGCAAATCAATACCTGCGAAATAAAGTAAATTACTGTCTTGCCGGAAGTGGTAGGTATTGTCTATATAATTTTTAGGTGCCTCCCCATTTCCAAGAATCCAGACAAGACCGCTTTTGATAGTATCTGCTAAAGTGTTTCTTCGTTGGTAGTATGTTTCTGCTGAAAATAAATGAAAATTCATAATTTGTCATTTGAACTTGATTCGCAAAAATCCATTGTGGATAATGCCTAAAATCGACCAGGTTGTAACCAACCACAATGAGTTTCCAAGGTAAGTTTTTTTCTATGAATCATGGATCGGGGAAAATCAAGCGCTGTCTCTATGCTATAGTTTCACTAGCAAGTTAGGAAGGGGTGCCCATAAAAGAAGGCCAGAATGCCTAAACCCATATTTTGGAAACTGCTCTACCCTATGACTGCTCTGTCTACCTTATTCTTAATGGAAGGAATGGATTTTAAATAAAGATAAATGGCCTTCGCTTCATCATCAGTCAGGTAAACATAGGGGGTCATTGGATATCTTAATGCTTCTTGGCCCTCGACAAACCCATTCTTTACTGCTTTAACAAATTGTTCAGCTGTCCAGGTTCCTATTCCGGTTTCCATATCCGGGGTTAAATTGGAGGTGGGCATGAGCTGACCTTCCAAATTTAAAGGCAGGTTTCCTCCGCCAAAATAACCAGCGCTCAGCTCAGGTTGCAAAAAATCATTCGTTTTAAAATCTGCTGAATGACAGGAAAAGCAATCCAGATTGTGCGCCAAATATTTTCCGAGTGCAACCTTATCACTAGTGTCGGGAAGTTCAATTTTTGCAGCCGGAAATGGGAGAGGCTTAAAAGCAACCCTGCACAATATTTTGGTTAAAAGAGATGGTTCACAGGGATAGTCCGGAGTAGGATCGGCCGCTACCATTTCGTCGCCTGACTTTAAATAAGAAATGATGGCATCGATATCCTCATCAGCCATAGTTGGTAGCTTAGCCATATAGGGCGGTGCGTACTTGCCGTCTTTCTTAATGCCGGTACGAAGTAGATAAAGGATTTCTCCATCAGTCCACTCCCCGATACCATATTTTTTGTCCTGAGTAATATTTTGTGAATAGATGACTCCAAATTCAGCAGGAGCATCCGGCATACGGGTTCCGGTCAGTTTACCGGTTTGGTGATCCTTGTGGCAATTGGCACAGAGCATACTGACTAATTTCTTGCCCCGCTCAATGCTTTCCGGTGTGCTGATCACCTGATGATCGATCTTTTGAACGTCGTAAGTTGGTATACCCTGGTAATTAATAAAAAGACCTCCAATGATTAGAAGTGCAAGTATGATTAAAAGAATTAATCCTACAAGTTTGAGTGCTCTTTTCATGCTTTAAGGGGTTATCTTAAGTAATGATGATCTCCAATAATCTACCTAAGATCTGAATTTTCATTGATAATTTCACCACTTCTCCGATTTTGCGAAATGTAAATCTGTCTTAAAAGGGCCAAGTCACTATTTTGCAAAATCAAAAACGTGCGAAAGGACGTCCTCCCCCTTGGAATTTAAATCATCTCTTCTGGTTTCACCCATTTATCAAAATCTGATTCAGATACATAATCCAAATTGACAGCAGCGACTTTTAATGTCGTATTTTCATGATAAGCTTTTTTGGCAATTTCAGCTGCCTTGTCATATCCGATTTTTGTATTCAAAGCGGTGACCAACATCAGTGAATTATTTAAATGTTCGGTAATGCGGGCATGGTTGGCTTCGAGGCCACGAATGCAATGCTCTTCAAAACTATTGCAGGCATCTGCGATCAGACGGGCAGACATCAGAAAATTAAAAATAATCAGTGGCTTAAAAACATTCAATTGAAAATGACCATTCATACCTCCAATACTAATCGCCACGTCATTGCCCATCACCTGGGCCATGGCCATCGTTAACGCTTCAGATTGGGTAGGGTTGACCTTACCAGGCATAATTGATGAGCCGGGCTCATTGGCCGGTATAATGATTTCTCCAATACCACTGCGGGGTCCACTAGATAACATCCGGATATCATTGCCAATTTTCATCAGCGAAACTGCCACCGTCTTGAGCGCTCCGTGCGCTTCGACCATTGCATCATGAGTGGCCAGAGCCTCAAATTTATTTTTAGCCGTTACAAAAGGCATTCCGGTGATGGTTGCAATTTTTTTGGCTACCAACTTGTCATAACCTTTGGGTGTATTTAATCCGGTACCGACGGCGGTGCCTCCTAAAGCCAGTTCCGCCACATGCTTCAAGGTGTTTTTAATGGCAACAATGCCATGCTCCAATTGCGAAACATAGGCGGATAGCTCCTGGCCTAAGGTAACCGGAGTGGCATCCATCATATGAGTACGGCCTATTTTGACCACTTTCATATAGGCTGTGGATTTCTCCTGAAGTACCTTTCGAAGGTTTTCGAGCGCCGGAATGGTATACTCAACCAGATAGTCATAAGCCGCAATATGCATGGCCGTCGGAAAAGTATCGTTTGACGATTGACTTTTATTCACATCGTCATTGGGATGTAATACTTTCTTCTCGTCGGTGAGACTACCCCCACTGATTACATGAGCGCGATTAGCAATAACTTCGTTTACATTCATGTTGGATTGGGTACCTGAGCCAGTTTGCCACACTACTAAAGGAAACTGGTCGTCCAGTTTGCCCTGTAAAATTTCATCACAAACTCTTTCGATCAATTTGGCTTTTTGAGCGGTCAGCACCTTGAGCTCAACATTGGTCTGAGCAGCAGCTTTTTTAGCACCGCAAATGCCCGTATTACTTCAATCGGCATTTGATGACCTCCGATTTTAAAGTTTTCGCTGGATCGTTGAGTCTGGGCCGCCCAGTATTTGTCAGCCGGAACCTGGATGTAGCCAATACTATCTTTTTCTTTTCTATATTTTGTCTTGGTTGCCATTAGTAAATATTACGATTAACTTGTAATGGCAAAAATACCATTATTCATCATGAAATTAAGGTTGAAAGACAATACAATGCGCATAAGATTGTCGATGACAGAGGTTGATGCATTGATCAAAACGGGCCAAATCTCAGCCACTACTGTATTTCCCGGATCCAATGCTCTAACTACCGAAATAGTATTGGAAGAAGTAGACTCCGTGGAAGTGTCACTAAAAAATAGTAAAATCACTATTTCCATCCCTTCTCATTTACTGTCCAGATGGAATATCGATAGTCAGGTGGGACATCAGTGGCAGATTGCGATCGGAAAAGATCATTTTATGGACCTGTATTTAGAGAAAGATTTTCGCTGTCTCACCGAAAGACGGGGAGAAGATCAAACTGCCCTTTATCCTAATCCAGGGGAAACACATGGATAAATCTATGGCGGAATCGGGCATGACCTCGATCCCGGTGATTCGCTGCGGAACTCAATCAAGTGAGGGCTCTGATGATCTGGTCACCGTGGAAGCACCTTTGCAAATTGTGTTGCGGTACGGTCCGACCGAGCAGCGTAAGGTAACTCAACTGGCTATGACGATGCGCACACCGGGGAATGATGCATTGCTGGCTATCGGCTATTTGTATACCGAAAACATCATCCACCAAAGAGAGGATATACTTCAAACCAGGCATCTGAGTGATCATGAAATCCTGGTGGAGTTACGTGATGGCATAGGGATCGACCTTGACCTTCAAATGAGAAATTCGTATGTTAATTCGAGTTGTGGTATCTGTGGAAAGAGCAATCTTGAGGAGATCAAATCGATAGTTCCCTTCTTGTTAGGAAAAGGAAAGCCTGCATTCTCAAAAGTCGACATTATGCATTGGCCGACCTTATTGACAGGGTCACAAACAATTTTTCAATACACGGGCGGCATTCATGCTGCTGCTTTGACATCCGGGAGGAAAGTGATCGCCATCCAGGAAGATATTGGCCGACACAATGCGGTCGATAAATTAATTGGCTACGCTCTGAGACATTATACTTTACCGCTGACTGATGTAGCAATGCTGGTAAGCGCCCGAGCAAGCTTTGAAATGGTACAAAAAGCACTGATGGCAGGTATTCCAATAATCGCTGCAATGGGCGCTACAACGACCTTGGCCATAGAACTTGCACAGGAAAACGATATGACTTTGATCAGTTTTTTAAAGGAAAATAGATTTAATATCTATTCGCATCCTGAGCGGGTATCCGATATCTGATCATCGGTTCAGACAAGATCCTCGTCCCAATTTTTTCCAACTTTAATGGGCTCACGCAATTCCAGCTCATCGATCTCATCGTCAAAATCTTCACTAGACTGCCCATCGTGTGACGCTTGGTTTTTCCGTTGCATGATGTACATTTCCCGTTCCAGTTCTCGTTGCTCCCATTCGTCCGAAAGAATATCAGTGCCAGGCACGCCAAAGGTGACCAGATATTGAATTGCTACCGCGACCCCCGGAAACCACCGGATAATAAAACCAAAGGCTAGACGGGTCTGTAAGCAAGTTTATGGTTAGAAAAAATAGGGAGACAATAGCAAAGATACCAAAATGGATATAAAAGCCTTTTTTGGCAAGTACCTTTGACCGGGCTTTTCTCTCCATGGAGGTAGCCTTAGGATCAGACATTGTAGCAGACATTTTGTTATAAGGGGGTAACCCGTGCCTCCCCTTAATGGTTTCACAAAGCCAAATAAAAAAGGGAGATAAGCTCTCCCCTTAGAATATTTATAACCAAACAGGGTCTACCCTGCAAGTGATTGCAGATTATTTTGCTGCCTTAAAACGCCGGGCAACTTCATCCCAATTAACCACATTATAAAAAGCAGTAACGTAGTCAGGCCTTCTATTTTGATAATTGAGATAGTAGGCATGTTCCCAAACATCCAGACCTAGTATCGGGGTGCCTTTTACATTGGTAACATCCATCAGTGGATTGTCTTGATTGGGTGTATTGGTAACGGCCAGGTGGCCAGCCTTATCGACTAATAGCCAAGCCCAACCCGAACCAAACTGGGTTGTTGCAGCCCGGGTAAAAGCATCCTTAAACTGGTCAAATGAGCCAAATTGCTGATCAATTGCTGCTGCCAGATCGCCAGCGGGTTTACCCCCACCTTTCGGTGACATAATCTGCCAAAACAGACTGTGATTGTAAAATCCGCCGCCGTTATTTCGTACTGCACCACTTTGTTGAGACACGCCAGCCAGTATTTCTTCAATGGTCTTATTGGCAAGTGCCGTACCATCAATAGCAGCATTTAAGTTGTTAGTATACCCAGCGTGATGTTTACCATGGTGTATTTCCATAGTTTTGGCATCAATATGAGGTTCTAAAGCATCTTTTGCGTAGGGTAAATCAGGAAGTGTAAAAGCCATGTTTCGAATTTTTATTTAATGATAATCTATTGTGTATCCTGGGTTAGCTCAGGATGATTAAAATTTACAACAGAATCAAATATAAGAATGTTCGCTGTGATGTAGATTATCCTGACCAGATAAGCCTTTACGGCATTATTTGGCCGATTTAGCGATCTGATAAAGTCTTTCGGCTTCCTTTTGAGTAAATGAATCAGACATCCCAGCCTGGAAGAGATATTCATTGTCACCCTGAATCTTGAGATGCCGGAAGTCATAGTTGATTAAAGTATCTATCATCATTTCAAAAATAAATCCGTCAGGTTCTTCCAACACAAACTTCGAGAAGTAAACCCCATCTTCTACCGTCTGCTTAAGGTCCTTTATGGCAACAGTCAGCTCATGGGTGCTTGCTTTCGAACTGAAGATTTGCAGGCTGTAACCCGGGATACCACCGATAGAAACATCTTTTGGATGCCCCAATCCATAGATTTGATCTTAGCGCTATCTGGCACCAGGATAGTAATCGGAATCCCATATTCAAGAAGATCCTTTTCAGATAGATTAAAATCATCCTGCCCCGATTTACATGCCACAAAGGTGCAAATCCCAAACAAACAAAGACTTTTAATTAGCTTAGCCAGATTCATGGGAGAAAGATATGAAATTGCTTGCAACCGAAAATATTTTAGAGATCGCCGTCCACTCTTTCCAATCCGCTCTGGCTGCCGAGGAAGGGGGTGCCGATCGGATCGAACTATGCACAGCACTGCAGACCGGTGGCCTGAGTCCTGATCCCGGGCTCTTGAATCTCGTCATGGAGAGTATATCTTTACCGGTACACGTCTTGATTCGACCGAGACTGGGTGACTTTGTGTACGACTCTTATGAATTTAAAACGATGTTACGTATGGTCGAAATCTGCCGGGATTCGAATGTAGTTGGGGTGGTGATTGGATGTCTCACTCGAGATGGTTTGATCCATAGTGACCAAATCCGGAAAATCAAGGAGGTTTCAGGTGATCTTGATCTTACTTTTCACCGGGCTATTGATGTGTGCACAAATGTATTAGAGGCCCTTGATCTACTGCGTGATGTTGGATTTGACCGGGTATTGACTTCCGGACAGTCCGTCACTGCCTGGCAAGGAAGAAAGGTGATCAGCAAGATGGTAGAACATATTGCAGGATCTCAACTGGTGATCATGCCTGGGGCAGGAGTAAATGCCACCAATATTGCTCAGATTTTGTCGGAAACGGGGTGCCGGGAGATACATGGTTCGGCCAAGGGTGAGTATAGTCTGTCAAATTTCGATAACATCGGATTGACTTACATCAATAATCTACCGGTTTTAACCAAATGGGAAAGCCAAAAAAATGAAATCAGGCAAATGAAAAAGGCCATTTCATAAAAAACAGCTGCCTTTTGCCGGTTAAGAGGGCATGCAAGATCCTCGTGCAACCCGGTTTTCATCCCGGTTTTACCAGTCTAAAAAATAAAAAGGAAAAAAAAGATACGAGGCACATACACCGTATCTAATTTTGCGCTAAATTAAATATATTCAGTTCTATGAAAAACATCTTTTTGTTTTTGACTTTAACCCTTTTAATGTCTTGCAAATCCTTTGATAAGGAAATCACTGCAATCAATGAATTGGCTTCAAATTGGGATTTAACATCCGAAGCGTCGACAGGTTTTTCAAACATGTTGAATGAAGCCAATGCTGATTACACTCAAAAGATTTCTTCACTGAGTATTGACTCGATGGCATTTAGCAAATTGCCGGTAGAGCAGCAAGACAAAATCACCGGAGCCAAAAATGGTTTGATGGGAGTTGGTAGCCAACTTTCTCAATTGACCAATGATTTTGGTGGTTTTCTCGACCAATGGACTGCTAAATCTTCCATGGTCAATACATTGAAAGAAAGCATTAGCACTCAAACTTTTGGTGCTACCACTCTGACTGATGTGGCTGATTTGAGCCAATTTGTGACTGACTCAAATGGTAAACTAGACCAGTTTAAACAAACACTTGAAACAGTAAAATCTGGCATAATGAGTAACCACTCAGATTTGACCGGTTTGCTTGCTTCCGTAGTGAAATAGCCATAAGGTCAATCCGTTGTCGACAAAAGGGTATTTACATTTTAGTATGGTAAATACCCTTTTTCCCTTTTCTGACCTTTTGATTAGATAGTGTGAGCCACAACGTCAGGAAAAATAAAAGGTGCTTAATTTCCTTAATCGGGGTTCCAGTCCATCAGTACCGTGTTGAACCACTATCCCTCCTTCTTTTTAGCCTTGATACCACAACCTATTGCTTTGGTTCTGGAAGGTTCGGGATCTTCGTCAGCCATTAATGCCTGCACGGCATTCTCGACATAATTCATTTTTACTGCAGTCGCATCCTGTGGATTATCGTCAATAGCACCACTATACCGTAGCCGCATGTCAGATCCTACCAAAAAAACCTGTGGTGTATTCGTTGCCCCAAATCTTGGGTAAACTTCTTGATCTGCATCGAGCAAATAAGGAAATGAATAAGTCTTTTGTTCTGATCTTTTTTTCATGTTTTCAAAGTTATCTCCTGGTTTCTGTATTACATCATTAGGGTTAATTGCCAAAACCGGAAAACCTTTTTTTGAAAACCTCTCATGCATACCGATGATCCGGTCTTCATACATTTGGGCATAGGGGCAGGTGTTGCAGGTAAAAATTAGGATAGTCCCTTGTTCGCCCATATAATCACTTAAAGAAATCCAGTTTTCATCGATATTCTGCAATCTAAAATCGTCAACCTGCTCACCGATTTCGTAGGCGATCTGAGAGAGTTTTTCAGGGCCATTACAACTACAGCCAGCAAAATCAGAATGGAACCAAGAATAATTTTTTTCATCGTTCTTTATTTAATTGAAATAATACTAAAAGTCTGCTAATGTTTTTCTGATTGATTCATAGTCTTCGAAAGCATCGGCAAAAAATAATTTTCTTTCTTTCTTATATATTATTGTTGCTGGGATAGCACCGGACCATCTCTGATCTACCTTGTCTATCCAGGAATTGGCATCCGGATCATCAAGCACGACTACATCTGATTTTAAAGCTCGTTGCTTTAAAAAGGGAATTAACTTACTATCGATCTGATTTTTAAAATCAAGACTCACTAAAACCACTTTAACCGGATCTGTAAATTGATCATTATGTATTTGTTCGATAAAGGGGAGCTCCTCAAGACAAGGCTTACACCAGGTGGCCCAGAAATTAATTACATAAATGGTGTCATTATTTTTTTGCAAGTAGGGTTGAAAGCCATCAAAATCATAAACCGGTAAATTGGTGTTTTGGGCAAAGGTGCCGGTCGAAATAAAAAATAACAGGTTTAGCAGGTATATTCTAACCATTCGATTATGCTATTAAAATCATCAAATGATAACGAGATTGGTTCGTTTCTATTTGAACTTAAGAAAAAAATATTGCTATTCCAGGCAAAAATTCCGTCTGAATCAGAAGCAATTTTGAGGTAAAATTGTCAACCTTGGTCAATTTAGTTTGTAAGGGACCCCAATTCTTTCAAGTTCGTTAAGGAGTCTGCTGTCGACCTGTACTTTGCGCTTTTCGGCTAGAAAGGGAATCTGCACTTCCTCATCAAACACTACCATACGGAGATGATGTTTGCCTTTGCATTCGAGACAAAGTCTGTCTAAAGTTTTTTCAAATGCTTGAGTGATTAATCGCAAGGGAATCTTCAGGGTGATCGACCTGGTCATTTCGTCACCGAGAGTAGCCAGAAGCCGGACCGACTGCGGCTCGAAATATAGTTCGTCAGATTGGTACCGGCTTTTAAAGATGCCGTCTACATAGACCACCTGACCTACTTCGATGTGCCCGCGATACTTCATGTACATATCCTGACTCAGGTACAGTTCGATCGAGCCATTATAATCTTGTAAGGTAAACCGGCAATAGCCATTGCCTCGCTGATTAACTCCATGCATGGCCTGGGTAATAATGCCTGCTACTTTGAGTTGTCGTCCGCTAGCCTGGACCCGGTCAAAATGGATTAATTCACAATTGATGTAATTTTCTAGCTCGAGCTTGTAGGAGTCAAGCGGGTGACCACTTACATAAATACCAATAATTTCCTTTTCCCGGTTCAACTGGTCCATCATCAACCAGGGCTCGGCCTCCGGTATGTTAGGTTCGGGTATCAGTACCTCGTCAGTGTCTCCAAACAGACTGATGGCATTTTCTTCAATCTGTTGCTGAAAAGCATTGCCGTATTTAAGTGCGTGTTCGACAAAAGTTTCATACTTGTCAGAAGTAGCAAAGTACTGGGCTCGGATGACCTCGCTAAAGCAATCCAGAGCACCCCCCATGATCATGTTTTCAAAACTTTTTTTATTAAGGACCCGAAGGCTGCAGCGCCTCATCATATCGAGAAATGATAAAAATGGGCCGTTGGCTTCACGCTCCCGGATGAGTTCTTCAACCGCTCCTTCACCCACATTTTTCATTGCCGAAAGACCTATCCGGATCTGACCCATAGCGTTGACACTAAAATTAATCCCACTTTCATTCACATCAGGTAATTGCACACTCAGGGATAAAGCCTTACACTCCCTTAAAAAGAAATTGAGCTTGGTGATGTCGTTTTTGTTGTGGGTAAGTACCGAGGCCATAAATTCGGCCGGATAGTGTGCTTTGAGGTAAGCGGTCTGAAAAGCGACAAAAGCATAACATGTACTGTGCGATTTATTAAAGGCATAGGACGCAAAAGCCTGCCAGTCATTCCAGATCTTGTCAACTGCCTCTTTTGGATGCCCACTGCTCAGACATCCTTCTAGAAAGATGGGGTAGAGTTCATCAATGATTTCTTTTTTCTTTTTACCCATTCCTTTTCTCAAAGCATCGGCCTGGCCTTTTGAAAACCCTGCCAACTTTTGAGAAAGCAACATGACCTGCTCCTGATATACCGTAATGCCGTAAGTCTCGGAGAGAATTTCTTCCATTACCGGAAGGTCATATGCAATGGTCTCCTTGCCGAGTTTTCGGGCGATGAAATTAGGTATATATTGAAGAGGCCCGGGTCTGTACAGCGCATTCATCGCAATGAGATCTTCAAACTTATTCGGCTTGAGATTTTTTAAGTGTTTTTGCATGCCCGGCGACTCATACTGGAAAATCGCAATGGTATCTCCCCGCTGAAAGAGCTCAAAGGTTTTTCCGTCATCAAGGGGTACTGCATCCATGTCGAGCTCGATTTGGTGCCGTTGCTTCACCAACGCGACCGCATCTTTGATGATGCTTAGGGTTTTAAGGCCGAGAAAGTCCATTTTGAGTAGTCCGGCTGATTCGACCGAGCTATTGTCAAATTGGGTAACAAGCAGGTCTGTGTCTTTAGCTGTGGCTACTGGAATATAATCACTGATATCACCAGGTGTGATGATGACACCGCACGCATGCAGACCGGTATTGCGAATGTTGCCTTCCAATTCTTTGGCGGTACGTAGGGTAAGTCCGATCAGGTCATCCTGCTTTGACAATGCAATGATCTTTTCTGCCCTTTCTAGATCATCTGAGTTGAGTGAATCTCTCAGGCTTTTATCAAGACCCCCGATCCTAACACTTGTTGAAGGCTAAGGCCTAATTGTTGTGGAAATGACTTGGATATTTTATCGACCTCTTTCAATTCCAAATTTAAAACCCTCCCAACGTCACGGATGGACATCTTGGCGGCCATGGAACCGTAAGTAATAATTTGAGCCACTTGATTGCGCCCATACTTTTCGACTACGTAATCGATCACTTTCGATCTTCCTTCATCGTCAAAGTCAATATCGATATCGGGCATCGACACCCTTTCAGGATTGAGAAATCGCTCAAAAAGCAGGTCATACTTAATGGGATCAATGTTGGTTATAGCCAGACAATAGGCCACCGCCGACCCCGCAGCTGAGCCACGACCTGGCCCAACACTTACACCCATCTCTCTGGCTGAAGATGTCAGATCCTGTACGATCAGGAAGTAACCGGGATACCCAGATTGCCGGATAACCTCCAATTCAAAATTTAGACGTTCTTCGATCTTAGCATCTATACTTCCATATCGCTTTGCTGCCCCGACAAAAGTCAGGTGCCGAAGGTAGTCGTCTTGTGTCTTAAAGCCACTAGGCAAGGGAAAAGCGGGCAATAATACATCACGTTTTAGGTTGAGTGGTTTTATCTTATCAAAAATCTCAAGTGTATTATCCAGTGCTTCGGGCAAATCGGGAAATAGATTTGCCATCTCATTTTTTGTCTTGAAGAAATAATCGGAGCTACTAAATTTGAAGCGTTTAGTGTCGTCCAATTTGCTTCCGGTATTGATACAAAGCAAAATGTCGTGAGGTCTCCAATCTTGCTCTTCCACGTAGTGGGCATCGTTTGTTGCAATGATCTTGATATTGTATTTTTTGGCAAACCCTAACAAAACCTGGTTGACGTCTTCCTGACTTTTTCCTCTCCCATCAATGTCTTCCAGACCCCGGTGTCGTTGCAACTCGATGTAGTAATCTTCACCAAATAGGTCGAGCCACCACTTAACATGTTCTTCAGCTTTGACCAAATCTCCCTCTAAAATGGTCGCCGGTATTTCGGCCGCCAGGCAACAACTGGTAGCTATTAGCCCCTCATGGTACTGCACTAACAGCTCCTTATCGATACGCGGATATTCTCCATATAGCCCCTCAATAAATCCCAGAGAACACAGTTTTGACAAATTGCGGTAACCCGCTTCATCTTTGGCTAGCAGTAATTGGTGATGACGACGATCTTTCTCTCCCTGTTTACGGGAAAAGCTCTTAACATGCCGGTCTTCAACCAGGTAAAATTCACATCCGACGATGGGTTTTAGTTTCCGTTTATGGGCTTCGTTGACAAACTTAAAGGCACCATACATATTGCCATGATCGGTCAATGCCACACCTTTATGCCCATCGGCCACCGCCTTATCCATCAAGGTTTCGATCCGTGAAGCCCCATCAAGCAGGGAGTATTGAGTATGGCAGTGCAGGTGTAAAAAATCTGGCATATTACTTAGGCTTAGTGTATGGTAAACAAACAATGTTTCCGAATGATTGACAACCCCTTTTGACTATTTGGCGTCGTAACAACTCGATTCGAGTGGGAGTGCCAAAGGTACGACACCGGCCTGTACCGATCCAAATATTGTAAACTTTATTTATATGAAAATTCCTCTTGACAGAGATATTCCATTGTTATAATTTTAAGCATGAAATCTTTAATCCTATCTCTGCTACTAGTTGGTCACCTAGGTGCGTTTGCTCAGGATGAGCTCTTGCAAAATATTAACCTGCTAGAGGTTGATACCTTTGCCTGTACCTCTGGAGGTATATCCATTGTACCCCGATACTGGGAGCTGTATCAAACCGACAATGATTTATGGAATGGGATCCGCGATACGACTATTTGTTACCAGTTTAGCAGTGGTCAGTATGGTCGCAGCATGGTATCTGATTTCAACTTTAATCTTGATAAAAATATCTTCCTGCGCTATCTGACAGACTCGACCATTCTCATGCAAAAAAATACGATCTATGGAATTGTCGCTGATGCCTATTTTCCAAACTCTTTTGGTTATAGCGATCAGTGTGAGGACCGCACCTGTAGTGGCATCTTGGTTCAATTTGAAATTCCGGATAGCACCTACAGTGGCAAAACTACTCATGAAATTTGGGCTCCAAAAAAAGAAGATCATTTTTTTGAACTCTGCATTGCTACCGACGGGTTTGAAACATCTAGACTCAAAGAATTTGTTTTTCAATTCAAGCGAGAAGGTGCTCAATCAGAACTTTTCTATATATCTCTTTCATTTAGGGTGGCACCCCAGCAAGGGATTGTGACTGAGACAATTATTGATGAAAAATATTTTAGGCCTGATGCTTATGAGATACCATCCTATGCCTTGACCAATGACGGGTCCATGAGTCAGTTGGTACTATATCGTGACTCCTTACATTATCCCTCAGTAGATCATATTTACTATGAGGATCTGAATCTTATGGTAAACAAACCGACCCGGCAAGAAATTATAATCGATGTTTATGGAGCATTGCTCTTCCAATCCTATGCACAATTAAGAGGAGGTCTGATTGAAGGTTTAGATAGCTTGCGGCATGTGATCAGCTATAGCTTGAATTACGGTGGTACTTTTTGTTTATACAATCCTGCGGAAACGATCTTTGAGGACGGAGGCAATTTGACATTCAGGGAAGGAAACGTGAATTTTTATCATCCGGATGCTTGTTTGCAATTTAGCAATGGCTCAAAACTGATTGTTGATATCGATACAAAAACGGTGCTCGGCAACCATGGTGCTGGAATCCTGGCCTTGAGAAATGGGTCGGAGATCATGGTAAGGGAAAATGCATCACTGATGATTGATTTGGAAGTGCAAATGCATGAGCTCAAGGGAGAAAGGGAGTCTAAAAACATTCATGTGCACCTTGCTCCCGGTGCACATCTATCATTTACGGATAAAGCCGTGATTAGTAATCAGTTTAGTCTGAACAGACAAATGAAAATGATCGTATTTCTCCATGGTGGTACTGTAGATCTTACCCAATTGTCAGCTGATGAACTCGCAATCATCCAAGTAGTCGATGACCAATTAATCAAAACCTTTGACCAACGCTGGTCGGTCTTTCCAAATCCCGCCAATGAAGTGCTTTATCTTCGATCTTCTGAGGATGTCGTGGCTGCATATGTGCAGATCATTAATGACCAGGGTGTGATCGTAGCGAGCGATCAAAAAACCTCTGCTATATCGATAGCTCATCTACCTCCGGGATTCTATTTTGCAAAAATTGCCGGGAGCAAAACACTGGAATGGGTCAAATTTGTGAAAACCAGGTGACAATACAGACACTTTTGCAGGAGCACGGTTTACCTGATGGCCCAGCCGTACTTACGAAAATATAGACTTTGAATCAGCCCCCGGAACAGAAGAAAAAGCAACAGGGCTATCCACAATCCATGTACTGGCCAGATGTTGCGAAAAGCGAAGTAAGTGCCCAGATAAAGCGCCAGAGAAACCAACATCGCATTGCGCATGGTGACTGATGCGGTAAGTCCAATGTAAATTCCATCCCAAATGTAGCAGATGAATCCAGCCAAGGGAAAGGCTGCCATATACCACAAGAATGGTCTCGCAGCTTCAATGACCAGCACTTGATTGGTAAAGATCCTGAAAATAGGAACACTCCAAATCAAATAAAGTACACTGAAAAATAGAGCAAGTGTCAGACCCCAAAGCATTACCAGCCTGATTGCCTTATTACCTTCCTGTTGGTTTTGTGACCCTTTGTATTTACCTACCAGACTTTCGGCTGCATAGGCAAATCCGTCAATGCCGTAAGACATCCAGTTGATCAACTGGAGTAAGATTACATTGACTGCCAGGATTGTGGCGCCTGCGATGGAAGATTGGCGATAAAAGAATGCGAAGGCAAAGGTCAGACTCAACGTGCGAATGAATAGATCCCGGTTGATGGCAAAAAACTCAACCAATCCTGCAGTCTCGGCAAAAAGGCCTTTGAACATATCTTGCAAATAAAGACGATAGCGAAATCTCAAAATGAGTGCCGCGACAATCACACCGCTATATTGAGCGACTACGGTACCCCAGGCTGCGCCGGCAATTCCCATGTTGAAATATTGGATAAGTACATAGCTGAGCACGACATTGATAAGATTAACTACGATAGCAAGCACCAGGGGATAGACGGCATTTTGCATCCCAAAAAACCAACCAAAAACCACATAGGATGCCAAGGTAGCCGGGGCTGCCCAGATCCGGATACTAAAATAACTCTTTACCAAAGCGATCTGGCTGTGATCCACTTGAAAAAACCAAAGGCCCAGATGCTCAAGGGGTGACTTAAGGATGAGGATTAGCAGAGCAATAGCTATCGCTACAAGAAGAGAACGACCCAGTAATCCGGCCATTTGCTGATGTTGCTGGGCACCGAATGCTTGTGCTGTCATTCCGGTCGTACCCATTCGAAGGAAGCCAAAATTCCAATAAATCAAATTAAAAACCATCGCTCCTAATCCGACAGCTCCGAGATGAGCCGCCGAAAGATGGCCCATCAAAGCAGTATCGACCGTACTAAGGAGCGGCACAGATACGTTGCTTATAATGTTTGGAATCGCGAGTCGCAGTATTTCTTTATTCATCACCGGGATTCAAAGAACTAAGTAAAGATAGAAACGCATTTAGTAACTCCTGTCAAGGACACTTGGTCCGTTACAAATATCAATTAATTAGGATGATAAACATATTCTTTTACCACTATATGAATGCGAAGGGAATTAAAGTTTACCTTTAACGGCTGTATGTTTTACGCCCAAAAAATCTGTTATTGCTAATCGGCTTAGATATAATCTGATATCATGTTCTGGAGAAATCTTGGCTTAATTGCCCTTTTTCTTTTGGGAGTTTTACTCGTCGTCATATTATTTTTACGATGGTATACCCACCATGGCCAGTCTCTGGAACTCCCGGACTATATCGGACAGACGGTAGAAGTTGCTGCTAAAGATGCCCATAAAAATTCCTTTGAGATCAAAGTGGTTGATTCGGTCTTTATGGTTGGTAAAGAGGGTGGCGTGATCATCGATCAGAATCCGAAACCTGATAGTCAGGTGAAACAGAAGCGAAAGATTTACGTTACAGTTTCCAAACATTCCGCTGATCAGATACCGTTAGGTCGATTGCCGGTCTTATATGGCAAAAGCTACGAACGTAAAACTAAAGAATTGAAACAGGGTTTTGAAATCAACACAAAAATTGTCGGCCGTAAATACGACGCTGGTGCCCCCGAACATATTCTTGAAGTGATTTATGATGGGCAGACCATTGTCAGTACTGATGTTCGTAAGGATGATGTATTGATAGACAAGGGAGGAACCCTGGAAATGATCCTTTCGAAAGAAACCGGTGGTTCCTTGAGTATGCCCGATTTGTCATGCAAGTCCTATGACGAAGCTGCTTTTCAGATGCAAACTTTAAATCTGATCATTGGTGATGAAATCAAAGATAACACGGTAAAGAATATTGATGCCGCATATGTATACAATCAGGTACCGTCTCCCGAAAGCCGCGTTTACACGGGTGATACCGTCAAAATTTATCTTACCCAAATAAAGCCGGCTGACTGTAATGAAAACTAGATTTAATCCGGTCTACTTCGTAATTTTCGTGATTTCATGTCTTTCCGGAAGCCTTCATGCTCAACTACAAGAAATTGGTCTCAGGGTAAATCCAGCATTACAACAAACCAAAGAACATAAGAGAGCTGACGAGGTACCTCTTATAAAGCTTTATTTGCCTATGGGTGGAAGTGTGATCTTTTGCCCGGATGAAGAGTTGGTAGATCAAAACACGGACACTATTATCTTCAGCACTTGTCAGGAACCATACCAGGGTATTTTCGAAATAGGATCTTTCTGTATTTCCTATCAGCACACCGGCAATCGTTCTACCGATATTATCTGTCTTGAGGTATGCGACTCAAATGGTGGGTGTAAGCAGTATGAAATAGCATTTGTGAGCGGTCCGGTTTTAAATCTGCCCTTTGTTGATGATTTTTCGACCCACTTTCCTTATCCTGACAGCGCTCGATGGCTGGACAGGGATGTTTTTGTGAATACCACCCTTGCAGAGCGACCACTAACTGTGGGAGTAGCAACTTTTGACGGACTTGATCCGGTTGGCAGTCCTTATGGTGAGAAAGCTGGGTTTAGTGATAATCTAACGTCGGCATTTATTGATCTATCTGGTCAAACTGAAGTCTATTTTAGTTTTTTTGCTCAACCTAAAGGCGTGGGTATCAATCCACGGGCCCGCGATTCACTTGTCGTTGATTTTCGCAGTATACAAGGAGAATGGGTGAGGGTCTGGCA
The DNA here is from genome assembly GCA_016711125.1 of Saprospiraceae bacterium. Lineage (GTDB taxonomy): Bacteria > Bacteroidota > Bacteroidia > Chitinophagales > Saprospiraceae > JABDMH01. Next base: position 690,544 of record JADJTQ010000002.1, on the reverse strand, counting down.
GAAGGAAGGCCTTCCTAAGGATGTTTCAAATAATGACCCCGCGCCGGATTTTGCATTTAACCGGTGGATAATCGCTGATTCTTTTATGCATGAATCCTTTCAGTTTAGATTTAGAAATAAATCAAAGAATGAAGGTCTGCAAGAGTTGTGGCATGTCGACTATATCCGGGTTGGTGGTGAAGAGCTTACACGCGAGACGTTTCGGGATATTGCCTTTCGGTATCTACCGACCACGATTTTAGAACCGTATTCCAGTATGCCGGCCCATCAATTTGAGATAAAGGAGGTGAGACGAAATATCATCTCACAGCTTAATAATCTCGATCAGTTTGATCTCACTATGAATGACCCCACATTCACGATCAATCTCGGTAATCAGACGCTGCTCCGAAGAACCTTCATTGAGCCGGTGCAAGCCTGGCTGTTACCTCAGGGTGGCACCTCGTTTGATTTTGATATGAACGACCAGGGGTCGACCAACTACGAACAATTGCAAAGTGGACTTTTCGGAGTCATTCAACCGGGTGAACAGTATTCGGTTTTGAGCACATTAAACTTTACCAGGGCTGATGAGATATTGGGGGCAACTAGTAACAATCTAGTGCAACGAACCACGCGATTTGCCAACTACTATTCGTACGATGATGGCACTGCTGAATCTGCCATTATAGATCGGGGTGCACCGGGGTGAGAAGTACCATGATTGCCATGGAATATCACAACAATACACCTGACCAATTGCAGGGGGTACAAATCCAGATACCTCATATCGAGGGCAATAGTTCCAGCCAATTTTTTAATTTGTTTGTATGGATCGACAGTTTAGATGATACTCCAGAGTATTTGCAGACTGGGGTAAAAGTATACTACACTGATACCTATTTTGATACCTTGCAAGGCTTCACAACTTATGCTCTACTCGACAGCAACGATCAAAAAATCAGTTTAGATCTTCCGGAAGGCCAGTTTTATATAGGCTGGGAACAGTCTGATATCTCGGGGCAGAAAATACCCATTGGTTATGATTTGAATTCTCCTGCGGGAATTAATTTTCTACATTTTAATGTTGGACAGGGTTGGCAAAGTGGACGGTCAAGCGGCCTGCGACACGGGTCTCTAATGATCAGACCAGTATTGGGTGTAGAAGGGGTAATTCCAACAAAAATCAATAATTTTACTGAATGGAAAGAGATCAGGCTTTTTCCCAATCCAAGTGAAGGAGTAGTTTACTTGGATGGTGTAGATGGTATTCCTGGAAAAATCGAAGTCTTTAACTTGCTAGGACAACTTCTTTTAGAGACAACTTTGCAAAAGTCAATTGACCTTTCGATACTCAACCAGGGCACCTATGCAATAAAGATTACCTCTGTGAAGGAGCAAAAGACGACCTCTAGATTGCTCCAGATGATTGAATAAATAAGACCAGCGGCTATGAATATCACGGTTCAAGAACTTAAGAAAAAAATGGATGCCGGTGCAGAGATCGTACTGATTGATGTACGAGAACCTTATGAACACCAGGAATTTAATATAGGTGGTAAGTTGCTACCAATGGGTTCTGTCCCGAATGCATTGGAAGATCTGGAATCACATAAAGATGATGAGATCATTTTATATTGTCGCTCCGGCAATCGAAGTGGAATGGCTCAACAATTTCTTCTGCAACAGGGATTTAAAAACGTATTGAATCTAACCGGCGGTATGCTGGCGTGGGCGGATACGTTTGGAACCGACAAATAAATAGTGCCGGATATCATCACCCAGATGCTATTATAGCACTTTAGTTATCAAAATGCAGCTCAGCGAGCTCAAGGGATTTAGTCTCCGTACTGAATTGGCGCTTTAGACGATCAGAGGTTGGTATCATCTAGCAGTCTAAGCACCCATCATTTTTAGATCAAAAGCAAGTCCCACGATTACTTCGGTCCTCTGGATGCGGTCATCAATAATAAAAAGAGGGTCCAATCCCAAATGCTGCAATGCTTATATAGAAGAATTTCATCATGAAGAAGAAAATCCTTTTTAATCAATACTATTGAATAAAATGGCCCGAGCCCGGATTAATCATATTAAGGATGCCTTCTTCTGGGCCTCCTAAGCCGGATTGACAAAGCTTAATTTAAAAATCACACTGCAGGGTGATATCAATGGTATTGCATACTAATTTAGCCAGGTTATAATTTCTGAGACGGCCTGGAGACATTCGACATTTCGCGTTTCAACTAATAAAATTTCACATTATTTGATCTTCCTAAAATCACCAGTTTATGTGATAGCGCAGATTCTCCAGACAATATAACTTTGGCCGGTAAGTATCTATAATATCATTGATGAAAATTAATTCATTACCGACATGACAAAATTCCTAAGTCTCTGCTTTGTGATAGGGTTTGTAGTAACCCTTTCGAGCCAAAATGTAAGCCTAGAACTACCAACATCGATTCGGAAAGATGGTGCAGCTCCAGATCCCAGTGCAATTCTGGATATCCAGAGTAATAATCAGGGGGTTCTGATGCCTCGAATGACTTTTTGAACAGATCAAAGGGATCATGAATCCACATCCCGGGCTTATGGTCTATGACTTAGAATTTCGTTGTCTCCGGATTTTCGATGGTAGTCGCTGGGTATGTCTTACCGTAAAGAATGCAGCACCTTTCGAAGCACCCGGAGACTTACATGCCTGGTCCGGGGTGGAGCAGCCACCGACGAACTTTACTCAATGACGACCGATCCCTCCGGCAACATCTACGTAACCGGCAGTATTACCGGACCCGCAAGTTTCGGTGATACTACCGTAAAAGGCTGCTGGCGCAATTGATTTCTTTTTGGCTAAATATCTATCGAATGGAACCTTGATTTGGTTTGTTTCTTCGGAGGGTCCAGGGGCATCTGCGGGCACGAGTGTCACCACAGATGGTCAGGGCAATATCTATCTCGCGGGGGCTTTTGCAGGGACTATCACGATTGCTGATTCAACCTTGGTTAGCACTAATTCGTCTTTCGACACTTTTATACTTAAATTCAATGCTTCGGGTACACTTTTGAGATCTTTAAAAATTGGTGGTTCAGAAAATGTAATCGTAAATGCACTGGCTATAGATGGAAGCGGCAATCTTTTGGCAGTGTTTGATTTTAAAGGCCAGGTCAATCTCGCTGGAAATATCTTTAACAGTCTCGAGGCCAGTGATATCCTCCTCTCTAAATTTGATCCTAATCTCACTATCAGCTGGGCTCAACAAGCCGGAGGTACCGCTAATGATATTGCTTCGAGCCTGGTTACCGATGGATCTAACAATGTTTATCTCACTGGGATATTTTTTGGTATAGTTAATTTTGGCGCAACGGTTCTAGATGCAGGCATCAGTGGTGCAGGAGAATTTTTTCTAGCTAAGTACAATAGTCTGGGCAATTTTCAGTGGGCGATACAGGAAGGAAGTGCTTCGCAACCGGAGGAAGGCAATGACATTGCCTATGCCAATAATGGAGATCTTATTGTAACAGGTAGCTTTACCGGCAGCGCAGATTTTAGTGGCACCATACTTACTAGCTTTGGAAGCCGCGACATATTTCTAGCTAGTTATGATACCGATGGTGTCTTACAATGGATTAAACAGGCCGGAGGAACGGCCGATGATGAAGCAACCTCTGTGACAATCAATTCAAGTGGTGAAATTTTTCTGACCGGCACATTTCAGGATCAAGCAGATTTCGGATCAGTTTCGGTCTCTTCAGAAGGGTTTCAAGCATTATTTTTAGCCAAGTGCGATCCATCTGGCATATTTGAATGGGTACTCTCAGTTGATGGTGCAATCAAAGGAGTTACTGTGCAGGCAGATAGTCATGACAACATGATTATTGCCGGGGTTTTTGTCAATTCCATTCTTTTTGGAAATACGACCATAACCAGTGGTTCTGGTAGCCAGGATATTTTTATAGCTAAATATGCAGAATAGTTGTTTATAAGTCAACTTCAATCATCCGTTTCCCTAATGAGATTTTTAGAGTTCTTGCTCATATTTAAAGGGTAAACTCTATTTCTATTTTTCTACATTTCCAGAAAGATGTAAGTCTTATCCGGCTACAAAGTGCCGGACTTCCTCTGTCTCTCTCACAACAAGAGAGCGCACGGATTCGACAGGCTCAACCGGACTTGGTAAGCTACAGATGACTCTTACATTCTGCGGCTTTGAAGAAAAATATATGAGTAAATCGACGATTATAAATATGCAAGAGCCAATCGCTTCAACTACTTTATTGACGCAAAGGATATTCCTTCTTACCTAGAATTTATTTTTCCACATCATCGACTCTACGGGTCTCAGACTTCGTTCGTTATACTTGGCGCCTGACTTACGATTGTAGTAGTTTTCGATTTCACCCTCTACCATAAAATAAATCAACTGACCCACCGGCATGCCTGCGTAGATCCTCACTGGTTGTACACAAGAAATTTCTAATGTCCAGGTATTGCAAAATCCCACATCACCTTTGCCCGCAGTTGCATGGATGTCGATGCCAAGTCTTCCGATGCTCGATTTACCTTCCAAAAATGGAACACAGCTGTGAGTTTCGGTATACTCCTGGGTTACTCCAAGATATAGTTTTCCCGGTTCAAGCACATAACCTTCAGGCGGGATAATAATCTCCCTAATTTTGTTGTGTTTCCTGGCATCCAGGCATTCATCAACGTAGACCGCCATATAACGGCTTAAGTGTACATCGTAAGAGTTAGTCCCAAGGCAGCTCGGATCAAAAGGTTCGATTACAATGTCACCTTGATCTATAAGTTCGAGTATTTTTTTATCGGAAAGAATCATGCGGGCACAAATATAGTTTGTTTAACTGTTTTATTGCGCAAACACAAACATGCACACCGGTTAATTTCCAAAAATCATTTAAAAAATAAGAGTAGCTGACTAAGGTCCTATGGTCCAGACAGAAATCGTGGCATCGTCACTGGCTGCATAAAGTTCTGAGCCGTCTTCAGACCATGCAAGACGATTAACTGAATGGATATGACCTCCCGATTTAGTGGCATCAAGTGATTTGACTAGCTCAAAGTCATCCTGATGCCATATGCGGATGGTCTTGTCTCTGCTGGCAGTAGCAATGATTGGCTTATCAGAATGACACAGAATGTGATTAATGGTAAACCAATGGGCCGAGACATCAATAACGGGTGCCTTGGTATCCAAAACCTTCCATACTTTAAGGTGGGCATCCCGACCTCCCGACACCACGGTTTGCTCATCCAACCAGCTTAGCGTAAATACCGCTGGAAGATGTGCATTTTCAATGATATTGGACACCGACCAATCCTGACAATTGAGAATATATATACACCCATCGCTACTACCCACTGCCAAGTGGGTGGATGAGGGGCTCAGAGCAAGACTACGCAAGGATTTGTGAGATAGCGCGATAGATTCATCAATATCTCTGGTATGGAGATTCCAAAAGCCAAGACGGCCGTCACCACCGGCAGAGATAAGTGTTTCCTGGTAGGGAAGCAAATCATAGATTCCCTTTTTGTGAAAAAGCTTTTTTTGGGCGGATGTTGCAGTATTTTCGCTGACCCAATAAAGGTCGCCCGTCATGCTTCCTACTGCGATGCGATCGAGATCGTCGAGATAAAGCAAACTAAATACCTGATCTCCGACATCGGCAATCAACTTGCCATCTTTTTGCCCGTCCTGCCAGCTTACCAGCCATCCATCACCACCGCCACTTAATAGATGATGCCGCGATGTATCGTAGGCGAAGCTGTAAATAGATCCTTTATGACCAAGTAATTTGGTTTTTAGTTTGATTTCCATGGCAACAATTCAAACATACATAGATATCATGAAATCATGAAATCAATATGAGGCTAATCTTTTGACAAATTCATGAACTAGGCCCCCATCATGCACTTGAAAAAGTAAAGGTTTAAAGGTACAAGATTATCAAATGGTGGGGAGGCGGCTAGTTGTTATCTTTGGCAGACAAATCAAAATGCGATCATCCCTGTGCCGCTATTAGAAACTCGAAAGCTTGAAAACGACGTTGCTTTAGCAATTTGGAAAATTGAGGAGAACCACGACTATTTCCTAAGATTGCTCAATCTCACCGTCAAGGAGCAATTAGAAATCGCTCAAATGAAAGGAAGACGCAAGACCGAATGGTTGGCTAGTCGATGGCTTTGGAATACGCTTGCAAAAGATGATCTACATGGTGCGCTGATCAAAGACGACTTTGGTAAACCCCACATTCAGGAATCATCCTGGCATATGTCGATCAGTCATACCCATGAATATACCGCTGTAATAACGGCACCATTCTTGGTAGGGATTGATATTCAAATCAAGGTCGATAAAATCAGCAGACTGGCTGAAAAGTTCCTTGCAGCAGAAGAACTGGAACAGGTTAAACTAAGTGCATCACCCATTGACCATTTGCATGTTTATTGGGGAGCCAAAGAAAGCCTCTACAAAGCCTATGGAAGAAGAGCCCTGGATTTTAAAAGTCATCTGTTTATTAAATCCTTTAATCTCGAACAAGGAGTGACCCGGGGATTTTTGACGAGAGAGGACCGAAAGGAATTTGAAATTCGATTTGAGATAAGAAACAACATCGTATTGGTATACGCATTGGAAAACATATGAAAAAGGTATTCATTCTTTTATTCATTTTTTCAGGAGTTCTTTTTGTCGAATGTAAGAACCCTCTGGCTGAACCACCAATGGAAGAACAGGCACCTCTCGCAGAAACCGAGGAAGCCAACGAGATGCCAGACGATTTTTTAACGTTTTATCGCCAATTTCATCAGGATACGGCATTTCAGATCGCCCATATAACCTTTCCGCTTGAGGGAATACCCGCCAATGCCGACACATTGACTGCCCCGGATAATTTTCGATGGCAACAGAATAGCTGGAAATGGCATCGACCGATTGACCCCGCGTTAACTGGCTATGAGCAAAAATATCAGGTAATTACACAAGAAATGGTTATCGAGAAAATTATCGAGAAAACTTCCAATATTGGCATGACCCGTAGATTTGCCAAAATGGACAATGAGTGGATGCTCATCTACTATGCTGATATGAATCCGATGCCGTAGTCCTTGTGAGTTGATTATATCCCATGTCCAGTATGGATAGTCTTATTCATTTTTATCTCCCGTTTGACTTAAAAAGGTCAGACTGATACCTGCAATCATAAGGGCTAAAGCACCATAAAAAGGATTATCTCGCTTGGCGACCTCAATCATATCAAGTAAATCAACAATAGCTACTCCTGCACCCAGGATAAAGAGAACAAGGCCGATGGCTCGAATTGATCTCATGGATGGTTAGTTCGCCCGATCGCAATATCTATAGAAAAATAAGGTGCCAGCAAAAGCGTAGAAAAGGTTCGTTTGGCATGAAGGAGATTTTGCACTTGGCAATGGTTTGGTTTACCCTTCAAATATATGAAAAAGACTCCATGCATAAATAAACAACTACGTACAAGGCCGGCCTTTAGTAATAGTTCCTCTGGATAAGGTATTTCTTTACATAATCTGAAACTCCAATTTCCAACTCTGTAAATTTCATGTTGTAGTTAACCGAGAGCAGTTTATGCATATTAGCTTCGGTAAAATATTGATACTTGTCGATGATGTCGATTGGAGTATTTATAAAATCGATGGCAGGTTTCTTACCCATCGCAGCAAACGTTCCGTTCACTAAATCAATAAATGTTCGGGCCTTTCCGGTACCGGCATTATAAAGGCCTGATGGCGGCCCGGCTTGGAGGCAAAAAAGGCATATACGGATTATATCTTCGACATAGATGAAATCCCGGCTTTGATGTCCATCTTCAACATCAGGTCGATGTGACCGGAAGAGCCTCATTCTCCCAGTTTCCAGGATCTGATGGTAAGCATGCATGATTACGCTGGCCATCCTTCCCTTATGATACTCATTCGGGCCGTAAACATTGAAAAATTTAAGCCCATACCATTTAGGTGGAGTTTTTGTTTGTTCTAATGCCCATAGGTCAAACAGATTTTTTGAATCTCCATAAGGGTTCAGCGGGTGCAAGTTTTTGACTATCTGATGATTATCATCGTATCCGAGTGCTCCATCACCATAGGTCGCAGCACTTGACGCATAAATCAGAGGTATGCTAAACTCAGCGCAGGCCATCCAGATTGTTTTACTGTACTGCAAATTCAGTTTTTCAAATACCGAACTGTCAAATTCTGTAGTGTCCGTACGGGCACCAAGATGAAAAACTGCTCCAATTTTACGATGATTGTTTTCTAACCACCCGTGGAAGTCTTCGCGATGAATCAATCCCGAAAGTTGTTTGTTTTGCAAATTCATCAACTTGTCGCGACGACCAAACTCATCGACTCCGATGACCGAATCGATTCGGTGATCATTTAGATACCTGATGAGGCAACTGCCGATAAATCCTGCGGCACCCGTTACAACGATCATAGCGATCCATCTTCAGCATACAACTCGGTAGAAGGACAAGTGCATATCAGGGTGCGATCGCCATGAGCATTGTCAACGCGTCTCACCGGAGGCCAACATTTACCTAACTCCATCACATAAGGCAATGGAAAAGCTGCTTTCTCGCGGCTATATGGAAAACTCCAACTATCGGCCGACACGAGCGCGATGGTATGAGGGGCGTTGACCAAGACATTATTATCCGCGGGATACTCTCCCCTTGCCACTTCGTCGATTTCTTTTTTTGATCTGGATCAGTGCCTCGCAAAACCGGTCCAACTCTTCCTTATCTTCACTTTCAGTAGGTTCAATCATCAAGGTCCCGGCCACCGGAAATGATAAAGTAGGTGCATGAAATCCAAAGTCAATTAATCTTTTGGCCACATCCTCCGCTCCGATGCCAACGACTTTAAAAGGCCGAAGGTCCAAAATAAACTCATGGGCAGAAAAGCCTTTTTTTCCTACATATAATATCTGATAGTAATCCTTTAACCTCGCCTTGAGGTAATTCGCATTAAGAATTGCCAATTTAGTGGCATCGGTTATGCCACGGGCACCCAGCATTTTTATATACCCATAAGAAATCAATAGTATACTTGCACTTCCATATTGAGCTGAAGAAACCGATCCGGTCGCTCCATTAACTTGATGATTATCAATAACATGTCCTGGCAGGTATGGCGCCAAGGCCTTGGTGACACAGATTGGGCCCATGCCAGGCCCTCCACCTCCATGGGGTATTGCAAATGTTTTATGTAAATTGAGATGACATACATCTGCTCCAATTCGGGCAGGGTTGGTTAATCCTACCTGAGCATTCATGTTGGCTCCATCCATATATACCAAGCCACCAAATTGATGGATAATGTCACAAAATTCAATGATGGATTCTTCAAAAACTCCGTGAGTTGAGGGGTAAGTGACCATCAAAGCGGCCAAATGATGTTTATTTTGCTCCGCTTTTGATCTCAAATCATCGATGTCAATGTTGCCGTGCTCATCGCAGGCTACTATCACAACCTTCATTCGAGCCATGACCGCACTCGCAGGATTAGTACCATGAGCTGACGAGGGAATTAATGCCACGGTACGAAGAGGATCACCCTGTGAATCGTGGTAGCCCTTGATCACCAACAGGCCCGCATATTCACCCTGAGCGCCAGAATTGGGCTGAAAAGAACAGGCCGCAAAGCCGGTAATCTCACAAAGATCGGCAGCAAGTTCATCAATGATCGTCAGGTAGCCCTCCACCTGATCTTTAGGGGCAAATGGATGTATGTTTGCAAATGCATCCCAGGATACCGGAATAAGCTGCGTCGCTGCATTCAGTTTCATGGTACATGAACCCAGGGCAATCATCGAATGGGTAAGCGAGATGTCTTTATTTTCAAGGCGTTTCAAATAACGCATCATTTTTGTCTCCGTCTGATAGCGCTGGAACACCGGGTGAGTCAAAAATTCCGAGGTACGTCGGGCAAATTCCGGTAGGTTTAATTTTCTTGATTCAGGAAGTTTCACACCAAATATTTCTCCCAAATCCTTAAGGTCTTGCTCGGTGGTAGTTTGATCAAGCGACAATTGTATGTGATTTAATCCATACCATAGGTTGATCTTTTTGGCAAGAGCTTTTTGCCGGATACCAGTACATTGGTCAGAAGTAACCTCTATTGCAAGGGTATCAAAAATCTGATCATACCTTAAAGTGTATTTAGATTGCAATGCATCCTTTAGACATTGGGTCTTCATTGCAATCTCACTCGCAATGCCCAGAAGACCTTCCGAGCCGTGATAAACAGCATACATGGCTGCCATGTTTGCCAACAAGGCCTGAGCGGTGCAAATATTGGATGTAGCCTTTTCTCTTCTGATGTGTTGTTCTCTGGTTTGCAAGGCCATCCGTAAAGCCACATTTCCGCTTATATCAACCGAGACACCAATAATCCGGCCGGGAATTTGTCTTTTGTATCGCTCGTGTGTAGCAAAGAATGCCGCATGTGGCCCCCCAAAACCCATCGGAATACCAAATCTCTGACTGTTGCCAACCACTGCATCTGCACCCCATTCGCCGGGTGGCACCAACAGGGTTAAAGCTATCAAGTCTGTTGCTACAATCGTATGTACATCGCCTTCATGAGCCCGATCGACCAATTGGCGATAATCTTCAATACCACCTTCTGCATTGGGATATTGCAGAACCAGGGCAAATACAGCGTCATTGATTTCAAACTGACGCCAATCCTGCACTTTTACTTCAATGCCCAGAGGTTTTGACCGGGTCAAAATTACCTGCTGGGTGGCAGCAAGTACGTTTTTATCAACAAGGATCGTATGGGCAGCGTCGGTTGCTTTCTTGTTTCGGATGCTATGAAACATGGTCATGGCTTCGGCAGCGGCGGTGCCCTCATCCAGCAAAGATGCATTGGCAATGGGCAGGCCAGTCAAATCACTAACCATCGTTTGAAAATTGAGCAGCGATTCCAGTCTTCCCTGAGCTATTTCAGCCTGATAAGGTGTATATTGAGTATACCAGCCCGGGTTCTGAAAGAGGTTTCTCAAAATGACGGAGGGAGTAATTGTACCATAATAACCCAATCCAATAAAATTTCGGTTAACCTGGTTTTTTGATGCAATCTTTTTCAGATTTTCCAGGTATTCAAATTCGGTTTGTGCCGACGATATTGAAAGAGGTTTGGATAACCGAATCGTGGGTGGTATAGTCTTTTCAATGAGGCTATCGATAGATTCTTCACCGATCACTTCAAGCATAGCTTGCTGTTGTGTGGTATCGGGACCTATGTGGCGGTCAATAAAGCTTTTCAAATGATAAGGTGTTTATGAGTCGATGATTAAATGGACAGCAAATATATGCAAAACACATATAGATCGGATTAAGTACAGTCTTCGAATATTTGCTGGAGTTTAGCAGGCTATTGAAATACTCATTCCGCATTGATTTAAGAAAATAAATCTTCAGTATGACATGACTCAACCGTTCTCGCTGCTCCTGGCTTTATTGAGGCCCTGTCTGCCGATGCCTAACATTAGCTTTCTACGTCTCGCCGCGCCAGAAATGACGATCTATGGCTTCAGCATCAAGTTATGCAACTTCTACAGCCTCCTAGCGAATGAGGTTAATACTGCCACTCATTTCAAAAGTTTTTTTACTCTCTAATTGCAGGCCTTTGAGATAATAGACATAAACTCCTGAATCTGCTACTTTTCCGTCTATAGTTCCATCCCAGGTGGGCTTGATCGAACTAAGGAGGATTTGACCCCAGCGGTTTGCTATGATAAATCCCTCTACTTCCACACTTTCAGCAAAAACCTGAAATACATCATTGTTACCATCGCCGTTTGGTGTGAAGGCATTGGGGATGTATACCGGAGGATCGACGTAAACTGTGGTATAATATTGAGTAATCCATCAATAACCGTGGTCTCTGAAATGACGCTTTCTCCCATTTGAACGTTAAATGCTGAATCCACCTCCAGAAGGACGCCACCGATCTCAAGTCTGATCAGGGTATCAGAAATGCAACCAGCCGGATTCGTTGCTAATAATTTTAAGGTTGGCGATCCGGGTTCGTCCCAGTTGATCTTGAACGTATCCTTCCAGCCTGTGACAAAAGTGTCCCGGTCAAATATCCAACTCAATTTCTCCAAAGGTTCAGTACCTGTATACGTCATATTTACTTCGATACCAGCACAAGTTTGTGAGATCTGCAGAGCCGGTTGAGCCCACTTAAATACCTCGACCGGTAAATAGGCCGTGTCGAGACAACCACTTGCAATGTCTGAACCGATCACCCCGTACAGGGTGTTAGTATCTGGCATGACAAGAATTTTGGAGGTCGTTTTATCAGCAACCTCCGGGCTACCAAACCACTGATACTGATCACTTGCTGTTGCTTCTAACTGCAGATCCGAACCCAGACATATTTTGGAAGCCTCCGTGAGGATCTTCAGAGATTTGAAATCTGAAAAATACCCGTACCTCGTGCCCGATCTGTCACCACCATTGATGGTGCCAAGATGAAAAACCCCTTTGGAATTGGTAATCTGGAAGGCCTGGTTTATGGCTACCGGTGAAGTCAAATTGACTCGGGCTGCAACGTATTGACCGTTTGTTCCGGGTACAATATCAAATAGATCAGCGGTAATGTTCCTGGGTGGAGAGACTTCAAACGCATCCTGATTTCCATTTTTCGTAATAAGAATCAAGCCGAAGTTCTCATCGGTAGACCGGTTAAAACTGACTGATAAGGAGCCGGTACATTCAAGTTTGGGCAGCAAAGCCATACCTGTCTCACAACCAAATCCAGTAAAGTGCACGACATAGACAGGAGCACTGCTAGTGATATGTGCGGTTGGAGCTTCCAGCGTAAATTGAAACATTTCACCCGACCTGAGTTTGTTTACATCGACTGCGATATTGCCTACTGCACCGTCAATTTTTAGGTCGGTATTGTCTTCAGTGGCCATGATGAAAATGTGATCACCACCATCCAAAAAACCTTTCACGACGATGTACTCATTTCCCAAAACATCGATTGGGACCAATTGATCACCTGCAAGGTCGTAACAGACATTATTCAAATTACTATCGTGTTTGAGAGTTATGGCAATTAGTTGATCGGAGATCACCTTACTACCTGTGAGCTGATTAAGGCGATCACCTGTGGGAGCTTCCACTGAATAAGATTGGCCTTTCTGAAGTACGATTTGAAATGGAACTCCATTACTATGACCTCCTACGGTGACACTAGGGGTGATCGTAATCCGGGTATCATCCTGAGTGGCCACAATATCAAAAGCTGTCCTGGCCGGAGGGTTGATTCCTGGAGCATTTGAATAGAAATTCTGAGCCGGAATCATAAAGTTATTGCCCAGTGCATTTCTGCCTTTAAGGGAGAAAATATCGGGATTAAAAGTGTGGTTGACCTCGTAGTAAGCCGTAACAGGCTGATCGGATTGTATATAGATGCCTTTGTTAAGCGGTGTTAGAGAAGGAGCATTTTCGAGAAATTGCAATCTGGTAGTAAGGTCCACCGATCGGCTTTGCCCCGCAGGAACCTGTAGAGTGATGGCCTGCCAGGAAGCATTGGCTGGTTGCGAGATGACAACGGTAGCGGGTTTTTCAAATGCTGTAAATCTGAATAAAACAGGAGCATCACCATGACCTTCGGTCAAATTAGGCGCCACAAACCAAAATTCAGTGTCTATTTGAGCAGTAGCCATGCTCAATGACCATAGTACAAGCAACAGGACCCATCCAGCCTGTCCAAGGTTCATACATTTCGTGCCTTTAGTTCGCATTAATCACTAAAAATGAGAAAAAGATTATTAAAATGGTGATTTGAGTGGTGCGTGACAAGTTTTTTACAGCAATAACAGTCTCTTTATTAAGAGATCCATCTTTTAAAATATATGATACGTCGAGCTTGCTCCATGTTGCCTTGCTGCGTTAAAAAGGCAAACATTCCATTATCTTTGCCGCCGTTCTCTAGTGTACCTCTGTAATACCAATGAATATCGATTCCCGTCGCTGGTATAGCGAGAAGTTTTTCTTTTGGTTTTTTCTGATACTCAGTATACCGGTCATGCTGATTAATCTTGGTTTGGTGCCCTTTATCGAAGACGAAGGTATCAGAGGCCTGGTGGCGCTTGAAATGCAGCATTCCTCCAATTACGTGACGCCCACTCTCTATGGAGAATATTATTTTAAAAAACCTCCTTTGTGGAATTGGATTCTCCTATTGAGTTACCGATTGACGGGAGTAGCCAATGAATTTTCAACCCGTCTTCCGACGGTCTTCTTTATGTATCTTTTTACGCTCTCCATTTATTTTATTTATAAAAAATATCTGGACGTCCGTTTTGGTGTATTAAATGCTCTTTTATTCCTCACCTGCGGTAGAATTTTATTTTGGGACTCCATGTTGGGCCTAATCGATATGGCCTTTAGCTGGGTTATTTTTATTTTCTTTTTTTGGTTGTTTCATTTTTCTAAAAAGGAGAAATATCTTCTTTTGTATGTCGGCGCTTATGGGTTGATTGCTATCGCCTTTTTACTCAAAGCCCTTCCTGCCTTGGTTTTTCTGGTCCTCACTATGCTGGCAAGTCATCTTTATTTTAAGAATTGGAAGAAATTAATTAGTTGGCAACATATGGCCGGTATTTTAATTTTAGGATCAATCATTTGCTCATATCTCTTTTTATTTTCACAATATCAACCGATTTCCAAATTATTAAACATCTTTCTCGATGAGTCCACCCAGCGCACGGTGATTCGTCATGGTTTCATTGATTCATTTTTACAGATCATGATATTTCCGTTTGAAATGATTTATCATTTCCTTCCCTGGTCAGCGCTTTCGGTAATGCTATTTCATAAGGATGTCAGATCACACCTTTCCAAGAATCCGTTGATCTATTTCATGAGTTTGGTTTTTTTAGTCAACATCTGGGTTTATTGGACCTCTCCAGAAGTATACCCGAGGTATCTTATGATGTTTATTCCACTTTATCTTGGCACTTGCTTATTTCTTTATAATAATGGAAACTGGAAAACCCTTCGAAACATTACCGACATAATCTTGATCGCACTCACCGTCGTTGTGTGGGGAGGATCACTCCTGGTTTTCTCTAACAATAATACGATGGACCTACCAGGTCTTTGGTGGAAGTGGAGTATCGCAGGTATACCCATGGCCATAGCAATTATTTGTATGCTTAAATTTCCGGACCTTCGACTACACGGTTTTTGTGTGTTTTTATTAGCTGCCCGCTTGGGGTTTTCTCTGGTTGTTCTCCCAACACGTAGCGTCCATTCACCCGGTAGTCAAACCCGTACTGATGCTAAACGCATTGGCGGCGAAACTCAGGATGCAGATTTACTGCTTTACCATCATGACACTTTACGATACGAGGCCGGTTTTTACCTGACAGCCTTTAGGGGAAAGCCACTTAAAACGACCTTACATCCGCGGGATGACGGTTATATGTTAATGAATTTTTCTAATTATTCTACCTTACCCGACCATTTTAGGTTGATAGATTCGATTAGGGTGCGGCGGGACGAAAAATATATCTATCTGGTAAAGGCATTAAGTGTTAAATAAAATGAGAGAAATCGAAATATCGGTCGTTGTTTGTGTTTATAATGAGGAAGACAATATTTTGCCCCTGGTGAAAGCGATCAAAGAGGCATTGGCAAACTACGAATATGAACTCATTTATGTTGATGACGGTTCAACCGACCAAACCCTGAGTAAACTCAAATCAGTTCTTGATGGCAGGCTGCGTATCGTGCAATTGCGTAGAAACTATGGCCAAAGTCTTGCTCTAATGGCTGGTATCAATGCTGCAAAAGGCAGCTACATTGTGACTATGGATGGTGATCTTCAAAATGATCCCCTGGATATACCGGCCATGATGCAACTGAGCAAATCAGAAAACTGGGACCTGGTAGCTGGAATACGTAAAAATCGAAAAGATAATCTCATCCGGACCATCCCAAGTAAAATCGCCAACTACATCATCCGCAAGAGTTCTGGGGTATCTATCAAAGATTATGGCTGCACCCTGAAATTGTTTCGGCGGGAAATAGCGCAGGATTTGGGTCTTTACGGAGAGTTACACCGATTTATACCGGTTCTGGCCAACCTGGAAGGAGCTACAATCACTCAAATGGAGGTCAGACATCATGAGCGCACTCATGGTACCTCCAAGTACGGCATGAGTAGAACAATAAAAGTCATTAGCGATCTGATGCTCATGCTCTTTTTTAAGAGATACCTTAAAAACCCGATGCATCTTTTTGGTAATTGGGGGCTTATGATCTTTTTCGGAGGTATATTGATCAACCTCTATATGCTGTGGTTAAAGCTGGAAGGCCAGGACATCTGGGGTAAGCCCCTGATGTTGGTCGGAATCTTGTTTGTGCTTACTGGCATACAGCTCATTACTTTCGGCATTATCGTCGAGCTCCAAATGCGTACCTATTATGAATCACAAGAAAAAAAACCGTATCAAATTCGAAAGATTTACGAGATAGAACATTCCGTAGTGCATTGAGTACCAGAAACTATCTTTGCACGCCGACGACCAACCTTTCTTGACTATATCAAGAATCATTTATGCCAATAAGGACGTTTTTTAATTTTGCGGTTTCTTTTCTAAAAATTTGAATATAAGACGATGACAATCAAAGCATACAGGATATTTTATTGCTTACTTCTTTTCAGTCATGCTCAACTATCTTTTGCTCAGGAGAAGCAGACCTCCGAAGATTCCGGTTGGCAACAGAAAGATAGCATGATTACAACACTTTATCAGGGCGGAGCATTTCAGGTGGTGAGCGTGATGATCGAAGAGGCCTATCTAGCCGAAAAAAGCAAAGGAAACAGCAATTCTGAGGGATTGGCAGTATTCAGCTTGTGGCAAGGGATTAAGAATATGACGGAACAAAAGTATGAGGAAGCTGAAAAATATCTCGATGAGTCGATTGTCATTTTTAAGAAAAAACCCCATAACACTTCCGGACGATATCTTGATGCGTTGCTGAATATGGCTGATTTACAGGCTCAATTACAAAATGCCGATGAGCACCTGGCCAACCTCGATGAAGCGCTTAAAGTGATGGAATCAGACCTAGAAAATTATCACGGTAATTATCAGTCGACGTTGCTCCAATCGATAGACGCTGCTATTAGTTATGGCCTATATGACAAAGCTCAGGAGTACGGTAGAACCGCATTAAAGAATGCCCAGGATAATTACTCAAACCAATCCGATGAGTATTTTCAATCTTTGGTAGCGGTAGGCAGGATCTACCTGGCACAAGGAGAAACCCGCCGGGCTTCCAATCTGATATTACAGGCATACGAACTAGCCAAGACTTATTTGCCCCCGAATCACCTGAATCGAGTCTACTATGGTAACAATGCAGTGGGTGTTCTGAAGAGCCTGGGTCGTTATAGTGCGGCGGAATCGGCATACAAGGAGATCAATCAATTTTTTGAAGATCAACCGGACTTCAAACGAGAAAATATTTATCCCGCAGTACTGGATGACCTCGGTACCTTCTATGAAGAATTGGGCGACCTGAACAAAGCATACGAACACTATGAAAAAGCAAATGTGCTATTTGCTCTTCGCCTCGAACGAACCGATCCCTTGTACATCAAATCCCAAATCAATGTTGGTAACCTATTGAGGAAGCAAAAAAAATACACCGAGGCAGAGGGCTACTATTTGGATGCTCTGCAGCATTCCCTCAATCGATATGGCGAAAAGAATTGGTCGGAAGCTACTTTGCGGGATAATCTTGCCAGCATTTATTATGAGCTCGGTCAATACCCAAAAGCCCTGGATGAGCGACTAAAAGTAAAAGAAATAGCTGAGTTTATCTGGGGCCCGAATCATCAGGAATTCGCTTATTCCCTCCTAAACCTGGGTAAGACCTACGCCAAAATCGGTGATGTCGAAAGTGCCAAAGAAAATCTGGAAACGGCATTTACAAAACTGACTCAACTTTTTGGAGAAAATCATTTCAGGGTCTACGAGGCCGCCAAGGAGCTAGCTTCTTTTTACGAAGAAATTGACTACAAATCTGCATTGGGTAAATATCAAACAGCCACTCAATTTTCCATTTATTGCACCCAAAACATCTTACCACTTTTTGCCAACTCTGATCGTAAAGACCTTAAAAGTGATTTTGCTAAATTACTTAGTCGTTTTACCGCTTTCACCCTAAAACATCAAGATGAATTACCGGAGGCTATCGAATCTCTTGAAAATGCTTTGATCAATCTAAGGGGTACTAATCAGGGTCCCGATCTGGCTTCGATGTCGGGCTATTTGATTGAACCCACGGCTGATTTGCGACGAAACTACAACAGCTGGCAGACGCTCAGGCAAAAAATAGTGAGTGGTCAGGCATTGACCATTGCCGAACAAAAGGAAGCTGACTTGCAGATTGATCAGCTTTTGATCCAATTAAACACCCTGCAAAAGGAAATGCTTCCTGTATTTAACTCGACAAATTTTACCCGGAATCGATCGACAGATCTGCGTAGCATCAAAAGTCTGATCGAACCCGAAGATGCATTAATTGATTTCTATGAAGTATTGGATTACAATGCTGGGTCTGATCAATATACGAGTAATGGTAGCTATTTGGCATTTGTCACTCCAGGCCGCTCCGCAAAAACCAAATTAGTCCCCCTAAAGCTTAACAAAAATGTGCTCGAAACGGACCAACTTAGCAATCAAACGTCTTACTCCAATCAAATATGGCAACCTCTTGAGTCTCTTGTCACCGATAAAGAACGATTAATTATTTTCCCGGATGGGATCATGCATCGAGTTTCATTTTATACACTTCCCATTGAAGGGGGCAAAATGTTATCTGATCAATATGATATTCGAATTTTTAACCAGGCAAATTCACTTTCATCCACCAATCGAACGAATAATGTCGATCCATTTTTAATTATTGGCGGCGTGGACAATTATGCTACGGAGTCAGCACCAGAGCAGGTGCCTTCTCTTATGTTGCGAATTAATCCAAAAGACATAACATCTTCGGTGGAAAGAAATGCTCATTCCCTTAGTCAAAATTCCACAGCACTTTCCGAAGTCCAGGCGATATCCGCCATTTTTACTAAAAAGAAAAAAAAGGTACTAACAAAAACGGGCAAAGAGGCGAGCAAAATAAGTTTGCATAATGCGTTGAAAGAAGGTGACTGGTCCATTGTCCAATTATGCGTTCCTGCCTTTTATACCGAACCCGCTGATTCCACCCAAAGTCTGCTGACGAACGCGCAGGTTATTAATTATGGTCTTGCGTTAGCTGGATCGCAGACCACCTGGAAAAGTGATTCTCTTTCAAAAGAAATTATGGATGATGGTCTTCTGACAGCATTGGAGATTTATGGTCTGGATTTATCCGGCACAGATCTGCTGGTACTGCCTAACATTTCGGGTGGTTTTAGCACCAATGGGCATTCAATCTATGGCCTATTAAGTGCCTTCCAGAATACAGGTGTAAAAAATATCATTTATATGCTTTGGCCCCTGGGTGAACAAGATCGTCTGATTTTCTTTCAACTATTCTATAAAAATCTAATTAAATCAGGTTCAGTTGATCAGGCTTTTTCAAAAACACAAAGTAGTCTTAAGAAAAAACATCCTGCTCGGTTATGGGGAGGAATCGTTTTGACCCATTAAATGAAAGGCCAGATCTCAGGTTTAAGTGAACAAGCCCTATGGTTGAATCATTTTCGTTCTGGAAGCGCCAAAAAACTGTTCGTCCCAAAATTTGTTGACCAATTTATTGAGATGCATTCTTTTTGATCCTCCCCATCCGTGCCGTTCTCCGGGATACATCATTAATTCGAAATCCTTACCAAGGTCCTGCATTTTACTGATAAACTGAATGGTATTTTGCATGTGCACATTATCATCCATCATGCCGTGGATGATTAATAAATTTCCTTTGTATTTGTAGGCATGTTCCATAGCAGAAGCAAATTGATATCCGGTGGGATTCTCCATTGGCGTATCCATGTATCGCTCAGTATAAACGTTATCATATAATGACCATTCGGTGACTGGAAATAGCGAAATACCATGCGTAAAATAATCAGCCCCGTAGGTCAAGGCCATGCTGGTCACATATCCACCATAACTACCCCCGGTAATGCCAATACGGGTCGAATCGACATAGGGCAGAGTCCGTAGCCATTTAACCGAAGTGATTAAATCTTCCATTTCCCACTTGCCCAAATTGCGGTGCATAAAGTCCATCCCTTTCTTTCCAAATTTACCACTACCACGGTGATCAACCGCAATTCGAATGATATCGTGATTGGCATAATAATCCCCGGAATAATCCTGATAGCGATTCCTGACATTGCCAGCATCCGGGCCACCATAAATGGTAAATACAACCGGGTATTTCTTTTGTCTGTCAAAGCCTTTTGGTAATACCCAGTATGCTGGCAGATCAAATCCATCCTCTGTTTCTATGGTAAAAGATTCCACTTTGACACCTGATTGCACATTATTATCATCTTCCTTATTGAAAAGAGTATGGACAATTTTGCCCCTTTGGTCTAAGATTTGTTGTTGAACTGGATTGCTTAGGTTAGAGTATTCATCCAAAAAGTACCGGTACCCAGGTGATGGTATTACATTATGCCAGCCCGGATTGCTGGTAATTTCTTCCAGACCACTGCCATCAAGGTTCACACTATAAAAATGGCGGTCTGTATTTATTGATCCCGTACCATAAAAATACACCTTTTGATGTTGGATGTCAATTGCCTCAACATCAGTAACTCGCCAGGGTACTGGTGTAAGATTAGCAATTAATTGACCATCGATATTGCATCGATATAAATTATACCAATCGGCACGATTACTTCGTAAAATAAACTCCTCGTCATTAATAAAATCTATCTGTTCAAAAAAATCCACCCATGTACTTTGAGTCTCTTCGTAGATGACCATTCGATGACCATTGCTAGGATTAATTCGCACAATATGCAAGCTGTCTTGCGACCGGTTTAATTCCTGGATCACCACATATTTCCCATCCGGGGTCCAAAAAGGCAGCGCCGAGTATTGGTCTTTTTCCGGATCTTCATCTACCCAGGTAATTTCTCCTGAATTAATATCTGCTATCGCAAATTGTACGATCGGATTTGCATCACCTGCTTTCGGATAATGGGCGACTTCCAAATCACCGTGCTGGCCATCAGCATTAAATAAAGTAAAGCGCGGTACCGGTTTATCATCAAAATGCAGGAATGCAATCTTCTTACTATCCGGACTCCACCAGAAAGCAGCGTAGTGGCTTGATCTGCCTAAGATTTCTTCATAATAAACCCAGGAAGCCCATCCATTGTATACCGTCTCAGAACCATCAAAGGTCAATTGTTTTTCCTGCCGTGAATCAAGGTCAAACACATACAAATCCTGGTCTTTAGTGTAGGCAATTTTGGTAAGATCACCCGATAATCGGGCATTTTTTTCTACGGAAGTATCATGGGTTAGTTGCTCTTCAGTACCATCGGGATTGATGAGCACTAAGTCTTTATCGCGTGATTCGATCAATGAACCGTCATCCAGGGATAGTGAGTTCTGAAAATGTGACTTTTTAGATGTGTCTTCAGTCCACTCTTTTTCTTTACCAGAAGGAAGACTTATCAATATCTCTTTTTGTCGGGTACCATCGGTGCGTGATATTACAAACTGATCTTCACTGATCCACGATTCAAACTTTTCCTGAGCAGATAGTTTGAATACGATCAGTAACATAACCACACAAAGCTGTTTTCGGAATCCTATTCTATTTAACATAAGCGCAATATTGTTTAACCTGCTAAACATAACTATTGATTCTTGGCCAGCTGTAAAGATAGAAAAGCTTAAAATTTATCAGGTAGCTAAGAAGCCTCCGTCAATCGTAAAGTGTGTGCCGGTGACCCAACTACTGGCATCACTGAGTAAAATAATACAGCCTCTGCAATATCGGTTGTGGTACCCAATCTTTTTAAAGGCAATCTCTGCGCCGTCTGAGCCAGGATCTGCTCAGGATCATCAAAAGCCCTTGCCGAGGCATCTAAAAGTGGTGTTTGCACCTGGGCTGGGCAGACTAGATTGATTCGAACCGATGGTCCAAAATCGAGCGCAACCTGACGCACCAAGGATACTAGCGCTCCTTTCGAGGCACAGTAGGCCGCGTGATTGGGAAATGCATGAAAAGCCGCAATCGAACCGATGACGACAATACTCCCACCTCCCTTTTGTTGCATGACTGGCAATGCATGTCTTAAGAGGTAAAAGACTGCATCGACGTTGGTAGCAAAAGTATCTCTCCAGTCATCGATCGAGATTTCGTCCAATTTTCCAATACCCAATTGTCCGGCAGACAAAACCAAGTGATCTATCCTTCCATAATTCGATAGTGCGTGCTCGACCAAGCCTTGGTTAGTTTCCGGGTCTTTTACATCACCAGGTACAAAACGGATACGCGGTGATTCTTCTTCCAGCCGGTTGCCATTCGTTTTGTTTCGTCCATTGGCTACTACAAATGCGCCATTACCGGCTAAATCCAAAGCGATTCGTTGACCCATGCCGCTGGTAGCTCCTGTGACAATGGCTATTTTTTCGTGAAATGCAGACTCTGTTTTCATATATATCAAGTTACTTTTTTGTTTGAGTACTTTTTAATCTCCTGACCAATCGAAAGCTTTCTTCCACATCGCTTTCAGCCACCACCAGGGTAATTTCATGGGTAGTCGAAATAACCTCGACAATATTAATGTCTTGCCAGGCAAGCTCCTTAAAAATAAAATAGTAGATACCGGATATCTCGGTATTATCTTTTGGAAGCATAATGGTCAGGGCTGCAAGATCCTTTTTGTGCGCCAGCATCTGTTCATCAGCGAACAGGTCTAAAATGTATGGATGCAGATGTTTACTAGCTACAATCGTCGACTCAGAAAGCCCCTGCGAAAAGGAGTAAAACAGCTCAGGATGTTTGGCTATATGCCGAAAAACGTTTTCCTGCTGACCGATCAGTGAGGTCGAATTTTGATAGGTATAATCGACAATATCGTATCGAACGGTAAATTGACCCAGCCGGCTTAAAAACTTCTTGATACCAGCGCTGACCTGATAATAGTAACTGGGTGATAATCGCTTTAAGGCCATGATGATCGCCCCTTCTCTGACAGTTTGAGCACACTGAGTTTGGATAGCCGGCTGAATGTTTCTAGCCAGACCTGCATAATTGATTATTCCGTCAGAAAGCCCTTCTTCGATAAAAGGGTGAGTTTCAACATAGTGTCTCACTGCTTCGGCAATGGTCATTGTTAAATATTTAACACAAAGTTAAAAATATGTATTAATTCATCAACGACATTAGGATTCCTTGAAAATGCCTCTATTTTTGCCGCCCTAAAAATTAGATAGACGATATGCAGGTTTTAAAATTTGGTGGCACCTCCGTAGGTTCGGCTAATCGTATGAAAGAGGTATTTCAAATCATCACTTCAGACAATCATCAAAAGATTGTGGTGCTCTCTGCTGTGTCCGGCACCACCAACAGTCTCCTTGCTTTCGCTCAAATGTTAGCTTCCGGCCAGATCCAGGAGGCGACCGCTCATATTGACAACCTGGAGACTAAATACCATCACCTGGTGGATGAATTGTATAGCGATATTCAAATCATCACCACAGCTCAGAATTTTATCAGGGAAAAGTTTGACCATCTCCGTGAATTTGTAGAAAAGCCATTTGACACTGCTCAGGAGAAACAGATTGTGGCTCAAGGAGAATTGATCTCTACCCAGCTTTTTACCTGGTATCTGCACCAACAAGGTCAAGAAGCCATACTACTCCCTGCCCTGGATTTTATGCGCATTGACAAGAGTTCGGAGCCGGATGAATACTATATGAAATCGATGCTCGAAAAAGAACTTCTTTTAGCTGGAAGTAGTCCTATTTATATTACGCAGGGATACATCTGCCGTAATGCTTACGGAGAAGTAGATAATCTAAAACGGGGAGGGAGTGACTATACTGCAACGCTGGTAGGCCAAGCCATTCTGGCGGATGAAATACAGATCTGGACCGATATCGATGGCATGCACAATAATGATCCGCGAATTGTAGACCACACCTACCCGGTCAAAAATCTATCGTACGATGAGGCCGCAGAACTCGCGTATTTTGGAGCGAAGATTTTGCATCCCTCGTGCGTATTGCCCGCCCAAAAGGCTAATATCCCGGTTCGGCTGAAAAATACGATGGACCCTCAAGCCGAAGGTACGATGATATCCGACCGTAAAGCCGATGGCGAGATCACAGCAGTTGCCGCCAAAGATGGCATTGTTGCGATCAAAATCAAATCGGGTAGAATGTTGAACGCCTATGGCTTTCTAAAAAAGATCTTTGAAATCTTTGAAAAATACCAAACTCCCGTAGATATGGTCACCACCTCAGAGGTAGCTGTTTCTCTCACAATTGATGACACGACCAATCTATCCAAAATACTGCTTGATTTACGACAATTCGGACAGGTCGAGGTAGACCAGGACCTTTCGATCATTTGTTTGGTCGGAAACTTCACCAGCGACCAAAGAGGATACGCGATGAAAATATTTTCCGCATTTGAAGAAGTCCCCATCCGGATGATCTCTTATGGAGGTAGTAAATATAATGTCTCAGTACTGGTACATAGTCAATATAAAAAAAGTGGCGTTGCAATCAATCAACCGGGTTCTATTCGGTCTGGCATAAATATTTCATTCCCTCCAAAAGTTAAAAACACAGTATGGCTTTAGAAGTAGTAAAATCTTTGTTCACACGGGACTTGAATAAGCTTAGAAAAGAAATTGAGTTGTACCGCAATGAGCAAAACATCTGGAAGGTTGAAAAAAATATCACCAATACGGCAGGTAATCTTTGCCTCCACCTGGTTGGTAATCTCAATGCCTATATCGGAGCCGAAATCGGTAAGACGGGCTTTGTCCGCCAGCGACATCTCGAATTTTCTCTGAAGAATATAGCCCGTCCGGAATTAATTCAAAAAATTGAAGACACCATTAATATCATTGATGAATCACTCTCTCAACTCAAAGAGGAGGATCTGCAGAAGGAATATCCACTCCTGGTTTTTAAAGAAAAACATCGGTCGAATATTTTTAATTCATTTGGCTACGCACTTGGGTTATCATCTGGGACAGATTAATTATCATCGCAGACTACTGGATGAGTAGCACATCGGTGATAGATGCAATTATAAATTATGGACTTCAGATTGCAGATTACGGATTTCGTGCCTCTTTGATCAAGGTCGCGGTAATAGATCCCGCCTACTTTTGGATTCCAAACTTAAGATTTCGTGCCCCTTCAAAGCTGTCTGCTACCTCTTATGTCTTTTAAAGTACGTGAGCTTGTTTCTGATATTTTACCCTTGATATTTTACCGCCGTTTGTTTTGAGACTCCTAATCCTTCCACACTCAGCTCCATCACATCTCCTGGTTGTACAAATCGGGGTGGTTTAAGACCGAGACCCACTCCCGCTGGAGTACCAGTGGAAATAATATCTCCCGGCATCAGAGACATGTATTGACTAATGTATGATACCAGGTGCTGGGTATTGAAAACAAAATCGGAGGTAGAACTGTCTTGCAGGGTTTTGCCGTTGACTTTGAGCCAGAGACGCAAATTATTCGGATCGGTGACTTCATCTTTGGTCACTAGCCAGGGTCCCAGCGGTGCGAAGGTATCACAGCTCTTCCCTTTGATCCACTGGCCTCCGTGCTCCAATTGAAAAGCACGCTCGCTCACATCATTATGTACCATATAACCCGCGATATAGTTGAGCGCATCTTCCTTTGAGACATAATTGGCTCTTTTACCGATGACAATGGCGAGTTCCACTTCCCAGTCTGTCTTTTCAGATCCTTTCGGAATCACCACATTGTCAAAAGGACCAACAATGGCAGAAGTAGCTTTTCCAAATAGCACCGGAGAGCCCGGAATATCCATGCCACTTTCGCGAGCATGGGCAGCATAGTTAAGCCCCACACAAAGTAATTTGCCAGATTGGGCAATCGGTGCTCCATACCGTATTTCATTGGCCACCACCGGACAATTTTGTTGATTATTTTTCAACCACGATGCTAACCTCGCTAGTCCATCTTTGGCAAAAAACTGTGTGTAGTCTTCGCCAAAAGCAGATACATCGATTCGCTGTCCCTTAGCATCTATGATACC
Source organism: Saprospiraceae bacterium (assembly GCA_016711125.1). Classification (GTDB taxonomy): domain Bacteria; phylum Bacteroidota; class Bacteroidia; order Chitinophagales; family Saprospiraceae; genus JABDMH01. Next base: position 664,261 of record JADJTQ010000002.1, on the reverse strand, counting down.
GGGTTTTTCCTCTCCTATTTTTCCAAATCGTACTAATTTCATCTTTTTTATGTTCGCTTTAGTTTGGTAAATCCACCATCGATATGATGATTGCTTCCTGTCACATAAGCTGCTTCATCAGAGCATAAATATAAGGCCAGATGAGCAATTTCTTCCGGTCGGGCCATTCTGCCGATCGGATGATCTTTAGATAATCGCTCAAACATCTCTTTTTCTTGACCGGGATAATTCTTGGCAATAAATCCATCCACAAAAGGCGTATGTACCCGGCCCGGGGAGATTGCATTGCAACGAATACCATCATCGATGTAATCCAGCGCCACTGAATAGGTCATACTCAGAATCGCCCCTTTGCTGGTCATGTATGCAAAGCGATTGGCAATAGCTACCGAAGCCACGGTCGATGCGATGTTTACGACCACACCTCCACCTCTTTCAATCATGAAGGGAACACAGGCATTGATGCAATGGTAGGCGCCATGTACATTGACTCGCATGACTTTCTCAAAATCCTCCCTGGAGGTCGACCCAGCGCTGCCGATATGGGCTATGCCAGCATTATTGACCAGGATATCCACTCCAGATAACCGATTAATTTTCGCGACGGTGCCCTGGACCTCTTCAAGACTGGTGATATCACAATGATGATATTCGATAGCTGGGACCTCTCCTTCCTGAGTGGAAAGCCAGTCAATTGACTGGTTGTTGACGTCGATAATATGTACCTGAGCACCCATTTCGGCAAAGACTTCACAAATAGCCCTCCCGATTCCGCTGGCTCCTCCGGTTACAATAGCGCTTTTGCCTTTAAGTGAAAACTTCATGCTTTATGGTTCCTGTTTGAAGGGAGCAAACTACTTAAAAAAATGATACTTTTTTAAACCTGCCAGGTATTGTCTGAATAATTCAGAACTTTGCCTGGCATACCAGAGATACTATGGAAAATAATCCGTTGCGTACAGAAATTTCGAATTTAGGCGAATTTGGTCTCATTGAACACCTGACCAAATCTTTCCAACTAAAAAATAAGAGTTCACTTGTCGGAGTGGGTGACGATGCTGCTCTTATCGACAATGGTGATTGGCTAACCGTGGTCACCACGGATCTTTTGCTGGAAGGAATTCATTTTGACTTAATGTACTATCCGCTCAAACATTTGGGATATAAGGCGGTGGTTGTCAATCTCTCGGATATTTGTGCAATGAATGCTACTCCTCAGCAAATCACTGTATCGCTAGGTCTTTCCAATCGATTTTCGGTTGAAGCCCTTGACGAATTGTACGAGGGTATCAAAGCCGCTTGCGATTACTATCAGGTAGACCTGGTGGGAGGTGACACCAGTTCATCACTTCAAGGTCTGATTATTTCAGTTACCGCAATCGGCCAGGTAAAACCGGATAAGAAGGTACTGCGATCTACCGCCAAAAAGGGGGATGTCATCTGCGTAACCGGTGATCTCGGCGCCGCCTATTTGGGTTTACAGATCCTGGAGCGCGAAAAACAAATTTACCTGTCACAACCAGACATGAAGCCTGATCTGGAAGAGCAGGAATATATTGTGGGGCGCCAACTAAAACCGGAGGCACGGGTAGACATGATCGCCCAATTTGCTAAATCAGGAGTGGTACCTACTTCGATGATTGATATTTCTGACGGATTATCTTCCGACCTCATGCATATTTGTAAGCAATCGGGTCTCGGTGCCATTATCGAAGAGAGCGGAGTACCCATTCATCCGCAATCACAAGAAATGGCGCTTAAATTTAACCTGGACCCAATCACCTGTGCATTAAGCGGTGGCGAAGACTACGAACTGCTTTTTACCATCGATCCGAAAGATCTGGACAAAGTGCGTTTGATGTCAGATATCTACATGATGGGTGATATGGTTGATGCCAGCGAAGGAGTCAAACTACATACGAAAGGGGGCAATATCCATGACTTGACGGCTCAGGGATGGAAGCACTTCTGATGGGAAATTTCAAATTCCAAATCCCAAATGCCAATTCTCCAAAGTGTATTGGTCCCGGCTTGGTGCTTGGTGCTTGAGTTTTGGTCTCAATTTTGGTGCTTGTAATTTGGTACTTGGTACTTTTTAGGGAAACCTTAAAATATCTTGCTCCCGCTTTGGTGCTTGTAATTTAGAATTTGGTGCTTCGAGGGGGAAAAGCCAAAATATATTGGTCACGGCTTGGTGCTTGGTGCTTGAGTTTTGGTGCTTCGTACTTCGACTTTGGTGCTTTTTCCGTAAATTTGCATACCTCACTTAATATTATGGATATGGCTTCACGCAGAGAATTTCTAGAATCATTGATGGTACTTACTTCCGGTATGATGTTGCCCTGGCAAGCTCAGGGTAATCCTGATTTACATAATGGCAGCTCCGATCGCTGGGGGCCGGTTTTACCAAAAAGGAAATTGGCAACTACCGGCATCGAAGTAACCATGCTGGGAGCTGGTGGTTATCACATCGGTTGGACCACCGAAAAAGATGCTCAGCAGGTCATTGAAACAGCCATCGAGCAAGGCATCCGGTTTTTTGATTCTGCCTATAGTTATGGTGATGGTCAAAGTGAACGACGCTATGGCAAATATTTGATCCCAAAATATCGTGATGAGGTATTTATCATGAGTAAAAGCACGGCCACTGACTACGCTGGTGCCCGCAAGGAACTAGAAGAATCGCTACGCCGGTACCAGGTAGATCAACTGGATCTCTGGCAGATACATGCCTTGTCGTCACCGGAAGATACTGATAACCGGATAAAAAATGGTGTGCTGAGACTTGCCGAGGAAGCAATCAAAGAGGGTAAAACCCGGTTTGTCGGCTTTACCGGACATGCCAGTCCTTATGCTCATTTACGCATGATCGAACAAGCTGGCAGCAGTGGACTATTCTCGACCCTGCAAATGCCTATTAATCTGGTGGATGCTGCGAGCGAGCATAGTTTTGCACGTCTGGTTATCCCTAAAGCGCTTGATGCCGGTCTTGGCCTTTTGGCTATGAAGACATTGGCAGATGGTCGCTTTTTTGGCACCAAGATGATGGAAGCCAAAACAGTTTGGGAGACACCCAATCCAGTCGTACCAACACACGCCAGCATTGAGGATGCCATTCATTTTGCATTTAGTATGCCCATCAGCACCTTGATCACCGGTGCCGAGAATGTTTCCTTTCTTAAGGAAAAAGTCAATCTGGCCAAATCGTTTATGACCCTGGGTGAGAAGGATCGCAGCCAATTGATCGAGACACTCGCACCGTTTGACAAAGATGGGAAGGTGGAGTATTATAAGACGGTGTGAGAGTTTTCTGTGTTTGTTTGGAGTTGAGATTGACAATGGGCGAAAAGCCAAGAAATATATGGGCGTTAGAATGTGGTTGAGAGTCCTGACGCTCTCTCCTCCTGATAAATCAGTGATAATACCGGTGTTTATAGTTTTTGAATTTCAGTCCTAGCTGTATGGTATTAAACATGGAATTATCGATAGGAATGATTTTTAACGAACATCAATATGGGCTTTGGTTTCAATATGCTGAAATTGATTGAGGATTTCCGAAATGGTGAAATAGAGTATTTTGATCTTGTTTATAGTTGGAAGGTGCTTTGGACTCTGGAGAGTTTAAAACTCAAAATCCAATACAAGGTTTAACTTGACTCCATTGGAAATACATTTTGCTACAAAATCCGAGTCTCCTAATGATCGTAGGCATCCGGATGTTTATTCAAATGCGAATGGCGATCTTCATATCCCATGAAAAGTGATTAGAAGTCTTTTTGAGAACAAGGGAATCAATCCCAGTACTATTGCGTCACTATTTTTCACAACTCAATCCGTACCTGCCTACCATTCTTGGTTATTTTAACGAAGACTTCCAGTTCGCACCCTAAAGACTTGACATAGCTCTTGAGAGTAGATAATTTCATATCCGACCGCTTTTCAAGATTAGAGATCGTGACTTGCCTTATACCTTGATTTTTAGCCACTTCACCTATATAGTGTCAAGGCTATTTTTCTACATCTAATTTCATGTTAAATCTTCTCTAGGTACAATCATTACAAATTGTAACATTATTACTATTTTTAACTCGATATTGGTTTACTACAACGAGAGATAATGGTAAAGGTGATTTCTAGTTTACTTACCCTCACTTTTCTGGTGCTTCAATGTACAGACTTACCTGCCCAGATTCTCCCCAGCCAGCCGGGCAACCGACTGGACAATCGCAGGTCTATCAAACCCACCGGTTTATCCGGTTGAGGTGATCAATATCCTGGATTTTAATGCCGACTCAACCGGTATTCAGCCTTGCGACGCAGCCTTCACAGCGGCTAAGGCTAGTACTGCGGGTTTAGCCCTCATATATTTCCCTACCGGAACCTACCGGTTTGAGAATACATTGGTACTACTCGATAGTCTAATTCTAAAGGGTGCAGGCGCTGCATCTACTTTCCTGCAATTTGATCTCGGTGGTGGTGGAAATTTGATTTCTGCTGCAGGGTCCCTAACGGCCACTCTTACCGGAGTAGTTGAGGATGGCGAAGTAGGCGACACTCATGTAGTGGTGAGCAGTACCGCCCCGTGGCAGATCGGTGATGTGGCCCGGCTATCAAAGGATGATCAGGATCTGGTCAATGACGCCTGGGCTTACAATACAGTGGCGCAGATTGTCAGCATTACCGAAATCAGCGATGATACTTTAATGCTTGATCAACCTCTGAGAACCGGCTTTCCATTGGTTCGAAATCCAGTCCTAACAAAGATCATACCCAGACGAAGGGTGGGTATCGAATGTCTGAGCATCAAACGTCTCGATGTGACCGCCACTCAATCTAAAAATATTCATTTTCAATATGCAGTTGACTGTTGGGTAAAGGGTGTGGAAAGTGATCAGTGCAATTTCGGACATCTCGTGATGGATTGGTGCAGTCATATGGAGGTCAGTAATTCCTATTTTCATCATGCATTTGATTACGGTGGCGGGGGCAAAGGTTATGGTATCGTACTTCAGTCTGCTTCCAATCTAAACCTGATCGAAAACAACATCTTTGAACATCTCCGGCACTCCATGCTACTCCAGTCCGGTGCCAATGGAAATGTACTCGCTCTGAATTACTCCACCGACCCAACCTGGACAGGAACACCAAATAATGCAGGAGGAGACATCGTTTGTCATGGTAATTATCCTTTTATGAATTTGTTTGATCACAATATTGTGCAAAACATCGTAATCGACAATTCACATGGAGCTAACGGACCCTACAATACTTTTTTTCGAAATCGCGTCGAACTTTATGGTCTGATCATGACGGCCACTAACTCTCCGAGTCAGAATTTTATTGGCAACGAAATAACCAATAATGGTCTCTTTCTGGGCAACTATATTCTCATGGGAGCTGATCATTTTGCCTATGGTAACAATCATCAAGGCACTATAAAACCCACCAATACAGGTGACCTGACCGATGCGAGTTATTATTATCAGAGCAACCTTCATTTCTTGTGAATCCGCTCCCGCTCATTGGACCTCCGAATAATTTCAACGCATTTTCCATCCCGGCGAAAGCACGTTTTTTAGCCGCAGCCAATCTCACTCCCTGCGAATTGGGCTGCGACAGTCAGTTCGAGCAGTGGAATGTCTGGTCGGGTTGTGGTGATTCGGCCGACTGGTTTGATCCTGCCAACTGGCATCAGACTCTGGCACCCTCGATCACCGATGCTATTTATATACCTAAAAATCCAGTAGGTGGAAATTATTTTCCGGTTATCAACTTCGATGTCACTATAAAATATTTATGGGTGGCACCCGGAGCAAAGTTTGAGACTCAACCAGGTGCACAGTTAACCATTACTAAATAATAGTACTTCGTAAACCAGGTTGAAACCCGTTTTAAAAATGAGTTGGTTCAAAAATTAAATGCTTGACTTCACAGTCGTATGAATTATAAAACAACAATTGCACTACAACCCAATCAACAACCGCACAGGATCTTCGAGCAGTTCTTTTACCTTGACCAAAAAGGTCACCGAAGAACTTCCGTCGATCACCCTATGGTCGTAAGATAGTGCCAGATACATCATCGGTCTGATCTCTATTTTACCATCTACTGCAATGGGCCGTTGCTGAATAGCATGCATACCTAAAATAGCGGATTGTGGTTCATTAAGTATTGGAGTGCTGAGCAGCGACCCAAAAACCCCTCCATTGGTAATGGTAAAGGTTCCTCCTCGCATCTCTTCCAGGGTCAATTTGCCATCACGAGCTTTATCTGCAAGGTCTTTGATCTTATACTCAATCTCATGAAAATCGAGCGATTCAACATTATGTACTGGAGGCACTACCAGTCCAGTAGGGGTGCTGATTGCGATCGATATGTCAACGTAATCATGATAGATCAGTTCATCTCCATCAATACTTGCATTGACTTGTGGCATTTCGAGGAGTACCTGGGCACAGGCTTTGGCAAACAATGACATAAAGCCCAGTTTGATACCATGCCTAGCCACAAACTGGTCCTGATATTTCTTGCGGAGATTCAGAATGCCCGTCATATCTACCTCATTAAAGGTAGTAAGCATGGCTGTGTTATTTTTGGCAGAGACCAACCGGGCAGCGATGGTGCGACGCATGCGGGACATCTTTTCGGTCCTTTCTTTCACGGGAAAAAGGAGTCGCACTAGCTACCAACGGTTTTTCAGTTTGTTTCGGTGGTGCAGGTACTTTCGCTTCAGTGGTAGCTTTGATCACATCTTCTTTTGTAATCCGGCCATCCTTACCAGTTGGGGCGATCTCACTGCTTTGAATATTTTGTTCTTTCATCAACTTAGCTGCAGCAGGAGAAGGATGTCCTTTTGCATAACCATCAGTGGCCGGCTCTTGGGCAGGTGCAGCAACTCCATCTGGTTTTTTCGCATCAGCCGTTTTGGGTTCAGCCGGCTTACTTTCGTCTTGCGGTTTGCCCTCAGGTTTAGCAACACTGGTATCTATTTGGGCGACGAGTGCGCCAATGGCCAGATCATCACCTTGTCCGGCTACATATATCAGTTTTCCCGAGGCCTCTGCCGGAAATTCCAGGGTAGCCTTGTCTGACTCGAATTCACATATCGGCTCATCCAACTCCACGTAATCACCATTTTCTTTTAGCCATTGTGATAAAGTGACTTCATTAATCGATTCGCCAATGACCGGCACTTTCATTTCCACTAAGCTCATAGTATATCTGCCTAATTTTACATTAGCTGACAAAGGTATGATGTTTCATCCACAGTTTTCATTTCATGAGATACCTTATGGAGCCAAAATGTTCAGTGCTAAAATAAAGTAGGCTCTTGCAAAGGACCTTAAAACTCGTAGAGCCTTCATTGAAAAGAGTGAAAACAGATTGCGTTCGAGTTGCATCCAACCAAAGTCGAGAAATGAATTAAGTGGCCTCGCCCAAAGGTCGCGAGGCTCCCAGAGCCCTGCTCCTATTGTAGGAATATAGAGTCTTTGATTTAGGTGAAATCTATTCTGAAGAGGACGGATATACATAAGTTGTTTGATACTCTCGCAAAGGACGCCAAGCTCGCTGAGCCTTCATTGTATAAGAGGAAACTAGAATTTTGATTGAAGCGGAGCTATTTCGATGTGGGCACAGGTATTTATTACAAAATAAAATCTCTGCGGTATCAGCGCACTTCCCGAGAACAAAAATAAGATGTTGGTATTCCCGCAAATGACGCTTAAGACCACAGAGACTTTATCGAGTAAGGTGAAAATGGATCATTGATCGAATTGCATCTAATCAAAGGATCACTTCATCAAATCATCAAGAAAGGACTTGTCTGACCCAACTCCATTATTCTTCATGATGGCAAACATATTTCCAGTACTCGGAAAATAAACGATGTTTGCTTCTGTGCCTATTGTGGTGCCATTCTTTCCAAATCCGGTTCCGGCGCCGGTCCGCCATATCTCCAGTCCCAGCCCACTCTCACAATCTGGCGAGTCACAATCAACCCACTGTATCTGCTTCATCATCTCCAGTGACTCTGCAGACAACAATTGGCCATTCATCAATGCCTGCATAAATTTGAATAAATCAGAGACATTGCTAATGATTCCTCCCGCAGCATTACCGTCCACTTCAGCTCTCTCCCAAAGTGTAACATCAAACAGTTTACCATCACCGTAGATATCAGCATAGCCTCTTGCTACATTACGATCATCCCTTTTATCCAGATAAGTCTTGGACAAATCCAATGGATTAAATATTGATCCATCCAAGATGTGCTGTAAACTCTGATGTGAAATCGACTCAAGTATCTTACCTAATAACCAGAAGTTAACGTTACTGTATCTGTAGTTACTGCCCGGCATGAAGTGTAATGGTTTTGGGAATACATACTCCTCAAGCAATTGCTCAATCGACATTGCGGCTATTTGATCCGGATCATTAATTAAATCCAACTTATACCGTGGGCTGTCATTGGTGGGGTCAAAAATACCAGACAGGTTTCCTAGCAAATGACGAACGGTAATTTTTCTGCGTGAGGAATCCTCCCATTCAACCAGTAGGCACCAGCGACGATAATTTATCCTCCATTTGCAATTTGTTTGCTTCAACCATTTGCAAAACGGCTACGGCGACAAATACTTTGGAAATACTTCCAATTCGAAACTGAGAATTAATTTGCATTGGACTTTGATGTTCAAGATTAGATTTTCCTGTAGCACCGACCCACAATGGTTCGCCACTTCTTGAGATTAACATTACAGCTCCAGGTGCATTGGCTTTTACCCGGTATTGAAGTAACAGGTCGCTAAACTCCGAATGCCTGGGATGTTCGGAGTAATCGATATCATCGGATGGATCTGGTTTCGGAATATCAAGATCTGCCGTACAAGAAAGTAAACCAAAAGATAAAACGAATAAAAATATTAAAGTCTTCATAGTATAGAAATTTAAAGTGCGTTAAAACGTGTTCCTAAATGAAATGCTTTATGAGGCAGGAGAGGTGCACCATCATAACTGAACGGAAATTCCCCAAAAATTTCGTAACGGGCAAATACTGCCAAATGATTAAAACGATACCCTAAGTTTAGCCCTGCTGCTGGCATAAACTTATGCATATGTTGAGATGCAGTCGTGTGACCCTCACCACTGGGCTGATATCGTTTTAATTGACTGACTAAATGTAGATAGCCCCCTCCAAGGCTGATGTCAGTAAAAAAATCACCAAAGTATTTACGATACCCCAACTCAGATCGTAAGTATATGCCATCTTGAAATTTCTTATGCTGATAATAGCCCAGATTGATGCTTTGAAAAAATCCGTTTGATCTATTTTGCCCATAGCGCAATTCTGTTCCAATGCTTACTCCCCAATTAGGGTTTTTAGTTAAGCCACGGAAATTAGGAAGGCTGACACTTTCAGAAAAAATACTTACGACGACAGGTATTCCGGGTCTGATTTCCTGAGCCGGGAGCTCAATGAAATGCAATAAAATTGCTGTTATACAAAATATTTTCAATAGCTCGGAAATTCGAAGAAATATAGAATTCATTAGAAAAAGATTTTATTCACTAAAAAATGATTGACAGTTTCAAAGATAGATTGACAAAGCCCGCAGAATCAAGACCAGGTGTTCTTGAATGCACATATTGATGGATGAAACAGAGATTTCGTTTCATCATTCGTATTATTTAGCGATCGATAAGCGGAAAGAGCGTCAATAAGTTGGGCTTTTAGTCAAGGGATGCCAAAGGCCTTGAAAAGGAGAATCGAAACCCGAAATTCTACTGACGACGAATGCCAGCAAAGGCTTAGGAGAGATCTTTACCATTCTGCTGCCCGAAATCTCTTAAGCCGATTTTGACACAGGCCGACCTCCATCTCAATAACAAGGGTCTTATGGCGAACTTCACTATTGTTAGCAGAACGTTTTTAGAAAGCGCGGGAAGCCGGTTCTCCCTTCCAGTGCTTGTTTCGCGAGAATTGGGAGGAGTTACACCTTGTCTCCCAGAGATTTCCCCGATCAACCAGGTCTTGAAGAGGCTGATAGCTTAGGCTGCAAGAGGGTGCCGTGCCATCAAGGAGTAAGCCCCTAATTATCAACTTTATTCACTACATCCATGATTTTAAGCAATTGATTCAAGGTTGCATTGCTCTTGCTTAGACCCAGTCATATTTTGCAACATATTTAGTCGAAACATTGTGGTACGGCAGATTTTCCGAAAGGCAGATAAATTAGTGTCGAATCGATCTTTGCCGCCTCTCACAGTTAAAGGGCTAAAAATTGAATTTTTAAACTATCAAAATTTTTAAACTATGCGTATTTCAAATCTTATGCTTATCGCAGTTGCCCTATTCTCAGGGCTAAATATTGTGGCTTGCATCAAGACCGTCCCCGGAACAAATCTGGTACAACCAATGGTCGACCATGGGGAAAAGGTTAAGCGCGGCGAATATCTGGTGAATGCTATTGGCTGCGATGAGTGTCACTCCCCCAAACGATTCGGACCGCAGGGGCCTGAAATAATACCGGAGTTGCGACTGTCAGGTTTCCCACATGATGCTGTATTGCCATCGATAGATACAGGGACGGTAAATAAAGGCTGGGCATTATTTGCTCCCGATCTCACTAGTGCTGTAGGGCTGTGGGGTCAATCTTACGCTGCCAATCTCACACCGGATGAAACTGGGACTGGTAATTGGACAGAGGATCAATTTTTAACCGCCATTAAAAAAGGCAAATTTAAAGGCCTGGAGAATGGCCGGGATCTTTGCCACCCATGCCTTGGTTTGTTTACAAAACCTAACAGATGAAGACGTCAAATCCATTTTTGCCTATCTGCAATCAATCACACCGGTGCGAAATATCGTTCCCAGTCCAGTGGCATTGCAGGATCTTCCTTGATAGTAAAGCTGCATTCAATACAAAAAGCAATGGTGACAGTGATGTAAAGTCCGGATCGTCATTGTCCTATCGACTTAATTTATCCCAAGACTGACGGCAAGGAAAGAATGGGCATGCCTCTAAAATGGCTGCCCAATTCCTGCCATGATTTGATCTATAGATTTCTATCTCAATTCAAACTGGCAAATACGCAATACAGCGTGGAGTACACGCAGTTTGTCCGACTTTCGCCGACGTGGATTTAAAAAAACGGTAATTTTAAAAGGTCGATGAAAATAACATTACCTCAATACAGCAGCAAGGACTATCAGATACTGATTGCACTGGTGGTGCCCATAAGCATCTCTATTAACCTTGCATTTTTTGGTAAATCATACTTCGGAGAGACCAGCATGTTCTTGGTCATTACCCTGATAACAGGCCTGGCATTTTGTGCCTATTTCATACTCTGTGGTGGGATCGCAGTGCAAATGAAAAAACGGTTCCCGGAAGAACGAGATACCGGCAAACGGTTACTCATGACGATATCGATTTTTCTGATCACGACTGCTACGGTGCTTTTCCTGCTTTTTGGAGCTTACGAAAAACTTGCATTGATCAGTACCGGTTTCAATGAAAAAGGAATTGTTTGGGCCTATCTCAGTCTGGGCATTGTCAACATATTTCTCACTTTTCTTTTCGAAGGTATCGCAAGATATGATCAGTGGAAACTAAATTTCGAAGAAACGGAAGAACTTCGCAATACCTATCAAAGAAGTCAGTTGCGGGGTTTAAGAAATCAGGTCAATCCACACTTCCTATTTAATTGCCTCAATTCATTGTCAAGTTTGATTGCCGATGATAGTGACCAGGCAGAATCATTCCTAAATGAAATGAGTAAGGTCTACCGCTATCTGTTACAAAGCGATACAGATCAATTAGTACCTCTACAAACCGAATTAAATTTTTTAGACTCATATCTCTATTTGCTCGATGTTCGTTTTGGACAAGGTATGCAAGTGAACCTGAACATATCTGAATCAAATCTATCCAAATACCTGCCACCTCTAGCGCTCCAGGCATTGATAGAAATCGCCTTTATTCAAAACATCGTGAGCAAAAGCAGTCCCTTAAAAATCAATATTTCTTCGACAGATAATAATTGCCTATCCATATATAACAATCTGCAACCTAAAATTACTGATAGTGATACGAACGAGCTTGCTGGCTTACAGGACCTCATCAGAAAGTATGAACTATTAAATCGGCGTCCTGTGACCATAGACGAATCTTTCACTGAACGCAGAGTATTGATTCCTCTACTCGACCACACTGAAATTACCACCTCATGAAGCACTGGAAAAGGATCAGCACTCTTCAACTATATTCATTCATCGCATCAATGCCCATCATAGATATTTTACTCAATTATATCATGTATGACGCAGATATCTTTAGCAATCTGAAAATATGGCTTATATCCTTTCCACTCATCTTTCTATTAGGGGCAGGAAGCTGGCTGGGTCACGTTTTCATAGGGAATGCGATCAAAATGCGATATCCCAGTTTAAGGCAAACAAAAACCAGACTTCTGATCCATATCTTTTGCATTATTCCTTTCATGTCACTTTCAGTATGCGTCATTTTTCTGCTATATGACCGATTGCATATCCTTGGTTATCAATTGTCTTTAGCAGATTTAAAAATGGGAATACTGGTTGGTTTCTGCGTCAATCTCATCTTCGAGTCTTTATATGAGGCTGACTACACCCTGGAACGCTACAAGTCTAGCTTGGAAGACAAACAATATATGCAACATTTGGTCGCTAATCAGGACTTCGATTCCTTAAAAAGGCAAGTAAATCCCGACTTTCTTTTTAATTGTTTCAATACACTTTCTTCTCTAATCTCCATTGACCGGTCAAAAGCAAGTCAGTTTCTCGATGAACTTAGTAAGGTATACCGATACTTGCTAAAAAATAATCAGGAAAGTCTTACCACAGTTGAAAATGAAATTAAATTTATTGAATCATATGCTAAACTCTTACGGACCAGATATGCTGACGCGGTAACCATCAATCTGAATATTAATCCACAATACACTCATTATCTGCTGCCTTCTTTATCGCTTCAACTGTTGGTCGAAAATGCAGTCAAACACAATATTCTATCAAAAGAACAACCACTCTCAATCGATATATTCACTACCGTTGGAAATAAAATGATCGTCAATAACAATCTACAACGTATTCAGTACCCAATTTCCAGCAATAAGGTCGGGCTGAAGAATATAGAATCAAAGTATCTGCTACTAGGACAAAGCGGTTTTCAGGTCATTGAAGATGAAAAAATTATACCGTGGTTTTACCACTAATCTGGAGCAACAGCACAGATACTCAATTTTTAAATATCATAGAATCTAAAATAAACTTATCATGAATATATTGATCGTAGAAGATGAAGACCTCGCGGTCAAGAAACTTAGCAACACACTTCTGGTAATTGATCCATCACTTTGTATTGCTGGTGTCACCGATAGCATCAAAGCCACCGTTAAGTGGCTCGAGAACAATCCTTCCCCGGATCTAATTTTGATGGATATTGAACTGGCTGATGGGAGAAGTTTTGAAATTTTTAATCTGATCGAAGTAAAAAGTCCGGTCATATTTGTTACCTCATACGACGAATATGCCTTAAAGGCATTTAAAGTTAATAGTGTCGATTATCTTCTTAAGCCCATTCAAAAAGAAGACCTGGCAAGGGCACTTGAAAAATTCAAAAAACTACATCAAGATAATAAGCGTGAAATAAATATTGAAAATCTCGTAAATGAACTTCATCAGAGATTGCGACCTAAAGAGTACCGACAGCGCTTTTTGGTCAAGCACGTACAAAAACTAGTATCGATCGAAACAAGTCATATCGCCTATTTCTATAGTGAGGGTAGAATTAATTTTTTTTAAAACATTTGATAATAAACGATACATAGTTGACTATCTCATGGATGACCTGGCAGAAATGCTGGATCCTTCTAAATTCTTCCGAATTAACCGCTCTCTTTTTGTCTCTCTTGCGAGTATCTCGAAGATCGAAGACTATTTTGGATTCCGCTTGATACTGCGCTTAAACCCTCCTAACGAAAAGGAAGCCATCGTAAGCAGAGAGAAAGTAATGGATTTTAAAAAATGGATGGGTAAGTAGGTTAACTCGATGTATAGTAAGTAGATGACTAGGGATTCTTGTAAGATGATATTATGGACCTAAGCTCGCCTACGATGCCAAAGGGATTTTTAAACCTATATGTGATTTCAAGTGGTGAATATCGGAAGTAATAACACCGTTGACGGTTTCGAGATAAGCAACAAGTTCTTCCCTTTGCAATAAGTTGTTGATCTGTTGCGCATCCAATTCTGCCGAATCAAACTCAATATTGTATACGATATGAGCCTTTTCAATATTAATATAAAGCTGACAATGATTACCACCAGTTTTGACTACATTGGTGATACCACCTTTAAATAATCTCAGAATGGTCTGACGCTGCTTCATATCCAGTTTTTGATCACCAATTTTACTGCCAATTAAAAGGTCAATATAAGTCTCCGGCCGGGTTCTAAGCGTTTCTACATACTCTTTAAAGCGTTCGACGACCTTATAAAGACGATCGTTTTCCGGCCTGATCGTCCATAACATGTCATCCATTGCAATAATCATGTTCTGACTTTTTCCGTTGATCTGTTCGATATATTCATTTGCTTTTGAAGAATAATCTTTAGATTTAATCCGTGCCATTTCACTCAGAATATTAATCGAGTTTAAGGCTGCGTCTATTTCCTTATGTAATTTTGTGGCAATTTCCACACGCATTGCCTACACGGCCTCTTTGCGCTTTAGTCTTTCAGAATCAAACCAATAAAGTAGACTCAGGAATACCAACGCAATTAAGCTGTAAAACCACCAGGTAGCCCAAAATGGAGGTGCCAACTCGAACTGAATGCTGGACATTTTTCCAGGTCTGCCTTCGGAGTCATTAGCAAAAAGTTTAAATGTATATTCACCCGGTGGTAAATAAGAATAAACAGCCCTATAATTACTTGAGGTCTGCCATTCTTCCTCCAGTCCCTCCATTTTATACTTCACTTTATAGAGAGATAAGTAGGTGAGTGGAGAGTACTCGATGCTTAATGCATTTTGTTTATATGTTAACTTGATTGGATTAGACGGTGAAAGTGAATCAATCATGATCTGTTTGTTCATCACTTGTAGTCCTGTAATCGAAACATTCACTGAATCACCATCCAATTGGATCCGTTGCGGCTGAAAACTGACGAATTCTTCGGAGGCTCCAAAAATCATCCTAGCATCCCCCAAACGATAGGATGAAGCCATGGTAAAGTACTCATCTTCAAGCCCATCTCTCCGGTCAAATCGTACCATCATTTTTGTTGAAAAATTCATTCTATACAAACCATTAGAAGTAGTAAACCAAAGATAACCCTGATGATCCTTTTCCATGGCCGTCAGGTACCCGGATAAACTCCCAGGTGTTGCAAGAATCGAAGTTGAATTATCGTTTTGATTGTATAGAACAATATAGGTCGCAGTGCTTATAATAGTAAGCGAATCATCATATTCAAGGACAGCGGAGACCCCTTCTTCCGGTATTTTTTTGCCTGGACCTCCTTCCAGAGCAAGATGATCGACGATTGAATTAGTTGTCGGATCAATTACATACACACCATTTACCTGAGTTGCGATCCATATATTACCTTTTGAATCAACTGAAATATGGTTTATGGTCGTATTTGGAATCGCCTGATATTTCTCAGGCCCGCTAAGCAAAAGGTCTTGTCCCTTGTCAGTATTCCATTTATAGACACCCCTTCCCTGGGTACCCAACCAGAGATTACCATTATGATCTTCGACTAGCTGACGGATAGTCCTTCCTTGAAGTATTTCCGGAAAATAGGACTTCGTCTCAAATTTCTTCTGGTCATATCTAATGATGATCGATGCTTGCCCAGCCATCCAAATGGTATTGCTGTCTTTTGACTCAAACATGCTCCAAATCGAAACATGCTCAATGTCGACACCTTGAAAATTAATAGGTAACTGGTTCCAATCCTGATCGTATCGATACAGACCATCTCCCCACACACCAACGATGATGGATCGATCTTTTAATTCGACAAATGACATTGGACTTCCACTGCCACGTAATCCCGTGTTCCGGTTATGGTGCTTGATATTTGTGAAGAATTCCTGAGACGGATTAAATCGAAAAAGACCATTGCTTGAAGTAGCAAGCCATATATTATGTTCGCGGTCCTCAAAGAGGGATGTCACCACGGAAAAATCGATTCCTCTTCTTGAAGCTCCACCGTTTTCTACATGCTCGAAGATTCCCTGATTCTGATTGTATCTTGCCAATACTTTGGCGCCATAAGCCCAAATCGTTCCATCCTTTTCTTCAAATAGTGGCGCTACTTCTACGTAGGTCTTCAAAGTTGAATTGAATTCAGCCCTCTCCAATAATGGTTTACTTTGGCGGAGATCCCAGCAATAGATATAAGGTACAAACTCAGGCCAATCCATAAACCATAGACGCTCACTTTTATCAAAGTATAGATTATAAGGGGTCTTTACATCTTTGTAATGATCAATAAAAGTCTCTTTTTCAAGATTGTGCCCGGAATAACTCACTTGTCGAGTTAAGGCATTGTATACCGCAAATCCCCCTCCGAATAATCCAAACCAGTACTTTTTGGTTCCGGGTTGGTGGGCAAAACTTTCGATGCGCCATTCTGCAGTTTGGGGTAGAAATGCAAAGGCTTTTGAGAACCCAAGGGAAGTCTCACTCCACACATAAAGCTCCTTTCGCTCCAGCAATAAAAAGATATTCCCATCGTGATCCCTTATGATGCCCCGACTTCTTTCATGTTTTCCATTGCCATTTTCAGTCTTTACAGAAACATCTTTAAATTGAAACCGTTCGGTGTCAAAAATTCCAACCCGCCCATCTGCCATCAAAACCCATAGTCTACCTTTATGATCTAATTGCAGATGCAAAACAGGATTTGAAGGTAGCGATGTGGAATCATCCGGTTGATATTTAAAGGACCGATAGCGTATACCGTCGTATCGTTGGAGACCGTCTGTTGTGCCAATCCAGAGATAACCATTTCGGTCCTGAACTACTGTATTCGTTTGATTTGAGCTGAGGCCATCTGAAGTTGAAAATTGTTGAAATGAAAATTGAAGCGGTCTCTGGGCTACAGCTCCGATAGTAATCCATAAAACAAACACGACCCAGATTATTTGTCTCAACAGGGTACCATTTAAACCATACTCAATTTAAGCAAAAAAATCACTTGGCCTGAGGCGCATCAGAGGATTTTTTCCTGCGCTGTGACAAGTACAGCAATCTACTCACGCGGCAATTACAACTCATTGATCCATTTTTGGACAAACTCTATTGCAGGTTCAATGACCTCTTTTCCTGCTTGGAATGCCAGTTTCCATCTTTTATTTTTACCTTCATTCAGATACTGTTTAGAAAAATCATCTTGCCTTTTCTATTTATAAGTTCTGCTGAAAAATTGATCCCCTCCGTCTCATCTAAAAATTGGATCAACCTGCCTTTAATAAATTCCAACTCATCTTCCGGATACTTCTTTTGCCAGTCATGGACCTGATTTTGAAAACACTGCTGACTTAAATTCAGCAGTGTTTCATAGTAACTTCTATATGCCATATTTTTACTGCTATTCGGATCTTCTGCCTCTTTCAATTGGTACCGCGCATCGGTAAATACAGCTTCAAATATTATCTTTAATGATTCGTCAGCTTTTTTGAGATAACACACTGTGTCGGCAATACTCTTTGCTCAATAAGCTTTTATTGATCTTTAATTCTGCCCCTGATTCTGAAATACCCAATTGCACCAAAAATTCAGTCATTAAAGGCACTGGCCGGAAGGAAGACCAGAGTATGCAACCTCCGATAATCCCTACTGCAATCGACGAACTGAAAATTCGAAATATTCTTTTGTTAAGGCCTGAAAAATTCATGTCTTCAAATTATTTAATTATTTATTAATGTCGAAATATAATCCGGTTCGGAAATTGGCATTAGATTGCAAATATGGGTTACCCGCCACCCAGCCATCGGTCTTGGCCTCGCATTCGAGATAAATGCTTAAGTATCTGGACAGATTATAGTGCGTTCTGAATTGAAATAAACCTCCGGCCTTACCATCCACGGCATAAAAGCTTTCGTCTTCCGGTTGCATCCACAGCATGCCCTTAAGATTGGTAACCAGCTCTCTATTACCTATTGGAATGATCAGCTCTTGCCTTTGAAGTTCCAGACCCGGATACAGTTTTTCTTTATTCTGATAGGCATGTAATCCAACCAACCACATTTTACTATGGTGGTCGACAAACAAATCCAGGTTGATGTCATTTCCGAAAGAGGTGAGGTAGTGTCGCATGGCAAAATTAAATCCGGTATTGTCTCCAATTTTAATGCGATTAATTCCAATCATAGAAGGCGAAATAAAATTCAAATATTGCAACTGGCCCATCTTAGTGAGATAGTCATCTTCTTCGCTAGTAAGACTAGATCTTTTTATAATCCGGTTTACTCCGTTACCGTTTGGGTGAACACCCCTTCCGGTGTATGGCTCCTCCGGTCGAAACATATCGTAAACCCATGCCGTCATATCCCATCCAACAAAATCTCGATCAGCAATACGGTTGCCACGTGCATTCATACTGTCAATCGTACTATCGTAGTCACTGCGTTTAAATTGATTGACATAACTTACCGCGGCTTGTGTCAGCAGAATATTCATAACTACATTGGGATATTGTGTTTTATGAAAAAAATTATCCTTCTGCAAATTCCGGATCAGTTCATACTGAGATTCTATACCTGATGAAAATGATCGAACCATTTCAATTGGAGCTAATTGTTTAAAACGGATGAGGTCTTGGTCCAACACCTTGCTTACTGATCCGCCCGCCTCACCATCGCCGCCCAACTTATAGTAGGTGTCATCAAAACTTCCGATGCCCGCCAAACTAAGCCCGTTGCGATGAAACTCTTCGTGAAGCCATACAGGTGAAAAAACCATACCCTGATAAGCCAATGCATAATCAACTGCACCAGCAGTGGCATTGGCAACGATTCTGTTAACAATTCTCTTTTTTCGTGTATCGGGTCGCAGCAATTTATTCCAGATTTTATTCTGGAAGTAATAATTGGTGCTGTGCAGGTCTTTGGTAATCGCCAAAGCTTGCTGCATTGAAGGATTTTCATAGCTCCTGATGTAGTCTCCAAAAGATGGCTGCACCGGGCCGTCTGAAGGTAAAGAGTTATATTTATTGTAAGCAGCAATTGATGCATCCTTTAAATAAGAAAAATCCCATATCGGTAGATCAAGTAGCAGGCGCTCATTAATTAATCGAACACTGTCATGCTGAGCAGCTAGCCGGCTAATGCATATGAAGAAAATTATGGAAAGGAAAATTAGTTTAGTTTTCATCTTGTCTGAATTTATTTGTTTATTCAAATCTCAGACACTCGTTGTGAGTGGACAAGATCAAGGTGACTGAGCTGAGCTAACTATCGCATCAATTGAGGAATTTGATTCAATTAGAACCACACGGTCGATTGTTGATTGTTGATTGCGGATTACCGATTGCCCCGGCCCCAGCCTTCGCCTTAGCCACAGCCCTGATAGATTGCAGATTGCAGATTTCGGATGCCTTTACCGAATGTTGTTGGCGAGGACGCACAACAACGGCATTTTAGTGGAACTTTCTTCAGAATTGGGGTTGCGTGTCAAGGCATTGGGGTTCCAAGTCGGCGGAGATGGGGATCAAGCCGCGGGTATAGAACCTGCGCTACCTTTTGATTGTAGATTGCGGATTCTGGACAACGGTTGGCCTTTAGAAAATTAGATCTGCACACTTGTTGTGCCTTTGGCCTTCGCCTTAAAGTCCTTACTTCCGGCTTCCGACTCCCAACAATTAAACCATCTCTCCCTTTAATTTTTCGGCATTTTCTGCTACTTGCAGGCCCTCCAGGATAGTCTCCAGATCGCCTTCCATAATACGATCCAGATTATACAGGGTCAGATTGATCCGGTGGTCAGTAACCCGGTTTTGTGGATAATTGTATGTTCTGATTTTGTCAGATCGATCACCAGTGCCCACCAATGATCTCCTTTTGGAAGCTTGTTCGTTTTCGTAAGCAATGCGTTGAGACTCGTAGATTTTTTGATATAGCCGTTGAATGGCGATCTCACGATTTTTTATCTGAGACCGACCATCAGTGCTCTCGGCAACAAGTCCGGTTGGGAGATGGGTAAAACGTACGCCCGATTCCGTTTTGTTGACATGCTGACCGCCTGCACCACTCGACCTGAAAGTATCAACTTTCAGATCTGATTTTTTGATGTCGACATCATCCATTTCGAGCTTGGGCATTACTACTACAGTTGCTGCTGAAGTATGCACCCGACCCTGTGCTTCCGTAACCGGCACTCTCTGCACTCGATGAGCGCCAGATTCAAATTTTAGTTTTCCGTAGACATTCAGCCCCGACACTTCGAGTACAATTTTACTGTAGCCCCCTACCGTGCCTTCATTGATCTGCATGATCTCTTGTTTCCAACTCTGAGTTTCGAAATACTTGGTATACATGCGATAAAGGTCACCGGCAAATATCGCAGCCTCATCGCCACCCGTACCTGACCTGATCTCAAAAACAACATCTTTTGTATCATCCGGATCTCTGGGTATTAAAAGATACTTGAGCTGCTCATCCAACTCTTCTTTTTGATCTTCCAGAGTTTCTACTTCCAATCCGGCCATTTCCCTCATTTCTTCATCCGGGTCCTTTAGGTGGTTTCTGGCGGATTCAATATTAGATAGCACATTCCTATATTCGGCAAATACGGCCATGATCTCCTGTAAGTCCTTATACTCTTTATTGATTTTAGAATATCGGTCTATATTAGACAGAATTTCCGGGTCGGTCATCTGCTCTTCAAGATGCTTAAAGTGAGCTTCTATTTCAACTAGTTTTTCGATCATAAAAACTTAAATACCTAGAGCCTATACTGTTGGCCAGAATAGACTTATTAACAAATTGAACTAATATGGGAAAATATGAGTGGGGAAACGTTAAGTTTTACCAGTTTCCCGTATTCAATAAAAAAGGGTAGCCAAGCCAGCTAATGATGTATTCTGACTTTGTCTTTGATACTTTGGATAAATTCGGGTGTCACTTTCGGACGGATTACATTGCCTCGGACGAAGTCTCGAAAATTGCGCTCGTTGGTTAACATCTTCTCGTAATCCGGATTGTCTTTAATCTTACTCAAGACTTCTTCTTCTGCTTCCTTCGTTAATGCTTTGTCAAGCATCATGTCTACTTTTTTCGAAAGTCTGTAAATTCGTTGGGAGCACGCATGACTTAGGTTTTTTTCTCGTTTTAAAATTATTTCATCAACAGGTATTAATAATCTAATGGCAAAAAAATAAACTCTTCATTCGCTTTCGTCATCTCCAGCCTTGCTTCGCTTATCCTCAAATCCCAGCGACTCTGCATATTGCTTTAGTTTATCCTTTAACATGTTTCGTGCCCGGTGCAATCTCGATCGAACCGTGCCGATGGGTATATCTATGATTTTGGCAATTTCTTCGTAAGTAAATCCTTCTACATCACATAAAAGAATGACGGTACGAAAATCTATCGGTAAGGAATTGATCGCAACAGTAACTTCATCTCCAAGTAAATTTTCAAAAATCTCGGTGCGTAAATCCTGATATTCGGCAATGCTGCTTTCTTCCTTATCCTGATACCCTATAAATTCTTCAAAATCAACCTTGGTCGGACGTCGGCTTTTCTTCCGGTACTGGTTGATATACGCGTTCTTCAGAATCTTAAACAACCATGCCTTAGCATTCGTTCCCTCTACATAAGAATTGAGGGCACGATAGGCTTTCATAAAAGTCTCCTGTACCAGATCCTTTGCATCTTCCTCGTGGTAAGTCAGGTGATATGCAAAAGTCGTTAAGGCATCAACATGGGGGAGCAATTCTCGTTCGAATAGTTCATCACGCTCTCTATTTGTCTCCTTATTTTCCATTGGCGGGCTAAATTAGCCCAAATAAATTGAAAATCTTTGAGATTATACCAAGATTAGTAGACTGAAAAAGGGGCTTTGCCGGATTCACAATCAGGCAATAGATGGATTTTACGTTATGTCAAGGTTCTTATGGACCAATCAAGGCTTAATTACACTGGTGCTAAAAGACAACCCATTAACCCTGCATCCACACCGGGCAGTGTATTATCAACCTTGATTGTCACGGATTTGCATCCGGTCAAGATCCAACTTTTTCCGAACTCTGGCATCTACTTCCTCCGACATGTCACTTTAGACAATTATGAGCGGTGTCATCCTATTTCTTGAATTTGCCTCCGAGTCTCTCCTGGTGGTAGGCGATTAGTCATAGTCATTATAACCAGGATTCGGTCAATTCTTGCGAATTGTGAGATTCATTTCATAATCTCGATTTTCAGCTTGTGCCAGGCAATCATGACATCGTCAACAAGAATATGTTTGTGCAAAATGACGTATCGATCCACGAATCCCGTTATAGACTCGATAAATTCTTTTTTTCACGCTACCCGGACGACACGGTTGAAGCTTAGAATATTGCCGGTTATAGATCCGTATCAGATTAGCAGGTGATGGTCTCCAATCGCTGAAATTGCTTGCTTTCTACTTCGGTGATCGTCAAGGGCTATTACCCTCGTTTGGCACTTTTACGGGTTTTGCGATTACTAAATCCAAAACCCTGAGATTAGGTAGTGGTCACTTCCGACGACACATTGGTGGGCATCAAAACCACACTTTAAAAGCTATGATGAAACTACTTCCAAATATTTTTCTGGTTCTTGCTCGAATTTAACTTTGCAACCATCACAACAAAAATACACTTTTTCACCCCGGTACTCGATAATATGCTTGGCGGTTGACTTATGGACTGGAATGTTACATACCGGATTTGTATAATAATCCTCAATAGTTATGCTAATCGTCGACGCTGGTATTCCTTCGGCCGTGACTTCGGACTTTCGAATGTCTTCAATAATCTGAGCGATGATACTAATGGCAACCTCTTCCGGCAATTTTGCCTGAATGTCAAGACCTGCTGGAGTTCTAATTTTTTCAACTGATCAAATGTCACCCTCTAGCCGAAGATTAGTAAAAATCGCATTTGCTTTCTTGCGGCTTGACACAAAGGCAACGTAATCACTACCCGTCTCCAAAGCCATTTGTAGTGCTTGCTCATCACCTTGACCCTGGGTGCATACTACCAAATAGCTATTTTGAGTGAGGTCAGATTGATTATAAGATTTTAACATAGTTAAGTTGGGTAAATCACCATAGGTGGATTGATCAGCATCCTGATGCACCACGACCACCCGATAGTCCATGGCCAGACAAATTTTAGCTAAAGCAATACCGATATGAGATTGGCCAAAAATGACCATCTGCGGTCGAGGCAATACGGGCTCGATATATAGATCCACAGCGCCCCCACTTTGACAAGTCATTTGATAGAGTTTGGTATTGGGCATATCATCATGATCTTGATTAGGGCTGATCCTGACAAAACGCGAACGTCCTTCAGCAATCGCCAACAAAGCCTCCTTCAGTACAATGCCACGGGTGCAACCACCTCCTACCCATCCATGCATTTTACCGTTGGCCAATATAATTGCAAAATCACCTGGCTTGCCCGATGAGGGTAATTGCCTCCTCACCACCATCGCTTTGGCATAGGTCTTGCGCTCATTATTCAACTTATTGATCAGCTCGATATCTCGATTATGCATTGGCCATAATTTTTTCTAGGGTTAATAAACTTTCGAGGTTATGTGCGGCTTGAAAAACATCCAAATGCGGAAGAGCCGCCTGCATGCCTCTTTGAATCGGCTGATAGAGCTCTGATCCTTTTAAAGGATTAAGCCATATAAGTTTTTTAGTCCTCATCTTAATCCTTTTCAATTGCTGCTCCAGTAAACTGGGTTCTCCTGTTTCCAGCCCATCACTCAATATGATCGTCATCGTTCGGCCATTCAGTATCCGTTTACCGAATTTATCAACAAATTCTTTAAGACATTGACCTATTTTGGTACCACTTGACCAATGATCTGCTTCATGACTAAGGGCATTGAGTGTCACTTGAAGGGTTTTATGATTTAGAGATTCCGTTATTTGCTTTAGTTGGGTACTGAAAGTAAAAGCTTCTATTTGGGAAAAATGTTGACGCAACACCCAGATAAACTTTAAGAGATAAAACGAATATTTATCCATTGAGCCACTGACATCTAAAAGTAATACTAGACGTAGTTTCTCCCTCCTTTTTTCTTTATGATATATTTTAGCAAAATTACCTCCCAATGGTATGCCGTGCCTTATGGTTCTTACAATATCGACTTGATTTCGTTTTCCTCTTTTATATTTTCTTTTAATCCGCAAAGTCATCTCCCTGACCAGTTGCTGGCAAATATTATTGAATGCCTCCTCGTCTATATGGCTGATCAGGCTAAAATCCGTCGTACGCAGAGCTTCCAAACTATTAGATCCACTCGTAGTTTTGTTTTGTGGAGCATCATTATTTTGATCAGAATGCTGTCCGAGCATCACCAAAGTTCCTTTGGTTTTCTTTTCAAGATTGCTTCGGTTTTTTAATCTTGCCCGGTAACTAAATTCTGTTCCTTTTTCACTCCAATACCGATTATAAATAAGTTCAAAAACTGCCCTGTCATCTTTCCTGGCACAACATATTGTAGCGAGTGCGTACCTAAAGAAAGGTTCGTCTTTCCATAATCCGTAGAAGGCACTATGTAGGGTATATATCGTTTCATCGATACCAACATTTAATCCCTCGTCACGCGCGTAGTCAGAAAATCCAACAAATGCCTCACTGAATGTATTGTACTCGGAATAATGTGGCATAATTGTTTCTTTTTGGAAAGATTAGCTTTAATCCACTACGATTGGCCATTTTCTGCAAATAATAGTTCTTTGAGGCGGCTTGCATCTCGCTCTGACTTTTACGACGCAAGACAAGGCATCAGAAACTCTATTGGTATTTAAAGCCATAACTCCCTTCACCCAATCAATCGTTTCTGCTACACCGGGTGTTTTCTCCAACTGAAGATCTCTCATTTTATGCACGTATTGAACAATTTCTCCAGCCAGTTTTTCTTCAACATCAGGAATGTGCTTTTTTATTATTTGAATTTCCTTTTCGATACTTGGGTATGGTACCCAAAAATATAAACACCTTCTTTTCAAAGCATCACTTAAATCTCTGGTACGATTTGATGTCAGAATAACCAAAGGTTTATGCTTTGCTTTAATAGTACCTACTTCCGGAATGGTAATTTGAAAGGCAGATAATATTTCCAATAAGAAAGCTTCAAATTCTTCATCTGCCCTATCAATTTCATCAATTAAAAGGACGACCGGCTTTTCAGAAGTAATGGCTTTTAATAAAGGTCGCTTCATTAAATAGTCTTCGCCAAAAATAATGGATTCCTTTTCCTTAAGCGAAAGAGATGTTTGCTCTTGCAGCTTGATGGCTAACAACTGCTTTTGGTAATTCCAATCATAGATCGCATGATGTGCATCCAGACCTTCGTAGCACT
This sequence comes from Saprospiraceae bacterium, assembly GCA_016711125.1. GTDB lineage: Bacteria > Bacteroidota > Bacteroidia > Chitinophagales > Saprospiraceae > JABDMH01. Next base: position 638,639 of record JADJTQ010000002.1, on the reverse strand, counting down.
GTAGCCTGATCAGATCAGTATTTAAATAAGACGCCAAAATGTGAGCCACCTCTGTTTTACCTACACCGGGTTCGCCTTCGAGCAATAGTGGTTTTTCCAATTTTAACATCACAAAAAGCACTGTGGCCAGTTCTTCATCAACTACATATCCAAGTCGGTCAAGTGCAGGAATTAAGTCAACGGGATGATTAAGCATTAAGCCTCTTTTTTGCCTCCGAAAATACTCCCCAATTTGCTCTTTACAATACTACCTACCATACCGCCTGCCGACATACTATTGTCTATTTCTTCACCGGCCAGTTTGGCTTTGAAATTTTCAATAAATTGTTTCATAAGTTGATTGGAAACATCACCAATCAATCTCGAGCCAAACTGGGCCAGCGTGCCGACAATGCTAATATTCATTACGAAGTTGACTGTGGTCTTTCCATCTTCTTGGGCAAGTATACCTGTCATCTCCATATCGGCACTTCCTTTACCTTTACTATCCAGCCCTTTGCCTTTTAGCACCAATTTATGCGAAGACTCATCAAGTTCAACGATTTCAATATGTCCGTCGTATTTCACTTTGACTGGTCCAAATTTTGTTTCCACTTCTCCTTTGTAATTCTTCTCATCGATTTTTTCAGTTAAGGAGGCTCCAGGCACGCATGTCACTATCTGGGTAGGATCGGATAGGCTTTGCCAGACTTTTTCAATGGGTTCGGTAACTTCAAAAGTTTTTTCAATGGTGGTATTCATAATCTATTTTTTAAATGAAAAGACCAAGTGCCTAGTAAGTACACCTGATCTTAACTATTGTTTCATACTTGCAGAAATACTTGAATCCAATCTCCTTTGATCAAGCGATCATTTAAAGTAGCCTACTTTTTTCAACTCTTTGAAGAGCTTATAAGGAGTTACCGGTATTTCCAGGTGCTTGATACCCAGATGGGACACAGCATCTACAATCGCATTAACGATAGCAGGAGGTGCCCCAACCGTAGGTGACTCACCTACACCCTTCGCACCTATCGGATGATGCGGAGATGGAGTGACCGTATGTCCTGTTTCCCAACTAGGTGATTCAACGGCCGTCGGCACCAAATAATCCATCAAGGTACCATTCAGAATATTGCCTGCTTCATCATAGATCAACTCCTCATACATGGCAGGTGCCAAACCCTGAGTAAGACCTCCATGTACCTGGCCCTGTACAATCATTGGGTTGATAATATTGCCACAGTCATCAATCGCCACAAAACGTCTGATCTTGATTTCACAAGTCTCCGGATCTATATCGACGATACAGATGTATGCCCCTGAAGGGAATGTGAGATTTGGTGGATCGTAGTAATGTGTTGCTTCAAAACCAGCTTCCATCCCCTGAGGGTGGTTGGTGTAAGCAGCAAACACAATTTCCTGGATGGTCTTCGCCTTATCTGGAGCGCCTTTCACAAAAAACTTACCGGGTTCCCACTCCAAATCCTCCTCACTGACTTCCAGAAGATATGCGGCTATTTTCCGCGCTTTATCTCGAAGTTTTCTTGCTGCCACCGCTGCAGCCGCTCCAGCGGTGGGGGTACTTCGACTGGCATAGGTACCAAGACCATAAGGTGCCGTATCGGTATCACCCTCTTCCACCTGTATATGAGCAGCGGGTATACCTAGTTCCTCTGCAATAATTTGAGCATAGGTTGTCTCGTGACCCTGTCCCTGTGATTTAGTGCCAAATCTTGCAATGGCTTTGCCGGTGGGATGTACCCGGATCTCGGCACTGTCGAACATTTTAATTCCGAGGATATCAAAGTCCTTAGATGGCCCGGCACCGACGATTTCGGTGAATGTACTGATGCCGATTCCCATCAACTTGCCTTGTTTACGCAGTTCGATTTGCTCGGTTCTCATTTCATCGTAGGCAATTGCTTTCATTGCTTTTTCGAGCCCTGCGTGGTAATCACCACTATCATAGGTCCCTCCGGTTGGTGATTTCCAAGGAAACTCATCCTTCTTGATGAAATTTTCCATGCGAAGCTGGGCCGGGTCTTTCCCGACTTGTTTAGCGAAAAGATCGGTCATCCGCTCCACTGCATGTACAGCCTCGGTTACGCGAAAAGAACAACGGTAAGCTACACCTCCTGGGGGTTTGTTCGTATATACCGCATCGGCCTCCATGAAAGCCGTATCATAATTATAGGACCCGGTGCCGATCGAAAACAAGCCGGTGGGAAACTTAGAGGGATTGGCTGACGCATCGGTATAGCCGTGATCAGCCAAAACCTTAAAGCGGGTGGCGAGGATTTTTCCCTCTTTGGTGCCTGCCATCTCGGCAGTAATGTGATAATCCCGGGCAAACGAATCTGCTTGTAAATTTTCACTCCTGTCTTCGATCCACTTGACCGGCGCTCCGGTTAGAAATGACACTGCTATGGCAATGACGTATCCTGGATATACTGGCACTTTACCGCCAAAACCACCGCCTATATCCGGTGATATGACCCGTATTTTTTCTTCAGTCAAGCCTACATGGCCTGCGACCAAAGCGATCACCGTACGGATAGCATGCGGTGCCTGTGTCGTCATATACATGGTCAGGTGATTTTCGATCTTGTCGTAAGCTGCTACGCAACCACAAGTCTCGATAGAGGCAACATGTATGCGGGGAATGTGCATATGCTGCTTTACCACAACGTCGGCATTTTTAAAGACTTCCTCTGTTTTGGCCCGGTCACCTGCTTCCCAATGCCAAATATGGTTATCAGTTTTTCCCGGTTTATCGGGTCGAAGTACCGGAGCCCCAGGTTCCATTGATTTGTAAGGATCCATAACTGGAGTCATTGGTTCATACTCAACTCTGACCGCTTCTTTTCCATCACGAGCTGTATAGCGGTCTGTAGCAATCACCGCGGCTACTTCCTGAGCCTGATACATCACTGTATCGGTGGGCAAGACCATCTGGGTATCAGACATCAAGGTGGGCATCCAATGCAAGTTGTACTTTTCAAGATCTTTGCCGGTCACTACCGCTACCACGCCGGTATCGCTAATGCTTTAGATGCATCGATGTTTTTTATTTTCGCATAAGCATAGGGCCTGCGTACGATTTTCATGTAGAGCATGCCGGGTAGCTTGATATCATCTATATAATTGCCATGGCCCTGGATGAAGCGTGCATCTTCCTTTCGCTTCATGGAGTGACCCATGCCGCCTATTTCTTTTGATGTTTTACATTTTATCATGATATGTTAATTAGAAAGTCGGTTCAAAATTTTAATCAAACGAATTCCGGTTCGGTAGAGGGTAATTCGGCACCCCGCATTTTGGCACTTGCATACTGAATGGCTTTGACAATATTATTGTATCCTGTACAACGACAAAGATTTCCGGAAATACCCCATCGGATTTCTGATTCAGTTGGGTTTGGATTTTTGCCCAGTAGCTCAACTGCCCGAATCATCATACCCGGAGTACAAAAGCCGCACTGCAGGCCATGGTTTTCTTTAAATCCTTCCTGCAATGGATGTAATCCTCCAGCAGTTGCGAGCCCCTCAACAGTAGTTATCTCCTTACCATCAGCCTGGATAGCCAGGATCGTGCATGATTTGGCTGATCTACCGTCGATGAGTACCGTGCAGGCCCCACAACTCGTCGTATCGCAGCCAATATGAGTACCCGTCATCGACAGATCTTCCCGAATGAGGTGAACCAATAATTTACGAGGTTCTACCTCGACCGAATGATCAGTTCCATTTAGTTTTATATTGATCGTTTTTTTCATGTTCGCTCTTTTTATTTGGCTCGAGAAATGGCTTTTTCAATCATTCTTTTGGTAATTACTTTTACTGGTGTCGTTTATATTCTTCGTCTCCCCGGAGATCGCTACTCGGTTGGCAATCTTCTGAGGCATGCCGGGCAGCTAGGTTTATTGCTTCTGCATTTAGATTGGTTCCAATTAAAGCAGCTTCAGATCTTTCAGCTCGCATTGGAGTTGCATTGACATTAGTCAATCCGATTCCAGCATAGGTGCAGATGCCCTTGTCATCCATTCCCAATGCAATCGCTACTCCGGCAGTTGCATAGTCGCCTACCTTTCGCTCCACCTTGTGGTAAGCACTGCCGAATTTACTCTGCGGTCTTGAAATCCGAATCTCCGTGAGGATCTCACCTTGCTCAATCGCTGTCATATAAAAGCCATGGAAAAAATCGTCTATCGCCACTGTCCGGCTACCGCCAGCACCGGATATTTCTACTACAGCTCGCAGGGCTATCATCACTGCTGGGTGATCATTCGCCGCATCGCCATGGGCAATATTGCCACCTAGAGTTCCGAAGTTCCTTACCTGGGGGTCTGCAATCAATTTTGAAGCATCAATGAAAATTGGATACTTATCATGAATCAATGTTGATTCTTCCAGGTCAACTTCACGAGTCAGGGCTCCAATTTTAAGCGTATTTCCTTCTTCTCTAATGTACGCAAGACCCGGTATTTTATTAATATCAATCAAGTGGAAAGGGGTGGCAAGTCTCAGTTTCATCATAGGGATCAAACTGTGACCTCCGGCTAGTATCTTGGCATCTTCGCCGAGCTCTTGCAGTAAGCTGAATGCTTCCTGGAGGCTGGTCGGGGCTGAATAGCCAAACTGTTCAGGTATCATATTGTATTGGTTTGATTATGTTTAGTTTAGTTTTCTCATCCTGTTCATCACATAGTACAAGCTGCCATTGAGCCAAATTCCAAACATGACTATTCCGGATCCTATGTAGTGCCAAAAGGGGCCGAAAAAATGCATGAAACTGAAAAAAACAATGGCGAATCCCAGGCTAATAAAAGCTATTGCCTGATATGTTCTTGTTCCGCGAAAATTTCTCCAGATCCCCCAGTATATCAAAATCATAAGCGCTGCTATTAATATACCTCCGTAATCTGACTCTTCCACAAGCGATCTTCCACTGCACAGAGCCAATGTGCTGGAATAGGCGATAAAGCATAAACTACACTTGGGCATTAACACTATAAGGATAGTCGAAATCAATCCTACCCGACGAGATAATTTAGCAGATTTCTGGCCCTGATTTACGAATGAGCATTTCAACTGGGTCTAAATTTTCCTCCATTTTCTGGATCAACAAGTTAACTAAATCAAGCATAACATATTTGGCTTTTTGGCAAAAATTCGTAAAGATATTTGGTAAAAAAATGAAAGCCCACAACGAAGAGTCACTATTTGATCGAAAAAGTCATTGGAAAACATCCTATTTACGAATCTGGTCTTCCCAATCGTTTTGCATTAAGCCTTCCAGAGTAATCGGCACCACAAGTGAATAGGTCTTGCCACGGCCTGTCGGTGCCCTAACAATACCTGGATCAGCTCTGAGATAGTGCTCCCAGGATTGCATCTGAAATGAGAATGGCTTAGAAACAGAAAGAGTCTCAAATTAGTTAACTTAGTGTAGACAAAAGCGTGTAACATGTTCAGAGTTGTTTTCCTAATGTTCTTGCTATCAGGATGTACCTTGATAATCGCCAATAATCCGGAAGAGCTGGGTAGGGTAGAATGGCTTCGTGATCTGGAGGAAGCCAGTCAAATTGCAAGCAAAGAAAAGAAGCCGATTTTAATCTTGTTTCAGGAAATTCCCGGATGTCTTACTTGCAAGACCTATGGTAAGGTGGTTTTGAGCCATCCTCTGATCGTTGAAACGATCGAAACCTATTTCGTTCCTGTTGCTATCTACAACAACCGGACTGGTAAAGACGCTTCAGTCCTGGCTTATTATCGGGAACCCAGTTGGAATAATCCGGTAGTGAGGATTGTCAGCGATGACAAGTCAGATCTTGTACCCCGGTTGAACGGAAATTATACGCCATCAGGTCTGGTAGCTTACCTAATCCATGGTATGAAAAAAGCTGGATATCCTATACCTGACTACCTACCGCGGCTGTCTGATGAATTAGCTGCCAACGAAAAAGGTGTAGAAAAAAATCCTTCAATAATTAATCTTGAAACTATCATTAAGGAAGGTGAAAAAACAAATTGCGCAGATCAGCTATATTTTAGTAATGAGAAGCAAAAAAACAAAGCTCAAAATACTCTAGGGCAAGATAAAGTTAAAAAAGCCGAAGCCTTTCGATTGGATGAAGAACCGAAGTATTATCTTTCAAAAACTGACTATCGTTTGGTACCCATGTCTGCAATTCAGTCGGTGAAAATAAATGCCTTGATCGGACAAGGTAAATCTCCTCTGCATTTGCTCTCACCAAGACAACAAATGATGTATCATTTTATTCAAAAAAGCAATTCTCAAAAATGGGTTTCGAAAATAAACGATGATGATTGGCAAGAGAAAATGTACCAGGCCTGGGACGAACTGGGCTGCCGCGCTTGAAAAAAATCATCCCGGTATAGTTTTATATCAGTTATTTCTGACCCATTTCGCCTTGACCCAATCTATTGATTAAAGTCAAATTAATCCACATAATCCAGCTAAATAAAACGAAGAAGGTGATTTTTTGAATAAACGGAAGGAAACTAATACCCACTTTCGTAAAATAAATAAAATTGTTTACTAGTATTAGCAAGGTTAAAATTATTCCGGCAATAAAAAGCTTCGGCAGGCCTTCCGAATATAGTGTTTTGATCAATCCTGCAATAGCCAATAAACCAAATCCTCCTGCAATGATGGTGATCTGATCATAAAATTTCAAGAAAAAACCTGCCAGTAGGACCATGGAAAACATTCCTGAATACTGCCAAAGTCTCTTTCACTCACTTGCGACCCTCCGGGATGCCGGATAGTCGCCATTCTATAAAAAACAGAATCATGGTGATGCTGGGAATTAAATATCTCAAATAAAATAATAGGCACTTCATTTTATTCGTTCCAGCCTGCCACACCACCGGAGACAATAAACTTCATCACATCACCTGAATTAATTTGTACCGGTTTGACCTGATTTTTGGGGACAATAAATAATTCACCGGAAAAATTGTATGAATGCGGAAAATAGACGGCTACTTTATCTTTTACCCCCAAAAGGTCAAGATCTTCTTCGGTGAGAAAACCAAGTTTTTCCAAATTAGAAATAGGATTTACCAGGACTAGTACAGGAACATTAAATTTTTTCTTCTTGCCCACTACTGCGGAAAACAAATCATCAAAAGCTGAATAAATCATATTTAGCAGGGGTACTTTGTGTAGAAGTCTCTCAAAGAGGGCCTTCAAGGGTCTAGCGATAATGGTCTGGCCCAAAAAACCAACCAACATCAGCACAAATACGAGGGCCAAAAGACCCAATCCAGGAAATCTAAAGCCAAACAATTCTTCGAGAGTCTGCTGCAAAAGCCCATCGACAAAACTAAAGATCACGTAAATAATGTATGCAGTTATCGCAAGAGGTGCAATGTAGATAAGCCCTTGTAGGAAATAATTAAGTAATTTTTTCATCAACAATCAGTTTAAAATCATCAAGACGATTTAGAATATTAGTCAAATTTCAGAAACGTTTAGCTGGGATGGGCCAATTTATCGGAGAAAATATTTAGCCGTAGGAGTCAAGGATATCTTTCAGATCTTGCAGGGTGTTGGCCTCCTTTGGATGTTTGTCCTTCCTCCACCGATGCATGCGAGGAAACCGAAGTGCGACCCCAGATTTGTGCCTCGTACTAGCCTGTATGCCTTCGAAGGCCAGCTCAAAAACCAGATTAGGTACCACCGCCCTGACCGGGCCAAATCTCTCCAAAGTGTTCTCACGGACATATTTTGTAATCTCAAGAAACTCCTGATCCGTAAGGCCGGAATAAGCCTTGGCAAAGGGTACCAGATTGTCACCATGCCACACAGCAAAGGTGTAATCGGTAAAGAGATTAGCTCGTCGGCCATGACCTTGTTGGGCATAGAGCAACACCGCATCAATGGTGAGCGGATCAATTTTCCACTTCCACCAATCACCTCTTTTACGCCCATTCTTGTATTCGGAGTGGAGTCGCTTGAGCATCAAACCTTCACTATGCAGCTGTCGTGCATTCTGTCTGATCCCATCAAGAGCAAGCCAATCGGAAAATGGAACGACCGGCGACAGTCGCAAGATATTTTCCGGGTGCCCCTCAAGCAGACTTTCCAGCAGGATTCTCCTTTCTTGAAGCGGCCGCTGTCTGATGTCTTTGCCATCATGCTCAATGAGATCATAACACATCAGAATGACCGGCGTATTATTCATGATTTTTTTTGGGACATTTTTGCGGCCTATCCTGGTTTGTAGATGCTGGAAGCTCATTGGGTTATCATCTTTAAAAGGTAGAATTTCGCCATCAATCACGGTTCCGTGAGGCAAAGTGGTGGCTAATGGACCGAACTCAGGAAATCGAGCGGTCATTAAATCTTCACCTCTGGACCACAAATAGAGGCTACTATTACGACAAATCAATTGGCCCCTGATGCCATCCCATTTATATTCGGCCTGCCACTGACCTACCGGGCCAAGTTGATCAAAATCTAAATCAAGTGCATAGGCCAGGTAAAACGGATAGGGCTTGGAGTCATCCTCGTTGTCAAGTGGTTGCAGAATCAGCGCATCATATGTCGTATCCATAGGAGTCCAATTGCCCATGAGCCGGTGAGTGAGCATGTTTTCGTTTATGCCGGTTGCTTTGGACAAGGCACGAGTCACTAGCTTTTGTGAAACTCCAACCCGAAAACCACCGGTGATGACCTTATTAAAAATAAATCGTTCACGGTGATCAAGTTCAGCCCAAGCGCTAATGATAAATTTCTTTTTTGTCTCCTCATCGTCATTGGTCAATTTGATTAGCATGCCGATCCATTCAGAGAGAGACCTGGTTGACGAGGTTTGAGGTTTGGGTAAAACCAAAGCAATCGCTTCGGCCAGATCACCCACAATATGGTAAGACTCTTCAAATAGCCATAATGGCAATCCAGCTACCTCTGATGCCCAGGTGCGCAATAAGGTCGTGTTGACCGATCGCTTCGGTCTTTTATGTGACAGCAAAGCAATTGTCCAAAGCCGATCGGGTTTTGGTGCTTCCAGAAAATAATCGGTCAATGCCGAGACCTTAGCAGTGGTCTTGGTGGTCTGATCCAAAGCCTCAAACAACCTGGCAAATCTTTGCATTTTCTTCTTATTCGTTTTCGCTGAGATCGTCTGTTTCCGGCTGCTCCCCTTCGAATTTGGTTTTAACAATTTCGGCATCAAGACCCTTTTCAAGCAACCACTTTTTAAAAACCTCTGTGTAGCCATGGGTGACAAAGATCTTCTCAGCTCCTGTTTCTGCTATCGCCTGATTGAGACCTTCCCAATCAGCATGATCAGATAACACAAAGCCACGGTCGGTACTACCTCTTCTTCGGGCCCCTCGCAGCTGCATCCAACCAGATGCATTACCAATCGAGACTTCCTTGAATCGGCGCATCAAGTTACTACTCGTGATACCTGAAGGGGCCACCACAATAGCACCTTGAAGGTCCTCTTTGGTTACTGAACTATCAAGAAGTCTGGTGGCTGGCAGCTTGACTCCAGCTAGCTTGACTACTTCATTCATATTATGTATGTCTCCATGGGTAAAGATGCGACCGATCGAAGGATCCAGCCCACTCGTCAATCGTTGAGCTTTGCCCAAGGTGTACCCCATCAGGAGCGTAGAAATTTTGTTTTCGCGATTGTGCTGCCACCATTGGTTGATTTGCTGAAAAATCTGAGCCTGGGGTAGCCAGGAGTATATCGGTAACTCCAAAAGTACATTCGGTGATAAAAGCATGACATCGTACCGGTTCAAAATGACCACTGATACCATCGTTTTCAGTTTTATAGTCACCAGAAACGACCCAAACTTCTCCTCGAAACTCAATGCGTATTTGCGCCGAACCAACGATGTGTCCAGCCGGTAAAAAAGTAAATTTAACTCCATTGATTAGCACATCTTCGCCAAAGGCTACCGATTGAATCTGAATATCTCCCAGCCGGTGTCTGATGATCGGTTTGCTATCATGAGTGCATAAATACTGCTGATGCCCCCATCTGGAATGGTCTGAATGCCCATGGGTAATCAGTGCTTTGCGCACCCGTCGCCATGGATCAATAAAAACATCGGCAATGGGTACGTAGAGACCCTCTTTTTTAAACACTACCAGGGGCATAAGGCCATGCTAATTGTTGAAGTCCTTTTTTTAGTTTTTTGGTGACACGAATATTCGGCAAGGAGTTCCCTTAACCCCACATACTAATCAAATTGCTAGCAATTGTTTCTCTATTTTTTGGCTTGATCTAAATGTGGTATAAAGCAAATATCCTAAGACCAAATACACAAGCATAAAGGCTATATTACTGATCAAAGCACTCAAATCAAAAATCTTTTTATCGTAACGTATTTCAATCGAATGCAATCCCGAGGGCACTACTATCGATTGTATGGTGTGGTTAGTTTTAAAAACTTTTTTTACCCGCTGCCCGTCCAAATATATCTGCTGGAATTTAGGCTGATAGATATCCGACATCACAAATAACCCTGGATTTCCCGTCTCCACAGTATAGACAATCTTATTGGGGTCGAATGCAACTAAATCAACTTTTGATCTCGAAGCTGGAAAAATATCTCCAGGATTTTCCTCAAGGATAGCCGTGCGGCGAGCGTCAAAAGAAGGGCTATTAATCATCTCTATCCTGCAACATCATCTTTAATGATTTGAAATCCATCCACAAAAAATCCGCGTTCTTTGTTGAATTTATACCGGTAAGTATAAATCCCCTTTGCCGGATCGGCTAGTTGTTGATTTAATCGGTCGTTTTCCAGTACCCGATCACTAACGACATATTTTACATTCAAAAAATCAAGTACATTCCAATTAATCTGGGTGTTACCATCCAATTTCTGATACAAACTATTATTAGTCAATTCATACATAGATTTATTCATCTGCATATCATAACCACCACCGATAGTTTGAACATGTGCAGGTAATCCAAAATTTTGATTTCCCATTGCCAGGACTCTGAAGTTGGAAGCATCATTTTTCAAAAATAAAGTCGTTTGCGAGTCGTCGAGATAACTTCGGTTAAATTCTTTCCAACTGATGGCCTTATCATCATATCGGCTACTCACTACCAACAGATCAATCGCAGTAAAAACCAAGAGTCCGACGATTGAGACCCGGAGACTAATTTTGTTTTTGACATAAAGCCAGACAAACACTGCAAAAATCAGGATACTTACTACAAACCAAAACAAGTCATCGAAATACATGGAACGGCGGGCTTCAATCAGCATATCCACGACATTTGGCTGCAACTTTTGATTAGGATTAATAAAAGAAATACTATTTCCGATGATAAAAAGTAATACGGCGACTCCGGCTACGATCCCCAATAATTTCAATAACTTTTTTATTTCCACATTCCTGAAAAAGCTGATCGAACGAAGCCCATATGCAGCTATGATGGCAGCAAGCAAATACACCATTGACATGCTGGTGGTAGGGGTACGGAAATTCGAAAAGAATGGGATAAATTGATAACTCAGGTCATATATTGGTCCGGTGAAAGTGCCCAAAGACCAGATCAGCATTAAGACAAGACCTGCACCTAGCTGCCAAAGGAGGGGATACCGCTTGATCCAAAAAAAAGCTACAAAAACCAGAAGAAATACGAAAGTACCCATATAATAGTACGAACCATTGTATGGGCTATGGCCCCAATAACCCGGGATGACATCCTGTCGAAATCCAATGGATCTTGCTTTGCCATAATATTCATTGGAATTGCCTCCGGTGGCACGGGCCACCACAAGAGAAAGTAATTCGACAGGTTCAAAAGACCAATTTTTAACAAACGATTTACTAACTCCCTTTTCCGCACCAGTAGTCATACTCTGGTCATTCATCCTTACTACCTCTCTGCCTCGAACCGAATCACCAGCATAGTTTGCTGCCAATAAAAGTGGGCGGGTGGCTATAAGCAATGCTCCAGCAGCTGCAACACTCAACAGTAGCAGTCGACGCCATGGCATTTTTCGATTTTCCCTGGCCACGCGTATCAAGTCCGAAAAAACAAATATGATCGAAAGTATGGCCGTATAAAAAACTACCTGATAGTGACTTGTACGAATTTGTAAACCTGCAAACAATGTCAAAAGACAAACATCTAACCAGCTTTGGTTTTTTAGCACCCGCAGCAAAGCCCAAAATATCCAGGGCGCATACATAATTGCCTGGATCTTGGTGTCATGTCCATTGATCACCAGTGACATATTGTATGGTGCCAACATAAATATCAAACTTCCAAAAACTGAAATGAAGCGTTCAAATTCAAGGTGCCTCAACAGAAAATACAGACCAATGGCACCAAGCCAGAAAAAAATAAACGCCAGACTCGTGCCGGATGCCAAAAGTCCAGATAATAATCGAGGTTGAATACAGACTTGGGCAACTCAAAGATATTTGGCACCCCTCCAAAAATATATGGATTCCAGCGCGCGATTTCTCCAGTCTCTTGATAATGCTGATCTACCTGATTGTAGTACACTGCACTGGTCAAATTGTCTGCCTGAGTGTATGTTTTTGACTCGATAGTCACTGACCAAAAGAGAATTAGTGACACGATCAATAGAGCTGCTAAGCAAAACAGATCTGCATTTTTTTGAAGCCATTCGAAGTATCTCGAATAATTTTTGACGGTTCTTCTTTCGCCTTGACAGATTTTTTCGTTTTTCGCTCTTTCATACCTAAATCAACTATCACTTGTTGTGTGGTACTAAGGTAATTATAGTCAACCAAAGTTAGGAAGCTACTTCGAGGTCACTGATGAATTGCTGAGGACGGCAGGTTTGCACGATCAGCAAAGGATATCCATGCTCGAAGGCGATTCTGCCTTCCACCTGATATAATCCTTGTCCTGACAAGGGATATCGTGTCAGCACTCCCGGAAAATGAACGCTGTCGAAAAAAGACAGATCCTGATCATACCAGGTCGCAAAACACATATGGGCACCATGCTCCGTGGTAACGGGTTTCTCCAGGATATAGTAGGCAAGGATAGTCACGGCCGCCCCGATCTTGTTCGATAGAGCAGACTTTAGCGTACGTTGAGGCAAAGGATCAAACAGCATGAACGGGCTGTCGATCGTAAATCCCAACAACCTCAAATGTGCTCTGGATAGTGACCTTGGGTCATCCGGGATGTCGGGTTTGTGCAGATACGGGTCTGCCTCAAAAATGGCGATCTGCAGATGTCGTCTTGCTCCGGACTGGAGCAATCTCTCAAAGAACAATCGATATCTATTTGGGTCCAAAGCACGCAGGGCACCAACTTCGATGAGAAGATCAATTCGCGTTGGACTTATCTGCGCTATCAGTTGCTTCATATCCTGCAGACAGGTATAGTGCTCCCTTAGTCCAGCTAGAATGTGGCCAGTTTGCCGGGTCAATCCCTTGATCATTTTGAGACCCAGGTACACTTTGCCTTGCACAATTCTTGTGTACCATGAGCTTCGTGAGAGGCAGGAGCTTCCACAATACCACCAAGTCTGATTAGTTCCCGGATGTAAACCCCCATAGGGTAGAATCCCCCCTCGTTATTGATCACTGCGACCATAAATTCGATCGGATAATGCGCTTTTAGAAAAAGACTTTGCAGACTTTCTGCCGCATATGTTGCCGAATGTGCCTTGCAAAATGCATAACCACTAAAGCTCTCAATCTGTCGCCATAGCTCAGTGACCACCCGTTCACTCTGACCTGACTTTGCACAATTGGTGAAGAATCGATCTTTCAGATGCTGCAGGCTTTCCGATGTCTTATGTTTGCCAGTCATCAGTCTGCGCAGTAGATCAGCTTCGTATAGGCTGAAGCCGGCAAAATGTCGTACAACTTTCATAACATCCTCCTGATAAACCATGATACCAAAGGTGTCTTCCAGCAGTTCGGCCAATTTTGGATGAATGTGGGTAATCTTGGATGAATCATGAAAGCGCTCTATATATTTCTGCATCATGCCACTTTTTGATACCCCTGGCCGGATGATAGACGATACTGCCACAAGATCCTGATAGCTGCTGCAGGGCACTTTTGCTAGTAGTCCGCGCATCGCTGGCGATTCTATATAAAAGCATCCGATACAGCCTCCTGGAGATGTGAGTAACTGGAAGGTTGCTTTATCGGTTGTAATCATTGGCATATTACTAATGTCGATCCGGGTGCCGTGGTGTTGTTCAACTAGCTCCACCGCTTCTTTGATATGACCAGTGCCCCGCTGACTTAAGATGTCGAACTTATGTAAACCCCAGTCTGCTGCATGATGCATGTCAATTTGAATAATAGCGAATCCTTTGGGCATCATCTGGCTGGAGGTGAGATTATGCAAGCCTGATTCCGCGATCACTATACCTCCTGAATGAATACTCAAATGACTTGGCAAACCAAGTAAGCACTTGCCCTCACGAAAAATCGTCTCAGCCAGAGGATGATGCCGGCTCGATGCTCTCGGTTGGCTGACAATCCAATCAATATCCTTCCGCGAAAGGCCAAAGACTTTTCCCACTTCCCTTACCACAGATTTGCCTTTGAAAGTTTGGTAGCTGCCCAATAAGCCTACCCGATCATGACCATATCGCTGTTGTATGTATTGAATCACATCATCGCGTTCATCCCATGAAAAGTCCAGGTCAAAATCTGGTGGCACCGGGCGATGGGGATTGATAAACCTTTCGAAATACAAATTGAGGGCGATTGGATCTACGTCGGTGATCTGGAGACAATAAGCCACCAGAGAATTGGCACCACTCCCTCTGCCAACATGCCGATAACCTGCTTTCCTGGCATACTGCACGATATCCCAGGTAATGAGAAAATAGGCTTCAAATCGCAATTGAAAGATCATCTCCAACTCCTCCTCGAGCCGAGCGCTGTGGAGGGGCTCCAGCACCGGGTATCTTTGGCGAAGCCCCTCCAAAGACAAGTGAGTTAACAGCTCCTGGTCGTGGTCGGAGTTATCCAGGTAATGTTGCTTGTTCGGAAGTGCATCCGCTTGTTCAAATGTGCATTGCGTCAGCAGCCTGCGACCATTGCTAACCAGAAGTGGGTATGCCCTGTAGATGTTATTAACTTCCGAAACCGACAGCATATATTCATCCGGCTGACAGCATTGGTCTTTGGAAAGCTTGCTGTGAATCGTACCAAGGGCAATGCACCGCAGTAGTTGATGTGTCGACCAATCCCGTTTTGTGTCCAGGGTGACCGGCATCCATGCCACAGTGCGGTCTGCAGGAAAATGATGTTGCCATCTATACCAATGATTTATCTGGTTTGGTCTCACTCCCGCATATTCGTGCAGATCGAGACGACTACCCAATATCTGTCGATAATCGTAAACAAACGACACACCGGGTAAGACGGGAGCGCGTGGAGGTAAAGCCTGTCCTTCCACAAGATACCGGTTGAGCAAAAGATTAAGTTGAGCAAACCCCGATCTGTCGTGCGCCAGGCCGATGTACCGAAAATCTTGTTTATCTCGAAATTCGATACCAAGGACCGGATTAATACCGTACTCCTTGCAGCAGTTGACAAACTCAATCGCGCAGGAGGTATTATTGATGTCGGTTAAGGCGAGACACGACTGTCGTAGATCCGAAGCCAGCTGTACCAGTTTCCTGACACCCAGCACCCCATAGCGTAAACTGAAATATGTGTGGCAATTGAGATACATTAGACGAATTATTCGACTAATATATGCCGAAATAGCAGGCAATTCAAATAATTGTGTTATAAAAAGTCGAATTATTCGCCAAATAATTGCCGATATTTTAGACTTTGTATTGAATCTTTATTAGTTTTATTGCATTAATTGGACATCATGACCATAGAAAATAGAATTAGTGATTTAGTACTGCAAGCTGCTTTCAATGTTCATAAGGCATTGGGACCAGGCTTGTTGGGATGCGCTTATCTGGACTGTCTGACCTATGAGATCAGGCAATTAGGTCTGGATGTTGATTGTCGTAAAGAGATGCCTCTGCAATATGGAGATTTGAGGGTTAATCTGGGTTATGCCATCGATATGATGGTAGAGCGGCGCGTACTGATTCAGGTGAGTCAAAGCGAATCTTTCAGTGAGCTGGATATGGCAAAGATGAAAACCTATCTAAAATTGTCAGGGTGTAAAATAGGTTTTCTGGTCAACTTTAATGTGCGGACGCTTAAAGAAGGAATCAGGAGAGTTATGCTAAATCACGAAGTACAACGTGATGAGGTGAGAGCCGCGATTTAATCATTAGATAATTGCAACCTTATGTCTCTAATGCTAGGTGAAAACATCAAGTATCTTCGAAAACGAGAGAATTTGTCGCAGCAACAATTGGCTGAAATTCTCGATACTCCCCGAACCACGTTGGGAGATTATGAGCGGGGTCATACCGAGCCGAATCTTGAAACCTTAGTCAGGATTGCCCGTCATTTTAAACTTACCATTGACAATTTGCTCACTGAGAAATTATGGCACAGGGAGCTAGAAGTGATCAGTCAATCTGATCTGAAGGTGCTCGCCATAACAGTAGATAGTCATAACCGGCAAAATATCGAATATGTAGCGGCCAAGGCTCAGGCAGGATATCTTGAAAACTTTCAAGATCCTGAATTTATCCAGGAATTGCCCAAATTGTATTTCCCTAGCATTCCCGAAGGCACCTATCGTGCGTTCGAAATTCAAGGAGATTCCATGTTGCCTTTGCCCACAGGGTCAATCGTTATTTGCAACTATATTGAGGGCATCGAAGAACTCAGAAATGAACGCACGTATGTCATTGCAACTCATCTGGACGGAATAGTTTATAAACGAATCCTGGTAAACCCTGATGGTTCGTCACTGACTGCGATGTCCGACAATCCGGTCTACCCTCCCTATAAAATACCCTATCGGGATATTGCCGAAATCTGGCAATATTATGCTCACCTCAGCTTTAGTGACAATAAAGCCGTGCGGGAAAATGCGCTCGATCAGAAAATATCCGATATTCAAGAAACGGTGAATTTTCTCAAGAAACGCATGCAGTAAGGGGTCAGTATCACCGGAAGATACACACAGTTTTCAAAACGATGACCGCTTTCGGTAGCTGCCAGGACCATTACCACAAATCGGAAAGAATCGTTACCGCTTAGCTAATCTAAAAAAAGGGGGAGACGAACCTGCATCACATCCCCTTCCCGCTATTGAGTCATCATTTTACCCAGTTCTGGACGGCTGGCTTTCGACCCATTGATGTGCTCACTATAAATTTTGCGGCAACCGGCTTTTTTCAAGGCATCGGTCTGATAGATCGAGTAGTTGGTCTTTATTGGTGACCCGAGCGTATCCAATATTGATAACAGTTACATAAATGGGTGATATGCAAGATAATTTGACTTTGATTCATGTGACCAGTTTATGTAACCAAAATCAAGGGGAGTTGGCCGGTCGATGGGGTGGGAGGCAAGCGTCACAAAAAACGGCCCGTTTTTTTTACGCTTGCTTCATACTTTAAAAATCAGAATTACAGCGTATGTTATTATTGCTAGATTTCAATGTGCGACAAATATTTAATGCCCGTTAAACTGGCTTTAATTGGAGAAATAAGGGCGATTACAGATGGAGTGATCGTAGATACAATTGATGTGTTAAGAGAAGCGCATTACTACCCTTTTGGCATGGAAATGGTGGGTCCTTGGAGTATGGCCACCGACACGTTGCATCCTTATCTCTATAATGGAAAAGAGTTTAATCATGACTCCACCGATGTAGATGAGGATGGCAAGAACGAACTGGCACTGGGTTGGTATGACTATGGCGCTCGATTTTATGATCCAGCCGTGGCGAGGTTTACAGGTGTGGATCCATTGGCAGCAAATCACTACGCTGTTACACCTTTTGCATATGTGCTAAACAACCCTCTTAAATATATTGATCCATTCGGTCTCGATACATTGCCATCGAATTTTAACTACATTGATGTGCTAAAACATGTCTTTAGGGATAAGTATACTACGGCTCTGAAAGAAGGCGCCGCAATGATTAAAAATGGTGTTTTCACATTTTTTACTGGAAGCAATGGTGACGAGGGCGCGACTCAAAGAGGTGGATCCAATCTCACTAGCAAAGATGGTCCTGGTCCGCTCGAGTCTGAAGTTGAGGCTTTGGATGGTGCTAACGAGTCTATTGATGTGACGGAATTCACCATATTGGCAGGCAACACTAAATTCATGAAAATGCCAACAAGTCCATCAATGGTCGAGGCGGTCGATTTGGGAATTGATATCATACAAGAGTCTAAGGAGGTGATTGATATGAAGCGGGCTGAGATTGCTACCATCAAAGACACATCTAACAGGGTAAGGAAACTACCCATTCAGCAAGCAGATTCACTTGCTGAGCAGAGTGTGAGATCATACGATGGCCAAATCTATGAACGACGAGAACGAAGGAAATCAAAGTCAAATTAAATTATGAAATCAGGTCAATTGATATCTTTTGCAACTTTAATGTTGATGACATCGTGTAAAGATAAAGAGCAAGTAAAAATCAACTATGATGCATCAGGGCAATCAATTCAGAGCATCCAATTTCAATTAACAAATAATCTAGAACGGGTATTCATCTTTAATGAAAATGGCGGTTTAGATCAGCAATATACATCTGGTCCTCGAGGAATGCAGAGTAATTTCATGGCCTATCAAGAGAATGGCCTCATAGATCAAATGGCAACATATCTGGATGACACCTTACATGGTTTATCATTGACTTATTACAAGAATGGTCATGTACGGGATGAATTTATTTACGAAAATGGCTCTAAAAAGATGTTGGTGCAGTTCAATAGGAATGGTAGCAAGCGTGGAGAGGAATTATATTATGAAGATTCTGCTGTCTATAGGCGAGTTTGGAGATACGATTCTCTTCTTAATGTGACTTCAATATTCACCAGCATTTGCACACTAGTTAAAGTTCAGGAAGTAGATAATAATGATTCACTCAAAATAGATTTTCACCTACCACTCGATAATGAAGAATTTTCAAACAATGACCTAACACTGGCGTATTCAATCGAATTTTACAAGAATGGTAGAGTGGTTAAAGAAGAGGTGGCACAGGATCTTCGGATTGATAATGGACTATATTCAAAGAGTTTTTTCATTCCTGAAACAACTGATAGCTTGGTCATAACGGATCAGGTTTCGCATATCGACCAACAATTTGAGCCCTGTAGAATGCGAATTGTCTTCGATAGTGAGTGAATAAATATATGACTAATATGACTATGGTTTTATGATCCTAGTGTTGGAAGGTACGGTAGTGGTCAGTTGCTCGTGTTAGAACTTAAAATTATGCCGAAAAATATCTTCGGATTTCTTTCCAGCTCAGATATAACTGGCAATTGCAAGTCCAACGAAACTACTGATCTATCGTGTGACAAAGAATCACCCTGATTCCCAGGAGTCATTAAACAGGTCCTACCTACTTAACATAATCCTAGTTATGGGCAAATCGTAAATAACTGATTTACAGTAGTTTGGAAATGTTATTAAAAAAGATCTCCTGCATAATAATTCATCAATCGGTCTTACTTGACAGTGTCCAACTCGACGCCTAGTGTTTTGAATTAGTCAAAATTTCGCACCACTTAACGTATAAGACAGTCACTAGCCTGGTGCGGAAGGTTCAGGAAAAAAATAGACGCTCAATAGATCTTGGTGCCAGCAAAAAAAAATTTATGAAACCATTGATAGTTTCTGATCCAATTGGCGACTCCTAAGAGCGAACCATTCATTAATTCTTCAGAAGTTACTTAGTGACTCTCCTGGTTTTGTGGAATCCAGTCTGCCGTGGCTGCCAGGCAGTGAAACGGAACAACCCCAGATTCGTTTCGCTTCCACAGCCGTCCAATGCACGGAGCAAAGGATTCCTTACACGAATCCCAGCAATTTAAGGCCTATCTTGAGGCGTAAACTTTCAGCACAATGTCGACTCCTATTTTTTTGCGCTGCTGCCTGGCACTTCTTTTTTACGCAACTTTTGTTAGTCCGCTCTCTGCGCAGACAATTGCATTAACCCCTGCTTCATCCCCCGATGCGTGGCCAGCTGACATTCCATGGTGGAAACGAAATAATCTAAGGGTGATGCAATGTAATCTTCCTGCTTATGAAGCCACTTTAAACGTGGACCATTTAGTAGAGGACTTACAACGGTTTTCTGTCAACACCCTGATCATCAACGGTGGAGGCATTATGGCATTCTACCCCACTGAGTTAGAATTTCAATATACCAATCCATTCATGCAGCCTAATATGCTACCTGACATAATCAAGCGTTGTCATGATTTAAACATCCGGGTTGTCACCCGGTTTGATTTCAGCAGATTTCATCGATCGATCTTTGAAAAGCATCCGGATTGGGCATACATATCTCCATCGGATGAGCGAATTATCAATGATGACATGTATATGGCCTCAATCAACGCTCCTTATGTACAAGAAAAATCGGTGTCCATTGTCAAAGAACTGATCACAAAATATCCCGTCGATGGTATTTTCATCAACATGCCTGGCTACAATACCCGTAACGCATACGAAGGCACCTATCATGGTATCGACCAGAACGAATACGACCGTAAACGATTCGCTGAATTCAGTGGAGGAATGACATTGCCCAAGGAAGAAAACGAAAGAGATCCGGCATTTCAGAAATATCAGGAGTTTAAAAAGTATACTGCCAATGACTGGATGGAAAATATCCACCAGGCCATCAAAACAGTCAATCCCGATATCGCTATCTGCACATATATGGAGAAATTTGTCGATATCATACGGCATGAGTCGCAAACGAATAGTCTGCCATATTGGCCTTATATGTCTTACGACAATGTAACAAATGCCATGCAATCTCAACCAGAGCATATTGTGAGCAATGCCAGTATTCAACAGATCTCGTTTCGCTCCCGGTACAATGCCATTGAACCGGAAGAAACTGCCATCAGACTGTACGAAAACCTCGCCGCTGGTTCAGGGCTTGATATTAGTCTCATGGGCGATTTCAGGGATTACGAAGATGAACGCAATTTTCCAATCTGGGAAGAGATTTATGCATTTCACAAAAAGTACGAACCGTACTTTGGCAAGTACCGTTCACCGGCCGAGATCTGTATCATTTCACCGGCCTACTGGCCAGGAGGTACCGCCGCACAAGAGTATCGGGGTATCCAGCTCATGCTCAAAGAAGCCCATTTGCAATACGATATCATCCAATACGAAGAGATTGAGCATTTGGGCGATAAATTGAAAAATTATCGTCTGGTTATCCTACCTCAAATTCCGAAGGTCAGCGATCAGGGGATTTCGATTTTAAAAGAGATTTGTGAAAATGGTACCTCCTTAATCACGACCAATCAGTCCTTGATCGAAAATCGCAATGCACCGTCGGGCCTCTTTGGAGTTCAGATCGATTCGCTCATTAGTGAGGGAGAGGGATTTTATCTGGAGCCTGATGACAAGAAAATCTTTAAGCGCTTTGGTGAGCAGACTTTGCTTTTCTGGAAGTTCAATCTTGGCCTGTATGATATGTCTAAATGCGATGCCCGATACTTGCCAATCTTGAGTCCCGGAAGACCAGGGCCGCCTGAAAAAATCGGTGGCCATGAGCCTACCGGTTACTTTGCTGTCGGTATGAAAAACTATGGAAAAGGCGTAGCTATTAGCATCCCACTTAATTTAGGTCGTCTTTACTACATCCATGGTTATGAACAGCATAAACACATTTTACTGGATATCATTGAATCTGTTTTTCCAGATTGCCGACAACTTATTGATACTGACGCACACCCGAGAGTCGAATTGGTCTTGCAAAATTTCACCGAAAACATTGCCGAAAATCTAGGTCGTGAGAAGGACGATGGTATGATCCTGCATCTGATCAATCTGACTGGCTTCAGTGGCAATACGTATTTTGATCCACTTCCGGTATACAATACCAAGATACGGGTCAGGAGTGGTTTTAAACCAAAGGGGCTTTACTCTCTAAAACGGGAAACTGAAGTTCCTTACAAATGGCAGGATGGCTATATCGAACTGACTTTGCCTCTTCTCGATCAATATGATAGCATTATCATTGCAAAGTAGCAGGTTCTTGTATGTGTTTAGCGTCCGCCGAGAGTTCTAAATTGGATATTTATTGCAAGACATCGGACTAAAATAACATTATGCTGCCTAAAAAAGATCGATTAGTAGAGTGAGTATCGGTATGCAAGGGTTCAACCATGCTGTGGTTGGGGAGAGAGCTTCACCACCCCGGCATTTTCATGCCGGGTTAAGCACCTTCAACCCCTTCAGGGTTGCTGATTGCTGCACCCATATGATCTCACCGAGATTATAAATGCAAAAAAAGAATCCCAGAGGGATTCAACGTGAATAACTCTGGATGAAATCCGGAGGTATGAAGGCAATAGAAATCAACCACGGAGTGGTTGAACTTAGGTTAGCAAGTCTATCATGGCTGAAGCCTGGAGAGCGCTAAAAATTTGCTGCTTTATGAAGTACCTAATCGGAATAATATCTGCCCAACAATCTATGCTCAACAATAGCCTTTTTCACCTCCAGCGGATCAAAAGGACCTTGCCAAACCTTGTACACTAAACCCAACGGATCAACAATGATGGTAAAGGGTAACGAACCATCCCATTGGTCATAAACTTTTTTCCGGATGGCCTCCTTGTCTGACTCCTGAAGGATGAAATTAGATCCAGGGGCACGAAGTTGTTGAAGAAAGGTTAATGCCTCAAGATACTTTTCCGGAGAATCGAGGCTCACTGAAATAAACTCAATGGGCCTATCTCGATACATTCTTTGCATCTTCAAAAATTCCGGAAACTCCTGCTTGCAAGGACCACACCAGGTAGCCCAGAAATTAAACACCCGGGGTTTATGTGAAAAATTAACCCGCAGCGTCATTAGACTATCAAGGGTCAACTTTTGCAGATTCACAGGTGACTCCATCCAAGTCTTCTCTAAGGTCACTCTATCTGCTTGATCCCACGACCAGTATACTTTGCATCCTGGCGAATTATTCTCCTTGCGGATAATCTCCCCTTTTCGCTCGACAGCATCGACCGCCATTCTCAAATCTTCTGCATTTGCTGCCCTCCACGCTGAAGAACCATCAATCTGGCCCCTGTACTGCAAATGTCTCTTTTCATCAAAAACAAAAACAGTAGGTATTGTAGTAAAACCATAGCTGACGGAAACATTCTGATGATCGCCATCATAGAGGTATGGGTAGTTGAGGTTTTTGTCTTTTGCCCTTTTGACCATCGACTCATACGAGTCGTCCAGATCGCTATATCCCATCGCATCATCGGGTGTAGCCAAAGGGCTGTTAGGAGAGATCACAACGAGGTCAACTCCGCGATCTTTGTAATCCTCATAAAAACTGATTAGCCGATCCTCATAAACCTGGGAGTTAGGGCAATAATTTGATAGAAAAGCAACCACCAAAATTGTTTCATCAAAATCATTGAGACGATACCAACTTCCATCCGCTCCAGGCAAATGAAAATCAGGAGCACTAGCCCCTATTTCGAGCGGTCTTATCTTTACCTCCCTATGTACTTGCGGGGCCGGAATGAAGTTTTCTGAAATTCTATTGACACAGGAATGGCACAAAAGAAGTATCAATACAAAGGAAAATAACTTAACGTCAAAACAATTTATCATCGTGGTAAATACTCTTCAGCGCGAAATGATAAAACGAATTTTGACGACATTATTTATGCCCCCTCAAAAAGAACCGATCTAAAAAACTAGACCGAACAAATCTCAACTCCCTGCCTCAGGCTGGCAATTTTATCTTCACGTGCCGGTATAAACTCCTGCGCCAGATAGCCTTCAAATCCTGTTTCTTGTATTGCCTTGATAATGGCAGGATAATAAAGTTCCTGACTTTCATCGATTTCATGTCGGCCCGGAACACCTCCTGTATGATAATGCGCGATATGATCATTTGAGGCCTTAATCGTAGCGATGACATCACCTTCCATGATTTGCATATGATAGATGTCATAGAGAAGCTTGAAGCTGGGTGACCCGATTTTCTCGACCAGCTCAACACCCCAAGGCGTGAGATCACACATATAATCTTTATGATTGACTTTGCTATTAAGCAGTTCCATGACGATCATGACTCCTGCGTCTTCAGCATGTTTCACAAGTGACTGCAGGCCTACTGCGCAATTCTCTAGACCCACTTTGTCATCCATCCCATTTCGATTGCCGGAAAATACAATAACATTTGGGACCCCGTGATTGGCCGCTGCCGTGATTAATCCCTTATAGCCCACCTGAAGATCACCATGGTATTTAGGGTCGTTGAAGCCATTTGGTATGCTCGCAAATGAATCGGTACCAAGGGCACATTCTAAATTGTATTTCTTGAGAGTTGGCCAATCTTTAGGACCCACAATTTCGATAGATCGGATACCGATTTCCTGGGCAGCTTCACACAGTGCTTCCAATTCGATACCATTGTAACACCACCGGCAGACTGAGTGCTTCACTTTGGAACCTGCAAACAAGTTTTGACTGGTAGCTGCACCCAGCACTTGTTTATTTAATGCTATCGCACCAGCGACAAGTGACATGTTTCTTAAGGCATTTCGTCTTTTCATCCCTTCTATTTTTAAGGGTGATAATATACAACAATTTACAAGGATGAGCGTGTTATCCTGATGAAGAGCCTATTTTAAGAATATCTTAAGCAACTCGCTCCACTCTTCATCAAGTGTTTTGTCAGGCATTTTGGCGCCAGCACTTCGATACCAATAACCGGCGTTCCACTCGTCACCCTCTTTTCGGTGCAAGTAGGCATGCAACAACGCACCTTCTTTACCAGGAATATCTTGAGCTATGTCATGTGCAAGATCCCAATGGCCTTTTGCATCATACCAAAGTGTGGTTAGGGGAGCCGAAAGACCTTTAGGTGGCGTACTCTTGGTTAAGGAATCGAAAAACCGCTTGCTATCCATCATAAAAACTGAACTCTTTCTGGTAAAACTACTCGGCAATCACTTCGAGCCGTACCGTAATGATTCCCGCGTCCAGCATCCCTATCTCTTTGGCAGCAGCCTTCGAAAGATCGACAATTCTTCTTTTATTAAAAGGACCCCGATCATTGATTCTGACAATGACCGACTTGCCATTGTCTTTACTGGTCACCCGGATTTGTTGTCCAAAAGAAAAATCAAGATGTGCTGCGGTATACAAACTAGTATCATACAACTCACCGCTTGCTGTCTTTTGATGATGAAAAGAGTCGGCGTAATAGGAAGCTTTGCCATGATAGGTCGCCACAACCCCGGCCTTGCAAGTGGACATCAAAAACCAGATGGCGGTAATCAGAATCATCGCAGAGTTTACTTTGTAATGTGTCGTATAATCATCGTTTCCCATAGCGACTTCAAATGAGTTTTACCGAGTCGTAAATTTTTCATTAATTTCAGTGCCATCCTTTTTGCCAAGATGAAATTAAGAATTTTCGATTGCTTTGTCAGTTTCTGTATGCTATTATGCATCGGGTGTGGGCCTGATTTGCCATCTGATGTCGCACAGGCATACCATGAGCTGCCGGCAAAAAATTGATTACAATTTTCATATCAAACCTATTCTTTCGGATCGATGCTATTCATGCCATGGTCCCGATGAAATTGGACGTGAAGGAGGATTTCGATTGGACATCGAAGAGCATGCTAAAGCCAGGTTGGAAAGCGGTGTTCGGGCTATTGTAGAAGGTGATGCTAGTCAGAGTGATGTGTATTTCCGGATCTTATCTGAGGATGCCGAATTGCAAATGCCTCCATTTGATTCAAAATTAAGCCTGAACGCTCGTGAGAAAGCCCTCATCGTCAAATGGATCGAACAAGGAGCCGAATTTAAATCGCATTGGGCTTTTATCCGCCCGGTAGAGCCTACTCCACCGGCATCATCTAAGTGGCCTGCAAATAACGAAATAGACTTATTCGTCCATCGTAAACTGGCGCAAATGAAGTTACATCCTTCAGAAGTGGCAGATAAAGAAATCTTACTCAAGCGGGTGTACATGGACCTGACAGGATTACCTCCTGATGTGAAGGCTATTGATGCTTTTTTGAATGACACCCGGGTCAATGCTTTTGAACTCATTGTGGATGACCTCCTTGCTAGTGAGGCTTGCGCTGAACGCCTGGCACTTGAATGGATGGATGTTGCTCGCTATGCAGATTCGCATGGAATGCACGCTGATGGTTGGCGAAATGCCTGGCCCTGGAGAGATTGGGTTATTCAGGCCTTCTATAAAAGTATGCCTTACGATCAGTTTGTGACCGAGCAGCTGGCTGGTGATTTACTTCCTGGTGCCACCAAGGATCAAATACTGGCCACGGCATTTCATCGCAATCATCCCATGACTGCCGAGGGTGGAGCCATCGATGAAGAGTTTCGATTGGAATACGTCGCCGACCGCACCAATACCACGGCTACTGCCCTGATGGCTATGACGATGGAATGTGCCCGTTGTCACGATCATAAATTTGATCCTATCTCACAAAAGGAGTATTACGAAATGACTGCCTTTTTTAACAATGTACGTGAAGTGGGAATGACAGGTGACGACGGCAATTATGGACCATTAATGCAATTGACTTCGCTCGGTACTCAGCTTAAGATCGACCAGCTTAAGATCGAAATTCAAAGCATTAATCTTCAAATCGAAAAGACATCACAGGAAATCCAGGAAATCAAGGCATACTTGGACCAAAAGCCCACAATCAACTTGGATTATGGTTTGGCTGGGTACTTCCCATTTGATCATAAAGCAACTCTAAAAAATAAGCAGAAGTTGATCTTTGATGGTAATCAAAAGGTTTATTCCAATGGTGCTCCTCCTCTAGTTAAGGGTACGATTGGTCAAGCTGTCTCCTTTAATAATGAGTATGATGAAATTTACCTGGAGGACATTGGAGAACTTGATGTACACACCCCTGCATCTGCCTCTTTGTGGGTCAATACCATCAAACGACAAACCACGAAAACTCAGGTGCTAATTGGCAATGCCGGTGATAAGAACAACTATTGGCGGGGATGGGACTTCTATCTTGAAGATGACAATCGTTTATCATTTCGTCTCATTAACTCGATTCCCCACAATCTGATACATCTACGGAGTCAGGATTCGATTAAATTGAATAGTTGGACTCATGTTGCCTTTTCGTACGATGGTGGTGGCAAGGCAAGTGGGGTCAAATTGTATATTGATGGTGAGCAAGTCTTGACGGATGTTGTTTATGACCGGCTTTACAAAAATATTCGAACAATAAGTTCCGGGGCAAACGATGAAATAAAACGGGCATTAAGAGTGTCCAAGAGCTACCGGGCCTTTACTGGTGACAACGGAATCTTCAAAGGGATGATTGATGAAATTCGCTTGTATCACCGGATTATCTCCAGTCTGGAAGTGGCCCAAATGGTTAAAAGACAGGGAAAAGAAGAAACTGACCCAAAACTTTTATTGGATCATGCATTGAATAGTTCTCCTCAAATACTCAACCTAAGGAAAAAGAGGTCCGGCTTGATCAAAGAAATGATTGCTGCACTCGATACCATATCAGAGGTCATGGTCATGGAAGAAATGCCTTCGCCTCGGGCAACTTTTGTCTTAAGTAGGGGTCAATATGATGCTCAGGAAGAGAAAGTTGAACCGGCTACTCCAAAAAATATTTTAGCCTTTGATCCTGAGTTACCCAAAAACCGACTGGGACTGGCTCGATGGTTATTTGACCCAAAACACCCATTAACAGCCCGGGCCACTGTAAATCGATATTGGCAATTAATTTTTGGCCGCGGTCTGGTAGCAACCGCGCGAGATTTTGGCAATCAGGGAGCGATACCCTCGCATCCTGCTCTGCTCGATTGGCTGGCCATCAACTTTCAGAAGAGTGGGTGGAATGTAAAACACCTATTGAAGATTATGGTCATGTCTGCCACCTATCAACAGAACTCAAAGGGCTATAACCTGCAAACCGAACTGGATCCGGAAAACATTTATTTAGCCAAAGGAGTTTCTTACCGGTGGCCTGCTGAACTGATTAGAGACAATGCTTTGGCGGCTAGTGGTCTCCTGGTACGAAAAATCGGTGGCCCTAGTGTGAAACCTTATCAACCCGAGGGTCTTTGGATCGAAAAAGGCACTTTCTCCCATAAGTTGTTGCGGTACATTCCCGATCAGGGAGAAGGTCTATACCGTCGAAGTCTTTACACTTTTCTGAAACGAACCTCCCCTCCTCCTTCGATGTCTGTATTCGATGCACCAAGCCGGGACGTTTGCACGATCACGAGAGAATCTACCAATACCCCCCTTCAAGCTTTGGTATTGCTTAATGACCCCCAATTTGTGGAGGCTGCCCGAGCTTTGGGCCAACGCATGTTGAAGGAGGGCGGTGCCATTCTCGAGCATCAGATCAGTTACGGATTTAGATTAGTGACCGGCCGAAAACCAAGCAAAGATGAAATGCTTATCTTGGTTATGAGCTATGAAAAGAACCTAATCGAATTTGGACAGGATAACCAAAAGGGATTGGCATTGCTTGAGGTTGGTGAGTCTGAAGGAGATGAAACCTTGCCTTTAGCGGACAGGGCGGCGATGACAATAGTTGGAAGCACTCTGTTAAATCTCGACGAAGCTTATACTAAAAGATAAATCATAATGGTATTAAAGACCGAAACAAATGCTCTGCGATCACACAACTAGTCAATACAGTAGAAGAGATTTTCTCGCTAAGACATCTTTGGGATTAGGTGCCTTGGCTCTTTCAGGGTTTGGCGAGCCCACTATCGATCCCATAGTTCGGAAAGGTGCCTTGGGCAAACCTCATCACGCACCAAGGGCAAAACGCATCATTTATCTTTTTCAAAGTGGCGCTCCTTCTCAATTAGATTTGTTTGACTATAAGCCATTACTGCATCAGATGCATGGTCAGGAGCTACCGGAATCAGTCCGGTCGGGTCAACGTCTGACTGGGATGACTTCAGGCCAAAGTTCATTCCCATTGGTAGGTTCGCCTTTTGCCTTTAAACAACATGGTGCCTCGGGGACCTGGATGAGTGAACTATTGCCTTTTACTTCAAAAATTGCCGATGACCTGTGTATCGTCAAATCGATGTACACCGAAGCTATTAACCATGACCCGGCGGTCACTTTTATTCAGACCGGTTCTCAGTTTCCGGGGAGGCCTTCTATCGGAGCCTGGCTAAGCTATGGGCTGGGTTCTGACAACGAAAATTTGCCAGCTTTTGTCGTGTTAGTCACTAAAGATAAAACGGGTCAGCCTCTTTATTCAAGATCCTGGGGAAGCGGATTTTTGCCATCGGAGCATCAAGGTGTACAATTTCGTGCCGGCAAAAATCCAGTCTTATATCTGGAAAATCCTCCCGGAGTTGATGCCGAGTTACGAAGAAGTCAACTGAATGATTTGAAGGCTCTTCAACAAATACAATATGAACAGGTGGAAGATCCGGAGATCCAGGCCAGGATCGCTCAGTATGAGATGGCTTTTCGAATGCAGACTTCGGTTCCGGAGATCATGGATACCTCGGGAGAGCCAGAGTACATCTACGACCTTTATGGTGAAGATTCTAGAAAACCAGGTACCTATGCCGCCAATTGTCTTTTGGCCAGGCGGTTAGCTGAAAGGGGTGTTAAGTTCATTCAATTGTATCATCAGGGATGGGACCAGCATGGTAACTTGCCTAGTGCTATTAAAATACAGTGCCGGGAAACTGATCAGGCGTCGGCCGCGTTGATTACCGATCTAAAACAAAGAGGATTACTTGAAGATACCCTGGTCATTTGGGGGGTGAATTTGGAAGAACGAACTATTCACAGGGTCAATTGACTTCCAATAATTTTGGAAGAGACCACCACCCAAGATGTTTCAGCATTTGGATGGCTGGAGGAGGAACCCGGCCAGGTCTATCCTTTGGTTCGACCGATGATTTTGGTTATCATGTGGCCTCCGATCATGTACATATTCATGATTTTCAAGCTACCGTAATGCATTCACTGGGAGTGGATCACGAACATTTGACCTATAAGTATCAAGGGAGAAGATTCAGGCTAACTGATGTACATGGTAATGTCATCGAAAATCTATTTAGCTGATGAGGAACAGAAGATTAATTTGGCTAGTTCTTTTTATCCTGATCTTGATGGGAGCATGTTCTGATGGAGATCCGATTAGTTACAGCGATGACATTAAACCCCTGCTTAATAAAAAATGTCTGCGGTGCCACGGGGGTATCCGGTCATTGGGAGGCTTCAGCCTGCTTTTTCCGGAACAAGCGCTGGCTCCAACCGAATCAGGAAAATTGGCCATTGTGCCGGGTAAACCTGCTGCCAGTGAACTGATAGCTCGGGTCAAACATCACGATCCGGATTTGGTCATGCCACAAGAAGGTACTTTGCTCACGAAAGACGAAATAGCCCTACTGGAAAAGTGGATTCGTCAGGGAGCAGAATTTGATAAACATTGGTCATATCGACCCTTGCTTCCCTCGCCTCCACCCTCTGTAAAGATGAATGACTGGGTTAAAAATGATATCGACCGGTACATCCTGGACCGGATGTCAAAGACTGGGTTGACCCCAAACGAAACGGCCGATCTTTCGACCTTGGTCCGCAGATTAAGTTTTGATATTACCGGATTGCCTCCCGATGTACAGCATCTGCATACTTTGGTAGGTAACGACTGGGCCAAAGAGCAGATTGAAACGATCATTGACGATTTATTAGCCAGTCCTCATTATGGTGAACATTTGGCAGCACTTTGGTTAGATCTGGCTCGCTATGCTGACTCAAATGGTTATGAGAAAGATATGTCCCGGTCCATCTGGCGCTACCGCGATTGGGTCATTGACGCGTTTAATGCAGATATGCCTTTTGATCAGTTTACCATCGAGCAATTAGCCGGCGATTTACTTCCGGATCCCGATAAAGAGCAACTGATAGCAACAGCATTTCACCGAAATACAATGACGAATACTGAAGGAGGTACCGAAGATGAAGAATTCCGTACAATGTCAGTACTTGACCGGGTCAACAGCACTTTTGAATTATGGCAGGGAACAACGATCTCCTGTGTGCAATGTCATTCGCATCCTTATGATCCTTTTAAGCATGAGGATTATTATCGATTGGTGGCCTATTTTAATAATACACAAGATGCTGATATCGATAGTGAATATCCCTATCTCCTGGAGCATTCCGATTCAATCAAGGCCAGAATGGATGAAAGAGCTTTAGAAATACATCAGTTAGATTCCAGGTATTTGGGAGTTAAGTCTTCAGGAGATACCAAAGAAAAGGTAAGGCAATTGGTCTTCCCCCGGTTGTTTGGTGATTTTGCTGACGATTTTCAATCAGTGCTTATCAACAGTGGTGGAGGCTTCAATAATTCGGCGTACAATGCCAATAATCAAAAGAATAAACAATATTACCTCGTTTTTTCTGATATCGATCTTGATGACATAGATGGCATTAGGTACCATTATTTTTCGCGTGGAGATGATGCCCTGATTGAGGTCTACCTCGATAATCTTGAGGGAGAGCCGGTTCTCCAAACCAAGATGATCGAACCTGCAAAAAAAGATTGGGATTGGCTGACTACCTCCATGATGCCACAGTCAGGCACTCATGATCTCATTTTTCACTTTGTCAACACCAGTGGCGACTTCAGAACGGGTGTGGTAGATCTCAAGGAAGTTGAACTTTTGCGCAATAATAAACCACTTGATACCAAGGTACGCTCGTTGCAAGACAGTTTGTTAAGGCTCTATCGTAGTGGGATCCTGACACCGGTTATGAAAGATCGAACTGATTTATTGAGTCGCCAAACGCATGTCTTTGACCGGGGAAATTATTTGGTAAAAGGGGATGAAGTAAGGGCCGGAGTGCCACAAATACTAAATCAAAATAATGCTGAAGTTAACGACCGGCTGGACTTTGCCCGCTGGTTGGTCCGTGAAGATAATCCTTTGACGGCCCGGGTGATGGTCAATCGGATTTGGAGTCATATTTTCGGAGAAGGACTGGTGAGTACTCCGGAAGATTTTGGTACGCAAGGTGCGCTCCCTACACATCCTGAGCTACTGGATTACCTGGCTTATCATTTCTCACATGATTGGAATTGGAGTGTCAAACGGTTGGTTAAAGAGATTGTGCTTTCTGCCACCTATCAACAATCATCGAAAGCCAGTCCGGAAAAATTGGAATTAGACCCCTATAATGAGTACTATAGCCGGGGTAACCGCGTACGACTGTCGGCTGAACAAATTCGTGATCAGGCCTTGGCCATTAGTGACTTACTCAATCCCAAAATTGGAGGTAAAAGTGTGATGCCCCCGCAACCTGATGGAGTTTGGCAAGTAGTCTATAATAGCGACACATGGGAAGCAAAAAAAACGGAAGACAAATATCGCCGTGGATTATACACCTTTTGGAAACGGACAACTCCATATCCTTCAATGACTGCTTTCGATAGTCCAAGTCGCGAATTCTGTGTTTCAAAACGTATCCGGACAACCACCCCTTTGCAAGCATTAGTGACCCTTAACGACACGGTGTACATCGAGGCAGCTCAAGCTCTTGGAGCTTTTATGGAAAAAACCGGCAAAGAAAACTTGCAGGAAGCTATTAAGAAGGGCTTTCACAAAGCATTATTGGTAGACCCAGATCAACAAACGGTTGAAGTTCTGGAAAAACTGTTCTATCAAGCGAATGCACCTCGGCCTCAATTGGTATCTCTTAGGCAGGAGACCATCAAACTAGATCCGTACACAGTTGTGGCTAATGCCATTATGAACTTAGATGCTTTCTTAACTAAAAGTTGACCGTATGAGTCTTGATCAGGAATACAGATATCG
The DNA here is from genome assembly GCA_016711125.1 of Saprospiraceae bacterium. GTDB lineage: Bacteria > Bacteroidota > Bacteroidia > Chitinophagales > Saprospiraceae > JABDMH01. The sequence continues at coordinate 605,699 of JADJTQ010000002.1, read as the reverse complement.
GCAGACCCAGTTAGAGACGAGGCGTCATTTTTTGAGACATTGTACGACCGGTCTTGGAGCACTTGCCCTCGCAGGGTTAGGCTGTTCGAGTCCGTCCACCGATCAGGTCATCAAAACTTTAACCGGGCATGAAGATCGAATGCGTCATTACTTCGGTAGGGCAAAGCGAGTGATCTATCTCCACATGGCAGGATCGCCTTCTCAACTGGAACTATTTGATTACAAGCCAACGCTCAACCAGTTACATGATCAAGCCTGCCCGCAGTCCCTGCTTGAAGGCAAAAAATTCGCATTCATTAGTGGTGTTCCCAAGATGCTTGGGCACCAGGCAAATTTTAAACAGCACGGGCAATCAGGTGCCTGGATTTCCAATCATTTGCCGCATTTTTGCCAGGTCGCTGATGATGTCTGTTTTCTTAAGGCCATGCATACAGATGAATTCAATCACGCCCCTGCTCAACTTTTTCTCTATACTGGAAGCCCAAGATTAGGAAGACCATCGTTGGGATCGTGGGTGACCTACGGATTAGGTACGGAAAATGAAGATTTACCTGGTTTTGTGGTTTTGGTTTCCGGTGGCAAAACACCAGATGCTGGCAAGAGCGTCTGGGGCAGTGGTTTTTTGCCTTCGATCTATCAGGGGGTTCAATGTCGGTCACAGGGAGATCCGGTGCTCTATATTAATAATCCTGAAGGCATGGATCGTCAGCTACGGGGTCAAACCATCAAAGCGATCAACGAAATCAACCAAAAGGAATATGATGAATTTGGTGATGATGAGACGCTTACCAGGATCTCTCAATATGAGATGGCTTACCGGATGCAACTTTCGGTACCGGAAGTTATGGATATCGGCAAAGAACCGCAATACATTCATGAAATGTACGGTACGGAACCGGGTAAGGCTTCTTTTGCCAACAATTGTCTGTTGGCCCGAAGGATGGCCGAAAAGGGAGTGCGGTTTATCCAACTCTTTCACTGGGGGTGGGATAGTCACGGAGCGGGTAAATCGGAAGCATTGAATCATGGGTTTTTAGATCGTTGCAAGGAAGTCGATCAGCCCATGTCTGCTCTGATTCAAGATTTAAAACAACGAGGATTGCTCGATGAAACATTGGTCGTCTGGGGAGGCGAATTTGGACGAACCCCAATGATGGAAAATCGGGGAGGGGTCACCAATCCTTTCGCAGGTCGCGATCATCATACAGATGCATTTACAATTTGGATGGCTGGCGGTGGCATCAAAGGGGGCGTCACGCACGGCGAAACCGATGAAATAGGCTATTATGGTATTAAAGATCAGGTGCATATCCATGATCTGCAGGCGACCATGTTACATACTCTTGGCATTCATCATGAAAAGCTCATTTATCCTTTTCAGGGAAGGGATTTTCGATTAACCGATGTCGCGGGCAAAATCGTCAAAGAAATATTGGTATAATTAGGACGTGAAAATTAGAATATGGAAATTTTGAATTGGTTTGGCCGTTTTCATCCGGCATTGGTACACTTGCCGATTGGTATTTTGATCGCTGCAGCGATATGTCACTGGATTGCTGTAAAACGCCCAGGCTGGAAGGGCGCTGCCATCGTTCCTACGCTTTATCTTCTTGGATTTCTAGCCGCTTCTGTGGCCGCATTTGCAGGTTGGAGGTTGGCTGAAGAGGGAGGCTATCAGGAGAATATCATTTTCTGGCACCGATGGCTGGGTATACTCTTAGTCATAGTATCTCTGGTGCTATGGCGCATGAACTCTAATAGGACCACAGTCTCTTCTCCTTGGCTGAGTCTGGGGCTGGTTTTGGGGCTACTTTGGGTAGGTCATTTAGGTGGGCTAATGACTCATGGTGAAGACTACCTGGTCGAAAATGCTCCCCAGTTTGTTAAGAAACTGGCTTCCTATGAAGAAGGATCTCGCTTTACAATCCTTGACGATCCCGATTCAACTCAAATTTACACGCACATCATCCAACCAATCCTTCAGAAAAATGCTGGACCTGCCACAATAATGATCTCACGAAGGAGGATTAAATATGGAGGATCTCGAGGGATTTCTCAAAGGGGTAAGAATGGCAAGGTCATTGAAGGGAATGCAAGTGGTAGCGAGTTATTTAAGCGGGTGGTCATGGATCCTGCCAGTAAGAAATATATGCCACCGAAGGGTGTTGGATTGAGCTATGGTGAGATCAAGTTACTGGAGTGGTGGCTCGATGGAGGTGCTCCAACCGAGAAAAGCGTGGCTAGTGTTGAGACAGCTCCGGCCATTCAGGCAATCTTATTGAATCGGCATAAATTAGACACCAAACCCAAATCGTATATTGAAAAAACCAAAGTAAATCCTGTCGATGAGCAAGTCATGAACAAGATAAGAGAGCATGGTTTTGCTATCCGGCAAATTGCCATGAATAACAATTTTGTCGATGTGACCTGGAAAGATATCGACACCCTTTCTGTGAATGATGAAATAGGTGTGTTAGAGGAGGTAGCTGATCAGATTGCCTGGCTTGATCTTGGAAGTAGCAACCTTTCAGATGAATCGTTGAATGTCATTGGACAGATGAAAAATCTTGTAAGACTAAAAATGGAAGACAATCCTATAACTGATGCATCGATCAATGATCTGAAAGAATTAAAACATCTGGAATCTCTTAACCTATATAAGACAAAAATTACTGATATTTGCGCCTCAGATCTGGCCCACTTAAAAGGACTTAAAAAACTTTTCATCTGGCAGACGGAATTTGGAGAAACGGGAATTTCTCAATTGAAAGCTGCTGTACCTGGAGTTGAGGTCATAGGCGGATACACTCTGAGCACACCACCACCATCCGATTGAAAGGGATCTTTGTTAAATTTTGGTAAACTGGCTTTCGGGGTCAGAGTTAGAAATGAAATTTTATACCAGCAGGCGCAAATTTATTAAGAAGTCAGTGGTTTGTGCATCATTGGCAATGTCGATTCCACATGCATCTTTTGCTATTCACAACAAGAGAGCTATGGTGGGAGAGATTGTAGGTCATGCAAATTTCAAATATCGCATCGATAAACACTGGGGTATCCAGGATCCTGGCAATATTCCGGTAAGGAACTGCCATGAAATGGTGCAAGATCGGAGCGGTCGTCTGCTAATGACTACCAATCATACAAAAAATAACGTCATTATCTATGATAAACAAGGAGTCGTTTTAGAAACCTGGGGGCATGAATACCCAGGCATTCACGGCCTAACTCTGGCCGATGAAGGCTCACAGGAAGTACTCTTTTTTACCGATACCGAAAGGCATCAAATTTTTAAAACGACTCTGAGCGGAAGGGAGCTCATGGTACTTGATTATCCCCTAGAAACCGGAGTCTATCAGTCGCCAGACCAGTTTCAACCAACCGAAGTAGCAGTCGCTGACAATGGTGATTTCTATGTGGCCGATGGATATGGCGAAAATTATATCATTCAATACGATTCGAAAGGTCAATATATCAGACACTTTGGAGGCCGGGGAAGCGAAGCACATCAATTTGATTGTTGTCACGGCATTACCATCGATACCAGGAAGCCAGGAACACCGACCTTATTGATTACCTCCCGCACTTCTCAGGAATTTAAGCGTTTTACGATGGAGGGTGAATATCTGGAGACCATTAAAGTACCCGGTTGCTGGATCTGTCGTCCGGTGATCCAAAACGAACTTTTGTACTTTGCCGTCTTAGGTACCAAATCCTGGTGGGAATATGATGGACTAGTGATCATATTGGATGAAGACAATAGAATAATTTCAGCACCCGGTGGTGTGGAGACCGATTTAATCAATGGGGCTATTGCTGAAGTGAAATATGACGGTAGAAGCTTCATGAACCCGCATGATATTTGCGTCGATCGCGATGAGAATCTGTATGTTCCTCAATGGTTTTCCGGTAATACCTATCCAATCAAGTTGGACCGGGTGTAATGACCTCTCCAAAAGATAATCGGTTACCACCGCTCGTACCTCGTTATCTTTCAGTCTTACGTGCCGCCAAGTTTATTACCAATCCAATTCCAGTACTCGACAGCCACCTCAGGCAATTTGGTCCTAATTACTTATTTCATATCGGTGGGTTTAAAAAGGGATTTCTAACCACAGATCCGGAAATCATCCAACATGTCTTACAAAAAAACCACCGCAATTACCGAAAGTCAGATATCCAAACCGGTCTGCTTGCCCATTATATAGGAAATGGACTACTAACCTCAGAGGGAGAATATTGGCTCAAGCAAAGGAGATTGATCCAACCGGGATTTCATCGAAAACGCCTTGCAAGTTTGGTGGGATTAATGAATCTGGAAATTCAACTTGCTATAAAGCGCTGGACAGATTTAGCTACTCAGGAGGCCGCTGTCGACATTTACAAAGAGATGCATCTTCTGGCATTTCGCATAGTGGCTAAAACGCTCTTTAGCACCGGTCTGGATGAACCACGGATGGAAAAACTAAGCGCCCAGATCACTCAGGTGCAAAAATTTATCGTTAAGCAAATCCGTCAGCCCTATGCACATTGGTGGTTTAAGATCTCCGGGCAAATCGGGCAACATGAAGAGATCTCTCAAGCTACCAAGCAAATATTGATTGATATCATCTCTACAAGAATGCAGTCGGGTGTCGCCCATGATGATCTGTTGCAGATGTTGTTGGATGCCCGCTATGAAGAGACGGGAGAGTCAATGACTTTGCAGCAGCTTCTGGACGAGTGTCTCATCATATTCGTCGCCGGTCACGAAACAACCGCCAATGCGCTTTCCTGGGCTTTCTACTTGCTGGCCAAAAACCCCCGGCATATAGATCTTCTCCGGCAGGAATCCAGTTCCTGGATGACCGAAAAACAACCATTGTTTGAGCATTTGCCACGACTGACATATACCCATCAGGTCATCGAAGAAGTAATGCGACTTTATCCGCCAGCCTGGATTATTGACCGGGTAGCCCAAGATCAGGATGAAGCAGGAGGGTTCCGTATTGCCAAAGGCACCATGATGATACTATATACTTACGGTACTCACCATAATCCAGGGTTGTGGCCCAAACAAGATCAATTCGAGCCAGAACGGTTTAACGAAGAGCGTAGGTCTGAGATACACCCATTTGCTTATTTCCCTTTTGGAGGCGGTCCAAGGCTGTGTATCGGAAACAATTTTGCCCTCATGGAGATGCAATTGATCCTGACTCAGCTGTTTCATCATTTTGACTTTGAGCTAATTAGTCAGAAGGTAGAGATGTTGCCATTGATTACTCTTAGACCAGAGAAGGCTTTGATGTTCAGAATTAGAAATCGCCCTGTTTCGGGAGTTGAAACAAAGACAGCTGATCAATCTTAAAAGGAATATCGTCTAGAAATGTAGCTTCAGCCCTGATAATGAATCACTGATAATCAATAATTTGTCAGGATTAACGGGGATTTATCCGTTCATTCATTCGGCGAGTTGAGGATTTCATAAGCCCCTTCAAATGTTCCCATGATACATGGTTATGGCATTTCAGCCTTATAAATCATAGTTTCAGAGTCTCCTGAACCTCGTGGAGCAACCGCTAAACAAGCTCAAATCTGAGCAAGTGCTGATCCGCTTTTGGGGAAAGACATAAAAAATATCTAGGGTCTTGGGAAAAGGCATCCGTGGAAATACAGTGACCCGGTTGGGTACCAATGAGGTTTTCAAAACATATCATAGTATTAGACTAAACCTAAAAAGACGAAAATGAAATACTTTTTACTCTTAACAATGTTATTGATCGCTCAGATGTCATCTGGTCAGAATTTGTCGTCATCCGTGATTGCATTGGCTGGCGGCCACACAAAGTCACCTGGTGGCCTGAGCCTAAGCTGGACCGTGGGTGAGCCCGTGGTCGATCCGATCCGGTCAGAAAAAATTCTTCTCACTCAGGGTTTCCAGCAGCCAAGTCTTAAAGTCGCAACCGGGTTTGAAGACCTCACCTTCGGATTTGGATTGCAGGTTTTCCCCAATCCGGTAACTCATGTGTTGAAGATGCAATCCGACTACCCTGAAGCGATTGACTTTCGATTGGTAGACATGACCGGAAAAGCAATCCATAAAGGGTCCTGGACCAGCGAGCATTCCCTGGACATGAGTCATCTCAGTGCTGGTATGTATGCGCTCTATTACCTGGCCGGGGGCCGTATGGTAAGGAGTGAGCTGATCAGTAAACATTAAAAGTCCAACGACCATTGATTTAAGCCAAACGCTTTAAAGGCTCAAAAAGAACAATCATTATAAACATTATAAAACCATTCAAATGAAAACTAAAATCTTACTCACGATTTTGTACCTCGCCACCCTGGCAGCCTACGTTGTTGCGCAAACTCCCGGCTTTAACTATCAAGCGGTTTTACGTAATCCTGCTGGAGAAACCATGGCCAATGAAGCGGTCACTTTACATTTTTCTCTTATTGATGGTCCAACGGAGACCGTGATTTATAAAGAATCGCAGGCCCTTAATACCGATGCTTTGGGTATTCTCATCTGCATGATCGGTGCCGGCACGATCGAGTCTGGCACATTCTCAGAAATCACCGGCAAGCAGGATGTCACTTTAAAGATCGAAGCCGAGCTACCAGGGGAAACCGGGATGACCGAAGTCGGTAATAGCAAACTAGGCATCATACCCTATGCACTCTATGGAAAAGACGAGGATGCGGATCTGCATAATGAGATGCAGAGTCTCTCGATACAAGAAGATAGCGTAAAGATTAGTGGTAGAGGAGGAGTAGAACTCAACCAATTAAATTACTGGCAAAAGTCAGATTCAAGCTATTTTTTATCTCTTGATCAACTTGGAAATATAAACCAAAGAGCATTTGAAGACAATGGTGTCGTCCTAGAGCTAACTCCAACAGTAGGATCAGATGATCAAATACTAATGACCTTGGCCACTCCGAAAATTTCCAAAAAAATAAGTCCCCAGGGGGAAGATATTAATATACAAGGAGTTCCGCTTTTCAAAAAGCGCTTCTTTATTTCAGAACTAGAAATTGACGAAGGAGATCGAAATCGTCTTAGAATTCCATCGTTAACGCGTGGAATATACCAGAGAGGACCGGGGTATCTTGAAGGGAGATGGGCTTCTCAAGATATGACTATGGCTGGAAGTTCGTGCCTCTTTGGAGATTGGAGGTCTAATTTATCGATTGGTAGGGACGGTAGCAGACTAACTTCGTCCTATCAAGATCATGATCTTGTAGACTTCTTTGTTGATCTTGCATTGGGAGGAGTTGGAACGGACCTCTATAAGATCGGAGTTGATGAATTTGGCTATGGTTTTGCGGTTTTTTGCTTCGATGATGATAACACATCCCAAAGGGAGCAAGCAGCCACTTTCGGTGGAACCATGTCCACGGCCAACGATAACGGATTAACCACCTTAGTCGGCGCAATCCCCGGAATTGATCCCACCAATGGATACAGTATTGTCTTCAATGGGCCTAATCTGGGCACCCTTTCATCCATCAATTCTGAATCAGCAGGTTCTTCCTCAACCTACGGAGCCAATGGCCAACTCAACACCACTTCTGGCACCTTCGGCGGTGATAACAATGGCGGTGCTCACATCACCTTTGCTGCAGATGGTGCGCTTGGTGCGTACATGTGGACAAAAAATGATGGCTCTTCGCAAATGGGTGCTGATCAGTTCATTATGACAACAGCTGCACCCGGAAGAGCAAATGAGTCGGCAAACTATTCCGCACCGGTCGGAGGAGAATCGGCCACATACGACCGTGGTACCGCAAGATTGGTCAACGGAGAAGCGACCATTATTTGCCCCGAAAGTTTTCGATGGATCGCCGATGAACAGTCAATGACTGTCACTATCACTCCACTTTCTGCTGAGTCTCAAGGGATCGCCGTGATCGAAAAATCAACTGGCGGATTTAAAGCAAAAGAACTACATGGTGGTAGTGGCAACTATGACTTTGACTATCTCGTCATGTGCAAACGAAAAGGTCAGGAAGACTTTCAGGTATTGCAATCCAAGCCAGCTTTGATGATCGATCACAGCCGCGAGATGCAGCCCAAGTTTCCTACCGGTCCATTGAAGAGCATCCGGGATTTATATAGAAAATAAAAATATGCCTCTCCTAATCGACCTTGTTTTCTCTGTTTGAATCGGAATAATCGATATCCACATTCAAAACTCAAATCGATGGGTACTTTCATCTTGGATCACGCTTCACGCAGGACTATGGAAAATTGCGATCATTAGGAGTTAATTAATTGTTTGAATGGAAGTCAGACCTTGCTCTTATGCCGGTCTGGCTTTTTATTTTTTCTTACTTTAAACCCGGCATCGGCGATAAACGTGGCATCAAAAAAAAATACCAGAAGATCTGATCAGGAAATAATCGATATGATATGCCAGTCGACCAGCAAACGGAATCAGGCGATTGAAGAAATCTATCATTGGAACGATCTAAAACTAAAAGTGCAGGGTCACGTCTTACAATACGGAGGATCGATCCCTGAAGCACTTGAGGTCTATCACGAAGGAATTATTGCGCTTGACCGAAACATACGAAACGGTAAATACACTTTAGAGGCCTCATTAGAAGCTTATTTATACAGTATTTGCCGCTTTATCTGGAATAATGAGTGGCGCAAAAAACAAAGGATCGCTAACAGAGACCCCTCCAGTGGTGCTGATGAAACAGACCATACAACTCCCGAGGTGACTTTTTTTCAGGAAGAACGAAAGGTGTTACTTAAAAAAGTGCTTGACCTGTTGGATGATTCCTGTCGTAAGATCCTGACTCTATGGAAAATGTCTTATTCAATGGATGAAATCGCCCTGAGCTTAAACCTGAGCAGTGCTGCTATGGCCAAAAAATACAAATACCGTTGCATGAAAAAATTGATGGTGGTTCTTGATCAAAAACCCAATCTTCTAGAATCTCTCCAATGATGCAGTATTCTCTCGAAGATATTGAACGATATGTACTCAGACAGATGGGCGAGGTAGAGGCTCATGATTTTCAAGTCGCCATGGATCAAGATGATGACCTCAAAAAAGAGGTTGAAAAGATGCATCTCTTGGGAGATGCTATGGAGCTCGAAATTGAAGATCAATTGAGATCACAGCTTAATATCCTTCGTGAAAAATCCGCTAGACCTCAAAGGTCAAAGCAGTTTCTTCTCTGGTCAATTGCCGCGGTGATTCTCTTGATGCTTGGTCTGTTTGTCTGGTTTTATAGCCAACCCAATCCAGACCTTGGGCAGTTTGCGCAAAGTCATTATTTAAGTCACCAGGATATCGACTTCCGATCAGAAGCTGGAAGTTTGGAAGTTTCTGAAGGTCTTGTACTGTTGCGTCAAGGCCAAGCGACAGAAGCAATCGAATGGTTTGAAAATTATCTCTTGAGCTACCCGGACTCGTACGAATCCAGATTTATACTTGCTGATCAGTTGCGAAAATCGGATAGAAACCTGGAAGCCAGAGATCAGTTCAGAATCATTGCCGATTCACCTTCCTTGCTGTGGAAGGAAAAAGCTACCTGGAATGAACTTTTGTTGTCCGCTCAGTACGATATGGATTTTGTAGCCAATCAAAAGCTCAGGAACTTACTAGCCGATTCAAATCACTCCTACCACCTTTTAGCTATCCAATTAGGTGAGAAATTGGACATCAGGTAAGCCCATGAAACCACTCCACAATGTGCTTGCGATCCTTATCTATAGCTCAGTAGTATGGTCAATTACCTTTTTACTTTCCATCGCCCAGACGGATTCAGTTTCATTGCATGAGCTTTATCAAAAGTTAATGCACGCCGATGGTGAGTCATTGAAGGGAGAAGGGGATTCACTAGTTCAAGAAATCTTTAATGCAAATCAACAAACTGGCTTGCATGATTCTCTGGTCTCGGTGGCCATCAATCATTATTGCCGGGAGGTATGCAAGGCAATACCACTGAAGGATAGGCTTCCGATCCTCCAGGCAGGCCAAAAATTGTTCGATAAGCTTTCTTTGGCTCCAATTGAGCAGAGGGCAGAACTCGCGAATCAATTTGTGATTCATCTTCGTCAATCATCGCAGGTTGATTCGTTAGCAATTTATCTCCGAAAAATGCGGCTATTGCTGGATCAATTATTATCTCCTTCAGAACTTGAGATCAATTTAGCTTATGAAAATGCCCGATATGCTTATCTCCAAAATGATTTTCTGGCCTCAATAACATTCCTGCAAAATGGCCTGCAATATCTTGAAGAGTTCTTTCCAGGCAATTTACGCATGAAAATCAACTTTCTCAATGGTATTGGAGTTGGCTACCGCCGCACCAATCAACTGCAATTAGGTATAGAACATCACCATCGAACTTTAAAATTTCTGGCTGATCGCGCACCTGGGTCTTCATGGGAAGGCCTGGTTTTAAATAATCTTGGCCTATGTCACAGTGATTTGGGTCAAAATGAAGAAGCGATTTTCTTTATGAAAAAGGCGATTGCATCTTATGAGTTTCAGGGAGAGCATTATCGGAATGAGATTGCGACCGGCCATGATAATATTGCCGTGGCGTTCCGGGATCTCGGTCAAATTGATAGCGCATTAGCGTATAGCAACCATGCCTTAAGGCTAATGCGACAATACTATAGCCCAGATTATCCTGATCAACTTCTGCCATTGTCAACCCTGACCGAGACTTATTATAAAGATCAACAATTGGCCAGGGCAGACAGCATGAGCCGGATCAGTATCGACTTTTTGAAAACCCTGGGTTGGTCTGTGGAGGATCCTCATGGTGACTACTTCCTGACCGATGCCTTAAATTTGCTTGCAACTTCGGTGCAGATCAACCATGCATTATTTGAGGAATCTCAAGAAATTCAACAGCTTAAAGCATCGGTTGAAATAGGTAAGGCCTACATGGCTACCATTGATTATGCATATGATGGCATACTGAACAGTGGGTCCAGGGACATTTTTAAAGAAAAGTCAAGAAAGATCTTTTCATTGGCGATCGACGATCTTTTGAAGCTCTATCACTTGACATCGGAACCGTATTGGCTCGACCTGGCCTTTAATTACATTGAAAAGTATAAATCGATCGAATTGCTCCAGGTAGCACAAAAAGACAAAATCCAGGAACACCGAGACTTTAAGCAACTTAATGAGGAGCAAAGTATCTTGAAGGATTCGGTCTACCTGCTTGAAAAAGCACTAGTCACTTCAAATGATTCTGAAGATCGAAGGAGTCTGAACCTGGCCTTAGAGAAGCTATATAACTGGAGGCAGCTGGTGAAAGCATCCCATCCTCGTTATCATGACCTAATCAATCATCCTGAACCCTTGACAATCACGGATGTTCAACAAACTCTCTTATCGCACGATAGGAGCATTCTCTCTTACCATGTTGCAGAAAATGATCTCTATCTCCTGGCAATCAATCAGTCTGAGGCTCGGTTTGAAAAGATCGCGGTCAATGCACCAATATCTCAAATGATTGAAGATCTCAGGGATAACGTCTTTGCATACCATCTATCAGGACAAAAATCAGAACAACTCTATTCGTTAAAAACCGAACAATTCATCGAATCCTCCTTTTCATTATATGAGATACTCATTGGCCCCGTTAATGATTTTCTAAAGGAAAGAGTGCTCGTTATTCCCGACAAATCCTTGGGGTATCTGCCTTTTGATTTGCTCCTGGCTGAACGTCCCTCAAATATCTTTCAATTCAAAACGCATGATTACCTGCTAAAGCATCATGCCTTTAGTTACTGCTATTCCGTGTATTTGGCCCTCGAAATGCAGAGAAAACCACATGCTGACAACCAGCGCTTATTGGCCGTAGCACCATCATTTTCTTTATCAAAATCCAAACCAGAAGAATTGTATGCCCTTAGGTCATCCTTAAATCATTTAAAATTTAACCTGACCGAAGCCGAGTCAGTCTTGGGTCAGTTTCCTGGAATAGGTCTCAGTGGAATAGATGCTACCAAGACACAGTTTCTCAAGCAGTCAAATAACTTTGGAATGATCCATTTGGCCACCCATGGAAAAGCCAATGATGGAGAAGGTGACTTCTCGTATCTGGCCTTTTCAAATTTGGCTGATACTGATTTCAGACTATATGCCAATGAAATCTACTCATTAGACTTACAAAGTGAATTGGTCACCTTAAGTGCCTGTGAATCAGGATTGGGAGAACTGCAATCCAGCGAAGGAATCATCAGTCTGGCGCGGGCCTTCTCTTTTGCAGGAGCCAAGAGCATCGTAAGCACCCTTTGGTCGGTCGATGACCAGAGTACTGTTGACCTGATGACTGGTTTTTACCAAAACTTGTCGCGATCAAATACAAAAGACATCGCCTTACAACAGGCTAAGATCACGTATCTGAATCAGGTTGATCATGTAGATGCTCATCCCTTCTTTTGGAGTGCTTTTGTAGCGGTTGGCGATATGAGTCCTATTCCCAAAAAGTCTACTCGCCGAATGCTATACCTCATCTTGATTATCAGTCTACTTGCAACTATAGGGTTGATCTATAAGTCGAAACGACACTTCTAAAGATCACTTTTGAGTCAATGCGGCCCAGATAAAATTGATCCCATGTTGCCGATACTTTTTCTTCATTTCATCCGTATCAGCATGCAGAATCATACCGGATATCTCGAAGATGGTTTTCAGGAGTATGCGTAATACGATCTTGTACTCATACTTACCTACTACTCCCTTACGGATGGCCAGTTGAAAGGCCTGACCCAGTTGCTTATCGATATATGCATCTTCCCGTCTGGAAATCACCTCACTGTAATAGCCCGAATGCATTATCTGACTCATAAAGGAAAAAAACATCGGGTTTCGCGTCCAGTACTCAAGGGAAGCCTTAATTGCTTTTTTTAATTGCTGCTCTATTTGATCTTCCGGATAATCAAAAAATCCCATCAATTGAAACACAAACTCGTCAAGAATGTATTGATGTACTGCTTCGAATAGCAGCTTCTTGTTGGGATAATGATGAAATAGAGTCCCGGTTGCAACCTGAGCTTTTTTCGAAATCTTGGATGTTGCGGTATTTTCAAGACCTAATTCATAGACCAATTGGATGGTTGCGTGGATAATTTTTTCCTTAGAATCTAACATGAGACCGACTAATCAGTCGCCCAATTTATAAAAATAATCGCACATAGACCAGTCAGTCGGTTGTTTGGGTGTCATTCGTTTACTAAATTAAACCATGAATTCAATTATATCTCCGTATACCTTAGGTGTTTTCCTTCTTTTTACCGGTTGTCAAATAGCTGAAAACCCAGTTGAAACCCGGATCAATTACCGGGAATTGTCAGAAGACGCCAAACATTTAGCAGAAAATGCTTTGGCAAGTTTTACGCTAGCTCCTGAACTTTCCGTCGCCCAATTTGCATCAGAGCCAATGATGATCAATCCGACCAATCTCGACGTTGATGCCAGGGGCCGGGTATGGATTTGCGAGGCGCGAAACTACCGGTTGCAATATAATCCAGCCGTCGAAGCGAGATCTGACGGTGATCGCATCCTGATTTTAGAAGACACCGATCAAGATGGAGTGGCTGACAGCGTGAAGGTGTTTTATCAAGGTAACGATATTAATGCAGCCCTCGGCATTGCCGTTCTGGGCGACAGAGTCATTGTATCCGCAAGCCCAAACGTTCTGGTTTTCATAGACAAAAATGGCGATGATAAGCCAGAGATTAAAGACACCCTATTCACTTCTATAAAAGGCATTGATGATGATCACGGCATTCATGCTTTTGTATTTGGACCCGATGGCAGACTCTACTTCAACTTTGGTAATGCCGGCACTCAAATTCGGGACAAACACGGAAATCCTATAATAGATAAATTTGGACGAACGATCGAGGCCAATGGTAAACCCTATCGTCAGGGTATGGCATTTCGTTGTCAGCTCGATGGCTCCGAGCTGGAAGTCCTGGGGTATAACTTTCGCAATATTTTTGAATTGTGCCTGGACTCATACGGCAACATATTTCAATCGGACAATGATGATGACGGTAACAAAAGTGTACGGATAAATTACATCATTGAATATGGTAATTACGGTTATCAGGATCAAATCACCGGAGCTGGCTGGAGGGAACGTAGAGCTGGAATGCACCAGGATATTCCGATGCGGCATTGGCACCAGAATGATCCTGGCGTGATCCCAAATATGCTGATGACCGGTGCTGGATCTCCTGCAGGAATCACTTTTAATGAAGGAACGTTGCTCCCTTCAGTCTTTCATAATCAAATAATCCATGCCGAACCTGGCCATCAGGTCGTAAGGGCATATGTCACTGAAAAGTCGGAAACCGGATATCGGGCAAGCATTGAAAATATTTTGAAAAGTGAGGACAAATGGTTCCGGCCTTCAGATGTCTGTATTGCTCCCGATGGTTCTCTATTTATCTCCGATTGGCATGATGCCGTTGTTGGAGGAAATGGAATGGATGACGTGGAAAGAGGGAGGATATACCGAGTCACTCCCAAGGGGAAAGAAACCACATTTCGTATTCCTGACTTAAATCTGGAGACTCTGGACGCAGCAGCTCAGGCATTAAAAAGCCCGAATCAAGCAACCCGCTATCTTGCGTGGACGAAGCTCCACCAGGCTGGTATCGAAGCTGAACCGGCTTTGTTAAAATTGTTGGAAGAAGGAAATATGGTGACTTCCGTGAGAAGTCTATGGCTTCTGGCTCAACTACCCCAAAAAGGGCTTGGGTATGCAGTGAATCTCCTAAGCAATGCCAACGAAGATTTACGAATAGCCGGAATCAGGATGATTCGATATTTATATCATGATCAACTTCTGGAAAATCTGGAAGCTATCTCACAAGATCCTTCGCCTCAGGTGAGACGTGAAATTGCCGTAGCACTAACTGGACTTTGCGACGATCAGACTATTAGCATCTGGTTAAAACTAGTTGACCAATTTGAACCAAGTGATCGTTGGGCCCTGGAAACTTTGGGTTTGCCCACTGATCTATGTCCGGATCCGTATTTTGCAGCGTGGCAGGCTCGTGTACAAAATGACTGGAATAACGAGAAAGGTCGTGCACTTATCTGGAGAATGCGATCTCCGGCTGTGTTGCCTTTCTTGGTAAAACTTATTAAAGACCCATCTACTCCAAGGGAAGATCTGGCCCGCTATTTTCGCGCCTTTCATTTCATAGAGTCTGCAGGAAAAGATGATCTTCTCACCGATATTTTAAATGCGTTTCCAAATGATACTTTGTATCTGAAGTACGTTTTAATGAGCATTTCACCCGAGTATCTGATCAGCCACCGGCAGCTAACCAAGACTGTCACAGACGGATTGGAAACGATCAAAGGTACACCCGAGTGGTTTGCAACCATTGCAATCCTCAAAATGAAAGATCAAGGCGAAACCCTTTGGAAAATGATCCTGGAGGAAACTGATGGTGAGAAACGAAAAAGTGCCGCATCGGCGTTGCTTAGTCTATCCGGATTTGACTTTCTGCAGCAAAAACTAAGATCCATTGATCCTGAAGATTACAGTAAATGTATTGATCTATTTGGCAATAATGCTAACTACGAAATGGCGACATTTTTGTCCGGCGAACTCGGTCGATCTGATCTCGATTTTACTGTAAAACGCAGAATCGTTGACGCTCTGGGTAATTCGGGAAGTGGCCAAACCGTATTGTACCAAATGATTAAAGCCGAAAAACTTCAGCCGGATCTGAAACTTCCGGCTGCGGTAAAACTTCTCAATTGTTGGAATTCTGCAATCCGAAATGAAGCACCGGCTATTTTAGCGAGCATACCTGGTGCAAATCTAGGTCAGGAACCAGACATTTTTACGCTGGCGAGAAAAACAGGAGATACCGAAAAAGGTAAAAGTGTCTTCCAGGCAAATTGTGCCAACTGCCATCAAATCGGAGGTGCCGGAATTCGATTTGGACCAGATCTTACCGAAATCGGTGATAAATTTTCTACCCGGGGCTTGTATCAGGCAATACTCTATCCAAGTGCCGGGGTGAGTTTTGGGTATGAGGGGGTGAATCTCACTCTGCACAATGGCACTGTGTATCAAGGATATGTGGAAAGCAAAACCGATGAGGGCATTCAACTTCGCACCCAATCCGGTCAGACCATCGAAATACGCAATGTAGACATCAAAGAACGTCAGGACCTTCAACAATCTCTTATGACCGAAGGACTCTATCGTACATTTTCGCAAGATGATCTGGTAGATCTGGTAACTTACCTGATGACCCTCAAGAAACAACCCGAAATGTAGCGCTTAAAAAGATTGACTGAAATGTAGTTTGAATGCATTTGTTGATGGTATATATGGCGCCAACGAGTTGTCGAGCCTGCAATATGCATGATGATTGCATGCACACGATCAAATCCATAAATAGGACAGAAAGATAGGTATCTACTCAAAAGAAACACTTCAACAATTAATACCCAGGATAGTATTCCAATTCAACCCGGAACAGAAAAATGCTACCTCCTCAATTTGTAAGGCTTTCGGTACTCCTTAGTGAGCAAGGCATTTGCTTCCTTATTCTTCGAAAATTTCTCTTTGACGGGATCCCACCGCAATGGAGTTCGAATCTGATAGGCAATATTGGCGAGATTACAGACGCTGGAAGACCGGTGGCCTGTTTCGGCATCACAAATAGGTTGAGTACGATTTTGCACCGCATTGAGCCAATCCGTGTAGTGGTCGTCACTGTGATAAACTTGTTTTTCTCCTGCACCGATTTTGACTTCAGCAATATCAACCGGGTCGGAATCTAAAAAACTACGACTTACGTCAAGCGTGCCTTCTGAACCGATAAATCGTACAGCATGTCCTCTTTCGAAATCTTCGTGCACCATCTCTATTCCGTTGTCGTAGATCATTTTCAAACCCCGTTTTGCCAGAGGATCAGAAGGTGGGACAAACAAAACCGGCCCGGAAGTATCCATATCCAAAGCCCATTGTGCAATATCAAACATATGGGCACCCCAGTCTGACAAGATGCCCCCGCCAAACTCCCGGTATTGGCGCCATTGAGCCCAAACATCATCGTCAATTGGCGGAGCTATCCCTGGGTTATAAGCCCGGTATGCTGCCGGTCCAATCCATCGATCCCAATTCAGATCAGGTGGTGTTGATGCATCGGGTAAGTTGCAACTAATGGCAGGATCTCCAACGCTGACCACAACCTTTCGTATCTCTCCAACATATCCGTTTCTCACCAACTCTACCGCATGTCTGAATCGTTCATTTGAACGTTGCATGCTGCCCGTCTGTAAAATCTTCTTGTATTTTGCAGCCGCCTTCACCATCGCCCGACCTTCATAAACTGTGTGCGCGAGTGGCTTTTCACAGAATACATCTTTGCCTGCTTTCATCGCATCAATACTCATGATAGCATGCCAGTGATCTGGGGTAGCAATAATGACCGCATCAATAGTATCATTTGCCAGTAAATCCTGATACTGTTCGTAAGTCGACAGATTTATGGCTGTAGTTTCATTTTCCTGATTGACCTTAGCTACATGATCCTTAAAGAAATTCAACTTTTGGCGATCAACATCACATGCAGCCAAAAGGCTGACTGAAGAAAGTTTGCCAAAGCGACTTGCCAATCCTCTCGCTTGTTTTCCGGTTCCGATAAAACCAAGTCCAAGTTTATCGCTGGGTGCTGTATAGCCTTTGCCTCCCAAAACATGCCTTGGAACGATATAAAAAGCTCCTGCCATGAGCATCGTATCCTTCAAGAATCCACGACGGCTTTTTTCCAGTCTTTTTTTTACTCCTGACATGAACTTTTGCTTGTATTGTGCGTAAATTACGAAATTCACTAAATCATTTGAATGTCCTATGTCAACCCGCTGTCACTTACTCTTTTCTGCTTGTATTCTTGTCTTTTTCTCATGTAAAAAAATTGAGCCGGATCCTGCTGTGGGAGATTGGCCTCATTATCAAGGAGATCCCGGATCCAACCAATACAGTGATCTGGCGGAAATCAATAAAAGCAACATTCAAAATCTTCGAGTCGCCTGGACCTATCATAGTGGTGATGCAGATTCTCTAAATCGATCTCAAATTCAGTGCAATCCACTGATCATAGACGGGGTGCTTTATGGTACAAATCCTAAATTGAAGTTGTTTGCTTTGGACGCGTCCACAGGTTCCGAAAAGTGGGTTTTTGACCCTTTTGCCGGAGGTTACAATATGTATGGGATGGGGGTAAATCGTGGATTGGCTTACTGGACCGATGGACAAAAGCGACGAATCTATTTTTGCGCCGGTAGCTTTATTCATGCAGTGAATGCCGCTGATGGATCACTCGTAGCATCCTTTGGAGACGGGGGTCGGGTCGATATTCGTACGGGCCTGGGCGAGCGTGCCCAAAAAGATTTTGTCGTAGCCAATAGTCCGGGAGTCATCTTTAAAAACCTATTTATTGTTGGGACTAGAGTCTCTGAGGCTATGGGTGCTGCACCGGGTTATATACGGGCATTTGACGTCAATAGCGGTGAACTTAAATGGGTGTTTCATACTATTCCTCAACCGGGTGAAGAAGGTTATGAGACATGGCCTGATGGAGTTTGGAAAGACATGGGAGGAGCCAATGGATGGAGCGGAATGAGTGTCGATCACGAACGTGGTATGGTCTTCGTTCCTACTGGATCCGCAGCATACGATTTTTATGGCGGAGACCGGCATGGAGAAAATCTTTTGCAAACTGTCTCCTGGCTCTTGACGCTGAGACCGGCAAAAGAATCTGGCATTTCCAAACAGTGAGGCACGACTTGGGATCGTGATCTTCCTGCTCCACCTAACTTGGTGACACTAACTCAAAATGGGCATAAAATCGAGGCCGTTGCTCAAATCTCCAAAGCAGGTTTTGTATTTATTTTTGATCGGGAAACCGGGAAGCCAATTTTTCCGATGCAGGAAGTACCAGCAGCAGCATCGAGCCTCAAAGGTGAACAAACCTGGCCAAGCCAATTTATACCCAGCAAGCCTCCGCGATTTTCAAGACACCTCTTTGAAGAAAGTGATCTGACCCAGAGGACTCCGGAAGCCCATGCGTTTGTAAGAGCAATCTGGCATAGTCTAAAAAAGGGAGAAGAATTTCTCCCCCCTAGCGAAGAGGGTACCCTTTTACTCCCAGGATTTGACGGAGGTGGAGAATGGGGAGGTGCTGCAACTGATCCCAATGGCATCATGTACGTGAATGCCAGTGAAATGCCCTGGATCATTAAGATGATAGAATACAAGACCGAAGATGATGGGCTCCTGGCCTCCAAAGGTCGCAATATCTATGGTGCTCACTGCCAATTATGCCACGGCGCCGATAAAAAAGGAGCCAGCATCTATACGGTACCATCGCTTGAGGGAATAAAACCCGAAAAAGTGCGTCACATATCAAGCAACTATTGTCAAAAGGCCAGGGCATGATGCCTTCTTTTGCCCATCTTGGTGAGGCTGACGTACGAGCCATTACCGCCTTTCTCTTCGATTCGAACGAAAAAATCAGTACTGATGATCAGAAATCCTCGCTTGCCAGAGAGTCCTGGAAGTATCCATATTTTATGAGTGGGTACGTACGATTCGAAGATCATGAGGGTTTTCCAGCCATTTCTCCACCATGGGGAACCCTTAATGCTATTGACCTTAATGAGGGAATTATAAAATGGAAAATTACACTGGGTGACCATCCATCTCTGACTGGAGTCGGAACTAAACCTACCGGTACGGAAAACTACGGTGGTCCTTTAGTGACTGGAGGTAACCTTGTCGTAATTGCTGCTACCCTGGATGAAAAAATCCGTGCATTCGATAAAGAAAACGGAGCACTGCTCTGGCAATATGATCTTCCGGCGGCTGGATTTGCTACTCCTGCCACATATGCCATCAATGGTAAACAATACATAGTGATAGCTTGCGGTGGTGGTAAAATCGACGCAAAATCAGGTGATACCTATGTAGCATTCAGCCTATGAGCGGGATGAAATAAAAAGTTTACCCTATGAGATTACCCAATTCATCCCATACCGGATCTTTAGCACGTTGTTCCTGATTGATACATCTTACTAACCAATCCTGATCATAGGCAAGACCATGCTTTTGCAATTCCTCTTCCGGTACTCCGTCCCAAACATTCGGTGTATTTCCGATAAAACCTAGATCATCAATGCCGATTTTTGTGGTATAAAATCCTGTCATAGTTAGATCTCGCATTAGACTAAAGAATTTTGCCCCTTGCGAATGCTGCGGTTTCACTGTATCCGGATACGCAATATCATCAACAATGGCAATTTGCTGTTGAGCGCTGCATTTGACAAATGTCAGACCATCTCTCGCGTTAGCCTCATGATCCACCCACATCCAACCACCCCGTATGGGTACCTGGTGGCTTGGCATATCTTTCACAATAAATCCAATAAAGGCCGGCACTTCAGCATCACCAGCCGATCCAGAATTTGCATCTGCTGGCAGAATGATATCAGCTAAAACTGTTATCGTTGCCATCTCATGCTCATTAAAAAATTCTTGAGCCATCAATGCCTTGTCTCTTGCAATCTCTTCCGGCACTCTCCCATAGCCACCTCCTGGTTCCGAGGTGCTATTATCGGTTGTAGCAGGTTTTTCTTCAACTTCGGTCTTGCAACCTTGCAAAACCAATCCTCCCGCTACACTGCCTAACAAAATCGATTTTATAGTGTCTCTTCTGTCCATAGTCAGTTTTTTAGATGTTCATCTTTTTTAATTGATCAATAATATGGTCCGAGGCACGCCAGGATAGTGCAAGGATAGTCCAGGTAGGATTCTTATCTGCTTGCGAAACAAAAGGACCTCCATCAACTACAAATACATTATCCACATCATGCAACTGACAGTTGATATTGGTTACTGATGTTTTGGGGTTATCGCCCATTCGGGTGGTACCTACTTCATGAATAATCCTTCCCGGTGCTGCTAATCCATAATCACTATCCGCTCCTGGCTTATTTCCAAGAATTTCCGCCCCCATATTGGTTAAAATCTCTTCAAAGGTATCTTGCATGTGTCTGGCTTGTTTCACCTCCTGATCTGACCAGTTATAATGGAACCTAAGTACCGGTATGCCATATTTATCTACCACATTGGGATCGATCTCACAATAGTTTTCTTTACGAGCAATACATTCACCTCTTCCGCTCATACCGATCACTGAGCCATAAAATCGGCGGGCGTCTTCTTTCAACTTGCTTCCATATCCACCGGTTGTGTAACCAGAGGCATCTTTTACAAATCGATTCATGTCACTGACCCCAAATCCAAATCCATAAGAAGGCATTCCCATTCCTCCCCATA
Source organism: Saprospiraceae bacterium (assembly GCA_016711125.1). Lineage (GTDB taxonomy): Bacteria > Bacteroidota > Bacteroidia > Chitinophagales > Saprospiraceae > JABDMH01. Next base: position 584,354 of record JADJTQ010000002.1, on the reverse strand, counting down.
CTTCAATGTGGTAACCACGACTGAAATCAAGTTTTTTATCATTTAGCCACCAGGGAGTATAGACATGCATACCACCGACTCCATCCTCGTTGTGCCTGCCTCGATTCATGAGAGCAGGTACGAATCCTGCCTTGGATGCACCGGTTGAGTCATGCAGATATTTGCCCAGAACGTCACTGGAATTGCCCAGGCCATTGGGATGTTGACTGCTCTTTGAATTCAATAATATTCTGGCACTACTGCAGGCTGAAGCTGCCATGATCACGATCTTGCTCTTGATCTTATATTCCTGCATATCTTCTTTGCTGATATAAGATACACCGGTGGCTTTGCCTTCCTGGTTGGTAGTCACTTCCCTAACTACGGAGTTTACATAAAGGTCAACATTGTTGGTCTCTAAAGCGGGCAGCACCAAAACGCTGCTTGAAGAAAAGTCAGCGTAGACACGACAACCCCTGCTACATTGACGGCAATAAAAACAAACTCCCCTCTTTTTATTGATCGGTCGGGTCAAAATGGACAATCTCGCAGGAATGACAGGAATATTTGACTTTTTCGCCGCATTTATGTAGTACAACTCATGAAGTCTTGGTTTGGGTGGTGGCAAAAAGAACCCATCGGGTTCGTTTGGTATTTGCTCCCGGCTACCAAAGACACCGATCAGTTGATCAACTTTGTCATAATAGGGAGCCACATCCTGATAGCTGATTGGCCAGTTGTCACCCTGTCCGTCATGATCCTTTCGTTTAAAGTCTAGTGGACCAAATCGCAATGATATCCTTCCCCAATGGTTGGTCCTGCCCCCCAACATATGCGATCGAAACCAATCAAACTGGGTGCCGTCCTTTCTGGTGTAGGGCTCGCCTTCAATTTCCCAACCTCCTAAAGCAGCGTCAAAATCACCGAATTCACGGGTAGATCCTGCACCTCGCCGAGGCGATTCCCAAGGCCATTTTAATTGAGTCTGGTACTCGGGTTTTGCAGGATCATAAAAGGGACCGGCTTCAACCAGTGCTACTTTGATCCCAGCATTGGCTAGTTGATAAGCGGCCATACCTCCTCCAGCTCCCGAACCTACAATACATACATCATATTCTTTTGGCTGTTCTTTTATCTGCATCTCTTGTCTGTAATTTATCGAATTTTTTACTTGAGAATAAATGAGCAGATTAAGTTAAGATTAAAATTGGCATTGTCTGACATCAGCTACAGATTTCATTATGCAAAATTTGGATATCCGGTTGAAACGTGTTGCAAGGACATCTTCCATGACAGAATTCATTGAGCTACACAATAGAGATATTCAGAATATCTATTCAGCTATAAATCAATTAAATACTGCTTAAATTTTCTACCGTAACCACCAGTTACTCCGATTCTGCAATCTATTCATTTTCAAAGCAATAGGATTTTTTTATCACCTGTCGAGATGTTTTGCTATATTTATTCGGCCCCGTATAAAAGTATCTCTACTCATGAAGTCTTTACTATGGATTGCGACCGTCTTCTTTTTTCTTCTTTCCTGGTGGTGGTATGTTTGTCCTCATAAAAAAGTATGCCCCTTTGGCTCTTATAATGTAGGAAGCCCTGCCGTAAATGTGACTCCTCCACCAAAACCCGAAACGAAAACAGATGTGGTGAAAGCTCCGGTCAGAATTGGGCCATTAGCATTTAATTGGTCATCTGATGAACCCGTTACCGACCAGAGTTTTGTGGCCTACCGTGATTCAATTCTCCGTAATTTGAGTGATAATGATATCCTTGAGGTATTAGGTGGGTATTTTGAAGGAGAACAAAATAACACTACATTTTCAAATTTAGGTCTGGCGAGAGCAAACAAGGTGCGCAGTCTCTTTGCAGATCTGCCGGACATACGATTTGACCTAAAAAGTGCCAGATTTGAAAGGGTAGCCGGTAGTGAGAAGGAAAGACCTTTTCTGGCTTCACACTTTCGGCGGATCATTAATAATGAATCGGTCAGAGAGGTGGAGGGTCGAATGGTTATCAACTTTCCGCATGCGTCTGATGAAATGCTGAGTAATACCAAGTTGAACATCTACCTTGATGACTTGGTGACGCGGTTAAAATCAACCAATGAAAAAGTACTTCTGATAGGGCATACTGACAGCTCAGCTGGATCAGCCCGCAATATGGCTCTCGGATTACACCGAGCCAATGCTATCAAAAACTTGCTCATCCAAAAGGGACTTTCATCAGACCGGATTAATACAGAATCAAAAGGTGAATCAGCCCCGATAGCAGGCAATGACACTGCTGAAGGCAGACAACAAAACAGAAGAGTTGAGTTGACGATCATTCCATAACAATTTTATAAACTGACTTTCGATGTTCATTCTGCTTCAAATTCAAAATCCGGTCTTGAGTCCAGGCACCGGCAGTTTCATATCTCATTCGCTCGAGATCCTGCTTATTTGTCTAATTATGTTTCTATTGGGATGGTTTTACATCACCTGATTCATTGCACCCGGCATAAAAACGCAATAGCTGAATTGGAGGCGAATCTAAAGAGCGCCCGGGTGAGAATCAGTGATCTGGAAGGTGACCTGGAAAGTTGCAATTCTGCCATGTTAAATGTCAAAGGCGAAAATGCTTCTTTGAGCACCAAGGTTGCCAGACTAGAACGTGAGGGTACCCAGTCAAAACCGGTTGAGCTTCCACCCATCGACACTAGCAAAACATTAGCAAACGCAGATCTAGTGGTTGCGGGCCTTGCAGCAGATATTGTAGGCTCAGGAGGTTCCGGATTTGACGCTGACGGTGCAAAAGCGGTTTTTGGCAGACGAATAAAAGAAGATGATCTCAAAATAGTGGAAGGAATTGGTCCTAAAACGGAGCAACTACTCAATAACTCGAGCATTCATACCTGGCGTCAACTAGGCAATACCTCGGTCCCTCAATTACAAAGTATTCTGGATAAAGCGGGTGACCGGTTCCAACTCTTGAATCCCAGCACCTGGCCCAAACAAGCCCGCATGGCTTCTGATGGCCAATGGATTAAATTACGTGAATACCAGGACTACCTGGTCGGCGGTGTGGAGCCCGAGGGCGCATCTCCTCCGCAATCCGGTGATTCGACTTCGGTGCAATATATAATGGGTAAAAAATCAATCAAGATGACTTGACCGTGGTAGAAGGTATTGGCCCTAAGATTCAGGGACTCCTACATAGCTATAATATTAAAACCTGGAATGCGCTCTCCGAAACTCCAGTGGCCAGACTTCAGGAGATCTTGGATGGAGCCGGGGAGAGGTATCGCATTCATGATCCGGCTACCTGGCCAAAACAAGCAGGCATGGCACATCAGGGTAAATGGGATCTCTTGAAAGAATATCAGGATTTTCTGGATGGTGGTAAGGAACCGACAAGCTAAAGTGAGGAGAATCAACGGTCAGTTTGGAATTTAGTTCGAGACACTTCGGTCATGGCACGCTGATCGTCCAAGCAGATTTTATAGTGTTCAAAGATGCTGAGCCTTTAATTGTGGCAAATTAGCCATAATTACAATCAAGGTCGTTTATACATAGCCATTGGCTCGATCTCATTTTGTTGCATGTCGCACTTGGTGTGCTAGCTTTTGTATTTCCACTCATGAATTTGTTTTAGCAGAACTAAAAATAAATTCAATACGGATATTTAATTTTACTTATCATTTCGTTTCAAGAATTCCTGTAAATTTTTATTGGAGCCGTATAAAACCAAGATGTCCTTTCCTTCAAGTTGTTGGTCAGGTACTGCGATATCTTGGATGGTTACTTCAGTACGAATTTTGCCAAGCAGACTTTTTACTTGGGACTTTTTTATTATCGTAAGTACAAGTAGATTAAACTTTCTTCTGAAACCAACTTCTCTTATGGTTTTTCCGATGTATTCGTTAGGTACGTTGGCCTCAATAATGCTGAAATCATTACTCAATTCAAACGAGTCAACTACATTGTTCATATAAAGTCGTTTTGCCCAACGTTCAGCTGTTTCTTCTTCAGGGTGTACAATTTCGTCAACTCCAATAGCTTCTAAAACTTTTTCGTGAAGTGGATTGATTGCCCTGCTAATTAGTCTTTTCACTTGCATATTCTTGAAAAGTGCAGTGGTCATAATGTTTGCTCCCTGGTCTTCTCCAATGGCAACAATGACAACATCTGTATCGCTAAGAGGCAGTCCTGAAACAGTAAACTCGTCAGTAGCATCCATGCAAATGGTATGGGAAATCTTTTCCTTGTACAAATCGACCTTTTCCATTCTAGTGTCAATGCCGATAACTTCATTGCCTTGAGCCGTCAGCTTCTGAGAAAGTGATGCTCCAAAATTTCCAAGTCCTACGATAATGTATTTCATATATAAACCTTTAGTTAATCGTTATTTCCTCTGTTGGATAACGATAGTTTTTGTGCTTTATCTTTCTGAAAATTGCTATAATGATGGTCAACATGCTTACCCTTCCAACGAACATGATGACAATTATTATAAGTTTGCTCACGTTTGAAAGGTCTGCTGTGATTCCCAGGCTCAACCCTACTGTACTATATGCCGAGACACACTCAAAGGCAATATCTATTAGGCTCTTGTCACTGTCAAAAACGGAAATCAGCATGATTCCTGATCCAATAACGATAAGAGACAGTGATATGATCGCAAAAGACCGTCTCACTGAAATTTCGGCAATCTCTCTGCGGAATACTTCAATTCGCGTTTTCCCTTTGGCTAAGCTGAGAATGTTAAGCGTTGCAATGGCAAAAGTGCTCGTTTTAATTCCACCGCCTGTTGAAGCTGGTGAAGCACCTATCCACATCAGTAAAAAAACCATCATGGTTGTAGGGAAAAGCATGGATGCTGTATCAATCGTGTTAAACCCTGCTGTCCGTGGTGTGGTTGCACCAAAAAGTGCCGTTACAGCTTTTCCAAAACCCTGATGTTCCGATAACGTATTGTTGTATTCCAATCCAAAGAATATAACAAATGCAATGGCAGATATTGAAAGCGTTGTAATTAGGGTAATTCTGCTGTTCAAATTCAATGCCCAAGGTCGATAGCTAACCTTGTTTTTACCATATGAAAAAAGCTTTCTAAAGCGGTATTTAAGGTAGTTACTGATATTAGAGACTATCGGAAACCCTAACCCGCCCAAGGCGAATGTCAGGATTACAGTAAGTTGGAGAAAGTAGTTGTACTTAAATCCATTTTCGTACAGGCTGTTGGATAAGGTTGAAAATCCTGCGTTGCAGAAGGCAGAGATTGCGTGAAAAACTGAAAAGAAAATTTGGTCATATTGTGATTGAAAATTTCCCGATTGAATGCTGCCGTAAATAAGTACTCCTGAAAACAACTCCACACCAAAGGTGATGAGTATAATGTATTTCAGTGTTGAAAACACTTCTCCAAGTTTATTGGAGTTTGTGATATCACTAAGGGCGAGTTGGTTCTCATAAGTCGACCCGCCTTTGAAAAAATAGCTGAAATAGCTTGCAAAGGTTAAAATGCCTAAACCACCAACTTGAATGAGTGTCACTATGATAATTTGACCAAATTCGGTGAAGTAGCTTCCTGTATCAACTACTATCAAGCCTGTTACGCAAACAGCGCTTGTGGAAGTAAATAGTGCGTCAATGAATGATATTCCTTCAAATGTTGCTTTAGGTAGCATAAGAAGAAATGTTCCTATTGAGATTATCATCAGGAAACTCGTTACGAAAAGTTGAGCAGGATTTAGAAGGGTTCGTTTGTAGTTGAATCTAACTTCTGAAAACTCTCGAATAAAAGTAAATAACACTGCAATCTTGACCCAAATGGGGTTTTCAAGAAGTAGGTCTGTTTCAAATGGGACGCCAAGGAACAAGTACATGAAGTATATCCATACGGTGTAGCAGATGGATAGGAGGTCGAAAACAAAGACTTTCCGTTTTATAAGTCCGAGGTTCTCAACGTATCGAGCAAATGTCGAAGTGATACCTACTCCGAGAACAATAAAGCAAAACCCATCTAATAGTTTCTGAGTAAAGTCGTTTTGAAAAAAACCGAAATCAGAAATAAAAGCTATTATTCCAAAAATGCTTATCCAAAGGGCAATTCTAGACAGTAATTTCAAATCCAATTTCATTCTCCAAATGTCTCCATTCTAAATAGGTTAATAGATGAGTGCACGGTCGTATTTTTTAGCTTGACACACAACTTTTGTCCAGGTGGATTACATCACTCCAGAACATACCTAAAGCGTGGTGTAGTCCAAAAAAGGCAGTTTATCGGGATAATCTGTTGTAAAATGAAGTCCTCTGCTTTCACGTCTCATCTCAGCCGATCTGGTCACCAAATAGCCGATGGTGATTAGATTTCTCAACTCAAAGAGTTGGGGTGATAATGTCGTAGTTTGATATAATTCTTCCGTTTCTTCATAGAGCAAATGAAGCCGGGATAGAGCTCTTTTTAAACGGACGTTATTTCTCACAATCCCTACATAGCTACTCATGATTTCCTTTAGTTCTTTCCAACTTTGTGTGATTAACACCATTTCTTTAGGTACGGTAGTTCCTTCTGCATTCCAGTCAGGAATCCCATCCTTGACTGGTACCAGATCGATCATGCTATTGACCTCAAGGGCGATTCTGCTACCAAAGACCAGGCCTTCCAGCAAACTATTGGAAGCTAGTCGATTTGCACCATGGAGTCCAGTACTTGTGCACTCACCTGCGGCATAAAGATTTAGAATCGAGCTCCTGCCCATCTCGTCAACTTTAATGCCACCGCACATGTAGTGACATGCAGATACGACGGGAATCATATTCTTTAAAGGGTCGATGCCGATAGACAGACATTTGTTGTAAATGGTCGGAAAGTGAGCAATAAAAGATTCTTTGTCCAAATGAGTACAATCAAGGTAGACAAAGTCATCTCCTCTGATCTTCATTTCATTATCAATTGCTCTTGCCACGATATCTCTTGGAGCCAATGATTTTCGGGAGTCATACTTCTGCATAAACTCTGCTCCATCGGTACTTTTAAGTATGGCCCCTGCGCCTCTCACCGCCTCAGATACCAGAAAATCTGGATTCTCGTGGGCGAGATTAAAGAGTGCCGTGGGGTGAAACTGTACGAACTCCATGTTTTCTAGCCGGCCTTTTGCCCGATAGACCATAGCGATGCCGTCGCCAGTCGCAATGGTGGGATTCGTAGTATTTCTATAAACCTGACCAGCGCCTCCAGTGGCTAGAATCGTAATTCTTGAAATGATCTTCTCTATTTCGTTTTTGCGTTTGTCTTGAATATAGGCTCCATAACAGGTTATCCCGGGGGTAAGCCGGGTTACTGTGTGACCCAAATGATGCTGGGTGATTAAATCAATGGCATAGATTTGTTCGTGTAAGTGAATGCTCGCAAACGTTTTGGCCTTATCTAGTAGTGCTCGTTGGATTTCCCAGCCTGTCAAATCCTTGTAATGAAGGATGCGGTTCTCCGAATGACCTCCTTCCCGGCCCAAATCGTAAACTCCATTTTCCTTGTCAAACTTCGCTCCCCATGAGATTAATTCTTGTACCCGTTGCGGGCCTTCTTTGACCACGATCTCTACGATCTGCCTATTGCAAAGCCCATCACCAGCATCCAGAGTATCCTCAATATGTTTTTGATAATTATCGACCTCGTGATTCCAAACAGCGGCAACTCCTCCCTGAGCATATTTGGTATTGGTTTCACCTAATTTTGATTTGGTGATGATCGTAATTTTGAGATCTGGTCGCTCTTCGGCCATCTTTATGGCGAAGGTTAGCCCTGCCACACCTGCGCCAATTACTAATATATCGGTCTTATACACCTGCAAATGTTTAGTACCTATCAAATTTAGAAAAAGCTTTTACATAACTCATCATAGATCAAGGGAGGTACATGATGGAATGATATCTTCGCTGAGTACTACCCATTAGCATGAAAATACTGGTTAATGCCCGATTTCTAATACCCGGCAAACTGGAAGGACTTGGCTTGTATACCTATGAAATGATAAAATCCCTCTCCAGCCAACACCGGGAAGATCAATTCATCTTATGTGTGGATCGACATTCGGCGATGCAATTTGACTTTGGCGCCAATGTTACATTCCATTTGATCCAGCCTCCAGCCCGGCATCCATTATTGTTTATCTGGTGGTTTGAGATAGGAATCACCAACTTTTATAAGGCCCAAAACTGTGATCTCTTTTTTTCTCCGGATGGCTTTTGTTCCTTGAGCGACAAGGTTGATCGCACTCTGGTGGTGATACACGATCTTGCTTATCTGCATTATCCGGAGCAAATCAGTGCAATCATGCGTTGGTACTACCGAAGATTCACTCCCCGGTTTATAGACAAAGCAACGCAAATAATCACTGTTTCAAATGCAACCAAGGAAGACTTGGTCACTCACTTCCCCCATGCCGGTGAAAAAGTCAGCGTGATTTATAATGGTATCCGAAACCCGATCCGAAATCAACCGGACTTGGCCGCAATATCCTGGCAAAATCCTTGCGGAGACCGACCCTACTTTATGACTATTGGATCGATTCATCCAAGGAAAAACACTGCCGGGGTTCTTAATGCATTTCGGATTTTCAAGCAAAGGAATAAGTGCAATATCTGTTTGTTGATCGTTGGACGACGAGCATGGATGACTTCAGAGATCGATTCGCTCTATCAGGCTCACCCATTTAAAGAATCCATTTTTTTTACCGGCTATCTGGCTGATGAGTCCATGTTTAGCGCTTTAAAAAACTGCCTTGGATTGGTCTACGTATCATTCTTCGAAGGATTTGGATTGCCCTTAGTTGAGGCGATGGCTGAAGGGGTTCCCGTGATCACCTCCTCACGATCGTCTATGATTGAGGTAGCAGAGCGAGCAGCACTTCTGGTTGATCCGGAAAATCCGAATGACATCGCTGAAGCAATGTTTCAATTGGCCACTGATGACACAGTCAGAAGTACTTTGATTTCGCAAGGTTATATCCGTGCAAAACACTTCAGTTGGGATATAGCTGCTGCCGAGACCTGGAAAATCATTCAGCAAATACACTCAGGCAGCAACTCCTGACCGATCCCTTCGATATAATATCAGACATCCAATGATACCTATAAAGAAAAGGAGGAAAGAAATAATCTCAGCCTGAGACGGATTCATACCGAGAAATGGAATTTTATCATTGACCCGGATTTTTTCGATCCAAAAACGTTCAAATCCATTCAGAATGACATAGATGAAAAAGATCATTCCGGCAATTTTGATTCTCTTGCGAAGCACCCATAAAATGAGAAATATAGTCAGGCTTGCTGTGACTTATAAAATGGTGTCGGAAATACTTTTTCTGCCAATCGTCGGCAGTAATTACCTTCGCAGCCTTCGATTGGGATACCTTGATTCAGTACATTATGAGGATAATCGTAGGCCCACATCCAGTCCGGTAAAAACCACCATGAAGGCTCGGGCATGGCATTTACTATACCCCAATCACCATCACCAGCCAGTTGGCATCCAATCCTCCCTACCGCATACCCCATGATCATTGCAGGTGCAGCGGCATCCATGACATGTATCGGTTTCATGCCCTTTTGTTTCACATACCAAAAGATGTAAAAAAAGGCAACGATCAGGCCACCATAGATCGCCAAACCACTACCGGAAAAAAACTGTCCAATTGGGTTTTCAAAAAATGCCTAACGTTTTCTGCACTTTCAAAAATGGCAAAGAGCTTAGCTCCTAATATTCGGAGATCGCTGAACGTATGGTGATATCGGTCTTCCGTTGATGGGGATGTATATCGATTTCTTTTGACACCGGTTTAGGCAATCTGTCTTTATGCTTGCCATACCATTGTAAAAATCCAAATAATACGCCACCGACCAAACCACCGAACCAATCACCCTGCATTGAAGCAATAAAAGGTAAAACGTCTGATCCGATCTCACTTTGATGACCAATAAGATAGATCACCTTAAACCCGATAAAAAACCCAACGAGGCCATTAAGTAGTACTTCCATCGGTGCGGCGGGATAGCCCAATTTTACTTTTTCTTTGCTCGGCTTCAGCAACCCGATTTGCTCCATCCTCAAGAGTTCTTTACCAAAAACAAATCGTGCCGCGAGGAAAGCAAGAGCCAACACAAAGCCAAACGTCTTGATCAAGGAAAAGCCATTGTCTACGCGTGTGCCAATGAGATCGTGTAATAAGTAACTGAGATCAGGATACATCCTGTATTGTATTTAGTGTGTCAAAAATAGGATTATAATGGCTTTAAAGTACCCCATCAATATGGGGTTGAGAAAAAGACTTAAAAATTTCAACTTTACATGTAGAACTGAAAACGAGTTAGAGTTCAAATCTGACTCATCATAATCAAATTTTGTTGTAAGGGTGAATGGGCGCCAGATCGTAAGAAACTGGCGCTTATTTTTTTGCCCCTTTTCTCCCCTGATTTCAGCTCACGACTTTATTATCTTTGTCTCAACATGAAATACCTCATATGCTTCCTGTGCTCAATTGGATGTTTGATGACAGCCAGAGCTCAGTCAGGTGGTGTAGTTCTCAAGACAGGACTTATCTGGAATGACTTTTTGAGAGACGATATCTCTATCCTGAAATTAAGCCAAACCGGCACCGTCCTGGGGGTTGAAGTAAGATTGGGTGCCGAAGAAAACACCTACTTCAAGTTGGGAGGATACTATGCAAAAATGCATATGGACGTCCAGTCTCATCCAAAGGAAACCCAATTTTTTAAGGTGAAAAATGGATTTGACCTACTGAAAGCTACTTGTGGAGTGGAAACACGCCTTATTGCAACAAGAAATTTCAACTGGCGCTTATCCGCCTCGGGGGCGTTTTCATTTATTGCAGGGGTGAAAGGCAATGTCAAGTTTGAAGATCTCAACAGTGGAATATTTGGAGTACATTTTAATAATGGAGTAGATATTTCATTGCTCTCAGTAGATTTATCACTGGAACCCGGTTTGACTGATTTCATGAAGAATGTCAAAGACACCAGACCTGTTATGATGATGGTCACGCTTGGATTTCACTTTTAAGCTGAGCTTCGACGATGCCTTTTTCACTTATGCGGTGCAGATGGAGATTAAAGATCTCATTGACGGAAAGGCCTTTTTCTTCCCGTAGCTGAACTTTGATATAATTGTCTGTAAAGCCGTTAAGGAAGCCTGATTTTTTGCTTTTTTCTATGAGTACGGGCCGCGATGAACCTAAAAACTTCTGATAAAATTGACGCTGTTTACGCAATGATAATCTACGAAGTTGCTCGTTTCGATCACGCCTAATCTCCATGGATACGCTCCCAGGCAAAATTATAGCCGGAGTATTGGCTCTTTCAGAATAGGTAAAGACGTGAAGATAATTGACATCCAGATCAGCTAGAAATTGTTTGGTCTCATTGAAATCTTCTTCCAGCTCTCCCGGAAATCCAACAATAACATCGGCTCCGATACAGGCATGGGGGATTGATTGCCTGATGTGAGCTACCCGGTCAAAATATAGCTCCCTTTTATATCTTCTGCGCATCAGTTTTAGCTGTTTGTCATTGCCAGATTGCAATGGCATATGAAAATGCGGCATGAATTTTCCAGACTGTGCTACCAGGTCTATCACTTCATCAGAACAAAGATTGGGTTCAATTGAAGATATTCGATATCTGGGCACGTCGGTGTTTGTTTCTAAAGCTCTTACGAGATCAGCGAAACGTCCTGATTCATTTAGAGGGTCCCGAAAGTCTCCGATGTTAACTCCTGTTAATACAATCTCCCGGATACCTCGCTCTGCTATCAATCTTGCATTTGAGGTGACATGCTCGATACTGTCACTTCGACTTTTCCCTCTGGCTTGAGGTATCGTACAAAAGGAACAGTTGTAATCACAACCGTCTTGTATCTTTAAAAAAGACCGGGTCCGGTCACCATACGAAAAGGCGTCAGTAAAGGTTTGAACACTCTCAATGTCATCTGCCTTCACCCATCCCTTCCCCGGAGCTTTGTCTAAGCGATCAACGTAGTTTAATAAATTAAATTTTTCTGAAGCGCCCAACACCAGGTCCACTCCTTCGATATCCGCAATCTCATGGGGTTTCAGTTGAGCATAACATCCAATGACCACGATTTTACTGTCGGCATTCCTATGCAGAGCCTGACGTACTGCTTTCCGGCATTTACGGTCGGCAAAATCGGTCACGCTGCAGGTGTTAATCACACAAATATCGGCTCCATTATCAAACGGATGTACGTGATACCCGGCTGCTTCAAATTGTTGTCGAATACTTGAGGTCTCTGCAAAATTGAGTTTGCATCCAAGAGTATGAAAGGATACGCTAACCGGTGTTGCCATTATCTAAAAATGAGCTGCAAAAATAAGGGATTCATCCTTACTATTCTAGATTGAACTGATATTTAAGCCAGCCTTGGTAGCAAAGTCAATATTAGGATAGCCAGGGATGTCGGATAGAATTGCTTCCAATCAAAGCGTCTTCAATCTCTTTTTAAGCGCGAAGAGTTCGTCACGATATTGTGCCGCAGTGATGAAATCAAGATCCTTGGCAGCACTTTTCATTTTGCGCTCGGTTTCGAGTATCACTTTTTCAATTTGATCCCGACTCATGTACTGTACGACCGGATCTGCCGCGATATTGGGTTCATCTGATTCCAGGTAAGCTCTAGGCGGTACCTGTCCTCGAACATCGAGGATGGATCGTACATCCATTGATTTTTTAATAGTTGTGGGAGTAATATCAAATTCCTCGTTATAGGCCATTTGCTTTGATCGCCTGCGATGTGTTTCTTCAATAGTGCGTTGCATCGAATTGGTGACTTTATCAGCGTAAAAAATGACCTTTCCATTGACATTTCGTGCTGCACGACCAGCGGTCTGGGTTAAAGATCGGTCGTTACGTAAAAATCCTTCTTTGTCGGCATCAATAATAGCCACCAAAGAGACCTCGGGCAGATCGAGACCTTCACGCAATAAGTTGACACCGATTAAGACATCAAATATCCCCTGCCGTAACTCTTGCAGAATTTCCACCCGTTCCATGGTATCCACTTCCGAGTGTATATAGCGACATTTAATTTCCAGCCGGGTCAGGTATTTTGAAAGCTCTTCCGCCATTCGTTTCGTGAGGGTAGTGACCAATACCCGTTCATTCACTTCGATGCGTTTATTGATTTCTTCCAATAAATCATCAACCTGGTTGAGACTTGGTCTCACCTCAATAGGAGGATCTAAAAGTCCGGTTGGGCGTACTACTTGTTCTACAATGAGTCCTCCAGTTTGCTCCAATTCATAGTCGCTGGGAGTTGCGCTGACATAAACCACCTGATTGACCAGCTCCTCAAACTCACTAAAACTCAATGGCCGGTTATCCATCGCCGACGGCAATCGGAAGCCATAGTTTACTAAATTAAGTTTGCGAGCCCGGTCTCCTCCCCACATCCCGCGTACCTGAGGTAGGGTAACATGGCTTTCATCAATGACCATGAGATAGTCTTCAGGAAAATAATCCAGTAGACAGAATGGCCTCGTACCCGGTTGTCTTCCATCAAAAAATCGTGAATAATTTTCAACTCCATTGCAGTAACCCAACTCTCGCATCATTTCCAGGTCAAAAGTCACCCGTTCCTTGATTCTTTTTGCTTCAATGTGACGGGATTCCATTTCAAAGTACTTTTCTTGCGCGTAGAGTTCATCTTCGATACTCTCCAAAACACCCTTCATCCGGTCTTTAGGAGCTACATAGAGATTGGCCGGAAATATAGCCGCATGATCCAATGATTCTATCCTTTTTCCCGATTCAATTTCAATTCGTTGAATTTCATCGATTTCGTCTCCAAAAAAACTTACCCGATAGCCGTAGTCAACATAGGGAAGGTTAATATCAACGGTATCACCTCTTACTCTAAAGGTAGCGCGATCAAACCGTAATTCAGTTCGGGAATAAAGACTATCTACCAATGAATACAAGAAGCTATTTCTTGGCAAAACCTGTCCTTTAAAGATTCGGATGATGCCAGTCTTATAGTCTTCAGGATTACCCATACCATATATACAAGATACGGACGCCACGATGATAATATCTCGTCTTCCAGACAAAAGGGAAGATGTAGCCCGCAATCTCAACTTATCAACTTCCTCATTGATAGCGAGATCCTTTTCGATATAAGTGTCTGAGACAGACATATATGCTTCAGGCTGATAATAGTCATAGTAAGACACAAAATACTCTACGGCATTATGCGGAAAGAAAGACAAAAACTCCGAATACAATTGAGCTGTCAAGGTTTTGTTGTGTGTCAAAACCAGGGTTGGGCGTTGCACTTTTTCAATGACATTAGCGATAGTGAAGGTTTTTCCTGAGCCAGTGACTCCCAAGAGTACTTGAGCTTTTTCACCAGCGAGGAGTCCATCTGTCAACTGCTGTATGGCCTCCGGCTGATCGCCCGTGGGCTCGAACGGTGATTCCAATTTAAAACTCATAATCGTTACTCCTGTGCAATAATAAAAGATTTTGGTATCATTCAGTCTTTCAACAATACTTGTATGCAACTTCATTTCAAATCATTTGGTTCTGGTACACCGCTGATCATTCTGCACGGTATGTTAGGTATGCTGGATAACTGGCAATCTTTTGGCCTCGATGTAAGTGATCACTACCTCACCTATTTGATGGACCTGCGAAATCATGGTAAATCCAGCTGGGACTCACGAATGGACTATATGGTGATGGCTGAAGACGTCCGGGAGACGATGGAAGCCCAATGGATGTTTGAGGGTGCTATTATCTTAGGTCACAGCATGGGTGGTAAAACAGCAATGCAGCTGGCCTTGGCCCAACCTGAATTGGTTAAAGCCCTCATCGTAATAGATATTGCTCCCATTGAGTATCCAGGCGGCCATGAAATTATTCTACAGGCCCTTCAGAATATTGATATTGAATCTATAACTAGTCGTCAGGAAGTTTTAGAGGATTTAAGTCAGACGATCAACAGTAAGTCAGTTGTCCATTTTCTCATGAAAAACCTTTCCCGGAATAAAGATGGATCTTATCGCTGGAAAGTGAATCTTGAGGCGGTTAGCGATAATTATCAGGCACTACTCAGTGCTCCTGTTTTCGAAGATGCTCCGTTTTACGGGCCAACTCTTTTTGTACGGGGAGGTCAATCCAACTACATATTGGATGAACATCTGACAAAAATAGACCATTGGTTTCCGAATAATAAGCTAGCATCTATTGATTCCGCCGGACATTGGATCCATGTTGATGCACCCCGGCGTTTGCAGGAGATTATTTTGACATTTACCCAACAAAGCGGGCTTTAAGGCACTTTTGGATTCAAATAATGGCCCGAAAAGACAGTTTGCGAAACATCTGAAACTCCAGACACGTTATCTTCTTATCAATTGTTTTTTGACGATGAAATATATTAAACTTACCACATTTGCCTTGCTGATTATTGCCTTTTTTGCCTTTGTCGAAGGTGACAACAAACAATTTGAGATCAGTAAGAACCTGGAAATATTTGCCAACATCTACAAAGAGCTTAACACGCACTATGTCGATGATATTGATCCAGCCAGGTTAATGCGGACGGGCATTGAGGCAATGCTGGAAACGCTGGATCCCTATACCAACTATATCTCCGAGACGGATATTGAAAGCTATCGATACATGGCTGAAGGAAAGTATGATGGTATTGGAGCCAATGTACGTAAGATGGGGGATTACGTAACCATTGTTGATCCATATGAAGGCGGTCCCGCGATCGAAGCCGGATTAAGGGCTGGTGATATGATCATTGCGGTAGAGGGAAGGGATGCTAAAGACAAAAAAACGGATGAAGTCAACGATATTTTGAAAGGTTTTCCAGGAACAGAGGTGAGCCTGACGATCAGAAGACCAGGTGAAGACCAGGACCGGACAGTATCAGTAAAGCGGGATGAAGTTGCAGTGAAAAATGTGCCTTATTCTGGGATGATTGCTGACGATATCGGCTACGTAGTATTGAATACTTTCACGAACAATGCCGGAAAGAATGTAGAGAATGCAATTCAAACACTTCGAAAAGAGCACCCAAATATGAAGGGTCTGATTTTCGATCTTCGTAATAATGGCGGGGGGTATCTAAGAGAGGCGGTCAGTATTAGCAATCTCTTTATCGCCAAAGATGAGGTGGTCGTAACGACCAAAGGAAAGGTAAGAGATCGTGATCGCAGTTTCAATACTACTGACCAGCCTACCGTGCCAGACTTACCTTTGGTGATCTTAACTAATAAATACAGTGCCTCTGCATCAGAGATCGTAAGCGGAGTGGTTCAAGATCTTGATCGGGGGGTTATCTTGGGTGACAGGACCTATGGCAAGGGGTTAGTGCAAAATACTGTTGATCTGGAGTATAATGCTAAACTTAAACTGACAACGGCGAAATACTATATTCCAAGTGGTCGATGCATTCAAAGTGTAAGCTACGAAGATGGTGAGCCGATCGATATTCCAGACGATCAAAGGGCAGTCTTTAAGACGAGGGGTGGTCGAAAAGTGCTTGATGGTGGAGGTATCATCCCCGATGTACCGACCGGCGATCAAAACCAATCGGCTATAGTTAAGTTTCTTGATGAGAACGATCTGATCTTTCACTATGCCACTATGTTTCATCAAAAACACGCTGACATCGGCCCTGCCAAAGATTTTCGTTTCTCGGAATTCGATGATTTCGTGAATTTCATCCACGACAAGCAGATAGACTTCAAAACGGATACAGAACAGGAAATAGAAGAACTTCTTGCTGCGGCTGAAGAAGACCACTTTCTGGACCTATTGAGTTCAAACCTAAAGGAGGTGCAGGCAAAGATTAACCAGGAGAAATCTGACGATCTTCAAGAAAATAAAGAAGAGATCATTTCATTGCTCGAACGAGAGATTGTCAGCCGGTATCAATATCAGACAGGGAGAATAGAAAAGACCTTGCAAAATGACAACGATATCAAACTGGCAAGTGATATACTTCGGCAGCCGGATGTCTATCAACGGTACCTTCGTAAGAATTAAACCGTTTGTTCTCTTGTTTTGGGGCTCTGGGACCATCTGGCATGCATCATGATTGGAAACCGTGATATGAACCAAATATGATACTTTGTCTTGAAACCTCAGCATCCAATTGCTCGGTCGCAATAGCTCACGAAGGTCAGTTATTAGCGTTGAAAGAAAGCCTTACCCCAAATGATCATGCTGCCTCAATCATCAAACATGTAGACGCCTGCTTATTAGCCGCCCAAATATCATTAGAAGATCTGGAAGCCGTAGCAATTAGCCAGGGACCTGGTTCCTTCACCGGGCTACGGGTTGGAGTATCTGCGGCCAAAGGCATCTGTTTTGCACTTGATCTTCCCTTGATCGCCATCAGCACTCTTGCGAGCCTGGCCAACGCCATTTTTTCAGAACACAACGACCTGGATTTTTGTATTCCCATGATAGAAGCCAGAAAAGATGAAGTTTTCACAGCAGTTTTCGATCGCAATCTGGATATGGAACTATCTGAACAGGTTGTAACGTTATTCTGCAACTGGCATCATGCAATCATAGATCCACAAGCCAAGATCGCTTTTGTTGGTAGCGGTAGCCAGAAATATGGAGACATGTGTCAACCAGATCCGCTAAATCTGCTTGAAAAACCCACTTCGGCCAAACATCTAATAAATCTTGCATGTGCGAAACATATTAAAAAAGATTATTGTATTGTGAAAAAATTCACGCCAAACTACCTGAAATTACCTCATATTACCCAACCTCGTAAAGTTCTATAACTTAGATTATAAGTGAGTTACATATATGAAAATATTGAAATTTGTTGTATCTTTGCAACTGTACTATTCAATCATACCGGCGAGTTCTTCAGTCGTATTATAAATTTTGGTACAGTTTTGGTATTGGAATGAGAGGATTCCAAAAATTGTAAAATACTTAGATATGAGAAAGCAGAAGAACGAAAATGTCACGCTGAAGCATGGAAAGAAGGATATCCTTCTCGACTATGCAGAACTGCGAAAAGCCGTCCTCGTTCTAAGAGCAGTCAATCACAAGCTACGGCAAAGAATAATTGATCTCTTGGAGGAAGGTGAATCCATGACTGTCACTGACATTTATATCAAACTTCGATTAGAACAATCTGTTGCTTCCCAACACCTGGCCATTTTAAGACGTGCTGGCGTAGTGCGAACTGACCGACAAGGAAAGTTCATTTATTACTCGCTTGACAAGAGCAGACTGGCCCAAATTTCCAAACTCGTAGAAGAACTTGCTGTTTAACTTATAAAACCAAACGCGTTTGATATCAAGAACTTGTACATAATCACTTACAGTTTTACTGCAACTTTGTTCCGAAGATTTACTAAAATGCTGTAATACCAACATATTACAGCATTTTTTTATTTGATAATGTTGTATATGATTTTTTTTTAATGCATATTTGTCCTGACTAAGGCATTTCAAACTAAGAAAATTACTACACTTATGAACAGGACTAAGGTTACGTTCAATCGCGAGAAATTAGACCTCTCTTGTGAAATTGTACGCGCATTGGCTCATCCCCTTCGATTGAAAATTCTCGAATTTATAGATCAACATCGGAGAATTAACGTCAATAAGATCTACAACACACTAGAAATCGAGCAATCGATTACTTCCCAACATTTGAGAATCCTAAGAATGGCTGGTTTGGTATTTGCTGAGCGTAATGGTAAGTTTATCCATTACACCCTGAACTATCGCACTCTGGAAATCGCTGAAACAGCTATCGATCACTTCTATGGGCGTCCATAGATTTAAACACTCAGAAACTTTCACCAGGATTTAATAGAACAAATTGGGTAAGAAGGGTACTTACTCTTCTTCGACAGGTACAATAGCAGCCGGAGTATTCGGCTGCTGTTCTATTTTTGGTATTGGTGCTTTGAAGAATTTTCTTTGAAACAAAAGAAGACTGACAATACCAATACTTATGGAAGAATCGGCGATATTAAATACCGGTTTAAAAAATTGAAATCGTTCTCCTCCCCAGATCGGTAACCAATCAGGTAGATAGGTATCGATCATCGGGAAATAGAGCATATCAACCACTTTTCCATGCAGAAGACCAGCATAGCCGCCATCGTTTGGAAATATCTCTGCAAGACCACCATGATAAGATGACTCGGAAAATATCACCCCATAAAAAGCACTGTCTAAAATGTTTCCGATCGCTCCAGCTAAGATGAGGGCAAAACAAGTAAGAACTCCGATGCTGGCCCCTGCATCAATAAGCTTGCGGATGTAATAGATCAAAAAACCAACTGCTCCAATCCGGAAGAGACTTAAAAATAATTTGCCCGCCTTGCCACCCAGGGTGATCCCGAAGGCCATGCCATTATTCTCTACAAAATGTATAAAACCCCAGCTAAGTCCAAAAATGGAAATCTGGTCTCCATATTGCATGCTGGTTTTCACCCAAATTTTGGATGCCTGGTCAAGAAGTAGTACGATAAGTACCAGTAGAAATAGCTTTTGCTCTTTAGATAAACTCAACCTCTGTTCATTTAGGGACTAACGACCTTGCTTTACTGTTTTTGTTTAGCTTCGATGCTTAACGTGGCATGAGGTACCGCTTTCAATCTCTCTTTGCTAATGAGTTTCCCGGTTTCACGGCAGATCCCGTAAACCTTGTTTTTTATACGGATCTTAGCATTTTCAAGATGTTGAATGAGATTCTGCTGTCGTGAAGCCATTGAGGTAATGCGATCACTTTCGATAGACCCAATGCCATCATCCAGACCCTTCACTTTTGAGTCTGGATTATCAGCCAATTCTTCTAGTTGGGCTAGATAAAAACTGAGTTGTTTCTTTGCCTTGGTTAGTTTTTCGTTTATGATAGCTTCAAATTCCTTAAGCTCTTCATCGCTATATCTGGTCTTTTCCGTTGTCTTTGCCATGGCGCCGATTTTATAAGACTGCAAAATTATTCTTTTTTTCTTTTAAGTGAGTATGCACTTTCATTCATTCCGAAAACTCCTCTGGTCCAGCGTCTGTATCCTCTTCCTCAAGCTCAGTTCCGATTTTCAATCGGTTTTTATGGTCCTCCTTATAGTTGATCCGATTTCGCCAGATATCAATTGCTAAAAAAAGCGCTTTTTGAAACGATCGTTCATCAGCGATATTCTGACCGGCGATGCTATTGCCGGTGCCGTGGTCGGGAGAGGTCCTAACTATAGAAAGTCCGGCTGTGAAATTAACCCCGTTGCCAAAACTCAAAGCTTTAAACGGAACCAAGCCCTGGTCATGATACATCGCAAGGATGCCATCGACCTGTCGAAAATTTTCAGACCCAAAAAATCCGTCAGCCGCAAACGGCCCCCCAACCAGCAGACCCTTGTTTTTTAACTCGGCAATAGCTGGTTTGATCATCGTTTCTTCTTCCTTGCCAATAAGGCCGTTATCGCCAGCATGGGGATTTAATCCAAGTATTGCAATCAAAGGTCTTTCGATTCCAAAGTCTATTTGGAGACTTCGGTACAGGAGTAGCGTTTTTTGAATAATTAGTTCTTGGCTCAGAGCTGATGCAACGTCGCCCAACGGAATATGATTCGTCACTACCCCTATCCTGAGTTCATCACTGATCATCAGCATCAAATTTGCACTGGCTGAAAATTGATCCGTGAGATATTCGGTGTGGCCGGTGGCAGGAAAACCAGCCAATGACATGGCGTGTTTATCTATAGGTGCTGTCACTAAGACGTCAATCAGATTATTTTTCAGATCTTGAGTTGCCTGGTCGAGTGAGATGTAGGCAAATTTTCCACTTTCTTCACTGGGTTGACCCAGATTAATCATGACATCTTCGTTCCAGCAATTAATCAGATTGATTCGGTCCTCATTGAGGTTCGTAGCGGTTGATAGACTTTGATAGTTAAATTCGTGAGGTCGCACTATATTCTTATGATAAGAGACTACTTTGGAGGATCCGTAGATTACCGGAATACATAAATCCATAATCTTTGGGTGCGACAGGCTTTTTATAATCACTTCCAAACCAACCCCATTGATATCTCCAATCGTAATACCGACTCTTACTTTTTGCATGGTATAATCTATCTTAGGCCAACAATTGGCGAAGATAGATTATTTTTAAGGCCCAACAATGAAAGCCAAAAAAAGCCTCGGTCAGCACTTTCTAAACCAACCCTCGATTGCCGCAAAGATCGCTTCTTCGATCGTAGCTATGGATTCTCCTTGTAAAGTCGTAGAGATTGGTCCTGGCAAAGGCATGCTCACGCAATTTTTGCTAAAGGAGTACCCCGATCTTTTAATGATAGAAACAGATATCAAGATGATCGAGGTGCTCAGGGACCGGTTTTCCGAACACGAAACTCAAATCATCCATGCTGACTTCCTCAAACTAAATCTGGCTGAGCATATTTCGGGCAAGTTTATTTTGGTGGGAAACTACCCCTACAATATTTCGAGTCAGATACTCTTTAAAATGCTCGAAAATAGAACCGACATCCCCCAGATGGTCGGGATGTTACAGAAAGAAGTTGCTCAAAGAATTTCAGCAAATCATGGTAGCAAGACCTATGGTATTCTTAGTGTTCTGCTGCAGGCTTTTTATCACGTGGAATTGCTCTTCACGGTCTCTCCTCAGTGCTTTTCACCACCACCCAAAGTACAATCTGCGGTGGTCAGACTACTTGCAAAGGAAAATGTAGTAATAGATGCCCTGACCGAAAAAGCATTGAAGCACGTGGTTAAATTAGCATTTAATCAGCGACGAAAAATGCTTCGTAACTCTCTTAAATCAATTTGGCCTGGTCACATTGAACCTGAAGATCCGATCCTGAATAAGAGACCAGAGCATCTATCTGTATCTGACTTTCTTGAGCTTACCAATAGATTAATATCTTTGTGACTATCTAATTTAAATTAAAGATGAGCCTGGAAAGTCGAATCATGGAAGATCTAAAAACTGCCATGAAAGCAAAAGATCAAGCTGCAATGCGAGCCATACGTGCGATCAAATCTGCGATACTCCTGAAGCAGACTGATGGCACAGGAGGGGAAATCAATGCGGACGAAGAAATTAAGATTCTGCAAAAATTAGTGAAATCCAGAAAAGAGTCGCTTGACATCTATAAAAAACAAAACCGGCAAGATCTAGCTAAGATTGAGGAAGATGAAATTTCCATTATCGAGCACTATTTACCTGCAGCTATGTCTGAGGACGAAGCAAGAGCACTGGTAGCCCAGATTATCTCCCAAACCGGGGCAAGCTCCATGAAAGATATGGGTTCTGTTATGGCGCAGGCAACCGCTCAAGCTGCCGGCCGAGTTGATGGTAAGCTATTGGCTCAACTGGTTAGGCAAAAACTAAGTTAGGTCAAAAAGCTCCAGCAAATCATGGATCTCGTCAAATGATTTGACACCTGTTTTTTCTTCCTGGCTACCCTGAAGTACAATACCGTCAATTTTAGTGTCTGATGCCTTCAAATGGTACCAATCTGAAATGGCCCTTATTGTCAGATAAACATCAATAGTTGGGCTTAGGTGATCCATTCTTTCTAACTGCGAAACATCATTTAATATGACTCTTCGAACTTGCTGATCTGGCACCCATTCTTTAGATTGATTGCAGATCTCAGGTATACATTCAAAATCCATTAAAACCTGATTTAGATAATTTCCTTCCAGCACGAGTATTTTAATTTCAGCTTTCCCCGCTAACAGAACGTCTTCAAGGGTATTTTTATCATTCAATCGTATTGCCCATTCAGGTCCTTCAATCCAGGGTTTTACCTCCTCAAGCCATTGTACAGCATTTGCCAAAGCCGGACCACTCGCCCATGGCAGTATAAGCACTTCGGGAGCATATGCAGCAAAGAATCGAGCATCCGTTAAATTACCTATATTGGTAGCAATCAGTTTCACAGGCGTGGCAGATCAACATTATTTTGAATGGGTGTACGAAGTTACAAAGCAAATTCCAAAAGGCCGTATCACAACCTATGGTCACATAGCAGATTATCTGGCACTTGGTTCGGCAAGAATGGTGGGTTGGGCCCTTAGACAACTCCCATCAGATCAAAGTATCCCTGCACACCGGGTAGTGAATCGTAAGGGGGAACTAAGTGGCAGACATCACTTTAACCCTCCTGAGCAGATGCAGGCAAGGTTAGAAAGCGAAGGCATAGTGATCTACAACCATCAAATTGTACATTTTCAAGAGTTACTCTGGAATCCGTCAAAGGAACTCCAAATCGGTGAACCCGACCTGTAAATTGTGCTTAAATACCAACATTATTGCACCCATCAGAGATAATATATACAGATTGCTCTGTATATGAGGAAGTTGAGCCAAAAAATTTTAACAAATAAGAGCATATCAGTACGCAATATTTCGATTAGACCGTAAGTTTATAAGGCATATTTACTAACCAAAGATTTTTGTATGACGCAAAACTACACACTTAATGATTTAGTTCGATTAGTTTACCATGAGACTTCACGTACTCAGGCGAGAGAACTTCATGAAGAAATGTCTCACGATTTTGAGCTTGCAGAAGAATTTGAAATGCTAAAGAATACGGCCAGAGAGTTACCTAAGGTTACTTTCGCCCCTTCTAAGAAGTGTATCGACCTAATACTGGACTACAGTAGAAGGACAGCACTTGCCATTTGAAGGTAAAGAATTGGAACTATCTCAAAAAAATTGACCCCTGGCTATTTGCCGGGGGTTTTTTCATTATGTGTCATGCCTCTTGTAGAAACAAAATGGCCAATGACCACAATTCCTCTCTATTATCTTGCAAATAAGTGATTAATTGCTCTAACTTAACAGACATCAAATTTCTTTAAGGATACCCTATGGGTGAACAAAAGGTGCATTTGCCTAACGATAAAGCAGAACTAAGAGCTTTTATAAGATCTCTTCTCGACGATGTTCATGCACTGGAGAAGATGCTTAAAAATGGCTGGTTTGAACAAGGCATCCGGCGAATCGGTGCTGAGCAAGAGATGGTTTTGATCGATCAGAATCAAAAACCAGCTAATGTCGCCCTTGAGGCTCTTGCCCTTATGAGTGAGTACGAGTGGCTTGAGACAGAACTGGCTCAATTTAACCTGGAGATCACCCTGACCCCGCAAGAATTTAGTGGAGATTGCTTAAGTAATCTTGAAAAAGAGACGGTGCAGCGTTTAGGTATCATTCGAGATCATTTAGCAAGTCTGAATGTCTATCCTTTACTTACCGGCATTTTACCCACCCTACGTAAAAGTGATCTTTCTCTCACAAACCTCACTCCCAAAGAACGATACAAAGCCTTGATGAATGCGATCAATCTCCAATTGCTGGGATCAGAATATGAATTAAGAATAACGGGCATCGATGAATTAATCATCAAACATGATTCACCTATGCTTGAGGCTTGCAACACCAGTTTTCAGGTGCATCTGCAAGTGAGTCCTGATGAGTTTGTCAAAATGTACAACATTGCCCAAACTCTGGCTGGTCCGGTTTTGGCTATTGCTGCCAACTCCCCTCTCGTATTTGGTCGGCGATTATGGCATGAGTCGCGCATTGCGATGTTTCAGCAATCGATCGATACCAGATCATCTCACAAACACATGAGAGAACGAGCACCCAGGGTAGATTTTGGTAATGCCTGGTTGAAGGACAGCATCTTAGACATTTACAAAGATGACATTGCCCGGTACCGCGTTTTAATGAGCAGCGACGTACAGGAAGATTCTTTGAAGAAAATCCAGAATGGCGAGGTCCCAAAGCTAAAGGCCTTGCAAGTGCATAATAGTACGGTGTACCGTTGGAATCGCCCTTGCTATGGCATTTCCGCAAATGGTAAACCGCATCTACGTATTGAAAACCGAATTTTACCCTCTGGACCAAGTGTTCTTGATGAAGTAGCCAACGCAGCATTTTGGCTGGGTTTAATGGTAGGTTTTGACGATAAATATGATGACATCACAAAACACATCCTATTTGCCGAGGCACGAGATAATTTTTTTAAAGCGGCTTGCTACGGCATTGATACCACCTTTTCCTGGCTGGATGATACCAAGATTTCGGCAATAGACCTTGTCAAAACAGAACTAATTCCAATAGCTCGAAGGGGGCTTGAGATTCAAAAGGTAAAACCTGAAGATATTGATCGATATTTGGGAGTCATCGAGGCTCGTGCTACCAAACACATGAATGGCGCACGGTGGCTCTTACGAGGTTACACTAAATTGATCGACGAAGTGGGAAAAGACGAAGCCCTTTCGATCATCACTGCTACAACTTTACAAAATCAATTGAAAGAAATACCAATCCACCTTTGGCCTGGTCCAGAGACGGGGGATCTGACAGAGTATAAACCACATACGCTTACAGTGGGTGAATGCATGACTACTGACTTATTTACCGCTCGCAAAGAAGATATCATTGATCTGGTGGGAGAGATGATGGACTGGAGACAAATACGGTATATGCCGGTTGAAGATGACAAAGGTAAATTGTTGGGATTAGTCACCAGTCGATTAATCATACGTGAGCTTCTCCGCGAAAAAAAAGAAGCGAAAACCATCACTGTTGAAGAAATTATGATTACAAATCCTATTGCGGTAACTCCCGAGACTACGGTAAGAGAAGCCATGAGGTTAATGCGCGAAAATAGGATTGGAGCTTTGCCAGTGGTTCACGAACCGGATGAGCTCATAGGTATCATCACGGAGATGGACTTCTTAAGAATTACCGCGCGGCTACTGGATCGGCTTGAGCTGGTGCAAAACAAGTCATCGTAACCTTCCTGGACTAACCATGTTTTAATTGATAGTATGCCCTCCATAGTGATTTGTTAGTACGATCACACTGGGTAAAATATACTATTTTTGAAGCCTATTTTTTAAGAACCAACAATAGAATCAGATTATTATGGCATTTGACATCGATATGATCAAGGCTTATTACCAGAGCCTCCCATCCAAAGTTAAAGAAGCAAGAGCGGTGATCGGAAAACCCTTAACGCTCACCGAGAAAATTTTGTACACCCATTTACATATTGAATCTCCTATGCAGGCTTATAGCCGTGGCAAAGACTATGTGTTTTTTGCCCCCGATCGGGTAGCGATGCAAGATGCAACCGCTCAAATGGCTTTGTTGCAATTTATGATGGCAGGTAAAAGACTGCCGCTGTTCCTTCGACAGTGCATTGCGATCATCTAATACTAGCAGAAGTGGGTGCTGAAGCTGACTTACAAAAGCAAATACGGTCAATGCCGAAGTCTATGACTTTTTGGCCTCCGTATCCAATAAATATGGTATTGGTTTTGGAAACCAGGAGCTGGTATCATTCACCAGATCGTACTTGAAAACTACGCATTCCCGGGATGCATGATGATCGGTACTGATTCGCATACTCCGAATGCCGGAGGATTAGGCATGGTAGCCATTGGTGTGGGTGGCGCTGATGCTGTTGACGTAATGGCTGATATGCCCTGGGAGTTAAAAATGCCCAAAGTGATTGGTGTGAAATTAACCGGTAAGTTAAGTGGATGGACATCTTCCAAAGATGTGATCTTAAAAGTGGCTGGTATTTTAACTGTGAAGGGAGGCACTGGGGCTATTGTTGAATACTTTGGTTCGGGAGCCCGGGCATTATCCTGCACCGGAAAAGGCACTATATGCAACATGGGGGCAGAGATCGGGGCTACGACCTCAACCTTTGGTTATGACGAGGCAATGAGCCGATATCTAAAAGCCACTGATCGCTCTGACGTAGCTGCATTGGCTGATTCGGTAGCGGAGCATCTGACCGGTGACCCCGAATGTTACGCTAATCCTCAGGATTATTTTGACCGAGTCATTGAAATCGATCTTTCGACACTGGAGCCACATATCAATGGCCCGTACACTCCCGATCTTGCCTGGCCGATATCCAAATTTGCCGAAGCTGTAAAAGAAAATGATTATCCAGAAAAGTTAGAGGTGGGATTGATCGGATCATGCACTAATTCCTCTTATGAAGACTTGACCCGGCTGCTTCTTTGGCCCAACAGGCAAAAGACAAAGGCATTAAGGTAAAATCAGAGTTTACGATTACTCCAGGCTCTGAGCTGATCAGATATACTGTGGAGCGCGATGGTGTGCTTGATGTCTTTGAAGAAATCGGTGGAGTAGTGCTCGCTAATGCCTGCGGCCCTTGTATCGGACAATGGGCGAGACATACCGATGACCCGAAGCGAAAAAATAGCATCATCACCTCGTTTAATAGAAATTTCTCAAAACGAAATGATGGTAACCCTGCTACACATGCTTTTGTCGCATCACCCGAGATCGTGACTGCCATGGTACTCAGTGGCAGCATGACTTTCAACCCGCTGACAGATAGCCTTATCAATGAAAAAGGAGAAAAAATAAAACTGGATCCACCGACCGGCATCGAATTGCCGCCCAAAGGCTTTGATGTGGAAGATGCCGGATTTCAAGCTCCTGCTGAAAACGGCGAGGGAATTGATGTAAAGGTCGATCCAAAAAGTGACCGTTTGCAACTTCTCACCCCTTTTAAGCCCATTACTCAGGATCAGGTAAAAGGAATGCGTATTTTGTTGAAAGCAAAAGGCAAATGTACAACGGACCATATCTCAATGGCTGGTCCCTGGCTTACTTACCGGGGTCATCTTGAGAACATCTCCAATAATTGTTTCATCGGAGCGATCAACTTTTTTAATGATAAGGCAAATAGCGTCATCAATTATAGCGTGGATAAATATATGCCCGTTCCTGATTCCGCCAGAGCTTATCAGAAAGCAGGAGTCGGCACTATTGTATTTGGTGAGGAGAATTATGGAGAAGGTTCCTCTCGCGAACATGCCGCCATGGAACCTCGGTATTTAGGCGTCAAAGCAGTCGTAGTTAAAAGTTTTGCCCGGATTCACGAAACCAATTTGAAAAAGCAAGGTATGTTGGCTTTGACCTTTGCCAACCCTGCAGACTATGATAAAATCCGGCAAGATGATTTGGTAGATCTCGCGGATTTTGATCAACTTGCTCCGGGCAAACCAATGAGCTGCAGACTAACTCACACCGACGGCAGCACCGATGAATTTCAATTGACCCACACTTACAATTTGGCCCAAATAGCTTGGGTGAAAGCTGGCAGTGCATTAAATAAGATACGACAAGACCAATTGAAATAAACTAATTTTTTAGGCTGGCAAATAGTTGATTCTCGATCTAGTCAACTATTTGCAAGAAATCTGCTTTTATTACCTGTCGTAAGTCGCATGGAAAAAACTTCATCCATACGTAAGGTGTTGTTGTTTAATCCGCGAGCGGTTAGTCACGGTAGTCCCAACTATCGCATCCCAAATAGTATACTTCAAGTTGCCGCCTCGATTCACGGCATGGCCGATTATGTCATTGTCGATGGTAACCGCGAAGGTGACTCCGCCACTAAAATCAGCACTCATCTTGCCAGTGGTCAATTTCGATATTTTGCTTGCACGGTGATGCCCGGTCCTCAACTCAAAGAAGCGATCCCGATCACGAAGATGGTTAGACAGACATTTCCTGAGGTGACCAACATTTGGGGCGGGTATTTCGCCAGCAATCAATGCAATGTCGTGCTGCAGTCGGGTTATGTCGACTTTTGTATCAATGGCCCAGGTGATAAAGCTTTTCCAGCACTAATCCGGGCACTGGAAAATAACCAGCCATACGATTTTCTCAAAAATCTGATCTATAGAAATTTCGATGGTAAGGTGATCAAGACTCAAAAGGAAGAACTCATCGATCAGGATGAGCTGCCTGAGCTTCCTTATGATTTGCTGGATCGGCAGTATTCCATCTCAGGGTACTTGAAAAAAACCCATCTCGGTGACAAGACACTAGCGTACCATTCAAGTGTTGGATGTCCGTTTAAATGTTCGTTCTGTGCCGTAGTGCCCATCTACGAGGCCCGATGGAAAGGGAAATCTGCCCAGAAAATATATCGCGACATCAAATACCTTAAAGACCAGTACGGTGCCGATGCCATCGAATTTCATGATAACAACTTTTTTGTTTCCGAAAAAAGAACGGTTGAGTTTTCTAAGTTGATTGAGCCCGAGCAGATGAATTGGTGGGGAGAAGGCCGAATTGACACCCTTGACCAGTATAGCGACAGATCTCTTTCCATTTTGCGTGACTCTGGCTGTAAAATGATATTCTTTGGAGCCGAGAGTGGCAATGATGATCTACTGAAGCAGATGGATAAAGGAGGTAAACAGAATGCCCGTCAAATCCTTCAATTTGCCGCCCGTATGAAGCAATTCGATATTGTTCCGGAATACTCCTTTGTATTGGGCCTGCCTGCCCTTGATGCTAAAACAGTTAAAAAGCAAGTACAAAAAGAGATTGAATTCATCCGGCGAATCAAAGACACCAACCCTCAGACAGAGATTATAATCTATGTATACAGCCCGGTGCCCACGGAAGACTCTCAACTTTTTAAGGACATTACTAAACAAGGATTTAAATTTCCGGAACACCTGGAAGACTGGCTTGAACCACAATGGGAAAAATTTGATCTTAGAAAAAATCCTCTGACACCATGGCTTACTCCCGACATTATCAACCTGATCAGAAACTTTGAAACGGTATTGAATGCTTACTATCCCACCAGCACTGACATAAAGCTATCTCGATTTCAGCAGCGGTTTATTCGTGTAATGGCCAGTGTCAGATATCACTTAGGATTTTATATCTATCCCTACGAATTGAAGGCGCTTCAGAAGTATTGGCTGCGCTATCGTCAACCTGAATGGGAGGGATTTTGATCAACGAATGGAAGTAATTCCACATTTCCCAATAGGAGATTTGAATCAGAGAATTCTATCTTGAGGCATAGGTGGTGTACTCACCCATTAGCCTGATTAGATTGCTTGAATCAATGTACCTTCTCTTAAAACCATATCTAGATATCTTGCGTCCAAGCCATTGGATAAAAAACATTTTAATATTTGTACCTGCTTTTTTTGCTCAGAAGATCCACCTGGTTTTTAAAGAACCGGCGCTCATCTACACTTTTTTATCGTTTAGTTTGGCTGCCTCAATCATCTACATTGTTAACGATTGGTTCGATGTACAGGAAGATAGAATGCATCCTCTGAAATTGAACCGACCTTTAGCAGCAAGAATGATTTCAGAAATAAATCTGTTGTTCTTTCTTGTGGTATTAAGTATTGCTTTGATCATCTTGCTATGGCTGAGCAATAACTCGACACCGGTACTTATTTATCTGGGTTTGAATGTAGCCTACACACTACGATTAAAACATATTGCCATTATCGATATCACCAGCATTAGCATTGGTTTTGTATTGAGAATTGTTGCCGGAGCAATCGCCGAAGGAGTACTGTTGACCCATTGGCTCATCAC
Source organism: Saprospiraceae bacterium (assembly GCA_016711125.1). Taxonomy (GTDB): domain Bacteria; phylum Bacteroidota; class Bacteroidia; order Chitinophagales; family Saprospiraceae; genus JABDMH01. Next base: position 553,898 of record JADJTQ010000002.1, on the reverse strand, counting down.
TATTACCTTTCTTCTAGCTATGTGCCTTGCACTAGGAAAACGGCGATCCGAACTAATATTCAGCATGGCCAATTCCAAGCCTATTCGAAAATCCCTGACTGGATATAATTTGGAATTCATCAATCTTGCCCTGATTTTACTCTGGGGTTGTACACTGGTTTTTTATTTGATGTATTGCATGTCACAGGAAGTGGCGGCACGGATGGGTACCAATAAGATCTACTTGACCGCTTTTTTCGTGATTATTGGAATTATCCGGTTTTTCCAGATTATTACCGTCGAGCAGGATCTTCGCTCACCGATGGAGGTTTTAATGAGTGATCGTTTTTTGCAGATTGTCTTGCTCTGTTGTCTTACTACTTTCTATTTATTAATCTACTAAATCATCGTCCAATTGCAGATCATCCATGGCTGGGCTAATTATCCAAAGATTGAAGCAGAAGTCAGATCGGCGGACAATCCTTCGCAAGTCTTTGACGCGATAACGGGTCAATCCAGCATTATTGCCAGAGGAAATGGGCGGTCTTATGGAGATGCTTCTTTATCCGAATTGGTCTTCAATACCCTGCCTCTGTCAAACATTATCCAGTTTGATCGCAACGCAGGAATTTTACAAACTGAGTCAGGCGTACTGCTTAAAAAAATTCTTGATCTTATAATTCCTAAGGGTTACTTTCTTCCAGTTGTTCCAGGCACAAAGGACATAACCGTTGGCGGTGCTATCGCGGCTGATGTGCACGGTAAAAATCATCCTTCGGCCGGATCTTTTTCCAATTTTGTAATTGGTTTTGATCTATTAGACAACACGGGCAAGGTGATTCATTGCTCACCCAATGAAAATAACTCATTATTCTGGAATACTTGTGGCGGTATGGGTCTGACCGGCATCATATTGAGGGCAAGTCTTCGATTGAAAAAAATTGATTCTAGCTACCTGAAATTAAAAAGAACTCCACTGGTCGGTCTTGAACATTTGTTAGATCAATTTTACGTACACGAGGACAAGGGATATTCGGTAGCATGGATAGATGCCCTCTTACACAGCAAGCAACCACGATCCATTTTTACTTTTGGGCAGCATTTAGCCCCCAGTGAACTACCCGGCTCTCTCAAAAAGAAGCCACTCCAGCCGATCAGTGGCAGCACTTTTGAAATACCTTTTCATTGCCCCTCTTTTTTCTTAAACAGAAATGTTCTCAAAGTATTTAATGCTGTCTATTTTCACAGCAATAAGAGATCGGTTCGAAAGGAAATACTGCATATCGATTCCTTTTTCTTTTCACTGGATACTTTAGGCCATTGGTATCGATTATACGGCAAAAAAGGATTTTTGCAGTACCAATTTGTTTTACCACATGATCAAAGTCTGAAGGGACTCAATCAAATATTCCGAAAAGTCAAAGCTTCAGGTGAACCGGCCTACCTCGCAGTTTTAAAAATGTTGGGTCCATCACATCCTGATTCGAGTATGAGTTTTCCATTACCGGGTTTTACACTGGCAATGGATTTTAAAGCTTCTCAAAAAACATTTGACCTATTAAATACCCTGGATAAGGTATTGCTAGACCATGGTGGCAGGCTATATTTAGCGAAAGATGCCCGTATGTCTCCAAAGACTTTTAGAGCGACCTATCCTAAGATAGTCACCCGCAATAGCTACTTTAGATCTTTGCTTTCTGATCGACTGGAGATTTAAAATTATCGCTTTTTTTATGACTCATCCTGTGTGCATGGTATTAGGAGCTGATTCTGACATCGGAAGGACGATTGCCTGCCGGTTTGGCAAGGAGAGATTTGATCTTTATCTGACAACCCGAAGCTTAGACCGTATTGATCAAGACTGGAGCAGTAAACTAAAAGATGATTACCGGATTAAAATTAGTTGGTTTCATTTTGAAGGTCTGGAATTTGACTCCCACATGAATTTCTACCAGCATTTACCCCAACCTCCTGAAGTAGTAATTTGTGTTTTTGGGTATTTAGGTGATCAGAAGAAAGCGGAGGTGGATTTCACGGAAGCCCTTAAAATAACCCAAAGCAACTATACGAGTCAGGTCTCCATTCTTAATATCGTTGCTGAAGATATGGAACACCGAAAAAAAGGGGTCATCATCGGGGTCAGCTCAGTGGCGGGCGATCGGGGCAGAAAAGCTAACTACTTATATGGTTCAGCGAAAGGTGCATTTACGATCTATTTGAGCGGGCTTAGAAACAGACTTCATAAGAGTGGCGTGCATGTAATAACCATCAAACCCGGGTATATCAGAACCAAAATGACTCAGCATTTGACTACACCGAGATGGCTGACCGCTCGGCCTGGTCAGCTTGCTGAGAAGGTCTTCGACGCTTATTTGAGGAAGACAAACACAGTCTATTACTTTTCTCGATGGAGGTGGATCATGTGGCTCATTAAAGGCATTCCTGAAACTCTATTTAAGCGACTCAATCTGTGAGTGAGAACCTGGTTAATTCGTCTCCCTTCTTTCTCGTCGGATCTCCACGATCAGGCACCACACTTCTGGAGGTTATTCTTGATTGCCATTCCAAAGTGGCCGTATGTCCTGAAATATTCACTGGAAGACTCCTTTGGAGACTTAATGCGAATGATAAATTATCAAATGAATGGCAATCACTTTTATTGCTAAACGCTCACTTTAAACTATCGAAACATTTTCTCGACCCGTTGCATCAATGTCTTGCAAACCAAGCATTGAAAAAAATCTCCTATCCAACCCAGACAGAAAATTGGTACCACCAATTCATAACCGACTATCTAAATGTAAAACACTCATGCATCTATGGCGAAAAAACACCGGAAAACTCTCTATTCCTTCCTACGATAACCCGTGCATTCCCGGATGCAAAATATCTCGTGATTCTTAGAAATCCTTTTGACATAGTTTTATCACTCTCTGAGGCTGTTTCGAAGAAACTAAAGATTCCGATCACAGAATCTTTATTGTTACGTTTTGCTGTCATAGTCAAACGTGCATTAAATGAACTCTACATTAAGCAGAGGCTAAAGCATCAAAAAGCCATTTGGTTCACCTATGAGGATTTGGTCGAGAATCCTAAAAAAACTCTCGATGCCATCTGTGACTTTCTATCGATAGCCTTCGAACATCAGATGTTGGAATTCCAAGACCGAAAAAAATTCATCCCTGAGCATGAGACAATGAAGCTTCTCCATTATCGTTTGAACAAACCCATCACCACCGATCGAATCAATCGGTCATCAGACTTGCTTACATCCCAGCAAATTAGTTTGCTACAGCGATACCTTACCCCTGAAATAGATTATTTACCCTATGTTTATACCCAAAATAGAACTTCTCTGTCTCTGCGAAATAAAGTAAGGGTTACTCTCGCAAAAGTTGCCTTTAAATTACGGTGGTACATGTTGGAAGAAATCAAAAACAAAATCCGGTTTCAACTTCACTACTACGCTCTTCTGTATCTACGCAATACACCCTTGAGATCATTTATATTCAAAAATCTGGTCCATAAAAAAGAACAATGGGAAGAAGTCATTACTGCATGGAAATCAAGAACAATATGATTTTGGTTGGGAAATAGCTATCACCTATACCTAATCCATTTAATTTTTATCTAAGCTAAAGATCGATTCAATGTCCTTAATCCCACACAGAAAGATTCTTCGCTTATGTTTCTATCTTCTCTTTCTACTTGTGTCTATACTTCTTCTCCTGGGAAGTCAGTTATCGCACCTATTTGATTGATTTCTACAAGAATGAATTAAAGGCTCTGAACACCAAAGACGCACTTGAAGATTCAGACAGCAAATCAGTGATTCTGGCTATGGGCGATTCTTTTACAGCCGATCCAAATAGTTATGTTCGGACAGTCCGCAATCTTGTCTCCAAGGCATCGGTGATCAATTCTGGGATTCCAGGTACCTGTATCCGCGAAGCGGCTTTGATGGCCTCTCTGAGAATGAGAAAATTTAAGCCTAAAGTGCTTTTGTATCAGATCTATGTTGGTAATGATCTAATAGAATTTAAACCTCCATATTTGTCTAAAAATCTATCATTTACCCGCCGATGCTATTGGTGGTTATCTCCCAAAATTCAAATACTCGGCTACATCAATTTTCGTCTGCGGTTTATACGGCAGTTACTACACGCTGAGATTGAAACGGACGAAAATCCAAAAATAATCGAGCACTTTTCTACTGAGCACTATGATGCACGAACAAAAATGATGTTTAAAGCAGATCCCCAGGATCTCGAAAATTGCATATTCTTGAAGAATAGACGTGAGTCGGACATGGCTAACTATGTACGTAAGCTTAATCAATTTCTAGCTCAGATTCCAGATGATTGCCTGGTGTACGTTATCGTGATTCCTCATTGTATCCAGTTAAATCCCACCTATCGAGACCGGATGATTCAGCTCGGAGCTCAGCCAAGGTATCCTGATCAACTGTTCAATGTTCATTTTCCTTTTTTCAAAAACTAACCTCCGAATTGACTGTAAAAAATATTCAGTTGATTAATGCATTGCCCATATTACAACAGGCCTCTGAGCACGGTGCAGTCTATTATGAAAATGATCCACATCTTAATCCGTATGGCCAAAAGTTATTGGGCGAACACGTAGTAGATATCGTTGAGCAAAATCAATCAAATCTCTTTTTCTAATCGCGCTGCAATGAGCATTTCAGTCGCACAATCTGATCGATAAAAAATTCATTTGGTAATTCCAATTCTCTAAAGCCTACTGATTCCCATACTGTGCCACTCGAGATTCGGCAATCTGATAATCAATCCAAAATATTGAATTTAAGTTCGTAAATAAATAAAGATTCACCCCTCTTTCTAACCTCATGCACCAGAAGCATTTTAATAGCATTTTTTGACCCAATCTTTATGATCTCTCTAATATCACAATTGTCACTCAAAATCATAAACGGTCTTGACCCCAAATTTATAACCGATCCAATCGTGGAAAACAACTTTTTAAAATAATCGAGATTCTTACCACAGAAAAAAGCCAATTCTCTTAGATTTTTGGGTTGCTGTGGATAAAAGGGCGGATTGATAAAAATGTAGTCAAACTTTTGCAGTGGTATTGCATCAAACAAATCTGATTCAATCAACCCAATATTCAACTTATTCACCGACATACCCTCCCGGATCGAATCAAGGGCAATCGGACTAATATCACTGGCAGGAACTTCAGATCCTTGCCTGGCAGCTACCAGAGAAATCAATCCACTACCGGCTCCAAGTTCCAAAACGGATTTATCCTTCAGGTCCAGAGTACTTATAAATTCCAACAAAATTTTTGTGCTCAAAAGCAATCCAGGATGAAAGACCGTTGGGAGCACTCTTACCTTAAGCCCATTATAGTGGTACCATCGCGGTTTCGACAGATACCATTTATACACAAACCATAAAAAAGGTTTTAAAATTCTCCTCATCTTAACTCTAATTCTGGTTGTCTCAGTATAGAACAAATTTAATGTAACTTGGCGACGGTAGCAGTCAATTCACCATGCATTTGCTCAGAAGACTCGTAAAAAAGGCAAATAAGACCCTCTCACCTGGAAGACTATGGTTCGGACCGGAATATCTAATATTGGGAGTAAATAATATCTGCAATTTACACTGCAAAATGTGTGATGTAGGAACAGCCAACCGTGAAACCAATTTCTCGCAAAATTTAGTAGGCAGCAAACCCCTAAATATGCCTATTGGTCTTTTTAAGACCATAGTCGACCAATCCAAAAAATTCTACCCTTGGGTCAAAATCGGGTACGCCTTCACCGAACCCCTGGTTTATCCCCATCTTGGAGAAACACTAATCTATGCCCGTCAGAATGGAATCTTTACGAGTCTGACCACTAATGGCCTCAATCTAAAAAGGAAAACCGATCAATTGCTAGAGGGAGGAGTTCGCGAAATATACATATCGCTTGATGGTCTCCAGGATACACACAACTTTATCAGGGGTAATGATCAATCCTTTCAGAAAGCAATAGAAGGTATCCAGCATCTAGTGAGTTTTAGAGAGAGACCTTTGATCTCAGTGTTTTACGTAATCACCCAATGGAACCAATATGAAATGAAAAAATTTGCCGATTTCTTTGTTGACATTCCGATAACAAGGTTGGGATTTCTACATCAGAATTTTGTTACCAAAGAAATGGCCCTTTTTCACAACGACCGTTTTCTTCATTCGTATCCTGCCACTCATTCCAATATTGAGGTAAGCGACTTTAGCAAAATCGACTTTCACAATCTGCAAAATGAAATATCGCAGATCAAATCACTGAGCTTTCCCTTTCAGGTGAGTTTTTCGCCGGAACTAGAAACAATCGAAGATTTGGAAAATTACTATTTGTCTCCGAATAATAAAATAGGTGGAACCTGCAACGATCTATTTTCCAATCTAATGATCAAATCTGATGGTAACGTAATTCCAGCTCATGGGAGATGTTACAATGTGCCGATGGGTAATCTCTATCAGCAGTCGCTTCCCGAAATATGGAATAGTCCAGCATATAACAAGTTTAGAAAAACCTTGATGGCAAATGGTGGCCAATTACCTGCATGTACACGATGTTGCAGTGCATTCTAGGTCCCAACAACTTTTTAAAAACCTTAGCATAATTTTGAATTCAGTATAACTCAACAAGTCTCCGTATTAACCAATCAACTCCAAATAAGCATTTATTGTATTTCCAATGGGATAGTAAATTGGTTTTGGCAATGCATCCTTTGCCAGAATCCCTCTTATCTCGACGACAGCCTCGGTCATACTTCCTATCCGGATCGTTTCTTCTATTTCATTTGCGATTCCCACCGACCTACAAACGACCCATGTTCGGACAGATAAGGCCTCAATAGTAACCATACCGAAAGATTCAAAGTCCGACAGGTGGAGAAGTATCTTAGCCTGGGCGATTAATTGATATGTGTCCATATAAGACAATCCGCCCATCAATGAAACACTATCTGATAAACCAGCTAATTTGATCTGTCGTTTTAGCATTGATTTAAGTGGTCCTTCACCAACAATAGCCCCTTTAATCTCCGGAAAATATACCTTGAGCTTTTCAATCACCTCGATAAACTCATCAAACCGTTTACCGGGTACCAAATTCCCCACGCCAATGACATTGATGTCTTTAGCAAGCGATTGATCAATTGGCAAAATACCCCATGGCACTATTTTTGAATCCAGCCCATAGTTTCTCTTTAGAGAACTTGCATGATATTTCGATAGGGTAATTAATGGCGGTAAATCTCGAACTTTCTTAAAATATTGATTGCCAACCAATACATCCTGTCCCATCAATGTACAATAATGTGAAATGCTATATCTACTGGCAAGCTCTGATGCAATATATGCGCACTCTCCCATCCAAAAACTGTGTATGTGGGTCACTTCTCTCTTGATAAAGTTTTTTGAAAATGCGACTTGCCTTCTTCCAGATCCAGTACTTCCTGATTTTCTGATTTCTCCCACCCAATGAGAAAACGTCAACACCAAACCACCTGTAGTGTTTTGAGCAGTAGGGGTATTGAAAGCTGATCACCGAAATATGCCCAGGAAACTGCTCAGATAACGCCTTAACAAATATTTGCAATGCTGTAATACAAGTGGTATCCGACTCATCTGCTGGAAATCCTGGTGTGAAAAAAACAAGGTGCTGCTTATAATTCATATTCAATTTGATATAGTATCCAGTGGTCCGCAAACTCCTCCACCTCTCGAAGATGATACCTACCTCGTAATCTGTTCCAATTAATCATCGGGTTTTTATCCTTCCACTGTAGAGAAAGTCGCTCCTCATTAAATAATAACAGTGCCCCTTTCTCGAAAGAATCCAGTGGGTTGGTCCAAAGATTGATGACAGAAAATGGTATGCCCCGCGAAACCAAACTAATGTCTATATCAAAGCTATATAAGGTCTGGGTACTATATATTGTCGCATTCAAGGCATTATGGATCTCCTGCTCTAGTGCATTTCGCTGAAAGATGGCCCGAAACGAGAAGACACAAAGTAAAACCTGACCTGTGAAAAGGAGGACCCACAACACTTTTCCAAATCTGATGAAAAGAGGCCTCTTTACCACTTTCATAAATCCATAAAAACATAGAATCAAGACAAAGGGAAGCATTGGTAGCAAGAACCTTGGATTCTGGTCACTAATTCCGGCAAGGAACAATGCATAGGTTAGATAACAGACTAAAACTAGCCGAAAATATTCATCCCTACAATTCCCCTTACGCAACAGTATCAGTAAGAGTGGTAAACCAATCAAAGTGAAGCCATAATGCATCAAAGGATAAAAAACATGGATAATATTTGGTAACATATGATCAAAATATCCCTCCGGTGTCGCAAAGTTGCTCGAGAAATAATTTTGAAAGCTCCAGAATTTACCGGCAAGGTTACTCGACATTTTTCCAAAGTCTTGCGTGTAAAGAATGCTGATTAAGAGAGATGCAACCGGAATCAGTAATACCACAATATGTTTGCGGTTGCTTCCTTTTCTAAACCATCTCATCATTACCATTATGGCTAAGGAAATGGAGAATACAATACTGGCATACCGGACATAAGGTGCCGCTGAAAGTATTATCGTACCAATAAACAGGTCACAAAATGCACTTCCCTTTAAATAATTACAAATCCAGTAAAGACCGGAAATGACTAATAGCGACGCCAATAAATCGGACGTAGTCAGCATGGAACTTCGGAAATAATAAGGAGAAAAAACACCAAAGAGAAGAAGATATAAAAGCACTAATTTCTGATCTGAATCCGAATAAATATCCAGCAAAATCCTTCTGACAACAATTAATGATCCTGATAGGCTCAAACAACTAATTAATTGGAGGGAAAATGGTATCGAAAGCCCGGTAAAACTGATGATCGCTCCCAGGAGGGGATAACCTGATGGCCAAACAAATTCGCCGGTATGTCTCCACTGCAATTTACCATCCACCAGTGTTTTTGCATAGTCGACGTAGGCATAACTATCTTGCCCTACCATGCCATCAAAACCCAGTAAACGCATAAATATCAGAAGCGTAAGGGGAATGATCAATAAAATCCAATCTGACTTGAATGTGAGCATATGAATTATCTAAATATGTTTCCCGGGGGTTTAAGCCATTCTAATCATCCACATAAAGTTCCCTTTTTCCTGATGACAAAAGACATGCTATATAGCTCTTTTCCGAATACTAAATCCGTGTAAATCCAATCGTCATAAGGTTCAGGTCTGTGTTACATTGTCCCTAAAAGCAATGGTAGGTCACTAATTTTCCAAAGCGCCAAAGTCTTTCCTCTGCTCTCTTTCGCAAATCCCTTGGTAACCTTTTCCTTCAAAACCAATATAGGCTTTGGCAAGCTAAATGGCTGTATTTGTAAGTTCAATGGCCGCCAATCACCGGTGACATTGTCTCTATTTAATCTGAGATCGGTGAATGTTGTTGTAAGTAAATATTCGCTTCCAGATCTGGTAATATTATTCAGTGCGCTTATTATCTGATCGTCAGAGAAATGCACCAGGCAATCCCGAACCAAGATCAGATCACATTTGGGTAACTGATCCTCCAGTAAATCCAATCTAATGAACTTGATGTTTCGATCAGCATGCTTTTTGATATTAAGTTCTACGAGATCAGATACTATATCAGCACCCAGGTAGTCTATATTATTCAGATCAATATATCGCATCCAATTGAAATCACCGCATGGAAGGTCTAATATAGACTTAATCTGAAAGTCTACTATCAGGCGATTGATCTGTTCAATCAGACCACTAGTTTCCTCTAATGTAGATCCGGGACCAGATCGACTTTCCCCATTTTTCCAATAATTATCCTTATAAATAATGTCAAAGACCTCTTCAAGACTCATTCCGTAAAATCGGGACTTAAACTTCTTATAGCTAATCTTGGCATACAGATCCCGGAAGTAACTAGGGATGATATTTTTAAGGTGTTTTTTCAAAGCTATAAAATCAAAATTTAGCCTAGTCAAATAAGTATGTCGAAAACCATCAAGTTTCTAGCCTCCAAAATAGTCATCTAGCCCATTCTTATAGTTGAAAAATTCACGATCATAACTGTAACCACCAGACGATGCTGAACATGATAACAATGTATTTATTGCAATCATATTAGGTTTAAGCACTCTTCAATAAGCCTCCTATTTAGTTTTTTTTTGCAAAATGTCTGTTTTCCTCGTCTAGAAATAGGATCCTTTTAAAATACATGCGATCTGGTGTTTGATCGAAATATGTGGATTGACCGAGATGCGATTTTGAAGTCTCTCATTCTCCATGTCTCTTAAATGCTTATATTCCATAAGCAGTATCCGTATAAAACCAAGCTCCTCACAGTATGCGACCAGATCTTGAGTATATTCGCCAAAAGGAAATGCAAATTCAGATATTTCATTCTCACAAACTTCTTCTAGCCATTCCTTGCATCGCCATATTTCGCTTCTAGCATGGTCCAGCCCCAGCTCGGCTAAATTTGCATGGGTGTAACCATGGCAACCAACCCTAAAAAGTGGGTTTCCTGCCAGAAGACCAATTTGTTCTTTGGTCATCAGTGCCCAGTAGTCGTCCAGTTCACGCCGCTGAATTTTCTCCCAATCTTCAGCAAAGATCTCGTAAAGTTGGCTGACTTGAGTATACGGCAACTGCCTGCATCGGTTTTTTAGAGTAACCCCTTGTGTCTCAAACTCACCATTGGAATTTTTTCGATAGATCTTTCCTTCGAAAAGCACCTCTTTCAATTGACTATAATGAGTCACCAAATCAAGAAAATCCGGCCAAAGAAATGATGTTCGATCTGGTATCGTGGTGAAATAAAACGAAGCCGGTATTTGATATTTTTCTAAAATGGGGACTGCATATGTATAGTTGTTCAGATATCCGTCATCAAATGTAACGGCAATATTGAATGAGTTTTCTTCAATTTTATTATTAAAATAATTTTCAATTGAAACCACATTAAAATTTCTAGAAATATACGCCATAAATTCTTCAAGATATTCTTTTGACACAAACCTGCTGTTAATATCGACGTTTCCCGCAATGTCGACTCCATGAAAAACCACAATACATTTGCCAGGGCGGTTTCGAAGCAGTTTTTTGCCCAAACCCAACCAAAAGAGCAAATGGCGATAGACTAGAGCCAATTGATACCTAATTCTGATCCAGTACATATTGTCTCCTAATCTTCTGAAAGTAATTCATTTTATCTAAAAAATCTGTTTTGCAAATAAAAGTGACATGCTAACTGAGGTATCATATCAAGAAAATTAGCCCCAGATCAATTGATCGATCTATGTCAATATTATTGAAACGCAGATGACCGACCTCTTGTGGCGATGGTAAGGTAAGAGTTTACAAACACCGCTGGAGCAGGGTAGGACGGCGAATTCGATCAGCATATGGTTATTAACATCGCCATTCGGTGAATTGTACGAAACATAGAACCTACCTGAACTTTCATTATTCTTCAACTATTCTTAACTTTTATACCAGAATATACATCTTAGTCATGACTCCAGGCTTTTTCAGAAAGTTTTAAGTCGACCTGACTAGCGTCTTCTAATCTAAAACGAATCTTGATCCGCGTAAGAAGGAAAATAATGATGAAAGTTAATTCCAGGCAAAGTTTCCAAATAGCCAACACGCCAAGATTCAAAGCCCTTGTAACGCGATTCCAAAGCAATATCCAGGGAGATTGCCGGTATGCTTGAAATAACAGATTTCCAAAGCCAAGGCTCCTCATAGTCTTTTTTAGAATCTCCAATGCCGCAATCAATTGTCCTGCTTCTTCGAAATGTACATCGCCCACTCGAACAAGCCCTTCTGTTGCCAACCAAAACTTGACCCCCTCAATCTCAATCAGGTGGTTTTCATGAAAAGATTTACTTTTAAAAAATTCGGTGGAATATTCCACCGTGAAGCCTCTACTTCTATTACTATTGTAGAATTGAGCCGGGGTAATGGCCCATTTGGAAAACTTTTCCCGAATCTTTTGAGAGTGCCATCTCTCCAAGAAATGAAATTTTTGATAGCCTTTTGAAAAGGATAAATTACCAGTTGGGATAAGATATCCACTCATTCTACCCAATTCACTAAAACCTTGTCGTTTGCAAACCTGATAGCTACCTTCATTTTGGTAACCAAAAATGACCGGAATATCTTCATCCCTCATCAGTTCGAAGGTGCTATTAGCCAGGGCCAAATTCAAGCCTTGTTTTCGGTAGGCAATTTCAGAATATAGGTCAGCTGCATGGCAGCCAATGAAAACGCTGCCATCTAGTTTGGAAACGATTTGCGGCACGGTGCCATAAAATGCAATTGGCAAATCGCCATCATAAGCTAGGTGGGCGACAAATTGCCGGCCTGTATGACTTGTATCGTATTTAATTCTGAGTTGCGACAAAGACATTTTTCGACCTTTGACTTTGTCAAGCAAGTATTTAACATCGGGTAAGCGATCGTCCGAAAGGCGCTTAATATGGTAGGGAAAGCGATCCATTGTCACAAATTTAATGCTTCAAAGTCAGCCTTGTGAGAAAAGTATTTTTGCCGTAACCATGGAGAATTGACTTCCTATGTAAGAACTCAAGTATAGGAATAACAGCCTCCTCCGATCCAATAAATATCTACCAAGGTCCCAAACAATTACCTATTTAATTGGGTAAGACCATAGATATAAAGTTTTTCCTCATCATTATTGGAGTAACCTAAATACCTGACGTGATTGCAAAAACTCATAATGTCCGCTGGGCTCATGTATGCCAATATAAGCCCAATAACTCGCATTTTCATTCAAATTCAACTTTTGAATCACCTCCGGTTTCAATGCTGCTTCTTCGATTGACCATCCCCTTCTCCTTGCTCTGTAAAGAATCTTCGGATTTCGGCAATCCATCTGACCATAGGTCACGATGACCAATGCTGAGTCAGGTGTGTTGTTTTGTATTAATCGTCCAATTTCTTCAAGATCTTGCGGCACTTCATAATAGGTTTTTTCCGTGAACCAAATATTACCGATACATAGTAAGCCATAGGCAGACATCATCCATCTTTGACCCAGGTTGCCAATAAGGTAAATTCCCCCAGCAATCATCACAGCTGCGGGTGCCAGAAGTGGAATCTGGTAATAATTATGAACGAAATTTAGATTGAAAAATACCAGGACATATAAAATCGAACCAATCATCCACCAAACCAAAAATGGCAAATTTTCGAGTCGCTTGATTTTTCGCGTTCCCAAAATGAAGAAGATCAGTCCCACAATTCCAGTCACTTCTAAAATTCCTCTTTTTAGTAAAACCCACCATGGGTATAGGGATAATCGCTGTCCAATGGTTCCAAAGTACCAACCCGGACTTTGGGTCATCTTATGATAATGTAAAATGTAATTCCAATCGGGCGAAAGGCCATTTATGGCCTGAACATGCCTCTGCCAAAGAAAAAATGAAATGATCGCAATAAGATAAAATGCAGCATATTTCAAAGTCCAGGAAAGTACATTGCGGTGCCAGGCAAACCACAGCATAGGTAAAGCCCAGAAAAAGGCATAAGGCACCTTGACAGTAAACGCCAGGGTTGCTGCCAGGCTGCTCATCAAAAAATAAATCCATCTTTTATTTTGTATCGCCAAGAGATAAAAATAGACCATGGCGTGGGTACAAAAAATCACAAAAAAATCGATGTGGATAGCCCGGGAATAGTATAAACTTAATGGCAAAACCAGATATACCAGACTGGCAAGCCTTGCGAAGTCATTGCCAAAAAGTAAATCAACAATTCGATGATAATAATAAACTGCTCCACAAAAGAAAATCAGAAAAAATAATCTTGCCAATGGGATTGAGTCCCCTAAAATCTTGTATCCTATGGCCACCAATGCCTCCGGTAAAGGAAATTCAAGGGCAAGCGTGTCTGAATCACCCATCCAACATACGGCCGGGTGTAAAAGATCGATCCCATTCTTGTAAAAGTCTTGAATGTAATATGCGGTATCGCATTGACGCCAATCATGAGGCTCATCAATGGAATGTCCGAAGTGAAACAATCGGATTAATAAAAGAATGGCAATCCCACCAAAAAACAACCGATTGCTAATATATGAATTCATGCCTTCTCGCCCGATCTTGGTATGATGATCCAGGGAAAGGGAGAATCGTTCGCTAGGAATTTTCTCTTCACTTTTGAAAATACCGTGCTGGGATTATATCCTAAAAAGTAATAGAAACCAGCCAAATCATCCCATGTATGATGGTGGTAAAAATCGTTCATATCACTTTTGCCAAGCCTTGCGAAATAGTCACTGCTGCGCCTCTCAGCTTCATCTACTTCAGTACCTCGATAGATTGGAGTATCCCAAATAAAAATGGAGCCAGTGGGCTGCAGGATTTCCAATAGTCGTGTAATCAATTTTTTTGGTGATTCAAAATATTGAAGACAACTATCAAGTGTAATCACATCAAATTTACGACCTGCTTTATCCTTTTCAAAAATATTCCAATACACAAACCGGCAATTTTGGGCACTAAATAATCGTGCTGCTTGCTCTAACTCTACCAGATTGATATCTGCGCCTGTAATATCCAATTGCTTATTAGAGGCCATTTGCGAGGAAAACCAGCCATTCCCACAACCTAAGTCGAGAATGTGTTTGCAAGATCCTGAAGAAAGTTCCTGAAGTACCCGCTTCATCGGTTGCACTCTTAATCTCCATTCGTTAAAATGCGGATGATCATTTGGGATATTGGGCAATTGTCTCACTATATCATCACTATAAAGCCGATTTTCCCGAGATCGAGTGGCCAAGTAAACATGTGAAAAATCACTTTCCTCCTCTGAAATATGAAATACCTTCGAACTTCCGGTTTTATTCTTGAGTTTCATTTACCGCTTAGCTGGGGTTAAACATCAAATTTCAGATAATATTTTGCAGAATGATTAAACTATATATCGCTAAAGTAACTCTATTTTTATCCTTGGGGAGACTATCTTAATATTGAATATCAGCCAAATAAATTGAAGGCTAAGAAGGAAATATTTAGTTAGAAGTTAGGATAACAAGGCATTGGTACAATCATTAAAAATTAAAGGGTGGTTCATAATTGCAATCCTGGCGACTTACCTGGTGCGTACCCCAGGTGTTATGGATGAATACCTCGTGGGTCGATTTCTTTGGCTAACACTAGTTAGTCTATTCGGAATCCTATTTATCCTGAAAAAATCGAGGCCTATTCCCTTCAATGTGCTTGACTTCGCCCTCATAGGCTTTTACCTCATTTCTCTATTCTCCCTACTTTGGGCGGGGGTTCCATCCGCGGGACTGACCACTGTTCAGACAGTCCTGATCCTGATTGCATTATTCTATTGCTTTCGATTATTATTGCCCGAGACATCCGAGTGTTTTCTTGGGAGAATCTTTGCCCTTCTTACGGTGATACTTCTCGGATTCACTCTTTTTCAAATAGTAAAATTAGGACTAACAGATGGTATAGGAGGACAAGCCATCTACGAAGTCACCGGTCTGTCTGCCCATAAAAACATTCTTGCAGCCCACCTTCTTTTGCTTTTTGGCATGAACCTCTGGTTTCTGTCGTCTGGCAAATCAAGAAACTGGATGTATTTCCTATTGACTCTACAAGTCATTGCCATCTTTCTTTTAAGATCCAGAACCACCTTACTGGCATTAACCCTTTTCATTGGCATAATAGGAATGTATTATCTGACCAGGGATCTCCGAAAATGGAAAATCATGTTTTCACGATTTCTTGCTATGAGCCTCGCAGTCCTGATAGTGACGACATTGATCTTCACCAGGCTCGGTGGGTCTTCACAAGAAATTAACCGGTTTAACCCGGCTAATTTTATGAAGGATGCCTCCATGGTGGAAAGGCTTTTCGTTTGGTATAAGACAAAATACTTAATTGAGGATCAATGGTTATGGGGATACGGTGCCGGTAATTGGAAGATCATCTTTCCGTCAAAAAGCATCTCGGGAGGCTACCGGCTACAATCAAAAGACCTGATGTTTACCAGAGTACACAATGACTTTCTGGAAGTATGGGCGGAGCAGGGCATTTTTGGTTTTATTTTTTTCACCAGTGTTTTCCTTATCGGAACTGCAGTGCTTCTCTTTCAGCTAAGGCAATCGAAAAAATCGGATATAAGACCGGTGATTCTTTTTGGACTTTTGCTTAGTTATATGATCATCTCTTTTTTTGATTTTCCTAAAGAGCGCCTCGAGTTGCAAGTTATGCTCGCTTTTATTCTTGCATTAGTTGTTCGTTCTTGTCCAGGTCTTTTTAGACAACAGCGACTTTCCTGGCGGCCTTCTAATTCAGCTTTTCGAGTGCTCCTGGTATCTGCAGGAATACTGCTCCTCTTTAATTTGCCAATCGGTTATTTTCAAATCAAAGGTGAATCCCATACCTTAAAAGCCATGAAAGCTCAAATTTCAGCACAATGGCCCGTTGTGGAATCAGAAAGTCTAAAGGCCTACTCACCATTTTACCAAATTACTCCGATGGCAATTGCGATCAAATGGTACGAAGGCCTGGCACTTTATCATCAGGGCAATTATCCGAAAGCCCGCTCAGCCTTTGAAATTGCAATTCAGCATACCCCCTATTTCATCCGCTTGTTAAACGATTTTGCCAGTTGTCTGGTTCAGTTGAAAGACTTTGAGGGTGCTCGTGATCTTTATCTGCAAGTTATGTTTATCAATCCAAAATTTGAAGACGGCATGTTTAATCTGGCTTATGTTTACAGCCAACTTTCTGATTTTGAAAAGGCCTATGAGTGGGTGAATAAAACACAAAGCGACCCGGATAGGAAAAAGGAATTCATCCAGGAGATCGATAAACTGAGACTAATTGACAGCAATTAGCCCATAAATTCAGGTGAAAACTCATCGGTCATCGTGTTTATTTTCCTTTACTGGCCCTGAATTTGCTGCTTCAGACAACTGGCGTATAAGTTTTTCTGCCTAAAATTTAGTTTTTCTTAATTTTAATAAGAATTCCCTATTATCGATAGTTACTATATGAAAATTGAAACTCTACCAAATATCTCTGTTCTATTGTTTCTCCTGGCAGGATTTTCACAACCATCGGGATACACACAAACTATTTCATTTAGTCCCAATTCGGGACAACGAGGGACTTCTTTTGGAGTGACTGTGACTGGAACGGGCGTTACTTTTGTAGCTACTACAACTACCTGCGTACAGATATTTTCCAATCCAACCACCCTGGAACTTACGGGTGTCACTGTGACTAATTCCTTGACTTTGACAGGTACTTTGAACATACCGTTAGGACATACAGTAGGCACCTATGATGCCCGAGTGTACCAAGGACCAGATTGTGGTGGCACTCAATACAATTGCATTGACTGCTTTACCATTATTCATCCTGCCTGTTTAACCGTAATAAACACAAATAGTTCTGGGGCTGGTTCACTGAGAGCTGCATTTGGGTGCGCTTCAAACCTTGATTCAGTGAGGTTTGATGCCACCTTAAACAATACTACTATCACCTTAAATCTTCCAGTCATTGCCAATGATAAACAGCTTGTACTTTACAGTGATTTCGCCAACAATATTACGATCAGTTCAGTACAGCTTATAGGCAATGTTCAGCCTTTCATAAGCACGACAGCACCATTGTCTATGTCCGGTTTGAAATTACAAGGTAACTCCCCAGAGGCCTTGATTTTAAAAGTAGACACCGGAGGCGGGCTCGACTTGAACGACTGCGAATTAAATCTTGTGACGATCGACAAAAACTAGCCGGTTGGACCTTGAGGGACCTAGAGTTGACCGTTCCTTCGAATTGCATCCAGCTCATAGATCCGAATGATTTTTTAGCCATGCTCCTGCCAAAAAGGTCCAAAATAACATCGAAATCTTTTCGCTGTGACAGAAGTCATTGAACAACCCAAGTATACCATAGCAAATGATTGCCAGAGTCATCCCCAGTGCAAGCGGTGATTCATTTCGTTTGGAGCTTTCAAAGTATACCTGCATGCCAGCATGTACTGATACCCCTAGTAGGCCCAACCATATTAATAATCCCATCAGACCAAGTTCAGATAGTGCCTTAAAGTATTCCGAATGAGCACCTCCTCCATGCCCGGAGGGGTGGAGACTACCATCCGGTGCCCGGGCTGAAGTAACACTCAATCGCGTCATTTCTTCCGGTTTTTGATAAGGTAAGTAGGCTTCAGCAAATGTACCAGGCCCAAAACCCATTATTGGCCGGTCTAAAAACATTCGCCAGGCGCACCGGTAACGGTTCAGACGTTCCAAATTGGATACATCAGTGGTTACATTGACGATCGATTTGAGCTGATTCTGCCAGCCACCTTGTTTAGATACTGCGGTAATTTCAAACGATGGTGCCCATTTAGTAACGGTATATACACCAGCAGATACTAGCATGAGCGAGGCGAGTGCTAGGTGCCAGAAACGCATGCGAAACAGATAGATCAAACCTCCAAAAAAGGAAGCTCCAAAAACACTTAGCCAAGCTGCCCGGCTATAAGACCAATAAATACCCAATAGTAAAATCAGACTTATGCCCATACAAATCACTTTTAGGCCTGGTTTCTTTACTACCCAAATTTTGCTCATCACCGGAAAAAGAAAAAAACTCATGGCTGCGCTGAAAAGAGCATGATCAGAGTAAAACGGTCTGGCCGTCATTACAGAGACATCCACTCGAAAGCCATATTGTGCATGATGATACCAAGAATAGAAGATCACCCCCAACAACATAATGAGATACGGTCTCAACCATTTTTCTACTTGTATGTCTTCAGTCTTTTTACAATACCAAAATCCAATATAGAAAACCCACCAATAAGCGAGCGTGACTATCAGATATTTAGTGGACACCATAAAATCAGAGGAAAAAGGAACAGTGAAGGTCATCCAGCCCAGATACATTATGGCGAATATGCTAATTGGATGCCGGATGAACGAACTATGAGCCAATTCCCTAAAATCAATCAGTAAAAATAACAGGATCGAAGCAATGACGATTAAGGGTTCTGACGGAAGATTAATCTGATGTACTCCGAAGTCCCTGGATATGCTCAACGGAATGCTAAATAGCAGAATGGGAAATAGCCACCTGACCAAAAAAGAATGGAGTTGCTTTCTGTGTTTGACTAGGAAAGCTTTCACCTCAAACCGCATGTTGCTTATTTTGTCTCCGATAAATCAGCATACCCACTCTCAATACTTTGGTTAACAAAAACAGTTTTATTACCTCCAGGCCAAATGATTTTCCATTCATCTTTCTCTTATAGAGCTCAAAAGAATTGATGAGCCACGGCAAAGCATATCTGTAATATTTATTGGGATAGGTTCGTCGAAATTCAATTTCACGATCCGTGCTTTTTTGCCAATCTTTCTGATTGATCAATTGACCCTCCAACTCTTGATATAAAGCCGTGCCTTTTATGGGATAAGAAACCGTATAAGTTGCCAAATCAGGGTTGGCCTCTTTCAAATATTCGAGGGTTTCCAGTATATCTTCCTCCGTCTCTCCCGGGTATCCCAACATAATGAAGGTACCTGCTTCTATACCCATCGACCTTGTTTTCCGGATCATCATCGAGACAACTTTGGCGTCAACCCTCCTGTCCATAGCATCCAAAATTTTTGCGATCCACTTTCGGCACCAATCCAGATCCTAAAACATCCACATTCCTTCAATTGCCTGAGAATCTTGTCATCGAGACGCTCAGCCCGGGTAATGCATTCAAATGGAATAATGATCTCTCTGGTAGTAACTTCCTGATGAAACGATTCAATCCATTTGTGACTCACGGTAAAGACATCATCAACAAACCAAATCTGCCCCGGATTATAATGCTTCTGCAGAAACTCCAATTCATCAACAACCGATTTTGCTGATCTTCTACGATAGCTCTGCCCATAAACGGCTGTACTACACCAGTTGCAGGTATATGGGCATCCACGCTGAGTACTAACGGAAATTGCACTCATACCATGATGTTTTTGCCATGTCGACAAGTATTTGCCCAAATCAATTTTTGCACGGTTGGGTAGAGGTAACAGATCGAGGTCCTTCATTTTCTCACGGCCCACTGTTTTAAAAACTTGTCTATCCGGTAGGAGAAATGCTACACCAGCAATTGATTGCCATATCATACTACCCTTTCTAAATTCCTTAGCGATCTCCAACATCGTCTGTTCACCTTCGCCAATCACTAGCAGGTCAGCGCCTGATTTTAAATAATTATCGATATTGTAAGTGACGTCGGGTCCTCCAACAACTACCAGTGCGTCTTTCAGGAAAGCAGACGACTTGATAAAATCAATAATAGCCACCACATTAACCTTGGTGACCAGATTGGTATAGAGCGCGACAATATCTGGCTGGTATACCTCAAGATGGTGTTGAAGTGCTTCTTTGGTCTCAAAAGTAGTGTCAAAGACCTGATTTTCAAATCCGCTCTTTTCCAACCAGGCCGATATATACAGCAGTCCCAGAGGTGGATATGGCTTCATCACCTTCTTCTCCCTTGGGTCTTCCTCTAAGAAATATCCGTGTGTAAGTAGAATCTTCATCAATATCTCAAAGTTGTGAAAAAATGAAAGATCAATCAGGACATTCGATTATTTTGTACTATACCCTGCTGATGGGTCCTACTGTTTAGCATCATTTTACTGTTGAAAATGGATTCTGGTATGATCCACTTCAGTTTTGATAGAGGTAAATGATTTGTTTGCGTGGGAAAAATCAATGCGTGTCTACCTCTTTGATGGGATCAGGTTTAACGACGACTTTCATTTGGTGTAAAAGCCACCAGGAAGTGGTCAGAATAACGGACCAGTAAAGAAGTCCTCATTGCCAGGTAGTTAATTAATCTTACTATCCTGAATAAACCAGGTGATTTTTCAGCATGTATACTAAAATAAGAAGGGATAAATCCCACTGACCTCAAGTAAATGGCCTTATAGTTTTCTTTTGTAAAAATAGTGGCTATGCTTTTGGGAGAATGATACCAGGTCAAAGTTTTTCCTATTCCCATTTTGATCTCCTGTACTGATTGATCTCTTCTGAAAAAAAGGGATCTATCTCTTTTAAATATGGCATATATTTTTTCAATCAGACATCGATCTGGCATAAGGACGAAAATTAACATGCCGGTCGTTGAGAGGTATTTCCTCACAGCTTTTGACAGGTGATTAATCTCATCAATATTTAAGCAATTAAAGCCACCAAAATTAGAAAATATGAGGTCAAATTGATTTGTTCGTTTTAAATTATCAAGACACTTTAAATCTAATTGCATAAATTCAATCGAATCAGCATTTTCGCGCGACGCTTTTTCTTTGGCCTTGCTTAGCATTTTCTTTGAAAGATCGGTCGCCGTTACTTTATGTCCTTTTTTACTGAGGAAAATGGCATCTTCTCCGGTACCGCAATTTAGTTCTAAGATATTTAATGGATTTTTTTTACTCCCCAATAGCATTTCCAAAGAATTCCAGACAACCTTTCGCTGCATGACACCCACAGCCGTGTCGGTGAATGTTTCATCATAACGATCGGCCAGCTGATCAAAACTGAATTCTGTCATCACCAATTTATTGAAGCAATCGAGATCCGGTCATTAACTTAGGCCAATGGTATAGCATCGATGCAACTTCACGAAATTGTTTCATCCGGAATTTTGATGGAGCCACTGCAAGCAGCTGCAGACTTGTCAATCCTCTTTTCACTCTGTATCGATAATGTAGGTACCTGTGTAGTTTTCTGTAAAAGGCCTTCGGATACTTGCTTTCATACATTACATCTAAGTCGTCAGAATCTGTCCAGTTTGATTTTTTCAAAAGATCCTGCTTCACTCTATCATAAAATCCGGTTCCAGGCAAAGGATATGATACCGAGACACCAATTTCATCAGGCATCAAATCAAGTACCATTTCAATGGTCTTTTGGATGTCTGACTTATCTTCTGTTAAATAACCAAATTGCAAAAAGAATCCGATTTTAGCTCCTTTCTTTCGTAGGATTTCAGTAGCCTGATAAATTTGCTCAACCTGAGTACCTTTATCCATGGCATCCAATATTTTTTGCGATCCGGATTCAGCTCCAACCCAAACAATATCCAGACCAGATTCAATCAACGCGTCAATCGTGTCTTCCTGTAGTAATAAATCAACTCGTGATTGAATTTTAAAGCGGATTTTCAAGCCCTGTGAATTAATCTCCTGACTAAATTCTTGAACCCATCCGGGCCTCAATCCAAAAATGTCGTCACAAAACCAAAAATAATCAACTCCAAAATTTTCTACTAAATAAGCAATTTCAGCAACGACATTTTTGACACTTCTCGAATTATAGCGATTGCCATATATGGGCTTAGCGCACCAATTACACTTAAATGGACACCCTCTTGTCGTGGCAATATTTAGTTCCATAGGTCTGGTCTTCTCCAACCAGACCGCTTTATAGGCAGCATAGTCAATCAGGTGCCATGCCGGCATCGGTAAACTGTCCAGATCACTTAATACTGGTTTTGGAGAGGTTTTGATAACTTCTCCCTGATGGAGGTAACTTATACCCGGGATGTCATAAACATTCCCTTCCTTTTTAAGCTGGCCGATCAAGGCCAAAAGCGTCAATTCACCTTCTCCATGTATCACATAGTCAACTCCTACTCGATGATAAGATTCAAACTGATCGGTGGCATCAGAACTTGATATAATAACCGTCAATCCATGTTGCTTGGCAACTTGTATCATCTCGAAGGCAACATCGCGCATGACACTAAGACACATTTTGGTGAGGTAATTAAACCCATCTTCATAGATTACCAAAATCGGAGCTATCTGATTTCTAATGTAATCTGTGATCTGGGTGAGATCTTTTGAAAGGCAATGATCTTGAAACACCAGTGAATAGCCCTCTTTATCTAGTACTGAAGCGGCATAAAGAGTGCCCAATGGTGGATAGGGCTGCTTGTTTTTCCACTGTTTTTTGTCTAGTGGATATAAAAATGAATTGGCAAGCAGTATGTCAGCCATGGTGGTTCGTGCTAATTGAATAAGATTTAAATAGCTTTTCGCATTGCTTGTCATACTTCTCCACAATGTGCTTTTGAAAAAACTGTGGGTGCACCTTGGATACCTTAGGTGACACTACAATAGCTTTATTATATTCCGATTCCGTCAATCCTTTGTGATATTTAGTCCTATATTTTTTTTCACTAAGTTTCATAAAATGTTCTCCCATCCACATAGTGATCTCTGTATCAAACATGATCTCCAGAATGCGTTTGATTAGTCGCCTGGGACGTACCTCCATTTTCGTTTTTTCTAGATTCTCGTATAACGGAAAATATTTGCTAACCCACTTATTACCTGACATCATTGAGGAGTAGGTTTGATGACCAAATACAGGAATCATAGTAATAAGCTCAGTGGCTGTAAAAATGTTCCTTTCCTGAATGATCAAATTGTCACTGCTGACCAGATAGTTGATACAAAAATTCCTGTGTGAGTCGAAAAGAATAATCTTTCGAAAAAGCACCATTAGTGCTTTTGTGACCCATAGCTTGCCTGGATCTGTGACAATAAAAAAATCGATGTCACTATCATGCCACATGACTCCTTTAGAAAAGGATCCCGTAAGAAAAACCGCTTTTACAAAGGGAAATGTGGCGACGATCTTGCTGAATTTTTGCACTGCTCTCTTTCTCTTAACCGCTATTCCATTTCTTAACTCTCGCTGTTGAATCTTTTTTGACAAAAATGACAACCCCCAGTAACCATTTAAGTGTTCTACAGCCTCAAGTAGCTGCAGATGGTTAAGTGCCCATTCTACATCTTGTGACTCAACAACTTGGTCTATAAATAGCACAATTTCATCAAACCTCAATGGGTGATCGAATAAATCAAAATAGACCAGAACTTTCAAAATTGAAAATTCTAACTCTGTCAGTTGTTTGGATTCGATCAATGACAATGAATGGCCGGTTTTCAATAGTCTATAATGATCTGCAACATAACAAATTTTAAAGATTGATAGGGGCCAGTAGTCGCCATTCTTGTACCGGGCCTCTGCTCTGCTAATGCTAAATTACGACGAGGCTCTCATTTTTCTTGTATATTCAGTACCGACAATTCTTTTTATTAATCTATCTAATCAAACACTATGTTAAAGGAATTCAAAGAATTTGCCATGAAGGGCAACATGCTGGATTTGGCTATTGGCTTCATTCTTGGCGCTGCTTTCGGATCGGTGGTGACTTCGCTTGTCAATGACATCATCATGCCGATCGTTGCCAGTGCAATGGGCAGCCCTGACTTTAGCAATTTGTTTGTAGTCCTCAAAGAACCAACTGACATGACAGGTGTGAATCTTGCAAGTATTGCTTCCATACGCGAAGCCGGTGGCATTGCTCTGGGTTATGGACTTTTTCTCAATGCCCTGATCTCATTTCTGATGATGGCTTTCGTCTTGTATTTGATCGTTAAGAATGTCAATCGTTTTAAGGCAAAGGAAGTCGTAGTAGCTCCTGCTCCCGCCGGTCCATCGCAGGAAGACCTCCTCGCTGAAATTCGAGACCTACTTAAGAAGAAGTAGTCTTCTCCTCACATTATCCCGCGGCCAAAACCAAATGAAAACGAAGCCTTCTGCGTTCAGTAGAGGGCTTTTTTATACCTGTCCTGGCGCACCATTGGCACTAAATTTTCGCCATCCGATCATTGCAATACCCAATAGCACTAAAAACCCAAGTATGACCTGGTAGAAAGGAATGAAGGATATCGCAATGATATGCGTCCTGTCTACTAACCACATGAGCACCAAAATCGCGCCGATCATCACCATCAATCCATGAATTTTACCAAACCCAGGCACCTGGTCAAATGAGACGTTTTTCCGGATTAAAAGCAAAGTCAGGATCATCGAAACTATGGGCAGTACTTGCGTCCATAGATCCATATCAAAAACACTTTGTCTCTCAAACAAAAACAAATATACATTGAGGGTTACCGCAAAGATTCCTGGTATACAAATTAAGTACACCAGGCTAGAATATAGATATTTCCAGGGAGTAATATGGCCTTCACCTCTTCCGAGCCAACTAGCCAACAATGCGGTGAGTGGACATGCAACAAAGAAAAAAATCAAGATTTCCGGATTAGCGGCCAGAAGGGTAAAAAATTCTCTTAATGTCATGAATTGTATTTGTCTTAATAATTATAAAAAATAAAACTTCCGCCCGACCCAAAGCAATTAATCCCAAAGTGTTGTCAGAACTATCATGGATTCGCCCTTTTTCAATCGATTCCAGGTATTCCAAATTTAATCCTTTATATATAGAATACATCAATATTCTGACTCTGATCTAAAGATCACGATGCCTTTCCCAATAGTTTTGATCTTCAATTTCTTCAAGTATTTTAAGATAATTGTTGTACCGTAATTCACTGATCTCTCCTTCTTCAAGGGCCTTTTTTACGGCACATTGAGGTTCATTTCGGTGAGTACAATCCGGAAACCGGCAATCATTTGATAAAATGAAAAACTCCCTAAAATTATGGGCCACATCCATGGGTTCAAGATTGTTGAAGGATAACGTTTTAAAGCCTGGGGTATCAATGATAAAGCCATCATTGAGCGGGTGCATTTCAGCAAATGTTGTGGTGTGCTGACCTTTGCCAGAATAATCAGAAAGTTCGGTTGTGCGGAGTTCCAGATTGGGGTCGAGGGTATTTACAAGGGTAGATTTCCCGACACCACTCTGCCCTGCGATCAAGGTGGTTTTGCCCTGCAACAGTTGGCGTACTTGCTCGATACCAATCTTGGTCAGGCACGAAACCAGGAATACCTGGTAGCCTATCGATTCATAAACGGCCTGGCAATATTCAAAAAATTCGAGGTCGGCTTCTTCATATAAATCGGCTTTGTTAAAAATAATGGCGGCTGAAATATCCTGTGGCTCTGTCATTAGAAGAAACCGGTCAATCACACCTTGTTTGAGATTGGGCTGAACCATTGTAACGACTAAAACAGCCAAATCCAGGTTGCTTGCAAGCAGATGTAATTGGTGCTTTTTTCGAGGTGATTGTCGGACGATATAATTCTTCCTTGGCAAGATTTCCTTAATAATTGCACTAGTTTCATCCCCTTCCTCCAGTTCGTAACCCACTTCATCACCTACTGCGACGGGATTAGTCAATGGCACATTATTGAGCCGGAACTTTCCGATAATTCGTGCATTGATTTGGTCGCCCTCTTTGGTCTGGATGGTATACCAACTGCCGGTGCTTTTGACTACTTTTGCTTCTTTCATCTTTTAAAATCGATAAACCGGAAGGAACACTTCCCAAGAGGGTGAAAAAGATTTGTCCAGTGGCCTACTATATCGCACTCCCACACTTAAAGGCACTTCATTAACCATATTCATGTCAAAAACCACTTCTGCTCCGATAGTTTGGTAGGTTTGATTTTGGTCAGGATCTGCCATAGCTGAGAACTCGAAAAATGGATTGGCCCGGATTCGGTAAAAATAGACCAACCCGGCAAATCCCCGATCCGGATACATTAATGGAAAGTGATAATCTGCACTGAGGCGGTAGACCCGGTTGCCGGGAATGACGCCATACCCCCGGTGATTGAGACCATTGGAAAACTGATACTCAGCATCACTCAGGTCTGATTTCATATCGGCTTCTATGATCAAATTATGATTGACTCCAACTCCTCGTAGAGCGAGACCAGTGCGAATTTGAATCTGCTCAGCAAGATATTGATCGATCGCGGCATTGTATTTCACGTTTACGTATTGACCGCTATGAGTAAAAATATTTTTTCTTGCTTTTATTTGTTGTTGCTCAAAAGTCAACTGGCCAACCACTGAAGTAATCGTCAGATCAAGATCCCGGGTCAATATTGAATGATTGATCCCGACTGCCGGGCGTAAAATCCGCAAATAACTACCGGATGTTAAATTCCAGTCGACAGAAAGCCCACCATAGAGACTCGTTTCCATCCACTTTCGTAAGACATCTTCCACAACCTGTGAACGCCGGACAGTGCTAGCCTGCAGCTCAATCACCGGATACCAGGCGGCTATCGATAGTTGGGCAAAAGGGCGAAAATTCTGATTGTCATTGTTATACTTGACACCTGCCGAAAATTCAACATTATTTAGCACATTGTTAGAAAGCACTCTGCCGATGATCTCGGGATCTTCATAGATCAAACCCCAGGTATGCACATTCAGGCTTTTTGCCAGGGTCTTGTATTTATCGATAGTATATTTTCTGTCTGGAATACTGTCGAGTAAATTACTTAGGCCTGAAAATTCATAATTAGCCGGACCAGTACTCGAACTCACCAAAGTGGCCAATTGACTGGTCTTGATCACATGGCCTTTGTCAGTAAATGTGACATAATACAAATCTTCACCTCCTATTGCTGCCTGAAATCCACCGTTTGGCTCATCGGTCAACTGGCTGGTGAACCCATCATGGCGATTGGTCGAAAAAATATTTTCAACTCCTTCTGTTGAGGCACTATAGTAAACCACATCACCTACCACTTCGGGAACACCAATGATCCTATTGAGAAAAGGTACGATGATTCTTTCTTCTCCAGAACTGAGATCAATCTGTACGATGCCCATTGCTCCCTTTTCGTCTCTGATTGCGGTTACCACCGATTTTAGATCCTGATCAAATTGTGGATAGGTATAAAACCAACCTGTATGTTTAAACTCCTTCACCAGTTTTCCATTAGTTGCATCGAAAAGGCACAGTGTGTTTTGGGTATTTTGGTCAATTTTTACGCATATCATTAAAAGGCCCTGCGGATCTGATTGGGGAGCGAAGTATTTTCCCTTATGGGTAATTCTTTTCCTTTCTCCTGAGACAATATCAAATCTGAAGATATCACTAAAGTTATTATCAGTCCATCGTGCATCGGTGGTATATTCGGTCCAGCTGATATATCGCTCGTTTCCAGCAAAATAAGCATCGGAGCTAACTCCCTTAGTAGTCAATTTACTGATTGTTTTATTGGCCAAATGAAAGCTATAGAACCTTCCAATTTTATCATAGCTTCGCTCAAAATAGATCAACATAGAATCACCTACCACGTGCGGATATTGATAGTCAGTGAAAGATCGCTCTACCGGTTGAGGGATTAAAACCGGAACTTCGATTGACTCCCCTTTTTTAACCAATTGATCTTTTACAAAATCATCCCACATGTCATCATACATTTCGGTGGGCAATAGGCCTGATTTCCTTTTCATAGCCTTTGCAAAAGGATAAAAAATGCCTTTATAGGCCGCAGCGTCAGTTGCTACCTCCTTCCAGAATTGATGCCCGTAACGATCATTAGCATACTGAACTAGTAAATAGCCTAGCCGGTAGTGATCGGGAACAAAGTCCTTTAAAGACCCATTTCTTACTTTATCATATCGAAACTTTCGATTAGCGAACTCCAGAGCCCTGTATCCTTCTAAAAAAGAAGTAATTCTGCCACGACCCTGATGAGATTGCTGGGTCTCAGCCCAAACAGCATCCCCTTCCGTAAACCAATTTGGTAAACTTAGATTTGCCGCCCCTGCCCATGTTTCTTGTCCAAACAAATAATACAATACATTGGTGATACCTCTACGTGCCGATGACAGTTGTATAACGTGCCGGTACTCATGCAATGCCAGCAAATCTAACCATGGAAGTGCCGTAAGTTGATAGCTGTCCTGAAGCGGTGTGGTAATCAAATGTGATTTCCATGGGGCAATTGAAACAAACCCGTTGGATATCGTTGATTGATTGTTTAAAACAATATCAATTTTAAAGGCTTTATCTCCAATCTCATTAACCTGGTATTTATTGAGGTAATGGATGGCGTTGGCTACCCTTTGGGCCTGTTCTTGCAGGTAGTTTGGAAATATAATGCGCACCGTATCTGTATTGATTTGCGACCAACTAATGCTGGGTTTAAATCCTCCAAATGACTGGGAGAGGACAGTATTTACTGTAGATATCCACAGGATAAAGGCATTAAACAGGAGTAACCGAATGGATTGCATGAGCTATTTCTTGAATCAAACTGGGGTCTTTTTCAATTGCATTTCCAACGACGATGATGTCTGCCCCCGCCCTAGCATTTCGTAGGGCAATCTCCGCCGAATCTATACCCCCGCCCACAATCAGGGGCACATTAACCGCTTGAGCAACCGAATCAATCATTGACTGCGACACCGGTAAAATAGCCCCGCTACCCGCATCTAAATACATAAGTTTCATGCCCAACATTTCCCCCGCCAAAGCGGTACATATCGCAATATCATCCTTATCGCTTGGGATCGGATGTGTATTGCTCATGTAAGATACTGTAGTTGGCACTCCACCATCAATCAGGAGATACCCACAAGAAATTACTTCCAGCGGACTTAGTTTGAGATAAGGAGCAGTAATTACATGTTTACCTATCAGCAGCTCTGCGTTTCTTCCGGAAATCAGCGACAGGAACAATATGGCATCGGCACGGTAACTAAGTTGATAGGAATCACCGGGAAAAAGAATGAGTGGAATTTTGCATTGTTTCTTTATTTCCATAAGACAATGATCGAGGCCATCGTTCACGATTAGGCTTCCACCTACAAAAAAGTAATCGACCCCTGCAGTTTGAGCCTGGTGCACAATCCGATCTATCTCTCCCAACCGAACTTTGTCAGGATCTATTAGCATGGCAAATTTCTTTTCACCGTTGCTCTTTGCCTCCACCATGTTTTGGTAAATCGACATGTGCGTCAAGATACTAGTTTACTAACCAAATATAAGAAAATGCCCTACTGCTATCACGAATGTATCTTCAGAGTTGTCCTTTGATGGACATGGCGGTGGCTGCCAGCTCTTCATGGGTTGGTGTCAATTTGGGCTTGGAAAAATTCATGTCGCCAATATGATCGATCGGAATCAAGTGCATATGTGCGTGAGGTACTTCCAGTCCGATCACGGTGATACCAATTCTTGCACATGGAACCGCTTTTTCTATAGCCAATCCTACTTTCTTGGCAAAGATGACCAAGCGTCCGAGCAGTTCATCATCAATGTCAAAGATATAATCAACTTCTTTCTTTGGTATCACCAAAGTATGCCCCACGGCAAGTGGATTAATATCGAGAAACGCTAAAAATTCATCCGACTCGGCAATTTTATGGCAGGGAATATCACCAGCTACTAATTTCGAAAAAATGGAACTCATTAGAGAGAAATTTTCAGGATCTCAAATTCAATAGCACCATTTGGTGTTTGGATTAGTGCAGTTTCACCAACTTTTTTACCCAAAAGTCCCTCGCCTATCGGAGAATTAACGGAGATCTTCTTTTCTTTCAGATCAGCTTCGGCTTGCGCTACTAGCTGATAAGTGACCTGGCTCCATTCTTTTTATTCTTGATGGTGACATTGGAAAGTACCGTCACTTTTGAAGTATCAATTTGAGATCTATCTATGACCCTGGCGTTAGAGAATGTCTTTTCCAGTTCGTTGATGCGCATTTCCAAATATCCCTGTGCATCCTTTGCAGCGTCATACTCTGCATTTTCGGAGAGATCACCTTTATCCCGGGCTTCGGCAATAGCTTTCGCTACTTCCTCCCTCCCATCTGTTTTCATTTTTTCCAGCTCCACTTTGAGTCTGTCGTACCCCTCCTTGGTTAAATAGGTATAATTTGACATCTTAATGTACTTTCTGTCTTTATCAAATATGAAGGATTCAAAATAAATCCACCCTCACTGTTAAAATCGTAATGTTGTGCTTTCGAAAGACCCGGTGAATTCGGACTTCTGGCTCTGACTCAATATAAATAAATAATCCGCGCCATCAAGCAGAGCCACAAAGGTAAAGTATTTATAAACTATAAAGTAAACCTTAAAGTCAGATTATGAGTTCCATTCCAGGTACTGGTTGCCCGGTAGCCGTAGTCGATTGCAAACCTGGTGTCGTTCTTTTCTGAAAAAGGCACTTCCAGTGAAACTCCGGCGGCAACACCAGAATAGACATTGTTGACTACGACGTCTTGATTTGATCCCAAATCATACCGATAGGCTCCCCGAAGCATCAATATGTCGTTAAAAGAATACTCGAGACCAGCTCCTATCGCATCTCTGGAAAAAGAATTGGATGTGAAGTTTCCTACCAAAGACAGCCGGTTTCTGGTGTCGATATTAATATCATAGGAAGCCCCGATATTTAAAACCGATGGAAGCTCGAATGTGGCAGAACGTTGATCATATGACAGATCGTAGTTAATCGTACCGTCGGGATTTCTAGCCCTAAAGGATAAGCCCTCTCCGCCAAATCTCATGGGTGTACCCACGTTACGCAGAGATATACCAAACTTAAAGTTGTCTTGTGCTCCGGTTACATACTGCACTCCAGCGTCTATTGCAAAACCCTGTGCGGATAAATCAGCAGTAGTTTCAGATATGGTGCGAAGGGTAAATCCTACACTCACTTTGTTATCAAACAAATGAGCATATGAAAGACCCAAATGAAAGAAATTTGGAGAAAAAGTGGCTCCGGTGCCCTCCGGTTGATCGGTGGTAGTGACCGCAATATCGCCAAAATCCATAGCCATCAGACTAAGACCAAAAACTCCATTCTTACTCACTCTTTGTCCGACTCCAATGGCATTGAGATTGATTCCGGTACCAACTAAGTATCGTGTGTGACCAATCAATACCTGTGTTTGGGGTATGTGGACTAATCCGGCAACGTTAAGTCGCATTGACTCAACTCCTGTAATCATAGATGTTGTCAAAGTGTGGATACCCGCACTTCTTGCCCAGGGATTTAACAATAGCTCATATGCTCCGGCTTCACCCTGACGATCTGGATTGCCACCCCATAGTGTACTGGTGAGCAAAACGATGAATATTCCGATTAAACCAAATTTGTTTGCTTTCATACTATAGCCCCGATGGATCAAATTTTCGATTAACTCCAAACCATTTTATTGTTCGTTCGCCCAATTCATATCCATTTATGTGAATCAGATAAACACCTCCGGCGATTGGTATTCCCTTATCATTCTTCAGATTCCACTCAAGATCGGGCGTCACTTGAGTGCGGGCAATGCCTGGATTGGATCGGTCTAATTGGGCTATCCCTTGCTCATCTCGCTTATACTGTCGTATAAACTTTCCATCTAAAGAATAAATAGTGACTACTGCTCTGGGCGGCAGGTTGGTAATCTTGACAATATTCGTAAACTGAGAAGTTTCATAGGCGGAATATGCCAGGTATGGATTAGGCACAACATTGATAGCGTCCAGTACGCTCGCAGCTCTGGCTTCGATCAAATCTTCAGAGGCTTTTCCTTCAATTTTAAATTGATATTCCGGATGTCCATTATTAGAACCAGTCCCAACTTTAACCTGATAGGGATTGCTTACTCTTAATTTGATCGTTGTCTCATCAGGTATTAATCCTTCTGCATAACTTCGCAAATCTCCATTGGTCATTGGTATGCCCGCCCAGGTCACTTGAGAAAGTGCATTATACTTTCTGGTAAAAAGTACGGCAGGGTCAAGCCTGGTGCGTAAATCAGCACATTGGTCGTATGGTGTCCTCGTCACATAAATATAATGGTGCCCTTGTAGGTGAATCACTGCAGCACCTGGCAATGGGACGTTGAAAACCGCGCTGTCAATGGGGTTCCACATCATATCTGCTCCAATTGCTGGTCTACCAGGAATATTTTGGTTAATAAACTCCTGATTGAATACTGAATTTTCACCAAAAAGACATTGAGTCGCTGGCCGGATTCCACATCAATGGCATATCCAGGAAACCACCCCATTCCAATGCCGTCACCATCGGGATCTGGTAATCCATCACCATTACTATCATCTTTCCCCACCGAAGGACTATCGCGTAAATCAAAATTGCGGCTGCGACCTACAGTGCTTAACCCGGAACCACCCAGGTTTCCGGGGTTAAAATAGTAAGGAGAAGCGGTCTCGACCACTACACATCGACTCCATTTACTCTTATCAGGTGTAAGAACGATATCGACATTGTTCAGATCGTCCATGCCCATACGCGCTCTTGCTATAGACATACCGGCTGTGGCATCAATCCAGGCTGGTGATACAAAGAAAGTGGTGGCATCAAATCCAAACCTGGTAAGGTACATAGGAATTACTCCGGCATAGGAGGTACTGAAAAATTGACGAGGATCATCCCTGAAGTTTGGCTCATCGACCTTGGTTTGAGCAAAGTCAAAAATGCCGTCCTGATCAGCTATAAAACCCAACCATGGATTATTTAAATCCGAAAAATCGATTTCCGCTCCAATCGCACCATTGCGTGGTGCACTAAAATCTCCTGCTTCCTCCGTCTGACCAAGTGAAATGGAAAATCCATATCTACCTAAGACCTGTTCATTGAACTTTTCTATGGTGTTTTCCGAAAAAATAGGAGCACCAGGACTAGTGATGCTCTCAAGCACCCAGGTCGCGTCTCTATCAAGTATGCTGTCATTGAGATTGGTGTCTTTAAAGGAAAGCACAAACTCACCTTCGGTAACATCCAGTGGATTAAAAATCTGGACATTAATCGGACCCTGTCCGTTTTCGTAAGTAATCGAGCCATTAAAGGAACCAGCGATAATTGCATCTCTGCTTTCATCTGATATTTGCAAAAATTTGTTGCCGGCTCCGACCCCATCCAAACGCGTGATTGCTGGTCCATCACCATAATTGGTATTCAGTTTCTTGTCTGTAATAGGTCTGGGGGTGACCACATAGGTCTTAATATTGCGACGGCCTTCCAGATATGGGCTACGTTGGCCTATGTTGTTCTGGTAATCAAAAGGATCAAAATTATTATAGGCGTATGCTACGGTTACATAGTAGTATTTCTTATGGTTAATCAGCGTGCGATCTGCGCGGGCAAATTGATCCTCGACAATCTTAAATGTATGCTGAATACCAGCATCGGTGCCAAGTACCCGGACTTGTGGTTCGTAAAGCAATCTACCGGGTTCAGTAGGATGAGGCATTGCTACCCAATTAACTATCTGACCCACTCCATTTCGCACATCAGCTTGAAAAATCAAACGTGATTTATCTGGATTCTCAATTTCTGCCGTCGTTACTTCCGGGCCGTTTAGTTGGTAAACTTTATATCCCTCAAATTTGTAAAGTTTTTGATCTTCCGGCAGATCGGATGGAGCTCTCAGGTCAAGTTCCTGATATTTCTCTTCATAGTTATTAGATTCCTCATCATTGGTAAGGATACACACCAGTTCACGGTCAAGTTCTATAAAATCGAGGTCGGGTGCATCGGGACCATCGGTAATGTCAAAGCAGTTATCAAACAGGGCTTGAGCAGTTTCATCAGCAAAAAGCAAAGGCTCGATGCTAGGACAAGGATAGTCGGTGATATCTGGAACCCAGACTACTCCAACAATTAATTCATTAGTCCTTCCTGGTAAAAGTCTGAATGGTCCGGATGCCTGAATTGTCCGTCGATCGCCAAAAGGAAGATCAGCGGTACACATAGACCAGCCACCCGCGTCATTAGGTGGCTCCGTAAACGCATAATCGATCGGAGCCCCGCCAACATTAAATGCGCTGCCACCTGCACTAAATGGAGTACCATCTTTCCAGGAACCCGACATATAATTATAATATTCCTGTGCCGTCTCAGGATCCGTCTGGGCGTTGGGCCATTGACCCACTCCAGCATTATTAAAATAGGTGAAGGAAGACATGCCTATTTCCTGATCATTTTCATCCAGGGGTCCGCGAAAATAATCGACCCCCAACATTGGTACATCTTCGCAATAAGTTGGGGTACTCTCACAGTCACAACCAGTGATGCCATCTACCTGGTCTTCATTATATACATAAGCCAGACTGCGCATGGTATCACAACCAATATAGTCGTCTTGACTGCATCCGAGATCAGGATCGACCCACATGGCAAAAAAAGTACTATCGATACTCTGTGTGGCCCGGTTGATAAGCTTATATCTTTGAAAGGTCATGTCGTTGATCTCATCATTAGTAGCATAGGCAAATGCTTGCACCTGCACTTCCATTTGTATGGCAGCACCTTGGGTTTGAGAATGAATACCTCCTGCATCATTATAGATCCAAAAGATCATTTCATCCGGATATTGAGGTAATGGGCATCCACGAATTTCGATAATAGGAAAGTCACCTTTTAAAGGATCATACAACAAATCCAGATCGTTGTCAAAAAAACCTGCAAGACCCTGGGAGGTATTGGGTAAATCAAAACCATGTATATCGGTAAAATAAGGATTACCCCTGGCAGGCCAGCCTAAAACATCAGCCGGAATGTCTTTCTCATTGAGTTGCTCTCCATTTTCCTGTGCCTGGTTGTAGTCACGTAAAAATCTCCGAATATTATCGCCAGATACTTTAAAGTGTTTATCCCATCGGGCACAAGTATCTCTTTGCACAGTGCCTGTGATAGGATCCAATGGTCCTGGCCAGAAGTCATTAGCATTGGCCGATCGAAACGTTTGTGCTGCTAATTTCAAATTACCCACGGGATCGTAACCCCCGAGCCACACCGCACCGGCAAATATAGACGAAACCTCATCAAGACCAGAAGCTGGATCAACTTTTGGAACAACGTATTTGCCCGTAGTCAAATCCCACCAAACATCACCACCACCTAATAAGCGCGCCCGCACATTATTGATCGACATATCAATGGCCGATCTGGACGCTGCACAGTCTGCCCGATAGCCAAATTTGACAGTTGCCGGATCAACCTTCTTCTTTTTTGGATTCAGATGATTAGGCGGATACTTGGCATAAGATAATGGTATACCCAGGCTCATGAAAAAGAGTAAAAAACAACTAATCCTAATGATCAAACTATGGCTCATGTGATTAAAAATCAAATCTTAAACCCAAATATATTCTTCTGGGTAAATAAAAATTGTTTGGACTGGCAACAAGCCAACTATATGCATCCCGATAGGCAAATTCATCCCTTCCTTCTTCTACTACGACCTCTCCGGTGCTATTGACATTCTCCAGGGTTGAGAGTCCATCCGAAGAAAGGAGGAATCCACTATCATAGGGGGATCCGCTCACTGAATAAACATTTCTTATGTTCTTGGCATTCAGTAAGTTAAGTACCCTCAGAGATAAATTGGCCGACAGGGGTTTCGTACGACCAGTGGGTATTTGGAAACTCTTGTCTACCCGCATATCAATTGAGAAGGTCCAGGGTTGCCGGGCGCCATTGATTGATCCAAAAAAACCACTGCCACCAAAGGGTTGAGGTCGAATCTCACGCGTATAAGGTCTTCCAGAAACCATAAATGATTGGATGTTTACTCCAAAATCTGAAAGGATGTTTTTGTTGAATAGAACGGGACCATTGTAATTTCGACCCGATCCGTAGCGATAGTCGAACGTAAACTTAAAGGCATGGCGTTCATCCCGGCTTAGAGGGAACAAGGTTCGAAGATTACCACGAGTTGTAAGACCTCTCTGCGAATTGACATCAGATCCCGTACCATCCGCAAACTGAAGGGTATAGTTAGCTTGAATTGTGGTGTTGACAGATCTTCTCAAATCATATTGCAGTGAGAACCCTTTTACGGTACCAAAATCAGAATTGCCGATAGTAACATATGAATTGATCGGCGCCGGAACGTAGAGATACGTTTGTTGCTGAAGCATATCTCGAAGCTCCTTATAATAGGCATTTATCTTCAGTGCGGAAGAATTGGATAGTTTCTGTTGAAAGCCCACCTCATAATCAATAGTTCTCTCGGGTTTTAAATTGGAGTTGTTGAGTGGGTTATTCGCATTATACGAGTCATCTTCGAAATAGAACCAGGTAAGTGGCGTGGCTATCGAGTTGGATGGTGGTCTTTGCACCAGCACATCATAGTGCGCAAAAAAAATTGGCAATATCAGAAATGGGGAATGACACCGCTAGCCGGGGCATCCAGTTGACCTGTGGTGTGTAATCTTCAAAAGAATTTGATGGACTAAAATCATTGCTTTTTATATCATTGGCTCTATCGGTATATAGCTTTGGGTGCACAAGGCCACCTCCAAATATAATGTTACCATCGTTTGCCGGTGTGCCGTTAGCAAAATACCACTGATCTCCTTGTCTAAAGGCTTTGACGGCGTTGCTTCCTGGTTCTTCAATGTATACTTTAAAATCATCGGCCACGTTGTTTGGTCTATCGCCACCTACCTGGCTGAAGAAGGTATTTGCATCCATGACTTCGTAGAGGGAATAGGGATCTCGGAGTACTTTTGTATTTGCGTCATAGCGATCTACCCGCAAACCGACCCGGAAAATGATATCGCGGAAACTAAACTTGTCCTGTATATAGGCGGCCTGATAAATAGGTTTGTTAGGACCTACTAAAAAATTTCGCTGTCCATCAGCACCGACTCCAGTGAAAAAATCATCAAATTCAACATCGTCCGGTAATCGATTACCCAAATAATCGTACCCGTAGTAGTTGATAATACGTTGATCAGTTAATTCGAGTGGTGAGAAAAGATCCAGCGAGAGGTCATCCGGATGAATGCCATCAACATTGACATAGTCAGTAATGGGTACGCCTAATTTCTCCCGGATAGACCGGTAAAATCTCAAATCAAAATCTTCAGCGATGAGTCGCTGAAATTCTTCAAAAATTATTTGAGGAAAAACTACTCCCGGAAAAGAACCGATCACCTGATTGGTGTCAACTCCAATGATTTGCCGGTTTGCTTGCAGCCTTGCTACCTCCCAAAGCTGGAACGGAGCTACTGACCAGGAGCGATTATAGCTCTGCTCATGAGTAAACCCCAGCTCGATCGAGTGTCTACCCTTGTCGGAGCCGCCAGGTATCAAATCAAATGAACCGTTAGCACCCGCAGTATAGCGGTCTGAAATAAACCGGTTGAATGAGTTATATACGCTGCCAACGTTGGTATGAAACCCCCAGAGACTACTGGTGGAATTAGAGATAAATCCATTGTAGGTGCGGTATTGACCAAAAACAGTTTGGTTGATTCCCTGGTTATAATTAGCCAGCACCGGATTAAATTCCGATGGTAGGTAAGCATCATTTAGGGTTTGCAAATAACCGGCATGGGCGATGCCATTAAAAGCATTGGAATAAGTTGACTCTCCCTCTACCGGTTGCCATCGGAAATCAAAGGTGCCTATATGGCCATAACGAAAAAGATGATCCTCATGACGGACATCTTCCTGGTGCCCTTCTGCGCGCTCATATCCTGCTTGAATTGTGTAGCTGGCGTTTTGCACTAACTTAACTTTTTTAGACCTCTTATTATTGGTATCATCTTGTCCTCCTAAGCGATGCCGTAGCCTTATA
The DNA here is from genome assembly GCA_016711125.1 of Saprospiraceae bacterium. Classification (GTDB taxonomy): domain Bacteria; phylum Bacteroidota; class Bacteroidia; order Chitinophagales; family Saprospiraceae; genus JABDMH01. The sequence goes on along the minus strand of JADJTQ010000002.1, from coordinate 515,452 downwards.
TTGGTGCGATATCTCTTATCATAATCGATAGGGTTATTTTCATAATTGAGCAGTTGCCATGAAGTAGAAGGAGTGAATTTATCTTCAATATTTCGATAAGATCCGCTAACCGTTAAATCGATATTGCTGGTTAACTGCGCATCAATTTTGCCGGTTAAATCAAGAGACTTAAATTCATCGTTCGGCCTGGCTTTTAATGCCTCGACATCTTGGCTATGGAGAAACTCACCGGCTGCAAAGGTAGTGCCGCCCACCGTTCTGGTTGGGTTCTCTTCCAGGTATTTAATAAACTCTTGGGAGCGGTGAAGATATCAGATGCAGGAGGGTTATTTTCCTTCTGAAATAGAAACCTGCTTGACAACCGATATCCAAGAATTGATTTTCCCGACTTGTTTCGAACTATAGGGCCACTCAGATAAGCATTGGCTTCATTATACCCAAAGGCATCTAAAAATTCGGATGTTTCAAGTTCCAAGCCTCCACTCAATTCATTGGAGGGACCTTTCGTCGTGATCGAAATGATGCCTCCGGTGACATCACCGTATCTTGCCTCAATACCACCGGTGATCACCTGGAGTTGATCGATCTCAGATTGAGGAACTATTGTTCCAAAAACCCGGATACCATCAATATAGTAGTCGGTGGCGTTGGTGCGAGAGCCTCTGATGGCCACATTTTCGCCATCTCTCGAGCTGATGCCCGCCGTGCTGGCAGCAATCGCAGCTATGCTCTTAGTCGGCAAATTACGAATTTGTTCAGAGGTCACTACCCCGCCGGAAGTAGTGTTATCCTGCTCAATTAAGGGTACTTTATAATCTGTGACAATCACCTCATCAAGGACAACACCTTGAGACAATGACACATCCAACTTATTGACCCGGCCGGCAGAAACTAGAATACCAACCACTCGTTGGGTTTGATATCCAACGTAACTCACTTCAAGATCATAAGTGCTTGGATCAAGACTGGAGATCGAATAGTTACCGTCCAGATCTGTCTCGGTACCAACTACGAGAACTCCGTTTTTATACAATGCCACATTGCAAAAAATGATTGCTTCGGCATTGTCGGCATCGGTAATTTTACCCTGCAAAGAGGTTTGGGCAAGCCCTGTCTGGGCGATGACCAAAAAAGTGAGTAAAATTAAAGTGTTACGTAAAGCTTCATTCATAGCAGTTGTTAAAAGGCGACGTATAAATCGTCAGAATATTCTATTGTAAACGTTTCTTACCCGGTTTTGTGGCATTTTTCAATTCTTTTTTGCTCCATCCAATTTTTTGAGGAGTACTTCTGCAATCCGTTCCTTTGACTCATAAGTCCATCCTGCAATATGCGGACTCAGTATTACCTGATCCATTTCATACAATCGTGAATATAAGTCTTTTTCTAACTCACTAAATGTCGTCGGTTTTTCATTTTCGAAGACATCTAAACAAGCCCCGACGATTTTACCCTTTTCCAGACCCCATATAAGATCTTCTAACCTAACCGCCTTACCTCTGGCCGTATTAATTAAAATAAATGGTTTAGCACAACCTTCAATAAATGCCTGATCCACTAAGTGGTGACTACTGGGATTTAATGAAACGTGCAAACTTATAATATCTGCTTGATTTTGAATAGTTTTTAAATCACAAATATTCACATGTTTAAGGGTTGTCTCAATCGGGTTGAACTTGTCATATGCCAGCACTTTGACTCCAAAACCACTTAGTTTTTCACTGAAGGCGGGACCAGTGTGTCCATAACCAATAATGCCGACAGTCAATCCTTTCAATTCTCTGCCCCGGTTTTTTTCACGATTCCAAAGTAATTGCCTTACTTCCCGGTCTGCTCTGTTTAGATGGTTCAGCAGGCTAAGAAGCATCCCCACCGCATGTTCAGCCACCGCATTACAATTGCCTTCGGGTGCTGATAGAATAGTGATTCCACAGGCTCGCGCTTCATCAAGATCAATGATTTCCAGACCAGAACCTAGTCTGGCTATAAATTCCAGCTTACTTCCCTTTTCTAACAGACTTTTATCTGCCTTGATTTTTGAATTGATCACCAAGCCTGCGTAATATTCCACAATTTGCCTTGTATTTTCAAGGGTAATCTGAGGGTTATAGTCACAATCATAACCCCGTGCGGTGAGGCCACTGATCAATAAAGGATGTACGTCGTCGGTGATTAATACTTTTTTCATGCCTGTTGAAAAAAAACAATGTAAAGGACAGAATTTATTTTGGCTCCCAGAAGAAGGTGGGCATTAAATAATTGTTTCACCCAAGAGCGTTGGTCTTGCTTACCGCAATATCATTCATTTAAAGGACAAATACATATCTTTGCGGCCGTTTATATCACAGTTAAGCTATTCATGCCAAAAGATCCCTCTATTAAATCCGTTCTGATCATCGGCAGCGGTCCGATTATTATTGGTCAAGCGTGCGAATTCGATTATTCCGGAACGCAAGCTTCCCGATCTCTACGAGAAGAAGGAATTGAAGTGAGTTTAATCAATTCAAATCCAGCCACTATCATGACCGATCCGATAACTGCCGATCATGTATATTTACTTCCCTTAACCGTTGAGAGCCTAATCCAGATATTAGAGGAGCGGCAGATTGATGCCGTATTACCAACCATGGGAGGTCAGACCGCTTTGAACCTCGCGATAGAAGCGGGTGAACGTGGCGTTTGGGAAAAATATAGCGTCAAATTGATTGGCGTTGACCTGGCAGCCATTGACTTGACTGAAAACAGGGAATCTTTCCGGAAACTTATGGGAGAAATCGGCATGAAAGTCGCCCCATCATTTATTGCCAATTCGTTTTTGGAGGGAAAGGAGGCAGCACAAAAAATTGGTTTTCCTTTGGTCATCCGACCTTCCTACACTCTAGGAGGTACCGGAGGAGGTTTTGTAATGGATGATAAGCATTTTGATGAGGCCTTACGTCATGGCCTTAATTCGTCACCCACTCACGAAGTGCTGGTTGAAAAAGCAGTACTGGGCTGGAAAGAATTTGAACTGGAGTTACTGCGAGATAGTAATGATAATGTGGTTATCATCTGTACCGTCGAAAACCTAGATCCAATGGGCATCCATACTGGCGATAGTATCACCGTAGCGCCAGCCATGACACTTTCAGATACGGCCTACCAACAGATGCGAAATGATGCAATGAAGATGATGCGATCTCTTGGTAATTTTGCAGGTGGTTGTAACGTCCAGTTTGCCTTAAATCCTGATACCGAAGAGCTACTCGCCATTGAAATCAACCCAAGAGTTTCACGCTCATCTGCGCTAGCAAGTAAAGCCACCGGATATCCAATCGCAAAAATAGCCGCAAAATTAGCCATCGGGTATACCCTGGATGAACTGAATAATCAGATTACCAAGACGACATCGGCCTTTTTTGAACCCACCTTAGATTACGTAGTCGTCAAGATGCCACGGTGGAATTTTGACAAATTTTATGGCTCCAGTCATATACTGGGACTTCAGATGAAGTCAGTAGGCGAGGTTATGTCCATTGGTCGTAATTTTAAGGAGGCACTGCAAAAAGCTTGTCAATCGCAGGAAAACAACCGGATGGGTTTAGGAGCTGACAAGAAAGAGTGGATCAGAACACAGGACATCCTTGAGCGTCTGGAATTAGTGAGTGATGATAGAATCTACCGGGTGAAAGATGCCTTAAGGCTTGGAGTACCCAGAAAATCAATACAGAAGTTGACCAATATTGATCCTTGGTTTATATCGCAAATCAAGGAATTAGTGGACATGGAGGAGAAATTACTTCGCTTTAATGTAGCAGAAGACATTTCTGCTGACTTTCTTCTCGAACTTAAGCAGTCAGGTTATTCAGATGCTCAGATAGCTTGGGTTTTAAGAATTAACGAGGTGGAAGTTACCAAGCACCGCAAAAAATTAGGGATCCGTCGCACCTACAAAATGGTGGATACTTGCGCCGCTGAATTTACTGCTCAAACTCCCTATTTTTATTCAACATTCGATTCGAAAAACGAGAGTATTCCGAGCGATAAGAAAAAAATCATTGTGCTTGGAAGCGGTCCGAATCGGATTGGCCAGGGAATCGAATTTGACTATTGTTGTGTACATGGAGTGCTGGCTATCAAGGAGGCTGGTTATGAAGCAATCATGATTAATTGCAACCCTGAGACGGTCTCTACCGATTTTGATGTGGCTGACAAACTATATTTCGAACCAATATTTTGGGAGCACATCGAAGAAATTTTTGATCTGGAGAAACCGGAAGGTGTCATTGTCCAACTTGGAGGTCAAACGGCACTAAAACTAGCTGAGAAATTTCATGAGAAGGGAATTAAGATTATGGGTACCAGTTATCACGCCCTTGATTTGGCTGAAGACCGTGGTCGTTTTTCAGACATGCTCAAAGAACTGAACATCCCCTATCCCAATTATGGTGTTGCTAATGATGCTGATGAAGCTTTGAAAATTGCTGCTAAAATCGGTTATCCGGTGTTAGTGAGGCCATCGTACGTGCTAGGAGGGCAACGGATGCGTATCGTTATTAATGATGACGAACTGGAGCATAGTGTGCTAAGTATTTTCAAACATCTGCCCGATAATAAGGTTTTGATAGATCACTTTTTAGAGCGTGCTAAGGAGGCCGAGATTGATGCGATTTGTGACGGAGAAGATGTACACATTATGGGCATCATGGAGCATATCGAACCCGCCGGGATCCATTCAGGTGATAGTTCAGCCGTATTACCTCCATACAGTCTTTCGCAAGTAGCAATTGACACCATGGTTGAGTACACTAAAACACTGGCGCATGCTCTGAAAACAGTGGGTTTAATCAATATTCAATTTGCCATTAAAAATGACAAAGTATATGTGATTGAAGCTAATCCACGGGCATCAAGAACTACCCCATTTATTGCCAAAGCCTACGGTGTTCCTTACCTGAATATTGCAACACAAGTGATGATTGGTGCTAAAAAGCTCAAAGACTTTGAAATTGTCAATCAAATGGATGGCTATGCTATTAAAGTACCGGTCTTTTCCTTTGATAAATTCCCGAATGTCGACAAAGCACTAGGACCAGAAATGAAAAGTACGGGAGAATACATCCGGTTTATCAAAGACCTGAAAGATCCTTTCTTCCGCGAAATGGATAAACAGCGCAACATGTATTTGGCCAGATAAACTTTATACAGACGAGGTGAAAACAAAAAAGGAAATTGTCGACAACTGGTTGCCCCGGTACACTGGTACACCGATTTCCGATTTTGGCGAATATATCATCTTAGTCAATTTTAACAACTACGTCGAGATGTTTGCCGAATGGCATCAAGTCCCCATCATGGGGAAAAACAAGGCCATGAGCAGCGCAACCGCTGAAAACATTACCATCGTCAATTTTGGAATGGGCAGTCCCAATGCTGGGACAATTGTTGATTTATTGACGGCGGTGGCTCCAAAAGCAGCCCTCTTTCTCGGCAAATGCGGTGGTCTTAAAACTGGTAAAAATCATGTTGGTGACTTGATTTTACCAATTGCTGCCATAAGGGGTGAAGGTACATCAAACGACTATTTGCCTGCTGAGGTACCTGCTTTGCCAGCCTTTGCATTGCAAAAAGCCATTTCCACTACCATCCGCGATTACAATCGTGACTACTGGACAGGTACAGTTTACACAACCAATAAAAGGGTTTGGGAACATCGGGAAGACTTTAAAGAGTATTTGGCGACGCTGAGACCTATTGCGATCGATATGGAAACCGCAACTATTTTTGTCGCTGCTTTCAAAAATCAAATTCCGGCAGGTGCACTCTTGCTGGTTTCTGATATGCCAATGGTACCGGAAGGTGTCAAAACAGATGAAAGTGACCAAAGTGTCACGGCAAATTTTGTGGAACTACACCTCAAGATCGGCATCGACAGCCTGAAACAACTTATCAACAATTCACTGACTGTCAAACATTTGCAGTTCTAAATTCTTTCATCAAGGATCATTGCTACTTCCTTGATACCAGGTACCGGATCTATCCGCATGTACTGCATGATTTTGAAGTCATGGTCCCCCAACTGATTAAACAATGCATTTTCCTGCAACATCACTTTAAGAGTACAGGTTTCACCCCTGCACTTGCCATACCACAAACCTGTGTGGTCAGCAAAATCGATTGGCAAGGTCTGAGAAAGCAGTTTTCCATCCGGAAATACGGTTAGAATCTGGATGTACAAATTTTGATACGCAAAGTCTGTTGTATGTACAATTTCTAACCCTATGTCATAGTGAATGCTGGTATCCCGGATATTGACATTATATGACAACGTATCATTATATGACCAATTTGATTGCTCAATCTCGAGGGAGGTTTCATAAAAATGGCTTTTACCACAAGCCATTATCATTAAAGGAAGAATGATCAGCACCGACAGATCTTTCATCTTGAATTAAGAATTAAAATAGTCCTTCATCTTCTCAAAAAGCCCCTTATCTGATTTGGAAGGTGTTGGTGTGAAATTGTCCATTTTACGCATCTTCTCCAGTAAATCCTTTTCTTCTGAGGAGAGCTTTTTTGGTGTCCAGACACTGACGTGGATTAATTGATCGCCCTGCTGATAACTCTGTACTACGGGCAATCCTTTGCCCTTCAATCTAAAGATCTTGCCTGACTGAGTTCCTGCGGGTATTTTAATTTTTACATCTCCTTCAATGGTTGGTACTTCAACCGACGTACCCAATGATGCGTCTGCGAAGTTGAGGTATAGATCATAGATTACGTTTGCCCCATCACGTTTAAGATGATCGTGAGGTTTCTCTTCTATATTGATCAGGAGATCTCCGCTCGGGCCTCCTTGTTGTCCTGCATTTCCCTGCCCCCGCATTGATAGTTGCATGCCTTCTTCCACACCAGCAGGTATTTCAATTTCAATGGTTTTGTCATCATAAGCCCTGCCGTCACCTTTGCATGTATTACACTTGGCCGTGACCACTTGACCACTGCCATTGCAAGTCGGACACGCTGAAGTGGTTTGCATTTGCCCAAGAAAAGTACTTCTTATCTGCCGCACATAACCTGAACCGCTACATGTGCCACACGTTGATACCGAACTGCTGTCCTTAGCACCAGACCCATTGCAGGATTGACATTTTACTTGTTTTTTAACCTTAATCTTCTTAGTGGTTCCTTTGGCTATTTCTTCAAGGGTCAGACTGACTTTAATGCGAAGATTTGATCCGCGGCTGCCACCACTTCTTCGTGATCTTGTGCCCCCACCAGAGCCACCGAAAAAGGTATCAAAAGGACTGCCCCCAAAAATATCACTGAACTGATCCATGATATCTTCCATGCTCATACCACCCCCGCCACTAAAGCCACCGTTTCCAGATACACCGGCATGTCCAAACCGGTCATAGCGGGCTCTTTTGTCTGGATCGCTTAAGACCTCATAGGCCTCTGCAGCTTCTTTAAATTTTTCCTCAGCTTCCTTATTACCCGGGTTTTTATCAGGATGGTATTTTATCGCAGTCTGGCGATAAGCCTTTTTAAGTTCTGCTGCATCAGCATTTTTAGCGACACCTAATATTTCGTAATAATCTCTTTTAGACATACTTATTTATATTACTATTCGCCAATGATCACTTTGGCATGGCGGATAATCTTGTCGTTGAGGTAATAACCTTTTTCGATATGATCAATAATCTTGCCTTTTAATTTTGCTTCCGGTGCCGGTATTTTTGTAATCGCTTCATGCAATTCCGGATCAAACTCCTTCTCTTCGGTATCCATCGCTTCCAGGCCTTTAGACTCTAAGACATGATGCAACTTTTGGTAAACAAGCGCAACACCTTCACTAAAGGTCTCTGATGATGAGGAGTCATCCGCATTTTTCTTGGCCCGATCAAAATCATCTAATACGGGGAGTAGTTTAGTTACTAAATCTTCGGCAGCAGTTCTGATAAGATCCAATCGTTCGCGAGCTGTACGTTTCTTATAATTATCAAACTCTGCAAAAAGTCTCAAATATTTATCTTTTAGCTCTGCCAATTCATTTTCGCTCGTGTTGTCTGCTTGTGCATCAATGACAGTTTCGTCAATTGGATCCTGACCCTTTTGTTCACTGGCTTCTCCTTCTTTCTTCTTTTTTGACATAGTTCTATCTAGATTTTCTCTGTGTTACTCCACTCAATTTGCCTGCCATGTTGATAATCAGGTCATTTTGGCAGGTATATCACAATAATCGGGAAAGTTTTGTCATGCCTGAGGGGCTTGGTCAGAAGTTTGTCCTTTTGCTTTATTTCTGGTTTTGACTCTACGATTCCTGATGATATTTCGAAGCCATTGAGGAATAATTATGATCCCCATAAACAAGAAAAAATAATAAGCCATCAATCGCCAAATGGAGGCCACCACCAGGCTTATTCCACTGGGTACGTAATCTACCAGTATATTACCAAATAAAATTTCAGCAAATCCAGCACCTCCTGGTGTCGGACTCACCGCCATCATGACAAATAGAGTCTGAATGCGTGCATAAAGTTCTAAAATGGCCCAGATCTGCAACGGCACAGACTTGGCGATGCCCACAATTAAGCAAATAATGAGCAAAAATCGACTTGACCAGGCACCTACGGTTGACATAAAAGCACCAAAGTGGTATCGAAACGACTGTTGCATTAAAGCCTTTGATGTCACCACAATATCTTCTCCCAATTGCTCAATCCGGTCCTTTAGTTTACTCATAAACCCGATTCTGCTTATTGACAGGAGCAGATTTTGTAACGTCTGCGGTTTGACAAAAAGCCCATAGGCGAAGAAAGCTCCGTACAAAAACATGATTCCATAAGCACTTAGCAAAGTAATTTGCCAACTATTAAATGCCTGATTATCCGGACCCAATATATTTGCTCCAAATATTAGCACCCAAAGGGGAATGCAGAATAAAAAAAAGACCGTATCTAAAACTATGGTATAAATCACAATCGCTGTCGTTTTAGCCGCTCCGATTTTTTCTTGAGAGAGGATAAAGAGTGCGACAGCACTTCCACCTACGTTGGTGGGTGAAACAGCAGAGCTGAATTCCCAAAGGAAGATCAGCTGTATACATTTCATAAATGAAAATGCCTTTTCTGATAAGATAAACAGCCTAAGCGCATAAAAACTAATTCTGGCAAACAAAAAGAGAAGTGCCAGAACTAAAAATATCATCGTACTTCCCGACCAACTTATCTTTTCGAATTCGGCCGGATCAAATTGACGGTAGAACAAAAAAGCAATGACACCAACTCCAATAAAAATGGGTAAAATCACTTTGGTCAAGTCCAAAGATTGCAGTATTTTTTTTCGTTCTTTTCGAGAATGTCGCTTCTTATCTTGAGTCATAAAAACACAGCCAGGCAGAGGCTAAAGATAAGAATAATGATAGCCCATTTAGTCTTTTTGCAGATTCTGAGGTTAAATTTTTATGTCATCAAGGCCGGATTTTGATTATTAAGATGCCAGAAATGACACCCTTCCTCCATTCAAGAAAATCTTCCTATTTTGTAGAAAGATTAAATCATTGCAATGAATTGGCTATATATCATTTTTGTAGGGGCGATTGCAGGTTGGTTGGGAAGTTTCTTATTTAAAGGTTCGGGCTCCGGATTGATTTGGAATATTATCCTGGGGGTCATAGGTGCTCTGGTAGGTGGCTGGATCTTTGAAAAGCTTAATATTGAAACAACCGGATTTAGCGGTACTATTCTAACAGCGGCAGTGGGTGCATTTGTGGTCATGTGGTTATATCGGCTTATCGGTAGTGGCAGGTCCAAATAGTAACATCAATCGAAAGATTCGGTGGAAGTTGGCCCTGGGTCAGGTTGATGAGCCTGCTGATCAACAGTTATCGCTACAAGAGCGACAGACTGATCAGGCATTGGATCGACTCTATAGTTCGGATCGACAAGGTGGTCTGGCAACAAAGCGAGTTATCTCGGCCAAGTGGATGGCTGAAATCAAATCTTTGTTTCCAACTCCAATTGTTCGTGTCATGCAGAAGGATGCTCTTGAAAAATTTGGCATTAGAAAACTTTTGAACCAGCCAGACTTTCTTGAAGAAATCGAACCTGATGTTGGAATGATTGCCACGATTCTTTCGGCTAAGGAATCACTTTCACCCATTGCTTTATTGACCGCTAAACAATTAGTTGCCCGCTTATCTCGTCAGGTGCAACAAAAGCTACGATTTAAACTGATATCCAGAATTCATGGAGTTCGGGATCATCGATTTAAACTTAAGAATCCTCGTTTGGGTGAAATTGATTGGCACCTCACAATCAAATCAAATCTGAAACATTTTCAGCCCTCCTTGCAAACTATTATCCCAGAGACAATTATAGGTAGACCTCATCGTAAAAACCAAGCTAAAAAACTGATCCTGTTAGTAGATCAAAGTGCCTCTATGGCTGAATCTTATGTTTATGCTGGCATTTTAGGCTCAATTATGGCTACCATCGATAGCTTAAAAACTCATTTGATTGTCTTTGATACGGAGGTAGTTGATCTTACTGAATATCTTAGCGATCCCGTGGAGCTGCTTTTCAAAGGACAACTTGGTGGGGGCACCAACATTTACAAAGCCTTGAAATATGCACTCAATCTGGTCTTTGCGGAAAGTAGAGAGACCTACATTATATTAATCAGCGATCTTTTTGAAGGTGGCCCAATAAGTCTTTTCCTGGATGCCGCCAGGGAGTTGATTAGTCATAAAGTTCAACTCTTTTCGCTACTTGCTCTTGATGATCTGGGTGTTCCTGCTTACGATAAAGAAGTTGCAAAACCCTTAGCCGAAATGGGAATCCCTTGCTTTGGTTGTACTCCTGATCTATTTCCTGATGTTATGGCTGCTGCTTTAAATGGAGATGATCTGACAAGATTTGCCAGTAGCAGATAGTCGCGAAAACATTTAAATACGATTTACCTACTCCACCTGGTTAATAAGCACGGAGATCAACAGTTTTCAGCTAAAAAACACTCCAGAGTCAGGATCAATTTGCTAAGAGAGATAATAAGTACTCCCCATATCCACTTTTTAAAAACTTATGCCCCAGTTTCTCTAAGCCCTCCCTGTCAATAAACCCCTTCTGATAAGCTATTTCTTCAATGCATCCAATCTTGAGACCTTGTCGATCTTCAATGGCCTGAACGAACTGACCTGCTTGAATCAATGATTCGTGGGTACCGGTATCAAGCCAGGCTATACCCCTGCTGAGCAAAGAGACTTTTAGCCTACCTTCTTTCAGGTAAATCCTGTTTACATCGGTTATTTCTAACTCACCTCTAGGGCTTGGTTGCAAATTACGGGCGATCTCAACGACATCATTATTATAAAAATACAGCCCTGGAACGGCATAGTTTGATTTGGGTTTTAAGGGCTTTTCTTCAATGGATATAGCTTTTTGACTTATATCAAACTCCACTACTCCATAACGTTCCGGATCGGCTACCCGATATGCAAACACAACACCTCCCTGAGGATTTGCTGCTTCTTCTAACTGATTGTCCAGTCCATGACCATAAAAAATATTATCTCCCAGGATCAGTGAAGCTCCATCTTGACCAATAAATTGTGCTCCAATAATAAAAGCCTCCGCCAAACCACGTGGTTCTGATTGCTCGGCATAAGAGAAACAGCATCCCAGATCGCTGCCGTCGCCTAATAATTTCTGGAAGAGAGGCAAATCGTAAGGCGTAGAAATAATCAGGACATCCCGGATACCGGCTGTCATGAGTGTAGATAGCGGATAGTAAATCATGGGTTTGTCGTACACTGGCATTAGCTGTTTACTGACGGCTAATGTCAATGGGTAAAGCCTAGTACCTAATCCGCCTGCAAGTATAATTCCTTTCATGTCAATAATAGATCTATCAGTTTGGGTGATCGATTCGTGGTATAAAGATAAAGTTTGCCCCCAACTCACTAATGACGAAGAGGCAGAGAAACTGACCAGGGTCTTTGTATACACCCTGAAAGTCCTCAATCTTGTCTGCTGCAATTACTTGTTTCATGGCAAATTCTTCCAATGTGCTGGCATGGATAGACCAATTCCTACCTTTTTCATCTTTGGTGACAACAGGTATGCCCAGTTCGATCTCCTGTTGATGTACAACCAGAATCGGATATTTTGAAATATCCTTAATCATGATGGTTTCTGCTGCCTGGGTCATCACATTGATGTAGGGCAGCAATTCTTGCTTCAATTGTAAGTATTGTAATTGGGAGGTATCCTGATCTTTCATGACTTTCTCATTAATAACGCAACATTTTCAATGTGGTTTGTATGGGGAAACATATCTACCGGTTGAATCTTTTCAACTTGATACCTGTCAGCAAGTAAGTGGATATCGCGGGCTTGAGTTGCCGGATTGCAGCTGATGTAGATTATTTGACCCGGATCTGCATCCAAGATGCTTTCGATTACTTTTTCATGCATCCCTGCCCGGGGTGGATCAGTGATTACCACATCAGGGACACCATGTTGAGCTATGAGTTCATCTGAAAATACATGCCTGACGTCACCGACATAAAAATGAGCATTCTCAACTTGGTTAATAGCAGCATTATCTTTTGCATCATCAATTGCATCTGAAACTTCTTCGACACCTACCATCACCCTGCAATCTTTTGCAAGATACAACGCGATACTTCCAGTGCCGGTATATAAGTCATATACCACTTGATTTTTGTCCAGGGTAGCAAATTCTTTGACTATATCATAGAGCTGTTTGGCCTGTTGTGAATTTGTTTGAAAGAAAGATTTCGGACGAATCTTATATAGTAATTCACCCAGTTTTTCCTCTATATATGGATCCCCTGATGCTAGCAGAATCTCCTGATCATAAAGCGTATCATTTTGCTTTGAATTGATGACATAGTGCAATGAATTAATCTTCGGAAAGGCCTTCTTTATCGCAATCAGCAAGTCCTCCCGTGCTTCAATGTCTTCATGGCCAAAACTCATGACCAGCATCCATTGATCTAACGTCGAATTTCGCAAAATCATATTTCGCAAAAATCCCTGATGTTTGTTTGAGTCGTAAAATGACAATTGGCGATCAATGGCATAGCTCCTAACGAAATTTCGAATTTCATCAGCTAGTGGGTCCATCAACAGACATTCCTCAATGTCAACGACTTTATTGAAAAAACGAGGTGGGTGTAATCCCAGTGCGTTCTCACCTTTTTGTGACCCTGCCTCTAACTCAGATTTTGTTCTCCATCGCTGATTAGAGAAGGAAAATTCCATTTTATTGCGATAATGAAATGTTTGCGGAGCTGCCAAAATAGGTCGGATCTCTTGAATAGTCACTTTGGCAATACGCCGAAAGGCATCATGGACGATTCGTTCTTTTTCTATGAGTTGGTTTTCATATCTAAAATGTTGCCATTTGCACCCACCGCAGTCTTCGAAGTGTCTGCAAGCTGGATTCTGACGGGCATCTGAGAGGATCAGAAACCTTTGGGGAAGTCCCTGATAGTACCCTTTTCGTTTCCTTAGTACCCTCACATCCAGCACATCTCCAGGCACGGCACCTTCGATAAAAACAACTTTACCTTCCGGGTCCTTCCCAACGGAAAGACCTTTGTCAGCCAAGCCTGTCACAGTCACATTTTCCAGTAAAAAATTATTTCTTGCCATTGACTATCAAAAACTCTGTTCTTCGATTTTTCATTCTGCCGACTTCCGAAATGTTTTCTGCTATCGGCAAAGTTTCACCAAATCCTTTAAATCTCAACCGGTCTCCCGTAATACTTTTGGTCACAAGATAATCATATATGGCTTTGGCCCTGAGTTCGGACAATACCTGGTTGTCAATGTCTGATCCAATATCATCGGTGTGCCCTCGTATTTCTATTTCAACGGCCAGGTTGTCCTTTAGAAACTCGTAAAGCTGATTAAGTTCATATTCGGATCTTTTCTCCAACTCTGCACTTCCGGATTCAAAGAAAACATTATTTAGGACAATGGGTAATTCCTCCGCTGCTGCATCCAGCTCAATGGGAGAAAGGAGAATCGTAAACTGGAAAGGATCAACCACCGTTGTCAATTGCTCAACCTGTATATGTTCCGAATGAAAAGCATAGTTTTCTTTCGATATGTTTAAAGCAAAATCCTCATTGAGTGGTAGGCACACAAGTACTTCTCCCTCTTTATTACTTAAGGTCTTTATAAAAGATTTGTTTGTGGCCAGATTAACCATTTCAACAACAGATTGTAAAGGTCTTTTTGTAACGCGGTCCAGGACCTGGATACTCGCATACGTGGCCGGAATCGGTCGAATCTCTTGTGGCAATGGAAACTCAAAAATATCGATTTGCACTTTCTTCTGATCCGTCTCAAGCGAAACTGTTCGAGCAAAGTATGCTGTAGTACCCGACAAGTTGACGTGCAACGCGCCTTCGTCTTCGGCCGTATTGATGGGCATACCTAGATTGACCGGTGGTTGCCATTTTTCGTTCCCACGCCTGGCAATAAATAAATCCGTACCACCAAAACCCGGATGTCCATCAGACATAAAATAGAGGCTCTCATCTGAGGCATGGATGAACGGTACTTCCTCATTACCATCCGTATTTAGCTCAGATAGATTGATTGCTGTATCCCAACCGCTTCCTTTCCGGTTTATCATCCATAAGTCCCGGCTCCCTCCCCCCCCCGATCTTTCACTGGAAAAAAATAGGGTCTTCCCATTGGCTGATAAACTAGGTTGACCGTCCCAGGATCTGGAGTTTACCGCTGGTCCGAGATTTGCCGGTTTTGACCATCGACTACCATCAAAAACCGAATAGTACAAATCACAAGAACCCAAACCATCTGATCTGTCGCAAGCAGTAAAAATCAACATTTTTCCATCAGCCGATAAACTGTGCGCACCTTCGTTTAAAACGGTGTTCAGATCAGTCATGGCCACGCTTGGCTGCCATTGACCGGCTTCAAATTTTGAGCTATAGAAATCTTCCTGACCCCGTATTCTCCGGGTAAAGATCATTACATCTTCACGAGCGGGAAGGGAGGGAAGGTACTCCATTTCCTGGCTATTAATCGAATTGGGTAGTGGGGTGATGGTAGTGGGATAAACAGGTGGATGGTTCTCCATAAATTGGGCGTCTCTCAGGTATTTTTTGGCCTTTTGCCGGATTTCCAGTCGCGATTTATTGTCAGCTAGAAATCGATTCATCTTTTTAAGCACCTGGGGGTATTGACCTTCTTTCCAGGCTATCTCTCCAAGCTTATAATAAACCATGGGTTCAATCAGGCTGTCGATGGCAATGACCGATTCAAAATAGATCTTGCTTCTACTCCAGTCAGCTTGGGCAAAATACAGGGCTCCTAAGGATATCCGTGGTTGCAACCATTGGGGATCTTTTTCAATCGCATCAAGAAGGTGAGGTTCTGCTTCATCTAAAAGATTCCGAGTAATCGCTTCCTGCGCACGATCAAATGACTTTTGAGCATTTCGGCTCACACTTGCTTTTCCTTGGCCCGCAACCTGACAGGCCTGAAGGACCAACAGGCAGACAAGCACGGTCAGACTCCATGGACAATTGTATCTCGTAATGCTCAACAGTTCTTTTTTTATGAAAACTTTTAAGACGATTAGAATAGTATGTAGTTGGCTACAACTCGCTTATTTAGCTTGGTCTTGCAACAACTTGATTGCCATGGCAGATCCAAGTTTTTTTGCCTCATTCCAGTCTGAGACAAATCCATTTTTCCCACACTGTTTACGTGCAAGACCACGATACACCAGCATATCTGCTTCCGAAATCGTATCCAGACCTGATTTGGCCTTCATGGTTTTTTCAAAAGCATCTAGTGCTTCCGTGTGCTTACCTAATTCCAATAAAACTTTACCATGGTTAAATAAAGTGCTCCTTTTATACACCGCGTTCGGACTCTTTTCCTTGAAGGTCCTTTTATTAAAAAAGCGAAATTCAAATTCCGCTTCTTCAAACCGACCGAGCTGCTGCAAACATTCTCCCTTGCGCCTTCGGGCCGACCAATGAACATCCTGCAATGCGAGTGAAGTCTTTATAGCCAGCTCTAAATCATCGATTGCCTCAGACCACTCTTCTTTGAGCATTTTGATCTTAGCCCTACCATAATAAGCAGGAGCATTGCTTACGTCGATATTTACCGATTTAGTAAAGTCCCGATCTGCATCA
Organism: Saprospiraceae bacterium; assembly: GCA_016711125.1. Lineage (GTDB taxonomy): Bacteria > Bacteroidota > Bacteroidia > Chitinophagales > Saprospiraceae > JABDMH01. The sequence continues at coordinate 499,263 of JADJTQ010000002.1, read as the reverse complement.
TGATATTTTTTCATTAAGAAATTGACATATCCCCTTCGCTCGTATGCCTGCGCATGCCGATCGTATAGCTCTATGGCATTGCTCAGTGTTTCTTCCGCCTCTTTCTCCTTACCAACCTGATCTACAAGTGACCGTCCCTTTAAAAATTTTTGTACTACGGCTTTGTCACCTTTGGGCTCGATCCATACATACTTTAAGATCTTACCCTCTTCGGTCATCCAGGCTCCGATGTTGCCTGATATGGCAAACTGAGCTACATACTGAAGTAAATCAACGGAATTTTTCCAATTCTTATCGGTGATATTGACAACTGTTCGGGGTAATTTAAGGGTAAGCTCACCTTCATTAAAAATATCCTCCAGTTTAAAAAGGACATCATTTTTATAATAATTTTCAACCCGGTGATCATACATCTTGATCACTTTATCATAACTTTTTACATTACCAAACTGCAGGTTGCCCTGAAAGATACTTTTAAAAAACATCAATTTTCGTCCTGTAGATAAATCACCGTAGAGTATGCAAAGTACGTCATATTTAGTTTGAAATCAAAGTTTTACCTCCGCTAAGTAGACTACGATCTAGCTCTGCAAACCCATTAACAATCTTCGACCAAACCCGAGCAGATGTAGGTAGTGAGTTAGTCATCTAAATTTGCGAACGATTCTTTTAGGACATCAACATGAATGTTTCCCGAAATATAATCTACTGATCAGTGACTGGATATTGTAAGTGACTAATTTTAAAAAATCCAACTGCGGAAAGAACGCTGAGTTACATTAAAAGAAATCTATTTTCCTAAATCAGCTCGAGGGGATTAATTCAAAAGCCCTTTTGACGAACCCTGAATAGTCCTTCCGAATAGAGGCCTGACAGACTCCGACAAGGTCTTTTGTTTTATGCGATTCTGGAAGTTCCACCCTGAGCCGAGCTATGGTATTGGGCGAACGTAAAGCCTTTAGTGGCCGAACATACTTCATGCCCAAATGGTACATCCCTCGGTACAATTCGTGCAAATATCGATGCTATTTCGTTCGTGTAAGATTTTGTTACGAAAATCAAAGTATTGGGTACTGTGCCAAACCTCACCAAAAGTCTTTGCTTTAAGATCTCCCATTTTGTGTTTGGCATCTTTATCGAAACAACAAGGTACCACCACTCCATCCCAGGTGATTACCGCGCTATGCCACATTTTCCAGCACTGATTCTGAATTTCATTTTTTAGCCGATAGGTGCCATCGTCTGACGGAATGTATCGTGAATACTTTTTATTGCGAGGCATCAATGGATGCCCATTTGAATAGTCATACAATTGCGCAGTCTTCAATTTGACTTCGTCGACCCCAAGTTTTTTCGCAAGATCATGGAGTTGGGGTATTTCATGTTCGTTAGTACTGACCACTAAAAATTGAAAGATGACATAGGGCGTGCGACTCTTGAGTTTTCGCTTCCACTCGATGATTCTTTGAGTGCCTTCCAGAACCGTCTGCAGATTCCCCTTCTTGCGATAAGATTCATACGTCTCCTGGGTTAAGCCGTCAATGGAGATTATTAACCGGTTCAATCCTGACAAGACCGTAGCCCTGGCAGTCTGATCGTCCAGGAAATGCCCGTTGGTCGAGGTCATGGTGTACAATCCTTTTTCACCTGCATAACGGACCATCTGCAGAAAATGGGGATTGATAAAGGGTTCTCCCTGAAAATAGAAAGTGAGATGACAACAGGTCTTAGCTACTTGGTCTACGGTGTGGCTGAAAAAGTCTGACTTCAGGTTTCCGGTCGGTCTTGTAAATGACCGTAGGCCACTAGGACACTCCGGGCAACGTAAATTACAGGCCGTGGTGGGTTCAATGGAGAGGCTCACGGGCATTCCCCAGGAAATGGGTCTTCTGAAGATTTTGCTGATATAGTATGATACGATTATCTTCGCGGCGTTAAAAAGCTTTGACACCGTGAGCTTTCGCACAAAAAGAATGGTATCTATAATTTTACTCCTGATCACGTGGACAAAAGTAACGATTCGTAAGATTTGGAGTTTGAATATGGTTGGATCATGATTTGGTTCGATAAGGTACGGCGCTTTTATCTAAAATTTTTTATTGCTCAAGTAGAGTCAAAGAAGAAGGATCATCAGGTGAAATACTTAATTATCGGACTTGGTAACATCGGAGCCGAATACGAAAACACAAGGCATAATATTGGCTTTGATGTAATGGACAGACTTGCTCGCCAGGAAAACCTGACCTTTAAGAGTGATCAGTTCGGGTCTTTAACTGAATTTAAACATAAAGGCCGGATAATCTACTTATTGAAACCTTCCACCTACATGAACCTGAGTGGAAAAGCTGTGCGCTATTGGGTGCAAAAATTAAAGATCCCGGACAGCAACTGGTTAATTGTTGTTGATGAATTTCAGTTTGACATCGGCGTTTTTAAATTATTGAAAAAAGGCACTTCTGGTGGTCACAACGGGCTTAAAAGCATCGAAGATATCTTGCAGACTTCGACATACCCTCGGTTACGGATAGGAATTGGGCATGACTTTAGACCTGGTCAACAAGTCGAGTATGTCTTGGGAAAATGGTCGCGTGATCAGTGGGATGCAATGCAACCGACTATTGACGAAGTATGTGATCTGATTCGTGCTTTTACTTCGGTTGGATTGGACCGGACTATGAATCTTTATAACAAACGCAAACCTACCGATGAAAAACTATAGTTTGGGAATTTGCATGCGCTGAATATTTACCGGTTCGTGACGACAGTGTATCATTTTTTCAAGGCCCGTCAGCAGGTCACCAAGATCCTGACTGGGCACGAATATTGAGGAGCCGTTCTGATGCCGATCAGCCAGATACTTTTGTTCCGGTTGATTGGGGGTCGGAATGAGAATAGCTTTTTTTGAGAGTTGGTAATAATCCATGATGCTACTATAACCAGATCTGCTGAGCACCACCTGAGTCTGATTAAGCATTTCATTCATCTTTTGTGAGGAAAGATGATTGTAAGTATTTACATTTTTTGACGCTTCATTAATCTTACCCGGAAGTCCAAGCACCCAAAATATTTTAAGCGCGTTATACTTGAAGTGTCGTTCCAGGTGTCTTTGGAAAGTTGATCGATGTGGCTCTGGTCCTGATATGATAATGCCCAGATCATAACTCTTCACACATTCCTGTTTTTGAAAACGGCTAAGGGGTCCAATGAAGTGTTTTTCAATGTTCAGGGAGCCCTGAGATAACTTTCCTGAAAGATTATCATGCCCGTGAAAATCAGGAATCCAGCAGTGATCAAATCGATTGACGAAGTACCTTATCATTTGATTGACGACGGTAGCTGCGGCAACCGGCAAGGTAAAAGACAGTTGATGGGTAATGATGATATTTTGAGTTTGAGGATGTAAGACTCCATAGCGATTATCTGAGATTATCACATCAAAGTGATAATCCAAAACCCACTTTCTAACCATTTTCCTTTCTTCAGCTATGACCCCTTTAAGTCTGACTGCCTCACTTACCCAAAACCCATAAAAGTTTTCTTCGGGATATCTTATAGCATAGGAAGGTAATGGCAAGTAGGGCAATCCGGGAAATTCCTGCTTTAAAAGCACCCCGGAAGCCCCATCTGATGCCAAAAAGACCAGATGACCTTGGCTAAGGAGATGATGTATAATCGGAATCCCGCGAGTAGCGTGGCCCAGACCCCAGTTGAGTGTTGCAAAGAGTATTTTCTTGCAACTCACGGTATTTAGGTTAACCTGATTTCATCATTTCTTCCATCGTAAAACCGGTACTCATTAATGTGAAAATCGGTCTGTTCAAAAAGGCGTACCCATCTCTGATATTGGAAATACCATTTCATGCGCCGGCTTGGAAGACCATGTTTTAGGTAAGCATATATATAAGGATGGACAAAGAGGGACAGCTTAGTTTTAGGCCGGTTTTGAATCACATACTCAAGATCCCTTTCGATCTCTTCGATAATCAGGACCGATGCATTGATTTTGCCGGATCCCTGACAGGTGGGACATACCTCAGTCGTGTCGATTTTCACTTCCGGTCTGGCTCTTTGCCGCGTGATCTGCATCAAGCCAAAGCGACTGAGTGGGAGTACGGTATGCTGGGCCCGATCTTGCTCCATAAATTCTCTCATTCTCTTTACAAGAATCTTCTTGTGATCACTTGACCGCATGTCAATAAAATCGACAATGATCAATCCTCCAATATCTCTGAGTCTCAGTTGACGTGCTATCTCCAGAGCTGATTCGACATTGACGTTTAGTACGGCATCATCTTGGTTCTTTCTTGCCATCTTTGGTCCGCTGTTAACATCGATCACATGCATGGCCTCGGTATGCTCAATGACAAGATAGGCTCCACTAGGGAGTGTATAAGTCTTTCCAAAGGAAGATTTGATCTGACGGGTGATGCCAAAAGCATCAAAAAGGGGTTTGCTTGATTTATGAAGATGGACGATCTTTTCCTTTTCTGGAACGTTGGCACTGAGATATCCCCGGATAGAGTCATACATATCCCGGTCATTGACCACAATGTTGCTAAAATCGTCGGTAAGGACATCTCTTAACATACTTGAGGTCTTATCGAGCTCACTCAACAATTTTAGAGGTGCCTTGGCATTCTTGAGCTGCTCATGTATTCTTTTCCACTTTTGTTCAAGATCTCTGATTTCTTCATGCAGATGGGCTACTTTTTTGCCTTCAGCGGCCGTACGAACAATGATGCCAAAGTTCCTAGGTTTGATGCTTTCTATCAAAACTTGCAGGCGTTTACGTTCTTCGGCTGAGTTAATTTTCTTGGAGACAGATACAATATTCGAAAAAGGGGTGAGCACCAAAAATCTTCCAGGCAAGGTAATTTCGCAACTGAGACGCGGACCTTTGGTTGAAATCGGTTCTTTTAAGATCTGAACAAGTATCGAATGTCTTTTATTTAAAACCTGATCAATCTTCCCCGTTTTGATAATTTCTTCATTGAGGTTAAATGATTCCAAACCATATGATTTGGTTTCACCATTAATCGCCATATTGGTAAATTTCAACAAGGATGGCAATTTGGGGCCTAGATCCGTATAATGTAAAAAGGCATCCTTAGGATGACCAATTTCTACGAACGCTGCATTGAGCCCGGGCATTAGCTTCTTTATTCTACCCAAAAAGATGTCTCCAACTGTAAATTTTGAATTAGTCTTTTCTCTGTGTAATTCCACCAGCCTGCTGTCTTCAGACAAGGCAATTTCTACTTGCGTAGGCGTGGAATTAATGATTAACTCTTTTTCCACAAATCATCCATATTTAGATGCCATGTTCCAGTGTGGGCGAGTACTGTCTAGGTACCTGTCAAAAGGGAAGTGTGGTTAGAAAGGTTCGGAATACATACTATCGTATAGCAGGGCTTGTAAACCCAATAGTGACGGGAGAAAAGACTACCGTCACCATTTTTATATTATATGAAGGTTTTGGTTAGATTTTTTGAAAACGAAACAACCAACCTCACCCACTGGAATAACAGCGGGGTTATCTTAACGATTCTTCTTCTTATGTCTATTTTTTCTCAGTCTCTTTTTTCGCTTATGAGTGGCGATTTTATGGCGTTTTCTTTTTACCGCAAGGCATACTCTATTTTTTAATGTTAATAATTCACATTTATCTCTTAAGGCTTGGGCTCTCTGATCCTTCAATTGCTCATAGATCTCCGCAAGCAGACATATTGTTGTAATATTTTCCGGCTCTAAGGCTTCGGCTCTTTCCAGTCGTTGCTGGGCTTTATCCCATTGACCTGTTTTAATTGCTAGTCTTGCCAACGCATTCAAAACAAGAACGTCGTCCGGATGCTTTTCGTTCAGGCCCAACAACATTTGAACCCCCTTCATAGGATTGTCTTCAGGAGGCCTTTCTGCATAGATCAAAGCCAGATTTACCCGGTATTGCACTGTTTCCGGATCTATGCTGATGGCATTCTCAAGCCCCTGAATAGCTTTATTTAAACTACCTTGTCTGACCAATTCGTCGCTGTCACTTAATCCCGCGAGGTACGTAGTAGCGGCAATACTCCAGGCTTCTCCCGAAGACATCTCTTCCGCCACTTGTTCTGCATAATGGCCGGCAAGGTATGGTTTATCCAGCCGATACCACTTTCCGCTGAGTTCCTTTAGTGCTGTGATCTTGTCTGGCCCTTCGACAGCTCCAATTTGCCCCTCAAGGACGAGAATCTCATTCAGATCAAACTTACTGAGTTTGCCTTTTGCAGATTCTATGAGCGGCTGTAAATCAATCGCAATTCCAGATTTTTCAAGTTGCGCAATCTCTTCCTTGCCTTTGACTGACCTCGTATCAAATCCAAAGTACAGTAATAAAAGTCCAGCCACGCTAGCAGCAATGGTAATCTGCTGAAATCTAGTCATCGGAACCTGACAAGTCAGCGGGCATTTCGTGTACGTTGTCTTTTACCTGGTCAATAAAAATCTTGGCCGGTTTGAATGATGGTATATAGTGCTCAGGTATCTCAATAGCCACATTTCTTTTAATGTGTCTTCCTATCTTTTTAGCCCTTTTCTTAATCACAAATGAACCAAATCCTCTGATATACACATTATCGCCCTTTGCAAGACCATTTTTCACCTCTGTAAAAAAATACTCCATGGTTACTAGTACATCTACCTTTGGAACTCCCGTTTTTTCCGATATGGCGTTTACTAGGTCTGCTTTTCTCATTATGATTTGGTTTATAGCTAGTTATGTCTGAATTGGATCTCTTTTTACAGAGCGAGGCAAATGTCGCAATTTATTTCAAAAAAAAAAATAAAGGTATCCTTTTTTTGGCCTTTTCTGCTTTGTTCCACTATTTTCAGTGGTCTGATTATCAGAATTTTGTGACAGACTCGTTCGCAGAGCCGGCCTCACAAACGGCTTCAAGGACTGTGCCAATATCACTATTGATCAATTTTCACTTTGATTCGGCTTAGTAATATGATTTCAAAAGCGACTTCTCTCAAATTTGTGTAGGCTGTGCTCAATGACGAGATCAAAGATTATCTTTACCCTTTAACACCGAGTAGATGTTCGACACAGAATGTACTGGATCGGGACATTACTCTTTTTAAACATCGCTCCAAACACAATCATTTATTTGCCTATGCTACTATCAATGACCAGCTATGGACGAGCCTCCGGTCTGCTTAACAAGCAAAACATTTCAATCGAAATAAAGACCCTAAACAGCAAATTTGTTGATGTTAGGATGAAACTTCCTACATGGCTCCAGGAATATGAAATGGAGATTCGCAAATTCCTACATGACAAGATCTTACGCGGTAAAATTGAAGCTACCTTTACTTTTGAAAATCAACACAGTAATGAGAGCTACGGAATCAATGAGGCAGCATTCACCTCTTATTACAATCAGCTGAAAACCATTGCCGAAAAAATGGATCTGGCCTCTTCTGACATGCTGGGAACTATCATGCGATTGCCCGATGTCGTGACCACCTCTGATCAACCTGTTTCGGAAGATGACTGGAAAATAGTCTCTCAGGTCATGCAGGATGCGCTGGAAAACTTAGGTACTCATCGCTTAGAAGAAGGAGCCGCTATTGAACGTGACATGCGCTTGCAAATTGAATTTATTGTTGATCAGTTGCAAGGAATTCTACCATTTGAAAATGAAAGAATCGATAAAGTGCGGCAACGGATGGCATCTAGCCTTGAGGAATACCTTATGCGGGATAATGTTGATGAAAATCGATTTGAGCAAGAAGTACTGTTCTACTTAGAGAAAATCGACATTACCGAAGAAAAAGTTCGACTTCAGCAGCATTGTGAATACTTCTTGCAAGAGTTGGACAACCCCGATCTAAATAAGGGTAGAAAACTGAATTTTATTAGTCAGGAGATGGGTCGCGAAATCAATACACTTGGGGCCAAGGCCTATTCATCCGATATTCAACGATTTGTAGTTCTAATGAAAGATGCATTGGAGAAAATCAAAGAACAACTGGCAAACGTGGTGTAATGACGGAAGGGGGGAAAGTGATCATTTTTACCGCTCCTTCAGGCGCTGGCAAAACTACTGTAGTAAAACATCTGCTGAAGCATTTTGATTTTTTGTCGTTTTCGATCTCGGCGACTACCCGCTCCAGAAGACCACATGAGATCAATGGCCTAGACTACTATTTTATGGATGTCATAGAATTTCAAAACAATATTGATGCTGGATCATTCTTAGAATGGGAAGAGGTGTATCCCGGCAAGTTTTACGGTACTTTGTTCAGCGAAGTCTCCAGGATTTGGGCAGATGATAAACATATTCTTTTTGATGTAGATGTTCAGGGAGCCACCTCCATCAAGAATTATTACACAGAAAATGCATTAGCTGTCTTTATCAAACCTCCATCTCTTCAGATACTGATTGAGCGTCTGAAAACCAGAGGAACAGAAAGTACTGAGTCTCTGGGACAACGAATAGAGCGCATTAAAAATGAATTGACTTATGAAAATCGTTTTGACAAAATTCTGGTTAATGATATTTTAGAGGTCACTCTCAAAGAAGCGGAAATGATAGTAGAAGATTTTATAAAGTTGAATGATTAGCCATGGAAACTCTAATTACAAATGGAATTAGGATATCAGTAGATCCACAATTTGAGCCACAACACTCAAATCCATTGCATGCTAAATTTCTATTTAGCTATCATATCACAATCGAAAACCTAAGTGAATACCCTGTACAGTTGATGGCAAGGCATTGGCATATCTTTGATTCTATAGGAATAAAAAGAGAAGTGATTGGTGATGGTGTGATCGGACAACAACCTATTTTAGAACCTCGACAAGTGCACGAATACAGTTCGTGGTGTCCACTCACTACAGGAATTGGCAAAATGTATGGTCATTACAAGATGCAAAGGTTGGACAATGATTATACCTTTGAGGTTGAGATACCTTCTTTTGATCTTATCGCGCCCATCCAATTAAACTAGCGTTTCAAAAAGATCAATCTGGGGGACATAGATCTGCGGATTTTCCATTTCAAGGAGTTTCATTTTCAAGTCTAATCCATAAGCGTACCCTGTTAATTCACCTCCGTTTCCTAAAACCCTATGGCAGGGGATCACGACGGGAATTGGATTTTTTGCATTGGCTGTTCCCACTGCCCTGGCTGCTTTAACATTTCCTAAAACGGTGGCAATTTGCTTATAAGAACGTGTTTTGCCATATGGTATCGTGTAGACCATCTTAAGCACTTCACGTTGAAAGTCTGGTACTTCTGTCAAATCTAAATTTAGACTGAATATTTTTCGCTCCCCTGCAAAATACTCATCCAGTTGCTCCTTGTAAGGCGCACAACGCTCCGAAATAAATTCTTCATCCTCTTCCGTATAATTATGCAAAAAGACAATGCTTTTTAGACCCAATTGAGAAATCGTAATTTTCAAAAGCCCAAAAGGCGATTGTATGTGAAATGTCTCGAGCATGTGATTCAAATGTAAAAAAATTTAATGTGTTTTACACATTTTGGCACGACACTTGAAAATAATCTATTGGAATTTTTGCGTTAAGCATATGGCCAGTAGAAAAAATAAGGCTGTCTCTGAATAAGACAGCCATTGGAAAGAATTTAGTGGTACCTCCAGGAATCGAACCAGGGACACACGGATTTTCAGTCCGTTGCTCTACCAACTGAGCTAAGGTACCTAACACACCCTTGATTTTTAAGGGTTTGCAAATTTAGGCTCTTTTTCTAATACGCCAAATATTTGAGAACTAATTTTGAACATAGTAATTTCTAGTTGATGGTGCTTACAAAATGGATTGCTCTACCCTTAGTATTATTGCTCGTGACAGTACTCGTGGTGTCATATGTTTTGGGATTTCCCGAATATTCATTCTGGTTGGTACCCTTGATTGTTGCTTTGGCCATCCTATATGTATTGCATCCGGAAATCGATCGCTGGTACGTGAAGAAAAATCCCCTTAGTTTGCCACGGGGAATGCTTCGATTCATTGAAGATCATTTGCCTGCTTATCGACTGTTGGATAGTGCCCGGAAAAAGGAGTTTGAATCAGCCGCAAGTATATTTCTGAAGAATACCACTTTCATGCCACAGGCATTTGAGCGGGTGCCAGAAGATATGAAGGTAGTTTTGGCTGCCAATGCCCATATACTCACAGCGTTTCGGCCCGAATGGCATAAAAAATACGCCGATTATGAAAACATTGTGATCTACAGGCATCCATTCCCAAGTCCACAATTTCCGAAGTACCTCCACAGTTCAGAACTCTACGTCCAGGACAGGGTACTTCTCTTTTGTGCTGATCATTTTATGAAGGCTTTTAGATTCCCGCAACAGTTTTTCAATACGGCAATGTATGAATGGGCCAAAGTGCTCTTCATCGATAAAACCCCTGAGTTTGAGGTAAACCTTCAGGCCCTGCCGGAAGTCAGTGGATTTCAAAATAGTGTGATTGTAGATTATGTTGGCCTGCCGGAACCCTATATTCAATGGGAAGCAGTCGCAGCTACCTATTTTTTCACCTTTCCCGTGCGGTATAAAATGCATATGGAAAATTCATATGAGAAAATCAGCGCCTATTTTGCTGTAGACCCCATGAAGCTTATGAACGTGAAAGGCTGAAGTCCTTCATCCTGTTACATTCCGAACTCATTGAGCTTCCAGAAGCAGATTTTGCTTATTGCATCGATTGGCAATAAATCTGTTCGATATTCACCATATAATCACTGACAGCACGTGCGTACTAGGAGAAATAATGTTTTCTTAGCAACATGGTGGTCTATGAAGTGGTGCTCCTGATTTTTACATTGTTGTGTTTTGTACTGCAAGGTTACTTTTGGATATGGCACTTTGCCAAAGTCCGGCTTGAATCTCTGGAATCATCCGGCCAGACTTTTCCTGTCTCCGTAATTATCTGTGCTCGTAATGAGGCACATAATTTGCAAAAATTTCTACCTATGGTGCTTAAGCAGGAGTATCCCTGCTTTGAAGTAATTTTAGTGGATCACGCCTCTCAGGACAATACAGCAAGCATAGTATCTAACTTGGTCGAAAGCTATGCTAATCTTCGATACGTCTTTTGCTCTAATCCTGTAACCAGCAAAAAACCCGCTCTTCGATTGGGCCTGCAATCGAGCCGGTATGAATATATTCTGGTTACTGATGCCGATTGCAAGCCATCATCAGCTTTGTGGATCAAATCTATGATGGCCCCGATGATCAATGGCTACGAGATTGCACTTGGTGCCGCCCCTATCGTCGGCGGATCTGGTCTCCTAGGCTGTTTTTGTCAACTTGATGCCTCCATTATTTTCCTTCAATATGCATCGGCAACCAATAAAGGGCAAAGCTATATGGGGGTCGGTAGAAACATGGCTTATGTCAAATCTCTCTATCTGCAGCCTTTTCACGACAAACATGCTCAATATGTGGGAGGTGACGACGATCTTTTTGTTTCTCAGTTCTCTGCAAATAAAATTGCTCTGGTCTACGATCAACTTGCTTTGATGAGCTCGCCATCCACTGGCTCCTGGTCAAATCTCTTTAAGCAAAAACGCAGACATGTAAGCGTCTCCTGGGAGTATTCGCTGTTTCAAAAGCTCAATCTACTGGCATTTGCCGGATCGCACTGGGGCTTCCTAGCAGGAGTCTTGCTCATGGTTTTTATGAAAACAACTCTACTTATCCCCTTGGGACTCTTACTTTTGTGGCATATACTCACCTACATGGTTCTTCACAGGCAAACAGAGGCATTTATCAAAGGAACTTCCTGGTTTTGTTTAGCTTTTGCGGAGTTCATGTATATCCTGTTTTATCCACTAATGGCCATTTTTTTAATGGTAAAACCACCTGCAAAATGGTAGAAGGCCCAAATGAGATACTTTGGAAATACTTTGATCCTGATTCAATCAAGAAAAGTCAATTCGAGCACTTAGGTCCATTATATCGCGAGCTCAATCAGAATGTTAATGTGATCTCGCGCAAAGACATTGATTTTCTCTATTTGCATCATGTTTTACATAGCTTAGCTCTTGTAAAATTTGATAAATTCCAACCCGATCATCGGATACTGGATCTGGGTACTGGTGGGGGTTTTCCGGGCATTCCACTTGCCATTTGGTATCCTGATTGCCATTTTACGTTAATTGATGGTACTCAAAAAAAAATTCAGGTGGTAAATACGTTGATTAGAGAGCTAGATTTAAGGAATGTAGAAGCATATGCAGTTCGTGCGGAGGAGTATAAGGGAACCTTTGATTTTGTAATGAGCCGAGCGGTGGCAAGTACTCAAAAAATCTGGCAATGGAGTAAACACCTGGTTCGTCCTAAGTTAAAAAAAGTGAGCTATGATCCCCGTATTCTATTACTAAAAGGAGGAGATCTCACCGATGAACTGAGGACTTGTCCCTTTAACTATACACTACATCCAATCCAGAGATACTTCGAAGAAGCGTATTTTAGCGAAAAATATATATTGGCTTTCTAAATGACAAAACCATTATCTGAATAATACATGGGTCTAGAGTCAATTCTATTTGAGATTTTTGGTCAGTATTACCTTAGCCCAGCTTCTAGCTTTAATCCTCTGGACTACTTGCCTTTTCGCAGTGCATCACATAGTCGTCCGGATTTTGTTTCCTTCTTATTTCAACAAAGAAAATATAGACGAACCCAGTCAAAAGCGACTTTCGCACACGGTATCCCGAATTTTGGTCACACTCTTAGTCATTGCCCTGATCGTCTCATTTGGCTTTGATTTAATCATCTATCAATCGGCAAACTATTCATTTCGGTTATCGACGGTAATTCTTGGCCTGATTGTGATCCAGCTCGCCAGACTCCTTGATTGGTATACCTCCAAAGTGCTCATCCATAAATACTACACCACAAGGGAAGCCAGAACAGATAAGAGTATTCGTGGACGTAATATTGAGCAGCGGGCGAGTAATACAATGCAATACATTGTATATCTCATTGCTATTATAGTGTTGATTGGCACTTTTGATCTAAATCGGACACTTTTCATGGTGCCGATCAAGAATAATTCATTCCCGATTCGAACTACAAGTCTCTTCATTATCATTCTCATATTCCAAGTAGCCCGTCTGTTCTCATGGATTGTCACCCAACTGTTTCTGTTTTCCTACTACCGAAAAAAGAAAGTTGATCCAGGTAGGCGATATGCCATCAATCAACTTGTCACCTATTTCATTTATGTCATAGCCATTTTTGTTACCGTTGATAATATAGGAATAAACCTAACCGTGTTATGGGGAGGTCTGGCCGCCTTGGCAGTAGGAGTAGGTTTGGGTATGCAGGATGTCTTTAAAGATTTTGTATCTGGCATTATACTACTCTCGGAAAGATCAGTTGAAGTCAATGACATAGTCAATGTGAATGGGCGAATTGGAAAAATCAAGAAAATAGGACTTCGAACATCACTCATGAAGGGCAGAGATGATACCATGCTAATCCTGCCAAATTCGAGTCTTGTTTCAAACAATGTGATGAACTGGACGCATCTTGATCACAAGGTTCGCTTTTCGGTTAAGGTCGGAACCGCATATGGCTCCGATACTGTCAAGATCAAAAACGTTTTGCTTGAGATCGCTAGCACGAATACCGCAGTACTCACCTATCCTACACCGTTTGTTCGATTTACCAATTTTGGTGATTCTTCGCTTGATTTTGAACTTTTCTTTTGGTCTGAGGAGTTGATGGGGATCGAAAATGTCTTGAGCGACCTTCGTTTTGCAATCAATGAAGCCTTCGGTCGAAACCAGATCAGCATTCCATTTCCTCAGCGAGACGTCTGGTTAAAGGGAAAAGAATCTTGATTTGTATGCGTATAAGTATGCTCAAACCAAGTACAAAAGGCGTTAATTTTCTTAAGCTTTGCGTTAAACCCTCGTTAAAAATGGCTCAAAACAAACGCTTTGACTTCTTCTAACTTATTGATATTGTGGTTTTAATGCAAATACATCGTCTTGTCTTTGATTTTAGACTTGTAACATGTGACGATTCATAATAGTCTTCAAATGGAAAGGAACTTTTAAAATTGTAATTTTGAATTTTTTAAAAAACTTGTATTAAACAGCTGAAAATAAACTCACTATGAAATATTCAATCGGGATTTTGATTTGCTTTTTGTTCCTGAGTTTTTCAACCATAAGTTCAGGTCAGAAGATTGCTTTGGTTGATATCGCATATGTCTTAGATAATATGGACGAATACAAAAAAGCGCAAGAAGAACTTGATAAAGTTGCGGAAGCCTGGCAGCAGGAAGTTGCGGTTGAGCAGGATAAGATCAAGAGTATGTACAACAAGTATCAAGCGGAGTTGGTCCTTCTCAGTGAAGAAATGAAAAAACAAAAAGAGGACGAAATAATGGTTTCTGAGCGTGATGTAAGGGCTATGCAGAAGGAAAAATTTGGTCCGGAAGGAGAGCTTTTTCAAAAACGCCAATCATTAGTATCTCCAATCCAGGAAAAGGTGTACGGAGCCATTCAGGCATATGCCACCGAACGAGGATTTGACATCATTATCGACAAGGGTGGCAGTTCAGGAGTCCTCTTTAGTGATGAGCGATTTGACAAAACTGAAGACATACTGCGAGCGCTTAAGAATTAATTAAAGGAAAAACCTATTTTTGTGCTCCATTTTTAAAAAACTATTATTTCAAACTAAGGATGAAAATGAATCAGGTATTTAGATGTTTAACTACTACAGCAATAATCCTGGCCTCAATAGTGACCATATCGGCTCAAAAGATTGGTTATGTAAACCGGGGATCGTTGCTTGCTGAAATTCCAGCGGTGAAACAAGCCAACAACAATCTCGAGGCCCTTCAGAAACAATTGCAGAAAAAAGCCGAAGGTATGATCACTGAATTTCGCGGGAAATACGAGGACCTGCAACGAAAGGAACAACAAGGTGAGCTGAGCCCCAAACAACTGGAAGATGAGGGACAAAAATTGCGGGAAGAAGAAGTGAAGATCCAGCAGTATCAGCAAGAGATGCAAAATCAGTTAGCTGAAAAGCAAGAATCTCTTCTGTTGCCAATTCTCGAAGATTTGAATGCAAAAATCGCCGAAGTAGCCAAAGAAAGTGGTTACGGATACATCATTGATGATACGGCTGGTATATTGCTGTACAAAGAGGAAGGACATGATGTGACCGCTATGGTTAAAAAGAAACTGGGTTTAGATTAGTTTGAACCCACAAAAAAAAACCGGTATGTCAAATGACGTACCGGTTTTTTTTTGGAATTACCACACTTTTTCCACTCCTTTGGCATCTACCCACTTGCTCCATTTCTTGTTGTACGTATGGAGCTTCTCGGTTATTCGGCCTTTAGTGTCGACTATCGGGTACCCACGATTGGTCCATTCAAATATGCTTCCATAGAGATTGTAGACTAGGCTAAAGCCTTCATTCTTGAGTCTTTCTCCAATCTTTTCGCTCCGGTATCCGATAGAACAATAGACCACGATCGGTCTGGTTTTTGCAACATCTGCTACCGTCGAATAGTCAAATTCCTTATAACCAACGAAGACCGCATCCTTCAAATGGCTGATTTCAAATTCCTCTCTTTCCCGGGCATCAAGCACCAAATAATGCTCACGGTTCTTATAAAGCTCCTCACAAGTCAAAATGGGCACTGAAAAGTCTAAATAAGACTCAATTGTTTCACTAAATCCTGGATTCAAAGTAAGTCTCTGATCGGGGTTTTGTGCTTCGCAAGCACCTATCAGTACTAAACAATAGACCTGGATCACGATTTTTTTAATCATAGATTGTTATACGCTAGGAGGGTGTTGAACTACGCAACTTGAAGCTGAAGCCTTAAATCGTCGTTTCTGGTGCGACGAGACGAAGGTAGCTACCGGAGGTTGTAACTGACTGAGGATCAACAAAACCAGGAACGGCGAGAACGGCTGCATCATGTTATAGTAAGCATTTATTTTTATTAATCAGCGCGAGGTGAGTATTTCAACAGTCCTCCTTTATCTCCATTATTCTTTTTACTTGGGCCATCACCAACCTGATCATCAATCCACTTTGCGTCTTGGCAATAGATGAGAAGTCTTTCTTCAATAAGATTCCGCACTTCTGTACGAAAAGAACTCGGATATAGTATATGTACATTAGGTCCTGCATCAAGCGTGAAGTGTACGGGTACCTTACTTTCTTTTCTGTAGTTTTTGATCTCCCTGATGATTTGCAGCGTATTAGGTTGAAGTAGGATGTAGTTGGGCTTGGAGCATAACATCAAGGCATGGAGTTGCATGGCCTCCATTTCCGTAATAAATCCCATTTTTTCGATATCACCTGACTTTAGGGCAACCAGAATTTGATTAAGGTTGCTTCGTGCTTCCCGATATCGCGTCTCCGCAAATGGATGATCTTGCATCAGACTATGTCCAATACTGCTGCTGACAGACTTTTGATCCTGACTTGCGATCAAAATGGCATCCCGATAATCTTTGAATACCTCATGGATCTGGTCTCCCATCGGAATCGAAGCCAAATCTGTGCTTTGCTCAATCTGATCTGTAAGGCCCCATAAGGCCATTTTTGGATATACAGACCTACATGCACTACCTGAGCCCAATCTCGCCATTTCCGAAGCTTTTCTTATGTCTATTTGACTGGCTGAGGCTGAGTCTCCTACAAGTATATCAATGTCACAGAGTGCCATTGCCAAAGCTGAGAATGCAGAAGCCGAAGAGGCGATCCCTGCGGAGTGCGGAAAAGAATTTGAAGAGGAGATCTCTAAATGAATCCCTGACAAATAAGAAAAAGATGGTAACAGCTTCGTCAAGTATTGCCTTACCCGATCTGAAAAAGGTTTGTTTTGTTTTCCTTCAAAATAAAAGTCGAGCGAAATTGGACGATCAAAGGCGGTCCGGGGAGAATAGGTAATGGTTGTCTCAGAAAAAGATTTGCTCAGCGTGAAACTAATTGATGGATTATTGGGAAGTTGATTGCCGTGCTTACCCCAATATTTGATTAAAGCAATATTGGAAGGACTTTGCCAGGATACTGAACCAACTTGATCCGCTTTGATGGATGGCATACAGTTTTCTTTGCTTCTTGGGAGAGTGACCAATGTACCTATTTTTGCCTATTTGTGAGAGATATCAAAATCCTCCAATACAATATCCAGAATTGGATCTTCGCCTATGATATAGCCTTTCCTTAAATTATATCCATAGAGTTTGCCGGCAGTATTCCAATAGCCAGCGGTAAAACCATTCCTAAGGTCCTTGATTAGAAAATACATCGGAGTGTCTAGTTCTTTTTCGATCATATGAACGAGAATTCTTCCTTGCGTACGACTCAAATTCTTTAGAGGGTCTTCAAATTGATCTTTCAATTCTTTTTGTAGCCGCCTGATATGTTTTCGTTGTTCACGAGGCTTCATAGTATTGGTAATCTCTTCAAGCTCCCTGAATATTCGGATGGCGTCGACGGCATAAGGATAAACTTTATTGGCATACCTCCGGTAGCGCTGATACAAAGCATATTCATCTTTTGAATTAAAATGCCGTTTAGAAGTCACGCTGACATCTTCAAGATCGGCAACATAGAGTGTGTCATTGCCAGTGATAACAGCCGTAACAACCTGACCGTTTATTGTGATTCTCTCAGGAGCTGGACCATTTTGGGCTATTAACCTGCTCAAGCAAGCAGCGCTTACTAATATGGAGATCATTAAAGATCCAATTAATTTCATCTGACAGATATAACGTTTACTCTATCAACTGTTATACTTCTCCAAGTAACAAATTTGCCTGGTGCAGCTTAAACAGTTGACGTCATATGAAAACACTTGAAATGAAAATTCGGTTCTGGATAGCCATGCTTGCTGTTAGTTCGTTGATCATATGAGAGGCTGAGAGGCTGATGATGATTTGGTTTTTTTATTCAAGAGAACAACAGACTGTAGTATATGATCGTTTATTGTTTCGTAAGTGAATTTGTATTTGTAAATTCACTTTCAATTTCGACTCTCCACCAGAACTTAACACAAATAAGCATAATCGTTAATTTGTAAATTATTGATTTGCGCTTATTTAGATCTTTGTTATTTTTGCCATAGTTAAACTGCCACATGAACTATTTAAGCATCCTTACGGCTGTTTTCATTACACTTGTGCCTGGTCCGGAGCCGCTTTACACCTTAGAAAAACTCAACGGCAAGATCAATACCAAGTACGATGAAATCAACCCTGTCGTTAGTCTGGACGGACAGACCATCTATTTCACTAGGGTCGGTCATCCTTCTTTTGACAAGACACTTAAGGTCGACGATTCTGATTTTAGCAAAACCTTGTCATTTCCGGACTATAGTCTAAAATTGCAGGAGATCTACACACAACTTGGTGAGCAAAATTGTACAAATCCTGTTGCTTCTGCCTTTAACCAGGATATCTGGATAGCAGCTTCAGACAGGGACCTATTTGACAAAGTTGAACATCCTACCTATCCCCTTAATAGTGCCTTACCAAATAGTGTTTGCGCTGTGACAACAGATCCATCGACGATCGTAATCGTTAATCAATTTTTTAAAGACGGGAGTATGCAAAAGGGTTTTTCTTTTGCGAAGAAAGACAATCAAAATGATTGGAGGTTTCCCGAACCCCTGTTTATCTACGATTACCACAATATTGAGGCAGGAGTCAATCTCACCCTTAGTAAAGACAATGAGGTGATGATCTTATCCCTGGCGAAAGAAGATAGCAAAGGTCTTAATGATCTATATGTTTCATTTCGTATTCACACCACCCTTTGGAGTGCTCCCGAACATATGGGTTCAATCATTAATACGCACGCCAATGAGATAACTCCTTTCATCTCAGACGACAAACAATTTTTTATTTTTTTCCTCTGATCGTAGCGGAGGGTCTGGAGGCCAGGATATTTTCGTTTCCGAACGATTAGATGAGAGCTGGACAAATTGGTCGATTCCCGAGGCCTTACCTCAACCAATCAATTCTTCTAATGACGATGCTCAACCTTTTTTAAACAGACGAACTGGGTACTTGTATTTCACCAGCACTCGTGAAGGGTCAAGCGATATTTTCCGGGTGAAGTATTTTCAGCCTGAGGCGGTCAGGGTGAGTTCGCAAAAACCTCTGCTAGTCAGCAGAAAAATCCCAGCCAAAGTAACGATAAAGTGCTTGGTCGTCGATGGTATTACGGGAGAAGCTATCGATGCTGAACTAAAATATAGTGCTTTACAGGATGAAGGATTTAACCATCAGATTTTAGTCACTAAAAATGGTGCAAATATTGATCCCTCGGAAGACAAGCTAATCAAGTTGGAAGTCAGTAAAGAAGGGTATATCACGCGTAACCAAAAAATCGATTTATCAAACCAGAATTCACTTGATAAGGGCATTCTGAAAATTTTAGTAGACCCCATTCGTGTCAATACGAGAATTTCTATGGATCCGATTTTTTTCATGCGTGGAAACGATCGAATATTATCTGGGTCATATTCGGAACTTGATCGTTTGGCGCAGATACTTGAACAGCATTCCAACATACAGGTAAATATTAATGGTCACACTGACAATATCGGTGATTCCTGGGCTCTATACCAACTTTCGGAAAACAGAGCAATAGCGGTTAAAAGATACATGGTGCAATCCGGTATCCCATCGTTCCGCATCAAGACAAAAGGTTATGGGCCGAGCAAACCAATCACCGATAATTCTTCTGAGGATCAAAGGGCGAAAAATCGGAGAGTAGAAGTAGTTATCACCAAGACCTGATAATGATAGGTAGCGGAAGACTGTTTGCTTGGATTATTTCGGCTATCTCTCACCCACTTCTAGTCCTTACCTACGGCCTGATCCTTATCATCGGGTTCAATCCCTATTTGTTTGGTGCGGTTGACTTATATGATGAATTACCCCTGATTTTGATATGTTTTGCCTATACTTTCTTGTTGCCCTTTGTTTCCATCCTATTCATGAAATTGATCGGTCTGGTCAAAAGCCTTGATTTGCAGACCAAAGAGGAGCGAATCGGTCCATTGATCATTTGCATCGTTTTTTACTCCTGGTTTTATATCAATGTTTATCGCAATGCTGATATACCAATTGTGGTGGGCGTGTTTACCCTGGGTTCGGTCATTGCCTTATCAATTTCATTTTTGATTAATGTATTTTCAAAGATAAGTTTACACACTGTGGCTTGGGGAGGTCTTTTGGGGCTGCTTGTCAATTTGTTATGGTCTTTTGGATATCATTCTTTATCGCTCTTCAACTGGACCATACATTCTCGGGTAATCATGATTGGGTTCATTCTGGTGAGCGGTTTTAGTTGCCAGTGCCAGACTTATTCTCTCTGCCCATACAACGAGAGATATTTACGGTGGTTTTTGGTGGGATTTACATCTCAATTGATGGCAATAAGATTTTTATTATAATTTCGCTCGCACCAAGTATTCTTGTCATTTAATCAAATTAAGAATGAAGAATTTAGAAGACCAGATTAATCAAATTTGGGATGATCGTTCATTGCTTTCGAATGCCAGCTGCCAGGATGCTATCCGAAATGTAATTGAACTGCTCGATAAAGGTAAAGTGAGGGTCGCTGAACCATCTGACAATGAATGGACTGTCAATCAATGGGTTAAAAAAGCAGTAGTGCTGTACTTTCCTATACAACAAATGACTACCATTGAAATAGGTCCATTTGAATTTCATGATAAAATTCCATTGAAAAAAGGATATGAAAAGCTCGGTGTTCGAGTCGTACCCCATGCTATTGCCCGACATGGCAGTTTCTTAGAAAAAGGAGTCATTATGATGCCTAGCTATGTTAATATCGGTGCATGGGTAGGAGCAGGTACCATGGTAGACACTTGGGCCACTGTTGGTTCTTGTGCCCAGATCGGACGAAACGTCCACTTAAGTGGTGGTGTAGGAATAGGTGGTGTACTAGAACCCCTCCAGGCTTCCCCGACGATCATTGAAGATAACTGTTTCATTGGTTCACGATGTATTGTAGTAGAAGGTGTCCGGGTTGGTTCGGAAGCGGTATTGGGAGCAAACGTTGTTTTGACCCAATCAACCCACATTATCGATGTGACAGGCAACAATCCCGTGACCCACCGGGGTGCAGTGCCACCTCGGAGCGTTGTCATACCAGGTACCTATACCAAATCTTTTCCTGCCGGAGATTATCAGGTGGCTTGTGCTTTGATTATAGGACAACGGAAAGAAAGTACCGACAAAAAAGTGTCACTAAACGATGTGTTGAGAGATCACAGCATTGCCGTTTAGCAGATAAATAGTTTTGATAAATTTTTCGAGACTTTCACTCGGAGATAAAATTAAAGATAATGGCTGTAAACAGATTGATATACCTTATAATCAGTGGCTTATTGTGGGTGAATTGTAGTAGTCCTAAGATCTTGGCACCTGAGCCGCTACCAATGGCTTCACTTGATTTGGATGATTCCACAGAGTTTAGAGAACTTGATACCCTTGTGGTTAAAGCTGATGCTAAAGATGAGTCTATCGGGCTTCAGGAACAGCCAACCTACCGTGCTACAACAGTCCGCTCCTTTGATCTTTTACATACGAAGCTAGAGATAAGATTTGACTGTAGCAAAGAGCTGGTGATCGGTTCGGAAATTTTATCATTGACAACCTATTTCTATCCTGATTCGATTTTAATACTAGACGCTAAAGATTCTGATATTCAAAATATTTCGATCGGAAATCAGCTGATAGATCAATATTCGTATGATAATGAGCAAATTCGCATAAACCTAGGCCGGTTATACACCCGGGAAGAAAAATTTAATGTCGCGATCAATTATCTGGCTACACCCAAACAAGGCAAGGATGGCAGCGCAGCGATAACTTCTGATCAGGGGCTTTTCTTCATTAATGCCAATGGAGAAGAGGGAAACAAACCCCAGCAGATTTGGACACAGGGAGAAACCGAATTTAACTCTCGTTGGTTTCCGACGATTGATAAACCAAATGAACGAAGCACTCAGGAAATCTATCTCACCGTCGAAGACCGGTTTGTAACTCTGTCAAACGGTGTCTTAAAAAATTCGACCAAAAACGAAGATGGAACCCGCACCGATTATTGGGTAATGGATATGCCACATGCTCCATATCTCTTTATGCTGGCAGTGGGTGAATATGCAAAAGTAAATGATGAGTGGAAGGGAAAAGAAGTATCATATTACGTAGAGCCTGAATATGAAGATGATGCAAGAGAAATTTTTGCCCATACGCCGGAGATGCTGTCGTTCTTTAGCACAAAAACCGGTATTGAATATCCTTGGCCAAAGTTTTCTCAGATCATCGTGAGAGACTACGTTTCAGGAGCTATGGAAAATACAACTGCTGTCATCTTTGGCGAATTCGTCCAAAAACATAAACGTGAGCTGATCGACAATCATAATGATGGCATCGTTGCTCATGAAATGTTTCATCACTGGTTTGGTGACTACGTGACTTGTGAGAGCTGGTCAAATCTCACCCTCAACGAAGGTTTTGCCAACTATGCCGAGTACCTCTGGCTGGAACACAAATATGGAAAAGATGAAGCAGAATATCATCGGCTTCAAGAGGCCCAGGGTTATCTCTATCAAGCAGCACAAGAAACCCATCCTCTGATTGACTTTGCGTATGCAGACAAAGAAAATATGTTTGATGCTCACAGTTACAATAAAGGAGGTTTGGTACTAAATATGTTAAGAAATCTTGTCGGTGACGAAGCCTTTTTTGAGTCACTAAACCATTATTTGACAGTGCACGCTCTAAACTCTGTCGAAGTTCATGACCTTCGTCTGGCATTTGAAGATATCACCGGGCTAGATCTGAATTGGTTTTTCAATCAATGGTACTTATCTGAAGGTCACCCTCAATTAGATTTTGCCTATTCATGGATGCCCGATAATCAATCTGCATCACTGACCATAAAACAAAGCCAAGATGGCAATCTACCGCTATTCGTATTGCCTACTTCAGTTGAGATCTACTACGAAAACAATCGAACGGAAAGGATAGAGATTTTGATTGATTCCAGAGATGAAACTATTACGCTGGAGCTTGAAGAAGAGCCCCTGGTCATCGTACTTGACCCAGACCGAGAGCTACTAGCCATAATTAACGAGGAGTATACTTTAGATCAATATCGCCGGCTATACCGGCCCGAGAATTCACTAACGTTGCGCACAGTTGCTATTTCAAAATTAGGAAATGAGGAAGATCCGGACAATTCAGGTATCATCTTGCAAGCCATTCAAGATCCCCATTGGTCTGTACGTCGAGCTGCCTTAAGTGCCTACAATTGGGAAGAACACGAAGAGGATCAAGCTCTACTAGCCCGGGTTGCCAAGGAAGATGAACACAGCATGGTTAAAGCAGATGCCATTTACCTGCTTGGTGACCTTGGCAAAGATCAATATAAGGATGCAATTGCTCAAGGAATCAATGACGTTGATCCATATCCGGTGGTTGCAGCATCAATTTTAGCTCTTGATCTGGTTGATCCCGAAATGGCTGGAGTAGCGTTAAAGTCTATTGAAAACGAGTCCCAGTCAGATATAGTGGCAGCGATTTCGAACATCTACGGTGAGGCGGGAGATACCAGTAAACTAGTGTACTTTGAAAAACACTTTAGGTCCGTAGAAGGTCTTCCAAGTTTGGATTTCTACCAATCACTTGAAAGCTTGTTGCAACTTACCGATGCTGAGACTAAAATGATTTGGATGGATAAATTTGAAACAGTTGCCACCAGTGGAAATAGTATATCGCCCTACACTAAGATTGCAGCAACCCGAAGCATGATATCGCTTTTAAAATCTGCCGAGAAGAAAAAAAACCTTCTATCAGAAGATCAAGTAACTTCCTTGCGTGCAAAAATAGATCGGATCATTTCAGCAGAAGAAAATCCACAAATTATCAGTATATATCAGAACTTTATGAATGGGTGATCGACCAAAAGCAACTAGCTAAGTCTGTTTTTTCAGGATCCTGGCTATAGGGCCTTCTATTTGTCGTATTTTCGATGTCAAGACAAGAATGGTATGATCAAACCCCTTTGGTTAGGAATTGGCATCTTAGTATCCTTGACCATTCTCCTGCTCTGGCCGGGTTTTGGCCAAGTTATTCAGCATCCAAATGGGTTTCTTTTTGCGAATTCCGGGGATGGACTAAAGAATTACTTTAATCTAGGCTATTACCTTAAATATGATAACGGACTCCGGTTTTCAGGAGTAAATTACCCATACGGAGAAAACCTCTTGTACACCGACACCCATCCGTTTTATGCCTTATTACTAAATGTAATTGATAATCATCTAATCTCTATTGCCGCAAACAGCGTGGCCATTATCAACCTTTCAATCTTGTTGGGTTTCGTATTCGGAGCTGTTGTGATCTACCTTATACTGATCCACTATCGCTTACCGGTCTGGTATGCTATCCTGGCCTCCCTTGGCATTATTTTTCTTTCCCCAGTGGGATCGATTGCATGGCCATCTAAGTTTATCCTATGCTTTTGTAATTCCCGTATTTTGGTATTTGTTGCTGCAGATTGAAAAAGGTAAATACAAAATGTCATGGATAGGAGTGTTAGGCTTTTGGGGGTTGTTAGTGGGCGGAGTACACTTATACTATTTAGCCATGGGGTCAGGATTTATCTTTTGTTATGTATTAGTATCCTGGATGTCAGGAAGAACATCCAAAATCAAATTTGACTACCGGCTAAATGGTGGGCTGGTACTATCTGTGCTCTTACCCATTGCGATTATTCTCTTAATCTCTCATCTGACTGACAGTGTCCATGATCGACCCATGGCTCCATACGGTTTTTATGTATACCATGCCACGATAGAAAGTGTCTTTTTACCACACTACGGTGCGGCCACCACTTTTTTGTCTGGGCTTTTTAAGCTCTCCATAAATTGGGAAGGTAGGGCCTTTGTAGGCACCCTGGCTCTATTTTTTATCGCTGGTTTTTTAGCCCTTCAATTCCAGAATCTAATCCGAAAAAGCCAGCTTGGTTTCCATATGATTTCAGATATGCGCCCGATTATTGGAGCATCAGTCTTGATGCTCTTGTTTTCGATGTGTTTACCCTTTGAGTGGGGTTTGCAATTTATCCCAGAGATAATAACGCCGCTTAAACAGTTTAGGGCCCTGGGTCGGTTTAGCTGGATCTTTTTTTATGTGATCAATATTGCCGCTGCCACCTATTTCTATCGTTTATTGCAAGATGTGTCAGGGAGCAAATACACCGTATTACGTCCTGCAGGATATATGATCATCATCCTGATTTGGCTCTTTGATGCTGGATCGTTTTACTTAAATCACGGACCAGTTTCAATTGTTCGCAATGATAAATTGGAGAATACCAGTCAGGAATATTTGGATCGCTTTGCAAATCTAAATATCAAGCCCAATGAATTTCAGGCCATTTTTTCTTTACCGTTAGTAGCAGTCAGAACGGACAAAATGACATTTGAAAAGAACTTGTCAGCGCATAATGAGGCGATGAAATGTGCCTTTCATACTGGTCTTCCGATTCTTCAATCCAGTGCATCGAGGCCTTCATTGTCGCAAACCTTGTCAAGCATCCAACTCATTTCTTCCTCTTATATCGCAAAAAAGCGCCTCCTCGATATGGATCAACGACCCCTGTTGATGTTATATACGGTCGGAAGCGAGTTGAGAGAGGCCGAAAGAGGTATTTTACGTCAAGGCGAGTTGTTTTGGGAAGATCAGTACATCCAACTATATCGATTACCACTAGAGGCATTCCGTGATTCTATTAGTTATCTGGCGAACACCTATGAAGCTAGTCTCCATGATTCAAGTACTGTAGATATATCTGGTAAATTACGATGTATCCCCGATTGTGAAGGAGTGATTTTTAGATCCTTCGATGATCAACCTTTGCGCACGAAGGCACTTTCTGGAAAAAGTTCATACTATTCTAAGTTAAAATCTATGATTGTGCTCGATACAACTCTTTCAACTCAAAGGGATGCGCCGATGGAAGCTTCATTCTGGATTTACATCGATCCCGAGTTTTCGGGGATGCCTTCATATGAATACTCTTTTGGATTTGAAAAAAACCAATTGACCTCGGAAGGTAGAATAGAGACCTGGGATTTGACCGAAATCTATAACCACTGGGTCCGGGTGAGTATTCCTCTCAAGAAAACTGCATATCATAAAATCATCGTTTATGGCGGTAAAACGACGATTGATAATTTGATGATCAAGTCGTCTAACCAGACCGTTTTTGTTAATGAAGAACCTCAAAATTTGTACAACAATTATGTCCTGCCTTAGTAAGCTTGTGACATATAATAAAAATGCTGACCTTTAATACTGTTTGACCGACTTCAACTTTGTTTAATGTTACGTTTTGAAGAATATTTACAAGAGTTTAATGCTTCAGTAAGTCTGAGCGATTTCCTGATCAACTTAATGGTGGCAGCAATTCTGGCCTTCGCGTTACGAGTGTTTTACGTACAGTTTGGTACAAGTGTCACCAACCGACGCAAGTTTAGTATGAATTTTATACCCCTTGCTCTTACTACTTTTGTGATCATTACCGTTATCAAATCTTCTTTGGCGCTTTCCTTGGGTTTAGTTGGTGCACTTTCGATCGTTCGCTTTCGAGCCGCCATTAAGGACCCGGAAGAGCTCACATATCTTTTTAACTATTGCAATTGGTCTGGTGACAGGGGCCAATAAACCGGTGCTTGCTGTAGTTGCAGTGACATGCATTTTGCCAATCATTTACTTCAATCAATCATTTAGAAAACGCACACCGGTGACGGAAGATCGCATGTACATCAACATAAGAACTGATATCACTGATGTGAAAAATATCGTTTCAATTATTGAGAAGCATTTTCAATACTTAAGTCTCAAACGAATGGACCAAAGAGAAGGAAAGGTTAACCTTACATTTGTTTGTAAAGCAAATAGTTTAGATAGTCTTGATGCTGCACGTGAAAGTCTTACTTCGTTATCTGATCAAACTTCCGTATCCTTTATCGATAAGCCAGACATGGCGTCATGATCATTAGACAAGGGGGCGTGAATTAAACATTCTATTCACTTAGCAATCTAATTTCTTTATTGTGAATATTTGGTTTTGCTATCTGTCAGCGATCGCAATAAGTTCGAAACTGGAAAAAACAATTTTGTTACGTTATTGTTATGAGATAGAGTAAGCTTTTGCAGATGTTTTTGGAGGATTATTGCTTCATTCATTTAAAGAACTTAACTTGACCTCTTTGATTGAACTCAAAACAGAAGAAGCTTGCCTATCTTTTTCTCTAACAACATGCACTTCGCATTTAGGTACAATTTTTGTGTCAAGATTATCAATAGCTTATGTCCCGGGAAAAGACAAATTATACCTTATTGATCGAAAAACTCGATCAATTTATTAGGAAGTACTACATGAATCACCTTATTAAGGGTGTTTTATATAGTGTGGGACTCATTGTTCTATGTTTTTTAGCATTTACAACTGCTGAATACTTCTTCTACTTCAGCCCACTGGTTAGAAAAGTCCTTTTACTATCTTTTTTAGGAATCTCAGGATTTGCTCTTTTTACTTGGGTTGCCCTTCCGGTTATCCATTTTTTCAGATTGGGCAAAGTGATATCTCACCAGAAAGCAGCGGAAATCATCGGTGAGCATTTTGCAGATGTCAAAGATAAACTGGTCAATGTCCTTCAATTGAACCAACAATTGACGGATCCATCCTCCCAATCACTGATTATTGCATCAATCAATCAAAAGACTAAGGAAATCGAGCCGGTTCCCTTTCAGTCGGCAATCGATCTATCGAAAAACCGAAAATATCTGCCATACGCTTTGCCCCCTTTACTATTACTTTTGGGAATCATCGTTGGTGCACCAAGCCTTATAAAGGACCCTACAAACCGCATACTGAAGAACAATCAAATTTTGAACGTGAAGCTCCGTTTCATTTTGATCTGGAGACCAACCAACTGCAAGTACCCCAGTACGAAGATTTTTTACTGAATGTCAGAATCACCGGAGCGTATTTGCCAGAGAGTGCTTTTGTGGTCGTAAACGGCTTTCAATACAAAATGAAAAAGATGGTGCTGCAAGCTATTCCTATGTCTTTAATAACGTTCAGCAAGATCAGGACTTTTCTTTTGAGTCAGAAGGCATCGGTAGTTCTGATTACAAACTTAGTGTGTTAAAAAAGCCCAACATTTTAGATTTTCAAACTGCACTGGACTATCCGGCATATTTGGGTCGTCGTGATGAATCCCTGTCTAACATCGGTGACCTGGTAGTACCAGAAGGGACGAAAATTGATTGGGTCCTTCAATCGGTTAATACCGACAATGTTTCCTATTCATTTGGTAGCAATGTTTTGAAAACTGCCCAGAGATTGGATGCAGATGCATATACCTTTAACGATCGGGTTTTTCGCACTACAGATTACAAATTAGTCATCGGTAACGACGCATTACCAAATTCGGACTCTATTAGTTATACAATCTCAGTCATACCTGATCAATATCCGGCCATAAGTGTCAAACAATTTGTCGATAGTGCAGATCAGAAACTGTTGTATTTAGTAGGTGATGCCTCTGATGATTACGGTTTGCAAAATGTGACTTTCAATTACCAGATTAGCAATAAAAATAAGACCCAGGGCGACCTTGTTAGTATCCCAATGAAAGAACCCTTGGGCAAAACTTCAACGTTTGATCATGTTTTTGATATCCATTCATTGATCCTCCTTCCAGGCGATGAAATCTCCTATTTTTTTGAGGCGTGGGACAATGATGGAATCAACGGTAGCAAAAGTACACGATCCTCTCTTTTGAAGTTTTTACAACCCACTGCTGAGGAGTTTGCTCAAAAAGAAGATGACAACGAAGAAGATATTAAGAAGACCCTGGAGCAGTCTATGAAGGATGCGGAAAAGATTAAAAAGGATTTTAAGTCACTTCGGGAAAAAATGCTTCAGGAAAAGTCTATGGATTGGCAGATGAAAAGAGAACTCCAAGACCTATTAGACCGACAAAAGAACCTGGAAAATCAAATTGAAAACGCAAAAGAGAAATTTCAAGAGAACGTTGAAAATCAACAAGAATTTGAAGAAACTCCAGAGGAAACCCTGGAAAAGCAAGAAAAAATACAAGAGCTTTTTGAAGAGCTGGCAGATGAAGAGACTCGGGAGCTAATGGAGAAGATCCAGCAGCTTATGGAAGAACTTAAAAAAGATGAAGCTCTTCAACTCATGGAGGAAATGGAATTTAATGAAGATGAACTTTCCATGGAATTAGAGCGCCTAAAGGAACTCTTCAAGCAATTGGAATTGGAGCGGGACGTCATGCAGGAGCTGGATAAATTGAAGGAGTTAGCTAAAGAGCAGGAAGAATTAGCTATAAAGACAGAGGAGCAAGACGACGACAAGGGTGAACAAAAGCCGGAAACAGAGGAGCAAGGTGACAAACAAAATCAGGATGCCAAGCAAGATGAAAAAAATGAGAATGGAGATGCTCCAAAGGAACAAAATCAGGAAAACAAAGAATCTGATGTAGCAGATCCAAATAAAGATCCTGACGAGAAGAAAAGTTTGGAAGACGAGCAAGAGGATATCAACAAGACCTTTGAAGACATTAAAAAAACACTTGAAGAATTAGAAAAAAAGAACGAGGATCTGCAATCTCCCAAAGATATGGGAGAGCCCCAGGAGCAAAGCGAAGACATTCAACAGGATCTTGATCAAAGTCTGCAGCAATTACAGCAAAAACAAAACAGCAAAGCAAGCAAATCGCAGAAAAATGCCAGTCAAAAAATGCAGCAGATGGCAGAGCAGATGGAGCAAAAAATGCAAGAAGGTGATATGGAGCAAATGGCTGAAGACATGAAAGCTATGCGCCAACTGTTGGAAAACCTGATTGATCTAAGCTTCGATCAGGAAGACTTGATTGATGAATTTAATAAAACCCACACCAGTACACCGAATTATACCGGTCTGATTCAGCAGCAGCATAAATTGGAGGACGATTTTAATCTCATTGAAGATAGCTTACAGGCGCTAAGTCAGCGTGTTTATCAAATAGAATCTTTTGTACTTGAAAAAGTGTCAGAGATAAAAAGCCATATGGGTAAAAGTTTGCAATTGTTAGAAGATAGGAAAAAAGCTCAGGCTTCAGACGATCAGCAAAGAGTGATGAAAAACGTCAATGATCTGGCCCTGATGTTCAGTGAGTCGATGAACCAGATGCAACAGCAGATGGCTGCGAAAATGGCAGGGCAACAAATGTGCTCGAAACCTGGTGGCGCAAAACCAAATGATGGTGGTACAGGAGTGCCAATGGATAAGATTTCGGAAGGACAGAAGGGACTAAACGGCGAGATGAAACAGATGAAAGAAGGCCTTGAGCAAGGAGAAGGAGGAACCAGTAAAGAGTATGCTCAGATGGCCGCTAAACAAGCCGCTTTAAGGAAGGCATTGCGTGATACGCAGAATCAGAAACTTTCTCAAGGACAAGGATCTAAAGAATTGGAGGAGATTTTAGAACAAATGGATAAGATTGAAACTGAATTGGTAAATAAGCGGTTAACAAATGAGATGTTGAAAAGGCAAGAGGAGATACTAACCCGCCTTCTAGAATCAGAAAAAGCCGAACGGGAAAAAGAATATGATAATAAGCGTGAATCGAAAACAGGGAAAATCGAAGAGAGAACCCTTCCCCCATCAGTTGAGGAATATTTAAAGCAAAGGGAAGCACAAATAGAACCCTTTAAAACAGTATCACCTGCCCTCAAACCGTATTACAAACAATTGGTAGAAGAGTACTATAAATCGCTAAAAGAAAATTAGATCCATGTTAAAATTGGCATCTTGTCCCGATAGCATTTGCGAGTTAGAGCATTTTGTTCAATCTCTCAGCGTAAAATATAACATCTGCCCTGATCGATATCCCGATATCTTAATCAGCCTAACAGAGGCTGTAAATAATGCTATTATACACGGTAATGGCGAAATCGTCACAAAGAAAGTGCTGATTGCCCATCGCTATCGCAAACAAAATGGGCTGACTTTCGAAGTCTCAGATGAAGGACAGGGTTTTGACTATAAGAGCATACCGGATCCTACCCGAGTTGAGAATCTTGAAAAATGCGGGGGCAGAGGTGTTTTTCTTATGCGGCAATTAGCAGATCGTATCAAATTTGCCAATAACGGACGCACCGTGATCATAAACTTTAACGTATAGCCTAGATATACATATCCATTGCCGCCAACAATCGTCTTCGAATTTGCCTCGGAAGATCTTTCATTTCCAGAAGGCTTTTCGGAAGAAACCATGATGGATTGGCTAGCCGAGGTTGCAAAATCAGAGAAAAAGCACATCTCCAACTTACTCTATATTTTTTGTACGGATTCTTTTCTACTGGACATAAACCAACGATATCTCAATCATGATACATTGACAGATATTATTACTTTTCCATATAACAACAATCCAATTGAGTCTGAAATCTATGTAAGCCTGGAGCGAGTTTTTGAAAATGCGGATACATTTAGCCAGGGTCACAAACTTTATGAACTGGCAAGAGTCTTGGTGCATGGCCTATTGCACATGTGTGGCTATTCCGATAATTCCGAGGAAGGAAAGAGGACAATGCGAGCTAAGGAATCACATTATTTAGTAA
Organism: Saprospiraceae bacterium; assembly: GCA_016711125.1. Classification (GTDB taxonomy): domain Bacteria; phylum Bacteroidota; class Bacteroidia; order Chitinophagales; family Saprospiraceae; genus JABDMH01. The sequence continues at coordinate 467,512 of JADJTQ010000002.1, read as the reverse complement.
CTATATTTCCAGCTGGATTTTAGTCGGGTACTTTTTTTTGATAACTCTCCAAAGTATACGCAGTTTTACTGTATCCTTCTTATCTTTGCGCCGCAATTCAATTTGAAATTGCATTTCTATTTAATGTATACTATTCACATTATTAAGGTTTTACAATGCGTGTGCTCAAATTTGGTGGTTCTTCTCTAGCAGATGCCAATTGTATTAAGAAGGTTGCTGAAATTGTTGAATCACAGGAGAAGTCAAAAAATAAGCCGAGAGCTGTAGTCGTATCCGCTTTCGCTAAAATGACAGATCTTCTGGTGCAGATGGCACAGAAAGCATCAAACGGTGACATCAATTATACCCAGGCACTCTCGATTTTTACAAAACATCATAGTTCTGTCATCAACGATCTTTTTAGTAAAACCACGGCTAAGCAACTACATAAAGAAATTGATAGTCTTAATGAGACCCTCACACAATTATTACATGGCATCTATCTGGTGATGGAAGCGTCTCCTCGAACTTTAGACTATGTGTTAAGCTTTGGAGAACGGAATAGCGCCCTGATTGTTGCTCACTATTTTGACAAGAGAGCGATCAAAAGCGACTTTGTTGATGCCCGAAACCTCGTCAAAACGAACAAACGGTTTGGATCCGCACAAGTTGACCTGACTATTACCTATTCAAACATACGTGAGCATTTCAAGAAGAATAAGAATATTCAAGTCATCACGGGTTTTATCAGCTCCGCTAAAGGGGGCCTGACAACAACTTTGGGGCGGGGGGGCTCCGATTATACTGTGTCTTTGGTTGGCGCCGCTCTTAATGCCGGATCAATTGAAATCTGGACTGATGTAAATGGTGTATTGACCTCCGATCCTCGCAAAGTCGATAAGGCTTTCACGATCGAAAAGATGACATATGCTGAGGCAGTGGAGATGTCTCATTTTGGCGCGAAGGTAATTTACCCTCCGACAATTCAGCCCGCTCTTGAAAAGAAGATACCCATCTATATCAAGAATACCTTTAATCCAGATCATGGAGGAACATTGATTAGCGTCACTCCTGGGTCATATGATAAGGCGGTTAAAGGAATTTCCTCTATTTCAGATATATCTCTCCTTACACTACAGGGAAGTGGTCTATTTGGAGTACCGGGCATTGCTGCTCGTTTATTCGATAGTTTGGCTTCTGCTCAGATCAATGTTATTTTGATCACCCAGGGATCTTCAGAGCATTCGATCAGTTTTGCTGTTCAGCCGGCACTGGTTGCTAAAGCAAAACGACGGGTTGAAAAAGAGTTTGACTTCGAAATCGCGCGGAATGCGATAGAACCCGTGAAAGTTGAATCGCGTCTGTCTGTCATTGCTATTATTGGAGAAAATATGCGCTATGTTCCCGGTGTCGCCGGCAAAATGTTGACTGCTCTTGGTAATAATGGTATTAATGCCATTGCCATCGCTCAAGGTTCGTCTGAGCTTAATATTTCTGTAGTCATCAATAAAGAAAATGAAGCTAAGGCTCTCAATGCATTGCATGAGGCATTCTTCTTGTCTGACACGAAAGTAATTCATGTTTTCATGGTTGGTGTTGGTCTCATTGGCGGTACCCTATTGGAACAATTAAGGCAACAAGCTCCGTTCTTAAGGGATAAAAGATCACTTGAAATCAAAGTCGTAGGCTTGGCAAACACTAAAAAGATGCTCTTTCTTGAAGCGGGAATTCCTTTTGAAAACTGGAAGGAATTGCTCGACAAGTCAAAGCTCAAATCCAATATGGATGAATATGTTGACAAGGTGGTTGAGATGAATCTTTCAAATTCTGTTTTTGTTGACAATACTGCTGATTTGTTAATCCCTGATCACTATAAGCGGATATTGGATGCTTCTATAAGTATTTCTACTCCCAATAAGGTAGCGACTTCCAGTAATTTTGATCAGTATCTGAGCCTTTTGAGGCTTGCGGAAAAGAAAAATGTATACTTCGGTTACGAAACCAATGTGGGGGCAGGTTTACCGGTGATTTCTACCTTACGGAATCTGATCGATAGTGGTGATCGAGTCATAAAAATTGAAGGCGTTCTTTCCGGATCACTATCGTACATCTTTAATCATTTTAATAAAGATCTTTCTTTTAGTGAAGCCATTGCGAAGGCTCGAGATTTAGGATATACTGAACCCGATCCGCGGATTGATCTAAACGGCATTGACGTAAAACGTAAAATACTCATCCTGGCACGAGAGGCTGGCTTAGTTATGGAATCAAAAGAGATCAAGGTAAAGAGTATACTTCCTTCATATTGCCAGAAGGCCTCCCTCGGAAAAGAATTAGAAAATGCCCTACTTAGAGCAGATCCATATTTTGAGAAGATACGATTAAAGGCTGATGAGAAGAACTGCCGTCTGCGCATGATTGCAAAATTGGAAAATGGCAAAGCCAGTATAGGTCTTGAAGAGGTCTCCAAAAGCAGTCCTTTCTATTTTCTTAGTGGCAGCGACAATATGATTGTGTTTACGACCCAACGATACAAAGATCGACCACTAGTGATCCAGGGTCCTGGTGCTGGTGCTGAAGTTACCGCTGCAGGTGTATTTGCAGAAATCATACATATCGGAAATCTTTTATGAGATCTGGAATCAAGGTTTTTGCCCCTGCTTCTGTGGCAAATGTAGCATGTGGATTTGATATTCTGGGCTTTGCCCTGGAAAAACCAGGCGATGAGATCATAGCCCGTACAACAGATAGAACGGGTCTTTCCATTAGTAAGATCACAGGTGATCAAGGTCGACTACCGTACGACATATTCAAGAATACGGCTGGTTTGGCAGCGCTGAGATTGTTGGAGTCATTAGATATGCAGTCACGTGGTATCGAATTGGAAATCCATAAGAAAATGCCTTTTGGCAGTGGATTGGGATCTTCAGCAGCCAGTGCCGCAGGAGCCGTAGTGGCGGTCAATGAACTCGTTGGTAGGCCCTTGACTAAATCTGAACTTTTACCGTTTGCTGTTTTGGGGGAGCAGGTGGCAGATGGGGCTTATCATGCTGACAATGTAGGTCCGGCTTTATTGGGAGGTCTTTTATTAATCAGAGATAATGATGTATTAGATTTCTACAGGATTCCTGTACCAATTGGCCTTACTGCAGCCGTGGTTTATCCACACATCGAAATACTCACCAAAGATGCGCGCAACATCATTTCAAAAGAAATCACCCTGCAAAGTCACATCAAACAAAGTGGAAACCTTGCCGGGTTTGTGCTGGGTATGCTCCAGTCAAATTATGAACTCATTGCAAAGAGCCTTTCTGACCAAATCATCGAGCCCCAAAGAGCACAGATGATCCCTCATTTTTATGAAGTAAAGAACGCTGCCTTGAATCAAGATGCTTTGGGTTGTAGTATTTCGGGAGCTGGTCCTTCCATCTTTGCATTGTACAACAATAGTCTCAAAGCAGAAAATGGTGCATTAGCAATGCAGGAAGTATTCAATAGAAACAAGATAATCTCTGATATCTTTGTTTCACCGATCAATTTAGAAGGAACTGTAGTCTACTAATCTGGTTTCACGTGAAACTTTATAGCACAAAAAACACCAAGCAGCACTTTTCATTCGAATATGCCGTCATGCAGGGCATAGCACCTGATGGTGGTCTATTTATGCCTCTCGAACTACCAGTTCTACCTGGTGAATTCTTCAGATTTGAACAAAACACTTTTCAAAGTTTATGCTTTGACTTGGCATCCTTCTTACTTAGCGATAGCATACCTGTTCTCGAGTTAGAAAGAATCATTACAAAGTCCATGACCTTTAGTGCTCCCCTAGTTACATTATCAGATCAAATCTCGGTATTAGAACTATGGCATGGACCATCACTAGCCTTTAAGGACTTTGGTGCTCAATTCATGGCTCAGGTGATGTCTTACTTCAATAGGGAACATCAGCATCCACTAAATATACTCGTAGCAACATCTGGGGATACAGGCGGTGCTGTAGCCGCCGGATTTCATAAAGTACCAGGAATCAACGTCATTATACTATACCCCAAAGGTAAAGTAAGTCACCTACAAGAAAAACAGTTGACGACCTTTGGCGATAATATCACTGCTCTTGAAATCAAAGGAACTTTCGATGATTGTCAAGCCTTAGTAAAACAGGCTTTCGCAGATCCGTCACTTACTGACAATTTGCGATTAACTTCTGCAAACTCAATCAATATTGCACGACTCATACCACAGATGTTCTATTACTTCGAAGCGTTCAGACTACGAGGATATCCATCACACAATAATGTAGTTTTCTCAGTACCTAGCGGTAATTTTGGTAATCTGACTGCCGGACTCTTCAGTAAGAAAATGGGCCTTCCAATCAATAAATTCATTGCCTCAACCAACATCAATGATATAGTACCCTCATATCTTAAAACCGGAGAATACATTCCAAGACGCTCTGTCGAAACTCTCGCAAATGCGATGGACGTTGGCAACCCATCAAACTTCATGCGAATGCTCCATCTCTATGGTTCCACGTGGAACAATTTAAAACAAGATATTATTGGTTACTCCTATAATGACGATCAAACCGTCCACGCTATTCGAACCCTCTATAATAACTACCAGTACACAGCAGACCCTCACAGTGCCATTGCCTTTCTAGGTCTCAACGATTTTATCAATGATTCACTACAAATGGATATCGATGGTATCTTTCTCGAAACTGCACACCCCTCAAAGTTCAAGACCACCATAGACCAAGCTCTACAAACTGAGATAGCAATTCATCCTAATTTATTAAAGGCTGCCTCATCTCCGGGTTCGAAATTCATTTTACCTGTCGATTACCACGAGATTCATTCATTCCTTCTTGATAACTTCGCAAACTGACCGATTCTAAGGACAGTAACGAATTCAATACCTCCACCCGTAGGCAAATCCTGAGTAAGCAAACTTTCCAATGACGACGACGCTTATCACCATTCCTGTTCTCATCCTACCTTATTCTTCCCATCATGTGAATGATTAGGCATCCTAATCACTACTACCATTGCCTAGCTCAATTATTCCATATCTGCCAAGAGCTAAGCTGTTCCTCGTTGTATACCCATTCGGTCTCCGTTGATTCAAATAAAGCACAAAGCCCTAATATTTGCAAATGATACGCATACACTGAAATATAAAATCCCAAAAATCTCGATTGAAATTCGATTGAAGATCCTCTGATTCGAATCTAGTACTAACCTGCTCTCTTCTGATTCTGAGCAGAACCTGCAACCAACAAGTAAAAACCCAGATCTAAGTTAGCTCTACTCCTCTCCCGTTTCCTCTTTCTCCACATCGTGTAAAAATTCCTCCAATATCCTATTGAAAGATGATGCTTTTTCTAGCATTGGAGCATGTCCACATTCCTCAAGGATCTCCAATTTTGAATTACTTAGCAGGTCCCTGAATTTCTCGCCTACAAATGCAGGTGTAATAGTATCCTGCTTACCCCACACCAAAAGACACGGCACATTCAATTCATGTAACCTATTTTCAACATTATGTCTGATTGCTGACTTCGCCGTCTTAATAACACGAATACCCTTCATTCTGTCATTCACAATACCGAAAACTTCATCTACCATTTCTTTGGTAGCCATATTCGGATCATAAAATGTCAATTGAACTTTCTTCCTTATAAATTCGTAATCCTCCCTTTTTGGAAAACTTGTACCAAATGCACTTTCGTAAAGTCCGGAACTTCCCGTCAATGTCAGGGACTTTATCATACTCTGGTTATCCAAAGAATAAATAATCGCTAAATGCCCACCCAGAGAATTACCCAATAAATGCACTTTTTTGAAACTCATATGTAAAATAAATGCTTCTATATATTCTAGCAAGCCGCTAAGAGATACCTTTCGTATCGACATCTCAAAAATCGGAAGTATCGGCATTACAATCCTCCTATTGCCACTAAAATGATTAATCAAAGCATCAAAATTGCTAGCAGTGCCAAACAATCCATGGAGCAGCACAAGTGGAAATTCAGATCTTGGTCCGATATCCAAATAAGTATACTCACCAGATACTTTTAGTTCATGTTCCGTCATTTTCAGAAATTAGTACTATTTAATAGATAAAGCGACAATTCTTTCATGGGTTATAAAGTAATACAGCACTATTACCGCTGTTAACAATAATACAGCACCTCCCTGATGTAAAACACCGTACAATACAGGAATGGTACCCATACTCTTTAGAAGCACAGTAATTCCCAGTGCAACCTGAATTATTAACAACATTATAAACACTCTACTTATCCACCTTTCTTGCCTATTTTTTGCATGCCTAAAAATGCAAAAGACAATGTATAAACCGCTCATTATCAACACATATGCCACTACCCGATGACTGAACTGTACCAAGGTAACCAGGAACAAAGATTTATCGTAATCCACAAAATTACCAACACTCCAGGCACTTGTATCCATCAATAATCGAGGTACCATCTCGCCACCAATATCCGGCCATGAATGATAAATCAGTGCAGCTCTCATACCAGACATCATACCACCCAGAAATACTTGCACTATCAGTAAAGTAAGAAAAAAACCAACACTACCCCTCATCCTGCTTAGTACTTTCATAGCAGGAAACGCAGCATTCAGATACGTCCAGAGCAAATAGCCATAAACCATTAATGCTAGACAAAGGTGTATCGACAATTTATAGGCATTGACCCAAGGTCGATCAATAAGACCGCTGGCTACCATAATCCAGCCAAATAGACCGACTATTGCAGCCAGTGCCACCACTCTAAACAACATTCCTTTAATCTTCCCTGAAATCCAATTCTTCTTCGCAAAGTACATATATGGCCCAATAAATACCAGGCCCATTAATCTAGCCCAAAAACGATGCAAGTACTCCCAAAAGTAAATGAACTTAAATTCATTCAATGACATTCCTGAATTTATCTTCTTGTATTGCGGAGTGCCTTTATATGCATCAAAGGCCTCTTTCCACGCATGCCTGGAAATTGGCGGGATAGATCCAGTAACAATCTCCCACTTTGTGATAGACAGGCCTGATCCGGTCAATCTGGTCACTCCCCCGATAATAATTTGCATAAAAACCATTACCAAACCAGTTACCATCCAAGCTAAGATCCATCTATTGTGTACTAACATTCACCGATCTGTATTAATGACGAAAAGAAATTTAAATCTATCTTTCAAACCCATCATCATCTCTGTTTAAATGTAGAATTCTTATCATAGATCCATTTGGTAATTCAGTATTAAACAAATTTATAAGCTTAATTCACAAATGACCCACAATATAGTTCATTGAATATCAAAATATTAATGCAGTTATCCAGAGATGTGGAATAAGTCATGTGTTCAAAAAATAAAGCAAATATTCTGTTTGCTGTCAGCATAGTTGTGTTCATTTCTAATGGAAAAGATCCTGTAAACAAACAGTTGAGTAATTTTCGGTGGGTGATTAGTGGATAACATTACGACTATGTGGAAAGATGTTGAAAAAATGAAAATAAATAATATTTGATGTATATTTGTAAGAGACTCTATTACAGTATTCTATAAATAACGAATATATGTGATGTTTATAACTTGATTAGGGGCCTCAACATAAATTCATGAAGCGATTTTCATCGATAATCGAAAAAGGTGATCTGGAGCGGATTTTCAAAAATTCGATGCCTAAAACTCCTTTAACTCACAGTTATCACGTAGATCTGTTAGATTCGGTCAATATGCTGATAGCACAAGATGGGTTTCTGGTCAAAGGAAGCTGGGGCGTAAATCCAAAATCCGATCAAATAAATCTCCCTCTCATAGACTTTAGACAAGTTCACGTCAAGCCAACCTTCCGATTGTCCTTCCGAACCCAGCGATGCATTATTTTAGCTGATAGCTTTTATGTATGGAGGGATTCCGAACGACGCCCAATACGTGTTTACTTAGAGTCCGATATCATGTTTTATCCTGCGATATACTTTAAGACTCAGACTGATCAATATGGTTTCACAATAATATCGAGACCTTCGAGAAAGTCTTTACGGGAATTTTGCGACCACGAACCAGTGCTTTTTGATCAGGATAAGGCATGGAGATGGCTTGACTTTCTGCCTGTGGCCCAGGTGATTAAGCTCCTGCAAACGACATTACCAGTTCCCCTGAAGACACACATTGTTTCTCAGAAGATATTTGTAAAGGGTTTCAATAGTAAGGTCTTGCATCAACCTCATCAAGAAGGTCAAGTATTGCTATTCTAAATAATGAGATGTGTTATACAGAGAGTTGCTCACGCATCGGTAACCATTGACCAAACGCTTTATGCCTCAATAGGTAAGGGAATGTTGATCTTACTTGGTGTTGAAGATGACGATGAGCATTCAGATATCCAGTGGTTGTGTAAAAAGATTGTGAATCTGAGAATCTTTTCAGATGGAGCATCTAAGATGAATCTTTCAATTGAAGACGTGGCGGGTGAAATAATGATCATCAGTCAATTTACGCTATATGCCAGTACTAAAAAAGGGAATCGTCCATCTTTCATTAAGGCAGGCAAGCCTGGTTTTGCCGAGCAGATGTATCGGCAATTTATTCAGGAGATAGCTAAGCTGTGCAACACAGAAATTAAAAAGGGTCTATTTGGTGCTGATATGAAAATTGATTTGCGGAATGATGGACCAGTAACGATCATCATTGACTCAAGAACGAGAGAATAATGAATATAAATGAATGGCAACAAGAAGTTGACTCGTGGATTAGTAATCATGGAGTTCGATATTTTGATGTAAAAACCAACACCATAATACTTATGGAAGAGGTTGGTGAACTGGCCAGACTTATCGCAAGGATGTATGGGGAACAATCTTTTAAGCAATCGATCAGTGACCAGGAGCAGACCAATATGCTTTCGGAGGAACTGGGGGACGTCATCTTTGTCTTAACCTGCATTGCAAACCAAACAGGAATTGATCTCGAAAAAATACTATCAGACAACCTCGAAAAGAAGACTCTGAGAGATCGGGAAAGACATCATAATAATCCTAAATTGAGCGAACAATAAGTCACAAACTCTAAAGGACTAGCGAAAATATTTCTGTTTAAAGTTTGGTTTCTCAATCAGTTTATAGAAGTCTTCCATAAATTTTAAACAGCGCTTTTTATGTCTCTTCGATAGTAGTTTGAACTCGTTAATGATCTGGAAAAACCGTTGCTTTCTTAGTTTGAACAGGGTAAGTACTTTATCAAACTCGACAGCATTTTTTCCCATGATCAATGGTGATCGATCGTAGGTAACGCTCTGGTCAGAAAAAACATAGGGGGCACGTACAAAGGCCGAAAAATCAAAATCATAAGGAATGGGTATTTTTTTATCATACTTTTTACCCTCGAGAAATCTCACATTATGCTCAATTTGCATATTAATGTCTTTGTTGCCAATCATGTATTGAAAGAATATCACCAACTCTCGATAGTAGTCATTGATTAGCTCGGCATCAAGACCCATACAATCGCACCATTTGCCATCCAGACGATCCTTAAGCTCATCATTGCTTTCCAATAACATACCATAGCTTCTGGTAACCTGTCTGGTATCCGTATCGATGTACTTTATTGGAAAAACTATGGAACGGTATGCCAGACTATCCAATTCCCGATACATTTCATATATCAGATGTTCTCTAAAAAGATAGTTTTGTGCTTCTTTATTGGATAGACAATGAGTAACCAGTTTGTACTCGTCGGATTTTTTAAAACCTTGATCTTTAAGTTCATCTTTGGGAAAATCTAAGAGTAAAGGCGGAAAATCGCAAGTTCGGCGCCTGTACTTTCCTCTGACAGAAACCTTAACGGGTAGTTCAAATTCAGCATCTTCAAATTCAAAATTCATACTGCCCTTCGATACGAATGGCCGGAGTTTCATAATGATCAAGGAATCTACTTGAATGGATAATTCTATTTTAAGCTGAGATTCAGTTTCCAGTCGGTCAAATAGAGTGAGTTTTGACAAAGTCTTCGGACCCTGAGCTCGCAAACAAACTGTTAAGAATGCAATCAAGCAAAATAAAACGTACTTGATACAAACTTGAACCATTATGTTTAACATAGATTAGTAAATTCAGAGTCAATATACAATAGAAATAAGCAAAGTCTAATATGCGTATTCTACTTATCCTTTACATATCATTTGGCATATTTGCCTGTTCTTCTCCCGCGGGAATGAACCAAAATGCTCTTCACAATGCCCCTAAACCTCCTAAAAATGTCATCCTTATGATTGGCGACGGTATGGGCCTTTCTCAAATTACCGGTACTATGTACAACAGTAGGAGGGGACTTCAAATGGAACGCTTCAAAACGATCGGTTTGCAAAAGACTGACTGCAAGGATGATTTGGTGACCGACTCAGCTGCCGCTGCCGCCGCGTTGGCAAGGGGTATCAAGGCAGATAAAAATACATTTGGCAGTAGTGAGAAAGAAAAGGCTCCACCATCGATATTAGAACAAATGCATGATCTTGGTTGGGCCACCGGTATGGTGGTAACCTGCTCGATGACCCATGCAACACCCGCAGCATTTGTGTCGTACCAACCTCAGCGAAGTATGTACGAAGAGATCGCAACAGATTTTCTAAAGGTTGACGTTGATTACCTGGTTGGTGGAGGTAGACAATACTTTGATCGACGATCAGTCGATGATCGGGATTTAATCCAGGAGCTGACAAATCAAGATGTTGTAGTCAAAAGTTATCTGGATGGAGAAATTATTGATTTAAATATATCTCCACAAAAAAGGTTCATGTACTTTTCAGCCGATAGTGAGCCCATCAGTCATTTGGCGGGCAGAACCTGTTTTCCTGATGCTTGTGAGCGCGGTATTGCCTATTTGCAAAAGCGATCTCCCAAGGGGTTCTTTCTGATGATTGAGGGCTCACAAATAGATTGGGGTGGACATGCCAATGTAGCAGAAATGGTTATGGATGAATTGGAAGAATTTGATATGGTTATCGGAAAAATCCTGGATTTTGCTGCTAGAGATAAAGAAACGCTGGTCATTGTAACTGCTGATCACGAAACGGGAGGCTTTGCCATAGTGCGTCAAGATAAAAAAGGGAAGCCAGTAGTGGCTTTTGTCTCGAAAGATCACACCGGCACCATGATTCCGGTATTTGCCTATGGACCTGGTAGTGATAAATTTGCTGGTATTTATCCTAATTCAGACATTCCCCAGAAGATCCAGCAAATTCTTAAGATAAATGGTAGCGCTCAATAAGCTTTGCCTAGTAATCATTCCCCAAATCCTAAGAAATTCAACATTTGATTTCCGTCAACGATCAAGTATCCATGTATCCTACCTTATACGAGATAAATACCAGACCCTGGATCAAGACCTTTGGACAAAATACCACGCTTTCAGACATACCAGATCACTATTGGATTGAATTAAAAGACAGAGGGGTGGACTACATTTGGCTGATGGGTGTCTGGCAGACTTCACCAACATCGATTGCAAAGCACTGTTTTCATCCTGATTTAGTGCGGTCATATGACCGGGTATCGAGTCATTGGCGAAAAGAAGATATCACTGGTTCTCCCTATGCGATTGAGGACTATGTAGTATCTGATCTTCTCGGGACCACCCAGGATCTTTTATCGCTGAAACAACAGATAAATGGACTAGGGATAAAGTTGATTCTTGACTTCATCCCCAACCACTTTAACACAGATTCAAAACTTGTTCAAGAACACCCTAATGTGTTCTTGCAGGTAAATCATGATCTATTTGAAAGCGATAAATACACGTATTTTAAGAAGGGTGACTTGTATTTTGCACACGGAAGAGATCCATATTTCGCAGCATGGTCAGATACTGTCCAAATCAATTATTTTTCGAAAGATGCCCATATTTTTATGCAACAGAAGCTTAATGATTTGACATCGTACTGCGATGGTTTGCGATGTGATATGGCTATGTTGGTCTTACCGGATATTTTTGAAAAAACCTGGGGACATACAACTGAACTCAGATATCAACTAGATTTTTGGTCGATGGCCATCCAAAAAATCAAAAACCGAAATCCCCATTTTATTTTTATGGCTGAGGCTTATTGGGATACAGAATGGCGCCTGCATCAGCTCGGCTTTGATTATACCTACGATAACACGCTGTTGGATTTGCTACAACGCCATCAAATTTCCGACCTGAAAGGCCATCTTTCAGGAACACTTGAATATCAGGAACAAACTGTAAGATTTATCGAAAACCACGATGAAGAAAGATCACTTACTACCCTGGGAGAGGAAATGGCAAAAGCATCAGCCCTTTTATATGCCACATTGCCAGGTATGCGACTGCACTATGATGGGCAATGGAAAGGAGAACGACAGAGATACCCTGTACAAATGGGCACATTTTTCCCTTCAGACGAATGCCCTTGTACTTTAAAAAATCAACTCCGTCTTTCTGCATACCCATGCTCTTGCATGAGTGGGTGTTACGATGAATTACTCGCAGTTACTAACCGACCAGTCTTTAAGTTGGGTGCTTGGAACAGGCTACAGGTCGAGCCTAAAGAAACCAATTGTGTGGTGATGTCATGGTCCTTTCAGGATGGAACAATAATAGTTGCTTTAAATCTGGGGAAAAGTGAATGTGAGGTCAAAACAAGATTGCCCCAAAAATGGAAGAATTCAGAGGTGATAAACGACCTTCTAAATTCAATAAGTAATCCAACATATATAGAATTTGAGGATCACACGCTGGTAATTAGGCTACCGGCCTTCAAGACATGTCTATTGTCTACCTAAAACTCGAAACTAATACCCTGGGCCAATGGCAGGTGGCTACCATAATTAATTGTATTTGTTTGGCGGCGCATATACGCCCTCCAGGAATCAGATCCACTTTCACGACCACCTCCGGTCTCTTTTTCACCACCAAAGGCTCCACCAATTTCTGCACCACTGGTACCGATGTTTACATTGGCGATTCCGCAATCAGACCCGGCAACGGATAAAAACAGCTCTGCTTCCTGAAGGTTATTCGTCATGATCGCAGATGACAAACCCTGAGTAACCCCGTTTTGCATCGCAATAGCATCTTCCAAACTTTCATAACGAATCAGATAGAGTAAAGGGGCAAACGTTTCTTGTTGTACAATAGACAATTCATTTGAAACTTCGGCAATACTCGGACTCACATAACAACCACTCTTATATTCTGACCCAGTCAACTCTTTGCCTCTGACGGCAAAAGTACCACCTTGTTTAGTCACCTGATCTAGTGCTTGTACATATTGTTGAACGGCAATCTGATCAATAAGTGGTCCCATGTGATTAGCACTATCTAAGGGAGTGCCAATCTTCAATTGTTTGTAAGCAGATACCAACCTCTTTTTACTTCATCATAAACGGAAGAATGGACAATTAGACGGCGAGTGGATGTACAGCGCTGGCCGGCGGTACCAATGGCTCCAAAAACGGCACCTCGTATGACTAAGTCAAGATTGGCATAGGGGGTCACGATAATTGCATTATTACCCCCTAACTCTAACAGGCTCTTTCCTAAACGGCCCGCTACGGTGGTTCCTACAGCTCGACCCATGGTACAGCTTCCCGTTGCAGAAATCAATGGAATTCGCGCATCATTGACTAGCATTTTTCCAACTTCTTTGTCACCCGAAATAATACCTGAAACCCCGTTAGGAACATTGTTGTCCCGTAAAACAGAATTAAGCAATTGTTGACAAGCAATAGCACAGAGCGGGGTTTTTTCTGAACTTTTCCAAACACAGACATCTCCACAAACCATGGCAATCATTGCATTCCAAGACCAAACTGCGACAGGAAAATTGAAGGCGGAAATTATACCCACGATTCCCAACGGATGCCATTGTTCATACATCCGGTGATCGGGACGTTCAGAGTGCATGGTTAAACCATAAAGTTGGCGCGAAAGACCAACGGCAAAATCACAAATATCAATCATCTCCTGGACCTCACCCAGTCCCTCTTGAAGGCTTTTGCCCATTTCATAAGATACCAATAGCCCTAAATCCTCTTTATGACTTCTCAATATTTCGCCGTATTGCCTTACTATTTCACCTCTTTTTGGCGCAGGCCATTTTCGCCAGGTCTGGAAAGCAGATAGGGCTCCGGAAATAACTTCTTCGTACTCTGCTTTTGTGGTTGTGGTGACCTCTCCGATCAGCAGTCCATTTACTGGTGACCTGCTAGTTATGCACTGCTTAGTACCAAAAGCATTGCAACCAGACCAGGTACCCACATTTCTTTCCCTAAGATGCAAATTGTGCAGAAAATCTTTGTTCATCGATGCGAGTTTGAATAATTTAAGCAAAGGTTTTAAAAAGGATTCAATTGTTGAAATAGAGAATACCTAAAAATTGGTAAGATTTTGGTTTATCCATAGTAAAATAAGCTAAATGTATTTCAAACCAGTAGTATTGCTTGTTATCAGTACATTGCTTTCTTTCCTTTTGGTTTTTGGACAATCTGGCCCCAACGAGGCTGAAGCTGAGAATCTGGTGCCGAACCCAGGGTTTGAGGTATTTTCAATCATACCTCATGGTTGGTTTTACCGGGGATCAGATTTCACTAATCTTGTTAAGGACTGGAGTTCTGCCAGTGAAGCTTCGCCAGATGTATATGGTCCTAGTATCACGGTGCCAGAAAGCTGGCAAGATAAGGGTTTCGGACGAAAAAAACCCCGATCTGGCTATTACATGGCCGGGATCACCGCATTTGGCTGCGACCAAGGCAAACCACATTGTCGCGAATACATACAAGTCAATCTTACAGAGCCACTGATGCCGGGCCAGGCATACCATGTTGAGTTCTGGGCTTCGCCACTGCACACCGGCATCCATTCAAATAATTTAGGAATCCTGTTTAGCCGACAAAAGCTACAGGAAAAAACCGACCGTGTGGTAGTTAAAAAGCCCCAAATCTACAGTGACAAGATCGTACCTGGTAATGAGTACATCTGGCATAAAATTCAGGGAGACATTACAGCGGACGACACCTACAGATTCTTGATAATTGGTAATTTTTTTACAGACGAGCAGACCTTGAGTAGTGAAGGTTCAGAAAACAGACACAACTATGCTTATTATTATATCGATGATGTGAAAGTCACAAAACGACCTCCAATCATTGAGGGGGTGGAAGATGAATTTGCCGATTGGTATCCTCTGGAAGAAGATAAAGTGATACCCTTGGACAATATCCTTTTTGATACCGATCGATTCACCATTCGCATCAAAGGAAAAAGCGATCTGGACAGGCTCTACAAAATTCTGATCGAATACCCAACTATGGAAGTCGAAGTAGGTGGACACACAGATAGTCAAGGTGGCTTTGACTATAATATGCAGCTTTCTAGTAAAAGAGCCCGGTCAGTTGTGGGATATCTCGTGAATAAAGGAATTGAAGAAAGTCGACTTTCATATATTGGTTATGGTACCACCAGACATGTCGCAACGAATGATACGGAAGAAGGCCGGCAACAAAACCGCCGAGTCGAATTCAGAATACGAAAAATTTGAAATATCGTATTGCGTATATTGCAGATGTGTTACCAAGTAGAAAAGATAATTGGCTCCTAGAAGCAGGATGTGATGAAGCAGGACGTGGATGTTTGGCAGGTCCGGTTTTTGCTGCGGCAGTCATCCTGCCCGATGATGCGCAACATCCTGAGTTAAATGATTCGAAACAGCTTAGTAAAAATACCCGACTAGTACTACGGGATTGGATTGAGGAAAATGCCATTGCCTTTGCGGTATCATTTTGCCGACCGTCAACTATAGATAAAATCAATATCCTCAATGCATCTTTTGAGGCCATGCACTTAGCTCTGCGCAAAATGAAACCAAGACCCGAAAAACTATTAGTAGATGGTAACCGGTTTAAACCATTTAAAAGAATTCCCTATGAATGCATCATCAAAGGGGATGGTAAAATAGGTTCAATAGCTGCCGCATCGATACTTGCCAAGACATATCGCGATGAATATATGGAGCGAAAACATCACGAATTTCCCCAATACGGATGGGAAACGAATAAGGGATATCCAACTGCTCAACATCGACAAGCAATCATTGAATATGGGCCATGTCCATTGCATCGCAAGTCCTTTCAACTTTATCCGTTGCCCGTACAACTAGAACTGTTTTAAGGAGACCAAAGAAAAGAAATCATGTCAGAAAAGGATTATTCTTACGCTCATGTCCAATGGTAGTAGACTGACCGTGTCCACAGTAAACCCTAACATCATCATTCAAACTAAGAAAATGATCTTCGATACTTTGTATTAATCTGTCATGGTCACCTCCCGGTAAGTCAGTCCTTCCAATGCTGTGATAGAATAGTACGTCACCACCGATGATATAGCTGTCTTCTTTACAGAAGAGAGAAATACTTGCGGGAGAGTGCCCGGGGGTGAGACATACTTTCAAAATGGTTTGGCCAAATGTCAATATGTCTCCATCTTCCAAATAGCGATCAGGCATCGGGGAAGGTTCTGCTGTCAAACCATACATCGCGGCAAAAGCAGGATACGTTTTAAGAATTGAAAGCTCACCCCGATGGATATATAAGGGTGCATCGGGATATCGTTTTTTTACAAAAAGCATTTCCGAAAACATGATCCACGTGACAATGCGTATTTACAACAGCAACGATTTCCAGGTCTTGTTTTTCTATATGGTTAGTTAATTCTTCTCTTTCAGTGAGATCATGGCAGCCAGGATCGATAATTATGGCTTTCTTCGTTCCTTCGTCTGATACAAGAAAAGTGTTTTCTTGAAAGGCATTAAAAGTGAATGAAGTGACAATACTCATAGCTTTTGCGTTTAAATATAGGTAAGTAAGTGTCGAAAATTGTATTTTGTCTGTTCTGTCGCTCAATCTATGGTATAAAGTTTATGAAATATTTCTTATTACATTGTTTACTCCTAATTGGCTTTGTGACTGCATCAGCTCAAGTGGCAGATGTCGAATATGGTAAAAACAGGGTTCAGTATCATGATGATTTTGACCAGTGGCTATATTATGAGAGCCAAAACTTTATTACTTATTGGTATGGCAAAGCACGAAACCACGGAGTATCGACAGTCAAACTTGCTGAGCAGGATCATGATGAAATTCTTGACTTGATTGAACATCGCATCAATGATAAAATTGAAATCATTGTTTATAGTGATATCACTGATCTGAAACAGAGTAATATTGGTAGCGATGAAGTCTTTAACACGGTAGCTGGTCAGACGAAAATTGAAGGCAGCAAAGTATTTGTCTATTTTAATGGAGATCATGATCATCTTCGAAAGCAAATTAGAAAAGGAGTCGCCAAGGTCTTCTTAAATAGTATGTTTTTTGGCTCCAATCTCCAGGAAGTTGTTCAAAATTCGGTTGCGGGAGCGATACCAAGCTGGTTTCAAGACGGTCTGGCCTCTTACGTCGGGTCGTATTGGGACACCTATGATGATGCTCAATTGCGGAATATTTTTCTGCACGAAAAAAGGACCAACTTTAAAAAACTCAGCGGCATCTATCCATCCGTTGTCGGCCAATCCTTTTGGTACTATGTAGGTCTAATCTATGGACGCTCTGAGATCTCTAATTTATTATATCTAACCCGAATCAATCGAAGTGTTCAAGAGGCGTTTTTATATGTCTTTGGTATTCCATTTGATGATATGACGGATCAATGGGAAAAGTATTTTAAACAACGCTACGAGACAGAAACATCACTGTTTAATGCCCCAGATCTTGAGAACCAGGTGGCTTACAAACGCAAGAGGAAAGTCCCGGTTAGCTTTTTATCATTCAGTCCAGCGGGAGATGCCTTGGCTATTGTCGATAATAACATCGGTAAAACCAAGATCACCATCAAAGACCTGGAAACAGGGGAAGCTTCGAAGATCTTCAAATTTGGATTCAAGAATAATGTTCAGGAAACGGACTACAATTATCCTAAGGTTAGTTGGCTTCCAGATGGATCCGGAATGTACATCCTATACGAAGATCGAGATAAAATAGCACTCGAACTACGGGACTTTGAGAATGGCCGCTTAGCACGTCAGTTTCTTCCCGAACGCTATGAGAGAGTGTATGCTTTGGCGGCTCTTTCAGAACAAGAAGTAGTCTTTACTGCATTATCAGAAGGCATGATTGACCTATTTTATTACACCACCAATAATAGGCAGTCTAATCAAATCACAAATGACATCTATGACGACCTCGACATTTCAATGGCAGAGATTGATGGAGTCAACGGCATTCTCTTTAGTAGTAATCGTCCAAACACGAACAGTCAAAGCAGAAGTGTTGACACGACTTTAAGGTTTAAGAATTTTAATCTTTTTCATCTGGCATTTGAGGAGGCAGGGCCTAAACTATATCAAATCACAGACCAGAAAGGGGCTAACTACCGAAACCCGAAATTATTCAATGACGGAATCATGTTTCTCTCAGAAGAAAACGGAATCATCAATCGGAAATCCATTACGATTTCAAGAGATTCTGTGCCAATGATCGAATATCTTTTGAAGGATAGCAGTATAGTTACCCTTGCTCCGGATGGAGAATTAAGGGTAGAGGACTCTTTGATACTAAAGCGACAGAACATAAAGATTATAGAATACCATGGAACCGAAACCTTTTTAACCAACAACTTGTGGAACATTGTTGCCTATGATGTCAGTGCCGCAACCTCCAAAGTTGCAGAGGCTTTCAAAATTAAAGAGCAATACAAACTAATCTTACATGATGACCCTGAGTCGGAAATAACGGTTGGATCGAGTTTGCACCGGCAAATTGAAGAGAAAAAGGCAATAGGAGAAATTAAATCGCAGGAAGAACTCAATCTCAAACCCCTTGTCGAAGAAGTAATACGTTCTAGCAGAACAACTGAGGATGGCAAAAAATTTTTCCAATCTGAGTTTCCCGATATGGAAGAAACAGACCAAACTGAAAAAATACTGGAGAGTGCTATACAAAATCAAGTGGTTTTGCATACGACTATTAGCGCCAGGCCGGAATCGCAAGTGGATAGTCAACCAATCAATCGTTTGCGGATTGTACCTTATCGTCTGAAATTTAAATTGCATGACCTTAGCACCAATATGGACAACAATCTGTTGTTTGGAGGTCTTGATAATTATGCAGCTTTCAAGAGAGAGTTCGAACCACCTCCAGTAGGACTTTTAATGAAAGCCATCTTTAAAGATCTCTTTGAAGATTATGTCTTTGAGGGTGGAGTGCGTATTCCTACCTCATTTAATGGCACTGAGTTCTTTTTAGTGCATGATAACAAGAAAAAGAGATTGGATAAGCAGTATGCGGTTTATCGCAAATCACTTAGTACAAATATTCAAGATAATAATGATCCGTTTCGCACTCGAAATACTACCCTGCTTGGGCAGTTTGGGGTAAGATATCCACTTGACATCTATCATAGTTTAAGAGCAACTGCAACCTTAAGACAAGATAAAACCATCTTCCTTGCATCGGACCTGAATTCATTAAATAATCCCGACATTGAGGCTCAGCGTATCGGGTTGAAACTTGAATATGTTTTTGATAACGCCATCGATATTGACTATAATATTCGCTCTGGTACCCGAATGAAACTATACACAGAGTTTGTCAAGAAATTTGCTTTTTCATTTGACCCCATTTCTCTAAACCTGTCAGAGGGGTTTATGACAGTTATGGGCACAGATACAAGGCATTATCTGAATTTTGCCAAGCATATGGTATGGGCAACCAGGTTTGCCGCTGCAACCTCATTTGGCTCCGAACAAAATCTGTATTACTTAGGAGGAATAGACAACTGGTTAATTCCCAAGTTTAATCAAGATGTGCGACAACCCTCAGAGGGTAATTTTGCATATCAGACAATCAGTCCAAACTTGCGAGGTTTTGACTACAATGTAAGGAATGGATCTACGTTTGCCCTGATTAACACCGAATTAAGAATTCCGTTTCTAAAATATTTATCCAGAAGACCTATAAAATTTGCCTTTCTCAGAAACATGCAATTAGTGGGCTTTGCCGATGTTGGTGCTGCTTGGGTAGGACTATCTCCCTTCGATGATGATAATCCAATCAATACGGAAGAAATAAGGGTACCTCCTGCACTTACGATAAAAGTAAACTATCATCGAGATCCTGTTGTCTTTGGCTACGGAGTTGGTTTTCGTACAGTACTATTTGGTTACTTCGTTCGCTTGGATTATGGCTGGGGAGTTGAGACCAGAGAGGTTCAAAAACCCAAACTGCAGTTAGCTCTTGGATTTGATTTCTAATGCTAAGTACGCTTACTTTGTGACATGAAATTAGCCATATATCAGATAGATGCTTTTACCGATCGTCTATTTCGTGGCAATCCTGCAGCGGTTGTACCTCTTGAACAGTGGGCGCCGGTAGAACTTATGCAAAAGATTGCCTCCGAAAACAACCTGGCCGAAACAGCCTTTTTCGTAAAAGATGAAAATCAGTTTTTAATCCGGTGGTTTACACCGACGGTTGAAGTCGAATTGTGCGGACACGCTACTCTTGCCAGCGCTCATGTTCTTTATGAACATCTTGGATATGCCGGCCAGCCCCTGGTTTTTAAAACCATGAAAAGAGGGGACTTAAATATCAGCAGATCTGATCTTGGTATAGAAATGGACTTTCCTTTAGATTCCGGAGGTAAGGTTGCGATCACCGAATTAAAATCTCTTCGATCTATCCTTGGAGTTAAGATTCTTGATGCCATCAGGGGGCATGATGATATACTGATAGTATTGGAAGATGAAGATTTAGTTAGGCAGATGGTGCCGGATTTTCGAGGAATTCAGAGTTTGAGTGCCAGAGGAATTATTATAACTGCTAAAGCAAGCGACCCCTTCGATTTTGTGAGCAGATGCTTTTTCCCCAGATACGGAATCGACGAAGACCCGGTCACTGGATCAGCGCATACACTACTGGCTCCTTACTGGGCAGATAAGTTGGGTAAAAATAACCTCAGGGCATTGCAGGCATCAGCCAGATCTGGGATTGTCCATTGTAAGGTGCAGGGAGATCGGGTCCTTCTGACGGGCAAGGCAGTCACTTATTTAACTGGAATTATTAATACCGCTAATGGCCTATCATCGTAAACATCAATACCGGAGCAGACACGAACGCTATGCAGTGATCAAGAGAAAAACTAAAATAATCCTCCTGTTTTTTTTGGTGGGCATGCTAATTCTCATTTATCGAAACTGGTTGGACATAGTAGATACCCTCAGAATCTATTTTTGAACACCGATCCACTGAAGCACCTTTTGCTTGTCCAGGAGATACATCCAAACAAGATACAAACACATTAAAGCGGTACTTATGATTAGCTCACCGATGAAACCGATATCGGTGCCAGACTTCACGGCTTCGTTTACACCATAAATACCCAAAGCAACCACAAGATAGAGAAGCATTTTACCAATCGGATATGGCACGGGATAATGGTAAACGCCCGTGATAAAACTGGCTATTGCCATAAAAACGTAACATGCCAAACTAGCCCATGCCATCGCAATGGCTCCATATTTTGGGATTAAAGTTGCTGTAATGATCAATGTTATGACCGCACCACCCAATGATATTAAGGCTCCCATGTATGTCTTGTCTTTGATTTTGTACCACAAACTAAAATTATAGTAAAGGCCTAGAAACCAATAAGCCAAAAGCAAAATGGGAACAACATTGATTCCTGATCGGTAGGCCGGCCCAATTAAATAGACAACAACATTATCCAAGTATAGTAATATGGCTAACATCGCTGCACTAGCGACCAAAGTAAAAGCCTGAGCAACATCAGCATAGGTTTCTTGCGCATTTTCATCTTTAGCCCGCTTAAAAAAGAAGGGTTCCGCAGCATAGGTAAATGCTTGAGTGAACAAATTCATCAGCAGGGCAAGTTTAGCTGCAGCGGCATAGACTCCTGCCGAGGTCAAATTGCTTTCTTTGCCATCAGGCAACAAATATTTAAGTAAAGGAACGGCGAAAGATTGATTAAAAACAGCAGCCAGACTGACCAGCACCAATGGCAAGACATACCAAAACATCCTTTTCAAAAACAGCCAATTAAATTCGAATTTGGATTTAAAAATCAATGGCCAGAGGAGTAGAAGTACCACACCACTAGAGATAATGTTAGCAATAAAAACAAGGTCCAGTTTCCACGAGGGCCGATAGAAATAATCCACGAAATTAAATCCTTGACGCTTCAAAAAGGGGCATATTTCGAGAAAAAAGATGACCAGAAAAATAGTGAGCAGTACGCTTACGACTTTGATAAAGGCAAATCTGAGTGGTCGGCTCTGTAACCTCAAGCGTGCAAAAGGGATGGCAGCCAATGCATCGAGGCCAATGATTAAGAGCATGTATATGATATAGACTTCTTTATTGGCGTACTCCAGAAAAACGGCCAGTTCATTCTTACATATTAGCATGACCAGACACAAAATGACCGTAGAGACTGCTATACTGGTTAGAGCCGAATAGAAGGCCTTGTTTTCATCCTCTTTTAAAGACCCCATTCGGAAGTAGGCGGTTTCCATGCGATAGGTAAAGATGATCAGCAAAAGTGCCATGTAGGCATAAAGATCCTGATGAATACCAAACTGCGATTGGTCCGTAAATATCCGGGTCAAATATCCGGTGAGGAAGACAAAGTTGACGATGCGACTTAGGATGCTACTAATACCGTAAATTGCTGTTTCTCCAGCTAGTTGTTTTACAAAAGACATGTTATTTTTAACAACCCAATGATTTGCTTCATTGCCGATTGATGACGTAAAATAATGGAATTTATTCTTCACCATTTTATCGTCATTCATTTATATCTACCTTAGATTGAATTATTCATATAGTATGATTGATTTCGATTTGTTAAAAGTAATCTGCGAGACTCCCGGGGCACCAGGATTTGAAAAACCTGTTCGAGACCTGGTGATTCGTTTGGTAAAGCCAATGGTGGATGAGATCTCTATTGACGCTATGGGCAATGTGATTGCTCTAAAAAGAGGCAGAGAATCTAAACGCGTGATGATTGCCGCCCATCTTGATGAAATTAGTTTCATCGTGACCCACATAGATGATGAAGGATTCATCCGGTTTCACACATTGGGAGGGTTTGATCCTAAGACACTCACTGCTCAGAGAGTCGTAATCCACGGCGAAAAAGACGTCTTTGGAGTTATGGGCTGCAAGCCGGTGCATTTGATGCAGGCCGAAGAAAAAAACAAGGCACCAAACCTCAAGGACTACTACATTGATACCGGGTTGCCCAGTCAAAAGGTTAAGGAGTTGATCACTGTTGGAAACCCGATCACCAGAGAACGAAGTTTGATTCAGATGGGTGATTGCGTAAACGGGAAATCACTCGATAATCGGGTCTCTGTATATATCCTTATCAAAACCTTGGAATTTCTAAGCGACAAGGAAGTGCCTTATGACATTTATGCCACATTTACCGTTCAGGAGGAAGTTGGGTTAAGGGGTGCAATGAGTTCTGCTGGCCATATAAATCCTCATTTTGGCTTTGGTCTTGATGTCACTGTGGCATTTGATCTGCCCGGTGCACAACCACATGAAGTGGTCACTAAATTAGGTCATGGAGCAGCAATCAAGATTATGGACGGTTCTACTATTTGTGATTATCGAATGGTCAAATATTTGAAGAAACAAGCTGAAGATCACAACATTAAATGGCAACCCGAGATCCTGACTGCCGGTGGAACAGATACGGCGGGAGTGCAACGATATGGCAAGGATGGAGCTATCGCAGGTGCAATCTCAATACCACTCCGACATTTGCATCAAGTGATTGAAATGGCCCATAGTGAAGATATTGAACAGTGCATTGAATTATTGACTCATGCCGTCTTACACCTGGATGAATTTGATTGGCAACCATAATATTGAATCATGTGGAAAGAAACAGATAATAAACTTTGTAAGAGCTTTAAGTTTGAGGACTTTAATCATGCTTTTGGATTCATGACTCAGGTAGCGCTGGAAGCTGAAAAAATGAATCATCATCCGTGGTGGAGTAACGTTTATAATCAGGTAAATATCGAATTGACCACTCATGATGCCGGCAATACTATCACTCAAAAAGACCGGAAATTGGCAGACAGGATTGACGGCATCTATAATCGATTTTCAGATGCTAAATAGCAAGTTGCCAGAGGTAGGGACCACGATTTTTACGGTCATGTCTTCCCTCGCCAAGAAACACAATGCCATCAATCTATCACAAGGTTTTCCAGATTTTGATTGTGATCCGTATCTTCAGCAGTTGGCATATCAGGCCATGAAACAAGGGCACAATCAATATCCTCCGATGCGAGGCATTGATCCGCTTTTAGAACAGATTGCCAGCAAATACTCCCAATTGTACCAGATCGATCTGGACCCGGGTCATGAAGTCACGATCACTGCAGGGGCTGCAGAAGCCATTTATTCCGCAATTACTGCCCTGGTTCATGTAGATGATGAAGTAATCTTGTTAGATCCGGCATATGATCTTTATAAACCAGCAATCATCCTCAATGGTGGCAAACCAGTGATTTACCATCTGAAAGCACCTCACTTTATAGTTGATTGGAATGAAGTGAAAAGTCTGATCACAGCTAAGACACGACTTATTATCATCAACACACCGCACAATCCGATCGGGAGAATACTGAAGGAAGAAGACTTGGTAGCGCTCGAATCTCTGGTGCAGGAGACTGATCTCTATGTGATCAGCGACGAAGTTTATGAACATTTGACATTTGATGGCTACACTCATGAAAGTATTCTTAAATATCCAGGTTTATATAGTCGTGGATTTGCTGTGTTTTCATTTGGTAAAACTTACCATGTCACAGGTTGGAGAGTGGGATATTGCATCGCTCCCAAAGAGTTGACCAAGGAGTTTAGAAAAGTTCACCAATTCAACGTGTTTACAGTGCCGACTCCTTTGCAATATGCTTTAGCCGCTTACATGGAAGACAAAACCATGTATTTGCAATTACCTCAATTTTTTGAACACAAGCGCAATTATCTACAAAATGCACTGGAATCAAGTAGACTTAAAGCGCTCAAAAGTGAAGGAAGTTATTTTCAGCTTTATGATTATTCGGAGTTGAGTGATAAGATTGATACTGAATTTGTTCAGGATCTCACCATCAATCATGGCGTCGCGGCAATACCTATGAGTGTCTTTTATACAGATCCAGATCCTCAAATACGTTTGATTCGATTGTGTTTTGGTAAGACCGATGCAACTCTGGCCGCTGCCGCCGAGAGACTCTGTGCATTATAGATTATTGGGCCAGGCCAATGGTAGCAAAAGAAATCTTGATGTCTGGTATCAGAGAAAGTGCCTGAGCACAAGACATCAAAGTCGCACCGGTGGTCAATACATCATCAACCAATAGGATATGTTTGCCCTTCAAAACGCTTGCCTTATCACTTACAGAAAATGCTTTCATCATACTCTCGAGGCGTTCATACCTTGTTTTTGATGTTTGTGTACTGGTCTCTTTCGTACGTAACAAGTAGTTTGAAGATGAGAAGCATATGAGAGAATCAGCCAATCCTTCGGCAAAAAAACGACTTTGATTATAACCGCGTGACCTTAACTTTCTTGGATGAAGGGGCACGGGCACTATGCAGTGAAGGTCAATAAAATCCGGAAGTTCCTTCAATAGGACCCCATATCTGCGGCCAAGTCGGCGTGCAATATTTGTCTGACCACGGTACTTGATTTCATGGATCATGTGTTGCACCATACCACCCGGGTAAAAACGAAACATACTGAGACCCCGCAAAAAGCCGAATCCTCCTGCCATTCTATCAGTAGCTTCGTTGGGTTGAATTTCGTGAAAATCGGTAAGCGGCAGTTTAGTCTCACAATTGATACAAAAGAGCTCTTCATCGTGCACCGCCTCCTCATGACAGCCTACGCACAGATTTGGATAGACCAGATAAAGTAGGTCATCAATTATGGATTTCAGTTTCACTCCGAAAATAATTAACCGATAAGAGTTTTTAAATTAGCTTTTTAGATGGAGACTACTAAAAGTACGAAAAGAGATCTGGAAATTCGCCAGGCATTGTTAATGTGGAGCAGAAATAATCCGCGATTTCTACCGTGGAAAAGAGATCGCGATCCCTACCGCATATGGGTCTCAGAAATCATTTTGCAACAAACCAGAGTTGATCAGGGCTTGCCGTATTACATGAGGTTTATCAGCAAGTATCCAAGCATCCAACATTTGGCTGCATCATCTGAGAATGATTTGATGAAGATATGGGAAGGTCTTGGTTATTACCGAAGAGCTCGGAATATGCTCACTGCTGCTCGAAAAGTAGTTGATAATTTCAACGGTATATTCCCAAACGAATACGAACAAATCCTGGCCTTAAACGGAATAGGACCTTATACCGCCGCCGCTATTTCTTCTTTTGCTTTCAATAAGCCGTATGTTGTGGTCGATGGCAATGTGGTGCGCTTGATAACCCGGCTGCAAGGCATCATTGACCCAGTTGAAGAGAATCATACAAGAGAGATTATTCAGAAACATGCAGAGGATCTACTTGATGTTGAAGAACCGGGGACCTTCAATCAAGCGATCATGGATTTTGGATCACAGCAATGCAAACCAGCCAATCCAGATTGTAACCCGTGCCCTTTATCCCGACAATGCGTTGCACTCAGAAAAAATCTGGTTGGTATAATCCCAGTCAAAAAGGCAAAGAAGCCCAAGAGACACAGATATTTTTACTATCTCGTTCCGGTTAAGGGGGATTTTACCTATGTCAAAAGAAGAGACGAGGATGATATTTGGCCACAACTTCATGAATTTTATCTGGTAGAGACAGCCGGAGAAGTCGAGTGGGAGGCGATTCTAAAAAAATCGATCTACCGATTATTCAGAGTCCAACCAAACCCAGAAAATACAAACAGCTGCTCTCTCATCAAGTGATTCATGCTGAATTTCTCACGGTTGTGCTTGGGGATGATGAAGCGATTTTGAACAGAGACAAGTATACCGCCATAAAGACAAAAAAAATCCGGAAATTTGCATTCCCAAAAGTGATTGATTGTTTCTTAGAAGATAAAGACGTAATTTTAAATTTGGAATAACTCAATATATAAGACATGGTGAATAAAGTGACTCTGATCGGCAATTTAGGTCGAGACCCGAAAATTAGACATCTGGAGAATGGGAGTATGGTAGGTAAGTTTCCAGTGGCAACCAATGAAAGCTACAGAGATAAAAACGGTGAGTGGCAAACCCTCACTGAGTGGCATGATGTAGTGGTTTGGAGATCTTTGGCAGAAAGGGCAGAAAAGGCCTTAAAAAAAGGATCATTAGTTTATGTTGAAGGCAAACTAACCCATCGCAAATACCAGGATAAAGATGGGAATGAAAGATATATCACGGAAGTAGTTGCTAACACTATTAAGCCTCTTGAACGGCGGGAAGGTGGCAGCGGCAGCTATAGTTCAAGTTTTCCCGCAGCTTCAGATGCACCCCAGGGTAGCAGCTACGAGTTGAAAGACAATAGTAGCAGTGCAACTCCTCAACAAGTAGGTGGTGGCCAAGAAGATGAAGTAGATGATGATCTTCCTTTTTAGGATCGGTATTTATACTCCTCATATTTTAAATTAAGCTAGACAAAGACATTTGGATAGCATTGAACCTCCCAGTAGTAAGGTCATTTTCCTTCTATTCACCCCCTTTGTGTTGCTTACGGTATCATTTGGGGGTATTTCGATAGGCATCATTCTCATTATATTAATGCTTGCTTGTTCAGCTTTAATATCAGGTGCCGAAGTAGCCTATTTTTCCTTGAGTCCTTCAGATTTGCACCTTCTGGCAAATGAAGGTAGTGTCAATAGCAAGCGTATACTCCAGTTGCGGGATAGTCCCCGGATTCTACTAGCAACCATTCTCATCAGTAACAATTTTGTCAATATTGCCATTGTCATTCTCTCAGACTTCTTGATTCGCAACATCTTTCCTATGACTACTTTTTTTGAGTGGGCAGAGGGAATGCCCGCTTTAATCTTGGAAAATTTTTTCGTTGGAGGGTATTGCAAAGGCTATTGAGATTACCTTAACCGTTGTAGGGGCAACTTTTCTTTTAGTTTTATTTGGCGAAGTAGCACCGAAGATTTATGCCAATGTGAATAATAAACAAATGGCAAGAATGATGTCAGGGCCCCTGGTTTTCTTAAAAACACTGTTGTTCCCTATTTCCAGAATACTAGTCACCTGGTCCACTCGATTTGAAAAGCGGTTAGCTCAAGATACGAATCGCAACCGGAGCAGGAAAGATGATCTTGATAAGGCGATCGAATTAACGGTGAGTCATGAGCAGAATTCTGAAAAAGAAATAGATATACTGAAAAGTATCGTGAAATTCGGTGATGTCAATGTCAAACAAATTATGCGTTCCCGAGTGGATGTTGTAGCACTTGATATTGATAGCTCTTTTGATGTCGTGATGAAGATTGTCAAAGATTCAGGATATTCAAGAATACCTGTTTATGAAGAAGATCTTGACAATATCCAGGGTATCCTTTACGTCAAAGACCTTCTGCTCCATCTCAATGAACAAAACGAATTTGCATGGAATACCTTGATCCGACCAGAGGTAAAATATGTGCCGGAGGCTAAAAAGATCAATGAACTATTGACTGAGTTTCAACAAGAACGCACTCATATGGCCATAGTGGTCGATGAATTTGGTGGTAGTGGTGGTTTGGTCACTCTCGAAGATGTAATGGAAGAAGTCATTGGAGACATCAGAGATGAATTCGATGAAGAGATAGAGGTTGAATTTGAGAAGATTGATGAATTTAATTA
This sequence comes from Saprospiraceae bacterium, assembly GCA_016711125.1. GTDB lineage: Bacteria > Bacteroidota > Bacteroidia > Chitinophagales > Saprospiraceae > JABDMH01. The sequence goes on along the minus strand of JADJTQ010000002.1, from coordinate 438,595 downwards.
CATATTTGAAGGTAAGACACTCCTTAATGATCTTTGCAGAGTGATTGGCATTAACACCGACACTTTTGAACAAGTAAAAGGAGGAGCAGATAGTGTGGCCGGCTTAATTCTTGAGTTGCTTGGCCGAATACCCCGAAAGAATATCGAAATCAAGTATAAGGAATATCGATTTAAGATACTGGCAGTCAGTGCCAAAAGAATTGAGAAAGTTAAAATTACCCTTCCTGATGAAGTCAAAACTTAGTGGGTACCATGCTGTACCAATTCTCTGTTTGCTGATGGCTTGCCAAAACAATCAGATGAGTGTACCCAAGCCCAGAGCCTTCCCAAGAATAGAATTCCCAGAAAAGGAATATGTGCTTTTTAATCAGGACTATTGTCACTTCACTTTTGAAAGGCCAATCTATACGGAGGTAGAACAAGACACCTTGTTTTTTAACGAAAAACCAATCGATCCTTGCTGGTTCAACCTTTATTATCCGGACTTTAATTGTCGGATATATTGTAGCTACTATCCGATCAACGCCCAAAATCCCTTTGCCAAATTAAACAAAGACGCTTTCAATTTAGCGATGGAGCACAACAAGAAAGCCACCTATATTGATGAAGTAAAATTTGAAAAGCCCAATGGAGTTTCCGGATTTATTTTTAATCTGGAGGGGCCTGTTGCAACACCTTTTCAATTTTATATGACCGATAGTACCAGCCATTTTTTAAGAGGAGCCCTTTATTTTAATACCCAGATCAGACCAGATTCACTTAAGCCACTATACGAGTATGTGAAAGTAGATATTTCACATATGATTAATACTTTTGAATGGTCGGATTAAGTTTTTGTAGGCTTTATCCGCCCCGTTCCTAGGATCTAGTCTTCCGAATTATCCGGCTCATCAGACGCTGCGGACATAGGTTTTCCGGTGATCTTTTCCTTAATCAGATTTTCAATTTGGGTAGCAACTTCAGGATTATCTAACATAAATTGCTTGGCAGCTTCACGACCCTGAGCAATCTTGGTGCCTTCATAGCTAAACCACGAACCACTTTTTTTCAAGACATCCAGATCAGATCCGAGATCCACAATTTCACCTACTTTGCTAATACCTTGCCCATACATAATATCAAAAGTCGCAATCCTGAAAGGGGGAGCTAATTTATTTTTTACTACTTTGACCTTTACCGTATTACCTACCACGTTGCCCTCTTTGTCCTTGATGGCTGAGCCGCTTCTACGAATGTCTAAACGAATAGAAGCATAAAATTTGAGGGCATTTCCACCAGTGGTGGTTTCAGGATTTCCGAACATCACACCTATCTTCTCGCGTAACTGGTTGATGAACATACAGCAGCATCCGGTGCGTCCAATGGTACCAGTGAGTTTTCTCATAGCTTGTGACATCAGACGAGCCTGTAAACCCATCTTAGAATCACCCATTTCACCCTCAATTTCTGCCCGGGGCACCAAAGCCGCAACGGAATCAATAACGATGATATCAATGGCACCGGAGCGAATAAGATTTTCAGTAATCTCCAGGGCTTGTTCACCATTATCTGGTTGAGAAATGAGCAAGTTTTCAGTATCGACACCTAAACCCTCAGCATAAGACCGGTCAAACGCGTGCTCAGCATCGATGAACGCAGCAATTCCTCCCTTGCGTTGACATTCTGCAATAGCATGTATTGCCAGTGTTGTTTTACCTGATGATTCCGGGCCAAAGATTTCAATTACTCTCCCCCTCGGAAAGCCACCAATGCCAAGAGCCACATCCAGGCCTAATGAACCAGTCGGTATTGTATCTGCCTCAACAACCTGCTTATCACCCAATCGCATGATAGAACCCTTACCATAGGTCTTTTCCAATCTATCTACCGTCAGCTGTAAAGCTTTTAATTTTTCTGAATTTTCTTTACTCATGATATGATTTGGGTTAAGTGAACAAATATAGGATTTTAATATACATTTATGTGACATATCAAAGTTCAAAACCTACGGATTTTATTTTGATAGAGTACACTGTGATCCAACCTACAAACGTTGGTAAGAAGAATGATCAAACCAGCAACAGCTTTAATATTGATCTTATGTGTCACCTCGCTAAGTTGTCGTAAACGGGATCCCGTTTTATTTGAAATACCCTTTCGGCTTAATTTTGAAATACCGGCGGGTCTTAATCCCTTCGAAAGGCATTACTTCCGGATAGCCAATGTATCTACCAATATCGAGACATTACGCGAGCAATTTAATGTTGCACCTGACCACGTATTACGCATTAGACCTGCTTCGGCCATCTTTTCATCACTACTGCAAGACATCGATTTTGAATTTATTCAGGAAATTGGAATTTCGGTGTATCAAGGTCTCAATCAGGATGAGGCTAGCGACGTTTTTCTTACGGATTTCATTCCTGTGAATGCGGGAAGAAATGTAAATATTTTACCATTCGAAGATGATGTCGCTGATGTTATGAATGTGAAAAATATCAACTTTCTAGTCTCGATAAGATTAAGGGCTCCAACTCCGGTTTTTATTTCAAGCAACATTGATGTAAAATTTATTGCAGAATAGATCAAAAGAAGCGCTGGCCGATAGATCATATTAAAAAAATAAAGTTTCTTTGTTCTGATAAGGTCTGAAGAAAACCACTCTGAGTTGCTCATGTTTGCGACCTCAGACTATTAATTTGATAGTGCAGAATCCAGCTCTATGCTTCAAGTGGGAAAGTCCTTACAGATCATTCTGGTCCTTCTTATTGGTTTTAAATTATCCTACTCCCAAGAAAGAGTACCTAACTCTCTGTCTGTTAAGGTAAAGGGCAGATCTCCACAAAAAACGGTACAACGTTATCAGCTGTTTTCTCCTGAAATCAAGCCCTCCAGAGTTAGGAATCAGACGCCCTCAAAGAAGCTAGGTTACCTTAATTTGCATCAACTGACTTTGCAGACATTGAGATCCAGTGATGATTCCCTATTGGAGTTAGAAATTCCCTTTGAGCAACAGACGCTGATTTTACAGATATATCAACAGACACCCCTGACGCTGGATTTTCAGATCGAAACACCACTAGGTAACTATGTTCCTCAACAGAAGGGCCAACATTACAGGGGCATTATCAAGGATGATGATCAATCTGTGGTGGCCATAAGTATTTTTGAAGAGGACATCATGGGTTTGATTTCCACCGCTCACCTGGGCACTTTGGTTTTGGCCAGAGTGCCTTCCGATAGCCTTCATATTGTTTGTCGGGCAGAAGATCTCTATGGAGACAATTCCTTCCAATGTGAGGCACTGCTGAAGCCTGGATATGAAGTCGATTTTACCGGACTGAAAAATGCGGGAACTCAAGGTAGATCATTCGATGCCAATTGTGTTAAAATATATTTTGAAACCAGTTATAATGTTTACCAAAGACTGGATAAAAATGTAGAAAAAGTGATCAACTATGTAAGCGGTGTTTTTAATCAGGTGTCAGCATTATATACGAATGACGAGATCAATCTTGAGATTTCGGGACTATTTGTCTGGACCGAACAAGATCCATATGATCATGAGTCAACGACAGCGGCGTTAAATTCCTTCATGAATAGATCACCCGGGGGTGATAGCAATCTTCGTCACCTCTTGGATATGGCCGATAATAAAAATGGCGGTATTGCTTATATCGATGTCATCTGTGACCAGGTGCTCAACGTGGGCTATAGCAACATTCTGCCAGCGTATGTAAATTTTCCCAACTATAGTTGGACCGTAAATGTCATCGCACATGAACTCGGTCATGGAATGGGCTCGTTCCATACTCAGGATTGTGTGTGGGGACCCGATAATTGCATTGCACTGGATGGGTGCTCAAAAGCGAATCCTGAGATAGGCTGCGGTGTTTGTGATATAGCTCCAATACCCCCAAAAGGAACTATCATGAGTTATTGTCATCTCAAAGGCGGTATCGATTTTAGCCTTGGATTTGGAGAAGAACCAGGTAACTTAATTCGCAGACGGGTGTCAGAGGCATCTTGCCTCACTCCATGTGGGTCATCTTTCGGTATTTTGTGTGCGCTATCAATTGATACTGCGCTCCAGGTGGATGCTTCCTGTGGCGAAAATAATGGCCAATTGTCAATCCAAGTAAGCGGAGCTTCAGGATCGCAAACGTATGATATTGGCTATGGACCCCAAGCGAGTCAATTTTTTGGCGATCTTTCACCAGGTAAATATCAGATCCTCGTCCGGGATGGTATCGGGTGTACCCGCTCAACCTCAATATTGGTGACGCAGAAATCGGGCAGGCCCAAACTAAATGTTGAAGTGACGAATGCCTCATGTAAAGGTGTGGATGGAATGGTCCGAGTCAATGTACTTGAGAGCCAGGGGCCCTATTCTTTTCAACTGGGAGAAATGACAACGACCGATTCAATATTTGTAAAGGTTTCACCAGGAATTTATGAAGTGATCGTCAATGATGCTCAAGGGTGTGTTGTTTCCAAACAATTTCAGGTTTTTGAGGAGTCTCCACCCATGCTGTCATTGACTACAGAAAGCACACATTGTGGTCAGGCAAACGGTCTGATCAATCTTCACAGCCTGGGAGGCACATCACCCTTTGAGTATTGGGTAGGGGGATCACTTTTTGATACGACCTTGGTTTCGAATCAACTAACTGAATTATCTGATCTTGACTCAGGCCTCTATCGGGTTGTGGTCAGGGATTCCAATTCATGCAAAGACAGTGCTGTTGTACACATCTTGCCGTCAGAACTTCCGACACTAACGGCTCGAGCAAAACCAGCCTCCTGTGATCAAAAAAATGGATCGATTATTCTTCTGTCTTCCGGTGGTACTGAACCATACGAATATATGATTGACGGTGAGGAGTATACGGATTCAATTGTTTCGGATTTGGACAGAGGCATCTATCGGGTTTCTTTGAAAGATGCTGATCGTTGTGAGGTAAGCAGAGAGGTCGAAGTCGGTTATGATTCGAGTTTTTTAGCACCTCAATTTCCACCGATGATCGATCTTTGTGCGGGGGAAAAGATAAAAATATCACCAAATCTGGCTCCTGCTACCAACATCATTTGGAAAAGGGAAGCTGTGTCGATAATCAACCCAGTACAAGATCTTAGCATTGATGAGCCGGGCACTTACAAGGCTACAGCCGTCTATGCTGATGATTGCATGCTCAGCACAACGACCGAAGTCGTGCTAAGGGAAATGCCGGATCAGGAGTGGAATCCAACCGTAACTATTTGTGCAGGAGAACCCTTTCAACTGACATCGCCTAAAAATGACTACACATACTCTTGGAGTCAAGGGAGTAACGGGAGTACTGCCATTTTTCAAGAATCAGGTGAATATGAGCTAAGGGTCCAAAATACATTTGGCTGCCAGCAGACCTTGTATTTGTCGCTCTCATTGATCGAACCGGTTCGACTTAAATCAATGACAGAGTTATTCGTATGTCCGGGCAGTGAGGTAATGCTACAGGTTTCAGGGGCGGATACTTATCGGTGGTTTTCTAAAGATTCCTCATTAATCGAAAGGGATATAGCCAACCCTATCATCGTGCCGACTCAAGAATTTGATTACCTGGTGATCGGCAAAAACAGTTGTTTTGCTGACACACTGGTGGTACCTATAGGCATCTATAAACGAATTACTTATCTTCCTCTAGATACCCAGGTTGTGGCTGGATCAAGGCTTGACCTAAAGGTCGAAAATGTCTCGCAGGTACAGTGGCATTCTGAATACGAACTGTCTTGCCAAAGGTGTTTGAACACTAGCGTTATCCCAGACGTTTCAAATGCTCTCAGAGTAAGTTATGTAGATTTTAATGGTTGTTTTTGGGAAGATACCATTCAGATTACAGTGACAGATTTTGCTGATCTCCTACCGCCTTTAATCAATGTTATTACTCCAAATGATGATGGAAAGAACGACTATTTGATTTTTGGTGATCCAAACCGGGTCTTTAAAATGAGTCTGGAAGTCTTTAATCATGATGGAACAAAACTCTATGAAAGCAGACCATATGAAAATGACTGGAATGGCTTTCAAAAGGGAAATCCGCTGCCTGAAGGAGTCTATTTTTATGTACTAACTCTGGAGTATGAGGATCGGATCATACGAATGGATAGTGATTTAACCATTATTCGCCATTAAATGTCAAAATCCTACTTGTCTATAATTGTTTTCCTGGGGATTCTGCATTCAACATTTGCCCAAGTATCTGATGAGTGGCCTGATGAGCCCTTTATGGCATCTATAATCAATCCGGCACAAGCCACGGATTTGCCCTCTTTGACATTCATCGCTTCGCACTCCCGCAGATTTAGAAATTTGAAAAGTAGCCCAACTCAATCACATCTGAGTGTAATTATGCCTTGGCACGACCAAAAAATGGCTTTGTCAGCGCATGTTTTTTCCGAAAAAATTGGTCCACTTAATCAAAACGGATTCGATCTGAGCTATGCTTACCGTATAAAGACAGCACTTTTTCAAAATGATTTTATGTCTATGGGTTTAACCCTTCGAATGACAGAATTACGATTTAATCACGATCATTTGCTTGCCACCCAGGAAGATGACCTTTTATTAGATGACATGCCAAGCGAAGGCATCATGCCACCTTCGATGAGAGTCGGTTTTAGCTATGAATCCGGACTACCAGATCTGGCTAATCCAGTGCAATTCAGACTTGGTATCGTGGCTTCGCACTTTTTACCTTTCGAGGATCGTTTCAATGCCTTTGGGTTTGCACGTGTTTTCTCATGGCATGCCCGATTTGGACTCAATGCATTCGCCTCCGATCAAATCACGGTGGAACCAGAGATTTTAATAAGTGCGTCTAACGGGTTACCTTCCAATTTTATACTTAGGATACAAACCATCCACCAAGATTTGGGTTGGATCATGACTCAATACTCCAAGACTGGAATTCTAACATTACAACTAGGCCTTAATCTGGGATCAATCAATAGTAAAAGTATTAGGCTTAGCATCAATAATAGCTGGTACCTGGGTACGCTGAATGCCAATTTAGGCAATAGTTTGGGTCTCGGTTTTCTTTATTCGAAAGAATAGTGAGCCGAACTTTTCAAGTGAAATGTTTAAGCATGATCACTTCCCTGGGTGTGAGTTGCCTGAAGTTTCCGCGAGGTAACCCTTTCTTGGTCAAGCCAGCGTAATAGATTCTGTCCAGGTATTTGACGGTATAACCCAGGGATTCAAAAATTCTCCTTACAATCCGATTTCTTCCAATCACTATTGTCAGAGTTATCTCCGTGGCCGATGGGTCAATAATTTGAAGGTCACTTACCGGTGCAGGACCATCTTCCAGTACGATACCTTGCCGGATACGGTCAAAATCTGCTTCAGAAATCGCCTTATCTAACGAGATCTTATACTTTTTTTGGACTTTGTGAGAAGGATGGGCAAGCTTCTTAGCCAGATCACCATCGTTGGTCAACAAGATAAGTCCCGTGGTATTACGATCAAGGCGACCTACCGGGAATAATCGCTCTTTTCCTTCAAAGTTGATAATGTCGAGAATGGTTTTGCGGTCCCTTTCATCAGAAGTTGTACTTATGACATCTTTAGGTTTATTCAAAAGAATGTAAACCATCGATATCTCCGGAGTTAACTTCTTACCCTCTAGTGTAACAATATCTTTTTCATTGACCAGTTGAAATGGCTCTAATATCACTTGAGTATTTACCCTTACCTTACCGTCCTTAATCAAATCGACCGCTTTTCTTCGGGAGGCGACACCACAGCGAGCTACGTACTTATTTAACCTGACCGGATAAGCCAAATCTGGTGTGATATCCTCAGCCTTGCGATGAAAAGGATTGCTATGTTTTGATTTTTTAGGAGCAGCCATTAAAAAGGAATATCATCATCTTGGTTCATCCGAGATGGTCTGGTCATGATCTGGTCAGTTGCTTTGGTAAAATCCTCACCCTTTAAGCTACTAAAATCAAACTCATCCAGGTTGGTAAATTTGGCAAATTGATCTATAAATTTCAGACGAACAGTCTCTAATGCTCCATTTCTATGTTTAGCAATGATTATCTCAGCAACCCCCTTGAGTGAAACTCCTTCACTCTCAGTGATGTCATAGTACTCAGGTCGGTAGATAAAAGACACAATATCTGCGTCCTGCTCAATGGCCCCGGACTCCCGGAGATCAGATAGCATAGGTCTCTTTTCGCCGCCTCGGGTCTCCACTGCCCGGCTCAGCTGAGACAATGCGATTACTGGCACACCCAATTCTTTAGCCATACCCTTAAGAGCCCTTGAGATAGAACTAATCTCCTGTTCTCTCGTACCTCCTTTTTTGCCGTCGATATTACCAGACATCAATTGTAGATAATCGATGATCACCAGTTGAATATCATGCTGCATTTTGAGCCGGCGGCACTTTGCCCTCAATTCGAAACTGTTTATAGCTGGTGTATCATCTATGTAAATTGGCACATTAGACAGTTTTTCTACAGCGGTGTGCAATTGCTGCCATTCATGAGCCTCCAATTGTCCATTTCTTAGCTTCCTGCTCGATATCTCTGCCTCCATAGAAATAAGACGTTGCACTAATTGCAGACTAGACATCTCTAATGAAAATATGGCAACCGATCTGCCATAATCCATTGCTGCATTCTTAGCAAGAGAAAGCGTATAGGCAGTTTTTCCCATACCAGGTCTGGCCGCTACAATAATTAAGTCCGAAGGCTGCCAACCGGACGTTAATCGATCAAGTTCTGTAAATCCAGATGGGATACCGGTTAAACCCTCTGATTTTTGTGATAGCTCTTCAAGTTGTTTTTGAGCTTTGATAGCCAGTGAACCGATTGATTCAAAACCACGATTCATGTTCTGCTGAGTGATCTCGAAAAGATTTCTTTCAGCGTCATCAAGTAACTCGAACACATCTTTTGTATCGTCAAAAGAATCTTTGATGATAGTGGTGCTTGCCCGGATAAGCTCTCTTTGAATGTGTTTTTGGGCAATGATACGGGCATGATATTCGATATTTGCGGCTGAAGCAACCCGGTTTGAGAGCTCTACTAAGTAGTTAGCTCCACCGACCTTGTCAAGCTGTCCGGCAAATTTAAGTTCTTCATGGACCGTGAGAATATCAATTGGATGAGTCTTTTCAAATAACTTGAGCATGGCTTCATACACATGCTGATGCCCCTCTACATAAAAACTAGCTGGTTGTAGAATATCCAACACAGAAGGTAGTGCATTTTTATCGATCAATATGGCACCAAGCACTGCTTCTTCCAAAGGAATCGCCTGTGGTTGTATACGCCCATATTGCAGATTGCCTAGATCAGCATCTCCTTTAATCGTTTTGAGCGATTGAGCTCCAACAGATCTTAATGATTGATCCCGTTCTGCCATTTCTGTTCGTTGCGGACTTTAACTTCGTATGATGCAAAATTACGATATAAATTGATTGGACAACTAATATACCTGCTATTGCACCCATTAGGAATGTTGATATAGCAACCCGGCTATGTTGATATCTTGTGGATAAATAAGTGTAATTGGCTATTGCAAGATCCTGCTATAGAAATTGATATTTCTTTCTTTCATCAAAAATCGGATAAACCCGGAAGATGCCATTTAATATGTACCCAGAACCAGTTAAAGGACCCCCAAAATATTCATGCTAAGGGGACGTATGGTGATGGTGATTTTGTGGAAAAAAATTTTTCAATTCTAACTAATTCTCAGCTTTGGCTAGCTTGATCTCCACTTGGCGTATCGTTTCTTTCTGATCATCGATGGTCTTTTTCATGTCACCCTGATCCTTAATGTTAGTCACAACCAAGGTCTCATTTTCTGCAATTTTAGCTTTCCAATCTTCTATGTCTTTGAGATATTTTTCGTTTAGTCGTTCCAGTTTGCTCAAGTCTTTTTCGAGATCTTTTAGCCGGGTTTCTTCATTCTTAAGTTCAATCTTGATGTTTTCAACATTCAGCAACTTTTCAAAACCCAGAAACATGGTCTTGACTCCTTCATAAGCATCAGGAAACCTTTCTGAATCAACAAATCCTCCTCCGAGATCCATCCAAAGTTTTAATTGAGATCCATCTCCATTCTTTTGAACTATGCTGTAAATATCAACTGTATTGGTAGAAATGTAGGAAATCGAAGCATCATCGGTAAATACTTCATCACTTCTCTTAACCTTTTTAGACTTTCCTTTAAATTCTTTCAGGTAGTCTTTCCAGACTCCTTCGGCAAACTTCACATCATATGGAAGGTCTAAAATCATTGCATTCTGTTGACCCAGACTCATTGCAGCCACCATTTCTTCGATGTCCTGGGCATAGAAGTTAGTTGTAAAAGAGAAAAAGATGATGATGAAAAGTGAAAGTTTGTGATTCATTTTAAATAGTTAAGCGGTATATAAAAATTGATTGCTTGCTCCATAATACAAAATTCAGCGGGCAGTGATCCCCGAATTTCGCCATCTACCTCTATTAACACCTCTGAGTCACCAAGTGGTTCAACAAGGACTCTTGAAGATTGAAGATGCTTAGTATAGCTAAGCTGCGCTACTTTACCATTAAAAAAATAGAGGATGCTGCTGATTACCCTCCATCTCGAGGTTTTTGATATAATTGACAGGTCCAGCTGACCATCTAAAGGGGATGCTTCTGGGGCAAGCTGAAAACCACCACCTAGAAACCTACAATTTGCAACGGTCATATTCCAGAGATGTAATTCCGAATTTGAGGCATCACCAGCCAACCGCACGCGAATTCCGGCAAAACTAAAGATCGTCCTTATGGCCTCGATAAGATATCGCAAATTACTTCGTGATTTGGATGGCTTAACCGATAACCTGTGAATAACAGCTGCTTCTAAACCGAGACCAGCCTCATTGATAAAATAGATCGGTGCCTTATTTGTAATATCAATTCTGCCAACATCAATAGGTGTAGCAACTGCCCGGTTTAAATATTTGATCCATTGATTTACCTCTCCGGGTAACTTAAAATGTCTCGCAAAATCATTTCCAGTGCCTGCCGGAAATAATGCATATTGCACGGATGCCCGATCATGACTAGCTAACCCCATGATACCATTGACAAATTCATGATGAGTGCCGTCACCACCTACAACAATAAAATCACGAAAATCTTGTCGAAAAGCTATCACCGCCTGTTGGGCAGCGTCTCCCTCATCTTTAGTCAAGCAGACAACAAACGATATGCTCAGAATTCGAAATTGCCGTTCAAGTCGCTGCCATTGACGATGACCCCTATGTGCTCCTGCCACAGGGTTGACAATTACAAACCAATTAATACCATCTAGGTTGGACAAAACTTGTATGGAGATCTTTCTAAAAAAAGTGCGGCGCCTCGAAGAGTCGATTTGCCGCACCTACACCCCAAAACCATCTATTCTTAAATGGGAGACGGAAGCTCCCTGTACATATCAAATTTCAGCTGTTAATAATAGAACAATTTCAGATGATTGGCAAGCCCCGTGCCCTATTTCGTGTCACTTTCGTGTCAAAAACAAGTAAACTGGGTAATTATGAAGTTGACAAACCACCGCAAGCAGGTTTGGTCAAACCCTTCGTCCGAAGAAAATGGCCTTTTGCCGCTTTTAAATGAGTGATGCCCGGTATTATCTATACTTTTGATCATCAACTCGGTAATCATGTCAATACTTTCGATTCGTAATGTGAGCAAACAATATCACAATCACCTTGCTGTTGATAATGTTTCTTTTGAAATGCCAAGGGGAAGTATTCTAGGTTTACTAGGACCCAATGGTGCAGGAAAGACTTCCTTGATCCGCATTATCACTTCTATTACCAAGGCCGATAAAGGTGAAATCCTATTTGATGGTGAAAAACTGAACCTATTACACCCTGAACGAATAGGATACTTACCGGAAGAAAGAGGACTTTATAAGAAAATGAAAGTGGGCGAACAATTGATCTATCTGGCCCAACTGAAAGGAATGCCAAAAAAGCAAGCGAAGGAGGAAATCGAAGGCTGGCTGGAGAAATTTGAAATGTCGAGTTGGTGGAACAAAAAAGTCGAAGAACTTAGTAAAGGAATGCAACAGAAAGTCCAGTTTGTCTCCACCATTGTTCATAGGCCACCACTCATCATTTTGGACGAACCCTTCACTGGTTTGGACCCCCTCAATTCGAAGCTGATTAAGCAAGAAATCATGGAGTTGAACAGACAAGGTACCAGCATTATTTTTTCAACTCACCGGATGGAGCAAGTCGAGGAAATCTGCGAACACATTGTGCTGATTAATAAAGGTCAGAATATACTACAGGGCCAGGTAGGGCAAATTAAGGAGATGTATAAAGACCACTTATTTAAAATTACTTATCAGGGTTCTTTCCACCAAAATTCAAGCGATCCGGAGGTTCTGGAGCACGTTGATAATACCCTTACCATCAGGCTTGGAGAGCTGGGAGAGGCCAACCAATTTATTAAGTCTCTGATGGATCGGGGTATGCTTATTCAAAGATTTGAAGAAGTACTGCCAACCCTTAATGATATTTTTATTAAAAAAGTGACTGAAGCAGCATGAGTAAACTCCAGCTAATCATCCAGCGTGAATACCTAACCAGAGTAAAGAAGAAGTCATTTATCTTAACGACTTTGCTGGCCCCAGTGGCGTTGGCCCTTTTTATGGTTATCGTGGGTTTGATATTTTCATATCAGGGAGATGATGCTAAAAATATTATGATTGTAGACCAATCCAATGTATTGGATGGTAAGATGAAAGATCAGAGAAACTTCTATTTTTCTTTCACTGAAAAAAAGGACATCGATGAAATATCCAGGTCGAACAGTGACAAGGACATTGATGGCATTCTGGTGGTGCCTCCGCTTCTCGATCTTAGTTCCAAAAAGCATACGATATTTTACTATTCTGACAACCAATTGGATATTGAAGGCTCAGAAAGACTACAAAGTGCGGTCAGAGATAAAATACGAGAGTACAAGATTAAAGCATTAAATCTAGATGCTGCACAATTAGAAAATCTGAATATGCAGATCACCCTCGATCCCGAACCCTTGACGCAGACCGGTACAGATGACGAGAAGGCACAAGATAATCCCAGTCCGTATACGAGCATCATTGCCGCCGCGATAGGTGGTATTATGGGGTTTGCCATGTATATGATCGTCTTTATAAATGGAGTCATGGTCATGCGAAGTGTAATGGAAGAAAAGATGAATCGCGTGGTCGAGGTAATGATCAGTAGTGTTCGACCCTTCAACCTTATGATGGGCAAGATCATTGGGGTAGGCGCAGTGGGTCTCACCCAGATTGTCATATGGCTTATTTTACTTCCATTAATAACTATCGGTGCCAATATGTTATTTGGATTTGATACCCAACAAACTATGCTGGATGCATCAGCGAGTGAGATGATCAATCCGGAGGAACTAGAAATGATGGTTACTCAAATCATGGTCGAACTTAAAGCCGTCAACTGGTGGTTGATCGTGCCCTGCTTTATTATTTTCTTCTTTGGAGGATATATCATCTATGCATCTCTCTTTGCGGGAGTAGGTTCTGCCATCGGTGATGATCTGGCTGAAAGTCAGGCGCTCACATTGCCTTTGACAATTCCGGTAATTATTGCTTTGTATATCATGTTTGCAGCCCTGAGAGTACCAAACAGTACACTGGCCGTCTGGTCTTCGATTTTTCCATTATTCTCGCCCATAGTAATGCCGGCAAGGTTGGCCTTTCATCCTCCGGCCTGGCAAATTGTCCTTTCGATTGCCATGTTGGTGCTGGCAGCGATTTTCTGTGTATGGATCTCAAGCCGAATCTATCGAACCGGCATCCTTATGTATGGTAAAAAAGGAAGTTTCAAAGAAATCTGGAAGTGGATGATTTCCAAAGACTGAGTTCAGGGCGATTGTATAATTGGTGCTGGAGCACAATCGTTATGATGGCGACCACATACTTCTACAAATGAAATATTCTTCTGGATTCTTACTGCTAATATTCGCACTTCCCATGCATGCCCAATCGACTTTTGAACGGGTAACTTCACAAAGTGGGGATAGGGACACTATCCCATACACCAGCTGCATTTAGATGGAGACTTTTGGATTGCCAGAAGTGTAAAAACCGGAAGCTGGAACGAATTTGACCCAGAAGGAAATCTAAAATCTCATAAGTTTCCCGACCCAGATGGATCAGACCCCAATCGGCGAGAGGTTGACAGCAGAGACATAGAAACCATTGAATCCTTACTCAGATACAAAAGGTAAAGAAGTAAACCTCATTTAACACAGTGCCACGAAGACTATGCCGTTCTAAAGTGCATTCAGTTGTAAAAGACCCAGCAAATTAAGTCTTTGGAATCAATTTGGAATTGTATAAATTTATCAGGAACGGCAAATGCACTTGAGCCGATCAAGGCGATGAATTAATCCTGAGGCTTTACAACCTTTAGGAAAAGTTCATCAAGCTGCGCGTTATCAATAGGTGATGGTGCATCGATCATCATATCTCTTCCCATATTATTTTTAGGAAAAGCAATAAAATCACGAATCGACGTACTTCCTTTCATCACGGCACATAGGCGATCAAATCCAAAAGCTATACCACCATGAGTGGAGCACCATATTCAAAAGCTCCCATCAAAAATCCAAATTGTTGTTCAGCTTGCTCTGAGGTAAACCCTAGCAACTTGAAGTTTCTTTCCTGTAATTTTCGATCATGAATCCGGATGGAGCCGCCTCCGATTTCGACACCATTGATTACCAGATCATATGCATCGGCGCGCAGAAGCTTCATGGTTTCATGGTCTCCGGTTAGCATTTTATCTATATCAGCTGTTTTGGGCGAAGTAAAAGGATGATGCATCGCGTGAAACCTTTGGTTGTCTTCATCCCATTCCAAGAGTGGAAAATCAACCACCCACAATGGGCAGTATTTCTTTGGATCCATCAACCCCATTTTCCGCCCCATTTCCAGCCTTAACTCACCCAATTGTTTACGGGTACTTTCTATCTCACCCGATAGTATTAAAATCAAATCTCCCTTATTTGCCCCGCAAGATTGAGCCCAGATTCTTAAGGTCTCATCCGAATAAAACTTCCCGATACTTGATTTGATGCTATCATCGTCACCCCACTTGATATATACCAGACCTTTTGCTCCGATCTGTGGGCGTTTTACCCAATCAGTCAGACTACCAATGTCTTTATTGGAATAGTGTTCTGCTTGGCCTCCCGCCACAATCCCCAAAACAACCTCGGCTTGGTCAAATACTTGGAAACCTTGACCTTTAGCTTTGCCACTAAAATCCTGAAAGGTCATGTCAAAGCGTACATCCGGCTTATCACTACCATAACTGGATAGTGCCTCATCGAAAGTCATGCGGGGAAAATCCTTCAGTGATATGGACAGGATTTCTTTAAATAGGTGCCTGGTCAATCCCTCAAAGGTATCAAGGATCTCATTCTGAGTCACAAATGCCATTTCACAATCGATCTGGGTAAACTCCGGTTGACGATCGGCTCTGAGATCTTCATCACGGAAGCATTTGACGATTTGGAAATATTTGTCAAAGCCGGCTACCATCAATATTTGTTTGAACGTCTGCGGGCTCTGTGGTAAGGCATAAAACTGTCCGGGATTCATCCGGCTTGGCACCACAAAATCTCTCGCCCCTTCGGGGGTACTTTTGATAAGACAAGGTGTCTCAATTTCGATAAAATCTTGTTGGGTAAGGTACCGTCTCACTTCAAAAGCTACCTTGCTTCGAAATAATATCTTTTCACGTACAGGTGATCGACGCATATCCAGATATCGATACTTCATGCGAAGATCATCACCACCATCACTCTCATCCTCGATTGTAAACGGAGGAACCTTAGAAGGGTTGATTATCGATAGTTCGGTAACATCGATCTCAATGTCTCCGGTATTGCGATTGGGATTTTTATTACTCCTCTCCCGAACCTGGCCATGCACTTTGATCACAAACTCTCTTCCCAGGCCTTTAGCTTTTTCACACAGTGCAGGATTTTGTTCTTCATTAAAAACCAACTGAGTTATTCCGTATCGATCTCGCAAATCGATAAAAGTTAGTCCTCCGAACTGACGAGTGGCTTGCACCCAACCACTTAAGATTACCACTTCTCCTACCTGATCTATACGTAAAGAGCCACAATTGTAAGTACGATACATTTACCCGATTTTTAAAGGTGTTGCAATAAAATGCCTGCAAAAATACAAGAATATCATACATGACAATTGATATCATCTAAAATGCAAATTGTGATCTTTAAAACTTTTTTCGATCAATCAGCGTCATTGAACATGAAATCGATGATTACTTAAGCTGAACCCAAGCATGATAAATCAAGAAACCTCTACGTCAATAGATCTGGTGCAAAGATTAAGGAAGGGGGAGGCAGGGGCATACCAGAAGATCGTCGACCAATGGCAGAATCGGGTTTTCAACTTTGCTTTGAGATATAGTAACGATCAACATTTTGCCAGTGAAGTGGTTCAAAAAACCTTTATCCAGGTCTTTGAAAAAATCGATCAATTGAAAGATCCGAGCAAACTAAAATCCTGGCTCTACAAGATCGCAAGTAATAATTGTTGTAGTGAAGGTAGACTTAAAGCAAAATCTAATTATACTCAGTTGGAGGAACAAAATCTCCACACCCTGGATCTGGACACTCCGGCAAAGCGGTATGAAAAGGCCGAATTGAAAACAGTTGTTGAGGAAGTTCTTCAACAAATACCGGATGAACAAAGACAGGTGATCATCATGAAAGAATATGAAGGGCTTAAGTTTAGAGAAATCGCCGAAATATTGGGTGAATCCGAAAACACGATCAAATCAAGGATGTACTATGGTCTTGATGCGATGCGAAAAATTTTAATCAATAAAAATCTATCAAAAGATTTATATCATGAATAGGGAAAAAATTTTGGACTATTTGTACGGAGAAATGGCTCCCGATGAAAAAGTTGTATTTGAAAAAACAATAGCCATTAATGCCGTGCTTCAGAAAGAAATCGACGAGTTTCAAATGGTGCGTGAATATTTAGGTCAAAGTAAGGATCAGACGGGAAGTCCAATCCAAATGGTGGTGAATGCACCAGTACGAAGAAATCTATGGAATCGCTGGTGGACCGTTGCCGCCTCTTTGCTTTTGTTATTGATGGCAGGTAAATTCCTCGATCTCCGAGTCACGATTGATCAACATCAACTATCAATTGGCTATGGTAATTTGCAAAGTGTGTCAGTAGATCCCAACCTTGAACTTCAACAACAGTATGTCATGCTTGGGAAATCATTGGGAGATTTGCAAAGTCAACTGGCGTCATATCAGGAAATGGTGAGTCATCCCGAGCAAACATTGCCATCTGGGCAAAAAGTGGATATGAGAGAATTGGCGAAAATGGTTGGAAACATGGTTGAAAAAGAACAGGAAACCACTGAAAATCGCTTAGCAGAGAAAATTCTGGAAGATCAACAAATAGCCATTCAGTCGATGGCACAGGGCCTCATACGGTATTGGGATGAGCAACGTAAGAATGATCTCCAGATGATCAATACTGGGATGGAGAATCTGGTTCGGGCAGTTCAAATGAATTCACAGGATCTCACCCAATTTGTTAACAACACCCAACAAAATTATTAATATGAAAACTTGGAATATACTCGTTTTGCTGATGGCACTTGGCACTGCTGTCTGGAGTCAGGAAATTGATCAGACCATGATGGATAAGGATCTCGAAGTTGCAGAGAATATATTGGCCACTCTATTGAAACAGTCATCATCAGACCAATTCATCTATTTGGGAAGAGGCCAGGAGATCGATGCGAAATATCTGGCAAATTACGGGGTTGTATGCAATGTGTCATCCAATCATTTCAAGACGTTTTCTTACAACAAGGCGTTTTCTTACGGCAATAATGATGACCATGATGAGGCAATAGACTGGGAGATGGAGGAAGATGAATCTTCAAACTCAATGACCGAAATATTCAAAGAGTTTCTAGGTGGCTATGGTAGTTTGATCCGTCAGCTCAAGCGGACAGACAGAATTATCGTCAAAACGGGGTCATCGGACAGTCGTGGAGGTGTTGTGGTATGTGCTGGGCAGAAAAAGATTAAGAAGAGCGATCCTGAGCTGAGTGCTGAAATCACTAAATCAGAAATTGAGTCCTATGAAATGGGAGATCTGACCCGTGATGAACTCCTTGAAGAAATTCGAATTAACGAATATCTCAGCGAAACTGAAAAAGAGCCGCAGTTAGAAGTTTTTTCATCTATGCTGGAAAGACTCTATGAAGTTGACCTTTCAGACACCTACTATATGGCTAACGAGCCGGAGTATGACAGGATGGCAAAATTTGGGATTACTTATTATTTAAAATATTATTCGAGTACAGTTCATGACGATGACAATTATTCGCTACCAACCATATCCCGCAAGAATGTAGGCAAAGTGGAGAGGAATAAGCTGGTAGAAGAGATGTATCCTGAATTTCTGAAAGGTTTCAAACGTAATATCTTGGATTATGGTCATATTCTCAAGACGATCGAACCCGATGAAATGATAGTTTTTCATATAAAATTGACGAGTTGTGAAGGGTGTAAAATGCCCGCGATCATAGAAGTGTCAACAAAAAAGGAAGTTATAAACGGCTATCGTGATGGGCAAGTGGATCTGGACAAAGCATTGTCAATGATTGACGTCAAGACCATTGATGATTGAGATCATCCACTACAGAGCCTAATTGCCATACTGTTTACAAATTGATGACATAAAAAGCGAGTTACGGCATTATCTTCGTACTTGCTTACGTGAATATGTTATCAACTATACACATCCTTACGGTCTCTCATAAAGAGCTTTCTTTAGACAGGTTGCCTGATTATTCGGTTGTGCATCATGATGAACAGCAGTTGCGAACGAGATTGTTAGAAATTAAACATCGGCATAATCTGGATGAATTATTTTACTTGAACACCTGCAACCGGGTGCTTTATCTGTTTGTCCAAAAGCAGCCGGTTGATGATGATTTTATCAATGAATTTTTTATAGATCGTGCCACGGATTCCATTAAGCATTATCGTGGTGAAAAAGCAGTTTTTTATCTTTTTCAAGTAGCTTCTTCAATACACAGTATGGTTGTAGGCGAAAGAGAGATTATTACACAGCTTCGTACAGCCTATGAACAACAAAGAAAGTGGATGCTCTCAGGCGATGCCCTTAGATTGTTGATTCAACATACAATCCGGGCAGCAAAAAAAGTGTACGCCGCGACCAAGATCGGGGAAAAACCTGTCTCTGTCGTTTCACTTGCCGTTCAAAGGCTCCTTGAATTTAAGATCAGTTCTTCAATTCCCATCATTCTTGTTGGTGCAGGTACTACAAACCAATTGGTAGTAAGGCACCTCACTAAAAAAGGATTTAGGAATATAAGTGTTTATAATCGATCAAAGCACAAAGCTCAGCAATTAGTGCAAGGTTTGGCCGGCAAGTGGGGATCCTTGGATGACCTTATTTCACATGATCTGGAGTTTGGATGTCTGATTGCTTGCACCGGGGCACCTGGACCAACAGTAACCCCGGATCTCGCCAATAAACTAGCCAAAGGCAAAATCCAGGAAAAGATCTGGATTGATTTGGGATTGCCATCTGACATTGATACCAGCCTGCATCATGAATACCCCGACCGGGTCATAAATCTTCACTCGTTGCAGGAAGTGGCAAAAACCAATCTTGGCATAAGAGCAAAAGAAATTTGTCAGGCAAACGATATCTTAGAAGCAGCTATGACCAACTTTGGTCAATCGTTGGTGCAACGCCGCATCGAGAAGGCTTTCACTAAAATACCCATTCAAATCAGGGATATCAAGGAGAAGGCACTAACAGAAGTGTTTAAAAGGGATCTCGACAGCCTAGATTTACAAACCAAGGAGGTCATCTCAAAGATGATGAACTACATGGAAAAGAAATGTATCAGCGTGCCAATGAAGGCAGCACGTGAGGCAAACATGTAGCAGATCCCTATCTATTACCAATTATTGTATTTTGTCTGTAAATGTCCCCCTCATGAAGAAGCTCCTTATTCTAGCCATATTTGTATCTGTTGGAACGATTACCGCTCAAAATTTTGACGAGATTGAGATCAAAACAACGAAGGTGTCTGATCACATCTATATGTTGGAAGGCTCAGGAGGTAATATTGGAGTTTCTATTGGTACTGACGGAGCTTTGATAGTAGATAGTCAATATGCACCACTCAGTGAAAAGATTAAAAAAGCCATCGGGAATATCACCGATCAACCGGTTAAAATGCTGGTTAATACCCATTGGCATGGTGATCATGTAGGGGGTAATGAAAACTTTGGTCAGATGGGCGTGCTGATTTTTGCTCATGAAAATGTCAAGGAACGAATGAGCAAGTCGCAACTTATGCGTGCTTTTAGTCGGGAGATTCCGGCCTCTCCCGAAGTTGCCCGCCCTGTCGTAACCTTTTCAGAAAAGATGGGTATCAAATGTAATGGTGAATATCTCATGCTGATCCATGTTGACAGTGCACACACCGATGGTGACGCTTTGGTTTATTTCCCGGAATCTGATGTATTACACATGGGAGATACTTATTTTAACGGTCGTTATCCCTTCATCGATCTCTCCTCAGGAGGATCTATAGATGGCATTATAGCTGCTGCCGACAGAGCTTTGTTTGTTGTTGGAGCAGATACCAAGATCATACCTGGCCATGGTGCTCTGTCTAACCGAAATGAATTGAAACAGTATCGGGAAGTACTCAGTGGCTACCGTAATAGGGTCGATGCGATGATAAAACAAGGAAAATCCATGGAAGAAATCAAGGCGATGAAACCAGGCCGTGACACAGATGATACTTACGGGGGTGGATTTATTGGTCCTGATCGATTTTTGGAAATTGTATTCAATAGTTTGTCAGGTCTTGAATAATTAAATAGAGGAAAGATCTTCACCCGAGTACCTGAAGTACATATCTATTAATTCTTATATTAACAGAACGATGTGAAAAATGTCTGTTATATGCTTTCAAAAACATTTGCTAGTACTGTTCAGGGAGTCGACGCAAAAACAATTACGGTAGAGGTCAATGCAGGAGGACAGGTAGCAGCAGGCAGCCAAAATTTTTATCATTTGGTAGGACTGCCTGATAGTGCCGTAAAAGAAGGATTTCAGCGTATTGGAGCTGCTATTAAGAACATTGGTTTTACCATGCCAAGACTACGGCTAGTAGTCAATCTGGCACCAGCCGATATTCGTAAGGAAGGATCTGCGTACGACTTACCGATTGCACTTGGTGTATTGGGCAGCACCGGCCAGATGGACGCACAAAATCTTGCTGAATATATGATTATGGGCGAATTGGCCTTGGATGGTGAACTAAGACCAGTAAGGGGTGCCCTGCCTATTGCCATCCAAGCGCGAAAGGAAAAATTCAAGGGCTTTATCTTACCCAAGCAAAATGCCCGGGAAGCAGCAATCGTCAATGACCTTCAAGTTTATGGGGTCTCTAATCTTATAGAAGTAGTTCGCTTCTTTAATGGAGAGGAAGTGCTGGA
Organism: Saprospiraceae bacterium; assembly: GCA_016711125.1. Classification (GTDB taxonomy): domain Bacteria; phylum Bacteroidota; class Bacteroidia; order Chitinophagales; family Saprospiraceae; genus JABDMH01. The sequence continues at coordinate 416,980 of JADJTQ010000002.1, read as the reverse complement.
ACCGGTTTCCTTAAACACAAGAGAAGAGTTTGAAGAACAGAACAATAAGTATGATATAGACTTTTCAGATGTAAAAGGGCAAGAAAACATCAAAAGGGCGCTCACCTTGGCTGCTGCCGGTGGACATAATGTCATTTTAATCGGTCCACCGGGTGCGGGAAAGACGATGCTGGCTCGAAGGCTTCCCACTATCTTGCCACCAATGGACCTGCGAGAGGCGCTTGAAACAACTAAAATTCATTCTGTGGCAGGTCTTTTACCTGTAAATGGCAGCTTGCTAACCGTCAGGCCCTTCCGGTCGCCACATCACACGATTAGTGACGTTGCCTTGGTCGGAGGTGGTTCGAATCCTAGTCCGGGGGAGATTTCATTAGCGCACAATGGAGTCTTATTTATGGATGAGTTACCGGAGTTTAAAAGGACCGTTCTTGAGGTTATGCGACAGCCACTGGAGGAGCGTAAGATCACAATAAGTAGAGCAAAACTAAGTGTCGAGTACCCAGCTGGGTTTATTTTGATAGCATCGATGAACCCATGTCCTTGTGGATATTATAATCACCCGGAAAAAGACTGTGTTTGCGCTCCCGGGGTGATCAGTCGATATCTAAACAAGATATCGGGTCCTCTTTTAGACCGGATAGATTTACACGTTGAGGTGACCCCAGTATCCTACGATGAATTATCCGACAACTACACTACGCAGGAGTCGAGTAGTAATATCATTCAGCGAGCAATCGAGGCGCGACAACTACAAGCCAAAAGATTTGAGGAAATAGATGGAGTCTATACAAATTCGCAAATGACCAGCAAAATGGTTCATGAGATTTGTCAGATAAATCAGGCTGGTAAAGTTCTATTGAAGACTGCAATGGAAAAATTACAACTCTCAGCCCGGGCTTATGACCGGATATTAAAAGTCTCTCGCACTGCTGCAGACTTGTCAGGCAGTGATGAAATAAAGATTGAACATCTTGCAGAAGCAATTCAACTGCGGAACCTTGATCGTGAAAGTTGGGCAGGGTAGGAGGCTGTTGAATTACTCAACATGCGCAGACTTGCTCAAAAATGGATTTCTACAATAGCATTATTCAGCCGTTCTCGTGACTTCTGGCTTTGTTGAGACCCTGCCTGGCTGGCATGGCAAACAGGTCAGTCAGTTACAAATTCCAGTGGCTTCCTTCGTCTCGCCGCGCCAGAAACGACGATCTACGGCTTCATCTTTCAAGTTGCGTAATTCTACAGCCTCTCAGGGTAATTGCTCTATTTGTTCAAGCAATGCACTGGTCTCTGAAAAATCTGATCCTTCAGCTTTTGCCAACTCGATGGCTTTGAGAGCATATTTTAATGCTTTCTTTTTATTATTCTGCTTGTAGTAAAGAGCAGCTAAAGTATCATTATTAAAATAGGCATCTTCTAAGTCAACTGACTTTTGAGCCCATTTAGCTGCCCATTTTAGTGCTTTCTTATCGTCGATTTTTTCATAGAAATTCCAAGCCAAACCATTGAGTGCAATGGAAGATAAATTAGGATATCTCTTGACATATCTGCGAGCTTTGTCAACATAAATATCTTTTTTACCCAAGGCATCATAATAATCTAATTCAAAATTATCAAAATAAACTCCAGCCTTTGATGATGGAAATGTTTGAACATAGATTTGCTTTGCCTTTTCCATGTCGACTTTTTCGATATTAGTGAAGAGGTGATTTTCTATCTGCCGAAGAATCGCACCATCTACTCGTCCTTCACCAAACTCCTTAATAAATAAGTGTCTTTTTTCGACGATAAAATTGTAATAAAGATCATCATATTCGGAAACTAACTGCCCGACTAATTCCATATTTTTTCGCGTAGTCCAACTAGGCTGGCTTGCCAAATATTCTTTGCCAATGACCTTGCTTTTTTCATCGTGGGCTTCGATCAGAGCATTTGTATAGTTGTACAGCAGATCTTCCGATTTATCCCCATTGCGATAGGCTTTTTCCAATGCGGGCAATTGTTTGCTTGGATCAAGTGCCACAGTGGCCATGCCCATAAATGCTGGTACGGGTTGATATCCAATGCCCTGATGGATGAGTACTCCCTCTGCGTTAATAAACAAAAAACTAGGATATCCTCTGACCTGATACTTTTGGGCAACCCCAATTCCGCTTCCTTTTTCCATATCCAATTTTAGATTAACAAAATTAGTATTGAAAAACTGCCCAACAGCACTGTCGGTAAAAACATCTCGATCCATCATTTTACAAGGCCCGCACCAGGTTGTATAAGCATCAATAAAAATTAAAATTTGGTCTTTTTTTGCCTGGTCAAGAGCTGCATTCAAATCGTTGTCAATAAAATTGATGGCCAATTCTTCTTTCTGGCCAATCACTAACTGACAGAAAAGGAAATAGACCAGAAATATTCGCATGGTATTATACATTTAAAGAAAGATCGAAAGAGTCAATTAAGATTTATTGATTCCTGATTTTTGTTCGATATCGGTTACTAATTTTTTAATAAAAGGCAATGTTGGTGAGTTAGCAGCCGAAGCCAATTTAAGTGCCTGGTCAGCAAACGATCTGGAGTTTTCATATTGACCATCCACAAAGAGTAGTTGGGCAGCGAGAAAACAATTCTCCTCATTACCTTCGTCTTCAGCAATTTCTACCGACCAGACCGTGGCTTCCTTCATTAGTTCTGGCTGGTCCCTCATTTCATGAAAGATTTTATTGACTAATTCAAATTTATATTGACGCCCTTGACGCACATAGTCCCTGGCATATCTCAAATATATTTCTGGTTGCCGCGTCTCTCCGTAAAATTGCAATCGACTTGTATACTGAAACTGTTTGTATTCATTTTGGGCATACCTCTTTACTTTGTCGACGGCTTCTTCAAGTAGATCGCTATTGTCAAATTCAATGGCTTTGTCTACAGTAGCCTTTCCCGCTTTGACAATCTGAGTTTCAACCGATTCCTCGCCAAACATTTTGACGATGTCTTTTTTATGATCTACAAAAAGATTAAATACTCGTGAATCGATTTCACCTAAACCATAGTAGAGCACCTTAAGATTGTCACCAGACCCAAAGTCTTTTTGGCTGTAGATATATTCATTGACAATCTTTAGTAGAGGTCGATTGCTTTTAGCTAAAGCCTCAATATACTGAGCCATAAAGGCAGGATCTCTCTGGCCATCAGTATATGCTTTGTCAAGCGATGAGCTCACCGAAGACTTGGAAGCTGCGGACTTCCCCAACTGCAAAAAGTTGGCAACATCCATTCCTCCCACCACCTTCTGCACCACTTTTCCTTCCGGGTCGAGAAACAGTAATGTCGGAAATGCATTGACCTGATATTGGCGCTGAAATTCCTTCCCCTCTCCTTTTTCCATATCTAACTTCAGGTTGATGAAGCTCTGATTATAAAAATCACCGACGTCCTGCTGGCTGAAAACATTGGCCGACATTCGTTTACAAGGACCACACCAAGTGGTAAAAGCATCAACAAAGATTAGTTTACCTTGCTGACCTGCTATTTGTTTTGCCTCTGACAATGTGCCATGGAAAAACTCAATGCCAGTAGCAAATAGTGTGCTAAGACCTATTAGGAGGTAGACCATGCTGGTAGCTAATGATTTCATGAATTGCAGTTTTAGTTATCAAAGTAACGAATTTGTACCTGGATCATAGTACAGCAAAGGCGTTTCAATTTCATAGCAAATATCCAGCTCCTGTGGTTGCCAAACTAAAATCGATTGTCAGTTTTGACAGATTTAAGCATAATTTAACCTTTTAGTACCTTCGCGGGAATTATTTTGCGACTATGAATGAGTTGCCATGGCAATTGAAGCACTTCTTTCACCGGGCTGGTTTCGGCATTGGCATTCCGGAACTTAACTCCGATGTTAACAAGCCAATTGCTCATTGGGTTGATGAGTCCATTCACTCTGCCATACAGCCAATCCATGAGATTAATCAACTGCAGGCAGGTTCACCGGTGGTCAATTCGTCTCTTTTTGGTGGAGAGACGGTATCAGGATTGGAGCCAATGCAATCTGCATCAAACCAACTAGACGGTTTGAGGGCGCATTGGATTTCTCATATGTCGCAAGAACCATCTTGTCTGCGTGAAAAAATGTCCTTATTCTGGCATGGTCATTTTGCTTGTCAATGCACAACTGAAATTGCAGCCCACCAGTATTTGAATATTATTCGGCAAAATGCACTTGGGAGCTTTAGAAAACTTCTTCATGGCATTGCCAAATCACCGGCTATGATACTCTTCTTAAATAATCAACAAAACAGAAAAGAACGTCCTAATGAAAATTTTTCCAGGGAACTAATGGAATTATTTACCATGGGCCGGGGAACTTATCAGGAGCAGGATGTGAGAGAAGGTGCCCGAGCTTTTAGTGGATGGACCACAGATAATCAGGGAGTTTTTGTATTTCGCGAAAATCTGCATGATTTTGGACAAAAGACATTTTTAGGCAAATCAGGCCGCTTTAACGGAGAGGATATTATCGACATAATCTTAGAGCAAGAAGAAACTCCTTATTTTTTAGCGTCTAAAATATATCGGTATTTCGTAAACGAAGTACCTAATAAGATGATCATTGCTCAGATCGCCCGGCAAATTAAAAATGCCAACTATGACCTGACTTCCGTCATGCACTTCCTCTTCACCAGTGATTTTTTTTACGAGAAACAGCATAGAGGCACCAGAATTAAATCACCGGTCGAACTATTGGTACAGATTTCCCGTCTTTTTGGTATCAGATTTGTTGATGACAGAGACCTTGCCTTTTTACAGAAGGCCTTAGGTCAACTGCTATTTGACCCGCCAAATGTAGCCGGATGGCAAGGAGGCCGGGCTTGGATCAATAACTCCACACTAATGCTGAGGCTCAATTTGGTGCGGTACCTGATCAATCAGGAGCGTTTTGACCATGCAGTGTCAACCCCGCTCGAAGCCATGGCAGCAGGGGAGACTATTCAAATCATCAAGATAAACAAGGACCCTTCCAGATTGTTAGAGCTGTTTAGTGGAGTCAGATATCAACAATTGGAAGACGTGATTAAACGGTCACTTTTAGCAACTGAAACATCACCCAGTATTGCTAAGTCAAAGGATTTTAAGGAACACGATATCACACAAACCTTGATTTTAAAAACGGTTTCATTACCAGAATTCCAAATGAGCTGATATGCAACGGGATAGGCGAAAATTTATCAAACAATCGGTCCTGGCATCAACCTCCAGTCTTATCCCTGCATTTTTGAAAAAAGTTCCGGTCAGAACTTCATTAGGCAGAAGAGCTGGCAAGATCTTGATTGTTATTCAATTATCGGGAGGGAATGATGGACTCAATACCATTATACGTTATCGAAACGACCTCTATTATAAAAGTCGGCCCAACATCAGCATTGCTTCTTCTGCCTGCTTGAAAATTAGTGATGAACTCGGCCTTAATCCGGCCTTAAGTCCTTTGCTGGAGGTGTTCGACCAGGGTGAGTTGAGTATACTTAATAGTGTGGGGTATCCTAACCCAGATCGTTCTCATTTTCGATCTATGGACATCTGGCACACGGGAAGTAATTCAGACGAATACTTGCAATCTGGTTGGCTCGGAAGATATCTCGATAATGAATGCGAAGATTGCGATCTACCATATCATGCTATAGAGATTGGAGATAATGTAAGTTTGGCTCTTCATGGTAAGTTTCGCGATGCCCTGGCCATGCGTGGTCCGGAAAAGTTGAGCAGAGCTGCAGGAGATTCATTTTTAAGGAATATTGGTAAAAAATACGCACCACCTGACGAAGCAAATCTCAGCTTTTTATATAAAACGATGGTGGAAGTTCATGAATCAGCCGAATATATTACTAAAAAGGCAAAAACATACCGGTCATCATTCACCTATCCAAATCATGCATTTGGGGAAGGAATGCGGCAGATCGCCGAATTGATCACAGCAGACACAAATACAAATATATACTATATCAGTCTACCGGGTTTTGATACACATGTCAGTCAGAAATCGAGGCAATCCAATCTACTTTCGATTTACGCACATTCAGTCGGCACTCTAATCAAAGATTTACGCTCCAACGGCCTTTTTGACGACATTCTTATTATGACCTTTTCGGAATTTGGAAGGAGAGTACTTGAAAATGGAAGCCTGGGTACCGATCACGGTGCTGCCAACAACCTGCTGATAATGGGAGATCAACTGAAGTCGCCCGGTATTTATAACTCTTCGCCACTTTTAACTCATCTTAGCGAAGGAGACCTACAGTTTCAAATCGATTTTCGCTCAGTATATTCCCACATACTGGACGAATGGCTAGACACAGAGCCCTCAACCATATTGGGCAGAGTGCCACCACTTACAAAAGAAATAGTGTAAAGAGATAGAGTGGGTCTATTCTTGGACAACCTCAAATTGAACCTCAGTAACCACCTCCGGATGAAGGTTTAATTTGACGCTATACGTTCCCAATTCCTTGACATCATCCGAAAGCACTATTTTACGACGTTCTATCTCGACCCCTTGTTCCTCTTTCAGCAACTGAGCAATCTGGACATTAGTGACACTCCCAAAAATCTTTCCGGTGGTACCGGCCTTTGCTCCGACTTTCAATATAACGCCTTTAAGTTTATTGGCAATTTCCTGATAGTGACCCTTCAATTTAGCTTCCTTGGCTATTTCAATGCGTTTCAATTCATCAAGGCGTTTTTTATTGCTGCTATTGGCAATTAATGCAAAACCCTGAGGAATTAAATAATTACGGGCAAAACCTGGCTTAACGCTGACAATTTCGTGCTTGTCGCCTAACTTATCAAGTTCTTTTAATAAGATAATTTCCATGTCAACAATTATTTTAAAAGGTCAGCTACGTAAGGTAATAGGGCTAAGTGACGCGCTCTTTTTACTGCAGTGGCCACTTTCTTTTGGTATTTCAATGAATTACCAGTAAGGCGACGAGGCAAAATTTTACCTTGTTCGTTAATGAATTGTTTCAGAAACTCGGGATCCTTGTAGTCTATATGCTTGATACCAAATTTTTTAAAACGGCAGTATTTTTTTGCTTTTAGACCAATCTTAGGATTACTAAGAAATTTTATATCGTCTCTAGATGCCATAGTGTTTTTACTTTGATTGGGTTAATGAGTTATTCCTCTTCTTCGACTGCTGCGGCGACTACTGGTGCTGCGACTACAAGTGCTGGAGCCACGGGAGCTGCGACTACTGGTGTTGGAGCCACAGGTGCGACTACAGGTGCTGGCGTCACAGGTGCTGGAGCCACGGGACTCACCTCCTTTGCCACGACCTCTTTCTCTTTCTTAGGTTCTCTAGGTCTCACTTCTTCTCCTTCAGCATGTGCAGCTTTTGGCACTCTTTTTTTACCAATCAGTCCTTTTCGTTTGTCATCGTTGTACTTGATTCCGTATTTGTCCAACTTAACGGTGAGAAATCTCATAATTCGCTCATCTCTCCTGAATGCCAATTCCATTTTTTCGATGATCCGGCCCGCTTCAGAGGAAAATTCGATGCAAAAGTATACACCGGTTGTACGTTTTCCGAGAGGATATGCCAGCTGACGCAAGCCCATCTCTTCAACATGTACGATCTTACAACCCTCACCTTGAAGGTGGTCAACGTACGTCTGTGCTGTCGCTACAATTTCATCGCTCGACAGCACTGGGTCTACGATGAAAGTTACTTCATATTGATTCATGTCAATAAGTCATATTTTCTAAATGGGCTGCAAATATAGAACTATTCCTTGAAAATCAATGCTTTTTTGCTTTAATGGAACGACAGCAGGTATTCTTGTAATTTTTTGGGTCTCCAATCAGATTAAAGTGGAGTGTTGAGCGCATCAAAGGTCACTGCAATGGTAACATCATCATGAATTAACAGGTCGGGAGCCGTACCAAGTTCTGCTGAACGATATTTGAGTCTCCAGTCAGTACGATCAATAATAAATTCAGGAGTGGTGACCAGAATTTTATCTCCAACAAAAGAAATATTTGCCGGAATCGAAATACTGCGAGTGATATTTTTGATCGTTAGATCTCCTGTTATGGTATGGGTCGCCATTGAAATATCAGACCCTTTGGAAACTACCGTGATAACAAATCTTGCGGTTGGATACTGGGCAACATCAAAAAATCCGCTGATTTCAAATGATTTTCCAATTTTTCTTTTCTTGCCCCTTCCAGATCTAAATTCGTTATTGTATTCAGATCCAGATCAAATTCACCGGTAATCAGACTATAGTCATTGATGGTTACTTGGCCACGATAGATCTCAACAGTACCTATATGCTGGCCTCCGATCTTGCGCGCCGTCCAATTGAGTTGACCTTTTTGTATGGTTAAAGTTTGCAGATTCTTACCGGCTGGTAAGACAGCAAGTGTATCGTTTGGTGCAGTTGTCTCCACCTTTTCGCTTGATGGCTTGTCGTTGCATGAAAAAAGGATCGTAGCAATGGCCAAGAGTATAGTGGTATTTCTCATTCCTTATTTTCTCTTTTTTCATCAGCAAATCTAGCAATAAGATTTGACAGCAAATCGCTAGCTACAGCGCCACATTTCAGCTAGGAGGCTGTTGAAACACGCAACTTGATGCTGAATCCGTAAATCGTCGTTTCTGACACGGCGAGACGAAGCACGCTACTGGAAGTTGTAACAGACTGACCTGCCTGGCATGCCTCGGCAGACAGGGTCTCAACAAAGTCAAGGAACGGCGAGAACGGATGAATCATGTTTTAGTAGAAATTCATATTTTTAAAATCATGCGAGGTCAGTATTTCAACATCCTCCTAGGTAAGCTCATCGAGATAGTTTAATATCTCATCCAAGCCATCGAATGTTATCCAGTTCTTTCGGCTTTTTATTTGCTGTCGACTAATCTGTATGCCCGAAAGTAAAAGAGTACGATTTCGACAGTGTAATGACAACTTATCAATATAGTCTTTGACCGACATCTTGAACAATCCTTCATTGATGATCGTAAAAATATAGTCGGGATGATGAATTTCACTTGCTTGTAAAATATCATCTAAGGATATATTTCTTCCCAGATTGATCACTTTAAATCCAGCTTCGCGTAATAAGTAGTGAATAAAGAGTGTGCTCAATTCATGTTCCTCACTTTCAGGTAGAAAGACAATGAAAGTGCCTTTCTGGTTGCTGGGATGAGGTAGCCCATCGATCGCTACATAGATTTTTTGCTTGATAAGTCCAGCTATATAGTTTTCCTGTACAGGCATAACGCTACCTGTCATCCAGAGAACATTTAACCGGTTTAAGAAGGGAAAAACCACTTTCATCATGGTTTCCTTAAAACCATATTCTTCAATCCTCTGCCGGATAGTAGCGTCAAATTTCTCCTCATCCAACTCAAGCATCGAAAGGGTTAGCGTATCTGATTGCACATCGCTGTCTACCACCTTCTTTTCGGTGATTTCTAATACGGCCTCGTGCAATTGTCTTTGAGTCATGTCAGCGATTCGGCTGATCTTATACCCATGTCGATTCAATAATGCTGCGTTAAGCAACATTTTGACATCCTGATCAAGATAATATCTAATGTTTGTTTCAGTTCTTTGGGGATTCAATAAGCCATATCGCTTTTCCCACATCCTGATCGTATGGGCTTTAACTCCCGACAAAGTTTCTAAATCACGAATCGAATATATAGCCACCTACACCTTAATGAAAATGTCGTACAATAGTATTGAAGCACTTTATCGAGTTTACTAAACTACCTAGGCTCGTCAGAGATTAAACTAAAATGAATCCAATTTGTTTCAAACCTGCGATCGGGGAAACTGGAGAAGTCTGTTGGCCACTACCTGAACCAAGAAACTTGCTAGTCAAAAGGTCTACCTACTAGGCACTAGAAAAAATGAAAAAACGTACTTAGATAGTATTCCCGTGATCAGTAATATTGCCAATTACAATCCAGAGCCATAATTTATAAGATTTACCATTATGTCAACAATGAGAATAGGTATTGTGTGTTACCCAACTTTTGGAGGAAGTGGCGTCGTTGCTACTGAATTGGGGCTAGCTTTGGCTAAGAAAGGACATCAGGTACATTTCATTACGTACAAGCGTCCCGCAAGATTGAGTGTCTTTCACGAAAACATCTACTTTCACGAAGTTCCGGAAGTCAAATATCCACTTTTTGAATTTGAGCCATATGATACATCACTAACGAGCAAATTAGTAGATGTTGTCAAGTATGAAAAGCTTGATTTGTTACACGTGCACTATGCCATTCCACATGCTGCAGTAGCATATATGGCTAAAAAAATCCTGATGCAGGGAGGAAAATACATACCTGTGATCACCACACTACATGGCACCGATATCACACTGGTAGGCAATGATCATAGTTTTGCGCCAGTAGTCGAGTTTAGCATTAACAAGAGCGATGGCATTACTGCCGTTTCACAGTTTCTAAAAAATAAGACAGAAGAATATTTCCATATTGAAAAGGAAATTCGCGTGATCTACAACTTTATCGACTTTACCCGATTTAAAAGAAATAATAAAGATCATTTTCGGAAAGCAATAGCTCCCAATGATGAAAAGATTCTGATGCATGTTTCTAACTTCCGAAAAGTAAAAAGAGTACAGGATGTCATCAAAATATTTAAGATTGTATCTGAGAAAATCCCGGCAAAGTTACTAATGATCGGAGATGGTCCAGAAAGAACTTATTGTGAAGAGCTTTGTAGGAGCATGGGTATATGTGGAGATATACGATTTTTAGGTAAACAAGACGCGATCGAAGAACTCTTGGCGATCACTGATGTGTTTCTCCTCCCTTCGGGAAATGAAAGCTTTGGTTTGGTGGCATTGGAAGCAATGGCTTGTGAGGTGCCCGTCATTTCTTCTAATGTAGGTGGACTGCCCGAAGTGAATATCGATGGAGTTACTGGCTTCACAAGCGATGTCGGTGATATCGATAAAATGGCCGCCAATGCCCTACGCATTTTGGAAAACCCGGAAATGCTTGCTCAATTCAGAGCTAATGCATTTGCTCAGGCCAAGCGATTTGATATAGATTTGATACTGCCACAGTACGAGGCATATTATCATGAGGTTTTGGAACTGTCAAAAGAACAGGCGATTTAATCGAATCTTATTTCAAAGCCTAAATCAAATCAACCACACCTGCAATAATCTACAGGTAAAAGTTAGAATTCACTAATCGGCTAATTGATCAACATGATCTTAGTGATGGCAGCGTCGGGATCAAAGATGTTTTGAGAGGCCGCGCTGAATACTAAGTAAACACCAGATGCAACCCTCCGGCCGCGAAGATCTCTGCCATCCCAGATTGCCTGACCTCCGTGGGATCTTGTCTCATATACCAGTAATCCACTAATATCGGTAATCTTGACATTGGCGTTTTCAGCAAGACCTTTTATTGCAATTGGTCCGTTGTATGATGGCCTCACCGGGTTTGGGAAAACCTGGATATCGCGTTGATGATAAAGCCCTCCAGCAATGGCGTCGCCCCGATAAGACTGTACACCTTTATTCGTCGCAATAAAGACCTCACCATCCAGCTCATCGATGACAATATCGATGATGCCGTTGTCAAACAAGGCCGAATTTTGATGTTAAAAGCATGTATTTGTGTTTCTATATCTGCGCTTTGTACGAATACCCCATTATTAGTTCCAAACCATTTTTGATTAGCCCCATCAATGGCAATAGCTTTAATGTTTTCTTCACCCAATAATTCGCCGGGTATACCATTTTGGTCCACAATTGGTCGGCTACCCAAACAATTGGCCTCAAAGGGGAAATCACTACAATTAAAAAATACCACACCCTCTGTACTGCCAACCCACACGCCCCCATCACGATCGGCACCAAGATCATTGATCGAATTGACTGTTAATCCCGAATTGTTTGAATTAAATAGGCGATAGCGATCGTCGGCAGTGGATAACAGGTCTTCACCACTATCATAAACGACCAGCCCGGACCCACCCACTGATATCCATTTATAACCAAGATTGTCTACGACAATATGTTCGGGATTGGTCGAAGTTGGCAGACTAAAACTCATCCATTCTCCTGTACTGGTAAACACCGAAATCGGTTTGGGCGCATCATGATTTAAAATCCAAAGATTACCATCTGCATCAAAACTGAGATCAGTGATTCTATTTCGATCAGGATTGATTACACTATTTTGTAAACTGGAATTGCTTGCATCAAAAACCGTAAACTCCCCATTCATGTACTGGATCAGTCCATCCCAAAATGTACCTACGTAAACAATGCCCGCTTTTGAGATTTCAATACAGAGGAAGTCTCTCATATCTTTACGTTTCAGAACTTCCACATTGTTCTTATTATATGACAGCCAGTCACCATCTTCGTTGGTGTAAAATCCTTCCTCACGAAAAAGATATCCGTAGTTTATTGTCACACCGCCCGTTGCTACATAAAGCTTTTTTTGATAAGTGGCAAGCTGTGCTGCATTATGAGTGGGTGGTCGGTCCGGTTCTATCGTCTGGCATTCACCGCCAAAACCAATACTATATTTGTAACCTTTACCTTCGTCAGCATACCATATCCGACCTTGTTCATCTTTGATCGCATCGATTGACTTGACACTGCAATTATTGATTGTCTTTTTAGTCCCACCGGACTCAAGCAGTACCTTTTTACCATTGCAACCAGTCCGGCATCTCCATCCCGTCAAGATGCCTTCAGCACCTTCGACGGCAAACTCAAAATCGAAGCCTTCTTCCCGGTGAAGGAACTCATACCGGTCACCGGTCTTACGATAAAGGTCATCATCTATGCCAACTAAGATTGTATTCTGAATGACTTCGATTGCAGTACCGCGATGCTGCTCGGGCAAACCATCTCTAAAACCTAGCTTAGACCAGGTTCCAAAATCGGCCAGATTATTTCCTTCATTTGCGCCGACTTCATATACGCCATTATCGGTGGTGATCACCAGGCGGTTGTTCAACTCGACGATTCCCCTTACAGCAGTATTTGTGAACGTAGTAAATCCGAACTCACTATTTTGCAGGTCAAGCTGCACTACTCCGAATCCACATGCCAGATAGGCATAAGGAGACCGGATAAAAAGATCATACACAGTACGGTCACCGACGATTTGTGTATTTGCCTGAATCTGGTTGAGGTTAATAATTTCATCTTCAAATACCAGATCAAGATTGCTGTTGGTATAGACAACCACCAAAACTTGATCATCGTCACCATATTCGATTGATTGGATGCCAATATCATGCAGACCCTCCACTTTTGAAAAGTATTCAAGGCTCAAATCCTCTTTATTGATCTTAAGTAAAGACCATTCTGTCCCATAGAAGACTGCTTCTGGACTTTGGGTTACACTCCCGCCAAATCGATAAGGCAAATAGGATTTCCATTGGCCAATGCCTTGATCTGCCTGACTGTAGACTGATAGGGCAAATACCATGATTGTAAGTGTGCTCCAGAGTTTCATATTCTTGTTGAAAACGATGTCTTCAGTAGTTATGTTTCGTACAGTCAACAATTACCGTCGATACATACTGCTGCCCTCTAAATAAGTAAAGACTGCATCGGGCACCAGATATTGTATCGATATTCCTTTCCTCAGGCACTGCCTGATATAGGTCGACGAAATATGGAGTAGAGGGAGGTCTCCCAGTACCCTCGCACGACTGGGAATCAGTTCTTCAGCTAAGTGGATTCCCGGACGTTGATAAATATAGAGATCAAAGTTATCCAGGATTTTTTCGTAGTTTTTCCATTTATGGAGCGTGGCCAGATTGTCGGCTCCCATGATTAATGTAAATTGGTACTCAGGGTGTTTTTCAGTAAGATATACCAGAGTGTCAATAGTATAAGATGGTTTAGGAAGACTAAACTCGACATTGGATGCTCTGATTTTCACATTGTCGCCAATAGCAAGGTTGACCATATGTAATCGATCAAAGTCATTGGCGAGGGTCGCTTTCTTCTTTAAAGGATTGTGTGGGCTCACGATCATCCAAACCTGATCAAGGGTGGTCAGACTGACAATCTGATTTGCGATGATCATATGTCCTGTATGTACAGGATTAAATGATCCAAAAAATAAACCAACCTTCATAAGTGGGGTTATCTCAAAACCTAGCGACTGAGCATCACGGGCATAACCAACATCAACAAATGCTCATCCTCTGGGCTTTCTCCGGGCAATAAAATACCAGCTTTATTTGGAGTTGATAGCTCCATAATGACTTCGTCGGTGTCTAATACGTTCAACATTTCAATGATGAATTTCGCATTAAAGCCTATCGTAACTGGGGTTCCTTTATATTCACAGGTGAGTTGTTCAGTGGCCTCGTTCGAAAAGTCAAGATCCTGCGCTTCTATAGTTAAACTTCCATCATCAATATTTAGAATTACCTGATTGGTTGTTTTATTGGCATATATTGCAATCCTTCTCAATGAGTTAAGAAAGTCAGTTCTTGTCACGGTCATGACATTTGGATTATCTACCGGAATCACTGCGTTGTAATTTGGGTATTGTGCGTCGATCAGACGACATACTAAGCTATGGTCTCCAAACGAGAAAAAAGCATTCGATTTATTAAACGAAATGTCAACCTGACCAGAATCCGGCAATGCATGACGTAACAAACTCAAAGACTTTTTCGGAAGAATAAACGATGTATTTACATCACCTTCAATTCCTGAAAAGCTGTATTTGACCAACTTATGAGCATCTGTAGCAACGAAGGTGATTTTAGTAAAATCAATGTCCATATACACTCCGGTCATGGCTAACCTGAGTTCATCATTACTGGTAGCAAACGTGGTCTTTACAATAGCTTCATGAAGCAGGTGAGCGCTTAGTGATACAGACTCCGTACCATCTGGCTTTGGTATGGTCGGAAAATCTTCAGCATTATCACCCGAAAGTTTGTACTTACCGTACGATGAGGTGATTTCAATGCTGTTTTTGTTCTCATCGACTTCGACAGTGATGGGTTGTTCGGGTATCGCCTTCAAGGTGTCAAATAAAATTTTTCCGGGAATGGCTATGGCGCCATTCTTATCAGATATGACATCGACTGTAGTTGTAATCGAAGTCTCCAGGTCGGTTGCAGAGATAGTTAGAGTGTTGCCATTGATCACAAACAGGAAGTCCTCTAAAATTGGTACAACGGTATTTGAACCAATGGCACCATTTGCCAGTTGAATCTTCCTCAATAGATCGGCAGAAGAAATGCTAAATTTCATATAAAAGAAACGTTGCTACTTTTTAGGAGTAGATATGATTAACTAGTGACAAAAGTAAATGATTCCCTTTCATTTTTTAAACTTAGCGCTCCTTATTTGAAAAATGAATCATACGTATAGATTATCCAGCCATGACAACTAACTACCCACCCCATTTTCAAGTAGATCGCATCGATTTTCCTGAGCCCCGAAGCAGTGCTTTTGGTAATGGGTTGAAGTCTTTTATCCTGGAGGGAGGGAGTCAGGAGGTCTGCAAAATTGATTTAATGTTTTTGGCTGGAAGACCCTTTGAGCATAAACGTCTTACCGCTGCCACCCTGGCCAGCACAATCAAGGAAGGTACACTGGGGCAAGCCGCTGCTATGATTGCTGATGCTGTTGATCATCGCGGGGCTACCATTTCTTCACCATTTTCGTTTGATCATATTAGCCTTCAATTGACTTGCTTGACCAAGCATGTCACACACTTGCTTCCAACTTTAATCGAGATTATACGACAACCTTCTTTTGATGCTGCAGAGCTTCAACTTTTCAAAAACAGGACGATTCAAAGATTGGCAGTCGATTTATCAAATAATGACGTTATCGCATATCGCAAAGCTACTGAACAATACTTTGGGGCAGATCACCCTTATGGATACAACAGCGACATTTCAATGTATGGAGCTGTTGATCGCGATGATTTATTGTTGCACCACGGCAGATACTTTACCCCTAAAAATGCTCTATTGTTTATCGCTGGGCGTATGTCTGAGAGGCTCTTGGAGCAGATCGAAGATCTTGTTGAGGATTGGGAGGGACCCGATATTCCTGCGGAACCAAGATTACAGACCAACGCATTATTGCCATCACACATCATCGAAAATATGAATAAGCCGCAATCGGCTATTCGAGTAGGTAGGCGACTATTTAATCGAAACCACCCAGATTGGCCGGCATTTTTTGTACTCAATACGATACTTGGAGGTTATTTTGGATCCAGACTGATGAAGAACCTCCGAGAAAGTAGGGGATTTACCTATGGGGTCCAAAGTAGTCTGGAGTCCCTAAAATTTGATGGATACTTTAGCATTAGTCTGGAAACGGATCGGAAGTATGTCAAAAAGGCCTTGGGTCAAATCTATCGCGAAATCGAAGTTCTTCAAAACGAGTTAGTTCCGGGAGCTGAATTACAAATGGTTAAAAACTATTTGGGTGGATACCTGCTCAGCATGCTGGATGGGCCAATACAGACTTTAGAGGTAGTGAAAAACAATCTTGCGGAAGATAGTCCATTTGATTTTACATCAACCTTGTTGTGCAAAATTGCTGAATTGTCCAGCCATGACATTCAACATATGGCACAAAGATACCTCAACAAGCAAGACTTAAGTGAGGTTATAATCCACTAAACCAACTGAGAACCAATACATTATGAATTAATGATATTTGTAAAAACTATATATTTAAATCGTCTCAAAATTTTCTTCGTTTAAATAAAATTAGTTTCTTTTGCGAAGCTGGTATAGGCTTTGCTTAAGCTAAGGCAGGATTAAAAGCTTGAAATGAAATTTTTCAATTTTTTTACACAGGAGTTGGCTATTGATCTGGGTACTGCTAATACCCTAATTATACAGGATGATGTTATCGTTGTAGAAGAACCTTCTATTGTTGCAATCGACCGAAGAACGGGAGAAACTATCGCAGTAGGCTCTCGAGCAATGCAAATGCATGAAAAAACGCATGAACATATCAAAACGGTGCGCCCTTTAAAAGACGGGGTTATCGCCGATTTTCAGGCCGCGGAGAGCATGATTGAGGGAATGATCAATATGATTGATCAGAAAAGGAGGTTTTTTACGCACATGAAAATGGTTATTTGCATCCCATCTGGGATAACCGAAGTAGAAAAAAGAGCGGTATTTGACTCGGCTGATCACGTTGATTCCAAGGAGACTTATTTGATTTATGAACCCATGGCAGCAGCCTTAGGTATTGGCTTGGATGTAGAAGAGCCGGTGGGTAATATGATCATTGATATCGGTGGAGGTACTACCGAAATAGCAGTAATTGCTCTGTCTGGCATTGTTTGCGAACAATCTATTCGCACTGCTGGAGATGAATTTACCATGGATATAATCGATCATCTTCGACGCAATCACAATCTTTTGATCGGTGAACGTACTGCCGAAGTGTTGAAGATCAATGTCGGTTCAGCTTCTACTGAACTGGATAATCCGCCAGAACCGTTTGCGATCAATGGCAGGGATTTACTGACCGGGATACCCAGACAAGAAACAATCACATACCAAGAAATAGCCGAAGCACTTGATAGTAGCATCAGTAAAATTGAGGAGGCTATTTTAAAGGCACTCGAAGTCACACCACCGGAATTAGCCTCCGATATCTATAAAACCGGACTTTATCTTACTGGTGGTGGAGCACTATTGAGAGGCTTGCGCAAGCGAATATCCCTCAAAACAAAACTTCCGGTTACCGTAGCCGATGATCCGCTAAGAGCAGTGGTACGAGGTACTGGTCTTGCATTAAGAAACACTGATAAATTCTCTTTTCTGATCGATCGTAAAAGTGTGTAAAAGGGTAGCATAATCCTTATGCAGAATATTCTATTTTTCTCTATCGGTACGGATATGTACTCCTTTTTCTGCTATTGCAGATATTCTGCCTCAATCTCGTTGTTCGCTTCAATCCTCATCAAAATAGTATTTTTCTTAAGTCATCAGGTGCTCTGTCTGGTTGGATTCTTGAAAAATATGATAATGTTTTTCAGTTTTTCCATCTGGCAAAAGTTGCTGATCAACTCGCCCAGGAAAACGCTAATCTTCGTACCCAGGCTTTGACTTTTCAAGAAATATACGGTCCGGCATCAACACATATAGATTCTAATCTAACCCAACAATATACTTTGGTTGCAGCCAGAGTCATCAATAACTCCATCGCAAATCTCGACAATTATTTTACGCTTAATGTCGGAGAAAGAGACGGGATTCAAAAGGGAATGGGCGTTATTCAGACTAATGGCATTATGGGAGTCATTACTGATGTGAGTCAGCGGTATTCAAGAGGTATTTCACTATTGCATCGGGATTCTAAAATCAGCGTTGCCCTCCAGCGTAATCATTTTTTTGGCACATTATTCTGGCCTGGGGGGAATCCACAAAGAGCTAAACTTAGTGATGTTCCGAAACATGCCGATCTGGTCATTGGTGACCCCATTGTGACCAGTGGTTTTAGTGCGCTTTTTCCTCAAGGCATTGCAATCGGTAAGATTTTAAACTTTGAACTAAAACAAGGCAGTAACTTTTATGATATCGACATAGAGTTGTCCAATGATTTGGCTCAGGCTCACTATGTTTACGTGATCAAAAACTTGTACGCAAAACAGCAATCACAGCTGGAGGGACAAAACAACTGAGATGGACACGCACATTGTTCGCATAGCACTACGGTTTGTTTTAATCACCCTGCTTCAAGGATTAATCCTTCATCGTATCAATATCGGTGGAGCGCATTTTAACTATATTCATTTGTCGATATATCCCCTTTTTATCATGCTCCTTCCGGTTCAAACCGGCCGAATGCTTCTAATCACCCTTGGCTTTGTGCTTGGTCTTTCGATCGATGTATTCTATGATACACCTGGATTACATGCAAGCGCTTCCGTTTTCACTGCTTTTATCAGGCCATATGTTTTATCAGCCATCGAACCTCGCGGCGGCTACAAAATCAATGCTGTTCCCAACCGGGCTCAATTTGGTCTGAACTGGTTTGCCCGTTATGTTTCTATCCTTTTAGTACTCCATCTATTCTGGTATTTTGCAATAGAAGTTTTTCAGATCTCACAAATTTTCCAGATTCTACTAAAAACAATCTCATCTTTTATTGCGTCTATAGTATTTATAAGCTTGTATGTCATCATTTTCAATCCTAAGAGTTGATCAATCCAAAATATGGAAGAAAGAAGTTTCATAATTAGAGGTGTAATCGTCTTCACGGGATTAATTATGCTATTTCGGGTGGCTTATATGCAGCTCTTTGATGAGTCGTATCGAGTGAAGGCCGATGCAGCAACCATTGAGAAACAGGTTGTTCAACCTTCAAGGGGATTGATCTACGATCGCAATGGCAAGCTTCTCGTTTTCAACCAGCCAATCTACGACTTATACGTAACCGCCAACCTGGTAAAACCAGACCTGGATACCGTAAAACTATGTAGGATATTAAAGATCGATAAGGAGACCTTCCGCAAAAACATCCAAAAAGACTTTAAGGATGTGAGATTTTCGCGCAATGTACCGTTCCTATTTATGGACAAGATTGATCCCATCACCTATGCTCAATTGCAGGAAGTATTGCATGAGTTTCCTGGGTTTAATTCAAAAGTCAGGAGTGTAAGAGGATATCAATTTCCATATGCAGCACATGCACTTGGCTATATCAGCGAGGTTGATCAACAAGTGATCGAATCGAGAGAAGGATATGAAAGAAGAGATTATTATGGGGTCAGTGGTATCGAAGCCACCTATGAAAGTTATTTGAGAGGAGAAAAAGGTATGGAGTTTCAGCTGAAAGATAACTTTGGTCGTAAGGTAGGCTCTTATGAGTCGGGCCAAAGGGATGCATCAGCTACTTCAGGCGTTGATCTGCGAACTTCGATAGATATCGATTTGCAGGGGTATGCAGAGCAATTGTTAAAAGATAAAATTGGTGGCATTGTAGCGCTCGAACCAGCGACAGGTGAAGTCTTAGTTTTAGCCAGTAGTCCCAGCTATCATCCTCAATCATTGAGCGTTAGTTCAAACCGGCAAAAAACATTTAGTTCGTTGCAGTCGGATACCCTAAAACCCTTTTTCAACCGGACCATACAAGCAAAATATCCACCCGGCTCGATATTTAAACCAGTTCTTGCTTTGATAGCCTTACAGGAAGGGGTCATAACGGTAGATCGATTTATTACCTGCAATGGCGGTTACTTTTACAAATCCTCCAGGTGGGGTTGTCACGCTGCACCAGGTGTTCGAAATATTACTAGAGCAATCCAGGAATCTTGCAATACCTATTTTTATACGATATATCAGGATCTGGTTAATGAAGATGGTTTCGAACATCCTGATCTTGGCTTGAACCATACCGCCGAATATCTGAATCAATTTGGACTTGGCACTCCCTTACTAATCGACTTATCTCAGGAACAATCCGGATTTATTCCCAATAGTGATTATTACGATGATATTTATGAGGATAAGGGTGATTGGCGAAGTACGTACATTATATCAAACGCCATTGGTCAGGGTGAAATAGAACTTACCACTCTGCAGATGGCAAATCTGGCGGCCATCATCGGGAATAGAGGTTTTTATTTTCGACCACATATCGTCAAGGGATATAGTGAACCCTCAATACAGCTTGCTAACGAATACCTCACCCCAAACGGGTAAAAATCGATGATAAACATTTTGACCCGGTCATAGAAGGGATGGCGCTCTCTGTAAGTATGGGTACTTCAAGGGTGGCACAAATCAAAGGGGTCGAAGTTTGCGGTAAAACCGGTACCTCCGAAAACCCTCATGGTAAGGACCATTCCGTATTCTATGCCTTTGCCCCGAGGGAAAATCCGAAGATAGCCATTGCAGTATTTATCGAAAACGGGGGTTGGGGAGGTTCTTATGCCGCTCCTATCGCCAGTTTACTTGTTGAGCGATATCTTAAGGGCGAAATAGATCCCTCACGGCTTTGGATCGAAGAAAAGATGCTCCAGGTAAATCTTTTAGCCACTGGAAATTAAGCAATAGTCGTAATGCTTCTTATGAATTGACCATCCTAAGACGACGCAGCCCAATCATATTGTCTATTTTTACGCAATGATAGTTTCTGCCATCGCGGCGATGTCAAAAAATCGGGTCATTGGGGTCGACAATGATCTGCCATGGCATTTGCCTGCTGATATGAAGTATTTCATGCACACTACGCGTGGTCATCACGTAGCCATGGGTAGAAAGACTTTTGAATCTATGGGAGTGCCATTAAAGGCTCGTACCAATATCGTCATCACCCGGGATCTATTTTATACAGCAACCGGAATATTGGTGGCACATTCATTGCACGAGGCCTTGGAGATCGCTGCAGCGAATGAGGAAACTGAAGTATTTGTCATCGGGGGATCCGAAATCTATAGTTTGGCGATCCCTGTGTTAGATCGTATTTATCTGACGGAAATAGATCTCCTTATCGATAAAGGGGATGCTTTTTTTCCGAATTTTAATGTGACTGAGTGGAGATTGGTGAGTCAGGAAGATCACGAACCTGATGATAGAAATAGATATAGCTACACTTTTAAAATTTTTGAAAAAAATCATTGAGTAATTACCCGGAATCTCACAGAATAAAAGAAGATGTGCTCTACTATGTCTGGAGGTTAAAAAGTTTTGATTTAGACCAACTTCAAACCACGACGGGACAGCCGGTGCAGATTATCTATTCGGGCATTCGAAATTATGATTCAGGGCCGGATTTTTTACATGCGAGGATCAAAATTGATGATCAGATCTGGGTAGGACATGTTGAAATGCACGTCAATGCGAGCGACTGGTCAAGACATCGGCATCAGGAGGATCAGGCTTTCCAGAATGTAATCTTGCATGTCGTCTTCAAAGAAGATGAAAGAATAAATCTTCCAAATGGAGAAGAACTTGCTTGCATCCAGTTGGAAAATCGGATTAATCCCTCAATTATCAATCACTATCGTCAATTGATGGCAGCGGCATCATGGATACCTTGTCAACGCAATGAACGTGCAATTTCTCAACCGGCCCTTCGAGCATGGTACGAACGAATCTTGGTTGAAAGGTTAGCAAATAGGACACAGCGTATCGAACAAGTGCTAAGGTCTACAGAACACGACTGGGAAGAGGCTTTTTATAGAATGTTGGGGAGGAATTTTGGATTTAGTGTTAATGCAGATGCGTTTGAATCGCTCATGATCTCTTTACCAAGAAAGATATTGATCAAACACAAGGATAAGCTAAAGCAACTCGAAGCATTACTCCTGGGTCAAGCCGGATTTCTGACATTAGACTTCCAAGATGAGTATGCCAGAGAGCTAAAAACAGAGTACGAATACTTGCAAAATAAGTATAGCCTTACTCCTCTGCATGCACATCAATGGAAATTTCTCAGAATGAGACCAGCAAATTTTCCTACAATTCGTATTGCACAATTCGCCGTTTTGTTCTATAAGACCGTTCATCTATTTAGCAAGATGCTGGCCGTACAGTCCGTCAAAGAAATTGTCAATATGTTTGAGTCTGATGTTTCTGCATATTGGAAAACCCATTATCTTATAGACCAGGTTTCCGATAAAAAAAGTAAGAAACTAGGTAAAGCCTCCATTGAACTTATTGCTGTTAATACAGTAATACCCTTCTTATTTCATTATGGTCAGACTCATATGCAGGAGTCGCTCCAAGACCGGGCTTTGCGATTACTCGATGAACTACCACCCGAATCCAATCAAATTATAAAAAAATATCAAGCTTTAGATTTCGAAGTTCGATCTGCTTTTGACTCCCAGGCACTGATACAATTAAAGAATGAATATTGTGATCAAAAAAGATGCCTCTCTTGCGCTATTGGAAATTCAATATTAAAATCCTGATATGATACAAAATATTTTATTTAGGATCATGATGGTACCTTTTGCTTTGCTTTATGGCATTGGAGTATCCGTTAGAAACGTGGCATATAGATATGGCATTCTGAAAGAAGTAAGTTTTAATATACCGATTATTTCAATTGGAAATCTCACCATGGGAGGGACAGGAAAAACACCCCATGTAGAATATTTTATCCAATGGCTCAATCAGTATATTAATCTGGTTGTGTTAAGCAGGGGCTATAAAAGAAAGACCAAAGGATTCTTAAAAGTGATAGCCCAAAATAATGCAGATCAAGTTGGCGATGAACCTCTTCAGTATAAAAGAAAATTTCCTGCATCTTCTATTTATGTTTCAGAAAGCCGTGTTTTGGGTATCCCAAAGATCATTTCTCTCAACCCGGAGGCCCAATTGATCTTACTCGATGATGCTTTTCAACATAGAGCTGTCAAACCGGGTATCAATATCTTGCTCACCGAATATAGTAGACTATTCACAGCTGATTTTCTAATTCCTATGGGGAGGTTGAGGGAATGGCGCAATGCATATAAAAGAGCGGATATTGTGCTGGTCACTAAATGTCCACTGCAACTTACTTCTGATGAAAAAAATAGCATTCAACAAAGAATAAAATTGCTTGAAAAGCAACGTATATTTTTCACCACCTACCATTATAAACCGCTATACCACCTTTTGTATCCTCAATTAGAAGTTAATCTTCAGGCAAATATGCATGCACTTGTTATTTGTGCCTTAGCTAATACGGATTTCTTATTAGACTACCTGGATAGTCAAGTATCTTCCGTTAAGATACTTGAGTACGAGGATCATCACGACTTCACAAGCTATGAAATCGCACAATTGAAAAGTCAATTTGAGTCAATGCAGGTGGAAAACAAAATCATCATTACAACTGAAAAAGATGCGATGAGATTAGAAAAACATTTGGATTATTTACGAAATGAACAAATTCCGGTTTTTGTGCTACCGGCTTTCGTTTCTTTTTTAGGAGATGAACCTCAGTTTCAGGAGATTATTAAAGACTATCTCCTTGAATTTAAATCATAAAAGCAATTGAGAAAAGCCATTAAGTATTTATCACTTCTGGTAGTTCTGATGATTTCGTGCTCGGTTGAGGGCCAGAGCCCATACTTGCCCTTGGATGAATCGACCTACCACTGGTTGGACCGACTAGATGTTTTATTTGAAAACCCCACTGATTTACATTTTACCATCAAGGGTGTTTCACGAAAAGATGTCGCGGTACTCGTAGAAGCGGTTGATTCTCTTTATCCGGATCGTAGTCAACCGGAAATGCTTGACCTCCAGTGGTTACTTGATCAGAATAATGAATGGGCAAAGCAGAAGGAAACGGAACTTCTCGAAAAACAATTTATTGATTCCAGTGGATTATTCTACACGTTTAAGAGTGAATCGCAGGAAACACTAGCACCGCGAATAAGTAAAAGACCTATTTTAAAACATTTTTATAGGACGCCAGCAAATTTATTTGAAGTGAATGCAGGTGATTTCTCGCTTAGGGTCATTCCGCTGCTCAACTTTAGACTTGCTAAAGACCGTGTAGAAGACGTATTGCTTTTCGAGAATCAGAGAGGTATTTCTATCCGGGGGTCGGTCGACCAGAAAGTATATTTTCATACTGATATTTTAGAAAGCCAGGCACGATATCCTAACTATGTAAATGATTTCCGTTTAAAATTTTCGGCAGTTCCTGGAGCAGGCTTCTACAAGCCATATGTTAGCAGTGTTTTGAAATTGAAAATGGTGTTGACTTTCTATTAGCCAATGCCTATGTTGGAACTAGCATTTCCAAGCATGTGGAATTGGAGTTGGGCCATGGTCGGCATTTTTTAGGTAGCGGTATACGTTCTTTGTTCTTGTCTGACTTCACAACAGATTATTTTTATTTGAAGCTAAATACCAGGGTTTGAAGTTTCACTACCAAAATATCTTTGGAGAGCTTTTGCAGGAAAGAAGGATGAGGGGAGATCATTTGTTGCCCAAGAAATACTTCGCAGCGCACTATCTCAGCTTGAATATCTTGAAGAATCTTTACATAAGTCTATTTGAGACGGTTGTCTTCGCTCGAGAGAACCAATTTGAATTACAATATTTGAATCCCGTAATACTATACAGAACGGTAGAAGGATCAATTGGTAGTCCGGACAATGTGCTCCTGGGGCTAGATATCAAATATAATCTATGGAGAAAAGTATCACTGTATAGTCAGTTTATTCTGGATGAATTTAAAATAGGAGAGATCAGAGCCAAAAGCGGATGGTGGGCCAACAAATATGCATTTCAAGTGGGGATTAAATCTTTCGATTTACTGGGTATTTCGCATTTAGATGCACAGGTTGAATATAATGTGGCAAGGCCCTATACTTATTCACATAATGCTGGCATAGCTCACTACAGTCACTATAGCCAGAGTTTGGCGCATCCCCTGGGAGCTAATTTTAGAGAAAGTATTGTCAAAGTCACTTATCAGCAGGGCTGGCACTGGTTTTTTACCTTGCGTGCGTTGACTATGCGTACCGGAGAGGATCAGGATACCTTAAATTGGGGATCTAATATTTTACTTGCAAATGACGGCCGGGTACAAGATTACAATAATGAAATACTACAGGGAATAAAGACCGATATCGGTATGTTGGGCTTCGATCTGAGCTACCAGATCAAACATGGTCTCTTTTTGGATGTATTTTACCAATATCGTAAAGAGGAAAGCGCACTTACCATCCGCAATCAAAAATCTTCTTACATCGGTGGAGGGATAAGATGGAACCTGCGTCGAAGATGGAACGAATTCTAATATTATCCGACTAGCATCTCGGCAATTCAATTAAAAATTACCTTGTTTGATACGGATGTTTCGAAAATGAACTTCCGAGCCATGACCCAAAAACCCGATGTGCCCCTTTAATTTTTGTAGCCCTGGATGTTCTTTCCCGTCCAATGTCCCATTCCTGGTTGCATTGTTCAGATCGTCAAACAAAATTCGTCTTCCGTTCAGAATGACCCAGATCTGGTTGCCTTTGACAGAGACCTCTTGAGAATTCCATTCACCCACCGGTTTTAGTTCTCCTTTTTTGGCAGGTACTATTCCATAGACTGAACCATGATACTGATAATCTTTCAACTCGGCATAGATGGGAGATGAGTTATCCAATATTTGAATTTCCTTACCGAGATAAGCTGCATCGCCCTCAAGTGGTGCATGAATACCCAAACCATTATTCGCACCAGGAGTCAGCATAAATTCGAATCGAAGTATAAAATTGTCGTATTCTTTTTCGGTGAATAAATTGCCACTGCCACCACTACCACCCGGGTAGATAATAATTTCACCATTTTCAACTACATAGTCTGTTTTATTGCCAACCCATCCGTCCAGATTGATCCCATTAAAAATTGTTTGAAATCCTGCACTAATTTCAGAGTCAGAAAGATCTGGTGCACTTGGTAGTTCTCGGACATAGATATCCCTGAATTGCAAATTTGAACCATGCGCCTGCAATTCAATGGGTCCTTCACGAAATATTGGCAATTCCCGATTCCAGTAGTTTTCAAGTACTGTATGATCAGTAACTAAAACCCCATTAAGATACACGGTCACTTTGTCCTGAATCATCGTTATTCTAAAAGTGTTCCACTCGCCCACCGGGTTGTCTGCAATACAAAGCGGCTTACTTTCATTTATCTGGTTATTGTATAGTCCACCGGAACCTACTTGAGCACCAATATCAACCATGGAAGTATCCCAGATTTGTACTTGTGGAGACCCTCTTAAATAGATGCCACTATCACCCTTTTTCGTGATTTTCCAATCAACTAATAATTCAAAATCCCGATAAGGTTTTACACTGCAGAGATTGTCATAGCCTTCTCCAAAAAATGTGATGACTCCATTTTCTATTTTCCAACTATTGGGTATCTTGGCATCAGCCTCGATTTGTCTGGCCTTGAGATCCAGGGTAAACATGGTATCCCGTATCAGTGGATTTTCAACCAGACCTTGCCATCCGATAAGATCTACCCCATTGAACATCGATATAAATCCTCCTTCTTCGGGCATGATGGTAAGATACCGGTTTAAAAATGAGTCCGAATATCCATCGGTTTGACCATTTAATTGGGTATCTGCTTGCATTAAACCCCTCTTTATGTCTTCACCAAATAAGCCCAAAGACTCTCCAGCTGCAGGAAGGGCTAATCGAAGCAAAGTGTTGGCTGCAGCAAGTTTTAATTCATCGTCCTGCAGCAGATCTTTTACATACATAAACGCAGTATGTGACTTGGTATCTCCCAGTGACCTTATGACGCGCTCTTTTTCTTCCGAATTAATACATAAGGGCATCAATTTTCGTAGATACAAAACACGCTGATCGGCCGGTAACATCGGATGATTGATCAACCGGATAATGGAAGCAAACGTAGGGTCTCTTCGATCTGTACTCGCCAGATAGGTAAACAGATCAGGAATGGCCTCTGGAGTACTCCAATCAACCAACGTTGTCCTATCGGTCTGTTTTTTGATATATTCCAACCCAGATTTACCACCGATGGCCGGTAGGATTTTACTTAGTAAACCAGGACTTGACTCGCCAAAGGTATTCAGGAGGGGAATGATCATTTCTTCGGTGTTCTCAAATTGACCCACCTTATTGGTAAACGCTTTGCGCACAGAGGCAAGCTCTTCTGGCGTTTCGGCAATCGAAACCAGGGCCATTAAGTCATTGACAGAAGCATCTTTCACCAGGTCAGGTATTACATCAAAAGCAGCTTTTCGAATGTCAGAATCAGTCGACAGCAAATAACCTTCTACTTTTGCAAATAAGCTGCTAATGCCGCGATCACCCACCAACTTAATCATTTGTGCTTTATTCTTGCCCGGCACTCGATCTAGAGTAAGTGAGATTACCTCTATATTTTGTGAAGAGACCCAGCGAGAAAGTTCGGCGATGGCTGTTTTTACAACCATTGGATTTTCGCTACTAGTTAAAATGTTTTGAAGTTCGGCAATACTACTTACGCCAGAAAGTTGAGAAACCGTTTTAATAGCAGCAACTTGCAGCTGCGGTTCACGACTTGATAAAAGTGACTTGGCCTCCGGCAAGGCAGGCTTATACGCTCTCTCTGTGGCGGCCATTAACAAACCGATTTGGGCCTCTGTACTAATTTTACTAAAAGACTTAAAATAAGTGTCCATCTCTAACGATGGATTCGCTGCCAGGGAGCTAGTTACTGCTCGAGTTTCCTCTACACTACCTTTCGTGAGACCTTTAAATAATATTTTCTGCGAATCTTCACCAGTGTACTTTGCCAAGAGTTTGATTACCATTGATTTTTGAAGGGCATCTCCACTGGACAATACTTGATCTGAGATAGTGGTCAAGTCTTTGGTTTGACCATGCTCTGCCTGTGATTGGGCATACCTGATCAATAAATCGTTGCCTCGCTTTTGATCTGTTTTCGCAAAATTCAACAACGGCGCCATGGCTGAAGCGCTTGTTGAACAAGCCAACGATTGCAGTGCAACAAGTCGGATCTGAGAGTCACCATCACCAGACAACTTAACCATTTGACTAATGGCGTCTGCTTGTTCAAATTTTCCAATGGCTTTAGCGATGACGAACTTGCAATATCCCTGATGATCATCGAGAGCTTTGATTAGAGTTGATAGTGCGGTGGCACTTCCTATTTGAGAGAGGGTCTGTACCGCGGGTTCGCAAACTTGAAGGAGTTTACTTGCCAGGGTTTCTACACTTTGATCTGAGCCTAAATATTGCAATTGTTCGATCAAAAAGACTTCTACCTCCAGATCCAAACCCAATTTCAAAGCTTGCAGGTAACCAGTCTCTATTGTTCTTTGAGTTTCTTGGTCCTGACCATCACCAAGGTGCTTGGCAAGTCCAGACAGCGCATAGCGCTCTTTTAGATCATTCTTGCTCGACACGTTTCCTTGCAATCTTGAACTCATAGTTACCACCCCAGGAGCTCCAAGGGCTATTAGTTGGTTCATATAAAGCTCCAATTCAGCCGAAGAATTTGCGGGCAAATGTTGTAGAATCGTATCCAACTTTTCCTGGCCGAAGACGTTATTTCCCAAAAGGAAAAAAGATATTATAATAGAGGCTATTATTTGTTTCATAGCGTGCAATTCTGCTTCTAGTAGTTCAATAATATGTTAAAGACTCCAAGTACCCCTCATTGGTTGATAAATCATCCGGTTGGCAGCGTCATCTTCAATAAAGGTCTGCTTTGCAGGATCAAATTCAAGATTTCTTCCAAGTCGTAAGGCAGTGACTCCTAAGTTGATCAGTGAGCAAGACCGATGTCCGTTGAGCTCATTTAAGGCAAATTTTTGACGACTTTTTACCGACTCGCTGAAGGTCGAAATTTGGGGCGTAGGGTCGGGCAGATTAGCAATCAGTAGATCTAAATCTTTGATGTCACTTTGCATTCCACGGTACAGTTTCCCTAAGGGACCTTCAATAAAAGCAGCGTTTTTATCCCGGTTTGCACCATCCAGCACAATCTTACAGCCATCGGCATAGGTATATTCGATTCTGCGCCAGGTTCCTGCCGCATCAGGGTGTTGCTGAGGAGCATCAATCTCAATATTTATCGGGCCAGTATGATCTTTTTCCAATAGATACTGGGCGGGATCCATGTAGTGCTGTCCCATATCACCTAATCCGCCACCGTCATAATCCCAGTAACCTCTAAAGTTAATGTGAACTCGCTCGGGAGAATAAGGTTTGAAGGGAGCCGGACCTAACCACATATCGTAATCCAATTCTTCAGGTACTGCCCTTGGTTCAAGATCTGTACGGCCGCTCCAATAAAACTTCCAATCAAAGCCGGTCGTGGCGCTCAAGGTGATTTTAAGTGGCCAACCAAATACTCGGTTTTCCACCAATTTCTTAATT
The DNA here is from genome assembly GCA_016711125.1 of Saprospiraceae bacterium. GTDB lineage: Bacteria > Bacteroidota > Bacteroidia > Chitinophagales > Saprospiraceae > JABDMH01. The sequence goes on along the minus strand of JADJTQ010000002.1, from coordinate 387,093 downwards.
GGTTTTACCGGAGCATTCATGCCATAAAAAGTATCCTCAAACCTAAACCAGGTATTCAGCCGAAACATACTTCCAGCATTCTCCAACGCACGTTGCACGGCAATGCCTTCTCCTATAGTACGGGTCATCGGTTTTTCACACCAGATATCTTTGCCGGCTTTGGCGGCAGCAATCGAGATCAGGCCATGCCAATGCGGAGGTGTTGCAATATGAACTACATCGATACCTGGGTCTGCAATGAGTTCGCGAAAGTCGGTAAATGTCTTTACCCCAGGGCCGACCAACTCAGCAACGTTGCTTAAATGATTACGATCAACATCGCAGATCGCAACCAATTCTCCCTCGTATTTCAGGTGTCCCTGCCCCATTGAACCGACCCCAACAATGGCTTTAGTAAGTTTGTCGCTGGGTGCAGTAAATCCAGATCCACCCAATACATGACGTGGCACAATCGTAAAAAGACCGGCAGCTAAAGAGGCATTTCGCAAAAATTCACGACGATTATTTTTTAAAGGCATATTGAACATTTCAATTTAGGGGCTCAAAGATAACAGATTGCAGACGACTTTTTAGTCAGTTGCTCTTTCAGCATTTGAAGCAAAAATTGGTTGAACTCAAGTGAGCATGGATGTTGAGTAATACTCCATCTTTCAGGATACCAATATCATAACAGGAATATAGTTTCTTAAACAATCATCAATTGTAACGACTATGAGCAGTAAAATCATGCACTTGCAGGCTGTCTTATTTTGGATTCTGACTTTTCCAGGGGTTTTTGAATTGATATTTGACCGAGTCTCAACAAATCCAGGAGCAGAGAGAGCGGCTGAGTCATGCTATTGCAGGTAAATATTTTTAATCAGCATTAGGTGAGTACATCAACAGCCTCCTGGAGCGTTTCAGGTCAGAGGTAGGCTCATTCTTATTTTGGCCTTTTATTCTAATCAGTAAAGATACCGGTGTAGGTTGATGAATATGGGATGCCAAAGCTTTATCCAATAGTTGTCCTATTTTTGATAATCTTTGTGATGGTTTTATATGTTATAAAAAGAAAATGAATTCACTCAATCAACCCTTCGTTTTAGCGGAAGCAAATTGGAAAACTGTTCAATCAACTGAATACAAGGTTGCAGTACTACCCTGGGGAGCCACAGAAGCACATAACTACCATTTACCCTATGCCACGGACAATTATCAGGTTGATTTTGTAGCCAGAGAAGCTGGTCAAAGGGCCTTCGATAAGGGAAGTAATATTTTGATATTGCCATGTATTCCTTTTGGTATTAATACAGGCCAGATGGATGTAAAGTTTTGCATGAATCTATTGCCAAGTACTCAATTGGCTATATTAAAAGATGTTTGTGAAGTGCTTCAACGGCATAAGGTAGAAAAACTGGTCATCCTGAATGGTCATGGTGGCAATGACTTTAAAAACATCATTCGTGAATTGTCCATACACTTTCCGCAATTGTTTGTCTGCTTTGTCAATTGGTATCGGGTGACCGATTGGAATCTGTTTTTCGACGAGCCGGGTGATCATGCCGGAGAGATGGAAACCAGTGCTGTTATGCACATAAGACCGGACCTTGTAAGGCCCCTGATTGAAGCAGGAGATGGCGCAGCAAAAAAAATCAAACTTTCTGGTTTTCTTGAAGGCTGGGCCATTACGCAACGCAACTGGACCCAGGTCACCAAGGATACCGGCGTCGGTAATCCTAAAGCGTCATCGGCAGCAAAAGGACAAAAATTCCTGGACGCTTGTAGCCAAAAATTAGCGGATTTTTTCTGTGAACTAGACGTCACCAGCACCGAATCCCTTTACGAGTAGCTTTTTTTCTTTAAAAGCAGTCTTTTTCGATGTAATTTCCAGGCATAGCTGAAATAGATCACTCCATTTGGAATGATTTATGATAGAAGATTCTTCGATGAACTTTTATGAATTTCTGGATCTGGACGACCGCGGTAAAGCATTTGCGATTTGGCACTATGGAGTGTATCTCATGTGCCGCACATTCAATGGTGATTTGCATAAATTATATGCCATCGAAGACTTCTATGTAGAAGTCTGCGGAAGCTCTGAAAATCAGGTTGCAAGTCAGATCAATAGCTTCGAATCAGTCGATTTTTTAGAGCCATATCTTGATCAAATCAGTCTTGACGATCTTGAAAGCATTGTGAGGTGATCCGGTCCTCCTTCTTAATAGTTCTCCACAAAAGCGTTAGGCATTTCTGAAACACCGTTCTCTACCATAAAACCTTCCTTATAAGACAATTTCTGAAGAACTTGCGGACTTTGGTCCTTCTGATAACCTAATTCGGCCAGACCCCAGATCGGCATTGCAAGTTGACGGTAATGTCCGGTTTGCTATTCAATCCCAGGGTGTAACCCCTTTCCTGATTGTCTTTTTGCGGTGGTTCGAACCGAATCATTGCTTATTACTGAGGTGACGAGCGAGACCGACAAGAAATTATTTTTCATGCCGAGATCAATTGTAGGAATTTTAACAGATGCGAAGACCCACCAGCGGATTTGAGCCAGCGAACTAACTGCTTTCCTGCGAGTCATTTTTTGTTTATTGCCAGGGTTCGTCTATTTTCGCAGGCAAAACAAAAGCTTTAGAGATTTGTCTAACAAAGCTCCATACGATCTGATTATTATTGGTGCAGGCCCTATAGGTTTGGCATGTGCCATTCAGGCCGCACAACACCAACTTAACTACGTGGTACTGGAACAGGGAGTATTAGTGAACTCACTTTACCATTTTCCGACTAACATGACCTTTTTCTCAACTTCAAACCTACTCGAAATAGGTGAAGTCCCATTCATTTCGCATTCAGACAAACCTACTCGTCGCGAAGCTCTGGAATATTACCGGAGAGTGTGGCAGAGCTGGAAATTAAACATCAAGCTATACGAGGAAGTGCTTACTGTAAATCCTGTGAATGGAAAATATCAGGTACAAACGTCGAGAGCTTCATATCAGACTCAGTTTATCATAGTCTCCACGGGATTTTTTGGGAAGGCCGTATCTATGAATGTACCGGGTGAAGACCTGCCCAAAGTCAGACATTATTATGATGAGGCTCATCCCTATATCGGGCAAAAAATTTTGGTCATAGGAGCGTCAAATTCTGCATGTGATGTGGCTCTTGAGACTTATCAAAAAGGGGCTGAAGTCACCATGTCTATAAGATCTGAAAATATTTATGAGCGGGTAAAATATTGGATCAAACCCAATATCGAAAACCGAATCAAAGAAGGCAGTATCAAAGCATATTTTAATACTAAGGTCAAAGAGATAAGGCTGCGAGATGTGGTTTTAGATACTCCAGAAGGGTTGGTCGTCCTCGAAAACGATTTCGTACTAGCGATGACTGGATATCAACCGGATTACGGTTTACTATCAAGTGTGGGAATTCAAATCCAATCGGACGAATTTCAAACCCCGGTATTCAATGAAGAAACACTGGAAACAAATCTTCCAAACGTTTATTTGGCGGGAGTAATTTGCGGCGGCCTTAAAACCAATGTGCTCTTTATCGAAAACAGTCGGATTCATGCTCAAACGATCATCTCCGATATCTTAGGGAAATTGGTTAAGTAGGAGTATGCGGTTTTTACCTGAGCCGACTTTCTATGAAATAAGAGTCAACATAGCGTAACTTTTGTTTCATTAAAGCGTACTACAATCAAATGACAGCCAACGAGTACAATCAATGTGTTAGCGAACATGCCGATGGCTTGTACCGGTTTGCCGTCAGCATGCTTTCTGATCTGACCGAAGCTGAAGATGTCGTACAACAAGTATTTGAAAAATTTTGGAAAAGACATCCGGATGTAGATCTTGGTGCCGCTAAGACCTACCTCTTTACCAGTGTCCACCGAACCTGTATTGATTTTTTTCGAAGAAAAAAGACCTCCCGGAATACAACCGAATTATTACCTCAGCACGATGCGGGAATATCGGGGCATAACTACGAAAACCAACAATTGATTCAACAGCTGTTGAGTAAACTTACTGAAGAACAAAAGACATTGATCATATTGAGAGATTATGAGGGTTATTCTTACCGAGAAATAGCAGAAATCATGGTGCTCACCGAATCTCAGGTAAAAATCAACCTATTCAGGACCCGTAAAAAGCTTCAATTTTTTTTAGCTGGTAGTCTCGTACAATAAAAGATAAGATGAAGATCACAAAAGAAAATTATGAAGAATTTGCTCTTGACTTTATCGAAGGCAATTTAAATGCTGCCGATCGACAGCATTTTGAGCACTTCCTGAACGCACATCCGGCAATAAGGAAAAATATAGACGACTTTGAACTGGTTGTACTCCCTTCTTTTACGCCAATTATGCCTAATAAATCGACTCTGTACCGAGACAACTCCAAAATTAGACCAATTTTATTTTACGTTAAAAATATCGCTGCAATAATTTTAGTATTGATTCTCTTATCTACAGTTTTAATTCAATTAAACAAACAGCCAACTAGTGACCTCGAGCAGCTAAAAAGTATTAAAGAGAATATTCAAGATAAACTTCCTTACAGGGACATTACTTTGCAGGAGAAACCCGAAATTAAAATAAGCAATCCAGATATCGGATTGATGGCAACTACAACAGAAAAGTCTCCAAGCATCTCTGATCCAAAAAAGAGGAAAATAAGGAAGGCTTTATTTTCAGAAACGGAAATTGCAGAGCCAAAGGAAGAGCTTGTTTTGATAACGCCTAACGAAAATGAGGAGCTTCATGGTCCAATTCGTACGATGGCTCTTATTGAAAAAATTGACTTCAAACCAGACATTCTTTTGGAATACAAGATTGATCATAGACCGAATAACCTCCTCATCGAAAATGAAGAGATCCAGAATGATCCATTTTCGAAAATTGGTCGATTACTGGCAAGGGCTAATCTGCTACCCACTGGACTCCAGGAAGAAATTGGGGAAACCAGCATCCGCGAAAAAGTGATTCCTGAGACATATGTTGACCTTAAATAATAATACCTATGAAACAGATATTAATTTTCCCGATCGTTCTTTTGATTGGCAAGCCTGTAAAGGCACAAGATGACAATCATAGAGATCATGATACTCTTTTTTCGGGCGAGAATTTTAAGAAGAATAGTTCGCACCGTAATAATAAGATCAAAACACGTTATGGTCTGGTAGATTTTGGATTTAATGCTCTTTCAGCTTCAACAACATACAGACTCGAAAATGGCATTGACCCATTTGAACTCCGTCTTTTTAAATCAACTAATTTAAATCTGCATTTGGTGCAGCAAAGACTAAGTTTGGCAAAGCGACATCTCAACTTGGTGTATGGACTATCGCTTGAATCTCATCGCTATAGTTTTGATAATCCGGTCATCTTATTGGCTGATACCCCGGAGGCCAAATTTCAATTTTTTGAAAATCGAAGATTTAAGAAAAATAGATTGGCATCCACTTATCTGACGCTGCCAATATTGTTTAATATCAAGTCTAATCCCAGGTACCCATATCGCTCTTTTCACTTGAGCGCAGGCGGTTATGCCAGTCTTTTATTGGGTGCCAATTTTAAAACCAAGGAAAAAGGAAATAAGGATAAAATCAAAGACAACTATGGACTTAACACTTTTCGCTATGGTTTGCGTGGCGAAATCGGATATGGACCACTTATCCTTTATACTACCATCGACTTGAACAATTTATTTGAAAAGGACAAGGATAATGGATATAAAGTGACTCCATTTTCAATTGGATTGGTCATATGGCCTTTTTAGCCGCCGATTGTAGCAACCTGGTTGACCTGGCGATTTAACCATTGCGCAGACTTTCAAATTGCCTATTTCCACTTTATGTTACAGCCGGCACTGGGTTTTTGATCCACAGATACAGGCTCCTTCAGGATTATCGCATTAAGGGCATTTTCAAGATCTTCACCCGTCACTGGAATGTTATTTCCTGGTCGTGAACCATCTAGTTGACCTCTGTAAATCAATTCCATATTACGATCGAAAACATAAAAATCAGGGGTGCATGCGGCATCAAAGTCCTTGGCCACATTTTGATCTTCGTCCCATAAGTATGGAAATGGATAGTTTCTCTCTTCAGCAAGCTGCCTCATTTTTTCAGGGCCATCCTGCGGATATTTAACCGTATCATTTGATGAAATTGCTGCAAAATTAAAGCCCTTCATCATATATTTTTCGGCGATCTCAATGACTTTGTCGGTTACATGCAACACATAAGGACAATGGTTACACCAAAATATGATAACGGTGCCAAGGCCAGATGTCAGGTCGTCTAGTGAAATTGTTTCACCTGATACTACATCCGATAGACTAAAGTAAGGAGCAGCAGTTCCAAGCTCCAGCATGTTGGATTGTGTGAGTGACATATTGTTCGTAACGCTTTATCTGGCTATTAAGATAAACAATTAATTACTTATCCAAGATGCCATATTGCGACCTTAACAAATCGAAGAGTTGGACTGGAATGGTAGCAACGATGTAGGAGTATTATATTTTGTCTATGTCTAACGACCAGAGAACCAAAGGCTTAGGCTGATTATTATTGCAGCCCATACATATTTAATGGCGTGGATTCATGCTCTAAAACTGTGAGAAGACCGACTATAATTTTGTGATTTGATCAAGGCAAGTACTATCAATTCCTAGAACATAATTGCGCACAATCTCCAGATTTTGAGCTTGCTCAGCGCCTTTAAATCCAGTGATCATAGTGTCCCTTAGATTTTTTTCGGCCAATACTGTGAGCTGCCTCGATATGGGTAAATACGACCAATGCCATTTTTCTTCCTCATATCCATTGGGTCGGGAAGAATCCTTCTGGCTATAGGGTTGGCAAAATCCAAATGAACCAGCATGATTCATAAGCCAGTTGTAAATCAGGAGACCCGAACCATTTTCAAAAAAGGCATTATTAAATGCATTGAGATCAATGTCTGTACCCCAATGATGTCGCGAACTTCCCGGCATGGAGCTGTACTTCAAAATCTCTCGAGCACGCAATGCTTCATCGGTGATAGTATTCGCTCTTTTATTTGATTCGAGGGCAATTCTTCCATCCCACTTATCCTCCCAGATCTTCTTTTGATACTCAAAATTTCTTGTTGCCGACCGGATGATCAGTTTAATGTTTTCGGTTAGAGCGGCATCATGCATCTGTAAAAAGGCTTGATACACATCTTTACGTAAATAAAGACCCTCCCGATCAGCATACCTACTATCTATCAGAATGAAAGCTGTATCTTCTGCCGGCTCAAATTTACCCATTATATAATCGATTGACCAAACTCCAATTGTATCGGATCCAATTGTCGATAAATTTTCCGGTAATGTAATGCCAGGTAACATACTTTTCAGTTGATCATTGTTGGGGTCAGACGTTTTGCAGGTGATGAACGAAACCCCTAGTAGAAAGTATACGGCTCTCATAGATTTGTATTACAATATCCGAATAGACTTTTTTCTTTGATTTTATTTGCCAATACATCAGGGAGAAATCTTTCCCATCCGAGTGTGCCTGATTGAATCATTTGAAAAATGTCATTGGGCATGATCGACAAAATCTCACTATTGTAATTTCTGACGGATACGATGAAATGATTTTCAATTAAAAATTTTACCAGAAACTCTATACCGCTTGGTATTGGGAGGTTTTCTAGTGTAATGAGTGTCTTAAGATCGTCTGACAAAGCAGGGTATGCATAAACTCGGAGATTCTTAGTGAATAGTTGCCCGAATTCAGCCAATAACATACCTTCCTTATGCTTCTCGTACTTATTGGTTATAAGGTCAGAAAGCTCCCGTACACCAATGACCAATCCAAGGGTCGAGATTCTGAAGTCGTCCAAATAATGAATTAATCCGATATGATTTGTGCAATTTGAAACGATCACTTTTTGCCGGCCGGCACATAACATGTCGGCTCGATCCAGATAATCCTGATCCCTGATGCCGCCATTGGATCCCAGGTAATCAAGGGTGAGCTCGGCCATAATTTCAGACTTCTCACCATCGGCACCCGCATCAGACATAAACTGTTTATATGCGACATCGAATACATCGCTGGTTACCAAGGTCGGCGGTCTAAAATGACCCCGCACCACCATCAATGATTTTTTATATAGAAATTCGGAAGCGTGTATACATTGCCCATGCTCATCAAACATAGCGACGTCAGTCAACCCTAGTCTTACCATGTCAAGGCAAACTAACCGGCTATCAATTTCTGCAAAGTCAGGTCCACTTAACCGAATTAAATCTATGGTGACCCTTTCACGGATTCCATCATGCAAAGATTCGATCAGCGCCTTTTGATCGCCATAATGATTAAAACAAGCATAGATCATGTTGACTCCCAAGACTCCAATAGCAGATTGTTGCTGCTGCGGATCATTGTCGAGCATTTTTACATGCACTACAAAGTCATTAGGCTCCCTATTGGGATGGAGTTGAAACCGTACTCCTAGCCAACCATGACCTTTAACTGTACGCTGATAGTTAAGGGAAGCGATTGTATCAGCAAAAACAAAAAACAAGTTAGAAGGTCTTTCATGCTTCAGTCGGGAGTGCAAGAGATGGTATTCATGATCAAGCATCTTGTAAAGGCGGGATTCACAGACATAGCGACCACTTTTTCCGAACCATAAATTTTATCGGAGAAGGTCTTATCATAAGCAGACATCGTTTTGGCTATGGTGCCTGCCGCAGCGCCCACTTTAAAGAAAATTCGGGCCACTTCCTGCCCGGCTCCGATCTCGGCAAAAGTGCCATAGATCCGCTTATCCAGATTTATTTCAAGTGCTTTTTGATCTGTATCTAGGATCTGACGCTGATTCATCCTGTTTTAGTAGAGTGCAAAAATACTATTGTTTTTGTCAACGTCAATTTTTGACTAAGAGGTTGGTAAACTTACGCAACTTGATGTGAATGGTTGTAGAAGAAATTAATCTTCACCTTTTTTTAAAGTTCGGTCTCGTTGATCCATGCTGCGAAGTGGTTTTGCATCATTTTGTCTTTCCTCAATCGAGGTTATATGTCTCCTGATCGAATACATGGCCAAAAATGGATAGACCAAGTTATTTTGCAAGCACTTATCTTATTCATCTAAAGCTTTTGCTATGAAAAAATACCTTCTTCTCGCATCTTTGATTGCCACGATCGGATCTTCGTTTGCACAAACTTTAAGCATACCACCCAGTGGTGATAATCAAAAATCCGTGGTTACTCAGCATATTGGAGGTCTTGCGAATGTCACGGTCCAGTACAATAGTCCTGATGTTACCGGGCCATCCGGTGAAGATCGAACTGGTAAAATTTGGGGTACTCTGGTACCTTATGGACTTACTAATCTAGGATTTGGAAACGGGAATCCCGGACCATGGCGAGCCGGAGCCAACGAAAACACCGTCATTACTTTTTCAAACAACGTCCTCATTGAAGGAAAGGAGCTTAAAGCGGGTGCTTACGGACTACATCTCATCGCTAAAGAATCTGGTCCCTGGATCTGGATCTTTTCCAACAATACCAGCCAATGGGGTAGTTTTTTTTATGATGAAAAGATGATGCACTACGGGTGGAGGTTCAGCCAGGGGCTTGCGAGCATACGGAATGGCTCACTTACCAATTTATTGACCGTAAGCCAACTAAAGCAACCCTCGCTTTAATGTGGGAGCGCAAAATGATTCCAATGAACATAGAAATAATAGATTATAATGATTTATATGTCAGCTCGTTTGCAGCTCAGTTGCAAGGCTCTGCGGGATTCAACTATCTGAACTGGGTCACCGCTTCACAGTTTTGCCTCAACAATGAGACCCATCTCGATCAGGCACTTATCTGGGCCGAGGCCGCAATTAGTGCCCCATTTGTTGGGGTAAGCAATTTTAATACACTCCAAAATAAAGCCACGATTTTGATGAAGATGGGCAAGACTACCGAAGCCGAAGAAACTATGATGGTAGCCGTTAAGAATCCGGGTACCACCGCCTTTGAAATTCATCAGTTGGGTAGACAGCTGGTCAGTATGGGTATGAAAGACAAAGCGCTGGAGATTTTTAAATACAATCACAAACAATTTTCAGGGATATGGCCCACTAATGTAGGTATGGCAAGAGGACTGGCTGCAACAGGTCGTTACGAAGAGGCACTAAAATATGCAGAGATGGCTTACGAGGAAGCCCCGGATCAACTAAACAAAGATGCCATGAAAGATGCCGTCGAAAAATTGAAGCTGAAACAGGATATCAATTAATGCCCCATAGTGTGAATAGTGATGACTGTAAAACCAGCATTTTTACTGATCATCCATCCCTAAGATTGCCGGCCAATGATTCGTCAGCTGTCAACTGCTTTTTGACATAGTCAGATGGCCTCCTTGAAAGGGACCATTATTCTAATTGTCTACTGAGGGACACCTTGGAGGTCGAACATTGGATTAGTCATCAATATTCCGGTACTTTGCATCGTTTATCGAGACATGAATCGGATTATGAAGGAACTTCTCAAACAGTTGGTCGAGGAAAGGATTTTGGTCATTGACGGAGCAATGGGTACGATGATTCAGAAGTATCAATTGACGGAAGATGATTTTCGTGGAGATATTCTAAAAAATCATCCGCATGACCTGCAGGGTAACAATGATCTTCTTTCTTTGACGAAACCAGGGATCATCACCGACATTCATTTGGCATATCTCCAGGCAGGTGCTGATATCATTGAAACCAATACTTTTAATAGTCAGGCTATTTCGCAAGCAGACTATCATCTTCAACATCTTGCCTATGATATTAATGTTGCAGCTGGCAAAGCAGCCAGGACGGCAATAGACATTTTTGCTCAACAATCCAGTAGCAAACCCCGATTTGTTGCCGGAGCTATTGGTCCTACGACCCGAAGTGCCTCATTGTCACCTGATGTTAATCAACCCGGGTACCGGTCTGTTAGCTTTGATCAGCTAGTCGAGGCCTATTATGAGCAGGCAAGAGGCTTGATTGACGGGGGAGTTGATATTCTCCTGGTTGAAACAGTATTTGATACGCTCAACTGCAAAGCTGCGTTGTACGCCATCGACGTTCTCTTGGAGGAGAAACAATTGGATTTACCGGTCATGGTTTCGGGCACAATCACCGATGCGAGTGGTAGAACACTTTCGGGACAGACAGTCGAAGCATTTTGGATCTCCGTTAGTCATATGAAATTATTTAGCGTGGGCCTCAACTGTGCGTTAGGAGCAAAAGAAATGAGGCCTTACCTTCATGATCTCTCTGAGATTGCTCCTTGTTTTATTAGTGCTTATCCCAACGCCGGTCTTCCCAATGAGTTTGGTGAATATGACCAGCAGCCTGAAGAAATGACCCGGCTCATTCGTGAATTTGCCGAAAGTGGTTTTGTCAACATCATTGGAGGATGTTGCGGCACTACTCCAGAGCACATCCAAATGATGGTCAAAGCAGTTCAGGGAGTTACTCCTCGTCAGGCCAAAAGCAAGAAATCGTATACAGCCTTAAGTGGCATGGAACCTCTATTCATTCGGCCAGATTCCAATTTCATCAACATTGGGGAGCGTACGAATGTCACAGGTTCGCGTCAGTTTGCCCGGCTGATCAAAGAAGACAGGTACGACGAAGCCTTGGAGGTAGCTCGTCAACAAGTGGAAGGAGGTGCTCAAATCATTGATGTGAATATGGATGAAGGGCTTCTGAATTCTGAAGAAGCCATGACCAAGTTCTTAAATCTGATAGCTTCAGAGCCTGATATCGCTAAACTCCCCATCATGGTAGACTCATCCAAGTTTAGTGTGATTGAGGCCGGCCTTAAGTGTCTTCAAGGCAAAGGAGTGGTTAATAGTATTTCACTTAAAGAAGGAGAAGAAATATTCGTACAACAAGCCAAAACGGTAAGAAGATATGGTGCAGCTGTGGTGGTGATGGCATTTGATGAGTCTGGGCAGGCCGATACGATCGAACGTAAAGTGCAAATCTGCCAGAGAGCCTACCGCATCTTGACCAAAGAAGTACATTTTAAGCCGGAAGACATCATTTTTGATCCCAATATTTTTGCGATTGCGACAGGTATCGAAGAGCATAACCGTTATGGCATTTATTATTTGGAGGCTGTTAAGCAGATCAAAAAACTTTGCCCAGGAGCCAAAATAAGCGGAGGGGTTAGTAATCTTTCCTTCTCCTTCCGGGGCAACGACATGGTACGTGAAGCCATGCATGCCTCATTTCTGTATCACGCAGTGCAAGTTGGTATGGATATGGGCATCGTCAATGCAGGCATGATTGAAGTCTATGAGGAGATACCCAAAGACCTTCTCAAATTGGTTGAAGATGTGATTTTTGATCGGAATCCTGAAGCCACCGAGGCTCTGACTCAATATGCAGAGACGGTCAAAAGTAATGGGAAACAACTTGAACGTGATTTGGCTTGGCGTTCAGCTTTAGTTGAAGAACGGATTGCCCATGCCCTCGTCAAAGGACTAACTGAATTTATTGAAGAAGATACCGAAGAGGCGCGTCTGAAATATCCAAGAGCGCTAGATGTCATTGAAGGCCCTTTGATGGATGGAATGAACATCGTAGGAGATCTTTTCGGATCTGGTAAAATGTTTCTCCCGCAAGTTGTCAAAAGTGCAAGGGTCATGAAGACGTCAGTAGCATACCTGACTCCATATATCGAACTTGAAAAGGCAAAAGGAGCTGAGGCGAAACCCAAAGGAAGAGTATTACTCGCCACGGTAAAAGGTGATGTGCATGACATAGGAAAAAATATTGTGGGTGTTGTACTAGGATGCAATAACTATGAAATTATTGACTTAGGGTCATGGTTCCAGCGGTTAAAATCCTGGATATTGCCATTAAAGAGAAGGTCAATATTGTTGGTTTGAGCGGATTGATAACTCCTTCGCTAGATGAGATGGTTCATGTCGCTAAGGAGATGAAACGTCTGAACTTTACTATCCCTCTTTTGATTGGAGGAGCAACTACATCTAAAGTGCATACAGCCGTCAAAATTGAACCAAATTATGATGGGACTGTGGTGCATGTACTGGATGCATCACGATGTGTGGGGGTAGTCGGATCTCTACTTTCCGAAAATGAAAGCCATCGTGATGATTTTACAAATGAAATAAAGCAACAGTACGAGACCGTGCGGAGACAGCGGGCAGGACAGCTTAGTGCCAAGGAATTCATCTCGCTTGGCCGAGCGAGAGATAATCGTGCGAGACTCGACTTGGCAAATTACACGCCCCCTAAGCCAAATTTTATAGGGGTTAAGGTCTATCAAAGCTATGACCTGGAAGAAATCGCTTCTTATATCGATTGGACGCCATTTTTCAGCAGCTGGCAGTTGGCGGGAAAATATCCTCAAATCTTATCTGACACTATTGTGGGTGAGGAGGCCACCCGATTGTTTGATGATGCTCAAAAATTACTTCGACAGATTATTGATAAAAAGTGGCTAACCGCCCAGGCGGTTTTAGGTATTTTTCCAGCGGCATCCGTTGACGATGACGTCGAAGTCTATGAAGATTCTTCACTTTCAGTTCCATCTAGGGTTTTGCATTTCCTAAGACAGCAACGAAAGAAAGCCGCTGGGCAACCCAATCTGTGTTTGGCTGACTTTATCGCTCCAAAAGGGTCCAAGCAGGATTACATTGGAGCTTTTGCTGTCACCACTGGAGTTGGCATCGAAAAGTGGGTTAGAATGTTTGAAGAAGCCCATGATGATTACCAAGCTATCATGGTCAAGGCCCTGGCTGATCGACTGGCAGAAGCTTTTACCGAACTCCTACACCAAAAAATAAGGACCGAACTTTGGGGCTACGCGCAATCGGAAAGTTTAACCCCAGAGGAGCTCATCCATGAAAAATATCAGGGAATTCGTCCAGCACCTGGATATCCAGCCTGCCCGGAACATACGGAAAAACAGACTCTATTTGAATTACTTAAGGTAACCGACCATATTGATCTTTCATTGACCGAGCATTTTGCTATGTATCCTACAGCAGCGGTAAGTGGATGGTATTTTAGTCATCCCGACAGCAAATATTTTGGACTTGGTCAGATAAGTCAGGATCAGGTGCTTGACTATGCTGAAAGAAAATCGATGTCAGTTGAAGAAGCTGAAAAATGGATGGCACCCTTTCTCAATTACGAGCCCGCATAGATGGATCAGAATGCTAATCCTTATGGGGAGGAAATCACACTCAAAGAGTTGATTTTAAAAATCCAGGAATACTGGAAAGAACTCTGGCGAAACTGGCTTTGGATTGGTCTTATTGCGCTGCCTTTTTTAGGATTTAAGCTTTATCAAGCTTATTCGACCCCAGCCACATACCCTGCCGCACTTACCTTTATGGTTGATGAAGATGAAGGCCGTAATTTAAGTTCAATTTCCGGACTATTAGGTCAATTTGGTTTTCGATCCGCGGCAACCAGTACCTATAACCTTGATAAGATTCTCGAAATTTCCAAATCCCGCAGAGTCATTCAAATGGCACTTTTTTCCAAAGCAGAGGTAAGAGCAAAAAAAGATTTCATTGCTAACCATATCATTGATTATTCAGACTTACCCAGACGATGGAGAGATGATACCACCGGGCTGAAAGATTTTCGATTTAGCCATTCAGATATAGATCAGTTTACCATGAGGGAAAATCGCGTTTTTAAAAGTTTGATGGGTGTTGTCCTGGGCTCTGAAAAAAGCGAAGGGATGTACAAAACCTCATACGATGAGGACACGGGTATCATGACCTTAAAGTTTAATGCAACCCATCAGGATCTATCTATTGCATTTCTCGATACAATTTTTGTAAAACTAAGAGACTACTATATTGAGAAATCGATTGAAAAGGCTCAAACCACCTATCAGATTGTCAAACATAAGGCCGATTCCCTGGCTCAGGAATTGGCGAATTCGGAATATCGACTGGCAAGTTTCATTGATCAAAGCCAGAATATTTATTCTGCCCGCGAAGGAGAATTACAACGCAGCCGTCTCGCAACGCTGGTTAATCGACTTCAGATAACCTACGGCGAAGCGGCTAAAAATTTGCAATTGACTGAGCTCTCGCTTCTTAATAAGGAACCATTTATAACCTTGATTGATAACCCCCTTCCTCCTTTAAAAGTAAATACAGTACCTCTTTTCAGATCTGGGATTCTTGCCTTAATTCTTGGCATCATGGTTGGAGTTACTTTTATTCTAGCCCGGAAGATCTATCGGGACACGATGAATTCCTAGGTTTTTGGCTTGGCTTTTGAAGAGATATTGAGTAATATTGCTACTCAATCTTATGATCGAGACGTTAATATCTTCCAAGACACGAATTAAGTTGTTGCTCAAGTTTTTCTTAAATAGCAATAACACGGCTTACTTGCGTAGCCTTGAGTCCGAGTTTGGCGAATCTACTAATGCCATTCGACTGGAGTTAAACAGGTTGGAGAAGGCAGGGATGCTTACTTCATTTGCCGAGGGTAATAAAAAATTCTTTAAAGCAAATACCAAACATCCCCTTTTTCAGGAGATTCACAATATCGTTTTGAAGCATATTGGTCTTGATAAAGTGGTGATCAATGTAATCGAAAGACTGGGTGACGTAAAGGAGGTGTATTTGGCGGGTAGCTTCAGCAGAGGTCTGGATAGCCAAATTATTGACCTTATTTTTATCGGAAACATCGACATTAACTATCTGGTCAAGCTCATCGAAAAGGTCGAAAAGGTGATCCGTCGTAAGATTCGATATCTGATCTACCAACCCTCTGAGAGAGAAGATATCGACTGGTCAGCATTTACACCAAGACCCTTGATTCTATGGGATGATGAGCGGAATAAAATTGTGCAGAAATGAGCATGTACAATCGACTTATTAGTAAAGAAGCCAGTATTGGGGTGATTGGGCTGGGATATGTTGGCTTACCTTTAGCCTTGGCTTTTGGTCGAAAATTTAAGGTCATCGGATTTGATATTAGTGAACCAAGGATTCTAATGATGCGTGATCAGAGAGATCCCTCAGAAGAGCTCGATGCCGAAGCATTTAAAGATTCAGACATCACTTTTACTTCAGATGCTCAACTATTGAAAACTGCCCATTTCTTTGTGGTCGCCGTTCCAACTCCGGTTGATGAACACCGGACACCCAATTTAAATCCAGTCTTGGCGGCGTCTCGCACAGTCGGGCAAGCCTTAAAAAAGGGAGACTACGTAATCTTTGAAAGTACGGTGTACCCAGGATGCACAGAAGAAGATTGTTTACCTATTCTACTGGAAGAATCTAATTTAAAGCTTGGAGTCGATTTCAAATTAGGATATTCACCTGAACGAATTAACCCAGGTGATAAAGAACGCACGGTTACCAAGATTTTAAAAATCGTTTCCGGTAGTGATAGTGAGTCTCTGGATGAAATCGCACGGATTTATGACGAAATTATCGAGCCTGGAACTTACAAAGCAGAAAGCATCAAAGTAGCTGAAGCAGCCAAGGTCATTGAAAACACTCAGCGAGACCTTAATATTTCATTTGTCAATGAGCTTGCTATCATCTTTGATCGTATGGGCATTAATACCAGGCAAGTTCTGGCGGCAGCGGGCACCAAATGGAATTTTCTAAAATATCAGCCGGGGCTTGTCGGTGGCCACTGTATCGGGGTTGATCCCTATTACCTTGTTCATAAAGCGAAGGAGCTTGGCTATGATCCTCAAGTCATATTGAGCGGCCGCCGGGTCAACGATGGCATCCCGGAATTTATCGCAAAAAAGTTAGCCCAACTCCTTTTGAAAAATGGAAAAAATCCTCAGCATTGCAAAGTGGCAGTTTTAGGAGTAACGTTTAAAGAAAATGTCGCTGACATACGCAATTCGAAGGTAGCTGATCTCATCAAAGAGCTTATGCAATACGCCATACATGTGCACATCCATGATCCATATGCTTCACCCAATGAAGTAAGTAAAGAATATAAGTATTCATTGACTGCAAAGTTAGATGATGATTATGATGCGGTCATCATTGCAGTGAATCACACAGTATATAAGGAATATGATGCTGCCTTTTTTAAATCAATCATGAAAGAAAAACCGATTTTATTTGATATCAAGGGTATGTATCAATTTGATGACCCCGAAATCACCTATTGGAGTTTGTAGTCTATGAATGTAAAGATAAACAAGGCTGTTCCCGAAAATCATTTGTGTGTAGAAACGCCCAAATGGTTTGCTGTGTACACAAAATATAAGTCAGAAAAAGAGGTCGCTAGAAGATTGATTCGAAAAGGTATCGAGTGTTACGTACCAATCAACCAAGTGGTGCGTCAATATACCCGCAAAAGGAAAGTTATCGATCTTCCACTGATCAATTGCTATGCATTTGTGAAGATCACGAAAGATGAATATGTTCCGGTACTTGAAACTGAATACGTCATCAAGTTTATTCATTTTGCCAAAAACCTGATTTCCATACCTGAGTCGGAAATTGTCCTCTTAAGGAGGATTTGTCAGGAAGCGAGTGATATCGAAACGGACGATATCATTTTCCAACGGGGGAAACCGGTAGAAATCATTTCTGGCAATTTGACCGGAATTAAGGGAAGATTAGTCAGTGACTTGGGAAAGAATTTTTTGATTGAATTACAATATGTAGGGATAGGACTTCGGATTGAAGTTGATCCTAAATTATTAAAACCAATTTCTGCATGGAGGGTGTCACAAGATGATGAACTGCAAATGCCGGCTTTGGGTAAAAAATATTGGGTTTAAAATTGCAACGATTGTTGCTGCTTTGACCCTTGTTTGATTTTATTGAAAACCAGGTTTGACCATAGTACCCGCGACTCATGGACGGCGAAGCCTTGCAAGATTAGTAAGCTCTGACAAGCGAAATTTATTCTCCCGAACTACGAAATCTAGCAGCACTAAAGGAATCCCCGATGTCCAATCAGATATTAATAAATAACAATAAATAACTAAAAATTCTCCATGAACATCTCAGTAATCGGAACCGGATACGTTGGCCTTGTTTCAGGAACTTGCTTTGCCGAAGCCGGCAACAAGGTAACCTGTGTAGATATTGATGCCCAGAAGGTCGAACACATGCAAAATGGATATGTACCCATCTATGAACCAGGTCTTGAATTGTTGTTTGAAAGAAATAGCAGGCAAGGCCGGTTAAAATTTACAACGGACTTAGTCAACACAGTTAAAAATTCCGACATTATTTTTTTAGCCTTGCCCACCCCTCCTGGTGTTGACGGATCAGCTGATCTTTCTTTTGTGTTGAAGGTGGCCGAACAGATTAGCGGTATCATTGACAAGTATACCGTGATCGTTGATAAAAGTACGGTACCTGTCGGAACGGCAGAAAAAGTCGAAGCTATTTTGGAAAAAAAATTATCGAAGGATCTCTTTGATGTTGTAGCGAATCCCGAATTTTTACGTGAAGGCGCTGCCATCGATGATTTTCTAAAGCCCGATCGAGTAGTCATAGGAACAACATCATTGAGGGCACGCGAAAAAATGCAACTGCTATATGGCCCTTTTGTCCGCCAGGGTAATCCGATTATTTTTATGGATCAAAGGTCAGCCGAAATGACTAAGTATGCCGCCAATGCTTATCTGGCTACCAGGATCAGTTTTATGAACGAAATTGCCAACCTCTGCGAAACCGTAGGGGCCAACGTAGACTATGTGCGTAAAGGCATGGGCAGCGATGGCAGGATCGGAAAGCGATTTCTATTTCCTGGGATCGGATATGGAGGAAGCTGCTTTCCCAAAGATGTGCAAGCACTATCGAAAACAGCACATCAAGTAGCCTATAATTTTAAAATTCTTGATGCGGTAATGGGTGTCAATGAACTTCAAAAACAGCGGATTACCGAAAAAATCAAAACCTATTTTGGTGATGATCTAAAAGGAAAAAAAATAGCCATTTGGGGTATTGCCTTCAAGCCCAATACCGATGACATCCGTGAGGCACCAGCCCTGACCATCATTCGACAATTGCTTGATATGAATGCAGAGATTAGTGCTTTTGATCCGGAAGCTATGGAAAATGCCAAAGGAGAATTTTCAGACTTAATCACTTTTGGTGAAGATCAGTATGATGTACTTGATCAAGCCGATGCTCTTTGTATTTTGACTGAGTGGAGCGTCTTTCGAACCCCTGATTTTGACCAGATGAAAAAATTGATGAAGAAGCCCATTGTTTTTGATGGTCGTAACTTGTACGATCTTGAACCAATGCGCGAAGTTGGTTTTTTACTATAATAGTATTGGCCGAGAAATAGTCAATTAAACCCCGATATTGAAAATCACCACTTTGGTTTTCATATATCTAAGGCTAAATGTTTGATTTTCAATCGTGAAATTATGTATTGGATTTTCCAATACATAATGCGGGTTAAAATAAAATCATGAATGAAACCCCAAATTTTAAAGAGTCGCATCTTCGCAGTGTATTAAAAGGAGTGACATGGAGAATAATTGCAACAGCGACGACCATTGCTATCGCATATTTTATCACTGGTAGAATGGGTGATGCACTAAAGATCGGAGCCATTGAGTTTGTTGGAAAGATTTTTATTTATTATTTGCACGAACGCGCATGGCAACTGGTGCCACGGGGTCAGATCAGAAGCATTTTAAACAAGTAGGTGCCCCATGGAGTAGCAAAAATTGAAAATTCCAGATATGCATATTCATCCGATTTATGATAAGATGCTAAACCGGTCTGAACGCCAAAAAGCGCTTCATCAGAAAAGCTTGGTCCTCTGGTTTACCGGTCTATCCGGATCAGGCAAGAGCACCATTGCAGTAGCCTTAGAAAGGGAATTGTTTTCTCAAGGTTATGTTGCTCAGGTTTTGGATGGTGATAATATTCGTCATGGCATTAATAGTAACCTGGGCTTTTCGTTGGAAGATCGTTATGAAAATATTCGACGTATTGCGGAAATTGCTAAACTTTATCTCGAAAGCGGTATCATTGCTATCTGCTCATTTATTTCACCGACGCGTGAAATTCGGAAGATGGCTCGTGATATCATCGGTGATAAGGATTTTTTTGAAGTATATATAGATACTCCGCTCGAAGTCTGTGAGCAAAGAGATGTAAAGGGATTGTATAAAAAGGCAAGAGCTGGAGAAATTAAAGGATTTACTGGCATTGATAGTCCATATGAGGTACCTAAACTTGCTGATCTGACGATTATGACGGCCAATCAAACCTTGGAGGATTCTGTCAGAGAAGTCAAGGAATTTACCAAGAATATAATTAAAGGCTATTAGAAGCAATGATCCTACTTTATAATCGGAAGAGAAGTAGATAACTTCCGATTTTGACCATACTTCAATTAGTTTTTTAGTCCACCAAAAGTGCGCGAACTACTATTAAAAACAATTGCTTGCAAGGAAATTAAAAAGTCAAATGAATTATCACATTAATCACTTAAAAGAACTGGAATCGGAATCTATTTTTCTTTTACGGGAAGTGGCTTCACAATTTCAAAATCCGGTGATCTTGTTCTCCGGAGGCAAAGATTCTATTTTGATGACCTACCTGGCGGTAAAAGCATTTTACCCTGCGAAGGTACCCTTTCCACTTTTGCATATTGATACAGGCCATAATTTTCCTGAGACTCTTGAGTACCGTGACCAATTGGTAGAAAAATATGGACTCAGCCTTATAGTTGGGTTCGTGCAGGAAGCTATCGATAAAGGTTTTGTTACTGAAGAAAGGGGAGTTAATGCAAGTCGCAATGCCCTACAGACCTACACATTGTTAGATGAATTGGAGAAGGGTAAATATGACGCCGCTATGGGGGGTGGACGTCGAGATGAAGAAAAAGCCCGGGCAAAAGAAAGGTTTTTTTCACATCGTGATGAATTTGGACAATGGGACCCGAAAAATCAGCGACCTGAACTTTGGAACCTATTTAACGGGAGAAAACACCTGGGAGAACATTTTCGCATTTTTCCGATTTCTAACTGGACGGAACTTGACGTCTGGCAATATCTAGCCTCTGAAAAGGTGCCATTGCCAAATCTTTATTTTTCGCATAAACGCAAGGTTTTTGAACGTGATGGCATGCTCTTGGCTGACAACGAACATATGTCGAAAAAACCAAGCGAAATTGTTTTCGAAGAGGTCATCCGATGCCGGACGATTGGTGATATGACTTGCACCGGAGTTTGGCGCTCAACGGCGAGCAGCGTCGAAGAAATTATTGCAGAAGTGGCGACAACTCGGATGACGGAACGAGGGGGTCGCTCGGATGACAAACGGAGCGAAACGGCTATGGAGGATCGAAAAAAACAGGGCTATTTCTAGATGCAACGTTCACCTGAAATAGTCAAGAACCTATGATAATCGGACTGTTTTACAACTATTAAACTAAAAATCGTGTCTCAGATAAAATTAACCTCTACCGAATTACTTCGATTTACTACAGCGGGATCTGTTGATGATGGTAAATCCACTTTAATTGGAAGATTATTGTATGACAGCAAAAGCATTTTTCAGGATCAGTACGAGGATATTGAACGCATCAGCGCCCGAAGAGGTGAAGAAGGAGTAAATCTTGCGTTGCTCACCGACGGTCTCAAAGCTGAACGTGAACAGGGAATTACAATTGATGTGGCTTATCGATATTTTTCGACCCCTAAGCGGAAATTTATTATTGCCGATACACCGGGACATATACAATATACCCGCAATATGGTGACGGGTGCATCTACGGCCAATGTCGCACTGCTGTTGATTGATGCCAGATTGGGTGTGGGAGAGCAAACCCGAAGACATGCTATCATTGCTTCTTTACTACAGATTCCTCATGTCGTCGTATGTGTCAATAAAATGGATCTAGTTGATTTTAGTGAAGATGTCTTCAATGATATTCACGACGATTTTGAATCCTTTGCGGCCAAACTCGATATTGTCGACTTTCATTTCATTCCGATTTCTGCTCTCAAAGGAGATAATGTGGTAGATCGTAGTAAAAATATGCTTTGGTACGAAGGCCCAACTCTAATGTACTATTTAGAAAATGTGCATATTGCATCCGATCATAATTTCATAGATTGCCGCTTTCCTGTACAGAATGTAATCAGGCCATACAACGACGAATTTCATGACTATCGGGGTTATGCCGGTAGGGTGGCCGGTGGCATTTTTAAAGTCGGCGATGATGTCATGGTACTACCATCCGGATTTACCTCTAAAATCGAAAAGATTGACACTTTTGATGGGCCAATCGAAGGAGCTTTCCCGCCAATGTCAGTAACTATCCTACTGGAAGACGATATTGATATCAGCAGGGGTGACATGATAGTCCGGGTGAATAATCATCCTCAGACAGGACAGGATATTGATGTTATGTTATGTTGGTTTGATAATAATAAACCGTTGCAACTTCGGGGAAAATACACCATCCGTCACACAACCCAGGAAGCACGATGCATCGTCAATGAAATTAGATATAAATTAGATATCAATACATTACACCGCAACTTAGAAGATACAGAGCTTCGAATGAACGATATGGGCAGGGTAGTGCTTCGTAGCACTAAGCCATTATTTTATGACTCTTACAAGCAAAATAGGATTACGGGTAGTATCATCCTAATCGACGAAGGCACCAATAATACGGTAGCTGCCGGCATGATCATATAGATTTTGCCCGAACTTTGTAATTTGCAGTTGTCGAATAGTAAGAGGGAGAGCGGAATTTTTATTCTGCGGCTTCTAAGTGTAACCAATTCAATAATTGTTGAAAAGTTACTTACTTTAAATAGAGAATATCCTTTTCTTACAGGAGAGGCTTTTGAATAAGAGCACCTAAATGATCAACCAGCCGGCAGATACACAAGAAGGAAATTAATGGTTTGTTACGAGCTTAAAAAAACAACGAATTAAATCTCACAACAAAATACTGATCACCGGCACTGCTGGATTTATTGGCTTTCATGTTGCAAATAGATTTGTGCAGGAAGGATATCAGGTAGTTGGTATTGATTCAATCAATGACTACTATAATCCACAGCTCAAATTAGACCGGCTGGCTGAGGCTGGAATCCATACAACCTTCAGCGAATGGCGAACAATCATCACCAGCACCAAATTTCCCGGATATCGATTTATTCGAGCGAAATTAGAGGATAAAAAAGAGGTGCAGGAACTCTTTTCTCAAGAACATTTTGATCAGATCATTCACTTGGCAGCTCAGCCCGGAGTACGATATAGTCTTAAAAATCCGGATGCCTATATCGAGAGTAATATTGTGGCTTTTATAAATATTCTTGAGGCATGTCGTTATAATGAAATTAAACACTTGATCTTTGCCAGTAGCTCCAGTGTTTATGGGTTGAATACAAAAATGCCTTTGTCGACGAGCAATAATGTCGATCATCCGATTAGTTTATATGCAGCTACCAAAAAGAGTAATGAATTAATGGCTCATACTTACAGTCATCTATTTGGTCTACCTACAACCGGACTACGATTTTTCACAGTCTATGGCCCCTGGGGGCGTCCAGATATGGCGGCACAATTATTTGCCAGTGCAATCGATGAGGGCAGGCCTATTAAAATATTTAATGAAGGTAAATTAAGCCGGGATTTTACCTATATCGATGATATCGTCGAGGGCATTTATCAGGTAAGCCAGAAACCACCTTGTGAAAATAAAAACTGGAATAGCGACCAGCCCGACCCGGCATCTTCCCCAGCCCCGTATCGAATTTTTAATATTGGTAATAGTCAACCCGTACAACTGATGGACTTTATCAGC
This sequence comes from Saprospiraceae bacterium, assembly GCA_016711125.1. Lineage (GTDB taxonomy): Bacteria > Bacteroidota > Bacteroidia > Chitinophagales > Saprospiraceae > JABDMH01. Next base: position 363,296 of record JADJTQ010000002.1, on the reverse strand, counting down.
ACCATGGAAAATGTAGTGGGCAAAAAGGCCATCAAAGAATATCTACCAATGCAACCTGGCGACGTGGTCGATACCTACGCCGATGTAACTCCGCTTGAGCTGGAATTTAATTACCGTCCTCAAACCGATATTGCTACGGGAATATCAAAGTTCGTAGCCTGGTACAAATCTTATCAAAATCGAGGGAAATGATCTATTTGCCGTCGGTTGTTCCACTAGCGAAGACATGAACGCAGGGATTTAAAATATTTCATATAGTCGTGCAGAAAAAATTTGCATTAATTGGCGCAGCCGGATATATCGCTCCGAGACACATGGAGGCGATCAAAGTATGTGGGCATCAGTTGGTCAGTGCTTATGACAAAAATGATTCAGTTGGTATTATTGACCGCTATTTCCCTAATGCAGATTTCTTCACGGAATTTGAGAGATTTGACCGCCATCTTGAAAAATTAAAAAGGACAGGTAATCCGGTTGACTACATAGTAGTTTGCTCACCGAATTATTTACACGATGCACACATCCGGTTTGGCTTAAGGTATGGAGCAGATGTTATCTGTGAAAAACCTCTGGTATTAAATCCATGGAATATCGATGGCTTACAAGAAATTGAAAGAGAAACCGGACATAAGGTTTACACGATTTTACAACTTAGACATCTTGAGAGTTTTATTGCCTTAAAAGAAAGAGTCAGTGCATCACCTGATGGCCAGGTTTATGATGTTGACCTTACCTACCTTACTGCGAGAGGGAAATGGTATTATGCAAGCTGGAAAGGTGACCTCAGTAAATCGGGAGGAATTGCCACCAATATTGGAATTCATTTTTTTGATCTGCTATCCTGGGCATTTGGTCCAGTGCAAAAAGCATTGTCCACCTTCATACGCATGACCGGGCTGCTGGACTGATTCTTTTGGAAAAGGCAAAGGTTCGATGGTTTCTGAGCATTAATTCTGAATGTCTTCCTGAAGAAGTAAAAGACAAAGGTCTTACCACTTTTCGATCAATAAAGATCGGTGGCGAAGAATTTGATTTAAGTACAGGATTTACTGACTTGCACTCCAAAAGTTATGAGGCCATTTTGGATGGAAAGGGATTTGGTCTGGAGCAGAATCGGAATTCAATTCAGATCGTGCATGATATTCGAAAAAGCACACCAGTGGGGCTGAAGGGAGATTATCATCAGATGGCTACATTACCTGTGTCACCCCATCCTTTTGCTTCGTCTCATGATCAGTAAAAATCATCCAAGGGGTCATGACCCCTTGGAATTCTTAGTATAATATCGTGTCAATAAGATTCGGAACGAAGGAGCAATTTAATGCAGAGAGGGAAAAGGTATTTCTTGCTTTGTCTCCCTCAGAAAGATTTTCGCAATTTCTAATCCTATTGACAAGCTATCAAATTTTTGAGACCCCAATGATTGATCGGTCAAAACATTTTGTCCTTACGAAGACCCACGATGATTGATCAGTTACGATGATCTGATAAATTCAAAAATTAGATCTGGTAGACCAAAAGACTTACTTGACATACAAGAACTAGAAAGAGTTCGAAAAACCGGTGAAAATGAATAGAGCGTTTCCAATAGGTCTTGGTCGTGTACTCAATTTCAATACGAAGTAATTAGTAATAAAGGAATTTCTGTTGTCATCTGTTGTCATAATAGCGAGGCCGTGATTAGTACCACCCTTCACTATTTATTTAAACAACAATTGCCGATAGGACTGCGATTAGAAATAATTCTGGTCGACAATGCATCTAGCGATCGCACGGTTACAGCGGCAGAAGAAATCTGGCTGTCATACGCCCACAAATTAAATCAGGTTTCCTATACGATGGTCTCGGAGCCAAGACAAGGGTTATCTTACGCTCGCTTTACTGGAGCTCACAACGCTACCCATCCCTATTTGATCTATTGTGACGACGATAATTATCTTTCGGATGACTATTGTGCGGTGGCTTATGACCTAATGGAAAACGATCCTACAATCGGAGCTTGTGGAGGTGAAGGCATCCCGGTTTTTGAAAGTGGCGTTGCGCCTGAATGGAGCACCCGGTTAGGATTGAGTTTTGCCTGGGGTGCTCAAAATGCTCATGAAGGCTATCTGGACAGCTACTCTTTGTATGGAGCCGGACTTACGATGCGACGGTCTATCATCATGCGACTGATCGACGTGGGGTATCAACCGGTAATGCAGGATAGGTCAGGTACTGCATTGAGTTCTGGTGGTGATGAGGAGCTGACCATGTGGTGTAAAATTATGGGTTACCGTCTTTATTATACACCCCGATTGAGATTCCAGCATTTTATCAAAGGTCATCGACTGACAATTGACTATGTTAAAAGACTTTATCAGGGTTTTGGAATTAGTTTAGCAAGGCAAATTCCTCTGCAGATTATCCTCTTTAATCAGGAGAAGACCTATCATCGCCTTTGGACGTATCAGTTAGTTAAGTGGCTGGTGATTGCAATGAAGCATTGCCTGGATTTTAGAAAAGAGACGATTTTGAGGGAACTCGATTGCAGGTGCAATTACTATCGCGTCAAAACTTTCTTTAGTCAGAGAAAGACCTATTATAAGATTTTAGAGAGTCTCATCGACACAAAAACTTTGGCATTAAATCACCAATGAGACCTTTAGGTGTTGTATTTAAGGATGCACATGCTAATAGACTGCCTTGCAGCAAGAAGAGAATCCGTTATTATACCAGGAGGTATAATACCAGGAGGTATAATACCGTTTGGTATAAAACTCTAATTGAAATTAGAAGCTAGATGAAGAGTCCGTTTATGTTTGGATCGACAGTGAGCACCATTGCTTTTACAAATCGTAAAATCGAACTGAAGAGACTGCAATCCAATCTGGTCAATGGCATAAATACGACGATCATCTCACCAAGGAGATGGGGCAAATCTTCATTGGTTGAGTATGTGACAAAAAAGATTCGGAAAGATCAAAGTGAGATCGTTATTATTTCTATGGATCTTTTTTCTGTTAGGAGTCAGGAGGAATTTCTCAGCGAATTTGCCAGATTATGTATAAGAGGGATCTCTGATAAGTGGGAGGAATGGGCTAAAACAATTAAAGAGGCATTTAAGAAACTAGTTCCGAAGCTTGTTATTAATGCTGATGTTGGTGATCTGACACTTGAATTTGATTGGAATGAAATTGTCAAGCAAAAAGATGAAATTCTGAATCTGCCAGAAAAGCTTGCTGAAATAAGACGAAAGAAAGTGATCATCTGCATAGATGAATTTCAGAATATCAGAAATTTTGATTCGCAGTTGGATTTGGAACGAGCAATGCGAGCAAATTGGCAAAGGCATAAGAATGTAACCTATTGTCTCTACGGCAGCAAGCGCCATATGATGACGGATATCTTTAATGCAAGTTCAAACCCTTTCTACCGCTTCGGTGATCTTATTTTACTAAATAAGATTTCTACCACTGATTGGGTGGATTTTCTTTGCAAGAGTTTTGCGCGGTCAAAAAAGATAATTAGTCCCACTCAAGCCGAACAGATCACCTCCCTGATGGAAAACCATGCATGGTATATTCAGCAATTGGCACATTACACCTGGATTAAGACTGATAAAGAAGTTGATGCCAATGGTATTGGTGAATCATTTGAAGAAATCTTAGCATCACAACTGCCCTTTTTCGAAGCCACAATAGAAAGATTAAGCAATACGCAAATTAATCTAATGAAAGCAGTATTGTCAGGCGAGCAACAGTATACTGGTACTTCTGCTATGCGCAATTATGGCCTGGGTACTCCAAATAATGTCAGAAAAAATATCAAAGTATTGGAAGAACTGGATATTATCGATAAGTACGATGGAAATTATATTTTTTTGGATCCGGTCTTCAAGGTCTGGATGACCAGGACATTTCGACTTTGAGGATAAATGAGCTGGAAGTCAAGTAGTTAAGTAGGTGATTGGTTAAGTGGGACAAAATAAACTCTGCGAACTCATGCGACCTTTGCGAGAGGCATTTAAAGCCCGAAACCGGAAGCCGGGAGTTGGAAGTCAAGTGGTTAAGTATGTGATTGGTTAAGTGGGTCAAAATAAACTCTGCGACTCTGCGCTCTCTGCGCACTTTGCGAGAGGCATTTAAAGCCCGAAGTCGGAAGCCGGGAGACCGAAGCTTGAAGCATTCTCAGAAAAGAAATTCTGCGAACTCATGCCCTTTGCGAGAGGAATTAAGTCCGGAAGTCGGGAGACCGAAGTCAGAAGAAGGAATCCTAAAACAATCACACAAACAAAATAGACTTTGCGATCTCTGCGCACTCCGCGAGAGCAATTGACCCTTGAGTCGGTAGTTCTCTTCCAGGCTTTGCGAGAGACATTGGCAAATAGGAACGAACAATGACATTAGAACGAAAAAAAATATTAGTAACAGGCGGAGCGGGTTTCATCGGCAGTAACATTGTCCAAGAGCTACTCAACGACGATAGAGTCTCGCTGGTACGAGTCCTCGATAACCTATCAACTGGCACGCGTAAAAATATTGAACCCTATTTTGAACATCCGAAATTTGAATTTGAGTGGGGGGACATACGAGAATACACAACTTGCCTGGATGTTTGTAAAAGTATCGATCTAGTCTGCCATCAGGCCGCATTAGGCTCCCTACCTCGTAGTATCAAATCTCCTGTCACCACCAATAATGTGAACATTACGGGTACTCTTAATGTGTTTACGGCTGCCAAAGAAGCAGGGATTAAAAGAGTGGTCTATGCCGCCAGTTCTTCGACTTACGGAGATAGTAAAGAACTACCGAAACGCGAAGAAAATATCGGGACTCCCATTTCCCCATATGCGGTCACTAAATTGGTTAATGAACTATATGCAAGAGTATACGGACAATTATATGATATCCAGTTTATTGGTTTGCGTTATTTTAATGTCTTTGGTCCACGCCAAGATCCCAAAGGGTCCTATGCGGCGGTAATACCATTGTTTTTTGAAGCCATTCGTAAAAATCAGGCACCAACCATCAATGGTGACGGAGAGCAAAGCCGTGATTTTACTTTTGTGAGTAACGCTGTATTTGCAAACAAACTAGCATTATTTACTGAAAATCAGGAAGCCGTCAACCAGGTTTACAATGTCGCATGTGGTGAACAAACTTCTCTCAATCAGCTGTGGCGGTATATTCAGGAAATAACAAATTCTAACCTGGAGGCCAACTATGGCAAAAACCGACCTGGAGATGTAAGGCATAGCCTGGCGGATATTTCAAAAGCTGGAACATTGTTGAATTATCGGCCACTGGCTGATATCAGAGAGGGGCTGGAACGTACCCATAACTGGTTTTTTGAGCGCGTGGGGGAGATGGAGAGATAAAGCCGGTAGTCCTATGCTAATCGCCGCCGTCAAATTGGTTAAGTAGTTAAGTGGAAACCAAAAGGAACTCTTCGACTTGCCTCCTTTGCGTGAAACCAGGCAATAATATCAGATAAATATAGCAAGGAAGGAAACCCTCGATAGATTGCGCGTGAAAAAGGGATATTGGAAGGAGAGATTTGGGAATAGGCAGTTAATTTTGTTTGGATCTATGGCCCTCGACCAGGCGAAACCTGAAAGTGACATAGATTTAATTTATAAGAAGGATCCTATCGGGAAAATGTCCTATCAGGAGTATATTGATTTCATCAGGGATTTAGAAAATGCCTTGCAAAACAGAGTTGATCTGGTTGTTAAAGATAAGATGAATCCGATAGTAGCATATGATGCAAGGATCAAATGATTGTTGTATGAGTAAGATTGCTTTACCTTTTGACGATTCTGGAATGCATCGAGAAAATCATCATATATTCAATGAACTCTGCGAGCTTTGCGGACTTTGCGAGAGGTGTGCTACACGAAATCAATAATGACTGAAACTCCTGAATCCAGTACTAGAGTCCTAAAAATTATCTCAGTCGTAGGAGCACGGCCCAATTTTATGAAGGTAGCGCCACTTCATCGGGTCTTTTCTAAAAGTGGCTGTATTGATTCGATCATCGTACATACCGGCCAGCACTATGATGAGCGCATGTCGCAGGTATTTTTTGATCAATTAGGCTTGCCAAAACCCCATCATTTTTTAGGTATTGGTGGAGGCAGCCATACCGAACAGACTGCCAATATTATGTTGGCCTTTGAAAAAGTACTGGATTTGGAAAAACCCGACCTGGTCATAGTCGTTGGCGATGTCAACTCTACGGTAGCTTGTGCATTGACTGCCGTTAAAAAGCATATCAAGGTCGCACATGTTGAAGCAGGGTTGCGGAGCGGAGATCGTAGTATGCCGGAAGAAATCAACCGGATTGTTACTGATGCTATATCCGACATGTTATTTGTGAGTGAGCAAAGCGGTATCGATAATCTCCTTGCCGAGGGAGTACCCAAGGAGAAAATTCATTTTGTTGGCAACATCATGATTGACTCATTGGTACACGTGCTTCCCCAAGTGGATCATCTGAATATCCATGACATCCTCCGGGAAAACCAACTGGATACTTCCGATTCCCCGCTTCCAGCTTCCGGCTTCCGACTTCCGGCTTCCGACTTCATCCTCGTGACCATGCATCGCCCATCTAACGTCGATACTGAAGGAGCTCTGCAGAAGATCATTCAAATCGTAACAGTGCTTTCAAAAGCAAATCCTATAATATTTTCCTTGCATCCACGAACCAGAAAAAACCTGGAAAAATTTGGGCTTTTTGATGATTTATATAAAACAGACAATGTAACCCTCACCCATCCACTCGGGTATCTTGAATTTATTAAGGTCATGAAGGATGCGACTTTGGTTGTCACAGATTCAGGAGGGATTCAGGAAGAGACCACCTATTTAAAAGTGCCGTGTATTACATTTAGAGAAAGTACCGAGAGGCCATCGACGGTTGAAATCGGGAGTAATGTTTTGATTGAGGAGGTTGATGTAAAAAAGGCTTTAGAAATTGCCGGCAAAATCTTAAGTAATGTGCAAGAGTCGATTTATCTGATACCACCAAACTGGGATGGCAAAACGGCGGAGAGAATTGAAAAAACCATTAGGAATCTTGGTCATTAGAAATTCCTCAAGGTCATTTAGACAACTCAAGAACAGGAGTCTATTTTGTTATGATGGTGGTCAGTTAACCCAATTATGATACAGAGCCCGGAATGAGTCTGAAGCAAAAGACCGTGGCGGGCTTATTTTGGTCCTTTCTCGAACGCTTCAGTAGTCAGATTATTCAGTTTATAGTAGGAATAGTTTTGGCCAGACTGCTACTTCCGGAGCAGTTCGGACTTATTGGAATGATTTCCATATTTATAGCCCTTGGTACGGCCTTAACCCATAGTGGATTAACTTCGAGTCTTATCCGAACTCCTGAAGCCAACGATCGAGATTATTCGACCGTTTTTTTCACTAATTTGATTGCCAGTGTCTGTATATATTGGGCACTATTTTTTCTCGCGCCCATCATTGCAGGATTTTTTAGTGAACCCACGTTACTTAACATCATCAGGATCTATTGTCTGGTTTTTATTATTGGAGCATTTTCAGCAGTACAAAGTACCCGCCTCACGTCCGTAATGGATTTTCGCACTCAAATGCTAGTACAAATTCCTTCGCTGGTCGTTGGAGGTCTCACCGGCATCGTACTGGCTTACAAAGGTTACGGAGTTTGGAGTTTGGTTTATATGCAACTGATTCAGACTTTATTGAGTACCATCCAACTATGGATAAGAACCGGCTGGACTCCCTCTTTTGTTTATGACGTTGGGCGATTGAAGTATCATTTCGAATTTGGATATAAAATGGCATTGTCCAGTATTATCAATACGATATATGATAATATCTACAATATTATTATTGGTAAATATTTTTCTGCTTCTCAGTTGGGTTATTATACCCGGGCTCAGTCAATGAAGCAATTGCCGGTGAGTAATATTTCTACTGCATTAAACCGGGTTACCTACCCGATGTTTACCTCGATTCGCGATGATAATGCGAGGCTCAAATTGGTGTATAAACGATTAATGCAACAAGTGTTATTCTGGATTGCTCCCACATTGGTTTTAGCTGGTGTGCTGGCAGAACCGCTCTTTCGCTTCTTACTCACTGAAAAATGGCTTCCTGCCGTACCCTTTTTCAGATTTTATGTTTTGTCGGCATTATGTATCCATTGCATTCCTACAATCTAAATATTTTGAAAGTAAAAGGACGCAGTGATCTTTATCTGAGGCTAGAGGTAATCAAGAAAATATTGGTAACCATCGGTCTCATTGTTGCCGTACCATTCGGGATATACGGTTTACTTTGGATGCAGGTAATTTTAACTGTTGTTGCATTTTTAATTAATACCCATTATAGTGGCACTTTGATTGACTACACCATGGTAGATCAACTGAAAGACCTTGTTCCTATCTTGGGTATTTCAATCCTCGCCGGCTTGATTATACTAATACTTGATTTTCAGCTTCTCTTGGCTTCGGATATAGCGCGATTAATAATCGGAAGTCTAATCGGAATGCTGACATATTTATCTTTAAGTCGGCTATTTAAAATCGAAGCATTGGTAGACTTCAGACAAATAGTACTCAATAAATGATACCGGTTACCAAGCCATTTTTACCCCCATTCGAGGAATACAATGAATTGCTCAAAGGTATTTGGCAACGTAATTGGTTGACCAATAATGGGCCGTTGGTCAACCAATTAGAATCACTGCTGGCTGAATACCTGCAAGTGAAACATTTGTTGTTTTTAGGTAATGGCACCATCGCACTTCAGATTGCCATTAAGGCCCTTGATCTTAAAGGCGAAATAATCACCACTCCTTTTTCATATGTAGCCACAACGAGCAGTATTGTTTGGGAAGGATGCAATCCCATATTTGCCGATATCCATGAGGGTACATTAAATATAGACCCACAGCAGATTGAATCCAAAATAACGAATAAAACAACCGCCATTCTCGCTACTCACTGTTTCGGAAACCCATGTGATATTAATGCTATTCAAAAAATTGCTGATAAGCATGGGATAAAGGTCATTTATGATGGAGCTCATTGCTTTGGCACAAAATACCAGGAAAGATCAGTGTTTAACTATGGGGATATCACCACGGCCAGTTTTCACGCAACCAAAGTATTTCATTCCACAGAGGGTGGGGCCGTATTTACCAGTGACCCCAGTTTACTGAAAAGGATGTCTTATATGCGCAATTTTGGACACGATGGTCCTGATAGATTTAATGGTGTGGGTATTAATGGAAAGAATTCGGAATTTCATGCGGCAATGGGCCTCTGTAATCTCAAATACATCAACGATATATTGAAAAGGAGAAAGGAACAGTGTGATCATTATGACCGGCTCCTTTCTTCGCAACACACGATCAGAAAGCAGCAATTAACCCCGGATATCGAATATAACTATTCCTATTACCCGGTAATTTTTGAATCAGAAGAAATGATGTACGGAGTCAAGAGAAATCTGGAGAATTCGGGGATATTTCCACGCAGATACTTTTACCCGTCATTATCACAGTTGGATTATATTGATCTAGGCCGCAATGATGTCTCAGAAACTATTTCAGCCCGTATATTATGTCTTCCGTTGTACGATGAGCTGACCTCTGACAAGCAAGAATTGATCGCCGACATTCTTATGAGGGCATTGAGATAGTCATCAATGAAGATTGACACAGCAATAGTGATTTTTTCAGGTCACAACGAAAGGGCGGTGCTTTCCTTTTGTGGTTTTGCTAAAGGAGTAGATCTTGACATTTACATCGTGGCAAATGGATCCGATGATCGAATCTTCCTGACGGATTATTCAAAGAATGTAATATTAAGTAGAGAAAAGGATAAACTGACACTGGAAGATCTTCTAGCGTTTTCGACTACGGTGCGTCAGATTTCAAATAAGGAAAGGATTTTCATTCTTCCTTCGACGGAATATCTCAATCGATTTCTACTTAAAAATCATGTGACATTACGATCATCAAATATTGAATATGGGTTGTGTAGTGAACAGATCTACAATCTGATTTCCGACAAGCATTCCTTTGGAAAATTATGTGCAACCCATGGCATTTCAACACCACATGAATTTGATGATCCACCCCGATTTTATCCCTATGTGATCAAACCGAGGCACTATCGCAATCGAACAGGCATGCTGGATAGACCCGCTATTATCTCTAATGAGGATCAGGCGGACAGATATTTGTGTGATTTATCGCTTGAGGAATATTATTTCCAGGAGTTCGTGGAGGGGAGGAGTATATATCTACTATACTATTTTTTTAGAGAAGGCAATTACAGAGTTTATTCACAAGAGAATTTGATTCAGCAAAGTAATGGAGGCTCGATCATTTTGGCGAAATCCGGTAGCTATCAGTATGAAAGTATTGCAAAGCAATTTGCCGGACTTTTTAGTTCGATAGGCTTTCACGGCCTGGTGATGGTTGAAGTTCGATTAAATGGAGATGAATTTTACATGATTGAAGCAAACCCAAGATTGTGGGGGCCATCACAATTGATCTTGGATTCTGGAATGGATCTCTTTGATGCTTTTGCGAGGATAATGACTTGATCGATAGTAATACCAATCTGACTTATTTGCCTGACACCTGGTATTATTGGTCGGGAGGGATGATTGATGATTTGCGTAACGGACTGACCCCGGTTTACCATAATTTTTCTGCAACCGATTTTACCAGGTTGTATCACCAACTAGCGGCAAGTGAGGTTTATCTAAAGGCCGATTCTTTAAATATTTTTCTTCTGGAACATGCAAAGAATGATGAATACTAGTGCTCATTTATTAGAATTATATAGGAAAACTAGCAAGCATTCAAACTACCAGGTATTGCCAACTGCCTTAAAAAAGTTTATCGCGTTAGAAGAAAGTGACGTTAAATCGAGATATGAATTTGAGAGGTTCGAATTCATAAAAACTAAACTTGACTTGAAGGGCCGGTCCATCCTTGACATTGGTGGTAATACAGGCTTTTTTGCCTTCGAGGCAATCGACGCTGGGGCCTCCGAGGTATTATTAGTTGAGGGAAACAAAGCGCATGCAAATTTTGTGGCTGCGGCAATTGAACACTTGAATAGTAAGATTGAGGTGCGTGCAGAATTTTTGGATTTTGACAACTATGATTTTGGTAATCGGTTTGAGATTGTGCTCTTATTAAATGTCCTGCATCACTATGGTGATGATTTTGGAGGTAGACAGCTGACCATGGACACCGCTAAAGAAATGATGATCAAAGTCATCCGCTCCATGTCAGAGATAACTGATTACTTAGTGTTGCAATTGGGGTTTTGTTGGAAAGGAGACAGATCTCAACTTTTGTTCGAGCAGGGCACTAAAAGAGAAATGATTGACTTTGTTAGGGATGCTGCCCAGGATCGTTGGGAAATAGAATATATCGGAGTGGCTGAGGTGGTAGATGGTAAGACAAAATATGTGGTACCAACCAATGAAAATTTGAGAAGAAATGATGCAATCGGCGAATTTAGGAATAGACCTATTTTTATTTTGAAAAGAAGAGTTTAGTTTTTTATGAAGTGGATAAAGAAGGGATTGATTTATAATGTAGAAGGTAGTTGGGATTGGGCTGTTAGCCATTGTCATAAGCCGACGCCATTGGTGATTGACGAAAATACCGTGAGAGCTTTCTTTGGAGTGAGGGATAGGAAGAATATAACCAGAACGACTTTTGTGGACATTGATGTGTCAGACGTTTACAATGTATACGTAAAATATATTCATGACAGGCCGGTTCTTGATGTCGGTAAGTTGGGGGCCTTTGATGATTGTGGTGCTAATGTTTCTTCGCTAGTGAGACTTCCAGATGGAAGAGTTTACATGTATTTTATTGGATGGAACCCAAGTACTACAGTTCATACAAGAAATGCTATTGGTCTGGCTGAAAGCAATGATCATGGATTTACCTTTAGAAGATTGTACGATGGTTCAGTTTTAGATAGGAACAAAGATGAACCATACTACACGGGAGCTGTTGATGTTTCGCTCATAGGAGACAAGTTTAAAATGTGGTATACTTCAGGCCGTGAATGGAAATTAATAGATGGTAAACCTGAAATATGTTACCATATTAAATTTGCTGAATCGAAAGATGGAATTGATTGGATCAGAGAAAACATAGATTGTATTTTACCTGAAGATCTGTATGAGGCTGTAGCTAGGCCAAGTGTCATGTATGATAAGGATCGCTACAGGATGTGGTTTAGCAAGAGGAGAATAGACAGTTTCAGAAATAATCAGAGTAAGGGATATAGGGGTGGCTATGCTGAATCGAAAGATGGAATCATTTGGAATAGGATGGATCAGGAATTTGGATTAGAATTATCATCAGGATCAGAATGGGATTCGAAAGCAATTGCATACCCCTACGTAGTTATTATTAAGGGTCACTATTTTATGCTATACAACGGTAATGATTTCGGACGATCGGGATTTGGTTATGCTATTTCAAAATAGAACGACCTTGGTTTCGTTATTTACTACCTGCTATAGAATTTTACAGCAGCAATCGCTATGACATGGACTGATTTTCAGGAACAGCACTTTAAAGTTCCAGTATGCGAACTATCAAATGACATTTGTGAAAACCCTCTGGTAAGTGTTTGTGTTCAGACTTATCAACATCATAATTTTATCAGAGATTGTCTCGATGGTTTATTGATGCAAAAGACAGATTTTGCTTTTGAAATTCTACTGGGAGAAGATGATTCAACTGATGGTACTAGAGAAATATGTAGAGACTATGCGGAGAAATATTCCGACAGAATTCGCTTGTTTTTGCATGATAGAGTAAATAATATTTCTATTCAAGGTAGACCGACTGGCAGATTTAGTGGCTTATGTAATATATTCAATTCAAGAGGAAAGTATATTGCCTTTTGTGAAGGTGACGACATGTGGACAGACCCTTATAAATTGAAGAGACAAATTGATTTTTTGGAACAAAACTCTAACTATTCTGGTGTTGGCTGTTATAGCGACAGGCTTGAATTGCAGGACAATAGGGTCACTACCTATAGAGCTAAGCAACCTTTAAAGGAAATAATTTATCAATATCAAGATACATATAGAAAAAGTATTCGTGGTAGTAAAACATGTACAATGGTGTATAGACGAGATGGCGCACTTGTGGACTACCCCTCTTGGGCTCTCGATTTGTTATCAGGTGACAGAGTTGTGGCTTATTCCATGTTAAAGGACATAGGGAAGATTTGCGTTTTACCTTTTGTTGGCGCTGTTTATAGGGTCCATTCAGGAGGAGTTTGGTCTTCTTTGCATAAACATCAGGTAAGGGCTAATCTGCAAGTCAATTACGAAACTATCTCCCGTCATATTTTTGACGACTTTCATGAGAAAGTTCTTTTTTTCTGGCTTCATTTTCGAAAAACAGTTAAGCACGATATAGGTAGTCTTAATATCAAATATGTTTATCGAAGTTTGTTGACCGTATTTAATAGAGCTTGAGTTCTATCAAACTGGCTTCTCTGAACAGAGTAGTAGAAAGCCGTTGAAAAATATTTTGAGTCTGAAACAAAACCTATCAATGAGGTTCAGGATCCAGGACATAATTCCTTTTGCAATTAGAAAATGGTTACTTAACCAACACCAGCGAATTGTATTTTCAAAGACCCTTCGCCATATTCTGAAGGATCCAGTCAATACCCTTGCAGATGATCGTATTTTAGACCGGATAATTTATGGGTGGGGTAATCAGGGGTGGTCTGCAAAAAATACGTATCTGCGTACTTGTATTGATTACGCCTGGAAAACCCAGGATGCTATTTTAGAATGTGGTTCCGGACTAACCACCATCATATTGGGTATTGTCGCAAAAAAACGAGGTATTAAAATGATATCACTCGAACATAATGCAGTTTGGCACAAGAAAGTAGGAGGGCACTTAGAAAAATATCAATTGTATAATGAGCTATTGAAGGCACCTTTGAAAGACTTTGGAGAGTACGAATGGTATGATATTGAGCACATAGAACTCCCGGCCAAATTTGGTTTGGTTATTTGTGACGGACCTCCTGCAACTACTAAAGGAGGGAGGTTAGGACTGATGCCCTTAGTCAGGCATTCTTTTACTGAAGGAACGGTGATTCTTTTAGATGATATGGTAAGAAATAGTGAAAAGGAGACCGTTCTAAAGCGGCAGAAAATGCATCCGATACAATATGAACTGGTTAAATCGGGAGATAGTCACGCTATCATTACCATGGGGTAAGGCGAGTATAATCTGCAAATGGGAAAGAGTATTGCCATCGTTTCAGATGCATTTTATCCTGAAAATAGGCCAAGATCGTTTAGGACAACGGCTCTGGCTGAGGAATTTAATAGAATCGGATATAGTGTGACTGTATTTACTTCAACGAAGGATATCTCCCATTCCGACTTTACTAATGCAGGGATAAAGATTGTTTATCTCCCCAAGGCCATCTTTCAACCGATTGAAATTAAATGTAGCGGTGTCGAATTATTTGCCAGGAGAGTTGCCAGAAGATTGTTGCTTGTTTTATTTGGTTACCCTAAGAGCGATCTTATCTTTAGAGTAAATCAGGTATTGAAAAAAGCGCCATTTTTTAACATATTAATTTCGGTTGCCGCGCCTCATGCCATACATTGGGGAGTTGCCAGGTGCAGACGTAAAAAGCGTAGAATTGCTCAAACCTGGATTGCCGATTGTGGAGATCCTTTCATGGGCCAGGAAAATGACACTTTTCGACCGGCTTTTTATTTTAAGTGGATTGAAAAGTGGTTTTGCCGCAAAGCCGATTTTATTACCGTGCCCAGCAGTGATGCAATAGCAGGATACTATCCGGAATTTCATCAGAAAATTAGGGTAATACCGCAAGGATTTGACTTTACGACAACTCCGGTCTGGAAGGGTCATTTGGAAAATGAAGTGCCTAATTTTGCTTATGCCGGTGGCTTTATCCCCAAAAAAAGAGATCCAAGACCAATCCTCGAATTTCTACTTGCTTGTGATTTAGATTTTAGATTTCATATATATACTAAGCAGGACGATTTCCTTACCCAGTATGCAGAATCAAGCAAGGGAAAAGTAGTCTTGCATCGAGTGATCCCGAGAGAGCAGCTGATTTTTGAGCTTAGCCGAATGGATTTTTTATTGAATATTGAAAATGTTGGATCCATTCAATCACCCAGTAAGCTAATCGACTATGCGATCGCTGGTCGCCCGGTATTGTCGGTTAACTCAAATTCGCTCGATCAAACAAAATTCAGGAACTTCCTAAACAGAGACTATACGGGCCGATTAATCTTGTCGGAAGTCGACAATTACCGGATAGAAAAAGTAGTGGCCCAGTTTATAAAGTGTCATGACGAACATCAGTCTTAGAGTACCTTCCCATGTTCAACTATTGAACAATAGGTGGAGTGCATACCTCTTGTTTCTAATATGGCCTTTTTTTTCGGTTATCTATGCTGTCGTCAATTATAGATCGCCCTGGGCTAAGAATATCATTTGGCTCTTTTCCGGTTTTTTCGGATTTACCTTTGTAATCTCCAACGAAGGTATGGATGCCAACAGTTATCGATCTTATCTCGAATACTTGTATGAATCAGATATCACATTTTCCGAATATTTCGTTGGAGTATATCAGGGAATCTACAGCAGAGGAGACTATTTGGAACCTGCTATCCGATAGCTAATCTCCCTTTTTAGCGATGATTACCGGATTTTATTTTGTGCTTTTGGGCTTATTATGGGCTATTTTTATAGTCGTAATATTTGGTTTTTAATCGATGAAGCCAAAGGCCCTATTAAAACTGCGGCACTACCGTTTCTACTCTTATTCATTTTTCTGGTGCCCTTCTGGCTAATAAACGGCTTCCGGTTTTGGACGGCAACACATATGTTCATATATGGGGTAATTTATCTTTTTTATCTTAAGAAATCTAAAATCGGAGCCTTAGCTTTGATATTGTCAGCACTCACTCATATTGCATTTCTTCTCCCTTGTGGTATCGTCATTGGATATTTCTTTATTCCAAAGAATGGATGGTTATTCATCTTTATTCTTTTAATCTCTATTTTATTCCTTCGGGTTGATCTTATTTTTTTTATTAACATGATACCGACATCACTTATAGAGGGACAATTACCGGTACTTACAAATTATCTCAATGAAGGGTATGCGGAGGGCCGTGCAGTTCAGGTCGAGAGTTTGAACTGGTATGCGAAGTATAAGGATCTTCCGCTCTATATTTATGCGATATCTACAATTGTTATTCTCGTTGTTTATAAGATTAGAATGACGCAGAATAAGGGATGGCTTGATATTTTTTATTTTGGAGTGCTGTTGTTTAGTGTTACCACGATATTAGATGTCATTCCTTCTGCGGGGCGTTTGTTTTCAGTGGCCTATTTGTTCATATTTGCCGCCTTTTTCCTTTTGGTACAAAGGGAAGAACTGAATGCTTCTCTGCAGTGGTATTTTATTCTGGGATACTTTGTGATTGCGCTACCCATTGCTATCCAGATCAGGATAAGCATGGATTTTATTGGACCCAATACTTTGCTGTATAATCCATTATTTGCCTGGTTGCTTGGAAACGAATATGCTTTGGTTCATTTTTATAAGGGCAATGGTTAGATCATTGAAGCAGATACAAATCTTCAGGTGAATCGACTTATCAGGAATATAATGTATCACCTGGGTAATCTACCTGGATTTCATACTTCACGAAAGATCATTACCCTTACTTCTGATGATTGGGGCAGCATAAGAATGCCATCAAAAGAGATTTATGATAGGCTCATTTCAAAAGGGTTAGCATTGTCCAGGTGTCCTTACAGCCGGGTGGATAACCTTGCAACAGGAGAGGATCTGACTTGTCTTTATGAAGTCCTGGACTCCGTAAAAGACATCAATGGAATGGGAGCTGTCATGACTGCTAATACGATTGTAGCAAACCCGGATTTTGACAAGATTGAAGCTTCTGATTTTCAGCGATACTATTTTGAGCCTTTCACAGAAACATTAGCAAATTATCCAAATCATCACGGTTCCTTCGATCTCTGGAAACAAGGTATTGCAGCAGGTCTATTTGTGCCACAATATCATGGCAGAGAGCATGTCAACGTGAGGCGTTGGATGGCCATGCTCAGAAGCGGATCTAAAGAAATGAGATCGGCCTTTGGGGAAGGGGTTTGTGGACTGAGTAATGCGGTGATCCCAGAAGGAAAAAATGTGATGGCTGCATTTGATATTGATTCCAAAGATGAACAACAAGAAAAAATCGAAATTCTGAAAAGTGGTCATCATCTTTTCCGACAGATTTTTGGTTTTACCTCACAGTCTTTTATTGCACCTACCTATGTATGGAATTCCGATGTTGAATTGAGTCTTACGGACATGGGCATCAAATTGATTCAAAGTAATCCCTATCAAAAAATGCCGGTTCCTGGTAGAGGAGGCTTTCGCAAAATATATCACTACAATGGCCAAAGGAATAAATATGGCCAAAGCTATATCGTGCGAAATGCCTATTTCGAGCCCACCATTACAAACGGTAAGCTGTCGGCTAAGGAATGTATGGAAAGAATAGAAATAGCATTTCGATGCGGAAAGCCGGCAGTGATCTCGACTCATCGTTTGAATTTTATTGGCAGTATAGACGTACAAAACCGTGATCACAATTTGAATCTTTTTAGTAGTTTATTGAAAGGGATAGTGCATCGATGGTCAGATGTGGAATTCATGAGCGTAAGCCAGCTTGGAGCACTAATCAATGAATCTGTCGATGTAGGCACAACATGAAAGATGTATTGTTTATTTTACCGAGACTGCACACGAACTTAAATGGCATTTTATGTGAGATTCGTGATAGAAACTACAGACTTAACTCGTTGTGCCTTAATATTTGGGATGGCAAACATGAAGGCCATGATATTGTATTGCCGGAGAAAATCAAGATATTGGGGCTTTCGCGGGCTCTGTCAAAATTGCTTCCTCGCGGAACCCGTAATGCATTTCTAGTGCCGGGTTTATTCTACGCAATCAGACAAGTACGACGAATCAATCCGGATTATATCATTATCAGAGAACCATATATGGCGTTCGCCATCGTTTTTACTATGGCCTCCATTTTTTTGCAGAAGAAAATGATCATTTATACCCAATGGTCCTTTGAGATGCCCCGATCTCAGATTCCAATGTATTTTTGGATGCATTTGCTTTCTAGTAGATTTCGTAAGAATTTTTATACCACACTACCGCCGGTACATCCGATTAGTAATCATCTGACTAATTTTCATTACATCCCTTTTGCATTGCAAGATCATAGTGAGACTGGTCGTGATTATTTTGAAGGTGACAAAATAAATATCCTGGTAGTATCAAAGATGCAATCCAGAAAAAGAATTGAAGATGTTATTATCGCAATTAAAAATTTGACTAATCTAAAAGATATCGCTCTTCGGGTGGTCTCAATGAAGTTTGATTCGAAATACGAAGCTGTGGTCCTGGATCTGATCAATGAATCTGGTTTGCAGGATCAGATTGAAATTATTTTCGACGTGCCCCATCGAAAAATGAATGAGTATTATCTGGGGGCAGATATATTTGTCCTTCCAGCTGAAAACGAACCATGTAGTGTTTCTCAATTTGAGGCAATGTCGTATGGCAATGCCGTGATCATTTCAAGTGATAATTATTTGTCCGAGTATCTGATCAAAAACCAGGCAGGCCTCTCATTTATCAATAGAGATGCGATGGACCTTGCTTCAAAAATTGAATATCTTATTAATAATAGGGTCGAAATTGTCAACTTGGGAGCGAGAGGAATGCGCTTAATAAAGAAAAATCATGACCCTCGACTGGTTGTTGACAAGCTGCTATCGCTATGTGGCTAGACTCTTGTGGTTTGGTCAAGGGATTGGGTTTTTCATTAATGATTATTGGTGTACACTGGTCAGAAGCGTAGAATTGCTCTAGTAATCCCATCACTAAGGGCGGGGGGTGCTGAACGAGTGATGGCAACTTTGGCTAACGCGTTTATAGAAAGAAGGAGTATTGAAGTATATGTCATCATTCTAGCCGGAGGCGAAATATTTTATAAGCTTCATGAGGAAGTTAAGGTGCGTGTCCCAGATTTTAACTATAAGAATTACTCCCGGTTAATTTATTCCCTAAAAATATTCTATTTTCTTCGCAGTACATTTCGATCTATCGCCCCCAATACTGTATTGAGTTTTGGAGGCAGGTATAATTCATTTGTTTTATTAAGTGCACTGGGTCTGGGTGCGAAAATCTTTGTTTCAGATAGAAGTAGGCCAGGGATCAGTTACGGTAGATTTTTAGACTTCCTTAACCCAATATTTTATAGGAGGGCAGCCGGCATAATCGCTCAGACTGAAATGGCTGGAATGTATTATGGTGAGAAAATGGGTCATCGCAACGTCGTCGTCATTGGGAATCCAGTAAAAGAAGTAGATATTGGTGATCACCCAAGGAAAAGAATAATTCTAAATGTAGGTAGGTTCATCGAAAGCAAACATCAGGATTGGTTGATCGATTATTTCAATCATATTGATATGGAAGACTGGCAATTGTGGTTTCTTGGTGAAGGTCCTCTATGGGATACGGTAAAGGGTAGGGCAGATGCGTCGCCTCGGAGAGACCAGATTAAGTTTTGGGGTAACCAAAAGAAGATTGATCATTTTTATACGCAGAGTGTGATTTTCGCCTTCACCTCGACATCTGAAGGATTTCCAAATGCGCTAGCAGAGGCCTTAATGGCAGGTTGTGCTTGTATCAGTTATAATTGCATTACAGGCCCTTCCGATCTGATTGAACACGGAGTTAATGGTTACTTGATAGAATTAGAGAACCATGACCAATATAGGTTGCGATTAAGGGAGATGATGAATGACGCTGCTCTTTGCCAACAATTGGGTCATATGGCAACTGAGTCCATGGAGCGTTATCGAACCGAGTATGTTGCGGATGCATTTTATCAATTTATTTCCAATTGACCTTTGAAGCTAATCGTTAATACTGCAACTACTTTTAAGGGTGGTAGTGTCCAGGTGGCTGCTTCTTTTATCAGAGAATGCAGGAATTTTGGTGGGAGCCAATATCACATCATATTAAGTAAAGCCGTTTCGGAGCTCGTCGACATTTCTGATTTTCCGGACAACTTTATTTTTTATCAAATACCTTACCGACCCGCTACCAGAGTATTGACCTTGACAGATCAAGCCTCCTTTTTTAAGAGAATTGAAAAGGAGATAAAACCCGACGTCATATTTACAACCTCGGGACCTGCATACTGGCGACCTCAATCACCGCATTTAATGGGCTTTAATCTGGCTCACCATTTATACCCAGAGTCACCTTATTTTCGACTGATACCTTTCAAAGAAAGATTGAGGTGGAGGCTGAAAAGTAGATTCATCAAATACTATACAAAACATGATGCCGACGCATATGTGACACAGACTGATGATATCAAGAACAGGTTGCAAAAGTGGATTAAGAAAGAGAATATTTTTACAGTCACGAACACTCATGGATCTCAATATGATGGTTCTGGCAATGCTGATACAAGTCTTTTGCCCCCAGAAAGCCGGGTGAAAAAGGTTTTTGATTTTAAGTGCCTATTACCGACATAAAAACCTGGAAATTATTAATGAAATAATAAAGCATTGGTCTCCGTCAGAAAAAAAGATGTTGAGATTTATAGTAACCCTCCCGGAACAGGTATTTCTGAACATATTTTCGGAAGATGCAAGAGGTAGTATCGTTAATGTTGTCCCAGTTTTACCCGATCACTGCCCAGACTTATACCGGGTATGCGATTTCGCGTTTATCCCGACACTTCTGGAATGTTTTACTGCAGCATATCCGGAAGCGATGAAAATGGGAAAACCAATCATCACTACTGACCTGGATTTTGCCAGGACAATTTGTGACAGAGCCGCGTTGTATTACCAGCCGGGTGATCCGATTGACGCATTGCATAGAATACGTCAATTGTTGCAAAATGAAACTTTACAAGAAGAATTGATAATAAATGGGACCAGCAGATTGGATCATTTTTTAACCGCCAGACAGAGAGCAAGCCGGTATCTTGAAATCTGTGAAAAGATGCTTGAAGTTTAGAAGTTTGAATGAGCCAAAGAAAATAGTGATTGTAAATCAGGCAGTTAATTATCTCACCATTGGTTTTGCTAATGAGTTTATCAAAGACAACTGGGAGGTAGGTCTTATTACCGGATCCATCCATAGCCAGGGAGAATCGTTAAGTAGTCGGGTCCGGGTATCATTAATTAATCGATTTTCGGAGCGATCTCTGTTAAATAAATTATGTAATTGGTCGATCGCATTAGTCCGATCTCTTCATTTATTATTAGTGCAGTACAAAGGCTATCATATTTTGTACATTAGTAATCCCCCAATGATATATTGGTTGTCTCTTTTTCTCAGGGAAAAATTTTCAATTATGATTTGGGATGTGTATCCTGATACCTTGCGAATATTTAATATTCAACGGACAAATCTTATCTATCGCTTTTGGCGCTGGATCAATAGGATAGTTTTCCGGAAAGCAGAAAGACTTTTGACCATAGGGACAAGAATTTCTCAATCGCTGGAACAATATGTGGATCGATCTAAAATAACGATCGTCCCTCTATGGAGTACCTTTAATAAAGATCATGTTGTTCAAGATAAAGAAAATGATTTCATCACTGAGCATAGCCTGAGTGATAAGTTTGTCGTGCAATATTCAGGCAATATTGGATTAACTCATGACATCAATGTAATATTTGATCTCGCTCAGGTACTGAAGGATCAGACTAATGTTGTATTTCAAATCATTGGACGAGGGTACCGGAGTATGGGCATTCAAAACAAGATCATCACAGGAGGATTCAATAATGTACATTTTTTGGAATTCCAAAGCGATGACCGTTTTGCAAATTCGCTTTCAGCCGCCGATCTTGGTGTCGTTATTTTGGATTCCAGAACTGCAAAAGGTTCAGTGCCCAGCAAGACCTATAATCTGATGGCTTTTGGCAAGCCAATATTATATATTGCTGCTGCAGATTCCGAATTATATGACTATGCCCATCAGTATGGCAATGGCAAGTGCTATGAAAGTAGTGCGATAGCAGAGATAGCTTCCTTTATTCAAAGGATTTCAACAGATGAGGCATACTACAACCAACTCAGCAGAAATTCCCATTGCGCCGCGGACTATTTTCAAAGGAAAAATGCGAGAGTGCTGGTAGATCAGTTTAATTGAAATGTAAGGGGAGATGCATCTCAGAGAAATTGCAATTGTTAAGAGACCATATTAAGAATATTCCGGGATGGAGAAGTAATCGCAAAATTGTTGTTTTTGCGGTAGACGACTATGGAAATGTGCGGGTAGATTCAAAGGCTGCCCGGGAGAGAATGAATAAAGCAGGTCTGGAGATCAAGTCCCGTTTCGATGCGTTTGATTCTTTAGAGAATGAAGAGGATCTTTCAGTGCTTTTTGAGACACTTTCATCGGTGAAAGATATGGATGGCAGACACCCTATCTTTACAGCATTAACAGTAGTAGCTAATATTGATTTTGAATCGCAAAGGAATTCTCAAAGCTATAAATATGAACTGCTGCCAGACACTTTTACAAAGCTTGGATATGATAAGGCATGGCATCTGTGGCAGCAGGGTATTCAAAATGGATTACTTTATCCGCAGTTTCATGGCCGCGAGCATTTAAATATTAAGGTACTGGAAAGTAATCTTAGCAATTCTGAATATTCCACAAGAATCGCGTTGGCAAACAGATCATATACAAGTATCAGAAATGAATTTTTTCCAAAGCTGTCCTATACTGCTGCTTTTGCCTTAGATGATTTAAGTGAAATTGATAGACAGCACCAAATTATAGAAAGTGGTTTGGACTATTTTCAGCAAATATTTGGATTTAGATCGGAGACTTTTAATCCACCAGGTGGGCGAGAACATTCGGATCTTCATAGCACACTTTACAAATTCGGGATTAAATATATTGAGACACCGTTTATTAAAAATGAACACCAGGGTAATGATCGATACCGAAGAATGATCAATTACACCGGCAAGAAAAATGATCAGGGACAAACATTTCTCGTGCGAAATTGTCTTTTCGAACCTGGTTCTGATAATTCTATTGATTGGGTGGCATATTGTTTGAAACAAATGGAGGTGGCTTTTAGATGGGGAAAACCGGCGATTATAAGTTCGCACCGGGTGAATTTTTGTGGGAATATTGATCCCAACAACAGGAAAGTTGGACTTTTGGCGCTGAAGGCCTTATTGGCTGAGATTGTAACCCGGTGGCCAGAAGTGGAATTCAAAACAACTAATGAGCTGGGCAATCTGGTCAATAGTAGAAGGCAGTGAAAAGAATTCTCTATTTACTATACTACATTTATAAGAACGATTGGAAAGCCTTTGAGAGGGTTTTGAACCATGCGGAAATGAAGACAAATAAATCTCGAGTCTTCCTCTTATCGGATGCTGTAATTTCGAGTTTGCGATATAACATTTCTCTACTGGAGTATTTTCAATTTGGATTTTATCAACTGCCGGGGGAAAGAAGGAAGGAGTATGCTGGCACAGGATTCATGTATGAATATCAAAGGAAGATGAACCCACAAGCGTACCGAAGTGTACTCAGAAATAAAATCGAATTTTTAGCGCTATTTCATGATTTTGTTAGGCATGACCATGCGTCGATTGCAGAGTTGGAAGGAAATCATCAAAGCGCAGAAAAGTTACTATCAAACCGAAGCCATAAGATTGTTTTAAAGAATAGTGAAGGTCAATGTGGCATTGGAATTTTGGTAGTGGAAACTAAATCTCTCAATGTGGATCTTCTCCTGGAGCGACTTAAGGATTCTCGCAATGATTTGGCTGAGGAATTTATTGTGCAAAACAAGGCGCTTAATGAATTGTCATCATCGGGCTTGAATACCATCAGGATCATCACCCAGATTGATTCGAATGGAAAGGTTATTTTCCTGGCTGCGCGTCTGCGCATATCGGTCAATTCGATAGTGGATAATCTTGCAGCGGGTAATCTTGCAGCTCCAATAGATATTACTTCTGGTCTCGTAAATGGACCTGCTGTCTATAGTGATGCGACTAAAGATCAAGTATTTAATCACCCAATCACCGGAACAAGCATCAAGGGATTTAAAATACCTTATTGGAAAGAAACCTTAGAGATGACCGAAAAAGCGGCTTTGATCGAACCGAGAAATCGTTCTGTTGGTTGGGATGTGGCAATCACCGATAAAGGTCCTGAGTTGGTAGAGGGGAATCATGATTGGTGTAAACTCTTGTGGCAATTGCCGGTCAAAAAGGCTTGAAATCCGAATTAATGCCATATTTCAATGAAGGAAAGGACTCTTAATGTACTTATTACCGGCACCGGAGGTCCTACTCCACGAAGTTTTGCCCGTTCGTTGCACCTGGGAAATTACGCGACATATAACCTAATTGGTACAGATATCCATAAGTATGCGATTGGCCTTTATCAACGGGAAATTTTTCAAAAGTCCTATATCACTCCTAAATCAAATGAGCCAGGCTATTGGAAAGCGATAGAAGAAATTATCGATACAAATGCCATCGATATTGCTGTGATATTACCGGAATCTGAGGTGCGGACCTGGAGCTTGCGGCAAAGTGAAAAACAGCTCCCTTGCCAATCATTAATTCCGGATATTGACTGCGTTGAGGTGATGTTGGACAAATCTCGTCTGAATGAGGTGTTATCGGGTTCCGGTTTGGTACCTCGAAGCCTTTCTTTTGGGCACCAACATACTGGCCTGAAATCAATCGTAGAGACCACATTGATTTATCCATTTGGGGTAAGGAGTAGTACCGGATCAAGTGGTTTAGGCTCTTTGAAGATCGAATCGTTTTCTGATTTGGAAAGATGGCTCAATCTTAATCCTTCCGTACCCAAATTTATTGCCAGTGAATATCTGTCGGGTAGAAATTTGGCGTGCAAACTTCTTTATTCTGAAGGCAATTTAATACGGGCCGCGTTGGCTGAGAGAATTGGCTACATCATGGCCAAAGTGGCTCCTTCAGGTATTACGGGTAACACTTCATATGGACGGCTTATCAATGATAGAAGAGTTTTGGAAACCGCACACGAGGCCATTGAGATAATATTTTCGAAGACCAAAGCCAGGAAGCATGGTTTTTTTACCGTGGATCTGAAAGAGGATGAAACAGGAAGACCCTACATAACAGAAATTAATATAAGGCACGTGGCGTTTACCGGGGTCTTGGCGATGGCAGGAGCAAATCTGTGCGAAGATACCATTAGAATTCTCGACAATGATTCTGAGTTTGACACAAATTTCCACCAGTATATTTTTGAAGAGGAGTATCTATTTTTGAGAGAAGTGGATGCTTTGCCTATTTTAATAAAAGAAACAGATCTCTTATAAAGATGTACCGGGTTTTTAAACGGGTTATGGATATCCTTGTTTCAGTGGTCCTGATTCTTGCATTATCGCCCATTCTTGTATGTGTAGCTCTTATTTTATTTTTTAGTACTAAAGGTCCTGTTTTTTACCTCCAGGAGCGAGTCGGAAAGGATTCCAAATTTTTTCAGATGTTCAAGTTTTCAACCATGCTTCCGAATAGTATTAATATGGGCTCAAAAACCATCACGATTAGAAATGATCCAAGAGTAACCAGAGTTGGTAAGGTTTTGCGGATTTCAAAAATAAATGAACTACCGCAATTATTTAATATCCTCAGAGGTGATATGTCATTTATCGGACCTCGCCCATTAATACCTACGAGTTTTAGAAAGTACAGGATTGAAGTACAAGAGGCGATTTCCAAATGTGTGCCCGGGTTATCAGGTGCTGGATCAATTATTTTTCGAGATGAGGAAGATATAATTACCAAGGTCAAACATATGGGGTATGAACCCTTGGACTTTTACAAGAACTATATTTATCCCTATAAAGGTGCCATCGAACTTTGGTATTCAGAAAATATTTCCTTTACAACAGACATCATTTTAGGGATTGTAACTCTTTGGAAAGTGCTTTTCCCTCAAAGTCAGATTATTTATAGAGCATTGCATGGACTACCAGCCCTCCCGAGAGAATTGACCGAAGAGGGACTTACGGAGGAAGCATTAATTTCTTTCGGAGATTGAAATTTCAATGTCTTTTCGGTTTATTCTTCCTGATTTCGTGTAAATCAATACCCGTGATTCCAAAAATTGACAGGGCTGAGGAACAAAATATCGTAATTGTCATAGATGGAAATGCTTCCGGTACAATCAGGATCGCTGCTGAGGAATTGCAATATTATTTAAAAGCATTGTATCGCTGGGAAGTTCCGGTAGTTCACCAGACGACAAAAGAATACGACTTTATTTATTATATAGGAGAAAGCGAATCTACTCGGAAACTGGAGATTTACGCAGATAATTTGAAGGATGATTCATATAGAGTATATGGGAATGGTCAATTTATAATGTTAGTGGGTAATGACACTGAATATGAACCTAAAGAACCCTACGCGCTGTCCAATAGCGAAGTTGAAGATGTCGATAGAAAATGGAATGAATTCGCAAAGCATGATTGGCAGAACCCACTGAGAAGCACTTACAGACATTATAGTAAAGGACTGGATGTTTGGGAATTTGATCATTGCGGATCACTCCAGGCGGTTTACGGGTATCTACGTCGGTTGGGAGTACGGTGGTATATGCCTGGAGCGATTGGTGAAGTTTTGCCGGAGGAGGTGATTAATCCAAAACTGGATATAGATACTTCAGTAACCCCTGCATATCCTCTGAGGAATCAATATCATCTTTACAAGAGCTTCTTTATGGCCTCCAAAGACGAAATTCTTTATCGATATCGCCTGGGATTAAACAGCGGGAGCGAGATAATAGGCCATGGGTCACCAGGTCACGGAATCAATTATATTCTGGCGAGCAGTGATCTTAAAACAATGCATCCAGAGTATTATGGCGAGATTGAAGGGAAAAGAATAATCTCCGGTCCGAAAATACTTCCATGCCTTTCACAAAATGGATTAATTGATGAAGCGGTGGAATATGCCAAAACTGTCTTTGATATCTTCGATGAACCAGTCTTGTCGATTATGCCTCCCGATGGTTTTACCAGTATTTGTCAATGCCAGTTATGTCAAAATCAAGTAGATGAAGGCAGAGGTGGTGACGGAAAATATTCAGATTACGTCTGGAATTTTGTAAATGAAGTAGCCAAGAGACTCGAGCAGACGCATCCCCGCAAAAAAGTTCTTTGTTTTGCATATTCAACCTATCTTCTACCACCACGTGAAATTGAACATTTAAGCTCCAATGTTCAAGTTGGTATTTGTCGTACGAGATCTTCATTTCATGATAGTAGCCAGGATAGTCTTTATAAGGAGCTGACACTTCAATGGCAGGAAAAATGTGGCAGCCGTAAAATAGTCTATTGGGATTACTATTTGTTCAGCAGGCCGACCAACAATTGGTATGCAGTACCGGTGATCTTCCCACAATTGATTTCAGATGATCTCCGGAATGCTGAAGGATCGTCTCTGGGTGAATTTGTTGAAGTATTCCGGAATCTTGATGAGGGTGATCCCATTTCGCTCGCCACTAATCATCTCAATGTTTTTGTGACCTCACAACTTTACTGGGATAGTAAGATGAACGTAGAGAAAGTACTCAAAGAATATTATTCAGATTTTTACGGCCAGGCAGCTTCTAAAATGGAAACGTTTTTTGAGTTTTCAGAAGACAATTGGCCTTTCATTGTGAATGACCCGATCTTAATTGATTCAATTTTTTACCTACTGGGAAGTGCTTTGTCTGTAACCAAGAACGACAAAGCTCAAGAGAGGATTAATCTCATTTTGAAATATGTTTCACCTTTGTTGAAAATAAAGGAAAAATTAGTACGTGATCAGAGACAAATTACCGAAAGGACTTTCCGGGCAATAAACCGGAGCAGGTCGGTAATCATCGTTGACGGCTTTTTAGAAGAGAATATTTGGGATGGACTTTATCCTTATGAATTCTATTTTATTTCCAAAGTCGATGCTTCCAAATATCGACGTCAGAAATCAAATGTTCGATTTGTCGCAAGAGGAAATACATTATATATGGGATTTCAGATTTCGAAAATCGGTAAAGAGTCCCAGAAGAGAAATGAAATAGTAAATGACAGTGCGTATATTATCGAAAGAAATCACCTCAGAATAAATGTAAACCCGCTTGATGGGCTTGAGTATACGATAATCATTTCTCCAGATGGAGCCGTCTGGGATTATTCAAGCGGTCATGAGGGATCTCAGTGGCAATCCAATGTGACGCTGCAAAGCCAGGAAGGTGAGGACTCTTACCGCCTTGAGCTTAGTATACCTATCGTTAATGATAAGGGAGGAGAAGATGAGTCTTTCCAAGGCATTGTGAGCGAAGTACCAACCGCTGCCTATCCATGGTATATCAATATATTTCAAACCCAATTTTCTGACGATGGTGATAAAATAGAATCTGCTATTTTTCTCGATAGAGAATCTCCTATTCCGTTCAAACAACAATATGCCAAAATCATCTACCGGTGAAAGCATTAACTTAAGATCTAACCTGGAAAAGATCTGGCTTTCTGCTCCCCACATGTCTGGGAAAGAACAAAAATACATTGATGATGCATTTGCCCGCGGACATATATTTCCTATGGGCCCCAATGTTGCAGGGCTGGAATCCGATATTTGTGTTTTCACGAGCAGTAAAGCTTGCGCCTGTGTATCGTCCGGTACGGCAGCTATTCATTTAGCATTGATCATGCTCGGAGTAAGGCAAGGGGATGAGGTAATTTGCTCATCGTTTACCTTTTCTGCTTCCGTCAATCCAATCAGATATCAGGGAGCAATTCCTGTTTTTGTGGATTCAGAATCCCTTACCTGGAACATGGATCCTGAGATATTACGTTATGCCATTCAAGCCAGAATAGCAACAACTGGGCAAAAGCCCAAAGCAATTATCCTGGTGCATCTTTATGGAATGCCAGCCAGATTGGATGAGATCGTTCAGATCGCCAACGAATTCGATATACCAATTATTGAGGATGCTGCGGAGGCGCTGGGATCGACTTTTAAAGATCTGCATTGCGGTACATTTGGAGAAATAGGTGTTTACTCTTTCAATGGCAATAAAATCATTACTACCTCAGGAGGAGGAGCTTTGATTTCAGATAATTCGGAGTATTGCCAAAAGGCCATCTTTTTAGCAACCCAGGCGCGTGACCCTGCTCCACATTATCAACATTCTGAGATTGGTTACAATTACCGAATGAGTAACATTTCGGCAGGGATAGGCAGAGGCCAAATGGAAGTCCTGTCGGATCATATCGAAAAACGTAGAGCAAATTTCTTTTTCTATAAAAACGCATTGGCTGAATTGGATGATATCCAATTCCAAACTGAACCATCATCTGAATATTTTTCCAATCACTGGTTGTCAACGTTCGTGATTGATAGAGACTCAAGCGTTGATCGGGAAGACCTGCGTTTACATTTAGAAGCATTAAATATTGAAACCCGGCCACTGTGGAACCCCATGCATCTGCAACCAGTTTTCAGGGATTGTCCGAAGCATATCAATGGTGTTTCTGAAGATCTTTTTATTCGAGGACTCTGTCTTCCATCCAGTTCGAATCTATCGAATGATGACCGTGATTTTGTAGTGGATTCGATCAAAGATTACTTTGGAAAGGGATAGTGGATTAAGGTTGGGATAAATGACCCCTAAATCCCCTATTAGGGGACTTTGTCTAGTGCTATGAAAAATGTTTAGGTATATGAGCGAAGGCCGGTTCTCCCCTTTTAGGGGAGTCAGACGCTGTCCTCCGGAGGCCGTAGACTCCTAGGCGGAGGGACTCGCCCATAGCTTTCCCCGATCAACGAAGTCTTGACGAAGTTGATAGCGTCGGGTCGAGGGGTGCCGAGCTTGCCGATCGGGTAAGAGCGGTTGCACAGAGCGCGATTATTTTTTTATAAGTGGAACAGTATTTAATGTTAGACCTGGAGAAATTCATTAAGGGACATATTACTCAACGATCAGAAAGTTTGCTAGCCGCAGACTTAGAGACAAACCATAATCAACTGATTGATCAAATAAACGAGCGGTCAGTGATGGTAATTGGTGGAGCCGGCACCATTGGATCTTCCTATATAAAGGCATTACTGCGGTATCGGCCTTCGCGCTTATTTGTTTTTGACACCAATGAAAATGCACTAACGGAACTCACTCGCGATCTTCGAAGTTCTACGGGATTAAATATACCAGCAGATTACAGAAGTTATCCAATCAATTTTGGCGATCCGATTTTTTACAAAATTTTAGAAAGAGAAGGGCCCTTTGAAATTGTAGCTAATTTTGCAGCGCATAAGCATGTGCGTAGTGAAAAAGATCATTACTCAATTGAAGCAATGCTTCAGAA
The DNA here is from genome assembly GCA_016711125.1 of Saprospiraceae bacterium. GTDB lineage: Bacteria > Bacteroidota > Bacteroidia > Chitinophagales > Saprospiraceae > JABDMH01. The sequence goes on along the minus strand of JADJTQ010000002.1, from coordinate 332,747 downwards.
CAATGTGGTGTTGACCAAGAAGCTATTGGATCATTTGTTGCGAGTTATTCCAGAACATTTCTTTTGTGTATCTACTGATAAAGCTACCAATCCGGTTAACGTGATGGGGGCGAGTAAGAAAATTATGGAGGAGGTGTTAATGACCTATGCACAACAAATGCCGGTTACAACGGCGCGTTTTGCCAATGTGGCCTTTTCTAACGGAAGCCTATTGCAAGGATTTTTGGAAAGAATAATGAAAAATCAGCCACTTTCCGCGCCAAACGATGTTAGAAGATATTTTGTATCACCGGAAGAATCAGGAGAACTTTGTTTGCTGGCATCGATCCTGGGTAAGCCGGGTGAAATTTTTTTTCCGCAACTAGGCATTGGCTCAATGAAGACTTTTTCCGCGATTGCTATTGAATTCTTAGAAGCGTGGGGTTATGAGCCATTTTTCTGCAGCTCGGAAGATGAAGCGCGTCAGTTAGCAACCAAACATGAAATTGGGCAGAAAGAATATCCGGTTTATTTTTTTGAATCGGAAACCTCCGGTGAAAAACTTTTTGAAGAATTTTATACAGAGCACGAGCAAGTTGATTTTAAGCGATTTAGGGCACTTGGTGTGATCCGCAGCTTAAAGACGAAATCCATTCCTGAAATTGACGCTTTTATATTAAGTCTGGAGAAGATTTTTAATGGCAATAATGTTGATAAAACACTAGTTGTTAAATTTCTTGCAGATTTTCTTCCAGATTTTAATCATATCGAAACAGGATTTTCTTTAGATCAGAAGATGTGAATCAGTATCGAATCATGAAGAGAACTGTTGATATCGTGATTAGTGTTTTTCTGCTAATTATTTTTTCTCCGTTGTTGATTCCTGTAATAATTGGTTTAAGATTGACGGGAGAGGGTGATGTTTGGTATTTACAGAAAAGAATTGGTCATTTAAACAATGAATTCAAAATTTGGAAATTTGCGACCATGTTGAGAGATAGCCCCAGTATGTTGACTGGAAGTCTCACCCTACGGGATGATCCACGAGTTACATTATTAGGCAAGTATCTGCGGGCAACTAAGATTAATGAATTACCACAAATCGTAAATGTGCTGACTGGTGATATGTCGTTGGTTGGTCCACGACCTCAAATGCAAGTTGATTTTTTAGCCTATCCACACCATGTTCAAGAAAAGATCTATCGGGTTAAACCGGGTATTACCGGACTTGGATCAATCATATTTCGCGATGAAGAGAAAATGATCAGTTTAGCTGGAGATTCACCCAGGGAATTTTATAATGAGATCATCGCTCCTTACAAAGGTCAACTTGAGTTATGGTATCAGGAAAACATTTCGTTTGGTTTAGATCTGAAGATTCTTTGGCTGACACTGCTTGTGGTGGTTTTTCCCAAATTAAGCGTGCAAAGCTTCTTTAAGGATTTGCCAGAGGCACCGGAAGAGATGGCAGTTCATTTATGAATAGGATCCTCACAAACCATGCGCTTACCAAGATGTTTTATAATTGTGGAATCCGATTCTGCAATTGTAAATTTGTCGAATCACCAGACAGACATAGAAATCAAATCCGGACAGATGGTACGGGCTATGAATGGTAGATGATTGACCTATTAAAGGAAGTGGTCAATTTTAGCCTTGATCCAATAAATATTATTATTGTTTTAAGTGTTTTGGCAGGGCTCACTTATTATCGAAAAAAATTTCGTTGCGCAAGAGGATTGCTGATTGCTGTAGCTTGCATTTTTTTGGCTACGGTTTCAAATCCCATTCCAAATTTTCTTATTGGTAATCTGGAAAGAAAATATACTCCTTTCATTGATTTAAATATGGTGCAGCAGGACCAGCTTGTCGATATATTAGTACTTGGCAGTGGTCATACTGCTGATCCTGATCTGCCTGCCATTGGTCAATTGTCTTCCGCTGCCTTAGAACGGCTCACTGAAGGTGTCAGAATTTATTTGGAGCTGCCCCAAAGCAGAATTATCTTTTCTGGCTATGGTGATGAATCAGCTTTTTCGCAGGCAGAAGTATTGAAGAAAGCGGCCATTTCGCTCGGTGTAGCTGAAGATCGGGTAGCGATGCAAAGGGAGCCCAGTACCACGGCCGAGGAAGCTAGCTCGTATTTGAAGAAATTTGGCAAGCAAGGGAAGTTGGTTCTTGTGACCAGCGCAGCACATATGCCAAGAGCGATGATGTTGTTTGAGCGCGTTGGTCTTAAGCCAATATCGGCCCCTACGGGTTACCAGATTAAAAAAGATGCGAAGGAACGTAGTGGGTGGAATCTGTTTTCAGCCCGCAATTTTCAAAAAGTGAAGTCAGCCTTACATGAATATGCCGGTATGGTGTGGGCTCGGTGGGCGAAATGAGGCTGAGATGTTGTTCTTCAAGTTCAACCAGGAGAAGCTGATATGCTTGGAAGAGATCCAAAGGAAACCGGAAATTTTCCAAGACATTAAAAGCCAAATTGACCAAACAGAAAGATCGCTGAGTTTTTTCTTAATTCTTTAGGAGACATGAAAATCGATACCAACACCACTCCACCCATCGTATTAACTAAGCATGCCTCGTCATAAATATAGGCCTTTCGATAGGCCATTTAGAAGGCCAGAGGTTGTCCTCTCGGCAAGGGCTGTTGCGCTCATTCGTGATCAGATGCCGCTGATCTTTCCCCCAGAGATCATAGTCAAGGCCAGGATCTTGCATTTAAGAAACGCGGTGACTTTAGTTAGCAATACTCAAGATGAATATTACAACGGCAGCGTGATGGGATCAAGGATCTACGATACAACGTTGATTCTTGGTTATGACGATGGCATTCTTTTTAGTGAATGCAATTGTGTGGACATGATGGATTGTAAACATGGTGCCGCGCTTGCAGTTCATCTCCTTAGTTTATCAACACACTCAGAAGAGCCTGCACAAGGTGCTCAAAAACTAGCCGAGCTCAAAGAAAAGTATGGCACTAAAAGAGTCGATTCGTTCCGCGAGTTACCAATCGTTGCTCCGCTCACTTTGCAAGACACCGTCAATGCCTTATCCTATATAAACCGGTACCATAGCCTTAATTATTTTGAAATTGAGCTCACTGGCCAGAACGAAATTTTGGCCTCGGCCTTCTTGCGAGATTGGCAAAACTATATAGACAGGGATTCGAAGAATTCAATGACCATTAAAACTGAACAGGAGAAGATATATATAAAATGTAATAGTTGTCAAAAGAATACAGAAAGACTATGCGAGCACCAACAGGTGGTGCTTGGCAATCATCTGGTGCAGTCAAAAATATTATCCCTGCTAAACAATGAGCTTGACTATGAACACATTGTCGAGAAGTGTACCGTACAACTCGGCCTCATAAGAAAGACTTTTCTTGAAAATTTTGCGATTAGACTTGATGCCCAAGGTGTAAATTTAGTGGCATTGTCGAATGATATATTGGTCGACACTGGCAATTTCCCGGCACTTGACGCATATCTAAAGCAAGAGCCGCCAAAGGATGAAATAACTGATTATTTTCAACATATCGAGCATAAAAACATGATGACTAACGCTTTGGCCTGGTCACACAAAAATTCGGTTTTTTTATTGGAAGGCAAACTTAAGAAGACTGGAGATATATTGGCCTCGCACATTAATCAAGTTAATAGTGCCTACCATTGGGAGAGTGGAAGCCGGGATATTGGCTCTGCAATTCTTGAAGCATTTGAATCCAAGAATCAGCAAATGATTCACGAGGTATTGAAAAAATATGTTGAGCCACTTTCCGATTTAATTCACTATTTCCTTTTAGCAGAACCATGGAATAATGATAAAATTAAAAGGAAGGATTTATTGCCCTTTAAGTTGTCTATAGATTTTGCCATTTTATTAATCAAGGTCAGAGAAGATGCTGAATTTACTAATTTGGAATTCGCCTGGCAACTAGGTGACAACCAGATGAGTATTGACCAGGCTGAGTGGAGCAATCATTTTTTTGTGGGGCGGGATGGCATGGGTTTTCTTGTCGATAATAAGGAGTCCATCCAGTTTTTGAAAGCCATAAGTTTTAAAGAAAAGTTGAGAATACCGATAAAGAGTAGATCAGTATTAAAATCTATTCTGGATAAGGCCAGCCATGCTGGTTCGCTCACCTTTCAAAATTTAAAGACAGAAGAATTAAAAGGTGGAGTCAAACAAATTTATTTGCGTGAAGTAGGTAGCTTTCTGGTGTGTGAGCCTTCGTTGCTCTACCAGGAGCATCGTTTTCCCTTATTTTCTGGGCAGGGTATCGTTTTGCCTGAGCTTGACGGTCAGCTAGTGGCTGAAAAGGAGAAAGTCGTTGAGTTTAAAGCTGAATTTAAATCAATGCATGCTAGCTGGGATAAGCCATTTTGGCCTCAGGGTTTTGCCTATTTGCCACTTTCCGAAGTTATCGATGGTTTTTGGTTTTTTAATTTTATCACTAAAGCTGAAGAATTTCAGATAGAGATTTTTGGCCAGGAGTCACTGAATACGTTGCGATTTAACCTGCATCGTCCGGTAATAAACACGGGCATCAAGTCAGGAATAGATTGGTTTGAAGCCAAAGTCGATATTTCATTTGGCGGTGATTTAGTGGCCCAGAAAGATTGGGTGGATTTTATTAAAAGCGACCAAAAGTATATCCGTCTTCGTGATGGCAGTATGGGCATCTTACCTGACGTATGGATAAAGAGATTGAGAAAGCTTGTGTCGGTTTCGGAAGTAGCAAAGGATTCTTTACAGATAAGTAAACTGCGATTTAATATTGTCGATGAGCTATTTGAATTAATTGATGATGATCGACTCAGGAAAGAAATAGCTGAAAAAAAGAGGGCCTTAGCTGAATTTGACAAGAACAAGAAATATCAGCTACCTCCAAATATAAACGCCACTTTGCGACCTTACCAAAAATTGGGATATCAGTGGTTGAGATTTTTAGATGAATTTAATTTTGGTGGCTGTCTGGCTGATGATATGGGGCTAGGCAAAACGATCCAAGTCATTGTCTTTTTACTTGATCAGAAGAAGCAATCCAAAGGCACCAGCTTAGTGGTGATACCTAAAAGTTTACTTTTTAACTGGAGTGCCGAATTAGATCGATTTGGCCACGATCTTAGGTATTTTATTCATCATGGTCAGGCCAGAGATCGTGGGTTGAAAGATACGGACGATTATGATGTCATTCTCAGCACCTATGATACCATAGCCCGTGATGCCACCGAATTGCGGAATAGGAAGTTTAATTATATTATCCTTGATGAGTCACAGGCTATCAAAAATCCCAATTCGATCCGCTACAAATCTTTAAGATTGCTCAAGGCACGAAATAGGCTGGCCATGACCGGCACGCCGATTGAAAATAATACCTTTGATCTTTATGCCCAATTTAGTTTCCTAAACCCGAGTCTTTTAGGGAGACACAAAAGTTTTAAAGATCATTTCTCCAACCCGATCGACAATTTTGGTGATGAGTCTGCTTCCGCCACTTTACGAAAGATTGTACATCCCTTCCTCTTACGTCGTACAAAAGAGCAGGTAGCGAAAGATCTGCCCGAAAAGACGGAGACGATTTTGTATTGTGATATGGAAGAGGAGCAGAGAAAGTTCTATGAAATCATGAGAGAGAGAATCAAGCGAGAGGTGGCTGATAAGGTGGAAGAAGGAGGGATAAATAAGGCAAAATTCAAGATCCTGGAAGGTTTACTTAGACTTAGGCAGATTTGCAACTCACCGGAGTTGGTAGACAACTCATTGCCACCTAATAAGAAGCAATCGATCAAAATTGATATGTTGATGGAGCAAATCAAAGAAGAGTTGGGCAGCCATCGTGCGTTAATCTTTTCACAGTTTGTCTCCATGCTTACCTTGATCCGCCAGGCCCTCGATAAAGAGAATATTAATTACAGCTACCTGGATGGGTCAACGACCAACCGCAAGGCGGCTGTAGACAATTTCTTGGAAAACCCCGATTGCAAATTATTTCTCATCAGTTTGAAAGCAGGAAATACCGGTTTAAATCTGGTAAAGGCTGATTATGTCTATATCGTCGATCCCTGGTGGAATCCGGCGGTGGAGGCACAGGCCATCGATCGGACTCATCGCATCGGTCAGACCAAGAACATCTTTGCCTATAAATTGATTTGTAAAGACACCATTGAAGAGAAGATTTTGCAGCTGCAACAAAAAAAGAAAAAGCTGGCTTCCGATATCATTCAAACCGATGAGAAAGTATTTAAATCACTAAAAAAGGATGAATTGCTGGCTCTTTTTGATTAGTAGAAAATTCTATTGTGGAGCAGTTTAAATATTGTAGCACTCTTTAAAAATAAAATATAGAATTCTAATTTAAATTATTCATTGTATTGTAGTCATGAAAAAAGCACTCATTACCGGAATAACCGGACAAGATGGAGCCTACCTGTCAGAACTGTTGCTAAAGAAGGGATATGAAGTACATGGTATAAAAAGACGGAGTTCGCTTTTTAATACTCAACGCATCGACCATCTATATGAAGATCCCCATGTTGATAATCGTCACTTTATTTTGCATTACGGTGATCTGGCAGATTCTACCAATATCATAAGAATCATTCAGGAAGTGCAACCAGATGAAATCTATAACCTGGGTGCAATGTCGCACGTCAAGGTTAGCTTTGATGAACCCGAATATTCGGCCGATGTGGACGGTATTGGAACGCTCCGAATTTTGGAGGCTGTACGGTTACTAGGGCTTTCAGAAAAAACAAAAATATATCAGGCATCGACATCGGAACTTTACGGTCTGGTACAGGAAGTGCCTCAGACCGAGAAAACTCCTTTTTATCCCCGGAGCCCTTATGGAGTGGCAAAACTATATGGATTTTGGATCACGGTCAACTATCGGGAAGCTTATAATATGTTTGCCTGCAATGGCATTTTATTTAATCATGAAAGTCCCCTTAGAGGCGAAACTTTTGTTACACGGAAAATCACCAGGGCGGTAGCCAAAATATCATTAGGTCTGCAAAACAAATTACACATAGGTAATCTTGATGCAAAGCGGGATTGGGGCCATGCCAAAGACTACGTCGACGCGATGTGGAGGATTTTGCAGTTGGATGAACCCCAAGATTTTGTAATTGCTACTGGAGTCACAACCTCCGTACGAGATTTTATTATTAAATCTTTTACCGAAGTAGGAGTGAGCTTGGAGTTTAAGGGCCAGGGAAAGAAAGAGACCGGAATTATATCAGGAATTCGGAAATAACCCAAATTTGAAAATTGGTCAAGAAGTAGTTGCCGTAGATCCTCACTATTTTAGACCTACCGAAGTAGATCTACTTATCGGAGATGCCACCAAAGCAAGGGATAAATTGGGATGGGTGCCCAAATGCTCGATCGATGATCTTGTGAAAGAGATGATGGCCTGCGACCTGGAGCTATTCAGACGTGAGCAAGCACTCAAAGATGCTGGGTTTGAGGTTAGGAATGAGTATGAATGAGAGTGAAGCTAGAAGCCGGAAGACCGAAGCCGGAAGTCTTTGGTGTCCGGTGCCGGATGTCCGATGGTGGGTGAGAGAGGCGAATCTACATTCGCCGGCCTGTAGGCGACGACTTGCGAGCTCAGCGATCTCTGCGAGAGCAAAAAAATACAGTTTTGAAATAGCCCTGGTTTTTGAGTTATCACAGATGGGAGTCTACCATGAACGACAAAAGGAGATTCCTGTATATTACAAAGAAAGGTATTTATTTAATTTAAGACTGACATTCCTTGTTAATGCTACATGACTGCAAGAATTTTTCAATGTTTCCTGATTCCACTAGAGCAAAAGAAACTAAAGAGATTCAGGACTACTAAATATGATGGGATCTCTCGCAAAGAACGCGAAGCTCGCAGAGACTTGTATGTACAATGAAAGAAGGTTTTGATTTATGGAAAGGGAGCATGAAGTATATTGTGCTCGAAATTCATGATTGAACTGAAATTTTTTCAGTGTATTAATAACCTGATCTGAATAGAAAGAAATCTTTGCGAGCTCAGCGATCTCTGCGAAAACAAAAAATACTGTTTTGAAAAGAATGCAGTTATTCGCAATCTCGAATGATGATTTGACCTCAAACAAAACACCATAAATAGTTGCAGACTTTTGCAGATTATACAGAAAATCAACTATCAGAATTTGTAATAGGTCTTTGCATAGAGGTGCATCGAGAACTAGGTCCCGGATTATTGGAATCTGTCTATGAGGAAGCCTTGGTTTTTGAGTTATCACAGATGGGAGTCTACCATGAACGACAGAAAGAGATTCCTGTATATTACAAAGAAAGACGACTCGGAGTGGGCTTCAGAGCAGATCTAATCATTGAAAAGAAAGTCTTGCTCGAATTGAAATCTATTCAAAGACTTACGGATTTTGATAAGAAAAAGACCCGAAATCACTTGATACTGACCAATCTAAAACTGGGACTTTTGATCAATTTTAACAGCCCACTTCTTAAAGATGGAATCGTACGGATAGTAAATAATCTCTAATATTACGAGGATCTCTCCCAAAGAACGCAGAGCCCGAGGAGACTTCTATGAGGAATGACAAAAACTTAGATTTATTCAAAGGAGTATGGAATTGTATATAACTCGAAATTTAGAGCTGAAGCCTGATGGCTTATCAAAAGAATAGAAAATCTTTGCGAGCTCAGCGATCTCAGCGAGAGCAAAAAAATACAATTTCGAAATAAATGAAAGTTATTCGCAATCTCGAATGATGATTTGACCTCAAACAAAGCACCATAAATAATTGCATACTTTTGCAAATTATACTGAAAATCAATTATCAGAACTAGTGATTGGACTTTGCAGAGAGGTGCATCGAGAACTAGGTCCCGGATTATTGGAATCTGTCTATGAAGAGGCCCTGGTTTTTGAGTTATCACAGATGGGAGTCTACCATGAACGACAGAAGGAGATTCCTGTATATTACAAAGAAAGGCGACTCGGAGTGGGCTTCAGAGCAGATCTAATCATTGAAAAGAAAGTCTTGATCGAATTGAAATCTATTCAAAGGCTTACGGATTTTGATAAGAAAAAGACCCGAAATCATTTGATACTGACAAATCTAAAACGTGGACTTTTGATCAAATTTTAACAGCCCACTTCTTAAAGACGTAATCATACGGATAGTAAATAATCTCTAATAGTATGAGGATCTCTCGCAAAGAACGCGGAGCTCGTGGAGACTTCCATGCAAGTAGAGTAAATTGTATTTATTTAATTTAAGAACGACATTCCTTGTTAATTCTACATGACGCCAAGAATTTTTCAATGTTTCCTGACTCCACGAGAGCAAAAGAGACTAAAGATATTCAAGACTACTAAATATGATAGGATCTCTCGCAAAGAACGCGGAGCTCGCAGAGGCTTGTACGTAGTATGAAAGAAAGTTTTGATTTGTGGAAAAGAGCATGAAGTATAATGTTCTCGAAATTCATGATTGAATTGAAAAATTTTCAATATATTAATAATAATGACTTGATCAAAATAGAAGAAATCTTTGCGAGCTCAGCGATCTCCACGAGAGCAAAAAAATGCAGCTTTGAAATAGATGAAAAAAACTTTGGGAACTCAGCGAGAGTAAAAAACGAAGATTATTATCATATCCTATGCATCTAAATTCTAAAATCTACATCGCCGGCCACAATGGGATGGTCGGCTCTGCTATAAAGAGGAGACTTGAAGAAGAGGGTTATTTCAATTTGGTGCTTCGATCTTCCAATGAGTTGGACTTTCGTGATCAAACTGCAGTAAGGCAATTTTTTGAAGAGGAGCGGCCCGAGTATGTTTTTTTAGCTGCAGCTAAAGTCGGTGGAATCTTGGCGAATAATATTTATCGGGCAGAGTTTCTTTACGATAATTTAATGATCGAAGTTAATGTAATCCACGGGGCCTCTATAAGCGGAGTAGAAAAATTATTGTTTTTGGGATCCTCTTGTATTTATCCAAAATTGGCACCGCAGCCACTAAAGGAAGAGTCACTTTTAACCGGGTTATTGGAAGAAACCAATGAGCCCTATGCCATTGCCAAAATTGCGGGTATTAAAATGTGTGATGCATATCGATCACAATACGGCTGCCATTTTATTTCAGCTATGCCAACCAACCTTTATGGGCCTAACGATAATTATGATTTAAAAACATCACATGTATTACCTGCTTTGATTCGGAAATTTCATCAGGCAAAAGTTGAACAAGAACCTACTGTGGTGCTTTGGGGTACCGGTCGTCCCATGCGTGAATTTATGCATGTGGATGATCGTGCGGAGGCATGCCTATTTCTTATGACACATTTTGATGAACCTGGATTTGTCAACGTGGGGGTAGGCGAAGATATATCGATTCTAGACTTGGCTTTGCTGATTGCTAAGATCGTTGGCTACCAGGGACAAGTCGAGTATGATTTAAGCAAGCCTGATGGTACTCCAAGAAAGCTAATGGATGTGTCTAAATTATCATCTCTGGGATGGAAGGCAAAGATTGACCTTGAGCAGGGTATAAAGAGTGTCTATGCTGGTTGCACATCTGCAGATTGGTACGGATAGTCTGAGTAATTCATATACTGCGTGAAAGTAAGAAGATTAGGGATCAACTGGCTGTTCGAGGTCCTTCCAGCAAATAAATAGATCATGGTGAATTCAAATTACGTAATTATAATGGCAGGTGGGATTGGGAGTCGTTTTTGGCCGGCCAGTCGAGATTCCAAGCCAAAGCAGTTTTTGGATATTTTAGGGATCGGTAAATCGCTGATCAGACTTACCTATTAGCGTTGTGGCAAAATATTACCATCTGAAAACATCTACGTTATTACCAATGAGAAATATCGTGATCTGGTGAAACAACATATTCCCGAATTATCTCAAAAGCAGATTGTTGGCGAACCCTCGAGAAATAATACGGCGCCTTGTATTGCTTATGCTTCGTTCAAATTAAGAGCACTGGATATCAATGCCAATCTCTTGGTGGCACCATCTGATCACTATGTTCATAACGAAGAAGAGTTTATTCGGGTTGTAAAACAAGGCTTCTCCTTTACAGCTAACTCCCAAACAATCTTGACCGTTGGCATCAAAGCCACAAGGCCTGACACAGGATATGGATATATTGAGTTGGGGGAAAATTATACTGGTCAGAATGATATTTACCGCGCTAATAGATTTACTGAGAAGCCTGATCTGAAAACGGCCATTACCTTTTTGGAAAGTGGAAATTTTGTTTGGAACAGTGGCATGTTTTTTTTTAAGGCAAGTTTCATTCTTTTGGATTTTCAGAAATATGCTCCAGAAGTCTATAGCTTACTGGACGACCATGGCAGAGCGTACAACACGCCAGGTGAAGAGGCCTTTATTGCCATAAATTACCCTAATACGCCAAATATTTCCATCGATTATGCTATTATGGAGAAGGCGGAGGAAATCTATTGCTTGAGTGCTGACTTTGGATGGAGTGATCTGGGTACCTGGGGTAGTCTCTACGATTTTAAAGATAAAGACTGCTCAGGCAATGTATCTCTTTCTGGAAAGTCAATGATTTATGATGCTCAAGGTAATTTGATTTCGACGGAAAAAAATAAGCATGTCATTATTAAAGGGCTTGATGATTATTATATTATTGACGAATCAGATGTACTTGTGATATGGCCTCGGGCTGATGAAGATCAATTGACCGACATTCGTAAGAATTTTGAATGAATTAATTTTCTCTCGATTTCGGGATACGACTCTTTGCAAGGTCGCATTTTTAGGATTGTTAATCCTGGTGTTATTTTCCAAGGATGATGCCTATTTTCAAAAAGGTGATGAAAGAGCAAACCTTTCAAATGTGGCCCTGATCAATGAGCATGGAATAGGTAGACAATATCTCTTAAGTTATTATGGTCTTGCTGGTCCAGTTTATCCGGTGATGCAGTATCTGTGGTTACCCATAAGTCAGATGAAGCCTAATTTAGTTCGACTTTTAAACATGTTGGCATTGCTCGCGGTGATATACCTGATGGGAGCAAGCGTGGGATCTTTTGAAACCCCTTGGCTGGTGATGTCGGTACCGATGACCTATTTGTGTTCAGGTTATGCCATGACTATCATTCCTTCGTTATTGTTTTTAGTCCCATCTTATTTGTTAGCGACGAAAGACTATCATCAGAGGTTTGGTTTATTTGGTTCCCTGGCAAGTGGCCTACTATTGTCACTGGCGATTTTAACCAGATTGAATCTGCTCCTTTTATTGCCTTTGTGGTTGATGTTACCTTTTGTTAATTCTGGGAAGATCAACCTAAAAAGTATCAAACAGTCTTTCTTTCTGGGTGTTGGATCAATCCCATTGCTCGTCTGGGTATTTGAAACCTGGGGTGGCTTCGTCCCTCCAATTGCTGCAGTAACAATTGGTAATTCGGCGCTCGGTATTTTGAGCAATTTTTCATTTACCCACGTATTATTGAGCATTGGGGTTACTGCTTTGATTTATGCTGTTATCAACCGGCAGTGGTTTTGTGCGCTAAGCAGAACCTCCCGAAATTATCTGATATGGCCTGTACTTGTATTATTGACTGTAAACTACATTTTCAATATATTGAACTATTTACCGATGCAGGTCTTGCTGAGCCGACTGAACCTCAACGAGGTCACTTCTTATTTATTGGGAAGCCTGATGGGTTCGACCTTGATCATCCTCACGGTTTACTTCCTATGGAGTTTTATTACTCGCTATGTAACCACTTTGGATACCGGATACCGTTCGGCTTCATGGGCAATTGTCATTATATTGATCGGCAGTGGATTGGTCAGTGACCTATTTAGCAGTAGGTATGCATTCCAGGCTATTCCTTTCATTTTCCTGACTGCCGGTATATCCAGGATGCCTGATAATATTAGCACACTCCTAAGAATAGCAGGAGTGTTTCTTGGCTTTGTGATTTATTTTGCTTTTCGCAACTATCAACCGGTCGCCCAGATTTCGTTTTGAATCGATAAGATAATCTCTTCATTGCAGAAGGATCAAAGACATATTCTGATTGTTGCCAACACAACCTGGAATATTTATAATTTCCGTTTAAATGTGCTACGCCTTTTTATCGATAAAGGTTTTAAGGTTAGCATATTAGCTCCGGTAGATGAGTATGTGAGATACCAGGATTCTTTTAGGGAGGTGGAACATATTGCTCTGCAACATCTTGATCGTGACAGCATTAACCCAGTTAAAGATTTTAGACTTTTTCTGGAGTTGTTAGGGGTATACCGGAAGTTAAAACCGGATCTGATTTTGCATTATACAGTTAAGCCTAATATCTATGGAGGCCTGGCCGCAAGAGTGTTAAATCTTAGGTCGATTGCTGTTGTGACAGGACTTGGCTATCCATTTATACATGGTGGGTTTGCCAGAATGGCCACCAAGATTTTATATAAATTCAGTAATCGATTTCACAAAAGAGTTATTTTTGAGAATCGAGATGATTTATCTCTTTTTATTGAACATCGTTTGATCAATGCTACCCAGGGAGTGAGTATCAAAGGATGTGGTGTCGACACTAATTTCTATTTGCCTGTTGACCAGGTTAAAAATAATGGTAGTGTCACTTTTACATTTATCGGACGGTTGCTTTATGATAAAGGAATACGGGAGTTTGTGGACGCAGCACATCTTGTAAAAAGTAAAAACCCGAAAGTCAAATTTTGGTTGATTGGTCAGATTGATGAGAATAATCCTTCGGCAATCCGCAAATCAGATTTGGTTGATTGGGTTAGAGATCCGGATATCTATTACCTAGGTTCGAAAGAGGATGTGAGACCTTTTATTGCTCAATCTGATTGCATCGTTCTACCGTCTTATCGGGAAGCCATCGCCCGCTCACTAACCGAAGCAATGTCTATGGCCAAACCGGTCATTGGCACCGATACAGCCGGAGTTAGAGAGGCCATAGACGATCACGAGAATGGATATTTGGTAAAGGTGAAAGATGCTGTTTCGCTAGCAGAAGCGATGAATGATTTTATAGGTCTTTCTGAAGAGCAGCGACTGGAGATGGGCCGAAAAGGAAGGCAAAAGGTCCAAGACGAATTTGACGATCAGAAGATTGCTCTGCAAATTTGGGATATTGTCAACAAGATACTCGGTGACCAGCGATAATCGTATTCTTCTGATCCACTACTATTATCCACCACTTCGATCAGCCGCTGTATTAAGAAACTATTATTTCTCATTAGCATTTGCAAATAGATTTAGAGAAGTATTAGTTGTCACAAGTTCTAATTCGAGAAAACTCCAGCAAGAAGAGCTGTTTACATTGCCCAATATGAGTGTGCATGAGGCTTTTACTTTTGACTACCGCACGCTGGCTGGGATCAAGACTAAAAATAACCATTGGGGAGAAAATCAAAAGAAGAATAAACTATATTATTTTATTAGCAGGTTGCAAAAAACCTTACCCTTTCATTTCATAATCGGTGAAGGGGGTTTTGTATATATATATCATGCATTTAAGCAGGGAAAGCGCATCATTAATAGTGGTGGCGTAGATGTAATTTATTCTTCATTCGGTCCATATGCAGATCATCTGGTCGCCTATTTGTTGAAGCGTCAATTTCCGGGGATAAAATGGATAGCTGATTTTCGTGATTTACAAATTGAACCTCTTTATAAGAATGTTTTCCTGAAAAAATGGCAAGTCAAAATTGAAAGAAAGCTTTTACAAAAGGCTGATCTGGTCACTACCGTTTCTGAAGGGTTGGCCAATCAACTTAAAAAGTATGGGAGGAGTACTTTGGCCATACCACGGGGAGTGCAGCGAAGGCTAAAAAGTGGTAGAATGTATGATAAGTTTACGATTTGTTACACGGGTTCATTATATCGGCAGTTTAGAGATGCGGCATACTTTTTTGAGGAATTGGCTGGATTAATACGGACGGAAGAAATGGCTCAGGATGATGTCCAGTTTCTCTATGCGGGAAGAGATAGTGCTCAGTTTCAAATCTGGGTAGATGAATATAATCTACAAAAGATTTACGTCGATCTAGGCTTTATTAGCAAATCAGCCACATGGGAGGTTCAGAATCAAAGCCACCTTCAACTGCTTTTAACTACCTCAACTTCCGATTGGAATGGAGTTTTCACCGGTAAACTATTTGAATACCTGGAATCAGGAAATGGTATAATCGTTCTTGTAAACGGTGTTCGAGATCTGGAGTTCGAAAGTCTGATGAATAATACGGCAGCTGGTAAGGTCTTCTACGAACCACCGATTAAAAAATCGGAATTAGCAAATTATTTACTCGATCAGTATAGATCATGGAAGAAGACCGGAGCGATAGAAATGGAGATCAATATAGCATTTTTGGATGAGCAGATGTCGTGGGATCACCAAGTCGAAAAAATGCTGGAGGGCATTAGCAGTCTGAGATGAAAAAACTCTATAAGATATTGACGGTCATTGGTGCCAGGCCGCATTTTATGAAGGTGGCTGCATTGCATCAGGCCATTGAACAAAGTCAGTACCTTGAGCACGTGATCGTTCATTCCGGACAGCACTATGACAATTCTTTGTCCGGACAATATATAGAAGAATTGAACTTACCCACGCCAGAATATAATTTGCAGATCGGATCTCAGACTCCAAACCTGCAATTTAGTGATTGTATCAAGGGGCTAGATCGGGTGTTAGTAGAAGTTGAGCCTGATATGGTATTGGTAATCGGTGATACCAATACAACGGCGGCGGCCGCTATCGCCACCAAGAAAAGAAACATCTATTTGGGCCATATTGAGGCTGGTTTGCGCGAATTTGATCGTTCTATTCCGGAAGAGATTAATAAATTGATTACGGATGCAATTTCCGATCTATATTTTGTGCCAACTGCCACTGGAGTTGAAAATTTAAGAAGGCAAAATATCATCGATGAAGTATATCTGACCGGTGATATAGGTTTAGATCTACTGGCCGATCAGAGTCACTACGAGGATGTTGCAACTTTTCGAACAAAGCATTCCCTTTCAAATGACTATGTTTTTATGACCTGTCACCGGCAGGTCAATACCTCTAACCGGGATCGATTAAAAGCAATCTTGGAGGGAGTCTCTCAATTGGAGAGGACGGTGATATTTGCTCTGCATCCCCGCACGAAGGAAGCTATCCAAACCTTTGGACTTGAGTCTTCAATGGCAGATAACATACGAACAAAAGCTCCGCTGGGCTTTTGGCAGACCCAACAACTGATTAAAGAAGCATATGCAGTAGTCACGGATTCTGGGGGCATCATCAAGGAGGCTTATTTCCATAAAATTCCCAGTGTGATTATCGACGATCAAACTGAATGGGTAGAGACCCTGGCTGAGGGTTGGAGTATTTTGTCTGGCGCTCAATCGGATTCTATCAGATCGGCCATCGAAAATTTAAGAAGACCAGAAACTAATCAAAATGCGCTGGGGGATGGAAGAGCCGGTCAGCGAATAGTACAAATAATTGAACAATTTTTACATGCTACGAGAACGTAAGGTTTTGGTATTGGCCCCGCACACCGACGATGGCGAGTTAGGTTGCGGGGCAACAATCGCCAGAGCACAAGACGAAGGTGCCACGGTTTTTTATGCAGCATTTTCCACCGCCGAAGAATCTGTGCCTGAAGGTTTTCCCCGTAATCAATTGGAAAAGGAAGTGAGGAAGGCGACTCGTATATTAAAGATTAAACCGGATAATCTTTTGATCTACAAATATGAAGTACGTAAATTGAATTATGTACGTCAGGAGATTCTTGAAGAGTTGATTAAAATCCGGGAAAGAATCAATCCCGATCTGGTATTTTTACCTTCATTGCGTGATATTCATCAAGACCATCAGGTCATAGCAGCAGAAGGACTAAGAGCATTTAAAAACAGTAGCTTGTTAGGATACGAATTGATCTGGAATAACCGGACGTTTGATACAGATTGTTTTATTATGGTGCAGCCCAAACATGTTGCTTTAAAAATAAAAGCGCTACAAGCCTATGTTACCCAACAAGGCAAAGGGTTTATGGAGCCCGCTTTCATAGAGGCGATGGCCAGGGTACGTGGCACCCAAATCGGAGTTGAGTATGCAGAGGCATTTGAAGTGATCCGGTGGATCATTTGAGAGAATTGCGAGATAGTTGTACTTCCTTCCCTTCCTTGAAAATCCAGTGTAACACCGATAAGTCGTCATATTTCTTAATGACTTGAGTATTATCGAAATACTCAAGTTTGATCCCTTCTTCCTCAAAGAGTTCTTCTTTGAGATATTTTTTTCCGCCTGAACCGGAAAAATAAAATTTCCCACCACAGTATTTGCACATTTCCACAATTCTTTCTGTCGTATTTGAACCATGAACAGGGAGTGATGAGGCATTTATTAATCTGGTTTTAATATTTAATTTATCACAAACCCATCTGATTAGATTTTCGTTGAGTTGACTCAAAGATTGATGTTCTGTGGCCAACCATAGTATCTTCTCAAATTGATTGAAATAATTTTCGAAGTATGGATATTTGCTATATTCTTGTCGAATGGTTTTTAATATTTTTTCGGGATTAAATCTTTCATGGTCTATCCGAATTTCATTGATTTTGAGGTGTGAAAATCCTTTGTATAAAACAGGGATAGTAGTCCACCTTGGTAAATTATTAATGACAAGTTTATTTCGGTTGATAAAACTATTTTTGGTGTATTGTGCAGTATCATATAGAATGAAGGTATCGACTAAGCTTATTTTGTGAAAATACCCCAACCAGGGAATGAAATTGGGTTGGTGAATTCCTATTTTCATGATTTTCCCAAGTTTAAGACTTCGTGCAGTTTCTTCCTGATTAGAGAAATATCGTGATGGACCACTACTTCTTTTTTGGAATCAAGATTAATATAAAATAAATTCATGATCTCAAGGAATGAGTCCAAATCTTTATACTGGTAGAAAAGAGATTCATGATTTTGCTCAATCGGATAGAAATCAGGTATCACCAATGGTACCTTGTTTTTTATCGCATCATTGATAGATCCCGAAATTTTTGTTGAGCCATAATATTCAATATATCCTCTAAAAGTCGTTTCCTTCTTTAAGGACTCAATAATAAGTCAGCCTGAGATATCCAATGATCATAAATTGGTTGATCAACATACTGCTTAAAACTGATGATCTCTACTTGATTCTGATAGGTGTCAATCAAGTCTGATATTAGATTTTGGCATTGTCTGCTTGAACTTTTTCCAAGAAAAACTACTCTAATGGGGGTGGTTCCCGAAACTTGAGAAAGCCATTTTTTTAAATAATCATGTTCACGATTAGCAGCATTGACTCCTCCCGGAATGACGATTGTGTAACATGACGATTTTTGTGGGATCTTATCAAGGGTAAAAATATAGGGTAAAACCTTGAATTTGGATTTCCAATTTGAATAGTTGGCCTTTGCATAATTCAAAGTAGAAAGAGACAGAAAATGTAAATTCGAGGAAGAATCCAATAGTTTCTTTTTGTAATGTGAATCTCTAAACAGAATGTCTCTGATCAACAGCTTAAGGTGATCCAGATGAATAACACCTTGGCGCTTCTTATATCGATTATCTGCAAAGGTGTAGTGAATGTTGTGGACAATGAAAGAAAGCGAGTAAGACTTACTGAGATTATAGTAGAAACGGTAGTCTTTGTAGATTGTGACGACAAGAATTTTTGTTGAGTTCTTTAGATTACCTAAAAAGTGTAAAATCGATTGGTGTCGATGAAGACTGGATCTAACAATTTTTATTTGATCACCTCGCGACAATAGATTATCAGGAGGATTGGAAACAAGGACGTGAATGGTCAATTGGGAACCGGAAAGAATATCCAAGATATTGGACACAATTTCGAAATGTGAATCAAGGGCAATTATTCCGATTTCCTGATTGCTATTTTGCATGGACTTGATTATGAAATCACATTTCTTTTAAAAAGGCAATAACACTTTTTGGAAACCTGAAGCCATAGATTAGTAGTAAAAGTGCCTTTATGGGAAGTTGTAGTTTTGAAGGCACCATATTGACCAACCAATGACTTGACAGCAGATTTCGAATGATGTAGTTTCTTCTTTTTGGTGAGAAGCCCTCTTTATTCGACAAGCTAAGCCATTTCACCATCAATTTTTGACGAAAATGTCTTGCTTCCTTCTCATTAAATATACGATTATGGCCATGAATGTTTATAACGGCCAGTGGTCTCTCATTACTAACTGAAACTAAATCGGCTTTTTTGGCAAGTCTCCATATGAAGTCGGTGTCCTGATGCTGGATCAGTCTTTCATCAAAGAGACCTGTTTGATCAAGAATACTTCTCCGCACTACTAGAGTAATAATGGAGAAATAACCTTTTTGACCTCCCATCAGGGTATCTAGCAGTTCTTCTGGTATTACAGGGCCTGATAATCCCATGATGCCCGGATCATGCTTTTTGGCATAAAGTATTTTTAAGTGATCGTCTTTAAAGGAATGAATGCACGGTCCGTAGACACCAGCAACATTGGGGTCATCTTGCAAGATTTTAATAGATTCAGAAAATCTTTCTGCCAGATAATAGTCATCAGCATCTAGAAAAGCAATCAAGGGAAAATTTGCCATTGTGATACCTAAATTTCTACTGGCTCCAGCGCCCTTATTTTGATTATGGAAATGCGTAAATAAACGGATCTTTTCGAATGATTTTACTAATTGACGACAAATTTCCAGGGAGTTATCGGATGACCCATCTTCTACCATAATCACTTCTCCGGTTTCTGACTGCTCCAATGCCGAACGCACTGCTCGCTCAATGTATAGGGCTGCATTGTATACCGGAATAATTACAGAAATATTTGCAGAAGTCATTTAATTCTGAGAACTATATTTATGATTGGATATCATTTGGCATTCTGATCCAATTCTGGGGTGTGATATTTGAGTTGTTGATTGACCATAACGGGTTAACAAACCATTTATCTGGAGCAATTATTATCTTCTTCGAGTCGTATTCACTTAAGTAGGCAGACCACCAGCTATAGGTGCTGTTGGCAAGGACGAGATGATCACATTGTTGCAGAAGATACATGTCACTTAAGATATGTTTGTCTGAACCTGCATTCAGATAGTGCAAGTTGATCTTCAGAGGTTCAAGAAATTGTTGTGAATCAGCGATATCATCAGAAATGACAAAAAATGTTGCGTTTGGAAAGAAATTCAAAATGTAATTGATGGAAGTCCGGTAATAGTCAACCGTACAAATACCGATGTTCTCAAGGTTTTTATTTTTCAAATAGTCACCGCGACGTAAATTTACCCCAACGGAAATTTCACTAAGATTAATTTTTTCAAGATCCTGTGCAGGTAGCGGTGGCTTACTAAAAGTAAATGCGTTCCTCAATTTGGCTCGAATGAATTCGAATTGGTGGGGATATTGAAAGTAACCATCCAAATAGCAATGATCAGGTAGTTGTGAAAAGGCCTCTTGACCCTTGGTCAGATCATCTTTAATCCATATTACATTCATCTTATTGATCGTATCTTTGAGCCGGGTGAAATAGATTTTTTTCTGCAGTCTTTCTGGAACGAGCCAATTTTTAAAGAGGCTGTGGGGCAGAGATAAGAAATCAGAATGTGGGATACTAAAGAGATCCAGGTGGTAATCCTGTTTGGGATTTTCAATTTCTATGGGATAGTAAAGAGGATATGAAGCATCAACTACAAGAGTGGTTTCATGTTTGATAGCCAATGCCAGTGCAAATGCATATTGAAACATTTGATTGCCAAGCCCCGAGTGAATTTTAACTACAATCATGGATTGCTTATAGTGCTACTACCAGAATCCTCTGCTCCTGGCATTGATGACTAACTGAGGAATTATAAGCTTTAAAAAATATTTGAAGTAGTAAATATTGTTGTCGAATTTACGATTAAAGTAGATACTCCTGCCTATGCAGTAGGTGGACAGGCTTCGCCTATTGGCCAATAGAAGTCCATTTGCGTGTTGTAAATATTTGTCGCTAAGTAATTGTTTTTCAAAGTTTCTGGGAATATATTCCGTCAGTTCTTCTCTAAAATTGCTGAAGAGCGATTTAATAGTTGAGATGTTGTTTTTAATTTGACTCAGAGCATCGTCCTGGAGAAACATCACATGGGTGGCTTGAGATGAATGGGTGTAGACATGACAGGTATATTTTGATACTTGATAGAGAGGATAATTCAAAAGAATCCGGGTGAATAAATGGGTGTCCTCGAAATATTTCGAAGACTCATCAAAAAAATGTTCTGATAAAACAGATTTTGTGACACAGCAGCTCGATGGACCATAGTTGTTCGAAAGAATAAACAGAACCGGATTGCGGTGCAAGGATTGGTTGTACAGAGCGCTCTTAACAGATTCATTTTTGAGATGATGAATCATGCCGGTTCTGAAAAGAGCCTGGGGAAATCCATGTTCAGAAATGCTATCGTACAATTCAGAAAGGTGATCGGGGTCATAGGCATCATCACTATCCAGAAAGCAAATGAAATCGCCATTAGCGTTGCTGATTCCAACGTTTCTGGCATGGCTTACTCCGGAATGCGGGACCGACAAATAAAGAACCTTTCCTTTTGGGAAATCATTCTTTGCCTTGGAGAAAGACTCAGAGGGCCCATCTTCTATAATGATTAACTGCCAGGAGGTAAATTTCTGGAGTGTAACACTTTTAATGGCCCGGGAAAGCAAATCATAAGGTGTATTAAAGACCGGCATGATGATACTAAAGAAAGGGTCTTTCATGACACTGGTCTTATCTAAGGATCACAATCTTTCCGAGGTTTTTTTCAAAAAATGATCTATTGAAGTTTCGAGATGGTCATAGGTATCATGACTGTCGTCCTTGACCTTCACCCGGTACAAATAGACGCCATTGGCCAGGCGATCATTGAAATTGTCCGTACCATTCCAGGAATATTCTGTCAGGTGGGTACCAATGCGTAGTGGCTCTTGATTGGACAGATCAATCTCTTTGACAATCGAACCGTCGACCGTCATTATTTGAATAATGAAAGAAGTAGGGATAGTGCCAGTGATCGTATAAAGAAATCGGGTGTTTTCGGTAAATGGGTTTGGATAGGGTACGACGTGAGAAGCAGTAGTTCGATTTATAATTTCAAATTCGATGTTTAATCGGTTGTTGCCTGAAAGATTTCCACTTACATCTTTTGCCTGAACAATTAATTGATAGATGCCATCTACCGGGAATGATTTGCGCAACTCGATCGTGGCGATATTTTCACTGGTGGTTGCCGGACTGAAAAGAACTTCGGGATCGGAGGATTCAATCTTGATTGTATTGCCCGCTGGATCTTTTATCATAATATCAAAGGTGGCGCTGTCCTTGAGCAGGAGAGATTTGTTTTCATCCTTTAGACTAATTAGAATCAGTGGCTGAGGGGAAACAATATCCCGGTTCATAATATGAATACCATCAAAGGTAACATCTAAAATAGGACTGGTGAGATCGGCCAGTACCCTGAATTTTTGGATCAATAAATTATTTCCTAAATAGGATTCGGGTTGATCTTGATTGGGATTTAAATACACACTTAATAGATGCTCGCCACTACTAAAGGTGTCTGTATCAAATAGAGCGGAAATCACACCTTTTCCGAAGCCATTTATAGGATCGTTTCTGTAGCTGGTTGTTTGCGAAGCATTTTGAGAGTTGGTAACGGTGCAGGAAACCAGAAGACTATCCATGTCGTGCAAGCTGACATTTTCCACACCGAACGAAAGATTTAGTTCATCTCCAATCATCACGGTGTCACTCATGAAGATGTAATGTGCAGATGGATCAAATGCTACATCCGGTAATCCATCATAAAGCACTTTCCAGTTTTTCAAGGATGCAGAAGATCTTTTGATTGAATCGGTTGAGTTGATTTCCAATCTTAAGAAAGGATATTCAATAGCAGAAATTTGGGTCAATGCAGCACCTGCGGTAGGAACATCGGCAATTAATAATTCCGGAGTGGAGGTGAGTGACGACAATCCAAACACATTAATGACAAATTGATCATCTTCCGGATTATCAGAATATTGAAAATCATAACTCACCTCATTCCAGTTTGCTGCCGGACCAATGATTGTCGAGTTGAATTGACCACCAGTCATGAGATATGATACCTGCCCCGAAGTAAGGATAGAGTCATGAGGAGATAGCGCCAGTTCTTCCGCAAGGACACCGCCATTTTTTTGGAAAAAGAAATTGTAGGGTACCGTGCCTGTGTACATCATATTTCTTATTAATACAGCACCTCTTCTTTCAAGCGCGGCAAACAGATTTTCGGAATAAGTCAAAGAATCTAATGCCCATTCTTCGTGTCGCATCGATGTAGTAGTATCTTTAAGATGACTATACATCAATACATAGTGGTCAACGGGCACTTTCTCATCAATAAACCGGATCATATTTTGACGGCCTTCGGCGGTTCTCGGATCAAAAGTGAATAGATTGGAGGCGTTAGAAACAATGGGACTTCCAGCTACTGAGCCATCATTCACCAACCAACTCTGATCTACCGGATTGATCACAATAAAGCTGAAACCTGCTTTCAATTGGGATTTCAGTGGAGAGCTAAATTGACGACCATCAAAGAAAAATTGAGTGAACAACTCACCATCTTCCCGCACATTGAATATCTTGATTTCATTATCGCCCATGGAAAAATGAAATTTTCGATCTTCTTCGATGTCTAAGCCTATTCCATCATCGTCTAAAAATTGGTAGTAATCTGTCTGACACCATCCGTCAGGACTAGCAGGGATATAAGTAAAGGAACTATTTGCCCAAGCAAAGCTTTGTTCAGCCGTGCTGTCCGGTGTAACTCTCCAATAATAAGTTCGGTTTTCGACCCAATTGATATTAGGATTCCATTTGATGAGACCTCCTGACTGGTTGATTCTTTGTTCGATTTTTTGACTACTCGTAAATTTTGCAGTTGTATCTATTTGTAGGATGTAATCTTGGATTCCTGCCAAGGGATTCGCAGATGATGCAATTAATTGGATATCATTTTTGGACACGATACTATAAGCCAAAGGCGAGACTGGTATGACCCCATTAGCAATGATTGGAATTCTAACTCCAATTTCACCAGCATCGCTTTTCAATATATTATTTAAATAGGCAGCAGGATCCGGTAATTCAGATACCTGCCGGTTTTGATTGATTTCAATTATTAATTTATTGAGCCCCTTTAAATCTTTCTCTTTTAAGACGGGCAGATTGAAAGCCATTTTCGTCATAAATGCTGAGGAAGTGATCTCCCGTGTTGAAAGTGGAACTTGCTCGCCATTTGGCAATTGTTGAATGATGATAATCTCCATCCCTTGATTAGTGAGGATTCCCAAATTATATAGGTCGAAAGAGACTTCAAATGAATCAAGACTACTGTTAATGATGGAGGGTTTAAAAGAGACTGACTGATAATCAATGGTAAAATCGGGTCCTTTAAGATTGCTGATTTTAAATGCAGGGTCTCCGTGTAAAACGATTTGTTGCATGAGTGTTTTGACTGGAGGTGTCAGGTTCTTATCATTATCCCGGATGACCTGCTGATTAACCTTTCCGACCGGCTGGTTGATCATCGATCCTCCAATTAAATCATACCATTCTTTCCCAAAAACATCCAGTGCGTTTAAAAAACCCAGACCAGAAGTGGCCATATATAACGAAGCTCCTTTATTTTGGGCCAGGACATTGTCCTCTCCTAAACTTAATTCCCTGGTAAATAAATTACCGGTATGGCAACCAAGTGCGATCATCACAGAATATCGATCTTTATTGTTGAGAAATTGAGGATCCTCCCAACCATTAAACTGGGTAGTACCAACCGAACCGTGACCAAAATAAGTTTTGATGATTGTACCTGAATTAATTAAGTTGATAACAGTTTGATTTTCATTAAAATCAATAACGTTCTGGGATTGAATGGACCAGGAAAAGACCTCACTTTGCAAGGAGTTAATCTCGATAATCTCTTTCATTTCATCAAGGTTTTTCCGCAACAAAGAGATTTGACTAGTTCCAATACCCCCACCTAAATGTAAGATCCTCTTCATCCAGGCCCGGGCCTGGATCGTTTGGGGAGCCTGGTTAATTTCCCTCTCCATCACCATGATTTTGTCCAGATAAATCTTAATCTGTTCCGGAGTCCTGGCTGCCAGACGGCCTACGGGGATAAGAGGGACACTGCTCTCAAGTTCACTTGTGAGAAGATTATCTGAACCGGGTATCCCAAATACGGGTAGATAATCAAACGCTTCATCTTGAATCCGACCGTATCTATATTCGAGTCCTTTACCTATCAGAAAGATAAATTGCGGGTTGGACCATGATCGCTTGATGTAGTTGGTGAAATTTTTAATACTGAGGGGATTTTTATCCACCCCATAGGCAAATTGGTCAACTAATTGCTGAATTTCAATGACCTTTGCCTGGTAGTTGCCTCCAGCCGGAGAAGCCCGGTAATCACGGTATTGCGTTACATAATCCTCACCTTGCATCAGATCGCGATGGGAGATGATGATGTAATTGGCATCGGAAGTCTGTAGGTTTTCAAATTGAATAGGTTGTATCGATGGAGGGATGATTATCTGCCCTTGCTGGATGATGACCAATTGACGAATACGTGAGCCCGGATTCAGATTGAGTTTGAGAAGATTGCCCTCGATCGTTCCTATGTACACGGATCCATCAGTAAGGTCAAAGACTTTGGGAGGTTGGCCTGCATGATTAAAATCGTTGATTTCAAGATAGGCTCCTGACTGAACATCTTCTAATTGAAGGAATCCGGTATTTTGCTGATTTAAGGAAAATCTTCGTTGGTAGGTCAGTTCTACCAAACCAAAGGCCACCTTATCACTGCTTGCAGACGTACTGTAAGTTATTAGATTCGAATTTCGAATCTCTCGATCGAAAAGGCTAACAGTGGTGTCAAAAAGGGTCGATCCAATGAAATTTAAGTTCAAGAGAGCCGAACCATTCCAGTTGATCTGCACTTGATGGGGCTTAGGATTACCGGTCATTCGGACATGTAATATGGGATCAGGACTATTAATTGCAAGCTCAGAAGTACCAATTGTAAAATTGCCAGATGCACCTTCTCTGGAGCCGAAGCCTTCTCCCTCTCCATAGGTGGAATAGCTGACGCCATCTATGTTAAGTAGGTTCTTGAAAGCTGCTGCATGAAGAACAAGCTTCTCTCGATGCATGTAGTATTCCTTTTTAGGAGGCAGAGGGCCATCCAGATTGTTCTCCTGGAATACATACCGCTGGGCGGAAGAGACACCAGGAGTCCAGGTGAGAAAGTAAGCAGAGGTATCGCTAGTCAGGCCATATTCCGGATTTAACATTTGCCGGTCGGGATCGTTGAACAGGAACCTGTCTACTTGCGAACGGTTCTTTTCTCCATAAAACTCCAGGTAGTCATCGGAGGAAAAAATTCCAGTGGCCTTGCTTGTGAGCAATCTACGCTCGACACCTAACCAGAAAAGCCGAAAAGTAGCGATATCGATCTGATCGATGGGTACTCCGGCCGCAAGTAATTGCTGACTGGTAATTCGATAGATACCATCTTGTCCTACCTTGATCTTTACATACTCTTGATCATAGTTGATCCACTCATTACCGTAAAGAGTATTTCCATTTTGAACAATTTGGCCAATTCCCGGTGAAACACTGATTATGCACAAAATCAGAATAGTATAGGTATATCGCATGAAATTCATCCTCAATGTTTGATCAAAAGTAAAATTAAGGTATTAAACGCACAAAAGCCTTGTCATGTAAAATGCGATTTTTATCTTGACCTTGATCCAGGTCCGGTTCTGCATTTCAATTAATTGGCCAGTGCATTTAAAGACCAATTAATTCAGGGTATATTTACCATAAATAAAATGAGGAATGGATTTTTCAAACATTCAGTACAAAGTCAATCAATACCATAGAATACTTGAAAATACGGAGCAATATAGACAAGATTGGCATAGCACCTTAAAGGAGATGATCACCGAACAGCTAGAAGTGATCATTAAAGAAACCGGTCTTAAAGCCAAAGTAGAAACAAAAACCGAGTTATTGCATATGGAAGCAGTAGCTCTGTCTTTGGGCCATGTAGAGAGTGGTATTTCAGAAAAAATTGGCGAAGCTCAACGACAATTAATTAAGTCGAATGGGATGTTGATTTATCAGCAATTGTTTAACGGAAAGATTGTGGTCACAATCATGTATCCTTTTATTGAGGGACTGGGGCAACCCCGCCAACCAAAGAGTGTCGAAATCGTAAGACCGGCTGAGCTGAAAGCACCATTCATTTTACGTCATGTCGAAGAATTTCTCAAAGAAGTAATCGGGTGGGAAGACTATGATGATGATGTACCGCAACCGATCGGATTTCAAATGGGTCTGCCAAAAGACAATGCTGTTCAGAATACATAGTAAGTTATCTTTGCAGACTAACATTCGAATTAAGATGCGTTTTTTTAAATATTTTATTTTTTTAAGTTTTTGGGTGGTCGGGTTGAGTTGCGGTGGAGGCACCGGCACCAAATCGTCATCAGGAGGCGAGTTATTTGATCTGACGATTATCCATGCAGGTCCGGACACTCTTCATCAGTACGGCATCGAGCTTGACCTGGTGAGGGTCGAAGAGTCTTTCCTCTTAAAAATGGGTGACCAAGAAATACCGGTACAAATTGAGGATCGGAATAATAACGGGACACCGGACAAGATGTATACTTTGGTCGATTTATGGCCTGGCACCAGCACTAAGTTGGTGGCCTACGCCGGTACAGGCATGGAAATGCTCAATGCAGTCAAACTGCATGCAAATCTCATTGATGGTAAGGAGGTTACGGGGAAGCATCTGGTCAATTTTGAGGAAAAGTGGACGGCCAACGGCATTGTCATGGAGAATGAATGGGTGGGATACCGGGCTATATCGACGGCGCCTTATGCGATGGACATCATTGGAAAGCGTAAACCCGATCTGTTAGATTCTCCGATTAATGTTGATCTCCAGCATGTGAGTAATTGGGGAGGTGATGCCCTCGATGAGGGACTTTCGTTGGGCATCGGTAGCCCCGCCATATTTGATCTCGAGAGCATCGTGCCCATGACAAAATATGACAGTAAAGAGATAGAAGTGATCCAAACCGGACCTTTAAGGGCGGAGGTGCATACAACGATTAAAGGATTACCAGTACGAGATGAGAAGATCGATATCTTAATCAAATGGCAGATGCAGGCCGGCAAGCCATGGGCTCAATTTAATGTGTCCATTCTTTCGAAGACTAATCTTAACCTGCAATTTGCTTTTGGACTGCCTAAACATGACGAAGCAACAGATTTTACCCAGGGACAAACCAATAATGTCCATTTTGCCTATACTTATGGACTGCAGTCTTCTGCAAATGAACATTTGGGTATGGCGATCATGGTTCCGGGCCGATTCGAAATGGACACTTATCGGGATGATCCGCACAACTATTTCTACCTGGCAACACCGATTAATCAGGCGGTTGAATATCGAATCATGTCGGCATGGGTTCAAGGCAGATTAGCCATTTACGATGAGGTTGCTTTTCTTGATTTAGTGCGGAAGTATGTAGCTGAATACGGGTCGGTGGTAACGGTTAAGCCCGATTTTCGTTTGTAAATCCCTGGTTTAATTTTATTTACCCTACTAACAGAATGTCTAACAGCCCACAATACATTAAATAATAGTGTAATATTAAAACGATGTAATTATCTTTGCGCTACAAATTAATCCTGAAGACGATGTATTCTTTGAAAAGCAGAGAGAAACAACCCGGCATTGAGTTGCTGACCATCGAAGGCAAGCAGGTTCCACTTCATGTGACTTTTTCAAATGGGGAGATCCATATCAATTCCAACTGCATGGACAAGGGCTCATACCAGTTGGTGGTCAATCGGGGAAAAATTAAAGAATCAAGGGAGTTTGTGGTCTTCTAGTACACCACTTTAGAGCATAGAGCACAGAGGTTGATGGATCAGTTAGATCTCAGATTGAGATCAATACTGCAATCTAACTAGTTTTAATCTCTTCCCTCGTACACTCGGAACAATTAGTTCATTGCTTCCGATTTGCACGGCATTTTTAATCTGGAGCTTAAGCTTTTGGTTATCTGTACTCATCAGACTCCTACGGGTGATATCACCAGCTCCATTCATGATGTATTCACTTACGGTGTTGTCATTTCGGATTTCATCATTGTAGAGAATTCGTAAATATGACGGATTCTTGAATAGGAAGTATGATGAGTAGGCAGCTTCGTCGTCGTTGGAGTACTGTCTTTTGGGAAGTAATTTTTGCCAATGACTGGTACCATCTTGATGAATAGATATTAATACCAGGTCTTCGTAGTAATAATCGACTGAAAACCGGTTGCTACCATAGTAATCACGTCTGCCCCCATAGGCCAGTCTTTCATATTCCTTGTTCTCCTCGGCAAGCACCAGTACACCACCATCTTCACGCAGTATCAGATCCTGTACATCCAGATTATAGAGACTTTCTTTCTTGGGATTGTATTTTCCATGGAAATCGGAGACCAATTCTTCATCATAGGACAGCGTGGCAATCCGAAAATCGCTTAAATTATTAGCATTTAAGCTGATATGGTAAAGTCCATCCGTATTACCGGTATTCTTGTCTGAATAAAGCCCGATGATCAATAACTGCTCATTAAGATTATCATATTTGAAGAAAGCATCGTAGGTGATAAATTCTGACAGTGGGATTGATGTTTGAGTAAAGGCGGTATTGAACTGATCAAACCGAAAAATCTCCATTGTATGATCATCTTTCTTATATCGGAAATTATCTTTTTCAAAAACAACATACATTGTACCATCGTTGCTGATGAGCGTCTTACGATAATCCTCCCGAAAATTTGCCTCGGCAAATTCAAAGTTGGCCTCCCATAGCAGTACATGTCTGCTCAGGTCATATGCAAAAGCGCTGACTATTTTCTCGTTGTCGATCTCCGTCATCAGAAAAATATTTCTGTCTTCCGATTTGACATATCGAAATTTGGGGCGGATAAGACCTTTTTTAATCAGCACCAGGGTATCGGTAAAGGTTACATTAACTTTGGCATTATACTCCCGCACTTTGATTGCCATGGTGTCTCGCCATTCATCTGAATAGATCACATGAAACTTGTCATCATGAGGTACAATGCTGATGATTCTCGATCTTCGACTATCAAGTTCTTCTTCGGCGGTCCAGGTGGTAGACATTTTGTCATTATAGGCAATAACATCAAATTCGTTTACGCCATCTCGTACAACCAATAGGTTGTCACCTATCCGACCCAGGATGTCATAGAGAAACTCAGTTTTGAGATTTAATTCGTCTGATACGGTTATGACCTGGGCAGCAACGATGCCCGATAGAGTACATAATAAACCAAGGAGAGGCCATTTTTGCATTAGATGATCAATTTACCACTTCTTTATTAACCAGTCAAACGCTCATTTGACAAAACCGGTATTTTATTGACCAGTCGAATGATATTTATCATTGGAACTGGTATTATTATTCGATTGGGAGATTGTCTAACTTAGTGACCATGTTAAAACGGATACTGGGTAGCTATTCTCAAGGTAAACGCGGACCGCTTTTGATTTGTAGTACGGGCTTACACGGAAACGAATGGGCTGGAGTCAATGCTATGGAGTTACTGCTCCAGATTCTGGAAGATGAACTAGTCACAAACCCCACTTTTACATTTCATGGTAAACTGGTTGCGATCGCAGGTAACCTTCCGGCACTCAATGTTAAAAAGAGATATATAAACTGCGATCTGAATAGAATCTGGAGTCAAAGAAATTTTGATAATCCGGGGAATGAGGCCGAATTTGGCGAGATGATGAAACTCAAGGAAGTCATTGATGATTTGATTCTGGAATGGGGTGGTGAAGATGTCTATCTGCTGGACTTGCATACCACCACTGCTAAAGGGGGTATTTTTTCACTACCTACGACTGAAGTGGAGAGTATAAAAATAGCAGAAACAATGCACGCACCTATTATCTTAGGGCTGGTGGAGAAGTTGAATGGCACGATGATCAAATACTATGCTGGGCGTACAGACGCTCATATCACCGCTTTGGTTTTTGAGGCAGGACAACATGATGATAATCTCTCAATAAACCGGGCTATAGCAGCAGTAATTAACTGTATGCGAACTATCGGAGCCGTTGCGGCAGATGATATAGAAA
Organism: Saprospiraceae bacterium; assembly: GCA_016711125.1. Taxonomy (GTDB): domain Bacteria; phylum Bacteroidota; class Bacteroidia; order Chitinophagales; family Saprospiraceae; genus JABDMH01. The sequence continues at coordinate 301,459 of JADJTQ010000002.1, read as the reverse complement.
ATCGATTTGATCAATTGTTGATTGATTATTCAAGAGATCTCCCAAAAATGGCTAATTTTCTTTACGGACATCATATAGCTCCTGATGACCACTTTGTAATGAAGCCTGGGTACCTCAATTTTGACCGGATTTGTAAAAACGAAGTTTTGGCCAATGATCGCTATGGAGAAATTATCTCAAAATACGAAGGTATGATCCTGATGCCTCATTATCAGACCCAGGGAGACGATGGATTTTTCATCATCAAAGAAGTTGAATCGCACCAAATAATATAAATAGCAAATGGCATGAAGCATATCAAACTAGATCAAGTGGAGGAGAAAGAACTCTACCCAGGATTTATCGCCAGGATCATTCATACAAAATTACAGAGCATCTCATATGTCAGGTGTCTAAAAGGAGCGGTACTGCCCCCTCATAAACATGCTGAAGAACAGGTTCTCAATTTGCTGGAAGGAGAAATGAATGTCACCGTTGATGGTAGGACGGTACATTGTAAGGCTGGTGATGTTGTGCATATACCCTCAAACGCAGTTCATACAGTTACCGCAATCACCGAATGTTTGGCAATCGATCTTTTTGCACCCCAACGGGAAGCCTATATTGAATATGGTACAAGGACTTTCTAATACTGCTAGCATAGTTTTCGTGATTTGTCAGTGGTCAGGATCTAAAAATGACCTGACGGAACTTGTACTATAGGGACAAAAAAAGAGCCGGTAACGATACATTACCGACTCTTAAAGATTTACCTACGGATTAATATCTTAGGAACCTTTCTCTTTGCTCATTTGGTACAATTTTCCAATGTGTGGAACCAAGATCACTTCGGTTCGTCGGTTAGCCGAGCGAGTCCCCGTAGATGTTGGATCGCCGGTAACTTTGGGGTGATACTCTCCTTTGCCCGCGGCAGTCAATTGTTTCGGATTAACTCCTAAAGCTATGAGTTTTCTCACAATTGAAACAGATCTTGCAACACTCAGGTCCCAATTGTCCTGATATTTTGCAGTGTTGATCGGGCGATCATCAGTATGGCCTTCAATGATTAAACTTAGGTTAGGACTTTTCTTCAACATCGCTGCCATCTCTTCCAAAGTCTTGTTGTCTTCGCTATTCAATCGGGCAGATCCTGAAGCAAAATTGATTGGATCCTCAAGATCCAGATACAACATATCTTCCAGTTCGGTGATCCTCTGACCACTTTCAGAAACAGCTTTTTCTACATCTGAAAATGCACTCGTGATCTCAGCCCTAAGCATGTTGATCTGAGACTGTTTATCTTCCACCGATTTATTTACAGCAGCAATCTTCTCCGAAGTAGAGTTTAGCTGACTTTCAACCATACCGACTTTTTTGGTTAGTTCGTCTTTTTCGGACGCCAGGGCGTTTTTATCCGATTCCAACATTTCAACCTTCTTTTCAAGGTTTGCAAGGGAGTTAGCTAGACTGGCTTTTTCTTCTTCCAGGGCACTAAATTTCTTCTTGCTGACACAAGAGGTGGTGGCGAGGAGGACCACTAACACACCCAATAGTGAATATCTCAATTTCATTTTGAACAACTATTTTGAATTTGGTGCAAAGTAATGAAAATTATATTACCAAAGACAGAGAAACGATCAAAAAGTAAGACATAAAACAGTCTTTAAAATATAGGGCAATATTATTAGGTATTTGGTCTCCACTGAGGGTCTTTCAGGAGAGGTAAGATACTTGTAAACCCGTCACTTTTGATAATCCCTGGCTGGTCCCTAACCGGTGGCTCTGAAATGGTCCAAACGACTGACAGGAAATCAGACATTTTATACCCAAACCTGGTATTCTCGGGTGAATGATAGGAATCGTTGTCTTAATTTTGATCCATGACAAGAAAACAAAAATGGCTGTATCCTTTGCTTTTGGGATGCTGCACATTAATATTCAGTAATCAATTGCTGGATTATTTTCACCATAGCCGTTTTTTGGCACTGTCAGTTCTGGCTTTGGTTTTTGCAGGGCGCCAACTATTCATTCAATGGAGAATTCAATCCAAGATTACTCCGATCGGTCTTGTGCTGATTTCATTTACAATTTTCAATATCCTTTCGGTATTGTGGGCTCACGAAAAATCAGAAGCCCTTTTTAACGCCGGCAAATGGATGCTCGCCTTCTCTATCTATTTCCTTTTTTTGGACCTGTACCGGAAAGTCAATACTGAGCAGCTTTTACACTATATCGCAAAGTTCAGTAGAGGATTTACGGTCTTTGTACTAGTTGTGGTCTGGTACTCTTTGATTGAGATTATAACGCTACGGGGTTTTTCAAATGAAAATCTCTACGAACTCAAGATCCTTTTTGGGCACAAGTCTTTGATTGCTGCCTTTATCTTCCTTCTGTTGCCGTTAAATGTATTGGATGACTATCGCAAGCTTTTTGAATGGCCGATTTTACTGCTTGTTTTTCTTCAGACAGTGACCATAGTCATGCTGCAAAGCAGAACTGTGTATTTATCCATATTCCTTTTTCTATTAATTGTGGCATTTTATCTGGTGCAGATCCGCGGGCAATGGATAACGAAGGCCAAGGCCAGATACCTTTATGTGCTGATCGTCATAGTAGCAGCAAGTGTGCTTTTTGTAACTCAACAAGATGGATTTAAGGACCGGCTCAATATTACGTCCTATTTGAAATCACAGACCGCGACCGAGAGGCAAGATGTTTGGCGTATGAGCAAGCCACTGATCAGGGATCATTGGGCGGTGGGAGTGGGTGGTGGAAACTGGAAAATCGAATTTCCGGCCAATGGGGTTGAAGGCAGTTACCGTATGCAGGACCAGAATGTTTTTTTTACCAGGGCGCACAATGATTTTTTGGAAGTTTGGGCGGAGCTAGGTGTAGGTGGATTACTCCTTTATCTCGTACTCTTTGGTTTAGTATTAACCAGACTTCATCGCTGTAGAAATGTAATGCCATGGCAAAGCCGGATGTTAATAACCGGTGTACTGGGATTTGCCATTTCGTCATTGCTTGATTTTCCGAAAGAGAGAACAGAATTTCTGGCCGTCTTTGCCACTTATCTCGCAATGGTGGATTTGATGTTTCCCCAAAAGAAAGGCTTAAAACTTCAGGCAAAGTATATCTATGGCAGTATTTTTCTAAGTATGATGGTACTTGTCGACTTGGGTATAATGCGTTATCGTGGAGAACAAATTATGACAGATGTGTTGCGTGCGAGGGTCGAGGGAAATTGGAGCCGGGTATTGAAACTAAGTGTCAAGGCCGAAAACCGATTTTATCATCTGGATCCCTATTCGGTGCCAATTCAATATTACCAGGGTCTGGCCCACTACCAGCTCGACCAGCGAGATGAAGCGCTAGTTGCATTTACAAAAGCGCATGGTTTTTGTCCGTACAATTTTCACGTCTTAAACAACCTGGCAACGGTGGCACTTGATCGAAAAGATTATAACAAAGCAGACTTATGGCTCGATGAGGCGTTGCGTATAAATCCCCGTTTTGAAGACGCGATCTATAACAAAAGCTATAGTCATGCAATCCAGGGCAGGTTTAACCAGTCTATAGAAACCCTCAATTCTATTCCTAGCGATTCAGATAAAAAGGAACTATTCCGAAAAGAAATATTGAAGCTACAGAATTCCGAAAGGTAGACAGAGAGCTTTCCTGAAGAGAATCTCATTTCTGGATAGGCTCAGGAACCTCCGTTAACACCTGAATTAGCTTATCCAGGTTCTTCTTGTGCAAGTCTTCTTTCCTTTTAATTGCCAGATCTTTAGTTACTTGAACACCGCCCGTGTAATATCGATAAAACCAAGGCAATATCGACAGAGTGGCATCAAACAAACTTAGTTTACGGGCGGTATCGATAAATAGCAGCACCAGGGCTCCATTTAAAACAAGAGAATTCAGACTCTTTTTTGCATCACCAAGTAAAATCTGGCCAAGGCCGGGGATAAAATAGCTCATTATCTGGTAGGTTTTCGGATTGATTTTTTGAATTTTCTCTGCTTCCAATAGGTATTTGTCGAGAGTCTCGATAAGTGCTGAAGTAGCACAGAGAGGCTCAAATGCAGCTCTAGCCGTGACAAAATCACGTAACATATAGTGACAGTAACCCTCATATAGGGCTATACGAGTCGGAACTATCTCAGAATCGACCTGATAGATTTCTGCCAGGGCTTTTTGAAATTCATACTGTTCAATAAATAGTTTGATACGGTCAAATTGCAGATCGGCCTGAAGCTGGGGATCTTCAGCAATGAAATATAATTGATCCAGATAATTGAGTGTAGTGATCAGATCACCTTCATGCCTTGAGATAACTGCCAACTTCTGTAAACAAGCAGAGCGATAGATATTTTGACCATCAAAAAACAAAACACGTTTGAGCGTTTTTTCAGCTCCTCGCCACTGGTTTTGGTCAAATTGATACTGGCCAAACTCAAAGGTCTGTTGCAGATTTTGACAAAGAGCGTTTGCCTGGGAAAGACTAGTAACGATTATAAATAGTCTGATCCACTTCATGGTATATCGTTTCAAGTTTACGACGATTATAGTTTTTTGCCGATTGTTGAGCTCCGTAAATATTGCCAAAATAAAAACCGAGACTCAGTCCTCCATAGATCCACCCGGTTACCGTTTTCGCACCTCTTTTCTTGAAGGCCCGATAGCTTTGATAGCCCAGGGCGGTCACAAAGAAAAAACTGGTGATTCCTTCTTTGGCATTTTTTGCATAGAACTTACCACTACCGGGTAAAATCGCAGAGTAGCTGGCAGCCAACCATGGTTTTTTTGCTCGAAAAGCTTGAACATTATTGACGGTTTTCTGGTATTCGTTCATCCAGGAATAAGTCAGTTGATAATCCTGAAGTTGTCGGGCGGCTTTTTTCCAATCCCTGGTTAACATTGCAAATTCGATTCGACTGCGCAATTTCACCTCGTCCGGTGTGTGGTTTAACGACGCGACTCCCTCCTCATACCGGTCAGGATTTTTTTGAAAAAGCAGCGTGGCAATGTATTCTCCTTCTACCCAGCCATCTCGCAAATCTGCCTCTCGAAATTGAGAGAAGAGTTGATTGGCGGCTTCATATTTTTCTAATTTTCGATAGGATTGGGAAAGTCTGACCAACAGGGAATCCTGATCAGGGAACAAGAACAATAGTCGTTCATATTCATCCGCAGCAAAGTCGAATTCGCCCTTTGTAAATAAGTAATTGGCAAATTTTTTAGATGATTCATATGAAAACAAGTCTTGGGCTGACAAGGGATCAAGAGAGCCAAAAGCAATATAAATTGATAGAAGGATATATCTCATGCAGGTTATTCAACCGGATCAAGTAATTGACCACTTTCAGGATTGATCTTGTAGTTTTCGGGACTTAGATAATTGCATCGAGAAAGCCTGTCGAAGGCACCCATTAAGCCCTGCAATACGCCTCGTCGTTGAACAGAATGAAGACAATAGGTCGAACATGAGGGAGAAAACGCACAGTTCCGATTATCCTGAGATGATAGATAGTTCTTGTAGAAAACAAAAAAAAGTTGCACACCCATTTTTACCTCATTGGTTTCGTAGGGTTGAATCGTGTAGCTCTCCTGCTGGTTGTCTTTTTTGAGTTGCTTACTTAGAAATCCAGCATCCGCATGCAAATCAACCTGAGCATGGATGTCTGTAGACATGAGGAAAGCTGAGACTGCCAAATACATTATAATGAGTCTATACACTGCATGTAAGTTTCTTCTCGGCAAAAATACAAACTTAATTAAAGAGTGAGGGTTGTTGGCCAAAGACTTAATACACCTTTCTTTGGATAAAGTGCTTCAGATCCATGAGCAATGACCGAACATGATGTTTGGATAATCGATCGATCTGACCAAATGCCTGAGAGAACAAGGTGTCAAATTTGAAATGCTGGCATTACCCGATGAAATAAATGGCTTTTACAGGCATGACTCGTGGTTGCGATCCTACAAAGATACCGCCGATTTTTTTAGTCGTTTTTTGAAATGATCTATCCGCAACTTACTGAGACAATTCTGGAATCGGAAGATCATACAGTTCATCATGACCGGCCTCATTAATGATCACTTTTTCGAAAGTAAGGATCCGCTTAATGCTCTTGCCATCTTTCTCGACGATGTGGGTCAACTCACTTGGAATAGGCAGTCCGTCAATAATCTGATAATCGCCTAGCTGCTGTCTGAACATCATATTCCCATCTGGTTCGTAGTAGATCACTCCCTTTAGCAGCTTTTTCTCTTTAATCAGCACCAGAGGTCCTAAAGCATCGAGATATTCGTCAGGCGGCAGATAAGTTACATAGACTTCATCACCCAGTCTTTTTACCGACTCGATCTTATAACCGCTCTTGATCAGGCCGAAGTCATTGAGATTCTGAGCCAGTAACATTTTGAAAATGCTATGTTCTGTGATGTAGGGAGCGGTTGTCTTGTCAATTAATTTACCATCCCTAACCGTGTAGACAAAAGTATCCTGAATGACCCATTGCTCTTGATGAGGGAAAGTAAGACTATAGCTTAACTTGTTAATGTTATTGTCAAAAGTACAAGAACCAATGATCAACCGACGCTCAATGCTGTCACCTACGGATGATATTTCTTTGAGGGTAAAATCCGAACGGAAACGAAAGTAATCTTGGGATTGACCTTTTGGTAAAAAGAAAAACAGGAAAAGGATGTATAACACCAAGCTTTTCCTGTTCATCATTCTTTTTTTACAGTACCGACTACCGAATCTAGACCACGGCAAATGATGCCCAAAATAAGATCCAGAAGACGATCCATACACCGATTCCTACCAAAGCACCGATCACGGCCTTTTTAACCTGTTCTTTTCTATCTGCCGATTCTTCCATCAAAAGATAGACTAGGAGAATTCCTACCCAAGAAAGGCAGAAGCCCCACCAAAAACCAGGAATACCTAGTGGTAAATCATCTGCCCCGGCTATCGCTAGAAGAGAACCAGATACATCAGCTTTAAGAGAAAGACCTCTGACGGTTTCGGCATCCAGATCGACATAGGTCATATTTTCAGACTTAATTCGATCTTCTAATGCATCCAGGGAAGAAAACTCTTCCTTGATTAGTGACTTGTCCATCTTTAGTATCTGAGAGATCTGATCTGGACTATCAGCAACAGATTTGGTGTTTTCGGCGATTAGGGTGGTTGAAATTAAACCCACCATGAAAATTAAAGATAAAATGTACTTCATGTGGTTAAACGTGTTTAGTGATTAGACTAGTAAATATAGACTTTTTTGCAATAACTGTACCGGCTTTAACATTGAGGGAGGTAACTATTTTCATTAGTTCATTATTCTTACCCGAATATCATATATGGCACAATATATGTATATGAGAAGCTGTTGATTTTGTTGCGGGGGTTGAACACTATGATGAATTCATGTATATTTGCACGCCCTTTGACAAAAGAGGTGATCTAGGGTCGGTGGCCAGGTGGTTAGGGAGAGGCCTACCTACGCTAAAGCATCGGCAGGTAAATCTGCAAAACAGATCACCAAAAGGAGCAGCGATTGAAAGAAAAACAACCAGAGTCACTATGCATGATGAATGGTTGATAAAAATAGGGTCGGTTGGCCGAGCGGTTAGGCAGAGGTCTGCAAAACCTCGTACAGCGGTTCGAATCCGCTACCGACCTCTTGATAGTTAAAAAAGCTCATTCGATAGTGGATGGGCTTTTTTGTTTTTAAACTCAGAAACTCCATGAATACTGGGGTTTAGGTCATAAAAGGCATTTGTTGAGATTCTGAGGATAATTGATGTAAGAGCTTCATAATGGCTTTTTACATCCCCCAATCCATCCCCTCTTTTCCTTCCTTTTTCAGCTGCATTTTTCATTTTAAATATTGCAGAATGTATTCGATCTCTTTTTCCCTTAAGTCCCCTACCTCATCCACCCCAACCCTGATCTATTTGTACGTCTATTTCAAAAGTGAGTATTTAAAGATCTCCACCCGCCAAAAGATCCTCCCCTCGTTTTGGGATCAGAGAAGGAAGAAAGTAAACTATAATCGTAAGTCAGCTGAGAAATCGTTGAATCCATTAATGAGGGAAGATTTAGAGCGGATCGGTGAGGAGTTGAATAAATTGAAGAGGGTCATAAGTCAATTCAACCTTAGATGTGCCCTGGATGACGAGAAATTTTCTTTAGGTCGGTTAAAGGGGGTACATCATAGCGTCACAAAAAGGGGGGGAGGGCAAAAGCAGTAATTCCCATTGTGTATCTAGCTATTTAGAGGACTTAGTGACAAAGATGGGAGTCGGCACAATAAAGCAACTTGGGGGGAAAGACTATACTATTGGGACTATAAAGAACTATAAAAACCTGTTGCAAGCATTAAGAAGATTCGAAAAAACATTAGGTCAAAAGCTGGAATGGGATATGATTACTCAGGAATTGTACTACAGGTTCATTAAATGGCACGAGGAAATGAATTTAAGTCGAAACTACATTGGAAAGCACATAAAGGATCTAAAGATGTTGATGAAGCTGGCGTATGAACATGGGATCCACAAGAACGACGAGTATAAAAGATCTTACTTCATATGTCCAATGAGTCGTGAAAAAAAAATCCCGTTAAATATCGACGAACTCACAAGAATGGAAGAATTGCAATTGCCTAAGGACTCTCAATTGTCTTTTGCCAGGGATGTTTTCTTACTGGGATGTTACTTAGGTCTTAGGGTGTCTGATATAAAGCGATTGGCTCCAAAATTCGTGATTAAAGATAAGAAAGGGAGTTGCATTGTCATCGATACTCAGAAGACTGGAATTGTTGTGAAGATTCCTATAAGCACAAAAGCAGATAAGATATTGCAGAAGTATAATTATAGATGTCCTTCATTTTGGGAGCAAGTGGTAAATCGGCAGTTAAAAAAGATTGCTGAACTAATAGATCTTCCAAAATCAAGAGCAACAACATTATCTCTACATTATTCCCGCTGCACTTTCGCTAAATTATCCTTTGAGTTGGGCATTCCTTCACTTTATATAATGCAGGTCACTGGTCACACAACTGAAAAAAATTTCCTTAGATACATAAACATAACACCAGATCAAGCCATTAAAGAATTTGTGAAGCATGAATATTTTCAGTGAGGATTGATTTAGCTGGAAAACGGAAAGTCATTGCACTTCGTGGTAAAAAGCCATTATGAAGCTCTTACATCAATTATCCTCAGAATCTCAACAAATGCCTTTTATGACCTAAACCCCAGTATTCATGGAGTTTCTGAGTTTAAAAACAAAAAAGCCCATCCACTATCGAATGAGCTTTTTTAACTATCAAGAGGTCGGTAGCGGATTCGAACTTTTCCTCATAACCGACTCTATATCAGTATTTTATAAACTCCTTCTATAGGCTAGGGGATGAATTAGGGGATGAATATCTTTGTTTTTCCCTCTTAAACCACCATTTTCAGCTATGCCTGACTCTTTCATCAAGCTATCCAAATAAAGATAAGAAAAACTCCTGTACTCGGTTTTCCACTGTTCTGTTTATGACATTATATCGGTACCATCAGAATAAAAGGAGGATGTCGATGATAGTGTGGTTGATCATTACTATCGTTGTTTTAGAATTGATATGGTTGATGTATTGTCAGTGCTCTTTTTAATCCAAGCATAAGGGGTTAGTCGTCAAAGTCATTCTCTCTCAGTATTTATATAGAGCCGACCAATCACATCCTTAGCCCAGAAGAGGATGTCATGATGTAAAAAACCAAATCTGTCCTACCCTTTCTTATTATGACGGTCGGGTAAAGGATCATTATATCAGGACTTGGGGTGAAGATGGTTAGGTCGTTTTAAATGGGGATCTGGTCGATTTTCCGTGACTTCAGATAGGATGGACTGCTTTTAATCTGTTCTGACCTCTTTCTGTTTCGGTGGCAATTTGGGGGCTATAGTAGTTTTGAGACCTTGTTCCAGATGTTCCAGGTTTTTTCGCTAAACTTTTAAATACATTCATCATAACTCTTTCTTATATATTCTCTTTTCTTTAAAATATCTGGAACAACTGGAACATCCCCTCTACATCCCTTTAAAATTGGGGGTTATCCTGTTCCAAGTCACTAATATAAAACCGGAACATCCTGGAACATCTGGAACAAAATCACGATGAAATGATAGATTTATCCCCTTTTTTGGGTAAAACATCCTCACGATCATCATTTTGGATAAGATATGGGTAAAATGTTCCAGAAATTTGGTTGCATGTTCCTCTTTTTGGGGGGGATAGTGGGTTTGGTATTTCTATCCTATTTGAATCTGTTTTGGCAGGAGTATTTTTAAAAATTTAATCAGCTCTGGCGTATCAGAGAAGGATTTCACATTACGTTAGACTTAAATTTTATGTGTCTTACTTGTTGACGGAAAAGCTGATGAAGTTTCTTTATATCTTGTTAATCTTATCTCTATCATCATGTTGTGATGAATATAGTTGTTCAAAAGATGATCCAAATCGGGTAGGGGCTATTTGCAATGATGGCACATCTTCAGATGCTGTCGGTTCTGGAGCTTGTTCCAATCATGGTGGAGTAAAGGAATGGAGATGTTGTGAGAAAAAGTGATTAGTAATGAGAATAATTATCTCTCTTCATCTTTTGTGGACATCTGAATAGCTTCAGTCAAAACCTTGATAGTCTGTCTGTATTGCTTTGATAGCTCTTTATTTAGTAGTATCTTTCGGTAAAGGAGTGTTTTGTCACAGACTCAGTATTTCTATTGGCAACTACAAAGTGTCAAATGGCTCTAGAATAAATACGATATGAGATATAAGAGTGTCCATTTTGTAGCGAAGAAATCTTGGAGGATGCAAGGAAATGCCGCTACTGCGGGGAATTTCTGGATATCACTATGAAGAGGAATGGGTGGTTAACGGCAATTAAGTGGTTGGTGCCGATGGTAGCCATTGGCTATTGCGTTAGCTTATATGATAAGGATACTCTTGACGAAAAGTCGGATTTGGTATCTACGAATGTTGAATCGAACGAAAAAGAAGCAATTAAAATTGATGAGGCACTAGAGACCCCTATCCATATCGCCTTTAGCCAGCCAGATCGAATCTGCAATATTCTCGTTGACAAAGGCCTTGATCCTAATGATCCCTCAACAGGAGGACGATGGAATTACTTAGACCCAATCGGTTATAGCTGTCAAGCCGAGCTTGAAGTCACACCAGGTTACTACAAATTTGTTGGAGACGTACCTAACGTTATTGAGTTTTGGGTTGAATCGAAAAGACAAAATGTTGTGGATCGCTTTACTATTACAGCTAATGTGTTTAATGAGAAGAAAGAAAAACCTATCATGGATAGTTTCACTAGTTTAGCAAAAACACTTTTCTCTCGGTTAGAACTCGCTTTGCCGGACGGTTTACTAAATTCAATAGAAGCTAGGAAGCCTAAAACATTTGAAATGGATTATGGCAGTATCAATATAAATTACGAGAAATATAAAATTGGCCACGGACTCACTTTGGAAGTGAAAAGGATAAAACCTTGAATACAATTCGTAGATTTTTAGATAGTTGCGTGCAAGGTTAGAATGCTATTGTACAATGAAAATGGCAATGGCACAAAACGAAAGCGGCTTTTCAGGGCTTCTTGGCGGCAGTCCGCACTCATGAAGGCATTTTCGGAAGACATTAAAAAAAAGAGCAATTTTTGGAGTTCTAAAGGTGTCGGTATTTCTGATTTTATCACTAGATACGAGAGCCCCACCTTATACCACTTACAAATTGGTTTGACCCTTGGTTTAGCAATGTGAATCATGGACTGTCGGTGCGATGCCTACGAGATCGACTTTTTGACTTTTTGGAGCATGGCACCATTTTGAACGATTAGAAGGTACTGTAGTGCACTCCTATCATCACCTCAAATTAAAGAGAGTCTACTTGTAATTGCCTGTAAAGTCAAATAGAGGATAAACGCGAAGCGGACACCTATTGCTAATATTCTGATCATTTAAATCCCCGACACCATCCTATCCAAAAACGGATCCAGGCACTCTAACACTTTGAAAGCTACGGATGTCTTCGATCTTGTTTCCTGATTGATTGTAATACACTTCGACATGAGATTCAGTGTATTAAATTCCTGAGACAGGATAATAGGAATTTGGTGTAATATTGTATATTACCTTCATCTTATCGGAAAATTGCAATCTCAATCCCCTTTTATGTCAAGTAAAAAAAATGCAGCTTTCCTAGTTAACGCACCATTGAAGGAGGTACTTTTTGAGCTTCGGTGGAACCTTGACTACATACCAAGTCAAAGGATTTTTGATGATCCTGGATTTGACGAAGCTGCAATGGCATTTACCAATAGCTGTCAACAGGACTTTAAAAAGGCGATAATACTGAAACCTCCAAGCATACCAATCACCGCGTTAGCATATCAAGTGACACATCGATTTTTTAAGGGAGCGGAAAAGTATCCCCTGTACCAATTGGGTCCTGGCGTATTTACTGTAAACGACAATAATAAGAACTACAAATGGCGTGATTTTAACAAACTTATTGGGAGCGGCACCTCCTGCTTACGTAATAGTTTTGATAGGGAACTAGTTATAAATAGGGTGGAACTACGTTATATTGACAGTGTTGACATAAATTGCCTCGGGGATACTGACAAATTTGAATTTTTACACAAGCACCTGAACATTAGTATAGAACCCTATAAATTTGTTGATGGAAACCTCAAAGGCATTAGGGTAGATAGAACATTCGAAGTGGGTGATCAATTAAATTTAAACCTGTCAATAGCAACAGGTGTTGATATGGACACAACGGAGGAAATTGCAATTTGGCATACTTTTGTTAACAATAGGGTGCCACTTACTTGGGATAGTCTAAACGCTTGGATTGAGAGTGCTCATGATTTATGCTCGCAGACCTTTAAAAAAATGACAAGTCAAAAACTATATGAATACTTCAATACAAAAGTTTAACATAGTTGAATTAAACACTAGAAATGCTTCTATTCAATCATTGAATCATGAGATCACGGGGCACTTGAATATGGCGAAGTTGACTCCTGGCACTCTAAAACAGGTTAGCATCATCAAGTCTTTTGAAACGCTATCTCCCAACTGGGACTCCTATGACGCAGAAGCACCTTCCTTTGCATCGATTTCTAAAGCAATATCATTTTTATTGCTCGAGTTACCTTTTAAGGTCGAACCCTTCTTCGTTGCACCAACTTCGGACGGGGATATACTGATTGAGTTCAAACAAGGAAATTGTACTCTCGAATTACTTTTGGTCAACAGCAAAAAAAAGGAGATTTGCAGGCCGAAGCAGAGCTAAATCAAACCACGGTAACCTCTTATTTTAAATGGCTTATTTGTCCAAATGGTAATTGTCCAGATTGCTGACGACGACAGCGTACTACGCCGAGTCCCAACATCATTGCCAAACTATGTAAAACCTGATGGGACAATAACAAGAATGGCATTCAACCCCAAGACGGGAGCCAAAGGTTTATCAGTTAATCTAGAGCGCCTTTCTTCAGCTAAAGAAACTTCATTAGGATTTAGAGGGTTCAGAATATTGCGCGTGAAAGTTGACTCCATTAGAAATGAAATAAATGATGGTCTTGATGTCAAACATGAGCCTGTTCAAGATAATGAAGCTCACTGTCTAATTATTGGCAATATCACAAAGGGCAAAGCTGGAGACCTACTGAGAGCCTCCTCTGAGGTGCTTGAAGAGGAATAGATCCAGTATCTTTTTGTTGCAGGGTGGTGTGAAAGACTCTGTTCGGATAGTTAGTTCTATCTCCCTTATTTAAGCATCTATTCTCAAATCCAAAGAATAATGGAAGTATCAAATGGGCAGAAGAACAGAAATTGACTTGAGAATCGGATGAGACTGGGAAATGTGTCTATTAAATAATGATAACGCATTATAAGAAAGGCAAGACTCCTCACCTTTGTCTAGACCGGAATCCGTTTTTTCCTACAAGCAGTTTCAGAGCGTCCCCACGTTTTCAGTTCAATTGAGTGGAGAAGAGTTGCTGGAGATGGAAGTCCGTACCCTTCTTCACATCGATGCTGAAATTTTCTAACATATCGTCTTTTGGAGTAGCCTTTAATATAAAAACTAAACACCTCGCCTAAATTTTGCTTTGTTGCCATCTTCCCTCTTCTAATCTGTTCTCTCGCTGAAAATTTTTATCGCTCGATTTATATTAATCGATAGAATAACAGAATAATACGTATTATAAATATAATTATTTATTGTTTTTCTTCTTTTTCTTCGTTTTTAGCTGTTTTTGACATTTCTCAGCACTATTTATAGTAAAATAGAAAGAAATGCAGAAAAGAAAAGACAATCTAATCCTTGAGGTCATAAAAGATCTGGAGATCGCTAAATGTAAAATGTCAAAGGCAATCGAAGAACGTGTGCATGATCAGGAATTTACAGACTACCTCACTCCCAGTCAGGTACTGAAAATTTTAGATATCTCAAGACCAACGCTTTATAAGTACACGAATGAAGGCATTCTTATCAAGTACCAGATTGGGAACAAAAGTTTCTACCGAAAAACTGAGATACTGAACTCATTAACTAATCGAAATGTAGAAAATATCGGGATATGAGTTATATATATAAAATCTTAGAACAAGGAGGCTCAGTAGTCCCAATCACAGTGGGTAAGACATCTATTGTGGGGTGGGATAAATATAGCGACAAGCCAGCAACTATTGAACAGGCACAAGAATGGGTAAAAACTGGATACAAGGGATTTGGTGTATTTCCTGGTATCGGTGACATAAGGGCTATTGACCTAGATACTAAAAACCTTCCGGGAGGTCATAAGGAAGAATTAATTGGGATGTATATTGATGGCATAGATCCAACCCTGAAACCTAGATTGACGCTACAGAGATCAATTAGTGGAGGAATGCATGTATTTTGTAAATGCTCAGTCCCGACAAAAAAGGAAGTTCTGAGCAAGAACCCTCTAACTAACAAGCCAGTGTGTGAAATCATAGGTTCTCATAACTATATTGTGACAGGTGCTGATGGTTATTCTGTAGCTAGTGGAAGTTTCTCAGATATCCAGGAAATATCCAGTGAACAGCATGCATATTTGAAAAATTACTCAAAACAATTCTTTGATAATGCCATGCGAGAATCCCATCCTGAGATTGCGCAAAAAATAATTGGTATGGAGAAACCTGAAACCGAATTAGATCTTAGTTATCGAGAAGTAGACAAAGGCTCCAATGTCTATCTTAGTAAGGTGGCAGCAACGTTGAGAGAACAAAAAATTGACATCACAGGAGATTACAATAGTTGGACTAAGATATGCTATTCAATAGTCAATGAAAGGGGCGAAGGGGGCAGGTCTCAGTTTCACGAAATAAGTTGTCAACACCCAGAATATTCCTTTGACAGTACCAACAAACTCTACGACGATGTGCTAAAGTCAGTAGCTAAGGATGGGAATGGAGAAAAGGCAACCATCGGAACAATCAACTATCATCTCAAGCAGAATGATGTTCAAATAAAAAATGATTCTACAAACAATGTGGCTATCAGAACCCGAACGACCATCAGTTTTCTTCAAGCAAAAGGTCTGAAGAGAAATCTCTTCACAAATAAAGTGGAGTTAACAAATGGACAACCTCTTAACGATTCTGATATCGACACCTACTACACAGAACTGAGAGAGGGTGGGCAAGCTGTGTCGAAAACTGATGTCACTGCAATAATTAACAGCGATAAGATTCCAAAAGTTGACCCAATCCTAGATTTCATGGTGGCAGCTCAAGAGAGGGTTAAAGGC
Organism: Saprospiraceae bacterium; assembly: GCA_016711125.1. Lineage (GTDB taxonomy): Bacteria > Bacteroidota > Bacteroidia > Chitinophagales > Saprospiraceae > JABDMH01. The sequence continues at coordinate 285,628 of JADJTQ010000002.1, read as the reverse complement.
AATGAGATAGATATTCTTCTGGACTCTTTAAAGCTTAAGACAAAAGACCCTTTTGAAATAACATTCTACAGATCATTGGTTAGAATGTGGTTGTTGCAAATTCCGGCCATGATCTATGAAAGAAAACTCCCTCGTTTGGTTTTAGTATTAATTGGAGATTCTTACATTGGTAAAACTGAATTTTTTAGGCGATTATTCCCCCTTGAAATCTCAAGATACTATGCTGAATCAGCTCTGGATCGTGAAAAGGATTCCGAAATGCTAATGTCAGAAACTCTAATGGTTAATATCGATGAATTGGCTGGAATACTTCAGCATAAAAAATATCTGGAAAAATTCAAATCCTTTGCCAGCGCCAAAGAATTCACCCTTAGGGCTCCCTATGGGCAAACAAATGAAAAATACACTCGAAAAGCAATTCTTTGTGGTACAAGTAATAGATCAGATGTCATTAATGATGACACAGCTGCGAATTCCAGATTAATCCCAATTGAACTTGAAGGAATTGATCATGACCTATTCAACGGACTTGATAAAACTCTCTTGCTGGGTGCTTTGGCACAGGAATACCAGAGGTTAGGTTCAGACTGCACCTCCCTAACTCAGGAAGACAGAATGAAACTAAATGAGTTTTCTGCTGCTTATGCGCCTTCAAATATTGAGGAGCATCTTGTTCAGATGTATGTCAGGGAGAGTACGGATTTTATGCATATTGAAGAGATTTATGAAGCACTATCAAATTTCACAAGACAGATTATCAACAAAAACAGGCTGTCAAGGCAATTATACTTGCAGGGATTTATAAAAATGAAAAAGAGGGTCGATGGCAATAAAGCACCTGTAAATGGCTTCCAAATCTCTGTCAAACGTGGAGGGGAATCGGTGGGAATGGAGAATGTTAGTTTATTAAGAGAAAAATATCAGGGTATTTTTCGTTAAAGTGGCTGTGACTTGAGGACAAGCTCCAACAAGTTGGGATCAGCCTTGGCCAGAAAGAGTCTTAATTGGTAATCGAAAAAAAAAGATGTTAATCAGGACATTGTACTTTTCTAGTGGAGATTGTGCCCGATGTACTTACAGTAATTTTCCAACAAAATCCATTTTGATCGTGCATTATTATGCCATTGATCGCTGGACTACTTAGATACAGATTCAACGAGTCAATTTGTGTTGAAATTGAATTTAAGGTATCTACTTGGGGTAGACATTCTGGAGTTGAGACATCCTGACTCCATTGAGGTGAATTTACCAATGTTCCATTGAAGTTATTTCCCGATCTATCGGTTAAGACAGTTCCCAGGCCATCTTCGAAATCATAGAATGCAATTAATCCAATCTCTGAACCATCAATGCAACTTTCATAAAGATTTTGAACTTGAGCCGCTGTCATTGCATAACTCCATATGGACAGATTATCGACCCAACCCGTAAATGGCGCATTCAGAGCACTGTTCCGAGTGCCGAGTACCTTGCCATTTTCAAGACCTGTTCCAAGGCTTATCAAGGATGATCCACTTATAAATGCCGCATCCTCTTTAAAAATTCCGTTGATGCAGATTTTTGCAGAATCGACATTGTGATCAGCAACAGCAGTTATATTTACCCATTGGTTTTCATAGGGTGTTGCATCAGCATATACAATCCAGTCAAGTCCAGCATTACCCTCGGCTCTGAAACCAAAACTACTAACATCTTGACCAAAAGAATACCTATGCCCTTCATCATCAGCCATGTCGAGGATAGCGTTGCATGCTGGAGATCCGCATATAGAAGGTATCTTGACCCACATCGAAATGGTCATTCCATCTAAATTATTGAATCCTAATGAGCTCGGGAATACGACGTAATCATTGTTGCTTTGCGAAAAATCCAACGAATAGTTGTTTTGAGCAATCCCAACAGATGTTAGGGACACAGAAATTAGAATTGAGAATTTTAACCGCATCCTGAAATATACGTGTCTTTTTATTCTTGGTGCCAATAACTATCATAATGGATTGTCAAGGTACTGAAACTGAATGGCTGATATCAGGATTTAATCCGCTTACCATGGTAGACAAAATGTCGTTACTTATAGGGTTATTTTCGTGTCAAGAAAGCCAAAAAATATACTTGTACTTCTAGTTTGTGCAGTTGTAGTTGAACAAATGACAAGTAAGATTCTCTAAAAGTCACAAACAGCCATTCTCTTGATATCGACGGACTTGGTATAGCGATGATACATGGCGTAACTCCCCCAACCCATTAGAGAAATGGTTGCTCTGGCAGGTTCTCCACTCTGCGCTTTAGCTACGGTGGCACCAATTCTAAAGCTGTGGGCACTGTAGTCATTCCCAAAATATTTCTTAATAGCCTTATTGATGCCTCTTGGGGTAATATCAAATATTTTGCCCTCATTGATTGCCTGATATTCCCCCATTTCAGCAAAGCAACATACGGACAATATCGGGTATCTGCTGGAAGCTTAATATACTTCGTTTGCTCTCCCGTCTTTGAACGATTAATAGTAATGACCATGAAATCATTTTCCAACCGGATATCTTCCACACAGATACCGACAATCTCACTGATTCTAAATCCACCTCGATACATCAGGAGAAATAAAGCCCGGTACTTCAGATCTTCAATCTGGTCAATGACATATAGTAATTTTTCAACCGACAAGGGTCTGGCTTGCTCCTGCTTTACCTGCTTGATTGGAGCAATATTTTTCATAGCCTTAAAGAAGTTATTCAGATCCCGATCTCCGGAAAAGGCTATCCCTTTCTCAACAAAATAAGCCTGGATTGCATACCTATACAACCTTAAGGATGACCACTTGGTACCTTTCTGCTTCTCTGCTTCCAGAAAGAAAATAAATGAACTTTTATCGGCTCCGGTGTTGCTTTGGATGCACCAGGACAAGTACTTTTTCAGTGCCGAATGATACATAACCTTGGTGTTGGTCTTCTTAGCATCAAGCTTGTACTGATCTGCCAGTTGTTGAACGGTTATAAGTTCTTTCATGATGACTCCATTTGGTAGTTCAAATATACATAAATTTTAGTTCCTATAATTAATACTTATAGGAATTTTAACAATAAGAACAGATGTGACAATCAGCATCTTGGAACAGGAGATAATGTTGCTACCTTTGTTATGAGATATATACGTAACATGGCTTATATTCAGATGCTATCAAAAAATTTGAATTGAATGACACAAGATGAATTATATAGCATGCTCAAAAAATGGATAAATGTAATCCGAAGAGCAATCATAGCAACGGTAGTTGTAGAAGGACTTCTGGTAATCTTCATAGGAATTGCCTCAAATAAGATTGGAGAGACAATCGACATTTGGCTTGGAATAGTGATCTTTTGTGGACTACTATATCTTCTTCTATTGGTAGTACGAACAATGTACCTACTTAATTTCCCAGGTGACGTAACCGATGAACTTCAATCAAAAAGTAAACTTGAAGAATATGACAAATCATTCAGTCGACAGAAAATAGTAAATGAATATATAAACCAAACAGTAAAGTCATTAAATGATCAAACATGCACAACCAATGTAGGAGCAGATCCCCATATGTGTGATGAAGGACTCCAAGTAAGGCTAAAAGATGTGCTTAAACCTGTTATTTCTAACACAAACACTATTCTAAACGCATATCATATTAACAAATTCACTATTGGATTACATATAGACTTCTATCGGCACGAACCTCAAGATTATTCAAAAATCAACTTGATACCTGCAGAAAACGATATGGTATTTATTGATAATTGGGAGGATATTGATGATAAAGGAATTCTAATACTAAGAGATGATCTTAAACTTGAGTTTTCATTAATTCATAAGGGATTATTAGATAGTGAATCTGAAACCAAACAAGGTTTAGAAATAAAATCGGCTATACACAAATCCTTAAAGAATGTAGAATTTGTCAAAACACAATTTAAGTATGAAGACAAACTATATACAATGATATGTTCAGATATGCCAATGGTTTGCTCAGATACAGATGCTAGTGGTGTTATGTTTGTAATTATGGAAGGTGTTTATGAACCAGTTGAAGATTTGCCATATCTTTTGAGAATATTCAATAGAGTTGCCGCCAACTATATTTACAAATACAACGAATGTGTATTCAATCAAGTCTTCAGTAGGAAACAACAAGAATCAAGGAAAATAAAATCCAGCTGACAACAAGAGATGATGATGTCCGAGCCAATATTGAACTGAGAATAAGAAGCCTAATCCGTAAACGTTCAGGTTAATGCTCTGGGAATGAAGGATGAAAATGTGCGACTTAATCCGAATTAAACTAGCTTCCTTTAGAAGCAGTTAGATTTTTAGGCTAACTTCTAAGTTCAATTTTCAACTTTTTTCCAATTCTTAGAATTGGGGAGAACAAAAGTTTCTAGCGCTTCTTATTTGACTGACTTAGGAGGCTTGCTGCAAGCATCTTTGTTTCTTCACTGTATTTATCGCTCTTTAACACAGCCGAAGCTTTCCCTTCCATCTCTTTGCCAGTTTCGCTATTGGATTTAGTTTGAGCTAAAACTGAAGCCGCCAATTCCTTCTTAATTTGGGACGAGTTGCTATCAGACAAGGCTTCACCTGCCAAAGACGCCAACTTCCTTGATGTTTGTTTGTAATTTTTCATCGGAAACATTTTCAAGTTTTAATAAATCCCTCTATAGCCCAGATTTTAAATGACACGTCTAACAATCTCACCTGTTTCAACTACTTTAAATGTATCATTATCAATGCGATTGCAATGAAACCCCTGTGATGTTTTGATAGACTTTAAGCCTTCCCGGGGAGGCGCTGTCGGATTATCCTTGTTTGTCTGGTCTATCATTTTGGCATAGATGGACATTAAATACTTAGTTCCGGAATCACTCACCGTCCAAAATTCCTCAATTTTCTTCATCGAAATTGCTTTAAGTAAAAATTAACAATTCAATAATTATCATCATTAATTCGAAGTTAGGTGTTTTTTTTTAAAAAACAAGGACTAGAAGCATTTTTTTTAAATCTTTCTAGCCAGTTGGCACTTTCCCGGAGTTGATTAGTTCCTTTATGTCCCTTGAGCACGCTACAATTTGGTGTGAATGGTGATAGAATAGTGGTTATTGGACACAATTTGACGCTACAAAGCCAATTCACCGATCATCAGTCCACAGGATTTATAGGTATTAGGTGTAATATAGATTAGTAGCAATCACGCTTTTTAACCATCTTGTTTATCTTCAACTTGTTGACCACTTTTACCCCTATAAGGCCGTATATTCAATCAATATTATAGATTATTGGCTTATTATAATTCTTCCATGACTGAACTATGTCGCTGAAATACAATAAGCTAATTAACAACTCTTCTAATTGGCAAGCTCTCAAGGCCAGGATTACCACACTTACCCTAAAGGAAAAGGAGATGTTTTCGAACTATTTACGAAGTATTTTCTTCAATCGCATCCAGAGTATACCTCCACTTTAAAACATGTATGGTTGTTTAGCGAATTAACCCCAAAGCAAAAACAGGAGTTAAAAGTGCCATCCAATGATCAGGGAATCGATTTGGTAGCGGAAACAAAGACAGGAGAATTTTGGGCGATTCAATGCAAATATCTTGAGAATGAAAATCAGCGACTATCCCATCATTACATCTCGACTTTCGGAAATCTGGCTTTTGCCATTTCAGGAAAATTTGCTTTCGGCCTAGTCTGCACAACAGCAGAAAGATTCTCAAAAGCTTATTCAGGGCAGGATTCGATTTCTTTCTGTACCATTGAGGTTTGGCGAAATCTGACAGAGGAACAGTTTCAGAACATCCGAAACCTTGCTTATCAGAGGCCTGTAGTTCTTAAACCTTATGAACCTTTTCCACATCAGGAACGAGCAATCCACAATGCCTTTAAACATTTTTCAGAAGACAAGGAAAGTAGGGGCAAGCTGATCTTTCCCTGTGGCTCTGGTAAGAGTCTTGCTGGATTTTGGATCGCTGAAAAATTAAAAGCAAAAAATATCATCGTTGCAGTCCCCAGTCTATCACTTGTAAAACAGACTCTCGTTACATGGCTTCGAGAATCAGTAGCTCTTAACCTTGATGTAGACTGGATTTGTGTTTGCAGTGACGAATCGATAGGCAAACAGGATGATATATCGGTTCTAGTTCAGGATCTGGGAATACCTTGTATCACAAATGAAGATTTTATTGCCGAATGGCTGAGGCGTAAAAGCAAGAGTATCAAGGTAATCTTTACAACTTATCAAAGCGGAGTGGTGATTTCAGCCGCATCGAAAAGAGCGGACTTTAGTTTTGATCTTGGCATATTAGATGAAGCCCATAAAACAGTGGGGCAAAAGGGCAAACTCTTTTCGCATTTGCTCTATGACCAAAACATCCTAATCAAAAAAAGACTATTCATGACTGCCACAGAGAGAAGATATCTTGGTAGCAGTGACGAAATAGCGAGTATGGATAATGTTGATCTATATGGCGACACATTTGAACTATTGACATTCAAAGAAGCACTCGAAGTAAAGCCTCCCATTCTGAGCGATTACCGGATTATAACTGTAGTGGTGGAACAAGGGGAGGTAAAAGATCTAATTGAAAGGAATGCTTATATAAAGGCCGACCCAAGGTAGCTGGAATGATAAGATTGAGACACATACTCTCACTTCCATTATTGCCCTGAGAAAAGCAATGCAAGAGTATCCCATTAAGCATGCTGTGTCATTCCACAGTAGTATTGCGAGAGCAAAGGCATTTGATAATAGTCAGGATAGGATTACAGAAGTTATCGCTGATTTTGAGCCCATCGACAGTTTTCACGTGACGGGAGCAACTCCAACATCTGAACGCAGTAAGACAATGAAGGCTTTTTCCGAGTCACCAAAAGCTCTGATTACCAATGCCAGATGCTTAACTGAAGGTGTGGATATTCCTAATATCGATTGCGTACTTTTTGCTGATCCAAAACGAAGTACTATTGATATTGTGCAGGCCGTAGGAAGAGCATTACGAATCTCAAAAGGGAAGAAATATGGCTATGTGATAATTCCTGTCTTGGCCGAGGAACTTGACGGGGAACAGGCGATAAACGACGACTCTTATAGTGATCTCCTTCTGACATTGCGTGCTCTTGCCTCCAATGACGATAGGAACATCGAGTATTTTAGACTAAAGAACGAAAGGGGGCTATCAAAAGGTCAGAGGTCTAGTACTGATGAATTGGTTGAGATTTTTGGGCAAAGAATTGATCTGGAAAAGTTGGTAGGTGATATTGAATTAAGGATCTGGAGTAGGTTAGGAAAACTTAGTTGGAGATCGTTTGAAGAAGCCAGGGCATTTGTACAATCCTTGGGTCTTACGAATCAGTCAGAGTGGATTCAATATTGCAGATCTGGAGGTAAAACTGTGGATATTCCTGTTTCACCAGAGAGAGTCTACAAGGACAACGGTTGGAATGGAATTGGTGATTGGTTGGGAACTGGAACAATTGCCAGCCAACTGAAGGAATTCAGATCATTCGAAGAAGCTAAGACATTTGTGCACTCTTTGCGGTTTAAAAATGAAGGAGAGTGGAGGCAATATTGCAGATCCGGAGATAAGCCTCAGGATATACCTGCTGATCCTGGTGGAACTTATAAACATAAGGGTTGGAATGGAATTGGTGATTGGCTAGGTACTGGAACAATTGCCAACCAATTCCGAGAATATATGTCATTTGAGAAGGCCAGAGCATTTGTACATTCATTAGGTCTTAAAAGTGGTACCGAATGGAAACAATATTGCAAATCGGGCGAGAAGCCAGAAGATATTCCTGCTAACCCAAAACCGGTCTACAATAAAATGGGTTGGAGTGGAATGGGCGATTGGCTGGGAACAGGAACAATTGCTTCATTTCTCAAGGAATTTAGGTCATTTGAAAAGGCGAAAGCATTTGTGCAGTCCCTAGGCCTTCAGACTGAGGATGAGTGGTTGCAATATTGTAAATCAGGAGTAAAGCCAGAGGATATTCCCAACACTCCCAGGCATATCTATTGGGATCAAGGTTGGAAGGGCATAGGAGATTGGCTGGGTAGTGAAACAATTGCCAACCAGTTCAAAGAATACAGATCATTTGACGATGCAAGAGAATTTGTCCATTCGTTAGATCTCAAAAAAAGTTCTGAATGGTGGCAATATTGCAAGTCAGGGAAAAAGCCCGAGGATATTCCATCTGATCCACGTAATAAATATTTGAATGAAGGCTGGAATGGTTGGGGAGATTGGCTAGGTACCAATTCAATAGCAACTTTCCTCCAGGATCATAGATCATTTAAGGAGGCGAGAGCATTTGTGCATTCATTAGGGTTAAAGAACAGTTCAGATTGGTTTCGATATTGCAAATCAGGAGAAAATCCAGGAGATATTCCTGCTGATCCTCGTAAAGTGTATAAAAATAAGGGTTGGAAGAGCATGGGAGACTGGCTAGGAACTGGAACAATTTCCAACCAGGTCAAAGAATACAAATCATTCAATGAGGCGAGAGCATTTGTTCATCTCTTAGGTCTTAAAAGTGGCACCGAATGGAAACAATATTGCAAATCTGGAGAAAAGCCAGAAGATATTCCATCTTATCCTGATCATTTGTATGCGGATCAAGGCTGGAATGGCATGGGAGATTGGTTGGGAAGGAAGACGTAAAGGAATGCATTCAAATGGTTTTTGCAAGAATTCGATTAAATGCACGTTATGATCGTTTATAGTATCCCCTCAGAAGACCAGGGGGTTAGGTCTTGGTTTGATAATTAAGGTCTTAAGATGAGGCACATGGCATTCACCTTTAATTCGATCCATAATGTAATTAAAGGGACAAACGTCCAACTTCAAACGGCAACTCAATGATCGATTTATCAAGTATTTGGATGCGTTTATGCCGAAGTGTATCATGACCAGCTAAATGAACTACCTGTGACAAATGAGGATTGGGGTTATTGAATATCTAGAGAAATGACGACTGAAGAAGAAAACAGAATTTTCGATTGGGTTGTGCCCAAGATTTTTAATCGAGATACTGGATGGACAAGAGCGGATGAAAATAAATGGCCAGACGGCATTGTCCATTATGAGGACAAAATCTTTGCATTAGAGCTTACTGAACTGCTTCTGAAACACGATAAGATCCATACTCAAAGAAAGCGACTAGAGACTTTTAAAACACAGCTGGAGGAACTATTTGTGGACGGGTTTAGATCCATATTAGGAGATATTGGGGCGTTTATAAACGTTAGTGCAGATCTTAGTAAAGAAAGGCTAACTAGTTCAAAAATTAGAATCTTAAAGCACAAAATTTTTAGTGTGATTTGTGAGGAATTTGATGCCAACGATATCAGACTAGAAAGAACAAGACATGTTTTTGAATTTAATGATCTTGGTACAAATGTCGAAATAGAAACCTCACCAAATTGGACTCAGATCTGCTGTAATGTTGGATATAAGGGGGCGATACTTTATGATCTCAAAACTGAATATATACAGGATGTCATTGATCGAAAAAAAACAATCAAAGGGGGGGAGGAATAGATTTGACGAATGTTGGCTTATCTTGGTGGAAGGAGGAGATGGGAGTATGAGAAACAACATAGATCTTGCTGAGTTTCAGACTTGGTATGATAGGTTGTTTTTGGTACGAGAGTTTACTAGGGAAGTGTTTCGATTGGATATAGGAAGATGTATAAGTAGAAAATCAAATTATGGCAAAATATTTCTCTTTTGTAGCTAGGAATGTCACACCTGTATCTCAGAACAGTAGGTCTAGGAAAACAATTCTGAGATTACAAAGTGATCTAATCCGAGAACACAATCGCAAAAATACTATGCAGCCCATTCCCAGAATCCCATTAATCAGTGCAGATCCTCTATGTGGAAAGGTATTTTACATCCACAGGGTGAAACATGGATTTGATGCGGATAATATTAGTAAACCTTTATGGGATTCATTGGAAGGAGTGGCTTACGAAAATGATAGACAAATCCGTTACCTAGAAACCTTGAAGATCCATGATTCAACTCCAGATGTTTTTGAAATAGACATTACAGAGATTGACTTAGTTGATTTGGCAGCCATTTATGATTTTATAGATAACATAGGGAATGATCAAGAAAGAATACTTTATGTTTCTGTTTCGGATCATCAAAATTCTAGTGTCAGGTTCATATGAGGAAGTTTCACCAAACATACTACGAGGCTCTTGAAGAGTTAGAATATCACAGACTAAAGGATAAGTATGAACCCTTAGGGTATGAATTTGTAGAAAAGCTAGCTGGTTTGGAAGTTTCATTAGAACCAGATGCAATTGCCAAGCACAAGGAAAGTGGTGAATTACTCTTTTTCGAAATTAAAGCATTTGCATCTGATGAGAGATTTAGTAAAAGGGCGTTTCAGGAACAATTAAAGACTCTAAAATCTAGGTTTCCAACAAATGCACGATTCTTATTAGTAGTAGCTAGACCAAGGCCAAAACATGAAGTCTATCTAGAGGGTTTGGATAGCCTATTACTTGAACTGCTCAAAAGAGATTATGTCGATGAATTTAGATCAAAAATCTCTGGGATCACTAGTTTTGAATCTGTTGATGACTTGTCGATTTCCAAGTTAACCCTTCGAGATCATAAAGTAAGAATTGAAGGTTTTGCTACAATAAAATTCTTTTTTGCACGTGAGGACGAAGAAATAATATTTTCCCTTTCGGACGGTGTCCCTTTCAAATTCAGCTTAAATCAAGTTGACCGATTTCCATTCTATCTTTACCCTTTGGTCATCGACTTCATTGAAGATCATAAGATCTCCTTCGATTACAGTGAGTTTGTTGATAAGGAGTGAGACGAATGTAATTCTGATGCCTCCCAGTTTTGTTTATATCTGGAGTATCGGAATGCGTCTCTCAACACACTATCCCCCCCAAAAAGAGGAACATGCAACCAAATTTCTGGAACATTTTACCCATATCTTATCCAAAATGATGATCGTGAGGATGTTTTACCCAAAAAAAGGGGATAAATCTATCATTTCATCGTGATTTTGTTCCAGATGTTCCAGGATGTTCCGGTTTTATATTAGTGACTTGGAACAGGATAACCCCCAATTTTAAAGGGATGTAGAGGGGATGTTCCAGTTGTTCCAGATATTTTAAAGAAAAGAGAATATATAAGAAAGAGTTATGATGAATGTATTTAAAAGTTTAGCGAAAAAACCTGGAACATCTGGAACAAGGTCTCAAAACTACTATAGCCCCCAAATTGCCACCGAAACAGAAAGAGGTCAGAACAGATTAAAAGCAGTCCATCCTATCTGAAGTCACGGAAAATCGACCAGATCCCCATTTAAAACGACCTAACCATCTTCACCCCAAGTCCTGATATAATGATCCTTTACCCGACCGTCATAATAAGAAAGGGTAGGACAGATTTGGTTTTACATCATGACATCCTCTTCTGGGCTAAGGATGTGATTGGTCGGCTCTATATAAATACTGAGAGAGAATGACTTTGACGACTAACCCCTTATGCTTGGATTAAAAAGAGCACTGACAATACATCAACCATATCAATTCTAAAACAACGATAGTAATGATCAACCACACTATCATCGACATCCTCCTTTTATTCTGATGGTACCGATATAATGTCATAAACAGAACAGTGGAAAACCGAGTACAGGAGTTTTTCTTATCTTTATTTGGATAGCTTGATGAAAGAGTCAGGCATAGCTGAAAATGGTGGTTTAAGAGGGAAAAACAAAGATATTCATCCCCTAATTCATCCCCTAGCCTATAGAAGGAGTTTATAAAATACTGATATAGAGTCGGTTATGAGGAAAAGTTCGAATCCGCTACCGACCTCAAGCGAAAGGCTCAGCAATGTAAATGCTGGGCCTTTTTGTTTCTCGTAGATGTTCGCATTAGATATGTTGAATAATTATGCGATCTATTTTGGTCATTACCAAGACACGAAACTCAAGCGGTACTGGTTGAGTCAGATAGCCTACCTTTTTTTAAACTTATGTTGAGCGGTTTGGTAAAAATCGACTCTAACTCACGATTCACTTGCTTTTTTCATCACAAAAAATATTCTTAAGCAATACCTGAATTTGCGCGAATTTTATTTCGTGCCAATCCTAAATATGGAATCCAAATGAAAAAAGCACTGATTTTTGCAGTATACACTGTCTTTCTGAGCGCTTACACTATAGCCCAGACTCCAGCTGCAATATTGGAACTTAAAAGCAATAGCCAGGGGTTCTTACCACCGGTGATCGCCTTGGCACATCCAAGCTAATCTTTGATCTCAAATTGCATAAACATCCCCAAATCAGCATGTACGACATCTTCGGACAAAGAAGAATCCTTCATCATCAAGGGCATGTCGCACCAAATTACATATCTCCCCACTTTATAATTCTGTTTGATCCAGACAAACCCCTTCATATTATGACTATTTAAAACGCCACCGATTGCCGTGGCCGGCGTAGGTCCTTTTCTGCCATTATGTTGCCACTCCCAGAAATCTTCGAAGGTAATGTCTGGATGAAGACGGAAGAAGTCAACTTCGTGCATGGACGGACCAATCGTTTCTACTTGGAGGACCTGGATACCTTTTTTAAGAGGCCGGTCGAGAACAAATTTATAGTCGATCATTTTAAGAATGGCATCCGGTTGTGGCACGAAGATTTTACTTGTGGTGTCATCATATACATGTGCCGTCTGAGGAGCTATTGAGGTAATATGAGAATTAAACCAGCAACCCATAATATAATCACCAGGGATCCAAGTGTAACCAAATTTCACAGTGTTCTCCCGGAGAAGAAAGACCGGGCCCGGAGTAATCAATCGCTCCTTCTGGGAATAGAGACCCGTTTGAAACTGCCTCCGTAATTGAGACCAGACATTCCATTGGGTAATCTAGTGAACAAAGCTTCGTGAATCATCGAGCCCCCTATTTTCAAAGGTCATATGCACTAAACCTTCAGGGATAGAATCAGGCATATCATAACCTTCGTCAGAAGCGATGATCCTGATCTCATGTGGCTCAGAATCTAACCTAGCTTCAGGCGCACAAGTGAAAAAAATAGTAATAAGAGGAACAAGATAGAAAGGGAAAAAAGGAATTTTTGAACAGCGAAGGATAAGCAAATCTTCAAAATTTATTACCATCTAATATATGATAAGGGGTTAGCGATTCAACTATTTTAATTTTGAGTAATGGCTCATCTGGTCTATGAAACCATCAAACTATGACTTCTAAACTATTTATCTATGATTGAAAGTAAGGATAGTCAATCGAATAGAAAGGTCGAGTTTTTGGAAGATTCAGCATAATTCTCAAGCACATTTTCCTAGCAATGACATTCATTTAACAGTCATCTCCTTGGAGTTTTCAGATGTCTACCGCTGTCCGTTTTCCGACTTCCCATACTCCTCCAAGACCTCCTTCACCTTCTCAGAGGTAAAAGGCATATGACATAAAGCTTTACCTGTAAGGGCTAGGAATGCATTGGCAATAGCACCTCCCACTACCGGTGTGCTGGCTTCGCCCACTCCCGCCGGAGCTTCTTGAGATGGAATAATATGGCATTCGATCGATTCGGGAGCATCCGACATGCGGGCAATGTGGTAATTGTGAAAATTGGACTGTTCAACGGCTCCATCTTTAAAAGTGATGCTTTCATGCATGACACTACTGATCCCGAAGATCACCCCACCCTCCAACTGGGCAATGGCATTGTCTGGTTGCACGACCACTCCGGCATCCATGGCACACCAAAAACGGTGTACTTTGATTTTGCCTTTATCTCGATCTACCGAAATCTCGGCGACTCCGGCTACCAGGGCACCGCTTCTTTCGGCAAAGGCCATACCCCGGGCGCGACCTTCTGGCAGGGGAGATCCCCATTGGCACATTTCGGCGACTTTATCCACAACGGCCAGTTCTCTGGGATTGTTGCGAAGAAGATGCCGGCGCATTTGATACGGGTCTTTGTTTACTGCCATGGTTACTTCATCAATAAAAGCTTCAATCGCATATTTATTAGGACCGTGACCGACTGAACGCCAATGTTTGGTTCGCACACCGGCGTCCATATTATGTAGATCAATATATTGGTTGGGTATGGTGTAATAGGGACTTTTAGCTCCCGAGCTCATTAAGCCATCTCCGGTACCTACGATCTGATGGCTCCAAGCCGTGATGTTTCCTTCGGCATCCACACCAGCGCGCATTCGCTGGAGAGAGATGGGTCGGAAAGCCCCATACTGCATGTCATCTTCCCGGCTCCACACTAGTTTAACCGGACGTTTAACCGCATTGGAGAGATGTGTAGCTTCTTCGACATAGTCACTCATCGACCTTCTTCCAAAACCACCTCCAAGATAACAGCTATGATAGGTAACATCACTAAATGGAATACCCAATACGTCAGCTACGGATTTTCTTGCGCCATCGTGGGCTTGGGATCCGACCCATGCCTCGGCGCTTTTACCATCTTCCGCCACGGTGACCACTGCATTGAGAGGTTCCATTTGCGCGTGATAAACGAAGTCATTCTTATAGTTGGATTCAAAGGTCCTCGCCGCTGATGCCAGAGCATCATTTACATTGCCCTCTTCCGTAATTACTTCCCCTTTCTCGTGGCTATTGGCCTTATTTTGGTATGAATCGTAGGCTTCAACACTTTGGTAGTTTGTAGCTTTAGCTCCAGGGCTCCAATCAATCTTCAAACTTTTTCTGGCTTCCTGACATAATTCGAAGCTTTCACCCACGATACCGATGCCATGATTTAGAGGTATCACTCTGTAGATTCCTTTCATGGTCAGAATTTGCTGTTCATTCAGCAAGGTTGGTTTAGCTCCGTTGACCGGAGATCTTGAAATGACCGCATAAAGCATACCGGGCACTTGTACATCAATCGCATATTGAGCAGTCCCGTCTGATTTTGTTGGTATATCAAACCGTGAGACCTTCTTGCCAATAAGCCTGAACTCTTTTGGGTTCTTAAGATCAACTTCGGTTACCTCTGGTAGTTTTTCCGGCAGTTTTAAAGTGGCTACAATCGTACCGTAGGTTACCTTTTGACCAGATTTTTCGTGGATTACTACACCTGAATCGGAGTTTAACTCTGTGATAGGCACACCCCATTTAGTGGCAACATGTTGCATTAGGACTTTTCGAGCTTGCGCACCTGCCAACCTAAGTGCCAAGTAATAGCCGCGAACTGTACGGCTGCCAACGGTAATCATCGGCCCTCCTAGACGGCCTCCCCATTGCAGACCGTAGACATCCGGTTCGATTGGTGAATCTTGAATCGTAACATTGGCCCAATCAACGTCAAGTTCCTCAGCAATGATCACTGCCAATGCCGTCATGGAGCCCTGCCCCATTTCAGCTGCAGGATTTAGAATGGTCACTTGATTGTCCTCTCCGATATGCACCCAGGCAGATATGGTCTTAGTCCCATTAAGAGATTTGTCGAAAGCTGCGGTGATCAAAGTAGGTGCCAAAGCACCCGCCGATATCACGAAAGTGACACCTCCAACCCGGTTTAGAAACTTTCTTCTTGATATGGTAGTCGTTGTTTTCATGATTTATCCCTTTGTTGCTACTCTTTGAATGGCACTGATAATTCGCATATAGGCTCCACAACGGCATAATACTCCGTCCATATAGTCGACGATCTCCTCCCGGGTTGGATTCGGATTTTTCTTTAAGAGTGCCGCTGCCTGCATGATCTGGCCAGATTGGCAATAACCACACTGGGGTACTTGCTCTTCAACCCAAGCATCCTGAAGTGCGTGTTTGGTATCGCCTTCACTGAGACCTTCGATGGTCACGATGTCTTTGCCCGCTATGGCCCGCATTGGCATCATACAAGATCTGACAGGATTACCTTCTATATGCACAGTGCAGGAACCACATTGAGCGATGCCGCAGCTATACTTGGTGCCAGTAAGTTGAAATTTGTCTCGGAGAGTCCAAAGCAGCGTTGCTTTTTCTTCAACTTCAACTTCTACTGCTTTGCGATTGAGGGAAAAGCTCACTTTCATTCCAGGAATGTTTGGTTAAGAAAAGACCATAACGACGAATCCCTAAAATACGAAATACTTGGATTTAATGCTTAAATCAACTACTGCCATCGGAAGGATGCCGTCATTGGCACTAGGAAGGGTTGTTAGTAATGAGTTAAATATGATAATTCCCTTTGGGCAGTCACTAAACCTGCAAAATGGGAATTAACCTGGAATAGTGAAAGTAAGGTGTATTTCCTTTGAAAATGAAAGAATTGGTGGAATGTGGGTTCATTTTTCCCAGTGTGAGTCATGGTCAGCATTGGTCTGTCCGAACGTGAAGGGGTCGATCGCGACAATCTTGATTTATTAGGCAGCAATGGCCTGTAAAAACAGTGGCTCCAATGTTTTTGGTAATTGAAAATCATGAGGGCCTATCCATTCTAGCACCTCACTCTGATCGTTTAGCAAACAACTCATATGAAAGATAGTACCATTGGTGGCCTGTATACGGAATGTAGCGTAGGTAAGTCTTGCGTCTGGATCAGTTGGATCCGGTTCATACAGCCAGACATCTTGTTCAGGACAAAGGTCGAGTAGCCTAGCTAAAATTTCTGGTGCGAAGTCAAAAAACTTGCCACCTCTGTTGCAAAGATCAAAAGCTACCGAGTCGATTCTCTCCTGGATATGGTTTGTCTCACACATAATCATTTGTTTTAATTGATAAATCAAAGTAAAACTACTACCGTGCACTCATTTTGCACGGTAAAACATTATTTGATGATTTTTTGAGAAAACTCCAGACTAAATGACTCAAGGTCGAGCCGCCGATTCCAATGGTTAGCTAATAAATGGAGTATCGGAGAGCAGGTGTGCTCGTGATAAATTGTTAAAACCCTAAAATCTGAAATGCCAATAAGGTACCAAGAAACTTCAGTGTACTTACCGAAAAGACAAAGGCAAACGCATTGCGAGATCGTGGCCGATAATTGACCAAATGGTGAAAGATCGCACCTGCCAGACTTGAACCCAGTACGAGAAGAAATACAATCGTACTCAATTTCTGGACCTGAGTGAGGTGCATCGATTCCAGAAAACCGTATTGGATGATCAGAAAAATGGCATAGGTAGCCAACAAAACGAATAAGGCCGTAGTTGCCAAAGCATAGTGCTTCAGAATGTTGAGGTCTATGGCATGTTTTATTCTTGTCACTGTATCGAGATTTAAATGCTTGTTAAAAACTTTGTTTCACTTCAGATTATTGCGCTGTAAGTCGGCTTTAATTTTTGTCGTTTACAAAACACTCAACCAGGACTTTTCAATCTATTCTACGGCAGTAATCTTATTTATAGAGTTGGTATGGTTTATATTTCCATATTCTAGAATAGGAAGATTTGAGCGGCATACAAGTTTTTTTGGCAGTGATCACTACAATAAAAAGAAGAATTTATAGCCATAGAAATTATGTCTGCTAGGATAAAAAAGTATCCCCCTGTGCTGATCATTAAGCGTGGAAAGTGTTATAAATAATCGGTTAAAATCACTTTAGGAACTTGATAACAAAATAATACGGATGCATTCGGGCTATTTTTTAATTTTTACATTGGATCTAAAAGACGGAGAAACATGCTATTTAATTCTAAAGGTAAACAAGTGGTTACCTATGATGCCATTGTAGTGGGCTCAGGGATCAGTGGTGGTTGGGCTGCCAAGGAGCTTACCGAAAAAGGACTTAAGACCCTGCTACTGGAACGGGGCAGAATGGTGAAACACGGAGACTACCCAACGGCAACATTGAATAGTTGGGAACTGCCTAACCGTGATCAGGTGTCTCGGGAGGAAATGAAAAACCACGAAAAGCAAAGTCGAACCGGATATACGATTCGGGAGTCTACCAAGCATTGGTTTGTCAATGACCTGGAAAATCCCTATTCTGAGGTAAAGCGATTCGATTGGATGCGGGGTTATCATTTGGGAGGAAGGTCATTGCTATGGGGAAGGCAGAGCTATCGATGGAGTGACCTTGATTTTGATGCCAATGCCAAAGAGGGGGTAGGGACAGACTGGCCAATAAGATATAAGGACATTGAATCCTGGTATGACTATGTGGAGAGCTTTGCCGGAATATCTGGCCGGGCCGAGGGGCTTCACCAGTTGCCTGATGGGAAATTTCTGCCTGCAATGGATTTCAACTGTCTTGAGGACCATGTAGCGGGTAAAATCAAAGAAAACTTTAACGACCGGATCATGACCATTGGCCGGGTAGCCAATCTCACTCAGCCTCATATGGGCCGGGGTACCTGTCAATACAGGAATCGTTGCATCAGAGGTTGCCCATATGGAGCCTACTTCAGTAGTAATGCATCGACCATCCCGGCGGCTGAGGCTACTGGTAATCTGGTGATTCGCCCCTATTCGATCGTGAATTCGCTCATTTACGATAAAGACTCCAAAAAAGCCACAGGGGTTAAGGTAATCGATGCCGAGACTAACAAAACCCATGAATTTTATGCTAATGTTGTCTTCCTTTGTGCCAGCACCGTTGGCAGCACCTTTATTTTACTGAACTCCCGTGATGAGGCAAATCCCAATGGTTTGGGTAATGAAAGTGGGGAACTGGGTTGTAACCTTATGGACCATCATTTTAGAGTTGGTGCATCTGGAGAATACGAAGGTCTTAATGATAAATACTACAAAGGGAGAAGGCCCAATGGTATCTACATTCCAAGATTTCGCAATGTCGATGGCAATACTCAAATGAAGGATTACACGCGAGGTTACGGATATCAAGGTAGTGGAAGCAGAGATTCGTGGAGTCGGAGTGTACGTGAATTGGGTTTCGGTGAAGGTCTGAAAGAGGAATTGATCGAACCCGGTAAATGGCGGATGGGGTTGACTGCATTTGGAGAGATGCTCCCCAACCATGAAAACCGGCTCTATCTAAACGATGCGGTTAAAGATAAATACGGACAGAGTACCGTAACATTTGATTGTGAATTTAAAGAAAACGAATGGGCAATGAGAAAAGACATGGCGGATTCTGCAGCGGAAATGCTGGAAGCTGGCGGTCTGACTAATGTAAGAACTTACGATAGTCCTGGTGCTCCCGGATTAGGCATTCACGAAATGGGTACCGCCAGAATGGGCACAAGTCCTAAGAATTCGGTATTAAATAAACACAATCAAGTGTGGGCAGCTACCAATGTTTATGTAACCGATGGTGCATGTATGTCCTCGGCTTCCTGTGTTAACCCGTCATTGACCTATATGGCTTTGACAGCACGAGCGGTCGACCATGCGGTCAAGGAATTGAATAATATGAATCTTTAATTTAGAATTAGCGAAAGTCAAACTAAGAACAATGATTAATAGAAGAGAAGCGCTGCGTCGCACATCTTACATAATGGGAGGAGCTCTGTCAGCCTCCACTATTGCGGCGGTGATGTCTGGTTGCAAACCCAGCACCACGTCGCTAGATTGGACTCCTGAAATCATGGCTCCGGATCAAGCTTTAACCGTTGCCGAAATAACCGAGCGGATTATTCCAGCAACTAGTACACCGGGAGCCAAAGAAGCTATGGTGGACCGCTATATTGATTCTTTTTTAAAAGATATCGCTACCGAAGAAGAATTAGCTGAATTTTATACGGGCATTGATGAAGTTAACGGAATTGCCAAAAGCAAGTTTAAACAGCGATTTGTTGAATTGACCGACTCACAAAAAGATGCTGTTCTTTCGGAGATTTCTGGTGTACCGGCAATTCCTGAGTCAGACGCTGAAAAAGCAGCAGAACTTGCCAATGAAGGTGAAAAGACATTAGCCACACCGGGAGGTTCTGAGAGATTTTTTAACCTGATCAGAGAACTTACGATCACCGGATATTTTACCAGTGAAATCGGTGCCAAGCAGGCTTTAAAATTTGATGATATTCCCGGTACTTGGCAAGGATGCATTCCCTATACAGAAGTGGGAGGATCATGGGCGATGTGAAAGTAATATTTGAAATGAAAATTTGGTAAAAGTATACCTCTATGCCTTGGCTTTGCTCACACCTTCAATAAGCCCCCTTATATAGCCAATGGCAAATAAAGTTCCAATGGTACTGTATCCTGGATGTTGATTGCTGTCTCCATGCATTGTGGGCACATGATCAGGTCGCATTGGACCCTTAAAACCGGCTTTGTAATAAGCCTCCATCGCCCGGTACATGTCTGTCTTCCCATCATCGTGAAAGGTCTCTTCAAATTTATTTTTTGATCCACGCACATCGCGAAAATGGACAAAATGGATAGCTTCCCTTTTTCCAAAATACTCAATAGCGGCAGGGATGTCTACCGGTGTGTCGTCATCACCCATTGAGGCAAAACTACCCTGGCAGAAAGTTATTCCATTACTAGGACTGGGGTATAGATCGAGCATTTTCTTGAAGGCCTCTACCGAAGTCATAATTCGAGGTATTCCCCGAATGCCATCAATGGGTGGATCATCCGGATGCAAAGCTAGCTTCACCCCGGCTTTTTCTGCTTCGGGTACGACTGCTTTGAGAAAGTACTCCATATTGGCCCACATCTTTTCGTGGGTTAGCTCGCCATATTCAGTGATCACTGGTTGATTTTCGATGTCCTTTAGATCGAAAGCACTGACCAAAGCCCCACCCCGGCTAGCCTTTTCCATATTGGTCCGGGTCCAACTAATCACGGGCATCCAATTGTGACAAACCGTGTCGATACCTAGCGATCCGATATTCTTGATGAAGGTGATGAAGTTTTCAATCTCTTCATCTCTGCCTTCCAGGCCTAGTTTCGTTTTGATATTTAAGGAGGGTGGTCCCTCGACAACTTTGAGTTGCAGGCCTTCTTTTTCCCACGCATCCTTGACCCCTTTAATGACCTTTAGCTCATAGTTTTTCTCACCTGACATACCGGCCATGCCAGGATTGATCCCACCTACCGCACCGAGCACATTCATTTGCCTGGCTAGGGCTACTTTCTGAGGCTCGATGCCCCAAAAGTAAGCCAAGCAAAGGTCAATTCCAGCATCCTTAATATAGGTATATGGTCTTGCAGCCATATGACTTACCTGGGTCATCCCGGAAAGCGAGAGTCCCGCTGCGGTTGCGATGCCCTGCTTCAAAAAATCTCGCCGTTTGCCTTTCATCTTTTCATCGTTAGAACGAGATAAGGTCGGATTAAAATTTGGAGATAACAAGTTACTCGTCGAGAAATGCTAATAACTGTTGGTAAGGAGGCCGCAAGCTGATCTCAACCCGGTTGTTGAGCGACCTTCCAGCCAGCGTCTGGTTTGAGACCCTTGGATAGTAATTGCCCCGGCCACAAACAGTCAGCTGGTTGCCATTGATACCACCTTCATCAACCAGGTAGGTACAAACAACCACAGCGCGTTGGGTACTGATTCCCAATGCTTCACCCGTTTGGCTGATACTATTGTCAGTGTGACCTTCGATTAAAATTTCTAAACTAGGATACTCTGCAATGATCTTCGCAAGTTTGTCGATGGCTGCGGCACCAGTACTTGATAGTGATCGTTGACTAACGGTGATAAAATCCTGATATAAGATGATGTCAAGTCGATTATCTTGAAAAAAACCAATCTATTTGGTCTTCACCATATCCAGTCATGGTTTCGCCCAATTGGGTTGAAATCTTACCCAAAATGGCTTCTTGCTGCAACAACCAGTTGATCATCCGGTTTAATCTGGCTTCTTTGAGTTTAAGATTCTCATTCTTTTTTTCGAGCTCTTGATTGAGTCCGGCCTCAACTGATTTAGACTCGGTGCTTAGACTGGAAATACGATCTTTAATCGATACTACCTCTTTTTCCAATTCGATTTTATCGTTAAGTAGCTCACTCAATAAGGTATTTTGTCTGGCCAATTCGAGATTAGCCTCCTCATTTCTGGAAGTGATCCTTTGATTGTCCGCATCGAGTTTGGATCTCTCCTGGGCCCAAATCTTTTCGACTTCAGTCTTTTCCGACTGAAGCGCTCTAAATTTACCTGCACCCACGCAACTTGTCAAGCACAGGACGATGCATATGCATATTAATCTAGTGAACATAAGAAGCCTCAAAATCAATTTAGATCAATTGATACATGGTCGAACCAATCAATCCTTTGTCGGCATATACACTAAAGATGTAAAATCCTTTTTTCACCTTATCCGACAATGCATGAGAAAATTCAAATCGCTGCGAGGGACCGACATTGACTTTTTTAGATTCCAGTGCCTCAATCACCAAAGCCTGATTCTCGCTGCCAACTCTTACCTTTTGGCCACCTTCACTGATAGGGACCCCGTTGGCATCCGTTATTGTCAAATAGAGTGTTTGCTCTCCACGGTATTCTTCAGGCACTTCAACCAAATCAAAGCTAACCGTAAATTTCCTGACCCTTCCGGCTTTGATGGTCGTCTTATCATTTTTGCGAGCAATATTGACCTGCATCGCCGAAGCTTTATAAGCTACATTGGCCAATTGCGATGTGCGTTGCTCAAGTAGCGTATTCGCACGCTCCAAATCTCCAACCTGACCTTTGAGAGCGGTATTTTGTTCTTCTGAAGCATTGAGTTTTTCTGTGAGTTCGGCATTGGTCATTTTTAACTGATCGTTTTCCTGGGTAAGCCGGTTTATAGTACCCGCCATCTCTTCTTTGCTTGATTGGAGCATGGCAATTTCATCTTTGAGTGCTTTGGCATCGCTCGCCGATTTTCGTTGCGCCCATCTTATCTGTTCGTCCTTTTTGGCGATAGCCTCTCGGGCACTTTCCATAGATCCGGTAAGTGAGTCATTTTCCATAGCAATAGCAGAATATCGCAGATTGAGGCTGTTGAGTTCCGTCTCAAGACCGGTTCTTACTGTTACCAGGCTATCGATTTCAGCCTGCTTCATAGTGGCTTCCTTTACATCCTGATTATGTTTTACACCAAAGTAGATGGCCGCTATTGCAGCTAGCACTAAGAGTATCCCAAGGATAATGGGCAATGAGTTTGATTTTTTCTCTTCCATGATAACGCACCTTTTTTTTAAAGCATTTCAAATATGTTAACGCCACGCCTTGGTATTTTCGGATATATTCAGCTAAGATAAAGATACTCAGCCATATGTAGCGATCTAATGCCATTAAACAGCCTAAAGCGTTTGGATCAATTCATAAATGAGATCAGCTTCAAAACCACGTTGATGGGCATATTTAAACAGTTTTTGCTTTTGGGTCGCATCTGGACTGGGAGACAAGTTCTGTTTTTTCTTCATCAAGAGGTTTGATAGCGATTTTCGATATTCATCCGGATCAATCTCTTCCAGTGCTTTGTTTTGGAGATAGGTTCCAATTTT
Source organism: Saprospiraceae bacterium (assembly GCA_016711125.1). Classification (GTDB taxonomy): domain Bacteria; phylum Bacteroidota; class Bacteroidia; order Chitinophagales; family Saprospiraceae; genus JABDMH01. Next base: position 262,232 of record JADJTQ010000002.1, on the reverse strand, counting down.
TCTACGGCCCAACTCCAGACGAATTCTTTGTTTACCCCAAAGATTGTTTCTGAATTTACCCCGGGCAAAAGCGAGGGCAAATCGCTCTTCATCCAAAAAGCCCTCTTCCACTAATTGGCCAATTATTTTTTCGAGAATTTCTCCCCTTGCCCCTAATTTGAGCATTTGATATCTGACCTCCTGATGACAACGCTCCTGGTAATCACAGTATTTACGAATTTTACTCAGCAACGTATCAGGATTAAGCGGGTTCGCTTTCATGAGTATAGCGCCAGGGCTTTGGGCACAAGGTCGATTATTTCATCTTGGGGAGAGACATGAAAACCGTGAATACCCATCTCTTCCGCAGCAATTATATTGTCGTAATAATCATCAAAAAAGATCGATTCTACAGGGTCTATTTGAGCGAGGTCAAGCATTTTTTGATAGATTTCGCGTTGTGGCTTTCTGCTTTTTAAGTCATGTGAATAAAAGGCGAAATCGACCACGCTACTCAAGCCTGCGATCTGATAGTTTTCATCAAGATATTGGTCCACCCAGCGTATATGGGTTTCGTTGGTATTGCTAAGTATTAGCACCTTAAACTGGTCACGCAACGATTGAAGCATGAGTAATCTTTCGTGTGGAATATAGGCCAACATAGCTGTCCAGGCCTTGATAAAGTCGATTGCCTGTGCCTTGCCTCTGGATTTTTTTAGAAAATGATTCAGAAACATAGCTTCCGGAATTTGGCCGCATTCAAAATCTAGAAATACCTCAAGATCTTCTTTGCCAGGGTTTAGAAAACTGATATTCACGATCTCCTTCAAAAGATTTTCTGAAGCAGCGAAATCAAGGTCAATAATGACATTTCCAAGATCGAAAATCAAATTTTTGATGGTGACATTAGCCATAACCTATTGGATTGAGTATTAACAAAAAAAAAGCCGGTGATTACCGGCCTCCACTGTGGTCCCACTTGGGCTCGAACCAAGGACCCTCTGATTATGAGTCAGATGCTCTAACCAGCTGAGCTATGGGACCATAATTGGGATGGCAAAGGTATAGATTCTTCAGGTAATTACCCAGCAATATCTAGTTTCATAGAGATAAAAAACTGATGTGATAGTCCTCTGAAGGCGACTCTCTGAGGTGCCCTGATTTTGATAATGGGTCCAGCGAGTTGATAAAAGTAGAAGCCTCGATTTGGAAATCATAAAGGGCTATTGCTTATTTTTAAAGAATCAAACTTGACTAAAACGTGAACGATGATCTACATCGTCTTTTTCTGCCTGAGATAAGAAGAAGACTGACAGGTGAAGGACAAGAACGAATATTAAAATGTCTCGACCTTTTGACCGAGGAAGACATCTGGTATCGACCCAACGCACAGAGCAATAGTGTGGGTAATCTCGTTCTTCACCTTTGTGGTAATGTGACCCAATGGCTGTTTTCGACCATGGGGGGAGAAGAAGATACCAGAAAAAGACAAAGTGAATTCGATGAGAAAGGACCGGTCAGCCGGGAAAACTTAAAACAGAAGATCATCGACCTGATGCTACAAGCTGATCAAATCATCAAAGATCTTGACAGCAATGAACTAACGAAAATTTACTCGGTTCAGGGTTTTCAGGAAAGTGGACTAGCAATACTGATTCATATCACTGAACATTTCTCGTATCACGTGGGTCAGATAACCTACTTTGTCAAAGCAAGGAGAGATATTGACGTTGGATACTATGCCGGTAAAGACTTAGATCAGATCAACAAGGCATAGAGTCCGTCCAGTCAGCATAAATTTTGTAAATACCGGAACTAGGTAGCACTTTCATCTATTCGGATATTGAATAATCCTGTGGCTCAGAGATCCTTTTGTAGCAGTTTCCTTTACTTGATAGTTTGTAATGATGGCAACGATCAAAAGTACAGTGGAAGTGGGGTTGGTTGGCAACGACCCGGTGGGTGAAATTGGTCTTAACTGAAATTGGACACTCCATTTCAGGAGCTGTCAACAATCGCCCAAAACCAATCAATCACTCTGATCTGGCAGGTAGACAATAACCTCATTCGACTAGGACAAAATAAAAAATTGGCAATGTAGACCGGTTAGTACTATTTATCATGTTGTAAACTTCTTAAAAAATGATATCTTTGCGCCCACTTTAGAAAGTTCTTTGGTAATGAAGGCGCTGGATCATTTTAGTCTCCCTCTCAAATCGACACCTGAGGGAACCAAAATCTTAGAGTTTGTACTCGATCGTAAATTCTTTCAATTATTTGAAAATGAATTGGTTGGCGAATGCGAAATCATTCAAAAAACCACAATCGAGAGACGATCGGATTTGATTATACTCCATTTGACACATGACGGCACTATGCAAGCTGATTGTGATCGATGTTTGGAACCGATCAAAATTCCGGTCTATGGGGAGAGAAGGTTTGTGATCAAATTTGTTGATGAAGTGCAAGAAGATGAGGATGAAATCCTCTACATTCTGAGAGATCAGGATAAATTCGATCTTTCCGTGTTGATCAATGAAGTTGTGACTCTATCACTGCCCTTGGTTAAGATTTATGATTGTGAGTCCGATCCGGATGCCCCCTGTAACAAAGAGGTTTTGAAATATCTCAAAACGCAGCCTTCACAGGAAGTTCCTCAGGTTTGGGATCAGTTAAAAAATTTGAAATTAGAAGACTAATAAAATAATCGTGTCATGGCACATCCTAAGAGTAGGGTTTCAAAAACCAGAAAAAGAAAAAGAAGAACTCATAAAAAATTAACCACCCCACAAGTCGCTATTTGTCAGACTACGGGAGAGCCACATCTATTTCATAGAGCTTATGAGGTCGATGGAGATTTGTATTACCGGGGAAAGGTCCTGGCAAATCTGGAGCGGGAAGAAGACTAGAAAGATTATCAAAAAGATAACTGAAAGACTCTTTCCTGGCACACGGGAAGGAGTCTTCTTTTTTGTTCTATCCTACAACTCACCAAATTGACCTTCATGAAACGAATTATTCAGAGCAACAATGCTCCCTCTCCAGTTGGGCCATATAATCAGGCCGTTCTGGCAGGTAAGACGTTGTATATTTCCGGCCAAATCGCCATTGTACCGTCTACGGGTGAACTCCAGCTAAGCGATATTGAGTCTGAAACTCACCAGGTGATGAAAAACCTGCAGGCTATCTTAACTGAAGCAGGTGCCACTTTTGAAAATGTCGTAAAATGTTCGGTATTTGTCAGGGACATGAATCTCTACAGCCGGATCAATGCCGTTTATGCTACGTATTTCAAGGATGATACTGCACCCGCAAGAGAGCTGGTGGAGGTTAGCAATCTTCCTAAATTTGTTCATGTTGAGATCTCAGCGATCGCATACTTAAACCTATAAAACAGCAATAAGATGGAGCAGAAAACAGTCTTGTCTGGCATCCAACCGACTGGCAAGTTGCATCTGGGCCGATATTTTGGTGCCATCCAAAATTGGGTGAAATTACAACCAGAGTATCATTGTATTTATAGCATAGTCAACTATCATGCAATGACGATGCCTTATCAGATTAAAGATCTCGTTCCCGCCACTTGGGAACTTGCATTTGACCTGATTGCTTGTGGCTTAAAACCGGAAAATCTATTTATCCAATCTCTGGTACCTGAGCATGCTGAGCTCTTCTGGGTTTTTAATACGATGACCGGGTATGGAGAGTTGAAAAAGATGACCCAGTTTAAAGACAAGAGCACTCAAGTTAACGAAAGAGGCAAAGACGAAGTGATATCTAGCGGACTGTACACCTATCCAGTGCTTCAAGCCGCAGATATTCTGATTTATCGGGCACATTATGTACCTGTCGGTAAGGATCAGGAGCAGCATCTCGAACTCACCCGAAATATTGCACAAAGGTTTAACTTCCTTACCGGTAAAGATTTCTTTGAATTGCCAGAACCGCTTTTTACAGAGGTGCCAAAAGTAATGTCAACAGCAGATCCAACCCGTAAGATGAGTGCAAGTCAGGGAGAAAAACACCATATCGATCTTTTTGCGACTCCTGAGCGCATTACAAAACAGATAAAATCTGCAGTGACTGATGCAGGTGACACCCATCAGGGTCACATGAGCCCCGGAGTAGAAAACCTGTTTAGGCTGCTTAAAGCATCTGAGAGAGCGGATGATTATCATCAGTTAATGGAGTCATTTGATCAGGGCAAATTGCAGTATGGTCATCTCAAGGAGGTAGTTGCCAGGGCACTTATTGAAATGACCGAACCGATTCGTCAACGAAAACAGACAATCATCATTGATAAAAAAAGGGTTAAGGAGCAGATCCGAGCATCATCAGCGGAGATGAGACAAAGAGCCCAAAAAACGAGTCATGAAGTAAAAGAGTTGGTAGGCCTTCTGAATGTGCGTTTTTGAGCTTAAAATATGCTAAAAATTAAACTTATACTTCTCATCGAAGTACGACACAACCGACACCTATGAAGATTATTTGTATTGGTAGAAATTATGTGGATCATGCAAAAGAATTAAATAATCCACTACCTAAAAATCCTATTATTTTCATGAAGCCTTCTACGGCTCTGCTTATTGATAATAAGCCATTTTATTATCCGGATTTTACCAAAAATCTCCATCATGAAGCCGAGATCGTACTCAAAATATGCAAAATGGACGTCATGTCGAACCAGAATTTGCATCAAGCTACTTTGAGGAGATTGGCTTTGGCATTGACTTTACCGCACGTGATTTGCAAGATGAACTTAAATCAAAGGGTCATCCATGGGAAATTGCCAAGGCTTTCGATTTTTCGGCACCGCTTAGTACTTTCATACGACGCGATTCCTTGAAGGATCCAAAAAACATCCATTTTACAATGACAAAAAATGGTGCATTGGTGCAAGAAGGAAATACGTCGGATCTGATCTTTGCCTTCGATGAACTAATCTGTTACATTTCAAAGTTCTTCCGGCTCCAAGTGGGTGACTATATTTTTACCGGTACTCCAGCCGGAGGTGGACCGGTCCAAATCGGTGATACCCTGACGGGATACATTGAAGGAAGGGAAATGCTTTCCTGCCAGATTAAATAGAACCCGAAAGGATCAAAGTGAAGCTTGCATCTTAACATTGATGATAATCTCTAATAAAATCTAACTTTGCAGCAATTTTATCACCACTAATATCATAAATTTAAAATGCCTTATTTATTTACTTCCGAATCAGTCTCAGAAGGACATCCTGATAAAGTAGCCGATCAAATATCTGATGCCATCCTTGATGCCTTCTTAAGGCAAGATCCTGACTCCAGAGTAGCGTGTGAAACGCTGGTTACAACCGGATTGACCGTTATCTCAGGAGAGGTTACTTCAAAAGCATACGTTGATGTCCAAAAAACGGCCAGGGAGGTAATAAAACGAATTGGGTATAATCGCTCAGAATATCAGTTTGATGCAGATTCTTGTGGTGTGATCTCAACAATTCATGAGCAATCACCTGATATTGCCCAAGGAGTCAATACAGACACTGACAGCAAGGAGCAGGGTGCGGGAGATCAGGGAATGATGTTTGGGTATGCGACCAATGAGACCCCAAGTTTTATGCCTCTTGGCATCGAACTCTCTCACTTGATTCTCAGGGAGTTATCAGCTATCCGGAAAGCTGGCAAGGAGATGAAATATCTTCGACCGGATGCCAAATCGCAAGTGACGATCAAGTATAGTGATGACAACAAACCTATGGCTATTGATACCATTGTTGTGTCAACCCAGCATGATGATTTTGCTGCAGAAGCAACCATGCTAAAGAAGATTAAAAAAGACATTCAGGAAATTCTAATCCCTAGGGTTATTAAAAAATTACCTGCAAAACTCAGAAAACTATTTGAGGTCAAATACAAATTATTTGTCAACCCTACCGGAAAGTTTGTAATTGGTGGACCACATGGAGATACCGGTCTCACCGGTCGAAAAATTATTGTTGATACCTATGGAGGTAAAGGTGCCCATGGTGGGGGGTGCATTTTCAGGTAAAGATCCTTCAAAAGTAGATCGCTCGGCTGCTTATGCCACACGTCACATTGCCAAAAATGTGGTAGCGGCAGGTTTAGCTGATCAGTGTCTGGTGCAGGTGGCCTATGCGATTGGGGTGGCCAAGCCGGTGGGCTTGTTTGTCAATACCTATGGCACTAGCAAGAAACATATCAATGATGGTGAAATCGCTGATAAGTTATCAGAAATTTTTGACTTGCGTCCTGCAGCCATTATTAGCCGGTATGGTCTAAAGAATCCAATTTACTTTGAGACTGCTGCGTACGGACATATGGGCAGGACTCCTGGCAAGAAAAAAGTTCTTCTTGGCCTTAACGGCAAATCAAAAGAAGTTGAAATTGAAACATTTAACTGGGAAAAATTAGACATGGTTGATGTCATAAAAAAGGCATTCGAACTGTAACCGAATTACGGGGTCTATTTTTTTTGAAAAACTTTTTCGGCAATATCTCTTTTTGCCCACTTGACTGATATCTTTAGGTCATTCAAATTTCAATTTCCTAAAATAGTAGCAATGGCAAAACTTCGTAGTCAAGGATGGTTCGGAAAACAAGGTAAAGACGGCTTTATTTATCGCGCCTGGTTGAAAAACCAAGGTATTCCTGATGATGAATTTAATGCTAAACCAGTAATTGGAATCTGCAATACCTGGTCTGAACTCACACCATGCAATGGACACTTTCGGGAATTAGCAGAGTCCGTCAGAAGAGGTGTGCTGGAAGCAGGGGGGTTTCCTCTGGAGTTTCCCGTGATGTCACTCGGTGAAACCATCGTCAAACCTACGGCCATGCTATATCGCAATCTGATGAGCATGGATGTAGAAGAGTCTATCCGGGCCAATCCCATAGATGGTGTAGTGCTGCTTTGCGGCTGTGATAAAACAACTCCGGCTTCAGTAATGGGGGCTTGTAGTGTCGATATACCTACTATTGTCGTTTCGGGAGGACCAATGCTTACCGGTAAATACGAGGGGAAGAATATTGCAACATCTGATGTATGGCGATTTGCCGCAGGCGTAACCAAAGGCACTTTCAGTAATGAGGCTTTTCGCGAAGTCGAAGCCTGTATGTGTCGAAGTGCAGGTCATTGTGCAGTGATGGGTACGGCTTCGACTATGGCTTGTATGGTTGAAGCTCTGGGCTTAACCCTACCTGGCAATGCAGCCATTCCCGCAGCAGATTCGCGGCGCAAGGTATTGGCTCAGTTTAGCGGTCGTCGAATCGTCGACATGGTGAGGGAGGAGATGTCGATTTCAAAAATTCTGACTCGACAAGCATTTGAAAATGCCATCATAGTCAACGCAGCCATTGGAGGATCAACGAATTTTATTTTGCACCTGCTGGCCATTGCCGGAAGGATGGAAATCCCACTCACTTTGGAAGATTTTGATATACTGGGCAGTAAAATTCCATTACTGGCTAATTTGCAACCCTCAGGAGAATATTTTATGGAGGATTTCTATTATGCCGGGGGTTTGCCTGCAGTCATCAATCAACTGCAGAAGCACCTTCACACTCAGATCATTACCGTGAGTGGAAAGACCGTGGCTCAAAATAATGAGCATGCCAAGATCTATAGTGAGGATGTAATTGCCACCATTGACAAGCCCTTTCAGGAAAATGCCGGAATTGTAGTGGTCAAAGGTAATTTGGCTGAAAAAGGCTGTGTGATCAAACCATCGGCAGCTACCCCCGCCCTTATGAAACATCGGGGCAAAGCAGTGGTTTTTGAAGATATCGAAGATTATCATGCCCGGTTTAATGATCCAGATTTGGAGGTGGATGAGCATTCAGTATTAGTATTGAAGAATGTCGGTCCAAAAGGATATCCAGGCATGCCGGAAGTAGGAAACATGGGTTTGCCCAAGAAAGTCTTGGATAAAGGAGTGACAGACATGGTGCGAATATCCGACGGAAGAATGAGTGGTACGGCCTTTGGAACCGTATTCCTCCATGTAGCACCTGAATCGGCTGCCGGAGGCACCCTAGCCTTTGTTCAAAATGGTGATGAGATCGAAGTTGATGTATCGCGCAAATTTATTCACCTGCATGTCAGTGATATAGAATTGGAAAAACGTCGCCTGGTATGGACCGCGCCCGATCTAGGTTATCATAGGGGCTATATAGGCCATTATATTAAGCATGTGGAGCAGGCTGATCTAGGTGCAGATTTAGATTTTCTGCGCGGTAAGTCTGGCAACGTGGTCACCCGGGACTCGCACTAACATGACATCACGTTGTTTTTTTACAAATGACTCAACACCAAAAGCTATTGTCATCATCGGGTTGATAATCAGTAGCTTTAGTCTTAAATTGTAGCGTTTTATGTTGCAGTTACCATCACAGCGTATTCTTTATTTTGGAATGATCGTTTTGCTCATGCCATTTTTTGCATGTCAATCAGTCAAGCCAGACGAGGTAGCAGCATTTGACAATAAAATACCCGAAATTGTTGATTTCAATTTTCACGTCAAACCAATCTTGTCTGATCGATGCTTTAAATGCCATGGTCCGGATGCTCAGCAGCGCAAGGGAGATTTAAGATTAGATGTCTCTGAAGATGCCTTCAAACCAAGCACGAATTTGACTAGTAGTGCCCGATACATCATTGACCCAGGAAATTTGAATGGAAGTGAGATGGCTCTTCGAATACTGAGTCATGACCTTGAGTATATGATGCCTACGCCTGAGTCAAATCTCGTACTGGATGACCGGGAAAAAGCGATACTTCTTCGATGGATAGAGCAAGGAGCTGCTTATAAATTACATTGGTCGTTTTCACCCCCCCAACTTCCAACCATACCCGAAGTAAAAAATCAAAACTGGGCTAAAAATAATATTGATCATTTTATTCTTAAGCAACTGGAGTCACAGGAACTTAACCCTGGAATAGAAGCCACCGGAGAAGTAGTGCTTCGGAGAATAGCCCTGGATCTGATCGGATTACCGCCAACTTTGGAAGAGCAGAGTCGATTTCTGCACGATGATCGGCCCCTGCAAATGGACGAAGTCATCGACTACTTTCTTGCTCAACCGCAGTACGGCGAACGAATGGCTCTCGAGTGGATGGATGTGGCGCGCTATGCCGATTCTCATGGATACCAAGACGATGGCATGCGCAATACCTGGCCATATCGCGACTGGGTAATCCAACATTTCAACCAAAACACACCTTACGACACCTTTTATTATTGCAGCTTGCAGGCGACCTGCTGCCTACTCCAACACAAGACCAATTATTGGCGACTTGTTTCAATAGGAATCACCCTCAGACGCAGGAAGGCGGAGTTGTCGATGAAGAATACCGGGTTGAGTACGTTGCAGATCGGACGAATACGCTTGGTAAGGGAATTTTGGGCCTCACGTTAGAATGTGCGCGATGTCACGATCATAAGTACGATCCGATCACACAACCGGAGTATTACGCGTTATCGGCCTTCTTCAATAATAATAACGATGCCGGTATTGTACCTTACGATGGTGAGGCTTCACCTACCGTCATCTTACCTGACTCTAGTGCAAAATCCAGGTTAAGTGAGCTGTATAAACAGATAGTTGTACTGGAAGATTCGCTAAAAATCAGCGATCAATTTTATGCTGATTTTAAGCAATGGTGGCAATCAAATAGTGGTACCGCCTTCAACCATGTAAGCCAGTGGAACGGCTTGATGGCCGATTTCTCTTTCGAGAAAGAGGTAAAAATGGCTAAATATGCCATTCACCTGGACAAAGGCCCAAAACCCAAACCCGGTCCAAAGGAAAAGCCCTCTTTCACATACGCATACTACAATACTCAAAAAAGTCAACTAGATGCTCAGAATTGGGGACATCCGGATGATCGTCCGCAAATAGTTGAAGAGGATACGTGGTAATGGCATCAAATTTAACGGCGATGCTGGTATTCGATTCAATCGTGATCTTGATTTTGATCGGGATCATCCTTTTGCTGTATCCCTTTGGGTTAAATTTCTAAAAACCGGGGAGGAAGGACCCATTTTCGGTAAAACAAATGGCGATTTTGAGGGATACCGGGGTTGGCTATGTAAGCTCAACCCAGATGGCACCCTCTCATTTCAGCTGAATCATGTTTGGCCCGACAACTGTATCGATTTTCAAACTGTGGAATCGGTAGCAATAGATAAATGGACTCATCTGGTTATGTCTTACGATGGAAGTAGCAGAGCAGACGGGGTCAAATTTTACGTTAATGGTAAGATTCCTCCCTTCAAGTTGCACACAGATCACCTGAAAAAAAGTCTGCTTCATGGAGTTGGAGGAAGTAATTGGTCGAATCAACCCTTCCTGCTGGGGATGGAATTGCGCAAGTCCATCCAGTATATGATGGCTGACGAACTCAAAGTGTTCAAACGCAACTTGTCTGAGTTGGAGATTCAATTTCTTTATGCCAAAAATAGCATAGGTCAGGATCATGAGGATGCCTGGTTTGCATACTATTTACTGAGCGGTAAAAACCCAAAGTACAATAGTCTATTGGGAGAACTACAACAACTAAGATGCGAGGAAAACCTCCTAATGACCGACCAGCCGGAAGTGATGGTTATGCATGAAAAAGTTTCCACGCACGACTTTCATATTAAATCGAGGTGCTTACGACGCTCCCGGGGACTCCGTGGCACCAATGATTCCAGCTGTTTTTCAGCAAGATCAGACTTGGACAGGATCAAATCGGTTGAATTTGGCTAATTGGGTCATCAGCGATAAAAATCCTTTGACAGCAAGAGTGCAGGTAAACCGGCTCTGGAAAATCTGTTTTGGTAAGGGCCTGGTGGCCACGCAGGAAGATTTTGGTAATCAAGGTAGTCTGCCTAGTCATCCAGAACTATTGGATTACCTGGCGATACGTTTTATAGACCTGGGCTGGGATATGAAAGCCCTTCTTAAAGAAATCATGCTATCTGCTACCTACCGCCAGAGTTCGAAGGCCGGAAAAGATGCCGAAGAGCACGATCCGGAAAATAATTATTACGCGCACTATCCAGCTCACCGGCTCAGTGCTGAAATGATTCGTGATCAGGCACTAGCAGCAAGTGGTTTGCTGGTCAGGAAAATCGGGGGCCCAAGTGTCTATCCTTATCAGCCCGATGGCATCTGGGAAGCACTGGCAACTCGTAATGCCACTAAGTATCAGCAGCAATCAGGAGATAGTCTTTATCGCAGAAGTCTTTATACCATTTGGAAAAGAAGTTCGCCACCGCCTGCCATGCTTAATTTTGATGCTCCCGACCGGTATTATTGCGTAGTCAGTAGGCAAAAAACATCAACGCCCCTCCAATCTCTGGTTTTAATGAATGACCCTCAATTTATCGAGGCTGCACGGATATTGGGTGAACAAATGATGAGGAAAGAAGATCTAGGTGAGGCTATACAATTGGCCTTTAGCACTTTATTCGGCCGCAGACCAAGGCCAGAAGAACTTGACAATATCACGACACTATGGCATTCACTTTATGCGTCATTTAGTGACGAAGCATCAAATTCAGCTGAAATATTACAGATCGGCGAATCAAAAACTGCCTCCGATTTGGACAAAGATACCCTGACTGCTTATGCGATGGTCGCCAGCACATTAATGAACTATGATGAGTTTGTAGTAAAGCGTTAGCAATGAATGACTTGAATATGAATTGCATGTCCGATGCACTGAACCGTAGAGCGTTCTTAAAAAACAGCCTCCTTGGCTTGGGTGGACTGGCATTTTCATCTATGGCCGGGGCCAAGGTGGATCCGAATGAATTACCCCATTTTGCAGCAAAGGCAAAACGAATCATTTATCTTTTTCAAAGTGGTGCTCCCTCGCAAATGGAGCTTTTTGACTATAAGCCGGTGCTCAAAGAGCGATTTGGGCAGGAATTGCCAGATTCGGTAAGGGGTGGTCAACGCGTGACAGGAATGACCTCAAATCAACGTTCTTTTCCATTGGCTATGGGTGATTTTACCTTCGAAAAATATGGACAGAGTGGCTCCTGGGTCAGCAATCTGCTTCCGTATCATCAAAAGATTGTCGACCAATTGTGTTTTATCAAGAGCATGCATACCGAGGCTATCAATCATGACCCTGCTGTCACATTTGTGCAAACTGGTTCACAGCAGGCAGGGCGACCAAGTATGGGCTCCTGGATGAGTTACGGATTAGGAAGCGCTAATGAGAATCTTCCCACTTTTTGCGTGCTCTTATCACGTAGTACAGACTTTGACCAGCCTCTGTATGCCAAACTTTGGGGCAATGGATTCTTGCCGTCACGGCATCAAGGTGTTATGTTTCGGTCAGGTCATGAGCCAGTGCTCTACCTGCAAGATCCTGAAGGTTTGGATCGATCTGCCCGCCGGCTGATGCTTGATCATCTGGCATCTCTTCACGAAAGTCAATACCAGCATTGGCAAGATCCTGAAATATTAAATCGGGTAACCCAATACGAAATGGCCTTCCGGATGCAAACCTCGGTACCCGAAACACTTCAAACTGACAAAGAACCTGAATATATATACGGTCTTTATGGTGAAGATGCGCGCAAACCGGGCACTTATGCGCACAATTGTCTTCTTGCCAGGAAACTCATTGAGAACGGAGTACGTTTTGTCCAACTTTATCATCAAGGCTGGGATACCCACGGGAATTTGCCCAATCAAATCAAGCTACTGGCTAAAGATACAGATCAGGCTTCCTCTGGACTATTGCAAGATCTCCAGCAACGTGGCTTGCTGGAAGATACCCTGGTCATATGGGGTGGGGAGTTTGGTCGTGGCTGTTACTCTCAAGGTAAATTAACCCCGGACAATTATGGCAGAGATCACCATCCTCGCTGTTTTACCATTTGGATGGCCGGAGCCGGTATCAACAAGGGGATAACCATTGGCAAAACAGACGATTTCAGTTACAATATTGTTGAAGACCCGGTACATGTCCATGATTTTCAGGCAACCGTCATGCATCTAATGGGTATTGATCACGAACGATTTACTTTTAAATACCAGGGTAGGAGATTCCGCCTCACGGATGTCCATGGTCATGTAGTCTCTCAGGTCCTGGCTTAGAGGAATGCAACTGTTCAAGGAGTTTTTCGTACTCGACCGCAATCTTGTCGTAATGATAATCCTGTAGATGCTCTTTGAGCAGATGATTATCAAAGTCATCAGCTCGCCAACCGGTTAATAGTGCCCGCAGTTTAGTCAATAAATCAGCCTGCGAAGAATAGAGGTGCCTGTGTCTTAAATGATCCGGAATATGTTCTGGAAAAGCCAGGCGATCCGGCAACAGAGGATAACAGTTTGCATAGATTGCCTCTACCACCGAGATGCCGAAAAAGTCCTGATTGCTCGTCGATATTGCAATATCTGATTTCCAGAGCCAATGATCATATTCCTTACGATTTTCCAAATATCCCCAATGCAAGATGTGTGCACTTAGTTTCTCGCGAGCTTGATGAAAAATAGATGGAATTTGCCTGAAGCTTTGCCCCAGAACAACCAAACCAAATTTGAGGCCTTCATCTGACAATGAGAACAATGCGTTAAAGAAGGTATCAGGATCCTTATCATACTCCCAACGATGGTTCCACAAAATAACGGGAATAGTATTTTCCGACACTCGTTTATTCTGTTCTATCTGCTGAGCATTATAGCCCGGATAGATCACGCTACTCTTTTTTTCAAGAGCGCCAATTGATTTGTCTAGTTGATGATCCGGGAACTGACGAAGGAAGGGGTGCAAACGTTCAAAAAAGCTGTTTTGATGGTATCGACTATTGAAAACTATCCAGTCAGCAACCAGTGCGCTGGTATAATTGATAAAGGCATAGTGATTATCATAGTTTTTCTGACGGTCGAGATCCTGGTTGGAAACAGGGTAATTCAGCTGATTTTCATGAAAGTAGATAATCCACCTGCAGCTGCTTCTTATAGACTTACGACATTGAGCCATAAAAAGATTTAGGTCAAGCATCTCGGTCGCAATCACAACATCCGGATCAAATTCACGTGCTACAAACTGTTGGGCCAGGATGATCGCACCTCCGTGCATGCGCCATTTCCAATGGTACGGTGGTAAGGTAAGTATCTGTATCTCATGCGCTTTGAGCCGGCTAAAACAACCTAGCCAAGTCTCATGACTGGGTGTTAAATAGGGATCGATCAGTAGTATTTTCATCCAGACATTCTTGGCTAAGAAAGTATTTAGTTAAATTTATTTTTTATTGGTCGTTTCGAAGTCCCCATGAAGGAAAAATCATTAGCTCAGTACTTGCATCCTCAGATTAAACACCTGGAGGATGAATTGCACGATAAGCAGGTGCAATTAAACTTTTTAATGCGTATTACCCAGGCAATTAATGCCAATATGTCTCAAAAAGATCTTTTTGAGATGTATACCCAGTTTCTTCATCTTGATCTGGGTGTAAACCGACTCGCAATACTGTTTAAAGAACCTTCCGGCTGGAGATGTCACAAATCATTAGACTACTCCCCCAAAGAAGTCAATGAGCTAACCCAAATTCTAGTCAAGAAATATAAGGAATTTTCAAAACTGGGAGAACAAAGCCCTGAGTTGCTCAAACCGTTTCAATTGGTCATTCCGGTGTTTCACAAGAAAGACCCCCTGGCATACGTTCTGGTAGGCAATATCAAGCAAGCAGAAGATGCGTACGATCGGTTTAAGTTCATGATTAGTATAACCAATGTTGTGGCAGTGGCGATCGAAAATAAGCGCTTGTTCAGCCGGTTTGTTGAGCAGGAGACTTATAAGAAGGAGTTGGAATTAGCCCAAAAGGTACAGCAAATGCTGATCCCATCCGAACTCCCCGACACCCCCGATGTTGCCATTTCAGCCATCTACCGCCCACATTCGGATATCGGGGGAGACTATTTTGACTATTGTGAACTGGATGACGGTAAATTAATCGTATGTCTGGCGGATGTATCAGGTAAGGGTATATCAGCGGCTATTCTCATGGCAAATTTTCAAGCCACCATGCGCTCAGCAGTTAAAATATACACCAAGCTCGATGACCTGGTACAGCATATAAATACAACCTTGGTGGGAATTACTAAGAGTGAACGTATTGTTACTTTCTTCATCCTTAAATTTGACCCAGTCAAACGGAAGATCCGATATGTGAACGCAGGCCATAATCCGCCCATCTACCTTAATGGTAATGAAATAGTGCACTTAAATAAGGGATGCACCATATTGGGTGCGGTAGAACATCTTGAACATATAGACGTTGGTACCATCAGTATAGGCGATGGAGAATCATTGATCGTATTGTACACTGATGGTCTAACTGATCTTAGGGATGCCAACGGCGCGTATTTTGATGAGAAGAAACTCCAGGACTTCGCCGAAATCCACAAGGCTATTTCGGTTGTCGATTTTAATCATCAGTTGCTTCAGGCAATGGAAACATTCAAAGGCAAAAGGGCTTATCCAGACGATATAGCCGTAGTAACTTGTAAAATCAAGGCCAGATCCTAATAAAATCTGGCCTGGATAACGTTTTAAAAGATTAATGAAAAATAAAAACGTAGCAGCTATTTTTGCTTTTTTTGGTGGGTTTGTGGGATTCCACCGATTCTATTTAGGCCAGATAGGTCTTGGCGTAGTTTATGCGTTATTGTTTGTAACCGGTATCTCTTTCATTTTAGGGATCCTTGACGGAATCATTTTCTTAACCATGGACCAGCAAGTATTTGATGCAAAATACAACCGTAAATACAGCTTCCTGGAGAGGAGTAGGGATACTGACTTTCGCAGACCGTCCAGCCGAGGCAATGCGCAAACGCGCTCACGTTCGCGCAGAAATCAAACTCGTGAGACCATAGAACGACGGCACAGACCCACTCGATCGCGAGTAAGGAACAATCCATTTAAGCAAGCGGGGATCAAAAAATTTAAAGAATTTGATATCGAAGCAGCAATTGAAGATTTTCAACAAGCTTTAAAAATTGACCCCAATGATTTAACCATTCACTTCAATCTGGCTTGCGCCTATTCGCAGACTGAAAAAGCAGATAAAGCTTACGAACATATCAGCCGTGCAGTTGAAATGGGTTTTAATGATTTCGCTAAAATTGATAATCATGATGCCCTGGCGTTTATGCGCATCCAGCCTCAATGGGAAGAATTTAAAACGAACGGCTACACACTTAGAAAACAACTCGCTGCACCGCAGGAAAATTTGTTAGACAATGATCTGTTACTTGACCAACTCAAGAAGTTAAATGAATTAAAAGAGAAAGGCTTGATCACCGAAAAAGAATTCATAGAGCAAAAGACTAAATTAACCAGGCAATAGCTAATCGATGAATGCAGTAAACCTTATTTCTTATTCTATACCGCTTCTCAAAACATCGACTACCGGTCAAGAAGCACTTGATCTCATGAGTGACCATTATGTGCAACATCTTCCGATTGTCAATAACGAACAATTGCTTGGATTAATCTCAGAAGACGATATTCTGGAAAATGATGAGAAAGAATCAATCGGTTCTTATCAGCTGTCTTCTCAACAATCGATGGTCAAAGACACTGATCATATATTTGATGTCATGGCGGCTATGGCTAAAGCAAAAATGACCGTTATTCCGGTTGTAGACGAAAACGAAAAATTTTTGGGTGTCATTAGTCAACAGGATCTATTACGTTATTTTGCCGATGGATTTTCTTTTACGGAGAGTGGAGGCATTCTAGTTCTTGAAATGGGCAAAGCTGATTATGCCTTATCCGACATATCTAGGGTTGTTGAAGCAGAAAATGTGGCAATTATTTGCTGTTTTATTTCGCGATCACCCGATGAGAGTAAAATCAATGTGCATATAAAAATAAGTACTCCAGAGATTTACCGGGTGATCTCAGCACTCGATCGATACGGATATCAAGTGGTTGCTATGTATACTGAGCAGCCCAACACAGATGTGTTTAAAGACCGTTACGAGTCTTTTATACATTATCTTAATTTTTAATTTTCCTACTTTAGAATGACCTATTTTAAAAGTAAGCGCATCAGGTGCACCCTGCTTTGTCTCCTTTGTCATTTTTTTCTTGTGGGTAACTCAAGCGCTCAGTCTGAGTATATAATCATTAATAATCTTGAGATTTTCGGCAATAAAAAGACCAAATCCGATTTGATCCTCCGGGAGATGGATCTCAAAGTTAATGATACCATCCATATTGCATCAGTTTCCGCTCGCTTTGAAAGGAACGAAAAATTATTGATGAATACCGGACTGTTTAACCTGGTTAAAATCAATATTAAGAACTGGAATGAAAATGCACAATCAATTGACCTGGCCATTGAAGTCGTAGAATCCTGGTACATTTTTCCTTTGCCAATCTTCAATCTTGCTGATAGAAATCTCAATGTCTGGTGGAGTGAATTTAATGGATCCTTGAAAAGAGTGAACTATGGGATGCGGTTTGTTTATGTGAACTTCAGTGGCAACAAGGACAATTTAAAACTCACTTTGCAGGGCTGTTACACCCGTCGCATTCTATTGCAATATGAACGTCCGTATATCAACAGACGTAAAACCATCGGAATCACCGGAAGGTATTTCTTTGATCACCGTCGGGAATTTGCCTTCGAAACAAGAAATAATAAACAAAATTTTTACAAAAATCAAGAACAAATAAACTATCGAAGTGCCAAGGCCATACTCTCCATGCATTTTCGCCCCAAAGTCGAAGGGTTTCATGAATGGCTAATCAAATACGAACGCAATGTAGTGACGGATAGTATTCTCGATTACAACCCGCGATTCTTTAATGGGAAAAGCCGATTAAAATATTTTGAAATAGACTATGTATTTAGACGTGAGCGAAGGGATAATCGCTTTTATCCCATTAAGGGAAATTATCTGGAAACCGAAATCCAAAAGCTTGGATTAGGTATATTTAACAACCTCAACAAACTTTATACTTCATTGAGTTATGCTCATTATTTTCCCATTAGTGAACGGTTGAATCTCGAGATGCGTATTAAGGGTCAACGGGAATGGATCAGAGGCCAACACCCATATTTTGGTCTGGAGGCTTTGGGGTATGGTGAGGATTATGTAAGAGGATATGAATTTTATGTGATTGATGGTTCGGATTTCCTATTATCGCGCAATTCATTGAGATTTAAGTTTTTTGATAGACTCTTTGATCTGAAGAAAAAGATGCCCGTAAAAAGCTATCGCTTGTTTCCCGTTACTCTATGGTTAACCTTCAATGCGGATATTGGCAAGTCGTATAATTATTTATTTAACGAAGACAATGCCTTTAATAATCGATGGCTTTTTGGCAAAGGCATCGGCCTCGACCTGGTACTCTATTATAAGTATGCCTTTCAGATAGAATATAGTATAAACCACTTGAATGAGAAAGGAGTATTTTTGCACATCAGGTCTGACTTCTAATGAAAGTACTCATCTACGGAAAATCCATTACAGATTCTCAGCTTGCGTCCGTGCAACAGCTTTTTGATCTATTGGCCAGGGAAAAAGCTGAGGTCTTTATCTACAAACCTTATCTGTCAGAAATATCCCCACTTATACAGATTCGGTTTCCGATAGAAGTCATTAATGATTATAATGATCTGAAAGATAAATCAATCGACTACGCCTTCACCTTGGGGGGTGACGGGACTATATTGAGTGCTGCCACACTTATCCGTGATAGTGGAATTCCGATCATGGGTATAAACCTGGGCCGTTTAGGGTTCCTGGCCAGTATCGAACAAAAACTGATTGATCAGGCTATTCGAATGCTTCAGGAAAAGCGTTTCCGGTTGGAAGAACGATCTATGTTGTACCTGGATTCAAGTCGACCCATATTTGGAAGAGATCTTTTTGCCCTCAATGACTTTACCATTTTAAAAAGAGACAACTCGTCCATGATTATCATTCATGCCTATATTAATGATGAGTTTTTAAACTCTTATTGGGCTGATGGTTTAATCGTAAGTACCCCAACAGGATCAACCGGATACTCGCTGAGTTGCGGTGGTCCTATCGTATTCCCACAATCAAAAGACTTTATCATTACTCCGGTAGCTCCCCACAATCTTAATGTACGTCCACTGGTGATCTCTGATGACTCCGTGATAAGTTTTGAGGTGGAAGGGCGCACAGAAAACTTTCTCTGTACACTCGATTCCAGGTTTGAGCTCATCACCCAGGAGTTTAAACTTGCCGTGCGTAAGTGCGATTTTAGCATTCGACTCGTGCAATTGGAAGAAATGTCATTCTCAAAAACTATGCGAAACAAACTGATGTGGGGGCATGACACGCGCAAACATTTCTGATTAAAAAGTCGGATTATGTGGGTTTGTCCCGCTAAATCACACCTATCTTGCACTGACGACAAAGTTTTGCCTTCATTCATTGGACTTTATGTCTTAATTGTAATAAATTGAACTCAAATTCAGTCAGGTTTGAGCTCCTCTTTTTTGACATATGCCGACGACCTGGTTGCGCAATATCGCGAGTTGGACCCATCTGCGCACAGGGAGATTATACGCTTCTATGAAGTGAATAGAAATGCTTTGCCCCATCTGGATATCCATGACTCCATCGAGATCGAATTTGGATATATCAATGCTCTTTTTGATGCTGGCCGGTTCGAGCCATTTCTGGTCTGCGTACAAAATTTGCTGGAGACCCTGATATTTTACAATATCAAGTATATCAGCGGTGAAGATGCTTACGAAAAGCTATTGTTTCGAAAAGCCGCTGCACACCATCAACTGCTAGAATTAACCACTGCAATGCAAGTGCTTTGGGAACTTCTCAAAATCAATCCCGAAAATCAAGCAGCAGCTTATTTATTAAAGCGATGTTTAGTGCGGTCAGAATCGGTATTGCTACAAAATGCGAAGGCCTTTAGTATATTCCTGTTTTTACTTTCTGCTTTGATCATCGGCACTGAGTTGCTGATAGTGAGACCTTTTTTCGACCAATATGCCAGTCAGGCAGAAGTCATACGTATCAGTATCTTTATCATTGCTCTGCTTTTGCTGGTAGGTGCAGATGGTTGGCACCGTATCTCTTCATTTCATCACGTCAACCGGGAGATCGAAAGATTTAGGAACTCTAAATCCTGCTAAAGCAAGGGGAATCATCCCTGATCTTTAATCGCTGGCGCAAGTTACTTTTCATCTATTTACCGAGTTGGCACGACAATTGCACGTACCTAAGATATAATGGAAAAACAAATATTTTCTTTTGACTTTCAATAACCCTAGAAGTCAATAACGACGGAAGTTTCATTACATTAAACACACAAAATAGTTTTTCAAAATGCAGGTCTCAACCCAACCCTCAGCGAGTTCATTGTTTGCCCCATATAAAGATCAATTTCTTATCGTTCCGATTTTTTTCAAACAGCAGATAGAATCGATTATTGCAGCGAAGGCTCCTGAATATGCCTTTGGATTTTTCTATGGCGAGCAACGTGAAAACTACCGGATCATTAAGAAGATCTGGCCTGTAGCCAGGGTTGAAGGTTCTGCAAGGAATGTGGTGATTAGCTCCGAAGACTTCGAAAACGCCAGGCAACTGGAAGGAAACAAGCTTCGACTCCTTGGGTGCTTTTATACTTCAGCCAATGGTGGCGTGAGCAAAGCCCTGTTATCCAGCTCCCAGCTGGATTCTTTTTCCTTTGTTAAACTAAGAGAAACTGAAAATCAAACATGTATTTGGTCCTCCTCATTACGTACCGGGCAAGCAGGAAAGATGATTAACGAGCGAGGTATTCTCTAAACTATCCTGATCTGTTTACTGCCAACTCACCCTATCTAACTTAAATTTTCATCATTTAGCTAAATTTGAAAGTTGTAGACTTGGTAATTTAGCTTGATGAACGATGATCCATTACATTCTCTGACCAAAGACGAACTACTACGCTATAGTCGGCATATCTTGATACCTGATTTCGGTCTGGAGGGGCAGAAGAAGCTGAAAAAAAGTCGGGCATTGGTTATCGGAGCAGGTGGCTTAGGAAGCCCCGTATTACTGTATTTGGCTGCTGCTGGTGTAGGCTTGATTGGGATTGTTGATGGTGACGTCGTTGAAGAAACCAATTTACAGCGACAGATTCTTTTTAGCTCGATGCAAATTGGGAACTTCAAAGCTGAAAAAGCAGCTGAGCGACTCAGATCATTAAATCCACACATCGAAATCAAAACACATCAGGTCTGGTTAAATGCTGAAAATGCACTTGCCATATTCTCAGACTATGATTTGATCATTGATGGTAGTGATAATTTTCCAACCAGGTATTTAGTGAATGACGCCTGCGTATTGTTAAATAAACCATTGGTTTACGGGTCGATTTTTCAATTTGAAGGACAAGTATCTGTCTTTAATTATCTCACTCCACAAGGAGATCGTGGCCCTAACTACCGCGACCTTTTTCCGGAGCCCCCGTCACCCGGACTGATCCCAAGTTGCTCAGAAGGAGGAGTCCTGGGCGTACTGCCGGGCATTATCGGGAGTATGCAAGCCAATGAAGCGATCAAGATATTGGCGGGTATTGGTTCGACATTAAGTGGGAGGCTTTTTATCTTTGATGCGTTGAATTTTCACAGTGTTACCCTTCATATTTCTAAGAACCCTAGCCTACCTCCTATTACGAGGCTGATCGATTATCAGGCATTTTGTGGATACCCTAAAGAAACCATCTCCAATCAGCAGGAGATCTCACCCATTCAGTTGGCACAGCTTATGATCTCAAATAGCAACTTCCAGCTTATTGACGTCAGAGAGCCCTATGAATATGCAATTGTTGATTTGGGGGGAATCAAATTACCTGAGAAAGAAATCGATAATCATATCGACCAAATCTCCAAAGATCAAAAAGTGGTCATATATTGTAGAAGTGGAAAGCGAAGTGCTGATGTGATTTCCCGTTTACAAACAGCCTATCCTTTTACCAATTTGTTCAATCTGACTGGTGGTGTTCTTGCCTACATCGATCAAGTTGACTCCTCACTCAGCCGTTATTGACATTAACGTATCAGGTTTACGGTGCCAGTGCGCTGCTCAAATGTGCCATCCGGCTGCTCAAACCTGATTAGGTAAAAATAGACTCCGGGATCAAGTGGTTTTCCCTCTTGCTGTCCATTCCAGCCATCGGCTAATGCATTTGTTTCAAAAACCTCTCCTCCCCATCGGTTAAATATTTGCATATGGTAATTAGAAATGCTACCCGTAATCGCTTCTTCTGGTTTAAATAGATCGTTTACCCCATCAGGAACAAATGCATTAGGAATATAAAGACCAGTCTGAGGCTCGATACAGACAGTATTAGATAGGGCAACAAGGGTGTCTGAGCCGGATGAATTAGTATGCACTGCTTTAACAGTATAGCAAATTGTGCTGCCATCAGGATCTATCAGGACGTCTTCAAAATTTCGTGGACCATTGACAGTTTGATAAATTACTGACTCAATATCTACAATGACCCGGCATAATTGATATTCAACCAGTTGCCTGGATGGCGATAAGAGATCGGTCCAAATCAGCCTATTTTGATCCGGAGATGAAGCAGCCACCTCCAACAATATGGATGACATGGTGCTTGAATTAGTTACGATATCACACTCATCAGTAGCCATTACCTGATAGTGAGCCACTTCCTGTGCCGAATTGACTGTCATGTCCGTTGTGATTACATCATCGGTGACAGGCCGGCTTGAACTTAAATCTTGAAAAGTAGTCAAGACCGCCGCATTACTTCCCTGCTTAACTTGCAAATTATTGATGTCGGCATCAGCACTATGATTCCAAAACACGTCAATTTTTCCTTCCGGATTTACTGATACATTTCGAATCTCCAGCCGCTCAACTGGTTTGATAACGTCACTAACAGCGCAGACCGTATTACTGAAGGAAGTTACATCTCTTCCGATTTCCTTAGAAAACATGGCGATACAATATTCTCTTCCATCATCGATTCCAGTGATATATGCCAGTGTGTCGGTCAGCTGTAGCTGGTGCTCAAAAGTGAGGGGTGCACCATCAAGTCCCAACCATATTTGTACATTTTGGGTGCCATTTTGCCAGATCCCGTAATTATTCCAAGTAAGTTTGATGTACTGTTCACAAAAATTGATTTCGGTGGTCAAGTGCATCGTTTGATGTGGCATGTCAAAAAATCCGGTGTTGCCACATTGGTCCATAGCCAACACATAATATGATTCAGCCTTTGCATTAGCTGACGCAGTGAGGTCCAGGTATTGCAATGCGCCAAAAACGGTATCGATTGGTAAGGTGCCCTGTGCAGTGGATCGGTAGATGATGTACGCCACGGTTTTTTGATCCATATTATCATACCATGAAACCAACACTCCGTCAGGCTGCACCGATACTTTTTCCAAGGTAGTTATCGCAGGAGGTAGATTATTAAGCGTATCTGATGCCATTGAAATCTGACCAGGACAATCATGATTTGCCTGTAAGAAGTAATAAGCATGGCCCATTGCCGGATGATGATAACTTGTAGCATTGATATCAACCACCGATGCCAATAGATTGTAGGGCCCAGTTAGAGTATCACTATAAAATATGTCAAAGCTTACAAATGGACCACAATTGTTTACGGCCGGTGTCCAATATAGGGTGTCTCCTCGCACACAATCAAAATTAGGAGCAGCTATTTGAGCGGAAACCGGAAGCAGATCCACGCATAAGAAGAATAAGAAAAATGTCTTTAAATACGTCATGAAATTATTGGATCGCCAAAGATAATCATATAGTAAACGTGAAAATCCTGTCATTATGGCTTAAAGTTGCTGAAGAAAATAGGCTGGTATGATATATGATCTCCTAAATACGTTCTAGCGGATAGAATGCAATATCACTATCTTTGCCAGATCAACCTGAATTGATAAAAGAAACCACTTTATGTTAAACTTTTTCACAAAAATATTCGGTACTAAGTTTGACCGAGATGTTAAAAAATATACGCCGGTAGTTGAGCAGGTGCTTAAATACTACGATGAATATAATAGTCTCAGCAATGATCAATTGCGAAATAAAACCCATGAGTTTAAATCCCGCATAGAAGACCATTTGGCGGGTATCAAAACGGACATTCAAGCCTTACGTGATAATGCTAAGGCAGAGCCTGATTTTGGCATCAAAGAACAACTCTTCAATGAGATCGATGAGATGATCAAAGATAAAGATCAACATCTTGAAGATATTCTCAATGAAATATTACCAGAAGCATTTGCCGTAGTGAAAGAAACTGCACGCAGATTTAAGGAGAATGAGCTCCTCGAAGTAACCGCCACGCAGTTTGACCGGGATCTGGCCGCAAAAAACTCTTACATAACCATCCAAGGTGATAAAGCCATCTGGGCCAACAAATGGATGGCAGCCGGGGGCGAGATTAAGTGGGATATGGTACATTATGATGTACAATTGATTGGTGGCATGGTATTGCACGACGGTAAGATCGCGGAGATGACTACCGGAGAGGGAAAAACCTTAGTTGCGACACTACCTGCATACCTCAATGGGCTGTCAGGAGAGGGTGTGCATTTGATCACCGTAAATGATTACCTGGCGAGGCGCGATAGCGAATGGGTAGGGCCGATATTTGAGTTTCTATTTCTCACCGTGGATTGCATTGATAAATATCGTCCGCATTCTCCCGAACGGATCAGAGCTTACCGTTGTGATGTGACTTACGGCACCAATAGTGAGTTTGGTTTTGACTATTTGCGCGACAATATGGTACGATCAACCACTGAGCTGGTGCAACGAAAACATCACTTTGCGATGGTGGATGAGGTCGACTCCGTTTTAATCGATGATGCACGTACTCCCCTAATCATCTCCGGACCAGTGTCGCAGGATGCCGAAGATCAAGAATACATGGCTTTAAGGCCGAATGTAGAGAGACTGGTTAATGCCCAACGCAAACTCGCGACCGATTATTTGGCCGGGGCTAAGTCGCTTATCAGCAGTGGCAACACCGGTTATGAAGAGGGCGAAGGTGGTATGGCCTTGTTGAGGGCGTATCGTGCATTACCAAAATATCGACCTTTGACTAAGTTTCTGAGTGAGGACGGGGTTAGAATTAGTATGCAAAAAGCAGAAAATTTCTATATGCAGGAACAGTCAAAAAACATGCATATTGTTGATGAACCGTTACTCTTCACGATCGATGAAAAAAATCGATCGGTTGACCTCACAGAACTTGGGGCCGAATATTTAGCCAAAGGAGGTGATGATCCCAATCTATTCATCATGCCCGATATTGGATCGGAAATTTTGGAAATTGAGGAAAATGAGACACTGAAAGAAGCCCAAAAGAAAGAAGCTAAGCAAGTTCTTATTGAGGATTATAGCATCAAATCAAAACGCTTGCATGCAGTAAGTCAATTGCTGAAGGCCTATACGCTCTTTGAACGCGATGAAGAATATGTAGTGCTGGATGGTCAGGTAAAAATAGTCGATGAACAGACGGGCAGGATGATGGAGGGAAGAAGATATTCCGATGGTTTACATCAGGCACTGGAGGCTAAAGAGAATGTCAAAGTGGGAGAATTAACTCAGACATATGCCACGGTCACCCTACAAAACTATTTCCGTATGTTTCACAAATTGGCAGGCATGACCGGAACGGCGGAGACCGAGGCCAATGAGTTTTGGGAAATCTATAAATTGGACGTTGTAGTGATTCCAACCAATCGACCTATTGTACGGGATGATCGGGAAGATTTTGTATTCAAGACGGCTCGGGAAAAATTTAATGCTGTCATTGACGAAATTGTTTCACTCAGTCAGTCCGGAAGACCGGTACTGGTTGGGACAACTTCAGTCGATATCTCAGAAAAGTTGAGCCGGATGCTAAAGCTCAGGAATTTGGATCACAATGTATTGAATGCTAAGCAGCATCAGCGGGAGGCAGAGATTGTAGCCGAAGCGGGGAAGGCTGGAAAAGTAACCATTGCCACTAACATGGCCGGTAGGGGTACCGATATCAAGATTAACGATGCTGTAAAAGCAGCCGGTGGTTTAGCTATTGTCGGCACCGAAAGACATGATAGTCGAAGAGTGGATCGTCAGTTGCGTGGAAGGGCCGGACGACAAGGTGACCCCGGATCATCTCAGTTTTTTGTCTCGCTTGAAGATAACTTGATGCGGCTATTCCGATCAGAACGAATTGCTAAATTAATGGACCGGATGGGCCATAAAGACGGTGAGGTAATTCAGCATAGTATGGTGACTAAATCGATCGAACGGGCCCAGAAAAAAGTGGAGGAAAACAACTTTGGGATCAGGAAGCGGCTTCTTGAGTATGACGATGTCATGAATATACAGCGAGAGGCCATCTATCAAAAACGTCGTAATGCACTGTCAGGGGAGAGGCTGTCGGTCGACCTTAATCACATGTTTGAAGGTTTGACTGAAAATCTAGTGACCTCCCATCAGAGATCCGAAGATTTTGAAGGCTTCAGACGAACCACGATGCAGTCGTTAGGTATCGATCCTGAATTTGATTCCGACTTTTTTAATCTTGCGAATAGTGCTGACGTTGCAAAAAAATTGCAGGACCAATTTGTCACATTCTATCGTGAAAAGGGTGAGAAGATGTCAGCGGCTTTATATCCGATTGTCAAAAACGTGTATGAAAATGAAGGCCATCGATATAAATATATTGCATTACCAATTACCGATGGAAGTAAGAGACAATTGCAGATCTCAGCAGATCTGAAGGATGCTGTGGAGAGCCGTGGAGTATCTATTCTGAGTGACATCGAAAAAGCCGTTTCTGAGCCTGATCGATGATAATTGGAAGGAGCACTTGAGAAGTATGGATGAGCTGAAAGAATCAGTGCAAGCAGCATCTTTTGAGCAAAAGGATCCTTTGGTGGTCTACAAGATGGAGGCATATGAGCTTTTTGAGCAAGTGATTTATCGAATCAATTATGATGTGACGTCCTTCTTGTCGAAAGGTAAATTACTAATCAACGAACCGGACGAAATCAGAGAAGCTAGAAGTCAAAAGACCGACTTAAGTAAGATTCGGGCGAACCGGGGAGGGGGCAATGGAGGTGGAGATAATGGAAATGCAGCGCGACAAGCTGCTGAAGCAGTCAGTGATCGCCCTAAGCAAGAGACCATCCGTCGTCAGGACCCTAAAGTTGGTCGCAACGATATTTGTCCTTGTGGTAGCGGTAAAAAATATAAACATTGTCATGGTCGAAATTAATCGAATGATGATGCAAAAAAATCTAAGGAGTGTGATCACCTTGAGTATTCTACTCCTTGGCACGGGGCTTCTGACAGCACAAAGTGTTGTCTTGCGAAGTACCGAAATTGACAGGATGCTTGCCGTTTATGCGGCAAAGAATAAGAGCCAGGAAACCATTAAAGCCTGGCGAATACAAGTAGTAGCAGTAAGTGACCGAAGGGAGATGGAAAATGAGAAATCTCGATTTGAAAGCATCTATCCTTCCATGCGTTTGGAATGGGTTTATGATAATCCCTACTATATATTAAAACTAAGGGATGCGGCATTTAAGGAAAAACTTGATGCATTAAACCTGCTACACCGGATTAAACATAAATATCCGGCAG
Source organism: Saprospiraceae bacterium (assembly GCA_016711125.1). Lineage (GTDB taxonomy): Bacteria > Bacteroidota > Bacteroidia > Chitinophagales > Saprospiraceae > JABDMH01. The sequence goes on along the minus strand of JADJTQ010000002.1, from coordinate 234,621 downwards.
CTTTATTGGTAATTGACGACGTGAAGCCTGAGAAAGTCTTCTCAAATCCAGATTTATAAATGGCAATCCCTAAATCAGGAGCCCAGCGAAAAAGTATCGATTGGATTACATTTTCGCTTTTTTTAAGTCTGGTTTTGATCGGATGGCTGATGATCTTTGCGGTGGAATACAAAGGTGGTGACGGAATGGCTTTTTCCTTCTCCAATGCCATTGGAAAACAAACAATTTGGGTGGGCCTTGCCTTTGCTTTATTACTCCTGATTATTAATATTGATTGGAAATTCTGGCGAAATTTTGCTTATCCAATATATGGTATCTCCATAGCATTATTGGTGACCGTTTTGATTTTTGGAAATGAAGTAAATGGAGCCAAGTCATGGTTCAATTTTTTTGGATTTTCGCTGCAACCTTCAGAAATAGCCAAATTCGCAACGTGTCTGGCAGTGGCCAGCTACTTATCGGGCCCAACTTCCAAACTAAAAACAACAAAAGACATCCTCACCGTCATTGCATTATTCGTCGCTCCTCTGGTGCTCACTATTCTTCAGCCAGATCCCGGGAGTGCTCTTGTCTTCCTTTCGTTTTTTATTCTGCTATATCGCGAAGGACTTTCTCCCGGACCTTACATCATTGGTCTTTCTGCTGCATCGATATTTGTACTTGCTTTGCTTTTTGATCCAATGACTGTCACTATTGTACTTAGTGTAATCGGTATGACTGTACTGGTGCAAAATATTGAATTTAGATCATATTGGAATCTAAGTATGATCCTCCTGCTCATTGCCTCAATAGTATGCATTACCCAAGGCCTGACAACCCAGATTTTGATCATTAATTCAGCCCTTCTTATTTTCTTTCTCTTTGTCCAGATTATTAAAGGGCGCATTCAAGTATCAGCAATGGTGCTTGGCGCTTTTCTCATTTTTTCCAGTCTTTCATTCGGCACTGACTACGTTTTTCACAATGTGCTGGAACCTCATCATCAAGATCGTATCAATGTATGGCTCCATCCCGACAGGTGTGATCCTCAGGGCCCTCTTTACAATGTGCTGCTTTCAAAGATGGCGATCGGTTCTGGCGGGCTGTCAGGCAAGGGATACCTTGAGGGTACTCTTACAAAACTTAATTATGTGCCTGAGCAATCAACCGATTTCATTTTTTGTACTGTCGGCGAAGAGCAGGGATTTGTTGGTTCGCTTACCATCATCGGCCTATTTGTCTTATTGATGATGCGCATGGTTATCCTGGCCGAACGTCAGCGTCTCAATCTCTTTCGCCAATATATTTACGGAGTAGTGGGTATTCTTTTTTCACTTTGCAATCAATATCGGTATGACCATGGGACTCTTACCGATCATCGGAATACCTTTGCCATTTATTAGCGCTGGCGGCTCATCATTATTAGGTTTTACCCTTATGATTGGCGTGCTCCTTAAGTTTGATAGCCAGCGATATCTTAACTAGAGTACATGTCAATAGATTTTTCAATTGCATACAGTTGCAGGAACACTTCAGCTCGAACCGGACTATTAAATACCGGACACGGCTTGATCGAGACACCAACTTTTATGCCCGTTGGCACTCAGGGTACAGTAAAAAGTCTCAACCAGCATCAACTATTACATGATATTGGTGCTCAGATCATTCTGGGCAATACCTACCATCTCTACCTTAGGCCAGGACTGGAGGTCATAGAGACTGCGGGTGGGCTTCACAATTTTATAGCCTGGCCCAGGCCACTGCTTACCGATAGTGGAGGTTATCAAGTATATTCCTTGAGTGATCGAAGAAAAATATCGGAGGAGGGGGTGACTTTTTCATCGCATATCGATGGATCGAGACATACATTTACTCCCGAAAGAGCCATCGAAATCCAGCGCATTATCGGTGCTGATATCATTATGGCATTTGATGAGTGCACTCCTTTTCCCTGCGATCGTGATTATGCCAGCAAATCTTTGGAACTTACCCATCGCTGGCTCGACCGATGTATCACCTATTTTGATAATGGAGAGTCCCGCTATGGCTATGACCAAATTCTGGTACCCATTGTGCAAGGAAGCACCTATGAAGATCTAAGGACAAAATCTGCTAGTTTTGTGTCCGAACTAGATACTACCATTGCTGCCATTGGAGGTCTCTCTGTCGGCGAGCCCTCAGAACTATTATACAATATGACAGATCTGGTATGCCAAATTCTGCCAAGATCAAGTGCCCGATATCTCATGGGAGTTGGCACGCCAGCAGATCTTTTGCACTGCATCTCTCTCGGAGTCGACATGTTTGACTGCGTATTGCCAACAAGAAACGGCCGTCACGGATTGATCTACACCACAAAGGGACTCGTCAATATTAAAAATAGAAAATGGCAAAATTCAACCGAGCCGATTGATGAACACAGTCCCATAGAATTACTCAGGAGTCATTCAAAAAGTTATTTAAGACATTTAATCATTAGTAAGGAAATGCTTGGAGCTCAATTAGCATCTATGCAAAACCTTTCTTTTTATTCCGAATTGATGAAGACCGCACGTAATATGATCCGAGAGGATCGTTTTAATGATTGGAAAGATCAGATGCTAGAGATCGTCACTACCAAAATATGAAGATCAAATTACTGGACCGGTACATCATTGAGCAGTATTTGAAGACCTTTTTCTTCACCGCATTACTATTTTCGCTGATTGCCGTTGTGATTGACTTCAGCGATCGTTTAGACAAGTTTATTAAAAGCGGCGTTTCTGCCAAAGAGGTCATTTTTAGCTATTATGTACATTTTGTGGCCTTTATGAACGGTATGTTGTGGCCATTGTTTGCCTTGATCAGTGTGATTTTTTTTACCTCAAGGCTAGCTAAGAATTCGGAGATCATCAGCATACTAAATGCCGGAGTACCATTCCGCAGGTTGATGGTACCTTACCTGGTGGCATCAACATTCATCTTTTCAATTCACCTGATCGCCAATCACTTTTTAATACCTATGGGTAGCAAAATTCGTATTCCCTTCGAAAATGCAAACGTCTGGGACAATCCGAACCAAACCAGATCAAGAGATATTCATGTTTTATTGGACCCTCATACGAAGCTATATATTCGAAACTACCGGCAAAAAGATACTACAGCTCTTGATATGCGTATTGAAGTCTATGCCGAAAATGGTCAATTGTCTGAATTTCTTGAAGCAAAAAGAGCCAAATGGATCGGTCCTCCTGATCGATGGCAATTGACTGATTTCGTTATCCGAAGATTTAATGGCCTTAAAGAAGAACTTATCTTGAACCCTCAAAAGCAGATTGATACCACCATTAATATCACGCCAGATGATCTAACCAGAGTTAAAAACCAGGAACAGCTCTTTACCTCACCTGAGCTGGTAAAGTATTTGAAAAAACAGCGTGCAAGGGGCATTGGAGGGACCCGCATTTTTGAGACCGAATTCTATAAAAGAACGTCAGAGCCCGTTTCCATCTTTATCCTGACATTAATTGGGTTGGCAGTTGCGAGTCGAAAGACTCGAGGTGGTATTGGGCTACATCTGGCCATTGGTATATCGTTAGGTGCCATTTTTATTGTACTCTCCAAATTTGCAATGACTTTTACCAACTCAGAGAGTCTGGGACCCATCGTCGGGGTCTGGGTACCAAATATCGTTTTCTTGTTTGTAGCGGTATATTTAGTTCACGTAGCTCAAAAATAATTTTCATTTTTTTTTGAAAACCATTTTAGATACTTAATGTACAGATTATAAGCAAGTTATGATTTATTTTATTTACACTTAAGGGCATTTTGATTCACTTAATTCAAATTTTGTTGAACAAAAACTTGCAAAGTCTTAAACAAAGACGTAATTTAGACTTAATTTAAATAAAGAATCATGTCAAGCGTTGAATTTCAAGATCGATTGAATCAGTTGTCGAGTGTGTTAAACACCTTCGCGTACAATCTGACCAAGAATGTGGAAGATGCCAAAGACCTCTTTCAGGAGACAGCTTTCCGCGCTCTTAGTAATAGGGATAAATTCAGGCCAGGTACAAACTTCAAAGCCTGGTTGTTTACTATCATGAAAAATATCTTCATCAATAATTATCGTAAGAAGATGAAGTCAAATACGATCATGGATTCTACTGACAATATGTATTATATTAATGCCGGTGGAATGGTGGGCAATCAAGCTGAGTCTAACATAATGATGAATGAGTTGCAAAGGATGATTGACAATCTCGATCGAACGTTGAGAATTCCATTTGTCATGCACTACGAAGGCCATAAATATCAGGAAATTGCCGATAATCTTGAATTACCCCTGGGTACGGTAAAAAGCAGAATCTTCTTTGCCAGGAAGGAGCTCAAGGAAATGATCCATGCACGTTATGATAAACAATTCATCCATCGTGAGAAAGTGTCCTGATCGGCTATACATTAGCAAATATCCGAAATCAGTCATCATATAGATAAACCACCTATTGGTGATAAAATTCAAAAGCAATGCGCAAAAAGGTCTCGATTGAGACCTTTTTTTATTCGTATCGTAGAGACTCGATAGGATCAAGTTTTGCTGCCTTCAACGCAGGATAAAGGCCAGATACCAAGCCTACCACGGTACAAAGAATCACCCCTAAAATGATCCAAGGCCAAGGAATGATGAATTTGCCTCCAGTGAGATAAGTAACCATATTTCCTGCTATCATACCTAATAAAATGCCCACAATCCCCCCAATCTGGCATATTACTACCGCCTCCGTGAGAAATTGCACCATTATATTATTGCTTGTGGCTCCAACCGCCTTTCGGATTCCGATCTCACGAGTACGCTCAGTCACCGAGACGAGCATGATGTTCATCAGCCCAATTGCGGCTCCAAGCAAAGTGATCAACCCAATAGCAATCGTTGCCATTCGTAAATAAAAGGTGTTTTCTTTGAGAATATCAAGCAGGCCATCGCTCTTGAATATTTCAAAATCATTGTCCTGGCCGATTCTGAGCTTTCGTACATTCCGGAAGATCCCAATGGTTGTTGATGTGGCATCTTCCATATCGGTAGCCTGAGCCAGCCCTACCTTGACCTCATAGTTGGAGCGAATGGTTCCGTAATACCGCTTTACATTCAAGACCGGTACCAATATCTGCCTGTCCTGGCTTTGGTCCATATTAGATCCCTTGGAGGCCAAAACTCCAACGACTTTATACTTTATATTGCCAACCGATATTACTTTATCAAGTGCTCGTAGGTTGTTTTCGTCAAATAACAGGGTTACTATGTCTTTGCCAATGATAGCTTTGTGACTACCCTCTGTCACCTCGATGCCTGTAAAATTGCGGCCGGCAGCAAGATCCAGACCCGAAATATCCAGATAGTTTTCATCTACTCCTCTAAGTCTTACATTGGGATTCGATTTTTCATCGGCATATTTGACTAATGCCCTTGAAGTAGCACTGTAAGAAATGCTAACCCTGGCCGGAAAATTGAATGCCTCTTTAAAGCTAATCGCTTGATTGTAGGTAATGGGTTCGCCCCGCTTAGTGCTTTTGCCTCCCCGATTACTTTTGATGGTGGTGCTTTTGGGTTGGATACTATACGCATTCGCTCCCAGACCACTAAAATTGTCAGTCATTGAATATAAAATGGAATCTATAGCGGTGAGAATTCCGACAAGCGCCATGATCCCAAAAGCGATGATCATTAGAGTCAGGATCGATCGAAGTAGATTAGACCTGACCGATGTCAGGGCCAATCTGACCAATTCCATATAGCGAATACCCATTGTACAAAATTACATTTCTGGCCAAATCTCAGTGTCAGGGATAGATCAATGCAACGAAGATCCCGATATAAAGTCCTAAAAGCTATACTGATCGAATCAACTCGATCAGTTTTTGATGTAGCATTTCATTACCAGCAAGGATACTTTCGCCCTGAATCCAATTTCCTGTTTGCTCAAAGTCAGTCACTACTCCACCGGCTTCCAGTACGATCTTACCGCCGGCTGCAACATCCCAGGCATTTAGATTTGATTCATAGTAACAATCTAGCCGACCGCTAGCCACATAAACGAGATCCATAGCTGCCGAACCCAACCTGCGAATACCCCGGCACTGAGCCAGCAGCGAACTGAGAATTTTTAGCGGTTTTTCGAGTCTTTTCTGCTTGTCGTAGGGAAACCCGGTGCCAATGAGTGCCTCCATCAATTCTTTACGCTGATTTACCTGAATTGGTTTTTTATTTAAATAGGCACCTCCCTGATGCCACGCATAAAATGATTCCTTTTGATGAATCGCATGTACAATCCCGATGACAACTTCATGGCCTGCCTTTAGAGCCAAACTAATAGAATAGATGGGTATACCATATAAAAAATTAGTGGTTCCATCTAATGGATCAACAATCCAGGCGAGTTCAGAATCTTCATTTTCGACGGTATCTTCCTCCGTAATATAAGTGGCCTTTGGTAGTAGCTTGCGAAGTTTAGCAATTAATTGGGCTTCGGCTTGTTTGTCCACAAAAGTCACGAAGCTATTTTGCTCTTTGCTCAGGATGTCTTCTGTGGTCACTTGATCCTGTTGATCTTTGATAAAGCGACCTACTTCCGAAACGAGATTCAGACAATCGAAGGTAAGTTTTTCAAGTTTTAGCGACTTTAGGTTGGTCATTATGTCAGGTTTATCAGTCGAAAAGATATAAACAAAACGGCAGCAACTTTCGTGCGAAAGCGCTGCCGCAAAATACACCCAAAACCCAAATCTTAAATATCTTTAAATCAGCCCATTTCTGAAATCACCTCTGTGACTTCCGGGATCATTCGTTTCAACATTCCTTCAATTCCTGCCTTCAGAGTGACTGTAGACGAAGGGCAACCACTGCAAGAACCCTGCAATATAACAGTTACTTGGCCTTTATCAAAAGATTTAAACTCAATATTACCACCATCCATCTCAACAGCAGGCTTTACGTAAGTATCAATAAGATCTTTAATACGTTTCACCAAATCTGCCTCATCACCGGTATACTGATATTCAACTCCCGATTCAGCTTCCTGTCTTGCCTTTTCCTCATCAAAACCCGGATTGACAATCACTCCATCTTCGTCAATATAGTTTTTGATAAAATCTTTCAACAACAACATAATATCATCCCAGTTGTAGCTGAATTCCTTGGTAATAGTGACAAAGTTATTGCAAACATATACGCCCTTGACATAGGGCAATTCAAAAAGAGAGGTTGCAATCGGGCTCCAATCTTCGGCAAGCTCGGCATCACGAAAATCGGCTGTACCCCTGTATAACATCCTGTTGGTCACAAACTTAAGGGATTCAGGATTTGGTGTCTGCTCGGTGTAGAGCATGACGGGACTTTTTGATACTGTTTCCATAATAATTAACGTATTGAGTTTCTTAGTGTTACAAAAATAATGGATAAATGTTAAACATTTATACTATCCGTAAAGTTCGTATCTAACTTGTGATTTATCATATCCGAGCTTGATAATAAGGTTTGCTACGGCTTCATCGATCATTTTTGACCACCCACAAAGTAAAAACAAACGATTTTCTGATACTTCCTGGTATTCACGCAGATATATTGGATGTACGTATCCCCGGGGTCCTGGCCATTGTTGATCACGCGAGAGCGTCACCGTGTACTGAAAAAGTGGTTCCTTTGCCTCCAGTTGTTGAAAATCCTCTTCGTACAGTATATCTGACTGAAGACGCGTACCAAAAATCAGATGTGCCGGACGGCTAAATGCACCTTTTGCGTGCCTCGCCAACAACATGCTCCGGAAAGGAGCTACACCAGTGCCTGTGCAAATCATCACCAAATCCTTATTTTCCATAGACTCCGTGATTACAAAATTGCCATCAGGACCTTTAAACCGGATCGTATCTCCTACCTTCAATTCCTGAAACAGGTAATCAGTCGCCAACCCATTTTCAAGGGAAACGATGCATAGCTCAAGCAGTCCGTCCTTGCCGGGTAAATTAGCTATGGAATAGCTCCTCCATCGTTTATGTCTTTTTTCGTGAATGGGTAAATCAAGAGTAATAAACTGACCTGGTAGAAAATCAAACGATTGGTCGCCTACAATTTTCAACCAAAAACTTTTTGTATTCCCAGTGAGATCGACGATCTCAACCACCTTGCTTTCATACCACTTCCAGGGCATCAGTAGGACAATTTAAAGGGATTGACCAATTAGGACTAGCTATTAGAATGGATGACTTCCGATTCTGACAATTTAAGTTCTTCATATCCAAAGAACACTTCAAATCCTTTTTGGTTAAAATAGGACTTTGTCTCCTCGCGGCTTTGGTCGCTGGTCGCTAAAATAAAATCACCGCCCCATGCACCCAACGACTTGATTGAGCCCCAATAGTCTCCGAAGGTTTCTTGTTTAAGAGGGGCGATGCCCAAAATCTCCGAGATCAGGCTTTCATGGTCTTCAATCAATTCATTAAAACATTTTAAGGAGCTTGCCTCACAAAATGACCGAGTGATCTGTGAGATTTCATCAATTTGACTTTTTCTCACCTTTTTATTGGAATAGAGCTCAATTTGATCTCGGGAATTTTGCTTTTTACCTAAGTAGATAAAGTATAGATTTTCGCTAAAAGAGGGATCAAAATCAGCCGGATCTGAATTAATTGATTCTTCGTCAGTGTAATATAATATTGGACCTTTTGCTTTGGCACAGGCAATGTCATAACCGGAGCCGCCAAATGTATTTTCCATTAGATCAAAAGGATCTACGTCGGCCCATTCGGCTATGCAACTCACAAGGGTAGAAGAGCTTCCAAGCCCCAATCCGGCTCAAAATCAAGATAGGTGTTGACGTGATATTTTCTCCATTTTGAAAGAAAGTCAGAATTTAGCCGGACCGCGGCCTCGAATACTTCCTTCAGTCGTGCGGATATTTTGGGGTCACTGGATTTAATCGGGTCGAAGCCAAAAAGATCAAATTTACCGGTAAACCAGGTCTCGCCGTTCGGTCGATGTGATTGCCAGACAATTTCTGAGCCACTACCTTCCATGACCGTCATTCGTTGCCCAAGATTTAAAGGAATACCCAGAGCCAAAGCACCGTCAAGAACTAAGTATTCTCCACTTAGCAACACTTTGCCGTTAGCTTGAAACGTCAATTTAGGAGGCACGGGTCTGTTTTGATCAACGGTGAAAATACAAATTTCGAAACAGCTCGTATTATATTATTCTTATATTTTTCTCATTAACATTTACAGCACATTAGATGAAATCACAATCAAGTACAACTGATACTTGAGGTATGTGTCATAATTGATTCATTATTAATGATATGACAAGAATCTATATCTGATACATACCTAAAAGTTAGACAAAAGAAATGTGAAAATTTTTACGAAATGCTTTTCTATTTCAGAGGGCTTTCCCGTAGATCACCAATAAAATCACGGACTGCCGAGTATGAAACAATCGTATGTTTAAAGTGTGAAACGGTCTGTTCTATTTCGCATTCACTTGCATTAAGCGATGCTAAAACATTGTAAAGGTGCATCTTCATGTGACCTTTTTGAATGCCTGTAGTGACCAGTGAACGCACGGCTGCAAAATTCTGGGCAAGACCCATGCAGGCAATAATCATCATCAACTCCTCAGCAGTTGGATGGCCTAGCAACTCCAGTGAATGCTTAGCCATCGGATGAAGGGAGGTAAGACCACCAACGGTGCCGATGGCCAGCGGTATCTCCAGCCAAAATTTAAAGATGCCATTTTCAACCCGGCACTCAGAGAGACTCTTGTACTGTCCGTCTTTGGCCGCATAAGCATGTCCATTTGCTTCGATGGCCCTAAAATCATTAGCTGTTGCCAGCACCACCGCATCTATACCATTGAATATTCCCTTGTTATGAGTGGTTGCCCGGTAAGGGTCTATCTTAGCGATATGAATAGCTTTCTCAAATCTCTTGGCGAGCTTCAGTGCATCAAATGATTCGACGGTTCCCAATTGCTCGACAGGACATTCTACCCAGGCCCTCACGATGCACTCTGGTGTATAATTTGACAAAATGGCCATAAGCACGTCGAGATTGTGCCGTTCAGGTCCAAAGTAGGGATCACAAGAGACAAACTCCACCAATACCTTCGAAAACAGCTCCAAAACGGAATTGATAAAGTTGGCCCCCATCGAATCTGCGGTCTTAAAGTTGATCCTGAGTTGATAGGTATCGCTTGATTTGGCCGACAAGTCCACGAGCTCAATTCCGGTGATGCCACCACCACGGGAAATCATATTTGCTGTCAATGACTCTGCTTTTGACAACATTTTCTTTTTCAGATCTTCAAATTTAGTCCTTAGTAGTTGAATGTCTCCACCCCAGATGAAATGGATTTGACCTACCTTTTCGGTTGATAAGACTTCAGCATGAAAACCACCTCTGTTTTGCCAGTATTTGGCGGCATTGGCCGCAGCAGCAACGACAGAGCTTTCTTCAATGACCATCGGGATACAATATAGCTTACCATTGATTTTAAAATTTGGCGCTACTCCATACGGCAGATAAAAGTTGCTGATGGTATTTTCACTAAACCGGTCTAATAGACTTTGTTTTTCTTCGTCGATGTGCCAGTAACTCATGAGTTCTTTCATGACACCTTCAGGGTCCCGGAAGAAATTTTCTACGAGCCATTGTAGTTTTTTTCTTTTGGAGAGCTTCGAGAATCCTGTAATCGATTTTTGCATAACCGCGTGAAATTACTTAACTCTTAAGAAAGATTCGGCCATCGATAAGCCTTTCACTTGAGTCTCTACAAATTTATGCAGTTGATCATAATGACCCATAGCATATTTTAAAAAAGCCGATGCTTGTCCATAAACCGAGTTTAAGTGGCATTTTTTTTAGTAGGTAGTACCCATCTAAGAAATTCGTGATTCCACCACTGATTATAATCTCATGACAAAGTTGCTCACTTTTCAATTCTTCCTTTAAAAAATTGGTCATTTCAACCATCTCCTCAGCACCATGACCTACCTTTGCCAAGGCTCCCAGCTCCTCCATCCAGACATCATCCGATCGCAGCAACTCTAACAACGCAAAATTGGTACCTCCATTGGCACCAAAGTCTATTGCTGCCAGCGGTAGTTTGAGCAAGGCTTTAAGACTCTCCATACCCATACCTTGACCCACTTCTTTGACGATGAGCGGGTACGCTGCAGCATCTAAAAGTCTGCATATGGTATCTAATGGTCTTTGGCTGATATGATCTCCTTCCGGCTGAAACCACTCCTGCATAGGGTTGATATGTATGATCAAGCCATCGAGCTTTAGACGATCGACTAAATCATTGATTAACTCCAGGTTACTATTGGCAACAAGCATTTCGATCTGAGCAATACCAAGATTCCCGTATAGCGGCAAATTATCTCCGATAAGATGCCGTACATTAAAATTATCCAAAAACTCATCTCCGAACAGTAACGACCGGCACGACCCTAGCCCCATGCCAATGCCAAAATCTTTGCAAACCCGTGCCAGATTATGATTGATGGTCTTAGCCATTTGGGTGCCTCCAGTCATGCTTGATACCCATATGGGGGTCTGGAGAGTCTTGCCTAAAAACCGCTTTACGGGTAATGAGCCTTGTGGATGCGCCTCTAACACCGGTTCGTAATAAAACCTGGGGTCGATTTGCTCCTGTGAGACCCTAGACTTTAAAGCCAGCTCAAGATGGTCTTTTTTTCGCTGGGAAGAATTTTCGCTATGATGTGTCACAAGTCCGGGTTTGTCAGCCTCATCTAAAACTACAAATTTTGACATAATGTTCTTACTTTAGGTAGTGCTCGCAAAAGTGCTGCGGCAGAATATCGAGTTGTAAGGAAAAGCGAGCCCCGATGTTTTCGCGTTATAGCATAGGTCTGTGATATTATAATTTTATGGCAAAAGATAAATTGAAGAAAGTAGTTGGAAGGCACTTTGTGTCACAATTTCTGAATGGAAACCTATATTCTAATACTGAAATAATAAAGGAGGAGTACGATAGGATTAGAGAGGTAAATAGGTCTGTTCGAAATATCCAATACTACAAAAATAAATTCCTTGAATGCCACCTAAACCACTCTGATTACTTCAAAACAATTGATAAGTATTTGGGCTTGTTACAAGATCCTGCTAGCTATGAGATAAAATACAATCACGAGTTGGCAAGAATGGATATAAATCGTGTCTTCAACAATTTTGTTATCTCTTTTAAAGCCCTCATGGAGCATTCCGAGAATATGATCTGTCGAAGCTATGGCAAAGAAACTGACCAGTTTAAGGCATTCAAAAGGTTTAGTTCTGGATTTTATGACAGACTGTTTTCCTATAGACTTTTCATCAGACTTAGAAACTATACAACCCACTATAGCCAGCCCATAAATCTCGCACTCAATGCCAATCAAGATCGAGGAGTTGAATTGAAACCATTCTTTAAGAAAAGTGAACTATTGAGATTCAAGGAGATAAAGAGCAAGCTTAAATATGATCTAAGAGCGTACAATGATAGCTTTCCGGTGAACCCATTGATGACGGACATCAAGACTTTCCTAGATCTATACTATGCCAACATGATCAACATATTGTGGACTAGGGAGGGTCCTAACATTGAAGAATTACTGCATTTTTTTTACAAATATTCCGATGAAGAAGGACTTAGTATGAGTGTTGGAATTCCTAGTTCATTTGACGGTAAAAATCTCAATATGGATTTTATAAGTCTTGAAATTCCTGAAGCATTGATCATTAGAAGGATTGTTGATAACATCACATAACAGGATGCGATGACGACCAGTCCACCGTTAAAAATGAATGGATATATGAAGAGATGAAGAAGGAAAATAAAACCGGAGGAATGATATGAAAAAAGATAGAGGCGGGCCGGCGAATGCAGCCGATCCGTTGGTAGCATGCCAAATAAAGCTGAAGTACATGGAAAAATTGATATTCTTAATCTTGATGGGATTTGCCATCAATGGTTGTTCTGACTTCAGTTCACAATCTGATAATTTTATTTTACGGGGAATTTCTCCAGGTCTTGCGGACGGGACGGTCTTGCATTTAATAGATGCTGAGACTGGTCTACTCCTGGATTCAGCAATTGTAGTTGATCATCAATTTGAAATAGCTGGTCAGATCGATGATCCTCCAATGAAGGTATATATTATTTGTAAGCGCCTGCAAGATTCACGCTTGACATGGATCGATCCTGGTATCATGACTATCCAAGTTGACTCAACACTAATGGATGCTCTAACAACAGGATCAGTTACAGATCAGGTTTCCTTTGAATTATATAGAAAGATCCGAGATAGTGAATCGGAGGTTGAGGCTATGGAAATAGTGCAAAACTTTATTCGCACGAAGCCACAAAGCATTGTGAGTGCTTCACTACTTGCTGGGTACAGTATCATTTGGGGGAAAAGCTTCTCAAAAACACTTTATGATGGACTTTCGGATGAGATGAAAGAAACAAAATATGGCGCCCAGATTGCCAGTTATATGGAGTTAAATAATCCACCCAATCTTGGTGAAAAGTATGTGAATATTATAATGAAAGACCCGGTTGGTCAAGATCGAGAGTTATCGGAACTCAATGGTAAAGTAGTTCTTTTGGAATTTTGGGCATCCTCATGCAAACCCTGTCGTGATCAAAACCCACATCTTCGTGAGATTTACAATCGGAATCATAGTAAGGGATTTGAAATCTTCTCTGTCTCATTAGATGAGGATATAGATCAATGGACTAATGCTATAAAGACTGATAAACTGCCTTGGATTCACGTAAGCGACCTACAGGGTAGTAAAAACGAAGCCGCTCTAATATATGGTGTGAGTAGCATCCCCGATAATTTTTTAATCGACCAGAATGGGCTGGTGGTAGGAAGAGATCTACGAGGAGATGCACTTAGTACAAAGCTCGATGAGCTTCTTACTAACTAGGTTACAAGTTTTGGCGACCCTTTGGGAAATTAAAGGGACGATTCAAACCAGCCACCAACTGCATACACCATCTCTAAAGCTCATAAGGTAGCTCATCAGGGTGCTGTGTCCGCATTAGGCCTACCCGTTGTTATTTTTCAATGGCTTACGCGGACACTCAATGTGTATTTCTGGCATCGTATTTGGTGTTGCAAAAGCATCGTTCATCCCCTAATTTGACGATCATGAGATTTATTCAGGCCACCCCTATTGGTTTGATCCTTGCTGTCATGTCTGCGTTTTCATTTGCATCGCCTGCAATTGATCGGGCAGACAAGTATTTCAGTTTGGGGTTGGAGTTTTTTCAAAACCGGCAGTTTGCCGAAGCTATAGACGCGTATTCCAAGGCCATTGATCACAGACCGGGATTTACCAAAGCTTATTATAATCGAGGGGTCGCCAGACTAAACTTAAGTCTGTATCAGCAAGCCGTAAATGATTACACCGTGGTGATTTCAGATGACCCGGAGCATTTAAAGGCCCATATCTACCGAGGTTTTTGTCATCTTAAAAATGGCGCTTTTGATAAAGCCCGCCAGGATTTTGACTTCGTGATTGAAAAAGATCACGCTCAAACGGATGCACTTTTTAATCGGGGAATTGCACTGATGAAAGAAGGCCACTTTACCCAGGCCATTTCCGATTTTTCAGAGACCCTGCGATTTAAGCCGAACTATCTCTTAGCCTTTTTCAATAGAGGTTACTGTTATAGTCGAAATGGCAACTACCATCTGGCTTTGGCCGATTACAATCAGCTGGTGCGAATAGATCCCTCTTATACCGATGTCTATCTAAATAAGGGTAACACCGAAGTGAGATTGGAGCTCTATCAAGAGGCCATACTATCATACACCAAGTCAATTACCTATGATCCATCCAATGCTGAGGGCTATCAAGGCCGGGCTTTTGCTTATTTAAATCTTCAGCAATACGGCAGAGCAGTTGAAGATCTCGATGATGCCATACGTGCCGATGGACTACAGGTAGTCAATTATAAAAACCGGGCTATAGCATATGCCAAAATGGATCAGCCAGGATTGGCTTTGAAAGACCTTAAGATCTATTTATCAAAGGCTCCTGATGACTCAGAAGCCCTTGTGATGCAAGGAGAAGTACTCAATGCCGTCGAAAACTACGCTGAGGCCAAATCCAGTCTGGATAATGCTATTCAGATTAATCAGGATCATGTACATGCGTATCTGGTGCGAGGATACACCCATCAACGTATGGGGGATCTCGATCAGGCAGTGGCCGATTTTAGCAAAGTATTGATACACGAGGCCAATAATGAAAATGCACTATTCAACCGGGCTAATCTATTCTATGAAAAAGGTGATTGGCAAAAGGCAATCAACGACTTTGATCACCTGATCACAATCAATAGTGGTTATGGTGAAGCCTATTTGATGCGAGCCAAGGCCAAAATCAACGATGAAGTGGTGCCAGATGGATGTGCGGATCTGAAAAAGGCCAGATTATTGGGCATCGCAGAAGCCAAAGAATTAATCATACGCTACTGCAGGTAAGTTGACCAGAGGTAGCGGTTAAGAAATTATTTGCGGTTATTATCTTAAGAAGGGGCGGTTCGCAAGAACCCCTTTTCTTTTTGAGGCGAAATTTTCATTGTCCTTCAGTGGTTTATGAAATTAGTTTTGTCTTTTTTATTGAAATTCTTTTGGATTTGAAAGAAAGAACTCTACATTTGCACGCACTTTTGCAAAAAGTGGTTTTTAGATAAAAAAAGATTAAAGTGGATACCTTAAGTTATAAAACAAAATCAACCCGGAAGGAAGATGTAGAACGAAAGTGGTACATCGTGGATGCTGACGGTGAGACGGTGGGGCGAATCTGTTCGAAAATCGCTCATGTTCTCAAAGGCAAGCACACACCCTCATATACACCTCATATCGATTGTGGTGATAATGTGATTGTGATCAATGCAGAAAAAGTACGCTTCACTGGCAAAAAACTGGCTCAAAAGGAATATATCTATCATACGGGATATCCTGGGGGACAGCGAAAAATCGTAGCTGCCGAGTTGTTGGCCGGAAAGCCACACGAAGTGATCGAAAAAGCTGTCCGAGGAATGCTTCCAAAAAATAAGCTTGGGAGAAAAATGAATAAGAAACTTTATGTCTATGCCGGATCGTCGCATCCGCATCAGGCACAAAAACCTGAACCCTTTAAATTTTAAGAATTATGGAAATGGTAAATGCCGTCGGCCGTCGAAAAGGTGCAGTTGCCCGGGTATACGCTGTTAGCGGCAAAGGTGCAATCTTTATCAATGGCAAAGAACTTAAGGATTATTTTCCGGAGCCTCACATTCAAGATAAGGTGAATGCTCCCTTTGCGCAGATTCAAGGTGCCAATGTATATGATTGGAATGTAAACGTGACCGGAGGTGGATTCAAAGGTCAGGCAGAGGCGGTTCGCATGGGTATATCAAGGGTCTTGGTGAAGATCAGTGAAGATAACCGCAAGCCCTTGAAGGACTTGAAATTCTTGACTCGAGATGCTAGAGTGGTTGAGCGTAAAAAATACGGTAAACCAAAGGCACGAAAGAGCTTCCAGTTTAGCAAGCGATAATCAAATTCGAAAAAATTTAGAAAAGTCAAAAATCCAATGGATAAACCGACCTATAAAGAATTATTGGATGCCGGTGTACATTTCGGGCATCTAAAAAGAAAGTGGAATCCTAAAATGCAGCCCTATATTTTTATGGAGCGTAGAGGAATTCACATTATTGATTTGAATCGAACTTCCGAGTGTCTTGAAAAGGCAGGAAGGGCGATGAAGCAGTTGGCAAAATCGGGTCGTAAGATCATGTATGTTGCTACCAAAAAACAAGCTAAAGACATTATTCAGAGTGCTGCCAACTCGGTCGGTATGCCTTTTGTGACCGAACGATGGCTAGGAGGAATGATGACCAACTTCTCGACAATCAGGCGATCGGTCAAAAAAATGAATAACATTGATCGAATGTTGGCAGACGGTACTCTAACCAGTGTAACTAAAAAAGAAAGATTGACACTGACCCGTGAACGGAATAAGTTGGAAAAAGTATTGGGAGGAGTGGCCGGTCTGAATCGCTTACCCCATGCCGTATTCCTGGTCGATATTCACCATGAGCATTTAGCGCTGGCAGAGGCCCAAAAATTAGGATTAAAGACATTTGGTATGGTCGATACCAATTCAGATCCGAATCTGGTAGATTTTGCCATTCCAGCCAATGACGATGCTTCTAAGTCGATCCGAATTGTCACTCAATATGTTACAGAGTGTATCCGGGAAGGATTGGAAGAAAGACGTAAGTCAAAAGAGGAAATTGAAAGCAGTGTAGCGGGATAAGGTCCGTAGCGCGATTTTTTTAGTTAAGCAAAAAAATAATCTTCTAATGAGCGATATATCAGCAGCAGATGTTAAAAAATTGAGAGATCAGACCGGAGCCGGGATGATGGACTGTAAAAAGGCCCTTTCGGAGGCGGATGGTGATTCGGAAAAAGCGATTGAAATACTGAGAAAGAAAGGTCAAAAGCTATCGCTGAAAAGAGCCGAAAGAGAGGCAAAAGAAGGAGTTGTCATTGCATTGGTAGATGATGATCAGACTAAAGGTGTCATTGTCAGACTAAGTTGTGAGACTGACTTTGTTGCTAAAAATCAAGATTTTATCGACCTGACAAAAGAAATTGCAGCGATTGCGCTTCAAACTTTTCCAACCAGTCGGGAAGAATTGCTGATGCAAAATATGAATGGAATCACCATTGCCGATAAGGTGGTAGAACAGGTTGGCAAGATTGGTGAAAAGATTGAGTTGGCATCATATGAGAGCCTGGAGGCACCCCTCGTGGTACCGTATATCCACATGGGCTTTAAGGCCGGAGTTATCGTTGGCCTCAATAAAGCCAGTGAGACTTTTGTGGATGCAGGCAAAGACGTAGCCATGCAAGTAGCCGCCATGAAACCTGTCGCCGTAGACAAAGATGGGGTCGATCAAACTACTATTGCCAAAGAAATTGAAATTGGAATGGAGCAAGCACGTCTGGAAGGTAAACCGGAAGCTATGCTCGAAAAAATTGCAATGGGCAAGCTGGCTAAGTTTTTTAAAGAACAGACTTTATTAAACCAGTCATTCGTCAAGGATAATTCTCTGACGGTAGATCAGTATCTAAAGAAGATGGATGGTGATCTGACCGTAGAAGCATTCCGGCATGTGGCTTTAGGATAGAAGCTTAAAAGAGCGAATCAATTTTGGTTCGCTTTTTTTTTAACTATACATATATGTCATTAAGGTATAAACGCGTACTTCTAAAACTCAGCGGTGAATCTCTGATGGGTGATCAGGCCTTTGGCATTGAGCCCCGGATGCTCATTCACTATGCGGAACAGATAAGGGATGTGCGGAATTTGGGGGCTGAGGTAGCCGTAGTGATTGGCGGAGGTAATATTTTTCGAGGCCTGCAAGCCCAACAATCCGGTATCGAAAGAGTACAGGGCGACTACATGGGTATGATGGCCACAGTGATCAATGGAATGGCTCTGCAAAGTGCCTTAGAAGAACTAGGCGTCTTTACCCGGCTTATTTCGGCAATTGAAATGAAAGAAGTAGCGGAGCCCTACATCCGACGGCGAGCTATCCGTCATCTTGAAAAGGGCCGCGTACTCATTTTTGCTGCAGGTACCGGTAGTCCTTATTTTACAACCGATTCAGCTGCTGCACTTCGCGCTAATGAAGTTTGTGCCGATGTGATCCTGAAAGGTACCCGGGTTGATGGTATCTATAGTGCCGATCCGGAACAGTTTCCTGATGCTATCAAATATGAGCAACTTAGTTTTGATGAAGTTATTTCTATGGGACTGAAGGTGATGGATATGACTGCCTTTACCCTATGCAAAGAAAATGACCTACCAATTGTAGTCTTTGATGTCATCAAAGTGGGCAATCTTCAAAAAATTATCGAAGGCGAAGATATCGGCACGTTGGTAACCAACGTCATCTAGAAGAATGGTCTTCATTTCAGGGTCAACATTAGCCTAGGGCATTGAGATCTCCATTGATCAGTGTTCCACCAGTCGCTCATGCAGGTCCTCCCTCAGATTTCCCGTTAAACCCTGACATTGAAAATCACCACTTCGGTTTTCAAATACTTAAGCTAAATGCCCGATTTTGAAGCGTCAAATGATGCATTGTATTTTCCAATGTATAACAAGGGTTTACGTAGCCAAATGGTTGGTATCAAAGAGGTATATCATGCAATTTTTTTAGGAGTAAGCTCTTACCAGCTTCTTTTCCATAAAGTTGATAAAGGCCTTATTGACCACTTTTTGACCACCTGGAGTGGGGTAGTCTCCGCTAAAATACCAGTCTCCGCGATGATTGGGCACAGCAACTCTCAAGCCATCCAATGTCTGGAAAATGATTTTTACTTCTGCATCAATGGAAGCTGGGGTCAGAATCTCGGAGATCTTTTGTGAGACCTCTTCATAGCTAAATTGATCATAAAGAGCCTTCACTTTATTATCAAATTTGTCACCTTCTTTTTGAAGTTCCCGTTTGCAAAGCTCGTATACTTCATCAAGCATATGCTGTTTGCCGTGTTGTTTGATCAGAGCAACCATGGCTTCAAAAGCGATAAAATTACCCATCACTGACATATCGATACCATAGCAGTCAGGATATCTAATCTGTGGAGCGGAAGAAACAAATACGATGCGGCGAGGGTGTAATCGATCAACCATAGTGATTATGCTATCGCGAAGTGTGGTGCCTCTCACAATACTGTCGTCAACCAAAACCAAGGTATCAATATTATTGCGCACAATGCCGTAAGTAACATCGTAAACATGCGATACCATTTCGCCTCTTTCTTCAGTGTCTGCAATGAAGGTGCGCATCTTGGCATCCTTTACAACGATTTTTTCAAATCTAGCTTTGATCGACAATATGTCCTCGATGGCCTGTGGATTTGAATCCTTCCCGAGGGCGATGATTTTTTCTTTCTTGATGTCGTTGAGTCTCTTTTCTACCCCTTCCATCAAACCAAAAAAAGCGGTCTCTGCCGTATTAGGCACATATGAAAACACGGTATTAGCAAAATCGTAGTCAATTGCCTTGAGCACCTGATCAGTGAGTTGTTCACCCAGACTCTTACGCTCGAGATAGATATCCTTATCGGTGCCTCTGCTGAAATAAATGCGCTCAAATGAACATGCTTTATACTCCTGTCTCTCGGTAAAAGATTGCTCACTTACCCGACCATCTTTTTTGATTATCAGAGCGTGCCCAGGTTGTAGCTCTTTGACATATTTCAATCTCACCTTGAAGGCCGTTTGAATGGCGGGTCTCTCTGATGCGGCTACCAGTATTTCGTCGTCGTGATAGTAAAAAGCTGGCCGAATACCATTTGGATCTCTCAACATGAATGCATCTCCATGTCCTATCAAACCGCCCATGACATATCCACCATCAAATTTTTTCGACGCGCGGGAGAGCAGACGTTGAATATCGAGGTGCTCTTCGATCAGTGCATTTATTTCCCGGTTGCTATAACCATCAAGTTTAAACCAGGTGAAAAGTCGTTGTACTTCATCATCCAAAAAATGACCGATCTTTTCGAGGACCGTCACCGTGTCGGAAACTTCTTTGGGGTACTGGCCAAGATCCAGCAACTCCTCAAAGAGTTCATCCACATTCGTCAAATTAAAATTGCCGGCCAATACGAGATTACGATTGATCCAATTGTTCTGCCTCAAAAAAGGATGGCAAGTTTCTATGCTATTTGCTCCGTGGGTGCCATATCGCAAATGTCCAAGCAACAATTCACCGGTGAACGGTTTATTGTCTTTCATCCACTCAGCATCATGCAACTGCTCTGGGCTCACATCCTTAAAATATTGAGATACTTCATTAAATAAATCTCGTAACGATTGTGAGCTATTATTGCGTTTCCGGCTAATATATCGCGTGCCTGGCTTAGGATCCAGTTTGATAGTTACAATGCCTGCGCCATCCTGACCCCGATTGCGCATCTTCTGCAGTATGAGTTGCATTTTTTGCAATCCATATAGCGGCGAACCATACTTTTGCTCAAAATATTCTAAAGGTTGAAGCAAGCGAATGAGCGTGATACCACACTCATGTTTAATTTGATCACTAATGGAAGAAGATTGAAATGTGCTGCAAAGTTACTTTGAAAAATGCACCTTAGCAAGGAACAACTTAAGTTGCTATCATGTTCAATCAATAACAAAGCAATAAACCGCATAAACTAACGGACTTACGGGAACATTCTTATTTTTAAACTTTTCAAGGAATCTCTAAATGGCTCTTTTTAGTTTTTTCAAGGCACCAAAACATCAGCAATTTAAGTATGTGCCCAGGTACTATGATCCCCAAAAAGAAAGGATTGAAGAGATTATCAAAAATGCCAAGGGTGAAGGATCTGGTGACACGGAGCTTATAAAATCACGGATATCCCGCAATTTTCAAAATCGGGGATCATCTCAATCATCTCAGTCATATCGTTCTAGTATTACGAAGCGCTCAAACATATTATTATTGGTGATCTTAGTTGCACTCTTTGGCCTGGCTTATCTGTTACTTACTGTATATTTGCCCCGGTTTATACAACAAATCGAAGGATAATCTAATATGGCTGATATCATTCAGCTTCTTCCCGACTCTATTGCTAATCAGATTGCTGCTGGTGAGGTAGTGCAACGCCCCGCATCTGTAGTAAAGGAACTGATGGAGAATGCCATTGATGCAGGAGCGACTCACATTAAATTGGTCGTTAAGGATGCGGGCAAGCAATCGATCCAGGTGATTGACAACGGAGCCGGCATGAGCCCAACTGACGCCAGGATGAGTTTCGAACGACATTCTACCTCAAAAATTAGCAAAGCAGAAGATCTATTTGCCATCAAGACTTTGGGATTCCGGGGTGAAGCTCTCGCCTCGATTGCAGCCATAGCTCAAGTAGATCTCAAGACACGACAGCACGATCAGGAAGTGGGTACCCATCTTATTATCGAAGGATCTAATGTAGTCAAGCAGGAAATTTGTGAAACCAGTGCAGGCACCAATTTTCAGGTGAAAAATCTTTTTTACAATATTCCGGCCAGGCGCAAATTCCTGAAATCAAATACAGTAGAGTTTCGACACATATTGGATGAATTTCAACGAATCGTTATTGCACATCCTGAAATTTACTTCGAAGCCTTTCACAATGGTGCGGAGACCTATCATTTGCCTCCCAGCACCTTAAGAAAGCGGTTAGTCAATCTTTTTGGTAAAGCTATCAATGATAAGCTGGTGCCGATTGAAGAAGAAACCGATTTGTGCAAAATCACGGGCTTTGTGGGCAAACCTGATGCCGCAAAGAAGAGCCGTGGAGAGCAGTTTTTCCTGTTGAATGAGCGTTTTATCAAAAATGCATATCTGAATCATGCCGTCTTACTCGCATACGACAATCTGATAAGTCCGGGTACCTTTCCGTTCTACCTACTTTCCATCAGTATGGATCCGGAGCGGATTGATATCAATGTGCATCCAACCAAACAAGAAGTCAAATTTGAAGATGAGACGCTGACCTACAACATCATCAGGTCGGCAGTGAGATACGCGCTCAGTCAGTATAATATTGCTCCATCCATTGATTTTGAGCAGAGCCCCGCTTTTTCTGCGTCGGGATCATCTGCAAACCCGGTGTCCGGCAAAATGTTGATTCCTTCCAGCTTTTCGAAACCACCGGTCATGGACAGTTGGGAACAACTCTACCAAGGGCTGGAGAAAACTGCAGCTGCCCCGAGTAAAAGTACCTTAACGCAGTTGGTCAATTTCGAAGACGGTAATGAAGACCGCAAAGCACCGGTGCAAATTCATCAGAGTTATATTCTCAGTCAAATCAAATCTGGCTTTCTTCTAATTGACCAACAAAATGCTCATGAACGCATTTTGTATGAACAATACCTCAACCAGATCCGTGAAAAACCATCCAGCACTCAAAAGTTGATTTTCCCAAAGACTTTAAATTTTCCGACTCACGAAGCTGTTCTTCTGGAGAGCCTGTTACCTTACCTACAAAAGATTGGGTTTGAAATAGAAGGTTTTGGCAAGGATGCTTTCATTTTGCACGGAATCCCCGCTCATTTGTCGAATTTAGGTGCCGAGGAAAGCCTCTTTCACGAACTTTTACAACAATTCAGGATGAATGTGGATTTAGATTGGAGTGAAGAAAAAAAATTAGCCGCATTGATGGCCAGGAGTTCCAGCTTGAAAAAAGGCAAAATCATGAGTGTGACCGAAATGAAGTCTTTGATCGACCAACTTTTTGCATGTGAAGTGCCATTCAAAAGTGCGTTTGGTAAAAAATGTTTTATAACCTTTGAACTAGATCAATTAGAAAGCAAGTTTAATCAATAATGTTTCAAATCACCGATGTCGTAAAACAGTTATTAATCATAAACGGGCTTCTGTATATGGTGACCAATGTATTGATGCCTAATTTGGCACCTGCTTTGGCAATGTATTATCCTGCCTCTGATTTTTTCCGACCTTGGCAGATCGTCACCCACATGTTTATGCATGGCAATTTTCAACACCTGTTTTTCAACATGTTTGCCTTGTATATGTTTGGCACTGCCCTGGAATCCTATATGGGGCCAAAGCGTTTTCTCATTTTCTATTTTATTTCGGGCTTTGGAGCTCTGGCACTTTATCTTTTTGTATGGTATCTCGAGATATCAGGATTGTCCCCCGACCAATATCAAAACTTTCTGGCATCGCCCTATCGCATGGTTGGAGCATCCGGTGCAGTGTTTGGACTACTTGCCGGATACGGCATGTTATTTCCCAATAGCCGGATAATGCTCCTGATTCCACCGATTCCGATCAAAGCAAAGTATTTTGTGTTGATATATGCCGCACTTGAGCTGTATTTTGGCATTAGCAATTCAAACCCTGGAGTTGCTCATTTTGCCCATCTCGGAGGGGCCATTTTCGGGGCACTAACTATATTATACTGGCGAAAATCAGGATTTAGATAAATGTTGCAATCAATATTGACCGATATACGTCGAGAATTTTCTTTTGGCAATGTGGTGACCCGGTTGGTGATCATCAATGTCTCAGTATTTGTTGCTATCAATCTGATCCGATTGATGTTTTACCTTGGCAATGCTGGGGAGATTCCACCTTTGTACCATGGCATTGTGCACTTTTTTTCGGTATCTAGTGATATCATGCATAATCTCACCCACCCTTGGGTGTTTGTAACCAGTATATTTTTGCACGAGAGTTTTTGGCACTTACTGTGGAACATGCTCTTTTTATATTGGTTTGGCCGCATTGTTGGTGATTTATTGGGCGACCGAAAGGTATTTCCGATCTACCTCCTGGGTGGTATGGTTGGATGTTTTGTCTTTTGGCTAAGTGCACAACTTCTCCCCTATATGAATGGACAGACCGGATACGCCCTTGGTGCTTCTGCAGGAGTGATGGCCATTGTTGTCACTTCAGGCATGATTGCACCTGACTATATCATGCGCTTAATTTTGCTCGGGGATGTTCGATTAAAATATGTGGTGTTGACTCTGGTGCTGCTTGATTTTTTTGCTGTAGCTGGAGACTCCAATACCGGTGGGCATTTTGCTCATCTTGGCGGTGTGGTCATGGGGTGGCTTTTCGTCAATCAATTGAGATCTGGCAATGACTGGTCTGAAGGAGTCAACAACATTTTAGACAAAATTGTACAATTTTTCAAAGGTGAGAAAATACCGGTGACCACTGCTAAGGAAGCTAAATTGGTAGTGAAGAAGAGCTATAAAGAATCAGAACCCAAAGTGTACAGTGACGTTGAGATTCAGGAGCGGGTAGATATGATTTTAGAAAAGATCAAAAAGGAAGGTTACGGCAGCCTTACGCATGAAGAAAGAGAGTTTCTCAATAATGCAAGTTCCCGATGAAGTGGTTTTTGCAACTATTACTTTGGCTCAATGGAACAATTGTAGCACTCACCATCGTGGGCTACCTGGCTTCATACATTGATCCTGGAGTCAATTCTATTCCCCAGGCAATCGGTCTATTTATGCCTTGGCTACTTTTACTCAATTTTGTCTTTTTAGTTTTTTGGGTATCCCTTCGCCGTAAATGGTATTTTTTGTCTCTCATTTGTTTGATCTTAGGAATGGGGCAAACTACCCGATTTTTGGGATTTCATTTTGATCGGGAAAAAGATCCTGAGCAATTAGGGATATGCAGTTTTAACAGTCAAAGTTATAATGAGAGTGATCATCTAAATGAATTTCTCAAACAGATCAAAGGTAAGCACCAGTTAGATTTCATTTGCTTACAGGAAATTACCGAAAATCATATTGCATCGCTAAAAGTAATCACTGACCTGGATCACCATTATTTTTATAAAGGAAAATCCATTCTCAGCAGGTATCCTATTCAGGGGCAGGAAATATTCAGTTTGATCAATCAGTAAACGGATGTGTGTGGATCGATATCATCCGGAATGGTCAGAAAATGAGGGTGTATAACCTCCATTTGAAAAGCAATCAGGTGACCCGTGAAGCAGAGACAGTTTTAGAAGATATCAATTCCAACCGGGCGAAGGCACTGACCAACATCCGCCGTATGGTTTCAAATTATCGGCGCAATAGCATGATTAGAAAAGAACAAGTACAAGCGATCTTAAAAGACATGCAACAGGTAAAACAACCGATCATCCTCGCGGGGGATTTTAACGATACACCTTTCTCCTATACCTATCAGCAATTTAGCAATCGACTCAATGATCAGTTTAAACGAAAAGGCCTGGGTATTGGAAGCACTTATGCCGGAGCTCTTCCGGGTTTGAAAATAGATTATATTTTTTGCCGATGATTCTTTTGAGGCGTTGGATCATCATATATTGAAGACAGCGATATCTGACCATTTCCCCGTACTCAGTTTATTAAAAATCAAAGACTAAACAATCCCATGCATCAACTGTATGTATACAATAGCTTGACAAGGCAACGTGAGGCATTTCAACCTATCCATGCAGGTAAGGTAGGAATGTATGTTTGTGGCCCGACAGTGTACAGTGATGTGCATCTGGGCAATTGCCGCACTTTTACCAGTTTTGATATCATCTACCGGTTTTTAAAGCATTTGGGTTTTAAGGTAAGATACGTCAGGAATATTACGGATGTAGGCCATCTGGAGGGAGATGTCGACGTGGGTGCGGAAGACAAAATATCGAAAAAAGCACGATTGGATCAAGTAGAACCTATGGAAGTGGTACAGCGATATGCCAATGGCTTTCAAGCGATGATGAATACATTTAATCTATTGCCCCCTGATATCGAACCCAGGGCAACTGGCCACATCATTGAACAGATCGAAATGATCCAAGCCATTTTAGACCGGGGGCTGGCTTATATGGAAAACGGATCTGTATATTTTGACACCCCAAAGTACATTGAACAAGACCATGTATATGGCATACTTTCCGGAAGGATCGTTGACGATCTTATCCAGGAATCTCGCGATGATTTGAAAGGACAGTCCGAAAAAGACATCCCAGCGACTTTGCCTTGTGGATCAAAGCCGATCCAAGTCACCTGATGCGATGGCCTTCGCCCTGGTCAGTGGGATTTCCAGGTTGGCACCTGGAGTGCTCAGCAATGAGCACCAAGTATCTGGGTCAACATTTTGACATCCATGGTGGCGGTTCCGATCTGAAATTTCCCCATCATGAAAATGAAATTGCGCAGAATGTGGGAGCTTGTGGTCAATCCCCTGCAAACTACTGGCTCCACACTAACATGCTGCTGCTCAATGGCCGTAAAATGTCAAAAAGCGAGGACAATTCCGTCAATCCCCAACAATTGTTTTCTGGCGATAGTAAACATTTTAGCAAAGGTTTTTCTCCAATGGTGGTTCGCTTTTTTATGCTCCAGGCTCATTATCGTAGTACCTTGGACCTCACTGACGATGCCTTGTTAGCTGCAGAAAAAGGATACAAACGTCTGATGGAAGCCTTAAAAACGATTGATGTTATTCAGCCTTTAAATCAGGACAAACCAAGTACACTCGATCAGGAAATCATCAATCTAATCGGAGGTGTCACCGATGATATGTGCGATGATTTTAATACTCCAAAAGCACTGGCTAAATTATTTGAACTCACAAGCAAAATCAATGCCTTGAGTGGCAAACAACTCGATCCAAAAGAGCTGAGCCCGGAGACCTATCGTCGTCTCAAGGATTTCTTCCCTGACTTTATCAAAGAAGTGCTTGGTCTTCAAGATGATAATAGTGAGCAGGACCATCAGATTGTCGGAGGTCTGATGGATCTGATCATTGAATTGCGTAAGGATGCGCGCACAAACAAAGATTGGAATACTGCTGACAAAATCAGAGACACATTAACCTTGTTATCGATTCAGCTTAAAGATGGCAAGGAAGGTACCTCATGGACCAAATCATAGCATAAAATAACTTATGAATCAATTAAATATTTGGGGATTAATTCTGGTAATCTTCTTCGTTGCATCTTGTCGATCTGATAAGCCTAATAGCTCTGGCAGTGATGTAACTACTGAAATGCCTAAATCGGTCACGGTACCTTCTTTTGACCGTGACAGCGCTTTGGCCTATGTTCGGACTCAGGTTGAATTTGGGCCACGAAACCTTGGTGGCGCAGGTCATGAGGCGTGTAAAAACTGGATAATCAGCAAACTAAACCAATTTGGTACTGAGGTTAGTGAGCAAAAATTTAAGGCCGATCTATATACCGGTGAATCTTTTCCGGCAACCAATATTATTGCAAAAATCAACCCCGGGCATGCTCATCGAATACTACTGGCAGCACACTGGGATTCGAGGCACATTGCCGAAAAGGATCCCGATGACGAGCTTAAAAAAAGACCTATTTTGGGAGCAGACGATGGAGCAAGCGGGGTTGGAGTATTACTTGAAATTGCCCGGACTATCCAAAATAGTCCACCGGACTTAGGTGTAGATTTGGTCTTTTTTGATGCGGAGGATCACGGAGATAATGATGGACAAAGTGATACCTGGTGTCTTGGTTCGCAATATTGGGCTAGAAATCTCCATGCCAACAACCGGCCCCAGTATGGCATATTGTTAGACATGGTCGGTTCAAAGGGTGCCACTTTTCCTAAAGAAGGAATTTCAGTCACTTATGCCAATGGTGTCGTGGAAAAGGTGTGGAACCTTGCTAAGTCGATGGGCTATGGTCACTACTTTACTGATACCAGGATCAACCAAATTGTAGATGACCATTTATTTGTCAATCAGTTGGCTGGCTTGCCGATGATTGACATTATAAATCATACGGGTAGGTCATTTGGTGCATATCATCACACGCATGATGACGATATGGATGTGATAGACCGAAATACCCTCAGGGCAGTTGGTCAGGTGATAACCGCACTACTCTACAAGGAAAGTGTCGGAGCTATTTGATAAGCATCCATGGTTGAGCTGCTTTAATATCAGCTGATATAGTCCAGAAATTCTGTTTACTTATTGGATGTCAAAGATGATTTAATAAATCTCCGATTCATCAGAGCGATATTCTCCACAGAGATTTCTTTGGGACATTCGGCCTCGCACGCATAGACATTAGAGCAATTGCCAAAGCCTTCTTTATCCATCTGAGTTACCATACTCATTACCCGGCTTTCATCTTCCACTTTCCCCTGAGGCAAATGAAATAGATGTGAGACTTTGGCAGATACAAAAAGCATCGCCGATGCATTTGGGCAAGCAGCAACACAAGCACCGCATCCAATGCATGCAGCCGCATCAAAAGCCTTTGCAGCCGTATCTCTTTCGATTGGTATTGCATTTCCATCCTGAGCTTGTCCGGTGTTTACTGAGACATATCCTCCGGCTTGAATAATCCGGTCAAAAGCACTACGGTCTACCACCAGGTCTTTGATAACCGGAAATGCGGAAGCACGCCAGGGTTCGATGGTGATCGTATCTCCATCTTTGAAGAAACGCATATGTAGTTGGCAGGTGGTGGTCCCTTTTAATACACCGTGAGGTCTGCCATCAATAACAACACCACAGGCACCACAGATGCCTTCCCGGCAGTCGTGTTCAAAAGCCACAGGGTCTTTTCCCTGTTCTATCAGATCCTGATTGAGTACGTCAAGCATCTCAAGAAAAGACATATGTGTGTCAGCAGTAATTTGATAGTTTTCGAATTTGCCATGACTATTGGTGTTTTTTTGTCTCCAGATCTTTAGTGTTAATTTCATATCAGCTGGCGCTTCTTGTTATTAAAAGGATTGCTACTATTTATAACTTCTGGTCTTAAGCTCTACTTTTTCAAATTTCAGGGGTTCCTGGTGCAAGACCGAATCCTGATCATCACGCCATTCCCAGGCTGCGACATAGGTAAAGTCTGCATCATTACGCAGTGCCTCTCCCTCAGGAGTCTGATATTCTTCCCTAAAATGGCCACCGCAAGATTCATTGCGATGCAAGGCATCTTCGACCATCATCTCACCCATCTCCATGAAATCGGCTACCCGCATTGCCTTCTCCAGCTCTGGATTAAATTCATTTTGTTCACCTGGCACAATGACGTCATTCCAATATTCCGACCGTAGTTCCTGTATCATGGTTTTGGCTTTGCTAAGACCTTCCGCCGTACGAGACATTCCACAATGATCCCACATGATCATCCCCAAGCGTCGATGAAACTGCTCAACTGTCTGAGATCCCTTGACACTCAGCAATTTATTAAGTCGGTCATTGACTTCTTGCTCTACTTTTGCAAAAGCATCATGGTTTGTGCTAATGGACGGAGTACGAATGTCAGCAGCCAAATAAGTGCCAACGGTGTAGGGTATCACAAAATATCCATCTGCCAATCCCTGCATTAATGCCGAGGCGCCCAAACGATTAGCTCCATGGTCAGAAAAATTGCATTCTCCGAGAGCAAAAAGTCCTGGAATGTTGGTCTCCAGATTGTAATCTACCCAAAGGCCACCCATGGTATAATGTACCGCCGGATAAATCATCATGGGCGTTTTATACGGATTTTCGCCGGTGATCTTTTCATACATTTCAAAAAGATTACCGTATTTGGTCTCGATTACCTTTTCTCCCAGCTTGATGATGGCTGCCGGATTGGCATTTTCAATGCCTTTGGCATGTGCTTCCGATTTGCCATATCGCTGGATGGCTTCTGCAAAATCCAAAAAGACTGCCAGTCCAGATTTGTTCACCCCCAGTCCATCATCGCAAACTACTTTTGCAGCTCTTGATGCTACATCTCGCGGCACTAAATTGCCAAATGCCGGATACCGTCTTTCGAGATAATAATCTCTCCGATCTTCAGGCAGATCTTGTGCTGCCAAATTCCCTGACCGGATAGCTTCTACATCTTTCTTGTCTTTGGGCACCCACACCCTGCCATCATTTCTCAGGGATTCAGACATGAGGGTAAGTTTAGACTGATATTCACCCGACACAGGTATACATGTAGGGTGAATCTGGGTATAGCAGGGATTGGCCATCAAAGCTCCTCTTTTTACTGCTCTCCAAGCAGCCGTCACATTACAGCCCATTGCATTGGTGGAAAGATAGAATACGTTGCCGTATCCTCCAGTCGCCAAGATCACACAATGAGCGGCAAAGCGTTCAAGTTTGCCGGTAAGCAGGTTCCTTACAATGATGCCTCGGGCTTTACCATCGATCATCACCAGGTCAAGCATTTCATGCCTATTGTACATCACCACCGATCCCAAAGCAATCTGTCGTGACAATGCCTGGTAAGCACCGATCAATAATTGCTGACCCGTCTGCCCTCTGGCATAAAATGTACGAGACACCTGCACCCCACCAAAAGACCTGTTTTCAAGCAGTCCGCCATATTCTCTGGCAAAGGGCACTCCTGAGCTACACACTGATCGATAATATCTCCACTTACCTCTGCCAGTCGGTGTACATTAGCTTCTCGAGATCGATAATCGCCCCCCTTGATGGTATCGTAAAATAGACGGAACACGCTGTCGCCGTCATTCATATAATTTTTTGCCGCGTTAATGCCTCCCTGAGCTGCAATGCTGTGAGCTCTGCGTGGACTATCGTGAAAAGTGAAACACTTGACCTTGTACCCCAGCTCACCCAAACTGGCAGCGGTTGCTGCGCCAGCCAACCCGGTACCAACGACGATGATCTCCAGGCGTCTCTTATTATTTGGGGCAACCAGAGGCATGGTAGATTTATAATCAGTCCACTTTTCAGACAATTCTCCCGAAGGAACTTTTCCGTCTAAAATCATAACGTTGTTTCTTATCGCAATAAATAAACAATTATAGGAATGGCAGCAAAACCAAGGGGTACCACAACACTATATATCATACCAATACCTTTAATCAAGGGCGAATATTTCTTATGATTGATGCCCAACGATTGAAATGCACTTTGAAATCCATGCATCAGGTGATATCCCAGAAAAATCATACAGATCACGTAGAAAAGC
Source organism: Saprospiraceae bacterium (assembly GCA_016711125.1). Taxonomy (GTDB): domain Bacteria; phylum Bacteroidota; class Bacteroidia; order Chitinophagales; family Saprospiraceae; genus JABDMH01. Next base: position 203,122 of record JADJTQ010000002.1, on the reverse strand, counting down.
ACATACCACCATTGGCCAAAGGCGTAGGCTACCACTTCATAAAGATTGTTGACGGGCTCATGGCTATCGTAGGTTATCATGCCGATGCCACCGATTTTCATTTGAAACCAAAACTGCCATAGGTGAATAACCAGAAAAATGAAAATGATCATGCCGAGGTAAGCCATATTGCGCGAAGCGAATGAGGAGGTTTTGGTAACCGGCACTGCATACCGGTTTTTGCGCGCAGCCCGGTTCTGACGCCACAATACCATTCCTTGTATCGTGTGCAAAAAGATAAAAATATAGAGCAGGTAGGACACGGCTTTGATGACCGGGTTGGTGGTCATAAATTTAGTGTATAAATTAAAGTTCTTCCCTTCGTCCTGAAGAAGGAGTTGAAAATTTCCACTCAAATGCACAACCAGGAAGATCATCAAAAACAACCCGGTCAAACTCATGATTAGTTTTTTTCCAAGGCTGGATTTCAAGAATGCAATAAACCAGTTCATAGGTCCTACTTTTATCAAGGCGAAGACAAAACTATCTCATATCCTCTGTCTAAACAAATCGGAATTGCTCAGACCGAGCCATCAATATTATTTAGAATAATTCTAAAATTTAACTCTGTACAAAAGAGTTACTTCATGGGGAAAGATAGCCCTTTAATCTTTGTTTTTACCTTTGAGCCGTAAATTGTGGATGACCACATATAAATATGACAAATAAACCAATATCTCTGGGTGATTTGTTGGAATTTTTCCCACCAATGGAGCTTCCAATTACGCTGACATCAGAGATACACCACGTATTCCTACGGGAAAACAAACCTATTCCGCAGGCCTTAATTACTAAATTTTTGCAACCTGAGGGTGAAGAGGATGATGGTTTTACCGAGTACGCTGCATGTTTTCGCATGCCGGGCACTGACCAATACAAGGCTATCATCTTTTGGAAAGCATCGCTGATGTCTTACGAATACATTCTGGCAACTTATCGAAACAACGGTCAACTGATAGAGAGTAGAGTCATTGGTGGAACTAAATCAGATGGAACAACCTTATTAAAGAGAATTGCTACAATCGATGATGATTCACTCATCCTCGTAGCCGAGGGAATAGGACCCTTAGATGAAAGACAATACAACGCTAATCAAAGTCACACCTATCAACTGGAGATCGCCGAAACCGGAGATATCTTCCAAATGATCAGCGAAAACTAGACAATCCTTGTAAAATCAGACTTCACAGATTTTAAATAACCCAACCATTTGACTTGATACTATGGCCAAACGCTCAATTAAAGGACTAAAACTCCCTGCTCGAAAGCTCGAAAACGAAACACTAAAACTCTTTGTAAGGCAACCTTCAAAAAGGTACAATGCCAAACAGATCATAAAAAAGCTACAAATCAAAAATAGCAAGACAGCGGTCGATGATGCTTTGAGTAAATTGCACCACTCCGGCAAAATCGTACTGATCAAGGATGATAAATTCAAACTTTCTAAAGAATTTGCTCCTGATATTTCTGGCCCGGCCGAAGCCTTTGATGGCTATGTTGATCAAACACGCAGTGGAGCTGCCTATATCGTGATGTCAGGTAAAGAAGGTCAGGACATTTATGTTCCGGCAAAAAAACTCATGCATGCTCTCGATGGAGACCAGGTCAGAGTACAAATCACCCGGCGCTATGGTAAGAAAATAGAAGGGGAGGTAATCAAAGTACTCAAGAGATCCACTGAGCAGTTCATTGGCAATTTGCAACAAAGTAAAAATATTGCATTTGTTGTGCCAGATAATCGGATGGTGGATTTTGACATCTTCATTCATCAAAAAGATCTGGGAATAGCACAGGATGGCGATAAAGTGCTGGTTAGAGTTAGTGAGTGGCCTGATCGACCTGGAAAAAACCCCACCGGTAACATAATCAAGGTGCTGGACGCCACTGATACCCACGGTGTTATGATGGATTCGATACTCATCAACCATGGTTTTGATACCTTATTCAGCAATATCGTAAATCTGGAGGCAGAAAGACTGGGGTTAAATATTACCGATGATGAAATTAGTAGACGACGAGATTTCAGAGCAGTTCCTACGATTACCATTGATCCCATTACAGCCAGAGATTTTGACGATGCATTGTCATACCGCGAGCTTGACAACGGCCATAAAGAAGTGGGTATCCATATTGCCGACGTCACCCACTATGTCAGACCGGGTACTGCACTAGACCGTGAGGCTTTGAGGAGGTCCACTTCCGTTTACCTGGTAGACCGGGTGGCGCCCATGTTACCAGAAGTATTATCCAATGAACTCTGTTCGCTGCGTCCTAACGAGGACTCCCTGACCTTTTCAGCCGTTTTTGAATTTGATTCCAGAAATAAGATAGTAACAAGATGGTTTGGTAAAACGATCATCCATAGTATTCAGAGATTTAGTTATGAAGATGCCCAGGCCACTCTAGATAACAAAGAGGGCGAACATTACGAAATGCTAAAGACCTTGGATAGCGTCGCTTCATTTCTACGCAAGAAAAGGTATAAAGAGGGATCCATAGCCTTCGAGACACCGGAACTACAATTTGAATTGGATGAGAACAATCATCCGGTGGCGATCCACAAAAAAGAGCGTAAAGCGACCCATCTGCTTGTAGAAGACCTTATGCTCTTGGCAAACAGAGAAGTTGCAACCTTTATGGCTAAAAAGACTGAGAAAGAGATTCCTTTTGTGTACCGGATACACGATCAACCCGATGAGGAGAAACTCTCGGAGTACAGTATCTTTCTGAAGGAGCTAGGTTTCAATTTTGATATTCAATCCCCTGATCAAATTCGTAAATCATTTAATCGACTGTCGGAGGCTGCCAAAACCGATGAAGTACTGGCTTTTGCGGAGCCTTTCGCTGTCCGGACTATGGCCAAAGCGGTGTACAGTAGTTATAATATTGGCCATTTTGGGTTGGGATTTCAGCATTACACCCACTTTACTTCACCGATCAGACGCTATGCCGATGTTTTGGTGCATCGCCTGCTTGAAAAAAATCTTGAGGGAGATTTTCGTACTTCCAAGGAAGAGCTGGAAGCACAATGTAAACACATTAGCAACCAGGAGAAAAGAGCGCAGGAAGCGGAGCGTGAGTCTATCAAATTTAAGCAAGTCGAATTTATCTCCGGACACATTGGCGAGACGTTCACAGGCATTGTCGGTGGCATGATTGACCGAGGGTTTTTCGTGAGTCTCAAAGAAAGTGGCGTAGACGGCTTAGTACAATTTGCTGATTTGCACGAACCCTTCATCGTTGCCGATAACCGTATGAAAGCCCTTGCCAAAAGAAGTGGTAGATCAATTAAGATCGGCGACCAGATACAAGTACGGGTCACCTCAGTCAACATAAATGATCTGGAAGTGGATATGGAATTGGTAGAATAAGTCGTAAGCCGTACCTTTTGCTTGCCAAAGTTTTAATGCATGCAACCTTATTTCAGCAATGATGCGATCGTGACGGGGATCCTGATGATCGTACTGGCTTTAATTTTTTACACTTCACATCATCCGGGTAAAGGTTGGCAAAAGTTCTACAGGTATGTGCCTGCGCTGTTGCTCTGTTACTTTGTACCGGCATTACTTAACTGGCCGTTAGGCCTGATCTCAGGCGATGCATCCGCATTATATACTGTAGCTTCGCGCTATTTGCTGCCTGCTTGTCTCATTTTATTGTGTTTAAGTATTGATTTGCAGGGCATTCTCAATCTTGGTCCTAAGGCGCTCATTATGTTTTTTGCGGCAACTCTAGGCATCATTCTCGGAGGCCCGATTGCTTTGTTTTTAATCTTGCAGTTTGCTCCAAACATCATCTCCGCCAATGCTGATGAACTGTGGCGTGGTCTGAGCACTGTGGCTGGCAGCTGGATTGGAGGAGGCGCGAATCAAACAGCCATGAAGGAAATCTTTCATGTAGGAGATCAGCTATTTGGCACCATGGTGGTTGTTGATGTGGTTGTGGCCAATATCTGGATGGGATTTCTACTTTATGGCGCCAATATTGCCCCCACTATCGACAAATGGCTAAAGTCAGATACCTCAGCTATTACTGATCTCCAGAATCGAGTCGAAAATTACCGGGCTAGTGTCGAACGAAATCCAACAACCACTGATCTCTTTATCCTATTGGCGGTTGCCTTCGGGGGCACTGCTCTGGCACATTGGGGGGCAGATGTAATCACTCCGATATTAACTGAACATGAGGAATTGTTAAAAGCCTGGCGCTTAGATTCATTAACGTCATCCTTCTTCTGGATTATTGTTATCGCCACGACTCTTGGACTTGCACTTTCGTTTACCCGGGCTAAATCACTGGAAGGAGTCGGTGCTTCCAAGTGGGGATCAATCTTCATCTACTTTCTGGTAGCAACGATTGGGATGAAGATGAATATCTCGGAGATTCTTCAAAACATGGGATTATTTGCAATTGGCATTACCTGGATGATGATTCACGTGAGCATCATGATTATTGTGGGTAAGTTGATCCGGGCACCATTCTTTTTGTGGCCGTCGGCAGCCAGGCCAATGTGGGTGGTGCAGCATCGGCGCCTGTAGTGGCGTCGGCATTTAATCCATCACTTGCACCTGTAGGTGTCCTGATGGCCGTATTGGGTTATGCTTTAGGCACTTACGGTGCGATCATTTGTGCCTGGCTCATGCAATACATTGCTTTATCTGTTTAGCCTGCCATAGCAACTACCAGAAAATACACTACTATTTCATAATCGGATGATTCATCGAGCTGTGTGGTACCAATCATTGATTTTGCCAGCGCTTAAGCGAAATCTTCATTTCTAGTAAATTTTTCGCGTTTAAACTGCATTACACATGTGCATTTTTAATAGTTAATGTGACGATTGAAAATCATACCTTTAGAGTAAGTATATGAAAATCGAAGTGGTGGTTTTCAATTTTAGGGTTTAACTCTGACAAATGATTGATTCTCAATGATTTCGTCAGATCTTGGCCGGAATATGCATTTTTTATTCAGATTCCGGGTTTAAGGATACCTTAACTTCATGGAGATATGCAATATGATGGTATAACCCTAATTTTTAGTATCTTTGCGATCCTTTTAAAGTACTGAACACCTTTGAGTTATAAACTTTATGGCAATGAGTAAAAAGCGCGTGCTAATCGTAACGCAGGAAATGGAACCCTATACAGCGGTTTCGACAGTTGCTAGCATAGCGAGAAAGCTACCTCAATATATTCAGGAACACGGCATGGAAATTCGAGTGTTGATGCCGCGTTTCGGAACCATCAATGAACGAAGGCACCGGCTGCATGAAGTAGTGCGATTGTCGGGTATGAATATTATTGTTGATGAAGATGATTATCCACTGATCATTAAAGTAGCATCGCTACCCGGCACTAGAATGCAGGTATATTTTTTAGACAACGAGGAATTTTTTAAGAGAAAACAAATCTTCACCGACGATAAAGGCAAACATTTTGACGATAACACCGATCGCATGATTTTTTTCTGCAAAGGTGTTTTAGAAACAGTAAAAAAATTCGGTTGGGCACCTGACCTGATTCATTGTCATGGCTGGATGACCAGTTTGGTTCCATTCTATCTTCGCAAGGCCTATGCCAATGAACCCATTTTTAAGCAAGCCAAAGTGATCTATTCAGTTTACGAACATGAAGGTGCTGAGGCGCTAGTGGAACGTTTTGCCGAAAAGGCCTCAATCAATAATCTGGAGCCTGACGATCTGAAGCCCTACCAGAATGGTACCGGTGTTACCTTGCATAAAGGCGCTATAACATTTGCAGATGCGCTGATCGTTGGCAGCAAAGATCTTTCTGATCTCGTTAAGGAGGAGGTAAGTGACAAAGAGAAACCAATCTTAGATTTTCAGGAAGCCGAATCTTACTTACCTGCTTACCTTGATTTTTATAAAGAATTATTGGCCTCCTAGATAACCATAATAATTGTTAATTCTTGTATGGCGAAAAAGCTTTTTCATCTGAGCTTAAAGGCTCTCATGATATTTTTGATGTGGTCTTGCAATAAGGCTTCTGACCTTACCTCAATCCTGGATGGACCGGATCCGATCAACATAAAATACGATGAGATACCCTTTACAACCAAATCTATTTTAGGAGATTCAACTCTAACTTACAATGATTCTTCATTCGTGCCATCCTATTTTTTAGGTCTTATGGATGACTCCTACTTCGGTATCTCAACAGCGGCGCTGAACTTTCAGGTCGCGATATTTTCTGAGCCGGATCTTGCGGGCGCAACCCTTGATTCAGTGGTTTTATCCTTAGAATATGATACTACATTGATGAGATACGGTGCCTTAGCCGACGCACCTTTCAGCTTCGAAGTGTTTGAGATGACCAGCGATATAGCGACAGATCGGAATTATTATTCCTCATCGCAAGTTGAAGTCAATCCTGTCCCGATTGGCCAGATCGAAGGCATTGTACCCAATTTTAGAGATACGCTCTTTATACCGGAGCCGCAGGCATTGCGACTTGACACGGTAGCCTATGTACCTCATTTGAGAGTCAGGCTCGACCGGATCGGAGATGATCTGCTTCAATTTACCCCGGATGATTTTGCCTCAGTAGAAATTTTTCAGCGAAAATTTAAAGGGTTGAGTCTCCGCCCGACATCAACATCTGAAGGAGTTGTATTTTTCGAAATGTTTTCGGGCCTGACCCGGCTAAACCTTTACTACACCATTAGGGATACATCAAGACTTTTGCAAATGCCCGTGATAGATGGGCGATGTGCCCTTTTTAACTCCTACTCGCATGATATCACGGGGACCGACCTTGAGTCCAGAATCATTAGTGGTAGTGATAATGATTCGATAGTTTATATTCAATCAATGCAAGGTCCTGATTTACTGATTACTTTTGACGATCTTTCCAGTATAGAAAATTCGACCATCAATTTTGCCGAACTGGTGTTAAATCTATTTGTACCATTTGCCCAGGATACTACGCTCTATCCAGCAATCGATCAGATGATAGTTCAAGAGCTGAAAGATGACGGAACCCGCACCGATGTGATCGATCTTCTATTCGCTGGTGGAAATCAATTGACCACTTTTTTTGGAGGAGACCTTCGAATTGATGAAGATACAGATGTAGCCTCCTATCATTTTAATATAACGCGCCATTTTCAGAAGATTTTAGATGGCGAGGCAAGCAATAAAATCTTAGTTACAAACCTTTTTAAAGGAGCACTACCAAATCGATCGATCTTGTTTGGAAAATCAAGCAATGCGTTGTCTGCCAAATTCAAAGTCACTCATTCAGATATCAATTAATATCCTTATATAATGCCAATTTTCGAATATAATTCACAAAGACCAAATCTTATCATACCTGAATATGGTCGTCATATCCAAAAGATGATTGATCATGCAAAGACTATTGAAGATCCTGAGAAAAGACAACAAACCGCTGAATTCATAGTCGATTTGATGAATCAAATGGTGCCTCAAGGCAGGCAAGAAGAGGATTATATCGATAAATTGTGGAAACATTTCTTCCGTATTGCTGAATATGAAATTGATGTTTTGCCATCCTCGGGCCAAAAACCAGAACCTCATGTTCTCAAGAAAGATTTAAGTACATTGCCTTATTCACAGACCGATTTGAAATATCGTCATTATGGTAAAAATGTGAATACTATGATCGCCAAGGCCATGGAAATGGAAGACGGGCCAATCAAAGATGGGTTCATCCATACGATCGCATCTTACATGAAATTGGCTTATAAAAATTGGAATAAAGACCATTACGTAAGTGATGACAATATTGTAACCGATATCTCAATGATGTCCGACCATAAACTTCAACTTCCCGACGGCAGCAATCTTGACCTCCTGGGCAATTCAGTTAAAAATGCCCCAAACAATGGATTATCAACCGTGCGTAAACGTAAAGGTGGCCCGCCTAAGCGGAATTTCAAAAAACGAAAAAATCCAAGATATTAAAATATATTTGAATATATTTGACTGGGCTATATCATAGCCCTTTTTTGTTTTCGGCAAGATCTAAAATGGCATCTGATATATTTGAAGTAGAGGGAGGGCATGTACTTTCAGGAGATTTGGTTCCACAAGGCGCCAAAAATGAAGCACTGCAAGTATTGTGTGCCGTAATACTTACTGATGACAAAGTTACGATCTCCAATGTACCGGAAATTGAAGATGTCAGAAAACTCATCGACCTGCTGAAGGGTCTTGGTTGTAAAGTAAATAGACTAGAGCCCGGACTATATGAACTTCAGGCTGACAAAATCGATCTTGAGTTCCTGGCATCTGATGAGTACCAGGCAAAAGCGCGAAGTATCAGAGGGTCTGTGATGCTGATGGGAGCCATGCTTGCCCGGTTTAAACGTGCATTTCTACCCAAACCAGGAGGTGACAAGATTGGCCGACGAAGGTTGGATACACATTTTCATGGTTTTACCCACCTTGGAGCAGAGTTTAAATACGATGAGGGTAAAGACCACTACTACTTGGAGGGCAGCAAATTGGCTGGCACTTTTATCCTTATGGATGAAATCTCAGTGACTGGTACTGCCAATATGCTTTTGGCAGCGGTGATGGCTAAAGGTATCACTACAATATATAATGCAGCCTGTGAACCCTACATTCAGCAACTATGTAAGATGCTCAACAATATGGGTGCCCAGATAAGTGGCCTGGCCTCCAATAAACTGGTGGTTGAAGGGGTAACCAGTCTTCGGGGCACTTCCCACCGTGTCCTGCCCGACATGATTGAAATTGGTAGTTTCATTGGCCTTGCTGCGATGACCCGATCTGACATCAGGATTAAAAACGTATGTTATTCAGAGCTTGGCATCATACCCCGGGTGTTTCAACAGCTGGGCATCCAACTCTCATGTGAAGATGATGACATCGTGATACCTGCTCAAGATCATTATGAGATCCAGACCTTCATTGATGGTTCAATTTTGACCATTTATGACAGCCCATGGCCTGGATTTACTCCTGATCTCATGAGCATCATCCTGGTAGCCGCAACCCAGGCCAGAGGTAGTATATTGATCCATCAGAAAATGTTTGAAAGTCGATTATTTTTTGTGGATAAAATAATTGATATGGGAGCTCAGATCATTTTGTGCGATCCTCATAGAGCAACGGTAATCGGGTTAGATCGCAAATTTCCGCTACGAGGGATTGAAATGACATCGCCCGACATCCGGGCTGGAGTAGCTCTACTTATTGCTGCAATGTCAGCCTCAGGCACTAGTGTTATCCATAACATCCAGCAAATAGACAGGGGATATCAGCAAATTGATGTTCGCCTGAATGCGATTGGCGCAAAAATCAATCGAATCAAAAGCACCTGATACGGCAGTCATTTAGTACGGTACGTTGCAAAATGAATCAAAGCTTCAAGAGCGTTTCTTGAATCATTTACCGGCAGCTTCCTTAAAATCTCCAGTGATTTTTCTTTGTAGAGATTCATCTTCTTTACCGCATATTCCAACCCTCCTTTTGCAATCGCAAAATCGACCACTTCTTTCACTTTTGCAGACTCGTGGCTATGGTTTTTTACCAAGTTTATGATGTGTCTTTTTTCAGATCGCGTAGCATTGTTAAGGGCATGGATAAGCGGTAAGGTCATTTTTTTTTCCTTGACATCAATCCCAGTGGGTTTGCCAATTGAACCTGAACCATAATCAAATAGGTCATCTTTAATTTGAAAGGCCATTCCAATATTTAAACCAAAGTCATGTACGAATTCTAATATCTGGGCATTATCAGTGACGGTAGAGGCCCCACTCTTACATGCAGCGGCAATGAAAGAGGCCGTCTTTTTTTCAATGATCTCATAGTAGATGTCTTCCTTGATATCGAGCTTACGGGATTTGGCTATCTGAAGTAATTCACCCTCACTCATTTTCTTCACCGCCTCATTAATAATCTTAAGAAGTTGAAACTCCTCATTGTCAAGGGCGACTACCATACCCTTAGAGAGAAGATAATCTCCAACCAAAACAGCGATTTTATTTTTCCAAAGAGCATTAATAGAGAAGAATCCTCTCCTTTTTCAGCATCATCGACCACATCGTCATGCACCAAAGTTGCCGTATGAATGAGCTCTACCAATGATGCGGCCGTATATGTCGAGTTGTTGACCTCCCCAAACATTTTGGCACACAGGAGCACAAACATGGGTCTCATCTGCTTACCCTTACGATGGGCGATGTAGTACATAATACGATCTAAAAGAGCGACATTGCTACGCATGGCATCACGGAATCTCAACTCAAATTCCTTCAACTCCCCCTCAATTGGTTTCTTGATTGACTCTAGTGTTAGCGTCATATTTAGTAGCTTAGGCGCCGAAAAAGATTTGAGCCCAAGATACAAAGCTATGCCAGGATCAAAACACTTACTTTGGCTTTAATCAGCAATAATCAAAGGGGCCAATATGGTCACTTACATCAATATACCGATCAGACCCAAAATTAAGATCCGTCATATTGCAACAATAAACTAAACCAAAGACAGCACCTACCACGTGTTACAGTTATTTAGAAAAAATCTCTTCATCTATAATGTCTTCATCTTGCTGTATTGCAGTATACTGAGGATGTCGTGGTTTTTTATGGATGATGCTCATATTGATGCCAATCACGCGGGCATCTTATCTCATTACTTATATGGCTTCCTGGGTTCAGATACCGTATTGATCAAGGTGTTTTCCATCTTTCTCCTTTTATTCCAGGCTATTCAAATCAACCGACTGGTCAGTTTAAATCGGCTTACTAATGAAAACTCCCTCTTCGCAGGTGTCTTATATCTTCTGATGCTATCCACCACTCTCGAGTTTATACCCCTGCATGCGCAGATCCTGGCAAATTCTTTTATCATCATGATGTTTCTCGATGTTTTTAAACAAACTCGAAATGTACAATTGCATCTGGATATGTTTAATGTGGGTCTATGGGTAGGCTTGGCAAGTTTGTTTTATTTTCCCTATATCATATTCCTAATTATTGGCATTCTTGGAGTAATCTATTTGCGCACATACAAATGGGTGGACACTGTGCGAGCACTATTGGGAGTATTGGTACCCTATTTTTTGCTCGCAACGATCGTTTTTATGTTTGATCATTTAACCGATTTATGGTCGATGCATCTGCATGGGGCAATGGCATTTTTAGACTTAAATGAGATTATATCCTGGAAAGGCTATGTACTAATCGGAGTTTTTGCCTTGATTTTTCTGGTCTCGGTTTTTATGTCTCGTACTTTTAGCACCGGGGTGAATATCCATGTCCGGAAGAAAATCTCTGTCCTGTTTATCACATTGACAGGGTCTGTGGTATTGATGGCCCTCTGCGCTGACACCAATATACGTAGTTTGATTTTCTTGTGTTTTCCCATGTCGGTCTTGATGGCGGCCATGTTTTTGGAACTGGATCCTCAATTTGCCGAAATCCTTCATTTTCTCCTCCTGGTGATGGCTCTGGTTTTTCAATACATTGTCTGATCGGGATATCATTTTACCCCTTTAAAAACGTTAAAGTCATTTCCCCTATTGGATTGCTATAAAGGATAGCCAAACCTTTATTTATCCCTCATGTTATATGGATAATTTTAATCTAGGTATGAAAAACTATTTACTCCTTTTTGGACTCTTAATGGTAACTCTTTCACCTGGTGCCGCACAGATATATAATCCGGTGTCCTGGAAGGCCAGCATCAAACATCTGGACGCAGAAGAATATCAAATATCATATCGTGCAGCAATTGAGCCGGGATGGGCCGTCTACTCACAATATCTTGAAAGCGAGGACGGTCCGGTAGCCACCAGCATCACTTATGATAATCCCGAATTAAATCTCATTGGTGAGGCTACGGAAAGTGGTCATCGCAAAGAAGGATTTGACGCACTCTTTGATATGAATGTGATCAAGTTTACTGATGATTTTTTGATATCGCAGAATATAAAGATTACAGAGGGTGAGACTATCAAGGGCTATTTGACCTTTATGACATGTGATGATACCAAGTGCTTACCTCCTGCTGATTTCGATTTTGAGCTGACTGTTCCAAAAAAGGGCACATCATCAGAAGGAGGGGCAGGTGTCCTGATTGACAAATCGAGTCAGAAATCAACCAATTCAAATAGCGATTTGGTTGAGTCGATTGGTGATCTTGATATCATACAAATCGACGGAGATGCCGATGCTTCGTTTGGCCTTTTTGATCCTGTACATTGGGATGCTGGCTATACAGTCGGCAGTCCGGATAAAGTGGTATTTGAAGCTACAATTGATGACGGATGGCATATCTATGATCAAGTACTCGATAGTGATGAGGGACCAATTCCCACTGAGTTTTGGTTTAACCAGGCTAAGAAAGTCCTGACATTTGAAGGTCCGGAGGTAGTAGAAGAAAAAGATGAATTTTTTGAAGGTCTCGTGGTCAGAAAGATTAAAAAAAATGCCCGGTTTATTTTTGAAGTGCCGGCAAGTCAGGACGTCATTGAGGGTGAGCTTGTTTATGTGGCATGTAATCATGAGCGATGTCTTTCTCCAGTAACCATCAATTTTTCAATTGATCCCGAAAGTAAGTCGATTATACTCGATGATCATCTTGCCGACTTTGGCGATTCGGATTTCTATGCTGATGCATTTCCAATTCCACCTATTGATTTGGAAAAACCGGTAGGTGAATGTGGTGATCAGGAGATTGCCAATGTAGCGAAATATACACTTCTCAATATCTTCTTCCTGGGCTTTATTGGCGGGCTTTTAGCCTTATTGACACCGTGTGTGTTTCCGATGATTCCACTTACGGTAAGTTTTTTTACTAAAAATAGTGGCAATCGGAAAGCCGGTATTCACCAGGCGTTACTGTATGGATTATTTATTCTTCTTGTTTATTTATTGCTGAGTGTACCATTTCATTTACTGGACACCGTAAATCCAGGAATTCTAAATGACATTTCGACAAACGTTGGTCTAAATATATTTTTCTTTGTCATTTTTGTAGTCTTCGCTTTTTCTTTCTTCGGATTCTATGAAATCACCCTGCCAAGTCGTTGGACCAATAGGGTAAGCAATGCAGAGAGTGTTGGGGGCTTTATAGGTGTTTTCTTTATGGCTCTTACACTTGCGTTGGTGTCATTTTCATGTACTGGGCCAATCTTGGGTTCATTATTGGCAGGTGCCCTTACCTCAGAAGGAGGAGCCATTCAACTTACTTCAGGTATGGCGGGTTTTGGTCTTGCCTTGGCATTACCTTTTGCTTTCTTTGCTGCTTTTCCTACGATGCTCAATGCATTGCCAAAATCAGGGGGATGGCTTAACACCGTTAAAGTAGTTTTGGGCTTTCTGGAGTTGGCGCTGGCTTTTAAATTCTTATCCAATGCGGATCTGGTAAAAAGATGGGGCTTGCTGAAGATAGAGCCTTTTCTAGCCATCTGGATCTTGATATTTGTTGGGTTAAGTATCTACTTATTTGGGAAATTAAAGTTTCCTCATGATAGCCCGGTTAAAAAGTTGGCCCCTCTTCGCGCAATCAGGGGTCTTCTATCGATGGCCGTTGCTATCTACCTCCTTACAGGGTTCAGTGTAGATAAGGATAAAGGTACTTTCCGATCGCTCACCCTTCTAAGTGGTTTGGCACCACCCGCAGGATATAGCTGGATTCACCCTAAAAAATGTCCAAATAACCTGGATTGCTTTAAGGATCTAACTGAGGGGATAGCTTATGCCAAAAAAGTTGATAAGCCTGTCATGATTGATTTTACCGGTCATGCCTGTGTCAATTGCCGTAAAATGGAAGAACATGTATGGCCAAAGGATGGAGTTAATGAACGACTGGAGAACGACTTTGTTTTGATTTCTCTGTATGTTGATGAAAAGATTGATCTGCCTGATGAACAAAAAACGGATCGCATACGTAACTACGGTCAGAAATGGGCATCTTTTCAAACCCAATACTTCAACAACAACTCACAACCCTACTACGTACTTCTTTCTCCGGAGGGTAAATTGCTAAATAATCCGGTAGGCTACACTCCTAATGTTGAGGAATACGCTGCATTTCTGGACTGTGGTCTTTCTGCCTTTAAAGAGATCCGGGGACAAGAGCACCTCGGTGCCAGATGAAAACCTCGACAAGATGCATTTCTATTTGATTTTTGGCACCTTTATATCATAGATCTTGCCAGGGCTGATGTTTAATTTGTTGGATGTGAGCCACGGATTATAGACTTTTAGGAGTCGATAGGTCGTGCCATGTTCGACAGCATAGGTACCTAGATTTGGGATACTTTCGCTAACCGTAAGGGTGTGGTAATCTGTAAAGGGTCTATATAACTTATCTTCCGCATCCGTGTAAAATCCGAAATCTGTGGGATTTTCCATGATTTCTTTAACTGCCAAAATTCTAAAAAGGTATCGGCCTGTTTCAATGCCAAAATTCATATCAAAATAAGACTCCATATTCTGGATGCCTTGCTCTTTAGCAAATCGTGTTTCACCCATGTTATAGGCTCCAAAAGCATTCGACCAGGTGTCAAAACGTTGCTTATACCGTTTGATAAGTTTACAAGCAGCCCTCGTTGACTTTTCCAGATGATAGCGTTCGTCTACCTCACTGGAGATTTCCAATCCATATCCTTTGGCCGAGACCGGCATGAACTGCCATAGACCGCGAGCGCCAGCAGGGGAAGTCTCATTTCTCAGATTACTCTCAATGACAGCTACATACTTAAAATCATCCGGTACGCCCTCTTCAAGCAGGATGGGTTCAATCACAGGAAAGTATCTTCGGGCACTTTTAATGTTAAGCAAAGTGCTTGAATGCCAGTAGGAATTGACTAAAAGCTCGCGGTCCAATCGCTCAAGAGCATCAAAATTATCCATCGGAAATGCCTCATTGGCTAGTAAATAAGTCTTTTCCAAGCTCACCGACTTAATGATTTGCGGTAACCGCGATACAGCCTCCTGTGGCTCTGGGGCCTGATCTTCGACTTTTTTAAACCCCTCGGATGATTTGGTGGCACCAAAAAATATCAGACCGACAAATACGGTCATTGCACCACGAAACATAGACGAATCAGAACGCATAAAATTATATTCTAGTTAATTATATATTGCAAATATAATTAATATGAATGAATGATCAAGCTTTTGTTTGTAGATCTCTCGGTCTCTTAAAGATCGGTACCGTCGAGCAAGGTTCTCCAAACATGATACTTTGTGCTAAAGGCTGTAATTTTTTGGTAAGATCTACATAGGCCGAAGCCGGTACTGGCTTTTTGCTGCAGCCTTTCAGTACTACTCGTTGTCCTTTTAGATGAGTAAAGTCGAGTGATCCAATCA
Source organism: Saprospiraceae bacterium (assembly GCA_016711125.1). Lineage (GTDB taxonomy): Bacteria > Bacteroidota > Bacteroidia > Chitinophagales > Saprospiraceae > JABDMH01. The sequence continues at coordinate 187,750 of JADJTQ010000002.1, read as the reverse complement.
AAACACTATAGTGTTTTTCGAGCATGCTTTCTGGAGATCCCAGGTATACTTCGTGGGCCAAAGGAGCAGCGTAAGCTGCTACCAGCATATAGGCCCAGGTTGGGATGATCGCATCACTTGAGCAAAATATGGCTACGTAATTATCTTTGACTTTCTGCCAATCATACTCAGCCAAAGCTGTACGAAACTCTTTTTCTTTTAAAATAAGACCATGAAATAGAAAATCCTTTAAGTCAAAGGATAGTATTTCACCTTTGGGAAAGTAGTCTTCCAGGTTTAACGTAATCAGGCTACTTTGAGCAACCCGGTTTATGAGAGGCTTATCGGTTGTATCCATAGACTATTAAGAAGTTTAATTTTGACTGTTGGTGCGAATTGCCTCTTCAACGATCGCTGTAGCGTCTCCGATTTCATTTTCCGGCAGTTGAAAATCCTTCAATTTGGGTAAGTCAGACATATCTCTTAGCCCGAAATAATCCATAAATCGGTCACTGGTGGCATACAGAAGAGGCCTTCCGGGACCATCACTTCTTCCATGAATACTAACGAGTTCTTTGTCTAAAAGTTTTTGAATGGTATAATCACAATTTACCCCCGGATACTTTCGATCTCGGCCTTGCTTACGGGTTGTTTATAGGCAATGATAGCAAGTGTTTCCAGGGCTGACTTGGATAACATTTTTCGCGTATGTTGTTTAAGGTATTGTCCAATCACTGTGTGAAATGCCCCTTTGGTCAAAAAACAATACCCGCCGTTGATCTGCTGCAATCCGAAAGAATACGCTTCCGATTCGTATCGTGCTCTGATGAAATCAATTGCTTCCAATACGTCTTCCTCAGGAATGCTGGTTTCGAAGGAAGCCTCCAGACATTCCATGATTTCACTCAGTCTGACTGGTTGTTCTGCTGCAAAGATCAAACTTTCTATATGTAGGTTAAGCTGCTCCACTTTTTTGATGGCAAAGCTACAAGAATCAAAAGGATATCAGTGAACCTTGGCAGATTCTTTGAGGATCTGGATATAAAAAAAACAGGGCACTAGTAAAAAACCAGCACCCCGTATAACCCCAAAAAACCAAATGAAAACAATCTACATTTATACTCCCTGTAGATATTTATTTACACTTTGAAACTTCCTTTGAAGCCTCTGTGATTTACATTCATCCTAATGACGCACCACAATATCTCGACCCACAAGTTTTTTGAAAAAATTTCTAAATTTTTTTCATTAAAAACTCAATCAGCTGAATTACAGCCAGTTGCCATCACATATAAATTGGGAAACATCCGTGGTGGACGGTGATCGATAGTTATGAGTAATCCATTTTATACCTTCGTAGATGGCATGGATTTTTTGAGGTGGCATAAAGATAACAATGATTAAAATAAAAACACAATATTCCTGCAATTCTTGTGGAGCCACTTCTCCAAAATGGATAGGTAAATGTCCGTACTGCAATGAGTGGAACACCTACGAGGAGGAGAGAATTAGTAAGTCTGAGTCACCACATAATGCTCATAGTTGGGCCGTCGAGGAAAAAAATCCGAAGCCAATCGCCATATCCGACATCGAGTCTTTAAAGGTGAGTCGAACCTCCACTGGAGATTTGGAGCTCGATCGCGTGCTGGGAGGTGGTCTGGTGGCAGGTTCGATTACATTGATAGGCGGTAATCCCGGTATTGGCAAGTCTACTCTATTACTGCAGATGGCTATGTCTTGGCAGCATAAAACACTCTATGTATCGGGTGAAGAAAGTACCCATCAAATCAAAATAAGAGCTGATCGATTGGGGGAGACCAATCAGATACCTTTATTCTGGCAGAAACCAATCTGGAAAAATCTTACTCTCCATAAAGGAACTGCAACCAACTTTGATCATTATTGACTCCATTCAAACCATCTATTCAAGTCTGCTTGAGTCTTCGCTGTGTACAATCTCGCAGGTACGCGATTGCACCACCATTTTGCAAAGGTTATCTAAAGAAACCAACGTTTCGGTGATCATAATAGGCCATATCACTAAGGAAGGAGCTTTGGCTGGACCAAAAGTGCTGGAACATATCGTAGATACCGTACTTCAATTTGAAGGCGATCGAAACCATGTTTTCCGTTTATTGCGGACCCATAAAAACAGATTTGGGTCGACAGATGAGCTGGGTATCTATGAGATGGGACAAAGGGGGTTGCTTGCTGTGGCAAATCCCTCTAAAATGCTTTTAAATCAAAGTGATTACCAAAGTAGTGGTAATGCGGTGGGAGCTACGCTAGAAGGTCAACGTCCGATTTTGATTGAGGTCCAGGCCCTGGTGAGCGGCGCAGTTTATGGCACTCCGCAGCGATCTACAACAGGCTTTGACTTGAGAAGACTGCATATGTTATTGGCAGTTCTAGAAAAACGATGTGGTTTGTTTTTTGGTCAGTCAGATGTTTTCTTAAATATTGCAGGAGGTCTGAAAGTTACTGATCCGGCCATCGATCTTTCTGTGCTCTCTGCATTGATTTCATCATTGGATGATGTAGTGATACCCTTTACCACTTGTTTTGCCGGAGAGGTGGGTCTATCAGGAGAAATTCGTTCGGTGACCAGACTCGAACAGCGTATCCTGGAAGCTGAGAGACTTGGTTTCAAAAAGATATTTCTATCAAAATTTCATGCTAAAAGCCTTGACTTCAAGCCCAAAGAGATCGAAATCAGTCCTGTAGGCGATATGGCCCAACTATACGATTGTATGTTTGTTTAAAACTGATGGGATTTTTAAATCAACTTGGCGAACCCCTTAGGCCGGTCCTTTTTTTTGATGGAGTCTGCAATCTCTGCAATGCATCCATCCAATTTGTCTTAAGGCATGAGCATGGTGAAAATCTTCTTTTCTCCCCTCTGCAAAGTGAAACCGCTCAGAGGCTTTTGTCTTCGGTACCCAGTGAGACCGACTCGCTAATTCTGTACAAAAACGGAAAAATTTTCTTTCAATCTGATGCTGCACTTAGAGTAGCCAGATACCTGAAGAGTCCTTATCGTTTTCTTGCTATACTTTTGTTCATTCCATCTTTCATCAGAAATCCAATCTATCGCATTATTGCCCGCAATCGCTACAGGCTTTTTGGGAGGAGCTCGACCTGCATGCTCCCTGCCCCCTCGTTGGCTAACAGGTTTATCTAAAACATTGCACTGCAACCAATTGGAGATCCGTCTGGAAGATCCAATTCATCAGCTATTTTAAATATTGCCGGATTATCAATAAACTGCTTTATCAAGGCTATAACAGCAAGCGCATGTGAGCGCCCAGACTCACTTATACCTAACTGATACTCCTGAAGCAAGGCTCTGGCAGCTCCGGCTACCTGATGATGCATCGATTCATCAGCTGTTAATCTTAGCAGATAATGTACAAATTGCATATGCACTACTTCGGCAATAGCGCCTTGGAGACCTTGATTTGCCGTTAAATATTTACGGGTGGTTGTTGAGATTATATCCAGATATTCCTCCACAGATATTCGGTTTCCATTTCGAGCATTTTGTTCAAATATGCGACTCATTCGCTGCGGATTGAGCATTAATCTCAAGGTCCAGGAAGCGGCAGATTCGGCTGCTCCGATCGGATCGAAAGTTAATCCTGTGCGTATTTTAAAGAGCTCCCGATCCCGCTCGTAACCGGCAGGTACGGGAGGAATCAAAGAAATAATCGACTCTGGCAAAGTAAGGATCTCGGGGTCCAGGGTCTTTAGAAGTCCATCAATGGCAGCCTCTTGCTGTTCGGGACTGATCATTTTAGTTCGTACTTCTTTATTGCCTTTGACTGCATAGGTATAGTCAACGCCACCAACCATCTTTGATACTGCCTCCACCTGATAGCGATGACTGAGGTATAAGGGTACTAATATCCGCTCCAAATCGGCTATGGGAGTGGTATGTGGTATATTATCAATTCCAAACCGCTCAAGTGCTTTTTTTCTTACCGACAACATTCGATCCAGCTCTTCAACCGGCGAGCTACCTTCATCCCAGAGATGAGCATAAGGATGTGCGCCGTCGATTGGTCTTGCATCTTGATCAGAGATATAGCGCAGACCCATTTCCTCATTTTTTTGTAGCATTTTTTGCAGCGCATCATACTCCTCTATATGTTCAGGAAAATCCTGATAGCCATATAATATTGCTCGAACATCCCACTCGCCAATATTGACATCGTAAGCTTTTGAAAAATCGGTGTTCCCTTGATCATCAATTTCTACGTATGGATGTGGGTAGTCCATCACCGATGAACGATCATTTGTTGATGCAGCAAAATTATGTGCGAGACCCAGAGTGTGACCAACCTCGTGGGCAGCCAGTTGGCGAAGCCTTGCCAAAGCCATGTTTACCAGCGGTGCATCTGATTTACCTTCCCGAAAAGGAGCGTCAAGCCCTTGCGCTATGAGATAGTCTTGCCTGACTCTCAGTGAGCCCAGAGAAACATGTCCTTTGATAATCTCCCCGGTTCGAGGATCGATTACTGAAGACCCATAAGACCAGCCCCGGGTAGAACGATGAACCCACTGAATGAGATTATATCTGACATCCATCGGGTCAGCATCGGTCGGCATTACTTTTACCTGGAAGGCATCCTTATAACCTGCAGCTTCAAATGCCTGATTCCACCAGGCGGCTCCTTCCATCAATGCCGATTTGACCGGCTCCGGTGCACCGGAATCCATGTAATAGATAATAGGCTCTACTGCCTCACTTACTGCCACAGACGGATCTTTTTTCTTTAACCGATGACGGCTAATCAACCTCTTTTCGATGGGTTCATTAATTGCCGAAGCGTAGTCAAAATAAGTCATCGGAAAATATCCACATCTGGGATCAAAAATCCGTGGTTTGTAATCCAAATCCGGAAGCTCAATAAACGAATGATGTTGCCTGACCGTCACTGCATCAGGATCAGGTACTACCGTCGTTATCAACCGACCCTTAGCCTCACCCGTCAGGGTTATCGTTGCTTCAAATTCGCTATTTTTCGGGAAGTTTTTTGTTCGGGGCAAATAGATCGCGCTTCGCGAATCATCCATCTGGAAAGCACCTTGATTGGTGCTCGTAAGTCTATGTACAACGCCGTGTGCATCTCGAACAATAAATTTTGTTGCATCCACTAGAAATCCACTGGATGTCTGCTGCATTACAATAAATCCCCAAAGCACGGATTCGGCAAATGCTTCTTCTACCGCCCTTCGCTCCAATGGATTATCACTATTTGCCCGGTAATCCAGATTCTTCGCTTTAAGCAGTATCTTATTTCCGACTTTGACAAAGGTTACCACATACTCGCTGCCCAGTTGGCCACGATCCAAACCAATGTCATTCGATCCAATTCCGGCCGCTAAGCCACTATTATAAAGAAACTCCTGATTAAAAGATTTGATGTCCAAATAGAGCTTACCCAAGGCATCATCCCAATAAAAATCGATGAATCCGGTATGTTTTTGAAGTTTTTCGAGATCGACTTTTTCCTGTGAAGCTGCATTCAGCCAGAAAGAAACGGCACCAACAATAATCATCAAAAGCTTTTTCATGAGTAGTATGAATCTAGTTTTGTATTGGTATGGAGTAAATAAGAAATTTTGCGAAAATCCGCAATTTGAACTAAGATACTACATCCATAATGCCCTAAACTTCAAAATCAATGTACAACTGCAAGGCATCATGGCCAAAAAAGAGCGATGAATTTTCCTCTTCTCCATCTTCTCTGACGGCATCAGGAGGCAGGACATAGTCATTCTTGATAAAGCTACACCAGGTACACTCCGGACGACCACAATCGACATCAAATTCGTGATTTTTCATTTTTCGGTAAGAATCGACCACCTGTTGCGAAACCAAATCATATTCACCAGAGCTAATCAGAAAATTCTGGTCTAAAAACTCCCCATATTTGTCACATTCGACGAAGCTCATGACCCCCTCAGTCATTTGCAAATTAGGATCACCTCGCTCAGTCAATAATATCTTATAAAATACGACCTGGCGCCAATAGTCACCTCCTTTATCTGCATAATCTTTTGCCGGCTTAAGTTTCTTGTTGATTAACGTCCCGTTATCGAGATTACCGGTTTTAAAATCAATGACTCTTACCCGACCATCTTTACCCTTCAGCAACAAGTCGAGCCGGCCGATGATTGGTACTTCCTTATGGATAACGTGATCAATTCCTTTTTCGGCAATGACCAATTCCGCATCGTTCCAAATAGGCAGCTTGTCTGCGACATATTTTGGCAAGATCATCCGGCCATGAGCCAGGTAATTCTCAAATTGTTTATTGGTGAAAAATGATTCGAATCGCTGCATTGAGTTTTCAAAAAGCTCGATAATCGTTTCTGGTGTGGCCTGGAGTCCATTCTTTAACTTATTAAGAAACAAATGAAGGGAGTCGTGTACCGCGTTTCCAAAACCTAAATAATGATTATTTGAAAGCGGCACTCCTAAAATAGATTCGAAATAGAATGATCGCGGGCAGGCGAGAAATTGGTTTAATGCTGTCGGCGATAAAATAAACCTTTCCAGTTTTTTGTCAATTAGTTCATGGTCTAAAAGGGGCAATACCTGATCATTGGTGTCGAGAAGTCCGTGGTAATAAGCCACCGTTTCGTTAGGCATGACTTGCACTTCTTTAAAATCGGCATCATCACCACTCATGCTTTCATTAATAAATTGAGAATGTTCATCGGGCATGCCATTGAGATTTTCCGCCGAAAATGACATGGTGAGCTGCTCCTTAGCCCGGGTCATTGCGACATAAAACAATCGCCTTTCGTCTCTTTCGTCGGCGTCCTGACTAGGATCTTGCAAAGTAGATGGAAGACTAAAGCCCTGATTATTACCCCAGATCTTTTCCCAGTTTCTGCGATTGCAGCCGATGATAAATACGTGCTTAAATTCAAGACCTTTGGCTCCATGTGCCGTTAGAAAGTTGATACCATCTCTATTGCGCATCAGACTTTGCATTGGCATTGGAAGGCCTATATCGCGCATCTGTTGCATAGTATCCAACAAGCTACCCAGATTAATGCCAGGATTACGATGGCTCTCAGCTTTCAGATAATTGAAAAAAGTCGCTACCACCTGCATTCGATAGGTACGAAGTTCGTCCCCCATTATATCGCCAAGAATATTACCCTCTTTAAGGATATATTCAAAAAGCACCTGTACGGTGACGTGTGGAATTCGCTGGATCCATTGGTCAATTATTTGGCTAAATTCAAGAAGTGCAAACCCGTTGGATAGGCTTAAGGTTTCGAGCAAACCCTGATCCATGATAGTTTGCCTCAGAGAGACAGGAGCCCGAGGGTCTCGCCAGCAATACTGTGCCAATCGTGCGAGATCTACCGGTTCAATTTTAAAAAACCGGTAGTGCATGATCTTAAATAAAAGTCTATCGCTGGAACCCGGCCGCTCAAATTCTTCATTAAGAAAAGTTAAAATACTTTCAATATTATGAATGAGTGGATCATCCAAAATATTGACCCGGTGTTTAACATCAACCGGTATGTTATGATAAGTGAGTGCCTTAATCAGATTTGTGGCTTGTGAATGCTTGCGATAAATGACGGCAATGTCCTGCAAGTGTTCGCCCTGCTCCGACAATTTTCGAAGTGCCTGAAAAACAGCGGTTTCTTCTTGTGCAATATTTAAATATTCATGAATTTCCGGGGTTACCGTACTTCCGGAAAAATTTTGGGCGATTAAATTCTTATTCACATTGGGCAATTGATCCGCCAAACGGTCAGTATTATGCTGAATAAGCTTCATAGCAGCATCCAAGATGGGTTGGGTTGACCGGTAGTTTTCGGTCAACACTATCAATTGTGGCTGATAGGCCTCGTATAGCTGCTTCAGATTGGTTACGCTGGCTCCCTGAAATCGAAAAATAGCCTGATCTTCATCTCCAACCACAAAAAGATTAGGTTGCTCCCAGTAGTCGGCCAATAGTCGGATAATTTCATTTTGAGAACCATTGGTGTCCTGGTATTCATCTACCAGAAGATATAAAAATCGCTCCTGGTAAGATGCCAGGAGCAGCTCGTCTTCTCTAAATGCCTTTACGACCCAATGGATCATATCATCAAAATCATATCGCCCGGCATCGCGCATCTTTTGCTGGAAGGGCTCAAAAAGACCCACCGCTTCCCGGAGCAACGACATATTTCGCATGGCATCGTGATACTTCTTTTTAGGGTCTCCTGCGCTGAAGTTTTTTCCATTGATCTTATAAAAATAAAGACCATCATTTCGATCACCATCTATTGATTTGATCTCCTCCTCGATCTTGAGGTTGATCATGACTGGTGTCCAAAACTCTTTCTTAATCGTTGAAAAAAGTTTATCAAGTCGTTTGGCTTCAAAATAGTGTAGCCCTCGCAGTTTACGTAGCGGATTGTCAATGGGAAGACTATCAATGAGGTTTCGATACATCTGAGCTTTTCCAGATCAGAGATGTGCATCAAAGTGGCATAATCAGAAAATATCTCTTGATTATCTTGAATAACTTGATTACAGAAAGAATGATAGGTATGCACTTGGATCTTGTAAGCATCGGTACCTACAAATTGCAATAATCTCTTGCGCATGGCGATTGCTCCGGCATCGGTATAGGTCAGGCATAAAATATTTTGAGGCCGGGTATCTGTCTTCAATAAAATGTTGCAGATTCGAAGAGCAAGGATCTGAGTTTTGCCGGTACCTGGTCCAGCCACTACCATGACTGGTCCATCAATATGATCAACCGCTTGTTTTTGCGCCGGATTTAATTGATCGTAAGCATCCAAAAAGACCTGATTAAACTTGGGTTTCACTTTATCAAATTCTGACATATGATGTAAAGGTAAATTAACTCATCGATTACCTTTCGAATGGCAAATTATATTCTCTAAAAATCTCTCATAGCATTTTTTAAGTCCCATCACATATTCAAATAAAAACGCCTGCCAATCTTTTTGGCAGGCACAAAAACAAAACGAAAACCAACTTAAACCTTTGTAATTATTTATTCATTGATTTGTATTTACTACGCTTTTAACCGAACCGTTATTTTCTCAGTTTTACCATTACGCAATAGTGTAATCTCAACCTCATCTCCGATCTTGAAATGGTTCATTATTTTTTACCAAATCTTCAGCCGAATTAACCGTTTCTTGATCCACTTTGGTAATCACATCATTGGGCAAAATTCCGGAATATTGTGCGGTACCTCCATCCACTAATTCAGTCACAACAATTCCTTTCTCAATATTTAGATCTCTTCCGGCATATTCTTCATAATCAGCAATCGAAGCCACGTAGACCCCAAGGGTCACTCTTGGTCCACCAAAATCAATAATGTTGTTGACCACTGGCTCAACCATATTTGAAGGTATCGCAAAAGAATAACCTGCATAGTATCCGGTAGCCGTTGCAATAGCCGTGTTTACTCCAATCAGGCCTCCTTCAATATTCACCAGAGCTCCGCCACTATTGCCTGGATTCACTGCGGCATCAGTCTGTATAAAATCTTCTATTGCATCATTCTGACGTAATATTTTATTTCGACCTTTTGCACTGACGATCCCCGCGGTGACCGTGGAAGTCAGATCAAAGGGGTTACCCACCGCCAAAACCCATTCACCAACCCTCATCTTGTCCGAATCAGCAAACTTCAAAAATGGAAGCCCATCAGCATCGATTTTCAAAACAGCCAGGTCAGTGCGTGGATCCGATCCAACCAGTGTAGCCTTAAACTTGCGTTCGTCATGCAAAGTGACTTCAAAATCGTCAGTCATTTCTATTACATGATTATTGGTTACAATATAACCGTCTGACGAAATAATTACTCCGGAACCTTTGCCTTCCCGACCACGGGGATTGCCAAAAAATTCGTCACCAAAGAAAAAACTGAATGGATCTCTCCTGCTCCCTTCCCGCTTTCTGGACTGAGCAAGATTTGTGCTCTCTTTGACGCTGATATGCACTACGGCCGGCATTGCCTCATCGGCAGCCGCTATAAAATCGTTCGGCAGGTTTGCATCAGACCCTTCAAATTGTGCAGTCAGATGTACATCATCTGCGCTTTTCTTATTGACCGAGTAATGCCCGATAGAAAGTAGGCCTACCAACACAACCAAACCACCCGTTGCGCCTGCTACTATTAGTGAAAATATTTTCTTCATGGTTTTCCTCTGCTCTTGGTTGGTATACAATAAACGAGATCCGTGAAATGGAGTTTCTGGATAATTTTAATTTAACATATTATTAACTGAGCTGCCATTTTTCTTTATATTTTACTGCCATGATTTTCATTTTCATCACGGATCTTCATACTGGACAACATGGAGAATTTGCCCATAATATTGATCTTAGGCAAAATTTTCTAGACACTCTTGCAGCAATCGAAGAGCAGCCATATGATTATCTGGTCATTGGGGGTGACTTATGTCTTTTTGAAGGCAATGCGGAGGTCTATCAGTGGCAAAAAGAGCAACTTGACCGGTTGGCAAAACCCTACTTCATCATTCCAGGCAATCATGATGACACCATCACTCTCTCAGAGTTGTTTGATCATCTGCCCCTTGTAGGTCAGGCAGAAATCTACTATGAAGTTTTGATTGATCGCCAAACTTTCCTTTTTTTAGATACAGCCCGGGGCATGACATCAGACCTCCAAAAAATATGGCTTAGAGAAAGATTGGCAGAGTGTCAATCGGAGCGAGTAACGATCTTTATGCACCATCCTCCTGCCCTGATGGGGGTACCTCATATGGATCAAAGACATGCGCTAAAAGACAGACGCGAAATCATTGAAATCCTGAACTTAACTAACATTCATAAGGATATTTTCTGCGGTCACTATCATGTACAAAAAAGTGTATTTATGGACCGCATCTCCATTCATGTTACCCCTTCACTTTTCTTCCAAATTGATCAACTAAAAGAAGAATTTGCGGTAGATCACCTTAATATTGCTTATAACGTAATCGAACTAAGAGAAGACCTGATGACAACCAGTGTACACTACCTGCAGGGCAATTTAATTTAACAAATCTACTGATTAATTAGTCGATCTAGCCTTGGGTCTGAAAGCCAACGAATAAATCCTACGGTCTTTTTCGTCATCATGAAAATCGAATAATAACACCTCGTGCATGATGCCACTGCCCTCTCTGAATATCGTGACCAGCCTGCCATAATATTTGTCGCTGATCTGTGGCTTGGGTATAAAATCAACAAAAGCTGCCCAGTCAGCATGGAAGTACTGCAGTGCCTGTTCGGTAGTAAAAAAATTCATTTTAATAGATGCATGCTCATCGTTGATAGCAAGTGTGCTCGCGGTGGTCATACAAGTGATATGAGGTATGTTGGCAGTGTATTCAGGCTGCAAACTAAATCGCATCTCGAATCCTTTATCCTCTGATTGAAGGGCAAGATCCATTTGGAGGTCACGTTGATGGCGCAACAATTTTATTTTATACCACCCTTCAATCGGACTGACAAAAGTGGCTTCACATCGATCTAATTCTTTTGCAAAATGGTGGGTGTACAGCGTCTGAGCGCCAACGTGCAAAGACTTGAGTGTAATACTTAAGGCCCCGTAAATTATAGCGAATTTCATAAATTGGTTGCTGACTGTAAAATAAATAGTTATGTGCGGTAGATCTTCATTGACAAAATCTGAAAAAGAATTGGAGGCACGATTTAAGGCTACCTTCTATTCTGAAGATCTTGAAAAATACAACCCCTTACCTAATTATAACGTCGCCCCGACTCATATAATGCCAATCTTAACCAGTAAAGACCCATCTCATTTCTTACCCATGAGATGGGGTTTGGTGCCCTTTTGGTCGAAAGACATCAAAGTAGGTTATAAGTTAATTAATGCCCGGATTGAGACAGTACTTGAGAAATCGGCATTTAAATACGCTGTCGAAAAACGTCGTTGCCTGGTGCCAATGGATGGATACTATGAATGGAAAAAAGAAGGTGTAAAAAAAACTCCCTACCGCATCGTGGTCACGGATCAGGAAATCTTTAGTGTAGCAGGTTTGTGGGAAAACTGGAAGTCACCCGAAGGGCTGCTGATTCAATCATTTACAGTATTAACACAACCATCAAGCCCATCCATCGCTCACATCCATGATCGCATGCCTGCTATTTTATACAAACATCAGGAGGAGGATTGGCTAGATATGAATATTGCTTCTATTGAGGTTCTTACCATCATCAACCCCTATGATGATCCCAGATTGAGGGCTTATCCAGTGTCTAATCGGATTGGTAAAGTGACAGAAAATGATGCTGATTTAATATCAGAAATTAGTGAGGGCGGTAGTCAAAGTACATTATTTTAGTAGGTAGTGACTGAAGTGGTTGAGTCGATTTCCTTTCCAATAACCATTATTTGAACGCTGACTTTGAAAATCATCTATTGGATTTTCATGTACTTAGTCTAAATGTTTGATTTTCAATCGTCAAAATATGCCTTGGAAAATCCAACGTCTGGCTGACGAACCGAACTAGATATGGTGACTACAAACAGGTGCAAAAATGATGACACTCAATACATTGGCAGTGGTGAACACCTAACTTGCCTGTAAATCAAAGGAGTTAAAATTATGAAAGCCCGGATTTTTTTGATATCTCCATATATCTTTTTTAGCCTGATAGCACTAATCTTGTCGGGCATCCTCGCGAGTTGTAATCCGGATGCCGTAGGTTTTGCCCTGCCACCTGGTGACCTGGAAAATGGAAAAATTAATTTTGTGGGTTTGGCCTGTACTCAGTGTCATAGCGTCGATGATCTCGAATGGGAAGGTGTTAAGGGCCAGGATTTTCAGCTTAGATTAGGTGGTGAGGTGACCAAAGTAAAAACCTATGGAGAGTTGGTTACGTCGATTATCAATCCCTCGCACCGTATAGCCAGTAACTTCAAAGGGGAAATGCCAGAAGGTAATAGCCAATCACCGATGCCAAGCTATAATGAGGTAATGACAGTACAAGAACTTGTTGATCTGGTTACTTTTCTGGAAAAACAATACCGCCTCACCGCGCCAACTACCTATTACTACAATTGGTAAAAAAGATGATTTTATTTGACGCCGTGCATCAGTTTGCGGACAAATGGGGCAACTAAAAACATCAAAACCCCTGCTCCGACAAGTGCATAGAACCCAAAGTTGTAGCCTGCCTGGGCAGAATCTACCGTCATTCCTTCGGCCCCGCTAACATGTCCGGCAAAAATACCAGACAGATTATTGCCAATGGCGATCGACAAGAACCAGCACCCCATTGCCAAACCACCTAATCTGGCAGGTGCGAGTTTTGTAGTCATGGATAGCCCTATTGGGGAAAGACACAACTCACCGATTGACTGAATAACATAGACCATAAAGAGGGTCCAGAAAGGGATTTTTCCGGCATCGCTAACCATCGTCTTCAGGGCAAAAACCAATAATAAAAATGCAAGACCATTAAATAATAAGCCAAGGCCAAATTTGCGTGGTATCGATGGATTGTTTTTACCCAAACGCACCCAGAGCCAGGCCAATACTGGGGCAAGCGTGATGATCGCAACAGAATTTACTGACTGAAACCAGGCAGTCGGAAATTCCCAACTTCCTAAGTTTCGATTAACAATTCGGTCCGCCAAAAAATTAAATGAACTGCCGGCCTGCTCAAAAAACATCCAGAACAATACATTAAACATAAAGATGATCAACATCGCGATCACTTTATCGCGGGCCACCTTGTTTTCACGTATACCCTCTGATATCAGCATGACAGAGGGTACAATGAAAAGTGCCATTAGAATAAATTGGAGTACCGTTGCTTGTACACTCAGCAGAAAATAAAATAGGGGTACACCAACGACCAGGCCTGATGCAATAACCATCAACAGGCGTTTAGTGGATTTCTGTTCCTCCGTAGCGACACCTATTCCTTTAAGCTGATTTTTCCCTAGCTGAAACCACAGAAGACTAATTAGCATCCCGATACCTGCAGCGATAAATACAACCTTGTAGGCGGGTATGCCATCCGTCCCAAAGATCTTCTGCGCCAGTACCTGGGTAATAATTGGAGCGATCATCGCCCCGACATTGATGCCCATATAAAAGATCGTGAACCCTGAATCTCTCCGTTCGTCGGCGGCAGTGTATAACTTACCTACCATCGTAGAGATAATCGGTTTAAACTGACCATTTCCCACAATAATGGTAGCGAGTCCGATCCTAAATATGACTTCATTAGGTATGGCAATCATGAAAAGCCCGGCGGCCATGATCACCGCCCCAACCATCATCGACCGTTGATATCCAATGAGTTTATCGGCGACATATCCTCCGAAAATCGCCCCGGCATAAACTAAAGCAAGGTAGGCGCCATAAAGCTCGCTGGCAGGCCTCTCGCCGGCAGAATCTCCCTGGTAAAACTGTGCCACAATATAGAGCACCATCGCCCAACGAATACCATAAAAGGCAAAACGCTCCCAAAATTCTGACATGAATAACATCCAAAGAGGCTTTGGATGACCCAAAATCTGACTGAATTGTGGAATGGCAGGCTGCGTTGGCTCTGAATTTCCTTTTGACGCCGCTATACTCATATGTTTTCTTCCTTTTTAAAAGAATTTGAAAGTGGAATATAGGAACTTTGTCCTGAAGCAGGACCTAATCTTTTCGCAGATGTATAGTTCTGTATTCATTTCTCAGTAAATTCTATCTGAAAAGCCTGCTTCGATGATCTTTCACGAATGGATTATCAGAATGACAGGTGTTTACAGAGACATGCCGGTTTCCACGAAAGCGACCTAGATGCCGCCAAAAGTGTGCAGTAGGCTTTGCGCTCACCAGATAAATGAAGAATCCATGATTGAGCATCTAATGAACGGCCTTGTGAAATATCACTCAGATGCCAAACCGGATTTTAAATTATAGAACTCGGCATCCGGGTACTTTTGCTGTAGTCGTTGGATGGCAATTTGACTGCGGATCCCTTTTTGACAGTAAAAAACGACCGGTGTACTGGGATTGGTATTACGAAATCGGCGGTTTAGTTCGGAGAGTGGTATTAAGTCTCCACCAATGTTGTTGGTGCGGTGTTCATGCGGTTCACGTACATCGATCAGGATAAATTGCCTCTGGTCCCTTTTCCACTGTTCAAGCTCAATGAGGCTAATTTGCTGCACGGCCATCTTCAACAGTTTGTGCATCGATATTTAGCCGCCAACCCTGAGCTTCAACAAGAAATCTTATGGTTTCGATGAGTTCTCTACCTCTGGCTTCAGCTTGGGCCAGTAGATCGCTCTTTGTGGCAGCCTGCTCAATATAGTTTTTGGCTTGCGCATTTAACCGGGTCAGGTCATCGTTCGAAAAACTATTGAATGTGCCTTCAGTCAAGTCATAATAGTCTAGATCGTGGTCGATACTTAGGATCTCGGGTTTTGGTAGTTGGCTAAGAGTGATTGTGTGATTTGCAGAATTAGCGTCGATGTTGATTTGGTCAAGATCATAACCTGCCAAAACATGAGCTTTGACTCGAATCAAAGCTTTCTTACGAAAGATCGACCAGTCGTAGCCATAATAGTCCTTGTAATTGTAGACTTCTGAAAAATTCCCATCGACCGTAACCAATTTGGCTACCTTTTCAATTCGCTCTAATAGGACCGTACCTTGCTCATCATCGTATCGTTTGAAAGATGGATACCAGCTTCCCGAGGCGAGGTAAAAACCAAGCCCAAAAGCAAGGAGAATCAGACCAATCCAAAAGAATTTTTCATTAGTATTCAGCGGGAAATTTAAGCCCGGAGTAGTCGCTGAGAATTACCTTCACGGAGCCTACCGAAATGGGTGATTCAATCATCAGCGGAATTCGGTTATCGTCGTCCGAAACCCAGATCTTCATGCCATCATTATCCTTGAAAACGTTGCCTACCACAAGTTGGGGTCTAAACAACAAGGTCTTACATTTTCCTAGCCCTTTCACTCTCTTGGTTTCGTCCTTGCCAGCATAGACCACATCGAGCGAATAGATCTTGCGGTCGAGATAGATGTTCATTGGAAGCCTCGTACCTTCCTTTTTTTGGGTGAAATCCAAATTTCGCATCATGTAGATACTGGATAATATGTCGTGAGTGCAATTGTTAAGGGAGATCTGATCGGTACTAAGTTTATCAATTGACTTTCCTTTTTTAGAAATCGCCACTGATTGATGATGCTTAAAGGTCACATCATCATAGAGCGTATAGTTACCCTCTAGTACCTGACGAATAGTTCGTTCCGGCCGAAGTGTCTCTTTATCGACATAACTATCAAAATAGTCTCTGACTTTAAATACCCAATCATATGATTTGTAGGTCCGGCCTGCCGCCGCCAAATGATATTGTTCTTGATTCTCTGACACCGTAAAGACAACTTCCCCGGCGGCTATCCAGACGAAGCCCCAATTATAGAATATCTTATAAACGATTCTCTCACCCGTAGCAAAGACCGAATTTGTGGCCGAACAAAACTCCTCATTGATCCCGACGTTATGTCTGATTTCATTAGGAACAGGGTTTTGTCCAGCCAATAAAGTACAACTCAGAAATAAAACCACCTTGCTTAGATTCATGGCTCTTACGATCTTGCTAGCTTAATCTTGAGGACATATATCATGCCGACTAACGCCGGTATTACCACGTTTATTACCCACAATCCATAACTGGTAGCGAGTATACTAAGTTCATTTACTTTAAAAAAATTCCAAAGTAAGAGCGTAATTTCTCCCGTGCTACCAGCGCTAAGAGGGAAGGTAGGGGAAGTCCGGATTGAATGAAATAACCAAGGAGAATGGTGGCGATGGCCAGGTCAAAGTGAACATCAATATGAAAAAACTGAAGCAGAAGCCAGTATTGCGCCACGTAAACTAAGATGCGCAAACCGGTTAGGACAATGATGGGTCCAAAATAACCAGAGGGTAAATGTTTTGCAAAGTCAAGTTGTTGCCAGATTGCCGGCAGAAAGGCGCCCAACTTTTTTTGCAAGTAGGCGATTATTTTAGCTGTGTTGGTAATGAAGATACCCGCTAAAAGAATAATGCTTATGATGAATATCCAGGAAATCGAAAAGACAAACGGTACTGGATAGGAATGGGCAATCAGATATGCCAGTGCCAGAATTCCCCCAAAGGACAATAAAGACAGTTGAATTAAACTACCCAAGGTTAGAACAGCCACACCGGCCAATTTTTTGTCATTTTCAATCATGAGGATCCGTCCAACGAATTCTCCTATCCGATTAGGGGTAAATATTGACGTAGTGAGGCCAACTAAAACCGATCTAAATGCTGATTTCGTGTCCATTTTTAGCACCGGATGCATCAACTTACGCCATTTTACAGCCTCCAAGCGCCAATTGAAATAAACCAGTGCCAAAGCAACTACTAAATAGCTAAGACGGCCAGAATTTGTCTGCTTTACAAAAGACTGAAATAGCTGATCGAGATTCTCTTTCTGAGTGAAAGCTAGATAGATTAAATAAAGAAATACAGCAACAACAATAGCTTTGAGCAAATACTCAATTGATCGGGATGCATTGGGAATAGATATGCTGAGAGACATCAAATGCAAAATAGAGAAATACTGTTATTGCCGTACGAAATGAATTCCGTAAAACGGGATATGGTTTTACAACAATATCCCTACATATTTGAGTCTTTGAACTGCTAGATTATTAATTCAAACGAAGCCCAAGATATGACTTAAAGTCAAGTTTTCCAAATGCTGTAACTGGTAGATTTCAGACAAATAGACAATTCTTTTAATATCTTCACCCGTAGAAGTAAGAAACATGAAAATTCTCGGTGTCGATCCTGGCACAAACAATTTAGGATATGCTGTGCTTTCCATCGAAAATCGAAAGTTAATGGTCTTGGAACATGGCGTTTTCAGATTGAGAAAAATGGACTCTCATCAGGACAAATTATATCAGATCTTCCTGAAAATTGTTGAAATCATCGAAAAATTTCAACCTTCCGAAATGGCTATTGAAGCTCCTTTCCATGGCAAGAATGTTCAATCGATGCTTAAACTCGGCCGAGCTCAGGGCGTGGCCATTGCTGCTGCATTGCATCAGCAGATTCTCGTACAAGAGTACTCTCCTAAAAAGATCAAACTGGCAGTTACCGGCAATGGAAATGCCTCTAAAGAACAGGTGGCAGCGATGGTCGATCAATTAGTCACGAGCAAGATTGACCGTGATCTTCTGGATGCCACCGATGCTCTGGCCGCTGCACTCTGTCATCATTTTCAG
The DNA here is from genome assembly GCA_016711125.1 of Saprospiraceae bacterium. Classification (GTDB taxonomy): domain Bacteria; phylum Bacteroidota; class Bacteroidia; order Chitinophagales; family Saprospiraceae; genus JABDMH01. The sequence goes on along the minus strand of JADJTQ010000002.1, from coordinate 169,456 downwards.
CGAAAAATTTGTTAGGAGGTGGTCAAAATTTCAAGGGTTGGGGTGCCTTTTTAAAAGCCAACCCAGATCGCCAGGCTTAAGAATTTCGAAATTCTCCGCGAATGGTATCTTCCGGGAATGGTTGGCATATGTTGCTTCGCACTCAATACAGCAGTACATCAGAGTTGGAGCGAAAAATTTTGCAATTGTCTTTGAAGATGATACCTGATCATCGGGAATTGACAGAATCAGATCATTGTTTAATAAACGGAATGCTGCTTAATACCTGATGGCCAGAAACAGTGACGAGATAACTACCCGCTGGAATCTGGCCCACTGGTATCAAATATATTCCGGAATAGCCCGAAATCTGATAAACAAGTTTACCTGACATGTCTCTCAGCATCAAAATAATTGGTTGGTTTTGGATTGTTGATAACTCAATCCGAACCCAATCAGAGGCTGGATTTGGGAAGGCAAACAACCTGACATTAACCAAATGATCATCGCTTCCGGTCGTCGAGTCAGATTTAATTTCCCAATTGAGGCTGTAGGTGTGACTCCCTAAGTGCGCAGGATCTCTCACTAAATAGGTGGTATCGACCACCGTCATATTTATCTGAAGGATTACTTCTGCAGGATCTTTGTAAAGCACCAGTTCATTGTATGAATCGTAAGGGATCTGGTTGACGTACCATTGTACTTGCAAAGAATTTGGATTGGTTTCAAGAAAATCAACCTTAAACACAATCGAGTCATTTTGCTGATCAAGGGTTGCGGTTGCAGGCTGGTAGTGGATGATTGGATTAGTCAGATCATGAATTCTCTTTACCAGACTTTCTTGACATACCGAGCAAAATTCAGGATTGAGCACTCTCATTTTACAGTTTTGGTGAGGCCTGGCCCAAGTCTGGTTCTCTTCATGAAGATAGACACCGACATCGGCATAATCCAACCAGTTTCGCCATGTCACTTTTTCTCTGCTCAATGATTGAGTCATGTTGGGTTTTTCAGCGGCAAATTGCTCTCCCGCCCAATATTCGTCTGCCAGACCTGCAAATGAGTGCCCAATTTCGTGTAGAGCAATTTCAGGAGCGCTTTCATGCACTGAGGTAGTTGCCAACCAACCTCCACTTCCCCCGTACCTTTGATCATTGACTATCAGTACAGCCTGATCAAATAAAGGAAACTGCTCAAAAAGGATCTCTTGTGCTGCAAAGGATTTCTGAGCCACCAGGAGTCTTTCGATACCCGAATAGTTGAAGGTGCTGCCGAAATATGTATCGTGTTCGTCTGAGGGATTTGTTTTAGCTCCCGACGCTTTGGAAGGCACCTTTATTGCGATCAAATTGAAATATTGTCTGTAAATGCTGAAGGGGCTTTGCCGAAAGAAATGATCAGCGACCTGATGAACATCCTGGATGTATTGCTCCAACTCTGAACTCTGATATCCGTCGCTCAAAAAGACGAGGTTTATGCGATCACTGGCAGGGCCGGTCCATATGATGGTATCTACCGGGAATGGCTGGCATAAAGAATGCACTGTACATGTGATACAGATGGCAACCAGAACAAAACTAGTCGTCAATCGACAAGGACAGTTGCGAAATTTTGCGGTAAGTGTTGTCGTCACCATAGTCAATCCGAATTGATTTGATGGCCTTACTGTACTGAGTACGAAGTAACATGGAGCCTTTTTCCTCTTCAACTCTGATATACTGTAGCCGGCCACCTTCGTCACTATACTCTTTATATTGAAAGAGTGGGTGATCCATGATTTTCTCCAATAAAATCTGATTGCGATCGTCCAGATATTGCACTCTCACAGCTTCTTTTTGCTTGAGAGGTTCAACAACAGGACGAAAATCACCTGCAACAATTCTGGTTCGACGAAGACGTGCCTCATTAGGCAATAGATCGATTAGAAGTACTAACACCTGATCATCCTCATACTGAAAATCAGTGTTATATACCTGTTCTTCTTTTCTAATAATTGACTTACCTGCCGAACACGCAAATATAAAAACTAGCGAAAATAGGATTGCTATCAAAGACCTTGATAACAAAATCACTTTAGCTCTTGCTGGATTTTTTCTCGTCCTCCAATTCCCTCATTCCATCTTTTAGTTCAGATTCGATTGTAGATCGGGCATTATTAAACTCCTTAATACCTTTACCGAGACCTCTCATCAGTTCCGGAATTTTCTTTCCACCAAACAACAAAAGGATCGCAAATAGTATTACAATTACTTCCGGGCCTCCCAGTGAGAATAATAATATGACTTGACTCATTGTTTTCTTTTTTAATAAACCCAAAATTACAAATATTTGAATGACAAACATTAAAAACCTCTCTCTCAAGGAATATCAAAGAGAAATATAACGCTAAGCCGAGTATCTTGTGCACCCAAGAAGATTTAGATCCCTGCCAAGACCCAAAACATTCAACCCCAAATTTAGCCAGCCTATTTTATCATTATTTAATTAACTAAAATGAATTTATTAGAGATTTTACAAAACCAGCTGAACGACGATGTGGTTGATCAGCTCTCGACCACAATCAGGGCTGACAAAGAACAAACGGTAAGTGCAGCCAATGGTGTATTTGCCACCTTGGTCAGTGCATTGTCACGCAATGCAGCAAATCCTGAAGCAGGAAATGCACTTTTAGGTGCACTGGATCGGGATCATGACGGAAGTATCCTCAATGATGTTATTGGTCTTTTAGGAGGAGCTCAAGCTCAACCCAAAGCGGCCAACGGCTTGGGGATCTTAGAGCACATTTTGGGCGGCAACACGAATAATGTGGTTCAAATGGTAAGCAAAACGAGCGGTTTGGACTTCCTGAAAAGCGCGGAACTCATGAAACTTTTAGCTCCGATCGTCATGGGTACTCTTGGTCAGGCTAAAAAACAAAATGGCTTTGACCTTGGAGGTTTGGCCCAGATTTTATCGGGCACAGTCAATCAGGCTTCAAAGTCAAGAGAAGGCATGGGCCTGATTGAAAAAGTCCTGGATGCTGATGGAGATGGTAGCGTCATGGATGATTTGGCTGGCATGGGCATGAAAGTACTGGGAGGCTTATTTCGTAAATAATATTTTCTGGTCCGTCAGAGTATTTCTATTGGCGGGGTTTATACTTAGACTCCGCCAATATTTTTTGAGCATCATTCATTGCGATAAGTTCGTCCAGGCTTAAGTCCGGATTCCGCTCCATAAATTGTGTTACGATCCTGGTGCCGATCCAATTGCCCAATCGGCCCGGGGCATCAGGGGGCATATTGGGCACATTGGGACTAGGAGTGATGATTTTTTGGAAACTGCGGTAGTCGACACTCATGAGGAGATCTTCCTGGATGAGATGGGCCCAGATCTCAGACTCATTGTCTTCCAGCCACACAAGTTGATCACTGGAGTATTCAAAAATAATTTCGTCAGTTGAACGCGGTAATAATTTCCTTTTGATATATAATTCGATGCCATTTCTGATCATATAATCCAGCAACCGTGCACCAGTAGTTTCACCTACATAGTTGGCAACCAATGCTTGAATACTCTTGGATACCAGGTAGTCTTCGGTCATAGTTCTGACAATGAACGCCGGAAAAATATCTGGATGATAACTTGGATAATTATCGCCCAAATAAAAATCAAGACTGATGCTCAGGATGTCATCGCCAACAGTGAACGATCCGTAGTCAAAACCGGTGATGCAAGTATAGATATCGGGTATGGGTTTTTCAGGGAAGTAATGTTTGAAGTAGCGGAGCGCATCTTTGATTTGTTGTTCCTGCTTCGAAAAATCAAGATAGAGGGTCTGACAGTCAGTATACAGGCCGCGTATGAACGAGTCACTGACAAAGTGACTGGCTGATAAAATGACGTCATTACCATATTGAGGATCTGCAATAATCCGATGAAGAAAAACGTCTGTAAACTCTGGATATTTATTTTGAAGATTGTTAAGGATTAAATCGATATTGTTAGAGTCAGAAAACATCTCCTGCTCAAAGCGAATCAGAGCAGGATCTACTTCAATGTGTGACACGTCGGGTGCCTTTATGGCAGGTTTGCAAGCAATCAGAAACAGGAGCATGGAAGGAGCAAGAAAATGTTTAATCATTGGATATCAACAAATTAAATACTATATTTTAATAGACTATATTCACCTCGAAGTTACAACGCTAAATATTATGAAAAAAATTATTGCTGTATTGAGCGGGCTATGTTGCTTTTCCTTCTTATATGCCCAGACAGGCGAGGGCAGCTTTGCTATTAGCTTAAGCCCCACTATTGGATGGATGCGAAGCAATGACAACCTCATCAATAGCAATGGGATCAAACTTGGTCTGAAGGTCGGAGGAATAGGTGAATATCCGATTACCGAATGGATGCACCTGTATGGAGGAGCTTCTTTCAGTTTCTCTCAAGGAGGTAGTTTACTGCATAAATTTGGAGGCAATCTGTTGCCAGATTCAAAACTATCTGAGTCAAAATACAACACTGGTGAAAAACCATTGCCCGATGACGTGCAAATCACCTATTCCTTGCAGATTTTTGAAATTCCAATGGGTTTAAGGTACAACATTGGATTGCCTAATAAACCTTTTGATATGTATCTTGCTTTTCCGGAGTTTTACATGGGGATCATCGGCAAATCAAACGGTAAGATCGATGCCACCGGAATACGGCTAAAAAAGGAAGATATTGGAGCTGATGTAAAACCCTTTAATTTTTCCTGGGGTATCGGTGCCGGAATTCATTTACCCCTCAATGGAGATCACTATGGTACCATGGGATTGCACCTTCAAAGGGGGCTGGCCGATGTGACTTCCAACAATGGCAAAAGAGTTACGGGTTCGGGGTTGAGAGAAGATGAGGACTCAAAAGGCACGCTCAACAGTTTAATTCTTAAATTTGCGTACTTCTTCTAAAAACAGACAATGAGTGCCGACTACATGATTGAAGATCAAATCATTGAAAATTATATTATTCAAGCTCTCGCTGAAGATGTGGGGTCGGGTGATCACACATCCAATGCCTGCATTGATGACGGGAGTATTTCTTCTGCTCGGTTATTGGTTAAAGATGTTGGTGTAATAGCCGGAGTCGAATTAGCCAGACGAATATTCAAGCACGTGGACCCCAATGGTACTTTTACCGGCAAAATTGAAGACGGTAGGGATGTAGATTATGGTGATATTGCCTTTTTGGTGACCTGCAATACCCGAGCTTTACTGCTGGCTGAAAGACTGGTACTCAACAGTATGCAACGTATGAGTGGTATTGCTACGCTGAGTAGCCGATTTGCGGTAGAAGTCGAAGGTCTCCCAGTCAAGATCCTGGATACCCGAAAAACGACACCTCTCATTCGATTTATTGAAAAATGGGCAGTTAGTATTGGTGGATGTACCAATTATCGCAATGGATTGTACGACTGGATCATGATCAAAGATAATCATGTCGACGCCTGTGGATCACATGCAAAAGCCATCACCAGAGTGCACGAATACCTGGAGAGAAACCATCTGGATCTCGGTATTACCGTCGAGGTTCGCAATCTGGTAGAGCTGCACGAAGTAATTAAAACCGGACGAATCACCAGAATCATGCTGGACAATTTTGAGCTGCCTCTTCTTAAAGAAGCAGTAGCTACGATCCGGCGGAGATTTGAAACAGAAGCCTCCGGAGGCATAACTTTACAAAACGTCAGAAGTTACGCTGAAACTGGCGTTGATTTCATTTCTGTAGGGGCTTTAACACATTCTTCGGGGACATTGGATTTGAGTCTGAAGGTTGTCTAAATAGGAGCCCGGATCACAAAAATCAGGAAGATAATCGTTAAGATAATTACCACCCAGATTCTGAGATCGCTTAAATACGATCTAGTATCATTTTTCTCCATGGTCTGCTTTAAGTGTACTTTGGTTAACATCAACTTATCTCGATATGCACAAGGGTCATTTACGAGATTGCAAAATTGATGCCATAGCATTTTGCAGTAATATCAGTGCCTTTTAGTACTTCGCCGGGCAATCATCTGGTTTATTTCTTTTGGCAGGCAGGGCCCTCTGAAGATCAGACCGGTATATATCTGAATAAGATCCGCTCCGTTGTCAAGTTTTTCGATCGCATCATCTGCGCTCATGATTCCGCCTACTCCGATTATAGTGAAGGAACTTTTAGTATGACGGCGAATGTAGGCTATGGTTTGCGTAGCCATCTTGGTCAATGGTGCACCACTCAATCCACCTGCCCCTATCTTCTGCAGCAGCGAGTCAGGTGCCTTTAAGCCCTTTCGGTCGAGGGTCGTATTTGTTGCAATAATACCATCGAGTTGCTGATCTTCGACGACAACCAATACATCGTCAAGCTGCTGTTGGGTCAGGTCCGGAGCTATCTTTAAAAGTATGGGCCGGCGATGGGCTTTCTGGTTATTTTCATCTTGAAGCACCTGCAATAATTGGGTGAGGGGCTCTTTTTCCTGCAAGTTCCTTAGACCGGGTGTATTCGGACTACTTACATTGACAACAAAATAATCAACATAGTCAAAAAGTTTACGAAAACAAATCAGATAGTCTTCGATTGCCTGCTCATTTGGGGTGTTTTTATTCTTGCCGATATTACCACCTATGATCAATCCCGGGGTTTTTACTTGTTTGAGATTCTCAACCAGTCGATGTACTCCATCGTTATTAAAACCCATCCGGTTTATGAGAGCCTGATCATCAGGCAATCGAAATAATCTTGGTTTATCATTTCCGGGTTGCGCTATAGGAGTGATGGTGCCTACCTCCAGAAATCCAAAACCCAGATGATGCATACTATCGATGTACGCCCCATTTTTATCAAAACCTGCCGCCAAACCCACAGGATTTTTAAAACGTAATCCCATTTTTTCGACTTCCAGTGCTGGATCTCTGAAGTTCCAATAGTGTTGCATGATTGAACTAGCCAAAGGCAGTTTTGATAATCTTTGCAACTGGGTAACTGTGAAGCCATGGGCTTTCTCCGGCTCCAGAGTAAATAAAAGCGGCTTGAGTAGTCTGTACAAGATATGCAGTTAAGTTGAAGATAGTTGAAGCACCAACTTTTCGCGATCTCTGATTAATAAACGTCGTCGATCAAATTTGATGATGTCTTTAGATCGAAGGTCATTGAGCACGGTGGTGACCGTCTGCCGGGAAGTTGCGGTCATGTTTGCCAGTTCCTGATGAGTCATAAATTTTCGCAGCACAATCTCAAAACCAACTCGTTCTCCTTTCTGGTCGATCAACTCAAGCAGAAAATCAATAATACGACTCCTTGAATCCTTAAAAACAAGTCTCTCCAACCGATTTTCCATGGTTAAAATTCGATTGCCGAATAGCCTGAGAAAAAATTGGTGGTAAGCCGATCGCTCATGAAATAACAAATGAAGGTCATCTTTACGCACAGCACAGACTTCAGTCTCTTCCATGGCTTGGGCAAATTCATTGCGTTTGCCATCTGATATCATCGCCAGCTCACCAAATACTTCACCTTTACCCAAAATGGCCTTAATGATTTCCTTATCAGCTTCGCCATATGAACCAATTTTGACTCGACCGTTGACTAGCATGTAGATTTTATCGTTGTCGTCGTCCTTGAGATAGATGTATTCTCCTTTCTTAAAGGTCTTTTCCTGATGTAGATCGGCACGGGACATCATCTTATCCGGACAAAAAATACCGATAGCGTCAATATTTTGAAGGTACCAGTAGTTTGATTGATCCATAAGTAAATTATGACAAGCGTATGTTGCTAAATTTTGAACAAACCTCCATATAAATTGTTTGCCTCTTCCCTCAATCCTTTAGTAGGCTGTTGAATCTAAATATCATTATCTGGTTTCAATCCAAATTTGCCCAGAAAGGAGACCAATTGCGGATTCAGCTCACACATGTACTCAAATTTTTCTTTAGTTGTCAGCAATTTTGGCCGCTCATTGGATTCGATATTTCGCTCATCGATCTCGATTCTGATAGTCAGTTTAGGTATCCCCAGTTTATCTCGTAATTCCTCGATGAGGGTTACTTCCTGTAAGATCACCGACTTTGATACCATACTACCTACAGTGGCGACAATCGAGTTCTTTACAACATCTAACTGAGTCTTTTGCAAGACAGCTTTTACTGTTTGTGAGGTCTGATTTTCTAAATATTCGTCCCAAATCGATTGCACCTGCTCGAGTGAAACAACCAGTGATCCGAGATCTTTAGTTTCTTCGTATTTGCGCTCAACGGCCTTGACAAAATGACTGAGTGAATTAAGCCCGGGTAGGTTATTGTCTTTCTTCTTAAGACTAAAGGGCAAACTCTCACCCATTGGGGTTTCCGTCGGATTTTCCTGGTCTGATCTTGAATCGGCTAATTCAGTGTCGGGGAGTGTAGTTTTGTTTATAATTGCCGTATCGACTTTACTATCAACCTGTTGTCGCGCAGTCTCCTTTACAGACAAATCAGCAGTTGAAATCTTGGCGTTTGCAAAACCCTTGTCCGTTACTTTTGCCCCTGCTCTAGCGACCTCACTTTTTTTTTCCGGCTCTTCCGCAGTACCGATTAATTTCAATTGTCGTACGAAATTCATTTTAATCAGTCCCATCTCTACATGCAGGCGCTTATTTTTTGCCATTCGATAGTTGATATCGCAATCATTGGCGATATCGAGCGCGCTTAAAATGAAACTCTCTTCTACCAATTTGGCCTGATTGATATAGGAGGTTTTAACCTGATCACTAAGTTCAAGCAGATGATGAATCGACTGGTGATGACATACCAGCAAATTGCGAAAATGTTCAGCCAAACCATTTAGAAAGGCATCCGCTTCAAAACCTTTCTGTTGGATCTCATCAAAAATCCGAAGTACTTCGCCAATATCACCCATCAGCATTGCCTCGACCACTTTAAAGAAGTAATCGTAGTCCAGGATATTGAGATTTGAAATGACATCCTGATAGGTTATTTTTTTACCACCAAAGCTTGCCAACTTGTCAAATATGCTCAAAGCATCACGCAAGGCACCATCTGATTTGCTTGCAATCATATGCAGAGCTTCCTGATCAGCATCAATCTCTTGACTTTCGCAGATGTATTCCAGCTGTTTGACAATATCATCAACCCTGATGCGACGAAAATCAAAGATCTGACACCTTGACAGAATGGTCGGGATAATCTTATGCTTTTCGGTCGTAGCCAGAATGAAAATTCCGTACGGCGGTGGTTCTTCCAGGGTTTTTAGAAAAGCATTGAATGCCGGGGTGGAGAGCATGTGTACCTCATCAATGATAAAGACTTTGTATCGTCCTTCCTGTGGTTGAAAACGCACCTGCTCGTTGAGAGATCGTATGTGCTCTACCCCATTATTTGAGGCGGCATCCAGCTCGATGATATTTAAAGATGCATTGCGATCAAACGAGAGACACGAATCGCATTGATTGCATGGTTCGGTTTCGGAAGTTACATTTTTACAGTTAAGTACTTTAGCTAAAATTCGCGCACAAGTCGTTTTACCCACACCCCGGGGGCCACAAAAAAGAAATGCATGAGCCAGGGTATTTTGCCGGATAGCATTTTTTAAAGTCTTGCTTACGTGTTCCTGCCCAATAACGTCATCAAACTTCAGCGGTCGGTATTTTCGGGCAGATACTATAAACTGGCTCATCTATGCAGGTTAAAATATTGATGGAGTGCTCAAAACTACAAAAGATTCATATACCTTTTTGGCATACGTATCAGATGGTGAGTCCGGGCGAATTAGTGAACAAGTATAATCTTTTGATAATCAATGAGGGTTTGGTTATCTAATTATTTACGATTTTTGATAGCTTAAACAACGTGATCAAATGCGTATTGCCCTGGCACAACTCAATTACCACATTGGCAACTTTGAGGGTAATCTTTATAAAATGCTGCAAGCAGTAGAGGAAGCAAAAAGACAAGGTGCTGATCTGATCTGTTTTGGGGAGTTGGCCACCTGTGGTTATCCGCCCCGTGACTTTCTCGAATTCAGAGATTTTATCAGGCGAGCAGAGGAAATTGTCGATGAATTGGCAAAACATTCGTACGATATTGGGATCATTGTGGGCAGTCCGGCAGTCAATCCGAAAGCGGAAGGCAAGGATTTACATAATAGCGGGTTTGTACTGGTCGATGGGCAAAGGATCCATCAGGCAAAAAAGACTTTACTACCAACCTATGATATCTTTGATGAAGATCGCTACTTTGAACCTGCACATGAGTTTCATACATTTACCTTTAAGAGCAAGCGAATAGCGCTCACCATCTGTGAAGACATGTGGAACATTGGTAATGAGAATCCACTCTATACGGTTTGTCCAATGGACGAGATGATGCCGGAAGGGCCCGATTTAATGATCAATATCTCAGCATCTCCTTTTGACTATACCCATAGTCAGGAGCGAGTGGACATCATCCGCCAAAACGCACTTCGATACAAACTACCTCTCTTTTATGTCAATAATGTGGGAGCGCAAACGGAAATCATCTTTGATGGAGGATCCATGGCTATATCACCTACCGGACATGTGTTGGAATTGCCCTATTTTCAAGAGATAGTTCGCGTATTTGACCTGGAGGAAGTACAGCAAAATACCGAAGATCAACTGCAGACCAAAGATAAATTGCCATTAATCTACCAGGCATTGATACTGGGTATAGGCGATTACTTCGGAAAGCTGGGCTTTAAAAAAGCGATTCTGGGTCTATCGGGAGGGATTGATTCGGCGCTTACGGCAGTACTGGCTGCTCAGGCCCTGGGACCTCAAAATGTGCGGGTGGTCCTCATGCCATCAGAGTTTTCATCACAGCATTCGATTGATGACGCTATTGCTTTAGCTAAGAATCTTGGGCTGATTTACGATGTCGTGCCGATTCAGCATTCTTATAAAGGATTTACTGAAACCCTTAAGCCGATTTTTGGAGATCTGCCTTTTGATGTAACTGAAGAAAACATTCAGGCACGGTGCAGGGGTATCATCCTGATGGCAATGTCCAACAAGTTTGGCCACATCCTCCTAAATACCTCCAATAAAAGTGAGGCCGCAGTAGGCTATGGTACTCTATATGGCGACATGGCAGGCGGTCTTAGCGTAATCGGGGACCTATATAAAACGGAGGTTTATGCATTGTCAAATTACATCAATCGAGATGAAGAAATCATTCCATTAAATACGATTAGTAAACCACCTAGTGCTGAACTCCGGCCTAATCAAAAAGATTCTGACTCACTACCAGATTATGACATTCTGGATGTGATTTTATTTCAGTACATCGAGAAGGAGTTGGGTCCTCGTGAGATAATTGCGATGGGTTATGAAGAGGAGCTGGTAAGACGCATCTTAAGACTTGTTAATATCAATGAGTTTAAGCGCTTTCAGACGCCACCTGTGCTTCGGGTATCTTCCAAAGCCTTTGGAATGGGTAGAAGAATGCCAATCGTCGGCAAATATTTGAACTAGCTATAAAAGGGACTAAAATTGTAACCGCTCGCAAAGTGCATTGATCTCGCAGAGGCTGCATCGAATAGAATAGAAAGTTGCAATGGAAATAGAATCTCATCGTGAGCGCCAGGATCACCTGCAATCTAAAGCACTCCTGGGTCTCAACGGCCCCAGCGAGAGTAGAGTGAGAAAGAGATTGCATCGAATAGCGGGGAAAGATGTTATGATCGAATTAATATATTACCAGTTTATCTTTGAAAAACTATTAAATTGATTGATTTACAACCAGCAAAATAACTCTATTCAAACTTCAAAAAAATATGAGGCTACAATTAATATTACTTTTTCTTTTAGTGTTCGGTTTGGTCAGTGCTTATGGTCAATCTGATTACGCCGGCTCCTTTGAGAATGACCGTGGTATTTATGCACTTGGAACCGGTAGCCAGGGCTACGGCGCATTCATAGAGAGCACAATCTATCGTAGCATGTATGTGAAAGGCTACTCTGGTTGGTATGATGCATATTTTGGTGGTGAAGCCGGTATCAGCGCAGCTTCAGTTACTAATCGCTCAGGAAGCATCCAGACTATCGCCTTCAACATTGGTAAAAAAACTATTGAGCCAGGTGATTTAGTCGCAATGGTTGGCATTACCTCATCGCCAGATAACGGTATGCCGATGCTGGCAGTGGCTAGAGTTGATGCTGATAACTGGAATGGTGTTATTGGCGTGGCCAAACTGGCAGTTTTGGCTGAAACGGTTGATCCCAAAGGTGATGGCAATCATTATGTTGATTTTGCACCAGTTTCAGGTGTGATTACCTCTGAAGGCTATCTGCTTATCATCACCGGAGGCTTGGCGCCAGCAGTCAAAATAAGCAGTTTGCCATTAGTAGCAAATGGAAAAATTGGCGATAAAATTGGTTTGGCAATAAATGGTCAAATGGCACTCTCAAGCACTAATAATAATGCGATCATACTCGGCAGAATAGCGGGACCAATAGACAAAGCAAATGCAACAATCCCAATGTTTATCAACATAGATTAGAGGTAAGGATGGTGTAGTACAAATTTTATTGGAGGTAATGACCAGGGTCATCATTTAATCACCTGATATCAACAGAGTTCGTCAAATAGGATAGAATGATGTTTTGAGGGAAATTAAATCTCTTCAAGAGTACCACGATTATCTGTAATCCAAAAAAACTCACCGATCTCAGCAAGGAGAAGTGAAAAGAGACCTCTCGTATAGTTCGTGGATTGGTCTCGGAGTGCCGGAATTTAAAGACGTACTGGTTGTACATGAGGTTGTTTATTTCAACCAGTCTCCCAGTAAAATTGGGAATTATGTACTTCTAAGCCAATAATGGTTGCGCAGTTAGCACAATCAAAGAATAAAATTGTCGGGAGGGGAAGGTACAACGAACAATGCTTAAGCAATGACCCATTGTCAAATCTTTGACATAGAAACAATCTCCTTGAAAATGCGAGAAAAAAGGAAGTAGAAGATTACGATAAAATGTTTAAAATCATACCTTTGTGCCGAATTTTAAGGCAGGGTCAAAATACCTATGAATCTTTCAACAAAATTTCCATCGCTTCTCATGTTTTTGACTGTATTTCTGGTGGGTGCCGCTACCCCTGGATTTACACAACACGAGAATCAAGAAAACACTCACGAGGAGGCATCTACTGCTGATCACGAGGTCGGTGATCTATGCGGTCATGCTGGTCACCATGATGAAGAGTTTGATCCGGCGGCCACGGCCTTTCATCACATTGCCAATCCGAATGTGTTTTCGATTGGACCATTTAATTTTCCGCTTCCCTGCATTTTGTATGCTCCTGATCATGGTCTGGAGATCTTTTCAGCTGGTAGATTTGAGTTTGACTTTCGGGGTCACGGCGACGGTCATAAAGCCTATAAAGGATATGTTCTGGATGCAGGTTCGGTAAAACGGGTTGTGGATCCATCATTTCCCCAAGAATCAGTAATCATCGGAGGGTTTGCCCACGAAGGCGATGATGCCTCTGTTTGTTATGAGGGAAAGGCTTACCCTCTGGACTCGCGAAGTGCAATGGACGGGGGCCTATTTGGAGGTGGTATTTCGTCATTTTACGATTTTTCGCTCTCCAAAAATGTGGTTGCCCTGATCCTGGTTTTTGCCTTTTTGGCCTGGATCTTTATAGGCATCGCAAGGTCGTATAAAGAGCGGGAAGGTAAAGCACCGAAAGGCATTCAATCTTTTATGGAGCCCATGTTCTTGTTTATCCAGGATGAAGTAGCCAAGCCCTTTTTAGGTGATAAATGGGCTAAATATCAGCCGTTTTTAATGTCTTTGTTTTTCTTTATTCTCGCTCTTAACCTGTTTGGACAGATTCCATTTTTTGGAGGAGCCAATGTAACCGGCAACCTGGCTTTCACTATGGCACTGGCCTTGTTTACTTTTTTTGTGGTCAACTTCAATGGAAAAAGCGAATATTGGAAACATGTGCTTTGGATGCCTGGTGTACCGGCTGCGATCAAGGCAGTTATTATCACACCAGTTGAAATTTTGGGTTTATTCATTAAACCATTTACGCTCATGCTGCGACTTTTTGCCAACATCACGGCAGGACATATTGTGGTATTAAGTTTTATCGGGCTCATTTTTATTTTTGGAAAATCAGGTGAAAGCCTGGGTGGGGCTTCTCTGGGAGTTGTCGTGTCAGTTCCACTCACCATATTTATGATGGCCATTGAGTTGTTGGTGGCTTTTATTCAGGCTTTTGTATTTACAATATTAACAGCATCATATATTGGTGCCGCTATAGAAGAACATCATCATTAATTCACTTTTAAATAACTAATTAAAATGGTTGGTTCACTTACCGCTATTGGAATGGGTTTAGCAGTTATCGGTGCCGGAATTGGTATCGGTAATATTGGTGCTAAAGCTATGGAAGCTATTGCTCGACAGCCTGAGGCTGTAGGCGATATTCGTGCAAACATGATCCTGATGGCCGCTCTTGTTGAAGGAGCTGCGCTTATTGCAATCATTATATCGTACATTCTATAGTACAGCCCATTGGCAAAAAAATGAGTGACCGGCTCACAACGGTTGGTTGTCCCGGTCCTCTACTTTTTAAAGAAATAATCATCATAATTCAAGCTAAATGATTTTCTTAGAATTTACCGTAATCAAACCTGAGATCGGGTTATTTGTCTGGTCATGCATCATCTTTGCCCTTTTTTGGTTGATCGTCGGTCGGTTTGCTTTCAGACCAATTGCCGATGCTTTGAAAAAAAGAGAGCATGACATTCAGGGGGCATTGGATGAATCTGTGCGTACGCGTGAAGAAATGGCCAAAATGAAAGCCGAAAACGAAGCTCTTTTGGCACAGGCAAGAGAAGAAAGAGGGCGCATGTTGAAAGAAGCTAAAGAAACCGGTGACGCCATTGTTAGAGAGGCGAGAGAAGGAGCTAAAAGCGAAGCCAGTAAGGTTTTAGAGCAAGCAAAACTTGAAATCGAAAATCAGAAAAAACATGCTATTAACGAGGTAAAGAACCAAGCTGGCATTTTGGCCATTGAAATCACTGAAAGACTATTGCGGGAAGAGTTGAAGGATAAAGAAAGTCAGCGAAGATTGGTAGATAATCTGGTCAAGGATTTAAACCTATCGTAAAAAACAACACTCTATGTCCGTTCAGCGAATAGCCACCAGGTATGCCAAGTCGGTTTTAGATCTTGCCATCGAACGAAGTGAAATCGAGCAGATTCTTGCCGACATGCAATATGTACGAAGTGCATTGCGATCTCGAGATCTATGGTTGATGATCAAGAGTCCGATCATTTCAACCGGTAAAAAATTATCCATTTTTAAAAAAATATTCTCGGGAAAGTTGAGTGCAACTACCTCCTCGTTTTTCGAGATCATGATCCGGAAAGGCCGGGAAATTTATTTGCCCGAAATAGTTGATGCCTTCATTGAGCAATATAAAGCATACAAGCAGATTTCAACCGTGGTCATCAAGACCGCAGTGCCTTTAGGTGAAAATGCCCTGGAAAGTATCCGGCAAAAGCTAACAGGTTCTCTTGATACCAAGAAAAATCTTGAACTAAACCTCATTGTTGATCCGGCCTTGATTGGTGGATTCACTCTGGAATTTGAAGGTAAGCAATACGATTCAAGTATGGCATCCAAACTCAAGGAGTTGCGTAAGCAATTTAGTCATTAATTAACATCAAAATTTAAAATATACAAACATGGTTGATGTAAAACCCGATGAAATATCAGCGATCCTCAAACAGGAATTGTCAGGATTTAAGACAGAAACTGAACTGGAGGAAGTAGGTGTCGTACTGCAAGTGGGAGATGGAATCGCCCGGGTGTATGGTCTTAGTCAGGTGCAGGCAGGTGAATTGGTCCTGTTTGATAACGGTACTCAAGCCATTGCTCTTAACCTTGAAGAAGATAATGTCGGGGTTGTACTTTTGGGATCGGGCGATGGGATCAAAGAAGGTTCATCAGTCAAGCGCACCGGTTTGATTGCTTCAATCGATGTGGGTGAAGGCATGATAGGTCGGGTAGTCAACCCTTTGGGAGAACCCATTGATGGTAAGGGCCCCATTGAAGGAAAAAGATATCCAATGCCGCTTGAGCGTAAAGCTCCCGGTGTCATTTACAGGCAACCAGTGAGTGAGCCTCTCCAGACGGGTATCAAAGCCATTGATTCTATGATTCCGATCGGCCGCGGCCAGAGAGAGTTGATCATTGGTGACCGGCAGACAGGCAAGACGGCTATCGCTGTCGATACCATCATCAATCAGAAAGAGTTTTATGATAGAGGTGAACCCGTATTTTGTATCTACGTAGCATCTGGTCAAAAATCATCGACCGTTGCCCAGGTGGCCAAGGTACTGCAGGATCGGGGAGCCATGGATTATACGGTCATTGTATCCTCATCTGCAGCTGATCCCGCTCCATTACAGTTTTATGCACCTTTTGCAGGTGCTGCGATTGGAGAATTTTTTAGAGATACAGGCCGGCCTGCACTGATCATTTATGATGATTTATCGAAGCAAGCGGTGGCTTATCGTGAGGTGTCTCTCCTATTACGCAGACCTCCCGGTCGCGAAGCCTATCCGGGTGATGTGTTTTATCTTCACTCAAGACTTCTAGAGCGTGCGGCCAAGGTGATCAATAATGATGATATCGCCCGAAATATGAATGACCTTCCTGATTCACTCAGAGAGGCTAAGGATGAGCAAGGTCAACCATTGGTAAAGGGAGGGGGATCACTAACAGCACTACCTATCATTGAAACTCAGGCCGGTGACGTTTCAGCTTACATCCCAACGAACGTTATTTCAATTACTGACGGCCAGATCTTTTTGGAATCCAACCTTTTCAATTCGGGTATCAGACCGGCGATCAACGTGGGTATTTCGGTATCCAGGGTCGGTGGAAACGCCCAGATCAAATCGATGAAGAAAGTTGCTGGCACCTTGAAGCTTGACCAGGCACAGTATCGCGAACTTGAGGCTTTTTCTAAGTTCGGAAGTGACCTTGATGCAGCCACAAAAGCAGTCCTTGACAAGGGATCCCGTAATGTTGAAATCTTGAAGCAGCCCCAATATAGTCCAGTGCCCGTCGAGAAACAGGTGGCTATTATCTATCTCGGCACCACCGGTCTGCTGAAAAACATCCCATTGGATAAAGTAAAAGAATTTGAAGAGCAATTCCTGCAAACCCTTACGCATCGTAATCCGGATGTTTTGAAATCCTTCAGAGAAGGAAAGATGACCGATGAGGCCATTAATACGCTAAAAACGCTGGCATCTGAGATCGGTAAACAGTACAGTAAATAATCATTGAGTAGAGGAAAATTCCGAACCTAACAGAATATGGGTGCCAATCTAAAAGAAGTCAGAGAGCGAATTAAATCGGTGATCTCCACACAGCAGATTACCAAGGCCATGAAAATGGTTTCGGCCGCCAAACTGCGTCGGGCACAAGATGCAATCGTTAAAATGCGACCGTACTCTAATAAACTCAATGAGATGCTTACCCATATTCTGGCCAATAGTGACGGTGAGGGAAGTTCGACCTTCGGAAATGCTCGGGAGGTTAAACGGGTACTGATCGTGGTGGTGACTAGTAATCGTGGACTGGCAGGCGCGTTTAATACCAATATTATAAAGGAGGCAAGATCACTTTTGAAAGATAAGTATCCTGTGCAGTCAGCTACAGGACTTGTTCACATACTGCCGATCGGTAAAAAGGGATTTGATGCGTTTAGAAAACAGTTGAAAGCTGACCAGATCATCAAAGATTATGTCAATTTGTTTTCCGATCTGTCTTTTGAAAATGTTTCACAAGTGCCCGACCTGTTAATGAACTTCTTTGAAACAAGGAAATACGACGCTATCGAAGTGTGTTATGGCCGGTTTAAAAATGCAGCCATGCAGTATGCTGAAGGGGAACAATTTCTTCCGGTGCCAAAGGTCGAGGTTAAGCAAAACAAGCAAAAGACGAGAGCCGACTATATCTTCGAACCATCGCAGCAAGAACTACTCAAAGAACTGGTACCAAGTATTTTACAGACACAGTTTTATCGCTATTTGTTGGATACCCACGCCTCTGAACATGGCGCGAGAATGACCGCGATGGATAAAGCCACTGAAAATGCGGATGAGATCTTAAGAGATCTACGCATCAGCTATAACAAAGCCAGACAGGAAGCCATTACTTCTGAGATATCAGAAATCGTCGGTGGTGCGGCTGCGTTAGGTGGATAATCCCACATTCTGGCTTCCAAATAGTCTCAGCCGGAATTCTAAAGAACCATTACTACCATAAAGTCAGCACCGGGTCGTCCTTTGGACCAGTGATTGAATTGAATCGATTAGCTCAGGATCTTCACCTCACCAACGGGTACATGGATGTTTCGCACCGCAGTTGTGCGTTCCTTAATATCAACCGTTCCATTTTCCAATCGTAGTACACCTCTCGGGCATACGGCGGCACATATACCACAACCCACACAAGAAGCTCTGACAATATTCTGGCCTCGTTGTGCATAAGACCTTACGTCAATGCCCATCTCACAATAGGTTGAGCAGTTACCGCAAGAAATGCACTGACCGCCATTGGTTGTGATCCGAAAACGGCTGAAAAAACGCTGTTGCAAACCAAGCACTGCGGCCATCGGACAGCCAAACCGGCACCAAACACGACTGCCCATTAAAGGGTAAAAACCAACTCCAACCACTCCCGAAAATGCGGCTCCAATCAAAAATCCATACCACTCGCGGATATTGTAACTATTAAGAAACAAAATCTGACTTTGCCCGGTCAAGTATGTGTAAATAACCATAATCGTCATAATGACGGCAAAAACCAGTACAGAATGGATCAACCAGCGTTCGATCTTCCAGGCTTTAAGTGATTTGTCTGATAAATGACGAAATGGATCACCTGCAGTTTCTGCTAATCCACCACATCCGCACACCCAGCTGCAGTACCATCGTTTACCATAGAAGTAGGTCAATATGGGGGAAATAATGAGAATCATAGCAATGCCCCAAACTAGCATAAAAAGGCCCAGATTACCTCCACTCAGGAGTTTGTCCAGGTTCCAATCGAAGAAAAAGTAATAGTTCAGTGGCCACATGTTCTTGAAGTCCATCGAGGGTTGATTTAATCGATCCAAGAGCTCAGGGATGGCAAAAGCAAAACAAAGTTGAAAAAACATGACTGATAGAGTCCGAAGGATTTGGTATTGATTGTGCCGGTACTTTAGGATGAATTTCACGCCAAAGATTAATATAGCGAGTGTATAAAGTACTCCGTAGACAAACCATTGACTGGCCGGTTTGTCTTTGATGGCCATACTTATCGGATCAAAAAAGGCGACCAGGCCGGTATTGGATTGACCTTCAGCACCCAGCCCCACCAAACCTGGATACCAATAGAGACACACATAAAAAAAGGTAATGACCAGACCAGTGGCCCAGGCAAGCCATCCGCGACTAGTCAGCCGGCCAAACCAGACACCATTGTTCTTAATCCCTTCTGGAAGGGGCATATATTGCCGCCAGGCATAAAGTATCGTACCTGATGTAATGAGCAGTAAACTGATCCAGACTAGCGTACTATCCCCGCTAAACTGATTCAACCAGGCTAGTATCAACATCAAAAGGCCAGTCAAGCCCAATGCGGTGCTTAATTTTTGCATGCCATCGACAAATGGAGGATGGGGATCGGCTATTGACATACTGGGATAAACTTGATCTGTCATAATCTATTTATTAAGAAAGTTAAATATGAGGTCATATTTGCGTTTGCTACGGATGGGTATCTTCTTTCCGAACTTTTGATTGTAGATCCGGATTACCTGATCATGATAGGAGGGGAAAAATTCAGGATCAAAACTGGCCAAGGCTAAATCTTCCAATACTTTCTCAACCTGAGTCTCCTCAGAGATCCATTTTTCACAGACCTCGTGTCGAAATCGAACTCCCATTAAGTTGAAGCCGGTTATTCTTTTTGAATTTTTTCAAAGATCAATCGGATGCTTTTTTCTCCATCGTCGCCTTCCCAGTAGATGGTTTCCAGTTTTTCTGAAGATTCTACCGGCACCTGACCGTAGACCTGGTATTCGATGTCAAAAAATTTGGCGGAATTAAACCAGATGCCGGGATCATAAGCTACCTGATTGCCACATAAGTTATGGGCAACAACCTCGCCCATCATTCTGCCGGTATACCATACTGCTTCAATATTTCGGCGTCCAGCCCTGGTGGTTCGCATTTGGGCGCAGTCACCTGAGGCATACACATCCTTTATACTTGATTGGAGATACTCATCCACCAGGATACCTCGATCGGTTTCGATACCACTTTCCTTTAGCCATCTGATGTTGGGATGTACTCCGGCAGTTAGACCAACAAATTCACAATCAATTTGATCGCCCGGGTTAGTGATTACCCCAGTTGCCTGACCTTGATCATTGCCCTTAATCTCTTTCAATCCGGTTGCCAGGCGAAGGTCGATACCATGTTCTACTATTTGCCGGCCTACCATTTTTGATTCTTCGGGAGGCAAAACCATATCCCAATAGTTTGATTCACGTACCAGCATGGTCACAGGTATATGCCTCGAATGGAACATTTCTGCCATCTCGATTCCAATCAGACCACCACCTACAATCACGGCCCTGGATATATCCTGGGAAGTTTTTTCCATTGACTCGACATCCTGATAGGAGTAAAGTCCTTGTACGCGATCCAAATCCTGGCCAGGCCATCCAAATTTATTAGTTGCTGATCCCAAAGCCAAAACGAGCTTGTCATAGGATACAGAAGAAGGAGTTGCGCCAAGTATAGTCTCCTGAGCCCGAAATTTCGGATCAAAATGCAAGATCTTTTCGTGAAAATCGATCGTTGAGACTTCTCCCCTTATTAGTTGAATCCTATTTTTTTGCCAAAATGCAGTTTCGTATGGCTGCACGTCTTTCAACCGCATATGACCCATATACAGATACATAAGAGCTGTACGTGAAAAGAAATAATCGGTTTCTTTAGAGATCACTATGATCTCATGATTGCTCATTTTTCGTACGAATCGTGCTGCGGTGACACCACTGATTCCATTGCCGAGAATGACTATTTTCATACTTACAGCTATTTAGCAATATAAGGTACAATTCTAAGATTTGTCAAAACACACCTTTTATCAAAAAAAACCTGGCATGTCTTTTGGGCTACATTGTTTGGTAAAAATGTAGTTACCTAAATGTTAAAATAGGAAGGTACAAGGCATCTATACCGGAAATCCTTTATTTTCGAGAAAGATTAGAACACGCTCCCGATCTTGGTTACTCAAAAAGTACTGGATGAAGCAAATTTTACTTTCGATCATATTTTTACTTTTCATCGTTCAACTTTCGGCTCAGGTCACGCTTTCGCTAAGTCCTGATTTAGTTATGACGGACGTTGATGCCACCGAATTTGAAACTGTGGCTCATTCCTTCATCACGAACAGGGGTACCGCATCAGTCACCGTCAGGTGGAAGCGAAAAGTAGAGGACATTTCAATGGGTTGGCAAAGCGCAATATGTGACATCAATGCCTGCTATTCGGTAGAGACCGATTCAACCCCTTCCGAATTTCTTCTCACATTATCTGCGGGAGATTCTTCCATGCTGGACGTACATATACGGCCAGGCGGTCTTGATGGTACCGCTAAAATTAAAGTGACGGTCGTGGATGTAAATAATCCTGAAAATACAGTAACCGGCGAATATTTATTTAACCAGGTTTCGGCTGCGGTTGATGTGAAGACTGAGGGAATTAGAATTTTTCCAAACCCGGCTATTGATTACTTCGAACTGTCCAACTATGACCGGGTAGACCAGGTTGTGGTATATAATCTGGTGGGTCAGGAGATTCGCAGGTATAATGTTTTTCCGGGTGCAAAATTTGATCTTAATGCGCTTCAACGCGACATATATCTGGTGAGAGTCATGGATCGTCGCCAAAAAGTAATTAAGACTTTTCGGCTCACAAAGCGTTGACTACAGGAGGCTGTTGCGACGCTCTTCTGCGCGGATCTAATAAAAATCAGGCTTCTGCCATAACCTGATTAAGTCGTTCTCGCTGCTCCTGATATTGTTAAGACTCTGTCAGTTACAACTTCCAGTGCACGATATCTGAGGTTGTGCCATTATGGATGAGCTTATTTTTCGTTAGATCAAATCCCGATGCTGACCGAAGCGTCAGTAGAAGCGAAACCGCATATGGCCGCAGCCACATAAGGCTTTTGATGATGGTGAGACAGCGGAAAAGAAGCCGACCCATCTTGGCACTCATTTCGGAGATTGTGCACTAAAGCTTCCTTCGCCTCGTCTCGCCGGAAACGACGATTTACCTCTTCAGCACAAGTTGCGTAATTCAATAACCGCCTAGGCGGGATATTCGA
Organism: Saprospiraceae bacterium; assembly: GCA_016711125.1. GTDB lineage: Bacteria > Bacteroidota > Bacteroidia > Chitinophagales > Saprospiraceae > JABDMH01. The sequence continues at coordinate 147,035 of JADJTQ010000002.1, read as the reverse complement.
CATAGTTGCGGGGTGTTTCATATAACCTTACAACCAGATCATATTGGGCATCCAATTTATCTCTTAAAATCTGCCAGATCACATGGCAAATATTTTCGGCGGTAGGGTTTAGTTCTCTAAACTCCTCAGTATCAAGATTCAGGTTCTTGTGATCAAATCGATCTTCAATTTGTACTTTGATCATCTCAGATAGGGCCTTTAGATTAATCACCATGCCAGTCACCGGATCGACCTCACCAACTACTTTAACTTCAAGATCATAATTGTGTCCGTGAAAATTGGGGCTGGTACAAACACCAAAAATCTCAACATTACGGTCATGAGTCCATTCGGGGTTATAGAGACGGTGGGCAGCATTGAAATGGGCTTTTCTAAAAATAGCAACTCGCATAAGATATTTCGATATGGTGTTTTAAAGATAGTCGATACAGTCATAACTGACGACCAAAAATGCCTGCTATTCATACTAAGCCATTCCGGGGTCAAAAGGTTTTTGGTTAGCACTGATCATTTTTCATAATTTTATAGTCTGATGCCAAACACTTGTGGGTGTGGCTTGGATGAAGGATGTAAACGATGCTCTGGCACAAACGTCATTAATTATGTGTGCCGGTACTTGATAATAATTGAATGAAGATTTTTGAATCAAAGATCTTTCAGAGAAGATCAATTTGATTAATGGCCTTTCTTAGGCTGAAAAGAGCAGGAGGGTACTTGCCCCGGCTCGGATACGCAAGCTAATTCTTCCTTCGTCAGGCGATTTCCGCCAGTGCTGTTGGCTAAAAAACAAAATTAGATTCTAAAATGCTATTTAGCGACGTCATTGCACAAGACGAGGTCAAGGAGTATTTTCTAAATGCGGTGCAGCATGGTCGATTACCGCACGCCATGCTTTTGTTAGGAGCTACCGGATTTGGTACTCTTGCAATGAGTACTGCAGTAGCTCAATACATACTTTGTAGCAATCGCTCCGGTCAAGATGCTTGCGGGCACTGTAATCATTGTCATAAAGTAAGTCGTTATATTCACCCTGATGTACATTATACTTATCCAACCATCGGGAGTAAGATGACAAGTGGAGATTTTCTACCCACTTGGCGAGAATTTCTAAAAAATGGTCCTTATCAAGATGTACAGGATTGGTACCGGCTGATGGATGATGAAAACAAACAGGGTAATATTACCAAACATGAATGTGATCGAATCATTAAGATCCTCGGTTTAAAGACCTATGAAGGGAGTCATAAGATCCTGATCGTTTGGATGTCAGAGTTTTTTGGCGAGCAGGGCAACCGGCTATTAAAGATTCTAGAGGAACCTCCAGAGAATACCGTTTTTATACTTCTTGCGGAAAACCAGGAGGCGATATTAAATACCATCCTGTCAAGATGCCAGCTTATTTCATTTAAACCCATCCCAGATCAGACTCTGGTTACCTATCTGAAGCAAAAAACAGACTTGGACGATCAGGCAGCGACTCAAATCGCTTTTCTTGCAAGAGGAAATGTCAATACGGCACTTAGTCTTGTTGAACATGCCAACGAAAAGATTGCAGATCTGTGGTTGGAATGGATGCGATTATCTTATAAAGGGTATGGCCTGGAAATATCGCCCTGGGTTGAACGGTTTGCCAAATTAAACCGGGAATCTCAAAAGGCATTTATGCACTACGGGCTGCACTTTTTGAGGGAGATGCTTTTGTATCATTTTAATCCAAAACACCACGTCCACCTCCTTGATCAGGAAAAAGAGGCCATGAGTAAAATGAGCAGTTTGCTCAATTACGCTGCAATAGAATCTATGATTAATCTCGTGGAGGAGAATATCTTCCACCTTGAAAGAAATATAAACAGCAAGATACTACTGCTGGATAGCAGTATCCGAATCCATTATTTATTACGTAACGAGGAGGCTAGCTTAGCGGCTATGCTCAAATCATAAAACTAACAGCCAGATGAGTTGTGCAAGTTGTGGAAATACAGATGGACTAGCTCCTAAGGGGTGCAATAGCAATGGAGGATGTACCACCGGCAGTTGCAACCGCCTCAATACCTATGATTGGCTTACTGCCAAGACGGATATTGGAGACTGTAATACCTTTCAATTTGTGGAAGTAAGCTTTAAACACGGAGCTCGAAAGGACTTTTATAAAATGCCTCCCAACCAACATCTCGACACCGGTGAAATGGTAGTGGTCGACAACGGTGGTGGATTTGATGTCGGTAGAATCAGCCTTTCAGGTCAGTTAGTAGGTTTGCAGATGAAAAAACGGCGGGTTCACGCGGATCGGATCATGAATCCGGTGGTGCGAAGAGCCAATCATCGAGATATAGAGCGCTTGGAAGAAGCACGATCCTTGGAGAAAAAGACCCTCATAAGAGCAAGAGCAATTGCCCGCATGCTAGACCTCGACATGAAGATTGGCGATATTGAGTTCCAAGGTGATAAACGTAAGGCAACCTTTTATTTTACCGCCAATGGCCGGGTGGACTTTCGGGAGCTCATAAGACACTATGCAAAAGAATTCAGGGTCAAAATCGAAATGCGCCAGATCGGCTCCCGCCAGGAATCTGCCCGTATTGGAGGCATTGGCTCTTGTGGCAGGGAGTTGTGTTGTTCGACCTGGCTTACAACTTTTAAAAGCGTTTCCACCAGGGCAGCCCGTTACCAAAACTTAGCCATCAATCAATCAAAACTTTCCGGTCAATGCGGTCGATTGAAATGCTGTCTAAACTATGAACTTGATCTATATACCGAAGCGCTGGATCTGTTTCCTATGAAAGCCGAATACCTGAGATCAGCCAAAGGAAACGCCACCCTGGTGAAGATCGATATCTTCAAAAAATTCATGTACTACAGTATTGAAGATAAAAAGGGCCGGTTCAGTATGCTTACCATAACGCCACAGCGTGCAGCCGAAGTGCACCAACTCAATAAAAAAGGGGTGATACCAGATGAAATTGAAGATGCAATCAAGTCTGGTGCAACCCTCGAGCCCATCATAGACTTTGAAGATGTGACGGGAGGAGTTGAGCTCAAAGATGCACCGAAAAACAAACGCCGGAAATCGCGAAAAAATCGATCGCGGCCAGATGGACCCTCGAATGAGCAATCGGATAGAAGAGACAATCCGAATCAAAAACCACGGCGTAAACCAAAAAAATAAAAGATAAACATGCAATACGATCTTACCATCATTGGATCCGGTCCTGGAGGATACGTAGCAGCCATCAGATCGGCGCAATTGGGCATGAAGACGGCCCTTATCGAAAAGTATGACACATTAGGTGGTACTTGCCTCAACGTCGGCTGCATACCTTCGAAAGCGTTGCTCGATTCGTCCGAACATTACCACAATGCGGAAGTAAATTTTGCTGCACATGGTATCAATATCGGCACGCTCCAGATTGATCTGGCAAAGATGATCGAGCGCAAAAATGAGGTAGTGAGTCAGACGGTCGGCGGCATTGATTTTTTAATGAAAAAAAATAAAGTAGATGTCTTTCATGGTGTAGGAGCGTTTAAAGACCCGCATACGATCCTGGTATCTCAAGCGGAAGGCAAGACTCAGGAGATCTCAACCCGGAAGACGATCATCGCTACCGGATCAAAACCGATCACGCCGGCTGCATTCAATTACGATAAAAAAAGGGTGATCACGTCGACAGAAGCCCTCAACATCACCAAAGTGCCGAAAAAAATGGTCATCATCGGCGGTGGTGTCATTGGCCTTGAGTTGGGGTCAGTCTATGCCCGGTTGGGCACAGAAGTTACTGTCGTCGAATTTCTTGACCGTATCATCGCTGGCATGGATGTCGATTGCAGTAAAGAGCTAACCCGCTCTCTGAAAAAACTGGGTATGATCTTCCATCTCAAACATATGGTCACCAAGGTGACAAGCAGTAAGAATCAGGTGAAGATCGAAGTGCAAAAGCGAGATAGTGATGAGACCTTTGAGATCGCAGCAGATTATTGTCTGGTGGCGATAGGCAGGAGACCCTATACCGATGGGTTGCAACTGGAAAACGCTGCGGTCAAGCTAGACGAAAAAGGAAGGGTGATCGTCGACGAACACTTACAGACCACTCACCCGGATATCTATGCTATCGGAGATGTCATACGAGGGGCAATGTTAGCGCACAAAGCAGAGGAAGAAGGCATCCTGGTTGCCGAGCAGCTCGCCGGTCAAAAGCCGCACATCAACTACAACCTCATACCCGGTGTAGTCTACACCTGGCCCGAAGTGGCATCGGTAGGGCAAACAGAAGATGAGCTCAAGGAAAAACAGATCGCGTACAAGGTTGGTAAATTTCCTTACAAAGCCCTGGTCGCGCCCGGGCCAGTATGGATATGGATGGTATGGTTAAAATACTGGCCGACAAAGCAACTGATGAAGTGCTGGGAGTACATATCGTCGGTGCGAGAGCAGCCGATATGATAGCGGAAGCGGTCGTGGCCATGGAGTACCGGGCCTCAGCCGAAGACATTGCCCGCATGAGTCATGCTCACCCAACTTATACTGAAGCTATCAGAGAAGCGGCTTTGATGGCCACGGGTGATAGGGCTTTGCATATTTGAAGCAGGGTGGGTTATAAGCGGTAATAAAGAATGTCTTTTTTATGACCGATACGCACTTTGCCAAAAGTTATTGCAAAACACAAGGTCTAATCCGAAGTTCGACCTTTTAAGTCCGACAGCCGTTTAGGAATCTCTATAGAACATAGTATAAAATTTACTTCTTTCCTTATGTTGAGTCATGAAGAATTTTAATTCCTCTATCGTATTTCCAATTACATCATAATTCATGTCAATGAAAAATAGATCATGCAATTGGGCAAAGTCTACAATCGTTGAAACAAGTTGTTACTGTCTCTTCTGAGATCTGTTCTTACAAGTAGTTCATCAATCGTACCATCGGCATGCGATATTTTTATACAATCGGAATCTATTGCACCTATAATGAGTAAGGAATCAGACCATGACTCAGCCTTTGAGTATATTTCTTCTATTTTGCTGAGATCTATTAGTTTGAGTAATTTTCTTTTCCACCAATCAATGGTTTCGAGGAAATCACTGTCTATAACAACACCTTCGAAATCAATATATCTCTGGATTTCTTCTCGCGGAAGCATCATTAAATCATATTGCCATATTGCCATTCCCTATTTCATTGAGTAATATTGTGAAGGTGTTACTCTAATCTAAGACAGTTCTAATTTTCTTTACTGGGAGTTCTGCGATCTCAAGTTGACGGCAGAGCATCAAAAACGATTAGGTACTAGTTATCTACAATTTATGTGGCCTTTGAATCTCTTCATGGCCAATACTATTAACTATTGGTGAAGTCTCCACTGTAATGTTGGACTAGATTTTGCGTTTCCATCCTAACAACCTTACAGCAATGAAAACGCACCTCGCACTGATAGCCTTTTTTCTGACCTTAAGCCGACTCACATCGGGTCAAGTGATCACGGTCGGGACCGGAGGAGACTTTCTGACCCTTGATGCTGCCGAATCGAGTATTTCTGCTGGTGATACGGTGATGATACTGGATGGCATTTATAGCAATGGTACGCAGTTTCTGGATGAGCTTCATGGTACGGCAAACGCTCCGATTGTGATCCGGGCTCAGAATACCCATGGGGCGATTTTTCGTGGGGGGAGCGAAGCCATTCATCTCAGCAATTGCACTTATCTGGAGTTGCAGGGCCTGGTGATCGAACAACAGACTAGCAATGGTATGAATATCGACGACGGTGGCAACTACACTATGCCCACGCATCATATCACCATCTACCAGTGTATATTTCGCGATATGGCCGGCACCGGCAATAATGACCTGCTGAAACTGTCGGGGTTAGATGATTTTTTGATTAAAAATTGCTCCTTCGTGAATGGCAGTGGTGGTGGCAGTGGCATTGATATGGTGGGCTGCCATCAAGGCATTATCGAAGATAACCTATTTGATCAGGCCGGCTCAAGTGGCATCCAGGCCAAAGGTGGCACTCAACACATTCGCATCCAGCGCAATATTCTGAAGGATATGGACCAACGGGCCATCAATCTCGGAGGTAGCACGGGGCTCGAGTTTTTCCGGCCTCCTTTGTCCAACCCGATTACCAATGCCTTTGAGGCTGCCGACCTGGAGGTGTTTAGCAATGTGTTTGTCGGCAGTCATGCTCCGGTCGCTTACGTGGGCTGTGTGAGAGTTAAAGTCATTAATAATACGTTCTTCTTACCGGGCAACTGGGCTATCCGGATATTGCAAGAGACCACGACGGCTGGCTTTCTGCCCTGTGGTGACAATGAGTTTCGCAATAATATCGTTTATCTGGCTCAAGATATCACCGAGGTAAATGTTGGACCCAATACCGATCCGGAGTCGTTCATATTTACTAACAATCTTTGGTTTAACGCCTCTGCTTCTAGCTGGAATCTATCGTTGCCGGTGGTAGATAGCAATCAGGTGATTGGTAACCCTCTTTTTACGAATTCTGGGGATGAAGATTTTAGCATTCCAAGTAATAGTCCTGCTGTTTTGGCCGGTAAGACCCTTCTGATTCCCACCCATGATTTTGTGCAACATAGCTATTTTAGTCCCCCCTCAATTGGTGCTTTCGAAGGGCATCAGTCAATCACAGCAAGCGAGTATTTGGTGCAAGACCATGGAATCGTGATTGGTCCAAATCCAGCTGCCAACAGTGTAACCATTGATGGTGATTTTAGTTATGCAGCGGTGCAGGTGTTGGATCATAATGGTATGGTGGTGCAAGACCTTTCAAATGGTGTTACACCAGTCACGATAGATCTAAATGGACTCCCAGCGGGCTTGTATTTTATCCGGATCCAGAGTGAATTGCATGCTCAAATGGGAGTTTTAAGAGTCATTAAGATGTAGGGTTGGCTCTGACTTCATTCATTTAAGGTCAACCTTTCCTCCGACTACGATCACGATCTCTCCTTTGATTTTGTCCTTAGCGTTAGCCCAGGTTTTGAGATCAGTCAGGCTGCCCCGGGCAACTTCCTCATGCAGTTTACTGAGCTCTCGGCATACACAGGCTGGCCGGTTTTCACCACAGGCTTCGGCTAGTTCATTGAGGCCTTTTAAGACGCGGTGGGGAGATTCGTAAATGATGAAGGTATCGGGCAAACCGGCAAGGTAGTCAAGTCTGGTTTTTCGCCCTTTTTTGTGAGGCAAAAAGCCCTCGAAGTAAAATCGATGAGCGGGTAGACCGGATACAACCAGGGCAGGGACAAATGCAGTGGCACCTGGCAGACACTGAACCTCAACATCATGTTCTATACAACTCTTCACCAAAAGATAACCCGGATCAGAAATGCCGGGTGTGCCGGCATCAGAAATCAAAGCAGCATTTTGGCCGGATACCAGCTGTTGAGTGATTGATTCTACCACCCGGTGTTCGTTATTGACATGAAATGAACGAAGAGGTTTGCTGATTTCCAGGTGTTTGAGCAGATGGCCGCTGACCCTCGTATCTTCGGCAATGACAAAATCTACCAAATTCAATATTTCGATGGCCCGAAGGGTAATATCAGCCAGATTGCCGATGGGAGTTGGTACCACATACAGCATCAGGAAGGAGGATTTGGTCGAAGAGAAAAATAGACGAGCGATAGGAAGATGTAAAGGACCACAGCAAAACTGATGGCTACCTCCCGTAGAAATAGGAGCAATAGGATCACCAACATTAAGTCGATCCATTGGATCTCCTGCCCTTTCCAGCCCAATTTTTTCATCTTAAAAGAAAAGTGGGGTAGACTGGATACCATCAGATAGCTGAGAAAACTGATGCTGAGTAAGATTACGTAGATATTAATAAATGCAGATGCACAACTTTCACAAGCGGTACTGTGGTCAATCCAGTACAATCCGGTTACAAAAATAGCGGCGGAGGGAATCGGAAGACCGGAAAAATGAGATTGGGCACCTTGCATTACATTGAAACGGGCGAGTCGATAGGCCCCAAAAAGTGTAAAAATGAAGCCGGCAAAGACGATCCAATTCCAACTGACTGAAAACGCTAAGCCCGATAGCATATGGTAATACATGCCTCCGGGTAGCACTCCAAAAGAGACCACATCAGCAAGACTGTCCAGATCACCTCCCAACGGATGACTCTGCTTAAGTATCCGGGCTATCATACCATCGAGAAAATCAAACAACAAAGATAAACCAACACAAAAAATGGCTTGAGAAGCTTGATCGGTGAAGGCAAAGACGATACCCAAACAACCACTGAACAGATTAAGAAGGGTCAATATATTGGGCACCATACGCATTGTGCTTCAAATCTAATGAATCTCCTGACCATGTCAGAGAGCTTCGTTATTAATCTCGAATCAGGAGATATCGGCATTTAGTAATGACACCGAATTGTCTGTTATATAGCCAGAATGAAGAGGAGTCTTGTCCTTCAGGTCTTGGATGCTCGACAATCCAGACAACGAAAAATGATTTTATGCCGTCTATAGAAAGGATATGACATCAGAAGTTTGAAAGTCAAAAGAGGTAATTAATTATACGTTAAGACCTGGCTATGGGTAAAACTCCCTTTCAAGTTCGTTCGTTATCTTTACGCGCTATTTTAACCTGCTAATGAAGCACTTACAACTTATTATATGCTTTTGTCTGCCGTTGGGTCTGCTGGCGCAACCAGCAAACGATGAGTGTGCTAATGCGATCGAGCTGACGGAGTTGCAAAGTTGGTGTTCAGACCCTGGAGCTTATAATAATGGTAATGCGATTCAGTCGATAGAGACCGCGCCCCGATGTTTACTTTCAAATGGGAGTTTCAAAGATGTCTGGTTTACTGTACGGGCTATTGGTACAGACCTGAATGTCCGGGTCATTGGAGAAGTCGATAAAGATCCTGGGGGCACTATGTCCAATCCGGAGGTTGCAGTTTATCAGGGAACTTGTTCAAATCTAACCGAATTAGGATGTAATTCTGACGCCTTTAATGTTGGTTTCGTTGAACTATTGCTCGATCAAATTACTCCTGGGGGCACTTATTTAATCAGGGTGTCAGGCCGAAACAATTCGTCCGGAACCTTTCAGATTTGCGTCAATTCATTTAACAATGTGCCCGATCCCAATTCTGATTGTCCGACCGGAGTGGTGTTGTGTGACAAATCATCTTTTGTGGTCGAGGCTTTATCTGGCTCAGGTAGTATACAAGATGAAGCCAATAATACTTGTCTCGATAATTATAACAGTTTTGGTAGCCCTCCAAATTCGGAAGAAAGCTCAGCTTGGTACAAATGGGTGGCGGGTGTCAGTGGGACATTATCATTTACAATTACCCCAAACAATCCATCGGACGATTTGGACTTTGCCTTATATGAACTCCCGAATGGCCTCAATGACTGCGGAGGTAAGATACTATTAAGGTGTATGGCTTCTGGTGAACAAGGTGGTTGTGCCACCACCGTTTGGGAACCCTGTACCGGGCCGACAGGTATGAGAATATCATCGAGTGACAATATCGAAGATCCGGGGTGCAATATTAATGATCCCTGTGTTCAAAATGCCAGCGGAGAAAATGACGACAATTTTATTTCAGCTATCGAAATGGAGGCAGGTAAAGTCTATGCATTGATTGTCAATAATTTTACCCAATCGGGAAGTGGCTTCTCCCTCGACTTTGGAGGCACTGGTGAATTTCTGGGTCCCGAAGCCAATTTTATCACCGACGATCTGGATGGCACCGTCTGTTTTGGTGATCCGGTTGTTTTTTCGATCAATCAAGTTTTGGTGATCTGAGCATTAGTGAATGGACTTGGAATTTTGGCGACGGGGCTATTCCTCAACAATTGAGTGGACCAGGTCCTCACCGGGTGGGCTATGCATCGGGTGGGGTCAAATCGATTGCCCTGACGGTCGAAAGTGAAACCGGGTGTCTGGTGACCACCATAGGCACTTTGATCGTCGAGCAGCCTTTCGATATTCAGGCAGATATCGTACATCAGACTTGCCCTGAGACGATGGATGGAAGTATTGACCTGGATGTGTCAAGCGGTAGCAATATAACCAGCATCCAGTGGGATAATGGGATGAGTGGCCCTACTTTACAAAGTCTACCTCCTGGAGAATATATAGCTGTAATCACCAATTTTAATGGTTGTGATACCATGGTCAGATATCTGGTGGAGGCCCCGATGCCACTCGAAATTGAAGAAATTATCACCAGACCAAGTTGCAATGGAGGCGCCGATGGAAGCATTACCCTAAATGTGAATGGCCAGGCACCCCCTTTTGCATTCGACTTTAATCTGGGCGGTGGATTTCAGGCAAGTAACACGCTTAATGGGCTGCTTGCTGCTATTTATCATATAGAAATACAAGATGCCAACGGTTGTATCACTGAGGTCACGGTGCCATTGGGGGAGATCAACATTGATCTTGATCCCGACTTTGACCCGATCACTCCACCCACTTGTTTCGGATTTCAGGATGGAAGGGTAGAAATTCGAATCACTGGCGGTCAAGGTCCTTATGCGTACAAATGGTTTTCAAATGAAGCGTATACAATGGTCAGTGTGCGTAATGATTTGCTGGCCGGAGATCTGATTGTATCTGTTCGAGACGGAATGAATTGTTTGGGGTTTGTGAGCTTTGACATTCTGCAACCCGATGCACTGACGGTTAATATAGATACTACCAACATATCTTGTTTTGGTGAGACGGATGGTATAATCACTCCAATGGTGAGCGGTGGTACGAACGGCTATCAGTATGCCTGGAGTAATTCAACTAGTGATTCCATGGCCACAGATCTGATCTCCGGGCAATATTTTTTGACGGTCACTGATGCCAACGGCTGTGTCACTCCCGCGGCAGCGTTTGTATCTGAACCACCTCGCCTTGACATCATGATCGACAGTACCCACGACGTAATTTGCTTCGGAGACCAAACAGGAGCTGTATATTTCGTTGGTGAGGGCGGGAGCCCACCTTTTACATACTCGATCGATGGTAATCGTTTTTCAGATGCACTCAATTTTGAAGGCCTTGGAGCCGGGGGCTACAATGTCACCATCAAAGACAACCGGGGCTGTACCCAAGCAGTGATGACAGAGATCGTCGAGCCCCAGCAACTTATTGTATATGCCGGGCAGGATACCACCATTGACCTTGGGTTTACCGCCCAATTATTGGCCACCCATCGACCATTAGGCAAACCTGTCAGCTATTCATGGTCACCTGCTCAAAGCCTCGATTGCAATGATTGTCCTTTTCCTAAAGCCGGACCCCTAACGAGCACAACGTACACAATAAGCATTGTTGATGATGCTGGTTGTGTTGCCAGTGATCAGATCACCGTGTTGGTATATCTCAATCGCCCGGTATTCATACCTAATTCGATTTCGCCAAACGGCGATGGATATAATGACAAGCTGGCCATCTATGGAGGTGCTGCGGCCTCAAGAGTACGCAGGATTCAGATCTATGATCGCTGGGGAGAGATGGTTTATCAAGGTGAAGATCTCACACTTAACGATGAAACGGCAGGCTGGGACGGCAATTACCGGGGGCAACCTCTCAACCCCGGTGTCTTTATTTATCTGGCCGAGGTCGAATTTATCGATAATTCGGTACTGCAATTTGAGGGTGATATAACGCTCATTCGATGATCAGGATACTTGCAGTTTTCTTGGGGGTTATACTCTTTGGCTGTGTCAATGATTTGGACGAGGTGAATCAGCTCTTTGAAAAGGCGGAGACCGGTACAGAGGTCGCAAGAGACATTGAGATGCTTTACAGCGATAGTGCCATCGTACGCGTACGCATCATTGGCCCTACCTTGGTAAGACATCTTGAAACGGAGAAACCTTATGACGAATTTCCGGATGGAGTTCATGTCGATTTCTTAGATGCTGACGGGACTGTCAGTAGTACACTTGATGCTCAACATGCCGAACGCTACATTCGGGAAAACATCGTTATCGTAAGAGCGGATATCAATCAGGGCATGTCGGTGACACTGGAGAATGATAAAGGAGAGAGACTTGAAACTAGTGAGCTAATTTGGGATGAGGATGATGCCAAAGTCTATACGGACAAATTCGTTAAGATCACTAAGCCGGAAGAAATTATCTTTGCCTATGGCTTTGAAGCCAAACAAGACTTTTCCGAGTATAAACTGCGAAAAGTAGTTGGTCGGGTAAAAGTCAACGAAAAAGAATTTAAAAATTGATCTAAACGGGCACATGGGCTCCCTCATAGTTTTCATTATCCTCTTTCTCATCTTGTCAGCTTTTTTTTCAGGATCGGAAATTGCCTTTATCTCTGCTAATAAGATTCGGATCGAGCTGCTCAAGGAGCAGGGTCACCTCAGAGGCCGTATTCTTAGTAATTTCTACGAAAAACCTCGTGATTTTTTGGGCACCATGCTTGTGGGCAATAACATCGCACTGGTTGTATTTACCACCCTGATGACCCGATTGTTAAATCCATTTATCTCTCCGCTCCTGGGTCATGGTGTTCTTCTGGCGCTGGTCAACACGTTTACAATCACCATGGTGGTCCTGATCTTCGGTGAGTTTATTCCCAAGACGATCTTTAGGGTATATGCCAATAATATGATTAGCATTTTGGCGGTGCCCCTTCAGTTTTTTAAAGTTTTATTGTCGGCCCCTACCTGGATTATGACGCAACTCTCCGCATTATTGCTCCGTCTTTTTTTCCGTTCGACCAACGAACAATCGATCCAGACTTTTTCAAGGATCGATTTAGAACACTTTATTCAAGATAGTTTTGAGGGAGATGATGACGATGAGATCGATACGGGTATTTTTAAGAATGCCCTTCGTCTAAAGGAGACCAAGGTGCGTGACTGCATGGTACCACGCAACGAGATCGTGGCCATCGATGAAGAATCCAGCATGGAAGAGGTAGTCAATTTATTTAGCAAAAGCAAGCTAAGCAGAATCCTGACCTACAAGGGAGACATTGACAATGTGACCGGATATATCCATCATCAGCAAATGCTGGAACAACCCAAAAAACTTAAATCGGCTATTCTTCACTTACCATTTGTACCTGAAGCAATGAATGTGCAGGATGTAATGAATCAAATGTTTAAGTCAGAAAAGAATATTGCCTGCGTGGTAGATGAGTTTGGTGGTACCGCCGGCATGATCACCCTTGAGGACATTCTCGAAGAGATCTTTGGAGAGATCGAAGATGAGCATGACGATGAAGGTTATATCGAAGAGCAGATCTCCGATCACGAATGGCTATTCTCGGGTCGCTTGGAAATGGATTACCTTAATGAAAAGTATGAGGGATTGAAATTACCCACCGGTGACTACAATACGCTGTCCGGATATTTGGTAATGACGACGGCAAAAATACCCGATGAGGGCACAATACTTGATCTGGTTGGATATCAGTTTATCCTCGAAAAAGTAAGTAGCACCCGGATTGAAACCGTAAGGGTGATTAAAATTCTTGAAAAAACTACTGATTAACCTACCAGAAATGGTCTCGTAAGATCTCTTGAGATATGGTGATAAACTCATTGAGTATCATTGCCGTAGCACCCCAAACTACTTTTCCTTCGATTTGAAAATATGGAACTTTCCGGAATTGGAGGCCATTGCTTAATTGTAAGTCAATGATCTGACGTGTTTGCTCTGAAAAGAGGGTAGACAGTGGCACCCTGAATATTCCTGCCACCTCACTTGGTTGTGCAACAAATGTTTGCAATTCAGGTACGACCCCAACAACCGGAGTCACCAGAAATCTGCTAACAGGAATATAAAGATCCGAAAGACGACCTAATATCTGCACCTGATCTTTGATAAGGCCGATTTCCTCATTGGCTTCGCGAAGAGCACAAGCTTCGATGCTATCATCGCAGGGGTCTAACTTGCCACCTGGCAGCGAGATTTGACCACTATGTTTGTCCCGGTCATGAGCTACCCTCTCGATCAACACCGTATGCCAATCACCCAGGTGTTGATGCAGTATAAGCATAACACCGGCACGACTAGCATTGTCTGGAGGATCAAAACTAAGCCTGCCTGCATAAGCAGCCATGCGCATTTGAGCTTCACGCCCAGGTAGTGGCAGAAGTAATCGTTTGCGAAGATGGTTTATGAATTCTGTAGTTGGCAGTCTATTTCTTGTTGGCCTCTTGAATATACTTCTCCAACGCCATGGTCATCGAAGGAGTTTCAGGAGATGGGGCCAAAATATTGATCGTCAATCCCCTTTCATTAACAGCGGCACCGGTACTGCTACCATACACTGCGATCCGGGTTTCGTTTTGCTTAAAATCCGGAAAGTTTTCGTATAAAGATTGAATGCCCAATGGACTAAAAAATACCAAAACATCGTAAAAAATATCCCTTAAGTCAGATAGATCACTGCTCACAGTGCGATACATCATGGCCTCCTTAAAGCTGATGCTCGTTTTCTCCAGGTACTCCACTACCGGTCTTGCGCCTAGGTTTGAGCAGGGAAGCAGGAATTTTTCTGTTTTGTGTTTGTTGAAATAGTGCGACAGATCTTCGATTTCCCGTTTACCGACAAACACTTTTCGTTTGCGGTAAATGATGAATTTCTGGAGGTAGTGGGCAATCGCTTCAGAAAGACAGAAATACTTCATGTCTTGGGTTATCTTGATGCGCATGTCTTCGCACATCCGAAAATAATGTTCAATCGCATTTTTGCTGGTAAAGATCACGGCGGTAAATTCATCAGGCCGCGTACGTGTCTTTCTAAATTCTTTTTCAGCCACTCCCTCTACGTGAATAAAGGGACGAAAATCGATCTTCAGGCCATACTTTTGTTCCAGGCTATAGTACGGAGATCGCTCTGGTTTTGGCTGTGAGATCAATATGGTTTTGACCTTCTTATATTTCTTTACTTCTACATTTGATGCTGACATTCAATTCATTTTGAATGAAAAAATCAATTTTCCCCAAAATTGCCCAAGGCCAGTTTCCCAACTATTAGTAAGGGTGCGATTTCGGCGCTGCAAAGATAGAGAAAAAAATGAAATAGATATGCCCGCACTAAGCGACCCGAGATGAACAGGCCTTTCAACTGTCTAAAAGAATACATTAAGACTACCAGGGAAATTCCAATCCAGATCGCAAAGGGCACCACCATTTCCGGACCAAAAGCCACTAACAAATTGATTGGTACCAGGGCGAGGCCAAGCAGGATATTAACAAGCATCGTCACAAAGCCATACAGACTAGTCTCTTTCTCCACTGGAAATGTCGAGCCAATCGTACCCAATGCCATATGCTTAAGTAAATAGGTGCCCATGACAAATAGGATGCAAAGAGTTAGCACAACCACCGAGCCTGCTTGATACCATTGAAAATAATGGAGAAAAAGATAGGTGAAAAACCCGGCATTTATAAAAAAGTGGAAATAAAATAGCCAATAGAGCCATGGCATTGATTTGTACTCCCGATAAAGAAATCGCAGGTAGTTGTCATTGGCAATTGCCCGGTACGCCTTCTTTACAATTGAACGATTGACTGCCAGCAGGAAGCCAAGAGTAATAAGGACAAAATACTGATGCCAAAAAGCACATTTCCGTTGTCTACTTCATGCTGATTGGGTAATGGTAGTTGATTAAGCTTAGTGACAAGTCCTGGGGGAGACTTAGTTGGCTTATCGCTATTTTTAGTTGGGGTAAACGTGTGGGTAGATTGGGTTGCTTCCACCAAGATTGTATCAGGTATAACCAAAGGGGTTGCAGTGTCTGACCTGATTGTATCTGGGGGAAGATTATTGACAATCGGCTTGTTAGTATCGACACGCCCGATAGTTTGGGTCAAATCAAAAACGGTTTGCTGCTTCTCTAGCGAATCCCGCTCCAACCCCAATGACAAAGTATCGGGCAAATTGACACGCGAAACAGGTGAACTTTGAGGTACCAGAGAGTCTGCTGTCTCCTTTTTCGGGCGAATACGGTTTTTAAGTTCAAAAGGATTTTCCTGTTGGCCAAAGCTGAGAACCGAATAAGATAGCAGAATCAGGGACCCTAAAAGTCTTCTTAACCAATGATCATATGCTGAACTTGAATGAGTTCTGTTCAATCCTCGAGTTATTAGGAGCTGCAAAGATAATGATATTGGCTGTCATAATAAGACTTTGGGTTGAGTAGCATTTAAGACCAGTGACGGGCTATCAAAACCGGGCGTAAAAAAGAGCCCCCTATGATTTTGGGAGGCCCTCCAAAAATTGAACCCATATTTCGGGCTGAACTTCATTTTTTCATTTCGCCTCAGCCACAGTTCCAGTGATCGTCAATACGAAGGCTTCTTCCTGCGCATTGGTGTAAACAGACACTGTCTTCCGGAAAGCACCCATAGCTTTAGCGTTGAATGTCGCCTCTATCTCGGTGCTTTCTCCCGATAGAATGGTTTCGCTGGTGTAGCTTGTAGCTGTGCATCCGCAAGATCCTTTCACATTTTTCAGGATGATCGCTTGATCACTTTCATTGGTGAGCGTAAAAACAGCTGTCTGAGGGATGCCCTGAGTGATAATGCCGAAGTTGTGCTCCATCTTATCAAAATGGACGGGTTTTGGGATGGTAAACGCAAATGCACAAAATATGGCGGCAAAAAGGGTGTACATGAGCTTCAAATTTAAGGTTGTCATAGTTTAATGTTTTTAAAAATGAATTAATGACACAAACCTACATCGATATGTATCTGCTGGCCGTTAATGAGTTTCAAATGATTGTTAATGAGTTGTTAATGACTATTTTGGGGTCTGAAATCAGACCTAACTTTATGGTCAGATCAGACAAATCATGAGCAATACTTCAATATGGAAAGTTGTCATCACTGCCGCCCGGCTTTGATCTGCATCTGTATTGTGCAGGGATACTGGCTTAGCAACGCCTTTAGTCAAAGTGAGAAAGCATTTGAAGAGCGGGCACATATTGCCTTACGCAATGTCGCCAAACAAATTTCTGAATTAAAGAAAGTGCAGCTACCTTCTTATGATTTGATCAATCAAATCTCTCAGGACTACTATATCGTCAATATCCGTGATGCCATAGACGCGGCAAACCTCGAATTCTACCTACTTAAGGAATTTGAAGCGACAGGACTTCGTACTGACTTCGAATACGGTATCTACGATTGTGATACCGATCAGATGGTCTATGGTAATTACATCAGTTCGAAAGAAGGGTCTGTCAATGCTTCTTCCTCCAAATCATTGGATGTGCCCACCCAAAGTGATTTCGTCTATTATTTTGGAGTGCGATTTCCAGAACGCAAGGGCTACATCCTGAAAAACCAATGGTTGCCGATTCTATTTACGGCGATTCTGTGTCTGGCGGTTTTATTTTTTACCTATGCTACCTTCGAAATTTTACATCAAAAGAAGCTGTCCGATCTTCAAAAAGATTTCATCAACAATATGACCCATGAGTTTAAAACGCCGCTGTCCAGCATCAAGGTCAGTTCTGAAGTTTTTCTAAATAATTCGCAAATACAGCAAGATACGCGGTTGTTTCGCTATGCAGGCATCATCAATGACCAGGCCTCACGACTGAATGACCAGGTCGAAAGGGTTTTGCAAATTGCTGGCCTTCAGAAAGGAAAGCTGGTATTGCAAAAACAAGAAGTATCTGTTCGTATGATTGTCGACGAAATGATCGATCAGCTGAAAAGCAGGCTTGAAAATGAAGGGGCGAACCTGACAGCAACTTACATTGGAAGGGATTTTATTGTACTGGCAGACCAACATCATCTCTCCAACATATTGTACAATCTGGTTGACAATGCTTTAAAATACAATCGAGGTAAGGCTGAAATCAGCGTTGATGTCAAAGAGACCAGACAGGAGCTTCTGATCACAGTTAGGGACCAAGGCATCGGTATTGCCAAGAGGTATCTGGCTAAATTGGATCAGAAGTTTTTCCGGGTGCCCACAGGCAATATTCATAATGCCAAGGGTTTTGGTCTTGGGTTACATTACGTGAGGCAAATGGTAAAAATGCACGGTTGGCAAATGGAGATTACAAGTACTCCCGGGGAGGGTACTCAGGTGACATTGATTATGAAAAAGCAAACCTTCCATGGATCATAAATTTACCCCTCAGATTTTGTATGTTGAAGACGATGAAACCCTGGGCTTTGTGACCCGTGACAATCTGGAACAGCATGGCTATGGGGTAAGTCACTTTACCAACGGTCAATCTGTCCTGGATGCCTTGCCGATGGTGAGTTTTGATCTGGCAATTCTTGACGTTATGTTACCGCTGATAGATGGTTTCGCGATTGCTGCGGCTATACGGGCGGTCAATCAGGAGGTGCCTATCCTTTTTCTCACTGCCAAATCACTAAAAGAAGACCGGCTCAAGGGTTTTAAGTTGGGAGCGGATGATTATATAACCAAACCGTATAGCATCGAGGAGCTTTTATTTCGAATCAACGTCTTTCTAAGACGCAGCAAAGTAGTCGTAAGTCGAAACCCAAGTAGCCTTCAGATAGGTCATTTTACGCTTGATCATGACAACCTCCAACTGATTATGCCCGATGCCGAAAAGGTATTGACCCAAAAGGAGGCAGATCTCTTAAAGTATTTAATTTTGCAAAAAAATCAGCTGTGCAAGCGAAGTGATATTCTCGAAAAAATCTGGGGTGAAGATGATTATTTTATGGGCCGGAGTCTGGACGTCTTTATCAGCAGACTGCGAAAATTGCTTGCCACCGATCTTAGTGTGCAGCTGGAAAACATTCACGGAGTCGGATTTAAATTAAAAACGAATGGTTAGACTTTTTACTTTCGCCTTTCTATTGAGTCTCACCGCCTCAAGTTGTGCTGACAGGAGTGAGGTAGTACTTACTCGTGATGACCTTAAACTTGCAGATTCACTCTTTTTGGTAAGCCGGAATGAATGGAATGCTAACCTCAAAGATAGCTGTAACCTGTTTCGTGACGACATGCTTTCGATTTGGACAGATTCTATTAGGGAGCGACGACTTTCGGAGATCAAACTAATGCTGGAACAGTATGAAAAAAGCAAATAGCATTGGATTTGCCTTAGTATGTGCTTGTCTGATCGGATCTTGCAAAGTGGATAATAGCGTTCAGGTCCAAATGCTGATCAATCAGCAAGTTAAGAAGCGATTGCACGAATATATCGAAGCCGAAAAAAAACGCTGCCGGGTAAAAATTCTGGAAGAAGCGAGCACGCTGGCAGACAGCATTTTACGAGCCAATCCAGTCTTTATCGCGCTAGATTCCTTGCAGCGGCCACCAGTACCCATCAGACCTCCCAGGCCCGAGTTTGAGCGAAAGACGGATAGCATCAAAATCGAACCAATTATCCCCGTGAGAAGGGAAGAAGAGAATCGGTAAGTCGGCAGCTTGCAAATACCGTACTCTCCAAATCGGCAATACCTGCTCAAGTTGGTGGGCAGTCGTGAATTATCGCTTTTTTTCATAGTACTCTTCCAGCCGTTGAGACCATTTGCGGATTGCTCCATCCAGGTCTCTCCAAACGTAGTCTGATTTACCAAAAAATACATCGATAAATGAGGTGAATCTGCCTAGTCTCGCGTAGTAGGGTAAAGGTCGTTCCAAGGGTTGCATGATTCCATCATGTAGTACCAGGGGCATCAGCTCCGCTCTCAGTCGTGGTTCTACGGACGATGAAGATGGGGGTGGAAGTTTCTTCAGATTGATTGACCATTTGTTTCAAGGCAGAGTCGGGGATATAGGCATAAGCTGAAAATGTATAGTGTTGTTGAACTGCATGCTGTAGAGCTTTTGAAAAACTATCAGCCTCCATTTTTTCCCGATCGATGAGTTTTAACAAATGCTCCTTTTCACTTTGATTTTGTGCCGCGGAAGCCCTGTCTCTAAGGACAGATATTTTGGTAAATGCCGTGGGTAGTACGAAAAACACTGTAGCTTTTTTCAGATTTATAATAGATAATTGTGAAGTCTCCTGGGCTAAGAGGCTGGTGGGTACCAAAATCGTAAAAAAAAGGAAACTGGAAAATGCTAGGGTTAAAACTTCGTTAAACCCTCGTAAGTGGTGTGCTTTACTCATCGGCAAGTCCTTATTTTCGCATTTTATTGGGCAAAAAATGTCATTTTTACGCCCCTTATCTAATCACTAAACGACAACCAAGCTATGCAGCCTGCACTAGACATTGAAGCTCTGAATCAACAAATTTACATCGAAAGTGCATTTGTCGAGCAATTGCTGGATGAGACTTCCAAAGTTATTGTGGGCCAGGAGCGCATGATGGAACGCCTCCTGCTCGGACTGCTTACCAAGGGGCATGTGCTTCTGGAAGGATTACCGGGTTTGGCTAAGACCTTGGCCATTAAGACCTTGGCTTCGGTAGTGCAAGGCAAATTCAGCCGAATACAATTTACTCCTGATTTGCTGCCGGCCGACATTATCGGAACCCTGATCTACAATCCGAGTGAAGCAAGTTTTAACGTCCGAAAGGGTCCTATTTTCGCCAATTTCATATTGGCCGATGAGATAAACCGGGCTCCTGCCAAAGTACAAAGTGCCCTTCTTGAAGCCATGCAAGAACGTCAGGTGACCATTGGAGACCAAAGTTATAAGCTGGAAGAGCCTTTTCTTGTCCTGGCCACTCAAAACCCGATCGAGCAGGAAGGGACCTACAATCTACCGGAAGCACAAATAGACCGGTTTATGCTCAAGGTGAATATCGGATATCCTACCAAAGAGGAAGAACGCGAGATCATACGCCGTAATCTCAACGATGAACATTTTGGCAAGGTAGAGACCCGGATCAGCCCGGAAGATGTTATGAGGGCCCGAAAACCGTGCGCAAAGTGTACATGGACGATAAAATCGAACAATATATTCTGGACATTGTATTTGCGACCAGGACTCCTGAGGAGCATGGTTTGGATCGTCTTAAACCACTGATCCAATATGGTGCCAGCCCCAGGGCAAGTATTAATCTTGGCCTGGCTTCCAAAGCCTATGCATTCCTGAGACGCCGGGGGTTTGTGATCCCGGAAGACGTCCGTGCGGTCTGCCATGACATTATGCGTCACCGGATTGGGTTAACATACGAAGCGGAGGCTGAAAATATCACGCAGGAAGATATCATTAAAGAAATCCTCAATGTCGTGGAAGTACCCTAAGCCATTTTTCCTGAAAAATGTAGAATGATGGAAACGAGTGAACTGCTCAAAAAAGTCAGGAAGATTGAGATAAAGACCAAGGGAATCAGTAAAGAACTGTTTTCCGGAGAATATCATAGCGCCTTCAAGGGCCGGGGAATGTCCTTTAGCGAAGTACGTGATTATCAGTTTGGCGATGATGTTCGAAATATCGAATGGAATGTGACTGCCCGTACCGGACAGCCTCATGTAAAGGTGTTTGAGGAAGAACGGGAACTTACCGTAATGCTGTTGGTTGACATCAGCCCCTCATCCAACTTTGGCACCCAATTGTATCTGCGACGCGACTTAATCACCGAGATTTGTGCAGTGTTGGCGTTTTCAGCCATCAATAATAATGACAAAGTAGGACTGATCCTTTTTTCCGACGAAGTCAAACTCTACATTCCGCCCAAAAAAGGTAAAAAACACATTCTTCGCATCATCCGCGAACTGATTGATGGCCAAACTGAATCGGGCCAAACCAACGTGGCACAAGCCATCGAGTATTTCAATAATGTGGTGAAAAAGAAAAGTATCTGTTTCATATTAAGTGACTTTTTTGCCCCTCGTTTGATCAGCCCCTGCAGATTGCTGCCCGAAAGCATGACATCATCGGAATGCATCTCTATGATCCATTCGAAAAATCTTTGCCACAGGCGGGACTTTTAGGGATCACCGATGCCGAAACCGGTGTACAGCAAGTCATCGACACTGCTGACAAAAATACCCGACAAAGACATGAATTAGCGTTCGCTCAAAAGGAGCAGATGCTGAGCACCTTATTTAACCGGTCAAGAGCAGATCTCATCAGTTTAGAAAGCCGGGAATCTTATATTTTGGCTCTACACCGTTTTTTTAAAAAGAGATCCCATTGATGCGATATCTAAGCTTGATCGTCTTTGTTGTGATCTCATGGCAGGTATCCCTGGGCCAGGTGACATTTACCTGCTCGGTCGATAGCAATCAAATGCTTATCGGTGACCAGCGGTTGTTGCACCTGAACGTAAAAGGTAAGGTAGATTTTGTACCGGATACAATTTCATTTATTGCATGGCAAAAGCTCGGTATCGAAACACTTTCGAAGCAAACCTGGCAAAATGAAGGCTCTGACGGATACCATCAAATGGTTAAGATTGCCGCCTTTGATACCGGATATCTCAGATTGCCTCCCCTAATACTGCCATTCCAATCCGATCAAGTGACTGACACCGCCTACTCAAACGATCTTGTATTGGAGGTGAGTGGCATTACGATTGATTCTACAGGATTGGCTCCGATTAAGCCGATTTTGCGCGAACCCTTTACGTTCCGCGACGCCATGCCATATGTCATTGCCCTTCTATTGGGGCTCTTCATAATTGGTCTCATATTCTTACACAAGAAAAAGGCAACACCTGCACCAGTCATCGTAGAAGTGCTCATTCCACCTGATGAAATTGCTTTGGCTGATTTGCAAAAATTACGCACTAAAAAACTTTGGCAAGCCGGAAAAATCAAAGATTATCAATCTGAACTGACCCATATCGTCAGGGCGTATATAGAAGCCAGATATCATATACCGGCTCTGGAATCAACTACTAGCGAAATACTTGAATTTACCCTGCTAAAGGAGTTGGATAAGTCGTTGCATCAAGACTTGAACCAGATACTCAATATCGCTGATCTGATCAAATTTGCCAAAGCGCGACCGGATATTGGTATTCATGAAGAGTTCATGCAAAAAGCAGAGTCATTTGTCCATGCTACGCGAGAGTCTAAAATAGTACATGATGTTTGACCTGTTGCAAAATATCGAATTTGACCAGCCGTGGTTGTTAGGCTTCCTGCTTCTGATTCCTCTCATGGCCTATTATCATTATTTTTATCGCAACCGGGTGAAGCCCGCTTCGCTTAAAGTCAGTCATACCTTGTCCAATCCAGGAAGCCCGTCGTTTCGTGTACAGGCACTGAGCTATCTGCCAATCCTCCAACTTCTTGCTTTGGGTTTTTTAATTACTGCCATGGCACGACCACAGCTTGCACTAAAAGAAGAAGAGATTACAGCTGAAGGAATCGATATCATCATGGCCCTGGATCTTTCCAGTAGTATGCTGGCTAAAGATTTCCAGCCAGACCGGCTTGAAGTCAGTAAAAAAGTGGCTTCTGAATTTGTCGACAAAAGACCCGATGACCGGATCGGGCTTATCGTTTTTTCCGGTGAGAGCTTCACCCAGTGTCCGCTCACTTCTGATCATCGCATCGTAAAAAGGTTTCTCTCTCAATTGCAATGTGGTTTTCTCGAGGAAGGCACGGCAATTGGAATGGGTCTGGCCACGGCCGTAAATCGCATCAAAGACAGTGAAGCCAAAAGCAAAGTCGTGATATTACTTACTGATGGTGATAATAATACGGGCTATATCAAGCCTTTGACAGCCGCCGAGATGGCTCGTGAACTGGACGTCACTGTTTATACCATTGGAGTAGGAAGCAAAGGGATGGCTTTGACACCGCAGGGTAAGAGAAGCGATGGTTCGTATGTGTTTGATTACGCCCGGGTGATGATCAATGAAGAGTTATTAAGTCAGATAGCTCAGACCACTGGGGGAAAATATTTTCGAGCTACCTCCGAACAGAGCCTGGAACAGGTTTACAATGAAATAGATCAGCTTGAAAAAACAGAGCGGGAGGTCACCACGTTTAAACGGTATAGTGATGAGTTTCCTGGTTTTGCGAATAGGTCTTAGCCTCTTTTTGCTGCATTTGTTTTTAAGTATCACCATTTTACGCACTTACCCCCTGATCCTATGTTTAGATTTGAGCACGGAGCATATTTGTGGTTTTTGCTAGGGATAGTTCCTCTTGCAGCTCTCTTGTATTTGGGTTGGCGTTGGTACCTGGGTCAGGCCACCAAGATAGGGGAATCTTCTCTTGTTGACACTTTGACTAAAGACAATCCGTTGCTCCTTAAAAAGTGGCAACAGATCATACTGCTCTTTACATTTCTTATGTTAGTGGTTGCTTGGGCTAATCCTCAGTGGGGTGCAAAACGCCAAAAGTGCAGGCTAAAAGCGCTGATATATTTATTGCACTCGATATCTCTAATAGTATGTATTGTCAGGATGTCGCGCCCAGCCGTCTGGAGCAAGCCAAACGCTTTGCCACGTTACTCACCCATAAATTAAGGGGTGAGCGCATCGGCCTGATTCTTTTTGCCGGCAATGCCTACCTTCAGATGCCATTGACTTCAGATTACGCAGCAGCCGAAGTGTTTGTGCAATCGGCCAATCCTGATCTGGCGGGCACTCAAGGTACTGCTCTTGGAGATGCGATCCGAAAGGCCCAGGACGACTTTACAAAAGAGGATAGATACCATCGGGTCCTGGTGATCATAACCGATGGCGAAGATCATGATCCCGATGCTCTTGAAATGGCCAAGCTGGCTCACCAGGAGGGAATGATCATTTTTACTGTTGGTGTAGGTACTGCCGATGGCTCTTTCATTCCTATGATGGTGCGGGGTAATGAAGATTGGAAAAGAGACGAACAAGGCCAACCGGTTCGAACCAAGCTGAACGAATCTTTGTTGCAAGAACTAGCCAATGCAGGTGGTGGTAACTACTTCTATTTGAATAATTCTGCCGATATTTTGAAGGAGATTGATCAAAAGGTGGACACTTTGGAAAAACGTGAATTTGAAGAACGGTCGTTTACGGAGTATGACAGTTATTTTCAGATCTTTTAGGTCTGGGCATCATTTCATTGCTGGTTAATTGGTTGTTTTCCAGTAATTTATTGTCAAGGAGACACTTATGATGAAGTTGTTTTTGAAATGGATTTTGTGTGTCGTGGCAACGGTGGCCGCAGGCGGTCTTCTTGCTCAAAGCAAAGGTCAAGCCCACGATCTGCGGCGGGATGCCGATCAGGCCTATGACCAAAAGAAATATGATGCAGCCGAAGAAGCATACCGGCGATCATCCATCATTGATCCGGATGAAAAAGGTCTGTTCAATCTGGGCAATGCCATCTTTAACCAGAGCCGTTATGATGAAGCGGCCAGGCAATATGAAAAAGCGATTGATTTGATTGATGACCCATCAGAACAAGCCAAGGCCTGGTATAATCTGGGCAATGCTCATTACCTCAATGGCAAATTTGAACAAAGTGTTGATGCATACAAAAAATCACTCATTACCGATCCTTCCGATCTTGAGGCAAAACAGAATCTAATGATGGCTCTGCGTGAGATGAAGATGCAACAGCAGAAGCAAGAGCAGCAGGACCAGGAGCAAGAGGAAAATCAGGAGAAACCGGAAGATCAACCCGAACAGCAGGATCAACAAGATAATGAAGATCAGCAAGAGCAAAACCAACAGAATCAAGACAGTAATGAAGAGCAACCGCAGGAAGAGCAAGAGCAAAAATTGACCAAAGACCAGGCGATGCAATTGCTCGAAATCATCGATGAAGAAGATCAGAAAGTGCAGGAAAAACTCAGAAAAAAAGAAGCTGGCGAAAAAAAGAAGAGCAAAGATTGGTAAGCTTTTCTTGCAATCCTGCGTTCGTATTTTTATAATTTAAAATGACATGAAAAGTTTGATAACGGCAATGATCGTAGGAATGATACCCCTGGTTTTGCTGGCACAAGATGGTGAAGTTCAATCATTTGAAGTTAAGATTAGCACGGATACCATCCTCTTGGGCAACTTCATGGAGGTGCGATTTGTTGCTCAGAATCTCGAAGGTACTTTCGAGCCACCTAAATTTACTGATTTTGACGTGGTGGGTGGCCCTAATCAATCGACCAGTATGAGCATTGTCAACGGACATACGTCCCAGACTGCCAGTTTCAGCTATTTCATCAAACCAAGGAACACCGGGCTTTTGCACATTGAGCCAGCCTACTATCTCAATGGCTCTGAAAGTAATCATGAAACCCAACCCCATGAGGTCACCAGCCTGCCAAATCCTAATGGTGTGGTCCAGGAATCACGGATCGAAGAGGGCAACCAACAACTAAATTTTGATGCATTCCCATTTTTTAAGGAAGCTCCCGCAGCACCCAAGAGGAAGTTGAAAGTGACTAAAATCTGATAATACTGCTATGTTGAGACGCACTCTTAGCTGGATCGGATTACTAGTGTTACCCTTTGGTGTTTTGGCGCAACAAGCTCGTTTTTCAGCGTCCATTGATGCTAAACAGGTTCTTGTGGGTAGTACTTTTTCCGTTGAATTTATGGTCGAAAATTCGGATGCTGACAATTTTCAAGCTCCTAATTTTAACCCTTTCAAAGTAGTAAGCGGCCCCTCGCAGTCGTTTCGATCTACATTTATAAATGGAGTTGGCACCCGGTCGGTAAGTTTTAGCTACACATTGCAAGCTACCCGGGTTGGCAAATTCACCATTCCAGCCGCTACCGTCATCGTCAAAGGCAAAACTATGCGTTCCAATCCCGTTACCCTTGAAGTTCTGAAAGGAGAAGATATAGCGAAAACTGGGGCAGGGGCTTCGCCTCAGATATTTATCCAGGCAGAAGTTGATTCAAACCGAGTATACATTGGGCAACAGGTGATGATTAGATACAAGATCTATACTCAGGTCAATATCGAAAATTACAACATTCTGACCGAAGCCAGTTATGCAGGATGTTTTGCCCAAGCTCTAGATACCTATAAGGAACCAGTACTAAAGCAAGTCATCCAGGGCAAGGAATATAGCACCAAGGTATTGCGGAAGGTGGCCATTTTTCCGCAACAAGGTGGTAAGATCGAGATCGAACCGCTGGTAGTCCAGGTAGGTGTGCCGAGTAGCTCGTCTGTGCGTCGTGGTCTCTTGTCAAGTTTTGGACTGGAGCGTAAAAACATAAATTCAAATAGCATTACACTCAACGTCACTTCGCCTCATGATCATTCACCTGGCGATTTTTCAGGTGCAGTGGGTCATTTTACAGTTGATTATGCTTTGAGACCCAATCAAGCAACCACGGACGATGCGATTTCAATTACGCTGCGTATCCGTGGTAATGGTGATGTAAAAACGATTAGGGCACCCGAACTCGTTCTGCCAAGCGGATTTGAGGTCTTTGATCCCAAAATCAAGGAAGAAAAAATGATCAATGCCACTGACTCAGTCAGAGGCGACAAAATTATTGAATATTTAGTGATTGGGCATCGTCCTGGCCAGTATCAAATTAAACCCAGCTTTACCTACTTCGACCCATCAACGGGCACTTATAGTACAGTGGTGGATTCATTTCCAGTACTGATTACTCAAGGTTCGGGGGCGCTATCAGCCACAGGAGATAACACCTTAAAGCAAGAAGACGACGAATTACATCCAATTATTCATAATCTGGATTTGCACAAGATACGCAAGCCGTTATACCAAAGACCATGGTACATCGGGACTTTTATTGTACCCCTTCTGGCCTTTTTATTTGTGAGCTGGCGGGCTAAACGGAGTGTTACTCAGGAGGTCCAAGTTGATCCTCACGCGGTGGCCAGGGAGCGTTTGCAAAAGGCCAAACAATATATGGATGAGGCTTCTCATAAGCAGTTTTATGAAGAAATTGCTTACAGTCTTAAGGAATTCATCTCTTACAAACTAAATATCCCGATGGCCGACCTCTCCAAGCAGAAGATCACCGAAGTGCTTAGAAATAATTCCGTACAGGAGTCCGTGATTGAACAGACTATCGAACTACTCAATCGTTGTGACTACGCGCTCTACGCTGGCATACATGATCATACAAAAGTGCAAAACACCTATACCGATGCGCTGGAGATCCTTACCGGATTGCATCATGCTGAGGTTGGATAACTAGTCAACAAAGAACGATCATGGCCATATCCTGGATCAGCAGCATTGATTGATGTCGCGGAATCGTCTTTTTTTCAATAAAGAACGATATTTTCGCCCACTCAAGTAAAACGTAAGTAAAATGAAAGAAAAGGCGACCAGCATTAGTGACCTTATCGCAAAGAAACCCATTAATCAAACAGTTGTTGTGAAGGGATGGGTGAGGACCTTTCGCAATAATCAGTTTATTGCTTTGAGTGACGGCTCTACGATTCAGACATTGCAGGTTGTGGTCGACTTTGAAAATACGGCTCCGGAGGTTTTAAAGAAGATCACCACCGGTGCGGCCATAGGTGCCCGGGGTACTTTGATTGAGTCACAAGGTCGCGGCCAGTCGGTTGAGCTTAAGGCTGCTGAAATCTTTATTTTTGGAGAAGCCGATCCCGAGAAATATCCTCTTCAGCCTAAAAAACACAGCCTTGAGTTTCTTCGCGAGATTGCTCATTTGCGTTTTCGCACCAATACATTTGGAGCTGTATTTCGCGTACGGCATCAACTGGCCTTTGCGATCCACCGGTTTTTTCACGAACGCGGATTTTATTATATGCATACCCCAATCATTACCGCCTCCGATGCCGAAGGTGCGGGAGAAATGTTTAGAGTCACAACCCTTGATCTTCATCATCCTCCTAAAACCGAAACCGGAGGGATAGATTTTAAAAAAGATTTTTTTGAAAGAGAAACCAATCTTACGGTTTCCGGACAGCTGGAGGCAGAACTGGGTGCCATGGCACTTGGAAAAGTATACACCTTTGGCCCAACCTTTCGTGCCGAAAATTCCAATACCTCCCGTCACCTGGCGGAGTTTTGGATGATCGAACCCGAAGTTGCTTTTAATGACCTGGATGATAACATGGATCTGGCTGAAGCCATGTTGCAATTTGTCATCAAAGATGCACTGGACAACTGCGCTGAAGATCTTGACTTCCTTTCTGACCGGCTGGCACAAGAAGATAAAAGTAAACCTCAGGACCAACGGTCGGAAATGAGCCTGATCGAACGATTGCATTTTATTGTCAATAATACTTTTGAAAGACTCACCTATACCGAAGCGATTGATGTGCTAATGCAATCTACCCCTAATAAGAAAAAGAAATTTAGCTATGTAATCGAGGAGTGGGGTGCTGATCTTCAGTCGGAACATGAGCGTTATCTCGTCGAAAAACATTTTAAGAAGCCGGTCATTTTGACGGACTATCCCAAGGAGATTAAAGCCTTCTATATGCGGGTCAACGAAGATGACAAAACAGTCAGAGCCATGGATATACTATTCCCAGGTATTGGAGAAATCGTGGGTGGTTCGCAACGTGAGGAGCGGCTTGCGGTTTTGCAAGCCCGGATGCGCGAAATGCATATTCCTGAAGCAGAACTCTATTGGTATCTGGACACCCGTCGCTTTGGTACCTGCCCCCATGCGGGATTTGGTCTGGGGTTTGAGAGGTTGGTACAGTTTGTTACTGGCATGGGCAACATACGCGATGTGATTGCATTTCCAAGATATCCCGGCAACGCAAGTTTCTAGCACAAATTTCTCGTGGCCGCTTCACATGGTCACCAACGTGATTTGAGCGTACCTAGCCCAACACATTTCTATACCAAGTCTCATAAGATATCCGGCTAATCTCTAATTAGTGGTTCTTTCATGTCTTCTTTGCCAGGTTTAAAAAAACCAGCGCAGATTCTCTAAGGATGATGCTATTAAACCCTGATATTGAAAATCGCCACTTCGGCTTTCAAATACTTCTTTTACATGTTTGATTTTCAATCGTCAAACTATGCATTGAAAAATCCAAAGCATAGTGTGGGTTAATTGGATTTGAAGTCATTTCAAAATAATTCTTAGAGCGAGACTAAACCTAATCTCTTTTTAAAGAACCAAAAATATCACCCCGACGGGTGATTTGCCGACTTCTTCGAACAACTAATTTTGAAGAAATAATTGGATATATTTTCTCATTGTAAAAACGACCTCTGGCGAGGAAGTCGATGTCAACGGTGACTCTAAAGGATTTCTATCCAATTAAGAAGTGCAACTAAGTATTCTTTAAGAAAATTAAAAAAAGACAAAATGAAAACCAAAAGGACAATTAAAAAGATGGTCAGTCAAGTAGGAGTTTGCCTATGTCTGGCATTCATCACAAGCACATATGCTCAATCAAATCTTGAGGTAGAAGATGGAAAACTCATTGTAAATCGAATAGGTGCCACCTCAGAGATCGAAGTGACATCTAGTGGTGCCCAGGATGCCCAATTGCAATTTGGTGATAATGGCAGTGCAATCGATGCAACGATTGGATGGGATAATTCGACCGACGAATTAAGAATGACTCCGGGTAGTACGTTGGGCACTGGGGGTGTCAATATTATAGGCACGGGCGTTGGTTCCAGGATTGGATTGGGCACCGCACCTGATGCCAGTGCTAAGGTATTTATTGACCATAATTCACTCACGAACTCACCTCAACTCTTCTTACGAGAAAATAATAGTGGAGATGCAGCTCGTTTGTACTTTGGACAATTTAGTGTCTCTGACCTTTGGCAATTAAGTGGATTTGCGGGGGTAGATCCATTCTTCAAATTTACCTGGATGATAATGGTACGCCGCATGACATTTTGACTCTGGATGGTGATAATGGGACCGTGATTGTGGAAGATGGAAAGCTGGAGGTTAAAGATGCTAATGCAAATGGCATTATCGAAGTCTCGGGGGGAGGTGCTAACAATGATGCGCAAATTGAATTTGGAGATAACGGTAGTGCCAATGATGCTATCATTGGTTGGGAAAGTGCCTCTGGAGAACTGAGGATGACTCCTGGCACAAGTCTCACCACCGGTGGTGTTAATATCATAGGATCGGGTACAAATTCCAAGATAGGTTTAGGTACATCAAATAATACCGGAGCCCGAGTACTTATTTCTAGTAATTCGGGAACAGGAGCCTCGCCAACACCTCAGTTATTGATCGAAGAAAACAATAATTCAGATTTTGCCCGTCTTCAGTTTGGTAACTTTGGCGTTGATGAATACTGGCATGTGGCAGCGACAAGTGAAGATGATGGAGGTGGTGCGGATCCGAGAATGACTATTTTTTATTGGGATGGAGGCGTCGGCACTAATGTAATGGTCATCGACGGGGATGATAACAATGTTGGCATAGATCGAACACCCACCGCCAATGATCTGGAAGTTAATGGTACGGCTTCCAAGACGGCAGCAGGAGACTGGCTGGCTAATTCAGACCGGCGGATCAAAACGGACATCCTTGACATCGAAAACAGTTTCGAAACCATGCTTGCTCTCCATCCCGTCAAATTTAAATATTCCGAAGATTGGATGAAACGCAATCCAAGCCTGAAGGATCAATATTACTACAATTTCATAGCGCAAGAATATCAGGAGATTTTTCCTGAAGCAGTACAAGGCAGCGGCGAATATCTGGAAGGAGATCCCACCGAGATCTTACAAATTGATACCTACAATGCACAGATTGTCAACATGGTTGCTACTCAGGATCTGATCCGGGAAAATAAAGTCATGAAAGGTGAAGTAGCTTCCCTAAAGGCAGCTTTAGACCAAATGACGAGAGAAAGCCATGATCTAAAGTCGGAATTTCAAATTATTAAGAGCATGTTGAATCAGGTCGATTTCTCCAAAGCAGCAAAACCAACGGACGACTAAAAATTGGTCGGTAAGCAAAAAGATAGTAACGGAGATTTAAATAAATACAAAGGATGTACATCAGTGCGTCCTTTGTATTTTAAGGGAGAGGCGATCCATCAGTTCTTGGCCGGATAAAAATGGCTTGGCTGACTAGTATGATTCACATTTCTTGGCTTATCAAAATTAATGGCAGCTAAGTCGCCAGGTTCTTGACGTCATTCAGGAGAGATGAGAATCTAGGTTCTCTGGCTTGAAAACCAACAATTTTTATTGGTAGCATCTCCTCCACCGCCGTTGTTGGAGTCCATGCCAACAACATTTGAAGCAATGATTTGGGGATTTGAACCGATCGCTGTTGTTGTCTTCCCGCACTACAAAGCATAGAGAGGAATCTCTAGATTTCTCCAGCGCTAAAAACATGGCTGTTATTGCCTTCCTTGCCAACCACAACAAGGGAGCTCTTTCAACCAGTAAGATCTTATCGATTTAGAGTGAATTTGAACCCCGGATTCTAACTGGTATAAATAAAAAATCCCCCTGGATATTGGATATGTCATAGATATGAGATCATAAGACTATGGGATTTTCTTATCCATCCAGAGGGACCGCGTTACGGCTTATGGGAGTGACCACAAATGTAGATTATTATCATATATGTTGTGAGTCGTAGTTTATTTATTTTGATTTTTTAACATATGTGAAGTGGGTGCTATGTAGAGTTAAAAAGACTAAAGTGCAGATGCAGATTTTGCGAGCGGCCAGTATATAAGTCCTTTGTCCCTTCAGCCATACGAATTTTGCTTGTGGTTTTTGAGGGTATGAGAGCCGATATATGTCAGGACCCATCCATTGATTTAGGATCCTCCAATGGCTGCCGTAGGCCTGTCATTTTCTACGTTTTTTGAAACTTTTAAACAGGCCATCATCTTACCACATCTTTTTAGTGAGAAAGATTTGGTATAAATGCTCCAGGATTCTATATTTGCAGGCCGCTTGATAAAAGCGGAGTATATTTGATAGTTGGGGCGCATAGCTCAGTTGGTTCAGAGCACCTGGTTTACACCCAGGGGGTCGTAGGTTCGAATCCTTCTGCGCCCACAATTAAAGATCAAGGAGTTAGCGCGGTTCGTGTTAGCTCCTTTTTTATAGTTGCGATATCAGGTCCTGAACGCAACTTTAGAAGCCATTTTCTACTTGATATTTTCCGTTCCATTTATCGAAGATTTTAACGAAGGACTTGCGTTATCCATCTAAGTATCTTATTTTTGACTGAACGTTTGGTCAATAATAAATTATGTGCCCTCGGAGGAAAGAGCAGGTGGAAGAAATTCGCAGCAAAAGCATCAACCAAATTCTTGCAGCTGCACTGGATCTTTTTGCTCATAAGGGATTTCATAATACAACCATTAGTCAGATCGCTAAAAAGGCTGCTATCTCTAAAGGTTTGATTTACAACTATTTCGCCAGTAAGGAGGATTTATTAGGGGGAATTATTGATCAGGCTATGGAGACCGGTGAAGAAATTATGGATACTATCAAGAATCCAAACCTCGATCCTCAGCAGGCACTTGAGAAGTCAATTGATGATGTATTTGCCATGATCGAAAGCAATCCAACTTATTGGAAACTGCTCATGGCATTATCTTTTCAGGAAGACATACTCAAACAATTTGAATTCAAGCTGAGGAAACAGGAATTTAAAAACCTGGAGCACCTTACCGATCTGGTCCGCAAAATGGGAGTGAAGGAACCCCAATTGGAAGCCATGTACCTCTCTGCTCTACTGGATGGTGTCTTATTACACTATATCCATTTTCAAGATCACTATCCACTGCATAAGATGAAAGAACTACTGAAAGCTAAAACTAAAGAAATTGGAAACCACTGATCACGTATCTTTGTTTTTTAGGGGAGTCTAAAATAATATTTAATGAAAACTTTATTATCGCTTTGTTTTTCTTTTTTGAGCTCACTGATCTATAGCCAGACGGCTTTGGAAATCGTGAAAACAGCCGACGACCGGGCTCGCGGGATCTCTTCGAGCCGAGGCGAGATGAAAATGACTATCGTGAGGCCAACCTGGAAACGGGAGGTCTCGATCAAGTCATGGAGCAAGGGCAAAGATTATAGTCTGATGCTCATCACCGCACCGGCCAGAGATAAGGGAGCTGCTTTTTTAAAGAGAAACAAGGAGATCTGGAATTGGCAACCGACCATCGATCGGGCAATTAAGATGCCTCCTTCTATGATGATGCAGTCATGGATGGGCTCTGATTTTACCAATGATGATCTGGTCCGTGAATCTTCAATTGTGATCGATTATACCCACAAACTTTTAGGTGAAGAGGTGATCGAAGGGCGCAATTGCTATAAAATCGAACTTACTCCTAAACCCGATGCACCGGTGGTTTGGGGTAAGGTGCTAAGCTGGATTAGCAAAGGCGATTATCTCCAGCTAAGGACCGAATTTTATGATGAAGATGGATACCTCATAAACACCATGCACGGCAAAGAAGTCAAAATGATCGGAGGGCGTCTGCTCCCCACCCGCCTCGAGATGATACCCGCTGAAGAAGAGGGTAAGATGACCGTGGTTGAACAAGTGGACATCGTCTTTGACGAAGCGATTGACGAATCGTTTTTCT
The DNA here is from genome assembly GCA_016711125.1 of Saprospiraceae bacterium. Taxonomy (GTDB): domain Bacteria; phylum Bacteroidota; class Bacteroidia; order Chitinophagales; family Saprospiraceae; genus JABDMH01. The sequence goes on along the minus strand of JADJTQ010000002.1, from coordinate 112,726 downwards.
CTATTCAAAACATGAAGCGAGTACGTTAATTAAACCAAGGGTTATGAAACAAATTTTAAACTGGCGATCCGCAATATCTGGCGCAATAAACGGAGGACTTTCATCACGGCAGCCTCTATTTTATTTGCGGTGTTCTTTGCAGTTGCCATCTCATCGATCCAGGAAGGTACCTGGAATCACATGGTCGACAGTGTTGTGCACTATCACTTTGGGTACGCCCAGATCCATAAAGATGGTTATTGGAACGATAAATCAATCGACAATGCTTTTGATGCCGAGCCCGCATTCAGCAGCCTGGCCAATCTTGAGAATGTGACGCAACTGGTGCCCCGAATTGAAAGTTTTGCCTGGCATCATCCGGTTCATTTACCAAAGGCACGATGGTCATCGGAATCGATCCTCCTAAAGAGAGTAAACTAACCAAAGCCGAAACCAGAGTCACCCAAGGTCAATATCTGACCCCAGGAGATGAGGGTGCCCTGGTTGCCGATGGCCTTGCAAAATACTTAAAACTGGAAGTTGGTGATACCCTCATATTGATCAGTCAGGGATACCATGGCATTAATGCGGCAGGTAAATTTCCCGTGCGGGGTCTGGTGCATTTCGGATCGCCAGACCTCAACAAACAGCTGATTTATATTGATCTGGAAAAAGCGAAATGGTTTTACGGCACTGAAGGCCTGGTCACCACACTGGTGGTTGACACTGACGACCCTGATGAAATAAAAAACACGGTCAGGGAGATGCGCAATAAGCTAGGCCCCGGTTATGAGGCACTTGACTATGAAGAGATGATGCCTGATCTGATCCAGGCTAAAGAGGTCGATACGGCAGGTAGCCGAATCATCCTGATGGTGCTTTACCTGATTATTGGATTTGGCATTTTCGGGACCATCCTGATGATGTTGAAGGAACGAGAATATGAATTTGGAATCCTAAAAGCGATTGGCATGCATAGTAGCCAATTGAACGTGATGTTGTGGTTGGAAACCATTTTTATGGGGTTAATCGGCTGTCTGGCCGGCATCGTTGTTTCGTTTCCTATTGTATATCATTTCTATAAGAATCCGATTGAGTTGTCAGGCGAAATGGCCCAGGCTTACGAAAAATTTGGAGTGGAACCGGTTTTACCAGCCAGTATCTCACCGATGATCTTTATTACTCAGGCTTTGGTCGTCTTTTTTATGATCACTGTTCTGGCCATCTATCCCATGTTTAAAATTCATAAATTAAAACCTGTCGAAGCCATGCGGGCTTAAAGCAATTTAAATCTGACAAAGTTATGTTACCAAAAATTGCATGGAGAAATATTTGGCGAAGCCGTACCCGGAGTATGGTGGTGATCGGCTCAGTAGTCATCGGTATTTGGGCTCTGATCTTTTTGCTGGGTTTTTTCCGGGGGCAAGTAGATAATTATGTGTCTAACATTATTGAAAATGAAACCTCCCATATTCAAATCCATGACTCAGTCTTCAAAACAGATTTTGAGGTGCGATTATTTATGCCCGACGCTGCTGCGATGGAAGCCGAACTGCTTCAAAAGACGGAGATAAAGGCGGTGACCAGCCGCCTCTTGGTCAATGGTATGTTGGCGTCATCGGCGGCGGTACAGGGAGTGATGGTCAAGGGAGTAGATCTTGAGAAAGAAAACAGTGTCACGAGGCTTTCTGAAAAAATCATTGATGGCCCTGGATTTGAACCAGATAAAAAAAACCAGGTATTGCTCAGTCAACGCATGGCCGAAAAACTCAAAGTTGCTTTGCGATCGAAAGTCGCCTACGTTTCAAAATGTAAATGGAGATATTTCAACTGCGGCTTTTAGGGTGGGAGGCATCTATAAAACGGTAAATCGTCTTAGCGATGAACTTTACGTTTATGCACAGATCGACGACCTCCGCCGATTGACCGATGTGCCGTTCGATGGAGCGCACGAAATTGCCATGCTGGTTGATAAGTTTGATCAGACAGATACCATCGCTGCCGCCCTGCAGCGGGAATTATCTCCCTGGAAGGTAGAGACCTACAAACAGATTTCTCCAGACCTTGAGTTATTTAACTCACAAATCAGAATCAACATGATCATTATGACGGTCATCTTCATGCTTGCCCTCATTTTTGGTATCATCAATACCATGCTGATGGCGGTCCTGGAGAGGATGAAAGAATTGGGCATGCTGATGGCAGTAGGCATGAATAAATTTAAAGTGTTTATCATGGTCGTTTTGGAGACCATCTTTATTGCTTTGATCGGCGCGCCCATTGGCATGCTCTTGGGATACCTCACCACGATCTATCTAAACCGGGTCGGAATTGATCTTTCAAGATGGAGTAAAGCTCTTGAAGAATTTGGCATGTCAGATACCGTAAGACCAAATCTTAATGCAGAAACTTTCATCACGATCGTGGTGGCAGTAGTAATTACGGCCATTTTGGCTTCGATATATCCAGCCTTAAAGGCCATTCGATTAAAACCTGTTGAAGCTCTTCGTAAAATATAAACATGACTACAAAAAGATCGTTGTCGATGTACAAGATGTACACAAGACTTATCAAGAGACGAAAGTGCCGGTTAAGGCCCTTCAAGGAGTATCGATTCAGATAGAGCAAGGCGAATTTACCGCCATCGTCGGTCCATCCGGCTCCGGAAAAACCACCTTACTTAACATCATCGGTGGATTGGATCGGCCAACAGAAGGGAGGATCTATGTGGATGGCACCGAACTGTCAACCTTAAATGACAATCAGCTGATTGATTTCCGAAAAACACATATTGGCTTTGTGTTTCAAAGCTACAATCTGATCCCCGTCCTCACTGCCAAAGAAAATGTCGAGTTTGTTATGCTTCTACAAAATGTAAGCAAAGACAAACGGGATGCCCGCACCCAGGAGCTTATGGAAGCAGTCGGACTCGGAGATCGTCTTCATAATCGACCAGCGGAGCTATCGGGCGGGCAACAGCAGCGGGTGGCGGTGGCCCGGGCACTGGCTCCCAAACCTGCCTTTGTACTGGCTGATGAGCCCACCGCCAATCTAGACTCAGCTTCCACCGCTAATTTGCTGGACATTATGGCGCGACTAAATCGGGAGGAAAATATGACATTCGTGTTTTCGACGCATGATCAACGAGTGATTGATCGTGCACGACGGGTGATCACCATCGAAGATGGCAAAGTGCTTAGTGATCTCAGAAGATGATGCGACCGTTTGCCATAATACTCCTTTGCCTTGTCACCTGGTCTTTGATAGCTCAGCAAGAGGAAAAAAAATCACCCTGGGAGGTACACGGTTATGTCAAACAGTTACAGACTGTCTTCAAAATTGATGGTTTTAGTACCTATTTACTGGATAACCTGGTACACAATCGTATCAATATACGATACGAACCATCGGAGCATTTTCTGGTAGCTGTAGATTTTCGAAATCGAATTTTTTATGGTGATTTAGTAAAGCTTAATCCATCTTACGCAGATCAGGTTGAAGCAGGAAATAATGATTTCTTTGATCTTTCGACACATCTGATTAATAAGCAAGATTGGGTGGTGAATAGTACGATCGACCGGGCTTACATGCAGTATACGAAAGGCTCATTTGAGGCCAGATTGGGCCGGCAACGGATCAATTGGGGTATCTCAACCGTTTGGAATCCCAACGATCTGTTTAATGCCTTTAGTTTTACCGACTTTGACTATGAAGAACGACCAGGATCAGATGCATTACGCTTGAAGTATTATTTAGGTTTTGTGTCCAGTATAGAGGTGGCTGCCAGCGCTGGCAAGAGTTGGGATGACCGGGTAGTCGCTGCCCTTTATAAATGGAATCTTTCCCAATATGACTTTCAGATCTTAACCGGATTTGCTAATCAAAATTGGGTATTAGGAGGTGGCTGGGCTGGTAATCTGAAGACAGCAGGTTTTAAAGGAGAATGGAGTTATTTTATTCCCACCTTGGAATCAGAAAAAAATAGTTTTGCAATTACTGCATCTGTTGATTATTCTTTCACCAACGGCTTTTATCTCAGCGGTGGATATTTATATAATAGTAATGGACGTACCAAAGGCACTCTATCCGACTTGTTCTCCTTTCAACTTTCGGCCCAAAATCTTTACCCTTTTCGCCATGCAGTCATTAGTAGCATAGCTTACCCAATCACACCCTTACTCAACTCATCTCTGGCTTTGATCTATAGCCCGGTGTCGAGCCATCCATTATTTATTAGCCCAAACTTGACCCTATCCATTGCTCAAAGCTGGGATCTAGATCTGGTTGGTCAATTGGTATTTAACAAAGACAAGGGCAATTATACGAGTCCGGTCACTGCCGGGTTCTTGAGATTGAAGGTGAGTTTTTAAGGCGGCTTGATTTTATCATATTTAGTTGCTCTCAAAAGGGATACTAACCTACTACAGACTATTGCATAAGTAGTCGTTGAGCAAGCCCAACTAGTTCGGCTGTGTTTTTTACGCCAGTCTTTTGCAACATGTTTCGACGGTGCGTATCGATTGTGTTTTTACTGATATGGAGTATTTGGCCTATTTCTTCACTATTTAATCCTTTTATTAATAGCTCCAGCACTTGATTTTCTCTTTTGGTCAGGCCCTCTAAACTATTACTTTTCAAAGGTCCATTTTCGAGAATACCTCTTAGCCCCTCACTGGTGACGAATTCGATCGACTTATCATTTTTCATTTGAGTAACATCGGTAACCATTGCAACCGTTTGTAGCAAATTACCCATTTTATCACATTTAGTGGTTCTGATCTGTCGCACGACATGTATATAACTACCATCTCCTTTTCTAATCCGAAAATTAATCATCACATCATGATCCAACATATTCAGTACTTTATTTTGGATAACATAACTTATGGAATTAAGAACAGATTTCATTACTATTGGTAAGTCTTCTGGATGCACCAAGAGCATTAACTTAGAGTAATCTAGAGAATCTATGTCAATATCTAATACATTTGAAGCGTTTGGATGGATAAAAATCATTTCTTTTTTCCAGTAATCCAACACATAAAAAAATTGAGTAGAAAAAGGTTTAATATGTTTAAGTGTTTCAGTATCAATTTTGCCGTCGTGATAGGTATTTATTTTTGGATCATATGGGATATCATCGAGGAGTCTGATGAATTTGCGAATATCAGGGTGCATAACTTAAGGATATATTTTAAACTTCCTGAAACTCGGCGTATTTCAGTAAAAATGAATTAAAATAAGCTGGATTATCCCAATGCGAATAGTGCTTACTTTCTGGTATGGTATGTAATTGATGATTCCAAAAATTATTTGCAGTTATCTTATGTAAATATGCCTGATTGATTAATGAGTCGTTTGAACCCACAGTCAGACCAACAGGATATGACAATTTATTTATTATTTCAAGTTCATTTTGAAAATCAACTGAAGTGGCTTCTTTGGCCAAAGAGCTTCTTATTTTTGGGTCCGTCGATCGAAAGATTTGTTGAAAGGCTGGATCTACCTGGTTAAAGAAGGCCTCCTCTATTTCACTAAAATCTTCTGGGATTTCTTCAGTAAAAATTGAAGCAAGGACATTGGAAGGATGGAAAGCCTGAGATATATCGGCAGCGGATGAGAATGGGGTGGTTCCTAAAAGTACCAGACCTTTGACATTAGTGTGTTTTTCGGCAATTCGAAGTGCAATATGGCCGCCCATAGAATGCCCAATTAAAATGACCGTCTTCAGAGATAAGGAATCAATTAGCTGAATAATTGCATCGGCCCAGGAACCGGTAGAGTAACCCGTTATGAGATGATCCGAGCGACCGTGGCCAAAAAGATCTGGTGTAATCAGCGTAAATGGTTGTAGGGCTGGATCAGAAAGTTGCTTGCTCCAAAAGTAAGAACTGGAAGAATTTCCGTGGATGAATAGTAAGGCGGGTGAATTTCCTGGCGATAGAGAATAGTTCATTTTTCCTGGTGTCAATTGCACGGATTTCATACACAGCAATTTTAAATTAACGATTAGAGTAAGCTAGTTTCTTTGCCTTAAGCTCTGGCAACTCCGAAGCCTTTCTTTCAATTGCGCCAACTAGTTTGTCCGAGGTAGGACTGTTCATCAGGATAGCGCCTAAAACTTTGTAAAATGGATATCGATATAAGAACTCCTGAAGCAGCGCTCGACCCCACGAGTGTCCCCGCAAATAGTAAAGAATCAATCTGAAGTCGGTCCACAAACATCTTCAGTTCATTGGCATAGCGCTTTATCGATTTCAGAAATGGGCTATTGAAGTTGCCATAAGTGCCGGATGGCTGAAAAGAGATGGCAGTGAACAACGCCGGAGGCAACATTTGAGGTATTATACCGGGATCGTCGATGATTAAACTCGGACCTCCTGGAATGAGTATGACAAATGTCTTGTCGGCCCCAGGTCGATGATATCTAATCTGTTGACTATCAGCTGTTAAATCCATATGATGGTCGGTGTTTGTGTGTTTATGTCCTTAGTTCCAAACCTTAGCCTACCTATTTATTCTAATGCACATCTGGATCCTTGGTTGCTTAATATACTCATTAATGAGTATTGCACAAACACTTAAAATGCTTTTTCTTGCTGATGTGCTTTCAAGTTTTAAGCCTGGTAAAATTCAAGCATTGAGATTTTTGCTGAGAAATGGCTAAGGATCATTGCAAACAAATGAGAAAAACGATGAGAAATCGCAGACCCAGATATCTAAGTTCGAGTGCTATTGAGACGGTAAGACATCACAGATTGACTGCCAAATTTTTGTTTTAGCAAAGATAATACGATGAAACATGTATTTTGCTCGATAATGATTATAGTGGTTCTTGGTGACTATTCGCTAGAAGCCCAGAATTTACTATACGATTATTCTTTTGATGCTGATCTACAGGGCTGGACTCCAATAGGGGTCCGTTCTTCCGATCCTTCTCATAATGCGGATGCACTATGGATTTGGACCTCTGATGGAACCTCACAGGGAGCTTTTGCCAATAGTCAAGATATCATTTCAGAGTCGGGTGGAGGAGCAGCACTTTTTGATTCTGACTACTTGGATAACGGAGGAGATCGCAATGGCTCTGGGACAGGTCCTGCGCCAAGTCCACAGCGAGGAGAACTGCTTTCTCCTATTCTGGATTTTAGCAGCCAAAGTAAAGTTATCCTCTTATTTCATCAATATTACCGATACTATTCTAAGAACGGGGTCGATTTTAGTACGTCCAATTCTAATGTGCAAGTCAGCACCGATGGAGGAGCAAGCTGGGACTCCATACGGGTTAATGACGAGATCAATTCAAATAGGTCAACCGATCGTAATGATATTCGGTTGCTTGATATTTCTCAATATGCGGCTAATCAGGCCTCAGTCCAAGTGAAATTTGTGTGGGATGGAGATTATTATTTTTGGCTTTTGGATGATGTGCGGTTTTACGATGCGATAGGATCGGAACTAGAAATTTTGGCTGTTACCGCACCAGATAATTATATCTCACCTCAATACTTCTTTGTCAATGATTCTGTTGATCTCGAAATTAAAATCCGTAATAGTGGTGACATCGTAAGCACCAATATCGAAGTTCTCGTCCAAGTACTAGATCAGGACCAGGTTGCATTCTATTCCCAATCTAGTGCCCTTGGTTCTTTATCTCCCTCCTCAGAGCTCATCTACGATTTCCCCAGTGATTTCTCACCTGGATTGCTTCCGGAGGGGGAATACTTTTTGAAATATTCCGTCAATTCACCTGATTTCCCAGATATTAGAGAATCGAATAATGAGGAAATAATCAACTTTTCTATTAGTGATGGCCGACTCAAAAAAGTACCTGATCCCGCTAATTCGTCCGCTGCTTATTTTCCTAATACTGATTTCAGCTTTGCCAACATCTTTGAGATTCCTAGTGAAGTGCCAAATAGGAAAGTAAATGTTTTTTGGTTTTCATGTTCAGCTGTTGGAACAAGTCTTAAAGGGCAGGTGGTAAAAGCATATCTGGTAGAGCTTCCAATCAATGTGAGTAGAACTGGAGAAGATTTACTGAATAGTGTTGTTGATCTGGTCAATTTCGATGCGTCTACAGATTTGACAACAATGCAAGCTGTGGGCTGGGTAATTGGTCAAGGCGAAAAATCCTTCACCAGTGCTGACCCAACCGAAGGCAACTTCTCGATCAGTCTTAATAACTCAAATGGAATGGATGTCGTCATGCAAAGTGGCAGAACCTATCTAGCCATCGCAAGCTATATTAATGCGAATAGCCAGATCGCTCAAGATATGACAGAAACATATCCATTGTATCAACTCACCACCATTGCGCAAACTACGGGGAACTGGTCTCTAGTACCAGACTACTATAAAAGTGTTGCTGCTATTTATCTCGAAACTGAAATTGTCCCTGCTACCGATGGAAACTATTGTATAAGCGCACGAGAAATAAAAGGTAATGGAATTATTAGTGCTGAAGGCCCACTGGATGGACGCGGCTGTTATTCTTGTGATCAAGCTGTCCATGCAGATTGGTACTATTTTGATGCAATCCAAGCTGGCACTATTCATATCGAATCTTGTCTTTTTGGTGTCGATACTCGTTTGTTTGTCTATTCTGGAGATTGTATGAATTTGACTCCCACTATATCAGGTGATGATGAATGTATTTTGGTGCCAGGGGGAAATTCCTATGCCACTCAAGTATCATTTCCCGTAAGTATGGGTGTGCGCCATTATTTTGAATGGGACAACCGTTGGTCGGAAGCAGGTTTTAATTTCGAATTTATATTTGTCTCCGATCTAGGCAATTGTACGGTCTCCACCAACAACGATACTGGTGAAGGGTCTCTGCGAAATGCCATCGATTGTGCATCTCCTGGGACACGGTTTATATCAGTTCCTTATTGAGTGGCGATTCCATTTGTCTGCAAAGTGGGAAATTAATTATTGATAAAGATCTTACGATTATTGGTCATCCACAGTATGACATTCCGATTGATGGTACTCCCAATGCGCAATCCATTGAAATCGCGAATGGTGCTCATGTGATCATGCACGGAGTACATTTTATTGTCAATCCGAGCGTCGGCATGAATGCATTTGAGAATTTCGGTGACCTCATGCTCAAAGATGTAGTGATCGAATACCTGGCGGGCAGTAGTGGAGGTATTTTTGCTAATGAGGGTACGGTAGTGATGGATCCAGAAGTTGAAATTGTGGAGGTGCAAGAGTAGTGAATATTCTTCTTTAATATGTTTTGTTGATATGGATGGAATTTGATGGAAGGGAAGATGTTAGAAACTAATTTGGAAATAAAAGGTGCAAGACCACGGTCTCGGTCTGCAAACCAAAAGAAACCCAAAGAATTATTGGGGATCAATACCGTGAAAGTCAAAATCGCAAATTTGGGAGGCTTCTTCCAACTTGGACCGTCACAAAAAGATTACTGGAGGGAATGGAGCGCCATAAGCTGTCCCAAGGCTTAATTAATCATTTCTACCCATAAATTGATATTTTATTTTCCTTATAAGCAGAATTGTCAGGGGTCTCGTTTGTGTTTACTTTTATGCAACACCCGCACCTGGACTTCTAAACCATCTATTTAGTATTAAAGGGGAGGGTAAAAAATACTCATTAATGAGTATTGCGGAAATAGTTTAAATACTTTTTCTTGGGAGTGAATTGAGAAATTACTTTAGGAAATTAGCACAGGACACATTTTTTGAAGTAAAAAATCAGTCTTCAAGTGATTCGAAATTCATTTCATTGAAACTAAAACAAATGCAGAGTAATATTGATGTGGCCACAATTTATCGGCCAATCACGGAACGCGAAATTGAAATACTGGAGTTGATTTCATCTGGTCACTCAACTATTGAGATCGCTAGTGATCTGTTTTTGAGCCCCGAAACCATCAAAACGTATAGAAAATCTTTAATGAATAAATTTGGAGCTCGTAATATGGCTCAATTAATTAGAATTGCTTTTGAGAAGGGAGTGATAGCCTGAAAATGCAGATTTAAGATCGTCGAGATCAATTGTTGTAGAGCAGTGATTGTGTAGACCAGCAGTTTAGAATGGGCAATATCATCCCACGATAAAGAGAATGATAAGTAAGTAGGTGATGCCGGTGGTTTTTTGAATGTGATACAGAGAAGTAATCAAATCTTAACCTGATAAAAATAGATATTATGGGACATATAATTTTGTTGATTTTCGCTTCCCTACCTGGTATTGTTGTTTCTCAAAACAAATGGGTAGTTAATAACGATCCAGTTCGAGCACCTGAACATTTTTCCACTTTTGAAGAAGCACAAACAGCTGCAACGATCTTCGTGGAGCTATATGCCAATGAGTGTTTTTATTTTGTAATCGGAGGAGATACGCTACGTGATTCTGGAGATTACCAATATACCTTGCAGGCCACAAATGGATGTGATAGTATTGTCGACCTTCACCTTAATATTGTAACGGATCCGATGTACTGTGGTTTTCTTGGAGGCACTCCCATGATCGAAGCAACGGCTGCCATTCTTGCCAATGATCCGCACCAATCTGATTTTTGTGCTGGCATGACCCTTACCTCCGATGGAATTATTACCAGTAGTAATTTGGAAGACATCTATTTCACAGCCGGCGATTACGTGGAATTAATGCCGGGATTTGCTGTGGAGTTGGGTGCACGGCTACAGGTGGATATTGGCGATTGTGATAATTAGTGTTGGATATAGGATTAACAAAGAGCCGAGTTGAATTCTTTATAAGTATGTCAATAGTTCTCTGTCATTAAGAAACAAAATGAGAAAGACTGAAAAACAGGAAGAGTATTTAATCTTTAAGAGAAAATACGAAGGAATATCTGATTTGAAACTTCCTATTGAATACCTTGATAAATCTGATGTCTTTGTTTTTACAGAAAAAGATGAAATTGTAGGAGGATTTATATTAGGTAAAAAAGGACCCTATAGAACCATTGAGGTTTTTGTTTCCAAATCGAATCTCGAACATATCACTGAGTATTTTACTGAGGAAGTGTTTTGTGAGGTGTGTTGCTTTTGGATAGAAAGGAAGTTCAGAAAGAACCCGATATCCAACGCAAAATTTTGGCTAAAAATGGCCTATGCGGTAAAAGCACAAGAAAATAAATTTATATTATTTGGTACTAATTCGGAAGGCTTAGCCAAGATGTATGGTTACCCAAAAAATTCTTTATTGTTTCATCAAGACTTTCTTGCTAACCGTGGCACCTTTATCTTTTTAGCGAGAAGACGGGATTTTGCTCGAGGCGTATGGGAAATTGTGATTTCCAAGTTTTTAAGAAGAGAGAGAAATAGGAATATCATAAAGAAAGATGAATTAGAAAAAGCTTTAATTTATGAACTATCAAAATGATTTTTGGAAACAATACTTCAGATATTATGATATTCTCTTGAAAGTGATTCCCTATCAGGAGCTATTTGAAAGTATTGTCAAACATCTGGACGTCAAGTCAGGCATGACTATTTTAGATTTGGGAGCAGGTACAGGAAATCTTCAATATTTTTTACCAAATGATGTAAATGTCATAGGATTAGACAATTCAGAGGAAGCGCTGAAAGATTAAGTTCTAAGTTTCCTCAAACACCGATTGTCAAACACTCAATTAAGGATAGATTGCCGTTTGAGGATAATAAATTTGATAGGATTGTTTCTAATAATGTACTTTACACGTTAAGAAGTGAAGAATGGGAAAGTGTTATTACTGAACTAAAGAGAGTCTGCAAGCCACAAGGTGTAGTGCTTATCTCGAACCTAAATAGAGATTTTAGGGCGGTAAATATTTATAAAGACCATATAGCTAAAAGTATTGAGAGAAAGGGTTTTTTCACAGCGCTGGCCGAACTAATACAGTTATTTTATCCGACGATCCAAATGTTGAGATTCAACAGGAAAATCAATAGGAATAACGTTGTTGGTGAATATTCTTTTATCGAACTGGATGAGCAGAAGGAAGTATTTGAAAATCAGAATTTTAAGAGTATTTTTCCAACAGAATTGGTTTATGCTGACCAAGCAAATCTAAATGTCTTTGTGAATAGGAAGTAAAACCGAGCTGAGAAGAAAGGTATATGAAGTTCACATGTCGGCTATAAGCTGGCGAGTCCCATGCTGAGAACGATCAAGGGATTATTTTATCGTTCCAGATCAGAAAATTGTCAATTTGAACTTAGGATACATTATGCTCTCAATGACTACGATGAGTTGATGCCGGGATTTCAAGTGTTGTTTTGTGCACAGCTTATGGTAGATATTGGAAATTGTGATTAATTAGCATGGTTGACAGGTCTTTTTGCCACATTGTATTCTCGAGGCACATCCCTACGCGCAAAACTGGTCATACTGACACCCACTGCTTTTTGGTGACCATCTCCGACTCGTTAATCAGAGACCTCGTCATATTGATGCTTACTGCCTTTCGGATGGTACTGATGATTAGCTGCACGTCATAGCTTACCTCAATTCCCATCACTGGTGGGATGCGATCGGCAGGTGTGGATAAATAGCTAATTGAGGTCGGGATAGATTCATGCATATGATATCGGCCCATGATGTTATACTATTGATCTAAATTTTGTATTTTTAGAAATACGACACACCCGGCAATCAATGAATGGCCAGTCAATTATACAAGAGCACCTTGCCCAGAAATACGGGACCTACGAGGGGAGTCTATGCATTGAGTCTATTTTGCACAAATACCTACACTTTCCCAATGAAGCTGTATACATAATAGATTGTCAACGTGCTCAACTGGAGCCACTAACGCCTAACTTCAATCGGATTACCGGCATAGATAGAACCCATCAAAATGAACTAACACCGCTTTACGAGCATATCGGTGGTGATTTCAACGAAGTATTACAATTTGTCCATAGCGTGATTAAATGTGGGTTTGATGCAGGACTGGATGCTGCATTGGAAAATGATTATACCATGTGCCTCTACCAGACATCCGATGAAAGAGTGATTATGAAGTATACCACCATTCTGGAAAGAGACACTAACGGTCTCATGCGTTATTCACTAGGTAAATTGACTGACGTGACAGGTTTGATACCATTTAAGCGGTTTGTATATCAGTTCTTAGGTCCAAGCAGTACCCGGGTGCAACTAAGATTTAATCAGATACAGGGCTATGAGAGCGTACTGAGTAATCGCGAAAGGGAGATACTTGATTATATAGGGAAAGGGTGGTCCAGTTATCAGATATCACAACACCTTTATATTAGTAGACTTACGGTTGACAAGCATTGCAGAAATATGATCACAAAAATGAATGTCAAAAACACACAAGAGGCATTGTACATAGCCAGGAATCATGGTGAGATCTGATGTTTCTATCGATGATCAACTTTTTTTAATCTAAAGGCGAGGAGATAAGAACGCAAAAGATTGGGGAAATCTGATTAAATGATATGATAGTAGGTATCACTATGCTCCTGAATCGCCTTGGGAGGGATTTCTGAGGTTGAAGGTTAGTTTTTAGGGAAACCAGAACAAATACATCCTTCAGGGTTAAAACCTGATTTTGGAAAATCACCACTTTGGTTTTCATATCCTCAGTCTAATTGCTTGATTCTCAATTGTGAAATTATGCATTGGGAAATCCAATGTATAAGCGGGTCAAATAAAACATTCATCTTAATCACTTGCAAAAGTGAAGTCTTTTCATATCTTTTAAGGAAGATTATACAGGGTCATGCTTAAACTTTTGACTTTTGTCTTTTTATTGATTTTTTCTGTAGGAGCGGTTTCCCAACCCAACCGTATTGCCATCCGCCAAAGCAATGGCCAGGCAGAATTTTATCATACTGGAACGAAGGAAGTCTTCAAACCCCACGGCTTCAACTATATTCAACTGGTTCAATCACCAAATGGACCCCATGGAGAATCGCAGTTGTTCATTCCCGACAATCATGATCCAATTGAGATTGACGACGATTTTCAACGTATGGCGGCTTTGGGCTATAATGCGGTGCGAGTATTCGTTGACCTATGCCGCGACACACGTTGTATTGCCGACAATAATGGACTTGTACCTGCCTATATCCAAAATATTGCTAGTCTGCTGAGGCAGGCCAAGACCTACAAACTATCGGTAATGCTCACGGCCAATTGGCTACCTGATGCTGGTGATTACAGTGGCCCGGCACATCAGAATTGTGAAAGTTCAGGTGATTTCTTTGGAGGTAATTGTCTGGTAATGAGCCCCAAGGGTGTCGAACTCTATGAGAAATTTTTTACTGATTTTGTCAACGTATTAAAGAATGCCGGTGCTCCAATGGAAGTAATCTGGGCTTACGAACTGCGTAATGAGTTTTTCGTAGAATATAATCAGCCTCCTTTTACTAAAACCTGTAGTATGGTGATCACAGCCAATGGCAAAAGCTATAACATGAATTCTAATGCCGAAAAAGAAAAGATGGCTGATGATGCCCTAATCTATTGGGCAAACATGACTCGAAATGCAATAAAGTCAGTAGACTCGCAAGCATTGGTTTGCGTCGGATTTTTCACTCCAAACGATCCCAATATCCTGCGTGAGAATGATCCTCGGATCGTGCCTTTTAAGGCCGCTCTGGAAAGATCTGAACTCGATTTCTTCGATATCCATGCCTACGCTGGGTTCCACGATTTTCAATTGGAAGCGGAAAACTATCAGATCATTAATTATACTGAAAAACCGGTGATTCTCGGAGAATTTGGCACCTTTCTGCCCAATGCAGCAGAGGTATATCTGGCAGCACAACTTGCCGATCACTGGCAATCAGATGCCTGTAGTTATGGAGTGCAAGGGTTTTTATACTGGACCTGGGATCGTCATCGTAAAAATGTGAGCAATCCGGACGACCCCTGGGCTGGCAGCGATGCCGGAGCGTTTATTGGCAAAGTGCTTTCTCCCGACACCAAGGATGATCCATGTATACCAGCTTTGCCCGACACCAATGTAGCACTGCAAAAACCGACCAAAGCCTCCATGGAATGGCAAGAATTTATCAGTGGAAATGTGGTGGATGGCAATGCTACCCAAACGCCCTGGATTGCGGGATCTGATCCACCTCAGTGGGTGGAAGTTGACTTGCAGGACCGTTACGATCTTCAGGCCATTCAAATAGTGGTGGAGACCGGCTCTGATGATCCGTTTTTTTATACTCATGAGATTCAGGTAAAACGCAGTAGCAGCGCCACCTATCAGACCATTCACACTTTTGCCGCGGAGCGGGTGAATCTGGAAACACTGACCTACAAACCCAGTGATGGATCTCTGATAAAGGATGTGGGTTTTGTGCGAGTTCGTATTCCTCAAGCGCCAGGCTGGGCTGCTTTGCACGAATTGAGTGCCTTTATTCCCCAGGGGCAAGATAAATACGATGTGCCGCCCCCACCGATTTTGACCTATCCACGACCCAGCCTCGATACATGGAAGAAGTCGCCCTTAACCTGGAAGAACGACGAAATCAGTCTATCAGCTCGGGTTCAATTGGCCAATGACTCTTTATTTGCCGATATCGTTGAGGAAAAGTCTGGCATAACCCAGGATCAGTATGACATTGCTCATTTAGAGAGTAGTGATGTGATTTGGTGGAGGGTAAAACAGCAAAATGAATCTGGAGAAAGTGCCTGGTCAGTGGTAGGAAAACTGGATCAAATGTCGACGGCTACCCGAGAGGAAACTGAATTTTTTCAGATCTATCCAAACCCGGTGCAGCAGTACCTGATAATCGATTCGAAAGGGTATAACCAGCAAATTAATGAAGTTTCGATTTATACCGCTAGTGGAAGAAAGATCAAGGAGTTTAGAGATTTGGGGGATGCACAATTATTGGATATTTCGAACCTCCAACCCGGAATATATTTCCTGCAGTTAAAGTCCTCAAACGGTATCAACAACTCGAAGTTCATCAAAACATAGGGTAGAAAGGAGGTCATTGAAAATCGGCACTTCGGTTTTCACATACTTAGTCTAGTGTACGAAATGATTTCGGAAAAGCCAACGCCGACATTTACCAGATATTTATTATAATAGAAGTAGAAATGAAAAAGACAGGAGCTGAACTGATCGTATATGCACTAGAGCAAATTGGAGTCCGGTATACTTTTGGAATACCGGGCACACATACTACGGAGATCTATGATGCCCTGCATTTTTCTGATAAAATCGAACCGGTTTTAGTCACTCATGAGGGAGGAGCTTCTTTTATGGCCGATGCAATCTCTCGTACGACCGATTCGATAGGATGCATCACTATCGTGCCTGCGGCAGGACTAACACACGCCATGAGTGGGATTGCAGAAGCCTTTCTCGATGGAATTCCTATGCTGATCATTAGTGGGGGTACCAGAACCGATAGTGGCAGATACTATCAATTGCACCAGTTGGATTTGATACCATTGGTATCGTCTGTGACGAAAGCTCAGTTTTTGATTAATCATCAGGATGAGGTGATTCCAACCATTTACAAAGCCTATGAAATAGCCATTTCAGGAGAACCCGGGCCGGTATTTGTTGAGATTCCGGTAAATGTGCAAATGTTCAAGGCACCTATATCCGGCATCAAGCCGTACACCCCTAAAATCGAAGTGCCAACACTACCCCTGGATGATATAAAAAAAGCGGCGAGGATGCTTGCCGGTGCGAAAAACCCTATCCTATTCCTAGGATGGGGAGCTCGTGCGGCTGTCGAGCATAGCATTAAGATTGCTGAAAAATTGGTATCTCCGGTGGCCGTTACCTTGCAGGGCAAGAGTTGTTTTCCGAATAAGCACCCATTGTTTACCAGTTGTTTTTTGGGAAGATCTGCCAAACCCAGCAGTCAGGCAGCACTTAAGAAACATGATTGCATGCTGGCTGTGGGTTGCCGTTTTTCGGAAATATCGACAGGCAGTTATGGATTAGAAAATCCGAAAAATCTGATCCATATAGATATCAATCCGGAAGTTTTTAATAAGAATTATAAAGCGGTTCTGTGTATCGAGGGCGATGCCAAAGAAGTGCTTCAAGTGCTCTGGAACGAACTTGCAGATTTGGAAATTTCAAATGATTATTTGAAGGTAACCGAAGAAATCCAGGTCCTGAACCAAGCATATGAGGCAGAATGGTTAAAGGAGAAACTAGAAGATTTGGTGTCTCCCGGTTGGTTTTTTGCATCATTAAACAAACGCATGACAGAAGACACCTTTGTCGTAGTTGATGATGGCAAACATACCTTCCTGGCAGCGGAATTGCTACTTTCACAACAAGCGAATCATTTTATTTCTCCAACGGACTTTAATTGCATGGGCTATTGCATACCAGCCACAATTGCAGTAAAAATGGCACATCCCGATAAGCCGGTATTGGGGATCGTTGGTGACGGTGCGGCGTTAATGACAGGTTTGGAACTAGTCACAGCAGCCAGTTATGGGGTAGCACCCATTATATTCCTTTTCAATGATGGCGAACTAGGTCAGATCACCCAGTTTCAAAAAACACCCTTGAATCTGAGGACTTGTTCGGTACTTGGAAAGATCGACTTTAAAGGACTCGCTATACTAGCGGGTATCGAATATCTGAAAATGGAAAATGACCATTGTATTGAGGAGAGTATGGATAAAGCATTTCAACTTTCCGGGGAAGGAAGAGCAGTTTTAGTCGATGTATTTATTGATTATAGTAAAAAAACGATGCTTACGAAGGGTGTCATTAAGACAAATCTTAGCCGATTTCCTCTCATTGAAAAGATTAGGTTTATAACTAGAGCAGTTAAAAGGCATTTATTTTAGGTCAGTTTAATACAGATTGGCAATAATCGGTTTGCAGGTCAGAATCCGATCTTTCAACCATTGCACCATCGACCTAATTCCTTAGCGACTACCGCGCTCTAATAATCATAATTGACCTCAATCTCCTCGGTAGTCGGATGTGACTGGCAAGTGAGAATAAATCCTGCATTGACATCATCTTCACCCAGCCCATAATTTACCTCCATCTCCACCTGGCCCTTGGTAAGTTTGGCCATACAGGTGGTGCAGACTCCACTCGTACAAGAATAGGGTGGATCGTATCCGGCATCGAGCAGGGATTCGAGTACTGTCTGGCTGGTGATCTCCAATTCTAAGTGATTACCATCAAGGGTAATTTTTGCTTTACAAGGATTTGCCATACGTAATTCTTTTGGTTGGCTATTCGGGTCTTTTTATTTGAAAGTGCAAATAAAGCACTTTTTCGTCAAGTCTTCGCGTAGATACAGTAAGTCGAAGTCCACAAACCTTGAATACAAAATCCGCCTCGATTTTGATGATCGTAGCCCTCTCTGGATTTATTGGGGAAGGTATGCCCATCAAAAACAGAATTCCAGGGCTTCCTCTTTCATCTCTTACCATTTGCTCGCATAGTCGTAGGTAAGCCATTTGCCTATTATAGAGATTTTTCTTACTTTATGAAATTGAAATAAAATCTGTAGGATGAAAACTCTATTCACTTTTATATCCATGATATTGTTTGGCGGACTACTTGCACAAAGCGGTGAATTCCAAAGTACTTCTGTGACCGCTGTGCACGCCAGCAGTGGATCTGGGTATGGAGTCTATGGATCCAGCCTTACCAATTATGGGGTCTATGGTAAGAGTGGATCTGATTTTGGTGTCTTGGGTGAAAGCATTTCCGGTTACGGAGTTCGGGGAGAAAGTACTCAAACGTATGGTATTTATGGCATTAGTACCATGAGTTATGGTATTTATGGGGGCAGTCTCGCTAACAATGGCACCGGTATCTATGGTACCAATAATACCGGAACTGGTGTCGAAGGTTCGGGAGGTACTCAAGGTGTTTATGGTCAAAGTAGCGGTGGCTACGGCGTTTATGCGACCAGCACTAATAGTAATGGCCTCTATGCTAAGAGCACAAATTCAGGTGCAATCTATGGCTTTGCGGCAAGTGGAGGCGCGGGAGTGATTGGATACAGTGCAGAGGGTAACGGTGTGGTGGGGTCTACCGGTACGGGCAGCAGTGGTTTTGATTTTTATGCCCAAAGTACCATGGCAGCTAAAAATTATGGTTCAGCATCATCCCGCCGCTGGAAAGAGAACATTGTAAACATTCCTGATCCTTTGGGGAAAATTAGCCAACTCCGGGGAGTGTACTTTGATTGGAAGGAGGATCATGGAGGTCACCATTCTTTGGGCTTTATAGCTGAGGAGGTAGGTGAAGTACTTCCTGAAATAGTGCTATATGAATCTAATGGTATCGATGCTAAAGGAATGGACTACAGTAAAATGACTCCGTTATTGGTTGAGACTGCCAATGCAATGCGTGAGGAATATCAGGAACAATTTGTCGCACAGCAATTAGCCATAGACATGATGAAAGAGGAGATTCATGAACTCCGGCAAATGCTGCTAGATGATAGGGCGGTTAATTTAGATTTGAAAGAGTAGATCTGAGCCTGAGGAGTATTGCAGAAACCCTTTCCTGATTTCATTTCGAGCCGGCATCTGATGCCGTAGAGTCTTGGAGCGACATTCTGCAGTTCATTTTCTGGAAGTGACTTTCTATCTGTTTACATGGAGATGATTTTGTATATTAAGAAATTGAACAGCTCATAGAGGGCCAGGACGAACTCAGATTCGCTAAGAACTGGAGATTTGCACATAAGCTGGAAACGCAAGTTTTAACAGTCTTTGTCGCTGAGTTACCAGTTATTTTAAAATTAATTATTCACTATCTTAAAAAACCCAATATGAAATTCATGTTAACCTGGAGAGTTCATCCAGAAAAGCGACAGAGTGTACTCGCTGCATTTTCTCAAATGACCGCGGCCCAGGATGCCGCTGATATGGGTGGAAAAATTCGTCTGATTGGCCGGTGGCATAATGTTGCCGAATTTACCGGAGTTGCCATCTATGAATCAGATGATCCGATCGCTATCGCAAACTGGGCCCTAAACTGGAATAGCGTACTTGATGCCGTTGTAGCTCCGGTACTTGATGATGAGGAAACCCGGGCTTTAGGAAAAAGCAGAGCAGCAGCAGCCAACAGTTAATTCTCCTGTAATTTTCTGACGAACTTTAGTGCTACATTTTAACGGGATGTGGCACTATCATTCATTGTAGCTACGTATCAATGCATATATAAGATAATCGGTACTTAGTTTGCCAATGCCCCTTCCTGAGAATTTGAATTTCTTCGCAGTTACTATTTCTGTAATTTGGCAGACTCGCTGACCAATGGACCGTTTTTGCCATGCATCTTCATTCACCCCTTACTAATATATCTCCCCATCGTTTTTTCATTTCGACGGCTATTCTCTTTGGATTGATCATGGTGTTTTTGACCCCACCATTTCAAGTCCCGGACGAAGTCAATCATTTTTACCGGGCTTATCAGATTGCCGACGGAGGCTTCTTTGCCGAAAGACATAATCAGCGACTAGGTGGCCATGTGCCCGAAAGCTTCATAAAACTTACTGAGCCTTTTTTGGATCTCCGCTGGAAAATGAATCGGAAGACTTCTTACCCTAAAATTCGCGATCAACTATCTATTCCATTAAATGAAGAAAAAAAGGTTTTCATTGATTTTCCCAATACAGCATTGTACAGCCCTATTTCATACTTACCTCAGGCTGGCGCCATTTTTGTTCTAAAACATTTGAATTTGCGGCCGTTGATTCTATTTTATGCAGCCAGAATTTTAACCCTACTCATTTGGATAATCTGCATCGGATTTGCAACTAAGACCTTACCACGATTTAAATGGTTGTTTACTTTTCTTGCTCTTTTGCCAATGTCGCTTTTTGTCAATATGTCATTGAGCGCTGATGTAGTGACCAATATTATTGCTTTTGTATTTTTGGCCTATATTTTAAAAAATGTCTTGCGAAGAGACAAAATTTAACTCACGTGATTTTTTAATCCTCGCGAGTCTTGCCGTGTTACTTGCTTCTGCTAAAATAGTCTATACTCCTCTGATTTTGCTTTTCGTGTTAATACCTTTAAGAAGATTCAGAAGTGTTCGGAATTTTTTCGGAAACCTAATCTTACTCCTCTTGATCGGATTTGGAACCGCCTACTTATGGTCAAAATCAATCAATGGGATTTATATTCCTTACGGCATATATAATACGGCTTTTCGCAACAATCTGGATCTGATGACCTGTGCCAACATGTACGATCAGTTGGCCTATATGATGAATCACCCGTTGTATATTTTTGAGGTGTTTACCAATTCGGTCGTGCAGACATTTGATATGTACTATCAGGGATATGTTGGCACCTTTGGTTGGCTGGATGCCAAATTGCCGGAATGGTTGGTACATCTAAGTTATCTGATGATCTTCCTGGTTGCCCTTTTTGAAAACCCGGATAAGAAATATTTTTCCTGGTGGCATAAATTGATTTTATTTTTGACGATTGTCAGTATAGTTTCCGCTTTATTATTGTCCCAACTTCTGACCTGGGAGTGCGTCGGCTCTGATTTAATTAAAACGATCCAGGGCAGGTATTTTATTCCTGTCTTTCCTTTATTGTTTATGATTTTGCCGGGTGTTGTTCGAATCAATTTTTCCGCTCAGAATTTGGTAAAAAAAATAGTCGGCTTTTATTCGATTTTACTATTGAGTTTATCTTGTTTAGTTATTTATAAGAGATATTATGTAATTCCGAATTATACTCCATTAGAGATTAAAACGGATGCCGAAGAGCTCTCTGCAGAAGGCCAGATTATGACCACGGCACCAGGAGTCTACCTTGGAGATGCCGACCGTCGCACTGATGAAGCGGCCCGATCTGGCAAATACTCAGTGAAACTATCGGCTGAACACCCCTATGGATTCACCTACCGGTATTATGAAGGGCATTATGGTGACATCTTTCAAGTAGAAGTATGGAGACTTGGTGATTCGGGCAGTATCGCCATATCAGGAGATTCCGGTAAGGAATTTTACGCAGGAACAAATGAAGCGGATTTGACCACTCAAGATGGCTGGAGCAAACTATCTTTTGAATATACGATCGAGACCGAAATGCATAGTAAGGAAATTGGTATTTACCTTTTTAATAAAAACGAGGCAAGCTATTTTGATGATCTGACCATCACCATCTTAAAACGCCCAAATATTTTGGGTTTTTAAAGATTGTCATCGAAAGTTGTTGGTGGACATTGGAATTTAGTGAGCAAGGCATTATAGAATGAGACTTTTCGATAAAACTGGAACCGCAAAAAATTCGCATTCTGTTCGGCATATGTCGCTCATATTAAACGAGCATATTAACAGACTGATTGAAGGATCAAGCAAAATTTCGTCACTGATCTGATATTATTTATCTTGGCAGCTCGATCTCACGCAAATAACACTCAGAATGACCCAATTCGCCAAAGCTTGCGCAGACGGGAGGCTATTGCTTCTTCCACTCACGCTATTTGTTTTAACGGCTTCAGCCCAGAAGCCCACTCAAGCCCGTGATTTTGAAATCAGACCAGATGAAACTGAACAATATGAATGGTCTGGCAATAAGAAGTTCAGCGTAGAAAAAGGGGTTCCTGTACAAATATCCGGAATTAATGATGCGGTACTTGGTAAAACAGCTGACGAAAAAGCATTCAACTGGATCGTGAATAATGCGAACCTGATGAAACTCCGGCTTAATCAAGGTGGAGATCTGAAAATGGACTTTTCGAGAAATGGCCCCTCGGGCTCAGTTTTTCGGTTTCAGCAATATCTGGATGATATCCGGGTTTATCAATCTCAGATCGTAGTGAAGGTAGCACAAAATGAAAAGGTCACCTCAGTGAGTAGCTCCTACAACCCGTTGCTAGCCCCGATCAACACACGTCCTACTATCAGCGCTCAACAAGCACAAACCATTGCAAAAAATCATATTGGATTGGTGGGAAACGCATTTTATGAAAAAGTGGAATTGGTCGTCTATCATCATGCCGGTAACACACGCTTAGCCTATCAAACCATCACTGAGGCTGACGATCCTACCGGAAGCTGGGAAGTGCTGGTAGATGCTACCACTGGCCAGATCTTCAAGGCAGTTGATAATGCCGTTTACCACAGTCATGAATCCCATGAAAATAGACCGAACGGGGATTGCCTTCCTGCGTTTTGGTCAGTGGCATTACCTGCTACGGCTGCTACTGGGTCAGGATTTGTATTTGATCCCGATCCGCTTTCAAAAACTGGCAATGCCTATGCCGGTGCCTATGTCGATAATGGTGATGTAACGAATAGTTCTTTAAATAATGCCAGAAGTTCAGTGACATTGTTGGGAATTGAGGAAGCCGCCGGCACTTATAAATTAAAAGGTACCTACGCCGAGATTGTCGATTCTGAGGCACCCAATCGAGGGCTATTCACGCAAGCAACTTCCACTTTCAATTTTACTCGCCAAGATGATGGTTTTGAAGCGGTCAACGTCTACTATCACGTAGACAAGTCGATGCGCTATATTAACGACACCCTCGGTATTTCAGTGATGCCTTTCCAGTATTCGGGAGGTGTTCGTTTCGATCCTCATGGATTGGGGGGTGCTGACAATAGTCATTACCTTGGTGGCTCAGGACAAATAGCTTTTGGAGAAGGTGGAGTGGATGATGCAGAAGATGCGGATGTGATTATTCATGAATTAGGACATGGCTTGCATGATTGGATCACCGGGGGAAGTTTGTCGCAAGTGAATGGATTAAGCGAAGGTTCAGGAGATTACTGGGCGCAGTCATACTGTCGAAGCCTGGGTCAATGGAATACCATGGATGCGGCATACCACTGGGTATTTAATTGGGACGGTCATAATGAATTTTGGCCTGGCCGGGTCACGAACTATGCCGCAACCTATCCGGGAGGCCTGGTGGGACAGGTCCATGCCGATGGGCAAATGTGGGCTAGCACGCTGATGCAGATTTTTGATGTGATAGGCAGGGAAAAAACCGACAAAGCTTTTCTGGAAGGCCTCGCTATGACCGGCTCGTCTAGCAATCAGCAGGATGCTGCCATTGCCGTGCGTCAGGCTGCGATTGATATGAAGTACAGTTGCCAGGATATAGCAGTTTTTACGCAAATTTTTACTCAACGAGGATATACCATGCCAGCACTTAACGGGCCACCCACTCTTTCTGTGCAGCCGCTGCCGGTCGTGGTTTGTTCCGGCAGTGACGCTCGCTTTTTCATCACCGCATCCAACGCAATAGACTATCAATGGCAGGTTAATACTGGTAGTGGATTTGAGGATATAGTAGATAATGCAGTTTATTTCGGATCCAATAACGATACCCTCAAATTGACTGCCCCAACGGCCGGTTTTGATGGCTATGTATACCGTTGTGTAGCGAAAGGAGTATCATGTCCCAATGGCACGTCCAATGGCGTTTCCTTGACATTTTCAAATCCTGTTTGCGACATCATGGGACCTTCAACAGTATGTGCCGGTGTTACGGGTTACAGCTATAGCGGGCCAACCGGTTTATCGTCTTACGCCTGGTCTGTCACCGGCAATGGTATGATCGATGGTGCAGCCAACGCTCAATCTGTAATGGTTGATGCGGGAGCAGCCGGAAATTTTATGATTAGCCTCTTGGTGACCGATGCAGACGGGTGTACGAAAGATTGCAGCTTTCCGGTAGTTGTCAATGCACAGGATGATGCATCATTCAACTATTCATCGGGATCTTTCTGCCAAAATGAAGCCGATCCAAACCCCATCATAAACGGTCTTGCCGGAGGCACATTTACAGCCATGCCCGTAGGTTTGAGTATCAGCAGTTCCACTGGCATCATCGATCTTAGCGCCAGCACGCCGGGTGCTTATGCGGTGACCTATACTACCAATGGGCCTTGTCCGAATAGCCAAAATCAGGCAGTTACCGTAGACCAGCTCATTCCACTGGTAGATGCCGGAGCTGATCAGCAAATTTGCAGTACCTCAACCGTTTTGGCTGCCAACAATCCAACGGTAGGTACCGGTCTTTGGAGCATCGTATCCGGGACTGGTGGTGTGATTGCCAATCCATCCAATTACAATTCCGGATTTTCAGGCCTGGAAGGTACCAGTTACACGCTGAGTTGGACAATCACGAACGGTGCTTGCTCTCCCTCTGATCAAGTAAACATCATCCTGCAAGATCTTGTGCTCGATGTGCCGGAAATCTCGGGTCCGCTGACGATCTGTCCTAATCTTAATAGCATCCCCTATTCTGTGTCCCCCCAGCCTGGCGTGACAGATTATCAATGGAGTTATTCTGGAACTGGTGTAGTCATTAGCAATAATGGTAGCCCTAATGTTTCGATCGATTTTAGTGAAAGTGCTACTGCCGGACAGTTGAGCGTAGAATTAATTAATCCTTGTGAAGGTGGTAATGCTACCGGTAATCTTGATATTCAGTTAGGAGATATACAAACCTGCTCATTCGTCAATTGTCTGTTATCCAATTTGTTGGTCACCGACGATACTTTGGTCCTTCCAGGCTCGCCTCATATATTTAAGGTATCCGATCAGATTTCATCAAATGCTACATTGCCTTCGCCCAAAACCTTTTTGTTTAAGGCAGGTAATTCCGTGGATCTTTTGCCTGGTTTCGGTGTAAATGGAGGAGCCGTATTTGCCGCAGAAATTGAAGATTGTCCGGTGATATTTCCATTTCAATCAAAAGTAAAATAGACAGCTGTAAGCTGGTGACACATGTCCTTTCTGGGCTTGGCCGGGTTTGTCATTATGTAAAAAGGGTGTTTATTTTTTACTATGCCCGATTGTCTTTAACTTAGATGAGTTCCGATCAACCCTCGCTGTAATTCCGTTACTTTTTTGTTCAAGCTTACAAATTTTTCAAATGTAACTGAATAAGATTTCAAGTCAACACACTCAAACAGAAAACCAAACCCAATAATCTCCAATTCATGAAAAAGATCTATATCCTCTGGATGCTGCTTTCTATTTGTTGGTCAGCTAAAGCGCAATATACCGAGACATTTTCAACCCCCAATAAAGGCTACCTGATCAATCTTGTAGATGATTTTTCGGGAGTCGACTGGACTTTGAGCGCCTGGGCAAACCAGCCTCCTGTCGAGTTTGGAAGAGATGCAGAAGATTACTTACAAACCACTGCATCCGGAGTTTTAGGAGGCATTGACCTTGACCAGGAAGTATGCTGGACCAGCCCAATGCTGGTTGCAACCACAACCGGAACAGCGGCTTTTACCACGGACATCACCTGGACCGGATATGACAACAATCAGGCGAACCCCCTGGAGTTTATCAATGTGGAATACCAGCTAAATGGAGGAGCCTGGCAAAGGCATCCGAATGTGATTGGAACAGATGGAGATCTAGCCTACACAGTCAGATATACAAACGCAATGGGAGGTAATGATGGTTCTGCCACGACCAATTTTCCCAACATTGCCGTCACAATGGGAGATATGATTGTGGTTAGGGTTTGTTGGAGTAATAACTCGAATGTCGAGGTAACTACTCTGGACAATGTTTCAGTCACCAATGTATCGCTGGCTTCGGCTTGCCTGCAACCGACGGTGGTTCTTGCTACAATACCAACCGGTTCTTGCAATCCTAATACTGGTTCTATCAAGGTCACAGCAAGCAATGCTACACCAGGATATCAGGTGAGTTGGAGTGGTCCCGGTAGTGGTGACCCGGCTGGAACTGAAATTGCCACTTCCGGAGGGATGTATACCATCTCATCTCTGGCGGCCGGAACTTACATGGTGACGGTCACAGATGCTACCGGTTGTAGCCGGATTTCCAGTACCACCGTTTCAACGGCAGCACCACTATCTCTGAGTACCCAGGTACTTGATGCGGACTGTCCCGGTCAATCAAGTGGAGAGATCGATCTGACAGCGAGTAACGGAGTAGCACCTTATTCCTATAGCTGGAGCCATCTTCCCGGATCTCCCGACCCTGAAGATCAGATCGGACTAGCCAATGGCATGTATTTGGTGACGGTAACCGACCAGGCCGGATGTACCGCAACTACAAGCGCAACGGTTGGAGTCGCGTCCTCTGGCCCATATCTCGAAACATTTTCTAGCGATAATAAAGGATACCTGATCAACCAGGTAGACCATTTTGTTGGGGTAAACTGGACACTCAGCTCCTGGGATCTGCAGCCCCCGGTGGCGGATGGCCGCGACGTAGACGATTTTTTCAGGACTTCAGGAGGTAAGTTAGCTACAATCGACCTCGATCAGGAAGTCTGTTGGACCAGTCCCTTGATCGATATTCAAGGTGTGACGGCTTCTGCATCGGCAGATCTGACCTGGATAGGTCTGGATAATGACCCCCTGGACTACATTGATTTTTTGTATAGCATCGATGCAGGCCCCTTTGTTCAGTTACCGAATCAGGTGGGAGGTGGCACTCACACGATCGAATTCACTACCACAATGGATAATATGGGTGCCACCACTGTCACTGCTTCTGGATTAACCGGCAATTCTCTACAGGTTCGCATATGTGTCAGTACCAATGCGAATGCTGAGTTGGTCACCATTGATAATGTCAGCGTTCCTCAAAGTTTGGGTTATTTCTGCCCGACGGAGATCAATATTTCGCAAGGCATGATGGATATTGATGACGGTGGTTCTTTCGACTATGGCAATATCACCTTAAATACTCCAGATCAAAAAGCTTTTACCATTGCTAACCCCAGTGCAATAGATCTCCTTCTTACCGGTACTTCGCCCGATTTCGTAGTAAAAGGAGGAATGCACCCGGCTGATTTTATCATCACTCAACCAGCAAGCAGTACCATCACCGGTGGCAATAACACAACCTTCAGCGTTTCTTTTACCCCAAGTGGTCTTGGTGCCAGATCATGCACACTGTCAATACCAAACAATGACCCCGACGAAAACCCCTATGATATCACATTGAATGGCAATGGTGTTTGTCCCACGATCACTTTTACTACCACCCCGACAAATGCTTGTTCCACCTCGGCCTCGGGTCAGATTGCAATAAGTAATGTCACTGGTGGCACTACCCCATATATGTTTTCTGACGACAATGGAGCCAGTTTCCAGTCGGAGGCCATATTTACCGGACTTACAGCT
The DNA here is from genome assembly GCA_016711125.1 of Saprospiraceae bacterium. GTDB lineage: Bacteria > Bacteroidota > Bacteroidia > Chitinophagales > Saprospiraceae > JABDMH01. The sequence continues at coordinate 84,671 of JADJTQ010000002.1, read as the reverse complement.
AACACCTATCAAATCGTGATTAAAGATGCAAACATGTGCTTAAGCATGGCGTCTGCAGTTCTGGTCGGTATCTTTTCATCGCCAACCTGTTCAATCGCGGGACTTACGGAAGTATGTTCGGGCACTAATGGTATCAGTTATGATGGACCGGCAGCAATGTCCTCCTACGCCTGGAGTATATCAGGCAATGGAGTCATAAGTGGATCGACTAATGGCCAGACGGTGACGATAAATGCCGGAGCTACTGGCAGCTACACCGTCACCCTTGCCATAGAAGATGCTAATGGCTGCACGAGCAACTGCATGCAGATGGTGACAGTCCATGCAAATCCAACCTGCTCTATCGCGGGTATTACGGAAGTATGTTCAGGCAGTAGTGGTATTAGCTACGATGGCCCGGCAGCAATGTCTACCTATGCATGGGCTATATCAGGCAATGGCGTCATAAGTGGAGCAAATGATGGCCAGACAGTGCTGATAGACGCGGGAGGTACTGGCAGCTTCACATTGACACTTGCCATAGAGGATGTCAATGGCTGCATGAGCAACTGCATGCAGATGGTGACAGTCCATGCAAATCCAACCTGCTCAATCGTGGGTGTTATGGAAGTATGTTCAGGCACTAGTGGTATTAGTTATGATGGACCGGCAGCAATGTCCTCATACGCCTGGAGTATATCAGGCAATGGCAGCATAAATGGAGCGACCGATGGTCAGAATGTGGTCGTTGACGCAGGGGCGGCTGGTATCTACACGTTGTCATTAGACATAACAGATGCTAATGACTGTGTGAGCACCTGTATGGAAATCATCACTGTAAATGGGCTACCAACTTGTGATATAACTGGGGCACCATCCATTTGTACAGGCACGACAGGACATGGATATTCAGCACCCGCCGGCATGTCCTCATACGCCTGGAGTATCATGGGCAATGGAACGATCAATGGTCCTGCTAATACGCAAAATGTCATCGTAGATGCCGGCATTGTGGGAAATCTCACGCTTGGTCTTATGGCAACAAATATCAACGGGTGTATTAATAATTGCACTTATATGGTCACGGTAAATGCTCAGGATGATCCATTGTTCAACTATTCTAAAAACGCTTTTTGTAAAAATGAAACTGACCCTGTTCCCCTGATTTCGGGTTTATCTGGTGGGACCTTTGTAAGCATGCCCTCAGGCCTTATTATAAGCAGCACAACCGGTACCATTAACCTTGCAACCAGCTCACCAGGGTCCTACGCGGTAAGATACACAACTGATGGACCCTGCTCAAATAGCAGCAGTCAATTGGTGAAAATCGACCAGGTTATTCCTTTGGTTAATGCCGGTCTTGATCAGCAAATTTGTGGTCTCTCGACAACGCTAGCCGGTAATGTGCCGACCATCGGTACGGGCTCATGGAGTATAGCTTCAGGCAGTGGCGGTGTGATCGCCAATCCTGCCAGCCCTGGTTCCGGATTTTCTGGTGTAGGTGGCATTACCTATATCCTAAAATGGACGATAACCAACGGTGCTTGTTCGATTTTTGATCTAGTGTCGATTACCTTACAAAGTACTGAGTTAAGCATGCCGGTAATTTCCGGTCCGCCCACGATCTGTCCTGGACTAAATAATATTCCTTATTCCGTTGCTCCTCAATCTGGAGTTACCAATTATGTCTGGAGTTATTCGGGTAGTGGGGTCGTGATCCATAGCAATGGTGGCACTGATATCACCGTCGATTTTAATGCGGGAGCCACATCGGGCCAATTAAGTGTATTAGCAATCAATCCCTGTGGAGGAGCTAATGTAACTTCTAGTTTTAACATTCAACTTGGTAACATCATGACCTGCTCCTTTGTCAATTGTTTGGTATCCAATCTATTGGTGAGCGACAACACATTGATTTTTCCAGGTTCGCCCCAGATATTTAAAGTATCAGATCAGATTTCATCAAACGCAACATTGCCTTCACCCAAAACCTTTTTGTTTAAGGCAGGCGAAACAGTCAATTTATTGCCTGGTTTTAAGGTGAATAGTGGAGCCATATTTGTTGCTGAAATCGAAGATTGTCCTGTGGTATTTCCTTTTCAATCAGGAAGGTAAAACAGGATGTAGGAGTTTGTGGGTTTACCAATCCATTCTGGTTGTAGTTAAGGGATTCCCAAGCCTGAAGCTTTCGCGAAAGGATTGGCAAGCCCGGATTGGAAAAACCAATGACATGTATGCTTAGAAATCGAATTGGTTTCTTTCGAGGCGTGAGCTTTCCAATCCCTAGGGGCTTGGGAGTCTCACTCTCATCTTAGACTTTAATGGATTTCCAAGCCTGGATCTTTGTGCCAGCCACCGCTTTAAAAACTTCGCCAGACGGAGTAAGGATTGGCAAGCAGGGATTTTGAAAATCAAGCAAACTGAAGACACGTGTAGATATATTACTTCCTAATACGTATATTTGAAAGAAAAACTATCTTAGATGAACACTAAGTTAACTTTGACGATAGAGAAAGAGGTTATAGAAGAAGCCAAGGAATATGCAAAGAAAAAAGGCCAGAGTCTATCTAATTTGGTTGAAAATTATTTTAAGCTACTTACTAAGGACGATCGACAGGTCAGGCCCAAAAAATTGTCTCCGAGAGTCAAGAGATTAAGAGGCATTCTAAAAGTCGATAAAGATTTTGACTACAAAAGTGTTTTAGAAGAAGAATTGACAAAGAAATATGAAATCTAAATTATTTGTCGATTCTGATGTAATCATTGACTTCTTTGCGGATAGAGAACCATACATAAACCCGGCAAGCAGAATATTCGAATTAAATGAATTGGGAATAATTCAAATTTACATATCTGCAGTTAGCCTAAACAATATATATTATATCATTAGAAAGTATCTGGGACATAAAAATGCCATACAAGTAATTGAGGAACTTGTAGAAATTACTGAAATAGTCGGGACAACAAAAAAGGAAATAATCCAAGCCTTAAAAAACGAATTTAAAGATTTCGAAGATTCAATTCAATATTCTTCAGCATTGACCGTAAATGGAATTGATGCAATAATAACAAGAAATACGAAGGACTATGTGAACTCTGCAATAGCTGTGTTCACTTCTGAAAGCTATCTGAAAACAATAAACGATGAGCGATAGCAAGCTTGTGGTGACGCGATACCAGACAGAATGTAGGAAATATTGTTAGAGGTGATAGATCATAAATAACAGATCCGACATGGACAAACAGACGAACCTGGCCACCATACTAAAACGACCTGGTCATCAGAGTAATAATGTTTATAATATGCTGAAATACTTTTTTGATCAATCGATTTTTGTCTTTTTATTTTCCCTGGTATTTCTGATCCAATGTACAAACGAATCGGTTGACTATCCCTATCGCTCCTGGGCTCATTACAATGGAGATAAGATGGGCTCTAAATATTCAGCCTTAGATCAGATCAGCAAAAGCAATGTGAAAGACCTAAAGGTAAGCTGGAAGTTTGTTACCGAAGATCTGGATGCTTCAGCATTTTCGATCATCGAATGTAATCCATTGATTTTAGATGAGATCGTCTATTTTGTCTCACCTACCTGGCGGTCATTGCAGTCAATGCGAGGGATGGTTCTGAGCGATGGAGATATGATGTGGATTCGCTTCATAAAAGCCGGGGAGTGAATCGGGGCTGGCCTACTGGTCTTCCGGTGATTCGACAAGGCTCTTTTTCTCGAAGGGAAATTACCTCTATTGCCTCGACGCTGACAATGGCCAACTCATCAAATCCTTTGGGGTAGATGGTTCGGTCAATTTGAAAGAGGGCCTTAATCGCGATGCCGACAACCGGAATAAATCAACTACCCCTGGTGTCATCTACAAAGATCTTTATATCCTGGGTTCAACGGTCGGTGAAGGACCCGGACCGGCTGCACCCGGCTACATCCGGGCATTTGATGTGCGCTCGGGAGCAGTTGTCTGGACCTTTCACACCATTCCCTTACCGGGAGAGCCGGGGTATGAGACCTGGCCCCCCGAGGCCTGGAAAAAATCGGGTGGTGCCAATTCGTGGGGTGGCATCACCATGGATGAAGAACGGGGAGTTGTCTATTGCGGCACTGGTTCAGCCGCCTATGATCATTGGGGCGGTGACCGGATCGGTCAAAACCTGTACGCTAATTGTGTACTTGCATTAGATGCAGCTACGGGTGTAAAAATCTGGCACTACCAGGTGGTGCACCATGATATCTGGGACTACGACATACCCTGTGCCCCCAATCTGGTCCAGGTGCAAAAAGATGGAAAGCTGATCGATGCCGTGGCCCAGCCTACCAAAATGGGTCATTTGTTTATCCTCGATCGCGATACCGGCACACCTGTGTTTCCCGTCGAAGAAGTGCCGGTGCCTCAAAGTGATATTCCTGGTGAAGTCTCATGGCCTACCCAACCCATGCCGCCAATTTCATTGCGCTATACCCGTCAGGGATTTTATGAGCATGAGATCACCGACCTCAATGATGAAGCAACCACATTTGTTAAGGATCAGATTAAGCATATGACCATGGGAGATCTTTTCCGGCCACCCAACCGCGACAGTGCCTTGATAATGCCTCAGTTTAATGGCGGCACCGATTGGGGAGGAGCTGCTTATGATCCTTTTAACCGGAAACTCTACGTCAATGCCAGCAACGAAGCGGAGTGGATCTCCATGTTTGAAGCGCCCAAAAACGAGTCGATTTTGCAATTTGATTTAGGGGCTAAAATCTATCAGACACAATGCACCTTTTGCCATGGCTCTGCAGGTCAGCAGTTGCAAAATGCCCACAGCTTCTCCACTTTGAAAACGATAGCCGGGCAACGGACGGATGATAATCTCAGGGAGGTTCTAAGCACTGGAAAGGGATTGATGCCAAAATTTGACTGGCTTTCCGATGGTGAGAAGAATGCCATCATCGCTTTCTTAAAAGATAAGGGTAAAGATCTTTCGATAGACCTGAGCAAGATCAGCGTCAACTTTGCCAATAATATCCCCTGGCTTGCAACCGGTCATAATCCGATTAAAGACAATGAGGGTTATCCGATCAACAAGCGCCCCTGGGGTACCCTTTCGGCCATCGATATGGACTCTGGTACCATCGACTGGCAGGTCGCTCTGGGCACCTATCCCTCTTTGGAGGCCCAGGGCTTTGAAGCTACCGGTACGTTTAATCTCGGCGGGCCGCTAGTGACCGCCGGTGGTCTGGTATTTATTGCCGCCACCATGGATGAGCGGTTTCGTGCTTTTGACAAAGACACGGGGGAGATGCTGTGGGAGTTTCAGCTCGATGCTGGTGGTTACGCAACTCCGGCCACTTTTGAAGTCGATGGCAAACAGTACCTGATTATTGCCGCCGGCGGCGGAGGGATTCCGGGTACACCGCCAGGTAATGCGTATTATTGTTTTAGTTTGTAGAATTGAGATCAGTTTATAACTTGAGGCCCACCTTTGAAGGGATGCATACTCAAGAGAATTCTATATTTTCGACGCTGCAAATCAATCAGGAGGATTTTTCAAAATATGGAATGGCACCAAATTCATGGCTGGTTCGAATGGCGTACGGGTCAACAAGAGGCAGTTTCTCATTTTTCTGAAGGAAGTTGTTTTGTTGAAATTGGAAATTTCCTGGGAAGGAGTCTTTGTTCTCTGGCCGAATTGGTAAAGCAGAGCGGGAAGCAAATTAACATCCTGGGTATTGATACTTGTCGCGGTAGTGGACCGGAGGGTCCAAAAGTTAAGGACTATCATAGAGAAGCCGTGGAAGAGGGTGAGGGCACTTTTGCGGGATTACTTCATAAAAATATCATCAAATGTGGGTTTGCCAATGACATTACTTTGATTGTGTCCGATTCTGTTAATGCCTCATTATTGTTTGCCAACCAGTCATTAGATTGGGTACACCTTGATGGTCGGCATGACTATGAGGGCTTAATTGCCGACATCAAAGCTTATATTCCCAAAATTAAACCGGGCGGTTGGCTCTCTGGTGACGATTATCATGAAGAAAAATGGCCTGAAGTAATCAGGGCAGTATCTGATGCCCTGCCAAGAGCTCATCCCTGGTCGAAGGATCAGTGGCGATTGATTGTTCAGTGATCCAGCGGAACTCTCCTTTTATTTTTCCTTAGGACCTCCACTTTCATGTTTCAACAAAGCATTGATGGGCTGGAGACTTTCGTAATTGATTGTCCAGCCGGCTATGGCAGCAGAAAGACCCAATACTCCACCTTCTCCCGAAAAAACATTCAGGTTTTGCATAAATTTTGCACTCCGATCCCAGATATCAAAAAAGGAACATTCCTTTCCATCCCGGGTGATCGAAATACAGGTCTCATGACACCATCTTGCGACAGATAAAATGCTGGAGTCACCTGTCAAATAGCATGCTAGTTCATCAAAGGCAGAAAGTCGCCAGGAACCACAGGTCGCGAGATGTTCTGCAATACTTTTTGTGACCAGAGGAGTTACTGAAATTCCGGTGGGAAAATGACCGAGAATGGGAATACCGGTCAATCGTGAATCTGCGTCAAGAAAAATTGCTGTATCAGCATGTTCAAGCGCTGCAATCAGAGCAAATCTCTTATCGTGGTATGCAGCGGCTCCCATATGATTTCCCGTTTTTGGTAATTTTTGCAGATAATCAATAGCCATCGGCCCAGTAGGCTCGTGGCTTAAGATCATGACGTCCAAATCATTAAAATCATCTGGTTTGTCAGTCAGGATTAGCCAAGATGCGGAAGGTAAATCATTAATCAACCTTCTTGCCCTGTCGCGATATGGTGCATGAATGGCCATGGTGCAAAAACAAACTGATTTCATTGAAGATTATTTTTGAGATACCAAGGGTTTGCATCAAGATGTATACGGTGAGCTGGATTGCGCACCTGTCAAGGGAATTTTATTCTTCAACCACATATGTACATATTCAGGCAAATCGAGTGTCTGAGTGATCGAACTGACTTTATCAGTCGAGAATAAATGATGGTAATGGACATGTACAAGTTCGCAACCCATCTTTTGGGGTAATGTCATATGTGGAATCATGTGTAGTGGAAAATTATGACTGGATGGAAGGTTTCTGACCTTAAATCCTGAACCCCAAATTGCAAGAGATAGACAAGCTTGGGAACTTCCCCAAAGCTTGGATCCCTCGGGACTCACGGATCCATGTCCGGCAACAATGACCTGCGGTATATTATAAGGTTTCAACCCGGAATCCAAAGACTTTAAAAAATAGTCTTGTGTCTTTTGAAAGACTTCTGCCTCCCGATGTGCACCTACAAAACCTCCATTATAACTTGCCTTAATCAAAATCTGATCAACGGTTGTATGTATCATTGGGATCTTATCATAATCAACGCTGCAACAAGCACACAACTGCTGCCAATATAGATCCATCTTGTCTTTAGTTCCGGAACTACACATGCCTTTTACATCAACCGGTCGTGCCAGCACTTCAGTTGAAAAAAAATCCAACAGGGGAGTCTTAACAAATATAGTATCACTATCAAGGACAATCAATTTATCAGCTTTTGAAGTTCGTTCAAAAAATGCAGACGCAAGAACCCTAAAGGATGTTCCATACTCAGGGCTGGGTGACTTCAAATCCAGCGGAAGGTAGTTAATCCCCAATTTTTCAAATGCCTTAACATGACTCTTGGATGGTCGTTTGTCCTTTCTTGGGGAAATCACGGTAATATCACAATCACTATAGCGACCGGTAAATTGTCTGATACTTTCAGCTAACAGTAATGCCTGAGATTCGAGAATACCTTGCTCAGCAATGAACATAAACTCGACATTTTCAGTCCGTTTGAAACGGTTGCGCACCCACTTTAGTACCATATTTCAGTCAAGATTGACAAAGTAAGCACTAATTTTAAAAGCCCTGTATTTTTTATTTTACGCAAAAATTAACTCGGCAGAATAGTTAAACACTGATATTGAAAATCACCACTTTGGTTTTCAAATACTCAGCCTAATTGCTTGATTGTTGCTCGTCAAATTTTGCATTGGATTTTCAAATTCATAATTCGGGCCAAAATTCTCCCTCTCAAATTGATTCATCTCTAAAATTTTCTTAACCTGTTGGGGAATGTGATATCAGCCCTTGCTGATCTTTGAATGGCGATTATCACAGCGGTGGTGGCACTACACCAGTCTATTTTGTTCTTAGTTTGCAGGATGCTTAGAGCCCTTAATTTATTCGATTTCAAGGATGGTGAGATTATCTTTGAAGAGTAGCTGACCTGTCACCCCAAAGTACACCTCTTCAATGTTCTAAAGTCTAAAATTTGGTCTTATTACTGACCCATGTGATCCACAAAACTAACTCGATTAGCCCGATATCCGCTTCAGATCTTGGCTGAATTGAACAGACAACCCATAGCAATCCGGAGTTATATTTCCCACTACCTTTAAGTATTAACCAATTTGGGAGCTCATATCGATGGCATCTTGAATCTTCCTCATAGTCATAAACATTCTGCCACTATCTGGAATTCTGGTAAAACCAAACTTCATGTAGAATTGCAGAGCTTCCTGATCAATCGGATCAACAACCACTGCCACTGAACCCACTTGATCCCGAGCTACATATAAGCTCCTTTTGAGAGAGTCTACAAGTAGTAACATACCATATCCTCTCCCCCTGACCTCACTATCCACGGCCAAGCGACCCAATAAGATAACAGGGATAAAAGGATAATTAACCCTTCTCTTTAGTTCGTCTGGAGCATCGACTATCGGGACACTACTAGTTGCAAGCGTATAATATCCAATCACTCGTTCATCTTCATCGATTAATACAAAGCACGTGCATGTACCTGTTTTAATGTCTTTGGTGGCATTTCTCAATATGTAATTATCCAGGAAGGCTTACCGCAAGAAAAATGATCTCTCCTAAATGATCGGTCGTAAGGAACGATCTTCAAGTTTCCATCATGTCGTCGTGAAACTTAATCGCAGAAATAAGGGCCTGATTCGGTCCATCTTCATTGCCCATTAGCGCATTGAAAAATACCTCTTGATCTCTTTTGGAGACAAGGATACTTTTTTCCTCATCTACAATTGCCCTTGCTTCTTTTTGAATGGCCATCCGAGCAAACTCTGAAAATGATCTGTATCCCTTTAAACTACTAGCGTATTCAAAGAGTTCTTTTTCCTCCTTACTCACCCGAAATTCAATTCTGCTATCTTCTTTCTTTTGAGATGATGTAGTCATCGATGCAATTATTTTGATACAAAAGTACGGTATAGTTACGTACAAGTCAAGAAAAAACCCGGAACAACCGCACATTTATTTGGACTCAGAGCCGAATCGTCATTATTTAAAAGATTAGGCAATTTCGATAGGTAACTTCTCGATTTGCATAAAACAGGCATAATGCCAGATATCTAACTTATTGCTCGAAACTTGTTCGGCCTATCCCATTCTTTCCATCACCGGACCACGACAAAGTGGTAAAACTTAGCTATCGTGGAGCTGATGAAAAACCGTTGGAATAACGAACGGCGCACTCAGTTTTTTTTCTGGCAGGATTCCAACAAGGTGGAAGTAGATTTGTTGGAGCTTGACGGAATCGAAACCCACTTGTACGAGACGAAATACAGCCAAACGCCATCGGCAGATTTTTTCAAGGGCATCAAATCATTCCGGGGAACCGCACCTATACAGCGCCAACGGGGAAATAATTTTGCCATTTACGCCGGATATGAACGGCAGCCTCGTGCCGATGCCATCATTGAAGACTGGAAGAATCTTCCATGACTTTGAGTTAGAGGCCTGAAGCAAAAAGGGTTTAAGCAGCGCCAGGATACAGCTTTCTCGTCCTAGTAGGTCATCAGTTTGCCCTTACAAAAAAGCCTGACAGTGATTAACCGTCAGGCTCCGTAAAGATTTTTTCAGTAGACCTACTAGGACTCGAACCTATGATTCTATATGACACCATATGACACCGTATACTGTATATAATATGGGGGATTGAGAGCAAATAGATCATATCACATCATCTGGATAAATGAATACCGACTACAAAATCGACTACAAATTATCGTATATTTGTTTTGCAGTTAAATTATTTTATCATGGCTTCAGTATGCTTCAACCTTAGACCAAACAAGACAAAGGACCCGCAGATTCAACTTATTTACCGGATGGACAGTGACCGCCAAAAGGTAGTCATTGGAACCGGACTTCATGTTCCTTCTGAATTTTGGAATGAAAAGAAGCTGCGAGTGCGGGAAAATGAGCAGTTTACTGACTATGAGTACTACAATCTCATATTGGCCGATTGGGAGAAATCAGTCTCTGACGTGATAAAGGACTTCAGATTGCGAGGTATGCAACCCACGAAAGAACAATTTAGGACCGCGATTGTAAGAGCTATGAGCGGAGGTAATGCCAAAGAGGAGAAACTTGGGTTCATCAAATACTTTGAAGATTTCATGAAAATGAAGGAAGCTGGACAAGTAAAAGCCAGTACGGTCAAAGAGTATAATGGTGCCTTAAATAAGATAAATCAATATCGAAAGGCTAAATTGAGAGGAAAAAACCTTGATTTTGCTGATTTATCAGAGACATTTTTCACGGGGTTTATCAGTTATCTTCTTAAGTCAGTGGAACCCAATACAGTTCATAAGGTAATCAAAAGGATTAGAGCCGTATTAAATCATGCCACCAAAAAGGGCTTAAACAAATTACTGGACTACAAAAACGAAGATTGTCAAGTATCCTATGTCAAGCAGCCAAAAATTTATCTAACCGAAGATGAAATCAATCAAATCAGGCAACTGGTGTTAGATCCATTTTCCAGACTGGACAAAGTGCGGGATAGATTTTTGATAGGGTATCGCACAGGGCAACGCTACAGCGACTTTAAACGAATTTGTAAGGATTATATAACTGATGTAGGCGGTAAACGGTATATAGAAATTCTTACGATGAAAGATAAAAAATTTATCAAGATACCTTTGCCGAAGGAAGTCAGCTACATAATTGATAAGTATGAAGGAAATCCCCCTAAAATATCCGAGGTCAATTTTAACCTGTATCTGAAAGAACTCTGTAGGAAGGCGAAAATTACCTCCTCAGTTTCAAGAGAGGAAAAGGGAAAACAGGTGGTATATGAGAAATGTCAGTTGGTAAGCAGTCACATCTGCCGTCGGAGTTTTGCTACTAATGGTTTTAAAAGTGGTCTGCATCCAAAACAATTGATGTCGATTACTGGACATACAACCGTTCAAATGTTTATGAATTATATTTGCATATCAGATGATGAAAATGTATCTGTACTATCAGAAATTTCATTTTTTAGATAAAGAAATCAATCCATCTACTGATCCGATCTTTAGTAGACTACTTCTTTATGGTGGTCTCTAGATGAGAGAAATTTATCTTGTTCCAAGCACTACTTTTCCAGAACAACTTCCCCATCAAACTAATATCCATGCCCTTGAGACGGAAATTTTTTAACTAAATCCTTTCGCCTAAAAGACTACTTACTTATAATATAGCTTGATGATATAGAATTATGAGGTCGTCTGAAACTAACGAAGGAACTGATAACTCTACCCACTCGCTTACCATCTATTCGTAGTGTCCTCCCAACCTCGCTTCGGTTCATCCCATTTAATACAAGTTCCATGATCTTAAATTCAAAAAAGAGTGTAAAAGAACTTCCTGGTACTGCCCATGGCACTTTGATTAATTTGACACGATTTGCCTTCGTTTTTACTCTAGGCACTGCCGCTCGTAAATAACATCGGTGCTGGATGAAATCTAAGTGCCTCCATGTTCTCTGTTGATGATCATACACTGGAAGCTCCGTCCCTTCAACATAAAATCTTGCTCCCTTTTTATGACCTATCGAAATATGCAAGTCCTCACCATATTCAGAATCCTTCAAAGTTACTTGCTTAATATACCATGGACTTCTAATATTCAGAGCCCCTGTAAATAGTGCAAATTCACCATACGTCGAATATGCAGCACCCACTAAATACGGCAAAAACGCATTAAGACTGCCCACCATATATAATCCATTTTTTTAGGGCGTTATAAATTCCGTAGCTAATAAAACCTCCCAAAGCAAACAGAACGTCTGCGGTAAGATTAGATAATATGTCGGGAAGGATATTCGGCAGCATACCAATGTCAACCAACAAAATTTTCAATAGGTTCCCGACCGTATATCAATAGAACAATTACTTTATATGAATGACATTAGAGAGGTTCGGGTTCATGTATCGGAGGTTCTACTTAGAAATGGATAGTAGAATTTTAAGTTATCATTGTACCACACGTACCGTGGTACAATCCAAAAAGAGGGGGGTGGACTAAAATATTTCAACCCCCTCCTTTGTTTTAAATGTACCGCGGCATCATTGGTACATAATTCAAGACTTAGAAGTCAACTGCATTTTGTGGACGAGGATTAACCAACCAACCTCGAACGTGTTGGTCTCCAATTCGACGTCTTGTCGAAGGAAATTCTAATCGACGGAATTCCTCCGACAACTTTCTTGCATTTACGTTCGCTCCATAAACGTTCTTTATAGCTTCAGCAAGCTGACCGGAGGTAAAAAATCGATTGCCGGGTTCGTACATTGCCAAGATGGCTTCCTGCTCGAAGTTTACTGTTTGAAAGCCCTTGGAATAGTCCTGCAGTGAATCGCTCTCAGCATATGACAATCGAGTCGCATCTTCCCCAAGCTGATGGTACCTCACCAATACATTTGCTAGCAGTTTTGACTTATCAATGCCGTTGAATAAATCATGGCTGATGGAGGATATTTCTACAGGAATGATGCGGGTATTTGCAGCTGTTTGGTCAGAAATCACCTCTATTCGATTACTTGTGCCACATAGGATCGCTCGGCGTCTAAATCGTTCGTTGTACCTTCCATAGGCTCTTCGCTCATCGAAATTCTCAGCACTTGCCATCCTTTTGAATTGTTCCATCTCATTCATCCGCATGATTCCACCAAATTCGTCATTGTTGATGATCAGTTTCTCTGCCATCAAAATAAAGGAGTCCTTGCCTTGATTTAATGAAGACTCAGCATAGTATTGACTTAGTTTAGCAGGTAAAAGGTTACGGAAGAAATGCGTTTTACCGATATGAGAAGGACCAATAAGCACAAGCACCAGTCGGGGGACAACCTCGTCAAAAATGACTGCTGGAATTTGCAGCAACCATTTTTCAATAAGGGACTTTAAAAATCGAATATTTTCGGACTCAGCATCTTTGAAAATTAATGCTTCCGTCAACTGGTCGATTTCATTGGAAAAAGACAATGCAGAACACTCGCGCATGAACTCTCGCAGCGGGTGATACGATTGTGTGCGATTACTATGTATTAAGGTACTGATGTAATCACGGCTTACAGATACGCCCAATTCCTGAAGGTCAACATAAAAACTGTTAACGTCTCTGTCTTCAATTTCTTCTCCACGGACCTCTGTTTTTCGATTAAATTCATTAAACCTTATTGTTCTGTCAGCAAGAAAGAGGCTCACTGTTTGAAATTTCCCAGATACCTTCGTGTCATTAGGAGCAACCTCAACCCCCATCTCCCGGCAAAGTTCAAAAAATGTGGCAATCGTTAGTGGTCGTTCAGCATCACTCTTTAGTGCAGATTCTAGCAAGTCCGAATATTTTTGCTCGCACTCAGCTACATCATAAGCTGGGTAAAAGCTACTTATTCTCTGAAAGAATCCTCTCCCACGTTCTCCGAATGTATTCACCAATGAAAATCCAATCCTTATCCAATTGTCATAGGAACTAGTTATGTTAACTCTGGATTCTTCAATCTTCGATATACAGGTTTCAACTAAACCAACAAACTCACGGGGTGATGACAATCGCCCGCCCCTTTTGTAGTTTTTCCAGTTGGGTCATTGCCTTACATGCCTCCAAAAGTTTAGTCCGTTCTTCAGCCGTTATTTCCGGGATCATCAACAAATCACCTTGGATAACAGTGTATCCCTTAGATGGGCAGATTAATACGTATCCTCCATTACCACGTGTTTCAATGATCGGCTTACGAGAGCGATTTTTAGCTAAATGTTGATTGACACTGACTTCCTGGCATCGATAGAGAAGATGAAACCCACCTGATGGAGTTTTTTGAATCACTAATTTAGCCCAAAGTTCAGTTGGAAGGTTCTTCCGAATATCCTGAAGGAAATCTTCCTGTTCATTTTCAGAGTCAAGATTCTTGGTGTCAATGTCGATTGCTTCCAGACCATTCACCCCACATACAAGTGCAAAGTTCTGATGACCGTTATCAATAAATTTTTGAACTTCTTCAATGACCATTGGAATTGCTTGATATTTCTTCCATGCAACGATCGGCTGCTTGTGGTCATCAACCGGGATAACTGAATATCCCTTATTCGCCATTTCTGACAAAAATTTCTTTATTTTCATAAGGCAATTAAATTTTTAATTTTTTAAAAATTGGGAGCCGCTGTTCTTATCAGCGGCTCTTTTTGAGTTTACTGGGTACCTTGGGTGAATTGGTTTGTTTACAGGCGGAGCACGATCTTTATTCATTATTTATATTTTTAGTTGTTTTTTATACTCTTCTACTCGATCACGCATCATCGCTCGGTCAATGTCTTCGCGATCCACCCGCTCGTTCTTGCCACCTCCGTTAGGTATGATTCGTATTTTGTTACGCTCCAAGTATGACTTCAGACCACCGCGGGATGAATATCCGGTATAAGCCATGGCCTGTTGACGTGATAGATATCTTCCCCAGGATTCAAATCCTGGTCGGAGGATTACCTTAGTCATTTCCGCCAAAAGGACATCGAGTTCGCTCGCAACCTGCTTGGCTACGGCTTTTTCGATTTCATTTTGTAGGATGTTGTTTAAATCCATTGCGGGTCCTAATTGAGCCTGCAATCTCGCTTATTGTACAATGGAATGCTAGTTCCCAAAACGGTGGGAACTATCTTAACTAAAAGAAAATCAATGATTTATGTTGCCCTGAAATATTTGTTTGATTTCAGTTCGTCAATGCATTCTTGATAGAACTTAATCAAGGCATCCTTAGTTGTACTACTCATCATTTCGGAAGGTGCACCTTTATTGTCACGCTTCATTTTATTTCTGAGAGAATGATAGAAATTGATTTTTACCTGTCCTTTGAGTGTTTAGCATTTAGATGTCGAGGGTCATAGCAAAATCCGCGGGAATCTTGATATTGGTCATATGGATGATAGCACTTCGGTGAATATTGGGACTAAAGCGGGACTAAATACGATTTATGGGACACCTAGATTAAACACTTTTGTTGGTTCTTATTCAGGTTTTAGCAACACCACTGGGGGTGAAAATTCATTTTTTGGCACAAATGCTGGCAAGGTGAACACAACGGGTTACAGAAACTCTTTCTTCGGTTACCATGCGGGTGCAACCAATAATGTAGGTGGCGATAATTCTTTTTTTGGAAATGGTGCTGGTCAGGATAATACGGAGGGTATTGAAAACTCTTTCTTCGGTAGACTTGCTGGTCTTTTTAACACCACTGGCAGTCACAATACATTTCTTGGGGCATACGCTGGTCATAGCAATACAATTGGTACCTATAATACGGCTATTGGTTATCGGGCACTTTATAGCAATACAGAGTCAGGAGATGGGGGGCAAGGGCACCAGGAAGTAGCTGTTGGAGCCTGGGCGCTAGAGAATTCTAAATCAAGAGGAAATACTGCAATTGGTTCAGGATCATTGAGGACATTGACTTTGGGTGGTGATAATACAGCTGTTGGGGGCAGTTCCCTCTTGGATTTAGTAGATGGTGCTTCGAACACAGCTGTGGGAGCAGATGCAATGAGAAATCCTGGGACCACATCGAGCAGTAATGTTGCCATAGGAAAGTCTGCGGGCGAAAATACTAAAGGTGATCACAATACTTTTGTAGGGACAAATTCAGGTTTTAATCTCAAACAAAGCCATGGAAGCATCTTTATCGGATCAGTTAGTACAGCATTAGATACGGTAGCAAGCAACCAAATCGTAATCGGAGCTAACTCTTCAGGTATTAAAGACAATTCCGTGGTTCTTGGAAATGAGTTTATTGAAGATGTCTATATGGGTCAGGACAGTGGGGCAACGGTCCATGCTGAAAAAATTACCCTAAATGAAGTTAATCAAGTGAGTAACCCGACCCCCGGAACTATTCGATGGAATGGATCGGATTTTCAGGGCTGGAATGGAATTACATGGATTTCATTGACGGGAGGTGCAAAGGTTGGTGAGCTTATTGACCAAAGTGGGAATACCTACAAAACAATTATCATTGGCGGTCAGGAATGGATGGCAGAAAATCTACGCGTAACCTCTTATAGAGAAGGTACAACAATCGACCAAATCACAAATGACGCTATTTGGTCAGGCTTAACTGCTGGTGCATGGTGTTACTACGACAACAATCCAGGTTTCAATGAACCATATGGGAAACTATACAACTGGTTTGCTGTCTCAGGTGATAGTCTTTGTCCAGATAGGTGGCATGTACCAACAGATGCTGATTGGAATGGTCTAATAGACTATTTGCATCCGGGAATGATAAATCCAACTGTAATCGGAACACAGAGTGCTATATCTGGTGGCAGAATGAAGGAAACTAGCCAATGGGATGACCCAAACGCAGGAGCTACTAATGAGAGCGGTTTTTCTGGTGTTGGAACAGGTTTCCGGGATAATTCTGGAATGTTCGACGCAATGGGTCAACTTGGCTATTGGTGGACAGCTACTGCAAATGGTGGGACGGACGCATTCTACCGAGAGCTAGTGTATTTCTATGGTGATGTAAACCGGAACAGCACTTTTAATCAGGTAGGAGCGTCAGTTCGATGTATCAGAAACTAAAATGTGGTCCTCAGCAAGTCTTCTGCTATTAATATTCCAGCTAGCGGAAATTGAAGTAAATGTAAATGTCTTGACCTACGCCGACATAAACCCACCCGTTTCACCGCGTTTTGAGAACTTTATTTTGAAGGCGATGATTCTAGTACCTAATACTAGATAAACCATGTTCTTACATGATAGGTGGAAAGTGATTGTGCCGGAATTTCAAGGCAAATAGATGAAAATAAAGAATAAAAATCACCCAAATCCTACAGAATGTATGGCTGTTTTCATATACCCACCATAGCTCCGGTCATTGAAGCAGCCCTATTTTCATCATACCCCCCTAGGTCTAATTATCGCAATATGGGACCCATTAAATCACATTAAAATCAGGCGTGCCACCATTTAGACCTTTACACCATCCACGATTCGTTTAATTTCTTTTATCGCCGATGCCGGATCACTTAAGTCCCTTACCTTGGTGCTGACAAAAAGATCTCGAAGGTCAACGTTGAGTTCCTTGGCAATGTCTACTAGCAAGGAGGGCTTTGGAAAGCTATATCCGTTGACAATGTTAGAAACGGTATTCTGGCTGACACCTAGCTTAACTGACAGGTCTTTGCCTGTTATATTCTTCTCTTGGAGGACTTCTTTTAGTTTTAAAATATTCATTATACAAGTAATGTTTGTAATTACGTGAAAATAATGTAATCAATTCTTGTATTACATGCAATTAACACTTACATTTGAAATGTAAAAATACAAATGTTGATTGTATTATGAAAGCATCAGAAATAAAACTCACCTACCGTCGCAAATCTACCGGGATTAAAATCACCTCTTCAAAAGATATCGACCGATTGCTTCGATCATATTGGGATGTTCATACCATTGACTATTATGAAAGTTTTGTGGTGGTCTACTTATCCAGAAGTAATGAGGTTCTCGGCATTCACAAAATTGCAGACGGCTCTCTTGATGCTTGTTTAGTTGATATCCGTAAGATTATGCAAGGTGCGCTACTCTCCAATTCGGCATCAATAATCTTAGCCCACAATCATCCTTCCGGTAATCTGAAGCCTTCTAATCAAGACATAAAACTCACTTCCGAGATTAAAAAGGCTGGTGAGATCCTTAAAATACAAGTGCTTGACCATCTGATTATCACCTCTGTATCATACCTTAGT
The DNA here is from genome assembly GCA_016711125.1 of Saprospiraceae bacterium. GTDB lineage: Bacteria > Bacteroidota > Bacteroidia > Chitinophagales > Saprospiraceae > JABDMH01. The sequence continues at coordinate 66,609 of JADJTQ010000002.1, read as the reverse complement.
CTGGCTGATGAGGGTATTATTTAAGCACAAAGAGGAGTATAAATAGCAGAATACCGACTACAAAATCGACTACCTAAGACCCTAAAATAAAAACAACCCATTGATAATCAATGAGTTGCTTGTTTTAAGTGGTAGACCTACTAGGACTCGAACCTAGAACGACAGAACCAAAATCTGATGTGTTACCAATTACACCATAGGTCTAGCTTTGCTCTCCTTTGAAAGCGACTGCAAATTTAGGATATTTTTGATTTACAAGGCATCTCTGAGTAAAAAAATACAACATGGTCAGAATCTGCTTCGCTTCTTGCTTGCATCAGATCATGAGTAAAGAGACTTGAAAATTCATTTTACCCCGCCCTATTACCCATATTTAGTGGGGTACTTCCTCTCTCGCTATGGGAGAGAGCAGAATTTATATTCTGCGGCTTCCAAAGACCAATATTGCTGGGCAAGAGCCAAATTACTTCTATGGGAAGCTCAGCATGCACTTAAGCTAACGTAGCTCGCAAAGAGGGGATCAACTATGATCTGACTTCAACTGATAGATATCCGGAAGATTGCGTGCCTTGCCATCCAGATCAAGGCCATAGCCGATCACAAATGCATCCGGTATCTCAAAGCCAACATAGGAAGAATCAATTGGCACCTGGAGACAATCTGGCTTCAGTAATAAGGTAGCGATACTCAGAGATGCCGGTTTCATTTGCTTTAGGTCTTCGATCATCGTGAGCATTGTCCTTCCCGTATCGACGATGTCTTCTACGACAATGACATGGCGGTCGGTTAAGGGTACCGGTAAACCGATGATTTTTTTGACTTTCCCAGTGGAGTGAATGTCTTCATATGATGCCAACTTGACAAATTGGAGTTCACATTCCAACGAAGTAGCCCGTACCAGATCAGCAGCAAACATGAAGGCACCATTCAAAATCACAATAAACACCGGATACTTATCCCGGTAGTCTACCGAAATATCCCTACCCAATTCCCGAATTCTGGCCCTGATGGCATCACGGCCCAGATATTTGACAAATACCCGGCTACCAATGGTGACTTGCAGATCTACGGCGGGCCGTTTTTTCATATCGAAATATTCTATTTATCAAAAAATGTATCTTTGCACTCGATCCCAACCGAAAATATCTTCGGAAACCAACCACTATTAGACCTTCGAAAGATAACCAAATACTTCCCAGATATCGTTACACCGCGATTAGATCCCTCTGTTTACCCACTAAAATCTTTTTACCATAATCAAAAACAACAAATGATGTTTATGAAATGCCAATCCTTATTATTGATCTGTCTAATGCTTTTTATTTACGATGCCGACGCTCAAACTGTCGATGAATTAAAAGCCATGAAGGCCGAGAAACAAGGGGCACTCTCTGCACTCCAGGGTGAGATCAATACCCTCAATGCTCAAATCGATGCTTTACCCGGCTGGGATGTCGGATCCTTTGGAACCCTGGGTTTTAATCTGTCAAGTTTTAATAATTGGATCAAGGGGGCAAACCCCAACGCCGTATCCTCGTCCATACGTGCCAGCCTAAACGGCTTTGCGAACTACGATGAGCCAAAATATTTCTGGAGAAACAGCGGTGGACTCAATCTGGGTTGGTTGAAGCTCGATACCGACGCAGATGATGATATGAAAGCTGATTTTGAACAAGTGGCTGATATCGTAAAAATACAATCACTTTTTGGTTACAAAATCACACCAAAGCTCGCAACTTCAGCTTTACTCGATTACAATACGTCGATCTTATCTAATTTTAATAATCCGGGTATCCTTGACCTCGGGGTGGGTTTTACCTGGACACCGGTTAGTAATATGGTAGTTGTAGTGCACCCAATCAACTATCACATTGTTCTGGGGGATGATCCCACTTTTGGATCAGCTCTGGGTACTAAAATCGTGGTAGATTATACCAAAGAACTGGTGCCTGGGCTAACCTGGAAATCTAACTTGTCTTCATTCCTGCCCTACAAAAGTGCCAATCCAAGTTTGGGAGAATGGACCTGGACCAACGGTTTTGGCTTTAATGTATGGAAAGGCATTGGAGTCGGTTTGGAATTTGGACTACGAAAAGCGGAAGTGGAATCACCCGATGGACAGAACTATTGGGTGGTGGGCTTGTCCTATTCGTTGTAGTGCTGATCGAAAGCTGTCTGATTTTCAATTTACATAACCATGCATTAGGTTCAAATGCGGGTACTGGGGCATTCTGTAAATCGGAGCCCGCCCTGGGGCACCATGACATTAGAACCAGGAATATTGCATGAACAATCGGCAAGTGGTAGAAGCAGAAGATGCATTCTAATCTTTTTTTGTGCTTTCAGGACCGCCCTAAAAGATAAGGCTAACTCTGCTTACTGGCTTTTGTTATTTTTGCCAACTTATTTTGAAAATCTTTGATCAAACAAAACGATGAAAACTTTTCGACACCCATATGATTATGATTCGAAGTATAAAAAACGAATCGCTTATTTCAGTATGGAGTTTGGCATTGATCAGTCCTTAAAGATCTTTTCCGGAGGTCTTGGCTTCTTGGCCGGATCACATATGCGTAGTGCATACGATCTGCGGCAAAACCTGATCGGAATTGGCATTCTATGGAAGTATGGATACTATGACCAGGAACGCAAACGCGATCAGGGCATGGATGTGCTTTTTATGGAGCGCCACTATAATTTTCTCCGGGACCTCGACCTCGTATTTGATATCTCCGTAGACCGTCATCCGGTCAAAGTGAAAGCCTGGTATCTGGCTCCCGAAGTCTTTGGTACCGTACCTATGTATTTTTTATCGACCGACTTGCCCGAGAATGATTATTTGGCGCAAACGATAAGCCACCGTTTGTACGACTCGGATACAGCTGCCAAAATTGCCCAGTATATTTTATTGGGGCAGGGCGGATGTAAATTGTTGGAGCTCTTAAATTATAAGCCCGACAAAATCCATTTGAATGAAGCGCACGGAGCCCCTGCGATTTTTTATGAGTACTACAAACACCGGAGCTTGCAAAAGCTGAAAGACCAATTTGTCTTTACGACCCATACCCCGGTGCCCGCCGGTAATGAAGTGCATGAGATGCTTTTCCTGAAGAAAATGGGATTTTTTCATGATGCTCCCATCGAAGAAATAAGAGAGATTACCCAAATTAGCGGGGAACAATACAATTTAACCCTGGGGGCACTCCGACTATCCGGAAAAGCCAATGGAGTATCTAAATTGCATGGCGAAGTCGCCCGTCAAATGTGGAATGAATTTGAAGGCATTTGTAAAATCGATCATATTACCAATGCACAACACGCCGGATACTGGACCGATGAAGCACTTAAATTGCATCTTGCCAATGGTGATACCGAAGCACTTGCTAATCGAAAAAAGGCTCTTAAAAAGAAGTTATTTCTGGAAATTGCTGATCAGACAGGAAAGATCTTTGATGAAAATGTATTGACGATCGTGTGGGCCCGAAGATTTGCCCCCTATAAAAGAGCTGATCTGCTCACCTGGGATGTCGATGCTTTTGCAAGATTGGTACAAGATCAGGATATGCCGGTGCAATTGATCTGGGCAGGAAAGCCCTATCCAATGGATTATGGGGCTATCTCTGTTTTTAATAAATTAGTGGATATTTGTAAGCCCTTGAAAAATGCGGCAGTGTTGGTGCACTATGAGTTGGCCCTTTCGAAACTCCTGAAACAAGGTTCAGATATTTGGCTTAATACCCCGAGAGTCACGCGTGAGGCTTCCGGTACCAGTGGTATGACAGCTGCTATGAATGCCTGCTTAAACTTTACCACAAACGATGGATGGATTCCCGAATTTGGTAAGCATAATCATAATGCCTTTGTTATCCCAGTGGCCGATCTAAACCAATCAGTCGACTATCAGGATGAACAAGATCTAAAAAGTGCATTTGATATTTTAAATAATGACATCAAGCCACTGTATTATAAAACCAAAAAAGAATGGCAAAAAATCGTGCAAAATAGCATGAAGGAGGTCGTACCCTTTTTTGATTCGAATCGGATGGCACACGAATATTACCAGAAACTTTATTCATAGAATATTATCCTGCTGATGCGCTTTGAAGATCCCATTTCAGTTAAATCACTTGCCGATGATATCGGAGCAAGACTGGTGGGAGACGAAACGCTTTGGGCTCACGGTATCAATGAAATTCATAAAGTCGTACCGGGTGATATTACTTTTGTCGATATTGAAAAGTACTACAACAAAAGTCTAAAATCGGCGGCGACGATCATCCTTATCAACAAGGAAGTTGCTTGTCCGGCTGGCAAATGTTTATTGCTGGTAGATGAACCGTTTAAGGCTTACAATAATTTAGTTTTAAGCACCGGCCATTCCAACCGCTTAATCAATTGATCAGCTCCTCTGCCCGGATTGATCCCTCGGCCATAATCGAGCCTCAGGTGGTGATCGGTGACCATGTAATCATTGGTGCTCACACTTACATTCAGGCCAATTGTTATATCGGCAGCCATACTAGTATCGGAGAACGGGTAATCATTCAGGCAGGCACCATGATTGGTACCGACGCATTTTATTTCAAGCAATATCCCAGTCATTATGAAAAGTGGCATAGCGGCGGTGAGGTGATTATTGAGGATGATGTCTTTATTGGCGCTTCGTGTACGATAAACAAAGGAGTATCCGGGGCCACGATCATAGGCAAAGGCACTAAGATGGACTCGCAGGTGCACATTGGACATGGGGCGGTATTGGGTCAGCATTGTTTGTTGGCCGGGCAGGTTGGAGTGGGAGGTAAAGCAATTGTTGGCGACCGGGTCAAAGTGTACGGTCAGGCAGGAATAGCCAACAATATTACGGTAGGCAATGATGCGATCATTTTAGCTAAAACAGGTGTCCTGCAAAGTGTCGAAGGAGGTAAAAGTTATTTTGGCATGCCCGCCGAAGAAGCCAGACAGAAATTCATGCAAATCATCGCAGTCAGAAATTTAATCAAGTAGGTGTGTGCTTTTTCATCCACTGACACCAAATTTTAAGCTCACCTCGACGCAAACGGATCTGTTTATTAGTGGTTCATTAATTTTCCGTGAAAGAAGGAATTGAAATAAAAGTGTTTGGCAAAGTACAGGGGGTATGGTTTAGAGGTAGTACCCAGGAAAGAGCCCAGGCATTTCAATTGACCGGTTGGGTTCACAACGAGCCGGATGGTTATGTCTTGATCCGGGCTTTTGGCAAAAAAACAGATTTAGAGAAATTTCAAGAATGGTGTGCAACCGGTCCCCTTCATGCCAGAGTGGACCGAATCGAAGTTCAACCGATAGATACCGAGGACTATCCAACTTTTGAGATCCGAAGGAAATAACCGTATTTACGGGATCTATTGATGCACCAAAATGGTGCAACTCCAGCCCTTCTGCATCGGCCACCGCCATTTCATTTCTGACATCAAATCTGCTATTAAAAATGCAGTTATCAGATGATTGTCGTCAGGCTGGCATCTATTTCATACTGGACTATGTATTTTTAGGGTTTGTAAAAGTAAACCATCGGTATGATTTCCAAAACACAGTCCATCCAATTTTTAAATCATGAAGGGCATTACCTGGCTGCCAAGCTTGAGTTTCCTCCTGATCGTAAACCTCTGGCATACGCCATATTTGCACATTGCTTCACCTGCAATAAGAATTGGAATGCAGCAGTTAATATCAGCCGTTCATTGGCATCGCTGGGTGTCGCCGTCCTGCGTTTTGATTTTTCCGGATTGGGTGAAAGTGAAGGAGCTTTTGTAAAGTCCGGATTCTCAACCAATATCACTGACATACTTGCAGCCGCCTCGTTTCTTAAAGAAAACTTCTCCGCTCCATCCCTTCTTATCGGCCATAGCCTGGGTGGCACCGCAGCTCTTTATGCGGCACCATCTTTACCAGACATCAAAGCAGTGGTTACGGTCGGATCACCAGCAGATCCAGGACATGTGCGTCATCTCATTCAGGACGCGATTAATGAAATTAAAGAGAATGGAGAGGCTGAAGTGAAGATTGGCGGGCGCTCTTTTAACATCGGTAAAAATTTTTTGGAAGATCTGGTCCAATCTGATATAGCAGCTATCTTGAAGGGACTGCGCAAGGCTTTATTAATTATGCATGCACCCTTTGATACCATTGTTTCAATCGAAAATGCTAAATGGATATATCAACATGCCCTGCACCCAAAGAGCTTCATCTCTCTGGATGGAGCTGATCATATTTTAACTAACCAGCAAGATTCAATATATGTCGGCCAGGTGATCGGCACCTGGGTAAGCCGATACTTACCTGGTCAAGAAATGCAAACCCTCGAAAGTGATCTTGAAGTGGTGGCCAGTTTGCAGCCCGATCATCATTATACTACCCTTATCAAGGCTGGCAATCACTATCTGACTGCTGACGAACCAACTTCTGTCGGAGGTGATGATTTTGGCCCCTCTCCCTACCAATTGCTTTCTTCAGCCCTGGGAGCTTGCACTGCAATGACCTTACGGATGTATGCCGAACGGAAGAAATGGGATCTGGGGGAAATACAAATTCACTTAAAACATGATAAGGTTTACATCGAAGATCAGCATCAGACGATGGATGATAGCGAATCCTCAAGGAAAAAAATGGATGTGATTGAACGTGTCCTGGAATTTTCCGGGGATCTTAGTGAAGTGCAAAAAAACCGGCTATTAGAGATCTCTAATAGATGTCCGGTACATCGCACGCTCGAAGATGCCGTAATCATCAAAACCCGAATAAAAGATGCTGAGGAGATAACCACTCAGTGATCCTTTTCCATCACAAGAACAGGTCTCAGAAGGCTACTTCTTTTATCCAGCAAGGGGTTTAGACGCATTACAATAAATGTTAATCCTTTGATTTTAACATAGTTGTGCTTGTTAGTCTGGCCAAAAAGGTATTAACTTAGACGCAAATTTATCTCCCCTAATTTGAACATATAACCTAACTACACTCACACATGACGACCAACTTTACCTTTAAAACTGGTGTTTTACCTATTCTGTTTTTGTTGATTTCCTGGACCGCTTTTGCACAAAAGCCTGTTACCAGCGGAGCAAAAGTGAAAGCATCTGATGTTAAAGAAGCGCATCGAAATCCAAACCTCCCTGACAATAATGTTGATCCGAATGACACCATCAGTGTGATCGATACGGTGATGCTTATGGAGAAGACTTCCAACGCCTTTCACTTTCGCATCGATCCAAAAGAAGGATCTACGCTGTGGAGGTATCGTCTATTGGGAGACTTGCCTGAAGCGATGACGGTGGAACCAAGTGCATGGACAACCGGAATGTCGGTTGATACCTGTTGTGTAACGATTGACAATCTCGATGCACAGAATGTCTATGTGGTTCAATTTGGCCGGATTAGTGAAAGTATTCCAGAGCCAACTGTATGGTATTCGATGGTTGAAACAACCCGCTGTATGGGATTGTCACTCGATCAATTAAAGCTCATCGGCTTAGATCATCAATCGGCGTCGATGATGTGTGAAATGGATGCTGAATCTTTTGAATGGGTATTGCAAAAAGTGGGAAGTAGCACAGCTAGGCATATTGAAACTGTTTCCAATAGCATCGAATGGTCTAACCTTGCTGCTAATACAGCGCATGAATGCCGGGTACGATATATGTGTGGAGGTATTTGGTCTGACTACTCGCCAGCAGACATTTTTACAACCAGCGAATATGAAGAGCACGTATGCGAACCTCTTACAACAAATCATGTGTATACCAGTGACATTTCGATCAATGATGTAAAACTTAATTGTAACATGCAGGGAGACCAGTACTCCTGGGGTATGAGGCTTTCTGGTACAGAGACCTGGTCAATTTATACGACCGGTAAAAATCAGTACACCTGGCTGAATCTTAAACCAGGTAAGACCTATGAGTATAAAGTCAAAGTCGAATGTCAAAGCAATTCTTGGACAGATTGGTCTGGCTCCCACTATTTTACTACCAAACAGGAAAATACCAGCCCCTGCTATCCTCCCAGCAGCGGTTATATGAGTGTTAAAAACATTACATATAACTCAGCTAGCACGCATTGTGCGATGGATGGAGTGGAGTACCATTGGGCAGTGAAGCCTTATGGCTCGGGCTCCTGGAAAGATTATGCAACTCCCAATAGTTATTATAATTGGACCGGTCTGAATTACAATACCAAATATGAGTACAAAGTGAAAGTAAAATGTAATAGTGGGGGCTGGACTGACTGGTCTTCCAACTACTGGTTTACGACGCAGGATCATTATGGTAATTCTTGTAGTACACCACAATCCAATCACATGAGTGTCAAGGATTTGACATATCACTCCGCCATTACCCATTGCGCTGTTGATGGCTATAACTACCACTGGATGCTGAAGGAGTATGGTAGCAATAATTGGATAGATTATTCAACGTCAACCAACTTCTATAGTTGGACTAACCTGCATTACAAAACAAAATACGAATATAAGGTCAAAGTAAAGTGCCACAATGGCACCTGGACCGGTTGGTCCGATAGCTATTGGTTTACTACACCTGACCATTATGTCAATTCATGTACTACTCCTTCCAGCCATCATATGTCGGTCAAGGATCTCACCTACAATTCGGCAACTACTCATTGTTCGGTTGATGGATATGGTTACCATTGGATGTTAAAAGCCTATGGTAGTAGCACCTGGATGGACCACAATTCGACCTACAATTACCATGGCTGGACTGGGTTGCATTATAACACTAAATATGAATATAAGGTCAAAGTAAAATGCCACGATGGTACCTGGACCGGTTGGTCCGATACTTACTGGTTTACTACTCAAGACCATCATGATGATGGATGCACCACACCGCAAAGTCAGCATATGAGTGTAAAAAATCTGACCTACAATTCTGCAAGTACTCACTGCTCGATAGATGGTTATGAGTATCATTGGATGTTAAAAGCCTACGGTAGCAGTACATGGTACGATAAACTGACACCCAATGCGTACCATGATTGGACGGGCTTGCATTACAACACCAAATACGAGTATAAGGTCAAGGTAAAATGTCATGGCGGTACCTGGACAGGCTGGTCAAGCAGTTACTGGTTTACCACACCCGATCATCATGATGATTGTAGCACACCGAAGAGCCAACATATGAGTGTTAAAGATCTGACTTACAATTCGGCTACTACGCATTGTGGGATTGGGGGTGATGAGTATCATTGGATGCTAAAACCCTATGGAAGTTCTGCATGGATCGATTATACTTCGACCCATGGCTACCATCAATGGAACGGCCTTCATTATAACACCAAATATGAATATAAAGTAAAAGTCAAATGTTATAGCGGTGCATGGACAGGGTGGTCTGCGGTCTATTGGTTTCAGACTCCCGACCACTACAGTGGTTGCGGTACACCACAGAGTCACCATATGAGTGTCAAAGATCTGTCTTATTCGTCAGCCAGCACTCATTGTGCCGTGGATGGCTATGAATACCATTGGGCGTTGCGCCAATGGGGAGGTTACGGCTGGACCGACTACACATCGGCATATAACTACCAGAATTGGACGAATCTGACCTACAATACCAAGTATGAATACAAAGTCAAAGTAAAATGCCACAATGGTACCTGGACTGATTGGTCAGATGTTTACTGGTTTCAGACCCATGACCATTATAGTGCATGTAGCACACCGGAAAGTCACCATATGAGTGTCCAAAACCTTAGCTATAATTCGGCATCAACCCATTGTGGAGTGAGCGGTTACGAATACCATTGGATGTTAAAAGCATATGGAAGCAGCTCCTGGCAGGATTATGTTACTCCAAATAACTATCAAAGTTGGAGTAATCTGCACTACAATACTCAATATGAATATAAGGTTAAGGTGAAGTGTCATAGCGGTACCTGGACCGGGTGGTCTGGCAGCTATTGGTTTACTACCCACGATCATAGTGGATATGGTTGTTCTGCCCCTTATGGCTCTGAATTTACGATACTCCAGCAAGCATACAACCTCTTCAGGATTTACCTGTATGCACCGTTCACCAGCTGGTCTAGTCAAATTCGAAAATCTGGCACCTATGAGTGGGCGCAACATACTACCAGTGTCAACAATATGGCGTGGGGTAATCTAGATCCGAGTTCTGCATATGAATACCGGGTTCAACGTACATGTGCGGATGGAACGAAATCAGATTGGTCGGTTATTAGGACCTTCTGGACTGGCAGCGCTCCATCGATTTCTTCTGGTAGGCCAGATAGCGGATCACCTTTGGTAGTCCAATCAGGTACCCAAATATTGACATCATCAAGTGCCAACTCAAGTGGCCCCACTGTTGAGATGTATCCAAATCCGGCGTCCAATTTCGTGACACTACTGGGTGTACAACATGATAGTGAAATCACTATCGTTGATATGCAGGGAAGGCAGGTGCTGAGAAAGGTCCTTGGGGAGCAAGTAAACCTGGATGTAGAAAGTCTGGACAATGGTGTCTATCAGGTGCTAATGCTTGATCAATTGGGTCACTTGCAAACCAAACGATTAGCTATTGTCAAGTAAGAAGTAAGTTTTCTCTCAAATAGAAAAAGGCAGAACTGCTCGATTTGCAGTTCTGCCTTTTGCTTTTTAGGTGGAGCATGAAGTTTGTCATGAAAAATTTCGAAGTTGGAATAAATTGCTCTATGATGAGTGCTTATCCAAACCTTTACGGTTTAATTTAACCCCATCAAGTTCGTCAGTATTTAATAAAAGAGCAGGCTGTTATTCTCCCGGCACTAAAATCGATCAACCTCTTGATAGGCTTGGATGAGTTTGTCTTCACCTTCTTTTCCAGGAAGGCATTACCGTGTTCCATACCAAGGATACCTGTGAAGCCTTTTTCATGGATGTGCTTGAAGATATTCTTATAGTTGATTTCACCCGAGGTTGGTTCTTTTCGTCCGGGGTTGTCACCTATCTGAAAATAACCGACTTCATCCCACGAGTTATCGATGTTGGGTATGATGTTGCCTTCAGTAATTTGCTGGTGATAGATGTCAAACAATATTTTACACGAAGGGCTGTCTACTGCCCGGCAAAGTGAATAAGCCTGAGGAATTTCTGTCAGAAATAAACCAGGGTGATTCATAAAATTCAAAGGTTCTAGTACCATCACCAGACTATGGGGTTCCAGGATTTTACAAGCTAGTCTGAGGGTTTCCATCACATGGGCTGTTTGAAAGCCCATTTTTATGCGCAGATCAACATGGCCGGGTACTACAGTCATCCATTTGGCATTGACCCGCTTAGCGACCTCCACGCTTTCTTTGATCTCATTCAGAAACTTATCACGCATCGCTTGATCACCGTTGGTCAAACTTGGTTTATCCCAAAAAATTTCATGAGCTACAAATACACCCATCTCAAGTCCACGATTCATCATTGTCTTGGCCATCTTTTCCTGCACGGCGACGTCACGGCCTTTCATGCCATTATCTTCAAAGGCCTTGAAACCCATATCGGCCATGAAATTTAACTGATCAACCGGGTCTTCACCTGCAGAATTTTTAAACATACCCAGGTGAGGAGCATATTTCATCTTGAATGGATAAGGTTTCGCTATGTTTCCTTCATTATTTGCCAGAGATGCAGGTGCTATTCCTGCGATTGCTCCTAAAAAAAGCACTCGATCGAATAAATTTTCTTCTTTTCACAGTTAGTTTTTTTGATAGATGTTGAATTTAGAAAAAATCAGCAGAATCGTTTTTGCTTTTATGCTTTCGATCTTGCAGGTCAACGCACAAGTTCTTGAACGATTTACGATGGAAGCACCAGCTTTGGGTACCTCTGTTTCGATCGCCTGTTTCGCCACAGACTCCGCTCACGCACAGCTAGCCATGGCTAAAGCATTTCTGCTTCTCGATTCCTTTAATACCATCTTTTCAGACTATGATAGACAGAGTGAGGTGATGCAAGTCGCTGCCCATTATGTCAAAAATAGTACAACACCAGTGAGTAAGCCACTTTACGATCTGACAAAAAAGGCACAAAAGATCTGGGGGATGACGAATGGTAGTTTCAATGTCGCCATCGGAGCTCTAACCCACCTTTGGAGGTCATATCTCGCGCAAAACGAAATCCCACCTCAAAAGAAGATCCGAAAGTTTCGTAAACATCTCCAGGCCGGACGCCTGCAGTTGATTGATGGTTCAAATCTTAAGTTTGGCAAAAAGAATATGCGAATGGATTTTGGTGGCATAGCAAAGGGATACATTGGTGATCATATGGCAAAGTCATTGAAAGAGGACCATATTGATCGGTTTTTGATTGATTTAGGTGGTGATTTAGTAGCTGGCGAACCACCGCCTGGAGAGTTGGCCTGGAAGATTACAATATCATGGTGTGACAAAGTGGTGTTAATTCGTAATGAAGCCATAGCCACATCGGGACCTGATTTCCAATTTTTTGTCCATAAAGGACGTCGCTATGCACACATTATCGATCCAAAGACCGGCTGGGGAGTCCTCAATTTTTTCGGTAGCACCGTGATAGCTAAAACCGGATGGGAGGCCGATGGATTTGCCTCGGCACTTTCTATTTTATCATTAGGCCAGTCTGCATTCTTTTTACAAAGAAATACGGATATTGCAGCAATTATTGGTAGAGATAGTGAACTAATTCATTCGGATAATTTTTCTTCTTACGTACTGGCTGAAGACCAAACTAAAAAATAGTAAAACCATGAAACATTTGTTTTATAGACATTTTTGTCTGACAGCGATTGCTTTGATTGTTTGCACCTTTGTTGTAAACGGTCAGGAGACCTATAAACTGGCAGAAGGATCCCGGATTTGGGTCGATGGTACCAGCACGCTAAGAGATTGGAAAGCAGAAGTGGGCACCTTTACGGGCACCATTACCACTGATGCAGCCGGTCAGGTCGCTGACATCAGCTTGACAATGGATGTCATGACAATGGATGGAGGTCGGGGTCCTGATATGAATGCAAAAATTTATAAAGCGCTTTTGGCCGATCAATTTCCCCAGATGACCTTTAAGGGTAAAAAAGCAAATCCGGAAGGTGGCGATCTCGGAACCCAGGGAACTTTGTCCCTTGCTGGAGTAAATAAAACGATCATGGTGTCGGCTCAGGGTAACGTAGCTTCGGGCCATCTAAGCGGACAGTATAAACTTAAGTTTTCAGAATACAATATAGAGCCACCAAGTGCTTTGTTTGGCACTATCGTCTGCCACGATGATCTCGTGGTTATGTTTGATCTAAATCTAAGCAAGTAATTACTCAGGATTATGAAATCATATCAAGTACTTTTAGTTGCCTTATGGGTTAATAGCCTTTTTGCACAACAAAGGCCAGAATCGTTTGAACAGGTGATTCCGAAGACGGACTTAAAAATTGCCATGGCTGGCGTTCCCGAGGGAAAGGTAGTCCTCGGTGATCCCAAATCAAAAATGCCGGATGAAATGCCCCAGAAGGAGGTGGAAATCTCATCGTTTTATATGAGTGCAAATGAAATTACACATGACATTTTTATGATATTTCGAGATCCTGAAATCGACCTCGATGACAATGGCAAGCCACGTACGGATGGGGTGACACGTCCCAGTGCACCCTATGAAGATCCAGTTTTTGGTATGGGTAAATTCGGATATCCGGCAGCAGGCATGACTCAGTTCTCTGCCCTTCAATTCTGCAAATGGTTGTCTGAGAAGACGGGAAGATTTTACCGATTGCCCACTGAGGCTGAATGGGAATATGCCTGTAAAGCTGGTAGCACAACCCCCTATTTTTTTGGAAAAAAGAAGAAGGAACTGACCGAATATGCCTGGTATGAGGATAATAGCGAAGGTACCTTTCATAAGGTAGGCGAATTGAAACCAAATCCCTGGGGGCTCTTTGATATTCTGGGTAATGTAATGGAATGGACCATGGATCAATATCACGCCGATGCATATCAAAAAATAGAAAATGGAGAAAGAGATCCGTGGATTCAACCAACTGCCCTGCACCCCAGATCAGTAAGAGGCGGATCTTTCAGAAGCGAGCCTGCAGATTTGCGCAGTGCCAAACGAACCGAGTCGATCCTGGCCTGGAAAAGAGAGATCCTCAGATACCAAAGAGCTTTTGGTGGAATACGGACTCGCCATTTGTAGGCTTTCGAATCATCAGTCCGGTTGATCAGCCTACCCAAGAAGAACAAAATGCTTTCTGGGCTTTAGTACTAGGTGGATAATTCGTACCTTAATCGACCTAATTCATTTATTTCTGATCTTAAGAAAAATACTATCATGGCAGATAAAAACTTATTCAGGCGACGTGATTTTATGAAGCACTCATCACTCGCAGCAGGGGCATTGATGACCTCTCCACTTATAGCTTCCGGACATGGATTCCATAGTTTGGTGAATGATGATATAAAGATTGCTGTAATAGGCTGTGGTGGCCGCGGAACCGGAGCAGCTACCCAGGCACTTAAGGCTGCACCCAATGTAAAACTGGTTGCCATGGCCGATGCCTTTAAAGATCGGCTGGAAGAAAGCCTTGCTAACATTAAGATGGGTGCAGATGCTTCGCGTGTAGATGTGCCAATGGATAGGCAGTTTGTGGGTTTTGATGGTTATAAGAAGGCAATCGCCTTGTGCGATGTCATTATCCTGACTACGCCACCTGCTTTTAGACCCATGCATTTTGCTGAAGCGGTAGCACAGAACAAGCACATTTTTATGGAAAAACCGGTTGCCACCGATGCAGCAGGCATACGCAGCGTTTTGAAAACGGCCCAGATTGCCAAGCAGAAGAAACTGAATGTGGTCGTGGGTTTGCAAAGACATTACCAAGCGAAGTACAAAGAAATGATGGCCATGATCCACAAGGGTAAAATTGGGGACATCACTTCAGGTCAGGTCTATTGGAATAATGACGGAGTCTGGGTGCGACCGCGAGAAGCTCAACAGACCGAAATGGAATATCAAATGCGAAACTGGTATTATTTCACTTGGCTTTGTGGTGACCACATTGTTGAGCAGCACATTCACAATATGGATGTGATGAATTGGGCAAAAAAGGGCTATCCGGTCAAAGCTCAAGGAATGGGTGGTCGTGAAGTACGAAAAGGTAAGGACAACGGCCAGATCTTTGACCATCACTTTGTCGAATTTCACTATGCCGATGGCTCGATCATGAATAGTCAATGCCGCCATATCAAAATACCTGGAGTCAGGTTAATGAGACCTTAATGGGCACCAAAGGGACGGCAGATTTTGGAGCTGGAACTCTGAAGTCGTATGGTGGCAAAGTCTTGATGCACCACGATGATAGCAATGACCCCAATCCTTATCAGGTAGAGCACGACGAACTTTTTGCCGCCATCAATAAAGGGGAATACAAATATGACGATACCTATAATGGTGCTATGAGTACGATGACTTCCATCTTCGGAAGAATGGTAACCTACAGCGGTCAAATGATGACGATGGATGAAGCCTTGAATTCAGATGTGATTTTAGTCCCTGATACTTTTAGTTGGAATGACATGCCTCCGGCCAAACCAGATGGCAATGGCAACTACGAAGTAGCAGTGCCAGGAAGTACAAGTGTGGTATAGATGAGGATTGATCGGTTCGGGCAGGTATATGTAACGGGTTTTCTATTATTTATACTTACCTCTTTTGCCTCGGCAACCGTAAGACTGCCTTCGGTTTTATCGGATCACATGGTGTTGCAACGCAACAGCGCTGTTAAACTATGGGGTTGGGCAAACGCATCTGAGCAAATAGAGATTACAGCGAGTTGGGATAACCATACTTATGATATTAAAGCGGATCGTAATGCCCGATGGGAGATTGTCATACCAACTCCCGAGGCAGGTGGACCCTTTACGATCGATTTTAAGGGCTCTAATTCAATTCGGTTAAATGATATTTTAATTGGCGAAGTTTGGATTTGTTCCGGGCAGTCAAATATGGAATGGTCGGCAAATTCAGGAATTGATGGTGCCGAGCTTGCTATTCAACAGGCCAACTTCCCTAAAATTCGATTTTTTCAAATACCGCGTACTACTTCCAAATACCGGCAAGACGATTGTGAAGCCAGTTGGTCAATCTGCTCTCCCGAGACGATGCGCGTTTTTAGCGCAGTTGGATATTTCTTTGGTAAAAATCTCTATGAAAACCTGGATGTGCCCATTGGCCTCATTCAGGCAGCATGGGGTGGTACTGCAGCAGAAGTGTGGACCCCCGAAGAAGTAATTAATGCCGATCCGGATTTTGCTCAGTGGGATGCCACCCTCGGCACGTCCGATCATTGGCCAAGAGAACCCGGAGTACTCTTCAATGCCATGATCCATCCGGTCACTAATTTTAAGGTATCGGGAGCTATCTGGTATCAGGGCGAGTCAAATACCGCCAGCGCAATCCTCTATCGACGGTTGTTTCCTGCAATGATCGAGAGTTGGCGCAATGCCTGGGATTTTCCTATGCCGTTTTATTTTGTCCAGATTGCCCCATTCAATTACGGTACTCCAATGCAGGGAGCCCTGGTGAGAGAATCGCAACTTCAGACAATGAAGACGGTGCCCAATACCGGCATGGTAGTCATTAGTGACATAGGTAATATTTACGATATCCACCCTCGCAATAAGATCGATGTCGGTCAGAGACTAGCGCATTGGGCTTTAGCCCGCACCTATGGAAAAAAGACATCGTCTATTCCGGGCCGGTTTATAAATCGCACCGGATCGAAAGAGGAGAACTGATTATCAACTTTCAATATGCGGAGAAAGGTCTCCTGTCAAAAGATGGTCCTTTATCGGGTTTTGAGTTGGCAGGTGAGGATCAAATATTCTACCCCGCCAGTGCTGTGATCAAGAGCGAAGAAGTTTCGGTCACTTCTGATTTCGTTTTAAACCCCATCGCAGTGCGATTTGGATTTAGCAATACCGCGCCAACAAATTTATTCAGTCAATATGGATTGCCGGCTACATCTTTTCGCAGCGATGACTGGCCAATTATTGTCAAACAGGTTGAGACGTATATTGAATACAAACCGGAAGCAGAAGCTTATCTGGTTACTCTTACCTCTGGTGACGATGTAAACCAGATTAAGTATACCACCAATGGTGATCCTCCCGGATTAACCGGATTGATATACCGCAATCCTTTTTACATCGAAAAAGAATGCACCATAAAGAGTCTGGCTTTTTTTGAGGGAAGGGCATCAGATGCCATCTCTACCAAGGAAGTAAAGATGAACATGGCTACTTTTAAACCAATGGAACTGGATACACGGTATGACAACTCCCGATCGGCAGGAGGAGATCAAGCTTTGATTGATGGCCTTTTCGGTAGTCTGAATATCAATGATGGCCGGTGGCAGGGTTACCTGGGGGCCAATCTGGACATAACCATCGATTTTGGCGAAAGGGCAGAGATCAGCACTGTGAAAATGACAGCACTGAAAGATCAAAATGCTCGGATATTTCTACCCAATAAAGTGACTTTCGAGGTGAGTAATGATGGAGAACGGTTTGCAGAAATCTATCGTAAGCCACTCTTTCATGGCAGGGAGGAAAATGTTGAGATTTACCAGTACGAATTCAGTTACAAAAACCCAAGAAAAACTCGCTATCTCCGGATCCGGGCCGACAATATGGGTGTTTGTCCACCGTGGCATTCCGGTGCTGGCGAGCGAGCATGGATGATGTTTGATGAAATGGTGGTTGAGTGATCGGCAATTCGGACATACGGTATTAATCCTCTCGCAGAGGGAGCTGAGCTCGCAAAGGATTTTTGGCCCACTTAACTACTTAGCCACTGACTTCCAACTTCCGGCTTCGGACGTTTTCCTTCGGACTCCAGGGTTAATTCCTCTCGCAGAGGGCGCAGAGTTTTTTTAGTCCCACTTAGCCATTCACTGACCTAACTACTCAACTTCCGAGGCTTAGAGCTTGCTAGAATTTTTGTTTCTACCTAACCACTTCCGGCTTCGAACATCGGACTTCTTAATGTCAAGTTGGCGGAATAGATCCGCCTCTACATGGTATTAAACCATTGATATCCTGACGCCCGGCATCGGACACCGGGCACCCGACATAAAACATTAATCCTCTCGCAGAGGGACGCCGAGCTCGCAGAGTTTTCTTTGATTTCGGCGGAAGTAGATCGCCTCTACGGTACTAGCCGTTGTTCTCCTAACTCCCCGCTTCGGACACCCAACATCGGACACCCGACTTCCGGTATCCGGCATCCGGCATCATTTTCTCCTTGATCAAGAAGTTGTCACATGAAAATATATCTGTAGTCAACTAATTTAATTTGTCGACCTGACCTTATTGGAACTTTTGCGCTGTTAACTTTATTAAATAATTTAACATTACTTTGACAGCAAGAATGTAACTATCCATTGATGCATATCACTGATGGAGTCTTTACTGCTTTTTTTCTGATTTTGGTGAGTGTAGTATACTGCCAGGACCCGGCGATTATCCTTTCTTATCACACGAACAAATACTTTAAAAAAGGAAACCTGATTACTGAAGAAGAAATTCTTCTCCAGATTAATCGTCCGCAGGCTGATCACTTGGCCGAATTTCAGATCTACTACCAAAAAGGCAATGACTTCAAAATTGTAGAAGCTCTCACCCTGGATAAAAATGGAGTCATCTTGAGAAATCTGAAAAAGGGTGACATGATCGATCGGAGCGCATTTTCTAAAGTCTCCTTCTATGACGATGGTTTGGTCAAGGAATTTGAACTCAAATGGCATGAGTATCCTTACCAGGTGAGGCTCGTTTACCAGCATACTAGAGATGATTTTTTATCACTATGCAATTGGTATCGTTTTTATTATCTGGAAGTGCCGGTACAATTTGCCAGATTGACGTTAAGCAGGCCCAGGAATATGATAGTAAGACAACAGTTTGATTCGACTTTCACGTACTTTAGAGATAGTACTGAAACCGAAATCATTCAGACTTGGAGTCTGAACGATGTCATTACAAATCGGCATCAAACTTCAGCACCTCCATTCCTCGAAAGTATCCCTGCAGTGCATGTGATCCCGAGGTTTTTTATTTATGGTATTGAGGGAAATCAGGAAAGTTGGCAATCGTACGGTCAGTGGCAATGGAAAATGAACGAGGGTAAAGATGAACTGACCGCAATAGAGAAAAGACGTATTGACCAATTGCTCGATGGAATTACCGATAAAGTGGATCAGATTAACAAACTCTACCAATACATGCAACAGAATACCAGGTACATTAGTATCAGCATGGAAATAGGTGGTTTGCAACCTCATCCCGCCTCTTATGTATGCGAGAATAAGTACGGTGACTGCAAAGCACTGACCAACTATATGCAAGCAGCTCTAAAATACATAGGTATACCATCTTACTATGTAAAGGTTTTTTTAGGTGAAAATCCGAGGAGAATAATAACAGATCTTCCTTTTCAACAATTTAATCATGTTATTTTAGCCGTGCCGGTTGGGAAGGATACCATCTGGTTGGAAAATACTTCGGATATAGCACCAGCCGGATACTTGGGGGTATCTACCCAAAATAGATGGGGCCTTCTGATTAAGGATCAGGAAAGTCATCTCGTCCGCATACCTGCCCTTAGTGTGGAAGACGTAAAAAATGAAAATAATTTCGAGATCAGTCTGAATACGGAAAGCAAAGAATCAGGAGTGATTATGAGCCATCTAGCCAGAGCATCATCCTTTGAGTATATCCAGTCGGTGAGAAATGAGGTAACTGCCAAAAATTGGCAAAAATATCTTATTCGTCAAATTCCTTTCGAGAATCTGACAGTAATTGATTTTGCCTTTAAAGATTTCAGTAACCAACCTATGGTTGAACTGACAACAAAAGCCAACTTACAAAATCATCTAAGAAAGGTGGGAAATATGTGGGTTGCTTCAGTGCCTCCCATCACTACCTTTCAATGGGAAAGGCCGGAAGACCGATATTCGGATATTCGCATTAATTATCCAACTTATATCGTTGATACCATCCGGTACGTGGTTGAAGATCCTGAACAAATGGAGATAGATGCTCCCGATAGTTATAAATTAGATAGTCCCTTTGGCCATTACCATGGTGAATATCGAGTAGAAAATAATACAGTGATATTGATCCGGGAATATCTTCTTTTAGCAGGTCAATATGGGTTAGACCAGTACCCCGAATTTTATCGGTTTACATCGCAACTTTCCCACCATTTGAATAACCTTAAAATCATCTTGAAGAAATGAAGAACGAATTTACAGTAGCGGTCATTATTACCTGTTGGTTTTGCAGCAGTAATATTGTTGCACAGCAGTTTTCGACAGAATTGGGAAAAGTAGGAGAGGCCGAAATCAGTTTAAAAAAATTCAAACCGGATTCTCTGGCGGAGGCAGTAGTTCTTTTTGATATTGGGGTGACTAAATTCTATATTTCAACTGACAACCATATCATATACTTCAATAGGAAAAAGAGAATCAAAGTTCTGGAAGAAGCTGGAAATAATTATGGAGAAGTAGCCATACTTCTATATAATAACGATACCCGTGCAGAGAAGGTGACATTTTTTGAAGGCACCAGTTATTATCCGGATAATGGTCGCATCAATAAATCAACGATTAATTTAACTAACGGCTTTGATGAAACTATTAATGACAATTTCAAGTATAAGAAATTTGCTTTTCCCAATGTCAGACCAGGCACCATCATTGAATTTTCATATGAAGTAGAAACACCGTTTCACTTTAATTTGCCTGACTGGCAATTTCAGGATCGGATACCCACAGTGTATAGCAGCTATGAAGTCGGTATGGTTCCATTTTATGAATATGTATTTGTTGTACAAGGCATCTCCAAGTTTGATAATTATGTCACCAAATCGGGCAAAAAGTCGAGTATTGGAACGACCGAATATGCTGACCTTGATCATAAATTTGAGATGGTCAATGTGCCTGCCTTCCGTGACGAATCATATATCACTTCGATCAATGATTATATTATGAAGATTGATTTTCAACTGTCCAAGATCAATCATTATGGTGGCGGCATTCAACGGGTAATTACAACCTGGCCTGAGTTAAGTAACGAACTATTGAATTACCCGGAATTTGGGGGCTATATTAAGCGATCGGGAAAATATGCAAAAAAAATGCTTGATAACGAAATCACCCTCAAGCAGGAAAGCTTGATTGGAAAGGCTCATGAGATTATTGACTTTGCCAAGAGATCATTTAAATGGAACAGCCGCTACGGGAAATACGCGGCAAAAATCCGAATGAATTGATTCGCGATCATGGTGGATCCGCTGCCGATATTAATCTATTTACCATTGCCTTGTTGCAAGAAGTAGGAATTAATGCCGAACCCATCATTCTGAGTACCAGGAATAATGGAAAGATACGCAGTGAACACCCCATTGAGAGTCTTTTTAATTACGTCGCTATGATTTTAACGATCGATGATAAAATCGTTTTGGCGGACGCAACTGACAGAAATGTACCGTTTGATCGACTACCGATTTGGTGCCTGAATGATAAAGGTTTGATTATTCGAAAAAATGATGCTCTCTGGGCCGATCTGCAAACGAATATGCCAAGTGAAAAAAGCGTTATGCTAAACTTCAAAATTAATCCTCAGACGTCGAAAGCCGAGTTGAGCTGTGTCATGCACACTACCGAATTGGAGGCTTATCATCTTCGTGATAAATTTAAAGATGATACTACTTTAATTAAGGAGTTATTTTTGGAGAAGGGATTTGAAAATGTATCCGTAGTCAAAACCTCTCATTATGAGACTACTTCGGGCCCTTATGTAGTCGCGGTGAAGGGCACTTCAGGTATTGACCAAATTGATGATCAACTCATTATTACTCCCCTCCTGCATTTCCCGACTAGTAAGATGCCGTTTACACAACAATCGCGCTCTTACCCAATTGATTTTATTTCACCGCAGCTGGAAAAATACAAGTGTCAGATTGACCTGCCTGATGGTTATTCCACGTCTTTTGTACCCGAAGACTTTACAATTAGCAATGATCTTGTCGAAGTGCAATATTCGACTTTAATTAAAGATTCATCGCTGGAAATTAATGGACTTATATCTTTTAAAAAGTCAGTTTATCCCGAGTCGGATTATAGTAAACTGAAATTCTATTTCCAGAAGATTATAGATAAATTTAATGAGCAGGTTGTACTAAAACAAAAGAAAATATAAGAGACATCCGACATCCAGCATTAATCCTTTCGCAGAGGGCACGGAGATCGGGGAGTTTTTTTTGTTCCCACTTAACAAATCACCTACTTAACTATTTGACTACTTAACTCCAGCATCCGACATCCGACTTCGGACAGCCGACACCCGACTTCGGACAGCCGACATCCGGCACCCGACATCCGACTTCGGACTCCTGACTCCCGACTCCCGGCTTCCGACCTCTCGCACCTTTATAGTCAAAGTCGGCGGGATAGATCCGCCTCTACAGGGTACTAAACCCTTTGCTTTCCCGGCATCTCGACATCCGGCTCCCGGCTTCCGACTCCCGACC
Organism: Saprospiraceae bacterium; assembly: GCA_016711125.1. Classification (GTDB taxonomy): domain Bacteria; phylum Bacteroidota; class Bacteroidia; order Chitinophagales; family Saprospiraceae; genus JABDMH01. The sequence goes on along the minus strand of JADJTQ010000002.1, from coordinate 44,036 downwards.
TCTGGCACGTTTATAATCTAGTCGGCGGAATAGATCGGCCTCTACAGGTACTAAACCCTTTGTTTTCCGGGCTTCCGACTCCCGACTCCCGGCTTCCGACTCCCGGCACCTTATTCTTTAAGCGCTCTTCTCAATATTTTGCCAATATTGGTTTTGGCAATTCATCACGAAATTCGATGTGTCGGGGTCGTTTGTAATTAGTCAGATTTTCTTTGCAATAGTCCATGATTTCTGTCTGGCTTAATGATTTGTCTTTTTTGACAATAAAGACTTTTACCGCTTCTGTTGAATGTTCGTCAGGTACTCCGATAGCAGCAACCTCCAACACTTTCGGATGCGATGCAATCACTTCTTCGATTTCATTTGGGTAGACGTTGAATCCGGAAACCAGTATCATATCTTTCTTGCGGTCTACGATTCTGAAGTAACCATCAACATCCATCGTTCCGATATCACCGGTACTCATCCAGCCATCGTTTAAGCATTTTTTAGTCTCAGCAGGTTGGTTGTAATATCCCTTCATGACCTGCGGCCCTTTGATTTGAATCTCACCAACCTCATCGATGCCTAACGCATTTCCAATTTCATCGACGATACGCATATCGGTTGAAGGTACCGGCAAGCCAATCGTACCCAGTTTTACTTTTCCATCCAACGGATTTGAACTGGCAACGGGGCTGGTCTCGGTCATACCATAACCTTCGGATATCGAGCAACCCGTCACTTCCTGCCATTTGCGGGCGACCGATTGTTGCAAGGCCATGCCGCCTGCACTGGTGATCTTTAAATGGCTGAAATCCAGACTTGCAAAATCCTTGTGATTGAGCAACGCGTTAAATAACGTATTGACGCCGGTCATGAGATTGATTGGGTATTTTTTAAACGCGACAATTAAAGATCCCAGGTCACGGGCATTGGTTATAAGTACATTGCGGGCTCCGATGCTCATCAGGGTCAGGCAATTGACCGTAAATGCATAAATATGATATAGAGGAAGCGGACAAAGAATTGTCTCTTCAGACTCTTTGAGGTATGGACTCATAATAGCTCTTACCTGAAGCATATTGGCAATCAGATTTCGATTGGTCAACATCGCCCCCTTTGAAAGGCCCGTTGTACCTCCTGTGTATTGCAGGATAATGGTATCGTCCGCACAGCTTTCAAATGGTTTAATCTGAAATTTTGCCCCTTGTTTTATAGCATCAGAAAAACTAACTGCATTCGGGATCTCGTATTTAGGCACCATTTTTTTAATCCTTCGTACCACAAAATTGACGATCCAACCTTTAAAAAATCCTAACAACTCGCCAATACTGGTGGTTATGACAATCTTTATGCTCGTTTCTGGTAAAATCTTCTCCAGGTTTGCTGCAAAATTTTCGGCAATTAGTATGGCTTTGGCTCCAGAGTCGGTAAACTGGTGCTTCATCTCACGCGGGGTATAGAGTGGGTTTGTATTGACCACAATCAGACCAGCTCTCAAAGCGCCAAACAAGGCGATCGGGTATTGCAATAAGTTGGGCATCATCAAGGCGATTTTGTCACCTGGCTCGAGTCCCCTGGAATGCAGATAGGCCGCAAATCTCGTCGACATTTTATCGATCGACTCAAATGAAAGGGCTTTATCCATGCAAATGAAAGCCGGTTGTTTTTTGTACTTTTTGAAGGTCTCGTCAAAAAACTGAAGAAGGTTTTCATATTGATCGGCATTAATGTTTGCCGGTATCCCGTTTGGGTAGTTCTTCAACCACGGTCTTGATTCCATTTCTCTATTATTTGGTAGAATGACTAATCAGTAAAGCTAACCATTGAATTTGGTGCCATACCGGTAAAATAAGCATTTTAATACTCTAAAAAGGGCATTCTGCCGGCTTGACAAAGAATTTCATTTCTCGATTATATAGAATGAGCAGACTGCTTTTTTGATTTTTCACATACAACCCCGTAGTTATATTATAAGACCTCAGGTCTGGTGCTAGACCTATGCATCTGTGGCTTTTAGTGGAGACACCGGAATAAATCGACTCAGCTAGAGAGACCTAGCACCCCTTCATTTGAACTCGTCAAAAACTGAATGCAAAATAACACAAGCCTTCCTGATCTCTGCTTCCTCAATGATCAAAGGAGGTGCGATCCGGATACTATGGTCATTAAACAAAAACCAATCAATGAGCACTCCTTTTTCAACTGCCAGGTTGACTACCTTTTGAAGCAGATTTGCATCACCTAAGTCTAAGGCAAACCAGAGCCCTGACTGTCGGATTTGTTTGATCAGGGGATGGGGTAGGAGCTTCCTAAATAATTCCGCCTTCTCAGAGACCTGACCGATCAGATCTTGGTTTTGGAGCACCTGAAGAGTAGCCAATGCAGCAGCGCAGTTGACTGGATGGCCACCAAAGGTTGTGATATGCCCCAATGAAGGATTTATGGCTAGTTGATGCATGTGCGTTTGTGAAGCCACAAATGCTCCGATTGGCATGCCCCCTCCCATTCCCTTGGCAAGGACAAGAATATCGGGAATAATGCCATACTGGGAAAAGGCAAACAGAGAGCCAGTCCGTCCAAAAGCGCATTGGATCTCATCCAGAATGAGCAAGGCTCCGACTTCCCGGGCTCGTCTGGCCACTTTTCCTAAATAGTCGTTTTTAGGTTGATCAATACCACTCTCTGCCTGAATAGTTTCGAGAATCACTGCTGCAGTATGTTCTGAAATTTGGTCTAAATGGCTCTCTTCATTAAAATCAATAAATCGAATCTGGGGCAATAGAGGTCGGAAAGGTTTTGTATAGATCTCGCTACTCATGAGACTCATTGCACCGTGGGTACTTCCGTGATAGGCATTGCGACAGGCGACGATCTCATAACGACGAGTGACTTTTTTTGCCAATTTCAATGCTCCCTCGACCGCTTCAGCCCCACTATTGACCAGGTAGACGGTATCCAGGGGAGATGGTAGTGCCTCAGCTAGTGCTTTGGCCAGCAATACCTGAGGAGCCAGGATAAACTCGCCATAAACCATGGTATGCATGTATTTCGCCGCCTGAGATTGCACGGCTTCCACTACTGCATGATGACAGTGACCTAATGCGGATACCCCAATGCCGGAGATCAGATCCATGATGGGTTCCCCCTCGATTGGATATAGATATATGCCGTTCGCATGCTCGATCTCCTTAAGCATGGGTGCCGGGCTTGTTTGAGCCAGATGTCGCAAGAAAAAGCTTCTCAGATCCATAGTGCAATAATTAAAAATAGAGTGCGGATCCGTGATCCTTTAACCAACTGACCTGAGCCTTGTAGTTCGGCATTACTTTTTTCACAACCTTCCAATATGCAGGCGAGTGATTGTGTTCTTTGAGATGAGCCAGTTCATGAATAATTACATAGTCGACCACGATTTGTGGAGCGAGAAAGAGCCGGGTACTAAAATTTAAATGACCCGTATGGCTACAGCTTCCCCAATTGCTTTTGTTGTATTTAAAAGAAATATCGCTGTAGTGAAATTGATAAAACCGAGCATTGAGGGTAGCTACCCGTTCGGCAAAAAATTCATGAAATTGATTAGCGAAGACTTTGCTGATAAGTTTTGGAAAAACATCAGCCTGATCAGCTTCTGACCATCCCTGGGGCATCGTATTTCAATTGTGTTTTCTGCGATTTTTCCTCCGGCAGTCTTTCGATCAGCGGGTTTGACTGCAAGAGTATAAAGGCCATAAAGAGTGTTATAGATTCTGCCATGGTGAGGTGTTTCAAGAAAAAAATGATCAAAAAGCTCAGGTTGCTTACGGTATTTCTCCCGGGTCCACTGCACTGCCCATTCCACTGGGTTTTCCGGCATACCATAATGCCAGGTGGCTGGAATGCGCAAATTGACTGATCGTTGTCCCAAGGACACCCTCCAACTACGCCGATGTTCACGGTAGATGATCATCGGTATCTTTTGCATCCCTACGTCGACTTCGAGTTTGGTAATCTGGCTTGTACTTTTTTTGCGATGCAGCATGACCTCAAATCTAAAAATAATTTTTTGGAGCTATCATGGGTCGGTCAGTTTGAGAGTACTGGAGATCGACTTTTTCTCACTATTCTTGACGTACTTCATTATGGACTGCCACGTTTATTTTTTTTGACTATTAGCAGATCTTTTTTAACTTATATGAGATTACTAATGTGCGGCCATTATGAGATTAACAATACTACCAATCATCCTATCACCAATATTGATCTATCTGGCACCTTTTGCAAAAAAGGATTTGAAACAAGCCAGTACATCCGAAGTCGGCGTTGAGCCACTGGAAGACTTCAATTCACTGGAAGGTACCTGGCAATTGATAGCTGCCAAACTTGCGCATACCAGTGTCGGAGAATCGTCAGAATTTTCGAACGAATCGGGAGTTGTATCCATGAAGATTTTTACCAGAAACCGATTTGTGACCCTTCGCTACGACCGGGAGACTCACGTACTCCTGGGTACAGGTGGTGGCACCTACATTCAGCTTGGAGACCAATTTCCCGAGTATATCGACTATCATAGTTGGGACAGTACCCTGGTTGCCTACCCCCAGACATTTACCTGCACATTTGAAGGGGATCTTTTTACCCAGCGCGGTACCATCATTGGCGGAAACACGGACGGGCAGTCACTGGAAGAAGTGTATCAAAGAGTTGAGGATCCCTTCAGCCAGATGAAGGGCAACTATCCCCTTATGGGCTCCTGGAAACTACTGAAATGGGCTCCTGGCGAGGTTGAAGTAGCAGAGCCTCTATCAGCCGGACTTGAAGGATTTAAGCTTTTTACCCCGACCTTTTATTATGCAATGCGATACCGTAAAACCGGTGGTATCAGTAGTTTTTCGTTTGGTACCTATCGGGCAACTCCCGACTATCTGACCGAAACGGTTATCTCTGTCGGCGATCTTTCGGCTGTAGGCCGGTCCTATACATTTTCGTGGTTAAAGACAGACAAGGGCTTTAAGCAATATGGCTTTATTGATTTAGGCCAGTTCATGGGCTATAAGATAGAGGAGTACTACCAAAGGGAATAAGATAAAGCCACTTAATCACCCCACTGACCAGTGCTGACATTCATCGGCAGGAAGATATTTCTTATTTTGAGGCATGCACGAATACGGCTTTTTATCTGTCATGCCTCCCGTCATTGCCATTATATTGGCGATCTGGACCCGACAAGTGTATGTTTCCCTGATTTTTGGGCTCTTTCTGGGATGGTTGATCATCAACGATGGTAACGTCTTTCTTGGTTTTCTTGATACCCTTTATGGTTTGGTCGATGTATTTACCGATCCAGGCAATACCCGAACAATTATGTTCAGTGCCCTGATTGGGGGGGTTATCTTGTTTATTCAACGATCAGGAGGTGTCGAAGGATTCATGCAATGGATCAATATCCAGCTGGAAAAACTTGATCAGAAGGGAGGCAAAGGAAAAAAGATATGGGTGCAACTTATGGCCTGGATGACTGGGGTGATTATTTTTATTGAATCAAGCATTTCACCCTTGGTTATTGGTTCACTGTTCAGGCCTATTTTTGATAAATTGAAAATCTCCCGGGAAAAACTGGCTTATATTGCAGACTCCAGTAGTGCTCCCACCTGTATCCTCATCCCATTTAATGGATGGGGTGCCCTGATCATGGGTCTCTTGCTGACCCAGGGTTTTCACAACCCATTTCAAGTGATGATGCAAACTATTGTTTTTAATTTTTATCCAATCTTAACGCTTTTGGGTGTTGTCCTGGTCATCCTGTTTAAGTGGGACCTGCCGGCGATGAAAAGAGCGGAAGCAAGAACAATGGGAGGTGAACTCCTTTGGCCCAACGCTCAGCCTATGGTGTCTGAAGAGATTACCGAAGTCTTACCCAAAGAAGGGGTGAAACCGAAATTAATCAACATGGTGATTCCACTTCTGGTCATGGTCTCGATGATGCCCACCATGTTAATCTATACCGGTTGGGAGCAGGCCCTTATCGACTTTCCGCAGGGTAGCTGGATTGATCGGGCTTTTCATGCTTTGGGGCAGGGCTCAGGATCTCCCGCCGTGCTGGTGGGAGTGGTTGTGTCCATTCTGGTCAGTATGGTCTTGTATTCTGTACAGGGTATATTTAATTTGAAAGAGAACGTAGAGATTGTCTTCAAGGGTATTTCCGGCCTGATGCCCATTGCTTTATTATTACTCTTTGCATTTGCCATCGGCACGGTGTGTAAGGAACTGCAGACCGGTCAATACCTTGCTCAGGTAGCCAGGCAATGGTTGTCACCCTCACTGGTGCCTTTTCTGATTTTTATCATGAGCAGTTTCATCGCTTTTTCAACCGGCACCTCCTGGGGCACTTTTGCTATCATGATTGCCATTGCGGTACCGATGGCTCGTCAGATGGAAGTTAATGAAATAATGGCGGTTGCTGCAGCACTTGGCGGAGGTATTTTTGGGGATCATTGCTCACCCATTAGTGATACTACGATCTTATCCTCGATGGCGGCGGCGACCGATCATATTGATCACGTAAAGACTCAAATGCCCTACGCACTGATTGTTGGTGGTATCACTGCGCTTCTTTATCTCGGTTTGGGAATGATTATGCATTAGCGACTTCGGGAGGTGAGCGTACTTAGCCGATTTCCGACTTCGGTCTCCAATCCCTGACTTATTTTCTTAAAAAGGATTTCACAATAAATCCATGCTTCGACTCGAACTTACAATCAGCAGATCCAATTAGGTATAATTTGCTTAACTGCATAAATTGGGGATCTGATGCAGTGAACTTACCATGTGGTCTGGTTTAAGAACCCCGTCATTCTCCAGGTTTTTAGGATTAAACCAGCAGGTTTTAATGCCATAATCCGAACCACCTTTGATGTCAGAAGAAAGACTATCTCCAATGATCATTACTTGCCGAGGATCAGGATGTTCCAATAGGGAGAATGTGTGGTCAAAAAAGGCAGTGGCCGGTTTATTAGCTCCAATTTCTTCTGAGATCACAATGTGTTCAAAATAGCTTTGCAAACCGGAGCGATCAATTCTTGGGCGTTGCACCTCTGCAAAGCCATTGGTGACCAAGGCAAGCTTAAATTTTTGCCGGGTTTGATCTAACAATTGACGGGCGCCGGAGATTTCTCCAACCTGTTGCGACAGCAGATCCAGGTAGTGCCTGTTAATCGTATCGGGATGCACTTTCAAATCATTTTCTTCCACAAAGAGGGTAAACCGAAGTTTTTTCAACGTCGGAATGTCGATCTCGCCTTGTTCAAATCTTTGCCAACAGCTGTGATTTATCTGGTGGTATGAGGTTGCTAGCTCTTGGTTGTTTGCAAAGCCATGATCCTTAAAAGTGACATTTAGTGCGTGTTCCGCACCGGTATCAAAATCAAGTAAGGTGTTGTCAGGTCAAAAAGAATCCACTGCAAGGGCATAAAAACTACAATAAACGGGTGTTTTTTAATCTTTGCGGGGTAAAAGTAGAGATAAACTTATGAATATAGATCAATTGACCATTGACCATCTTGATGACCTGGTGATATTATTTGAAGCTTATCGTGTATGGTATCGTCAACCGGCGGATAGTATAAAGGCGCGAGCTTTCCTTAGCGAACGAATCAATCGGAATGAATCGATTATCTTTGGAGCCTTTGATGAGCTAGGCCAAATGGTGGGGTTTACCCAGTTGTATCCATTATTTTCTTCTACCCGTATGGGACGAATATGGTCGCTCAACGATCTTTTTGTCCAGCCCCAATCCCGGGGTCAGGGCATTTCTCTACAATTATTGGATCGTGCAAAAAAGTTGGCTATAGATACCACTGCAATTGGGATACTATTGGAAACTGAAAAATCGAATGTGATTGGTAACCGGCTTTATCCCCGGGCAGGATTTCATCTGGAAGAAGATACGCACTATTACTTCTGGATGAGCGAGGACAAATCTTGAGGTATTCCACCCCTCGATATTGTGTGAGTCTGATCTAATGTCAAATCTCAATTTTGAAAGGCTGTATCGATCAGTAGCATAGTGCCGCCAAAAGTTTGTCCCGCCTATCTGGCTACCTGAAGGCTGAAAGGGAAGATAGGGATTGGTCAAATCAATACATTTCTTCAATAGCAAACGCTCAATCAATAAGCCTTCAAAAAGAGAATTAACCAATGTGATCCCCCAATAAATCGTAAAAGCTAAGTGTCATTACCGTTTCTTTGAATATTAGTATTAATTTTAATGTCTTAAATCAGTTAGGGACATTTACTGTGCTTTGGGAATCGGCAATCAATGGATTTAGGCAGTATACGCTGCTGGAACGCAATATGTCTCCCCATTCGATAGAGGCCTATCTGGCAGATGTACAAAAGCTATCGATCTATATGGCGGATAACTATCCGGATGTACTGCCAAACCGGGTTGAATTATTTCACATAGAGCATTTTTTGGGTTATCTGCACGACTTAGGTCTGGGAGCCCGCACGCAAGCTCGCATTCTGTCAGGCATCCGTTCATTTTATCGATATCTGATCTTAGAAGACTCGATCCAAATCGACCCTACCGACCTAATCGAAGGGCCTAAAATAGGCAGGAAGATACCCGAAGTACTGGCTTTTGAAGAGATAGAGATTGCATTGGCCGCGATTGACCTTAGTCAGCCACAAGGCACACGTAACCGGGCTATTTTAGAGACACTTTATGCTTGTGGGCTGCGGGTCACCGAGCTTGTCAATTTGCAGATTTCCAATCTTTTTCTGGATATCGGTTTTGTGAAAGTGATTGGAAAAAACAACAAGGAGCGAATAGTGCCGATCGGCCAGTCAGCGATCAAATTTCTGAAATTGTACCTGGAGCATGATCGGAAAAAACTCACTAAAATTGAAGCCAATGATTCAGATACGGTTTTTCTGAATCGGCGCGGTAAAGCACTAAGCCGGGTTATGATTTTTAACATCGTTAAAGACGTAATGGTTAGTGCGGGAATCAATAAAAAGGTAAGCCCACATACCTTCCGACATTCATTTGCAACGCATCTGGTAGAGGGAGGTGCCGATTTAAGAGCAGTTCAAGAAATGCTCGGTCATGAGTCTATCGTAACCACCGAAATCTATACCCATCTGGATATCAATTATTTGAGGGAAACTATCCTTAGTTTTCACCCCTTAAATAATTCTTAAGTAACCATTACTTATCAACTTAATGAATAAATTTGCGGCCATGCATAAAGGCCTGCTTGCTATCGGATGCTTATTTGTAGTCATTTTCTACCAATGTGCCAGTAAGGCTACCCCTCCAGGTGGACCAAAAGATGAAACCCCTCCAAAGATTGCTGCCGACAAGACGACTCCCAATTTTCAGCTAAGATTTAGCGCAAAATCCATTACGATTACCCTCGATGAATGGATCGAGCTCGAAGATGCCCAAAATCAGGTCCTGGTTTCTCCACCTCTCGAAAAAAGGCCAGGCATACGGACTAAAGGAAGAGCCGTCGTCTTTGAATTTCATGAAGATGAAGTGCTCCGCGAAAATGCGACCTATACCATCAATTTTGGTGAAGCCATTAGAGACATTACTGAAAAAAATGTACTCAAGAACTATTCATTTGTTTTTTCAACCGGTGATGTGCTTGATTCATTATCTGTACAGGGAAACATGATCGATGCCTTTACCGGAGAGCCGGTTGAGAATGCTACCATTATGCTTTATGAATCATTGGATGATTCGATTCCACGTAGAGAAAAACCGTTTTATGCGACCAAATCGGATAAGGCTGGGAGTTGGCAAATTCAGAACATGAAACAGGGTACTTTTAAGGTGGCAGCGACTGTAGACGACAATCTAAATTACTTGATTGACCCCGGAGAGCGGGTTGCTTTTTTAGATACTTTTATTCAAGTAGGTTCTGATACCCTGGGCTCGATTGATTTGCAATTATCCGAACCGGAGGCGGCTTTGTTTTTGGATAAAAAGGATACGAGCGGCTGGAATCAGGCAGTGCTGACTTACAATCGTATGCCCTATGAGCTTCAGCTTGCTTATGAAAATCCAGACCAGACGCTTTATTTTGATCGTATTGACAAACAGATTATAGTCTGGTATTATGATCAGACTCGCAGACAGTGGCCGCTATACCTGATCTCGGATACATCACAGATTGATACGCTCAATTTGAGATTTGATGCACCCGGGCCCAAAATGCAAAACGTGAAAAAGTTACCTAAGATCGCCAATTCCGGCCACCCGGCCAATCCATTTTATCTTTGCTTTGACCGGCCGGTTTCCTCATTGGATACTAGTAAAATGTTCTTGTTGGAAGGGAGGACCGCGAAGAACCTGGTTCCGTTTGAAATAACCATCAATGATAGTTTGCCTATGTGCCTCACTGTCAATCGGCCTTGGCTTCCAGATAGTAGTTATCAACTCCTATTGTTGCCAGGTAGTGTTACCGATATGTTTCAATTGCAGAACGATACGATTACTGAAAATTTTCCAATCGGCAATGTTGAGCGTTTCGGCAATATCATCCTTGAGGTAGAGGGTTTATCGGAGGATCACTCTTATCTTGTGGAAATCGGTATTAAAGACAAGGCTGAATTTCAATTTGTTGTAGATAGTAGCGCTACTTTTACCCGCACCTTATCAAAATTAAAGCCGGCAACCTATGAGATCAGAGTGATAGAGGACCGCAACAGAAACGGCAGATGGGATCCGGGTGATCTCCTGCTGCTGCGCCAGCCTGAACCTACCCGAAAAGAGACAATGGAACCTCTCCGCGCAAATTGGGATTTGGAAGTTAACTTTAAATGGAGCAGATGATTTTAAGGGGACAAGACCTGGAAAAGATATATGGCCGTCGAACCGTAGTAAGTGGAGCCACCTTCAATGTAAAGCGGGGAGAAATTGTTGGCCTGCTCGGACCCAATGGAGCTGGTAAAACCACTACCTTTTATATGATGGTAGGATTCATTAAACCAAACGCCGGTCAGGTGTTTTTAGAAAATGAAGAAATCACAAACTTACCGATGTACAAAAGGGCTCAGAAAGGGATCGGTTACTTACCCCAAGAGCCTAGCGTTTTCAGAAAGCTGAGTGTAGAAGATAATTTGATGGCCATTCTCGAAATGATGGATCTCACACATCAGGAACAGATTGATAAACGAGAAAATCTCTTACGTGAATTTGGATTGGAAAAAGTGCGTAAAAGTAAAGGGGATACCTTGTCTGGCGGAGAAAGACGCCGCACAGAGATTGCCAGATCTTTGGCCTCTGATCCTAAATTTATCCTGTTGGATGAACCCTTTGCCGGAATTGACCCAATTGCGGTAGAAGATATTCAATCAATCGTTGCCAAACTACGACTTCGGGATATTGGGATTTTAATAACGGATCACAACGTGCAGGAGACATTGTCCATTACCGACCGGGCATATCTGATGTTTGAAGGTAAAATTTTACGGGCGGGTACCGCTGAAGAGCTGGCAGCCGATCCGCTTGTCCGCAAGGTCTATCTGGGGCAAAACTTTGAGTTAAAAAGAAAACACCTTTAAAACAATGGCCAGTAGTCAATCACCCACCAGTATGAAAAATCAGGGTGAGTCTGCCGAACACTATTCGTCTTCCATTTTCTTTTTACGGGTACCGAAGCTAAACATAACGCTCACTTCATGACCACCGCTATGATACTGTTGAGATGGTTGAAAGGAAGTGGTGTAACTATAGTACAGATCAAAATTGGTGAGCGCTGCACCTAATAGCACGGTCAGGCGGTCTCCTCCACCCAAGGTATAGGTAAGACCACCAATCAACTGATCTTCAAAGAAATAAACCTTTCCGTTAAAATCTACCATAAACGGTGCATCCCGAAGATTGCGCACCAGGATGGAGGGTTCTACATAAAAATTATTGTCTTCCACCATCCATTTATAGCCGGCGTAGGCGAGAAAGTATTGGAGAAAAGTATTCGTTTCATTGGGTACCTGACCCTCGCTATTTACCCGGGCACGGACAAGATTAGGTGCCGCCAATCCAAAATAGAACTCCTGTACTTGAGCGTGTGCACCAAATCCCGCATCAAAAAGTTTAGTGCCATTGGTTGCATCAATCAAAAAAGGATCATTGCGGTCTATCTCAGGATCAAGCAGGGCAGTACCCTTCAGACGGTTTTGCTCAAAAGTGGTCGACAAACCTAAAGACAAACTGAAATCATTAATCAGCAGTTTGTAGGCATAGGATAGCTGGGTTCGGTTTCTTACAATTGAAGCCGCATTGTCACTAGTTAATGTAGCCCCCAAACCAATGTGCTCGTTTACCGGCCCATTATAGCTGGCAGTTACTGTCTTTGGAGCTCCGGGCCACGACGACAGCTGATTGTTGTAATTAAACAAAAGATTATGATGATCCAAAAAACCGGTATAACCCGGATTGATCAATATCGGATTGAGCAAATAGTGTCTGGCAAAACCTTCCTGTTGCGACCGGACCTGACCGATGATAAAGGCTGAAAAAATGGTAAAAAGTATAAGTCTTTTCATGGGTATCATTTCTTAAAGTTTGGTAACGGGGATCCCTGAAATTAATTTAGTGATGAAAGAATCGTCAAATGACCCAAGTGTTGCTCCAATATGCCATCCTTGCGTACCCGGATAACCCAGTAATAAGCTCCATCCGGCAATACTTCGCCCTTGGTGTCAATACCTTCCCAGTTGTTGGCATAGTTGCTGGCCTCATAGACCAGTTCGCCATGTCGGTTGTATACCTCGAGTTCATTGTCGAGACCTAGAATACAGGCAATATTCAGGATGTCATTTCTACCGTCTCCGTTTGGTGACATTACCGGTACGGCTGAGAAGCATTCTCGATCCGATGGTCCAATATTTTCACCTGAAGATGCAGTGCACCCATTATCATCAGTGACAATGACCCGGATATCTCCCTGGGGCAATCCAATCACCACCCGGGTGGTTGAACGATTGGCATCAGTCCAGGAATAGCGGTAAGGGGATGTTCCTCCAGTTACTACGGCGGTAGCAGTGCCCTCAATGTTATTGGGTGATGGTGTCTTATTGATCGATACTTTCAGGGTATCAGGCTCAGTCAGGGTTCCTTGTGCATTGACCGAAGCTCCGGCACCATCGGTTACTGTGACCGTAAAATTTCCTGCATTAAGGTTTGAGATCCGGGTTCCGGTCCCAGCATTGCTCCATGCATAGGTGTAAGGGCCAGTGCCTCCACTGGCAACAGCAGTGATTTGGCCGTCACTTTCACCAAAACAACTCAGATCTTCAAGATTGAGTGTAACCATTAGTTCTCCGCTACCAAGCGAAAAGGAAGTATCGACGGTACAGCCGGTCGACTCAGTTATCGTGAGACCATACGCTCCAGCTCCAAGTCCAGCTATATCCCGGGTGGTGGCACCGTTGCTCCAGGCAAAAGTAAGTGGTGTAGCACCTCCGCTTAGAGTGAGTGAGATCGTGCCATTATTGCCGGCTCCGGTAGGATTGACCAGGTTGGCGTTGCTAATAAGTACGCCATTTGGGTTATTGAGTATCACCTCCAGGTTAAACTGGGTGCCCGCTGCGTCTGTGACTACGACCACGTAGGTGCCTGCTCCTAGATTGGAGATATCTTCTGAAGTAGCAAAATCGCTACCGTTTCTTGTCCATTTGTAGGTATAGTTTGGCATGCCTCCGCTTACGGTTATATTAATCGCTCCGTTCGACTGGCCACGGCAACTTGGCTGGGTGACTGAGGCCGTCACCGGATTGTTACCGTTTCCCACGGTCACTCTACCATCGCATTGATTAAAAGTGACTAAACTACTTTTTACGCTCACCTCTCGTTCGGCTTGTGAGTCTGTAAATCGCACAGTGGAGGATTGACCATTGGCCCCTATGACATCAAAGCAGATCTCAAAAATCTTCGTACCATCTCCTAGAGTAGCTCCTTCGGTCGTGGATTCTACCCAAAGAAATGATATTACACCGGTAGCTCCCTGATCAAGATTAAAATTTGCCTCTTGCAGGCCATCTAGATTAATGCCGGTAATCTGAGGATTGCTCAATACCGCTGGATTCCATTCTATGGTGGTCGATATCGTCGTAACATCCGTAAATCCCTTTACAGTAATATCTACACATGTCTGGACTCCCTGGCTAGCAGATTCTTCAGAGGCAGCCAGGGCAAACCCCGGGGCATCACAATCAGATCCACCACCACCGCCATCAACAGTGACGGTACCGTCTTTCTTGGCGAAGGTCACTCTATTATCGTCTCCGTCAATGATCTCAATAGCTAACCAATCATTGCTAAATTGGATACTTCGACTACCACTTGAGCCCAAAATGTCGAAACAAATCTGAAAAATCCGGGTACCATCGGCTAGGGTAATTCCATTGCTGGACGGATCAAGCCATTGTAGCACGATTTTACCGAGATTGATTGAATCCGGATTAAAGGTTCCTTCGGTGAGTCCATTCAGATTGAAAGCACCCACTCCGGTATAGCGTAAAAAAGCAGGATCCCAGTTTAAGCTAAACTGCATGCCATTGATATTACTAAATCCCTGCACGGTGACCTCGACACAAACATTTTCTCCGGTGGCACCTATTTCGTCAGAACCGATAAGTCTGAGGGTCGCTCCTCCAGTGCCGCTGGCACTAAAATCACCACCTGACGACGAGAGGCCAATGTTTTTCTCATTATTGTCAATGATTTCGATTCTTCGGGGCGTATCTCCAATAGTGACTTTCGTGGTCGATCCTGATCCTCCCACAATGTCAAAGTTGATCGTAAAAATAATAGTACCATCCGGCAAATTATTAGGCTCGGCGCCAAAATCATACCACTGCACGATGATATTACCATCATTAGTCCACTTTGTATCGGTATTAAAAGCAGCGGCATCAAAATCTCTGATGGCAGTGGTTATGTTGCTTAAGGAGCTAAACTTTAAGATGTTCGGGTCCCAATCAATCGAAAATTGCATCCCAACGATATTCTTAAAATTTTTCACCTTAAAGTTGACAGCTACCACTCCTCCGGGATCTCCGGTTGTATTATCGATCTCAAATACTGGTTGTGACCAGAGTGCACCTGCATAACCGATAAGGATGAGTGTAAACAGATAAAGTTTCTTCATAACTCTTGATTTTGGGTTCATGAGACCCTACTAAATTTTATTCTTTTTTAACGGTCATTACCCACTGATACTTAGGCTCTGAGCTGCTTTCACGAGACTTACAGTATTAGTGACTCCCAATTTTCTCATGATATTTTTACGATGTACACTAACTGTTTGATCACTGATATACAGCTTTCGGGCGATCTCTTTATTACTAAAAGCCTGAGTAATCAATTCTAATATTTGCTGTTCTCTTTTAGTCAAATCATTCATCAAAGAGTAGGAATCCATGGCTCTCGTTTGTCGCTGTCCATATCGATTCCGCTCTTTTTTGTCGGTACTTTTTGTTGTGACCTGAACGCCTTTACCCATAAAAGTATTATCCTCCATGATGGTTAGAATACCATGTCGGAGTTCTTCCAGGGGAGAACCTTTCAATACATATCCATCGGCACCATTTAAAAAAGCAGTTTTTACAAAGTTACCATCAGAATAACCGGAAACTACCATGATTCGGGTGCCGGGAGAATGCTTTTTGATCGGTTCGATCAAATCCAGACCATTTACTTTGCCCAAATTGAGATCAAGAAAGATCAAATGTACTCTTCGTTTACTCAACCACCGAAATATATCTTCACCATCGTGCGATATATGGATCACTTCTACGGTTGGTGTCTTTACTTCTTTTAGTAAAGCGATCAAACCCTCCGCAAAAAGTAAGTGATCGTCGACAATGATAGCATTTATTCGCATTTTTGAGTAATTATGACGAATTTCAAAAAAGTTTTAGATAACACATTAAAACTTATAGCAATTTGAATGCCATTTTTTCAACTTATAGCGGTTTAGTCTAATATTTAACAGTATATCTTTCATAACAAAAGTGGAAATCCGGGCAAGATTACTGGTTTATTGTCAAATCCCTCATTATTCCTTTGTTTTCAAACTACCTGCCGGCTAAGTAGCCCCAAACACCAATGCCGATCTAATCTTATCTCGCGGGTTAAATGGAGATTTCACCCGAAAAGTGACGGGCTTCTATCTTATGGATAGTAAAATCAACGTTTTTCTTGCAGTATTACGATGAGTGTATTGAGATCCAGACTGAAACGAATTTGGTTATTACTTAGCTTTCTGATTCCTGTACTAGGGTGGTCACAGTCATTGCCAATCAGCAACATTCGTAATCTGACCCTGCATAATAAACAAGATTCTTTTCATTTATCGGTCTTTCCCGTCATTCCGCAGAGCTTTAAAATTATCAATGACACTACGATCTCAGCCAATGACTATCGTCTGGACGGATCAACCTTTATTTGGCAACCAGGGTCATTAAAAAGGACCATGGAAGATAGCCTGTCTTTTAAAGTGCGATTTAGGGTACTGCCCTACGATCTCAACCGGTGGACATCTCACTTTGATTCGCTTTTATACCAGGATGGTTCGCTTCGGGTCATGGAACCTTTGAGTTTTAGTCCCTTCGTTTCGGAGCAGCCCCTTTTCTCGGATCGAGGTATTCAATATGATGGAAGTTTTGCCCGGGGTCTCTCAGTGGGTAACCGGCAAGACCTGGTGCTAAATTCAAATTTTGATCTGAGGCTCAACGGTTCGTTGGGTGATGGGATTGAAGTATTGGCTGCTCTATCTGACAATAGTATTCCACTGCAGCCGGAGGGTAATACCCAACAATTACAGGAATTTGATAAGATCTTTATTCAGCTGACGAAAGGCGGTAACACCTTGATTGGTGGCGATTTTGAATTAAGCCGGCCCAATAGCTACTTCACCAATTATTTTAAAAAAACCCAAGGGGTGCGAATACAGAATGTCACTCAATTAAAACCTGATCAGTCACTCACTACTGCGGTGAGTCTGGGTGGCTCAAGAGGTAAATTTGCCCGGCTGCAATTGAGCACTCAAGAAGCTAATCAGGGACCCTACCGCTTGCCTGGCAATGATGGGGAGCGATTTATAATCATCCTTGCCGGTACCGAAAAGATATATGCAGACGGCGCTTTATTGATAAGGGGGTTGGAGCGAGACTACATCATCGATTATAATTCCGGGGAGATTACTTTTACTGCCAATCGCATGATTACAAAAGACAGCCGGATCATTGCCGAATACGAGTATTCTGATCAGAACTATAACCGCTCCATTTATACGGTTGAGACCGACTTTCACTCCAAGAAACTGGACTTGCACTTTAATGCATATAGCGAACAAGATGGTAAACTCTCATCCGGTTTATCTGACCTCAGTCCTGAAGACAAACGATTTCTGGCTGATCTCGGCGACAACACAGGTCAGGCACTGGCTTCAAGTGTCCGGTTGAGGCCTGAGGGTTACGATCCCAATATCGTCATGTATGAACGAATGGATACCCTCGGTTATACTAATATCCTGGTCCGAAGTATCAATCCGGATAGTGCATTGTTTACTGCAAGATTTACTCTGGTAGGACAAGGAAATGGTGATTATGTCCGCGGTGCATCAGAAGCTAATGGCGAGGTATACGCTTGGGTGGCTCCTGACTCCTCCGGCCAGTCGCAAGGTGCTTTTTCACCCGTTGCGCAGCTGATTGCACCCCAGCAAAGACAACTTTTTGCCGCCGGAGCAGGGTATCAAATCGGCCGCGATGGCCAGTTTAAAACAGAAGTGGCCATGAGTAAGGTTGACATTAATCGATTTTCTGATCTGGATGCGCAAGACGATCTTGGGTATGCGATCACCAATAGCTTTGTCAAAACCTTTTATCTGCAACCGGATAGTGCACAATCCGGATGGCAAATAGGTACCGAGGTTCAACATGAGCTCCTGACCCAAACATTTAAGGCGCTCAATCCGTACCGGCCTGCTGAGTTTAGCCGGGATTGGAACCTTTTAGGTCTTGATCAGGGGCAGGAGCATTTGACCAGTGCATCTTTCAGCTTGCAAAAACCAGGTAGGTTTCAAGCACAATATCAGCACAGTGGCTTTTATCGAAAGAGCATTTACCGGGGTAATAAACACCTGGTTGGTATGCAATACAATCAAAAAGGCTTTACCGTGGTGGCTAAAGGTGACTGGCTACAAAGTGAGGCAGGTCTTGAAACCGGTCGTTTCTCCAGACCCAAAATCGACATTTCGCAAGCTCTGGATAAGTCGCATACCTGGTTGATCGGGGCTTATTACGAGGAAGAAAAAAATGCTAGAAGGTATGGCCCGACCGACACGCTGACACCGTCAAGTTTTTACTATGATCTAAAACGGATGTATATTCGAAAATCAGGGGGTGAATCACTGAATGCTGAGCTTCAGTATCAAAAAAGGTTTGACTACTTCGTCAATGGCGCTGATTTTCTCGTGGGCACCGAAGCTGACGATATTAGCCTAAAAGGCCGATGGGCGCAAAAAACCAGATCGATCCTTGATGCTACCCTGACCATACGCAACCTTGACATTAAAAGAAGCAATACTCAGGTGAATAAAGGTGGCCTCAACTATGTGGGTAAAGTCAACCATCAGTTTAATCTTTGGGATGGAGCGTTAAGAACAACTACTGCTTATGAAGTCGGATCCGGTCAAGAGCCTAAAAGGACTTTTCAGTTCCTGAAAGTTGATCCGGGTTTAGGTGTTTATACGTTTATCGATCAAAACGGAGATAACATTCAGCAGATCAACGAATTTGAAATTGCCCCATTTCCTGAGCAAGCGGAATACGTCAGAGTCACGATCCTTACCAATGATTTCATTGCCACCAATAATGTAAGCTACAATCAGAGTTATAGCCTTGATCCACGCCGGATTATGAAAAACAAAAAAGCATTTATAGCTAAGTGGTCCGATCAGGGTTCTGTGCGAATTTTACGAAAAAATCTACAAAATGCGGGTATTTCGATTTGGAGCCCTTTTACCTTGAATGTCGCTGATACATCGTTGGTTTCAGTTAGTGCGCAGATGCGCAATGTATTGTACTTCAATCGCAGCAATCCGAAATATGATGTCCAGTATGAATGGAATGACTTTCGCAATCGGTTTGTGCTCACTACCGGATATGAGAGCAAGCGCCTGTTTCGACACATATTAAGATCCAGGATGAATTTTAATCAGCAATTGAGTGGTCTGGTCAGTATCAGTGGAGGCCGCAATATTCAGGATAGTGAAACATTTGATAATAAGGATTTCGATATTCAAAGTCACGAATTACAGCCCGAACTGACCTGGCAACCGTCAACCTCTTTCAGACTAAGTAACAAATATCGTTGGTCTGCGCGGGAGAATGTGCTTTCAGAGGCTCGTTAAAAAGCAAATATTCACGATCTGAAATCGGAGGCAACATTTAGTAAGGTGAGCGCATCATCATTGAGAGCCAATCTGTCATTGGTGCTGATCAGCTATGACGGTCCGAAAAATGGAGCCCTGGAATTTGCAATGCTTGAAGGATTAAAGATGGCACCAACTGGATATGGGGAGTGGGTTATGACCGCCGGTTAGCCAATAATCAGGATCAATATTTCGTACGATGGCCGGAAAAGTGGGACGGCCAGAGTGGTGCATACAGCAAGGGCCCAGTGTCTGCGTTTTTCTAAGGAAAGTTAAAGAATGTAGAGAGGTGAAATTTTAGCCATATCTTTCGCTCAACGACTTTACAAGACTTTTGGATCAAGCCCAAAGTACACGAACTATTACATTATTGAATTCAACCAATCATATGTTGCGGATTACGCAAATACTTCTTCTGATGATCATGGCTCAATGGGCTTTTACTCAAACATGGTTAAGCTCGAAGCCGCAAATCTTATTCGATGAACTAAAAGCAAGAACTCTTCCAGTTGCGTATCAACTTGCGGAAGTTGACCAGTTTAGTTTGCTTGCTGCACTCCAAATGGGGGTGGTCGACCTCGTGCTGCCCGATGGATCTGTCCATACCTTTTTGGCTACGGCGGAGTCTAATTTTGCCCAGGCATTGCAGATCAGATACCCGAACATTAAGACGTATCGCCTTAAGAGTATCAGCGACAAAAGCATCAAAGGCCGGCTCGATTGGTCTGAGCATGGATTGCATGTTGTTTTGCAACATCCGGATGGGGAGATCTATATTGATCCCTATTCTGACAATAGTACTCAACACTACCTCATATATCACACGAAACACTACCGGGTCGATCCAGAAATAAGAGCTCTATACAATAGTCATGAGCATCATTTTGTCCAGGATGAAGCATCTTTCTTGCAACGAAAGCCCTTGCGATCGCCATTTGGACGATCAAATGCAGAGACCGTGGTAATGCGTACCTATCGCATAGCAGTTTCAACCACTGGAGAATACAGCGCTAAACACAATGGTACGATTGAGGGAGTCCTCGGCGCAATCAATACGGCTTTGAATCGGATTAATTTTGTGATGGAGAGTGAGCTTGCCATTCGGCTGCAATTAATTGCAAAAAATGATAGCCTGATCTTTTTTAATGCTGATGGAGACCCCTTTTCCAATGGAAACCCTGGTCAGATGGCACTGGAAAATAATAATTATTTAACTAGTAAACTTGGCACTGGCGAGTATGATGTGGGACATGTCTTTGGCACTAATTGCAATTCAGTGGTGGGAGTATCTGGCGGAATAGGGATTGTTTGTGGGTCGATGAAAGGATTTGGAGCCTCCTGCGAAATTTCAACCAGCGACCGGTTTTATATTGGCATCGTTTGCCATGAGTTAGGACATCAGTTTGGAGCGGAACATACCTGGAACAATTGCCCAGGATCACCCGACGGTCAATTTAACAGCCGTACGGCATTCGAACCAGGCAGCGGCAGTACCATCATGTCTTATGCTGGGGCTTGTGGTACTCAGAACATCGCGTTCGATTCGGACAACTATTACCACAGTAATTCCATTGAAGATATCCGAACCTTTGTAGAGTCGAGTACGGGTGGTTGTGTCGATGGTTTGACGACCTCCAATCATGAGCCGACTGTTTCAATCGACCTTGAGGGTGGCTTTTTTATCCCGGTCAGGACACCCTTTAAGCTGACGGCCCAGGGGGCCGACGAAGACGGTGATACCATATCGTATAGTTGGGAGCAATTTGATGCAGGCACCGGTGCTGCCAGTCTAAGCCCGATCGAAAACCCTAAAGGAGATGCTCCTATTTTTCGTTCACTTTCTCCTGGGCCCAATCCAACCCGGTTTTTTCCGGCTCTCGATAAAATCATCAATAACAATTTTGACAACACCGAGGTCTTACCGACCTATGACCGTAAGTTGACTTTCCGGGCTACCGTGCGGGATCATCAGACCACTGGAGGTGGAGTTGCCTGGAGTCAAATATCCTTTAGAGCTACCCAGACAGCCGGGCCATTCAAAGTCATGGATGATGTTTTACCAGACACGATCCATGCCGGTGACTATTTCCAGTTCATGTGGGACCGGGCAAAAACTCATCTGCTGCCTGTCAATTGTCAAGTAGTTAATATCTTACTTTCATTGGATGGTGGTGAGACCTATCCGGTTGTCCTTATAGAAAACACCCCCAACGACGGTGCAGAATTTGTCCTGATACCCGACATCGCAACCAGCCAGGCCAGAATTATGATTGAAGCGGCCGATAATATATTTTTCGACTTGAATGACAGTGATTTGGTCATCATGTCATCACAAGAAACGGGCTTTGCTGCTGACCTTGCTCCCCATGTCCAAAGCACCTGCCTACCCTCCATCGTATCTTTTAATTTACAATCTTTTCCAACCGGAGGTTTTGCCGATAGCATATCGATCGTTAATGCCGACCTTCCGCCCGGGGTATCCATAACTGGTCCGGTTACATTTTTACCGGGTGATCATGTCATGGTCAATTTAGATTTTAGCCAGGTAATTGAGGCAGATACCTTTGCCCTTGCTTTTTACTTGAGTTCATCGCTGGGAGATACCTTAATCAGAAATGTTGAAGTGCAGACCATTTCGAGCGATTTCAGCACTCTTACTCTTCGCGAACCATCGTCAGGAGCATCAGCTGTCAACCAGCGGCCTACCTTTTTATGGCAGGGTAGTGAAAATGCGGATCGCTACCTGCTTCAGGTAGATGACTCACCTGCATTTGATGACCCAATTGAGGCCACAGCCGAAGATATCACGACAGTTGTATTAGATACTTTGCTTGATGAGAATACGCTCTATTATTGGAGGGTGAGACCGGAAAATGTCTGTGGTCTGGGTGCGTTCTCAGAAATAGCACCTTTTCATACCATTAATTTATCCTGCCAGCAGTTTGTTGCAGAAGATATCCCCAAGACACTGAGCCAGAGTGGAGTGGTGGTAGCCCGGTCGCAAATAACGGTGACGAATACGGGGGTGGTCAGCGATGTGAATGTAGAGTTCGATCGGAGGATTTCATGAATCATTTGGTGATTTGATTTTTTACCACGGAATCACCTACCGGTAAACGAGCTACCTGGTGAGAAAACAATGCGGATTCAGTAATCGCACTTTCAAAATAGGTTTTGACGATCAGTCTCTTCAACCTTTTGATTGTCAGGCTTCATTTAATGGAGAAACTTTTCAGCCAATGAAACCACTGTCGATTTTTGAGGGTGAGACGGTAGAAGGAATCTGGACTCTCGAAGTTGCCGACTCGGTGGTAGGTAGCGGAGGTCGCATCGATACCTGGTCTTTGGAACTTTGTGGTGCTCTGGCTCCGCAATCTCCCGCAATCATCCAATTGGATACCCTCTTAGCACAATATGCTGGTCAAACGATCCTGGATCGGCAAGTGGTGGAGATTACCGATGATATAGCAGGTCCGGATGATTTATTATTTACATTGGTCACTCTCCCTCTGAAAGGAATTTTGCAGGTGAATGGAGATCCCATCACGGTAGGGAGCCAATTTAGTCAACAAGATATTAATGCTGGTCAGGTGACCTATTTACACACGGGCACAGATAGTTTACCTGATGCTTTTATTGTCACCGTGATCGACGGTCAGGGAGGCTGGATCGGACCACTATCGGTGCCGATCGACATCAGTGCAGATATTGTTGCAGCCCATGATTTTCAACTGGAAGGATTTAAAGTGTATCCAAATCCATCTCAAAACGTGTTGTATCTTAACAATGCTCAAATGCACGGTGGTGAAGCTATCATTCGAATACTGGGTGTCGACGGAGTTGAAGTAAAAAGGATGACCCGGCAGTTAGAAGAATTATTGAGTATTAACCTGAATAATCTGACAAGCGGCATTTATTTTCTGCAACTTACGACAAGAGAGGGGATAGCCAATTTGCGATTTATTAAGGCTTGATGTGATTTAATTTAGGCGTGCTCTAAATTAAGCCTGGAATGAACATTATAAATGCATGTCCGGTTTCGAAGTGCCCGACGAATTTCATTGAAGATAAATGATTTGTGAGGTGAATGCAGATTCCGCCCCGTAGGGTGACCATTGAGACACCAGCTGGCAGCACCTCTGATTGTGAAACAATCATAAAGACCATTTTTGTTATATTCTGGCCATGTGGGCTTCCAAATTTATTAATGGTAAACCGCGCAATTTCCAGTAAATCGGAATCTGCTTTTTCGGAAAGTTTAAAATCACTCATTTCGACTATGCGCTTTCGCTTTCGGCCTGTTGCCAAATATCATCCAAGTTTCTATGGCTTATCCCACTTTCCAGACCTTCCAGAACAGCTGCCTGGGTCACTAAAAAAAGTCGATTTTTCTCCTCGTCTCTTCTTACAAGGTCACGTACATAATCACTTTCATCCTTATATCAGCCTTGTTGCACTACAAACTTCATCCATTCATCTTGTCTTGCTGCAAATGTGATCGACTTTCGTGCCATCATCCATTTATTTTGAATCAAAAAATGCTATTCTTGATGAAAGATGTTCCCTGCTAAAGATCCAGTTCTATCGTATCTCCGGGTTTCAAATTGTTGGTGTCCGGTGTCTTCGGGCTTGGCTCAATTCCTTCCTGTGGTGCTTCCTGAAGTTCACGAATACCCCGGATTGCTTTGGTACATAGC
The DNA here is from genome assembly GCA_016711125.1 of Saprospiraceae bacterium. Lineage (GTDB taxonomy): Bacteria > Bacteroidota > Bacteroidia > Chitinophagales > Saprospiraceae > JABDMH01. The sequence goes on along the minus strand of JADJTQ010000002.1, from coordinate 19,927 downwards.
CTGTTGCCCATGGCCTTCCAGCCTTTTACCTCAATAAACTCATCGAGATTGATTGTCCACAGTTCCTTTTGGTTTTTAATCATTAGATAGTACTCGAGCTCGACACCCGGTTTTGTAGTCGCATAAAGTAACTTTGACTTATTATGTTCTCTGATGAAATAGGCTTTTTCATTTAGGGTGCTGGTTTCGATTTTAAACCGTTTGATCATCGTCCAATCCTTCTCACCATCATAATGTACAGCAGTCACTATACTATCTTCCTCGAGTTTAGAGACATGCAACAACTGGTTGGTATCTACTTTTAGGATGGGATCTGGTGCATGCAATATGTAAGTGCCATCAGCATAAAGAGCAATAATCAGATCTCCGGTATCAAAAGCTCCCAGGAAAATGCCTCTTTCGTCGGTGTTCACCCGGCCACTTACCTCGTCTACCCACAGCTTGACAGCACCCAGTGTGGATTGACCAACTTCCAATTGTTCGATTTTTCGGATGGGATAGCGGGTCACGATGTTGCCCTGCGAGCCACGACCCTTGATATCAAGATGGTCGAAGTCAAACTCTAAGACCTTGATCTTGGCCCGGGAGCTGGGTGAAAGCTGGATCCGAACTATTTCTGATTCGCCATTGGGATTGTTGGTGAAGTACAACACTTTTGATCCTTTGGTCCCCTTTGTCAGATCATAATCCTTATCCCGGGTTATCGCAGTGACGTTAAAGCGCTTTCCCATTGCTCGTCCGCTTTCACCATCGAGGTAGATCAAATTGTAAGTAGTGCGGTCATCTCCTTTTTTCCATACATCAACATGTAAAATGTTTTCGCCCATAAAAACCTTTTCACCAATCTTAGATACTTTAAAAGTTCCATCTTTTTTGAAGGCAATGATGTCATCGATGTCGGAGCACTCCCTGATTTCGAGATCTTTTTTCAGACCCCATCCCATGAAACCTTCTTTTACATTGGCGTACAATTTTACATTGTTGGCGGCTACTTGCACTACATCGATCTGCTCAAAAGAGGTGATTTCTGTTTTTCGTGGATGTTTATTGCCATACTTCAGGTACAGATCTTCAAAATACTTAATCGCAAAGTCAGTCAGGTGTTCCAGGTGGTAGACCGTCTGGGCAATTTCGTCTTCGACCTGGCTGATATGCTCGTCGGCTTTAAATGTATTAAACTTCGATATGCGTTTAATCTTGATCTCCGTGAGGCGTAATATATCCTCCTCCACAAAAGGCCTCATCAAGCGTATTCGTTGATCGCCGGAGTGTAGTTTTTCCTGGGGATCAGCCACGTAACGGCGCATTTCAAAATCGATCGTTTGAATCACGGCCTCCCATGACTCACACTCCTCGATTTCGTGATAGACCCGCTTTTCTATGAAGATTTTCTCAAGACTGGCATTATGCCATTTTTGCTCAAGGTCAGCTTTTTTAATCTCCAGTTCTTGGCGAAGTAAATCTTTGGAATGCTCTGTCGACAAGTGTAAAATGTCATTTACCGCAAGAAAAAGCGGTTTGTTATCGACAATAACACACGCATTGGGTGAGACTGAAATAGAACAACTAGTAAAGGCATACAAAGCATCTATGGTCAGATCCGGGGAGACACCCGGCATCAGGTCAATTAAAACTTCGACATCCTGCGCAGTGTTGTCAACGATCTTTTTGATTTTGATTTTTCCCTTATCACTAGCTTTGACAATGCTGTCAATCAACGACCCGGTAGTGACACTGTGAGGCAATTCGGTGATCACCAGAGTATTTTTATCTTTTTTTTCGATCTTAGCCCGTATCAATAGCTTTCCTCCGCGTTTGCCATTATTGTATTCCGTTACATCGATTGATCCTCCGGTGTCAAAATCCGGGTAGACCGTAAATTTTTTGTCTTCGAGGATTTTGATCGAGGCCTTGATCAACTCCCCAATATTATGAGGCATGATCTTAGTCGATAAGCCCACAGCAATTCCTTCAACTCCCTGAGCTAGCAGAAGGGGAAATTTCATAGGGAGGTTAAGCGGTTCTTGCTTACGGCCGTCGTATGAAAGCTGCCATTCGGTGGTGTCTTTATTGAAAGCTACATCAAGAGCAAATTTAGTCAAACGAGCTTCGATGTATCGGGCCGCAGCGGCTGAATCACCGGTGCGTACATCTCCCCAATTACCCTGAGTATCGATCAAAAGGTCATGCTGACCCAGTTTGACCAGAGCATCGCCGATGGCGGCATCACCATGGGGATGATATTGCATCGTTTGCCCAATGATATTAGCCACTTTATGGAAGCGCCCATCATCCATTTCTTTCATGGCATGCAATATTCGGCGCTGAACCGGTTTGAGCCCATCTTCAATGCTGGGGACTGCCCTTTCAAGAATCACATACGAGGCATAGTCTAAAAAATAGGTTTCATACATCCCTTTAAGTGAAGGGATCGAAACATTGCCATCGCCGGATGTGATGTCTAAATTATTTTTGCTAGCCATAAAAAATTTTATAGGATGATCAGGTTGTGCAATTTTGATGATTCAGTTGAACCACTACAATATCATTGCATCAAACCGTTAGTTTCAAGTTTTAAAGTGCTAACAAATTTAAAATTAGCCGCTAACATATAATAACTTGTTTCCATAGTTTTAAAATTAGACGATATGATTGGCTATTTGGCCCCTGTTTTGGGCTCGATTTTTAGTTAGTCATTTGTTAAAAGCAGCATTGGAATTTCAGAATGCGTTTTGAAAGAGCTAACTTGAGCTTCGGACAGTAAGTAATCTTGCATGGATTTTGTATTAAAAATCGAACACGAAGAGCATGATTTCATTGCAGCCTGTGTCCGCCAGGAAAAATGGGCACAAAAACAGCTGTATATGGATCACTACAGCACAATGATGGGTGTTTGTTTACGGTATGCAGGAGATCCGGACGAAGCACTGGATATTTTACATGAAGGCTTCATCAAGGTCTTTCGCAATATTGCAAAATATAACTCCGGGACTTCATTGAGTGCCTGGATACGAAGGATTATGATTAATACTTCGATTGATTACTATAGGAAGAAGACCCGAAGACGCACGGAAGACGTTGAGCAGGCATATCATATTAGTGCATCGGGAGCCGATGCCATAGGACAATGCAGCGAAAAGGAAATCCTTGCAGCTATACAAAAACTAAGTCCCGCATATCGCACCGTATTTAATATGTATGTGATAGAAGGATATTCACATAAGGAGATTGCCGATCGTTTAAATATCTCCGAAAGTACGTCACGCTCCAATCTGGTGAAAGCCAGACTCAAGTTACAAGTATTGATACAACGAATTAACATCGTTCATGAGTAAAGATTTGAAAAATCAGTTTGACCAGATTATTAAGAATGCACTGGGAGATCATCAGGTTCCATATGATGGTGATTCCTGGGACATGCTTGAGCACAGGATGTCAGCAACCGATATGTCGGAAGAACGCTCGGTTGACGAACTGGCAAGGCAAGCTGTATCTGATCTGAAAGTGCCTTACAATGCGGCGACCTGGCAAGTATTAAGTGAGCGTCTTGACCGGATCAATTATCGTAAGCGGTTAATAGCATCAAAAGTTTTTGAAGCTGCCGTGATTTTCTTCGCCATCTTTACTATGGTCAAATTTTTGGGTCAAGTTCCTCAGGTACAGGAATTATTGCCCAAGGCCTTCGTGCAAAACCAGGCTGATTATGACGATGAGGATACCTACCCAGTCATGAAGCAGCAACCAGGCACGGATCAGGATCCGCAGATTAACGCCACTACAAATGGCATTGCCAGTGTCCAGGATGCCAAGATATCTGGGGATCGGGCATTGAGTCCCGGCGCTAAAGTTCATAATCTTTCAGATCAAATCTCTTTACGAAAGCTTGATCAACTTCCGGCCATTAGTCAATATGTTGTCAGTGAAAAGAAACAAAAACAATTGGTATCAAGGAAATCAGCCGACAACATTCAATTACTTCAATCTCGCGATCTGAGTCTAACTGTATTTCCACGAAGTCTTGGTAATCAGCATAGAGTTGCCTCGGTACCTCTTCTTCCAGTTTTTGATATGGCGCTCTTGCAGGCTGAGACAGCCACGGACTTTCACTTGTTGGCAGCTGTCAAACCAGAACCCAAAATCAAGACCAAGCTTGGTTTATTTTCTCAGTACAATTCCCACCTGGTTAGAAATATAAGGTATGGCAGCTCAGCCCCTACCCCTCAACAACATCCGGAATCGAGTAGAGGACAAGGTTTTGTCGCCAATATTCAATTTGGTCGATTTGGTTTTGATTTGGGCGCCAGCTATGGTGAGGTAAGCTATGATGCGGGTTATGGAAGAAACGAAATCCAAAAGCTGCAAATTCCTCTGAATCTCAGATATAATGGGGTTAAGACCAAGTATGTTGATTTCTATGCACTGATGGGTGCTTCGGCTCATGGAGTCATGAATGCGCATTACGAAGCACCTGTACTGCTTGCTGCAGCACCGGGTCCTAAAAAGCCCGAGCCGCGCTTTAATGATGGACTGTTGAAGGAAGGGTACAAAAAAGGGTATAGTAAAAATAATACCTATTTTTCATTCAATGCCGGGGTAGGTGCGGATATTCCGATCTACAAGAACATGAATTTCTTTGTCGAAGCGATCTACCAGGATCATTGGAAAGGTGAACTTGGTTATACAGCCGACAAATTCCGTACTTATTCATACAATGTTGGGGCCAGTTACAACTTTGACTAGACCTTATAGTGTTAGTACTCTATGAGAAATTTCGGTCTTATGTTGTCCCTATTGCTGCTGTCGGTAGCTTGTAAAGTCTCCAAAAAAATGTCAAACTCAACTCCGGTCTCGCACGAGAGTTGGACATCTTTGTTGGAGAAGTATGTCTCAGACGAAGGTTGGGTTGACTACAAGGGGTTTCAAAAGGACAGTCAGAAACTCACCCAGTATCTGGATCTCTTAAGTAGTGCACATCCTAATGACAAAAATTGGTCACGAGATGAGCAACTTGCTTATTGGATTAATGCCTATAATGCTTTCACTGTCAAACTCATCATTGACTATTATCCGGTAGCAAGTATTAAGGACATTAAAAATGGAATTCCATTTGTCAATACCGTCTGGGATATTAAATTCATCAATATAGAAGGTCATGAGTACGATCTAAATAATATCGAACATGGCATTATTCGTAAATACTTTGATGAACCCAGGATACATTTTGCCGTCAATTGTGCTTCGGTATCTTGCCCCAAATTACTGAATCAAGCATATACCTCTGATCGCCTGGACCAACAGCTGACCACTGCTGCCAAAGGTTTTTTGGCGGATTCTTTACGCAATAAGGTGTCGAAATACGAACTGTCTTCCATTTTCTCTTGGTTTAAAGGCGATTTTAAGAAAAAATCCGGGTCACTCATTGACTTTGTCAATCAGTATGCTTCTCAACCGATACCAGACGATGCCGAGTTGACTTTTCTACCCTATGATTGGAGTCTGAACGAAGAGCCTAAGTAGGAGCCACCAAAGTCCTTTCTTTTTACAAAAGATCTTCCTTCTGACTGGCTTCAAACAAAGATTCCAACAGATCCAGCGAAAAGTCTAACATAGCCATGATTTCTCTGGTCTGAACCACTTTACCCCGGTGATAGATCAACATATAGGGCCCATCACCCTCTACAGAAAGTCTTGTTGCGGAGGAGATCAATTCAACAAAATCAGCAGTCAGTTCATTTTTCAGAGCTGGTTTATTTGGGGATTCCAATTCATAATAAGCATGAAAGCCCGGCTGATCCGGGAAGAAGCTGGTGTCCTTATTAAACACTTCTTTCACCCATTGTATGCTTCGTTTAGGACGGATGATGAATGGACTGAGATCTAACTGCGCATCATGCAATTCGATCACTGTCGATTTCTTTTTGCCCGACTCAGCATAGTATACAAAGTCGTAAATCCGTACCTCAACAGCGTCAATTTGCTTCGACAAAATTCCTCTGATCCGTTTAGCTTTTCTTCCCCGGAAAAGATGAAAGTTCTTGATCTTATAGGTCTGCAAATCAAGACGGTCACTCATTGAAAAATCAAAAGCATTTTGGCTCGACAACTCTTCCAGATCTTTGATCCGGCCGTCTTTCCAAAACCGATCGATGATATCGTCTAAAACGAAGTTCACTGGCTGATTGATTTATTTTAATATGGTCATGATCCTGCTAAATTAGGGCTTTTGGTGGTTATTTGGTGACCTCAGATAGTGATCGGAGTCTTCTTTCCGTTGTTTTTAGTATTCTAATGTTGGAAGTGATCGTTTATAGGGTATAAATAATTGCTATGCGAAAGTTGCTTAAATGGCTTGCTGGAGCCATCTTGTTGATCGTTCTACTACTAGTTCTAGCTCCTTATCTTTTTAAAGGTCGCCTGGTGGAAGCCGCCAAACAAGGACTCAACGATAATCTAAGGGCCAAATCCGATTTTAGAGACGTTTCCCTTAGCTTTTTTCGGAGTTTCCCTCATTTACAGATCACCCTAAGCGACCTCACGATTGATGGGATCGACGACTTTGAGGGGGTGCCTTTGTTTCATGCCAAGAGTGTCTCTGCATCGGTTGATTTCTGGTCAGTCATCAGCAAAACTGAACCGATTAAAATAGTAAGTCTTTCGGCTGATGCTCCCCTGATCAATATTTTGACTCTAACTGATGGCCAAGCCAATTATGATATCACGGTAGCTTCAGAAGAGGAGTCGACTGCATCAGAGGGTAGCATACAATTTCAACTAGATCACTATGACCTGAACGACGGCACTCTGAGATATGAAGATCAAACGATGCCGATGCAATTTGTTCTGGAGCAATTTGATCATTCCGGAGAAGGGAATTTTGCCGATATGGTGTTTGATCTTAAAACATCAACCGAGGCCAGATGGCTCAGCATAAGTTATGATGGAGTCACCTATCTCGACAGCCTTAAGGCTAAGCTGGATGCGGTCATATCTATGAATCTCGATGAATATCGGTATACCCTCAAAGACAATCAACTGTTGTTAAATGATTTGGAATTAAATGCCGAAGGCTTCATAGATCTCAATGATGACGATATCGAACTGGATCTTGGTATCACCGCTCCCAAATCTGATTTTCGCCACCTTTTGTCCATCTTGCCTGGGGCCTATACTGAGGGCTTTCAACAAGCAGAAATCAAGGGTAGCTTTGATTTGGAAAACCGCATCTGGGGTCGTTATAGTGAAGAACACTATCCTGCATTCACACTTAAAACAACTATATCGGATGGCAGTGTCAAATATTCTGATCTTCCGGTTGGTATCAGTAATATCAACCTAGACCTGGTGATAGACAAACCTGATGGTGCGCTTGATCTAATGAAGATTCTTTTGTCCAAACTTGCACTGCAGATTGGGCCTCAACCGATCAACGGTCGTCTTGCGATCAGTACTCCGATGTCTGATCCCAATGTTGAAGGTGCTTTGCGGGGAACCTTAAATCTGGCGGACCTGGCCAAAGCCTATCCAATGCAGGACATGCAAACACTGGAAGGCAAGATTGACGCTGATATTAAGTTTAAGGCCAGGATGAGTCAGATCGATAATAAAAGTATGACCAGGTGTTGATTGCCGGAGCTCTGACGGCCGAAAACTTGAGTGCTCAAATGACTGGCAAGCCCCCGATCAAAATAACCCGCACCAAACTCGACTTTAGCCCCCAATCGGTCAGACTAAGCGAAACCAGCATCCAAGCTGGAAGACGTGACGTGACCCTTGAGGGTAGACTTGACAACATCCTTGCCTTAATTAGTCCGGAAAAGACCATGCTGGGTAGCATACGCATGCGATCAGACTTATTAGACCTTGACGAGTGGTCGACACCTATCGCTGATTCTCCCGCTCCCGAGGCGACGGTACAAACAACGACGAGTGCACCTACCATGATTCCTGCATATGACATGGATCTTGACCTCGTAGCCAAAGAAGTGATTTTTAATGGTGAAAAAATTATTAATCCCGTGCTCTCCGGAAGGATAAGACCGGATCAGGTCATAATAGACCGGTAGCCTTACTCCATTCGTAATCCCGGATCGTCTGGATCTGAAGGTCGATGCCAGGATCGATGAGTTTGTGTATACCGATATGACTTTTAGGAATGTAAAGGGTCAGGTACTTGTTGCTGACAATACAGCCACATTGCAAGATTGCTCATCCGAGGCTTTTGGAGGTAGATTTCAATTGGCGGGTGGATACCAGACCCTGGCAGGTGAACAACCTAATTTCGATTTGAAGTATGATATGATCGATGTGCAATTTAGTCAGATCGCGCAAAAGTTTTCCTATGTCAAAGTCCTGGCTCCAGTGATCAAATTTTTGGATGGCCGGTTTTCTACTTCATTTATTACCAATGGAGCGCTTAAGGATGATTTTATGCCCGATTTGGCAAGTCTCAACCTTTCGGGTCTGGTAGAGACCTCAGAGTGTCTGCTTAAATCTTTTGGTCCGGCTGAAGAATTGGCGCAAAAATTAAAGCTGAAATTTCTTCAGTCACCCCGCATCCAGAATTCAAAAAATTGGCTGGAGGTGAAAAACGGGATCGTCGAGGTAAAGGAATTTGACACCAAAATCGAGGATATTGATTTTCAGATTTCGGGCACCCAGGCACTCAACCAGGAGTTGAATTATCTGATTAAAATGAAAATCCCCCGAAAATATTTAGAGGCAAGCGAACTGACTAAAGGTCTGAACGAACAGTTTTCGTGGCTGACGAATGAGGCAAACAAATTGGGATTTAAGTTGAGCAGTGGCGAATTTGTCAATGTCAATGTGATCATGAATGGCACGATCACTAAACCAACTTTTGATCTTAAACTGGTAGGAATGGATGGTGAAAAACCGTTGGTCGATGTGGTTAAAGATGAATTAAAACAGGGTGTCGAGCACATCATTGATAGTGCTAAAACCGTAGCCGAAGCGAAAAGAGATAGTCTGCTTAAAAAAGGAGAAGAAAAACTGGATAAAGTGGTTGATACGCTGGCCAAAGAAGCGCAAAAAGTAGTGGACACCATAACCAACCGAGCCACTGAAGAACTCAAAAATAAAGTCGATGATGAGTTGAGTAAAAGAGCCAGTGAAGCCATTGATCAAAAAGTTGGTGAAGTAGGAGGAGAGAAGGCAAAAGAGGAAGTCGATAAAGTAGTGGATAAATTAAAAAGTTGGAAACCTTTCGAAAAGAAAAAAACTACGCCTCCGGATAGCACAAAAACAGGCACGAAAAAGGAGGAATAACTAGAATTAGAAAAAATTTGGAATATAGAGCGGGATCGCGGTTTTGTTGATTTCTCAATTCAATCTGATAAAAAATCCAGATTATTGTGCAGAGGGAAATTTGTATCTTTCATTCAATCAAAACAAACAAAAAAATGAAAAAGATACTGATCGGTGCCCTGGTTGGAGGCATTATACTGTTCCTGTGGCAGTTTTTATCCTGGACGATGCTAGGTATTCATACATCAGGGATGGCTTACATACCAAGTCAAGATGCCATTCTTGAGTGCTTGAGTGCTAATATTTCGGAAGATGGATTTTACTTTCTGCCTACAGCAGCCCCCGGTACTTCCAGTGCTGATGCTCAGGCAATAATGGAGCAATCGGTAGGCAAGCCATGGGCGCAGGTGTTTTACCATAAGGCTATGAATTACAACATGGGTATGAATATGTTTCGGGCGTTGGTTGCCGACATCCTGGCTGGGTTTTTACTCTGTTGGGTTTTGCTGAAATTTGCCCATCTCGATCTTAAGACCTGTGTGCTTGCCAGTTTGGCGATTGGTCTCACCGGTTATTTATCTATTAGTTATCTCAATGGGGTGTGGTTTGAATTAAAGACGATGCCTGATCTGATCGATGTACTGGTGTCCTGGTCGCTTGTGGGTGTTTGGTTAGGCTGGTGGCTGAACAAATAGCACTGGTTTGTTAGTTAAATTAAGGGGAATAAAAATTGAAATATGGGTTAACCACAGCTCCTTGATGATATTACTGGCGTCATTCGCTTGGGAAATGGGTTCATACAATTTTCTTAGTAGAACCACCGAATTGATAGCTTAATTGCTATGATTTAGAAATGCAATTTTGAACTCGTCTAGAGGTGCTTTTCAACAAATTTATTAGCACTGAAAAAAGAAATGTCGGTTTCAACAAAGAAGTGGTAGAGTATTTAACGTCAGGACTATTTGGCGGTGGAGTCCATGTTTAATGATCGTGTAGCCTTAATTAAGGAAATTATGATCGAAGGTTTTGCTGCTTATGAATATTGGGATCCCTGAGCCAAAATGGAGACTTGTAATATTGGTGCGGAAATTCAATCAATTATTCGGCATTTTACCGAACCCGATTACCTCTGAAAATTCCTATTGACAAGGACTCAGACTTGCTGTAATTTGCATACTGCACAGTAGCAAAATATGAAAGTTTACTTCGCTCTCTTATTTATTAGTAGTGTGCCACTTTTGTCACTGGCGCAGAACGAGTTCGCTCCGCTTGGTGCACGGTGGACTAATCCTGCAAATGGAGATTTCTTAGAAGTGACCAGAGACACGATAGTGAATGGTATCGCTGCTCGTATTATAGAAAAAAAATGGAGATGCTATGACCATTTCCGCAACGAACCTTGTGATACCTCCGCAGAGATCTGGTGGGAAGAATATATGTTACGACCTGAGATTGTTTATAACGACAAAGACAAAGTCTATCAACTATTGCATGACAGTTTTTATTTATTGTACGACTTTGATGTGAAGGTTGGGGATATCATGAAAATTCATGCTTTCGAGAGAATATTTCCCAACGATATTATCTATTTCTTTGCATTGGTTGATTCCGTAGTCATTTTCATGTCTGGTGAAATCTCCCTTCGCGCCTACCATCTTTCTGATTTGTCCGATGAGCGAACTTCCTTTTATCGGTTTACTGGCTGGATAGTAGAAAAGCTGGGAAAGGAATTCTATCTATTTCCTTTCAATAACCAAGATGAAGATTTATTCGGGTTTCCTTTTTTTGCAAGGTGCTATGAAGATCCTATTTTTTCACACGCTGCGTCCTCCGACTGTGTTTTAGGATTAGGCAATAAACCTCCAGGTTCTATCCATTTATATCCTAATCCTACTTCTACAGAGCTATTTATAGAGTTTCCAGAGGCGAGGCATCCCTCCCATGTATTGATTTATAACGTCACTGGTTCTCTTGTTCTGACTAAAGAGGTTACCAGCAGTGAAAATCAACTTACAGTATCAGTTGATGATTTAGAATCCGGATATTACGTAATCTTCTTAGCTCCGAATTTTCGTTTACCATTCATCATAATTCATTAAATTTTTTAGCAGTGTAACCCAACTGGTTTTCTGGGAGGGATTGGTAACTTAAAGGAAGTCAATGGCAAAGACTTTGCTTCCATAATCTCCACTCTCCATTCACAGAGTCCAATACTGCTGAGTAACGACAATTCCAAGGATCTGATAGAAAATTAATATGATTGAACAAAGCGAGGTCTATATCCTGGAACGTCCAAATACTCCCATTATCAAAGTGGAAAATTAGAAGCTTAACATCGTAGTTTATCAATTATTTTCCCTGTTAGCGCTATAGCCGGCATTCAACCCCAACCTGGATCCCATTAAGCGTCAGAATTCCATTAAAATCTGAAAATTTAGTTTTTCCAGATTGGTCATCGGTTTTAAAGCTGCCGAATTCAAAACCAACGGGATTAAATTTACCCACAAAATGAAAGGAGTCACTCAGAGGGTAAGTAACTACCGGCGTTACATTAATCGCAAAGCTTGCGGTATTTATCGTACCTGTGACGTCACCCCGCTCCTTGAGCTTAGTCTCGGCTAGTTCAGCCAGCACTGATGGCTCTATATAAAAGGCCAGTTTATGATCGGGATTGACCAGGTATCGGGCAAAAACACCCAATCCGCCATTATGGGTGGTGGACTTGCTGGTGCGATTATCTTCGTAAAAGTCTGAATTGCTGGTCCGTAAGCTATATCTGGTTATAAAGCCTGCAATCCATCTTGTATTTAGAGCCTTGCCGAAATAAGGCTGAAAAAGTATCTCGTCTGATGCAGTCTTCACCCCGTTATTAAAAGATCCGGGATCGGCCTTGAGGCCGTCGACCGTTGAATGGTCATACCCGAGAGCACCGCCCACGATCCAATTCTTAACCTGATCTTGACTATAAAGAAATAAGTTCGTGATCACGAGCAACATCGTAAATAGCTGTCTCATAACAATTTGGTTGTCAAATAAGCGCGCAAAAGTATAAAATTTCGATTTCTCAAAGTAGTGACGAATGTTGCGACCGTATGTGATTGTTGTCATCTGTGAAGCGGTCACACATCTTGGTGTGAATAGAGGGTCCTTGGTCTCGTTTTCCCCCTTGAGGGGGTCAGGGGGTGGACTATTCTTGACATTGCTGAATTTTATCATTCTGCAATTAAATTCATCAATACCAACATTTAACTACTTTGGTCACACATCGTTTATCGGATCAATCCAGAGGGTCCTTGGTCTCGTTTTCCCCCTTGAGGGGGTCAGGGGGTGGACTATTCTTGACATTGCTAATTTTATCTATTCTGCAATTAAATTGATCAATACCAATATTTATCTACTTTGGTCACACATCGTTTTTCCACCCCCTGCCCCCTCAAGGGGGATATTTTTTCGTGGTCCAAGATTTCTATCGAATAATAAATAAATCACCAAGACACCGATAATTGAAAAGCAGCCAGGATCAGCGCCAATAGCCCAACCGAGAGCCATGGCACGATGACCGTATATTTTTGCTCTTATCTGATTAAGTGAAAACCTCTTTGAAATTGTCTTATTGATCCGTCAATAAATTGTACACGGGTCACATAAACAAAAGTTCCTCCTGAATAATATAGGCCTTCGGAGCTTCCGTCCCACCCGAAACGCACCTCATTTGGATTAAAACTGAGTTTCCGAAAAGCGAGATTACCCCAGCGGTCATAAACATCAAATTGCAATACCGATTGCAATAATGGACTCCCGAATACCGTAATCAGGTCATTAACGTGATCGCCATTAGGGGTGAAGGCGTTGGGCACAAAAATGATCCGGTCAATGTCACGGATCCGGACTTTGACTTCCACTTTCCGGCTGGTAACACATTGATCCGTATTAGATGCAATCACGGTGTAAGTTGTACTTATTTCCGGGTGGACTTTGATTTCATTGCAGGAAGAACACAGCAGGCTATCGCCGATATACCGGCATAGTTTACCATGTTGAATGTGGTATCACTCAACGCTGAAAGGGTTGCGGATTCTCCAAAATTGATCAGCGTATCTAGGGAAGTCGAGATGGAGAATTGATCACAAAGATTGAGGCCATATGAATCAAGGCAAAATTCGAAATTGCCGATCGTGTCAAAAAGATTACTGTCTAATACCAGACTATCAATGGGAGTTGCAATACGGAAATAATACTTTTGATCTGGAACAATATTTTGCAATCTAATGATATTGAAATTAAATGATGCAGAACGGTTATTGGAAGCAAAATCACAAGTGTCTAAAACTAGTTCCTGACATCCTCCCGAATATATCGACAAAGTAAAAAGACCTAATTGAGATTCTTTGCCTAAAATCTGAGAAGAATTAAAAATCATTTTTAGGTTTTCATCTTGCGCAGTGAAGGTAAACCAGATGTCTTTGAGTACTTTGGCCGTATCTGGATGGCAGGTAGGATCATCTGGATAAGAGGGAGTTGCATTATAGATTTTATATGCCCGTTCTTCAGAGCACCATTCGTAAAGGTTGGGTAACTCGGTCGCGTTTTCACACTCATCATTGCTGGGCTGAGCAAACAGGGCGTTACAACAAGCGATTAGGCCGATGATTGTAGAGAGGCGCACTTTACAAAGAAAAGACAATCAGACCACTTTTGCAATGTGAGGCTGTTTCTTAACAATTAAGTGTATTTCCGGATTTCTAAAAATTGCAGTTAAGTCCGATGGTCAAAAAAGCCTTGTCCTGGCGAAAATCTTTGTTAGACAAATTCAGGCTGTATCCATATTGCAGTTGTAACTTGATCTTCTCCAGTCCACCCCTGACTGTTAATGCTGGTTCAAGCAAAAGGCTGGAAGAATTTTCTCCTAAATAATCCGGTTGGTTTACATTTTCAAAGATCAAATCTCCCTCTACATTGCTGTATGAGAGATTGACAATTCTTGAAGATAGTGCAGCAGAGAAATACGGAGATTTATATCCAATGTTTGGCTGAATACCGATTCTGACAAGATTGGCGGAAATATCTCCACTCGTTTGAGGATTGACATCCTTAGTAGATGGGAGGTGATTTTCAAAGCTACCAAAGCCAAAAATCCCATAGGCTTCGAAGACCCAGTTTTCATCTAAAGGTGTAAAATATCCAGCGCCAAGCTCCAGGAATTTACCCGAGCCTCCGTTTCCATTGTCAAGATCAGGTGGAATGAACAGACCGCCACTTATACTAATAGCGAAATTTTCAGCTATTCCAGAGGCCCCTTGAACCTCCACTTGATTGCCATTTCCTGATAGGGTCAAGTTTGTTTCACCTTTTTTTGAAATCAAGGGTACGTTGTGGGTATTTGGCGTATAAAATTTTGGATTACAAGATGTTAAACCCAATCCCACAGCTAAAAAAATCAAAAGTTTAAACTTCATAGGAGAAATATTTTTTGGTTTATTATTGGTCGATATTCTGAGCACCGCCAGCAATCTACAATTAGATTTTAGGATCCATGCCATGTTGAGTGAGTAACTTCCTGAAGCTATTAAATTGTTCGATTTAAGAAGCCGTAGAATGTAGATTTTAACATTGGCAGTGGTCTGGATCTGAGTACTGATCCTTAATTTAATGGAAGATTTTCACAAAAATTTCTGGTTGACCATTTTCATTCCCTTCTTCGGTTGTGATTTTTAGCAAAATGATATTAGCAGCACAAAAACCAGGCAATTTTTAGCTCTCCAATTCGTATCTCATCTACATCCAATCCTATAAGAAGCTACCGCCAGTATCCACATGAACTTTGATATCATCACCAGGCCTGTGAAATCTACCGAAAAGTATGTTAATTGATAGATTACTTTGATTGTAATTTTGGATGCTTCCTTTCAGCACCATCCCATGCAGGCCTCCACAAAAAAGACTGCTGCATACAATAAGTAATTTTGCCCTGATTATCCGGTAGATCAAAGGGCTCATTCTATGAATTAAATTTCTAAACGAGTCAAAAGTTAATCATCTTATTTCCTCTAAATATTCAATATAATTTTCGCCATCAAATATTTTGATCAGGTATTCACCTTTATTGAGCACTAGTCCCTTCTGGTCAAACCGGTACTTAGTTTCAATTCGGTCGACTGGAGTGCCGTCTTCTTCCCCCACCTTATAGGCAGCTGCGATTATGGGGAATTTTACCTTATCTCTATCTATTCTTAGCGGCACTGTTCTGAAATCATTGTTCTCATACATCCAATTTGGCCTTCCATCTCGATATCTTGTTAATGGATGCATTACTTCGATATCTACATGATCCGAAAATCGCACAATTTCTCCCTTGCTGTCCAGGAAGACTGAGGGAACAATAATATTGTGTTTTGTCAAAACCGGATGTTCGTTTTCCACAAATTTTTCTGTGAAGTTATCCTGATAGATTGTTACCGGATCAATACCTGTCTTATCTTTAAGGTACTTCGCCATCCAAAACGAGTTTCTCCGATTTATGATTTTCGATTCAATGGCATGATGAAATCCGCATACAATTACGATTCTTGCGTCAGGGTTGGAGTCTAAGTGCTTGATGATATTATCAGCCTGGACTTCATCCCGATCTTTGCCCTCTACCTTAGGAGATTCTTCATAAGCAAAAGGAATATATTTTAGTTGCAAAGCTGTTCTTACTAAATCACCCATCTTTGGTTCTAAAGTATAGGTTCCGCTTAGAGATGAATCCAGAGGATACCCACGCTTGATTAAATTTGAATCTAAAAGCTCAGTGCTGTTCGAGCGGTGAACAAATGTTTCCAAACCTAAGTGGCTAAATCCTTCCTTAGCCAGTTCTTCGATAATGTTCTTTGCAAATATTCGGTGCTGCGGTTTTAAGTGATTTTCGCTAATGATTACGATCTGGTGATCTTTCGCGGCATCTACAATATGTGGCAATGCACTCTCCACCTTGTAATTATCAAGTACAATCGAATCGACACCCCATGAAACGGGGATATCAGAGTACGTATTGGCTGCATAATATTCACCTATGAATGAATACAAGGTAGCAGCCCTGTGAGACCTTATTGATCCATCAGCAATGCCATTTTCAATTTGGTATGAAAATTTAAGTTCGAATGGCTGATCTTGAGCAAATACGGTATTAATGAATATTGGTAAGGTTAGTATGATGTATAGGTTCTTCATATTATCATATGATGCAAGATAGTACCACATTGGTGCAAATTAGGGAGAAGAGCTAAAAACGGAACACGCACTAAAATAAGGGATCAAGAAGATTAAAATTTCTACCATGTTTTAATTTCATCAATGTACTCGGGCATCGTCATTTCTATGATTTCTGTGTTTGCAAAACTTTCAGCCGCGGTTGCATTATGTCGGTGGGCATATTTGAGCATCTTGGCCCTGAATAAATCGGTATTGAAATCTATGAAGTCGGAATAGATTTTATCTGAGCTGTTCAGACCCCTCAATCCCACAGTCTCGGAAAACCATGATCTTAAACATTCTATCAATTGTTCTGGAACATCACTATGGTTCTTGATATCAAAACCATTAATATCAGAGATGGCTTTCATATAGTCATACTTTTCTTTTTCAAGGATCAGTGATCGTTTATCATCGAAATCCGGATTAAATCTTCTAAGTCCATAGTCTAAACCTAATTCGAATGGCATATTAAGCCGATAGTATTCATCTATCGTTCGAGCTTGAAGCCGCGACAGATCATGAACTGCAAACCGTGATTCTGGATGAGTTTAATTATTTTTTCGACACGGGATAACCCTGAATCAGAAGATTCTAATGAAATTCTTGGATGAAAGTCAAAGTAGACTATGGTAAATACAAGTGTCTTGAGTAAATCAAAATACTTGTCATCAAAAGGGCAATTGATGAATACATTTCTTTGAGTAGTTGGGATGCTTCGGGCATCATGCCTCAGGTCCCGGGGTGGAAATGGATCATTACCGTAGAGTTTCTATTTTGAATTGTACCATCTCTTCGATGAATAAACAATTCAGTCTCCTCTTTCTTGCTTAATTGCCTACCGTATTCGACTGCTTCGGCCTGGTGTCGAATGACTTTGAAGTCCTTGCAGAACCAGATTTCTTAACGGCCCAACCACCTTTTTCCTTGGATGGTATGACATGATTCGATTTCTTGGTCATTTTCTATGTGCAGTTACAGAGTTACAAATGAAATAACTAGATGTCATATGTTTTAGTTCCTAAACCATAATTGTAAAACTAAAATCAATCCACCGTAAAACAAAACACCTTCACGGGTCCCTTTTTTTTGCTGGTCCCCAAATCATCCACCTCATTACCTATTAGGCTTCATGTTAAATCAAATTTTCAGTTATTAAAAAATCCCGGCAATCCTGCTCCTAAAGCATGGATCGTGAATGAGAACCTTGAAAATACTAAGAGTGAAATCCAAACCTGCGGGATCTCCAAACTTCACAGTCAATTACTTCATAGAGAATGGAAATCTCCTACTACATCACCGGCTTCGGACTAAGTCTCAATACGACGTCCGGGCTGTTGAGAACGACATAAATGGCTCCATCCGGTCCAGTGCTCACATCTCGCACCCGCCCGGCATTTTTGAGTATGGTTTGCTGATACATGACCCGGTCCTTCTCAATGTCAAGCAATTGTAATTCTTCAAATTTGAGGGCACCCACCATGAGTTTGTTTTTCCACTTGGGAAATAGATCACCGCTATAGAAGTCAAGGCCGCATACCGCGATGGATGGTTTCCAGTAATGGATGGGCTGCTCCATGCCTTCCTTTCGCTCAAAGTCTGTGATGATCTCTCCATTGTAATTGATTCCGTAGCTGATCACCGGCCAACCATAATTTAATCCAGGCCTTATCAGATTAAGTTCGTCGCCACCAAGCGGACCATGTTCAGTGTTCACTTGTCCGGTTGGAGGATGAACTGAGCAGTCTCGTGATTGCGATGTCCGAAGGAATAAATCGAGGGTAGGGCTCCAGCTGTTTTTACAAAGGGATTGTCGGCAGGAATTTTACCATCCGTTTGGATCCGATGAATTTTACCGTTGGGCTTGCCGGTATTTTGGGCGTCATCACCGGTCCCCCGGTCGCCGATACTAAAATAAAGATGGCCCTGATCCCATCGTTGGACCATAATCAGGATCTAAGGCTGGCATCCAGGAGACCCTCCCTTGACCATTCTTGCGTACCAATCCCTACTATCGAATCCGGCAATAAAGAGCCATTTTCTACAATGCGTAAACGGCCGGATTTTTCTGTGACTAGTGCTTTGTCGTTGCTGACAAAGGCGATGCTCCATGGGTTGTCCAGCCCCTGACCCATCACCTCAACCTGAACTATATAATCCTGCGTCTCAATTGTCGTCGGAATTGGGGGTTTGGTAACCCCAAGGCGCTCCTCTTCTTTAAGTAAAAAACCTACCAGTGTGTCTATCTCAACATCAGTCAAGACCGCGCCCCAGGAAGGCATCCCGTGATGGGGATATCCAAACTTGACAGACCTCATGATGTCACTACGTCTTGAACCAAATTGCCACGAACCATCCAAAAGACTTTGGGCAATATTTCCCTTCAAATCATCTCCGTGGCAGCTGGCACATAATTTTGTAAATGATTCAGGCACCTGAGCAGTTGCTTCAGGATCAGGTGCAGTGCTACAGGATTGAAGAAAAAATCCTGCGATGATAGCGAGGAGAGCGAATTGTTTCATTGGCGTAATAGGCATCATTAGTCAAAAGTTAAGTTGGATCACGTAAAGGCACAAAGTTGCATATAATTTTTGTTCATTTTTGCGGTTTGCTTTGACGAGAAACCTGGCATCGGACCCGTCGCAACAGAAAATATAGAAAGAGGGTTTGGTCAGAAGATTTAAACGGCATTGTTATTCTCGGGACTTTTGAAAAGGACTGGGCATTAATATACACGACCGTTGACCCACTATAAAGAAAATGGCAATATTATGACCATTAATTAATCTCTCAGAGACCGGTAGAGGAGGTTCCATACCTTCAAGGTTTGCTGTATCAAAAAGTTTGAATTTTATGTGATATAAATTCCAAACTGACCTTTCAATCCAACCGTGTGATCAAGGCTTTCAATGATCATTCTGAAGGAGTTTGTATGGATAGCTTATTATTGATGGCAGATATCATTTCAGCTTCCAACCAGGATGATTCCAGAATTTTAAGCCATCTGATCGAATGTGGCCCAACTCCAGGTTTCACCTGGAGGCTGATCTCACCGTTTTTAGGAAAATAAAGGATAAAAGTCGTTGAGTCGATGGCTCTGCAAAAGGCCTCATTTTCCTCCCGACCCGATAAAAGATCATTCGCTGGCTGACCGGCAAAAAAATTGGTAGCCTGTTCGACCATTCGCATGCTTTTAATCACCTGTTGTGCGATATGATTTAATCCCTGCCCTGTCGGTGGCCGATGAAAACGAGCACTGGCGGATCCGAATAATATATTTCTGCAAAATGATTCAATCGCATTTTTAGTAGTCTGATGCGGCCCCTCATCGTTACCGTAGATCTTGACATTATTCACCGGGCGTAAATATCCCATTTGGCTGAGGTATTGCAATTGCTGCAATCCGTTATTCCAGTGGTGGTCACCACCCTGA
>JADJTQ010000001.1 GCA_016711125.1 Saprospiraceae bacterium | reverse complement strand
ATCTCATCACCGACTAAGCGCACTTCATCCTTAAATAACATATTTAGCGGCTCAACTACTTTAAGATTAAGGCTATCGGGCAGACCTCCGACATTGTGGTGTGATTTGATAGTCACTGAAGGCCCGTGGACTGAGACCGACTCGATCACATCAGGGTAGATTGTGCCTTGACCCAACCATTTGATATTATGCAACTTCTGGGCTTCATCCTGAAAAACATCGATGAAAGTCTTACCGATGGCCTTTCTTTTAGCTTCAGGTTCAGACAAACCCTTAAGTGCCTTATAAAAACGATCTCTCGCATCGATACCCACGACATTCAACCCCATGCCGTTGTAAGATTCTAAAACTTCATGAAATTCGTTTTTACGGAGCAGACCGTTATCGATAAAGAAGCAAATCAACTGTTCCCCGATTGACTTGTGCAGTATACTGGCGGCTACTGTCGAATCTACTCCTCCCGAAAGTCCCATCAAGACACCCTGAGTTCCTATTTTATCTTTTAGGCTACTGATAGAATCCTGCACAAACGAGCTCGGAGACCAGGTAGGAGTACAGCCCGCAACTTCGAAAAGAAAATTATGAAGCAATTGTGCACCATGGATTGAATGAGTTACTTCGGGATGAAATTGCAGCCCGTAAACCGGAGCACTAAAGACTCCATTTTTATTGCGAAAAATCGCCGTATTAACTTGATTGGTTTGAGCCACCAGTTCAAATTCATCAGGCAATTTGATGATAGTATCGGCGTGTGACATCCACACCTGGCTTCCCTCAGGAATTGATTGCAGCAACACGTCTGCATGTCTGAATTGATCCAGCTGGGCCTTACCATATTCGCGGTTTTCCGATTTATCAACTCTGCCGCCAAAATGATCCGCAAGTAACTGTGCTCCATAACAGATCCCTAATATAGGCACTTTACCCAAGAACCTATCAAAGTCGATCCTTGGTGCATCTGGCTCCTTGACTGAACAGGGGCTGCCACTTAATATGATGGCTTTGATATCACTGGCAAGGTCAGGAATTTTCGAATAGGGAAAAATCTCGCAATACACCTGCTGTTCACGCACCCGGCGGGCGATTAATTGTGTATACTGAGAGCCAAAATCAAGAATTATAACCTTTTCCTTCATGCAAATTAGTCTTCCAGGCCCCGACCTGATTTCTTAATGTCTCCTTTTTCAGCCAGATCTTTCAGTACCTTATCTAAGACACCATTTATGAAGTCCTTACTTTTATCAGTACTGTAGATCTTAGATAACTCTACGTATTCATTGAGCGTAACCTTGGTTGGAATGCTAGCAAAGGAAAGAAATTCGCAAATAGCCATCTTCAGAAGTATCATATCGATATTGGCCACCCGGTCCATTTCCCAATTTTCCAAAGAAGGTTCGATAATTTTTTCGAAGTCTGCATCTTTGTCAATGACCTGAACCAGAAGATTCTCCCCAAATTCAACACCGGCCTCGTAATCCGGTCGAAAAGTACGAAACAGTTCAGGTGACTCAGGAAGGGCTTTGATTGTTTTTTTCATTGCACCGACAATCAAAGATCTGTCATCCTCCCAGGTGGGAAAGTGATCGTCCATCGTCTCCTCAAAAAGTTCTTCCTTCAATAAGTGCTTGTAGAGATCAAGCAAAATATCCCGATCACGGTCAGAACTCTTGGCATGCAGGACGTAATCCTTATATTCCCTTGTTTTAGCAAAACTTTTATAAAACTTGCGGGCCGTATCCTCTTCAACAAGTTTATCAATTCCCTTTTTCTTAAAGATCAGCTGTAGATCAGGTTCTTTTGAGAGAGCCTGAGTCGACTTATTGGTAAAGATTTTGGCTGTAAACTGCTTGTCTTCATCGCTAGGGAGGTACTTGCTTTGCTTACGCTCCGTGTCTTCGAGGGCAAATTCAGTGGTTCTGAGCAGGGTCAATAAGTTAAATAGATAAAGCTCCTGCGATCGATCCAGGGCCTGCCTGTAGAATTCCAGTGCATCGTCCGTATTAAGTTGAGGATCGCGACCAATCATGTATAGGGATTGTAGCACCTTAATACGAATGTTCCTTCTGCTTAGCATGTCAAATGATTCAAAATAACTCTACTGACTTTTTCAAGATGGATGCAAATAAACAACTTTTTATGTATTGCCAGTAAAAAATACCTAGTTAATATAATTGATCTTTACTTGTTCAAATGATGGCAAATGCCTGTAATGCCACTTATCCAAAATTACGCCATCCTGCATAAGTAAGACACCGGGATTAGACCGAACGATGGTTTTGAGTAAAATATCATCCGCAGAACATGCAACAAAATCTATACCTGACGCTTCCTTAAAATCGTTAATCATTTTAGAGTCTGCCCCCCCGATGACAATAATACTTTTGATCCCATCAACACCAGCTGCTTTGGTAAAAGGAACTACTACCGATGTAAATCGATTAAGATAGGCTTGATCCCAGGCATAAGTGGTTTTCGTCTCTTTCCTGTTCCGAATTTCCGTGCGATAATTGATCATGGTGTCTCCCTTAAAAATCGTCGTATCAACCGGTATCTTCAGTGAATCGATCACATCCATCTCTAAAGTTTTGGTCCCATGATGTAGTAATTTATGGCAGACCAGAAAGAAAAATGGCTCAGGATTCTCAAGGATCTGATCAGTTACGTCTTCGTCATTGGGCCCATAAATCACAAAATCAGAAATTTTACTTTCAGGAATCTCCGATTCTGTCATTTTGCTCTCTACCACTTCCCAGTCTGTCTTAGGATATGACTTATATTCATTCAGATATTGCTGATAAGGTAATTCAACAAACTTACCGGACAATTTATTTTTTAATGTATAGCTGATCACTTCCCTACTCGCCTCTGCCTGTTCTTCCAATTCCTTTTGAAGGCGAATATTAACACCTTTCTTGAATGGTCGAAAATCGGTGTGCGGTAAATTCCAATATGCATTATTGATACAGTATACGATCAGGCCAACACCAACCAAGCCCAAAATCATCGATCGGGCATTGGGACTGAATAACTGATGCATGTCTTTATACCGGAAAATAAAAATGAAGGCGGGGATTAACAGAGCCAGATCCTTATAAAAAGAAATTCTGGGCTCCAGCTTAAGGAAATCACCAAAACAGCCGCAATCAGTAACTTTCATCTGCAATGGATCATAATCACTCCACAGACCGAAAGAAAAGAAATTACCCCCTTGAGGCACATACCCGGTAAGGTAGGTAAAGCCTGTAAGGAAAGTGAAAAAGACAACCAATAGCAGAAAAGCCCAGGATGTAAATTTAGATTTAATCCCAAACAACAACATAACTCCAAGTACGATTTCAAAAATGATCATGGCGATCGCAAACAGGGTAGAGAATGAGGAAAACCAGGGAAAAACAGGTGCTAAAAATGACAAGAAAGTGTGACTGAAAGTATCATGAAATTCAGCAAAATATTGCTCCATTTTATAAGCTGTGCCTAAAGGATCAACGGCCTTGACATATCCTGAAATGATAAACAAAACACCAGTAAAATTCTGGAGAAAAGTCATGAACCAACTTTTGTGTTTCCGATACAACACTCCAATTGCCAAGGTGAGAATAAAGGCAATTGCCGCTATAGTAATAATCAGTGTTGTCAAATTCATATGACAGCCATATTTTGTTTTTCTTTCATTTTTATCAATGCGAAAAGTGCATAGTTCATCATATCCATAAAATTGGCTTCTATTCCTTCTGAAACCAAGGTTTGGCCCTCATTTAATAAAATCTGCTTGACTCTTAAGATTTTCATCAAGATGAGATCGGTAAGTGAGGTGAGCTGCATCAAGCGCCATGCCTCTCCATAATCATGATTTTTTGCAATCATCAGACTTCGCGCAGCAGTCAAGTGACGATCGTACAAACGCTCAGCTTCGTCGCATGATACCCCCGCCTCAGATGTGCCTTGCTCCATCTGAATTAATGCCATTATGGAGTAGTTGACTATACCAATGTACTCAGCAAAAATGGGTTCATCCACTTGAGCTATTACCCCTTCCTCAAGCGTGCGAATCCGTTTGGCCTTTATGTAGAGCTGATCTACCAAGGATGTAAGACGTAGTATTCGCCAGGCCGTACCATAGTCGATCATCTTTTTCAAGAAAAGATCACGACATCTTTGGGCTTCCAGATCATACTGCTCCAGTGTGCGGCTCAAAAGCTGATATTATGTTTTTGCAAATATAAAGTAATGTGCTTGGCGTATAGAAATAATAACGCATTTTTCTGATTGATTCACCTGAATCCATACAATTTCTGCTAATTTCTATCAATAATATGGGCTTCAGTCTCCCGATCTGATTTCAATCTTCAAGTTACCAATGGCACGGCGACCAACCACTTCCTCCACGTAGATCCCTAGTGCCTGAGCAATAATTTGATCCAGAAGTAAAGGATCATGAAGCACAGGAAGCGAAAAGTCCAACTTGGACTGTCTGAAAAATCTTGATGAATGACCGATGCCCCATGTCGATTCAAAGCATCCATGAGTGTTCCCATGACCTCGTAGCCAAAAGACACCTGATAGTTGATCATGAGTTCCTTAATGGTGATCTTAGCTTGGGAAAGTGCCTCATATGTACTCAGTTTATAGGCGACTACCAGACCAGCAGCGCCCAACAATTTACCTCCAAACTATCGTGACCCTACCACTACCACATCACTTAGACCGAATGAATCGATCTGACCCAATATGGGTTTGCCTGCTGTACCGGAGGGCTCACCGTCGTCATTGAATCGGTACTGAAGCAGGTCACATCCGATACGGTATGCATAACAATGATGTCGTGCTTTAGGGTGCTCTTTTCGTCTTTGTTCAACTATTTCAAGTGCGGCAAGTACCGAGGAGATTGGAGCTGCATAAGCAATAAATTTTGAGCCCTTCTCTCTAAACAAACCTTCGGAAGGAGTCACAATGGTCTTATAACTTCCGATCATTTAAGGGAGTTTGAGCCTCTGTCGAAAAAGATACAATTCAATCAATCTACTTTTCTTCCTTTTCAAAATTAAGTGAAACCCCATTAATGCAGTATCTCAAACCAGTGGGAGCCGGACCATCATTGAAGACATGCCCCAAATGACCACCACATCGGGCACACAGCACCTCTGTCCGCACCATCCCAAAAGTGGCATCACTCTCCTCAGCGACCGTATTGGCATAGAGAGGAGTGTAAAAACTCGGCCAGCCAGTTCCAGATTCAAATTTGGTTTTAGAACTAAACAAAGGCAAATGGCAAGCCCGACAAGTATACAAACCAGACTTTTTATTGTCCCAATTAGGACCAGTAAATGCTCTTTCCGTTCCCTTTTCGCGCAATACATAAAATTCTTCTTCAGAAAGCTCCTTTTTCCATTCATCTTCTGACTTCGAATCTGATCAAAGTACTCTAAGGTAATGCTTTTTTACTGGTCACCTGCGATGTTCCCGAGCAGGAATAAATCGATGCAATGAATAAGGCAAAAACAATTCGCATAATAACTAAGATTTAGATTCTGTATCCTGCCGCTGAGCATACTCAATTATTTTACGCATGAAGTATGCAATCGTCAGAAAAATAAAATATGAAAATATGATAGTGAAAAAAATCCAGCGAACAGACATCTGATTTGAAGACATCTCTTCAGAAAATCCTACGGCCATACCAAAGGTACTTACAAGTAGTATGACAAAAGCATAGATCGAATTGCGGATATAAAGTCTCGCATCCTTGGTTTTTAATAAATAGACAGAATTAAAAAAAGCAAATAATAAAAGAACCGACATAGAGATTACCCAATGGAACAGGTGAGGTGCACCCTCGCTCTGATGAAATACCAGTACTGCCAATTGGCCAACCAAACATACGATCAGCAAAACGATTGACTGCCTGATGGGATGTTCGAGACTATCTACTAATTTGATCATAGGCTATTAATGACCTTACCATACAAGTCATACTCAGTCGCATCAGTAATTTGTATCATTGCAAAATCACCAACCCGAACAAAATCTGTCTCAGCATTGATGATCACTTCATTGTCGACCTCAGGAGAATCGTACTCAGTCCTCCCATAAAAATTAGCCCCTTCTTTTCGATCGATCAATACTTTTAATATAGAACCAATTCGACTTTCATTATGTTGCAGCGAAATGTCTCTCTGTATTTCCATTAATCGACCTGCACGCAGCTCTTTGACCTCCACGGGCACATCATCTTCCATCAAAGCTGCTGAAGTACCATCTTCATGGCTGTACTCAAATACCCCAAGCCTATCAAACTTCACCTGTTCGATAAAATGGCAGAGTTTGTCAAACTCGCGATCTGTCTCACCAGAAAACCCACAAGCATGGTTGTTCTTAAAGCCAGATTTGGAACTTTCTCTCGGGCATATGATATAAGATCAAGGGTTTCAGCTTGAGTAATTTGTCTTTTCATCCTATGTAAAACGCCGTCGTCCGCATGCTGAAGGGGCATGTCGAGATAATTACAGATATTAGGATATGCTGACATAACCTCAAATACTTCTCTGGGAAATTTTGACGGGTAAGCATAGTGCAAGCGAATCCAACCCAGACCTTCTACCGAGGCGAGATGTTCCAGTAACGTGCCTAATTTTCTTGATCGGTAAAGGTCAAGCCCATAGTATGTAAGTTCCTGAGCAATTAATAAAATCTCCTTTACTCCCCTCCTAACCAACGACTTAGCCTCCTCAACTATCATCTCCATAGGCCTGCTCCGGTGGTCACCTCGCATCAATGGAATCGCACAGAAGGCACAAGTTCGGTTGCAACCTTCGGCTATCTTAAGATATGCATAATGAGGGGGAGTCATGATCGATCGTTCACCCAACAACTCATGTTGATAGTTCACTTCAAATCTGGCAAGCAAGGCGGGTAGTTCCATCGTACCAAAGAAAGCATCGACCTCCGGTATCTCCTTTTGGAGGTCATCCTTATAGCGATGAGACAAGCAGCCCGTAACAAAAAGTTTCTCGATTGAGCCCTTCGATTTCAAATCTGCATAATGCAAGATAGTGTCAATCGACTCCTGCTTGGCTGCCTCAATGAAACCACAAGTATTGACAATAACCGTGTTGACATCATCATCCATCAACTGATGATCGACCTCCAGATGACCTGATCGGAGTTGGGTGACAATATTTTCGGAGTCTACCATATTTTTAGAACATCCTAGAGTGACAATACTCACCTTGCCTCGATTCTGTTTCGTTTTCACAAAAAAATATTAAATGAATTAAGGTGCGAAGATACCCTTTATCATAAAAATCAGCAACGGTAATGCGGATTAGGGACAATGATTCAACTCTTCCTCAATTTAAAAGGCATTAGGGCGGTCATGACTTAGTAAAGAAATATGGAGATGGTCTCCAGTGCCACCATGTCGCAAAACCCGAAAGCCCATAGAACGGAAATAGCATTTCAAGAAAAAATTACGAATTTTTGAGCGACCATGGGTGCGAACATCCAATGCATGCGTATATCCATTTTTTTTGTTCATAGTGTAATGACTGAGCTTTTGTAGGCAACCCCATACCACGGTAATCTTCCGGTATTCGATTAGCATCGGTAATGATGAGGTCTTTGTCTACTAACAAAATGGTGCTAACACCGAGCCTTAAGACAGGATGCAGACTAACAAATTCTTTTGCAATAGTCCCTGATTTAACATTCCTGCCAGACACATGGAGAAGAGCATAGCTGCAATAGAAAAATAATAAAAGCAGAATCAGTTTAAATCGCTTTTTAAGAGAATCTACCGGAGCCCGAAAAACAAAAATCAAATAGAGAAACAATAATATCGCCGTAAAGAAAAATCCCCCAACAAGTGCAAGTACCGGGTAAAGATGATACGTTTCATGCAGATAGACCGAACCTCTAATCAAAATAACAAAAGGCAACACTGCGACAAGTGCAAAAAACAAAAGTCTCAGTAATGATTGCTTCATCATTCGTATTGATTCAAACTGAATTTATCGCACAAAAAGTACTGAATTGATATTCCCCTTACCATCATTTTCCCAGATTGGATTTGAGGGATCCACATACCATTGACCATCAACAATAAATTTATAATGATGTTTGCCACTTACCAGCGGAAGGGTGATCTCCCACCGATCATCTTTACGATTCATCTTAATGCCCTTTTCATCCCAGTCATTAAAAGTACCGGCAAGTATTACCATCCGGGAGCTATCGTATCCCTTTAAATTGAAAGTGATTGGCACCGTGACATCCAAAATCGAATTAAAAGTGGTATGCTCATTCACCTTTTTGATAGGATTATCGGGATCATGCATCCACACATCATCAACTATAAATTTATATTCATATCTGGCGGGAGGAAGATCGCATTTTAGCTGCCAGCCTCCCGGTACTTTTTGCATTCTTACCTCTTTGGGGTCCCACTCATTAAAGTTTCCCGCCAGATAGACCTCATTCGCATTTTCATATCCGGCGAGAAAAAACCGGATCGATCCTTGTACGTTTATCTTAATTTGATTAACATCGAGATCAAACGTTTCTTTTAAAAATATTTTGTCATAAAAACGATCCCTGAAACTAAGTGCCTGAGTTATAATGTGTTTGCCATTAATAATGTATTTAAAGTCCCAATCGACCGGATCATCAAAGTCAGCCGTCTTTTTTCTTAGTTCAAAGCTGTAATCATTCTTTTTCTTCATTCTCCATCCCCGCTCAGACCAATCATTAAAATTACCTGAAATAGCAACGTCGTAGATCTTTAAATCTGAAAAATCAAAGTATTCAGAGGTCTCCCTATCAACGGCATTTTGGTATTCTCTGATATCAAAAACGAAAACAACTTCATCCCCTTCAAAATGATATGCCGGATTACCCGTCTGACCAATGGCAGTCATGATGTCGATGAAAATCAACACAAGCAGTGAAATAACACGATTTTTCAAACAAAAATGCATTCGTTGTATTTCTTACGGCTGGTTTGGAATTAAAAAATAAAGTTGCTCCTTTTTATAATTGATCAGAATTCTTTTGTTTTGTAGAAATTCATAACCCAATACTCCCTGAATCTGAGTGCCAAAAGCCTGATTCATCTCATCCAAGTTAGTTAACAAGGTATGCATGGCCTCTGGTTCCTGATCTGCACATTTTAAATCTTTCAAAAGGCCAGCCAAGACCTCTACCTCTTTTTTGCCCACACCTGACATCTTCACACGCTTTAATATTTCAAAATGCCGAAGGACTCGCTTACCAACCAGCCTGTCAAGCAAGTTTAACTCAGCACCGGTATCTAGCATAAAAATCAATTTTTTACCGCCTATATCACCAGCGAAAGTAATCATGTGATGGCGGAGAAAAAAGTGAATACTGTCTGATTTCAATTCCCAGATTTGCCTTGCTTCTATAGGCCTTCCGGAATTATCCAGACGACTCAGTGTAATGATTCTGGAACGATAATCAATTAAAATCTCAAAATCCTTAAACACATCGTAACCAATAATACCCCTAATTTGGATATTTTTCTTTGCCTCGATATGGGCCAGATCAATGACATGTGCATTTAGATTCAACATAAAAAGTCGATCCAGGTATAGGGTATCAATCGGTTGCTTCTGAACCAAATCAACGATGCCGCTACTGCCCAATGCGGTTGATGACAAAGCCTTGCCACTTTCGAAGTATGATCGATTGAGGATGAGTCTTTCTGCTCCAGTGTCAAAAAAGAAATTTCCTACCACATGCCCGATCCTGCCCTCCACTGTAATCAGCCTTCCGGTCAAAAAAAACGGAATATGGATTGTGTTGATGTCCGAAATCACTGCACCAGGCAAAACCAGACTAGTTACCGTGAATTGTGGTGCTTTGTCTCTGGAAATCAGAGCAAGGCACGGACTATTACGCGCGGTTAACAATAAAAATAACCCAATGATACGAACAAGAAACATCAATATTTGCTTCAGTGTAAACTAAGTAGCCATCATTGATGATGCTACCCTTAAATAAAAACAAAGCAATCCGATGAAGAACAATCTATTAGATCTAACCGAAAATTTTTTCGATGAGACGCGGTTTTTGAGATGATTTAAGTGTGACATACAATGGGTTGATCTTCAATGGTGGAAACAGTATACGCCAATGATATTCACGTCGTGGCAAATACATTAAGTCGTGGCACAACCTTTGCCAGACAAATAAGGCCAGCTTAATTTCGTTTTAATGGCAGAATTATTATCACGTGATGAAATCGTTCCTATTCATAACCCTCATGCTTACTTGTTTGACTGCACTGCAAGCTCAGTATGGTTTGAGTGCTCAATATGTCTCTGCCAAAGTTGAGTCATCAGTTGTAGCTGGGACCCAAACCGTTAATGCACAGGGTTTTAGTGCTGGACTTAACTATTGGTTGCGGCTCAGAAATGTCCGGATCGAATTCTTTCCTGAATTGGCTTATGGCTTATTAGAGACCAAGCAAATTGAAAGTTTACCAGATCTTAGTGTTCAAAATTGGTCATTTACGATACCAGCATCCTTTTATCTTCTTGAATTGAAGGGTGATTGTCAATGTCCAACGTTTTCCAAGCAAAATGATCTTCTGAAAAAAGGGCTCTTTGTCCAATTAATCGGGGCTTACCAAAACGAACGATCTAAAACCGCCACAACACAGCATACTGATTGGCAACAAAATTTGGCTGCTGGCATCGGCACAGGATTGGACATAGGACTTTCGGATTTCATTACTTTGACTCCCTTAGTCCAGTATCTTCATACAGTCTACTCGTCAAAAGCACCTGAGAGCCCTGGCACGGAGTCCGCAATTCGGGCCGGCATACGGCTGACCTTTCGACCGGATTACCGGTAGAATCTGGTACCATTGTGCCGTGTCCAACGTCTTCCTAAAGCTGCTTTGACCTCATTGTTCTCGTAAATACTATTCCGATATATCTTTGATAATCAATTATTTAACTATTTCATCATATACCTGCATGTTGTAAATAATTGGCAAATAAACTCACGAGAGCCCAAAAGAACCCCGTACTTTTATATCATGTCTTTGAATCGATACAGTAAAAGAGTAACCCAAGATGCATCTCAACCGGCAGCCCAAGCGATGCTTCATGCTATCGGACTAACCGAGGAAGATCTTAAAACCCCGGTGGGTATTGCGAGTACGGGATGGGAGGGGAATCCGTGTAATATGCATCTCAATGGTATTGCAGCCGGTATCCGAGATGAGGTGATGAAACAGGATCTTATTGGTCTGATCTTTCACACGATTGGTGTCAGCGATGGTATTTCGATGGGTACCCCAGGCATGCGGTATTCACTACCTTCCAGGGACTTGATTGCGGATAGCATCGAGACTGTGGTTGGAGCCCAGTGGTATGATGCTGTCATTACAGTAGTCGGATGTGATAAAAATATGCCCGGAGCCTTAATGGGCATGGCACGTCTTAATCGTCCGGGTATTCTGGTATACGGAGGTACGATTGCTCCCGGATACTATCAAGGACGCAAATTGGATGTGGTAAGTGCATTTGAAGCCCTTGGGGAGAAGATAGCTGGAACCATTAGTCCTGAAGACTTTCAGGAGGTGATCCGCAAGGCTTGTCCTGGCCCGGGAGCATGTGGTGGAATGTATACTGCAAACACAATGTCATCAGCAATTGAGGCTTTGGGCATGAGTCTACCTTATAATGCGTCGAATCCGGCAAACAGCCCGGACAAAATAGATGAAGCTCCGGAAATTGCAAGTGCAATTAGAAACCTCTTAGAACGAAATATCAAACCCAGGGATATTCTGACACCAAAGGCTTTTGAAAATGCGATGACTGTCGTGACCGTATTAGGAGGATCTACGAATGCCGTATTACATCTGATTGCGATCGCTAAAGCGGCCGAATTAGAGCTTAGTATTGATGATTTTCAACGTATTAGTGACCGGACCCCAGTGTTAGCAGACCTGAAACCCAGTGGCCAATATGTCATGGAAGATTTGCATAAAAATGGAGGTGTTCCGGGAGTACTTAAGCTACTTCTTGATAACGGTTATTTGCACGGCGAATGCCTGACGGTAACGGGAGCAACTATTGCCGAAAATCTAGCAAAGGTGGCTCCTCTAGCTAAAGATCAAAATATTATACACAGTTTTGCTGATCCTATCAAGAAAACCGGACACTTGCAGATCCTAAAGGGCAATCTTGCTCCAGGAGGATCAGTGGCCAAGATCTCGGGTAAGGAAGGCGAAAAATTCACCGGACCTGCCAAGGTATTTGATGGTGAGCAGGCAGTCAATGACGCGATTTCGGAAGGCAAAGTTAGTGCTGGTGATGTTGTGGTGATCAGATACTGTGGTCCAAAGGGCGGTCCTGGTATGCCTGAAATGCTTAAACCTACATCGCTCATCATGGGTGCCGGGCTAGGCAACTCTGTAGCTTTAATTACTGATGGCCGGTTCTCCGGTGGTACAAGGGGTTTTGTTGTGGGCCACATTGTACCTGAAGCACAGGAAGGTGGTCTGATTGCACTTGTCAAAGATGGCGACATCATTACCATTGATGCCACAAGAAATCTTTTAGAGGTAGATTTGACTCCCAGCGAAATCGAACATCGAAAAAAACACTGGGTTGCACCACCACTAAAGGAAAAATCGGGATGGTTATATAAATATGCCCGGATCGTGTCAGATGCCAGCCAAGGTTGCGTAACTGATATTTTTTAAATGAAAATTTAATATGTGATGACTACTAAAACACTGTCAGCAATAAAACCGGAGACCTCAACTCCAAAAAAGAAAAGAATGAATGGAGCAGAAGCGGTATTGTGCTGTTTGTTGGAAGAGGGAGTGGATACCATATTCGGGTATCCAGGAGGAGCGATCATGCCCATTTACGATGCACTATACTATTATATGGACCGCCTCAGACACATATTACCGCGTCACGAGCAAGGTGGAATTCATGCAGCTCAGGGATATGCAAGAGTGACTCGAAGAACAGGAGTAGTGATGGCTACTTCAGGGCCAGGAGCTACAAATCTCGTAACAGGTTTAGGTGATGCCATTCTTGACTCCACGCCGCTTGTTTGTATTACCGGTCAGGTGTTTAGTAAGCTTCTGGGCAGTGATGCTTTTCAGGAAACTGACGTCATTGGTTGTACAATGACGGTGACGAAGTGGAATTATCAGATCACAAGAGCCGAAGAAATCCCTGCAGTCATGGCGAAGGCTTTTTATGTAGCCAATTCTGGCAGGCCTGGCCCGGTCCTGGTTGATATCACAAAAGATGCGCAATTAGGTGAGTTGGACTTCAGCTACTCGAAGAATCCAAGCATACGCAGCTACCATCCGAATCCAAAAACACCGATTGACCTGATTAAAAAAGCTGCATTGCTGATTAATGAAGCTAAAAAACCGTTTATTTTGGCGGGTCATGGCATTCAGATAGCCGGTGCACAGGAGATATTTAAAGAATTAGTAGAAAAAACTGGAATACCGGTAGGTAGTACTATACATGGACTATCCTCATTACCGAGCGGACATCATCTTAATGTCGGGATGCTAGGAATGCATGGTAATTATGGTCCAAATTTACTTACGGGATCATGTGATGTATTGATAGCCGTAGGCATGCGATTTGATGATCGGGTCACTGGCGACGTATCACGGTATGCTAAACAGGCCAAGGTCATACACATTGAGATTGATCCGTCTGAGATCGATAAAAACGTTCATGCTGACGTACCCGTGCTTTGCGATGCTAAGGTCGCCTTGGAGCATCTATTGCCATTAGTCGATAAAAGAATATCCTTCATGGATTAGCGAGTTTCGAGCCTGCGATAAAATCGAACAAGCAAAAGTCATCGACCATGATATGCGACCGGGAGAAACGGGTGGTATTCGGATGGGTATGGTAATCCGTGAGGTAAGCAGACAGACCCATGGGCAGGCGATTGTCGCTACCGATGTTGGTCAGCATCAAATGGCAGCGGCACGCTATTATGAATATAGGGACACCAATCAGTGGGTATCTTCTGGAGGAGCGGGCACTATGGGGTATGGACTACCCGCCGCTTTTGGAGCCAAACTAGCCCGGCCTGACAAGGAGGTAATTCTTGTAGTGGGTGATGGAGGTTTTCAAATGACCTTACAGGAACTAGGTATGTTGTCACAATATGAAGTTGCTGTCAAGATATTATTGCTGGACAATGAATATTTGGGAATGGTGCGACAGTGGCAGCAGCTCTTTTTCGATCGTCGCTATTCTTCTGTTGCATTGCAAAATCCTGATTTTGTGAAGATTGCGGAAGGTTTTGGCGTAATGGGCAGTCGCTTATCAGATCCATCGGAACTGCAAAGTGCGATTGAAAAGATGTTAGCACATGAAGGCCCCTATTTACTCCATATCAAGGTCGAAAAAGAAGAAAACATTTTCCCAATGGTGCCCTCAGGATGCGCTGTGACAGAAATTGTTCTTGAAAAATAAATGTACTATGGAATTGCAGGAACGAGAATTTACCATATCAGTCTTTGCTGAAAATATGGCGGGGCTTCTACAAAGAGTGGTAACCGTATTCACCCGAAGACATATTAATATTGAAAGTCTTACAACTTCCAAATCGTCTATCGAAGGAATACACAGGTTTACTATTGTAGTTAAAGTTCGTGAGGATCAGGTGATCAAATTAGTGGCCGCACTTGACAAACAAATTGATGTCATTAAGGCATTCTACTACCAACCCCATGAAATTGTACATCAGGAAGTAGCACTCTATAAAATACCGACGGAGGCATTTGCTAATGGTGATGAAACGGAAAAATTAATACGTGCTCACAATGCAAGAATTCTTTCGATAGAGCCTGAGTATATCGTGGTGGAAAAAACCGGACATCAAGAGGAGATTGAAAGCCTTTTGAAAGAATTTGAAAAAAAGGGAATTTATGAATTTGTCCGATCTGGAAGAGTATCTATTACCAAAATAATGGAACCACTTAATAGGTATTTAGCTTCGAAAAAAGTGGAAAACGAGATTGAGAATTTCTAAAAATAAATTAATAATTGAAATAGTAAAAATGGCAAAATTGAATTTTGGTGGCGTTGAAGAAACCGTCATTACCCGAGAGGAATTTCCATTAGAGAAAGCCCGTGAAGTTTTAAAAGAGGAAACAATCGCGATAATTGGATATGGAGTACAGGGCCCTGGACAAGCGCTCAATTTGAGAGATAACGGATTTAATGTTATTGTTGGCCAACGTAGTCCTTCCAAGTCTTATGACAAAGCGATCCAGGATGGATTTGTACCTGGCGAAACTTTGTTTTCGGTTGAAGAAGCTGCCAAGCGAGGTACCATCATCCAATATCTGTTGTCTGATGCTGCACAAATAGCCCTATGGCCAACTATCAAAGAAAATTTGACGCCTGGCAAAGCATTGTATTTTTCACACGGCTTTGGTGTTACCTATAAAGACCGGACTGGCATAATACCACCAGTTGATGTTGACGTCATACTAGTTGCACCAAAGGGTTCAGGAACTTCACTCCGCCGAATGTTTGTTGCAGGCCGGGGTCTTAATTCATCGTATGCTATTTTTCAGGATGCTACAGGCAATGCGTTTGACCGGGTAGTTGCTCTAGGGATCGGAATTGGATCAGGATATCTGTTTGAGACTACCTTCAAAAGAGAAGTATATAGCGATCTGACTGGTGAAAGAGGTACGCTAATGGGGGCTATTCAAGGCATTTTTGAAGCTCAATATTCTGTACTACGGAAAAGAGGGCATCCTCCATCAGAAGCATTTAATGAGACCGTCGAAGAACTGACACAATCGCTTATGCCACTGGTAGCAGAAAACGGGATGGACTGGATGTATGCAAATTGTTCGACAACGGCCCAAAGAGGGGCTCTCGATTGGAAAGATAAATTCAGAGATGCTGTGTTGCCTGTATTTAATGAACTTTATGACAGTGTTGCCGCCGGTAACGAGGCACAAAAGTCAATTGACAGCAACAGTCAACCGGATTACCGGGTAAAATTAGATGCCGAATTGAGTGAATTGGCCGACTCAGAAATGTGGAAAGCAGGACAAGTAGTACGTGGCCTGCGACCTGAGAATAACTAAATCGGATCTATGCTATATTTAGTGGTAACTTCTGACTCATTATTGAATAGTTTCACTCTTTTGAAGCAGTAGAATATAAAAGTCAGGGTGAGTAAAGACATTTTTTTTGCAAAAATGAAGAAAGCTGCGAGGATGACAGCGTGGTTAGGTTAGGGTCGTTTGCTTTAACTTGTTTACGATGTGAATAGACTAGCAAGAACTAAATATGACGCTTTCCT
The DNA here is from genome assembly GCA_016711125.1 of Saprospiraceae bacterium. Taxonomy (GTDB): domain Bacteria; phylum Bacteroidota; class Bacteroidia; order Chitinophagales; family Saprospiraceae; genus JABDMH01. Next base: position 1,548,286 of record JADJTQ010000001.1, on the reverse strand, counting down.
ATAATAGGAATAATCAATTGAATCAGAGCTAGTTGTGAAGATCTGTCATAGGTAGTTCCGGTGAAAGTGATAGGTAGCTCCGCCGAACCGAGACACCTCCACTGTTACAGTATAACCCACTAAATTCTAAGTGCAAAAACCCTAAATTCTAATCTAATTGTCTACTTTTTCTGTAGTCCGAATTATTTAAGGATTAACTTTAAAAGGAAGAGGGGAACGATTATGATTCCCCTCTTCTCTTAACGGTTATTACAAAAAGAAATCTACTAGATGATCAGGCTTGTATAATAAATAGTTCTAGTGAATAATCATTTTTCTACCCACCTTCTCATTTTCCGTTTTTAGTTCGTAATAGATTAATCCTTTCGCGCTCAGTTCTGATACGGAAAGATTAATCGAATTTGATCCTTTCTTATAGTCTCCACTGATTTCTTTCAGCAGTTTACCGGTTACGTCATAAAAATTGATCTTTGCTGACATGGCTTCCGGAAGTTGAAACCTGATGGTCGTCTCCGTATTTGCCGGATTGGGCTCGTTCTGGTACAATTTAATTTCATCTTCATTCATCCCGACAAACTCCAAAGCTACTCCTGACTTACTGCCCTTTTCATAATAAGCGATAGTTGGAGTAACTCTGCTATTGAGCGTAATCAAATCACTTAACTGTGCGGCTTTTAAAACTTCTATCAGAATCGTCATCAGTTTCACATTTTTCCAGCCAGCGATCCATCAACATCGAATGCGGTAGTGACAATCCCGGCTTCCATTTGTTTAGTTCCAAAATGATGTCTTTCCGCCTTGATTTCTTGATTTGGAATGATAGACATAATGCGAGCCTTACCAGGATCAAGTTGCATGGTGTACTGCAGACCGACAAGTCCGTCGGCTTCCTTTATGTCGAGTGAGACTTCGATAATTTCTCCTGCATCTACCACCCGATCATTGATTTTCAAAATCTGATCCCCATGGCTGGATCGTGGTGCATTTTGTTTCACATCTCCGTCCAAATCCAAGTCACCTATCTTCATTCCCACGAAGTCCTGCGTCATGAGAGGCTGATCCATACTGATGGTAAATCGCTCGGGAAAAGCTTCCGACTGAGGTGCATTGGTTAAGAATGAGTAATCTTTCAACACAAATCTCCAGGAACTATTATTTCCAAACTGATCAATATTTCCAATTATTAATTGCCGCATCTCCAGCAGATCGAGTGCATTGATGAACCCATCATGGTTCACATCAGCGGCAATCATCCGGTATGGTGAATTTAATGCCTCCACACCAGTAATGTGTTTTTGCAATAATATAAGATCTATAGTTGAGACTCCGTTGACATCATTGATATCTTTAGATGGTTCAATTATAATGAGTGTACCCATCGGAACATCAAAATTATAGGCTCCGTCAATACCGGTCGACAAGCTTGCAGCGACCTCATTGCCACTCACTTTTACTTCCACCTGTTCTATCATTTCTCCCTGTTCAGTAGCAATGTTTCCTCTTATTTTTCCTTCCTGCTGAGAGTTATCCACCAGAGGACAGCCACCCATGTTGTTTTGAACGACAAGGATAACATCACAGTAATCGAATGAACCATTCTCATCGATAACCCATAGACGGATCTGCTGAATACCAACCTGGTCACATCCAAGACCAGACTATCTGCATCTCCGGCAAAGTCTTCGTCTGCGACTCCATCCATCAATTCGATGCGGAAACTCAACTCGTTATCACTGTTACATGCAGGTTTACTGCTGCGATCAAACTCATTGGCCCAGATCGTTACCATAGCGGTATCAATCTCTCTCCATCCTGATCCAGATCCATCGGTGTCAATTCGGCGGTTAGGCTCGTGATACAGATGGCGGCTGGTTTCTTACCAGTGATCACATCAAAGTTATCAATGCAGTAATTCTCATTCTGACACTCGTCCGTAACCCGTACTTTCAGCTCGTAGCTGCCCGTCAGTAGATCTTCCACCACTACATCAAAGCTCGTGCTGGTACCGTCCAGATCGCCATAGTCACTGTCTACCAGGGTCTTATAGCTGCCTTTCAGCTCATACAATTCCCAATGGTAGCTTAACGCTCCGCAGCTATCATCCACATTCACCGTCTGATTTAGCGTATACGCACAGCCCGAGGCATCTACCGTGCCCAGATCTTCTTCAAAGCTACATACCGGTGGCACCGTATCTACTACGATGATCTTCTGCTCCCAGTAGATTGCTTTACCAACATATTGCGGATCTATCCACCAGTATTTGGCATTCTCCGGCTTTCCGCCCAGGTAACACCAGTCTATGTGGTACCAGGTTCGGATGATCTTGTAACATGCCTCATTTCCACCTACAATCTTAAATACTTTGTCCTGATACGACGTACCTACTATGCGGCAATCATCGTCAAACAAGTATTCCGGATAGCCGGTGTATTCCGGTGCCAATACCCCACTTGCATTTCCTGCATCATCATACTCGATGCCACAGGTATTCACATATACATCACCCGGTTTGGTAAACATCCCCTTCTGCAGTTCACAATTGCTGCCTACCCAGATCAACTGCTTACGTTTGACCGTATCCTGTACATGGCCTGAGCCATAGTGACCCTCTACCGGTGGACACCCTGGTATGAACTTCCACTCCCGATAGATGTATCCTTGTCCGCAATGGTCAAAGTTGCACCATACCGTTTGTTCACACTGGATTGCCTGGCTACAATTTACCACTACCTGTCCATAATACGTCGTATCACGGTCATGATGGTAGTAGCACGAATCAAAGTAGATCGTCTTCCAGATATAGCCCGTGTGCTCATCCCATACTTTTCCTGCTTGCTGTACTCTTTACAATCACAATACAGATCGTAATGATACGCTTTGCTTGGGTGAGGTACATTGCCATACTCATCTCTCCATACTTTCTCGTAGCCTCCAAACAACGCATCCAACTGGGCTAAGGCTAACTCGTCGCCAGTCTTGGCTTTTTCCACGATCCACTCGACACTCACTTCATATTCATGTCCTGGAAAATCGTATAATATTTGTTTGTACGCCGAACACGTGATCTCTATCTGATCATCGACTTCATGTACTACCGATACCGGTGTCTTATCTTCTACCAAGACACTGGTCCAGCACTTGCTCCAGTTGCACCAGTAATCCATTACCAATATTTCTACCGTAACTTCACTACATGCATCCGCAATCAAATGGTACTGCATCACTTCCAGCCACCTCCGATTTGCTCATACAAATCGATCTCGCTCTGGATGTCATATTCATAATCCGATACACCCGGCAGCTGTTTGAACTCGTCAAAACAGTACTTCACCCCGTACCTGCATCAATATCGTGCAACGATCAGACTTCCATTGGTCTTGGTAGGTGCACTGCCTTTATAGTTGGACGCTCGCGAATATCCGTACTCGCCCGGTATGCACCGTAGCACTTTAAACAATTGCTTGAAGTAATGGTCATCCACTTCATACGGATGATCGATGCACTTCTAAAGTCGCATATTTGGCCAACTGATACTGCCATGCATTGTAGATGATCGGTCCGCAATCAACATAGTCATTGCACAACCAATCCAAGTACTTCGCATAATGAGCCTCTACTTCATCGATATGTTTATCTGTCTCCAACTTCGAGCAGTACAAGGTATCATAATGCTCATTGGTACAACACCATACGTAGTCATCACAAAGATCTACACATGCTTCATACCAGTCTACTCTCCTGGCCAACAACAGGTTAACCCCACAGTTGTCCCAGCTTCCTTCATCAAAGGTGCTCGCATCTACCCATACTTTCTTGCTGCTCAAACCTACCGTCACCCCTTTGTCACAGATTGCAACCGGTTTAGTATAGTCTTTTACTTTCACCCAGCACGTATCATACGCTATGTTATGACAGCTGTCATATGCCTCGTAGTAAATCGGGGATCACCCCGCCGTGCGGTATCTTCACTTGTTTATGACTCTCATATAAATTTTTGATCGTCTTCGATTTTTCGAATACAACCGTCGCGATGCCTGGTATCATGGCTTTCACAAACTTAACCCCACTCCAGTCATCAACAACATAGGCCGGTGGTAAGTACGCATACGCGGCACACTCATGCGTACCCGCTGGTATGTACAATGTATCTCCATGCACCAAGTCGCTATTCGCTTTTCCATCCAGTTCACATTCGATCACCGGTGGTAACGTATCCAGATCGATCACCCAAAACTCACATCTCCAGTAGCCCGGAGCTATCGAGTCTAGTGGCGATGGTAATACCGTCTCTAACCAAGACAAACCACTCACTGTGATCTGCGAGCCCCGGCTCTCAAAACAGAACAAATCGCATGGCTCCAACGATAAGGTATAGGTTCCATTGGTCAATGCAATATACTCTCCATTCAACCGGTAGCCACCATTGGTACCATTTGAACCCGCTATCGTAAAGGTCAAGTCTCCTTCCGTCGGGATACTCACACACATGCTTGCTCGGTTGTCTGCCGTAGTTACTCCCGTACCATTGTATATCGTATAGTTCAGCGCTCCTAACGAATCGATCAACTTCAAGGTCGGATTCGGACGGTTGAAGTTGCCGTCAAAAACCGGAACATTTCCTACATTCGTCACATTCGCTGTAATATATCCACTCGTCACGCTCCGGCTATAGACCCAATGTTTCGGATGAAACGACGCTACAAAATTCGTCGCATTCGTCAATCCTAGTCCAGCTCCTGTATACAACCCGGGTGTGCCCCAGCACGTCTGCTTTATATCCACATTCACCTTATACTGCTGTGAACATTCTCCACCGCCCAATGGCCATGCATCTACATGTACGCTGATCCCACATTTTGGATCAAACTCCACCGGATAAAACTCCAATTGGCGGGTGGTCGGATTAAACTTCGTCTCGATAAAACTGATCGCCTGAAATCGGTCTATCAATTGTAGCGTATCTAACGCTCCATAATAAAACGGATATCCCGCTATCATGTATGGGCCTATCTTGCCCCTACTCCACAATATACCGTATCCCGCTCCGGACAAAACGCATTGTCTACCGTGATCTGGGGTAAACGCAATACGTAGATCGTGTCATAACCCGCTCCTCGTACCCCATCTTTGTCATAAGCCTCATATTCACGCAATATGATCTTCGCCGTGTCATTGCCCGCCAGTCCCAGTTCCGCCGGGTCACAGTTAAACGGGGTCACCCAGTCTGCCACAAAGGTCGCTGACTCCGCACCCCGGCATGGTACCAGCGCTTGCGGCGGTACATCATGGATGTGACCACCCTTTACCAACGGGTCAAAGCAATATACCGTCTTCGATCTTCCCGGGATCGCCGGCCCATTGCCCTGTTTAAACGTTAAATAGCTCCAGCAGGTACTCCCCGTACCTCCCGTAATCGACACATTCACTTTCAGCTGTCTCCCAAGGTGTGGACATGCATACAGTGCAATCTCATACCCTGGACCTACATTCTGAACATACAAGATGCGCTGTCCATAACTACCCAGTATCTCTATTGTCAGGGAATCTCCCTGTGCCTGGATCTGTAAAGCGTTGGTCACCAACTCCCCTACTAGAATCCGTGCCGTGTCATCTGCCCCTATCGAAGCATTGATGTGTGTACAGTTTGGTCCTATCTGACCATACGTATTAATCGCAGAAAACGTCAGCAAAAGCATGAGAATCAAGCCATGAAGTTTACTGATGTCCACCGGGTATGAGGTGGTATGGGCGGATGCCCTACAGTCTGAATTGAGGTAATCTTTATGCATGGTGTTAGTTTCAGTTAATACTCAGTAACCTTACATATTCAAAAATGATACCAATTAAATATTTGAGCAATATGTAAGAGCATCAGTTTGGGGTGGCAAGGTCAATAAAAATGGACTATCCAGGTCATTTTGACTAACACATATACATATAAAAATATCAGAATATAGTCGCTAGGCAAAAAAAAAAGCCCCCTGACGAATCAGGAGGCCGCACTATATATTGGCAGGTCTGCTCTTTAATTGGTGATTGCTGGCTAGGTTGACTAATGAACGAACACCATTTTTTTCGTAATTACCTTATCCCCGGCAATCAACGTGTAGAAATACACCTGAGCCAATGGTAGATCTTGCGTATTAAAAGCAATCGAGTGCTTCCCCGATGCATAATGCCCTTCGATCTTCCGAATGACTTTACCAGACACATCGTTGATAATCAATTGAATATGTGTATTAGTCGGAAGATAAAAGTCAATATTGGTGTATTCAGTTGCTGGGTTAGGTGCATTTTGAAATAAAATAATATTCTCTCCAAGGTTTAATGCATCAAACTCAAGGGCAACACCAGCTACTTTTGCATCCTTATAGGATTCCGGAGAAGTGATTTTACCTCCGATCTTCAGAATATCGCTCAGTCGACCATCCTGTTTGGCCTGAATTATCAGGGAGTACAAGATTTGTCCCCAATCGGCGCTAATCCCTTGACTGGTTGCATTCCAACTGGTTGTCAGTAAGCCTTCCGATAAATGATGCACTCCGAAATTGGTTTCATCGAGATACTTCAGTTCTCCTAGCTCAAAATCAATGATCTCAGCTGCACTGTGATCGACTTCAAGAGTGTATTGATAGCCTGCAACAGCCTGAAATTCAGTCGCTGAGATCGGTATGCGATAGGTCTTTCCAGCCTGAATAAGAAAGTCGGATGTCGTAAAGACCAGTTTCTCACCAGATCTTGGAGATGCAAATTTAGGATCGTTATCCATATCCAGGTCACCGACTTTTATCCCAATAAATCCTCCTTGCATAGTTGGTTGATCCAGATTAAAATCAATCCAATCTTTCACTACCTCGGATTCTGGTTTTTCAGTAAGAAATTGAAAATCCTTATCCACAAATCGCCACGAGTCAGAGACCGAAAATCGATCGATATCACCAAGAATCAATTGACGCAGTTCCAGCATGTCGACTGCATTTATAGAGCGATCTCGATTGATATCAGAAGCTAGCCTTCGGTATGGAGATGTCGAAGGTGAAGCCCCACTCACTTGGTTTAACATCAGGATGAGATCAGCAGTTGTGATACCATTTTTAGGATTAATATTTTTAGATGGAATCAGTCTAACCTGAGACCCCATAGGTGCTTCAAACCGGAAATTACCGTCTGCGCCAGTATTGATATTGGCGACGATCTGTTCTGACTCAGCTTTGACTTCAACCAACGAGACGATTCTGCTCTGTTCATCTTCAATGGTGCCATAAATCAAACCCGCCTCTCCCTGGTTTATCTCACAGGCATTTGCATTGTTTTGCACGACAAGGAACACATCACAATAATCTGAGGCTCCAAAGTTATCGACCACCCACATCCTCACCATACGGGTTCCGATATCATTGCAGGTCACAACCAAATTATCAGCAACTCTCGACAGATCAAATGAATCGCTATTATTACCTTTGAATTCGATATAAAAATGAAGCGAATCATCACTTCCTCCACAAGGTGCTTGACTGCTCTGATCGAACTCATATGCCCAAACTACCGCATGAGCCGAGTCGGCAATTCCATCCTGGTTGGTGTCCCAGGGTATGATATCTGCAGTAAGACTGGTAACACAGACTGGGCTAGGCTTCTTAACAGAAACTAAGGTAAAATTATATTCGCAGTAGCTCTCATTGTTGCATTCATCAACGACTTTTACCTTTAATTTATAGGTACCTGAAAGCAGGCCCTCAGATTCGACCAAAAAGCTGGTAGAATCAGCCCCCTTCAACACGCCTTCTCCTGAATCAACCACCAAATGTACAGATGAAGAGACTTCCTTCAATTCCCAATAGCACGACGTAAGGCCACAAGCATCCGTAGATGTTACCTTCACTGAAAGGTCGTAGTCACAAGCACCAAACTCGATGGTACCTCCATCAACAACAGGAGGAGTTTCAATTGCACAAATAGGGGCTGTTGTATCAATGAGCAATATTTTCTGAATGCATGAATCAATTACGAGGCTTTTATCTCTCCACCAGGTGCTACTGACCGGCTCACCACCAGTACCACACCAATCAGCAAAAAACCAGGTTCGAATTACTTTATAGCAAGCTTCCTCACCACCAACGACCTTAAATACCTTGTCTTGATGGGCTATACCTATGAGCCGGCAATCATCATCAAATTTATACCTGGCATACCCAGTGTTTTCAGGACCTGCTGCACCCACCACCTGACCACTTCCTGATGGATCATACTGCACACCACAGCTGTATACATTGAGGTCCCCTGGAACATCAAACATGTACTTATTCAGTTCACATTCGTTCCCCACAAAGATACGCTGTTGACGGAAAATGGTATCAACAGGATGTCTCTCCTCGTCTCCCAAGCTATATTGACTGTATGTACTGTCGGGACAACCTTGCCAAATTTTAAATTTTCGATAGATATAGCCTTCACCACAATGATCGATATCACACCAGACTGTCTGTTCGCAGTACACATTCTGGCTACAGTTTACTGAAACAATTCCTTTTCTGAATATCGTGGTGTCTGCTTCATAATAACAATTGGATATGAGCGAGTCTTTCCAGATGTATCCTAAGTGGTCATCATACACCCGGTACTGAACGATCTTACTGGTGCAACGACAAATACTGTCGTAAAAAGGAATATCACAATCGATTTCCATTCCTTCGATATCTACATAATTGCCGTATGGATCTGTCCATGCCTTTTCGTAGCTTCCAAAAATAACGTTGAGGGCATCGTATGCATCACTGGATCCCGTTTTAGCCTGATCAACAATATATTCGATACTTACTGGGTGCCCTTCATCAAGATAAGGGTATCTTTTATCCTTGTAAGTCTTGCATGTAATTGATTCATAATCAGATACATCTTTTACAACCTCGGCTGGGACCCGGTCTTCTACACGGACATCCACCCAGCCTTTAGCCCAATTGCACCAGTAGTCCATGACCAAAATTTCAACGGTGACAGAGCCGCAGGCATCCTCACAAGAAAAGACCACATCTTCTGCCCAACCGCCACCAATAGCCTCATAGGTGTTAATCAGGTCGATTTCACTACTAAGCAATTGTTCGTATGTATTCAGTCCGGCCAAACCATCATCTCCCGGTGTAACAAAGTGAGGATCACAACCTGGATTCAAATAGGGGTCGACAAAGCCCCAACGATCAAAACAGTACTCCACTTCAAGTGAAGGATCAATGTCATACTTGATAGATCCGTTGACATTGCCGTACAAATAATCTTCATAACACTGCAAAAACCGACTCCTGAAATACGCATCATCTACACTATAAGGATGTTCGGCACACTCAAGGGTAGCGTATTTCATCAAAGCATATTGCCCCGAATTGTACAGTAGATTTCCACAAGGCACTCCATCATTTCTCAACCAGTCAAGGGTCTTTGCATAATGTGCTTCTATTTCGTCTTGATGTTTGTCAGGCTGTAAGAAAGCCATCCGAAGGGTGTCATGGTGCTCAGTGGTGCAACAGACTTTGACGCTATCACAAAGATTAATACATGCCTCGGTCCAGTCCTTTCGACGGGCTAAAAACAGGTTGACCCCACAGTTGTCCCAAGAACCTTCATCAAAAGCCTTGGCTTCCACCCAAACCTTCTTTTCACCTAAACTGACCGTGATTCCCTTATTGAGTACCGGAACAGGTTTTGTCTGATCCTTTACATACAAATAACAATAATGAGAATCCAGATTATGACAATTGTCATAAACTTCATATAATAACTGATACGGTTCTTCCGATTTAGGCAGTTTAACCTGAGTGTGAGATTTATAGCAATATCCTTTCACTTTAGTGCTACCATAAACTAGAAAGTCACAGGTATCGCCATTCGGAGAGAAGATCCAAGCTCCAAATCCTGCAATGCTAGCTTTTACCTGCTTAACACCACTCCAATCATCATAGACACAAAGCGGTGGTAAATAAGTGTAGCCAGCACACTCATGCGTACTCGTTGGTACGATAACTATCGGCGCACCCTGGGTACTGACAAAGCAATGAGTATTCTGTGGAAACTGAGTGCCTTGCGAATCTGTGATGGCAGACCAAAAAATGTGTTCAGGCGATATCTTATCAAATTTACATTCAGAAACCGGAGGTAAAGTATCCAGGTCCGTTATCCAAAATGTACACCTCCAGTATCCGGGCGCAACCTCTACCGCCATATTGGGCGCCGTACCTGCCGGCGGCATAATCACACAATTCGATTGAGGTACTCCGTAGCAACTTTGTTTTACATGCAAATCTACTCTATAAATATTCTCACAATCACTTCCGAATTTATCGTAGTCCAAATGAACGGCAAGTCCACATTTATCATCAAATTCACGTGGATGGAATTCCAACACTCCGTCTCTATTGGTATCGGTGATCTTAACCAAGTAGATCGTATCACAAATACCAGAGTTCAGACTATCATAGGTTATAAAAGGACCGACTCCCTGACTTGGTTCACCACAGTATACAGTATCCTTTTCAGCACAATAAATATGGTCGTCAGTGATCTGCGGAAAAAGTAATACATCACTCGTATCAAAGGCAGAGGCGCGCTTACCATCCTTATCGAAAAATTCCCACTCCCGCAATATCTGCATTACGGTATCCTGCACTCCAGGGTCACAGTCTTGGGGAAAAATCCAATCCGCAGCAAAAGTGGGAGTCCGCCGGCCCTGGCAGGGCACAAAAGCCACTGGCGGAAGACTATTTATGTAGACAGCAGGGCTATCAATAATCGGATGATCGCAATAAACAGTAACCCGCCGACCGATGATGGTTGGCACGTTTTTCTTGAATGTGATGTTACTCCAACAAGTACCCTGCCCATTGCTAATATAAACTTTCACTCCATCATTCAGGTAGCGGCATACATCTTCAATCAGAAAATAATCGGTACTACCCACATCAGCTGAACTACCCCTCGCTATTTGGCTACCAGAATTAGAATACAATGTATAGCTGACCGGTAGTGAACAGTTAAAATTGCTGATAATATCAGTCCAATTAATCTTTGCGTGATATTCAAGACCATTCTGATCAGTAAGAATGCTGGCATTAAGGTCATTGCAATTGGGAGAACATTGGTTTATCTGGCTGTACCCGCTGAAGGTGGTAAAAACGGCCAATATGAAGAGCATACTAATGTACATCTTCTGCATAGTGCATGAGTTTGGTTATTAGTTTTTTTGCTAATACTTCAAATAGCCTGCCACAAAACCTTAATATTTTAGTGATGCTAAATAATCGTAATAATAGGTAGTTAATAGATTAGAAAACAATCTAATATGTTAAAAACCAGACGTTTAAAATAGGTCAAACGCACTATTTACCCCAATTCATTAAACGAAAAAAGCCGTTCCCTTTGGAACGGCTCACACTAGAACTCATGTATAGTAACTAACTCAAGGATATACTATCTCATCTACAGGGCTATGGGTTGATGTAGGTGGAAAGTCAAATCGAGATATTCAACTTTCCACCTGATCCCATTTCTAACCCATGTATCTAATCAATTACCACCATTTTTCTGGTAGCAGTAAACACTTCACTATCAAGTTGGTAGTACAGAATACCAGTAGCATTCAATTCAGACTTAAGAACCGATACTTCATTGTATCCTTTTACATAACTACCATCTATCACTTTCAATACTTTACCGGTAAGGTCGTAGATCGTCAACGTTGCTTCAGAACTCTCTGGCAATACGAATCCAATCGCTGTAGCCTCTTTAAACGGATTCGGTCTGTTTTGATACAGAGCAAAGCCTTGCTGAGTAACCTGACCATCGAATCTCATTGCAACTCCGAGTAGTTCGTTAGAAGCTGTGTAGGCTTCTGCACTCGTAACCCGACTATTAACCGCTAGTACATTACTAACTGAAGTCTCGGCCAATCCCTCTACTACAAGCGTGAATAAAACTTCCTCGCTATTTAGAGATTTGGTCGCAGCCTCATTCCAGCTGGTCGTAATGATACCCTCGTTGATTCTTTCCAGACCAAAGTTTTCAACACTTAGATCAAGAGCAGAACCTAACTTAACATCCTTAATACTAACACTCGAAGGATCAATATTCATTGTAAATTGATACCCTTCAATGTTGTGGAAATTCGCTGCCGTTACGTCAATTTCGTAGGTAGCACCTTTTGCTATCTGCTGATCCGATACTTCAAGTACCAGATTATTAGCTGTCCTTCCAGCACCACGACTAGGATCATTGGTGATGTTCACATCTCCCATCTTGATACCGGTGAAATCAACTCGCATACGGTCACTAACACCCTTTATCGTATATTCAGATTTGCCATTAATGTTATTGACAAACTTCCATGAATCAACGCTAGGCATCTGATCGATCTTACCGAGGATCAATTTTCGGATCACAAGCAGGTCAAGAGCAGTGATACGCTGGTCATTGTTTACGTCAGCTGCAATTTCACGATAAGTATTCTGAAGCAATTGCTTTCCAATGATATGCTTCTGAATCGATATCAAATCTGCTGTACTGATTCCATTCATATGATCAGTGTTCTTCAAAGGAGTAATCGTAAGATCCAATCCTAGTGAAGTTGCAAAGTTGTATGCACCCGATGCAGTAGTAATGAAGTCGATATCTTGACCACTGGATAACTTCGCAGTCACATTTACTTGCTCTACGCTTGTTTCCAATTCAGTCATAATACTTCCACTTACTCCACTCTGGTTGGTGCTGATATCACCACATGCCATCATATTGTTTTGTGGAACAATCATAACATCACAGTAGTCTACAGTTCCACTTGGGAAACTCTTGACCCACATTCTTACTATAAATGGACTTGGCAATTGATCACAGCCAATGGCAAGACTATCGGCATCCCCTGGGTCAAGCGTTTCATCATTTCCATCACCTAGGAATTCGATGTAGTATGCTACTGAATCATCATTACATGCAGGAGCACTACTACTGTTGAACTCTTCAGCCCAAACCACTGCCATACCTGTATCAATCACGCCATCATTGTCAAGATCCATCGGAGTAAGTTCCACAGTCAAACTGGTGATACAAACCACTGCTGGCTTCTTGGCGGTTGAAATCTGGAAGCTATAATTAGCTACTGATTCATTCTGACACTGATCGGTCACAATCACCCGTAAGGTATAACTACCTGTGCTTAATCCAGGTACTTTCACTTCAAAGTCATCACCTATGCTCAGATCCAAAGATCCATTGCCATAAGCAACCACAGCGCCATTACCATCAAACAAGCTATATCGGTAGTCAAGTACTCCACAAGCATCACCTACGTCTACCGTTGTGCTGAAATCATATGCACATCCGCCAGCTGCAATAACATGATTGTTTCCTACTGGAGCAATGTTGATCGTAGGTGGCGTAGTATCATTTAAAATGATTTTTTGCTCATACCTAATTACATGATCATAACTGTTATCAAGCATCCATCTTGAGTCGGTAGGCTTATCAAATTCACACCAATCAGCAAAACACCAGGTTCTGATGATTTTGTAACATGCTGCATCACCACCAACTACTTTAAACACTTTGTCATAGTATCCGATCCCTACGATTCGACAATCATCATCAAAGTTGTAGGTTGCTGAGCCAATGTTAGCAGGAGAAGCATCTCCAGCAACATTACCACTGCCTTCCGGATCAAAAACCAGATCACATACATTCAGAACAGTATCTTTTGGTACAGTAAACATTCCTGGATCCAGTTCACACTGATTTCCAACCCAGATCTGCTGGATTCGTGTCAGTGGTTCAGATGAGGAAGAGTGTGATGTGCCGGTCGTGGGACAGCCTTGCGAAATGATAAACTTACGATAAATCACACCTTGACCACATTCGTCAAACTGGAACCAAATGTCTCGCTCACACTGAACGTTCTTTTCACAATTGACTGCGACTACTCCGTGAGTCAGATCAATTTCAGTAGCATAGTAACCACATTCACTGTGATGCACCGTTTCGTAGAGCCATCCAAGATGCTCGTCCAAATAAGGAACTTGCTCGTAATAGGATGAGCATATGCAAGAGCTGTCTACGAACTCAATATCGCAATCCAACTCATTACCTTCAGAATCTACATATTTACCATATGGATTCACCCAAGCTTTTCGGTATCCACCAAATATTTCATCCAAAGCATCAAAAGCATCTTCGCTACCACCATCTGCCGCAGCAACCAAATCAGCTATACTGACTGGAAGTCCGCCAAGGAGGTAATTATCATCTTTATAGGTTTTGCAAGAAATATCTACGGTTTCTACAACGTCTTTTGGTATAGATATAGGAGTCTTGTCTTCAACCCAGACATCTGTCCAACATTTGTTAAAGTTACACCAGTAATCCATTACCAGAATTTCCACGGTAACCGGACCACAAGCATCATCACAGGTAAACAATACATCCTCAGCCCATCCGCCTCCGATCTGCTTCACTTTAGCAAAATCAACCGTTGGATCTAAGTAAGGTTTTACTGCTTCGTCAAAGTCAAATCCATGATGATCGCCGCTCAGACAAGTAAGGGTAGCATACTTCATCAAATCGTATTTCCATGCGTTGTAGATCAAATTACCACATGGTTGTTCATCCCACTGTAGCCACTGTAACACTTTAGCATAATGAGCCTCAATTTCATCAAGAGCCTTATTGGTCTCTAGGTATGGCTCATAGATGTAACCATATGCTGATGAACCCACATATCTGATCGAATCACACAGATCGACACATGTCTCGGCCCAATCTGATCTTCTGACAAGCAGCATATTAATTCCGCAATTGTCCCAACTACCTTCATCGAAGGTTTCGGCATTAACCCAAACTTTCTTACCGGTCAATGATACATTAACTCCTTTGTCGCAAACAGCCACAGGAGCTATGAGATCCTTCACCCGGATATAGCAAGTGTCATAACCTACATTGTGACATTCGTCAAATGCTTCGTAAATAATCTGAGTAACCTGATCGGTGTAAGGTATTTTAATCGATTGATTAGAAACCCACTTTCCTCCTGAGTAACTCATAGCAAAGCTTCCATAACCTTCAATCGAAGCTTTAACAGCTACCACATCATGGCATGAATCAGCAGCAGTAACGGAAGGTAAAATCAAATGTGCAGCACAGTCGTGACCTCCAGTCGGAACAACGATCGTATCTGCTGTACCACAATCCACGATTGGCGGAACGGTATCGATGTCCATAAGCCAAAAAGTACATGTGTAATATCCTGGGCCAACAGAATCCAGAGCTACCGAAGGTGTAGTCAACAAACAAGTCGTTTGGGTTGAACCATAACAACTTTGCTTCAGCTCAACTACATACTTGGTAACTGAGACACATTCTTCACCAAACGGATGAGGCTTAACCGATATAGCGATGCCACATTTTGGATCGACAATAGCCGGCGTGCCATTTGGATTGATAAAATATATGGTATCACAAGTTACAGCACCTGGTGCCGTTGGAACTACCATATATGGTCCGAAGTTTTCTCCGGCAAATGCACCACAATACGTAGTGTCTCTTTCAACACAGTAGGTGTTGGCCGCAGTAATCTGTGGAAGGCGGAACACATAAATCGTATCAGCGCCAGTGCCACGAATACCAAATTTATCGTAAGCTTCATACATACGATAAATAACCTTAGCAGTGTCATTGCCAAGGACACAGTCATGAACATCGACCCAATCAGCTACATAAGTTGCTAAAGCATCACTTGTACAAGACAGGTAAGCAGTAGGTGGGATGCCATTGATATGACCTCCATCAACTAATGAATCTGTGCAATAGACCGTTGCCGATCTACCCAAAATGATTGGTCCATTGGACTGTTTAAAAGTGATCTTGCTCCAGCAAGAACCATTGGCATTTTTTGCAACCAATTTTAGTTCTCTCCCTACATAGGAGCAAGCGGCGATCCTGATAGTTGTCAAGGCGTTCGCGCCTGCTACAAATTTCAGAACCCCACCGTAGGGGTTTTCAATAGTAATATCCGGCGTCGATGACATTGCGTTTTTCACAAAATCACCAACTACGATCGTGGCCGAATCATCCGGCCCGACGGGGATATTCAAGTCTGTACAAACCGGGCCCGGAACTTGTCCGAAGGCCGTCAGGTTTAAACTGACTAGAATCATCATAGAAAAAAAAAGCGTAAAAGATTCTTCATGGTGTCAAATTTTGGTAACCGAGACAAATATATATACAAATAACTTATATATGATAATGTCATTAGCTTTTTTTTTCTCATTATGAGATAGTTGTACATAGTATTGACTTATATATGACCAACTACACATACATAATCATCTCATAACAGAAGGAACACAAACTTATGGTCTTTTTTATATAAATAGCTTTATATTAATAATTTATATATTATATAAAATCATATGTAGACCTTTATCAGGAGCTTATAATCAGCGAAAATCATTATGTTTTAAGTCCTGTACAATAGCCTTTTATACATCAAAAAAAATCTAGATATTTTTACCGAAGGAGATAGTTTGATAGTCATTCCGAAGCGAAACCTCCGAAAGACTCACTCCGATTGAGATTTAGAGGATCAATTTCGACAGACTCATTGGTCAATTGTGATATTGTCATATCTTCCGGTGTCAACCTTTTTACTGCTCAATGAGAACATCAATCTTCCTCTTTTGTGTCATGTTCTGTGCTTGCAATAAATCATTGCAGACCGCTCAAAAACATACCTTCCAGCAACAAGCCAATGACCTGGCACATCAATTTATTATTACCGATGGCCATGTTGACCTACCTTACCGGCTTAGAGTCAACAATTTCAGACTTGAGAAGGAACATATCGGTATTCCGGTGCAGACAGATGATGGCGATTTTGATTATGTCCGGGCAAAACGTGGGGGTCTTGATGCTCCATTTATGTCTATTTACATTCCATCATCATATGAGGAGCATGGAGCTAAGGCTTTAGCCGATTCCTTGATTGATATGTTGGAAGGAATCACCATGACACATCCGGATAAATTCAGTATCAGTACAAGTCCACAACAAGTTTTTGACAACTTTAAGAAAGGCATTATTTCCCTTCCAATGGGTATGGAAAACGGATCACCCATCGGAGGTGACCTGACGAATATTGAATACTTTAAAAAAAGGGGTATCAGTTATATTACACTTACCCATGCCAAGAACAACCACATTTGTGATTCAAGTTATGACACAGCACGCACCTGGAATGGACTGTCTCCCTTTGGCAGGGAGGTAATCATGGAAATGAACCGGACCGGTATCATGGTTGATGTTTCGCACGTATCAGATAGTACCTTTTATCAAGTACTGAGGTTGACTAAAGTACCGGTTATTGCATCACACAGCTCTTGTCGCATCTTTACTCCCGGCTTTGAGCGGAATATGGACGATAGAATGTTGCAAAAACTTGCAGCCAACGGTGGGGTGATTCAAATCAATTTTGGATCATCATTTCTTGATGGTGAATTACAACAGATCAATGATCAAAACAGGGCTAATCTTAACAAGCTCCTGAGTGAGAAAGGAGTCGATTGGCGAGATGAAAAGGCAAAACCAATTATTGAAAAGTTTCATCGAAAACATCCAACACTCTATTCAGATGTAAAAAAAGTAGCTGATCACATTGATCACGCCGTGAAAATTGCCGGTATCAATCATGTTGGATTGGGGTCAGACTTTGATGGAGTCGGCGACTCTCTTCCCACCGGACTTAAAGATGTGAGTGGTTACCCGAATCTGATCGAGGAGTTACTGAAAAGAGGCTACAAGGTTCCAGATATCGAGAAAATCTGCTACGCTAATGTCTTCAGGGTTTGGAATCAGGCAATAGACTTTGTAGAATAGCCGGAGATCATCACTTTGGTTACAGCTTAGATCTGTAAATTTGTCATTCGAAAATTAGTAACACGAGCAATGACAAAGAGATTGTGGTTTGTATTTGCAACAATACTAGGTTGCCAAACTGGAAAACAGCGACAAGACTTGCCTATCTTGCCCGCAATTGATCATCACACTTATGCTCATCCCGAAGAGGCGGTCATCACCCATCTCGACTTAGATCTCGTGGTAGATTTTAACAAACAACTACTTAATGGAACGGCAACTTATCGGATTAAGACAGACTCAGCAGCTCAGTTTCTGATTCTCGATGTAAATGGTTTACAAATAGACAGTGTCACGCTCATATTTCAAGAATCAAACCAACCTGCAACATTTATACTGGGTGAACCCAAGCCTTACCTTGGCGCTCCTTTAACAATCAATCTTGACGTCAAGCATCCCGAAAAAGTAAAGATTTATTACAAGACAACACCCGGTGCCCAGGCCTTACAGTGGCTGAATCCAAAGCAGACCTATGGTAAAAATCTGCCCTTTCTTTTTACCCAAGGGCAAGCGGTATTGACCCGAAGCTGGATACCCATTCAAGATAGCCCTGGTATTCGATTTACGTACAATGCCACATTGAAAGTGCCCAGCGAATTAATGGCGGTAATGAGTGCAACAAATCCTCAGAAGAAATCGGCGGATGGTGTCTATGGTTTTACAATGGAACAACCAATACCGGCATATCTGATGGCTATGGCGGTGGGTGACTTATCATTTAGTCCCATTTCTGACCGTTGTGGAGTTTATGCCGAGCCTGGCATGCTGGAAGCAGCTGCTTTTGAAATGGCTGAAATTGAAAAAATGGTTCAGACCACCGAAGATCTGTATGGCCCGTATCAATGGGGACGATATGATCTCATCGTATTGCCACCTAGCTTTCCTTTTGGTGGTATGGAAAATCCCAGACTCACCTTTGCTACTCCTACCATTATCGCAGGCGACCGGTCATTAACCTCTCTCGTGGCCCATGAGTTAGCACATTCTTGGTCGGGTAATCTGGTGACAAACGCAACCTGGGAAGATTTTTGGATTAACGAGGGGCACACAGTTTATTTAGAAAGGCGCATTATGGAAGCACTGTACGGAAAAGAGTACGCTGACATGCTTGCATTATTAGGCTACCAGGATTTGGAGAATACTATCGCAGACCTGGGGGATACCAGCACTGACACTCACCTGAAACTAGCCCTCACTGGCCGTGATCCAGATGATGGCATGAATGATATTGCCTATGAAAAGGGAGCTCTGCTATTGCGATCGCTTGAAGAGGAGGTCGGAAGAGACCGGTTTGATCGTTTTTTGAAAAAATACTTTGAGGATTTTATATTTAAATCTATTTCAACTGAACAATGGGAACGATATGTTGAAAATCATCTCCTTGATTCACTAAAAATTGAATTCAACCTCAAAAATTGGCTTTATCAACCGGGCCTCCCAACCGATCATGCCATCATCCGCTCCACTAAGTTTAAAGAAGTCGATGTGCGGCTCAGAGAATTTGTGCGAATCGGGCGATTGGATCGATCCAGTACGCGTAATTGGACAAGCCATGAGTGGATTCACTTTATTCGTCATTTACCCACCGACCTACACGCTAGTTTTTATGAAAAATTGGATACTGTCTTTCAGTTTTCCAATTCTGGCAATGCTGAAATTCTAGCGGCCTGGCTTGAACTTTCAATTAAAAGTAAATACTTATTGGACCACAATAAAAACAGACTCGAACAATTTCTTTTTGAAGTCGGTCGAAGAAAATTCCTTCTGCCCTATATACTGCATTATTAGAAAATGATGAAATGGAGTTAGCAAAAGTATTTTTGAAAAAGCGAAAGAGAATTATCATTCCATATCAGTTAAAAGCATCGAAGATCTTCTAAATCAAGATCCTGTTTTGTAGATGTTTTTTAATCCATTATATAACCATAGATTAAACATTTAATATGTTAAAGGCCATTTCACCGGTTGACGGACGATACGCAAATAAAACTTCCGAATTTATTGATTTTTTCTCAGAATATGCTCTGATCAAATACCGTGTGCAAGTAGAGATCTACTATTACCTTCATCTCTTATCGTTGGAATTGCCTGCATTTAAGAACTTCCCCTCTGATAAAGTCGCAGCATTAAAAAAGTGCACAGAGGATTTTTCAATGTCTGATGCTGAAAAAATCAAACAAATCGAGACAAAAACAAATCATGATGTAAAGGCGGTTGAGTACTTTCTCAAGGAACGATTCGAAGAATTGGGCTTGACACCTTTTGCAGAATTTATTCATTTTGGGTTAACGAGCCAGGATGTAAATAATACCTCAGTGCCTCTATCAATCCAAGAGGCCTTGCATACAGTCTACCTACCCAACATTACCAGCTTGAGAGATGTTATTATTGGTCTTGCAAGACAATGGCAACAGGTGCCCATGCTAGCCCGAACCCATGGACAACCGGCTTCTCCCACGCTCGTTGGTAAGGAGTTATACGTATTTGCCGATCGTTTGCAAATGCAAATCTACGAGCTGGCATCGCGTAAAATATATGCTAAATTTGGAGGGGCGGTTGGTAATTTTAATGCACACGCAGTAACTTACCCCAATGTCGATTGGATAGCATTTGCCGATCAGTTTGTCCATTCGTTAGGACTGGAACGACTAAAGTATACCACCCAAATTGATCATTATGATCAACTGGCTGCATTGATGCAAAATTTGGCGAGGATCAATACTATTTTAATCGATCTATGTCGAGATATATGGATGTATATTTCCATTAATTATTTTACTCAAAAAGTGAATCACGACGAAGTGGGATCTTCGACTATGCCCCATAAAGTAAATCCGATTGACTTTGAAAATGCTGAAGGAAACCTGGGGGTTGCCAATGCACTATTCAATCACATGGCTGAAAAACTGCCCATTTCCCGATGGCAAAGGGATTTAACCGATAGCACCGTTCTACGAAATATAGGGGTACCTTTTGCCCATAGCTTAATTGCTATCAAGTCTATTGTAAAAGGCCTGAGTAAATTAAGCCTAAATTACGATGTCCTCAACCAGGATCTGGAAAATAACTGGGCTGTTGTGGCTGAAGCTTATCAGACTATATTAAGAAGAGAAGGGATAGCCAACCCATATGAACTGCTTAAAGCATATACCCGAGGTAAGGGTGCTATGGACAAGACTCAATTATATCAATTTATTGATACGCTTCCAGTTGCTGCATCTATCAAAGATGAATTGAGGCAGATCACGCCACAAAATTATACAGGTGTGGTTGTTTTACCATAGCTCCGGTTTTTGAGAAAATGATCTAGAAAGGGAAGTCCCAGGATCGCGTACATACCTGAAAAAAAGAGCGAATCATTGGTGTTTCGACGATTTGATAAAAATCTCTCAATATCGCCAACCGAGGAGTGGTAAACCCACTGGAATCATAAACATAACCGGATCGATAAGAGGGATTAGTACTCAAAAACACCCGTTGGACTCTCAATGGTCACCTTATTTCCCTGCCATTCCTTTACCTCACCGATGATCTGAGCCCCAATGTCAAATGACTCAGCAATCTCGATGATCTCGGATGCTATTTCTGGTTTAGTATAAATCTCCATTCGATGCCCCATATTAAATACCTGATACATTTCTCTCCAGGCAGTATTTGACGCTCCTTGGATGAGTTTAAACACGGGAGGAATGTCAAACAAATTGTTTTTGATGATGTGTTTGTTTTGAATAAACTTCGAGACTTTCGTCTGTCCACCTCCTGTACAATGTATGACGCCATGAATGTCCTGGTGGTGAGCCGCATAGATCTGCTTCAGTACCGGGATAAAAGTACGGGTCGGAGATAGTAACAATGAACCCACGTCCATGTCGTCAAAGCCCGGTACCTGATCCGTGAGCAGATATGGTCCGGTAAAAACGACCTCTTCGGGTGTATGATGATCATAACTATCTGGATAATGCTGCACATAATATTTTGACAAAACATCATGTCTAGCCGCGGTAAGTCCATTGCTCCCAATACCACTATTGTAGGTCTCTTCGTAGATGGATTGGCCATCTGATGCAAGGCCCAATATAACATCACCAGCCTGAATATCATTCACTATCAAGTCGGAGCGCTTCATCCGGGCAAAGGTGGTAAAACCCACATCCAAGGTACGAACTATATCACCGACATCAGCTGTTTCGCCACCGGCCAGATGGACATTGACGCCAAATTCAGCAAGCTTTGCAATAAAATCGGACGTGCCCTGAATCAATAACTTAATGACCTCGCCTGAAATCAGGTTTTTATTTCGACCTATGGTTGATGATAAGACTATATTGTCGACGCAACCTACGCATGCCATATCGTCGAGATTCATGACCATAGCGTCTTGTACAATATTTGACCATACCCAATCGAGACCTGTCTGCTTCCAATACAGATAAGCCAAGCTGGTCTTTGTACCTGCAGTATCAGCATGCATGATGTTGCAAAACTGCTCATGAGAACCCACAAAATCGGGCAAAATCTTACAAAATGCAGTGGGATAAAGACCTTTATCCAGGTCCTTAATAGCATTATGTACTTCATCTTTAGTGGCAGATACACCCCGAAGCTCGTATTTAGATGATGGTGACTTCATAAGGGCTAAAGTACGAAAGTTGATACCCATGAGTCCTATTATAAAACGAGATTCCGTAAACTTTAGCAAATTATGTTTCTATGTCAAATGCATAGGTTTGAACAAAACTTCCTATTTTTGGCTTTTATTTATATTTAGTCTAATTTAGAGTATGAGTGACAAAGTACGGGTCGTTGTTGCAGATGCGCAAGTACTTTGCCGTGTGGGCTTATGTCAGGTATTGAAGGCTGAAGAGCAAATAGAAATAGTAGGCGAAGCAAATAATACCGAATCACTGCTAAGCCTCGTCAGTGAGGTGAAACCGCAAGTAGTCATCATCGATTATAACCAGCCCGGGTATTTTGATGCCAGGATCGCTGGTCAGATTAAGGACATCTCACCCATCACGGATATTCTAGTGATTAGCTCTGACGACCGAAAAGAACGGATATATCAGGTGCTTGAAGACGGGGTCAATTCCTTTTTGACCAAGCAGTGTGACGAGGGAGAAATCATTGATGCAATTAGGGCTACAGCAAAGGGTGACAAGTTTTATTGTCATAAGATTCTGGACCTCATCATTGAACGCTCATTCCCTTCTAAATCTGAAAATTGTGCTGCCACACCTTTAAGTCCGAGAGAAAAGGAAATATTGACTCTCGTAGCCAAGGGCAAAATTGCGAAAGAAATAGCTGCAGAGCTCCATATCAGTCCTCATACCATCTATACCCACCGAAAGAACATCCTTCGTAAGTTAAAGTTAACTTCACCCACTGAAATGATCGTTTATGCCCTCGAGCAAGGATTGATCGAACTCGAATCCTAATACCTGCAGAAAGTCTTGGCTAGTCTTTCATGCTTATCAAAAAATCAACTCGTCACCTCAAGCAAACTGGTATGGGTAAAACTTCTGAAGTCAACCGGACTAACATTAGAAATACCCTGCTCTTCCATGTAAACTCCATAGATCACATTGACTGAAGCCATTGTCAATTTATTGTGAGTGACGATGATAAATTGACTACGTGAACTGAAGTTCTGAATAATCCGGTTAAATTTCTCAATATTGGTATCATCCAATGGTGCATCAACCTCATCAAAGATGCAGAAAGGCGCTGGCTTAAGCAGATATAGTCCAAACAAGAGTGCAATTGCCGTCAGCGTCTTTTCTCCACCTGACAATTGACTCAGGGCCTTCGGTCGTTTACCTTTCGGCTTTGCAATTATCTCAATTCCGGAGGTGAGCGGTGATTCCGGCTCCAAAAGAATCATATCACAGGTATCATCTTCAGTGAAGAGACTTCTGAAAACTTCAATGAAGTTTTCACGTACCTGACTGAAAGCTTCCATAAACCGGGAAGTGGC
Source organism: Saprospiraceae bacterium (assembly GCA_016711125.1). GTDB lineage: Bacteria > Bacteroidota > Bacteroidia > Chitinophagales > Saprospiraceae > JABDMH01. Next base: position 1,524,369 of record JADJTQ010000001.1, on the reverse strand, counting down.
CTTAAGTTCTATTTCTTTAATGGTCTCCATCAACGAATCTCTGGCCTCCACGATATCATCTCTCTGACTCGTGATAGTCTCATACCGTTCATTCATTTCTTCATAAGCTTCCAGCGCCATTGGGTTGATTTCACCATAGTTCTGGATTCGATTCCGCAACCGGTCCACCTTTTCATCTAATTCCTGAAGATTCACCTCTTCCTCCGGTTGCTCCAGTTTGAGTACTTCACTGAGTTCAATGTCAAACTCGATTTTTAGCCTTTCACCGACATTACTCATTTTAAACTTAACCTCGGTAAAACTATCTTTCAAGTCGTTGATCAGTTGCTGCTGATCATTTTGCTTCTTATGAGTAACCCGGATGTGATCTTCAACAGCCGAGATTTCGCCCCTGGCTTCATAATATGATTGTTCCAGACCAGACAAATCCGATTCCCTCGACTTTCTGACTGTGTAATATTCCTGGAGAGATGCATCAAGATCATGCCACCGTTGAACCAATTCTTCCTGCTCTACTTCGATCTCCTCCAATAGGATGCTATCCGTATCAAGCTGCTGGTTTAGTTCTTGAGCCTGGTGATGATTAAAGCTTTGCTCTTTTTCGATTGATTGTCGGTTACTTTGCAATTTGATCAGCTCAATATTCCTTTGATTGACCAGGGCACTCTGATTCGCGAGTTGGCTAGCAATTTCAGTGTAGGTATTGTCCACCGACACCATCGCCGCATGTTCTTTTTCTACCTCCGATCTGAGTCGGTCAATCTGGATCTTAAGTTCATTTTCATCTTTAGCCAGCGTTGCAAGCGATACTTTAAGATCGGAGATAGATTGATCCGATCCCGATTTGAGATCCTGAAAGTGCTCTTGCCTACTTCGCAAATAGACTTCTTCACGTTTAAGTTCCTCCAATCGCTTACGTGCCAGATCTAGCTCCTGAGAGTCTTCCTCTTCTTCCAAAGCAGCGAGCTGGTCATTGATATCATCAAGTTTGGCTTCCTTTTTTTCCGCCTTGATTTGTAGCTCTTTAAGCAGTTCTTCAAGTTTCTTTAAATGCTTTTTCCGACCCAGTTTTTTACCTTCAAAAAGGCCAACCGAACCACCGGAGATACTATGCTGCCTCTTCACAAAAAGACCATCAGCTGACAAAATGGTGATGCTGCTCTCTATAAGATCATGATCCAAGCCGGAAGCATCATCAACGATAAAAACATTGTGCAGAAGGTGGTCAACAACGGGCTTGTACTTTTCTTCAACCTCGACAACCCCTACGGCATGATGTGCATTTTCAAGATTACTTTGCGGTGCCAGAATATCTTTGAAAGCTTCCAGTACAAAAAAATTAGCCCTACCCTTTTGGGCATTTGAAAGTAGTCTAATGGCCATGGCGGCATCCTCCAGCGTATCGACCACATAGTGATTCAGATAGGGTTCAAGATAATTTTCGATCACGACCCGGTAATGTTCGGGACAATAGATCAAATCCGAGAGCAGAGGCACGTTTTTTTGCCCATTTTTCAGATTTATTCAAAACTTGATACTGTCAGGAAACCCTTCCAATTTATCAACCAAATTCTTGATCAGGTCATATTCATGCTGTTTGGCGTCAAGTTGCCGATTTACATCTTTAAGTGCTTTATTCACCTGATCTTCCTGAGACTCAAGCTGCTCACGGACATTTTGCCTGGCCAGGTCTTCTTGCTCAAGTTTTTCAATCAAATCACATTGTTCGAGCAATTTGATGCTGAGCTGGTCCAGTGACTTCTCAATTTGACGGTATTCCTCGCTTCGACTGCTGATCAGCTCTCTGAGCTTTTCTATTTCGCGAATGGTGCTTTGGTTGTTGGTATCATTAACAACCAGCCTCTTTTCCATGGCGACCATTTCATTCTGTTTTGCCTGGTGGCCCTTCATGATTTGATCCAGAGTGTCCTTAGTATCACCATGACCAGATCTGATCCTTTCCAGCTTGGTGGTAGCATCATTCAGATCTTGTTGCAGCGTGATCTCCGCAGACGATATTTCTTCGAGCTCAATGGCATATTTCTTAAGCGAAGTCTGGATATTCGCTATCCGGTCCCGGTTCATGGTGATACGATTGCTCGTATTGCTCCTATTCTGTTTAAGAAAGTCTTGCTTTTGCTCAATGATTTTTTATCATTTTCTCCGGTCCGGATATTGGAGATTAGATCATTCATGCTGCGTTGAAAATCACTCAGTGACTTCTCTTTGTCCAGATGTTTCTGTTTCAGATTTTCGAGATCAGCTTCAAGTTGATGGATCTTTGTATCGAGCGAGCGATAGCCGTCTTGCTCCCGGGCAATCGTGTCTGATAAAGAGCTGTAACTCTCCTTCAGATCTTTGATCTTGATGACCGAAAGCTGAATGCTCAATTCCCGGTATTGCTCCTTGAGTTCAAAGTACTTTTTGGTACGTTTGGCTTGCTTTTCAGGGTTTTGAGATTGCCTTCGATTTCAAACAGTAGGTCTTCTACCCGGTCAAGATCGGCTTGCGTTGCAGTGAGTTTATTGAGTGTTTCCGCTTTCCGTGTTTTGTATTTCGAAATACCGGCGGCCTGCTCAAACATCCGTCTTCGCGCATTTTCTTTATCGCTGAGTATGTCTTCAACCATACCCAAAGCAATAATGGCATATGAATTAGACCCGATCCCAGTATCCAGAAACAGCGACCTGATATCCTTCAAACGGCACACCACATTATTGAGTCGGTATTCGCTCTCACCGGAGCGATATAGATATCGAGCTATGGTAACTGTCTGGTACTCAGTTGGTAACAGGTTTTTAGTGTTTTCAAAAGTCAATGCCACGTAGGCAACACCGCCAGCTTTTCGCTTTTTAGTGCCGTTGAAGATCACATCCTGCATTTTCTCCAGACGAAGGTCCTTACTCTTTTGCTCACCCAATACCCAGCGTATCGCGTCCACAAGATTAGACTTGCCTGCACCATTTGGTCCTACTACCCCAATGACGTCTTCATTAAAATGAATGACCGTTTCATTGGCAAAACTCTTAAACCCCTTTATTTCTAACTTCTGTAGTCTCACGCCAGCAAATATAGAGTATTTAAAATCTCATTAAATGACAACATATCCACATGTGTGCAAAACTCACACTTGGAGAAGTTTCCATTTTTCACCTTTCATGTAACGGTGTACGAGATAAATCAGTGGTATCCAGTAGAATACTTCGATACTCCAGGCAGTAACAAGGTCTACCTTGACGTAGTTCACCAACACGTAGATAAGAATGACATAAAATATCACACAAATCGCTTGAATTTGAAGACCGGCCAGGGTAGCACCGGTACCAGCCATGCCATTAAAATAGATTCCACCGATGTAAAATAAGGTAAGTATGACAAAAAGCACATAAAATATTGGCTGGGCGTCAACGAATAAGGACATATCATTTGACCCTAAAAAGGGATATAGGATATATTGCGGAAATAATAAAATTGGAATCGCCAGGATGAAGGTACTTGCAGAGCAGATAATCATTGTCTTTTTAATGGCCGGCCACACGTTGTCAACCTGGTCCTGTCCGATAAAATTACTGACCAGGGTATTGACACCCACCGAATAGCCCCAGCAGGGAATGCTCAATACCAGGTAGACCACCCGCCCGAGATTACTGATCGCCAGCTCACGTTCTCCCATATTTTCAATAATAGCAAAGAAAAAAAACCAACTGCCTAAGCCAACTACTGCCTGTGCAACGATCGGGCTGGCAATCCGAAAGTTACTCCGGATCAGAGCTACATCAATTTTCGGAATGCGTAACAATCTGAATGGTCTGAGAGCGCGATCAAAGAACATGTAGATACTAAAGACGATCAGCGCGACCACCTCGGCCAGGGTACTTGCTAGTCCCGCACCTGCGATGCCCATCTCTGGCAAGCCCCAATGGCCATAGATCAAACCATAATTAAGGATGATATTTACTGCAATTAAAACAGCCGTATCATAGAGGATGATGCGGGTACGGGCTATCCCAGTATAAAAGGCAATGAGAGAAACTCCAATGAATGCGGGAAAAATGCCGTATGCGCGGTATTTTAAGTACTCAAGGCTTTTCTGATAGATGACTTCTGTGTCAACAAAGAGTTTGAAAAAGTAGGGGCAACCAAAGACAATGAAAAGGAAAAAAACTAAAGCAAGAATGGCTTCGAAATAAAGCATTGAGTAAAATGTAGCTCCAGCCCTCTTATAATCGCCTTCACCACTTCTCCGGGCCACTAATATCTGGCCTCCCCGGCTAAAGCCGTATCCGATCGCCATAATGATCAGATAAAAGACACCTACAAACCCGATGGCAGCAAAATCGGAAGCGCTGACATGATACAGAAAGACACTGTCACTCAGGGTGATGATATTCTGAGCGGCACTGCCGATAATGATGGGTGCAGATATCGCGAGGATTTGACGGTACGTGAGGTTTAGTTTCAATCCTGAATTATTACATTTGCCAAACTAATAAAAAACCTCCCATCAAATGTAATCGCTTTCGCATTGAGTGTCCTTGTAACTTTTCCTTGCTTTGCATGAAGATACTCACTTTTACATTTGTTCTCTTCTCTACTTTTATTAGAGCGGCATGCCACGAAAAATTTACAACACCAACCAAAACACTTTATACTAAGATGGAAATACTACCACCAAAGGCTGATAAAAAGCCAAAAGAATTGATCATCCATGGTGATACTCGGATAGATCCCTACTATTGGTTAAATGAACGCAAAGACCCTCAGGTACTTGACTATCTGAACGCAGAAAACAACTACACCGACCAGATGATGTCACACACAAAGCAACTTCAGGGCGCTCTTTTTTGAAGAAATCATCGGTCGAATCAAACAAAATGACATGTCAGTACCTTTTATCGAAAATGGCTACTATTACATAACCCGCTTCGAAGAAGGTAAAGAGCATCCAATCCATACGCGAAAAAAAGGTGATCTGCACGCATCCAGAGAAATCATGTTGGATGTCAATGATCTGGCCAAAGATTATGGCTATTACCAGTTAGGTGGCCGTGCGGTGAGTCATGACAATAAAATACTTGCCTTTGGCGAGGACACTCTAAGCCGAAGAATATATCGCCTACGTTTTAAAAACCTGGAGACAGGAGTTATGTTGGAAGATGTCATTGAAAATACAACGGGTAGCGCTATATGGGGCAATGACTACAAGACCGTGTTCTACACCAGGAAAGATGAGGCTTTGAGACCTTTTAAGATCTTCCGGCATATTTTGGGCACTAACCCGTCTGATGATGTAGAGATCTATCATGAAATCGACGAGACCTTCAACACCACGGTTTATAAGACGACATCCAAAAAATACATTGTCATTGGGTCTTATGCTACTTTGTCCAATGAATACCGTATCCTCGATGCTGATAATCCGCAAGGTGAGTTCAAACTCTTTCTAGCCAGAGAACCCAAACACGAGCACTTCATAGCCCATGGAAGAGATCGCTTTTACATTCGGACCAACTGGGATAATGCAACTAATTTTCGATTGATGGAGACCCATGAAGATTCAACAGACAAAGCTAGTTGGCGGGAGATAGTGCCTCACCGACCTGATGTACTATTAGATGATGTCGATGTTTTTAAGGATTATCTTGTGTTGAGTGAGCGAGTCAATGGACTTACCCAGCTATCGGTTCGTGATTTGCAGGGCAATGATCATTTCATTGATTTTGCCGAAGAAACATTTACCGCCTACACAGGTATTAATCGCGAGTATGCTACCGAGGTACTTAGAGTAGGCTTTAGCAGTCTTACTACTCCCACTACTACATATGATTATAATATGCGTACCCGTGAGCTTACTATGCTAAAGCAGGAAGAAATAGTCGGTGATTTTTCTTCTGACAATTATTCCTCTGAACGCATCTATGCTACTGCTCCTGATGGTGTTAAAATTCCAATATCACTGGTTTATCGCAAAGGATTTGTCAAAGACGGCAGTCATCCGCTCTTATTATATGGATATGGCAGCTATGGAATTAGTGTGGATCCAACTTTCAATTCAGCGAGGTTAAGTCTGATAGACCGGGATTTTGTCTTTGCCATAGCTCACATCCGAGGTGGTCAGGAAATGGGACGTCAATGGTATGAAGATGGTAAATTCTTCAAGAAAAAAAATACGTTTACCGATTTTATTGCCTGCGCTGAGCACGTAGCGTATGAAAAATACACCAGTCATGACAACCTTTTTGCGATGGGCGGTAGTGCTGGTGGTTTGTTAATGGGAGCAGTGGTCAATCAGGCTGCTGATTTGTTTAAAGGGGTCATTGCAGCCGTGCCATTTGTTGATGTGGTGACGACGATGCTTGACGATAGTATACCCCTTACAACCGGAGAATACGACGAATGGGGTAATCCAAATTTGGCTGATTATTATACCTACATTAAGTCTTATTCGCCTTACGATAATGTCAAAGCCAAAAACTATCCTGCTATGTTGATCACCACCGGACTGCATGATTCGCAAGTACAATACTGGGAACCAGCCAAATGGGTGGCGAAACTCAGAGATATGAAAACCGACAAAAATCCTTTGTTACTACATATCAATATGGATACCGGTCATGGTGGAGCCTCTGGCAGATTTGCCCGCCATAAAGAGACGGCCATGGAATATGCCTTCTTTCTGGACTTAGCAGGGAAAGGAGCGTTGGTAGATTGAGGTTGAAAGAGGCAACGACAATAACCAAGCTCGCATCTTAGTTTTATACTTTAACCATGGCTCGTAATTCTTCGGAACACTCTTTGCTACCTATAGAAACATAAAGCTTACAACGACATCTTAATTCTATGGCAAGGACATTACTATCTCTCCTAAGTGCGATCTTATTATGGGCCAATCTTCCAGGTCAATCGGACTATAATCTCCAACTTCTGTCCAATCCCTTCAATTCCTGTGGTTCAGGATTCAATGATGTCTGGGGTTTTGAGCATAGTAATGGCAAGGAATATGCCATTTTGGGTACCCGCTGTGGAACTGCAATTTACGATCTTACGAACCCTGTTGCACCCGCTCTGGTCATTGATGTGGCTGGTGCCGTCGGTACCTGGCGTGATATGAAAAACCGGGGCAACAAGGTCTATATCGTGGCTGATCAGGGAACTTTTGGAATTCAGGTTATTGATTTAAGTAATCCAGGCAATATTAAAACCTGGAAGTATAGACCAGCCGCCAGCCCTGGTGATACGTTGCGGAAAGCTCATAATCTTTATATCGATGCAATGGGTTTTCTGTATCTGGCCGGATCAAATTTTAATAATGGAGGTGTTGTGATTTTTGATCTAAATCAAAATGACTCGATACCTCCCATTGTAGGCTACGGCCCTAACTATTATGCGCATGATGTTTATGTAAATGAGGCTCGAAGCCTGATGGTTACCTCCGATATTTACCAGGGTGTTTTTACCCTCTCATACCTCAATCGAATCACCACTCCAATTGAAATTGATATACTGGCCACCCAGGAGACGAATAGTCACTTTACCCACAATGCCTGGACCACTGATGACGGCAACGTGGTTTTCACCACAGACGAGAAAACCAAGGCTCGTGTAGCCAGTTATGATATCAGCAATACCGATGAAATCATATATCTGGGAGATTATACTCCTTACAATACTTTAAAATCTAATGTGATCCCTCACAATGTACATGTCAAGGATCACTATCTGATTATCTCACACTATAGTGAGGGAGTGAAGATTGTAGATGCTGCAAGACCAGGAAATCTGGTAGAGATCGGAAGTTACGACACACATGCTGCTACTTCGGGCTTTAGCGGATGTTGGGGAGCCTTTCCGTTTTTCACGAGCGACATTGTGCTCGGATCTGACATGTCGCATGGACTTTTTGTATTACAACCGGATTATGACGTGCAGGTTGGTTATCTTGAGGAGGTGTAAAAGCGGAGGATGGTAGCCCTATCGACAGTGCCTTATTGCAGATAATTTCGCTCGATAGCACTTTCGAATATTCGCTATTGGATGGCCGCTATGCTACAGGTATCGTGGATCAAAGTACGTTGCCCACCGCATTGAGCAATACAGTCAGAGTCATCATAAGTAAGTCAGGCTACGAAAGCAAAGACACGATGATCACCTTTGTACCTGGTCAGGTGATCAATCAGGATTTCATCTTGTCGCAAGTCTTTCTCCCTGTTGAGCTTATAAGTTTTTCGGTCAATCAGATTGAATGCCAAAACGAACTATCCTGGACCGTAGGCTCTAGTTACAATCACAGTCACTTTGAAGTGCAGATGAGCGACGATGGGCATCAATTTGTAAGCGCGCAAAAGGTATATCCCAGTCAAGCAATTAGCAATGCCTATCATTTTGTCGACAATGCTCCTCAGCAGTTGACTTACTACCGGTTGAAGCAAGTAGATATTGATGGCACTGAAGTATATTCAAAGATATTAAGCCATACCAATCATTGTCGCAGAACCAATGATGATATAACCATATACCCAAATCCAACTTTTGATTTTTTAAAAATAAATAGTGCCTACAACATCACTGAAGTTAAAATCATTAATAATGTTGGTATCGAAGTTGGGGGTATCTCCAATACATCTGACGATATCGACGTACGTCAATTGCCCATCGGAATTTATTGGTTGGTTATACAAACCGATGTGGATACATTTTTAGAAAAATTTTCTAAAATCAATTAGGTTTCCACGTTTCATAAATTCGAGTCGGAGTAGTTGCCTGGACTCCCCAACTGTGAAAGAAATGAGATCTGTCACTATCAGTGAAATTGCATCTTCAAAACTTAATTTATCAACTATTATGATCACTGGTGGAATCGATTATTATATGGATTTTTTTGCTAATAAAGAAGCTTGCAGGAAAGTATCAAATAGATCATGATTGACAGAGATTGAGAGATCAGTCGTCTTTTGCGGTTCTCAATCCAAGTGATTTCGCGGAGTAGGGCGGATAGCCCAACTATTGTAGATATTTACTTAACATAATAATACCGACAAAACACTGTAAATTACCTATTTATGTTTTACCCATAACTTTTGATTGAGTTAAGTAAAAGGGTTGGTTCCAGTATTCATCATCAGTGATAATCTGCCTCTACTGAACTAATTCCAAATAAAAGAGATTGACAGGCGAAAGCACTCAGTTCTCGATAGTCATACAGCATTTGATCTATCCAGTAAAAAAGTCTTCCTAGTCTATCAGATGCAAATTCAAATTATACTTTTTAAGTCTTTATCCAGATAATAGGACTTAGTTCCGATCTTGACAGCATTGCATTTAGAGCGGATAAATTTATTCAAATTCTTATAATACTCCTTCAATGACTCGGGAGCTTTGTATTCTTCATAATAATTCTCGCTATTTATATATTTGGAATAATAATGAATATTTGTCCTTTTTATTTTAAGAACACTATCTTCAGAAAATCCACGATAACATGCCAAATTTATATAAGGTCCACCCTTCCTCTGAACAATCGAAAATTTAGGATCTTCAATGAATCTATTCTCTTCCAGAATTAGTTCCTGAAATGTGAATAGTGGATTGATAATAAAAAATCGCACTGTCTTGTCATCAATACATTCAATAAAACTGTTCTCATCCTTTATCTTAAAATATTTTCTTCCAGAATAGAGTAGATCAGGAATGACAATACATCCTGTACTCTGTAAGTAGGAAAATAATTCCCGTCTTAGATGATTCTCTATATAATAATTTGATTCGGGCATGCTGCTCTAATTTCCTCCTACTTTATGAGTTCTATACGGAATCCCTAGTCTATCATATTCAGCCTCTCGCATTTTGTTACGTGTGCTATTGGGCTGTCTATCAGCTTCGTAGATTCTTGTTGTTGTGCCGGTAGATGGATCGACAACCTGAACATCAGGTCTACGCCTTGAACCATCCACTTGAATTTTCCTTTCTGTCACCACATCCATTCCTGGATTCTCAGCTCTTGCCATTTCGGCTAGTTCATCGACCTTGGCTTGGTGATCAGATTTGCCCTTACTCCCATATGGATTTTTTACTTTCTTAATTTCACTTACATCATCTGCATTTTTTACAATAGCATTAGCAGCACCTCCAAATTTCTCAATCTTGCCCGGAATTAGAGCCATTAATCTTTGTCCACCAGGAAGTGGTTCATCTGTGAACATTTCCCGACCGGTGGCAGCTTCAGCTATATCCAATATTTGCCCAGCCCCCGGGACAAAACCGACAACAGTTTCCAGTGTCCTTCCGATTTTGTCACTTGCAATGCCTTATCAAGGGCTAAAAACAATTCTCGACAACCACCAAGACAGTTCCCGTCAGGATCAGTAAGTTTTATCGGATTATCCCATGCATAGGCGAAAGGACTTTTGTCCACTTGGTTAGGATGGCCTGCAAGTTTGTCCAGCCCGTAAACCTCCCACACTCGGATCATAGAATCGGGCGCCATAGTCTAGTCACTTAACTACCTCAAAATGTCATGCCCAAGGCTTTTCCTGGGAGCCCCAACCCAAGTGTTACGCGTAGCTTGGGACCCTAAAACTAACGCATTTTTCTTTTCAATTGAGGTGATTCAATTGAAAAAAGAAAAGTAAGAAGTTTTAATACTTAAGCAATGCCGTACCCCGCGCACTCGGGATGAAGCCGAAGGATGCCTTGCATAGTAGCCAGCTGAGCTGTGAGTGAGCATCGAGCCACACAGCTTTACCTGCTCTATCTACCAGTAGTTTAACGTAGATAGATGTAGGTGGGCTTTGTGGGATTGGATTATTTATCGTCTTTCTTGAAGCCGATACGTTTTCGGGATTCTTGCTCTTGTCTTATTTCCTTCTCTTCCATTAACTTCTTTAAGTATTCGAACAACACAACAATCTGATCATCATGACTGGATACTGTTCGTTCAATTTGCTCAAGTTTTAAAAGCAAGTCTTTATGAGTGAGCAACAATTGGCGCATCTTAGTAAAGATCCGCATGATTTGGATATTTATTTCGACAGCTCTATCACTATTTAATATGCTTGACAACATTAGAACGCCATGTTCAGTAAATGCTAAAGGCATGTATCTTGTACCTCCTGATTTTGAGGTCACAATCTGTGACCTCAAAATCTCAAATTCCTTCTTACTCAGTTCAAACATAAAATCATCGGGGAATCTCCCTATTTTTCTACGAACCGCTTGCTTCAAGACCTTTGTTTTCACTCCGTAGAGCTCTGCAAGATCGTAATCGAGCATTACCTTATGACCTCTAATCTCATAGATTTTGGTCAACAACACTTCGTCAGGAATAACGGACTTGTCTCCAGTCATTTTGTAAATGTATTATTTGAAGCAAAAGTGAATAATCAACTTTGAGGTCAAGATAAATAATTACCATACTCGATCTGAAACTTCTAAATTAGGGCTATGTATTGGATTTATCTTTTAGTTAGCATTTTCCTTCAATCGCAATCGGGCCATTTAAAACCGGTATTGGTAGAAGACTGGTGGCAGATAGCGGGCAATCCTGATTTGGCTGATTTGACTTCCGATCAACAGCAACCCGTGGATTTTGGCATCTGGCAGGCAGCTGACGAATCTGGCAAGTATGGTCTTGTATTCGCAAGACCAAAGAATCTGGCAAAACCCGTCTCCTTCATGGCTGGGAAGGTCAGAACATGTTAGACCACCATTGGAAACCTTCCGGTATTCAAATGAGAGGTGACTCCACATTGGGTGAAGAACCAGGTGGTATGCAGGCACCGTATGTAATTAAAATAGATCACGATTACCAATTATTTTATGGCGATTGGAATCGCATCTGCCTCGCACAAAGTGATGATGGTAAGTCGTTCAAAAGAGTTTTGAAAAATGGCAGCCCAGCGCTATTTGGTGATCTGGAGGAGACCAATACCCGAGATGCGATGGTGATCAAGACCAATGATTTTTGGATTTGTTATTACGTAGCGCATCCCAACAATGATGGAGCCATTTACGCCAGGACTTCAAAGGATCTGAGAGATTGGAGCGAGTCAAAAATAGTGTCCTACGGTGGTCATGTCGGCACCGGAAAACTATGGCAGGCAGAATGTCCATTTGTAGTCAGGATGGGAAATGACTACTTCTTATTTCGCACAGAAATGTATGGACAAAATAATAAGACTAATATTTATCGATCGTCTGATCCCCTCAATTTTGGCATTGATGACGATCAATATTTTATAGGATCTCTTCCTGTGGCTGCTCCTGAAATCTTCGAATATAAAGAACAATGGTATATGGCTTGCCTGCTGCCTACTTTAGATGGGATCAGGATCGGTAAGTTAAATTGGGTATTAGAGTAAAGCACGACAAAAACTTCGACGACAATAACAATTAGGACCGAGGACTATCGTTTATCTATTAGAAGAAACAGGCTTTGGGTAAGGTACCTTCTAAAGCCACGTTAGGAATTCCGATCCTCTTTTTTCCACTCAAGGCTTTGTCACTAATTATTAATCCACGCTTTGTCATGGTCAAACATTATTGGGTATTACCACTGTTTTTAATTGCTATAGCAAGAACCGACGCCCAACCGAATTTACCACTTTTTCAAATCAGCGATATGTTATATCAAGGTGCATTTCGTTTACCCGCGAGCACCTTCGGGGTTTCAGATTTAAATTTCTCTGAAGGTCCCATTGCCTATAATCCAATCAATCACAGCTTATTTATTGTGGGTCACGATCACCAGCAAGCTATCGCCGAATTTAGTATTCCAGCTCTGTCAACTGGACCGCTTGACCAATTGAACATGGGTGTCAATCTTCAACCTTTTGTTAGTTTATTAAACTCGGGCAATTGTGCCAACAATCAGAATATCAATCAGATCGGCGGGCTCAAATGGATTGAAGGAAAGCTCTTTATAAATGCTTATGAGTATTACGATGCCGATGCAAATGTAACTAATACGACCTTGATCGTTGACAATGCTGCAACCCTGTCTGCCTCTTCAGTAAGAGGCTATTTTGACCTGGAAGGGGGAGCTGGCCACACTTCTGGCTGGATCTCTGAGATACCCTCGATCTGGCAAGGTCCTTTAGGTGGCACTCATATTACAGGCCAGTCAAGTGGCATTCCTATCATATCCCGTTGCAGCGTCGGTCCGTCGGCGTTTAGCTTTAGTCCTGGGCAAATTGATTTCCAATGTCAAGAAAATATCATTGGGACAATACCGCTGTTGGATTTCAATCTGGCGAATCCACTCCAGGCAGACCTGAGTAATGACCTGGGTACCAACGACATATGGACCCACTTATCACGTGCTACTTTTGGTATGATCGTACCCAACACCCGTACTTATCTCACGGTGGGTTATTCGGGCGGTCATTCCAGTGGAGTATGTTATAAATGTACTCAAGATGATGGCAACGAATGTGGTGGATATTGTGCACCGATGGCTGACGATTATACTCAATATTATTGGTTATGGGATGTGAATGATCTGCTTGCTGTGAAAAATGGAAGCATGCAGCCATTTGATGTCCGTCCGTATGACTACGGTGTTCTTGCCACGCCATTTGAAAGTTACGCCCATGAGGTAGGTGGCGGAGACTTCGATCCGGCATCCGGTCTTTTATACCTTTCTATACAGCGGGCAGACACAGATCAGGGCCCCTACGCCAATCCGCCTGTGGTTGTGGCATATCAGATCTCCGCACCAACTTGTTTGGCATGTTGCACCAACAACGTGCATCTAAGTACAGGAGATGTTTTTTCCGGTATGTCGATACATTCTCAAGATTATATTCAGTCAGATGCTCTAGTCAATAATCTTTTTAATCTCAACTGGACTGCCTCCCAATTTGTAGAATTACTTCCACTCTTCCAAATCAATCTGGGATCAGATCTTACGATTGAAATTCAATCTTGTCCACCTGATTAATCTCCGCATTATATATCAATAAGTTGATAATCTGACAATTTGCAAATGACACTATATGGATTGCAATTGATTGCAATGGACCTAAAAATAAGTACTCCTGATTATAATCGACCAATTGAAAATTTCGGAGGATTGCCTAAGTCTCCAAAATAATTCGTTCAGAATTCAAAATTTTCTAGATGACATGATTATTGGCTGTCAACGCGAATCCCAATTTCTCAAAATATTGAATAAAAAAACATCCGCGTAAATCAGCGGCAATTCGCGGATAAGCCCGTGCTAGTTTTTTAAACTTTCAGCATTCCACTCTCTATCCACAGATTTATATGGATGCCAGGGAGAAGCTCAATTCCTCAACGTGATCAATAAAAAGACATCGACAAAAATTATGCGACCACTAGAGCATAGGCCTTGCTACCCGTTTTGGTAAGTTCCAGCTTTTCAATCTCTTCCGCAGATTGTACCCGGAGTTCCGCGAATAGTCTGCAATTTCTCAAATAAGAACTTTGTGGAATTGGTTGGGATCAAGCTCTTGCTACAGCCTGATCGAGAGTTACTAGCTTTCGACACACGAGTATAATCGCAAAAGCAATAAAGAAAGAACGACAACCTTTAGCTGAAGAGGGTCGATCAATGACATCTGAGCCTGAACAAAACCCAATTCAGAATTACTAACATCTGAAGCCCCTCCGGTCGACTCTATCTCAGTAACTGTAGTCAGGCACGAAATAGTTTTCCCGACGGTAAATTCCAAGATCTTCGTAAAAATTTGATTCATGCTTCTTGCTCGGTATATCGCAAATCAGATTTAGGTGAAAATACCTGATCTACTAAAGATACATTAATATTTTTATTGCCGGATACTTTACTATCAATCAATTGTTTGCAAACCTGAGGTAAAGTACATCAAGTTTGTCTACCAAAACATCGTACAAACCTGGTGCCAAAATGTTCCAAAAGGCCTATTTTTTTAGAAACTTTGACTGTAAATTGGACCCCTCTCAGGAATGAGGTGATGATCAGTAGAGCTCTGGCCATCCATGAGCAGATACTCCATTTGGCCCATAGCCACAAATACAATCCAATACGATCAGTGATTCGCGATGGCATGAGAACCTGTAGTCACCTCCTTCAGGTCCGGAGCGATACGTCCGATTTTTTGCAGATCATTTGACTTTAACTGCACCCTATTCATTCCGGCAAAATGGGATAGAAATAAAGGCGGTTAATCTCGGAAAGGTTTCGCTCACAACTCAGTATCCCCAATAGTTGGTCCCGGTCGATGACACCGCCGGCACCCCATACAAAATCCCCACCTTGATTTTCGAGCGTCTGGTGATTGACTTTATTTATTATAAAATGATCCAAATTTTCTGAATCAATTCTAAATAGATCAGCAATGTTTTTCTTAATTATTGACTGGCTGTTCAATCCAATTAAGTAAATTTTACCTTCCTGGGTGATCAGTTGGATGTTTTGATAGGCAAGCCAGGTTGTATCAGACCAGACGGATCGGTCGCAATCACTTATCCTGATGCTGTCCATCAGTCTGAATCCCCCCGCAATATTTTTTCCCATACTTACATAAAAATCCAAATTTCTTGTATTCCAATCTCCAACCACGATCAGCCATCGATTGTCAAAAAAAGTAAGCCCAACACATCCGGCAGTCGCCCGCTCGTAAGCGCCCCGCCGGTCAATACATGCGATCGGGTTCCTTGATAATTCACCCTTCCTTGACAATTTATAAACGCAGACCTGCGAATGATTTCGGGCTTCATTGTCTTCAATACCCACAGCCAGGTAATTTTCCGAAATTTGAAAACCACCTGCGTGTTTCAATGGTTTACTAAAAAGCTTTTTAATCTGGATTATTGAGGGCGAATCGTTAAGCCTTCCGATGGCCAGATAACTGTATTCGCTACTACTACCACTTAAATAAAAATAATCTAATTTCTTGATTCTTTTTAGTTGTACACCTTGTAAATGACCTTGCTCATTATTCACTTCCTGTGAATTTGTAAAAACCCATTTTTGGGCAGTCGTCTCTACCCGTGAGATTTGATTTGAAATCAAAACTTGATCTTTGGCTCCGGATTGTGAAAACATGGTCCTTAAAAAACATGTCAGTAAAATAGAGACGAAGACTGATTTCATTACTTTTTTAGATTACGCATTCATGGAAGGGTTTCGATCCAACCTGCAGCGCCGGTGATACTGCGTACGTACCAATGGTCGGCATCTTTTGCCAATACCGTAATATGTTCAGGAGTAACTAAATGTTCGACGATGGCAACATTTTTTGCAGGTTTCTCCAGGAGGATCAAATCTTCGGATAATCTATCTGTCATTATTGGCCTCTCCATTGACTCCACATCATTCATGTGAATAACCCCAACGATACCATTGGGTAATTTAACCCGGTAATTGGATAACATTGCGGCTTTGATTTCTATCATTTGATATTGATCAAGCATTTTTTCGTCCTGCTTCATTGAATCAGGTACTGTCAAAGTTATCGCTGCCGTTTGCCTCATTCGAACCTGCTGTCCTACCAGGTTTTGATTAGAACGGATATTTTTGGGCTTGTCCGGTAAATCTGCTACAAAATGAAAGGGATCAATTGGACCATCCTGATAAATTCCAAAATGCAGATGTGGAGGAGTCGTCCGGGCGTTTCCGGTATTGCCAACCAAACCCAAGGTATCTCCAAGCTCCACCCATTGACCACTTTTGGCGATGATTGTATGTAGATGAGCAAAATATAGTTTAAGATCGCGCTTGGGGTCATGCATCCATACGACCTGCCCCCCCAATCCTCTTTCTCCGGCAAACCGGATATAGCCATCAGTTGGGGCCAAAATTGGAGTGTGTCTTTTAGCAAAAATATCGATGCCATGATGCTTTCGACGCCCACCGTCGCGCTCGTCGCCAAAAAAACTTCCAATCGCCTGGCGAGTTTTATCTAACACGGGAAATTGCAGAGATGGCACCACTTTTACGATAAAATGGTACTGACCTCCCCTCAATAACTCCGGCTGTATTCTCAATAGATATCTTCCATCTTCCCTTGGTTCAAATCCAAGAATTAGCTCTTTTTTTTGAGCTGATGCGATATGAACATGTTCATCGCCAGCGGATTGCTTTTCAATCCTAAACAGATCCATAAAAATTTGGGTTGAATCTAATTTTTGGGGATCCAAATCGATCAATATTTTCTGTCCCCTCTTTACCGAAAAAATATAGCCTTGGGCTTCAGGTGTTTCTGGAGCCCAATAAAAGGTCTCCTGATAAGGTGTTTGTATTTGGACTGGGCTTTCAAGACTGGCCTGAGCAGCTGGAAGCCAGTCTTTTGCTAATGCAGTGTTTAAGAGATTTGCTTTTTCCAGACTATGGACATAATCCTCATGATCAGTGCCTGGCTTGCACTCAATAGGCACAATTTCTTGCTTGCATGAGACAAGCAGTAGTGTTAACCATAAAAAATACACAACCGACTGTTTACTAATTTGAAGCATCATCTCATTGAATTAGGTTGAATATTAAGGAAAATTTGACGCAAACACAACTTGACCTTCAATGTGTCATAAGCCAGGTTAAGATCTTACACAAACTATTGATACTTTATTTCAATAAGTTTAAATACTCCTTTAAATTGTGACACAATTTTATTTTGACCCTTAAGAATTATTGGGTTTGCTATGGCAACCATACAATCTGGTAAGTTTGGAACCGCTCCTGTATTTTTCACCGCCATTTCTACGATTCTGGGGGCTGTACTTTTTCTGCGTTTTGGATTTGCAGTCGGACAATTAGGATTTCTTAGCACCCTAATTATGATCATCATAGGTCATGCCGTAACGATACCCACTGCAATGGCAATTGCCGAAATAGCCACTAATCAAAAAGTAGAAGGTGGGGGCGAATATTTTATTATATCACGATCTTTCGGTCTGGTCATTGGCTCTACCATAGGTCTTGCACTCTTCCTGTCACAAGCGATAAGTGTGGCATTTTATGTGATGGCGTTTTCAGAAGCATTTGTACCGCTCTTCACGTGGCTCACCAATCAATTCTCACTGCATCCCAATTTAGTTTATATTCTTGAGGTAAAGCAAACCGTTGGCATACCTGCTCTGTTGCTCCTCACTTATGTAATGCTGACCAAAGGTGCCGACCTGGGCATGAAAATGCTTTATATTGTGGTCGCCGTTCTTGCCGTGTCGTTAATCGCCTTTTTTTTGGGTCAGACCGATTATGCACAAACGCACTCCTTTGATGCGACACTCCATTTGAGCTCAGTATCCGATCTAAGTCCGTTGAGCTTTTTTACAGTGTTTGCCATCATTTTCCCTGCTTTTACTGGAATGACGGCCGGTGTAGGTCTCTCCGGTGATCTCAAAGACCCGGGCAAAGCGATACCCTTCGGCACCATGGCAGCTACAATTGGGGGTATGATCATCTATTGCCTAATTGCTTATAAATTTGCAATTTCAGCCGATCCGGTGACCCTTTCAGACACATCAGAGTTGGTTATGCAGGACATTGCCTGGTCAGGTTGGATTTTGATCCCCCTGGGCTTGGCGGCGGCAACGATATCATCTGCTCTAGGATCAATTATGGTAGCACCCCGTACTTTACAGGCTATCGCACTTGATCGAATTTTTCCTTCTGCGCTAATGAATCTCTGGTTATCGAAAGGAAAAGGTGCAAGTAAAGAGCCAGTCAACGCTTCAATTGTGACGGTAGTTATCGCCGGTATTTTTATCATCATGGGAGCGATTGACAATGTTGCCAAGATTATTTCCATGTTTTTTATGGTTACTTATGGATCTCTTTGTTTAATCTCCTTCCTCAATCATTTTGCCGCTGATCCATCTTACCGGCCCAAATTTAAATCACGTTGGTATATTTCCCTTTTCGGTGCTTTGGCTTGTATCGGCCTGATGTTTTTTATGAGTCCGAGATCTGCCCTCATAGCCATTTTTACTATTTCTGCCATATACCTATTTAACAGTTATTACAATCGACATAAACAATCTCTTGCTGTCATATTTCAAGGAGTGATTTTCCAGTTTAGCCGTTCGCTTCAGGTCTTTTTACAAAAGGCCAAGAAAGAAACGATCAGTACGTGGAGACCTTCGGCAGTGGCGATTTCCGAACATTCCTTTCAGCGATTAAGTGCCTTTGATTTACTCGCATGGATCTCCAACAAATATGGCTTTGGCACCTATATCCATGTTATCAAGGGATACCTGTCAAAAGAAACCAATCTGGTGGCCCAGGAATGTAAAAACCGTTTAATTCATATGGCCGAAGATAAAAGAAGCAATATTTTTATTGACACCTTAGTCAGTCCTTCATATACTTCTACCATAGCTCAGGTCGTGCAATTGCCGGGCATAGCTGGGACGGAAAATAATTTATTTATTTTTGAATTTGCTTTTCATGACCCAACAAACCTCCCCGATATTGTTGACAATCTGAAATTGATTAAATCTGTCGATTTTGATGTTACCATTTTAAGGACCTCAATTAGAGGATTTGGTCTAAATAAGCATATCCATGTTTGGATCAATTCCCATGATTATGATAACGCAAATCTTATGATCTTGCTGGCGTACATTATTATTGGTCATCCAGATTGGAGAAGTGCTGAAATCAAGATCAATGCCATTTTTCCGGAAAATAAAATCACCGAAGAACGCGATCGACTTAAACAATTAATTGAAGCCGGACAACTTCCGATTTCTAACAAAAACATCACACTCATCCCACAACAATTGGATATCAGCATCGAATCCATCATTGAAGGTTACTCCCGTGATGCCGATTTATGTATCCTCGGTTTTCATGAGGATACGGTCAAACATGATGGAGCGGAAGCATTTATGCGTATTGGAGACATTGGAAACATCATGTATGTCAATGCTTCGGCCAACAAGACGATCATTCGATAGACAAGTTATTTGTGAGTTTTTCATTAGTCGTCCCCCTTTTGACAACCATTTAAGAGACAAACCGATGACCGTGATTTCTACTCCTCTGGAATCTAAAGGCGATTTACCAGTTCTAAAAGTTTTTTCTCTTCATTTTGCCAACACCACACTTTTCTGGCTTTCAGACAGTCGATATGTATGTTAAACCAATAATTACGATCCTGCAAAAGATGATTAATCGCATAGACAATCGACGATTTCGTCAGATCAAAAATAGGAGCTCCTACCCTAAATTGTTGATATTGACGCTTATACTCCGGAAATTCCATAAATACCTGGGGTATACCAGCATGGACGTAATCAAAAAATTTATTGGCGAGCGAATGCCGGTAACTCAATGATGATCCGTCGAGCAGATTAATACCAACTCTGGCTTTCAATAGTAAACTATTTAAATCTGCGGGAGGAACAAATCCTTTGAATACAATTTTGTGCAGTAAGTTTTCCTGCGTCGCCAATGTCCACAATTCTTCGCGAATATCTCCGTCTCCGACAAGCCACAATTTGGCATTGATTTCGTGCATGGCCTTGACCAACTCCGGTAGCCCTCTGCCTTGATTCAGCACACCTACATAGATCAAGACTTCCTCTCTGACCGACCCAGGCTCTGCGGTTTGCAGGGGGGGATAATTATGGATTACTTCAAATGGTCTACTATAGAGTCGCTCAAGATTTTCTGCAATCCCCTGCGACACTGTATATCTTAGATGGGTCTGGGGGATTCCTTTTTGAGCTATTTTAATCCAGTAGTTTTTGACTTTATTTCTCCCCTTCAATTCAGGCACCTCTTCAAACCACTCATGGGCGTCGAAGATTATTTTCTTTCCTTTTACTTTAGCCGCCTTGGCCACCCCTTTGAGTGTGTCATAGTCAACTGCTCCGTAAAGATCAGCTCCGATTTTTTTGAAATACAAATAAAGTCGAATATTAAACTCAGCATAAAATTTCGGACCCTTATTAAAAATACACTTAATTCTGTGTGTCTTAAATTTGAACGCAGGTAATTCTAACGAGGTTGATAAAACCCGGCCTACCAGTGTGACCTCGTACCCATTTTCCTGCAAGCTGTTGCAGATACGAATCATACGCCGGTCTTGACTGATATCATTGGTAACGGCAAATGCTATTTTCTTCATAAATCTTCGGATTTCTTCATTATTATGCCGTTATACTTAATAATCGATTCTTCATTAAGGAGATATTGCAATACGGAAATTACCCAATTTTTCTCCCTGGAATCAAATTCATCAATTAATAGCCTAACGGGGTATTCTTTTTTTTCGAGTTTATCAAAAATTGCCTTTCTAATGATCAGATAGTCAGCTCGCTTCATCTTCTGACGTCCTGCAGCTCTGCACCTATCACAAACTCCACAGTCTACTTCCAATTGATCATCAAAGTAGTGTAGCAAAAATCGTTGCCGGCAGTCCAATGTTTCAATATAAGCTAAAATCTGATCTATTCCTTCACGTCTCCTCTTTTTTCTAAACTGATACATTGTCTGATCAATCATAAAATTGTCGACTTGCACCCGCTCACGGAGCATCGTCAACCTCCTCTCTTCACTCCGTTCCAAATATTCAATGATACCATCCCTATGCAAGGCTCTCAACATGCTAACAACTTCTATTTCGCTCTTGCGTAAAAGATTTGCCAGTGCACTTTCTTGAATCATGGTTGCATCTGATAAGATGCCCTGATATAGGCGGAGCAATAGCTTGATTAAGGCATCTTTATCCACATTTCGAAGTTGATAGTCATACAAAACCTCTCGTTCCACTAAAATTCGTAGTCGGGATGATTGATAAAATCCATCTGTCAAATAGATCCAACCATCCTGTTCAAGAATTCTCAGGATATTCCAGGTCTCTCTACTATCCAATTGATACTGCTGTATGAATTGACTCAAATCGAAAGGAAAAGAAACTCCTTCACCGCCCCCTACGGCTAGTTTAAGGTAGTTGGACAAGGCTCGATACACACGTTTTATTTCTTCCATTGATGGAAACTCGCGATCAAAATTCTGTTCCAATTTTATTCGGTCCTGCTCCTGAAATAATATAACCGCATATGCATCTTTACCGTCACGTCCTGCTCTGCCTGCCTCCTGATAATACGATTCCAGGTTTTCGGGCAAATCATAGTGGATCACCATGCGGACATCCGACTTATCGACCCCCATGCCAAATGCGTTGGTGGCAATCATAAATTGTGTTTTTCTCTCCTAAAAATTCTTGTTCGTTTTTTTGCGAGTCTCCTGATCTAAACCGGCATGATAGTAAGTGGAGCTGAGTTTTCTTGCTTTCAACATACCAGCAATTTCCCGTGTGAGTCGTCGGTTACGTACATATACCACCGCTGGTCCTTTCAGTTTTGCAATAAGTGACAGGCACTTGGATCGTTTATCTTCAACTACCAAAACTCCAAATTTTAAATTTGGACGCAAAAACCCTGCCTTATAGACAATGGGTTGTCTAAGCGCTAATTTATCTGACATGTCTTTGATCACCTCTTCGGTAGCGGTAGCAGTCAGGGCAATAATGGGTACCTTGGGATGCCACTTTCTCACTTCAGTTATCTGGAGGTATGAGGGTCTGAAATCGTAACCCCACATACTTACGCAATGCGCTTCATCGACGACGATATATTCCAATGGCAGTCTTTCGATCACCGGTATAAAGGAAGAAGATTGCAATCTCTCAGGGGAGACATAAAGCAATTTCATTTGGCCAAACATCGCTTCATCCAGGGATCCGTTCTATCTCCTTATAATGCAAGCCACTGTGAATACAAGAGGCACGAACACCTCTCTTTTTCAGTTGAGATACCTGGTCATTCATCAGTGCAATCAAGGGCGAAATGACCAAGGTCAGACCATCACGCATCAGAGCAGGGACCTGAAAGCAGACTGACTTTCCTCCTCCCGTGGGCAATAAGGCGATCACTTCCTTACCAGCAAGTATTGCATGGATTATCTGCTCTTGCAGAGGCCTAAAAGTACGGTACCCCCAGTATTTCTCTAGTACTGCATGTGGAGAATTGACCACTCATTTAATTTTGAAACATGAAGGTAGGAAAGAGCAGGCTAAATCTCCCTCAACCTTTGGAGCCCGACATCTGGGAAGTCGATCTATTGTAAGAAGATTAAAGGATTGTAAAAAATTAAGGCGAGTAAATACATTTTTTACAAAATTATAGAAAGTGAGGATGAAAGCTGGTTAGGTTTGGATCGTTTACTAAACTTGTTTACGATATGAATGGATTACCAAGAGAACTAAATATGACGCATTCGAATAATAACAATAATGAATTGAACCCGAGCTAGTTGTGAAGATCTGTCATAGGCAACTCTCCCGAACCCCCTAAAAAGCCATGGGGCAACCGCCCTTACCGCTTAACAAATCATAGAAGTGATACGAAATCGTAAAATTACCAATGAAATACCAATCGTTAAACTTCGGATTACCCCTTGCTGCACCCCTCCGATCTTCTGGCTCACCTCCGTTGATTTCCTGGGCGCGGTCAGCCAGATTTGCGGCCAGTGTTCCCCTGGTTTGTGCCAAATCTCGATAACTGGCATATGTACCACTCACATCGTCCAAATAATCTGTGAAGGTTTTCCTCAGCCCAAACTCAAGTCCAAGGGTGATCGATGGATTAAGTGCATACTTAACACCACCTCCAAAAGGAATGCTGACAATATTAAGACTGTAGAAGTCCTTATTGTAGCCATCAAGTCCTTGTCCCTCAGTACCCAAGGGTTGGAGGAAGATGGTCCGACCCTGGTACACTGTCTTCGGGTTATAGTACATATACGCAACCCCGCCAAATACATAGGGAGAGAACTTTCGAAAGCCGGTGGGATCAAGTCCAGGAAAGGTATATTCGACAATCGCCGCCAGTTCGCCAAATGTCGAACTGAAATTAAGGTTTCTATCCCTCCTTGCTTCTCCATCTGCGGCCTCTAGGCTACCATATTGAAATGACAGTCGCGCAGCCACATTCCGATTAAAATTTTGCCTGGCAAAAACGCCGTAGGCCGGTCGCAATAACTTCAACTTGTTTCCAAAGCCGTGCGGAGATAGATCACCATCATACAAACTTCCTCCCGCCATTAAGCCTCCCTCAAAATACTGAGCATTGACGGAAACCCAACCAAAAAGCAAGATAATTACTAAATATCCAAACCTGACCTGTACCATTTCGTCTTAAATCTCGTTAATCTTATACTAAAATCAATTCGGGATGGTGGATAAGGCCTACATTTGCACATCCTTAACTAACCATGGTCTCCGAATTATTAAACAAATATTTAGCCAAATTATTTTTTGAAATATATCTCTAGATGAAAGTACAGCACAAAACATCGATCATTACCCTATTTTTAACATTTTTCTTCGCCTTCAGCTCTTTTGCCCAGTCTCCTGACAACTGGTTTAACCTTGATCCGGATCAGGATGGAATCAATGGAGTGAGTACAGAGCGCACTTATCAGGAACTGCTGAAAGGAAGATCAGCCAGTGAAGTCATCGTAGCGGTGATCGATGGTGGAGTTGACCCGCAACATGAGGATTTGAAGGATGTCATGTGGAAAAACCCCAGAGAGATCGCTGGAAATGGAATTGATGACGATCAAAATGGATATGTTGATGATGTTTTTGGATGGAACTTTATCGGCGGCAAAGATGGCGAAAACGTGCACCATGACACTTATGAACTGACCAGGATCGTGGGCGCGATGGAAAAGAAGTTTGCTGATCTAAAACCAACTGATCTGAGCGGCACCCAACGCGAGGAATATTCAAGATATGTTACCTATAAAAAAGACATTGATGAAAATTTGGAGAAGGCCAACGCCCAGGTTGCTCAATATGACCAAATACTAACTTATGTCAACTTTGCCATCAAAATGGGTAAGGAGGCAATTGGAGATGCCCCAATTACCAGGGAAACAATCGATCAACTTGATGAGGGAAAATATGGAATGGTCAAAGCTTTCTTCGATCAACTACTTCCCCAAATGGGCGATTTTGAAGGCAATATCGATGATCTGGAAAAACTCATAGTTAAAGATCTCGAAGAAGCACTGGAGCATGAAAAAGATAAAGTGGAATACGGATACAACACAGACTTTAATCCCAGAACAATCGTGAAAGATAACTATCAGGACAAAACAGAAAGGTTTTACGGGAATCCGGATGTGAAAGGTCCTGATGCCTTTCATGGCACTCATGTTGCAGGTATCATTGCTGCTAACCGGGCCAATGATTTGGGTATCAAAGGTGTCGCCAACCATGTACGTATCATGGCGGTAAGGGCGGTGCCAGACGGTGATGAGCGGGACAAAGACGTCGCCAACGCCATTCGTTATGCGGTTGATAATGGAGCACACATCATTAACATGAGTTTTGGAAAGGGTTATTCACCTGATGAAATTGAAGTGGAAAAGGCTATCAAATACGCTGAAAAAAAGAATGTCCTACTGGTGCATGCAGCCGGAAATGATGGACAAAACAATGACGAAACGGATAACTTTCCTAACGCTACCTTTGAAAAAAAGAAGGGTTTATTCAGTAAGAAAAAGGCAACTAATTGGATCGAAGTAGGTGCGCTCAACTGGAGAGGTGGTGAAGATATGGTGGCAAGTTTTAGCAATTACGGAAAACGTAAAGTAGATGTATTTGCACCGGTCAGGAAATACTTTCGACGGCACCAGATGGGGCCTACAAGGAAGCTTCAGGCACCAGCATGGCTAGTCCGGTGGTGGCAGGAGTGGCAGCCGTAATCAAGTCTTATTTTCCGGAATTGAAGGCCAAAGAAATCAGGGATATTCTTACCCATAGTGCCCGTCCTTACGCCGGCAAGGTACGTAAACCCGGCTCTGCCGAACTAGTGCCATTCAACAGCTTATCAACCAGCGGAGGGGTGGTTAATCTGAAAACTGCAATTATGCAGGCAATGATTCATAGTGGCGAAAATAGTCAAATGCCAGCGGTAAAATCAAAGGATAGAGCTTGATCGATCAGGGTTGGAGGGCAAGACTAAAAAACGACCTGCTTACATATCCTGATATTTAGTGCATTCCTTGCCGAGAGATACAAAATGTCTGATGCTGTATTTCTTGACCTTTAATTTGTCAGCATGATTTTAGGTTTTCCCAATCTTTTTCAAGGATTGCATATATCACATCATCAACCCACTCCCCATTTATCAATAGACTCTTAACAAAATGAGCTTCTTTGCGAAATCCAATTCGTTCAACCAGTCGAATAGAATTTTGATTGTCAGGGTCTATCGATGTAATAATCCGATGTTTATTCAAATCCTTAAATAAATAGTCAATTACACCTTTAACAGATTCTATTGCGAAACCTCTCTTTTGATAGGCCTGATTTAAGGTAAATCCAATTTCCACTTGTTTATTTTCACTATCAAAAAAGTGTATCCCTAAATCACCGACTATCACCTGTTTCTCTTTCTCTACAATGACAAATTGAAACCATGTTTCAGGTTCATTAATTTGTTTCGAAATCTTTCCAATAAATGTTTCTACTTCCTCAATTGTTTTGGGAATCCATTCTTGGTACTTATTTGATTCTGAATTGGAACGATATTCAAATATTTCGTTTTTATCACCAAGAGCTATAGGTCTGATTATCAGTCGTTCGGTTTCTAATTTCATTTTGATAAAACAGTTAATCATTGATGAGCTTCTCTCGCCCCAACTGCATCAACCCTAATAAATATGCACTGCCTTAATGTGCTCAGACTTCAAAGTTTCGTTCATAATCTTGATGATCTTTTCTTTGCTGAGACTGAGTTCATGTTTGAGGGGAGCGCTATTGAGTACTACCGTGAGTATTCCATTGCGAAATCGAATTTCAGTAGTATACTGCTGTATGGTGGCACCGAAGCATTGTTTCCATGCATCTTTGATCGAAAGCAGTAGATATTTATCCTTGATCTGCGGAGCACCAACTACCTGGAGCAAGATCTCTTTTAATGTCTGTTCGTTTTTGTTCATAAATTCCAGTGATTAAACTCCCTTGATCTCAATCTTCTGAATATCAACAGCATATGCATCAAGCATCTTAGCAATTCGTTGCCACTGTGTATCCGTTATAAACACCTGACCAAAGGTATCACTTAATATAATGCTCAACAAGCGATCGACCCGGTATTGGTCAAGTTTATCAAAAACGTCATCGAGTAGCATCAGAGGTGAATCTTGTAAACGATCACGCATATAGTCCAATTGAGCCAACTTTATAGCAAAAACCAAACTTTTCTTTTGCCCCTGCGAAGCATAAGTCCTTGCGTCTCTGCCATTGATCATACAATCGACTGAATCACGATGCACTCCGGAATTGGTCCTGGCACTAGATCGGTCTCTGGTCAAATTCTTACGGCAAAGGTTAGAGAAGGTACTTTGAGTCATCTCTGACTGGTACAACAGGTCAACCGACTCATTGCCTTGGCATAAGATCTCATAATAATATTGTAACCTGTCCAGTAATTGCCTAAAAAAGTCACCTCGGTATTGATGGACGACCTTAGCCGGTCCATCCATTTTCAAATCGTAGGTTTCTAACAGGATCGCATCGAAAGTGCCTCGCTCCTGCCATGATTTTAATAACGTATTTCTTTGTTTCAGTAGCCGGTTGTAAATCACCAGACTTTCAAGATAGTCGTGATGCACTTGCGATAGAGTCGTGTCAGCCAATTTCCGACGCTCACTATTTGATGCATTAATCAGATTCAAATCGTCGGGAGTAATCATTACAACCGGCATAAATCCAATATGGTCCAGTGCCTTGGCAATGGTTGAGCCATCTTTTTCAATCGCTTTTTTCTTTCCCCTCTGTAATTTAAGTACAAGCTTATAAGGTTCGTTCCTTTTGCTCACCACCCCTTGCAAACGGAAAAAATCTTCTTTATCATTGATGAGTTGCTGATCGGTTATCGCAAAATTACTCTTAGTCATTGCCAGAGCAAAAATGGCATCTAAGAGATTGGTCTTTCCGACTCCGTTGCCTCCAAAGATTACGTTGAGATGAGGTGAAAAATCGAAATTTGCCTGCCGATAACTTTTGAAATGGTGGAGAGAAATAGACTTTAAGTACAACTCATGGTGCTTTAAGCGCAAAAGTACCATTTTTGGCCTGTTCTATATTCTTGCTTGTTACCTCCTTCGTTGGCCAGGGATCTTGACTTCTGATTTCGGTCCTCCCCCGCCCGCCGAAGCCTGTTCGAAGGAGGGTGTCTTCGGATATATCTTCAAAACGGCGTAGTAGATCCGCCGCTACAACTCTGACTCCCCGCTTCGGGCTTCTGGCTCTACTTAACCAACCACCTACTTAACTACTTGACTAACCGACTTCGGTCTTCCCCCGCCCGCCGAAGCCTTGGCGAAAGAGGGTGACTCCTCAACCCATCACTTCTCTCAAAGCCTCACCAAATCGTTGCAAATCATCCATTTTACCGGTACTGATTCGACACCAATCGGTAAGGGAGGAAAAGGTCGTCCTACTTGGACTCCTTTATCACTCATTTGGGTAACCAACTTTTGAATTGGCCTGCCGGTATGGAAGAACACAAAATTGGTGTGTGACTTGATATACTTCAGACCAAGATCATCCAATACCCCATAGATATAGGCTTTACCTTCATCATTTTTCTGGAGACTAAAGTCATAAAAGGTCTGATCTTGTAAGGCAGCCAACGCAGCATAAATGGCCAGCATATTGGTATTTGCCATTACATTGGGCCGTATACGTTCGGCAATGTCAGCCCTGGCGATCAGGTATCCTAGCCGTAATCCCGCTAGCCCATATACTTTCGAAAATGTCCTTGATACAACCACATTGGCACCTTCCTTAACCAGGGACACCATCGAAGGATAACCCTTGTCAGTGATAAAATCTCCATAAGCTTCATCTGAAAAAACCACGGTGCGTTGTGATAAGCTTTGACAAAAATCCCTGATTTTACCAGCGGGGATAATAGTGCCTGTGGGATTATTCGGGTTACAGATAAATACCAATTTGGTCTGATGACTAACCCTTTTTTCCATTTCGTCTAAGTCGTGTTCCAGGTTATCATTAAGGGGTACCCGGTTTATAAAGGCCCCAAATTGCTGCGCATAGGAGAGCAATGACATATAGGTTGGGTCTGGGCTGATTACCTCACCACCATGAACACCATAGGTCAGTCCCGTGGCTTTCAATCCTTCAGTAGATCCCCCTGTTACCACAATTTGCTCCGGCTCAACTCCCTCTTTTTTGGCAAGCTCCTTTATCAATTCCTGTACTTTTCCAAAAGGATATCGGCAACCCTCATCAAATCCAGCGATCAATGCTTCACGCACTGTCTTAGATGGTCCAAACGGATTTTCATTTGAGCTTAATCGCGCAGCACCATTGACCGGTGACTGATAGACCGTGAGACCATTTGTGTGTGCCTTTAAAGGACTAAGAAGTGATGCAGAACCCGCCAGACTAGTCAGCCTCAACCAGTTTCGTCTATTTATTTGACCCATATAAATTCACTTTATGATGGCCATGAATATAAGAAAATATGACGAGCCTTACATGAGGTCATCGGTAGTCAGGTTAAAAGAAGAATGCTTCAAATCGACAAATAATCGACATCATCCGATCAAATAATGTAATTTCAAAAAAAAATAGGCTCATGATCAGAGCAATTTCCTGATAAGGCACGTTCAAATAATAAGAAGCTACTTCAGATGACACTCATGGTTGAACATAAAAGTCCGATGGCCGAACGGTTGTTCAACCGCTGGACAGCGTTTCAGGAGCAGGCATCGAAGATCTATCCGGATTTTCAAAAATTTGGATTTCATCTAGAAAGTATAACTTATGGAAGAATAGCCCAATCAAATAGCTGGCGATTTACAGCCTTGTTTAAAAATTCAAAACGGATATTAAATCTATCATTGATTACTGCTCTGGATCGTGAGGGTGCCGTATCTTTTTTTATTACCAGAGTGCCTGAAAAAGACCAGGTCACACCATCAATCTATATAAATATCTGAGAAAGCACTTCAGTATGCTCAACAGAAAGTCTTTATTCCTGAACAATTGTTCCGGTGATTTTTCACAACGTCTTCAGAAAGTCTTTCGGTCATATGCCCGTTTTAGTCGATTCTATATGCAGAGCATTTTGCACGGCACATGGTGGGACGACTAGTGTTGCGATTCCCAAATAAATATAGTATCAAACTTGTTTACATGTCACTACACTAGTTCTGAATAACAAGAATTAATAGGATCTAAGTGAGTGTCCGGTATGTCGTCAAAAATTAACCCGGCATTCAAACCCCAGGGAAAGTTTTTTATCATCGCTAAATGCTGTTTCTTTGTGTAAAGAGATTAGATGTGTCAAAACCAATAGATTCAGCATTCTCAGGTCAGGGAAGCGGTAAAGAAAAACTTTGGAACCTTTTATTATCTGACAAACAGTTCTATGCCTACAAGTTCACTCGAAACGAGATCATAGCTGGTGTTCCAATAGACTTTCTTTGTAGGGAAGTCAAATTTGGCATCTGTGTCGAACCTCCCGGTCTTAAATCCACCAATCGACTTTTGACTCCGATTATCAATACCCGCCTAAAAGATGCCGGTTATCAAATAATTGCATTGTCTTCTGAAGAGATTCTTACTGCTTTTGATGCAACTGTCTCTTTTCTAGACCAAGAATTTACCTCATTAATCAGATTCCACTGTGGCTAAAATGATGGATTGGGATGGGAATCTTGGCCTGCACCGGTATAAAGGAGGGTACCTTAATTACAAGCTGGCCCTTTTCATGATTACCTTTGGAATATTGATGGGAATTACCGGCTTCATCATTCTGGAAGACTACACATTCCGCGAAGCTTTCTACATGACCGTAATTACCATATCGACCGTGGGGTTTTCGGAGGTTCGACCTTTAAGTCCCAACGGACAACTTTTCACCACTCTACTGATTCTTTTTAACGTAGGAATTTTTGCCTATTCTCTTTCTACATTTACATCTCTGGTTCTAGAAGGAGAGCTTTTTAATAACCTCCATTTACGTACGATACAACGTCATATTGCAAAGATGAAAGACCATATAATTGTATGCGGCTATGGTAGATATGGCCGTGAAATATCTGAAAATCTACTTGCCCACGATATACCATTTATTGTGATTGATCATGATCCAAAAAAAATAGAAGAAATCCAGCATAGCCAGGAGAAGATCCTTTATCTGGAATCTGATGTGACTTCGGAAGATGCTTTGGAGAAAGCACATATTCACCGGGCCAGGGCATTAATTACTACCCTTTCTGACGACACCGACAATCTGTTTACAGTGATGTCTGCCAGGCAATTAAATCCTTCTCTCAACATCATTTCTTCAACCAAAGATCATCGAACAGAAAAAAAACTCCGCATGGCAGGAGCCAATCACGTTATAATGCCCGATCGACTTGGAGGCTTTTATATGGCAACATTGATTTCCAAACCGGGCACGGTCGAATTTTTTTCATTTATCTCGAATGAGTTTGAATCTGATATTGGCTTTGAAGAATTAGAATACAATCAAATGTCTTTAGCCTGCCGGAATAAATCGATTCGAGAACTAGAGATTCGCAAAAATACCGGCGCTAATATCATCGGATTCAAACAACATGATGGAAGTTTTATCGTCAATCCCAATCCGGATATCAGACTCGCGGAAGGCACTAGTTTTATTGTATTGGGCACCGATAGACAGCTTTCCTCATTGCGAAAATACCTTTCAACTTTTGGCATCTAGATGATTTTTCCTGTCTCTGCTAGGGGTAATCAGCCCGATGACGGATGCCGGATGCCGGGTGTCAGGTAGTATAAGTAGGTGATTGGTTAAGGGTAAGCCGGACGACCGAAGTCCGAAGACCAAAGTAAGGCATCAAGAATTGCTTAAGTAGTGCAATAAAAAGACCGAAGTCCGATGCTGGAAGTAAGAACTGTAGCAGCGGATCTATTCCTCCGTTTGAAAAAAAACCTTTGCGAACTCAGCAATCTCTGCGAAAAGAAATAAGTGAGAAGCCCGAAGTCCGATGCCGGAAGCCACAACTGTAGCGGCGGGTCTATTCCGCCTTTTGAAAATAAACCTTTGCGAACTCAGCAATCTCTGCGTGAGGAAATAAGCCGTGGAATCCGAATCGTTCAATGCTCTGCAAAGGGCAAGACAAAGTGGCATACCTCCCCTGGAAAAAATGCCAACCTGGCGTTAATCTCACTATTTAACATGCCCAAATGTCTGATTTAATAGATTGGTATTCAGCTTGATGTACATGAAATGCTTCGCCAACTGACCGTGCGGGGTAAAAATGTAAATAAGATTATGAATCACCTAACCATAAAATCACAGGAAGCCATCCAGCAAGCTCAACAAGTGGCTGCTGATTTGCAACATCAGGCGATTGACACGGCACATTTGTTGAAAGGGATTTTGCTGGTTGATGAAAACATCACGCCATTTCTGATCAAGAAATCAGCAGCCAGCCTGACCACTATCGAACAGGGATTGGATAAAATTTTAAGCGCCCTCCCAAAAGTCTCCGGAGAAAGCTCACCGTATCTGACGCGAGAAGTCAATGGTGTATTGCAAAAGCCAACTCCCTAATGAAAGAGGTCGGCGATGACTATGTGTCGTTAGAGTTGCTCCTTATTGCTCTGGTACTTACGAAAGACAATGTAGGCCAACTACTTAGAGATCAGGGGCTCAATAAAAAAGACCTCATGATGGGCATTCAAGATCTGCGTAAGGGCTCAAAAGTCACGAGTCATAGTGCTGAAGAGACCTACCAGGCGCTGTCCAAATACGCAGTAGCCCTCAACGAGAAGGCAAAAAGCGGAAAACTTGACCCAGTCATCGGCCGCGAAGAGGAGATCAGACGAGTACTTCACATACTTGCTCGTCGAACCAAAAATAATCCTATACTAATCGGTGAGCCAGGAGTAGGTAAGACTGCCATCATCGAGGGACTCGCGCACAGAATTGTTAATGGAGATGTGCCCGATGATCTATTGGACAAACAAATATATTCTCTGGATATGGGTGCCCTCATCGCCGGTGCCAAATACAAGGGAGAATTTGAAGAACGACTGAAAGCAGTCGTAAAAGAGGTGACCGATGCCGATGGAGGGGTTATTTTATTCATTGACGAAATCCACACATTGGTAGGTGCAGGTGGCGGCCAGGGAGCCATGGATGCAGCCAACATTCTGAAACCAGCCCTGGCCAGAGGCGACTTGAGAGCCATAGGTGCCACGACGCTGACTGAGTATCAAAAACACTTTGAGAAAGATAAAGCTCTGGAAAGACGCTTTCAGATCGTGCTCGTTGACGAACCCAATGAAGACGATGCAATCAGTATCTTGAGGGGCCTTAAAGAGCGGTATGAAACACATCATAAAATCAATATAAAAGATGAGGCAATTGTAGCCTCCGTGCAACTTAGTCACCGGTATATTACTGATCGATTTTTACCGGACAAAGCAATAGACCTGATTGATGAAGCAGCTGCTCGTCTCCGGCTGGAGATGAATAGCATGCCTGAAGAACTGGATGAAGCAGAGCGCAGGATCAGACAATTGGAGATCGAGCGTGAGGCCATGAAACGTGAGAAGGATGATTCGGAGATCTCGAGAATTAACGAAGACCTTGCCAATCTGGAAGAAAAGAGAAATGAGTTAAAAGCACAATGGGAAAGCGAACGTGAAATCGTGCTCGGAATCCAAAAGGCAAAACAAGAGATTGAAGAATTAAAAGTGGAGGCCAGGCAGTTGGAACGTGAAGGCAAATTTAGTGATGTTGCTGAAATTCAATACGGAAAGATACCTGAGGCTGAAGGCAGACTGAAACAATACAATGGCCAGCTCGCAGACATTCAGGAGAAGGGAGGTCAGTTAGTCAAGGAAGAAGTAGATGCTGAAGACATAGCTGAAATCGTCAGTAAATGGACTGGTATACCGGTGACCCGGATGTTACAGAGCGAAAGAGATAAGTTGATCAACCTCGAGGCAGAAATACACCAACGTGTCGTGGGGCAAGATGAAGCAGTCGCTGCCGTTGCCGATGCTATCAGACGCAACCGAACGGGACTGGGTGATGAAAAACGACCGATCGGATCGTTCCTTTTTTTGGGTACAACCGGAGTGGGTAAAACCGAACTAGCCAAAGCACTGGCCGAGTTTCTCTTTGATGACGAAAATATGATGACGCGAATTGATATGAGTGAATATCAGGAACGGCACTCAGTAAGTCGTTTGGTAGGAGCACCTCCGGGATATGTTGGTTATGATGAAGGCGGGCAACTCACTGAAGCAGTCAGACGCAAGCCTTACTCTGTCGTGTTACTTGATGAAATTGAGAAAGCTCATCCCGATGTTTTTAATATTCTCCTTCAGGTACTTGATGACGGCAGACTAACTGACAATAAGGGCAGGATGGCCAATTTTAAGAATACGATTATTATCATGACATCCAATATTGGTTCTGACATTATTCAGTCTGAGTTTGTCAATCTGACCGAAGCCAATAAAGAGATGATCTTGGAGAAAACCGAAACGCTACTTTTTGAACGACTAAAACAGTCACTCAGACCTGAGTTTCTCAATCGGATCGACGACATCGTCATGTTTCAACCGCTTACCTTGACGCACCTCCATGCCATTGTCAAACTGCAACTCCGGCAATTGGAAGGCATTGTTGAAAAACAAGGCATAACCTTGCAGGCAACCCCTGAAGCCATACAATTTATTGCTGATCAAGGATTTGACCCTCAGTTCGGAGCAAGACCGGTAAAAAGATTCATTCAAAAAAAGGTCTTAAACGAACTTTCAAAACAGCTATTGCTACAAAAAGTAAGACCAAACAGTGTAGTCGTATTAGATGCCTTTGATGAGGGGTTGATATTTCGGCCTCCCATTAAAAAAGAAAATGGGGTAGTTGTTTAGTCGGCAACCCAAGGAAGCCAGGGTTTAGAAGTCAGACTAGTGACCATAAGACCCACTCGATCGAATAGGTGCCGAGAACTATCGATCAAATATGGTTTGGTTTCTTAAATACATCAAATAGAAGCAACAATTATGATAGCCGGGAGTCTCAACTTGCTGGCTATCATTTTTATTTTCTGGTTTACTGTATCATGAATTCCGGATAATTGATGATTTTTTCATATCTTTAATCATATTAGGTCTTCCCTGGCCATTCTATTTTTCTCACTTCTAAGTCTGACTAAATGATTGATCAAAACGTAACCATAACCATTTTGCAAGAATTGCCCACTGGATATATGGTAAAATTTGACAATAAATCTTCGACTTCCATCATACCCAAGAAAGCCTTCATCAGAAGGGTGGAGGCTGGGTTTTACGAGGTCTCCAATCTCAGCTTTTTAACAAAAGCCCTGTGAGGTCCTCTAAAGTGACCACTTAATGCATAGGTAGGTTTTCAAGTTTCAATGGTGACCAAAATCACCTGAGTCTAAAGGGCTATTTGTATCTTTGATACCGAACCAAAATAGTTAATTGAAGTGGCAAAATCAAAATTGGCAAGCATTTCAAGTATGACTTGTCCCAGATGTAGAAAGGGATCCTTGTTTGTGCAGCCCTATACCCTTGCAAATGCTTATAAGATGAAACCAGCCTGCGACAGTTGTCATCAGAATTACGAACCAGAGCCAGGGTTTTATTATGGCGCTATGTTTATCTCCTATATTCTTACTGCTTGGATTTTCATCATTGTCGGTCTGGGACTGGCCTTTGGATTGGGCTGGACGGTTACACAGACGTTGATTGCAGTAGCGGTCCTGGCAATCTTGATCCACAATCTGATTTTTAGACTCAGCCGCTCTCTGTGGATTCATTTTTTTGTAAAATACAAACCTAGTGCTACCGCTGAGACCAGCACAGATATCTGAATCAATGCCCCCTCTGAATCTTTTTCTGCCCAAGCAGCATCTCGGAATAATGCTTTAAAACATCATGGGTAGTGATGATGCCAATAAGTTCACCATGTTCGACAACGGGTAATGCATGAAGGAGATTTTCCAAAAACACTTTATTGGCCTCGGCAATATCAGTATCCGGGTCGATCGTAGCTAGATTTTTACTCATAACGTCCTTGGCTATTAATGCCCCCAAGAAACGATCGTTAGTACGACGTGCTTTATCGACTCGAAAAATCGTGAAGTGATCCAACACTAAGTGATAATCAAGACGGCTGATCATACCGACAACCTTTCTTTTATCATCCAAAACAGGCATATGATGAAAATCATTTGTTTCAAAAATATCCTTGATGGCAAGTAGCCCCGTATTAACATGGACCGACTTTACCACATCTGTCATAATCGATCGTACTTTCATTGACATTTAGGTTTTAAAATACGCAAATTGCAATTGCTAATTTTCCACTAATCATCATGTTCATGCAAAATCAATAAAGGGATGGAAGTTCGAAATAATTCAAGGTCTGTGTGACTGATACCAAATATTTTTTGAAAAAAACTCTTCCTCCTTTTGGTCATTACTAGTAGATCGGCATCGACTTCTTCCGTAAAATAATTCATGCTATTTAATACATCATCTCCCTCAATATTGTGAAAAGAATAGCTAAAATCTTTTAATATTTTGCCATACTGATCTATGATCTCTTTTTGAATTTTGATTTCTCCTACGTTCAGAATATAGAGGTGTCCCTGTGTCTCAAGTCCTAATTTTGCGATAAAGCGCAAATTTGATTCTTGAAGATCACCATCATCAGCCAGCACTACATTTCGTATAGCTTGATATTTTGCCATCGGTGGAACAATCAATGTAGGAAGATCTACCTTGTTCACAACCGTTTTAGCTGTGCTTCCAAGAATTAATTTCATTTTATTAGAAGAGCCCTGAGAACCCATTATAATCATATCATAATCATCTTCTTTGCCCCATTTGACCAAGCCCTCTGCACATTGTCCCCTTATCACTCTGCTGTCGATGGTTTCACCTTGACCTATCCACTGAGTCGTCACAACTACCAGTTTTTCCATTTCCTTTTCCACCCCATCCCTAACCATCTGTTCCATTAATTTCTGGTGCCCCGTAACATTCGGAACGGTGTAAAAATTAACCAGACTAATGTGACCGCCAACATTATTAATCAGTGACACACTGTAAAGAAGGGCATTTTTAGAGACACCTGAAAAATCTGTTGGAACAATAATCTTGTACATAGTTCATCCTCGTAATTCGTTAATAAAATATGGTGGAATCAATCTGTTCGAAAAATAGACTTGAAGGAAAAAGATTCTGCCAGCCCACAAAATACTATTTCGAGCACTCTAGACATGGATGATCATTGTCGGCACGCTGGTTGGCTGGGCGGTTTTGCGTGTCATACTTTGAAAAAGTAAGTCTTTTAAAAAACTGCGTTTCTCAGAGATCATGATTAATAGATCGGCCTTCTTTTCAGAGGCATAATGAAATAGGGCACTGACCACATCAACACCCTCAATTGTGGCCATTTCCACCTTCAGTGTCTTTTTTTGGAGAGCCACCAAAGCCTCCAGAATGTCACGCTCAATGACTTCAAAATCTTGAGATCCTTGCTGTACGTGCACAAAATGCACCTGGCTTTCAAACCAGTCGCTAAGTATGGCTATCTGCGCAAGTACAAAATCATCATTAGCGTGCTCATCACAACCAACGACTATCGTGTCAAGATTTGTAAATGCTGCATGGTTTGGCACCAGGATTACCGGAATACCGGCTTGCATAGCAATGTTAGAGGAGACCGTACCCAGCCACTTTTCGCGAGAGGAATGTCTTTCTCGGGTACCACAAACAATAAATCGAAAAAGACCCTTATTGGCGCATTTAATCACCTGTTCGGCCGTGTCTCCCAGCGCTACTTCGACCGAAGTCTCAACTGGAAAAAATTTTTCAATGATCTCATTCGGGTGCCAACGGCTGAAAGATCGCAATTTGCTCTGTAATACCTCTTTCTCACCCCTTGCTAAATCACTTCTTTTAGAACTTTCAGAATCACTAGATATTGGTAACACATAGATCAAATGGAGCGTGCAGTCAAGATAATAAGCCAAATTATTGGCATACAAATAGGCGTTGAACGCATTGTCAGTAAAATCAACCGGTACCAATATTGAAGGTTTCATCACATCTGTTTTCGTTTATCATGCAGCACCAATAAAGGAAGTTGAGGATTCAAAGCCATTTCTTTTGTAATGCTGGCATGCACGATCGTACGCCAGAAAGTACGCTGTTGTGTGGTCAGTATCAATAAATCCGCATTTTCTTTTTCACTATCTTTTTTTAGACCTTCGACGACATTTGTCCCTTCTAATTGCTCAATCTTCAATTCAGGCACTTCTTCACTTTCTCCAAATATGGCATGCATCTGCCACTCGGGATACTGATCATTCTGACCAATATGCACACTATGCAAACGGCAGTCAAAATGAGATACAAAACTTTTTACCAACGATGAAATCCGATAATCCATTCCCGAATCATTGGAAGCATAAACGACTTCTTTGAAAGGTTTAAAAGTAGCCTCTTTTGGTACAATAAATACGGGTGCCTGTGATTTTTGTGCCGGTGTGAGGCTACGCTGCCAAAAACTTTCTCCAGAATATCCGATTCACCGGTCGATCCAACTACCAGCAATACGTCTGCTTCTTCAGAAAGGCGAGAGATTTCCTCAATAGGAAATCCAAGAATAAATTTCGAAGAAACATTCACTCCCGATTCAGCACCAATTTTATCGCAGAATTCCTCCAGTTTTTTACGCTTTACCGTTTCAATACCTGGATCGATCATATAACCGGTATTTAAATCGGTAGCGGGATTTAATACGTGTACCAGTTCCAACCCTCCTCCAAGATATTTGGCGAGCTCAGCTCCATATTTGGCGGCATTCTGAGCAGTCTTTGAAAAATCAGTTGGCACAATTACTTTATTCGTTACGATTGAGCTCATTTTAGAGGTTATTTTTTTGATGGCATTAGAAAACGTCTCTTTATCACGATATTGCCTTTGCTCTAGCTTAATCTCAGTTTGAATGACGATGGTCGGTATCGACATAATCCCTTCTTGAATAAATTGGTCAACATCTACTATGCTCTCGACATCAAATGGCATATTAGATTTTTCCATCCATTCTGAGATCATTGATTTCAAATCTTCCTGCTGATCGACACCATAAACCTTAAACCTTATCATGCTCACCCCGATTTATTTTGCTAGTGCTTCAATGATGTCGTGGGTTGTAATCAACCCCACTAGTTCTCCATTTTCTACCACCGGGATTGCATGCAGAATATTTTCCCGAAATACTTCGATGGCGATATCAATCCGATCTTCTGGCGATAACGTGGCTAGTCCCTTGGTCATCACATCGCCTACCTTATAGGCTTTAAGTCGACTTTCTTCAAATACGTCTCTATAGGGAATCTGTTCATAGTTGCGCTGATAGTGCAATAGATCAGTTTTACTGATCAAGCCCACCAGTTTTTTAAATTCAACAACCGGAATGTGATGAATTCTGTTTTTATCAAAAATTGCTTTGACATCCATCAGCGTATCCTTGGGATGTACAGTAATCAGATTCTTACTCATGAGTGAAGAAACCTTGTCAAGTAAATTAAGAGTCATTGTAATGAAATTTAGAGTATTAAGTGCCCACAAGTTAACTTGTAAGCCCAAATCACAAACATGATCTGACTCATAAGGCCTTATGATCCTGATCATCGAGCAAATATGTACATTTGGGTTAAAATAACGGTGTGAAACAAGCACAATCGGATTCTAGGAAGCGCCTTAAGGCTGTGATTGATACTGTGATCGACGGGGTAATCACGATTGATCGGTTTGGTATCATTGAGTCAGTAAATCCAGCAGCAGCACAGCTATTCCTGTATGATGGACCCGATCTATATGGCAAAAATGTCTCGATGCTGATGCCTGAGCCTCACCGTACTTTGCATAATAGTTATCTCGCAAACTATCTGACCACCAAAGTACCGAAGATCATCGGCATTGGCCGTGAAGTGGAAGGCCGTCGTAAAGATGGCACTATCTTTCCTTTGCGCCTAGGGGTCAGCGAGCTAAAACTGGATAGCGGCGAAATCATTTTCACAGGAATCATTCATGATCTGACCCACATTAAAAAAGCAGAGTATGAGCTCATCAAACTCAACCAACAGTTGGAGTCAATCATTGAGCAACGTACTAAAGAATTAAATGAGGTCATTAACAAACTGTTAGACCTCAATCGTAAATACGAGCAAGAAATCGACCATAGAAAAAAAGTAGAATCAGCGTTACGTGATAATCAAATGAGACTGACTCAAATGCTCGATCGTGAAAAGAGTTAAACGAGCTAAAAGGACGATTTCTATCCATGGCTTCTCATGAATTTAAGACTCCACTCAGTACCATTCTTTCTTCAGCATCATTGATCCGAAAATATAGCATCGAAGCACATCTGGAAAAGAGAGAAAAGCATATCGACCGTATTAAGAACTCAGTTGAACACCTTGATGCCATACTCAATGATTTTCTATCCTTGAGTAAGCTGGAGGAGAACCGAATTGAGGTAAACAGTGAATCTTTTGAAATGGCAAGCTTGTGCCAGGAAGTGATTGACGAATTGCGCGGTCAACTGCTTGATGGACAGACCATAGAGCATCACTGTGAACCTTCAACGCTACATGTGACTACAGATCGAAGAATCTTAAAGAA
The DNA here is from genome assembly GCA_016711125.1 of Saprospiraceae bacterium. Lineage (GTDB taxonomy): Bacteria > Bacteroidota > Bacteroidia > Chitinophagales > Saprospiraceae > JABDMH01. Next base: position 1,483,645 of record JADJTQ010000001.1, on the reverse strand, counting down.
CATCCTTTTTAATCTGGTCTCTAATGCCTCAAAATACTCAACGGAAGGCAAATCTATAGTTTGCCGGGTGCAGCGATCTGAGAAGACGGTGGCGATTTCCGTGGAAGACTTTGGCATGGGCATACCGATTGAAGAACAAAAGCATTTGTTTACCCGTTTTTTCAGGGCTACCAATGCGCTTAACATCAAGGGCACCGGATTAGGATTGCATATAGTTCTCCAGTATCTTCAGCTGCTTAATGGCGAAATTGATTTTAGTAGCGAAGTGGGTAAAGGCAGTATCTTTACAATATATTTAAAGCAGTAAAAATGGCTAAGATTTTAATTATTGAAGACAATACCGATGTAAGAGAGAATATTTCTGAAATCCTCGAACTGGCTGGACATGAAACCTTACTAGCTGAAAACGGAAAAATCGGAATAGAAGTCGCACTGGATGATCGACCAGAATTAATCTTATGTGATGTTATGATGCCGGAGCTTGACGGATTTGGCGTGTTAAAAATTATTGGTAAAAATCCCAAAACCGCCGATATACCTTTTATCTTCCTTACTGCAAAAACCGAGCAGACAGATTTTCGCAAAGGAATGGGTCTGGGCGCAGATGACTACATCACTAAACCTTTTGATGACACAGAATTACTGGAGGCCATCGAGATTCGATTGCGTAAAAGCGAGAAAATAAAAAAGTCGTTTTCTCGCTCGCAGGAAGGCCTCAATCAATTTTACGACGAAGCCAAAGCCCACAGCGACTTGGTAAAGTTATCAGAAAACCGGGAAGAAAGAAATCTAACCCGTAAGACTAAAGTATTTGAGGAGGGACAAAGGACCAATTGGCTGTATTTTATTTCTAAAGGAAAAGTCAAGTGCTATAAAACTAATGAATTTGGAAAGGAGCTCATTACTCACATCTATTCGGAAGGTGACTTCTTTGGTTATTTACCCCTGATCACAGACATCACTTATGAAGAGTCGGCCACCGCTATTGAAGATTCTACATTGATCTTGATTCCGAAGTCGGATTTCAATCTGTTACTTTATGGGAATCGCGAATTCGGCATTCAGTTTATTAAAATGCTCGCAAACCAAGTCAGCGAGACCGAAGAAAATCTCATTAATTTCGCCTATGACTCGGTTCGGCAAAAAGTTGCCAGAGCTCTAGTGGTGCTATTTAATAAATATCATCAGAATAATCAAGCACGATTTTCAATTTTGCGCGAAGACCTGGCTGCCCTCGCCGCTACTGCCAAAGAGACTGTGATAAGAACCATATCCGATTTCAAAGAAGAAGGCCTAATTAGCGTCGAAGAAAACGACATCGTAATCAAATCGGTAAAGGCACTAGAAAATCTTCGTTATTAGGCATCCGTTATTAGGGATCATAGTCAATAATCCTAAGTTTTGACTGATACCCATAAAAAAACCCGGAAGGAATCTTCCGGGTCTAATGTGGGATCTAAAAGTCATTAAATGAATTTCTATCATCTTTTCATAGCCCGCAACAGGAATCTCCACGTCGATTTTTTATTGCCCTAAACGATCAACTACTGTGCTGCGACTTTCAAAAGCCCAATCTGCACACGGAATATATCAGTGCGACTTTTCCTTAAAAGACACACCCATCATGATTGTTAAAAACAAGGGTAGCGCCAGAAAAGGTAAAAGCCAAAATTTAGTCAGTACTCCCACTATCACAAGTAACATCATCAAATAAAACCGTAGAATGATTGTGCTGATACTTAAATCGAACATCTTCATAGGATTCAAATTTATTAAACTATCCGATTTTGTTATTAACCAAAAATAGGAGTCAAAACGATCAAAGTAGATGACGAGGCTCACTCGGAGAAGTGATCTATATCATGTCCAATACGATTAGGTATATGAGACATCTTCGGCGTTTGTGAGAAAATTGGATTGTAGACGATCGCTACAATTAAAATGGAGCTGAATAAATACCCAGCTCCATCACGTGATCAGAGAATCAGCCAAATTCAAATAAAACGTATGAAAAAGTAATTTACCACTTCCAATATTTTTTACTAAACTATTACCTACTCGAATTTGATCTCGAACTCAAACAAAAAACACACTTTTTAACGGCATTGGAGATGACCATCATCACCTTCGCTATTGATATTGCTCATGAGTCACAAATGTTGATTTTACTCAAGTTGATCGGCAATCGTACGTGTGATGGTAGATACGATCTCACCTGTATGGGCTGTTGTCTTGTTTTCAACTAATAATATCTGGCATTCCTCAACCGAACTTACCCGGTGATTGATACCTCTGGGTATGACAAAGAGCTCACCCTCTTCCATCACGAAACCATCTTCTCCTTCAATTTCAAAAAAAAGACTTCCCTTTAAGATCAGAAATAACTCGTCTTCCTCCTTATGATTATGCCATGGAAGTTCGTCTCCCTTGATTTTGGCTACTTTCACGTAAACATCATTGACCTCCCCAACCACTTTAGGTGAAAAGTAGTCTCCGATCTTTTCCAGTACTTTGGCAAGTTTTATCTTCTCTGACTGCATGGCAAGTTTGTTTGATATCTAATACTCGTCAAACATAATGTAAGAGAATCTAAACTCATAGAAAAAAACCCCGGATCTGATTTATGCTTAGAATGCCTGCCCGGGGTTTTCACTGAAAAGAAATTGCTAATAATACTGCTAAACAGATAATCTTTTTTTTTGAAGGCAATAAATTAGATTCTAAGATCAAATATCCACTACCTGGAAAACCACCTGGACTTTAGAATTTTAGAAATTTACCTGCGTAATGACCACTAGTAGACCAGGCATGTAAAACGTACATATTCTGATTTGGCAAATTCCCAATATTAAGGGTTAAATTCGATTGATTATTTACTTCTATTTTATCTTGAACAAGAAGAATTTTTCCACTCAAGTCTGTTATCTCTACTTTCTGCAGGTTTGTACCCAGGTCAGCATCGGAGATGGAGATGGAAATGTAGTCAGCGGCTGGATTAGGATACACGCTCACATTTACCGATGATTCAAAGTCTTCGCTACTCGTTGACTGCTCTTGCAATTCAAAGATATTGTCCGCAATAAACTCGATGGAGGTATTCCGTCGAATGACATCCGCCAGCCGGGTATTTCTAATAAATGTTTTTTCCTCTGATGATAAAACAGGATCCACTTCATAAAAGAACCGGTCTCCATCCCGCAAACTGGTAAATTGTTCTTTCAGAATGGTCTGGGCCGTAATCCCAAAAAGAGACCCATCCATATGTTCTTCTGCCAGCATACCCGCCCATGGGTCTATGAGATCAACACTTTTGTAAACCGATGCAAAATGTTGATTAAGTAGAGGATCTGAAGAAAGTTGATTAAACGAAGATATTTTTGGCATCCCGAATTCAGCCCGCACTGTATTATAATCTGTAAGACCACGGTCTCTTCCTCGATTGATATTCAGTGACACCAAATCTAGACCACCTGCCCCGGGAGGACCAAACAGAAAGTTGCGTAGATCATCAATCACATGGCAGTCAAACTCTTGAGTATGCACTGTGCTCATGCCGGCCAGAAATCCCTCAACACCATTGGTACTGGGAGAAATAAAACCAGGATTAAAGAATAACTGTCTTAGCTCCATATTTTCGCCACCTGGCAAATATTTGCCTTGTCCGTCCATCATGACAAAATCGGTACCGATAGTTGTATGACCGTAGCGATATGCCGCGGTGGAAAATACGTTCATGATACCTGGATTTATCGATGGACTATATCCGCTGTATTCAGGCATATTTACTCCTAAGGTCGGTAGCCATTCATGATACACAATAGCTTCTATTTGCCCACCCACTAACTTTCGGGCGTACTGGTAGATTTGTTCGTCAGTCCAGTCTGGATTTGCAGCCTTAATTTCATCGCAAATCCGGTTATGTTCCCGCACAAAAAGTGTATGTATTGAGGTGAGGAATGGATTTTCATTGGCTCTCACGTCACCAGCAACAAAAAACGATCGACATTAGGAAACGGCATAGCCATCTCCGGGGCAGAAGGATCCTTAGGATCAAAAGCTTCTCCCGTCAATGTATTGTATGGTAGTAGATCACCTGTGGATACCTTTAACTTTCCGTCTTTGAACGAGCGCAACCAAAAAGCTCTTTGCTCGTCTGATCCATACACTGCCGATCCATCTATGTAGGCAGTGATTCCATTGTAGTAGGCTCTTGGATTTGCCCGGCTGGTTCCGGTCCCCTTGACGTAGTCTGAACGAAACATGGGCATAAGCTTCTGGCCCGTACCTGTGGGGTCAAAATAGGCATCGAAAGCAGGAATCGAGATATCTAATCTCTCAGAAACATGATCCGGAGACAAAGTGATGTCGTGATCAATAAATTGGCCCCATCCCCAGGCGTAGGCGCTCAGATTAAGTACATCATGGATACTCTCAGTCTGAGCGAAAATCTCATTACTGATGGTCCTCGCATTTGGTCTATCCGGACCGGATGGCTGAGCTACCCCGTCAAAGAATTCGGACGCCGTTATGTTCATTACCCTGGCTCCAGAGGCTCCCCAATCCGGATTATAAAGATTGTTTGATGTCCCGGTGTAGGTACGGTTGAGGTCCGGCTCAAAAGCCCATACTTTAAAGGCCTCTTCCGGAAACAATGAAAGATTACCATTTCGCCGGACGATATCTGAAAGCCGGGTACTCTTAATCAGTTCCTTTCTGTATTGTCGATTTCTGAGGCGGTTTCGTAGTAAAAACGGTCGCCGTTCCTTAGTGAAGCAAACTGATCTAAAATGATGGAATGAGCGGTTGGTCCAAACATCGAATTATCAACATGATCTTCTGCCAGCATACCCACCCAGGCATCGATCTTGTTGACATCACCAAAGACTTCTTCCAACCCAGCCTGCATGACAGGGTCGCTGCTTATTTGTCCAAAGGATTCCAGCAAAGGCAGAGAAAAATAGGTTCGAAGCCGGTTGTAGTCCATCAAACCTCGATCTCGTCCTCGGTTGATGTTAAGTGCCACCAGATCTAAACCACCTGAACCAGGTTGGCCGAAAAGGAAATTTCTTAGCTCATCGATCACTTTGCAATCAAGATTTTGCTGAGAATTACTGGTGGCGCCCATTAAATATGGTTCGATGCCAAGATCGACGGTAAGGGCCGCTGGGTTAAAGAAAGCATCCCGCAGAGCGATGTCGCCTGCCTGGTGAGGAAGCCCTTCCGGATCCAACCGGATCAGTGCAGGGGTAATTGTCGTATGTCCGTACCGGTATGCAGCGGCCGAAAACTCATTCATGATGGAAGGGTTTATCTCACGACTATACCCACTGTACGCTGGCAAATTAATGCCAAGTAGGGGTAGCCATTCTTCGTAGACCACTGCTTCAATCAAGCCTCCCACCCATTTCCGTGCCTTTTGATAAAGCTGTTCATCATTCAAGGCGGGATTCTGAATCTTAAGTTCGTCGCAATATCTGTTGTGTTCACGAACAAATAGTGTGTGTATTGAAGTCAGCAGAGGGTTCTCATTGGCCCTGACATCTCCCGCTACATAGTACTTTTTTACCCAGGGATATGGCATAGCCATTTCAGGTGCCAATGGATCTACCTCGCTTTCAAATTCACCATCGACTGTGTTATATGGTAAAAGATTGCCTTTAGAGGTCTTCAGTTTACCATCACCAAAACTCCGTAAATAGTCTGCCCTTTCTAAATCCGGCCCATAGACTGTAGAACCGTCTATAAAGGCAGTCGTTGCGTTATAGTGCCTACGAGGATTTCCGGGAAGTACTCCGGTTGTCCGGTCATAATCCGACCGGAGCATTGGAATGACAGCAGTGCCTGTCCCCTGGGGATCAAAATACGGATCGAAGGCCGGTATCGGCACGTTAAAAACCTCCTGTGGATGATCCGGGCTGAGGGTGATATCATGATCGATAAATTGCCCCCATACCCAGACCAGTGCATTCAGGCCATTTGGATCAGAGACCAAGCCTTCCTGCGAGAAAAGCGTTGAACTAATGAATCGAGGGTTTGGACGGTCCTTACCGGTGGGAGAAGAAAGTCCGTCTCCGTAGGTCACTGGCGAACGATAAACCACATTGGTAAAGGTGGCTCCCCACACCTCATCGGGATTATTTAACCATCCATCCACAGATCGGTTGCCTTGAGAAAAGGCGTGGATATTTGCTAATAACAAAGCAACAACAATCCATTTTCTTTGTCGCAATTGTGTCCCTTGGTAAAATGATTTCATAATTATTAGATTTAAATGTTCAGTGATTACTAGATTTCTGGAATATTATAAATACTGTAATAAAACTCTGCTCATTCTTTCATTTTAGCGAAGGGTCTATTTCATACATCATTAAAGAGGCACACGAATAAACTAAAAAGCCACTCCAGCATGGACGCCAAGAACCTGAGAATAATTAAAATCCTCTCCCGGTCCAAATCTACCCGGAGCCACTATTTCCAGAAATAAATTGCAGGCACCCACGTCAAATGATTTGTTCAACAACGGAGTAAAACCCCATTTGCCCTGACCCGTCTCAAAGGCCACCCGAGCACCTAAAGTAAATCCATTACCGAGGGGAAGCAGAATACCAGGATGATACAATAAGTGTACCTTCAAATCGACACCTTCATCAGGTAGTTGAGAAATAAAAGACACAAACTCCAGATCAACAATAGCGCGACCTGGTGTATTAAGGCTTAAGCCTATCGCAAGACCTGCTGAATAATCATTGTAGCCAAACAGATGAGAAATCACTCCTTTCTGAATTGAATACAAAGGTTGTACGATTCCGATATGATATCCAGCGAATATGTTTTCTATTTTATCAGTTTCGGTGTCGACTGTTTGAGCAGGCAATAATAAGGAATAATGCAGGGAAAAAACCATAAAAAAAACAATGATTTTTATTCTATTTTTCATGTCGCTTTTAGTTTTTGATCACAATTAAAAATGACCATCATTATCTAGAAATACTTCGCAAAGATCTTACTGCACTAAATCACAGGTTATGTCTATTTATGATCTAATGCAGCAAGATAATTTCGATCGAAGAGGTAGTTGACTGGCACCTATTGTGGTAAATTAAGTGGTGGGCCATGCTACTTCTTTTTAAGGATAAATGGGCCCAATCGCAGGGCTATTCTTTTCGTAAACAGATTAAAATCAATTAGAAATAAATTCTTTACTGGACTTCTTTCCAGGGTAATTCTAAAACACGCTGTCCAGCCAAATAGCCCTGCCGTAGCCCTTCATCACAATCCATCCGGAAATGCACCCCTAGTGGCACACGGGAGTAGGCATTTTCTACCGCCATCGCAATAAAAGAATCAAATGTTCTGGGGGCCCCGCGAAATTCTGACCGGCCTTCATGACAACGGTCTGTAAACCGGTACTGATAACCCAGAAAATCAGTTAGAATGGTGGCTGCAGCACCCCCGAAACCAGAATGTCCGGAAGGATAAGTAGGAAATTCCGGAGTAATACCTTCCAGACCAGTTGAGGTATGCTTGAGAATAGGCAGCCAATTGGGATCAAAATTGCGTTCGATAAATTGAACCGGGCGCTCGACATTATAATAAAACTTACTTTCCCATATTGCAATGGACGCATCAGACATTGCCATTCCCATTTTGGCATATAATTCTACAGAAGTTGCCAAATCTGGTCTTTCAATTCTCAATACCTGGTTGGTAATAGCAATCCATCTCCCTGGAGGTGTGAAGGTCACCTCAAAAAAATCATCGCTCCAAAACTCGGCAATCCAATGACTCTCAATATCCTTTCCAGCTCTAATTTCATTGACCCATGCCATAGTTTCTCTGGCTTGTGTTGAGAAAGGAGAGTTGGAATCTTCACTAAAAGGCAAGGGAGGTCGGGCCCGCAGCTCATGGTTGCCCAAGGCAAAAGTCCTGACCTGGCCCCAATAAGGAAATAATGCGGGGGTAAAGTCAGGTTTCGTTGGCTGCCATAAACCTAAGCCGGAAGGAGGCACGTAAGATGACGGATGATGACTAAGGTAGCCATTATTGCCAAGCGCATCACTCCTTGACCATTCAAAAATTGACCGAGCCACTGCTCGGCCATATTCTGCAGAACGGTTGGCAAGCTCTTGACCGGCGTCTGCAGCTGATTGTTTGAAAAACTCATCTTCAAGCGCATCTATCTGAATGCGCTGATTTTGTCTAATGTGAGGATAAAACGAGCGAAACATAGTTGCATAAGCTGCATTGACTGCGGTCGGCCAGTGGTATTCCTTTTCCAACTCGACTTCGGGCAACGCAAGACCAGGAAATCGGATCTCCAATGAACTGTTGCCGGGTATTCCGGCAACGGCAGATTCATAGCCAGCTAAACCGATGTAACCCATCGCCCTGGCAGCAGCCGGAGGTCGATAACCAGTCGCATAGCGGTCTATTTCTTCCAGTAAGGAATACCATTGTACCGCGACATCTCCTGAGAATTCACTTGCAGGAATACCACCCTTGGGTTTAACATCTTCATCGGACCGGCAGCTGCCGATCAGCACCATCATAAAAAAGATGGCGGAGCATTTCATAAGACTTACAAAATTCATGTTGTTTATCAATTTGTTTTATTGTTCCGAGACTATAAATAATCCATTAAAGAGAACTAATTGCAAAAAAAGAACACACTAATATGTAATCAGCACTCTTAATCAAAAAAAGAATATAACTAAGCAAAATAGGGTTCCTCCTCTGGAATAATTTCCTCCTCTACCTGAGCTTCCGCACCATCATTAAAAAGGAATAGATCTTTATTAAATTCTTTTAATCTGAAACTCCGGGTTACGATAAACCATGTGAGCGGGATGACCCCAGCTCCATAAAACATGGTTGCACCAATACCCCTAAGCCAGGTTAAAGTCTCAAAAGTATTACTTCCGATAAATGCATCAGACCGGGCATACCATAATCCATGATCCAATACCTCTTTTAATTGAATGGCACCGGCAGGAAATAGATCAAGCATGACCATAAGCATTAAACCGATATTAATACTCCAAAAGGAGAAACTTACCAGATTCTTATTCCAATGGCCGGGCTTTACCACCAATTTTGAGGCAAAAAGAAGTGCTGCAAGAGATATGTTACCATAAACACCCATCAAAGCAGCATGACCGTGATTGATTGTAAGATAGGTACCATGCTCAAAATAATTCATCAACGGTAAATTGACGATGATTCCCATTACTCCGGCTCCGAAAAAATTCCAAAAATTCACCGCTATCAAAAACATAAAAACTTCGGGATAGCCAAATTCTCCTTTTATTTTACGACCTCCCGTGACCATCAGTTGAGGCATGTTTTTAAATCGCCATGCTTCGACAGTTAATAGGATTAAAGGAACAAATTGTAGAGTCGAAAAAATGCTACCTAATGCCATCGTAGCAACCGGTTTGGCATTCCAATAGAAATTGTGAGAAATACCCAAGAGACCGGTGCCCAGGAACAGAATGGTAGCTATATAAACTACGCGAATCGCCGCCTGCTTACTGACCAAACCCATCAAGACCAGCAGATAACTCACGATCACCGTAATGAAGACCTCAAAGAAAGCCTCCACCCACATATGCACGACCATCCATCGCCAAAAATCAGCAATCACAAAATTGGTATCAGGCTTGGCTACAAACCCAGAAATAAACAATAAGGGTATTCCGATTACTGAATAAAGAATCCAATTAGGAAGGTTCCATGGTTGCTTTCTGATAAAGGCCGGTTTAAGCCCACGATACACGACAAAGGCCCAGAGAATAAAAATGACCATCAATAGCCCCTGATAGGCCTTTCCCAAGTCGACATACTCCCATCCCTGGTGGCCCAGCGTATACCAGTATTCGCCCAAATAGCCCATTGGCCCCAGATACATTCCAGTAAGTGATCCACCCACCAGCACAAAAAGCATTACAAATAAAATATTGACCAATCTTCTTTGGCCAGGAATCTCTTTTTTAGACAGAATCGGCAGAATAAATATAGAGGAGGCTATCCAACAGGTAGAAATCCAATATAATGAAAGCATCAAATGCCAGCTTCTGGTAACCGTAATCGGAAGTGTAGCGGTCAGATGGATGCCAAAAATCCCGAGAAAATCGATGAACTCGTTGAGCGTTAAAAAACCGCAGGTCACCTGAAGGAAAAACAGGACGATGGCTACAGCAAAGTATTTAAAGGTAGCTCGTTGGGAGGGGGTAGGCGAAAACTTTCTTACCCTCTGAGGTGTCAAAAGAGCTGCAGTACCCTGAGTAAAATATTTATTAGGGAGTTGATTGTACTGACCAATAAAATAGAGTACAATACCACATGCAAGAACAAATCCTAAAAGCCCCAATACACTCCACAGGATTACCGGAGAAGTCGCCGTATTTCCTGCCTGGGCATCATAAGGCCAGTTGTGGGTATAGCTGTAATCGGTGCCCGGTCTTTCGGTAACACATACCCATGCTGACCAATAGAAAAAATCACTTAAAGCAGCTAGTTCAACCGGATTTGTCAAATAGTTTGGCGGTGGAAAAGATTTTGCATCGGTATTGATAAACTTATCACTGTAGAATTTCCGGAGATCCAGAGCCGCCTGTACCTGGCCGGCCGTCATACCAATGCTTTGATCAGCTTCATCATACCGGTTCACTTTCAATGCCTCTCTCACCTCTTCTCCAATCACTTTGGTCGTTGTGGGGTCCGGCTCCTGACCTCTTTCTTTTGCGAAAAGCCCGATAGCCTCCCGATTCATTGCAAGGGTGACTTCATGGAGTGCTTCAGCAGTGAAATCAGGACCGCGCTGAGCCCCATCGCCAAACAAAGAACCATATTCCATCAAGGCATACTTATGAAATACCTCCTGACCTGCGGTGATGGACTTGGATGAAATGATGACTTCACCCGTTTCCGATTTAAAGTCGACAAGTGGAGGTGCATCTACATATGTTTGGTAACCAATCATAAAAACTCCCAACACGCTTATGACGAGAATAAATGTTAGAGGTTTCCACCAATTCTTGGTATTCATAAAAAAGAAATGCCCATTTTGAAGGGCTTTTGATTTGGATTGTTTCGAGATTCCATGTTCAAGGAAATTATTTTAAATTAATCAGTTTTAAAACGGCTTTGCTTTGTGGTTTTTCATATCCCAAGACAATGCAATATTAGCACCACAAACTGTGCTGATTTATGCCATTAAACAGGGGGCTGTATGTTATTTAACATATCACGATCACAATCGAAACCCGATGGAAGACTAAAATGAGGATAACTAAACCTGAAACATCTTTGCAGGAGCCCAAATAAATCGAATTATAGCTCATGATATTATCATGAAAAAAATAAGATAGATTGTCGGAATTAAAGATCACAATGGATTTTCATATCTTTGTCTCGAAAAAGAATGAAAACCGAATCTGAATATTCATTCAGTGGATTATTTTCTTCACTTCAAAAATAGATGGAACAAATGATCAAGAACCATTCATTTCATATCCCGGTCATGGGAATAGGTTACACCATAGATACTCCCTTAAAGGTTTCCCAATTTGGAATCGATTCTGCAATTTCGTTGGTTGATGATATTCTGCTTGAAAAGCTAAGAAAAAAATTTTGCGAGCTCTATCAGATTCATTATTCATCCATCAGCGACAAAAGTGATGATTTTCGAGCCAAAAGGATTACCGCTTACCTAAATTTGATAAGTGACGTTGCTAAAAATAAATTCGAGGAATTCAAGAATACAGCCAGTGAGCAAATCAACAGGTTAAGAGATTATATTGACTTGTTGCCCAACCCCTCAAGTGTCAAAAAAGAGTTCTTAAGAAAGGTATCTGAGTTCTCTAATGCCCATGAGATCAGAGAATGGATAGAAGAAAATCTATACATGGGAAGTATAGACGTCAATATAATGACCAAGGCTGATAAGGTCAATTATTCCGGAACTGAAAAATTACCACCAGAGTATAATGATGCACATGCCGCACTTAGAGGTTTTGCTAACAGTGATTTAGAATCTTCCCTGATACTTTCAGCTGGAATGAATCCAAGACTTTATGCCTACATAGAACAGTTTGAAGATTTCTATCCTTCAGTAAATGGTAACCTAAAAAAGAAAATAATCTTAAAAGTAAGCGATTACCGATCTGCTCTGATCCAGGGCAAATTTCTGGCAAAAAAGGGAATTTGGGTATCGGAATTCAGAATTGAGTCGGGGCTAAATTGTGGAGGTCATGCTTTTGCCACCGATGGTATTCTTCTGGGGCCTGTTCTGGCTGAATTTAGAATAAAAAAGACGGAACTGGTTGATTCAATGAACCAAATGCTGACTCAGGCCTTGGCACAAAAGAACCGACCTCTGCCATCTACCATATTGCCATTGAAAATTAGTGTTCAGGGTGGAGTAGGTACCGGAGAAGAGCATCAATTCCTGATTGACTACTATGAAATTGATTCGGTAGGCTGGGGTACCCCGTTTCTCCTGGTACCAGAAGTTACCAATGTTGATGAAGCCACTCTTGCAAGACTCATTGCAGCAAAAGAGGAAGACCTTTATTTAAGTAACATCTCTCCCCTTGGCGTCCCTTTCAACAATTTAAAAGACAACACCAAAGACCTGGAGAAATTGTCAAGAATTTCCTCCGGCAAACCCGGGAGCCCTTGTCCTAAAAAATTTGTATCACTCAATACAGAATTTACCGAAATAGCTATCTGCACCGCTTCAAGGCAGTACCAATACTTAAAATTAAAAGAACTCGAAGAGAAATCTCTTTCTACAGAGCAATATCAATTAGAATATCGGAAAATCGTAGATAAATCATGCATTTGCGTGGGTCTAGGGACTTCCGCTCTTCTCGTAAATTCATTGGACACCAAAAGGGAGGGTAAAGGTGTTTCCATCTGTCCTGGTCCAAACATGGCGTATTTTTCTAAAAGAATGACGCTCAAAGAAATAATTGATCATATTTATGGCAGATCCGACGTGATTACGAGAAAGGACAGACCTAACTTGTTCATAAAGGAATTGGAATTGTATCTCGTGTATCTCAAAAATCAGATCGAAGAGTACAAATTGTCAATTTCCAAGAGACAGCAAACTTATTTGTTAACTTTTGCTGAAAATTTAAAGGAAGGTATCAAGTACTACCAATCTCTCTTCCAAGACTTGAAAGATTTCTTTGAGGACATTAAACCAAAAATCTTCCAAGAGCTACTAAAGATCAAGGAGTCAGTAGACCAGATGACCAACGAAATAACCACTCCAGATGTTTAACATGAAAATCGTTCCAATACTATCGAATTGACCTAAAATGCTGTCGATTTTCCTTTTCTCCGATTGTGGGTATTGACCTGCTTTACCAATTTCTTACTCAACTGTTTCATTTGATCACCCTCCAATTGCGGTCATTGATCTCCCCTTTCCAAATTTTTCCTCAGCTGTTTCATCAGTAAAGGAACCCAGACCTCCTCGTTCAGCATGTTTACTTTGAATAGCATGTCTGATAATCGGGCGAATGTCTAAACCCTGTCTAAGGGAAGATAGGATATCAAATTCTTCATTAGAAAAGAGGCAATTTTTTAGTTTACCGTCAGCCGTTAATCTGATCCGGTTGCAGGTACCACAAAATGGCGCGCTGATCGGACTAATGATTGCGAAGGTACCCTTAAACCCCTTGACTTGAAAAGCCCTGGCGGTACTGTGATATTCATCAGCTAATTTCTCAACCACGTAGACCTTTGCAATTTGATCGTAAATGCTTTTGTGTGAAATCACTTCATCCCATAACCAGAAATTTCCGTTAAAGGGCATAAATTCAATAAACCGAACATGGAAGTCTTCATCTTCGGTCAGGCGGATAAAATCCAGGACTTCATCTTCATTTATTCCCTTCTTAATGACCGCATTTACCTTTATTTGAAATCCGGCTTTCATGGCCAATCGTATATTTTCAAATACCTTCCGGAAATAATCGAACCCGGTAATTAACGCATATCGATCCGGTCTGAGAGTGTCCAAACTAATATTAAATTGTTTAATCCCAATCGCTTTGAATTGTTCAAGAAAGCGATCTAACAATATCCCGTTGGTGGTCATGACAAGCTCCAGCGGTAGGTGACTGAATGAATTTACGATATCAAAGAAATCTTTCCTTAACAGCGGTTCACCACCTGTAAACCTGATCTTTCGAATGTGAAAATCAGAGACAAATATTTTGACAATCTCAGCAATTTCATCTCCGGAAAACAACCTGGAGTTCGGTAGGAAGCAGGGATTTTCCGGCATACAATAATTACATCGCAGATTGCACTTGTCTGTCAATGAGATCCTTAAATAATCGTGGGTTCGACCAAACCGATCAATCAACATGACGTGACAAATTATCTAGTTCGGCAACGGAAAGATGACGATTGGCTAATGCAAAAACTATATTATCCTCTCTAAAAATATGTAGGCGCAATAACTCGATCAATGCTTTTCCCTGCTCAATTGCCGTATCCAATACGATCAATCGTGATGGTGCGTCTGGTAGATTCATGGCTATTCCAAAAAAATTAAATACTACCGCTGCCAGCTGCAAGGACTTTATGTGGTCGTCCTCCATCATATCAACTGCGGTTACTTCGTCAGGGCCGTTACTATGTTCTCCAATTTCCTTGAGTTTTCTATGTAAGAAAGGAAACACAGTTTTCTCTTCCTTTCGATTGTGCTTAGTTATAGAAAGATCAAAAAATTCGAAGAAATCGCCAAGCTGAGCAAAGGTCTTCCGGTCTACTCCCGTCTTCTGCATATTCAGGAGTGTTTCTTCAAATATTTTTAGTTTCTCTGCTGCTATCTTATGTTCGTCCATTAGCTCCTGGAGAAAGGGATGCATGTCTTTGTAATCCACCTTCTCCAAGCCAGGGGGAGCATAGGCATCGGGAGGATCCATGGGAGAGTATTCATCTCCGGTGTCGTGTTTCTCTGCGATTCTTTTGAGAGGGTCAACCTTATTAATTACTTTTAATTCAATCATTATTATCTTCTTTTGTTTTAAAAAATTCAGGTCTAAACGTGATCATAGTCCAGGCCCATGTGTTTAAATTACCCTTGTCACCACCTCTTAATTGTCTCATTGCTTCTGCTGGCAGCATGAAAGACAACCCTACTTGAATTTGAACCTCCGAATGAATGCTGTGTGAATAAACCCCATCAATTTCAAAGCCAAGGTTATTGTCAAGAGAGTTATTTAGGTTACCTGGGTCCCGGACGTTATTTGCCAACAGAAAATAGTGCAAATGCGTATCGAAGGAAGATTTGTCATTTAATTTATTAATCATTTTAAAATAGGTATCAATGAGTCCTCCCTCTTTTGTATCCGAAGGAACATCGAGAAAGTAGTCCATATATCCATAGAATTTATGGTTGGTAGCATACAAGGTGTTAAAAGTATTTATCTTTTTGTTGGTTTGATCCAATCCATCTGTTCCGGAGACGTAATCTACTCCAAATCCAACGCTGGATTTGCTAAAATTAAACGTATTATTTAGAGAAAAAAGGAAAGCACTTAAGTCAACATCACTAGTGTTTTCACCCAACTGATAGTAAAAGGATGATGCAAGTGAATAGCGGCTGGAATTGTATTGAAGGTGAGGACCAAAGGTCAAACGATGGTGAAGCGATCCCTGTTCATCTTCAAGACCATCTGTTACTGCAATAAAACTAATTGCTAGGCCATTTTCATAGGTTTTATTCAGCCACAGAAAAGCTAACGAACGATAATTGGCCAACGAATATCTGTTGCTAAAAAGTGATTCTGCTTCGTTGTTGTATGCCAAACCAAGGTGCCCTACTAGTGCGTTGCGGTTGAGGCCTAACAACAACCCATCATGACTCCTGGCTTGCTGTCCCCACTCGACATTGCCAAGTAGCCGGTGATCATCGTATATCCACTCCTGTCTCCTAATTTAATACCCCAGTGATCATTTAATGCCAGTTCGGCCCAAGCTTCATGTAATGCCATATTGGAAATATTGCTGAGTTGCGGTTCATCTCCCCAAACTCGTACGTCCTGAAGTGAGAGTTTGGTCATTATCTTACTTTTCTTATAGTCGAGGATCAGCCTGGTGCGTTGCGAGACAAAGGCGGCTGCTTGTAATGTATTACCGGCAGGCGTTCGATACCCATTCCTAAATTCAAATCTGGGACGAAATTGTCCAGATAGAGAAAACTGAGCCAAAACATCGTTACCCATCGTCAGAAAACAACCAATAATTCCAATTAAATATTTCCAGGAAGAATTCATGCAATATACCTTTGCTAGCAATTTAAAGAATCCTTATCCTCGTCCTTGCAAATATCCTCGATCCATGACAGCAAAGCCATCATGGAAGGAAAACCGATGGTGGGTAAGGCGAGAAATGCAACGTGTTTCAATTCTTCTAAGGTTACTCCTTCTTTAATTGCTTTACGTATATGGGAATGGAAAGCTCCTTCCAACATTGCTCCACCTGATATACCAACCTTGATGAGGGCTCGTGTCTTACTATCTAAAGGGCCTGCATCATGAACTGCATTGCCCAGAGCCTCATAAGCTTTCCCAATTTCAGGGTACTCTTCCATGAATCTTAAGTAGCGTTTTGGAATCTTATCTTTTGCCATATCCAGATATTTAGTTTAATTACGGATTTCGGATTTCAGCCTTAGGTCCCTGATAATACCACCAATTAAGCCCCAGGCAGACCACGTAATAAATGGCAAAACCATAGAGTGCTTTTTCGGGGGTACCAAGTTGGATTTGCTGACCGAATATTTTTGGTATGATGAAAGCACCATAAGCAGCAATAGCCGCCGTCCAACCCAATACAGGTCCGGCTTGCTCCTTGCTGAATATATTCGGAATGCTTCTAAAAGTTGATCCGTTTCCGATGCCTGTGGTCAAAAATAGCAACATAAAACAAGCAAAAAAAGGCCACCAAAAAATTTCGGGAGTTGGGCTATTTCTTGCTTGTACAATAAAATAAGCGACCGCCAAAGTAGCGATGATTTGCACAATCGTACTGCCCGCTGTTACTTTTGCACCGCTTTCTATTTTATCAGATAACCAACCTCCGACCGGGCGAACCAAGGCTCCTATGACGGGACCTAAAAAAACCCAGGTTAAGAAATTTGGAGCGTTGGGATTTATAAATTCAGGGTTGGTGTGATCGGAATAAACAAAAATATCCTGACACAATTTTGGAAATGCCGCTGAAAAACCGATAAACGAACCAAACGTCATCGTGTAAATAATGGTCATAATCCAATTATGCTTGTTACTAAAGATGGCAAATTGTTTATTTAGGTTGGCTTTCATTTCCCGGGGAGTGGCAAACTTCATAAGAAGCACTGTCAATATGATTACCACAGGAAGTACCACCCACATATTTATTTGCAGACCGACCAACATATAAGCACCGATCCCGGTAGAAACCAAACCCAGAATAATTAGGTAAAGTGTTTTACTAATCCCCTCAATAGTACCCGGCAATTTAGGTGTGCCAGTAACAACATTGTTCATGCCAAACAGGGCAGCAAGTGCCGAAAGGATGATTAAGGGCACCCATACCCATCCTGCATTCTGGATTCCGGCAAGTTCTTCACCTCCAATAAGGTTTCCATCCTTGTCTATTGCAGTAAATAAAAACAAACCAACTACCAGGGGTATCGTTTTTTGCATTACGCCCACACCGAGGTTACCAATGCCCGCGTTTAGCCCTAATGAGGTACCTTGAACCTTTTTTGGAAAGAAGTAGCTGATATTGCTCATCGAGGACGAAAAATTACCTCCTCCAAAACCGGAAAGAGCAGCGAGGATGGCAAACGTCAGGTATGGAGAATTTACATCTCGCAGTGCAAAGCCAACTCCGATAGCAGGAATCAATAATAATGTAGTAGTTACAAAAATGACATTCCGACCCCCTCCGATACCAATCAGGAATGAATTTGGAATTCTCAATGTGGCGCCTGCCAGACCCGCAATAGCAGGGAGAGTATAGTAAAGGCTGTTTATTTCTTTTAATTTCTCGGCAACTTCACCAGGATTCATATTCGGATTGATCATGCCAAAATTGTAGCCAAATTCTTTCATTTTCGTGGCAATTACACTCCACATAATCCAGATAGCAAAAGCCAAAGAAGCGCCGGTATGGAAATACCGAGGTTTTCATTGGCAATTCGATTTCCCTTCGAATGCCAAAATTTGGGATCCTCAACGTTCCAATTTGAAATATTAACTGACATCAGGTTTTGTTTTTACACATGTTCAATTTTTCGACTTATTACGGGGTATCTCTCCTTTATCATTTTTTGTACAACACGATTCATCCATATCAAACAAATCAGCGACAGTAAAAACATAAACATCCAACAACTTGTCCACAAACCGGTACCGACCAACAGGTACCCAAATACTATTGGGCAGAAAAATCCACCAAGACCGCCAATCACTCCGACCATACCACCAACGACCCCCACTTCATCGGGAAAATATTCCGGTATATGTTTGTAAACGGCTGCCTTGCCAATGCCCCAGATACTTCCGATAAGAATAACCAACCCAGCGAAAATCCAAACATTTGCTTGAAAGTATATTCGGGTAATTCCCTTTGCAATTAATTGCTTCTTAACCACCGAATCACCAACCTTTACAATGGGCTCCTGCCATACTTCTTTTGCGGGGAGTACAATTGTTCCTTCTTCAATATTTCGAAGTTGTTTGTCCCTCTGAACAAATGGATAGGATTGCCCAGAAATTATAATCTCTGATTCTGTAATTGAAGTAACCTTGCCAGTCTGTTTGCTCATAATCCCCCTACCAGGTGATATTATTTCCATTCTGGGAATAATTAACAAAAAACAGACGACCACCGAGCTACCCAACACCCAATACATAACCTTTCGCGCTCCAAATCTATCAGACATCCATCCTCCCAGAGCCCGAATAACGCCAGAAGGAAAACTAAAGAGAGCTGCGAAAATTCCCGCTGTGACCAGAGGTAGATAGTACACATTAACAAAATAGGGAACCAACCATTGGGAAAAGGCTACAAAACAGCCAAATACAAGGAAATAATACAATCCAAAACGCCAGACCCGCATGTTTCTCAAAGGCACCAACATACCTGTCAATGTCTTTTTGGTTGTAGTAGGTTTTCGGTTGTCTCCCAACAAAAAGAAAATTAGACCCATCACCACCAACACTCCTGCATAGAGCTTGGGCAGATTGCGCCAACCCTCTAAGTTTACCCCATCTTGGGTAAAATAATTGAGGAGCGATGGTGCAAATAAGGTAGTCAGCGCGGCCCCGGCATTCCCTGCGCCAAAACTCCCCACTGCAGTACCTTGTTGGTTCATCGGATACCATACCGATGAATAAGCTATGCCAATTGCAAAACTGGCTCCCGCCAAACCAAACCCGAAGCTAGCCAGGGCAAATTCCCAGAAATCATCAGCCCAAGACAAGAGATAAGTTGGAATTGCACACAACAAAAGTAAAGTACTAAACACCGGCTTGCCTCCGTATTTGTCCGTCAGAATTCCTGCCGGTAATCTAAATATCGCTCCGGTTAATACCGGAATTCCCATGAGCCATCCAATCTTGATCGGCCCCCACTCACATACCTGATTGTCAGCTAAAAATGTTACTAAAACCCCATTTAACATCCAAAATGCAAAACACAGTGTGAATGCGAGAGTACTAAGAAAGAGTGCCTTGTGTGACTTTGCAGTGGCCCTTTCTATCATCTATCGAATCCTTTTATTAAAATCTATTCTACCCTGGTCCGGATAATTCTGAGAATAGCGCACATAATAATATCCATCCGGCACCATCAAATCTTCCAATTTCATCGGATGATAAGTATCACATCCCACATATTTTTTTCCCGATACTTCATATTCAAAACCGATGCCTTTACCCCTGGCAAAAACCTGACACATTCCAGTTGTTCTTCCCTCGACGTACAGTGGAGCAACCAGCATTGCTCCATCGATTTTAATCCATTGAAAAACTGGATACATGCTTATCAGTAATAGAAAACTGAAAGTAATTCGTACTCCTGCTATTTTAATACTTGGTGACTTAAATACCTTATATAGATTAATAATCAGACCTACAAAAACCACTACAAGCAAGATCGATTTGACAATTTGAGAAACGGTCAATTCCAAATCAGTGACGAATAAAAGTAGATGTGACATTTTACCAATCTAACCACAAGCAGATTAATTATTTTTTGGTCTCTTGAGAGACCAAGTCGAATTATCATCACGAATTTTTCTCCTACTCCAATTCCAAAACACCAATTGATGGGGTCGCCAAATGTAATCCAGGGGAGGGACCAGAAAATGGATCAAACGTGAAAAAGGAATGATTATCAGCATGACATAAGCGCCAATAATGTGTAATTTGATCACCCATGGAAAAGCACTGACAGCACTAATGTCTGGTTGTAATGTGAGGATAGACCAAAGATAGGGAGTGACTACAGAAGCAAACCATGAAGAACCCCAGCGAAAAAAATAAGCTATCCACAAGCCGGTTACCACTTGAATCAGCAGAATTGCAAGAATAGAAATATCCATTGCATTCGTAACTACCCTCACTCGAGGATTTGTTATTCTCCTGTATAGTAAATTTATTAAGCCAATTAATACCGCAATGGCAAAGATAAAGGCGGACGTCTCGATAATTATTAACCGAAGCGGATGACTGTTCCACAGTAGTACACCACGTGGAAAGATAACTCCAATCAGATGGCCGCAGAATAAAATTAGAATACCCCAATGAAAAGGGACCGAACCCCAAAACAAGGTTTTACCTTCCAAAAATTGAGAGGATAAAGAAGACACCTTGAATTTCGTTGAACGATATCGCCAAATTGTACCTACTACACACACAACCAAGGCAATGTAAGGTAGTCCAATCAAAAAGAAATTGTTTGTGGTGTTTAACAGATTGTCTATGAATGCATTCATAGTGAAGTTGTTTATAATTTTTTAAATTTCAATAAGGCCCATAATTTGTTTATAATTCCTCAAGGGAAATCTCTGTTGTAATGTTCTTCAGAAAATCTGATTTTTGTTCTGTTGTATCCGAAAAATGAAAATTGAAGTCCTGCTTTAAAAGCTTAAACAGGGCACTGAGTGCATGTTGATATACGGTGTAATAATCGGAAGGACGATCGATGATGGTCTTGTACTTTTTTTCATAAAACTTTTCCTTCTGGCTGACCTGTTCTTTTTCAAAAGTCTGGATCATGGATTCTACCGCTGGGGCAAGCATTTTTTCAACAAATTCAAACCGAATCGAATCATCTTCCATTTTTGGCAATAATCGCAGGACATTGGGGAGGTAGTCTGCAAGTTCGTGCCCACAATCATTGTTTGAAGCACGATGTTCCCGGTTTAAATTAACCAAGAGTTCACCCCGTTTGTAGTCGTCTCCGAAGAGCACATATCCTATATCCAAGGTGGTAAGAGACTGGACGTCAAAAGACCGGATAAACAATTCTTGCTGTTCCAAAACAGGTATTTTAGTGATCACTGCTTTAAATAATCCAAATTCTTGCGCTGCAATGGAACAGTATTCAGCCAAGAACTCCTGTAACTGATCTACTCTAGACGAAAAATGCTCGTCAGGATAATTAAAAACGTCAGCAACTTTTATATAGTGATCTAATTGTTCGTTCATAACCATTCACGTTTTTCATTATTAAAGACCCCTTTCTGGCTTTTGCCGGAATCCAAATCCAGTGCTTCCTTTGGTATCTCCCGTAAATTCCAGCATCTCAATAGCTTGCTCTCGGTGGGCGGGAGGAATGACAAATCGATCATCAAATTTGGCTAGTGACGTCAATTTGTAGATACTATCTGCCATTTCTGCATTCAGGCCAGCTTCACTTAAGGCTTTCTGCACTTTTTCTGCTGGAATATCTCCTACTGTTACTCCTCGTCGATGAATGCGCACCGCCATCAATTTCTTTAAAACATCTTTGATTTTCTCTTCGTCTCCAGCGGTAAATAAATTAGCCATGTATTTCAGAGGAAACCGGGCCTCTTCTATCGTACCCCAAAGATTATCAGTGCTCGTGTCATACAACCAGTCGTCATTCCAGAATTTTGCGATGGGGTCTAATTTATCTCCCTGCTCTTTATCTTGTACTCCAAGTGAAGCCATCACAGGAAGCAAGGGTGGCACATAAAAGAGCATTGGTAAGGTTCTAAATTCCGGATGCAGAGGTAGTGCCAGGCCCCATTCTTTAACAAAGCGATAGGTCGGTGAATCCTGTGCAGACTTTATAGTAGAATCGGAAATGCCAGATGCCTTAGCAGCTTTGATTACTTCAGGGTCATTTGGATCCAGTAGCATATTTAATTGACTTTCGACTAATTTGCTGGTATCTTCTGAAGCTGCAGTTTCAATTTGATCCGCATCGTAAAGAAGTACTCCCAAATATCGAATCCTTCCTACACACGAATGCATACAAGCCGGTGCATATCCTGCTTCCAATCTGGGATAACAAAGAATGCATTTTTCTGATTTTCCAGTATGCCAATTATAATAGGATTTCTTGTATGGGCAGGCTGTGACGCACATTCTCCAGGCTCGGCACACTTGTTGATTAATCAAAACAATTCCATCTTCACCCCTTTTATAGATAGCCCCAGATGGACAGGATGCCACGCAAGCAGGATTCAGACAATGATTGCAAATCCTGGGTAGATAGAAGAACGCCATTCGCTCCAACTGAAACATGGCTTCCTGAACCGCAGGTGGAAGATCTCTTAAATTTGGATCCTTTCGCGCATAATCCGGAGTACCACTTAAATCATCATCCCAATTAGGACCCATTTTAATGTCGATGGGTTTGCCAGTGATTAGCGAAACCGGTCGGGCCGTCGGCTGGTCGTCCATTGCGGGAGATTCGATCAGATCAAGATACCGGTATGTGAAAGGCTCATAATAATCATCAATAACCGGGAGATGAGGGTTGTGAAATATGTTTAAGAGACTTTTCTTTTTACCAGCTCCGCGTAAATTAATGCTCTTATCATTTTTCTCCCAGCCTCCTTTATAAATATCCTGATCTTCCCATTTAGTGGGATAACCTGTTCCAGGTTTAGTTTCAACATTATTCCACCATTGATATTCCGCACCTTTTCTATCTGTCCAGATATTCTTACATGCTATCGAACAGGTATGGCAGCCGATACATTTATCCAGGTGAAAAACCATCGAAATTTGGGCTCTTACGTCCATAATATCTATTTATAAATTTCTATAATTAGTATCCTTTAAATCTTAGCTCACACGAGTCATTGCGTTTTCATTAATCAGAGAATACTTTATGTATCTAATTAGATCTGGCGTCAATTATTTTTTCCAACTCAATTGCCTTTGGAAATAAAATATTGTTTTCCAAATGAATGTGCTTATGTAAATCCAGTTGAAAATCTCGTAGTTTGGCATATAACACACGATAAGTTGCGCACGCAGCTACGGGAGGCTTATAGCTGTTACTACACTCAGAAATTGAACGGATCAGATCTTCAACCTGATCATGTTCGATCATCATCATTCTAATTGGGGCTAGCACCGTTGCAAAAGGAGAAGGCATCTGTAGAGAAAATCCTCGTCGAATACTTAATAGTGATTTTATGAAGGGGAACAAGATCTCTTCCTCTTTATACATATGATCCAGCAATTCATCGGCAGCGAGATGAAACAGTTTATTAATCTCCACTGTCTCAGGATAATTGGCCCCATGAACCTTTGCTACTTTATCCGAATAGGCGATAATCAGCGGTATATTTTCATTGACGTAGAAATGATGTTTATCAACAATATAATCTACCAGGGTATCCAATTCCCATTGATCAAAATCCTCCAATCCAGAGGTACCCCCGGCAATCTTCATCAATGCTCTTTCTACATCATCATAATTGAGGTTTTTGTCCTGACATATATCCGAAAGCAATCTACCTCCTCCGCAGCAAAAGTCAATCCCAAATTTCTTAAATATATCTGCTGCCTTATGGTTTTGCGCGACAATCTCTCCTACTGTTTTCAATTTCGTGATTTCCATTTTCATATTTATTTTGAAAAAATTTATATCACCATACAAGTTTTTCCATTTTCTTCACGATCACATGGGTATCTCTGTTGGGTGCGATAGGGCCCCAATAGTTAAAGTGGTAGCTAAACTGTCCATATCCACCACACAGGTAATTTGGTTTTAAATGTATCCTGGTAAAACTATTATGCCCACCTGCCCGCTTATTGCCTCGTACCTGTGACTTAGGGATTCCTGTCGTTCGCTCCGGCACATGATAAACGATGCACACTCCACGGGGAATTCTCGAACTTACAACTGCCCTGGTACAATAGACACCATGATCGTTGTAAACCTCAACCCAATCATTGTCATTAATGCCCAGGTCTATCGCATCCGTTTCGTTTAACCAGCATGGTTCACAGCCCCGTGAGAGCGTAAGCATCCGGAGATTTTCCATGTAGGTTGAATGAATATGCCATTTACCATGAGGTGTGAGACAATTTAGAATCTTAGCTTCTCCCCCTTTCAAGGTATCTCTCAAATCACCATACGCTTCGGGTTTTGGAGAAGGCTTATAGGTCGGTAGATGTTCGCCGTAAGCAATGTACAATTCGTGATCCAGGTAGATGTGCTGTCTTCCTGTTAGTGTTCTCCACGGTACCAATGGCTCCACATTGTAAGTGTATGCCGAATAAGCTCTACCACCATTCATCAGGCCCGACCAAAGCGGTGAGGTGTTATATCTACGAGGCTGAGCCAACAGATCGGCATATCTGATCCTGACATCTTCACTTCCCTGGGCTAAATCGGCCAATACAAGGCCTGTCTTTTTTTCAGCATTCTGATAAGCCCTGACCGTCAGCTTTCCGTTAGTGAGTGAGGAGAGGTGAAGTACTGCATTTGCTGCCCATTCATCCTCTTTGATAGACGGTCTCAGTTTGCCCTCCACCATTTCCGTTGGGAAATGATTGGATGTCAACATCTCATCGAATTCATCGGCACAGAGATAATGGTTACCATGAGCGCCCAGTCCCTTCGTACGAATGTTGTCTCCTAAAGTGCAATACTTATCATATATCTTGGTGTCATCCCGCTCACCTCCGGTAATTTTGTGCATCGTTTTACCGGGAATTGCTTCGCACTCTCCTTTATACCAATCTTTTACACTGGGCTGAGCAATCTCACCATCCGAATCATGTGATATAGGCGTAATAACGACATCCTTTTGCGGTTCAGCAAGGGCTTGTTTAGCCAATTCACTGGTCGCCTTCGCGATTTGCTTAAAAATATCCCAGTCCGTTTTAGACTCCCAAACCGGTGCAATGGCTTGCCCTAAGGGATGGATGAAGGAGTGCAAATCTGTACTATTTAAGTCGGCTTTTTCATACCAGGACGCAGCCGGCAAAACGATATCTGAATATAGCGCTGAAGAATCCATCCTGAAATTAAGATCGACAATGAGATCCATTTTTCCAGTCGGAGCCTGTTCATGCCACTTGACTTCACTGGGATGATCCTCCGAATCTTCGGCAATGGCATTAGAATGCGTACCCAGATAATGCTTTAGTGCATATTCGTGACCTTTCATGCTGCCCATGATGGCATTGCCTCTCCATATGTACCATACTTTTGGGTGGTTTTCAGGAGCCTCAGGGTCGCCAACTGCGTATTCCAGTTCTTTCGATTTTAATTTCTCCAGCACATATTTTTAATTTCTTCATCTGAAGTGGCACCGCTATTAATTGCCTCTTTACACAGTTCTAATGAGTTCTGTTTGAATTGAGGATAAAAAGGCATCCATCCCATGCGCACTGCCTGAAAAATGGTGTCAGCCGTATGTTGTCTTGTCCACTTATTATCAGGTGTGGTATTATACTTCGAAAATTGACCGTCATAGCGATATTGGCAAGTATTGATATAATGCCATATTGGAGCCTGCTGTAGTCGGGCTGCTCCCTGCCAATCGTTAGCAAATGCAATGCTACCCCATGAATCGACCGGAGCCAGCTTCTCCTGACCTACATAGTGATTCATACCTCCTCCGTTCTTGCCAACACAGCCGGTCAACATTAATGTCATAATGGCCGAACGGTACATTAGATTGGCGTGATACCAGTGATTGATACCGGCACCCACGATCACCATGCATTTGCCCCCGGTCAGATTAGCCGTATTTGCCCATTCCCGGGCAAATTGTTCCACCGTATTGGAGCTGACTCCAGTGAAAATCTCTTGCCATGCAGGGGTATATGCTCCATCCTTGTCGGTCTTATCTCTTGGATATTCCCCTGGCAAACCCCTCTCCACACCATATTGACCCATGATCAGGTCGTATACTGTCGTTACAGGAATTCTCCCTTCAACGGTTTCAATGTAACGTACCGGCACTCCCCGTTTTCGATCAACAGCCAGGCCAAATTCGGTGAAGCTCACCTGGATTACTTCTTCATGATCATTCAAAAGGGTCAGATATGGATTATATGGCTGGTCATCCACACCATTTTCCAGTTTCATATTCCAACGGCCACCTTCCTTGTCCCACCGGAAGCCCGAGCTACCTTTGGGAATCACAAGATTTCCGGTTACCTCATCAATATTCACAAACTTCCAGTCACCATTTTCAATGTCCTGGTGAGCGGGTAATTCATTGGCATGCAAAAGTTTTCCGGGCCGGAAAACATCACCTTCCTTTTCCAATTTGACGAGGTAGGGACTATCAGTGTATTGCTTGGTATATTGTAGAAAATAAGGGGTTTGTTTTTCATGGTGCCACTCTTTCAAAATGATGTGAGTCACGGCCATCCAAAATGCGCCATCACTCCCTGCATGAAGGGGGACCCATTGATCTGCATATTTACTCACCTGACTAAAATCCGGTGAGAAAACAACCGTCTTTGTCCCATTATGTCTGGATTCTGCAAAAAAGTGACAATCTGGGGTTCTTGTCATGTTGAGATTGGCACCCATGTCAGCGATCATCTTTGCATTGTACCAATCTGCGCTTTCACAAACATCCGTTTGCTCGCCCCATATCTCAGGAAAAGCAGTGGGTAGATCACAATACCAATCGTAAAAACTCAAATTGACCCCTCCGAATAATTGGAGAAATCGACCACCAGCTGCATAACTCAGCATGGACATGGCGGGAATCGGAGAAAATCCAGCCACTCGATCAGGTCCATATTTTTTTGCCGTATAGATGTTAGAAGCGGCCATAAGTTCCAATACCTCATCCCAACTGATTCTTCTGAATCCTCCCTTGCCTCTTGCATTCTGATATCTTCTTCTCGCAGCTTCGTCATTTTGAAGGTTTTCCCAGGCCTTAATGGGGTCATCAGTCTTAGCCTTTTCTCTACGATAAGCATCAATCAAAGCACTGCGGATAAGAGGATATTTTATCCGCAAAGGACTATACAAGTACCACGAATATGATATTCCCCTTTGGCAGCCCCTGGGTTCGTATGGAGGCAACTGACTTTCAAGTAGAGGATAGTCTAACTGCTGAGTCTCCCAAACAACGATTCCGTCCTTGACATGGATCTGCCATGAGCAACCACCCGTGCAATTAACACCATGGGTACTTCTTACCACTCGGTCGTGTTGAAAGCGATTACGGTAAAACTCTTCCCATTGTCTGGTCTGGGGAGAAATTATATCTTCAATCCAACTCATTATTGTTTATTTAAGGATTTGTTCCAAAAAGTGTAGTTAGTTTGCTGACCTGATTTGTCTTTTATAAATCTTATGATTGACACTGGTTCTTTTTCGCTCAATCCATAGACCTGCAATCAAAAATAGCAGTAACACCGTGCCACCTAGTCCGTAAAGAAGATATCCTGATGAAGGATTTGCATGTGCATTGGCTGATCCGGAGTCTCTTAAAAAGACCAGTAAATCATGAATTTCTGCTTCTTGCAGGGGTCTTCCCTCAAACGCCTTTCTCATCACGGGAAAAGGAGGACTTTCCAATATGGCCTTGATCCCAGCCTCACCCAAGGTTGAGAAAGACGTTCTAATATCTTTGTTTGAATAGCTGTTTTCTGAGAAGAAATAAGTGCTAATATCGTTGTGACATGAAAGGCAAGAGGGACCACCATTGCTGAAGCTGTGTAAACCCTCAAATAATCTTCGACCGGACTCCCTGTTTTCTGGTGAGGCACCTTCTAAAATTGACACATATTCAGATCCTGACGCTGCCTGACCGGATTGTGCTTCGATGTGATCAAGAATTGATTGAATCTGATCATCCGATATCATCGGATCTGGCATTTGGATCTTATTATTGGCCTCAAATAGTGCGACCGCCGCAGGATCTCCCCTGTTGATCATTTTCTGCGATGATCTGACAAACTCGACCAACCAATCCCGACTATGGCGCTGATCAACCCCGGAAAGGTCGGGTCCGATGAGTTTACCACCCCCAATAGTATGGCAGATGGCACATTTGATTTTAAACAGATCAGCGATGTCAGTTGATTCCTGACTAAGACATGTAGGCATCACTACCAAAACCCACATGATAATAGAGAACATTTGTTTCATATGCAAGGCTTTGATTTGACATTCGATTTTGGGACTCTGCATCTGTTGAACCTTATTTTTATACAATATATCAAATAGAAGAATAACGGACCATTTTATCTTTATTTATTTGAACTTTTTTAGTTTATTTAGAATTAGTCTTAAAAACCTAGAGCTATCATGTTTAGTAACGCTTGTAAAAATGCAATCCGGGCTGTCTTATATTTGGCAATCCATTCGGGTGATGACTGTAAGCTCACTACGATTGACCTAGCCAATGCCTTAGATGTTTCTCACCATTTTCTGGCAAAGACGCTACAACAGCTAACTAAAAATGGGTTAATCTCCTCCGCACGAGGGCCCAATGGTGGCTTTTACCTGAGCGAAGAGAATAGGAATCTGAATTTATTGTCCATTATTGCACTGATTGATGGTGCGGGTTCTATTAATGAGTGTGTATTGGGCCTGCCAAAATGTTCGAGTGACAACCCGTGTCCATTTCATACACATGTCTCAAAATTCAGGGAAGGGCTTGATCATTTCCTCTTAGCCAATTCTATTGGTGAAGCGGCGAAAAGAGTCCGTGATGAAGATTTAAGGTTTTAGTAGTTTAACCGGAAACATGCATTAGACTTTCTATTCCAAGCCCAAATTGCTGCAAATACGGGCACATCATCGATTTTTGATGCTCACCATGATGGTGACCATGTTTGCGCCCTCAAAAACCTCTGGAGCACCCGTCTTTATTACACTTTGGGCTTTCATCACAAAACCCTAATTCATAATCCCGGTTTAACCCTTTTGTCAATCAATTGGGTGGCTCAATGATCACCATCAGTGCAACCTATAACCAGAGGTAGAGAAAACAAACATCACCCCCATGAAATATGGTGGTGGGTTACTGATTTAGACTAATCTGTCGCAAAGCAGGCACATTCATGTAAAATAAACTTTGACCTTTAAATTCGATTAAATTGGTCTTCGAGAATTCCGAAAGGGTCCGGATGGCATTGGCCGTATTCATCTGAGCGAGACTCCCATAGTCACTTCTTTTTAACTCAATCTTGATCCGATCCCGACTTTTATTTAGATCAAAAACATCATAGATATACATTAAGATATCCGCCATTCTACCCCGCATATTCTTGCCGGAAAGATTACTGATTCGCTCAATGTAACGACGGTGCTGTTTACTGACAAATTGTAAAGACTTCATAATCAGGGCCCCGTTATCGGCCATAACGTTCATGAAATCTTCACCGGGAATAAAACAAATGGTACAATTCTCAAGCGCAATCGCTGAATAAGAATGGGCGCAATCACTGATGAAGTCACCGAACCCGAGAAAATCTACCGGCTTGTTGAGATCCACCAGATGAGTGACCCCGGCTTCGTTGGTTCGAACATTCTTCACCATTCCGGATGACAGTGCGTATAGACCCGCTGGTCTGAGACTCTGCTTAAAGATGGGCTCATCTTTCGAAAAATAGAGCATTCGTTTGTTGGCATTTAGCTTTACCAACTCATCTTTGTTCAATTCCGAAAAAAGGGAGAGATTCCGCCTTAAACACGTGACACAGTGATGTTCTGCTTGTTCTATATCCTCCATGTACCATGGGCACTTCAACGAATTTTGCACGGATACCCTTTTCATATCAAGTCATATAACTTTAGAAATCGGGCAAAATTAATACTAAAAAGTCCATGCAGAAGATGACTTAGGTCATCATATCTCATAATTGCATCATATATGCGTTCCAGATTGGGCTTGGCAGCATTTTAGGTTTTCGTTTCCTCCAGAAGATATCTTATAATATCTAAAGGAGTGATAATTCCGACCAGCATACTATCTTCGACAATAGGAATCGCCCTGAAGCGACCTTTGCAAAAAGCCTGATAGGCATCTTGTATACTGTGCTTTGGTGACAACTGAAATACGGCATCGATCATAACTTCACGCACCATCAAAGACCGGAATAAGGCATCGTCATGTTGCTCTTTCATATGATGCTTAAAGAGCGATCGACCGTGAGACTCCCGTTCGAGATCGGTATTGCTAATCATGCCCACTAACATCATATCGTCATCGACGACCGGCAAATGATGAAAAGGGTACATTCTGAATGTTTCGACTGCTTTATCAAGCGTATCTGACGGATTGAGTACCACCAGATTACGAAGCATAATCTGACCTAAAGTTGTTTCTGCAATATCTTTCATTGATATCCGTATTTGATCAGATCATGACTGGTGACAATACCTGCTAGTTCTCCCTCTTCTACCACCGGAATTGAATGGAATTTATTGGCCAACATAATATCGGCTACCAGACCTATGGTATCCTCCGGTTCGACTGTGAGTGGATTTCTGGTCATCACCTGACCCACAGCCAAGCTACTTAACACAGTGGTCCCCATACCCGTCGATAAACCATTATAGGCCTTGAGCATGTCGATCTTACTCACAATACCTACCACTTTCCCCGCATTCAATACTACCAGATGGTGAATCGGATTACTCTTCCAAAGATCCTCGATCTTAGAGAGCCGATCTAATTCTTGCACCGTAATTACATTCCGGCTCATAATTTCTTTTACTGAAATATCCTTCATCATCGTACTTCATTTATTCGTTCTTACAAGATATCGCAATTGGGTTTCGCTCTAAATGAGCAGCATCATTTCCTTTTGTGACTATACTCATTAGATGTCCTTTTCCGTCAAAAAGCTAATAGCTCGCAACCAATCTCTACTTCCTTAAATTCTGCTTCGTTTAATATGGTCTAAACGCCAATCATTTTTGAAAATCCGCCACGCGAATGGTAAAGTTGTTGTGCTGCCAATACTTGATGATACGGCCATTCTGATCAAGCTCAAAGCGAATTTCTTCACCTAAGGTATCATCGTCTCTTACCCTTCTAAAGTGGTGACCTTCTAATTGCTTCAGTAGACTCATTTCTGTGGCTGGATTTTCATTTGGCAAAGCTATTGAAGCCAGCTTGCCTTGCCAGGGCACGATGACTTCTTCAGGCCACCACGGCTGACTGTTGTAAAACCCAGCGTATTGCTCCAAATGCATCGTATCGTGTGAAGTTTCTTTACCCTCTGCCTTAATCACTAATGCCAGCATCCCCTTAGTGTATTTCGATGGATTGACTGCCTGCGCATTGATCATGGCGATCGCAGCCAGTTTCCTGGTAGGATCTATTACAATCGTACTCCGATAGCCAGGACAAGATCCTCCATGCCCGACCATACTTTTGCCCTCTTGCTCCCAGATTGCAAAGCCCAGACCCCAGGAAGTCTTCCAATCGGGATCCATCCAATGCACTTGCTGCATATATCGCAAAGTGGATGCTTTTAAGATTTCTACATCCCCACCCGACAAAAGCCGAAATTGCCAAGCGGCAAATTTGCCCAGATCTTCGACAGTTGAACTAAATCCAGCTGCGGCAGCGATTCCTTCCGCATCAAAAAGATTCAGTTTAACCCGGTTCCGGGATCGATCCTCTGCCGAATAACCAATGGCAAGTTGGCCTCCCCATTCAGCAACCGGCAG
Organism: Saprospiraceae bacterium; assembly: GCA_016711125.1. Lineage (GTDB taxonomy): Bacteria > Bacteroidota > Bacteroidia > Chitinophagales > Saprospiraceae > JABDMH01. The sequence goes on along the minus strand of JADJTQ010000001.1, from coordinate 1,451,473 downwards.
ATAAGTTTCTGTATCATGCATCTCCAGAGGTTGAAGAATTCTCGATCTAATATAATCACCATAAGGCATGCCCGATACGTGGGCCACTACCTCTCCGAGCAGAGTCATCGCGAGGTTACTATATTGAAAATAAGTGGAAGCCGGATAAAGAGTTTCCTGATCTTGAAGACCTGTCCTGACTTCTTCAGGACTAGGAAAATCAAAGGCAGGACCAGTCCAGTATGGATGGGCTGATTCCCGGGGCAAACCCGATGAGTGGGTAAGCAGACTGCGTATGGTTATCGGACCACTACCGGCAAACTGCTGTTTCAGATCATACCAGGGCAAAAGGTCCTCAATCTGATCGTCTAATCGAAGTTTGCCAGATTCAAAGAGTTGCATTATCGCAATTGAAGTAAAAAGTTTAGAAATAGAGCAAATACTAAATTTTGTAGAAGCAGTCACCGGCGTTTTGTTCTCTAAATCTGAAAAGCCGTAACCGTTACCCCATATCATTTTTTGGTCCTTAATTAAAGCCACTGAAATACCGGGTAGGTTATCATAATTTCTCTGCGCTTCAAGCCAAATATCCATAATTCGAATTGCTTCAGCATAGTGATTATCCTGAGCCAAAAGATGAAATGGTATCACAAATGTGACCCAAAATAGAATCATCAAATTTTTCATAGTAATTCGAATTTTTGTATAAATTTTAAAACTCATTCAAGTGTCTCGTGGGGTGAAATTCAAGTACGGGGATTATAAAATCGAATTTCGATCCTGGTATTGTCAATATATTTATTAGTGGGACTTTCAGGATCGAGTGGATACTTATCTCCCATACCATTTAGATGAATCCGATCACGGGCAACACCCTGTTGTAAAAGATATTTACGAATGTTTTGTGCTCTCTGTAGCGATAAATCTTGATTCATTTGCGAATTTATGGTCTCATGCACATGGGCATTCAATTCGAGCTCGAAATCCGGATATTCTTTTAATACATGAATCACTTTCGTAAGTTCTGACATTTGATCCGTATCCAGCGCATCAGAACCTTTTTGATAAGCAACCTCCAGTGAAAAAATATTTCCCCTTAACAGTAATTTCGCTTCCCGGGGATGAAATTGTAAAGTTGTAATAGGCTTTGTAAAGTTTAATTTTCTGAAACAGATCTCATGTTGGTTATGATATCGACCGGTGCCGGCTGTCACCCCCAATATACCTTGGATTCACCGGCAAAAATACGATCGACGATGTCATCCTGATAACTTAAAATCTCTTTTCTATCCAGGAGTACGCTTAGGATTTTGGTGAGGTGATCCCAATAAATACCCAGCTGATGCAACTGACAGTCTTCAACATTGGGAATGGGAATTGGTCCCTTAAGATTATAGAGGTGATTGACGTATCCATGTTGCAATAATGCAATGTGATCGTCTGGTGGGTCAGAAAGATGTTCGTTTTCCCAGGTGTCGATCTCAAGACCTAAGGACGGTCGAAGTCCGGCAAATCCCATGCCCTCACCTCCGTGGCCGGTTATACCCTGATAAGGAGTAAAGGCAAAAACGATTCCATCAGCACCTCCAAGGTCATCGCAACCAAACATCAATTCCATTTCCATTTGAAAGGAAGCATTCAAGTCAATCGCATCCCGGTACCAGGCTGACCCTGAGGCCCAATCTATAGGTGGAGTCAACCGTACACATTGGTCTCCGATCTCAACCGCATCACCGGAGAGTACAAAATCATCTACTCCGATCACTTCGTTCTGTGAGTACATAGCCGTGGAGATCAAACTAACTACCAATAAGATGCAGCAACTGATCTGGCTAATCGATCGACTGTTTAGTTTTTGAAAGAATCGAGTACGGCAAATCTCTGAGGCCATTGGAACTCTATTGTACCTGATCAAGATAGGATTTTCAATTGAAAATTTCAAGCCCGGTAGGGATCTGGATATAATTAGCGACTTCGAGTTGAAGTGAAAGACCTCTAGCTTTTATAAGCTAGTCCAGGGTTCATCACCAAGGAAATACGGATAATCCTGGATTGTTTAATGGTCTAAATCAATCTAGGATCCACACTCTCTAAATCATTCATAATATTAAAAGTTGGTTACCAGTTATTTTGCTCGATCAGGTGATCTGAAATTTGTAAATTTCATCATAAACCATTTCGGATTTCAAATTTAACCCTTAAGGCAAATTCACCAGTACTTCAATTTGATCTCAGAAAAATGCAATGCAAAATATTCTACTCCGAAATCCCATTGCGAAATCTGTAATCTGAAATCCCATTCCAGGCTTGGGTATCAATCAGATCTTGCTTAAAAATAACTTTTACTGTCCAACACCTTGTTCTGTACAATTTGAGCAAAAAGACTATAATTAAAACCCGGATGCAAAGCAAAAGCACCGATCTCACCCATGCGATCAATGGCAATAAAGCAAGCTTGAAAATCTTTAGCTCTGGCCGGGTCTCTTTTTACGATTCTTGCAATAGCCTTTTCGCAAGCCTCCTGTGGAGTAGCTCCATTGCGCATCAATTCAACTACCAAGTGACATCCGCTGATCCGGATGATTTCTTCACCTTGGCCAGTTGCTACAGCAGCGCCTACTTCGTTGTCAACAAAAAGGCCAGAACCGATGATTGGCGAGTCTCCTACCCTACCCCTCATTTTAAAGCCCATGCCACTTGTCGTACACATTCCGGAGAGGTTTCCCTGTTTGTCAATCGCTATGGTACCCATGGTATCATGATTATAGGTACCATCTGGCAGCATCGCAGGAGCAAATGGTCCTTTATTCTTTTTGATCTGGGTCCGCTCAATATTTTTAACGGGTTGGTATTTCTCCTCTTGTAACCATTTTTTTATATGCTTGAGAGGCATCATTTGATAATCTATCTTCCTCCAATTTAAATCCCTGCTGCAATGCAAATTGTTGGGCACCAGATCCAACCAGCATGACATGAGGAGTTTCTTCCATGACCTTGCGTGCAACGGAAATCGGATGCTTAATTCTTTCCAAAAATGCCACTGACCCACAATTCGATTCGTAATCCATGATACATGCATCCAGGGTGACAAAACCGTCTCTGTCGGGATTCCCACCAAGCCCGACACAACAGCTAAGGTGATCTTCAATGGCAATGCCAGCTTGCTCGACAGCATCAAGCGCATTCCCTCCATTCAACAAAGTTGGCCAGGCACCATTATTTGCAATGACACCACTGTCCCAGGTAGAAAGGACCAGAGGTTTAATTTCTTTCTTCTTTGCTTTAAACATCGGAATATATCTCAACATTGGAGCTAACAAAATCGAAGTCTGCAAGAATTTTCGTCTTGAATTTTTCATGATTCATTGTATGTATCCCAAACTTAGAAAAAAGTAGCTTACGGTCCATACTCTTTCTTCTTGCGTCAACTTTGAAAAAATATTGAACTAAAAATCATGGATCACCATTTGATCACCATTCAAGAAATAGCTCTACAAATCCCGGCATCCAAATAGATTCGATATCTTCTCTAAAATATCTCAAATCTCGATATTCCCTTGTTCGTTGACAATCACATATTGTGGTGATTTTTTGATACAATTTGGCGAACGACATTGTCGTCCCGGTCTTATGCATGATACTACACCAGCCGTATAATACAAGTCAAGAAGTTCTTGGCAAGCCAGGCCTCTTCAGCATGTAACATTTTCCTAACTTAGCAGACCTAATGACATAAAATGAAAATGCGATTTTACCCAGTCTTTCTGTCGATCACCTTTTTTTTTGTCGCCTGCCAATCTAAAGAGATTGTTAAGGCACCAAAACGGCCTAACATTTTATTCATCATGTCTGATGATCATGCTTATCAGGCAATTAGTGCGTACAGCAAGAAGTTGATCAATACTCCGAATATTGACCGGATAGCCCGAGAAGGTTTACTCTTCACTAATGCCTGTGTCACCAACTCGATTTGTTCGCCATCCCGGGCAGTAATATTGACTGGAAAACATAGTCATCTCAATGGAAAAATTGACAACCGATTTCCCTTCGACACCACGAACATCAGTTTCCCTCAGATCTTACAAGACAATGGATACCAGACTGCTATGTTTGGTAAATTACATTTTGGCAACAGTCCTAAAGGTTTTGACCAGTTTCGCATCTTACCTGGTCAAGGCACCTACTATAACCCTGATTTTATCACTAAGAATGAAGGTGAAATCAAGATAGAAGGCTATACAACCGATATCATTACGGATATGACCTTAGATTGGCTGGAGGCCGAACGGGATACCAGCAAGCCTTTTTTCCTGGCCTATCTGCATAAAGCTCCGCACCGTGAATGGCTTCCAGCCGAGCGCCACTATCAAGAATTTATTAAGAAGACTTTTCCCGAACCAGAAACACTTTTCGATAACTACGATGGCCGGGGCAGAGCAGCACATGAAGCCGAAATGAATCTACTGACTCATATGAATTGGGCAGGTGATAGCAAGATCTATCCCGAGGTCATGGATGAACTTGGTATTCCACAAACCGCCAATTGGGATAAACAGGGGTTTGAAAGAGAAGTGGGTCGTCAGACCCCCACCCAACGAGCTGCGTGGGATGCTGTATATAGGCCCATGAATGAAGAGTTTAAAAAGAGCTATCCGACCATGACCAAAAAAGAACTAATGAGTTGGCGCTACCAACGCTATATGCAGGATTACCTCGGCTGCATTGCCGCTGTTGATGAGGGAGTGGGCAAAGTACTCGATTATCTGGATAAAAATAATCTCACTGAAAACACCATCGTCGTGTATACTTCTGACCAGGGTTTTTACCTGGGTGAGCATGGATGGTTCGATAAACGATTTATTTATGATGAGTCTTTTAAGACGCCGTTAATGGTACGATGGCCAGGGGTCATCAAACCTGGCACCAACAATACTCAAATGGTACAAAACCTGGATTACGCCCAGACATTTCTTGAGGCTGCCGGAGTCACTGCTCCTGACGACATGCAGGGTGAAAGCCTGATACCACTATTTAAAGGTGACACTGCCAATTTTCGCGATGCCGTTTACTACCATTATTATGAATATCCTGCAGTGCATATGGTCAAAAGGCACTATGGAATTGTTACCGAGGAATACAAACTGGTGCATTTTTATGACGACGTTGACGAATGGGAATTGTACGATCGAAAAAAGGATAAAAATGAAATGAAAAGCGTTTATAGCGACCCTGCTTATGCTGAAGTGGTAAAAGACATGACTGCAAAATTAGCGGCATTACGCATTAAATATAAAGACAACGAAGAGCTGGATAAAAAATACATTGATTTGTATAAGACGGATCAGTAAGACGGAAGTCCGAAGTGCGGTGTCGGGAAACCGAAATCTGAAATCTGAATTATAGCGGAGGATCTATTCCGCCCGTTTGAAAATAGGTCAGGAAGACGGATGCCCGATGTCCGATGCCGGGAAACCGAAATCTGAAATCTGAAATCCGAATTGTAGCGACGGATCTATTCTGTCGTTTGAAAATAATTTGTCCATTTTTTTAATCAAATAACTGGTCAAGCTTGTCGAACATGTATCCCCACGCCTCTGTCCTATGTTCTAAATCCTTGGGAGCAGTTTCGAAGGTTTGTTCGAGAAATAAAACCGTTGAATTCACTTCAGTACTTTCGAGTCTGATTTTTTCATTTTTTTTTCAAAAAGAAGAACCAAATCAACATCTTCCTTTTGCATTCGACACCGTTTTTCCGGAAAATTCGCTTCTAAAATCCTATTTTAAAGTCTGAAAACCAGAGAAAACTGATGCCTACACCCCTTAAAAAGAAAGAAACCACTGTAGTCAATATAAGTAAAGCATCCTTACAAAAACAAGGTTTTGAAGACCTGATACAGTGGCAAAAAAATGGTCATCATCTTTATATCGGAAGAGCGGTTCGATATGTTCCGGGAGCTAAAAAATCTAAATGGGCTAATCCATATTCCAAAAAAGTATACGGCCATCAGAAATGCGTGGCAATGTATCGGGATTACATCCTTCAAAATAAGGAACTATTGGCTGACATCCATGAATTAAAAGGAAAGGTTCTGGGATGCTGGTGCAAACCCGGACCATGTCATGGCGATATATTGTCTTCCCTGGCAAATCAAATGGAACTCAAGCCCTGATTAGGATGTAATCATACAACCTCTATTATTTCTTAGAGAATAAATCAGGTTGTTGACATCGAAGCAGTCCTCCAACAACTTGTACTATTGTACTGTACAAGTGCTATTTTAGGTCCAGATAATTTATATTTGAAAAACACTTCAACCTAAATGACAAATAAAATCACCCGAACAGCATAGGTTTGTTCGTTAGGTACTTATACAAAATTTTATTTACTTGGTAATTCATTGGCCTTCACAACTATTCTTACTATGCCTTTACGTTATATACCTTTAATTTTTTTAGCTCTTACTTTCTCTTTTCAATTGACCGCACAAAATTTCTCAGGTGGTTTCAACTTTTTTCTTCCTCCGGATGACAGCACCACTCAACTTTTTTTACCTGATTTTCCCTCTGGAGAAATAAAAGATTTTATTTCAATTGATCAGGAAGGTCATTTTACAACAAATGGAAAACCAATCCGTTTCTGGGGAGTTAATCTAACGGCTGCCTCCTGTTTTCCCTTAAAAGAAAAGAGCCCCTTTATCGCCTCACGAATGCGTAAGATGGGCATCAATCTGGTGCGCTTTCATCACATGGATAATGGTTGGAGTAGCAATGAAGGCACCATTTTTGTACGTGGCTCTGGCAATACCCGCACCCTGGATCCTGTTGCCCTAGACCGTTTATTTTTTCTGCTTTCGGAGATGAAAAAAAATGCCGTTTATGCCAATATCAATCTGCACGTGTCGCGCACGTTTCTGGAAGGAGACGGGGTGGAAAATGCCGATTCTATTTGGGAGTTTGGCAAGGGTGTCACCTATTTCGAGCCCCATCTAATCTCGTTACAAAAAGAATTTGCTCAAAATTTATTATCGGCAGAAAATCCATATACCGGACTAGCACTTTTTGAAGACCCGGTAATTGCGACTGTCGAAATCACCAATGAAAATACATTATATGGAATGTGGAAAGGAGACCAATTGAAAACCTACCCTGAGGGAGGAATTCTTATGAAACGGCATGCTAATCTGCTCGACACTTTATGGCAAGATTTCCTCCTTAAAAAATATGGCTCGGATGCAGCACTTAAACAAGCCTGGGGGTCTTCGGACACGGTTACTGCTGTTAATCAAATCGAGGATGGTAGTTTTGAGCTGGCTGATATCAATAAACATTGGCAAATCGAATTGCATGAAAATGCTCATGCGGCCATACAAGCAACCAATGAGACGGCATATAGCGGCAATTCTTCGGCAAAGGTGACCGTGAGCCAAGTGACCAATACAAGTTGGCACATCCAGTTCAAGCAAGAAGGCCTTAGTATGCAAAAAGATTCCGGTTATGTTTTGTCCTTTTATGCTCGTGCAGATCGTAACCGGTCGATCAATGCCACGTTGCAACGTGATGAAGATCCATGGACCTGGTATGCCGGTCAAACTTATCAGCTGACAACTGATTGGAAACAATACCGGCTTTCAATCAATTCACCAGAAGACAATCTGGGACATTTGAGGGTTACTTTTAATTTTGGTAATGAGACCGGACCGGTTTGGTTTGATGACATTGTTTTTTCAAAACCTAAAAGCACTGCGCTGGAAATAGGTGAAGGGCTCAGCAATCGCAATATTAAACGTGCAGATTATTCACAACGCCTGTATTATAGTGATGCCCGGGTGGCCGATCAGGCCCAATTCTACCTTCAAATTCAGCGCTCCTATTATCAGGATATGTACGCCTTTCTGAAGAATGAAATTGGTGTCCAAGTTCCGATCACCGGCACTAATGCTCTGGTAGGGCCTTCCGATGTATTTACCATGCAGGATCTTGATTATATCGATGATCACGCATATTGGAACCATCCGAGATTCCCCAATGCAGCATGGTCAACTACTGACTGGTACATCGATAATAACTCTATGCTGGAGCAGCAGAATATGGGCACGATGTCACAACTGTATGGAGGTCTGGCGATCGCAGGAAAACCTTACACGATCAGCGAATATAACCATCCATTCCCTAATCGCTATCATTGGGAAATGATTCCCATAATTGCTTCATATGCCTCATATCATGATGCCGATGGATTAATGTTTTTTAGCTATAATGATGGCACCGACACCAATTGGGAGATGGATTTTATTGATGGGTTTTTTAGCATACACAGGAACAATTCCCTAATGTCCTTGTCACCGGTTTTTGCTCATGCCTACCGGAATTATCTGATTGAATCTTCGCAGAACAAATACCTGGTCAACTATGATTCAAACTACATTTTCAACCTTAGTGTGTCAGATAATTTCGGCCGGTGGGGAAAATACTTTCCCTACAATCAAATGAGCTCGGTCAGTAGCAGCATTCGTACTCAGAGTTTTAACGCTGACAAAACTGATATTCCTGAAATGGGAGTCCCGACAGGTACACAGTACACGACCCCAAATGGCCAGCTTATTTGGAATAGCAACGCCCGACTGCAAGTGATTGATGCTCCGCGAATACAAAGTATGACAGGAAATTTGAGTCAGCAAAATGACCTGCAGTTGGCTCACCTCACCCTTAAAAAGGCCTCCGACGAAGGGGTCATCACCTGGCTCAGCCTTGGCGACGAGGACCTTCCGGGAGCAACCCACAGTTTATTATCGATCAATAGTAGAATTCAAAATAGTGGGATGATTTGGGACGGCAATACCACGGTGCAAAACCAGTGGGGTGATGCTCCCACCCACATTATGCCTATAGTAGTAAGTCTATCCCTTGATTTGGATGCAGATTCAATACGAGTATTCCCCCTGGATGAGACCGGCAGAGAGCAAAACTATTTTACGCTCTATCCCTCAGAAGATGAAAAATTTGATGTGGAAATCGATCAAAGTATGTATCAGACTCCCTGGTTTGGTATTAGAGCATTTCTTAAGTCTACACCGGTTAAAGAGCTTGACCCACAAAACAGATTGCAAGCAACTCTCCTACCCAATCCAGCCACGGATCAGACAATCCTCGAATATGAAACTAAGACGGCCGCTCCCTTGCTGATTCAATTATATGATTGGCAGGGAAAACTAATCCGGTCTTGGGAAAGACCCGGATTTCTTTCAAATAAGCATCAGATTTTACTGCCTTTGGATCAGCTGCCAACTGGCATATACCTGGTCCAACTTCTGTCTGGTCAAAATCACTGGCAAGGCAAACTGATTAAGAATTAGCCTGTTAGATCTTCACTTTTCTGTCAGAGGTAAGACTGAGACCCACTCTATTCACTTGCTATATCGAAATGGTAGGCGCAGCTAGAGCTCACAGCTACACCATAACTTTTTATTGGCCTTAAACGGAAGCAGATATCTGGTTGAAGTAAGGGTCATTTTGAGATCGAAGATCACAAGTCAAACTTTAACCAAATTTGATCATAAAAAAACCAAGGCGACTACACCTACTCGTAAAGCGTTGAAAATCTTTCAGTTAAGAAAATACCCATCCAGTGTGGAATCAAGATTTGGATCCTTTTTTATAAATTTTGTTTAATCTTTTAACACAAACATTAAACAAAATTCCAAAAGGCTGGTTTGCCTTACTAAATCATTTAAAAATACCTTACTATGAAAACTTATTCATCTATTTTAATGCTTCTTGTGAGTCTCTTATTCTTTGCTTCTTGTGAAAAAGACGATGAAGTAACGCCCGAAACCACCAATACGATTGTAGATGTGGCTTTAGCGGATCCACAATTTTCTACACTGGTATCTGCGCTTCAACGTACGAATTTGGTTTCAACTTTACAGAGTGATGGACCCTTTACAGTTTTTGCACCAACCAATGCGGCATTTGCGCAGCTTGGAGTAGACCTGGCAACGATCTCCGACAACGACTTAACGAACATTTTACTATATCATGTTTTGCCAGGACAAGTTCGATCCACTGACTTATCGGAAGGACAAACTTATGCCACCACAGCTTCAACCGCTGCTCCAAACTCCAATCAACTATCGATTCTGATTGAAAGAGCAAGTACGGGTGTTACTCTGAATGGTAGTAGTGTTGTAACCGGTGCAGATGTAATCGCAGACAACGGTATTATCCATGTCATTGACCAAGTGGTCACTCCATTGAATATTGTCGGTCATGCGGCAGCCAATTCAAACTTTAGTTCATTGGTGTCGGCGCTTTCAACGGCACCAGGTGGATTGGTAGATGTACTTTCTGGAACTGGACCTTTCACAGTTTTTGCGCCACTAAACAGTGCCTTTGAAGCTATAGCAGGAACAGTGGCTGAACTAACTCCTGATCAACTTGCTACCGTATTAACCTACCATGTCATTGGCGGTGCCAATGTAAGGTCAACTGATTTGGAAGACAATATGATAGTAGAAACCGTGAATGGTCAGACGTTTACCATTGATTTGGAAAACGGTGCTACCATCACCGATCAATCGGGACAAACATCTCAGATCGTTTTAACCGATGTACAGGCCACTAATGGAGTTATCCATGTATTGGAAAAAGTGATCATCCCCAGTTTATAAAATTATATAGTAGTAAAATCCATAATTATTCCGAGGCAACAGGCTTTTAGGTTAAGTATTTTTTTTGTCGGGAAGGGCTTTCATTAACTTGAGAGCCCTTGCTGATTTTCTTGCGGAGAATCTTGATGCAAAAATTAAATCAGGGTGCATTGAAGAAACGCTAAAAAATGTGAAAGCCCTCTTTTGATAGTGATCATACATGCATATATAATCAAATCAGGGATCTTTATTGCAACTCACCGGAGGAGACCGAAGAAGGAACTCCAGACAGTTCCCTTACGTGCTGGCGCCCATTGCTAATGTTATTCTTTTTCTTTGGCTTTTTATTTCTTATTAAAGCCTCTTGTTGGGCATTGATGGCTTCTTCCTCCCTGATCATCTTGAGTAGTTGATCACTGAATTTCGTTTGCTCTTCAATCAATTGCTGTTGCTCTTGAATGGCTTTGATCAACGGCGCAAAAAGGTCGTTATACCTTACGGACAAATAACCATCGGACCCCCGATTAATCATACCGATGTTTGTGGCTCCGTGTTTCATCAGTACAGAATCCAGTTCCTGAGCGATCAGACCCATTTCCAGATCAGGCTCTGTATTGGAAATCCGGTGATAAACTACCGGATGCAGGTCTTTAATAAATTTAAGGCCTAAATCAACGGTCTTTATGTTTTCCTTAAGTCTCCGGTCAGACATCGGAGAAAAAGCCACATTACCTTCAATGACTGTCACGAAACCATTTCCAATACGTACTTTATTATTATTATCGACTTTGGCTTCATAACCCAGAGCCGTGCCATTGGTCACTCCCACCGTAGATCCTGACCCGTAACCAATGAAAGTACAATTTGCATTATTGTTAGAATATCCTGAAAACCCTCCCATGGCAGTGTTGTTTTGCCCGGTGGTATTCGAATAAAGTGATTGCGTACCGATGCCGATATTGTAATTTTGGGTGGTTGCATAAAGAGCTTCCTGACCAATTGCTATATTTTGAAAACCATCAGCATTATTAAATAATGCCCGGTAGCCAACCTTATTGCTAAATCCAGATTCTTTTCCTACAAAGACATTAGCGAATCCGACTGTATTTTCGTAACCTGCTGAAGCCCCCAGGAATGTGTTATCATTTCCCGAACTATTGGATTTTCCTGCTGTCCTTCCAAAAAATACATTAGAAGAACCCGAAATGTTATCCTGTCCCGCTGAGGTTCCAAAAAAAGAATTATCGTTGCCCACGGTATTATTAGTTCCGGATAAAGCGCCGAAGAAAGAGTTATAGTCACCTATGGTGTTCTTAAAACCAGCATAGTACCCAACGAAGGTGTTACTGTACCCCGTAGGCATTATATTGACACCAGCCTTGCGGCCAATACCAAGTGACGAGCTGTCGCCAATATTCGCAATATCCAGGTTGCCCCTGATCCTGCTATTCCCAATCACATCTAATTGCTGAACCTGACCAGAACAAATAAATGACAGGAATATTGCTATTAAAAGGATATAAATTCGAGTATGATATTCATTGGAATGGTTGATTCTTTATTATTTACAATATTGTCAATTTCTGATGCTTAACTTGATAGTTTTTTCTTCATTGATTTGTGACAATTATCACCTTTGTTTGTATTTAATTGGTATTAAGTATTGTTTGTTGCTGAATATTAATCATTCTTTGTTCTTCAATTAATAAGAGAAGTTCTTGATTAAATATCGTTTGTTTTTCGATGATCAACTGTTGATCCTTAATCGTTTTGATCAAGGGTGTCATTAGATCATTATATCGTACCGATAAAATTCCGGTCGAATCACGGTTAATCATTCCTAACAGGTTGGTGCTATGTTTAATTAAGATGGAATCAAGCTCCTGAGCAATCAGTCCCATTTCCAAGTCTGGATTCTGATTAGAAATGCGGTGGTAGACTATTGGATGCAGATCCCGGATAAATGCAATACCCAGATCGATGGGACTTATATTTTCCTTCAAGCGCTCATCTGACATCGGCGAAAAAGCAACATTACCCTCAATGACCATGATATCTCCATCTCCAATGCGTACCTTATTATGGTTGCCCACTTTGGCATTAAATCCTAGTGCCGCGCTGTTTGTGACATTTGCTGTCGATCCAGTACCATATCCCATAAAAACACAGCCGGTATTTACATTAGCATAACCGGAGAATCCACCCAGGGCGGTATTAGCCAATCCAGTGGTATTTGAATAGAGTGCTTGTGTGCCAATGCCGATATTGTAATTGGTCAAATTGGTGTCAAGCGACTGAAAACCAATGGCTATATTTTGGTAGCCATTCAGGTTATATTGGAGACTTTGGCACCCCAATGCGATACTACTATTACCAGATTCGTTGGTGTAACCAGATCTATTTCCCACAAAAACATTTCGAAAGCCGGAGGTATTCACTCTGGCAGCTAGTGAACCAATAAATGTATTACTGTAACCTGAGCTGTTTCTCTTCCCCGCTGATCTACCGGAAATAACATTGTTTGATCCGGAAAGATTGTTATCACCTGCTGCACCTCCAAAAAAAGAGTTAAAGCTACCATTGATGTTTTCACTGCCGGTACGCTCTCCAAAAAATGAATTTTCGTAGACGACCGAATTGACAAGACCTGAATAATGCCCCAGGAATGTATTGTACAAGAAGTTGAACCCGTTGCTGATTGTGTCCAAATTTCTACCGATATGGATTGATGTGGAATCCGTACTATTGGAAATATCTAAATTGCCAAGAATCCTGCAATCTCCGAGTATGTCTAATTGTTGAGCCCTTACGGAGAGAATTGACAAGACTGCCAGAAGAAGGACCGGAAAGCATTTTCGATAGATCATATTCATTAATTAAAGATCATGAGAAAGACAATTCATTTTCAATTTTACGGCTTGCTGCGGTTGGTAAATCATACTGAAACTCTTGCTCATTTCATCCACTTTCCATTGCAGCTTATGGTTTCCTCTCTTTCTTTCTCTTCAGACTCAACCAGTCGATCAGATAAACTCCCATAATCGTCATGATAACAAGACCAACAACTCCCTCAACCAATAGCATTATCTTTTTTAGCAATTTATTTCAATAAATCGAGTTGTTAAACCACATCCATCGGATCACAGTTTTCGATAGTTAAGTGACAGATTTGATTGATCGGGTCACAAACGAATGTTTAGGTTTGATAACCCTTCTCGGAAGAACTGGCTTTAGTCATCGCTGAATCACTCAACTCTATTCAAACAACCTGACTAATATCGTGACCGTCGTGCCTGAGGCAATGCCGTCTTCGTACAAATCAATATAGCTTACAGATCCGACCTGTGGATCTTGATTGTACAACTTTAATCTTTCAGTGATTGAAGCAACTGCCATAGAAAGGTGGTCATCTGAAGAAATACTGTTTATGTGCCCCGCCTTAGTGCGACCAATGCCATTATCAGAGATAATTATTTTTAACCAATCTCCGGACTTTGAAATGACTAGGTATAATTTCTTGAGGCCTTCCTTGTTATTAAGTCCGTGCCAAAGAGCGTTTTCAACAAAGGGCTGCAGGATAGATGGTGGTATCAGAATTTCATCTTGCTGTAGGTCAGGATCAATTTCTCTTTGTATGATAATTTCATCGCCCATACGCAGCATCTCTATATCGAGATAGAGAAATACAGATGACAATTCCTGTTGGAGAGAAATGAGTTCTTTACCACTAAACTGTAAAACCTGCCGGAGCAAACGAGCAAATTTCTGAATATAATTACGAGCCTCGTCATTTTTTGTCTGAACGATCAGGCTCTGAATAGAATTTAACGCATTGTAAATGAAATGAGGGTTCATTTGGACCTTCAGCGCATTCAACTCCAAATCTTTAACCTTCAATTTGAATTGTTCCTGTGTCCTGATTTGTTTAATTCTTTGTTGAAAAGTAAAAATAAGGATGCCTGAACCTGACAAAACCACCATTAGATAAAACCATTTGCTTAACCAAAATGGAGTATCAATTTCGAAATCGTAATTTATAGGTTCGCTCCATGGTAACCCGGGATTTTGGACTTTGACTTCAAAACGATACTGACCGGGATCCAGGCGGTAAAAAGAGACTGTATTCTCTTTGCCACCATCAGTCCAAGTATCGGTGGCAGGCAATAATCGATAAGCATATCTCTTGGGTGACGCATTTGCCAATTGTATGCCCTTAAATCCAATCTGAAGCGAATTTTCGTGATATGGAATCAATGGATTCTCGGGTAATGCCATATAACCCAATAATGAATCCGTATAGTCAGTCCAAGATGACTTGGTGAATAGACTGATTTTTTCAAAAACTATTTTTGGGGGCAAATTGATTTTGTTAAAATCTACCTGATTTAATTTCAATAATACTTTTGATCCAAAGATCCAGACATTACCATCATTATCTTGAATCAATTTTGAATACTGTAAATCCGCTGGCTTAATCGATTGATCAATGGGAATAATCTGGTGAATCCACTGAAG
The DNA here is from genome assembly GCA_016711125.1 of Saprospiraceae bacterium. Classification (GTDB taxonomy): domain Bacteria; phylum Bacteroidota; class Bacteroidia; order Chitinophagales; family Saprospiraceae; genus JABDMH01. The sequence goes on along the minus strand of JADJTQ010000001.1, from coordinate 1,436,333 downwards.
TTTGTCAGTTTCCTTAAAGACAGAGATCGTTTGATTAGTAAGAACCCAAAGATTATTATTTCTATCAAAGCAAAAATCATTGATTTGATTATCCGGTAGTCCTTCGCGATCGGTCAGGTGTTGTTGATCCTGAATGGCTGTATCATTTAGTAGTTTATATTTAAATAGCCCGGCTCCGGCCTTTGTCATCCAAATGGAGCCTTCCCTATCCTCCCTGAATTGAACGCCAAATTCCATTTGGTGCAGATTTAGGTTATCACTTACGTTAACAATTTTCTCATCATGATTTATCATAAATGCTCCATCCAAATATGAGTATCCGATCAGGATTCCCTTGGACGTACACAGAAGCTCTGCTCCATCTCTGATAAATTGCCCTGACTCCGGATCTTTCAGGGTATCCAGCATATTTTCATTTCTGGATAACACAACTGATTGTGTACTAATGAACCACTTATCAGTTTTGGGGCTGATTGCGAGATGGCGGACATTCTTCAAACCCGCAATTCGCACTAATTGCTCATTTGAAGCAGGGGTAGAACCCTGCAACCCCAACAATTGACCGTCCCGTGAAACCATCCAGTAGATTCCCGAATGGTGGATGGATTGATCAATGAAGTCACCCAGATGAATCCGGTCACTAATATCTAGCTTTGAGTTTTCACCAGGTGAAATATCAACTAATAGACCATCCCCGGATTCGAGGCTCAGAAAAAATCTATTTCCATCAAGTGAAATCAGATTTCTGATCGGTGAGGTAAGCTGTGATAATTCCACATCAAATTGCTGAAACGACGCTTCCTGAAGCCTAAGAATTCCGACATCCGTCGACACCCATGTTTGTCCATCTCTATCGTGAAATACCGAGGAGATAAATTTAGCATCCACCTTGAAATGACTGAAAAACGGTGCCACTTGTAATCCAGACATAATTAATATTCCATCTTCCCCCAGAGTCAACCAGATTTTTCCATCCGTGTCACCAAAACTCCCGTAGATTAATTTCGAAATGAGGCTATCCGCTGCGATTGGAATTAGTTGATCGTTTACGATCTGGTCTAACCCATGATAACGTGACACATACAGGCCTCCTTTGTTTTGGACGAATCGATTGTAATAAGATCCTTCCATTTTTTTCTCGTCAATCACCTTCCAGATATTCAGACTATCTCTCTTGGCGATGATCTTGTTTTCATAGTTAAAGTAGAGGTTACTGCCTTGCTTGACTACACCGTTAATCAGATTGTTTTCAAAACCAGGCATCAGAGGTATCTTATTCCAAATATTATGGTCCAGCACATAGGCACCCTGATTGGTCAGAGAAATCAATTGTCCATCATCCTCATAAAAGCCACTAACAAAAGCAATCTTACGGCCATCGTTCACCGGAGTGAAGTGACAGCTATCACCCCGCAACTCACAAATCCCACTCCGGGTACCGATCCAGAGCCGGCCTTTGCTGTCTTCATAAGTCCGATCGACAAAAACAGAGGGTAGTCCATGACTTACATTATAGTTCTTAAAGTCAACGCCATCAAAGCGACTCAGGCCATTTGATGTCCCTACCCATAAATAACCGGCGTGATCCTGATAAATATTGAAAATGTAATTGGAGGGCAGACCATCACTTATTGTGAAGAGTGTAGATGAAAAAGGTTGGCAATGGACAGGACTCTGAAAGATCAGAAATAGAGAATAAAGCAAGAATATTGCTCTGGCATTCACATCTTCAATATTCTAAGTAAAGTTGACTTGTAGGCTCTTGAAACATCTATTTCATTCCTGTCAGACATAATGATGGTACCACCATCTCCCCTTTTATATAGTTGAATATGATCGGGATTAACAATAAAAGATCGGTGTACCCGGACAAATCCTATTTCTTCCAGTATTTCGCTATAATATCCCAAATGGTGGCTGGAGAGAATTTTCTTTGCTTCATTAAAAACAAACTGGGTGTAATTACTGTCTGATTGGCAGTAGATAATATGGTCCGTCCGGACAAAATGGATACCTTCAGCGGTTGGAATCGTAATCCGCTCGGGCTTTTTTTCGGGCGATCTAATCGCAGAATTGAAAATGCTCAATTGCTGCTGACTATCCAAGCTATCTCGATTAATCTTTTTAACCGCCTTTAGGATAGACTGCTTAAATTCGGATTCATCGATCGGTTTAATCAGGTAGTCAAGTGCACTGTATTTGAAAGCCTTTACGGCGAATGACCGGTCGGCGGTGACAAAGATGATCTCACAAGACTGTTCGGTTATGGAATCCAATAGACTGAATCCGTTTTCTCCCTTTAGATGGATGTCCAGAAATAAAATCCTAATATCTCCTTTGGATAGGACATCTCTCGCTTCTCCTATATTATCGGTTTCGAAAATAGATGTGACCTCGGGAGTGTATCGCTTCAACAGGTATTTAAGCAGTAAACGATTCTGTAACTCGTCTTCGACTATAAGCACCTTGATATCTTTTACCATATTCCAATTCAGAAGAATAGTTCTGCAATCGAAGACTGTAGTAGATAGTGAAATTCGGATTTTTGGCGCAGATCATCAAAAATACTTTTACCTGAGATCCAATGGTCACTTTTCGGCCGACATCTCAGCCATCAACCATAAAGTATGTGCTACCATGGGTGTCCAATACTCGGATATTTGCCAATTACCATTGCCGATGACGGGCTGATCATCGTGATCACCACCCAGACCGTTCATTACTGCTCCGTAGATTACGGGTGTCTGGGGATAAAAAGTACTGCCCGGAAAATGCTTTGGATGATTATACCCGATGCCTATCAGAGTTGAGCTGTTAAATGGATTGACACCTAGAATCCAATCCAACTGGTGCTGAGCATACACTTTCAATTCCGCATTGTTTAGGGCTTCAGAAGCTTTCCAGAGTCCTAATCCGGCAGATGCAAGATTCGAATTAATACCTACCCACCACTCGTCTTCGGGCTGCATAAAATAGCGGTACCAAAAATCGCCTATAACACGATTACCACCAGGATCCTTTTCGGTAAACAGACCAAAGGGCACAATTCCAAAACTGTTTTTATCTGCGATGACTCTCAAGTAATTTACAGAATACCGGGAAATCATCTCTTTCCATATACCTCCATCCGGATGTTTTGGGAATAGCATCACCAGATCGCACAAGGCATAAAATTCCATACATCCATTCCAAACATTTTTGTACGGTTCATTTTTATCATGAGGCTGATAATAAAATCCACTGATTTCCTTCTGCAGGTTTAATTCCTGCAGTTCCCTCAATTGATTAGCCCGATCTGTGGCAAAATTAATATAGACTTTATCCTTTGTAGTCTTATATAATTCGGTAGCAGCCTGGATTGATGCTCCAAGTACTCCCTGATTTTCTTGCTCATCGGATGTCTTACACCACTCAAAACATTTTTGTGCAGCAGCCAAGCAGCGATTTGAATAAGATCGATCTTTCTTTTTTGTGATTCTCGCCATCATGGCTTCGGCCGTCACAAAATTGTATTGACCCATGATATCCGGGGGATCTGTTTTGATTACCCGGTCATCCTTATCACCAATGAGCAACATATCAGCAGTTGATTTTCCGGCATTTGGCTTAGCAAATCTTAGCTCACCTTCATCATCACCCATTTTATTATCAGTCCATCGATTGCTATCGGAATGCTTTTGCACATCACCTCCGATGTAGCTCATAATAAATCCGGCCGGTTCCTGCATATTTAGAAAGTACCTGTTACCCCATTGCAGCTCATCCAATAATGCTACTCGGCCAGATTTCGGATATTTTTCATAGATCTTTGCCAGACCAATCATGCCATAGATCGTGGCCCCCACCCATTTGCGTACATCACTGGCATCATGCCAACCTCCGGATACATCCTGGTGTTTTCCGTTGTCCATTCGCACTCCATCATCCAAATGACAAGGTGTCAGATAGCCAGTCGTACTACCACCACAGCGCTGCTTGGAAAAATAACTCACAATTAAATCCATGCCAGGTTCATAAACGTCCCGGCCGATCTTAAAAGGAAAAGAGCGAAGCGTATCTGATAAAATGTAATACATTCCTTCTTCAGTAATTTCGCTGAAATCCCCGCTGGAATAATCACCAAAATCTCCTGAATCTGGTTTAAACCGACCAGAAAAAACGACCTTTTGTGCCGGAATCTGGATGACATCAAATTGTCGTTCGAAATTATTGCGCACAACGCAGATCTTGCTGGCATTTGGCATAAATCCTGCGTGGTTCACCAGGATATCCAGGTTAGAATCCCGCGAAAGCCTTTGCGCATCTACTTGACAGTTTTGTCCAACTAGAAACACAATAAGAAAATAAATGAGGGGTAGATTGATATTACCTAAAGTTTTTTTCCAATCTACCAAATTATGGAATATCCACTTTTTTTCTGAGTTTATTATTGTCATAATAGTGCAATTTTATCTTGTCTACACTCATTATGATCCCACATTCTTCAGCTATGGTTTTGCATCGCTTTCAATCAAGCGAAACACATCGATTTCATTCCCCCGACGAGATTCAGCACTCCACTTTCTTTTGCGAATAAGTACGTGTAACTTTACCAATAGTAGCTGCAAATTAAATTCAATCATTTAAATCAGCACGAGGCGAGTATTTCAACCCCTTCTAGCTTAATCTTCCTTTTTCGCTTTTCTGGCTGCTCTTCTGGCATCCAACTCTTCCAGATAGTCATTTAGTTCTTTCCTTGCCATTGGTAGATTAGTGTAGGCTCCAAGCCATTGTTTGAAATCCTTTTCAAAAACCTCATCATCAACCACAAAAGCCTCATTGATGTATTCGTATTTATTCGTCTTTATGCAAAAGAAATTGTATTCATCTCGCAAAGCTGTGTATTCGCCGGCAATCACCACATCCTGCACCAGATGCGGGGGTATAAATGCCACACCTGTTTTTTTGGCAAGTACCACATCTCCAGGCAATACGGTGACCCTTCCTATCCGGATCGGTCCGTTCACACTGGCGATCATCATTTGTTTGATAGCTGAAGGATCCGAGCCTCTGATCCAGGCATTAAACCCTTCAATCTGACTCAGTCCATCTACATCCCTGACTGATCCATTAAATATAACCCCCCTTTTTCCCGCTTTGTAAATGGCGTTTCCAAGATTGTCACCAATCAAAGTTCCTTCAACCATCTTACCATAACTATCCGCGACATACACATCGCCATCCAGCAATTTAATGATTGGGGCATAGTTCGTCACCGGCGTTTTTGTTCCTTCTTTTTCTGCCTGCTGCTGAACGTAATTGTTAAAATCGTCTCTCAAAGGCATAAACTGACCAGTAACGACTCGGCCGGTCATCACTTTGTCGGGATGCAGGATCTCCCAACCATTTTCGAATGTACTGGCAAAATTCTCGAATTGACTATGATACCCATGACGACCGAGTGTGGCCCATACCTCCTCCATACTTAGCGCTTTCAATCGTTCCAAAAGTTGATCAGAAACCTTTGGTCTCCCATCAGGAGTACGATCTCCTGTCCATTCAGTGGTAAGTTGCCGGATGTTCTCGGCTGGCCATATAACATTTTGCGATTTGACTTCGCCGATGATTAAAACGAAAACGAAAATCATTAAAGCTCCTTTCATTACTATTAAGTTTAGATTATAAGACAATTTCAAGCACTGTCATTAGGACAGCACGTGTTAGCAAACCACCAAATTAAGGAATTGTCTGACATTATTGAATTTCATCGAGACTAAGACGTCACAACTTTATGATGCCGGCCGTGATCGATCTGCAGGCTCAACCAAATGCTACATTTGCCTGTCTTCAACAAGATCCAAGAGTTTTAATTGAACATCAAAAATCAGGCTTCCTTCAATCTTTGGAAAGATTTTTGCAAAGCCATCCTGTAGCTCGAGCTTGCTCCATAGTTTCAAAGTCAAGGTCAATGATTACGAAATTTGGGTTGTCGGTTGGTCGATAAATACGGTAACATTGTACTCCGGATTTCTTTCTATCTATGGGGTCATTGTCAAAAGCCTTCCTCCATCCTTCATAGCTAGAAGTTCTATGCTCAATTCTTAAAGTTATCATATGGCGATCGTTCTCTTTAAAAGTACCGAAATTAGCCGTTGCCCACCATATCCAACATTCTATTATTTTTTTTCCAACGCTGAGCAATCCTTCTGACGGATACTCTAAAGTTTTGACTCTTTTTGCCACTTACTGCTAACAGGTGCCTTGGGATCTTCCTTAAATAAACCAATATCGCCGTGGGCAACAACACAACGTAATGAATAAGCAGAACCACCTTTGAAAATGGTCTTCCCTGTGGACTAGCCAGACCTTTCATCGTGATCATCTATAAAATGGGTGTACACAAAGGAGGGGAATGGAATCTGAGCATACACGGACCCCACTGGAACAATCTACCCAAACAAAAGAATTTCCAGGGCGATAATTCCGCTTCAGAAAATCATTTTCGAACACTTCAATCCACATTTCATTACGACCGTTTTCTTCGAGTCAAGCAGTAAGGGGACCCAGTTAGACTGGACACTGCAATTCGATACTGCGGAAATGTATGAAATCATAGTCAAGGCTCACGAGGCCGAGGAAGGATAAGCCCAAAACCTTAATAAACTGAAAAAATATCTTTTTATCCCTCAATCGTAATGTAAACAAGAATTGAACGACTTCGAAAGTGTACAGGCAGTTGGAATCCGCCAGGCTACTACCACTCCCCTCTATCCATAATTTAATGCCACTTTTTTTCCGACGATCGACAGGTTTTCGCTAATAAATTGCTCATCCCACAAATTGGATATCACCGCAGTAATTTTTGGATTCTGCAAAGCCCATAGATAGGCTTTGAGTGGTGCTTTCAGGTCACCCGGGACAATCCGCTCAACTTTATCGACCCTCCAACCAGGGATCGGTTGCAGCGATTTATGATGCGTTGCCACAGCCATAGCTACTTTCATGGCGATAATTCCAACTCCATGATCATAGGCCTTACGGATAGCACCTTCCATGTAACCGCCGTTTACAATATTGTAGGCGCACATAACAACATCGTACTGACCGGTTTCGGCAGCGGCTTCTAGCACGCCAGCTGGATCATTGTGGGTTGATACTCCCAAAAAACGGACCTTACCCTCTTTTTTAAGCTCTTGAAACGTCGTGAATGTTTCCGCAATACTCACCTCTTCCTTGCTGTTGCCACCATGGGGACACATCAGGATATCAAAATGATCGGTTTTTGCCCGTGTAAGACTGCCCTCGACACTCGCTTTGATTTTAGCTTGATGTTCCTTGCTACCATCAACCAGATGGCCGTAGTCGTCCACCATTGCATTAGAAATGAAACATTTGTCCATAGAGGTTTCCTGATTGGGCCAGTAGACCAGGAAATATCCCGGCTTGTCAACATAGCGTTCGGCACGAATCTCCGCCGCCCGGTTCATGATCTTTTGTTGTTTTTCCGATGGCAGGCCTTTGAAGATATCCTGATATTTTTCGTCGCGGACCCCTTGTATGCCGCTCACCTTGGTGGTCATAAAGACCTTCGATCGTTTTGAAGAACTATCGATCACTTTACTATAAGCAGTTTCGCAATCGCCATTGCCATAAGCTGGAGCCATATCGAGGTAGTTTACTCCCCGTTCAATCGCTATTTCTACCTGTCTGAAACTATTGGACCTCACCGGATCTCCGCCGTTGACCACTTCAGACACCATCATTCCGGTACGCCCAAGCTGGCGGTAAGCCATACCTTCAACTTTATTTCGCCATTCAGGAACTACCGTCGCAGCGATCTTGCTTTCAGTTGTGTATTCTTTTGCCTGAACCTCGTTTAGTGCCACTCCACTGATACCAGCGGTGGCCATTGAGGCAAGTGAGATAAACTTTCTTCGATCCAATGCATTTTTATTCTTCTTCATGATCCTGGATTTTTCGTAGTAAAGCACGCAGTGATTCCGACCGCCTTAAAATACTAATGTTATGCTTCTCTTTCAACTTTTGTAGCGATTCATGTTCAATTCTTATACTTTTTTGCTCGAATGTGATTATTCCAAAGCGCATCCTTCTATTACGTATTCAATCTTGTTCCTTTTTTGGTCCCGACGGAGTAAACGCTTCCTTCACTAGTACTGTACCACAGATTGTATCCAGTCTGATTTGTTTTCGGTCGAGAATGTTTCCGCTCTGCTAAATATATAGCCTGGACGCCGATGGAAGTACAGTTTGTCTCAAAATAAAAAGCCGCTTAATATTCTATAAATCGAGAAGCTACAGAAAGTTAAAAAGTCAAAGTCTCTTTCAAATCTCCTACAGGTTTTCATGGTAGTTACCATCTTGCCAGTTGGTGGAAATTAGTCAGACCGCGCAAGCTTCGAAAAGGTGTAAATTTTTCTTTGGTAAACGTACGTTGTCATCATTAAAAGTCAGGAATTTATTTAATATTGTCGATATGGGATCAGCCTTGGTAAATGCGTTTGTGGTTTCAATTTGTGGATATTTTGGCAAAATAGATATATACATTTACATTTTACATAGATGATCTATCCATAATGTGACGAACCTCGGGCCCAGCAAGCCTTTGATAATAGTAATATGATGGAATCCTATAGTAATTCTTTTAAGTCGCATGGCAATATGATTGCCTACATCTCTGGATTTTTATTGTTTTTTATCCTGGTTGGATGTGATAGCACTAAAGAAAACATTGATGACAATTTATGAATTTGCGATTCAGCACAAAGATGATCTAAGGTTGAGCGTATATATCACAGCGCATTCAGTCGAACGACTGTTTAGCACTTCAGAAGGAAGGAGGGAAGCAATTTCATTGATGCGGGCCAATGGTATTACCAAGGCGTATATTGAAGTTTATCGCAGTGGGATGGTGGTATCTCCTGATTTGCTGGAGTTCGTAACCACCTATTTCAAGCAAAATGGATTTGAGGTGGTAGGTGGAATTGCGACTGTACCAGGAAAAGATTTTGGTGTAAAGCAGGAAGGTCAGCTGGGTTGGTTCAACTGGCAAAACCCGAAGACTCAACAAGACCTTAAGCAGGTTATGCTCAATGCGGCACCTCATTTTGATACATTTATTGTGGATGATTTTCTGTGTACTGGCGATACTAGCGTAGAATCGAAAGTTGCAAAAGGAGAGCGAAGCTGGTCAACCTACAGAAGACAACTGCTCACTGAATTGGCAACTTCCATCTTTATTGAGCCTGCCAAATCAGTGAATCCGGATATTCATATGATCATCAAATATCCTCAATGGTACGATCGCTTTCATATGTTTGGATATGACATTGAGAGTGGTCCCCAATTATTTGATGAAGTGTGGGTCGGCACTGAAACGCGAGGACAATACACACAACGATTTGGATTTGTTCAGCCCTATGAAGGTTTTGTAAACTATCAATGGATTGCCTCTTTGGCAGGAAATAAAATCGGTGGTGCGTGGTTTGATCATGGAGATTGTGATCCTTTAGATTTTATCGAGCAGGCCTATCAATCTGTACTTGCAGGAGCCAGTGAGTTGGTCATTTTTAATTATGACAGTTTTGTGGAAGGCTATGCAGGGCATCATTTACTACGCATGGATTTTGAGAAATTGGCCGCCCTTGCTAAAGAAGTAAAGTCATCACCTGTTCATGGCATCTCCGGATATAAACCACCCCAAAGTGACGCAGGGGGCGATTTGTACATTATGGATTTCATAGGGATGTTTGGGATTCCACTATTGCCGGTGTCAAGCTATCCCGAAAATGCCTCGACCATCTTTTTGCCTGCTCAGGCAGCACATGATCCTGAAATTATTGCCAAAGTAATGACATCCCACCAACAGGGTAAGCGAATTATCATGACTACAGGATTTTTAGCAACGGTAGATGATCAGGGCCAACTGGCTAAGCTGGCAGGCATTAGTAAACCTGGTATTGAAGTAATGAGTGCCGAAAGGATACTGGTAGGTGGTGAAGAAGAAATGTTAGAGAGGCCTTTGGATCTCGAAGCAAACTTGATCATTGATGACGCCGATGTACTACTGGAGGCCAAAGCCGCGGATTCTCGTATTCCTTTTTTAACCCAAAGCAGGGACCAAAAAATATCTGTACTGAATTCCCACACCTTTTCCGAGGATTATTTTCAAGCAGTTGGAGAAGTCTTGCTCTGTCCTCGCCCCCTTGGTATGCTGGATCTACCAAAGTCATGGACAAATGTTATTCGATCTATCTTCAATGACGAATTGAGGATCAAACTCGATGCCCCAACCCGGATAACAATGCAACCATTGAAAAACGGAGACATTGTTTTGCATAACTACAATCCTCAGGAGATTGAGATTCAGATGAGCGGATTGAACGATGAAAAACTCATAGATCAATTTCAAAATGATCAGTTGATTGTTAAGTCTGGTGCATTATCGATTAATATGAAACCCAGATCCAGGATTTGGTTGCGAAAAGATAAATAAATCAAACTCTGATATTGAAAATCACCATTTTGGTCTGCTGTGCATTGCATACAAAATGATGATTTTCAATCGTCAAATTAGGCATTAGCTTTTCATAATGTCGGATTCAAATTTTCTTTAATGAGACAAAAACAATTTATCCTAGTCAGATTTAACCAACGTCAGGAAAACAAGAAGAATCATCGGAAACACGCTTTATCAACTGGATCGTCTCTGCTTCATTCTTGATCCTGGATCTTTAATAGTAAAGGATAGATTAATTCCTGCAGCCTTAAAATACTGATGTTATGATTCTCTTTCAACTTTTGTAGCGATTCATATTCAATCTTATGCCGCTTGGATCCAGACGGAGTGATTACCTGTTTAACCAGTACCTTCCCGTAAGGCGTTTCCAATTCAAATTGTTTCCGGGTAAGAATGGTACGCTCTACCGTATGGTATCGAAGACCGATTGATGGACTATGTTCTAGAATAAATGTGCTCAAACGGTCCAGATCAGAAGGTGCTACCAATGCCGATAACATGAGACCGGGTCTACCCTTTTTCATATGAATTGGAGTAAAATAAAAATCGATGGCCCCGTTTTGAATGAGCTCGTTTTGAAAATCGGTACCCACTAGTTCGGCAGAACTATCATCGAGATTGGTCTCAACGACCACTAATGATGGTGAGGTCCGGACTTTTTTTTTGCCTTGGCCAAAAGAGAGACTCGAACGACATTGGGAGCAATAAAGTCCTTCTTACCTGGGCCATAAGCGATTTTTTCACGCAGTATCTCGGGAGTTGCAAATTCAGGATTGAGGTATTTTAAGATCGCTGCCCCTGTTGGAGTTACCCGTTCTCCTTTTTCATCACCAGGGTAAGTAGGCATATGCATTAAAATATCAGCGGTCGCCGGCGCCGGTACCGGTAATAGTCCATGTTGTGTCTTGACCATTCCGAAACCTGTGCATATGGGATCTGAATACGTTTTGGCAATGCCTAATCGATCGATCAGGACTGCACAACCTACGATATCAAGGATCGAATCCACTCCACTGACTTCGTGAAAATGAATTGTATCAAGGTCCATATTGTGGATTTTTGCTTCTGACTTGCCAATAATCGTAAAAATATCCTTGGCTATGCGCTTTGCCTCATCCGATATTGCTCCATGATCAATGATCCTAAGAATATCTTTAAGGTGCCGATGGGCATGGTGATGATGATGGCCTGAATGCTCATGCTTGTGATCATGCTTGTGATCGTGCTCGTGCTTGTGTTCGTGATCATGCTTGTGTTCGTGGTCGTGCTTGTGTTCGTGATCATGCTTGTGTTCGTGATCGTGCTTGTGTTCGTGATCGTGATCACTCTTGTGTTCATGGTTCTGATGTTGAATTTCATTGAGATCAACGATCCTCACGTGCTTACAAACAATGCCGTTTTTATTGACCGTGTCAATCACCACCTTTCCATCGGGCAATTGCAATTTGGCTGGGAGGTCTATTATTTCATCATAATAGTCTGCAAGTCCGCAGAGGCCACTTAAGAGCATATCACCGGAAAGACCGGAAAAGGGTTCGATATAAAGCTCAGTCATTTCTTTTGTTCAAGTTTGAGATTGGTTATTAAGGATGCGGAAAGCCGCCAGCGCTGCACCGTATCCATTGTCGATATTCACTACTGTTAATCCATTCGCACAACTGGCCAGCATCGTATTGAGCGCCGCCTGGCCGCCTTGAGCCACCCCGTAACCCACGCTAGCCGGAACGGCGATGATTGGCTGAGGTAACAAACCACCTACCACCGTAGGTAACGCACCTTCAAATCCAGCAACAACAATTAGTACTTTGAATTTCCTGATCTCCTCAAGTTTGTTGAGCAAACGGTGCAGGCCGGCAACTCCAATATCCTGTATACAATTGGCTTTATGCCCCAGATACTCAAGGGTATAATAGGCTTCATTAACCACAAATTGATCGGCAGAGCCTGCAGAGATAATCGCCACATCTCCCTCCCGCAATCCTGTTGTACGTCGATTTACGGAAAAAACACCGGAAAGTGGGTCACAAAAGGCCGTGGGATAATGCTCCAGCAAAACCTTCATCTTTGATTCCTGCAGTTTGGTGATAAATGCACGATCACCCAACTTTTGATAATAATCTAAAATATCAATCAATACTTCAATTGACTTTGAAGCACCATAGATTATTTCAGGAAAGCCAAGGCGCCTCGAACGATCAGCGTCAATATTAAAATTGGTCATATATTCTTTTGGCGCGTTCTTCAATGCCCGGTTAAGCTTGCCGGAGACCAGACCTTCTTCATCGATGCGACAGGATTCGAATCCGATCTTAGCAAAAGCAACAGCAATACTCTCTTTTTTTTGTTTAAGCAGAGCCATATCTGATTGCGGTACTTCAATTTTTGCTTCTTTACCATAGTGCCTCACTCTCACTTCCGTAAAGCCAAAAGTGTTTAAGATCGTCTCGGCTCCCTCGATTTGTTGCAATTTATATGGTGTAATAAAATCGCCGTATGGCACCCTTGAACTCAGGCAAGGGCTTGCCGGTTTATTCCAATTAGGCAAGCCAAAATGTAGCGCTATGGTAGGTACGTCTTCTTTGGTCAACCAACAATCAGCAAGGGGTGATTTGATTTCGTGCTCGCGGGCAGCCACTAAGCCCGGTCTGTAATCCTGATAGTCATCTTTGTTAGTCCCATTAAGAAGCACATAGCCTGGAAAACGTTCTAAGAGTACGGAAAGGTCAGTGTACAGATGAGACTTGCAGAAATAGCAACGATTGGAAGGGTTGGAGAGATAGTTTTCATCTTCGATTTCTTTAGTCTCAATGATCTCCAAACGAATACCATATTTCTCACAAAATTCAATAGCTTCCGAATAATCTTTACGTTTTAGACTAGCCGATATGGAAATACAACCGATCGCGCTCTTTCCCAAAAAAAGATGGGAAATGTACAAAACCAATGCGGAATCAATCCCCCCCGAAAATGCTGTGATTGTGCCATGATGTGCGGCAAACCATCGTTCTAATTCTTCTATTTTTCCTTCAATCATATCCTCTTGGTTATCGCGATAAGTCCCAAACTGACTTTCCATTTTTTTCAACTGGCCACTTGCAATAATAGCCTAAACGCACAAAGTTGTCAAGTTGATCTTAATCAAAGCAGTTAAACGAATTGTAAATCCATGCTGATATCATATCCAACTGCTACAGCCTAAATATACGTTTCTCCGGGATTAGATAAATAGGATAATAATTTCTATTTTTAGTCAGCCCCAATTGATGTCGATCATTCTTCACTGAGGGTGTCATTATTTTTAGAGAACTCTATTTAGGGATTAAACTTCAAAAGCAATCACCATGAAAAAAAACCGAAGATCATTTTTAAGAACTCTGGCCGCAATGACGTCCGGCATGATGGTAGCTAACACGGTAGATGCCAGCGGTGTATCGACAGCCCGGAGAGATCGTCTGGGAGAACTTTTACCACTTCGAAAATTGGGCAAAACCGGAGAGGAAGTGACCATGCTCGGGGTGGGTGGGGCCCATGTCGGAAAATCAGATGAAAAAACCGCCCAGTCTATTCTGGAAGCCGCTTTGGAAGGTGGAGTCCGGTTTTTCGATAATGCTGAATCCTACAATTCCGGTGGGTCTGAAGAAAAATATGGAAAGTACCTGGTGCCCAAATACCGGGACATTGCATTTGTGATGACGAAATCCACTGCCAAAACAGGACAGCTTGCCCAGGAGCATCTGGAAGATTCTTTGAGACGAATGAAGACCGATTACGTTGATTTATGGCAGATACATGCCGTGACCAGTCCTGAAGATGTGGATAGTCGAATAGCGAATGGAGTACTGGAAGTAGCAAGAAAGGCTAAGGAAAGTGGCAAAGCCAGGTTCATTGGTTTCACCGGACATTCAGATTTTAATGCACATCAACGAATGCTCGAACGCACCGATATCCTGGAAACTTGTCAGATGCCGATCAATTGTTTTGATCCCACCTATAAAAGCTTCATCAACAATGTTTTGCCGACTTTAGTGGAGCGTAATATGGGCATCCTGGCCATGAAGACTCTATCCAACGGCGGCTTTTTTGGAGGAACCCGCCATTTCTTCGGTGGTGACAATCCCAGGCTAGTGCCTCAGGTAGTAACCTTACAAGAGGCCTTACATTTTGTTTGGTCACTGCCTATTAGTGTTTTGATCACTGGTCCTGACCATGCCGATATGATGCGAGAAAAAATTGCTCTGGCTAAATCTTTTAAGCAAATGATGGAAAAAGACCGCCTGGCCCTGATTGACCGCGTATCTAATGCCGGCTATGATGGGAAATTAGTCGAGTTTTACAAAGTTTAAAGGGAATTTGGGCAAGTAAAAATTGTGCTAACTGAGAAGTAGACCACTATGTTTTCGATTTCTACTGTTCTACTTCCATCAGTGAGGAGGGCAGATAATTCATTTAACCCACATTGCTCAGAAGCGCGGAATCGAGAGGTTCAAATGTTAAAATGGTGACTAATTTGGACTTTTTTTAGTCAAAATCGGGCATAAATCGGAGACCATCAGCGTAAATACTGGATCGTGAGGGTTCTGAAACGATTTGTAGTACACAGGGGGTTGATTATGTGATAAATCCATTCTTACCTTTGAAGGATGTATTTCAAGTTCAGTGGACGGACAAATCCAAAGACAAAAGAATACGATAGCTATTATCGTCTGGTGGAAAGTTACCGCAATGCCCAGGGCAGAGTTTGCCATCGAACGATTCTCAATATAGGTTTTATAGAAGAAGAGTTAACGGCAGAGCAATTAAACATTATTGCTCGGACATTAACGTCTATGTACGAGAAGAAGGAGTCTCTATTTAAGCAGACAGACGAGGTAATCGCCAAGTGGGTTAGTCACCTCTGGTCAAGAATAATAGGAAGCAAGAATCTTGACCTAACCCTATATGATGAAAAGAGTCGGATGGTATGGGTAGATACGATAAAGCACAGTAACGTCCGAGAGATTGGCTCAGAATGGCTGTGTTACAATACGTGGCATGAATTAGGAATAGACAAGGTGCTTGAGGAAAATGATTTTAGCGAATTAGAAATACAATTGGCCCAGACGCAAGTAATCAGCAGAGCCGTCAATCCGGCATCAGAATTAGGCACATCAAGATGGATCACGGAAAACTCAGCTATATGCGAGTTAACAGGATATCCTTTGGAAAAGATGAATAAAGATAGATTGTACAAG
This sequence comes from Saprospiraceae bacterium, assembly GCA_016711125.1. GTDB lineage: Bacteria > Bacteroidota > Bacteroidia > Chitinophagales > Saprospiraceae > JABDMH01. Next base: position 1,420,586 of record JADJTQ010000001.1, on the reverse strand, counting down.
AGTGCACTAAAATTAAATGGCATAAAGGACAAACTGGAACAACACTTATCCATTAAAACCAATGAGTTGTTTGATATTCAGGATAAGATTATAATCTATGACCTGACGAACACCTATTTTGAAGGAGAAAAACGGAATAGCAAACTAGCGAACTTTGGCAGGAGTAAAGAAAAAGAAGAGACTCGAAATTAATAGTATTGGCACTTGTTGTTAATGTTTATGGCTTTATAAAATATTCATCTATCCATGAAGGTAATTTCTCAGACAGCTCGGATTTAGCATCGATACTAGATCACTTAGATTATACCAAAGGAGACCAGAAGCCCCGGTAGTAATAGATGCAGGCATAGCCACCGAAGCAAATTTAAAGTTGATAAATCAAAAGGGCTATCATTATTTATGTGTATCACGGAGCAAACTGAAAGACTATAAATTTGACCAAAGCAGACTTGTCGTTTATCTAGAAACAAAATCAAAGCACGAAGTAGTCCTTAAAAAAGTATTGACAGAAAAAAATACGGATTATTACCTGAAGTGAAAAGTGCGAAGAAGGCACTAAAAGAAACTGGCATGAAAAGCCAATTTGAAAAAGATTTGAAGAGGAACTACAAAAAATAAAGACCTCACTGAGTAAAAAGGTGGCACCAAGACGGTGGATAAAGTACATCAGAGGATAGGCAGGGCAAAGCAAAAATATCCTTCGGTGCACATGAGGTATCAAATTACAGTGACTGATGATAGTCAAGGTAAAAATGTTGTCGATATAACCTGGGAGATAGATCAAACGAAAAACAAAAGAAAAACAGATGACCTTGGGAAGTATTTTCTGCGGACAGACTTGGATATGAAAGATGAGGTTCTCGTTTGGAATGTCTATAATACAATAAGAGAGATAGAGAGCACCTTTCGCACACTAAAAACAGATCTAGATATCCGACCTATCTATCACAAAAACGATGACTCGACCATAGCACATCTAAATTTGGGTCTATTGTCTTATTGGTTGGTCAATACCATCAGGTGTAAGCTAAAATCAAACGGAATAAACAGCAACTGGAAGGAAATCGCTAGAATTGGAAACACGCAAAAAGTAATATCAACAAGCGGATACAACAAGGCTCTAAAGGAAATCACAGTGCGTAAATGCTCAGAGCCCGAGGAGAAACTTCGCATGATCCACCAAGCACTCAACATCAGACCAAGGCCGTTTACAAAACTAAAATCTGTAGTACACAAACCGAAACTCAAAAATGTCTCAGCCACCAGAATCAGGGCAATTGGGTCTGGTTAACACTCAATGTGGGTTAAGCTGCCGATTGAATCCCAGATTCTAATATTTTTTCTACACAAAAAACATCGTTCTTCAAAATTCGTGAAATTCGAATGCCGGTTTGATAGGTCTAAGATCGATGCTTCAATTTAGCACTGATTATGGTCGGTATTCGAATGAGGAATGACGATCTAATGACGATCTACGATTTTTTTGAACCTTCTTCCAGATCTGGTAGCCTGTGCAAATAAGTTTATATCTTGGGCATCTTGGGCATTAAACTGGATTAGACTTTAACAAAGACGGACTAAATGCTGATCCTCTCTATGCTCAGAAAAACTCGCATCAATTAAAACCAGTGACATTAAATCCAACAGTCTCGATTGTTTTAAAGAAATACTGGATTGCCTTCACGGACCTACTGCCGATCATCTTGGTCGTGGCGTTTTTTCAGAGTATTGTCATTGGGCAACCCCTACCTGAGGTAGTGGAGGTGATTATTGGTAGTTTGATGGTGGTGACCGGACTGATGCTATTTGTAGAAGGACTTGAATTGGGCCTATTCCCGATTGGAGAAACGATGGCCTACGCACTAACAAAAAAAGGTAGTTTATTCTGGTTGTTGGTGTTTGCGTTTGCACTGGGTTTTTCTACCACTATAGCGGAACCAGCATTGATAGCGGTTGCAAAAGAAGCGGCGAGAATATCGGCAGGATCCGGCCTGATTTCCAATGATCAGGAGACTATGGCCATTTATGCGATGGGCCTTCGATTGTCCGTGGCATTTTCGGTGGGTATCGCTATATTGGTCGGTGTACTGCGTATTTTGAAAGGTTGGCCATTATACTTTCTTATTATTGGTGGCTATGCCATGGTGATGTTGATGACGGTGGTGGCACCCAAGGAGATCATAGGTCTGGCCTATGACGCGGGTGGGGTAACAACTTCTACCATCACCGTGCCTCTGGTTACGGCGTTGGGTGTAGGGCTGGCTAACGTAATCCATGGGCGAAGTCCTTTGGTGGATGGCTTTGGTTTGATTGCATTTGCATCACTGCTACCGATGATTTTTGTGATGGCTTATGGTTTATTTTGGTTTTAAGGCAGCAACATATGCTTAACTATATCGCGGAATTTTTTCAATTTTTGGTCCTAACAATGAGGGATGTAACCCCTATATTTTTATTAATTGTATTTTTCCAAATTTTTATTCTCAAGCAACCGGTTCCTCACTTAAGGCGGGTACTGCTTGGTGGCCTCTATGTGGTGATTGGTTTGACATTGTTTCTAATGGGGTTGGAAAAAGCTTTGTTTCCTGTGGGTGAGATTATGGCCAGACAATTGTCATCAGCCGATTTTATCGGGGTGAGTCCGGGTGAGAAAGCCTCCTGGGGTGCATACTACTGGATTTATATTTTTGCGGCCCTGGTCGGCTTTGCAACAACGGTAGCGGAGCCATCCTTAATCGCTGTGGCTATTAAGGCAAGCCTAGTCTCTTCCGGCACCATCAGTCCTTGGGGTCTCAGAATCACAGTTGCGATCGGTGTGGCTATCGGTTTGGCTATGGGCACTTTTCGAATAGTGACGGGAACTCCACTTTTTGTTTATATTTTAGTAGGCTATGTCATAGTCTTGGTGCAGACCATTTTTGCTCCCAAAAAGTTGATTGCGCTGGCATACGATTCAGGCGGTGTCACCACATCGACCGTCACGGTGCCCATTGTCACAGCTCTGGGTTTGGGATTGTCGGGAGCGGTGCCAGGAAGTAATCCGGCGGTAGACGGATTTGGGTTGATTGCCTTTGCCAGTTTATTTCCGATTATTTCTGTACTCGGTTATGCGCAAATAAGCGAGCTAAAACTGAAGTTTGTTAAATGAAAATACTTTAAAGAATGAGGTTCAAATTAATCATGTTTTTGTCAAGCCGCACATCACCGATACTGTTGTTGATGAAATGAAAAAGGCAGGAGCGACCGGAGCAACAATAATTCCTTCCCGGGGCACTGGCATTCAGGAAGCGAAATCATTTTTTGGCTTAAGTATCGAGGATCAAACCGATGTTATTGTATTTTTGGTGGAAGAACATGTAGTCGAACATTTACTTGAGGTAATCAGGGTGGCGGGCAAGTTTGAAGAGCCGAGTACCGGCATTGCTTTTGTGCTTCCAATCGAGCATGTTACAGGATTAGATAGCCAGATGAAGAAGTTTAAAGAACAGGCACGTAACGAATACTTCTAGTTCAAAATATGGCCTTGATCCGGCAAAAGCGGCCTGGGGAAGGTCATCAGCTCAATAAATTACTTAATCTAAAAATGCCCAAATGAACCAACCGGCAAAATTTCAAAGTGTAAAAGACATCATGAATAGCAATATAGTATTCATTGATGGAATGGCAACGGCCAAAGAAGCCGTGGAAATCATGAAACGAGAAAATGTCGAAGCTTTGATTATAAATAAAAGACATGAACATGATGCTTATGGAATTGTAGTCGTCAAGGACATCATTCGGGGAGTTGTCATCTCAGACCGTACACCGCAAGAGGTGAATGTCTTTGAAATCATGACAAAACCGGTAATTTCCGTGCCCCACGATATGGATGTTCGGTACATCGCCCGTTTGCTGATGAGGGCTGATTTGCAGTTTGCTCCGTGGAGGACAACGGGAAATATATTGGAATTATATCGCTTTCATCCCTGGTGCTAAATAATGTATTCTTTTAAGTAATAATCTGATCAGGATGTTTCGTCAACTTATCTATATATCTCTTGTCTTCATCTTGCCAGGATGTGCCTCAGAAGTTGATATCAAAAACCGGAAACCTATAAATGATTTCGAATTACGAGCCACAGGCCTACCAACCGACTCACTAATACAGGGTCACTCCTATCTTTCAGTATATTCTCAGATCTACAGTAATACGGAACATCGGACTCATAATCTGACAGCGACTATTAGCATACGCAATGTGAGTGAAATGGATAGCATTTACATTATCAAAGCCATGTATTTTGATACCGAAGGTCATTTGTTGCACAATTATTTTGAGAATCCCGTCTATATAAGGCCACTCGAAACGGTCGCCATTGTAATAGCACAAAAAGATAATGAAGGAGGTACCGGGGCTAACTTTCTTTTTGACTGGGCCACCCGACCCGGAACCGCCGAACCACTTTTTGAAGGCATCATGATCTCTACTTCTGGCCAACAAGGTCTTTCATTTACCACCAATGGGATCAGGATCCGCTAATTTTATTCTTGAATCCAATCCCGCGAAGGGAAATAAGCCGGAAGTCGGGAGACCGAAGCCGGAAGCAAGGTAGCTTTCCCCCAAGAAGTCTCCGCGTTACCCTGAGAAAAAGACCCGCACTGAAGGTGCCATGACATTTGCAAGCCGGGCTTACTAATCCCGTTGGGCTTAGGAGTCCCTACTTCCTGCTTTCCTATCCTTCTCTCCGAACTCAGCGTGCTCTGCGAGGAGAAATAAGCCGGAAGTCAGGAGTCCGAAGCAGGAAGCAAGGTAGCTTTCCCTCAAGAAGTCAACGTATACTCTGAGAAAAAGACCCGCACTGAAGGTGCCATGACATTTGCAAGCCGGGCTTACTAATCCCGTTGGGCTTAGGAGTCCCTACTTTCTACTTTCCCAAACCTTCTCTGCGTGCTCTGCGAGGGGAAATAAGCCGGAAGTCGGGAGACCGAAGCCGGAAGCAAGGTAGCTTTCCCCCAAGAAGTCAACGTATACTCTGAGAAAAAGACCCGCACTGAAGGTGCCAAGACATTTGCATGCTGGGCTTACTAATCCCGTTGGGCTTAAGGAGTCCCTACTTTCTAATTCCCTAACATTCTCTGCGAACTCAGCGAGAAATAGAACCACACTGAAGGTGCCATGACATTTTCGCAAAATTGTGCACGGCAAAGAAAAAAGTCTATAGTCTCGTCGGGAGTCTATTCTTACGGCCAGAAACAAAATACATTTTCAGTTTACCTCGATTCTTGGCTTCAATTTCACCCCGGTAATCACAGATGAAAGTATCCTTAATCAAATGGTAGGTACTTTCTGAAATGTTGATCCTGCCTGGTTCAGAAAGGGCTTCCATACGAGAAGCAATATTTACAGCATCTCCCCAAATATCATAGGCAAATTTTTTCGAGCCCACCACCCCAGCCACTACCGGGCCGGTATTGATTCCCACCCGTATGTTAAATCGTACTTCAGAGGGTGGGAGATCTTCTTTCCGCCCCTTGACGAAATCAATGATATCAAAGGCAGCCTGAATCATTCTAGATGCATGATCTTCCTTGGGGGAAAGGCAAACCTCCTGCGCACATATAGGCGTCGCCAACGGTTTTAATTTTTCCAAACCATATTTCTCCATTATTTCATCAAACTTTGAAAAGTAGTAGTCAACACTTTCTACCAGCTCCTCCGGAGACAATTTTTCCGAATATTTTGTAAAACCCTCAAAATCGGTGAATAAAACGGTTACGGATTCAAATCGCTTGGCTTGAACCCTACCATATTGCTTTAATTCTTCCGCTGTTTCTTCAGGTAATATATTGAGCAAAAGACTCTCTGATCGATTTCTTTCCTGCTCAATGATCCGGTTAGTCTTCTCAATATATTTATTTCGTCGATAAAGTCCCATCGCTAAGAGCCCTATTAAAAATAGGGCAATGATTGTGGCAATCACAATAATGCGCTGATTGCTTTTTTGCTGATTTAGAAGATCTACTTCTATTTGTTTCTGAGAAACTTCAAAATCAGTACGGAGATCAGCCATCTGTTCCACAGATCGAATATTATTTACACTATCCCGATACAAAATATGTTGCCTGTAGAAGTCGAAAGACCCCTTAAAATTGCCTGATTTTTCATACAGTTGCGAGATCTTCAAATTGGCCTCACTAATCTGGTCTTTTAATTGATATCTATTGGCCAAGTCCAGACTTCTAAGTGCATAGTCCAGAGCAGTACCGTCTTCACCTTTTTCGATATAGATATCAGACATCGAGATGAGGTATACACTAATCGGATAATAATCTCCCAGCTTCTCCAGCAGCTCAATTGACTGCGAAATATTAGATTCCGCGATAGCTATTTCCCCAAGCTTTCCATGGACTAAGCCCAAATTTCCAAGATTATAGGCTACTCCAATTTCATGATCTATGGCATCAAATATTCGTCCGGATTCTTGAAATAACAACAATGCCGAATCCAGCTGCTGAAAATTATAATATTCATCTCCCGCATTTAAGAGTGCAGTAGCAAGATTTATCGAATCTTTCTCTTCTCTCAGAATATCAATAGCGTAAGTATAATAGGTGGTCGAATTGGAATGATTACCCATTATGGAATAAACATCAGCTATGGCTATATACACCTTACCCAAGTCTCGCTTAAACCCTTCCTGATTTACTAATTTTGCGCCTTCGAAATACGCATTCAAAGCTTTGGAAAGATCACCCTTTAGTCTAAATGCATTTCCATTTTCAAGAAAACCCCTAAATAGATAGTCCAAATTACCCAATTCTCTTGCAGACTCTATCAATTCGCTACTGAAGTGGATTTTCTTTTCAGTATCAGTTTGATTTGCCGCAAGATCCCTCAAGAGGTCCAGCCTACTTCTTTCGTCGTAAGTACCTTGTGAAAATATTAATTCAAGGCTATCTGCTATTGTTTGATTTTGACTGAATCCTAAAAAATAGGTGAAAATTAAAAAGCCACCTGTGACCGTGGCCATTTTAATAAGACATGACATTGTGATGCTACCTGTCACCAAAAAATTAGTAAATTATCCAGATGCTCAATGTACTTGTAGTTTTGGATCAATCCTAAATAATTTTTCTGGCTTATTTGAAACGGTAAACGAAATTGCATAATTTTCCTCTTCACCGCCTGAGTCATTCATGACGTTTCCAATCACGAGTTCTGGTTTTTGATTATTGCCCTCGAGAATCGGAGTGCCAAAAATATTATTATCACCAACATAGCTTATCTCCTCGATATTTACGAGATTAGACTGGCCTCTAAGTGGCAATCCTCGCCAGATGATGGTATCCCCTATTTCTACCGTGATCGAAAAATCTTTATTCTTGGTAGCCCGACCCTGTCCAAAGTTGCAGGTCTTGTCAGTGTTCTCCTGAGTGACATTTATCGTATCAACAAACAGGGTAATCGTGTAAACTGCCATAATTCTTCTGTAAGGTTATATGAAAAAATAAATGAATATGTCATCTCACCTGATTTTGCAAAATTGAAATCCAGGAATCGAATCTGGGATGAAAGGCCTGTGAGTATTCTAAAGATAGGTTTTTTTCCTAAATGAATCTCAAAATATTTGAAGGCAAACAAATTCCATATTATACCTCCAATTCTGGTCTTATGACTTGTACAATCGACAACTCCTTCAGTACAAAGATGAATTAAGATTAGTATTACTAAGAATTAAAGCGGTTATATCAAGTACATTCTAAAATGTGTCAGTTTGTGGCATGGGTTTCTGACCACGAGAAAACTCGATCAATCAATATTTTAAAAAATACTCAAAAAACTGATACACAATCTCATTAGATGCCTGATCAGGTGAATGCTCTTCCCGGTTAGTCATGCCTACTCTCTGCTCAAATCCTAACAATTTATTGACGTGTACAGCATGATTTAATGCAATCCACCGTTCAGGTGGGTCTTCAGAACCTCCTGAAACTAAAAATGGTCTCGGTGCCATCAGGGCATGGAGGTCCGTAAGATTGAATCCTCGACTTCGTAACACAGGATACAGCCCTTTAGCCGGGTTATCAACGGTAATCATTCCACGCTCTCGCCAAGGTTTGGGTTGATATCCTAAATACCAAGGTTCCCAATAGTTGACTGATGGCCGGGATTCTTCAAGCACAATGCCTGGGTCAGACCACACTGCGCAAGCAAACTTTTCATAGAGGCAAGAGGCAAACATGGCCCATTTGCCGCCAAAGGAATGACCTACGATGCCGATCCTGGCTGAATCAACGCCCTCCACCCTGGCCAGCACTTCCCAGGCATTAGCAGCAGCATATGCGAGCATCGATAGTGGTTGCACGCTTGCATGATCAACAGAGGGATAATAGAGTGCATAATTTTTTTGTGCGGTAGCTTCTTTGGTGCCGATCGATAAAGTGACAAATCCCCGCTTTACCAATTGATAGGCATAATCACGATAAGGATTGCCCAAACCGATGGCAGTCTCTGGTTCATAATATACCGAAATCACTGCTGGCTTCAAGCCTTCACTACCACCTGGTACTAAAAGGTACCCCTCAGTCAGCTCACCCGGGACCCAACTAAAGCGTACCTGATGTTGAGTGAAATTTTCTCTCTTTTCTGTGGATACGATCTCCAATTGTCTGTCAACAATCAATTCAGGCCAAGGCCCCATGAGTGCATGCCATTCGCTTAGGATTTCCTTTCGTCTTATTTTCCAACCTTCCGGCGAATCGACTTTAACACCTCTCTTGTCTACTAAAGGTGATTTAAAATTTCCGAAGCTGTCCCTAAATTCCTCGGGTATGTGAAAGTAGCTAGAAATCGCATTCCAGTGATCGGACTGAACCTGATGTGATTGCAGGTCATTACTCTGGCACAGTACACAAAATGTCCCAAGGAAGGTGCAGCTACTCAAGATCAAACGGAGCATATCAATTTGGTAATTTAATCAAAATTTTTCTCTTGCTGAAAGATCAAAATCAATATTCAACCCACATTATACATTGCAAATCCAATGAATAATTTGACGCTTGAAAATCAAGCTATTAGACCGATTATATGAAAACCAAAGCGGTGATTTTCAATATCAAGGTCTAATCCTTACAAATCATCGATAATCGGAAATTTGTAACTCAAAGTATTTAGACACCACAAGACCAAAGCGAGAAGTCACTACTCTAAGTGATAGATCTGCATGATCTCTTCCAATATCTTTGGAAAGTCAATTTTAAGATCGATTAGCTGCCCGGTATGAACGTCAAAAAACCCAACCATGCACTTGTAAACCATGGTGACGATATGCCCGCTGAACATCAGCAGTTTTAATTACATTGATGCATTGTTCCTGGACATTCAATTCGACCAATCGTTTGTATTTTTCTTCTTCATTGGTAATACCATGCAACTCATCTTTATGCAGACGATAAACATCACGGATATTTCGCAGCCAGGGATTAAGTATGCCTAAATCAGCTGACTGCATCGCAGCCTTCACTCCACCACAATAGTAGTGGCCGCATACGACAATATGACTAACTTTTAAATGATTTATTGAAAAATTAATCACCGACATCGTATTCAAATCGGTATTGGGCACCATGTTGGCAATATTCCGGTGCACGAAAACCTCACCTGGTTGCGCACCCATTAATTCTTCTGCCGTCACCCGGCTGTCAGAGCAACCAATGTAAAGCACTTCCGGACTTTGACCTTTTGAAAGATCACTGAAATAGTCGTTGTTAAGGGCTAATTTGCTAGCAATCCAATTACGATTGTTTTCAAAAATCTGTGCGATGTTCATGAATTATTTTTATGCGTCTCAAAAAAATTTAATTATTTGGATTAGGTACCACTGATAAACCCCGAATGATTTAAATTGTTTCATCTATGCTAATATATCCCGGACAACCTGACCATGCACATCGGTGAGCCGAAAACGCCGCCCCTGATACTTAAAGGTGAGCTGTTCGTGATCAATACCCAGCAAATGTAAAAGCGTAGCCTGAAAATCGTGGACATGCACCGGATTGGTGGCAACATTGTAGCCGAGTTCATCGGTTTCTCCATACACCATACCTGGTTTGATACCTCCACCTGCCATCCACATGGTATAGCATCCCGGGTGATGGTCACGACCATAATCATCTTTTGTCAGTTGGCCCTGAGAAAAACTGGTTCGCCCAAATTCGCCGCCCCAGATCACCAGGGTATCATCAAGAAGACCTCTCTGTTTTAAGTCCTGAATAAGAGCAGCCGTGGGTTGATCCGTCTGATGAGTCAATTTCTTAATACCCGCAGGTAAACCGCCGTGATGATCCCAACCCATGTGATACAGCTGGATAAATCGAACGTCTTGTTCGGCCAGTTTACGGGCTAAGAGGCAATTGGCGGCATAAGTGCCCGGTATCCTCGCTTCCTGGCCATACAAGTCAAAAAATATAGTCGGGCTCCTTCGAAATATCTACCACATCCGGTACTGAACTCTGCATGCGAAAAGCCATTTCATATTGATTGATCTTGGAGTCTACTTCCGGATCACCCCAAATTGCTCGCTGATGCTGGTTCATCGATTGAATAAAGTCGAGCGATCGTCTGCGGTCATCGGCATGCAGCCCATAAGGATTATTAAGATACAGCACCGGGTCTTTGCCTGCCCTGAACTGTACTCCCTGATGATGCGAACGGAGAAATCCGCTACCCCAGGATGCGGAACTTAACGGCTGTGCTCCTCCACTCTTCGAAATCATCACCACAAAACCTGGTAAATTCTGATTGCTACTCCCCAGCCCATAGCTCAGGCAACTGCCGATCGATGGCCTTCCGGTAAGCTGTGATCCAGTCTGCATGAAGATAACCGCTGGTTCGTGATTAATTGCATCCGTATACATCGATTTCACTATACATAAATCGTCAACTATTTTAGCTGTGTGAGGTAACAATTCACTGACCCAGGCTCCGCTTTGTCCATATTTTTTGAATGTATAATAGGATTTAACTAAAGGAAAAGTACTTTGCTCGGTGACCATGCCCGAATTGCGTTGAGTACCTTGCACGGAGGCAGGTATTTCTTGACCGTGCCATTTTTCTAATGCTACTTTGTAGTCAAAAGTCTCTAATTGCGATGGACCTCCACTTTGAAATAAATAAATAATTCTTTTGGCCCGGGCGGGAAAATGCATTCCTGAATTGTATGCTTTTGTTCTTTGATTTTGCACCACTCCAAAATCTTTGGCTTGCAGGGGATTTAATAATGTACCAAGGGCTACCGCTCCCAGTCCCGAAGCGGTATTTTTCAAAAAATCACGACGTGTACTGTTTTGATCCATCATTTTTTCATTTGCGCTTCATAAGTATTTAACAAACTATGAGTCGTGATAGCCAATGCAGCAATGGTCCGCTGATCATTACTTTCGGATACTTCCAATTCACCATTTTTAAAATATTCTTTATAATCAATTTTTCCTGCATTGACATTTTGCAATTCCAGCTGATAAAAAGACAGCATCAATTGCGATTCTTGTGTGGTGGGATACCGCCCCAATGTGAGTCTGAAGATATCCGTCAGGCACTGCGACGTTTTTCCGTTTTGTTGCCAGCAATGCAGCGCTATTGCCCGGCTGGCCTCCACATACTGAGGATCGTTTAGTAAAACCAGGGCTTGAAGGGGAGTGCTGGTTTGACGTCGTTGAACCGTGCAAAAACTCCGGTCGGGCACATCAAAAAGTAGCATGCCAGGTGGTGGAGATGTACGTTTCCAGATGGTATACAAGCTGCGTCGATACAGTCCATCACCCGGTTCTTGCAAATATGGATAGCGCCAGGGTTTATTGCTCAACTCATCCCATAGGCCTTGGGGCTGATAGGGATACACGCTCTCTCCTCCCCTCTTATCTCTCAATAAACCACTAATGGCCAAAGCATTATCTCGCAGCATTTCAGCCGAAAGCCGCTGGCTAGGACCACGCCATAGCCAAATGTTTTCCGGATCCCTGACAAAACAGGTTGAATCGATCACCGACGACCGAAGATAAGCAGCTGAAGTAAGTATGAGTTTGTGCAGTTCCTTAATATTCCAACCAGATTCACGAAACCACACCGCCAACCAATCAAGCAATTCCGGGTGGCTGGGAAGAGAGCCCTGGGCTCCAAAATCTTCGGATGTCTTTACCAAACCGATTCCAAAATGCTGTTGCCAGATACGGTTGACAAAGACGCGTGCCGTCAAAGGATTTGAGTCATTAAACAACCAATCACACAGTCCCAATCTATTTTCAGAATATTCGTAATGATCCTGGTTCAATGCATCTGGTAAAGCCGGATGTACCAGATCAAGAGGCGCATCATATCTGCCCCGCTCCAGAACAAAAGTAGGTCTTGGATCGGGTAAATCGCCCATGACCATAATTTCCTTGATGTCTTGGGTTAGTTGATTCAGATCATTTCGGCTTTTAAATATACTGTCTTGCCATCTCTGATAATTAAAATCTTCGTTTAAAAGAGCATACTGAATAAGTCGCGAATCATTTACTTCTATCTCGAAATGATAGGGATCAAAATCATATTGTATTTCCAGATCGGAAAGTCGATTATCAAATATTTTTACTTCATCAAATGTCCCACTTTTAAATGGTTTAATCTTGTCCCGGTAACCCAGTCGAAGACCAGCAAAACCATAAGTATGTATATCTGGCTCAAACAAAATACTTTTATATAAATTATCTGCAACGACTTTCCCCGAAATAGGTTTTCCGTTCAGATAAAGCTGCACTCCTTTTGCCTGACTCGAACCATCGTAGGTTACCGCTACGTGTGACCATTCTTGCTCGGGCAAGATGGCATCGCTTATAATTTCAATTGAATTCGTAGGCCAACTATAGGCCATAATAAAACGGAGTCGATTGTCTTGAAGATGCAATGAATACCCCTTGTATCCCAATCTCAAATCTTCGCAATGGGTGAAAATTCCCGCTTGCCGGTAGATTTCGGCAGGCCGGATCCAAAGACTCACTGAAAAGGGATCAACCCGGTCGTACCATCCAATCTTGTCACCTAGAATTACGTAATTATAATCCTCAACTTTAAATCCCTGACCATTTTTACCTGATGCAAATACCGGTTGGATTAATTGGGCAGATTTGCCTTTTGCTACCTCATCTGGCAGCACCGTATTTTTGCCCGAACCGGTTATACGATCAAAGGTCGTGTGGGAGATTAATTTTTTTCGGTATGATGACCTAATCTCACTTTCTGTGACATCCAATGATTGGTTATCAATCTTTTCATTTTCAATTTTCTCCAATTGTGCTTCCTGATCAACGATCTTTCGGGAAATAAATTCGATCATTTCCTCTTGATCTTTCGAGGTCAGCATTAATGAAGGTCCCGGTGCCTGGCCAGGCCCATATACCGCCGTGCCAATCTCATTGGTGCTATTAAAATAGGCAAACAATTTATAGTATTCTTTCTGGGTGATCGGGTCGTATTTGTGATCATGACATCGTGCGCATTCCATCGTAAGTCCAAGAAAAGCTTTGCTAAAAGTATGGACTCGGTCGGCTACATACTCAGTACGATACTCTTCAAACACGATGCCCGCTTCTGAATTACGTCGATGCAATCGATTGAAAGCAGTGGCCAGTATACTCTCTTGCGTAGGTTGGTCAATCAGATCACCGGCCATCTGCCAGACCACAAATTGATCGTAAGGCAGGTTGGCGTTAAAGGCCCTGCTCACCCAGTCTCGCCACGGTGCAAACTCCCGGTGCTTGTCATCTAAGTATCCATCACTATCGGCATATCTGGCCACATCCATCCAATCCGCTGCCATACGCTCTCCATAACCAGGGCGATCCAAAAGGCTGTCAATCACTTTTTCAACAGCGATCGAAGAACTATCGGCCAGAAAGCGATCAACCTCAGCAAGGGAAGGAGGCAGACCCGTAAGGTCAAAAAATACTCTTCGCAACCATGTTTCCTTACCGGCATCAGGATTGGCAGGAAGTCTTTGCTCCTCAAGTTTCTGATCGATAAAATAGTCAACCGGATGCACATCTGTAGGTGTTTTAACCTGAAGAGGAGCCTGGAAAGACCAGTGTGGTTTATACACAGCCCCCTGTTCGATCCACTTTGCCAAAATGGCTTTTTCACGATCTGATAATTGCAACTTAGATTCAGGAGGGGGCATTATAAGTTCGGGATCTTTCGAAAATATCCGTTGGAAGACAGCACTGGATTTGGGTTTGCCAGGATCGATGGCCTGCACACCAGGAGTGTTACTTAGGGTTGCATAAGCTGATTCGGCAATATCAAGACGCAAATCGGCCTCCCTCTTGGCTGCATCGGGTCCATGACAATTAAAGCAGCGGTCTGATAGAATGGGCTTTACATGAAAATTATAATCGACTACGTCGGGTATCGGATGACCAGAGTCAGTGTATGTATCTCTTTGGCAACCCAAAGAAGATAGTGAGATGACAATTCCAAATCCCCAATATTTAAATTCCCACATCAAATAATGTATGCCAGGCTTTAGTTTTAAAACAGCAAGTGCATTTGATTTCGAATCCATGATTTCACCATTGACAATTCTCCATCTGGAACCGTTTTTAGCAAAGACTATCTTGGTCATCTTCTGCCAAAGATTGGAGACCCAGACGCTGATTCTCCAAGTTATTTCCTTTGACGCCAATGTCTCTTACTACCTATTCAATAAACCGTTGCCGTTTAAAGATAGTGATTATCTGCTCTCTGCTTATCTCAAAATCATTTAACGATTTTCTTACGTGCCTTTTAGCACACAATCGATCTGGGGCTCAATCACCTTTGGACAATCATTGTATAATCATTAACTATTAAGCATTACGGCACAATTATGGATATTACCGCGACGTTGGAGTAGGCATAGTAACCTTTCCTCCCATATGCGAACGCGGAAAGAACTCCGTTGATCTGAGGCGAAAAACTTCGGAGAAGATCAGCCTGAACATCACTCAAAACTGAAAAAAGTTTTAATGTAAGGCAACCAATGAAGCTGCTACCACTGTATGGACAATCAAAGGACCAATTGACTAATCAGATTATTAGTCAGTGTCTTAAGGGCTCAGGTAGAGCACAAAGACAACTATTTGATATGTACTATACGGAAGGTATGAATACGGCCATTAGATACAGCAGCAACGAGGAAGATGCCAAAGAAATCTTGTCAAACGCCTTTATTCGCATCTTCAAGAAGCTGGCACTTTTTGATATCTCTCAGCACTTTATTCCGTGGTTGAAGAAAATCATTGTGCATGCTAGCAGCGACTACTATCGCTATCAGAATAATCTGATCGTACCATTTGAGCAAGTACCCGAACCAAAAATGGACGATGATATCATTAATAGCCTCAGCTACCAGGAGTTACTGGAACACGTTCAGAGCTTGCCACCATCGCTAAGGTCCGTATTCAATTTGTATTGCATAGAAGGATTCAAGCACAATGAGATTGGCGAACTATTGGAGATCTCGGAGGGCACTTCCAAAGCACATTTGCACCGGGCAAAATCCAGGCTACAGACCCTTATCCTTGAATCCTCAAAACAAAAAGATATTGGACCAATTCGACAAGAACATACAAAAAAAGCTATCAAAGGGTCCTGATAGAAAACCTGATCCCAAGGTCTGGCAACAGGTTCGTGAGGGATTAGGTAGTTCAACTACAGGGGGTGGAGGTATGTATTGGGGGCGATGGCTCACTACGACTGCACTTGTCTTGTTTCTATGTTCTATCGCTTACTTCCTTGGACAAAAAAACAGTCATAAAGATTTGCAATTCAGACAGCAACTTGATGAATTGTCTCAAGTCGTAGCGGGGCTTAAGGCGCTAATCAGGGATACGATCTATATCAGGGACACATTCTGGCATTTACCACTGGAAGAACAGCAATCGACTGCTTCCCAAGTGATTCAGCATGTTCCGAGCGGATCTAGAGTAAGTATTCGACAGGATCATTTCACTCAATGGCAAGATTTCACATACGGGAGAAGTCAATCTTTTCTCTCCAGGAGATTTTCTTTTTCTCCATGGCTCGTATCTTCGAAAGTTAATGCATTTAATCCATGGCAAGGGAGGTCGTCGCGACATAGTGACTCTGATCAATCGGCCCTAGGAATCACTCTGGTGCCGATAAAATCAAGACAAAGTTTACAAAATATTACTTCTAAATCCATTTTTCCCGAATTCCATTCCAAGCCACGCATTTCATTGCATACATACCGGGCTCTACATGATGAAGAAATAATCCAACAAGGCAGGCGGAGGAAAATATGGGATACCATTTTACCAGATCAGCATCGAATTGCTCTCATGAGTGGTGCACTCAATGCTTTGACTCAAGAATTGGAGAATCCTGGTGAATGGTTGGTTGGACTGCAACATGAAATGTCATTTTCACCTCGATTTAGTGTGCTCTCTGGTGTGAGATATCGATATTTTTCTGCAAAAAATGAACATGGTTTAGAAGATGTCCAGTATCCACGCCCAGCTGATCTGATCGCGGATGATCAATTGCATGAGATCTATATTAGCAATCACTATATATCGATTCCCTTTTTAGTAAAATACTCGATACCTCTAGGGAGACATTTCCGCCCATATTTACAATCCGGAATGCTTTTTACCAAAGCAATAAGTCAGAACTATAAATTCGAAATCATTCGTCAAGGGATGGACCTGAACCTTAATTCAAAAATTGGTAGCGGTCCGATGATTTTAAGTTCCTATGTATTTGGAGCTGGATTCGAATACTGGCTATCACCCAGCGCTTCCACCTCACTAGATCTGGAAGGAAGGTATCAGTTTAAATTAAGTAACATCGAATTTCAAAAAACAATGGGCTTGGAATTCGCGTAGGAATGCATTACACTTTATGAACCAAAGGAGGCAAAACTGCTTAACACTGAGAAATTAATCAAATCATTAAATAAATTATTATGGCGGCAATCAGCAAAGGAAAAATATGAGTTCATTAGCACATAGGATTTATATCGCGATACTCAGTGGAATTGTCATTGCCGTGGCCATCGTGATTTTTTATTATGGCTTTCCCTATTACCAAACCGAATTAGAGCAACGATTTTATCACCAGGATCACAATGTGTTTAAGCCAAGTGGCTTCATTGGTCATGGTTTAGGTATCATAGGCACCCTTCTGATTGTCCTAGGTGTAGCAAGTTATATGATACGACACAGAGCCAAATCGTTAGCTCGCATGGGTTTACTCAAACATTGGTTGGAGTTCCATATTTTTTATGTACCGTAGGCCCTATAATGGTACTTGGTCATACCGCATTCAAATTTGGAGGTATTGTATCAATCAGTTTTTGGAGTATGGTCGCAGTTGTAGCCAGCGGTGTGATAGGACGATTTATCTACCTGCAAATACCTAGAAGTATCGAAGGCCGAGAATTCAGTCTTCACGAGGTGAGAGAAATCAGGGAAAACATCAATCAACAAATAAAATCTGCGGGAATCAACTTTGAAGGAATGGAATCAGACTTGTTATTAAATACATCCACTAATAAAAACTACCTTCAAAATATTTTCAAAAGGAGGCAAACCATAAGCAAGATTAAGAAACAATTAAGAAGCCATCAACTCAGTCGATCTCAACGATCTGAGATTGTAAAATTGATCAAAAGTGAAATGGCCTTAAGTAGCCGGATAGGACGTCTACAGACTATGCAAAAGCTATTTAGATATTGGCATGTTGCTCACTTACCCTTCGCCATTGTGATGCTGGTTATTATGCTAATTCACGTGGCAGTGACGGTTACATTTGGGAATAAATGGATCTTTTAATTATGGAAGTTTTAATTGAACAAATAATTATTTACGGTGTGGCTGCACTATTGTGCTGGGAGTGCTTTTCTTCTATCTCAGAAGTCAAAAAAGAACATCGAAAATTACTAGTGAGAAGATCGAAAAGGCAAAACTCCATGGCTTTTTTGAACCCGTATCATTACACCCAGTCATTGATGGAGGTTCTTGCATCAATTGCGGATCTTGTGTCACAGCTTGCCCGGAAAAAGATATCCTGGGCCTTATCGACAACCGGGCCACGACAATTAATGCCTCAAATTGTGTCGGGCATGGTGCGTGTTTTCACGCATGTCCGGTTGAAGCAATCAGCCTAGTGATTGGCACTGAAAAAAGAGGTGTCGATCTACCCCACGTCAATCAATCATTCGAAACCAATATCCCAGGCATCTATATTGCTGGCGAACTGGGAGGTATGGGATTAATCAGGAATGCGGTGAAACAAGGTCAACAAGCTGTTGAAAATCTTCTTAAAAAACTGGACAAATACGCCGATGCTCAGTACGACATTTTGATCATCGGAGCCGGGCCAGCCGGCATATCAGCATCACTTACAGCCAAAGAAAAGGGTCTGAAATTTATCACTCTTGAGCAGGACACTCTCGGGGGCACAGTCTTTACCTTTCCAAGATCAAAAATTGTGATGACTGCACCGATGCATTTGCCACTATATGGTAAAGTCAAACTATTTGAGACCAGCAAAACTGAATTGCTTAATCTATGGAATTTGGTATTAGATGAACAGCAAATAAATATTCAAGAAAATTCCAAAGTAGAGGAAATCACTGAAGAAGATGGCTTTTTTACTGTCAGAACCAAACAAGGCGTCCAATACACCGCAAAAAATATTCTGTTGGCAATCGGCAGAAGAGGGACTCCCAGAAAATTAAATGTACCTGGCGAACAAACGGAAAAAGTAGCTTATCGTCTTTTGGAGCCTGAGCATATTTCCAAAAAAAATGTATTGGTCGTAGGAGGAGGAGATTCAGCCATTGAATCAGCCTTATTGTTAGCCGAAGAGAATAAAGTGGTAATCTCCTATCGCAGTGATGCATTTAAGCGATTAAAACCTAAAAACAGAGAGCGGATAGAAGCAGCTATAGCTGATCAGTCGGTAGATGTCAAATTTAACACAAATGTCAAAGAGATACAGACAGACAAGGTAATAATGACTCAAGATGTAGACGGTCAAAATATCACTATAAATAATGATCTCGTCTACGTCTTTGCCGGTGGTGAATTACCCACAGAATTTCTGGAAAGAATCGGAATAAAAATAACCCGTCGTTTTGGATATGCCATTTTGAAACACAAAAAAAATTAAAAAAGAGGAAAGGAAATGCGCAAGAAAATCAAGATTATTTTCCTCTTTTTACTATGCTGCTGTGCGAGGTGGGGTTATGGCCAACTTTCGCCCGGTGACCTCACAAAGTATCATGCGGATCTTGAAGGGCTGCTTAATTGCACCAAATGCCACAACCTGGGTGAAGGCATTTCTCCATCCAAATGCCTCGACTGTCATACCGAATTAAAACAACGGATAGACCAAAAGAAAGGCTATCATATCTCCTCTGAAGTTAAGGCCGTATCCTGTATCGATTGCCATAATGATCATCACGGACGCAATTTTGAGATCATCCGTTTTGATCAAGAAAATTTTGATCATCAATTGGCAGGTTATAAGCTGGAAGACGCTCATGCGGAACAGGAATGTGTCGCTTGTCACAAGGATGAGTTTATTACCGAAAAAAAAATCCGTGACAAGGAATATACTTTTCTGGGATTAGATACAAAATGCAGTGCATGTCATGAAGATGTACACCAGGGCAGTCTGGCCAATGATTGTGCAAGTTGCCACGATATTAAGGCCTTTAAGCCCGCAACTCGGTTTGATCATTCCCAATCAGAATTTCCACTAAAGGGAAAACACCTTGATGTCGATTGTATTGAATGTCATCCCATCAATCAGAAAAACGGAAAAGATTTTCAGGTTTTCACTGGCTTAGCATTTGATAATTGCAGCAGTTGTCATGAGGACACTCATGGTGGTCGCTTCGGACAGAATTGCTTGGAATGCCACACAGAAGAATCCTGGCATCTATTTAAAGGCATGGGAAATTTTGACCACAATAAAACAGACTTTTCACTGAGCGGCAGACATCGTACCACGGATTGTTTTGCCTGTCACAAAAATGGTACGGACAATAGCAATCCATTCAAAGAATTTGTCACTTGGAAGACTTTTGATTGCGCATTATGTCATGAAGATGTACATGTAAGTAAATTCGGTAGTGATTGTAAAATCTGTCATAGCACCAGTTCATTTATCACCCTAAACAAAGACCATAATTTTGACCACGCAAAGACAGACTACGCTCTTGAGGGAAAACACATTGAAGTCGAATGCAAAGCCTGTCACGAGGGATCCAGCAAGATTGAAGTACTGGAGTTTGATCGATGTAATCTTTGTCATGAAGATTTTCACCAGGGACAATTTAAAAACGAGCAAGGTTGACTCCTGACTGTGCGAAATGTCACACAGTCTCTGGTTTTGCGGAGTCAAATTTTACCATTGAAGATCACAATCAAACAGATTTTATTCTAAATGGTGCACATATGGCCACTCCCTGTTTTTCCTGTCATCTTAAGGAAGAAAAATGGGAATTCAGAAACATCGGCAGCTCGTGTGCTGACTGTCATGATGATGTGCATGAAGGGATCCTTGACACAAAATTTTACCCACAAAAACAATGTGATAATTGTCACACGATAAATGCCTGGCCAGACATCAATTTTGATCATAACCAAACAAATTTCGCACTTGGAGGAAAACATTTGGAGCAACAATGCAACGCTTGTCACCTTGTGCACGGTATAGATAGTGAACACCAACTATTTTCAGGACTGACTTCGCGCTGCATGGATTGTCACGAAGATGTCCATCAAAGTCAATTCTTGATGGATGGCGTGACGGATTGCAGTCGTTGTCATGCATTTGACGATTGGGAAGCGAAGCTTTTTAATCACAACGAAACCGACTTCAAGTTGGAAGGAGAACATTTACGGGTAGATTGTATCGGTTGCCACAAACCAACAGAGAAGAAAAACATTAGTTACATCAAGTATCAAATAGAAGATCATACATGCGCCGCCTGTCATTTATAATTTCTACTCTTTGGGCAGCACTACTTTCAGCACAATCTCCTCATGGAGAACAATTTTCAATGGATTGTGCGACTTGTCACAACTCAACTAGTTGGAGCCTTGATCGATCTATTTATTCATTTGAGCATGATACAACTAGTTTTCCACTGCAAGGCCAGCACGCAATCATCGACTGCAAATTGTGCCATGTTTCACTCCAATTTTCACGAGCGCAGACCGATTGTAATGCTTGTCATCAAGATATTCATGCCCAAAGTGTCGGCATGGATTGTGCCAGATGCCACGATGCCAGTGCTTGGCTAGTGGATAACATATCGGATTTACATTTGCAGAATGGTTTTCCGTTGATGGGTGTGCATTATCTGATCAACTGCAAGGAGTGTCATGAGTCGAGTGACCAATTAAAATTTGAGCCGATAGGCAATGAATGTATGGCTTGCCATCAAACTGAGTTCTTGGCCACGACCAAACCAAATCATTCTGAGGCGGGATATTCGATGGATTGCACAGAATGTCATAATATAAATTCTTTTGAATGGTCTGCCAGTGGTTTCAATCATGACTTTTTTCCCCTAGCGCAAGGTCATGAAATCAATGATTGTGCCCAATGCCATCAAGGTTCTACTTATACTGATATCTCGTCGGAATGCATCTCTTGCCATCTAAATGAATTTGTCGCAGCAAGCAATCCGGACCATCAAAAGACCGGATTTTCCAACAATTGTGCTGAATGCCACACGACAGCAAAAGGCTGGAATCCAGCAGATTATCGCCAACATGATGCCGAATACTTCCCGATCTACTCCGGAGCGCATGCTGGAGAATGGGATCAATGCGTCACCTGTCATCAGCAGGCGGAAAATTTTTCATCATTTAGTTGTTTCGAATGCCATGAACATAATCAGCACGACATGGACAAACAACACAGCGATGTAAATGGTTACAATTACAACAGTACGGCATGTCTCGCTTGTCATCCGAATGGGAATAGCGAGTCTGTTTTCGATCATAGCCGAACGAATTTTCCGCTCACAGGTGCCCACACAACCACGGAATGTCTGGAATGCCATGCGAAAGGATATGCCGGCACCTCAGCCCTTTGCATCGATTGCCATACCGTAGATTTTAATCAAGCTAAAAATCCCAATCACCAAACCCTTTCATTCTCCACAGATTGTGCTTCCTGCCACAGCACTGACCCTGGTTGGAATCCTGCACTTCTACCCAACCACAATGAATTTTTACTTTAAACGGGGCACATGCGGGAATCGCAGCCGACTGTGCTGCTTGTCATACGGATGCCTTTAGTGGCACACCGAATACGTGCGCAGGCTGCCACATTGAAGATTTTAATGCCACTAGCAAACCCCCCCACATGAGGCCTCCGGATTTACGAATGATTGTGCCAGGTGTCATTCAGAGACAACATGGCAACCTGCTAATTTTGATCACGATGGCATGTATTTTCCTATTCATAGTGGGAGTCATAATGGAGCCTGGAACGAATGTGTAGAATGTCATACTGCTGAGGGAAATTTTACAGTCTTCAGCTGCACGGAATGTCATGAACATAACCAGTCCAAAACCGATGATGAACACAAGGGAATCAGCGGGTATACTTTCAACAGTGACGCATGCCTTACCTGCCATCCTATTGGATCGGCAGAAGGTGCTTTTGATCATAATAACACCAACTTCCCCCTCACCGGTGCCCATACTTCGGTAGACTGCAACCAGTGCCACACGAATGGATATGCCGGTACCTCAACTCTTTGCATTGATTGCCATACCGTAGATTTCAATCAGGCGGCAAACCCAAATCATACTTCACTCAGCTTATCTAATGATTGTGCAACTTGCCACACGACCCAACCGGGTTGAGTCCGGCTTCTTTTGCCGTACATAGTGACTACTATGTGATCGAAGGTGCTCACACAGCGATCACCTCCGATTGTGCGGCTTGTCATATTGGTGGAGACTATGCCAATACACCGAACACCTGTGCAGGTTGCCATATTGATACCTACAACGCGACAACCGATCCTAATCACCAAACAGCAGGATATTCCACAGAGTGCGTGACCTGCCATTCGCAAACGGCCTGAAACCCGCCAACTTTGACCATAATACTACCAACTTCCCCCTCACCGGTGCCCATACTTCGGTAGACTGCAACCAGTGCCACACGAATGGATATGCCGGGACCTCAACCCTTTGCATCGATTGCCATACCGTAGATTTCAATCAGGCGGCAAACCCAAATCATACTTCACTCGGCTTGTCTAATGATTGTGCAACTTGCCACACGACCCAACCGGGCTGGAGTCCGGCTTCTTTTGCCGTACATAGTGACTACTATGTGATCGAAGGTGCTCACACAGCGATCACCTCCGATTGTGCGGCTTGTCATATTGGTGGAGACTATGCCAATACACCGAACACCTGTGCAGGTTGCCATATTGATACCTACAACGCGACAACCGATCCTAATCACCAAACAGCAGGATATTCCACAGAGTGCGTGACCTGCCATGCGCAAACGGCCTGGAAACCCGCCAACTTTGACCATAATACTACCAACTTCCCCCTCACCGGTGCCCATTCTTCGGTAGACTGTAACCAGTGCCATAGCAATGGATATGCCGGCACCTCATCCCTTTGCATCGATTGCCATACCGTAGATTTCAATCAGGCGGCAAACCCAAATCATGCTTCCCTTGGATTATCTAATGATTGTGCAACTTGCCACACGACCCAACCGGGTTGGAGTCCGGCTTCTTTTGCCGTACATAGTGACTACTATGTGATCGAAGGTGCTCACACAGCGATCACCTCCGATTGTGCGGCTTGTCATATTGGTGGAGACTATGCCAATACACCGAACACCTGTGCAGGTTGCCATATTGATACCTACAACGCGACAACCGATCCTAATCACCAAACAGCAGGATATTCCACAGAGTGCGTGACCTGCCATGCGCAAACGGCCTGAAACCCGCCAACTTTGACCATAATACTACCAACTTCCCCCTCACCGGTGCCCATTCTTCGGTAGACTGTAACCAGTGCCATAGCAATGGATATGCCGGCACCTCATCCCTTTGTATCGATTGCCATACCGTAGATTTCAATCAGGCGGCAAACCCAAATCATACTTCACTCGGCTTGTCTAATGATTGTGCAACTTGCCACACGACCCAACCGGGCTGGAGTCCGGCTTCTTTGCCGTACATAGTGACTACTATGTCATCGAAGGTGCTCACACAGCGATCACCTCAGATTGTGGAGCATGTCATGTCGGTGGAGACTATGCCAATACACCGAACACCTGTGCAGGCTGCCATATTGCAAACTACAACGCGACAACCGATCCTAATCACCAAACAGCAGGATATTCCACAGATTGCGTGACCTGCCATTCGCAAACGGCCTGGAAACCAGCCAACTTTGACCATAATACTACCAACTTCCCCCTCACTGGTGCCCATTCTTCGGTAGACTGTAACCAGTGCCATAGCAATGGATATACCGGCACCTCATCCCTTTGTATAGATTGCCATACCGTAGATTTCAATCAGGCAGCAAACCCAAATCATACTTCACTCGGCTTGTCTAATGATTGTGCAACTTGCCACACGACCCAACCGGGCTGGAGTCCGGCTTCTTTTGCCGTACATAATGACTACTATGTGATCGAAGGTGCTCACACAGCGATCACCTCAGATTGTGCAGCATGTCATGTCGGTGGAGACTATGCCAATACACCGAACACCTGTGCAGGCTGCCATATTGCAAACTACAACGCGACGAATAACCCACCGCACCAAAGCTCAGGATTCTCGACGGATTGTTTATCCTGCCATAGCCAAAACGCCTGGCAGCCGGCCGCCTTTGATCATGATGGACAGTATTTTCCCATCTACAGCGGAAAACATAAAGACGAATGGAATCAGTGCACTGATTGCCATACCAATGCAGGTAATTATGTCCTTTTCAGTTGCATCGACTGTCATGAGCACAACAATAAGTCTAAAGTTGATGACGATCATAAAGATGAAAATGGGTACCAATATAATAGCAATGCTTGTTATGATTGCCATCCAACAGGAAAAGCTGATTAGAAATATTGTATTAGATGAGGTTAGTCATAATCGTAATTTTATTCACTAGTTACTTTCACACTCTATCACAGAATGAAGGACAAACCTTGACCGGAAAAATATCGTATACTAACTCTCAAAACATCTATGTTCGTTTTGACAATACGCATGGCATTTCTACCGGTGACACGCTATACGTGGTTGATTCAGATTCATTATTACCAGTTTTACTAGTAAAGCATCTATCATCCATCTCTTGTGTGGCGACTTCCATTAGTAACCATGCACTACATCTATCCGACTCAGTGGTTCATCGGTCAAAAAATCAGGTCGAAGTTTTCGAACCTCTTATTAAATCGAAAGATATTAGGTTTGAGACAACCACTATTGAACCCGACAATGAGATTGATCGTCAGCGATCAAAATCCGGAAAAAACGAGCAAGTGCTGGGACGAATTGCTCTGGGCTCATATACCAATTTTTCGGAATCGGTATCGGAGAGTACTCAACGCATGCGGTACTCATTTTCCCTCGATGTAAACAACATTAATCATTCAGGATTCTCCCTGGAAAGTTACGCCATGTTTAGACACACTGCCCATAAATGGAGCGAGGTGCAAGAAAACCTCGCCAGTGCGCTTAAAATCTATAATCTGGCAATCAAATACGAGCCGAATGATCAGACACAAATAGTACTGGGACGAAAAATAAATCGAAATATTTCAAATATCGGTGCAATTGATGGCCTCCAGGTTACCTACTCACGTGCTACTATATCAATAGGGGGCATAGTGGGGACCAGGCCTGACATTTATAACTATAGTTTAAATACCAAGTTGTTTCAATTCGGAGGATTTATTGCATTAAATCGTACTTACGAAAGGGGCGGAAGTATTCAATCATCGCTTGCAGTCCTCGAGCAAAAATATCAATCAAAAACCGATCGACGGTTCGTCTATTTTCAGCATTCTAATTCACTAGTAAAAAATC
Source organism: Saprospiraceae bacterium (assembly GCA_016711125.1). Taxonomy (GTDB): domain Bacteria; phylum Bacteroidota; class Bacteroidia; order Chitinophagales; family Saprospiraceae; genus JABDMH01. The sequence continues at coordinate 1,394,466 of JADJTQ010000001.1, read as the reverse complement.
TAAACGTCTTTAGTTCCATAGAACTTGACATTTTCAATATTCAGGGTGACAAGCCGAATAGTTCCGTTACCCCAACAAGTCTCTTTTTTTCGTTGAATTACCGGGCTTCCAGAAAATGGTCATGGTCCGCTTCCTATGATGCACGTAAAAATGTGATCTATTACGAAAGCTATAAAAACTTTATCGATCAACTTATTGATCAGGAAACCAGACAGGGTACCAGGGTTCGCTTTAGCTATCGTCCATTTAAATACGTGACCCTCGGAAGCAGTGCTGGATATCGCTTTCAAAAAAATCAACAAAATACCTCGAAAAATATCTATAGTTTCCTGAGTTTCAGCCGGGTACCATGGGTTAAAATGTCGGCTACTATCTCTAATACAATGCTTGAGTCAAATTATCTGAATGGTAATATATATGGGATCATGCTTGCAAAAGACTGGTTGAAAGGTAAATTATTCAGTGAACTAAACTACCGGAAGGTGGATTATCGTTATGGAAACAATGGGTCTAGTTTAAGACAAACTATTGCTTCACTAAATCTCACCGGTCGAATCACTCGAAAACTAAGTGTCTCTGTCAACTACGAAGCAACCTTCGAAAGAGGCAAGACTTTGAATCGAATTTATTCAAATATCATCCAACGGTTTTGATTGACATCAACCATTACCTTTGTTTGGAGTATTAATTTAAAAAAATGAAAAAAGTAATCACACTACTTCAATGGGGACTATTCTTGTTCCTTCTGTCATGTCAAGGTAAACCTAAGGTTATTCAGCCGGTTACAGAAATGGATGGCGCTCCTGCGGGAATGATGGAAGAAGACCCAAAAATGAAAATTCACGAAGTTGTCGTTAATGATTTTATGGATGCTTCGAGGTATACCTACCTTAATGTGACCGAAGGTGAGAATACCTTTTGGATTGCTATACCCTACTCAGAGGTTGAGAAGGGTAAGACTTACTATTATCGAGGTGGGGTACTGATGAACAACTTTGAAAGCAAGGAACATAACCGGGTCTTCGAAACGTTATATCTTGTTTCTGGTGTCAGCAAGACCCCCAGTTTGGACGGATTCGCCAGCGCAAGCATGCCGGCTGTGGAAGATGAGGTACCAAGGGTGGGCAAAGTAAATCCGATTGCCGGCGGCACTAGTTTTAGTGAACTTTTTAGTCGCCCTTCCGACTACAATGACAAGAGCATCATCGTTACCGGACAATGTGTCAAAGTCAATCGCAATATCATGGGTAAAAATTGGATCCATTTGCAAGATGGGAGCAAAGATGCCTCTGATAATAACCTAGACCTGACTATATCGACGATGGAAGAAGTGAATATTGGTGACGTCGTTACCTTCGAAGGTAAGATCGCCACTAATCGCGATTTTGGAGCGGGATATCGCTATGACCTAATCATGGAAGAGGCCATTCGCAAGTAGATATCAGCAGGCCATCCAGTTGAAAAAATAAACTATGATCAAATATCTGAATATAATATTCAAAAAATTATTCTCAACCAGTGCTTCGGGGCTCTATTTTATTCTATTTGCAGCGTCTATTGGAATTGCCACTTTTATCGAAAACGACTACGGTACATCTGCAGCTCAAAAAGTGATTTTCAGATCAAGGTGGTTTGAGTTACTCTTAATTCTTTTCGGCATCAGCATCATTACCAATGTGATTCGTTTTAGAATGTTTCAACAAAAAAAATGGGCCGTATTAACCTTTCATTTATCGGCGATTATCATTCTCTTAGGTTCTGCAGCTACCAGGTATCTGGGCAGTGAAGGAATGATGCATATCCGGGAGGGAGATCAAACGAACTTAATTCTATCAAACAATACCTATTTGCAATTTGAAATAAAGCAAGGGAGTCAAGTGTATCGGTTTGATGAGCCAGTATTTTTTGCATCACTAGGTAGGAATAGGTTTTCCGAAACCTATCAAATCGGAGATCAGGTCGTAAATATAAAGCTCAATAATTTTGTTCCCAATCCAATTGAAAACTAACAACCGGATCTAATGGAAAATCTATTATAAAGGTTGTGTTAGCTGGCACAGGAGGTCGCGAGGAACATCTGATTAAAAAAGGAGATAAAGTCAATCTGAATGGCATCCTATTTAATTTCACAGACACCCAAAATGCTGGTGCGATTAATATCTACTACAGAAATGATTCACTTTTGTTTGCCGCTGATCAGGCTTTATCGCAAATGCAAATGGCAACCCAAATTAGAGACACTTTGTCACCGGGTCAAATGCGGCCACTTCTATTAAGGACATTATACAGCACACTATCAGGCAGTAACTTTGTCCTCAGTGAATTTAACGCCAATGCAGAGACAATAGTAAGTTCATCATCGCCAAAAATGGGAAATGGTAGTATCGCTCTGTTAGATTTAGCAGTGAGCAATGGAGAGAGCGAAGGTACTATCAAAATAAAAGGTAATAGTGGAATGACCGGTAAGCCGGAGTCTGCTGTCCTGGGAAACACACTGGTGACTGCTAGTTATGGAGCCAAGCATGTGGCACTTCCATTTTCAATTAGATTACAGGATTTTATCATGGATCGTTACCCGGGCACAAATAGTGCATCATCATATGCAAGTGAGGTTACCTTGATTGATCAAAGGAAGAACCTGGAGAAAGATCATCGGATATTTATGAATAATATCTTGAATTACGGAGGTTATCGTTTTTTCCAAAGTTCATTTGATAAAGATGAATTGGGAACTGTATTGAGTGTCAACCACGATGCACTTGGAACGTGGATCTCCTATCTGGGCTATTTTCTACTAACTCTGGGTATGATTCTTACTTTTTTTTAGCAAGAAAAGCCGGTTTAATCACTTATCAAAAAAACTAAAAGAAATGCGTTTGTCCGACAAAACATTGGCAGGATTTTTCCTTGCTATGACAATGATACTTAGCAGCAAAAAATCTTCAAGCGCAAGAGTACCACATAGATCCTAGTGCAGCTATCAATCAAGAACACGCGAACAAATTTGGTATGGTGGTCGTGCAAGATCACAACGGACGGATGAAACCGTTTAATACGCTAACCAGTGAGGTACTGAGAAAAGTATCACGAAAAGAAAGACTCCACGATCAAACGGCAGATCAAGTATTTTTGGGCATGATGGTTTATCCGCAATACTGGGCTGAAGTTCCATTAATTAAAACAAGCAGGGAAGAGGCGATTCAAAAATTAATTCCATCCGAAGGTAAATTGGTTGCCTATAATGACTTTTTTAAACCTGACTACATTCTCAAGGAACAAGTCAGAACAGCCTATAATATGGAACCCAAATACCGGGGTACTTTTGAGAAAGAAATCATTAAAATTGATGAACGGGTTAATATATGTAATTTGGTTTTTACTGGCAGATTGCTTCGCATATTCCCCACCGAAGATCCGAATTCAACCACCTGGTCATCTCCTGGAGAAATACACCATCTCAATCAACTCACCGGAACTAGTACTTTTGCCGGAAATTATTTTAATAGATATTCTGATGCGGTTGAATTTTCTAACAAATCAGCAAATTGGCAGGTACCGGATGAGATGATTGGAGAATTGTCAAATTATCAACATACTCACGGTCACAGTATTTTGCCATCTGAGAGCAAGATCAAATATGAAATCGTATTGAATAAAATGAATATTTTCAGCCGGCTGGGCAAGATGTATGGATTGCTCGGGTTAGTTATACTGATCATGTTCTTTGCACTGGTATTTAATCCGAAAATTGGCTATAAATGGCCAATAAGGATTGCTTTTGGCACTTTGAGTATTTGTTTTGCACTGCATTTAATCGGCCTCGGTCTGCGATGGTACGTATCGGGAAGAGCTCCCTGGAGTAATGGGTACGAATCTATGATTTATATTGCCTTCACAACCATGCTTGCGGGTTTAATATTTAGCCGAAAATCACTCGGGGGTATGGCGGCAACTGCGATTCTGGCTGCTACCATTCTCATGGTAGCAGGATTAAGTTGGTTAGATCCTGAGATCACTCCGCTGGTACCCGTACTTAAATCTTATTGGTTGACCATACATGTGTCACTAGAAGCCGGCAGCTATGGATTTTTGATGTTGGCAGCGATCATTGGTATTCTTAATTTATTACTAATCATGTTTGCCAATCACAAGAATCGACCACGGATAAAACGCGTGGTTCAGGAAATGAGCTATATCAGTGAAATGACCATGATTGGAGGGCTTTTCATGATCAGTATAGGTACCTATTTGGGTGGTGTTTGGGCTAATGAATCCTGGGGAAGATATTGGGGCTGGGATGCCAAAGAGACCTGGGCCTTAGTCACAATCCTCGTTTATGCATTTATCTTACATATGCGTTTTATTCCCGGATTAAGAAGCATTTACGCCTTTAACGTGGCATCCCTTTTTGGTCTGGCATCTGTAATGATGACTTATTTTGGAGTTAATTATTACCTCTCGGGTTTACATTCATATGCGGCAGGTGATCCGGCACCAATACCTCCCTTTGTCTTTTACACGGTCGCCATTCTTTTTTTAATCAGCATACTCGCTTTTTTAAGAAATAGACAATTAAAAGTATTTGCCTGAGTCAAGTATGCAGCTATGGAGTCTTGTAATGTGTTAAAAAAGATCGTATTTGGAATATTGTTGAAAAGTTTTACGTTTTTATGACTATATTTAATCGCTTTTCATACCATACTGCATCTCGTCAAAAGCACTCTTCCTATTATTTTAGGTTTGCCTTGTTTTGAAAACCTCAAGACCAGGTTTTTTTCGATCATACTAAAGCTATTTTTCAATTGCTGCCATGCTATTGACCTATTCGAGAAGCTACAATCCAGTAGTTCTCTAAGTTCGGTTTAGCATCAAAACAGCTTTGAAAGAATTTTAATGTTTGTGCACCTAGGTGTACTTAAAAGTCATACCAATGGGCATGATGCAGATTACAGTATGATTCCAGGCAATCGAAACCAATTAAAATCCACTTGTCCCGCCCAGAGGCAGGAGATATCTTTTTATGCCTGCAACGTAATTTCATCCACTAGAAAAAACCCCAATAAATCAATTTCAAGATGTTCTCGTTACCGGTTCATATTACAGGTTTGCGATCCGGTTTCTCACAGCCAAATCGAGAAAACTAAAACATCTAAGCCCTTTCACTACCCCGATAAATCGAAGATGCACCGACTGCTATATATCGTATTGATAGGTATATGTGCGGGAGGAGCACTTCTTGCACAGTCGCCCCATGGAGAACTATTCACCATGGATTGCATCAATTGTCATAGTTCGAGTAGCTGGAAACTCGACTATGAGATATACTCTTTCCAACACGATACAACCGATTTTGCATTGACTGGTCAACACCAACTTGTCGATTGCAAATCTTGCCATTCAAGTCTCATCTTTTCTCAAGCACAAAGCAACTGTAGTAGTTGTCATGCCGACATGCATAACCAAACTGTTGGTTTTGATTGTGCACGGTGCCATGACGACGGATCCTGGTTAGTGCAGAACATCACCGATATTCACCAACAAAATGGATTCCCCCTGCAAGGCGTTCATGCTGTAGTCAATTGCAATGAATGTCATCAAAATTCAGAGGTATTGCGCTTTGATCCGATAGGAAATGAATGCATTATCTGCCATAGCAGCGATTACGAGGCCACCACGAAACCCAACCATCGAAAAGCCGGGTATTCCAAAGATTGCAGCGAGTGCCATAACATTAGTTCTTTTGAATGGGCATCTTCCGGATTTAATCATGATTTTTTCCCGCTAACTGAAGGACATGAGATCAATGAATGCGCTTCCTGTCATAAAGGGGCAGACTATGTCGATATATCGGCCGAATGTGTAAGTTGCCATCAAGGTGATTTTAATGCTACAGTCAATCCCGATCATAGGGCCACTGGATTCGGGATCAATTGTGTGGAATGCCACACGACCAGTATAAGATGGCAACCGGCTGAATTCAAAGATCATGATGCAGAGTTTTTTCCTATTTACTCCGGCACTCACCATGGTTCTTGGAATCAATGCGCCGAATGCCATACACAGGAGGGAAATTTTGCCTCATTCACCTGTACCACATGTCACGATCATAATCAGCAGGCTATGGATGAAAGCCACATAGACATTGGCGGTTATAGTTACAATAGTCCAGCCTGTCTGGCATGTCACGCAACTGGCGAAAGTGAAAATGCTTTTGACCATAGTGCGACCAACTTTCAACTTACCGGAGCTCATATAACTGTAGAATGTCTGGAATGCCATGGTAACGGATTTGCCGGTACCCCAACAAACTGCTTTGATTGTCATACAGCTGATTTTAATGAGTCACTGAATCCCGATCATCAGACGCTCGGATTTCCCACTGATTGCTCTTCTTGCCATTCTACCGCACCAGATTGGAAACCTGCATCTCTTCCCAACCATAACGAATACTATGCGCTTAATGGGGCTCATGCCAGCATTGCGGCAGACTGCATTAGCTGTCATAACGGCAACTACACCGAGACTTCCAATACTTGCTCTGCTTGCCATGTGGACGACTATAATGCAACTAGCAATCCTCCTCATGAGAAAACAGCATTTTCGACTGACTGTGCTTCTTGTCATTCTGAATCTTCGTGGCGACCTGCAGAATTCGAGCATGATCAGAGCTACTTTCCGGTCTACACTGGCAAACATCAGGGAACCTGGAATGAATGTATTGAATGTCATACCGCAGGAAACTATTCTGCCTATAGCTGCATAGAGTGCCATGAACATAATAAGGTGGATACGGACACCAAGCATGAGGGAATTAGCGGATATAACTATAGTAGTGAGGCTTGCTTGGCGTGCCATCCAGTGGGTTCGGCTGATGGTGCATTTGACCATAATGCTACCAACTTCCCACTCACCGGTGCGCATACTACTGTCGAGTGCGCAAGCTGTCACATCAATGGATATGCCGGTACCTCAACCCTTTGTGTGGACTGCCATACCATCGACTTCAATCAAACGACTAATCCAAACCACGCCGCGATTGGCATTTCCAACGATTGTGCTTCCTGCCATACCACCGAACCAAATTGGTCTCCCGCTACTTTCGTCGTCCATAATGACTATTATGTAATTGAGGGTGCTCACACCGCCTTAACCAATGACTGCGCCGCCTGTCATAACGGAGACTATATTAATACACCGAATACCTGCGCCGGTTGCCACATTGACAACTATAATGCCACCACCAATCCCAACCATCTAACAGCAGGATACTCCACAGACTGTGCCACCTGCCATACCCAAGCTGCCTGGCAACCTGCTAATTTTGATCATAACCTGACCAACTTCCCGCTCACCGGTGCTCATACTACTGTTGAGTGCGCAAGCTGCCATATCAACGGATATGCAGGTACTTCAACCCTTTGTGTGGACTGCCATACCATCGACTTCAATCAAACGACTAATCCAAACCACGCTGCGATTGGCATTTCCAACGATTGTGCTTCCTGCCATACCACCGAACCAAATTGGTCTCCCGCTACTTTCGCCGTCCATAATGACTATTATGTAATTGAGGGGCCCACACCGCCTTAACCAATGACTGCGCCGCCTGTCATAACGGAGACTATATTAATACACCGAATACCTGCGCCGGTTGCCACATTGACAACTATAATGCCACCACCAATCCCAACCATCTAACAGCAGGATACTCCACAGACTGTGCCACCTGCCATACCCAAGCTGCCTGGCAACCTGCTAATTTTGATCATAACCTGACCAACTTCCCGCTCACCGGTGCTCATACTACTGTCGAGTGCGCAAGCTGCCATATCAACGGATATGCAGGTACTTCAACCCTTTGTGTGGACTGCCATACCATCGACTTCAATCAAACGACTAATCCAAACCACGCTGCGATTGGCATTTCCAACGATTGTGCTTCCTGCCATACCACCGAACCAAATTGGTCTCCCGCTACTTTCGCCGTCCATAATGACTATTATGTAATTGAGGGGGCCCACACCGCCTTAACCAATGACTGCGCCGCCTGTCATAACGGAGACTATATTAATACACCGAATACCTGTGCCGGTTGCCACATTGACAACTATAATGCCACCACCAATCCCAACCATCTAACAGCAGGATACTCCACAGACTGTGCCACCTGCCATACCCAAGCTGCCTGGCAGCCTGCTAATTTTGATCATAACCTGACCAACTTCCCGCTCACCGGTGCTCATACTACTGTCGAGTGCGCAAGCTGCCATATCAACGGATATGCAGGTACTTCAACCCTTTGTGTGGACTGCCATACCATCGACTTCAATCAAACGACTAATCCAAACCACGCTGCGATTGGCATTTCCAACGATTGTGCTTCCTGCCATACCACCGAACCAAATTGGTCTCCCGCTACTTTCGCCGTCCATAATGACTATTATGCAATTGAGGGTGCTCACACCGCCTTAACCAATGACTGCGCCGCCTGTCATAACGGAGACTATATTAATACACCGAATACCTGCGCCGGTTGCCACATTGACAACTATAATGCCACCACCAATCCCAACCATCTAACAGCAGGATACTCCTCAGACTGTGCCACCTGCCATACCCAGGCAGCCTGGCAACCTGCTAATTTTGATCATAACCTGACCAACTTCCCGCTCACCGGTGCTCATACTACTGTCGAGTGCGCAAGCTGCCATATCAACGGATATGCAGGTACCTCAACCCTTTGTGTGGACTGCCATACCATCGACTTCAATCAAACGACTAATCCAAACCACGCTGCGATTGGCATTTCCAACGATTGTGCTTCCTGCCATACCACCGAACCAAATTGGTCTCCCGCTACTTTCGCCGTCCATAATGACTATTATGTAATTGAGGGTGCCCACACCGCCTTAACCAATGACTGCGCCGCCTGTCATAACGGAGACTATATTAATACACCGAATACCTGCGCCGGTTGCCACATTGACAACTATAATGCCACCACCAATCCCAACCATCTAACAGCAGGATACTCCACAGACTGTGCCACCTGCCATACCCAAGCTGCCTGGCAACCTGCTAATTTTGATCATAACCTGACCAACTTCCCGCTCACCGGTGATCATACTACTGTCGAGTGCGCAAGCTGCCATATCAACGGATATGCCGGTACTTCAACCCTTTGTGTGGACTGCCATACCATCGACTTCAATCAAACGACTAATCCAAACCACGCTGCGATTGGCATTTCCAACGATTGTGCTTCCTGTCACACCACCGAACCAAATTGGTCTCCCGCTACTTTCGCCGTCCATAATGACTATTATGTAATTGAGGGTGCTCACACCGCCTTAACCAATGACTGCGCCGCCTGTCATAATGGAGACTATATTAATACACCGAATACCTGCGCCGGTTGCCACATTGACAACTATACTGCCACCACCAATCCCAACCATCTAACAGCAGGATACTCCACAGACTGCGCCACCTGCCATACCCAGGCAGCCTGGCAGCCTGCTAATTTTGATCATAACCTGACCAACTTCCCGCTCACCGGTGCTCATACTACTGTCGAGTGCGCAAGCTGCCATATCAACGGATATGCAGGTACTTCAACTCTTTGTGTGGACTGCCATACCATCGACTTCAATCAAACGACTAATCCAAACCACGCTGCGATTGGCATTTCCAACGATTGTGCTTCCTGCCATACCACCGAACCAAATTGGTCTCCCGCTACTTTCGCCGTCCATAATGACTATTATGTAATTGAGGGTGCCCACACTGCCTTAACCAATGACTGCGCCGCCTGTCATAACGGAGACTATATTAATACACCGAATACCTGTGCCGGTTGCCACATTGACAACTATAATGCCACCACCAATCCTAACCATCAGACGGCAGGATACTCGACAGACTGTGCCACCTGCCATACCCAGGCAGCCTGGCAGCCTGCTAATTTTGATCATAACCTGACCAACTTCCCGCTCACCGGTGCTCATACTACTGTCGAGTGCGCAAGCTGTCATATCAATGGATATGCCGGAACCTCAACCGCATGTCTAGACTGCCATGGTACGGACTTTAACCAGACGACCAATCCAGACCATACTTTGATTGGAATCTCAACTGATTGTGCTTCTTGTCATACCACGGTACCTGGCTGGAGTCCAGCCGCGTTCGCAGTACATAATACCTATTACTTTATTGAAGGTGCTCATACAGCTATTGCCAATGATTGTGCTGCCTGTCACAATGAGGATTATACAAATACGCCAAATACTTGTGCCGGCTGTCACATCAGTGATTATAATAATACCACTAACCCAAATCACCAAAACGCCGGATTCCCAACAGAATGCACTGATTGTCATAGTCAAAATGCCTGGAATCCCTCAACCTTTGATCATGACGGGCAATACTTCCCGATCTACAGTGGCAAGCATAAAGACAAATGGAATCAATGTAGCGAATGTCACATTAACCCTGGCAATTTTGCAGTCTTTACATGTATTCAATGTCATGAGCATAGTAATAAGAGTCAGGTAGATAATGATCATAAAGGGGAGAACGGCTACCAGTATACGGCCACTTCCTGTTTTGAATGTCACCCAAATGGAAGAAAATAATTAGAAGTCTTGCCCATGAGAAATTACATAATTGCAATTCTAATCCTGTTGACCTTTCAGGTCAATGCGCAAGATCATGGTGAAACGATCGAAGGAAAAATTTCATATAAGAATTCCAAAAATATATATGTTCGATTTGCGAGTACTCAGGGGATTGCGATTGGCGACACCCTATACAAAGATCAATCTGGTGTTTTACAACCGGTACTAATTGTCAAATCACTTTCCTCCATTTCTTGTGTTACCAGTCCAATCACTATTTACATTCTCAATATTACTGATCTTATCTTACATAAAACCAAGGTAGAGATTGTGCCCATTGATACCTTTCCAGAGGCGATTGGAGAACAACAAATTCAGTTAACCGAGACAGCTAATGTATTGGATCAAGAAAGATTGAAACCAGAGCATGCAACTACATTACGAGGAAGGCTTGCTGTGGGGGCATACACTAATTTCTCTGATTCACCATCCAAAAACGTTCAAAGGATGAGGTATACTTTTTCTTTGGATGCCCAGAATATTAATCATTCAAGACTTTCATTGGAAAGTTATGTCATGTTTCGACATACCGCCGAAGAATGGAGCGAAGTTCGAGAAAATCTAGCAAGTGCACTAAAGGTCTACAGCTTCGCAATGCGCTACGAACCAAGCGATCAGACTGCAATTACGATAGGTCGAAAAATTAATCGAAATATTTCTAATGTTGGCGCAATGGATGGAGTGCAAGTGGAACATACATTTCAGAATGTCACCATAGGAGGGATATTGGGTACCCGCCCAGATCCTTATGATTATAATCTCAATCTCAAAATGATGCAGTACGGTGGGTATATTGCCCATCACAAAAATTATGAAGATGGGGGAACCATGCAAACATCCCTTGCCATATTAGAACAAAAATACCTATCGAACACTGACCGTCGCTTTGTCTATTTTCAACACGCCAACTCTCTACTCAAGCACCTTAATTTGTTCAGTTCTATTGAGGTCGATCTTTTTAAGGTTGAAAATGAAAAGCCAAATGGTACAATGAGTCCGACGAGTGTGTTTTTGTCATTGAGTTACCGCGCATCAAAAAAACTATCATTATCCGCATCCTATGATGCTCGCAAAAATGTGATTTATTACGAAACCTATAAGAATTTTATCGATCAATTAATTGAGCAAGAAACCAGGCAGGGAGGTCGTTTCAGATTTAATTATCGGCCATTCAAATTTGTCAGTTTTGGAAGTAGCATTGGATATCGATTTCAAAAGGATCATCAAAATACGTCTAAAAACCTCTACAGTTTTCTTAGTTTCAGTAGAATACCGTGGGTTAAAATGTCTGGCACAATTAGCAACACTCTATTGAAATCAAATTATCTCAAGGGTCATATATATGGAATTAGGTTGTCCAAAGATCTGCTGGATGGTAAACTCTTCAGCGACATAGATCTTAGAAGAGTAAATTATCAATACGGGCAAAGTGATTCAAAGTTAAAGCAAACGATCGGCTCGATAAATTTAACAGCCAGAATTACCAAGAAATTATCTGTCTCTGTCAACTATGAAGCCACCTTGGAAAAAGGTAGATCCCTCAACCGGATCTATTCAAATATTATCCAAAGATTTTGAGATCTCAAAGAGTAATTAATCTATAAGCCGAAGCACAGTGAAGTTTATTTGGCATACTTTTTTCCCATCTTAATAGCTTACAAGTGCATTAAGCGTTTGCGAAGCGAATAGCTCGACGTGGCCCAAGAGTATTAATGATTATGTTTTCAAACCACATACTACTGTCTTTAGAACAACGTTAACTATGCAATACGCTTTAGATCGAACTCTACGATCCTCTCAAGATATTTTTCACAATTTTTGGATGCCAATTTTCAATGCCGCTCCGCGTAGAATGAAAAATATTTTTGTATTCCTTTGCTGGTTGACCAATACCATTTCAGTTGCACAAATCTACCTGTCTGATTATGCAAACCAAATCTATCAATTTGATCCTCTTACCTGTACCTTTGAATTTCTGTTTGAAGTCGGGACCAAAGACACCCTTCGAGATCTAGCTATAAGGTCAGATGGTCAAATATATGGCATCACCAATAATGGAGATCTATATCAGATCAATCCACAGACGGAAGACGCTCTTTTGATTCACTCGTTTCTCAATCTCCAGACTTTCGAGGCACTCTACTTTAGTTCAGATGGGCAGATGTACGTCAGCGGATCGGAAGGGTTTCTCTATTCTTTTGAAATTTCGACCAAGTCAGAGCGATTCCTAGGAGATCTGGGTAACATTTCCGTCGAGGATATGGTGCAACATGCCGGCAATCTCTATGCGAGTACTAACCAAAATAAGCTGGTACACATTAATCTGATTGCCCCGTCTCAAAGTGAGATCATCATGGATCTTCCTGGCACATCATCACTGGAGGGGCTGTATACAGCTGAAAATCTAATTAATCATTGTGAAGTCCTTTCTTTTTTTGGTGTTTCAGCGCTGGGAAAAGTGTATAAAGTAGACACAAAATCAAAGGAGGTAACGGAAATCTGTGAGATTGGATTTAATGTATCCGGAGCGACCAGCTCGCAGGATCTGACTGAATTTACTCCACTAGTCATTCAAAACTTTGTCACCCATTCCAGTCAATGTTCAGCGGATAATGGTGAAGTTTCTATTCAGGCCTCAGGAGGGAGTGGAAAACACCAATATTCAATCAATGATGGAGCTTATATCCCAGATAGTATCATGGTTGATCTGGCCCCTGGCAATTATACTATTAATGTTCGAGATGAGAATAATTGCACTATCTCTCAAAACATGCAAATTGAATTAACCGAGTATCCAGTCATCGAGGAGATTAAAGTCAATAAACCAATCTGTTTGGAGGGGAAAGGAAGTATATCGATCTTGGCTGGGGGAATCACAACACTCGATTATTCGCTTGATGGAACTAATTTTCAAAAGTCTGAAAATTTTACAGCTGTTACTGGAGGTATTTACAGCATTTGGGTTAGGGATAGCAATGGCTGTCAGGCTATGGGAAAAATAGATCTGATTCCCAATGAATCTTTTCAAATAGATAAAATCCATGCTCTTGCCGCTAGTTGCGATAGCCAAAATGGTTCCATTGAAGTAAGTTTGGTTGTAAATTATCCTGATCTCACTTATCAATTGGATGATCAGATTCAAGCGACGGGATTATTTGAAAGCATTTCTGCAGGGATGCACAATCTGTCTGTGATCCAAGGAACGGACTGCCGTATTGATACCGTAGTTCTTCTAAGCAGTGAGCGATGTGAAATTTTGTGCCCAATGCATTCAGTCCGGATCACGATGGGGTCAACGACGATTTTCGCATCTACACCAGTGCGCAAAATGAAGTCATGGTTAAATCTTATCAGATTTTTTGATCGCTGGGGAGGTAAGATTTACGAAGCGACTAATTTTTCGATTCACGAGGAAAATCATTGGTGGGACGGTCATTTTAACGAATCCAACATTACACAGGGACTTTATGTATATGTGATTGACTTAGCTCACCAAGATGGTTCGGTTGAACATCTGCAAGGGCAGTTATCCATCTTATAACTGTTTGCGGTCTTCCAGCATATTAGCTTTAGGACGGCATTAATGACTGACCTCTCCAAAAAAATTTAACTCCATGATAGTCATAACCAAGACGTCAAAAATTATCATATTTCTTTTAATCGGATTGCACTTTTCATGCGGAAACAAAAAGAAGGACTATAAAATTGGAGCCAAATACATTCTTTAGAGTGCTCAATTGAAATTGTAAATGGTGAAATTTCTGAATTGTCAACTGATAAAATAATACTTGATTCAATTTTTCATTTAACCGAAGTCGAAATAAAAAAATACTTAGAAAATTCAAAAATAAAAAGAGAGTCACGTGAAAATATTATCTTAAAGTTTATTGCAAGGTTAAACGACGAAGGAGTAATAAAATCAGAATATATACCAGTAGGCATACTAACACTCAAAATTGGAGATCTGGCTTTTTATTGCCTTGCCAAGGTAGAGAAATTTCCATTTGGTTTAGCTACAGGTAGACAAAATTGTACCGAGCCAAATATTTCTTCAGAAATCAGAATACCAACAAACTTCATTTATTACACACAATTTGAAAGAGAACGTTTAACATATAGATTTTTAAAATACTATCACAGCATAGAAAGACAAGAATTAATGACAAAAGGCTATGACTAACACTGAATACGATGAGCGTACTTAATATTGCTTTGTTCGTACGCCTTGTACATGGCCGATATTGCATAGCAGTATACCGGAGCTACCCCAAGACAAGTTGTGCAGTCGTAGCATTATATTCTTCAATATAAACTTTCCGGTTTAATTTCAGGGAATTGACGACCGCGGTTTCAAAATGCCGGATCGTACATAAGTCTAACCCGTCCGTACGCACCACATCAAAAGACGCTTGCAGTGCATCGACAAATGGCTGAACATGACTCAAATCTGATTGAATAACTAGCGATAGATTGAGCGCCAAATTTTCTAGCATGTGAATCCTGATTTTATGGGCCACCGCCAATCGAAATACCTCACTGAAATGATCTTCGATTACAAAGGTAAAATCACGGGTGTAGAGTTGAAGCAGCGTCTGATTACTCAGGAGTACTTTGACCGGAGGATATTTGATATGCGAAAAAGTATGAACCACGGTTCCATTAATTTCCGGTTGTGCAAAAGACCTTACCAATAAGGGGATCTGTTGATCCATAAGTGGCTTGATCGTTTTGGGGTGGATTACGCGCGCTCCATAATAGGTCATTTCGATGGCTTCCCGGTAGTCAATCTCAGGCATCAATTTTGCGTCATCAAAGAGGTGAGGATCGGCCGTCATAATACCAGGTACATCTTTCCAGACACTTAGAGATTCTGCCTTTAAGATGGCGGCGAGAATAGCCGCCGTATAGTCAGATCCTTCACGACCAAGGGTGATCGTGTTATTCTCTGGGGTACTCCCGATAAATCCGGCGATTACTGCTATCTGTCCCTCTTCGAGTACCGGCCTAACGATCTGATCCACCTTTTCGGAGGTCTTCTCCCAATCAAGCTCTGCCGATCGATAATTGTCATCGGTTTTTATCACATCACGCGCATCAATCCAGACGGAGGGTAAACCAATGCAACGAAGATAAGCTTCCACAACACGGGTCGATAAAAGCTCACCAATCGCCACGATCTGATCATAAATATAATCATACGAATCATGCACCTCATCTTCGATCAACCACTCCGCTTCAACAAACAAATCGTTGAGCACTCCTTGTTCGATCAGGGAGGAAAGATCAAGTTGGGCAGCGACTTTCAAGTGTTCGGACTTCAAATTTCGAAGTTTCTCCTGAGCATCTGCTTTACCCTGATAAAACGCATCTGCTACCTGCTCAAGAGCGTTGGTGGTTTTTCCCATTGCTGAGACTACTAACACTATATCTTTTGAGCGTTGCGTTTGAACAATTCTGGCCAGATTGCGAATTCCTTCTTCGTCCTTGACTGAAGCGCCACCAAATTTAAAAACCTCCATAAGGGCCATTTGAAAAAGCGCAAAGATAAGGTAAGTCTGGTTTCATCCAGCTATGTGACTGTTCCGTCGAAAACGCTAACAGTAGTATGACCTTAACTACACTTCAAGAATCTCAAATTTTGTTACCTTTCGACGTATAAACAATAATCCAGATATGAGACGGTCTCTTCAGGTTTTGGTGTTATCCTGTTTCACTTTGTTAGTTTATGGACAACAGCCGTACAAACCAACTTCGGCCGATATTTTTGATGCTATTCAAAAGTCGCAGGTGCTGGGCTCTGTACTCTATGTTGCCGCTCACCCGGATGACGAGAACACGAAGATGATTTCCTACTTCGCAAATGCACGGCACTATCACACGACATACTTGTCACTCACCCGGGGAGATGGTGGTCAGAATTTGATTGGCAGTGAGATCGGAGAGTTATTGGGACTTATCCGTACTCAAGAACTACTCAAAGCGCGGTCTACGGATGGAGGAAATCAGTTGTTTACCCGTGCCAATGATTTTGGCTACTCCAAACATCCTGATGAAACCTTCGACATCTGGAACAAGGATGCGGTTTTCTCGGATGTGATTTGGGCGATGCGAAAAACACGGCCAGACATAATTGTCAATCGTTTTGACCATCGATCGCCGGGCACTACCCATGGTCATCATACGGGTTCAGCCATACTGGCGTTTGAGGCTTTTTCAAAAGTTGCCGATCCATCGGTCTATCCTGAGCAACTGAAGTACGTCAAAACATGGCAACCTGTACGGCAGTTTTTTAACACAAGTTGGTTTTTCTTTGGTAGCCAAGAAGCCTTCGAAAAGGCAGATAAATCAAATATGCTATCGGTTGACGTCGGCTCCTTCTATGCAAGTAAAGGAAAGTCGAATGGGGAAATCGCCGCCGAAAGCAGGAGCTTTCATAAAAGTCAGGGTTTTGGTTCATCGGGTAATCGGGGTTCAGAACTTGAGTACATCGAATTCATCCAGGGTGACCCGGTTACCACAGAAGACGATCCCTTCAAAGGCATCAATACCACTTGGTCTCGAGTGGAAGGAGGAGAAAAGATTGGTGTGATGCTTTTAAAAATTGAAAAAAACTACCAGGTCGGAAACCCAGCGGCCTCGATACCCACCCTTATCGAAGTATATGATGCCTTGGAGACCCTGAAGGACGATGGTTTCTGGATACCAATGAAAAAGAAAGAGATCAGCCAAATCATTGAGTGGTGTGGTGGTCTTTTTGTCGAGGCAGTAGCTAGTAATTATAGTGCGGCTCCAGGTCAACAAGTAAATGTCACTTTGGAGGCTGTCAATCGTTCATCTGCCGATATTCAACTTATAAATTACCAGATGCGACCAGGAGGACCCATCTCAGAAGTTGACACAACTTTAAATTTTAATCAAAAAATAAACTTCGAATGGCCATATGCGGTGCCAGTTGATGCGCCTTTTTCATCGGCTTATTGGTTAAGGAAAG
Organism: Saprospiraceae bacterium; assembly: GCA_016711125.1. GTDB lineage: Bacteria > Bacteroidota > Bacteroidia > Chitinophagales > Saprospiraceae > JABDMH01. Next base: position 1,376,799 of record JADJTQ010000001.1, on the reverse strand, counting down.
AAGGGACAGTAGGTATGTACTCTGTTGAAAATCAGACCTTACGGGGTTTGCCGGAGGCTGAAAGACCCTGTCAACTTGGATATACGGTCAGGATTCATGGAAAGCTATTTACTTATGAAACTCCGCTCATCTATAAACGAACAGATCCCGTAGATGGGGAAGTTTACCGACCCTTTGAGATTAACCCACCGGTGTTTTTGAATTTTACGGATGAAACCCTTGTTTTTGGAGCCCAGGCTCCAAAAACGGTCAATATCACAGTAAAAGCCGGGGCCAATCAAATAGACGGAAGGATCAAACTTCAAGCCCCTACTGGCTGGGAAGTTAGCCCGGAAGGGATTGATGTAGCGCTTGCTGAGCAAGGTCAGGAACAACTTGTTAGCTTTACGGTGATACCACCTTCCGAGTCCGGGATTCAACATATTGCTGCACATTTTATCGATAAAAAAAATCCTGATCAGGCTTTTGGGTATAGTGCTCAAGTAGTTGATTATGACCACATTCCGATGCAGACCGTTTTAAAAGATGCTTCAGTTAAAGCAGTAAAAATTGATCTTGTGAGAGCGGATGAAAAGATCGGCTATGTGATGGGTGCGGGTGATAAACTTCCTGAGTTTCTACAGCAAATTGGCTATCAAGTTACCCTGCTTAGTGAGGGAGACCTTACTGGAGCACTTTCTGACTATGATGCCATCGTGATCGGCATCAGGGCTTATAACACCAATGATCGATTGAAATTCTATAGTCAAAATCTTTTTGATTACGTAGAGCAGGGTGGTAATCTCATTGTGCAGTACAATACCCGCTTTCGTCAAAACCTGGATAGCAAAATGTTTTCACCCTATCCTTTAAACATTTCTCGTGACCGGGTTACCGATGAAAATGCTGAAGTCCGGATCCTTGCACCCGAACATCCGGTTATAAAGGGACCTAATCCGATCACCAAGCATGACTTTGAAGGCTGGGTGCAAGAGCGAGGCTTATATTTTCCTGACTCATGGGATGAGCATTTCACGGCTATCTTATCATGTAATGATCCGGGAGAGGCTCCACTGGATGGGAGTCTTTTAATTGCTCCCTATGGTAAAGGATGGTATGTTTACACAGGTTTGAGCTGGTTTAGAGAGCTACCAGCCGGCGTGCCTGGAGCCTACAGGCTTTTTGTCAACTTACTATCTTTAGGTAAACGCGCTGAACCTTAGACCTTATGGACAACGAGAGACTGCCTTTTGGCCTGAGTTGGAAGCAAATCTACCTTGGTCTAATACTAATCAATGGCCTTGTGATTCTACTCTTTATACTTTTTACCAAATACTTCAGTTAAAAGCCGACCGATGAGTATACTCGATTGGATCATCCTCTGTGGTACTCTGTTGCTCATTGTAGCCTATGGTATCTGGAAAACCACCGGGAGTAAAAATATCAATCAATACCTGAGGGGCAATCAAGAGGCACAGTGGTGGACCATTGGACTTTCAGTTATGGCAACTCAGGCCAGCGCTATTACCTTTCTCTCCACTCCTGGTCAGGGCTACGCTGATGGGATGGGGTTTGTTCAGTTTTATTTCGGCCTGCCCATCGCCATGGTGATTTTATGTGTCACCTTTATACCTATCTATTATAAATTAAAAGTTTATACTGCCTATGAATTTTTGGAAGGTAGATTTGACTTAAAAACCCGGTCGCTCGCGGCCTTTTTATTTCTTGTACAACGGGGCCTTGGCGCTGGAATCACTATCTATGCACCTGCCATCATCTTAAGCACGATCTTAGGATGGAACCTCAACCTGACTAATCTGATCATTGGCCTGCTGGTCATTACCTATACGGTCTCGGGCGGAACCCGGGCTGTTAATGTCACCCACAAATATCAGATGCTGGTTATTTTTGTCGGAATGTTTATTGCATTTTTTCTTCTGATTTCCTACCTGCCAGCTGGAGTATCTTTTACAGACTCACTCAAAGTGGCAGGCGCAACCGGGAAGTTAAAAACGGTTGATTTTTCATTTGACTGGGACAACCGTTATACATTTTGGTCTGGAATCACCGGTGGTCTATTTTTGATGTTATCTTATTTTGGCACCGATCAAAGTCAGGTACAGCGGTACCTATCCGGAAAATCCATTAATGAAAGCCGGCTTGGATTGATTTTCAATGGGTTGATGAAAGTGCCGATGCAATTTTTTATTCTCCTGATTGGGATTATGGTTTTTACCTTTTATCAATTTCATGAAGCTCCGATATTCTTTAATTCGGCAGAATATGACAAGGTTATGGAATCTCCATTAGCCGGCGAAATTACTTCTCTGGAAAACGAAAAAAGGGATCTCGAACGACAACGAAATACACTGAATCTCAATTATCTTGGAGCACTTGATCAAAATAATGCGACCCAGATTTCAGCAATTAAAACCCAAATTGTCAGTAATGAATCTGCGCAAAAGGTGGTCAGAGAAAAGGCCAAAGAAGTCATTCTAAAATCGAATCCAAATGCAGAAACCAATGACCGTGACTATGTCTTTATTACCTTCATTTTAAATCATTTGCCGAAAGGCCTGATTGGTCTTTTGCTTGCGGTAATATTTTCGGCTGCGATGTCATCAACTGCCTCCGAATTAAATGCTTTGGCTTCAACAACCACAATTGATATTTACCAGCGATCCATCAAAAAAGAGGCATCTGAAACTCACTATTTACACAGCTCAAAATTGTTTACCCTGATGTGGGGCATGTTTGCTATTGGGTTTGCTTGTTTTGGTACTTTATTCGAAAACCTAATCCAGTTTGTCAATATCGTGGGTTCGATATTTTATGGGACAATACTAGGTATCTTTTTGGTGGCTTTTTATATTAAGCAAATTAAAGCACAGGCTGTCTTCTGGGCCGCCGTTTGTGCTGAGATTATGGTAATGCTGACATATTGGAACGTTGACATTGGATTTCTCTGGTTGAATCCTCTTGGTTGTCTTGGCGTCATATTTTTTGGTACCGTCTTTCAATTCATGCTTCCAGCAAAAAGTCAGGCATAGTTCCAATGACATATAGTCTACCAAAAGATTTAAGAAGAGATCTGGCCAGCACGGAAAGGAATTAGTACTAACTTGAGATGACTTTTAAAATCGAAACAGATGTCAAGATTCACAAGAAATACATTATTTATTGGAAGTTTAATTATGGGGCTGGCGGTGATCTTTGGAGCTTTTGGAGCGCATGCGCTAAAAGACCAAATCTCGGAGCTCCAACTTGAGTCTTATAAGACAGGTGTGCTATATCAGTTTATTCACGGAATGGCCATCCTGATCATAAGTACACTTAGCACAAAGATGGATGAACAAAAACTCAGGTGGGCAGTCGTCTTTTTCGGGTTGGGAACCCTATTATTCTCCGGTTCAATCTATCTCCTGGCTACTTCATCTATGACAGGAATTTCAAAAGCGGTCTTGGGTCCAATTACCCCTATTGGAGGTCTACTCTTTGTTATTGGTTGGGTTACACTAGTCATCCAATCGTTGAGAAAATAGTGAACCCCGGCGATGAATCAAATCTAGCAAAAACTATAATCCACAGAAGTTGATTATCCATTTTTTTCTAGTTAAACTGCCTTATTTGAGGACGGTAAAATCCCGATATTCTTAACTTAGAGCGAAAATTAAAATTAAAAAATTATGAAACAGATCTTAATGATTCTAGTTTTTGGAGCTTTTCTCTTCACCTCGAAAACTCAGGCTCAAAACTACGACAATGCAGTAGGGGTTCGTTTAGGATGGGGTTTCGGTGGTACCATCAAGCATTTTTTTGATGATTCGAAAGCAGTTGAAGGCATAGTACAATTCGGGGGGCTCTATAGTCACTATTCACAGATCACCGGCCTTTTTCAAGTGCATAAACCACTCGATGATGTAGCACCAGGTTTGCAATGGTATTTTGGTCGTGGTGGATTTGTTGGTCTTTTCAGCGGCGTCTTTTCGCCCTACTCTACCAGAATCGGTATTGCGTGCAATATAGGCCTTGACTATGCCTTTGATGATATACCACTCAATGTGTCTCTTGATTGGGTACCTGGGATAGCTTTGGTAGGATTTGGTAGCAGTTTTGGAGCTGGCACTGCTGGTGGCCTGGCTGTTAGATACATTTTTTAAAGAATCGAATTTACGTAAAACCATCGCTATGAATCGAGCATTGATTATTTCAGTGACTTTAGTTACTATGATGCTAACATTGCCATCTTATGGACAGATGTACCGCACCGCAGCCGGTCTTAGAGGGGGCACTGGTGCTACCGTATCGTATAAGCACTTTCTGGGTCGCGAAGTTGCATTTGAAGGTATTTTGGGCTCCTTTGATTATGATTACTTTGGTGTCAGTATCCTATTTCAGAAGCACAGTGATGCCAATCTTGGGCGGTTGCAATGGTATTGGGGTCTGGGACCTTATTTGACATTCTCCCAGGCTTTTACCGCTTTTGGTGCCATGGGTGCAGTAGGAGCAGAATATAGTTTTGAGAGCATACCCATTGATATCACGCTGGACTGGACACCAAGATTTCGACTTTCCGGAGCTCCGTCTAAGTTATTTACAAGGAGTGTTGGCGTTGGAATCCGTTATATCATCGAATATTGATCGAGAGCAATGAGATGTATTGAACATAGTCATGGACAATCTCTTTAACCGGGATTTTCGCGATCTTCTTATTTCTTTCAATAGAAATCGGGTTGAATACCTGATTGTCGGAGGATATGCCGTCATTCTGCACGGTTATCATCGATCCACGGGAGATTTGGATATTTGGGTGAACGTAACAGAGGAAAACTTCCTTAGGTTAAAGCAGGCTTTTAACGAATTTGGCCTTCCAACAAAAGCAATTAAATCAAGTGATTTTTTCGATCCGCAAACGACTGACGTATTCAGATTTCGTAGGCCACCAGTTTCGATCGATATTATGACTCATCTAAAAGGTGTCAACTTTCAATCTGCTTATGAAAAATCTCTGGTCATTGAAACTGATCACATACCAGTAAGGTTAGTAAACTATGATACACTCCTAAAATCCAAATTGGCTTCAGGCAGAACCAAAGACCTTCTTGATATTGAAAAGTTAGAAGAGGAATAAGCACTATGGACGATAAACTGGACCGATCAGCATTTTCGCACATGAGCTTTGAAGAAGCGGATCGAAGTGTCAAATATTGGCGATCAAAAACATCGACCGAACGCTTAGTTGCAGCTTATAGGCTGTCTTTACGTGTGCATGGCTATGACCCTGACGATCCGCCAGCGATGGATAAGTGTTATTTTGTAAAAAATCAAAAGGTAATAAATTGAAGCAAATACTATTGGTCTTTACTATCTGTGGCAAAATTCGTAACTTTGCAGCATGGAATTGAATAAAAATCTGAAATTTTCCGGTGCGGTAACATTGGTCATAATTCTGATTTTATTGATCAGTTTTCAACCAGATGTCCTGGCTCAGTGCCCAATGTGCAAGATGACCGCGGAGTCAAATATGGCAGCCGGTGGTTCTGGGGGAAAAGGCCTGAATATTGGAATTCTGTTCATGCTCTCACTACCCTATTTATTTGCAGGTACCATAGGTTATTTCTGGTGGAGGAATAGTCGAAAAGTCAGGCAATAAGACACAGCATCTATTCTGTGCATCGCATTACCTGCAAGGGTACAAAACCGACAAACACGGTAACATTCTAGGCATAGCAAGGCAGCAAAAAAGATAAATAACCGGACCAGTAATGGCTTACATAGAGCCAAAGTGGCAAAACCCATCTGGCTAATCTTTTATGCCGGTCAAATTGCTTGGTAAATGCCCGGATATAGGTGAATAAAATAAAAGGCAAAATAATGGCCGCCAGGACGATATGACTAATCAGAAGAAAAAAATATACATAACGGATCACACCTTCGCGGCAAAAGGAGGTCTCTTCGCTTGTGATATGATACAAAACATAAAGCACCAGAAAAATCCCAGACAAAATAACAGAGATTGTCATGAATTTTCGATGTCTGGTCATATTGTTAGCATACCTGATCTGATAAAAAGCAAAAATAAGGAGACAGAATGTAATAAAATTAATGCCTGAATACAAAGCAGGCAGAAATGATAAATCAATCGATAGATCAATGTGAACGCGTCGCATCATAAGGATGAGTAGAAAAAGCACTGCCGAAAATATCCAGGCAATTTTATTTAGCTTCTTCTCACGTTGAATATTCTGAGGAATCACCAACCACTATTTTTCGCGCTCACGCTTTATGAAAAAATCTTTTTCTTTTTGAATTGGTAACAGAAATGCAATATCTTCTGCCAGTGCGGCCATATCGTCATCGCTATCTGCCTTATAAGCCATTTTAATGGCACATGTAGTATCCAGTAGGAAAACTGCATTATCGTAGAGCCCGTCTAAATTGGACTGAATCCATGCTTTCTGAAGGCTGTCTACCACCTGACCAGTTTCAAGACTATCCAATGCCCGAAAAGTCAAAATCTCATGCCTATCGGTAAAAAGTTGTGCAATAGGTTGTAATCTATTGATCCACTTGCCAGGTTTATCCTGAAAGATTACCTGGATTTTTCCTTGAAGACATCCTCGTTCAGATTTTGGCAATTGTGATTTTATTGACAGCCGCTCTTTGGCATCTAGCCGGTATTGTAAACCATCTTTTAAAAATAACCAGCTTAGCAGAGGAAAAACCACCAATAAAAGGAGTAAAACTACGGTTTGAATAATTTTCTTAGGCATACAAAAGCGGTCAAAACATGAAATTCAAACCGATTTCGGATATGAATTGTTCAAAAAGGACTAATGATGATCACCAACGGGAGCGGCCGGTTTCACATCTCCAAGCGGTTTCAATTTGGTATCCACTTGTTCCATATCTCTTTTGTTTACGTCAGCTCTACTGGTTTTCCAATAGTTTCCTTCCATAAAGAAGGCAATGATCGCCCAAATCAACAGGGCGGTTGGAAGCAGTACACTTCGCATGAGCCCTTTGACCTCATACTTCATATGCATAAATTCAAAAATAACTAGAATTGCCTTATAGATGCTCAAGCAAATCATGGCGAAGTACATAATAGCAGCTCCAATTGGTAGACCTCCAATTCTCGATTCATAGGGCTCCCAACCCGGAATTAAATAACCTTTTCCACCTAAGGCTATCAAAACCTCGACTACCGTAACGATACCGAGGATTTTGATCGTTTTTAAGGCAATTCCCTTAGACTCTTCGTATGTATGTGCTGACATAGCTTAATATTCCTTTTTAATTATAATAGATAAAACACCAGAAACACAAATATCCAAACAAGGTCTACAAAGTGCCAATAGAGACCAATTTTTTCAACCATCTCATATCCGTTTCTCCGTCTCTCATATAAACCACTAGATACATTAACAGCAATAATAAGTAGAAAAAGCACTCCTGAAAAAACGTGAAATCCATGAAACCCGGTAATAAGGAAAAATAATGCCCCAAAAGCTTTTGGACCAAACGACTGCTGACTCACTTCACCTTCAGCGGGCCCTGATGTATATTTAAATCTACGCTGGATAAACTCACCATCAACTTTGTGAATTAAATAACTATGGTCTTTCCTAAAGGTTTCTGCTTCGGCACCTGCTGCATATGGGTGGCCATGCGCATCATCGAGGTAAACACCACCCGCCAGATGGGTTCCAAACGGATCCTGTGTCACGGTCATGTGTTCATCCTTGATTAGTTTTGTCCACTCCCATGCCTGACAACCCAAGAACATCAAGCCTCCAATGATTGTAAGGATCATCCACTTGACCACTCCCTTCTTATTTTCCTGCTTGCCTTCCTGTACAGCCCGGATCATCGTAAAAGATGAGGCAAGCAAGATAAAAGTCATCAAACTCACAAAAAGTAGTGGTTGGGTTCCTTTTAAAAAAGGAAAGCTGCTAAAAACAAAATCGGGTACCGGCCATGTTTCATTGCTAAATCGAAGTGTGCCATATGCAATTAGAAATCCGGCAAATGTAAAGGCATCTGACAATAAAAAATACCACATCATCAGCTTGCCATAGCTTGCTTTAAAAGGCGATTTGCCTCCCGTCCAAAGCTTACCTTCCTCTTCTTCCGATACATGAGAATGCACTGTTTCTGCTGACATAAGATTACTTTCTTATCTGTAATACGTTAAAAATAAAAAGAGCACCACCCATAGTATATCTACGTAGTGCCAATATTGTGCGGTAAGTTGCAACCGGTTTATTCGCTTTTGAGTGGGCTTGAATTTAAGTCCAAAACCATGTACCATGGCGACCACCCAGCCGGCTAATCCTGCCAATACATGAGCCACGTGTACACCACTGATCACATATACAAATGCCCCTGAAGGGTTGGCTTTGAGATCAATGCCCGATGCAAGCATAGCCTGCCAACCCTCATATTGCAACACAACAAATGAAAGCCCCAGGACAAAGGTCATCAAGAGATAAAATTTATACAATCTTTCTTTGCCCTTTTTAAACTGCTCGACCGCAAGATGTGCTAAGACACTACTGATAATAATCATCATTGTACTGGCGGTAAAATACCAGGGCAAGACAAACTCAAACCAATTACCAGCGGCTTGTCGTACCATATAGGCGCTGATAAAGCCGGCAAATAACATGGAAATACTAGCCAAGCTAATCCACAGAGCAAACTTCAAAGGATTTAAAGTGCCTTGTTGCTGTTCCACTTGTTTTATCGAAATCTCCATTACAAACTAGCTATATAATAAATGATCAGTACCACCGGCAAATACAAAAAAGAAGAAAACATTAGTTTTCTCGCTGCCTGCTGATTCTTTTCCTCTTGCAATTTCCAACCAAAATAGGCATAGGCACCTCCCAAAAGAGCAACAATGATACAAGGCCATAAAGCGATAATACCTAGAAAATAGGGCGCCAATGAAATAGGCAATAAAAGCAAACTAAATATCATTGATTGCAGACCAAGATTAGGATGAACCTGACCATTTAACTCAGGCACAAGTCTAAATCCGGCTTTTTTATAATCATCATACCCCAAAAATCCGATCGACCAAAAATGAGCAAATTGCCAAAAAAACTGAATGCCAAATAGAATTATTGCCATGGAGGTTACTTGACCTTCATGGGCTACTACTGCAATCATTGTAGGTAGTGCTCCCGGAATTGCACCAACAAAAACTGACAAAGTCGTCATTCGCTTGAGTGGTGTGTATAAAAAAGCATAACTTACAACAGCACAAGCACCAAGTACGGCAGCCAAGGGATTAAAATAGGCCAATAACACGATGCCGAGAACAAATAATAATCCTCCCAGAATCACCGCTTCTCCCATTGACATTCTACCTGCAGCTACGGGACGATTTGCGGTGCGTGTCATCAATCGGTCGTAGTCTTTTTCAAGAGCCTGATTCAACGCATTGGCAGCACCGGTGATGCTAAAACCTCCCAAACCGAGTATTAAAAATGCCACAATCGAAAAATCATCGACTGCCACAATCATATAAGCAAGAAGTGCACTAAAGACGACAAGCAGGGTCAGTCGCATTTTGACTAACATCTTGAAATCAACCCACTTCGAATAATCGACGAGCTGCGTACTTTCCCATGCAATTTCTCTTTCCTTACTTTTCAACACGATTCAAATTCCAATTAAATAATATTATTCAAAACAGTCTTTAATGCTCACCTGGTTCTTCACCCTCAGCTAAAGGGGTTATTTGTTGAGTAAACTCTATTCCATCTTTTCCATAATCATATGGCCACCGATGTACAGATGGAATTTTCCCAGGCCAATTACCATGACCCGGATTGATTGGTGTAGTCCACTCCAACGTACTGGCACCCCATGGATTGCGAGTTGTTTGCTTCCTACCCTTCCAGATGCTATAGAAAAAGTTGACCACAAAAAGAAGCTGCACTCCAAAAACCACGATCGCTCCGATAGTGATAAATTTATTTAATCCATCAAAATCCCGAAATGCATCAAAGGTATCGAAGCTGTAATATCTTCTCGGAAAACCGATCATTCCCAAATAGTGCATTGGCCAAAATATAATGTATGCTCCAATCAAAGTACCCCAGAAGTGAATTTTTCCCAGAGTCTCATTCATGAATCGACCGTACATCTTGGGAAACCAATGATAGACACCAGCAAACATGCCCATAAAAGCGGCAACACCCATTACAATATGAAAGTGTGCTACTACAAAATACGTGTCATGCAGTTGGATATCAATAGCAGAGCTTCCAAGAAAGATACCAGTTAAACCTCCAGAGATGAACATGGAAACAAAGCCGATGGCGAATAAAGAAGGAGTATTCAGGCGAACATTACCCTTATAAAGAGTAGCTATCCAGTTAAATACTTTCACTGCCGACGGCACCGCTATGATCAAAGTAAAAATTACAAAGATGTTGGAAATAAATGGATTCACACCTGACATAAACATATGGTGTGCCCACACGATAAATGAAAGAAAGGCAATCGCCAGAATCGATAAAACCATGGCGCGATATCCAAATATCGGTTTTCTGGACTGCACAGATAAGACTTCTGAAGTCAGACCCATCGCCGGAAGAATAATGATATATACCTCCGGATGGCCTAGAAACCAGAAAAGGTGTTGATATAGGATCGGACTTCCTCCGACATAATCAAGAGCCTGCCCACCGATAAAAATCTCACTTAGATAAAAACTGGTACCAAAGCCTCTGTCAAACATCAGGAGTAGAAATCCCGAAACCAGAACAGGGAATGATAATAAGGCCAGGATGGCGGTCACGAGAAAAGCCCAGATTGTCAGGGGCATACGCCACATGGTCATTCCTTTGGTCCGAAGGTTTAAAACAGTAGTTATGTAGTTGATACCACCCAGCAGAACAGAGACGACAAAAAATACCAGGGAAGTAATCCATAATGTCATTCCAGCCTTTGATCCATTAGAAGCCTCAGGTAAGGCGCTCAGGGGAGGATATGCAACCCAACCTCCGGAAAAAGGGCCTGTATTTAAGAACAGTGAAAAGAACATAATTAGGCCGGCCAAGAAGAAAAACCAATAGGAAAGCATATTTAAGAATGGAGATGCCATGTCACGTGCACCAACTTGTAATGGTATAAGTAGATTACTAAATGTACCACTCAAGCCGGCAGTCAATACAAAAAATACGATAATCGTACCGTGCATGGTTACCAGAGCATAGTAAAACTCAGGATCCAACTTACCCATTCCGGTGCTGTCAAGCACGATCCATTTACCTAAAATCGGCTTGAGCCAGGCAATGCTCTCCTCTGGAAAGCCAAGCTGCAAGCGAAAGATGACGGACATAGCCGAACCAATGATTGCCCAAATCATTCCAGTAATTAAGAACTGTTTGGCAATCACTTTGTGATCTTGCGAAAAAATATATTTCGTGATAAAACTCGCCTGATACTTATCGCCATGATGATGCTCGTGAAAGTGATCGTCATAACCCAACTCCTCGATTAAAGCATCTTCTTTGGTGTAGGTGGTATCTGCAATATTTGCCATCTCGCCTAGATTTATTAAGAATTAGTGATTTTAATTTCTGTCCTTCTATTATTTGCTCTTCCGGCATCCGTATCATTCGAATCCTGGGGCCTGTCCTGACCATATCCGGCTGAAGTTACACGTCCACTATCAACTCCAGCATTGAGCAAATACTTTGCTACTACTGAAGCACGCTGCTCTGAAAGGGTTAAATTAGCTTCAGTAGACCCTGTATTATCTGTGTGCCCTCCTACTTCTATTGTCATTGTAGATCTTTCATTCATCGCAGCAACCAGATTGTCCAATTCATATTTCGAAAGTGGTGTCAAATTTGCCGAGCCCGTTTCGAAGAAAACATACTTGAGGTTTAATATCCGTTCATCGGGAGTTGCGCCCGATATTGCTGTGTTTAGCGCATTATTAAATTCGGCTTTTCGAGCCTGAATTTCAAAGTCAAATAACTGATTGGTATAGGGATCCTCATTGGTACCTCTAATGGATGAAAGATAAAATGATTTTTGTTCTCTGATCCAGGCATCATATTCATCTTGCTCCAAGATCCGCACTATTTTTCGCATGCTATAATGTCCGGAGCCGCACAACTCCGCACAAGCAAGTTCGTACTCAAATGTTTCCCACTTCTTGGGTCCACTTGGGTCAAGAGGATCGGACGGCACCTGATATTCAGCATATTTAGATAGTTCCTCTCTGTACTCTTCGGTGGTTTTGGAAGGAGTAAATACGAAATAAGTAGGCAGACCAGGTACTGCATCCATTTTTACTCTGAATTGGGGCAGATAAAAATCATGCAAAACATCACGTGCGGTGATACGAACCCGCACCTTTTTGCCCTTCGGAAGCACTAAATCTGTTGGCTGAAAGTCGTCTAAATTCTTCAGATCTTTCCAATCTTGCCCCATAGGATTGACACTATTGATCAGGCGAAAATTGCGAGTTCCGAGCTTTCCATCGTCGCCGGGATATCTGAGTACCCAGGCAAATTGCATACCCATCGCTTCGCTTTCCATGTAATCTTCTTCCGGATCGACATCAGCCATGACCTTATTCCAAACAACCAACCCATTGATGACAAGGGCAAACATGGCAAATGCCGGAATCGCCGTCCAAATGATCTCCAGCTTGTTGTCATGCGGCATGAAACTAGCCTTGGCCTGTTTCCGATGACGATACCTGTATGCGAAGTAAAAGAGAGCAATGTGCGTGATCACAAATACAATCCCTGTAACCACCAGCGTCACATTAAAAAGCCAATCCAAGTCAAGGCCATGTTCTGATGCAGAGGTATGGGGTCCATAACCCAACATATAATTTTTATAAGCCCAGGCTGAGACAATGGTTGCCAGCAAGAAGAAAACCATAAAGGCCAAAAGATACCTGGACTGCCGGATATTACTGCGTCTTTCGGCTTCTTCTTCGCCTCTCAGGCGTTTAGCAATTTCATTAATTCGGCTTATCTGAACTACTACTATGGTGAGCAGCAGAAACGATACTATTATAATTAAACCTGTTGTCATTTTTATACTCTATCTTTTATACAACATGATGATGCAAACTCTCATCAATATAAGGGTCTCGTTTGGCCACTAAAGGCGCTTTACTCAATTGGGTAAGAAAAAAGAAAGCAAATAAAGCGGTAAAACCTAAAAATGTTCCAATCTCTAAAAGTCCGGGTATGGTAAATCCTATGAGAAAACTACTGGCATGCTCGACCGCTTCAGCTCCATGAGCTACCGCCTGAGCAACAGCTTCACCTCCATGTTCTACTGCACCATGTGCTTCATGACCACCCATTAGTTCGTGTGCTGTATGCAACACACCGGGTTTGATCATCAGAAAATAGTCAATCCAATGTCCGATTAAAACGATGGTGCAAATCACTGTCATAACCCCCATTTTGCGTTTTGTGTCATTTCTTAAAAGAACTAAAAATGGCAATACAAAATTGATAAACAAATTCCCATAAAATAGAACAGGGTAATTATCAAACCGTTCGCGAAAATAGACCGTTTCTTCACCTATGTTCCCGTACCAAATCAACATATACTGCGAAAACCACAAATAGGTCCAAAACACACTAAATCCAAAAATAAATTTACCTAAATCGTGAAAATGGTCTGCTTTTACCTCTGCATAATAGCCCTTGCTCTTTAAATAAATCAGAGATAAAACGGTGATACAAAGCATCGAAACAAACCAACTAATCGTACAATACCAGGCAAATAAGGTACTGTACCAGTGGGCATCAATGCTCATAACCCACAGCCAGATAATGGCAGCACTGCTGAAACCACCTATCGGTAAAAACCAGGAAGCCCACACCCGCATCTTTTTCTTGTGAACTGTGAAGTCCCATTTGGCTACTGATTCTTCTTCCAAAGAAAATGCCCGCATCTTCATCGCAAAGAAATACCAGATCCCGAGTATGACTACTGTAAACAGGGTGTAGATTACCGGATTCAAAAATGAGCTTTTTCCCTGAAGAATCACATCAGCCATTACGGAAGCCTTGTCAGCCCAGTGGTAAAGATGATGCCCATTTAACCAAAGGCCAATGATTACCACAAACATGAGTACGAGACCTACTAGCAAAAATTGCGTATATGCCTCCCAAATTCGCTTAAAAACGACATACCAACCTGATAAAGCAATCAGATTAGCACACAAAAACAATAAGGCCAAAAAGGCAATACCTATAAAAAACACAGTGTTATGAAGGAAATTGCTCCAAAATCTTGTATGAAGGGCATCATCCGTAAAGTAGGTGATCCCCATACATAACAGCCCCACTATCATAAAGCTCATCAAGAGCGTTCTTTCCCGGCCGGCCAGAGTAAATTGATTCATTAGCTACTCGATATTTTTAAAATTAATGATGCTGATCATTTTCTGTTTGCATTTCACCTGAATGGTCCATGTTTGCCTCAGCATCTGTCATGGTTGACATCATTTCGCTTTTGGCCAGGATCCCGGGAATGCTATTATTAAATGTATTTGCAGTTTCGCTGTATTGTAGATTAGCCTCTTTAGCCTGTAGTGATCGGATAAAGTGGATCACCTGCCAGCGTTCTTCGTAAGACAATTTATCACTATACCCACCCATTACATTTTTACCATACATGATACTGTGATAGTAGCGCCCTTCCGAAGCTGCGACGAAATCGGGCAACAAGAAATTAGCCGGTTGTGCAGGGTAGACGCCTCCATCTTCCCGTACCAGATATCCAGCACCATCAGCCTTCTCTCCATGGCAAATACCGCAATAAATCACATAAAGCTCCTTGCCTCTTTCAAGACCGGAAGCGGTAATTGGATAAGGATTAACTACGATCTCGGCCATCGCTCGGGTACGTTCTTCCTCAGTATCTCCATAGTAATATGGTACAAAGCCGTTGACTGGCATAGATTGATAATAAGCTTTTGTTTCAGCATCTTTGGCCTGGTTGAGCCCTAAGTACCCCCTGGGTATGGTTCCCTTTACCGGCTTTCGGGGCATGGCGTATTTTTTATAGTCTTCTTCGGAACCCCATGTATTATAGTAGTAATAGTCGTACACATTGGCCTCATAGGCAATCGAGTGAAACATATCCGGCATATATTCTTTGCCAGGATCGTTACCTCCTGCAGTGCCACACGAGCTCCAAATCATTGATGCGAAAAGGGCTGCACTAAATAAAGGAATACTTATTTTTTTCATGGACATTATCATCTATAATCAGATAGTCTTTGTTCTAATCTCACTCGCTCCCGAATCTTTCAGGAAGTTACGGAATGACGATACCGTTGATTCGTTGGCGCCATTCACTTCAAAGGCAATACAAAATTTGTCATCAGTGATACGATCATCCAGTACCGGATTTGTGACTCCCGGACCCTGTCCGTTGATCGCATAGTAAGTCACCACCATTCCGATACTAGCAAATAGGACTGTCAATTCAAAAATAATCGGAATAAAGGCCGGGACAGACCAGTACGGTTTGCCTCCGAATATCAGGGGCCAATCCCGGGTAAAAACCCAGGTCATAAAGAGAAAGGCAGTTAATGTACCAATTGCACCATAAATAAAACCTGCCTGATGCAGCCTTGATTCACTTAATCCCAAGAGGGGATCCAAACCGTGAACCGGAAATGGGCTGTATACATCCATAATGTCAAGATGTCTTGATTTGGCCTCTTTGACAGCGCTCAACAAGACTTCTTCGTCATCGTACAACCCAAATAATACCTCTTTATTTTTCATGCTCTATTGCTAACGATTATCTTTTAATAAATCTATTAATGGGCCTTTATCTCTGCACCATGAGGAGCTGCGTGAGAATGTTTAGCATGTTCCCCGGTATATTGATTGCCCGCTGATTTCAAAATCGCTTTTACCTCAGCAATTGCAACTACAGGTGCGACCCGGGTAAATGCCAGATACATAGTAAAAAATATTCCTAAAGTACCGAGGAAGATTCCAATCTCAACCCATGTCGGTGAATAGTAGCTCCAACTTGAGGGCAAATAATCTCTTGCTAGTGTAGTTGGAATAATCACAAAACGCTCAAACCACATCCCAATGTTAACAAATATGGACATCATAAAAGTCACGGTGACATTTCTCCGCATTTTACTAGACCAGAAGATCTGAGGTGACAATACATTACAAGACATCATGGCAACATATGCCCACCAATAAATACCTTGTACCCGGTTCATAAAGGCAAATTGCTCATAGATATACCCGCTATACCATGCAATGAATAATTCCGTCAGGTAAGCGACGCCAACAATGGTCCCTGTAAGCAGAATGACCTTATTCATCGAGTCGATATGTTCTACCGTAATGTAGTCTTCTAGTTTAAGTACTTTGCGGGTAATCACCATCAGGGTCAATACCATGGCAAACCCGGAGAAAATAGCACCTGCAACAAAGTAGGGTGGAAAAATTGTCGTATGCCAGCCAGGTATGACTGACGTGGCGAAGTCAAATGATACTATGGTATGAACCGACAGCACCAGTGGCGTTGCCAAACCTGCCAAAACCAGAGATAAAGACTCGAAGCGCAACCAATGTTTTGCCGCACCGGTCCATCCAAAGGACAAGAAATTATATAGTTTCTTACGTAACCCGCTGGCCCGATCCCTTAAAGTTGCAAAGTCAGGTACTAAGCCAGTATACCAAAAAAGTAAGGAGACGGTAAAATAGGTACTGATCGCAAAAAGATCCCAAAGCAAGGGTGAGTTGAAGTTAACCCACAAAGGACCTCGAGAATTGGGGTAAGGGAAAAAGTAAAAAACAACCCAAATCCTCCCAACGTGAATACCAGGGAAAAGGGCGGCACATAGCACGGCAAAAATCGTCATTGCTTCCGCGGCACGGTTTACTCCCGTCCTCCATTTTTGCCTAAACAGTAATAAGATCGCT
This sequence comes from Saprospiraceae bacterium, assembly GCA_016711125.1. Lineage (GTDB taxonomy): Bacteria > Bacteroidota > Bacteroidia > Chitinophagales > Saprospiraceae > JABDMH01. Next base: position 1,359,853 of record JADJTQ010000001.1, on the reverse strand, counting down.
GAAATCAATGTACCCGCATGACCAATACCGATCCACCAAACAAAGTTGGTGATATCCCAGCCCCAGCCAACCGTCCGGTTGAGATTCCAGGTGCCGATACCAAACCATATGGTCCATAAAATGCAAAACACACCAAAGGACAAAAAGGACACTGCTACGATAAAAGCAACCACCCATGCGAGACTAGGGGTACGCTCAGACGGCGCGCAGATATCTTCAGTTATCTGATGATAGTTCTTATTACCAGTGATTAACGGTTCACGGATTGGCGATATAATTGCACTCATATGCTCTTTTTAGTTTGGATAAGCCCAATTGATTTAGTCGTAAAATGCGTGTAATATTTCACTAATATCATTAGGCTTCTTCAGAATTTATCTTTTCGTTTCTATTAATCACCTTCATCATGTACCCGATGGAAGACCTTACATTGGTCTCCTCCAGTGCGACATATGTTTTAGGATCATTCAACAATTCATTCAGTTTGCTGCCATGATCATTCATATCCCCAAAGGTAATCGCACCTGTTGGGCAAGCTGTCTGGCAGGCGGTTCTGATATCACCATCCTGTAACATCCGCTTTTCTTGCTTTGCTGTAAGTTTACCTTCCTGGATACGTTGTACGCACATGCTGCACTTCTCAATTACGCCTCTTGACCGTACCGTGACATCCGGATTCAAGACCATTCTCGTCAGATTGTCTGCATAATAAGGGGTGTTTTCATTAAAGGGATCATTTTCATTCGAAGGAAAAAGATCCGCCGCATTGTAGTCCAACCAATTGAACCGTCGCACCTTATATGGGCAGTTGTTAGCGCAGTATCGGGTACCCACACAACGATTGTATGCCATTTGATTGAGACCCTCCGAACTGTGATTGGTAGCTGCCACCGGACAAACATTTTCACATGGAGCATTGTCACAATGCTGACACATCATAGGCTGATAGACTACATTGGGCGACTCTACATCACCGTAATAATATCGGTCAATCCGCATCCAGGTCATTTCATGGTGACGACTAACCTCGGTCTTCCCAACTATGGGTACGTTATTTTCCGCCACACAAGCTACCTGACAGGCTGCACATACGATACATGCGGTTAAATCTACAGACATGCCCCAATGATGGCCCATTCCATAAAATTCGGAACGATCCGGGTAGAGCGTTTGCTCATTCAGGTGCTGGAATTCAGCTCTTTCCTCCTTGAGATGCTCAATTGATTCGGCTAGCTCGTGGCTAGCGGCATGCCGGAATATTGATCGCTTGGTAAGACCTCCCTGTACACCGTATCCCAGAGTCATCACCGTTTTTTCATCCACATTGATTGTTGCTCCCCCAGCTGACTCATCTTTGCCCGTCACTCCAAGGGTATGGTGGTGTTGCACTGAAGCAAACCTTTTGTCTTTATCTGCTTTTCCTGACACCACTGGCATGGTTGAGAAGTACTGAATGTTACCGTCGTCATCTGATTTCAACATTGGGTAACAACTACTTCCTACACCACTACCTGCCTTGCCGGTGGCCCATCGACCGTATCCGAGGGCACAAGCCACCGTTCCTTCCATCTGGCCAAACTGGCGCACAACCGGTACCCTGATCTTCTGCTCTTCAATAACCAGATCTACCAAAAGTCCATCTTCATCAAGATCTTTAAAATATTCAAACCTGCTGCTCCCATTCCATTTAAGGGGAATATGCAACACATTGTCCCACACCACCCTTGTCACCGGATCCGGCATTTCCTGCAACCATGGATTGTTTGCATAGGCACCGCCACCAATACCAAGTGGTTCATAAAACTGAACTTCTAACTCACTGTTGGCTAACCGGTTAATTTTTCCTGCCAGAGAAGTAATATCCAAGGCATAACTTAGCTCTCTGGCTTCTTCATCGAGCATGGTAAATCCATCCTGCAGGGTATTGTCCCAAAAATTTTGGAAGGTGGCATATTTGTGCTGCTTGATAAATAATGCAGCCTCCCAGCGATTTTTAATAAACGTATATAGAGGGTCATCACCCATCATGACTTCCGGAGCTTGCCCTGACCAGGTCAAAAGTGAAATAACAGCAGGACGGGTATCAAAAAGTGGGTTGATTGTCGGTTGAACAATACCATAGTGGCCTCTTGAAGGATTGACATCGCCCCACGACTCCAGGTAATGTGGTGTTGGCGCAACAAATTTGCAGGCGGCCTGCGTCTCACTCGGCATTGAGGTAATGGCAACACTTAGATTCAATTTGTCAAGCGCCTCTTCTATCTGCTTACCTTTGGGATGATCATATACCGGATTGGCATCATCTATAAACAAAACTGCATCTACGGCACCTGAAGTCAATTCATTGATAAAATCAGACATCTGCTTATCGATACCCTGCCGCAAATTAGATGACTCATTAAAATCAAGAGTACCTCCATAATTACCAAGGCCTTGATTGATAGCGACTACCAGACCTTGCTCAGCCGTATTATTAGAATTCGAAAGTACAATGGCCTTACCTCTTGCCTGCATCAATTCATCTGCTACTGTTGCAATCGCTTTTTCGGCCTTTGGATTTGATAAATTGCCATTAATGTCGATCGACGGCATACCCACTTTTGAAGCAATAGCATTATGTAACTTGGCTATTGCCAAACCTTGTTCACTGGGCTTGATTAATACCCGGTGATCAGCGTTGGACCCAGTATATGACATGTTGCTCTCAAATTGCACCAATCGGCTCATTTGTCCCGCTTTGTCATCTTTAATTTTTCTTCTTTTGGCAAATTGAGAGGCAAAGGCAGCAGGTGTGAGCCAGGTACCGAGGAAGTCGGCGCCGAAATTCACCACCAGGTCTGCTTTATCAAACCGATAACCAGGGGAGTTCCCTCACCCCAAAAGCCAGCTCATTGGCAAGCAAACTTGCTGATGAAGACAATGGATCGTAGGTAACCAGCTTGGCATTTGGATAGGCTGTCAAAAACCCTTCTAGGGCAGCATGGAAACTAGGGCTGACATTGGTGTTTGTCACCAATCTGATGGATTTGGCTGCTTTCAGACCCTTGCTGATTTCAGCATCGAGGTTAGTCCAGTTACTATCTGCTGTCATGCCGTTAGCATCCATTAGTTTTGGCCCTCGCAATCTAGCGACATCATAAAGATCTAACACCGAGGCCTGAGCCCTGGCCGTGGTACCTCCTCCACCATGGGTTGCCATGGCATTGCCCTCAATCTTAATCGGTCTACCTTCTCTTGTTTTAACCAGTATCGGGCAAAAATCACCAGCACGAACAAAGGAGCTTGCGTAGTAAGTCGCTACTCCAGGTACAATGGCTTCAGGCTTATTAACATATGGGATGGCCTTTCTAATAGGAGTCGCATGCGGCAGCAACAGTTGCTGCTCCGAGACTAAATCCTACATATTTTAAGAAATCTCTTCGATTAGTATTTGCTGAATGCTCGGCTGCGACCTTATCATCTGCCAAATCATTGAGTATCGGAAGATTAAAAAACTCATTTTTACTCTCCCGCACCAGCGATTCGTCTCCGTTAAGGTCTTCGGCACTGATCCAGATATTTTCGTGTTGCTTCATTGCTTTTGGCTGATAATCTCTAATTAATAATGGCATTTTTGGCATTCCAATCCTCCGATTTCTTCAACGGTTACTCGTGATCTTGTACCAGCCTGGATTTCCTCGTGGTACTTTGCATAACTTGTGTAGTACGGATTGTCGGTAAATTTCACATCCGTTTCGCGATGACAGTTGATACACCATCCCATGCTCAGAGGAGCATATTGTTTAACGACTTCCATTTCTTCTACCTTGCCATGGCACTGCTGACAAGCAAGCTTGCCAACTGTAACATGTTGAGCATGATTAAAATAAACATGATCAGGCAGATTATGAATACGTATCCACTCAATAGGACCTTGTATCTGTGGCTTCGTCTCAGAGGTTAGAGACGACTTAATTCCTTCCCATTGGTCTTCCATCAATCGTTCGCCTTTGCGGTCCAATTTTCCATTATCCAATACATATTGGTTGGCTATCCAGGCGGTATAAACTTTCTTCAAGTCATCTTCACCCAATTGATCGTAATTTTCAATGTAGACATCTTTAGTTGGATCATAACCTATGCTGGCGTAGATCTTTGTTAATTCAGCAGTGCCAAATTTAGAACCCACTTTAATTGCTTTGTGGCAATTCATACAGGTGTTGGTAGCCGGTATGATCGAATGTTTACTTCTTCTTGCCCCGTCATGGCAGTACTGACAATCGATTTTATTCAAACCTGCATGTGTGGTATGTGAGAACTTGATTGGTTGATCCGGTTGGTATTCCTGCATCCGGTTCAATCCGATGGCATTGTTCACCGTGAAATATCCACCCAGTACGATCAGGGAAAATATGACAATACCTACGATCCCTTTCGATGTCAGTGATGACCAAAGCGATCTTGGCCCTTCAGTCTCAACTCCCTCCTGAATATCGGTCAGATATTTCAACTTATTGAGTACCCGGGTTAGCACCAGAGACAGTATGATCAGGAATCCAAAAATGATGTAGTAAAAGCTATTTCCCGAAAAAATACCTCCTGAACCACTGTCAGTTTGCCCGGTTGAGGCCACCGGACCAGCTACCGGAACACCATAGGTGCCATTGAAAGTACCATCAATATACAATAGCAACGAACCAATATCATCATCCGTAAGATTAGGGAATGGCGTCATCGCGATCTTATTGTACTGATTATACACTTCGATGGCGCGTGGATGGCCTGATTCTACCAAAGCCGAGCTGTTACGAATCCAAGCATAAAGATCGGATTCGGGATAGGCAGCCCACCTCTCAGAGACCGCACCAAGGGCCGGGCCGGTCATATCGCTGGTCATATTGCGGTTGTGACAGCTGGCACATTGGTTTCTGAAGATTGTCTTGCCTGCATCGGGCGAAGGCTGTGCAATCGCAGACACACTTAAAAAAATGCACAAAATCAGGTATGGAAGTCTGATTAGTAGCGACTTATATATCATTCTTATTCCGTTTAGAAGATCAGGTCCGGTAAATTTGGTGGCAAAAATACAATTCGTTTATTTTTTGAGACAACAATTACGGTCTCTCTCATTTATTTAGATTTTTTCTAAATAGAAAACTCATTTCAAATCGCCACACTTGCTTTAATGTGAGGATTCGGGTCATAATTGGTTAAAGTAAAATCTTCAAATTCAAAATCAAAAATATCCTTCTTATCCGGATTGATACTCATGGTGGGTAAACAACGTGGTGTCCGGGTCAATTGTTCTTTTGCTTGCTCAATATGATTGGTGTAGAGATGCACATCACCAAATGTATGAACAAATTCGCCCAAACCTAGATCACAAACCCGGGCCATCATTAAAGTCAATAGGGCATAACTAGCAATGTTAAAGGGCACCCCAAGGAATACATCAGCAGATCTTTGATAAAGCTGACAAGATAATTTGCCATCGGCGACATAAAATTGAAAAAGACAATGACATGGAGCTAGTGCCATTTTCGGTAAATCACCTACATTCCATGCATTGATAATGATCCGTCTGGAATCCGGATTGTTTTTCAGGAGCCAAACCGCCTGGCCGACCTGATCGATGGTTTCACCCCCTGGGCTATCCCAGCTGCGCCATTGCTTGCCATAAACAGGACCAAGGTCCCCATTTTGGTCTGCCCATTCATTCCAAATCCTTACCCCTTTCCGGTTCAAGTAATCAATATTGGTATCACCATTTAAGAACCACAATAGCTCGTAGATAATAGATTTCAGGTGGATTTTTTGGTGGTGAGTAGCGGAAATCCTTTCGCTAGATCAAACCTCATCTGATAACCGAACACACTGTAGGTGCCGGTACCAGTACGATCCTCCTTGAGTGAGCCTTTTCAAGAATGTGCCGCAATAGATCCTGGTAGGAAATCATGCAGCAAAAATGGGAAAAATATATTTAAGAAAATCTCATTTGAGCGGAGAAATAACTATTTCAAATATTCCGGGAATCTATTGGGTATGAAATCCCACAAATAAGGCAGAAAATAATAGACCATCAGCGAAAGAAGTACGATTGATAAAAGGTTCATCCAGATACCAGTGCGTACCATATCAGGGATTCTTAGGTAGCCCGAGCCAAACACTACCGCATTGGGAGGGGTGGCTACTGGCAGCATAAATGCACAGGAAGCAGCAACTGTGGCCGATACCATGAGAATAAACGGATGTACATCAATCGACAAAGCCATTGGGGCCAAGATCGGCAACAGCATAGCAGTTGTAGCAAGATTTGAGGTTATTTCCGTAAGAAAATTGACCGAAGTGATTAGTACCAGAATCAAGAGGAAAATTGATAATCCCTGAAGTGAGGTCATCTGGCTACCAATCCAATTGGCTAATCCCGTCTGAGTAAATCCTTCCGCCAGTGCCATACCACCGCCAAACAGTAAGATGATACCCCATGGCATTTTCACTGCCTCCTCCCAAGAGATAATTTTTTCACCTTCTCTTGTCGACGGCAGTATAAATAGGATAATTCCCGCAGCCATGGCAATGATGGTGTCGTCCAGATCGGGGATCCACTTTTGTAGAAGAGACCGGGTAATCCAGCAAAATGCAGTGAGCACAAAGACAATTAAAACAACAAATTCCTCCCGTTTTAGTGGGCCCAGCTCCTTTAGTAATCGCTTAATCTCAGACCGTCCGCCGGGAAAAGACTTTTGTTTGAAGGTAAAGGCAAAAGATGTCAGGTACTTCCAGCAGATAAACAGTAGAATGGAAGAAATTGGCAGTCCAAAGACAATCCATTTGGCAAAAGTAATTTCGATGCCATAGGTTTCCTGGAGCACGCCTGCCAATACCAGGTTAGGTGGAGTTCCAATTAAAGTCGCCACCCCTCCTATCGAAGCGGAATAAGCAATGCCCAGCATCAAAGCTTTACCAAAAATCAGATTTTCATCTTCGATTGTGGCCGGATTATCTCTTAGTTGTGAGATGATTGCCATGCCAATAGTCAGCATCATCACCGCTGTGGCCGTATTGCTGATCCACATTGACATAAAAGCGGTAGCCACCATAAACCCGAGAATGATCTTTTTGACGTTTGAACCAATCAGATCAATCAACCTCAGAGCAATGCGACGGTGTAAGTCCCATTTTTCGATCGCGATGGCAATGATGAAACCACCCATGTAAAGAAAAACATACTTGTGCCCAAACTGTGCGGTCGTTTCTGAGAGACCCAAAGCACCAGTGAGTGGAAATAATAGCATGGGCAACAAGGCAGTCACTGCAATCGGAAGCGCTTCCGTGATCCACCATACTGCAATCCAAATCGTCGTGGCCAAAACAGCATTTGCTTCCTGACTAAGACCCTCCGGATGAAACAAAAACAGCACGGCAAAAAACAACAAAGGGCCAGCGACTAGGCCAAATCTGGCAGGATTGAGTGACATGTATGGCAGTTGAGGAAACGAAGTTGATAAAAAAGTCCGAAATGCCCTCCTTTTTTGTCAGAATGAGGTTGGGTCTTTAGAGGTAAAAGAGAGAACAGGATTTTTATTCCGCGGCTTGATGAAATGAGTGAAATGAGAGAGCAGGGTTCGACAGAGCTACCTATGACTTTTACATTCTGGGTCTTGATAGATCGGACAGCGGAGTTTGACCTACAACTTTAAATACCCCAAAGACCCTTTTTTACTAAACCTTTGATCGACTCGCTCTTTAGTTTTCTGATCTACTTCCAACACCGGGGCATGATGTGGTTTAATTCGTGCGTCTATTATCAATGACCCATTGCAACCCCAATGTTTATTTTCGACAAATGAATCTACTCCATAAATATCATGTGATGGATTGGACCTGGTAAAAGTAACCCATAAAAAATTGCTATAATTCCTGCTTACGAAGTCAACATCGTCAGCGAAAACAAATAAAGGAAAATCGGTAAGATCTTGGTCCTTGAGGTATTGCGTGATTAATTCAATTTCATCTTTCGCCTTTCGATAATTTTTAAAAGCATTTAATTGAAACCCCAAAATGCCATGATCCACCATTTTTACCGACTTCACTGAATCAGGTAATTTTAAACCAGCCGGTAATTCAGTTCCGAGTCTTCGAATGGAATCACCGCAACATGCCATAACTAATTTGGATCCTGCATTCCAGCCAGATCCGCTGTAATCAAGGGTATCAATGGTAGTTTTTGTCTGAAAATGCAAATCTCGCCGCCAGTCTACTCGCTCCAGTAAATGCTTAAAAAAAGAAGGAATATCATAGGCAGACCAGGATGAATCCTGATCAGCTGCTGCGATCAGTAAATATTTTGCCAATGACGTTTGACCTGAACCCAGGGATCCGATTGGCTTGAGTAAGAATTTCTTCGGGTTGGCTTTGACGAAAAGGCATATATCGTTCACTTCCGACCGCAAGCAATAGCGGATGTACCCCAGCTACATCTACCGCATGAATTTGACCGACACCAGGAAACTCTGCCGGAAGCATTGGACCTACTAACTTGTGAATCAGATAGCCGAAGCCAGAGTCTTCCTGAGGCGGTCTGCCAACCACGGTAAAATGCCATATCGCGTCTCTTCGATGATAAATCTGATCAACTTTCATCACCGGAAAATCATGTTCAAGACTATAATATCCCAGGTGATCACCAAAAGGGCCTTCTCTTTTTGTAGTTTCTTGTCAATGGTACCAGTAATCACAAAGTCCGCATCTTCACTTATTACATGACCTTCATGGAGGCTGTAACGAAAATCTCCTGCCCCCATCATTCCGGCAAATGTCAGCTCTGAAAGCCCTTCGGGTAACGGGAATATGGCTGCCAAGGCATGAGAAGGAGGCCCGCCAACAAATATGGAAACCCGAAAAGCCTCTTCTGAATTTTTATACATATTGTGATGGATGCCAATACCCCGGTGTAACTGAGAATGCAAACCAATCTCGTGGTTAGCCTCATAGTCATTGCCGGACAGTTGAATCCGGTACATGCCCAGATTTGATTGCATCATAGTCCTAACCCCAGGAGGTAAGGTGAACACTTGAGGCAAGGTGATGAAGGCCCCCCCATCCATTGACCAGGCACGGATCTGAGGTAATTGAGAAACCTGTGTAGTTTTCCACCTCTGCTTAAAAATCCTTCTTCTCAGGGGAAGAGCCGATAATGCCGTAAGAGGTGCTCCCAAATAGTTCCCTGGATTCTTTAACAACAGATTTGGATCTGCCTTTAATTCAACCACCTTCCTTACCCGTTCGATCGTTTGTCTGAAAATAAAATCGCAACGATCGTTTGTACCATAGAGATTGCTCAGCCCATGAAAAGTACTTCCTTTGATCTTGGTAAACAGCAAAGCAGGTCCGCCGGTATCATAGATGCGACGATGTATCTCAGCGATCTCAAGATCCGGATCCACTTCATCGTTGATTTCAATCAATTGGTTATGAGCCCGGAGGTCATCAACACAAGCTCTGAGGGTAGAATATGACAAGGCTACTTGTTTTAATGTACGAACAGCACACAAGATAACTTGTTCTTATTGAACCCGCATTATGTGTTGGAGCATCCAATGCATAATTTGACGATTGAAAATCAAACACTTAGACTAAGTATTTGAAAACCGAAGTATTGATTTCAATATCAGCCCGTCTGGTGCCAAGCAGGCCTGACGGACAAGATAAGACCCTCTAAGCGAGCGCGTTTGTTCTTAGGAAAAAGCACCTTTAGGTGTCACAGAAACACATTTCAGATAATTATACTGCTAGCATTACCCTTATTCCTAGGATCGGCTGGCCTTTTCCTTTTTTTGGGATTCTCTATCTCTCTGCATTGGATTATCTATATTCTTTTTACGCTTGAAGGCATCAAACCGGTCTACCTTTTGTCTGGGAGGATAGTAATTATTGGATGTATCAACATCGGCAGTCTCCAAAAAAGGATCCAACGTTACATTGATCACTTTCTTGGTAGTGGGAATAACCTTGGTGATCGACTTTTGATCAAATCTCCAGACTTCGGCAGGAATACGAAATACCTCGGAGGTACTGTCTGCATAAGTAAACTCAAATATGACCGGCATGGGAATACCGCCCAAATTTTCAACTTCGAGTTGATTAAAATATTTACCCTCATTCAATAATTTAATCTCCGCTTCACTTAGCCGATTTTTAAATTGACCATACTCTTCTTTGTCTAAAAAATTGACATCGAGAGGATCGTAGGTCGAGTAAAAGTCTCTTAAGGTTGTATCCATATCTGCATAATATTGTTTGATGGTTTCCCTGTTTCTGATCGTGCTAATATTCTCCGGTTGTTTTGATCGTTCCTCCTTCGCCCGGGCACTTTCAACCTCTGGATTTTGGGTGTCAAGCTGATACGACTGAAAGCTCTGAATAGACTGATCGACAAAATCGGTAGTGAAAAACCAAGATCGCCAAAACCAGTCGAGATCTACCGCCGAAGCATCCTCTATGGTCCGGAAAAAATCAGCAGGTGTAGGAGATTTAAATTTCCACCGATTGGCATATTCTTTAAATGCATGATCAAAGAGTTCCCTTCCCATAATCGTCTCCCTTAAAATATTCAATGCCGTAGCTGGCTTGGAATAGGCGTTGGGCCCCAATTGAAAAACCGATTCGGAATTAGTCATGATCGGAGATATTTTATTCTGATCACCAGCCATGTAGTCAGTAATCAAATTGGCCGGACCTCTACGTATCGGATAATTTTCTTCCCACTGGACTTCGGTTAGATATTGGATAAAAGTATTGATGCCCTCATCCATCCAGGTCCATTGTCGTTCATCCGAATTGACAATCATCGGAAACCAATTGTGCCCGACCTCATGAATAATCACACCGATATGGCCATATTTGGCACGCTCTGTATAAGTGCCGTCACTCCCACATCGACCATTATTAAAGGCGATCATCGGATATTCCATACCCATGTTACCATCGACTGACCAGGCAACTGGATAGGGATAATCAAAGGTATAATGCGAGTACCACTTTATAGTATGGGCTATAGCCTTCGTAGAATATTTGTTCCAAAGACAGTCACCTTCCGGGATCCACATCGATTGCGCTATAACGGTCCGGCCATCACTCATAGGCACTCCCATGGCGTCCCAAATGAATCTTCTGGAGGAGGCAAAAGCAAAGTCTCTGACGTTGTCAGCCTTAAATTTCCAGGTTTTCTCTTTGGCACTGCGCGCAAGTATCCGTTGTTGAGCTTCTTCCAAAGTCGCAACAATCACCGGTTGAATATGCTCCTTCTGAGCTTTTTTGAATCGATCGCTTTGCTCTTTGGTCAATACTTTGTCAGGATTTTGCAACAACCCGGAAGCGGCTACCAGATGATCCTCTGGCACGGTAATTTCCACTTCGTAATTACCAAAGATCAAGGTAAATTCTCCTGCACCCAAAAACTGTTTGTTTTGCCAACCTTCAACATCATTGTACGAGCACATCCTTGGGAAGAACTGTGCAATGACATAAACATTGTTGCCATCGGCGGCAAATGGCTCATACCCGGTGCGTCCCCGCACCACCTTTGTATTATTAATATTATACGAGTATTTGATCTGAAAGGAATAGTCCTGACCGGAGGGTAAGGATGCTGGAAGATCAATGCGCATCATTGTTTTATTAACAGTGTAATGCAGATCCTTACCCTGGATATCTTTCACGTAAGCAAGTTTGTATCCACCGTCAAAATCGGTCTCCAGGCTAGCTATGGTCTTTAAACTGGAATTGTCAGTAATAGCCTCAGTCCTGACTTTACGAGTATCACTATTCTGGTCCCAGATATTTTGATCCAATTGCAGCCAAAGATAATTGAGGGCATCTGGTGAATTATTATGATAGGTGACTACTTCTTCACCTTCAATACGCTGATTTTCATCATCTAGCCTGACTTTGATTTTATAATCTGCCCTCTGTTGCCAATACTGCGAACCCGGCGATCCACTGGCAGTCCGGTAGCTATTTGGCGTAGGAAGATCATTATACATCTGAGCAAATTTATCCTGCCCAAAAGCAAAATCTTGAATCAGGAGAATACCAGCCAGAAGAAGAAAACTTTTATGAAACATCATTTCTTTTTTGATCTTATGAACGTGAGAGATGATTGTTGATACAGCCATGTGAAAGAATGACTCAATGCATTGCAACAGTTCTGAGAACTGTTTCTCTGTTGCAAAAATACATGCTTGGTGGTACCTTGCATAAAATAAAAGTGTTAAATTAACATTTATACCCCTTTGGGGGTGACCAAATCGATCTTTGTTAAAGGTTGCTACACCTTAGAAAGCACAAGACCAGATACTCACCAATGGAAGTCTTTTATACTTGAACTTCCCGAGTCACTTATTCAATCCAATCATTTTCTTAAAACTAGCTATTTAGTTACATTGAGATCGGTTAAAATTATAATCCAGTGTCTCGTTATATTTTCTGCGCTCTAGGATTGATCTGCGGCATTTTTCATGAGCTGCCAGCACAAAATCAAAGTTCCTTTAATGATCTCACTTCTAACCTTTCATTTCGTCCGGTGGGCCCGACCAGGGGTGGCCGTGTAACTGCGGTAGCGGGACATAGTTCATCAACCTCAACTTACTACATGGGCACAACGGGTGGTGGAGTCTGGAAGACCATTGACTATGGTCAAAATTGGAAAAATATATCAGATGGATACTTTGCAACCGGATCAATTGGCGCCATTGCAGTGTCCGCCCCTAATCCGGATGTCATTTATGTTGGAACCGGGTCTGATGGCATACGAAGTAACGTCATTATTGGTAAGGGAATTTATAAATCAAGTGACCAGGGAAAGACCTGGCAGGACCTTGGTCTAAAAGAGGTTGGACAGATTGGGGCAGTTATCGTGCATCCGAAAGATCCAATGTCTGTTTTGGTTGCAGCATTGGGTAATCCTTTCGCTTCGAATCGCGAACGAGGTGTCTATCGTTCTACCGATGGAGGCAAATCCTGGAGTCATACCTTGTTTGTCTCTGATAGTACTGGGGCAGTAGACCTTGAGTTTGCCCCTGACGATCCTCAGATCGTATATGCTTCGCTTTGGCAAACCAGGCGCAAACCCTGGTCTATCATAAGTGGAGGTGTGGAAGGAGGCATTTACAAGTCGATTGATGGAGGCGTCACCTGGAAAAAATTAGAGAACGGACTTCCCAAGGGCATTATTGGTAAAAGTGATCTGGCGGTGAGCGCCCAAAACCCATCTCGTTTGTGGGCACTCATTGAAGCTCCCCCTGGTGAAGGAGGAGTATACCGTTCTGATGACCGGGGAGAAAGTTTTCAGCTGGTCAGTACCAAAAAAGAGCTACTGGACCGCCCATTTTATTACTGCAATATCGACGCAAATCCGTTAAATGCGAACAGTATTTATGTGAATTCAACCGCATTTTGGCATTCAACCGATAGTGGGCATAAATGGCAACGTTTAAGCACACCTCACGGTGACAATCATGATATGTGGATAAACCCGGCTGACAGCAACTTATTTATTCAATCAAATGATGGAGGGGCCAACATCACCATGGATGGTGGTAAAACCTGGTCGTCTATCGAAAATCAACCGACTGCAGAACTTTACCAAGTGGCGGTTGACGATCAGGTTCCCTACTGGCTCTATGCTGGTCAACAGGATAATACAACGATATCGGTACCCTCTCTCCCACCCTCGAATGCACCAGGTGGACCTATCGCATTTTGGAGGGAAGTGGGTGGTTGTGAGACCGGACCTGCCATTCCAAAACCCGGTAATCCGAACATCGTTTATTCCAACTGCAAGGGACGATTTGGGGTTTATAATAAGCTTACCGGACAAGAGCAACAGTACTATATCGGAGCAGGCAATATCTACGGGCACAATCCGAAAGACCTCGATTTCCGATTTCAACGGGTAGCCCCGATTCATATTTCACCCCATAATCCCGATGTGATATACCATGGATCTCAATACCTGCATAAGACGATCAATGACGGCAAGAGCTGGCAAATCATCTCACCCGATCTTACCGCATTTACGCCAGAGACTCAAGTGATTTCCGGAGGTCCCATCACGCGCGACATCACTGGTGAAGAATATTTCAGCACTATTTATGCTATCCAGGAGTCTCCGTTACAAGATGGGCTGATCTGGGTAGGTGCCAATGATGGGCCGGTGCATGTCACCACCGATGGAGGGAAAAAATGGAGCAATGTGACTCCACGAAGCTTATTGCCATATGGTCGGGTACAAACCATTGAAGCAAGCCCTCACAACCCCGCAAAGGCCTATATCGCTGTCTACCGCTTTCTCTTGGGTGACTTTAAGCCTTATATTTACAAAACAGAAGATGCAGGTGCCAACTGGATGTTGTTGACTGACAGTAAAAACGGGATACCTGGCGACCATCCGACCCGGGTGGTGCGGGAAGATCCGCTTCGGGAGGGACTTTTATATGCAGGCACTGAGTTTGGTTTGTATATCTCGTATGACGATGGAGAAAACTGGCTATCCTTTCAAAGGGATCTTCCAGTCACTCCGGTTACAGATATTCAAATAAAATATGATGATCTCATCCTTTCAACCATGGGGCGGTCTTTTTGGATTATGGATGATGTGAGCATCCTCAGGCAACTTGAGCCAGGTAGGGCCCAAACTGCTTTATATCATCCTAAACCTGCATACCGTATGCGATATCGTGCTACCGATGATGGGTCAATTCCACAATTCCCCGAAGCAGGAATGGATATCCGGTATTATTTGGAAAAAAAAGTCGACGACCTCCAACTAAAGATATTTGATCGGACCGGAAGCTGCATTAGAACCTACGGTGTGACAGGTGACGAGGAGTCTTCAAAGGACGAAGAACCTGATATGCAGACTGGATTTAGCTCGGTTGAATCCTCTGGAAAATTAGAAAACACCAAAGGTGCCCATGCATTGCGATGGGACCTTCGCCACGACTCGAAAAATCTGGCACTGACCGGGGCAAAAGAGGCCCGCTAGTGACTCCCGGCAACTACAAGGTGGAACTCATTTTAGGATTGAGAAGTCATTACGTCGAGGTGGAAATTTTGATGGAACCCCGGGTTAAAGCTGCCGGCGTGACCATGGAAGACATGGTTGAGCAAGAAAAATTATCACTAGCCGTACAGAATTTGCATCGTGAGGCGAAGGAATTTGAAGTGTACTTAAAAAAGCAGCTTGAGGAAAATGAAACCGCAATGGCACCCGAGGCGATTAAGGCGATATTGTCAGAAATAACCACAGCTGATGGGCGATATCCCACCCCAATGCTAATTGATCAAGTCAGTTATCTCTACAGTATGCTTGATCAAGCGGATCAAGTGCCAGGAAAAGATGCCTATAGTCGATACGCAACCCTCAAAGAAAAATTAACCGTATTAAAAGCAAGACTAAGTCTCCGGGTATTAGTGACTAATAAAACAAAAGAGCAGCGAGGATTCGGTAGAGCTACCTATGACTTTTAAATTCTGCTGCTTTTGGAGAAGGAGACATAGACAAAATCGACCCAATATAAATAAGCAAGAACTACTAATAATTCAGCAGCCTTCTGGCTATTTCAACATCAATAGTGGCTTAATCATCACCGTACCATCAGAATTAATCACTCTCAGGAAGCAAATGGTTGAAGCGCTGGTCCTTTCTTCTGATTTCCATTCGATCAAATGATCCCCTTTTTCAAAATTCTGGTCTGCCAGTAAAGCGATGCGTTTATGACTGAAATCAAAAGTTCAATATGAAATCGACCAGGTTTAGTAACCTTGATCGTGGCAGTCAAGTGATCCATAAAGGGATTAGGAAAAACATTCAATTCTGCCTCCTGCAATATGGATAAATCTTTAACCGCAGTAGAATTGTCTACCGAGGAAACCCTTGATACAAAAAGGGCGGTTGTAAAGCGCTCTTCAAGTTCATTGTACAAACTACTCATCGAAGAAACGATAAACGCTTCTTTCGTGATCCAGGAGTATGAAATAACCGAATTTGTAATGGTACTACTTTGGCCATCAAAGATGCTTTCTTCGATCGAGGTTGATCGACTTTTTATTCTTAAACATTTGAAATCTCCCGCAGGTAGTTTCACAACACCCCAACTATCAACCTCATTGAAGGTTGAATCATAGGTGATCGAAGTAAAAAGCCCTGAAGTAATGGTATCTCGGTTGACCACCTGCCAAGTAGAGCCCATAGACAAAGGAAGTGGTGCCAATAAATATGAACCTTTGATCACTTCCTGATAAGGTGCGCCCTGGATCAAAAAATCGTTTCCCACTCCCATGTCCTTGAGCGCCTCATCGCTGACCTCATAATAATTGTAAATGTCGCCTCCTTGCACCTGACTATGGATTACAAAATTAGCGTCGGGAAATTCGTCTGCAAATACAGTGCCTTCCTGACTTTCGAAGGATTGGGTGTGACTAACCGGTTGGTTAAAATTCATCGCGCGGAAATCCCATGTCTTATCCGGGCCTGACTGTCCTACCTCGACAATGGTAGGGACAGCATTTAATTGCTCAAAGATGACACTCTTGCCAATCAATTCAAGAACGTCGTCCGACTGAATTTCAATCTGTGAATAACTAAAGGTAATAAGGGAAAATCCAGCGAACACAAGAAGGCAATAGGTAAATATTTTTTTTCATCAACTAGATATTTAAGATCCGAATAAAATAATGTCTAACTCCAACATTATTGGAACATTATTTGACCGGTATATCTAGTTTTCGAAAATAAAAAAAGTGCCTAAGAGGTTATATCTTCCTCCTCGACCAATTGATCTTTAATAACGGGCACTTGATCTATTTGATCCAAAATGCTTTTTAATGAATCTCTGGTTATAAAGTAATTCGGTAATTCTTCTTTGGCCATCGGATCTGGTTCTGGCAGATTTAAACCTAAGTGGTTAACTTGTTTTCCATTCTTCCAAAATCGGAAACATACATGCGGCCCGGTTGCCAAACCAGTACTGCCAACATATCCAATGACTTGACCTTGTTTTACCTGCACACCGGATGAAATACCCTTTGCAAATCCTTGCATATGCAGATATTGGGTCTCATAAGTTTTATCGTGTTTGATTTTTACATAGTTACCATTTCCCTTGGTATAGGCAGCATTGGTGACCACACCGTTGGCTACAGCATAGATTGGAGTTCCGTAAGGCGCTGCGTAGTCAGTACCTAAATGCGCTTTAACCCGCCGTAATACGGGATGAAAACGGCTAAGATTATACCTGGAAGATATTCGAGAATACTGAACAGGGGCTTTCAAAAAGACTTTTTTCATCGGCCTGCCTTCCAGGTCGTAAAAGCCATCGTACTTATGATTTGTATATTTTAATGCGTAATAATCATTATTGCTGTTTCTAAAATAAGCAGCATGCAATTCACCTACTCCTACTCGCTTGTCATCCACATAAAGTTCTTCATAATAGGCCTTAAAAAGATCTCCTTGCTGAATATGGTGAAAGTCAACTGACCAAGCAAGAGCATCTTCCATTTTTGCGGCAAGCTCGTAATCCAGATTCTGATCCATCATGGTCTTCCAAAGTGAAGATGAAATGGTACCGCTTGCCGTTTTCTGCACCCGGTTTATTTGCCGGTCAGTCATCACGACATGCTTGCTACGAATATCATAAACCACGTAGCTAATCGCGTTTGGCTCGTAAATAAAATAATCCGCCCGATCCGTTGTGTCTGAATTGAGAATATAATAAGGCTTTCCTGCCCTTAATGATCGAACGTTAAACACGGGCTTGGCCTGTTCAGCTAATTCAGCTACTGTCTGATAGTCTACTTTATGCTGCAAGAGAATATCGGCTAAAAATTGATTGGGTTGAATTGTTGCTTTGACCACGTGATAGTCATTCAGATTAAATCCAAACTTTTCATTTTTACCAGACAGGGGCAATTCACTGAGGGCTTCGATATGTACATCCCGGTGTTTTGTACTTGAGCTGACGGTAATCAGCAAGATAAGAGCACTGGTCATGAGGATCCCAAAACGCATGACTTGGTTACTTTTGAAGGTTATCAAATGATCTCAATTATCGCGCTAAATTACATAAAGTTATTTAATCACATGTATTACATTGCATAAAGTATGCCAAGCAATTGATATTCAAAGGATTCAGTCAGCAGTCCTCGGTCGGCAGTCCTCAGTCCGCAGTCCTAAGGGTAAACTATTCACCTTCAACTCGCAGCCAGCCAACTGACTTGCAGAGAGCGACAGGTCGACATTCAATTCGAGGTCCTAAAGCAGGATCTGAATGATGAACAAGTGAACATGACAAAATAGCCCCTATTTACCATGCTCACACTGATAATTCATCGAATCATATAGGGCGTTCATCCGCTGAATGTGTTATAGTTAGTATGGTTTCAGCGAGATATAAATATTTTTATTCGCTGAATCTATGTATATTTATGAGATTCCGCGAGATATATGATCGGAAGAAAACATGAAATTGGACAGCTTAAGCATCTCCTCCAATCGGCGAAATCCGAACTATTGACCGTAATCGGCCGACGAAGAGTTGGCAAAACCTTCCTCATAAGGGAGGTCTATCAAAGTGAGATCACCTTTGAATTCACAGGAACCCAGAATGGTTCAAAGAACAATCAACTAAGAAAGTTTGCAGATAAGCTAGCCGAATTTCAGAATATCAACCTACCACTTCAAGCCCCAAAGGATTGGGGAGAAGCCTTCCATCAATTGAAAATCTACCTCACAGGTCTTCCTCGATCCAAGACGAAAAGAGTAATTTTTTTGATGAACTGCCTTGGATAGCAACCCGAAGATCATCATTCCTGGAAGAGTTTGGGTATTGGTGGAACGATTGGGCCTCAAGACAAAATATAATCGTTGTCATTTGCGGCTCTGCCGCATCATAGATGATTCGAAAAGTGATAAGCAATAAGGGAAATCTGTATAATCGTATTACTGCAAAAATCAACCTTAAACCCTTCACCCTTGCTGAAGTCAAAGAATACATTAAAAATGTAAATGCAATTCTCGATGATTACCAAATCCTGCAATTATATATGGCCATCGGTGGCATACCCCACTATATTCAGCACGTCCAACGGGGTGAATCTACCACACAGTTAATCAATCGCTTATGTTTTCAAAAAGACGGTTTTCTTCGAAATGAATTCTCAAACCTGTATGCCGCACTATTTGAAGATCATGAACGCCACGTTGCTCTAATAAGAGCACTGGCAAGTAAATGGAAGGGTCTAACCAGACAAGAAATCATTCAGCAAACTGGAATGTCGGATGGAGGTGGTCTCACAAAATTATTAGAAGAACTAGAGGCATCTTCCTTCATTTCGAGCATATTACCTTTTGATAAAAAAAAGAAAGACATTTTATATCGACTTACAGATGAATACTCCCTATTTTATTTGAACTTTATTGAAGGCCAAAGAGCAGAAACTCAGGACATTTGGTTGAAGCTATCATCAGATAACAAATACATCACCTGGCGTGGGTATGCTTTTGAAAATATCTGCCTTAAACATGTGGAGGCCATAAAAAAAGCTCTAGGTATATCTGGAATTCAAACCAATGTTTCCAGCTACTACAACAAAATTTCTGAAACAAACGAAGTACTTCAGATGGATATGCTAATTGACCGGACTGACCACTGCATCAACATATGTGAAATGAAATTTTATCAGGATGAGCTAACTATCAGTAAAGATCTGGGAATAGACCTTCGAAGGAGGAGAGCTAAATTTCAGGAATTAACCGGCACCAAAAAGACCTTATTTAATACCATAATCACAACCTTTGGCCTCCGTCAAAATGAGCACAGCACCGCCCAGGTGGACCAGTTGGTTACTATCGAAGCCCTTTTTGATCTGCAAAATTTTTAGTTCAGAGCAGTTATCGAAGATCCTCAATAGTTGAAGCGGATCCCGATAAAACGAAACGAATCATCGGAACCACAATTCAACACCTTCCAAAATATTCGTTTTCTTTGCAGACATATTTGATTTCTGATGGGAGGAAACACATTTGGAAAGGCCTTTAAAATTATGACCTTTGGCGAAAGCCACGGCAGGGGTATTGGGGTCACGATTGACGGTTGCCCCAGTGGACTGACCATTGATCTGGTTGATATCCAGCATGATTTGGACCGGCGCCGACCTGGACAATCGAGCATTGTCACTCAACGTAAAGAGGGTGACAAAGTGGAAATCCTTTCTGGTATCTTTGAAGGCAAGACTACCGGCTCCCCCATTGCTATGGTCATCTACAACGAAGACCAACGCTCTAAAGACTATTCACACATTGCTGATAAGTACAGGCCATCACACGCCGATTACACCTATCAGGAAAAATACGGACATCGGGATTACCGGGGCGGAGGCCGTTCCTCTGCCCGGGAAACCGCCGCCAGAGTAGCCGCCGGAGCTATCGCAAAATCTCTTCTCAAAGTACACGGCATTGACCTCTTTGCTTATGTTAGCCAGGTCGGTCACCTGAAACTGGATAAACCTCATCATCAGATAGACCGCAACCTTATTGAAAGTAATGTAGTGCGCTGTCCGGACACCAACATGGCACAAACCATGGAAGACTTTATCAAAGAAATCCGTAAGGACGGCGATACGGTGGGAGGAGTCGTGACCGGGGTCATCACCGGTAGTCCAGTAGGTCTCGGAGAGCCGGCTTTTGACAAACTGCACGCCGATCTTGGCAAGGCTATGCTTAGCATCAATGCCTGCAAGGGCTTTGAGTATGGCTCCGGTTTTGACGGTGTAGCTCTGAGAGGTTCCCAACACAACGATCTCTTCGAAAAAATAGATGGAAAGATTATCACGAAGACCAATCACTCCGGAGGTGTACAGGGAGGTATCAGCAACGGCATGGATATCTATTTCCGAGTAGCTTTCAAACCAGTTGCAACCATCATGAAAGACCAAGCCAGCGTCGATCAAGAAGGAAACGAAACCACGGTCACCGGCAAAGGTCGTCATGATCCTTGCGTCGTACCGCGTGCAGTTGCTATCGTGGAAGCGATGGCCGCCCTGGTGATGGCCGATCACCTCTTGAGAGGGAGGTTGAGTAGGGCGTGAGATGGGAGTCGGATGCCGGAAAAAGCCGAGTCATTAATTAAGTTAAGCCCATAAAAATAAGGTTCCAAAGGAAAGATCAAGGTTTCATACAGGAGATCAGGTTGTGTATTATCCAATTTACTATCCAATGTTGAATCATTGCCTAATAACTAATGGTAACCAGCGTACGCGGTGGGATCTCCTTGAATTCAAGTCTATTTTCAGTAAATGTACTTTGGACAGATTCAGTCTTGGGTAATACCAGTACAACTTTAGGCTGCATGGAAAAATCTGTTTCCAGAGATACAGCAACCGGTTCATCTTTGAAGTTTTCAATGACAATCACATCATCATCCATAAGATAGAGGGACACCATTGAAGGAGCATCAAATCTCAATCCAAATGGTTGCAGTATTTTGTCCCTAAGGGGTTTAAGCTCTTCCCGGCTCAGTCTGAGCTGAATGTATCGAACTTATTCTTGAAATCCGGATCTTTAAGGATATGTATCGGGAAAAATGCAGCCTCCGCATTCAGGTCAATCTTTTCCTTAGGTATAAGTGGAATTCCGAGCATTCCTACAAAATTGTAAACATAAGACTCAGTTCCCACACCACTATAACTTGCTGAATCATCATAACCAAAAACAGGCCGACTATTCGCTGGTTTAACTGCATGAATTCCTTTTATGGGTTTATCGTTAATTAATTTTGCCAGTTCAAATAATCCAGGTAATTCAACCTTCAGTGCTTCTATATCAGCGATGCCGGTACCTTTTCTGTTTCCATATTCATTGTTTTCCCCGATCAACCCACCATATGAAAATAACATCATCTCATTGGCGCCAGCAAGCACTGTCTGGCGTGCCTGTTCAAGGTAGGTCTTCGGTGTAGTTCCCAGGGCATCGAACCATCCACCTCCCGTTTTTTCCCCACCAATATCTGCCAGCCAACGCATAATGAAATACGCACCATATTGGGGATCGTTCAGCCCGGGTGAGTCATTGATGAAATCATTATCACGAGTTTCCGTACCCACCCATATATATTCATATGATTCAGTTTCACCTAATACATCATATCCCCGAAGATGAAAATTATCATACCAGAGAGGATATTTATTAATGATTTTGACCTTTGGGTTTACCCTTCTTGCGGGTTTTAAAATATATTCCTCACTGATCATATTCATCAAATCACATCGGTAATCAGGGAAACTTTGATCTTCTCGGGCTGCATCGCATTCTTCACATTCACAGTGGGTGAATAGAAAATCGTCGATCATAATCAAATCAAACATCGAAGCGGTATATTCAAAAACCCGGATAAGTTCTTTTCTCGTTTCTTCACTGGTATAGCAGGAAACGATTGATCCATTGGATGAAGGTTTGCCAAAATGGACAGTTGTTACACATCCAGATGGTTCAATCCCGGAAGCTTCAAAAGTTTCTTTTGCATGTAGCAATGTTTGACGTTCTGCTGTATAACCCCTGAAAGTCTCAATGAACACACGTGTGATGCCAACTTCCTTACACCATGCAATCGCGCTATCCAGTCCTGTTTCTGTCGATAATCTATCTCGTACATCCTGTGCGGTAAAAATTGTGGAAACTCTTAAGACATCCTTATTTTCATTTGCAAGATCCCAGTTTGTTGGAGGCACACAGGCGTCTGACAACAAAAGAATTCCAAATAAGACCATGGTGATCTGGCACGATAGATTTTTCATTTCACATTGGATTCATTAGAAAAAAAGATCTTTTGGCGTTTCTAGTGGGTAGCCCTTGTATTTCATATGTTCTAAAGGATTCCCTCCCGCCTCTTCATAATGCGCTACCACTCAACCCATAACATATAACTTCCCAAATTCCCTAATTGCCCTTTCCTCTATCCAATATCTCTACTTCTACTCCAGGCCCAATCTCTTCGGCTTTTTCCCGTTTCTCTCTTCTAAATATATCACCTATGGAATCATAGGATTTGCTAAAACGAAAGCCCAGGCCCAGCTTGTTTCGACTACCTTGCAGTGACGGAAATCGTTTGTAAAATAAACTCAATTTTAATCGTTTATCATCGGTGACATAAAACTCGAGTTTGACATCTGTACCAATAAATGCCGACCCCTCCTGCAGGACGTTTCCTTCTATCACCGATGCTCCCGGGCTAAATGCCAAGCGATCATCAAAAAAGCGGATATTGGGAGCCAACGCAAATTCTGAGCCTGTTTTTACTCCGGTCTGCTGCCCCTGAAGAAAGTCTTCCGATCGATAATAATTGTAATCAAAATAAAAATCTACCCCAGAGATGTAATCGACTTCCTCAACCCCCTGGGTAATATAGGCAGCCACATAATTACTCAATTGCGAGGTAATAAATTCGCTGAGCGTATTAACGGTGGTTGCCGTCAAATCCAGATTGATTGTTGAAGGTAAAAATGAATTAAAAAATAAAAGCCCGTAAACCTGTCGATTTAACTCGCTCACATCCTCTTTTAAGATGCGCATCTTGCTCTCCGTATAATTACGAATGGCGGGATCAATCTCCGGAAAGCGAATATCAAAATCTATTTGAGGCTGACTCAAGATACCTCTCAATTGCAGCAATAAATCAACCTGCGTGCTAATGTCAGCAATTTCAGCGTCAGAAGTACTGACCCTTCCTTCCAGATATTCGGCAATCAGATTACGCGGTGGGACCTTTAATCCGGTATACCTGGCTTGAATATTGAGGTCCGCATTTAACGGGTCTCCACTCCAGGTAATCAGCCCACCTCGATCAATGACAAACGGCTTATTAATAAAATCAAGTAATGTATAAAGGTATTGTCCTTGATCGATCACGTAACGTCCTGTCATCTGTAGATTGCCAGCTCGTTCCTTAGTCAGGATCAAATTTCCATTGCCCGTACCCCGAATAATGTCACCGGAGAATTCATCAAAAATAATCTGCATTTCGGCAGCAGGTGTCACATTCAATTGCATGTCCAGATTAATGCCGGTCAGGTTAACTCTTCCCGATTGTTCAACTGAACTATCCTGATCAAATAAATAGGTGATAAATGCATCACCGTCCGTACTAAAATCATCTTCAATCGGTATAAATAGCCGACTACCAACACCAGTAGTTGCTCTGATACGCAAATTTGCCCGTTGAAAATCGCCTCCAAACTGCACTGTTCCTGCACCGATTCCAGTGCCATAATAGATATTATTCTCCTCTCGGGTCGTTTTCAAGAATTGGAAATAGCTCGAAGCGATGGTGGCATCCATTCCAAATTTCTTAAAATGATTATGTACCAGACCACCGGTAATCTCAGCCTTATTTCCGAGTTCATCCGAGATAATCGTACCACTTAGATCAAACAGATTTGAAGTTAGTGTCACACTTTGATTTACCATCTGGTAGCTCGTACCTAAATAATCAATCTTGGTTGCTCCATTTAAAAACACTTCACCAGCTATCGACGGCCGGTCTTCCTCCTCATAAAAGCGAAACTTGCCATTAATGGTACCTTTGGTATTACTTACAGCTTGACCAATAAAGTATTCACCAATCTTTAAAGGATAGTCTCTCAACTGGCATTGAAAGTCATAAGCCAATGATTTTTCACTGGTTCCTTTTATCGGATAAAAGAATGGCCCCCCAACGGTAAATTCTTGCCTTCCATCTGAGATTTTCAAATCAAACATGCCATCGCTATCCAGATCAGGCATCGTTGCCACCACTTCCATAGTACCATAATGATCATCATTGACCTGAAAACTATCGATCGACAGATCTAGTAATACCGGGCTTTTTGCAAAAATATTGTCGATTCTCAATAAAGAATAAGCATAACCTTTAAAAGCCAATTCCTTTTTATTCAATAAACGATCAAGAAATGAAATATCAACTTTCTCGACCTCAAGATTCAGACTGTTGTCTCCTGGGCTCGTCACTCGTATATAACTTTCATTGGAGAGGAAGACCATATTTTCAGTTTTGACAAAATGGTCACCTAACTGGATATAATTTTTTGGCACTACTTGCCAAGGTTCGTCCAGTAACTGGAAGGAACTATTGGCCAGGTCAATCTGAAATAGACTATCATTGAGATAAAGTAGTCCTTTCAGATCAATATTGCTAAAAATATTGGCAAAGGACTCAGCTGAAAGAGAAAAATCAAGGCTATCACTGGTAAGTGTCCCGTGGAATAATACCGGATAAAGTTCTTTGCGCCCAATGTACACTTTCTTTGAGTACATATCCCATTTGCTTCTGGCGTTTTCTCCGCTAAGATCAAGCGCTATATCATGGAGCTGATTTTCACCAAATTGAAAATACGGTGCGTGCAGATCCATTCGATAATTAAAATTATAAAAGCTGTCATTCTCAAAAGCACCATTTAACACCACATGTTTAAAATCGGCCAGTGAAGCATTAAATAATTTTTGGATGCCCTTCGAATCTTCAAGTACTCCATTAAAGTGAAAGTCATGCGTTGCATACAAACTATCGGGCACAAGTCTGTCCAAGTGCAATTTTAACGCCAATTGAGGATGTTTTTTCTGAACTAAGGATTTGATCGTCGAAGGCAAATGCCGCAAATCAAAATTGCCAATTAAGTGAAAATCAAAGATATCAGAGATCGCTCTCAGATTTTTATGTACTCCATCATTCAATTTCGAAATAATGCGGATGCTATCCATTCGATGCGCAACGGTATCATCAACTATCCTAAGATCATAGGCCTTTACCGAACCATCCAGATTAAAGAGATCATGATAAGTGAAATCGAAATCGATATCACCTGATCCTTCCAATTTTCTATCAGAAAAATTAAGTGCCTGAAAGTTGATATACTCAACGCTTGCTGCAAAATCAAATTTGGGTAATGTATCGGAAAAATCAATATGTCCATTAAAGTCAAAGGTGACATTGGGATCGCTAATATAAAACTGCCCCTCGAAAAATCGTTTATTCAGTTGCCCTTGTAAGATGGCATTCCGGTAATTGTAGCCCTTAAAGTAGAAGTCCTCTAATTTGGCATACATATTCGCGGAAGCTTCATTGGCACTTAATCCTGAGCCATCTTTTACTTCGGCCGTAAAGGATGTGATGCCATATAGATCAGAGTCCATCCATCGGGCAAGATCAAAATCAATGAGCTGCAATTTACCCTGATACGATGCCTTGTTAAATCCTCCTTCATCCCAATTCATCCTCATATCCATTTGCAATTTGCCTAGATCGGTCTGCAAATCGCCCGAAGCCACAAAATCATGAAACAAGCCTTCGAAGTTTCCGGTAAATTGCAACAAGCCTAACTTATTAAAGGTGGGAGGTGGATTAAAATTAGGGATCAACAGACGTAGCGTACTTAATTCGATTTCAGCTTTATCTACATCCAAACTCAATGACTCCTCACCCTTACTTGTCGTATTTCGCAATAGGAAATCTCCCCGGAGAAATCCCTGATCAGCCAGGGTTAGATCAATATTTCTACCTTTAAGGCTATTAACAGTGCCAGAAATATCTCCACTGATATCGATCCGCTTACCGCCATTCAGGCTAAAAAACTCATTATAATTCAGGGGGTCTGAAAAGTACAAGATATCTTTTAGTGCAATATAGCTATCGCGAAATCTAGCGTCAATTTGCACCTTATCTTCAAATCGACTAAAGTCATCCATTGAGGAAAACTTAAGACTGAGTTGATCCGTCAAAAGGCTATTTGTTGTTTGAAAAATAAATTCAGAAAACTCAACCGAATGAGACGTAATTTCAACGTTTTCTGATTCAATATTTTTCACCTCAAAACCCTCCGGTGTTACAAAATCCAGGTGATCAAGAGTAAAGTAACCTTCTTCACGCTGCCAGATCAAATTCTGAATTTCCAAATCAATATCCTCTGCTTTAACATCGCTCCAGTTAATCACATGCGGTAAGGTGTTCGAGGTTGACCTTATTCGATTAATTAATTGCAGAGATCCCTGGTTAATCTGTAAATTTTCAATAAATAGTGAGATAGCAGGCTGTGTGCTCTGCAAAGAATCTGGCTTGCCCGACGAGGTAGACGGAGTGCCGGCCGACTCCTGAACCACCAAAGATGATTTTGGATATCTTTCTAAGATTAACCGTGGTTGCTCAAGAGTGACATTGTTTAACTGGAGAGGATCCGTGGGTGAAATTTTGTAAACCCTTGCAAGTCCATGAGGCAATATCAAAGTTGCATTTTGACCCTTGATGAAATTTTCGCTATGAAAAACAATTTGATTGAGTCTCAATCCTAAAGGATCAAAAATTAAATTAAAGTGTCGATTGGTATCAGCCTGTATTTGAGCAGTACTATCACCCGAGAAATAATTGATTAAAAAATCATAGTTGTTAGTCGCGTCTTCAAAAGTTTTTAGATTACAGACCGATTCCTCCAGGTCAATAGACTGAAGGGAAAGAGTGCCACGTAGTAAGCCCAGCAATGGCTGGTCGATATCAAAATAGGCCTTCTTACTGTACAACAAGGTGTCACCTTGCTGATCACGTACCAATAAATCACGGATTAATAGGTCGTCAAAAAAATTCAACCGGATTTGGCCGACTTTTACCTCTGTCCCCAAATCACGGGACATTCTGTTACTAACATCTTTGACTATCCAATTTTGTACAAGTGGTATCTGGATTAATATTGAAACTAAAAACAATAAAAGGAAGAAAACTAAAATGCTATAGCCGATCCATTTTAAGACAATTTTAAACTGTGTATTTTCCTGATCCTCTTTCATTCCAGAGTACTAACGTGCAAAAATACAATAAGTTACGCAGTGACCGGGCACCGACTGACAATTTCTTTCGGTTGAATTCCCTATGAATCCAACGTTTCCCGGCCCTACTCCGTACGTAGTTAGCTTCCCTTTCTCATGCCTCTTGGCGTCCGTACGAAACGTCGTTGGTTCGCGTCCATGCCCTAGTGCCGTGGCTGGCGTCTCCTCTCCAATTGCCGTGGTTTGGCGTCCCAGCCAACTACATATTTACTCCAGAAGTTGAGGCCGGGGGAGACACAACGGCAATGGCATTTATTGCTCCAAGGGTCATGATCCCTTGGACACACCACACCCCTATTCGGTATCATCGTCTTTCACACTCCAATTGCTACGGTCAAACAACTTGAGCTGCGAATGCAACTTAATACACTCCATAGCTTCCTTTACATCATGCACTCTTAATATTTGGGCTCCCTGTTGGAGAGCCACCATATGAAGAGCGGTAGTGCCATTGAGCGCATGCTCCGCATCAACGCCGAGTGTTTTCTGGATCGTAGATTTACGTGATAAGCCAGCCATTATCGGCCGGTCAAGTATCTTCAAAACATGGAGATTTTGCAATAATTCAAAATTGTGCTCCGCATTTTTCGCAAAGCCAAAACCTGGGTCAATAATCACATCCATCACGTCCCTTTCCACTAATACGCCCAATTTGGCGATCAGGAAATCAAGTACTTCAAGTACGATATCATCATAATTAGCCTCCCGTTGCATAGTGGTTGGGGTGCCTTTCATATGCATCAGCACATAGGGTACCCGGTAGCTGCTCACCACATCGAGAAGCGATGGATCTATCGTCCAGCCAGAAATGTCGTTGATCATATGTACCCCTTCATCCAAAGCCCAGCGGGCAACCTCACCCCATATCGTATCGACTGAGATCACTTGGTTCGGAAAGGTCTTTCGAATTGCTTCGATCACAGGTTTTAATCGTAAAATCTCTTCTTTGGGCGAAATTGCTAGGGCTCCAGGACGGGTTGACATGCCACCAATATCGATGATGGCCGCCCCATCCTCAATCATTTGGGCAACCTTTATCGTAGATTCTTCGACAAATTGTGAACGACTGCCTGTATAAAAGGAATCAGGGGTGGCATTGATGATGCCCATTACTATGGGATTGATTAAGTCTAATAATGTACCCCTGCAGTTTAATGTGGTTTGTTGCCAAAACATCCTGTAAAAATGCGAAAAAACAGGATACTACCGTGAGACACCATCTTCTTTATATCTACGGAAAAATCGGAGAAGGCCATATCTGATAAACAGGCTTTGAAAACAATGACAACACAATCACTTATTCACACAAAAAAATATCCGGTGACGGAAAAATCTTCAAACTATTTCCTAAAAAATAATTAAATTATGACAGCCAAGCGACGAACTGACGCCTTGAAGTGATCAGGACTTCTTTGCAGGAGCATTAAATCTAACCGCAAAATATCAGGCAAATGAAACCACTTTATCTATTTTTAGCTTCCCTGGCACCACTTTACTATCCAAATCTTTTGAGCCAAAACATCACTCCATCTGTAATTGCCCTCGCAGGTGATCATCAGAGGCTTCCTGGCGGATCACAAATCACCTGGACTATAGGTGAGCCTGTGATAGACCCCGTGCGATCAGAATCACTTCTTCTTACGCAGGGATTTCACCAACCCGAACTCAGGATAATTACCGGCTTTATCGATCCGGATTTTGCGTTTCCAATATCGATCTTTCCCAGCCCGACAAACGGACTCCTTATGCTAAAAACTACCTATCCGGATAAGCTCAAGTATTATCTGAGTGATATTTTCGGTAGAACATTTAGTCAGGGAACATTGGTCGGCGAACAGATTCTTGAAGTTGGAGAATTAAATGCAGGGACCTATTGCATTTACTTTTCAACCGATGGTCGGTTAGTCCGGAGTGAACTCATTGTAAAAAAGTGACAAAGCGCTTTTCGGGTGAGCCCAAAGGCTGAAGGGATAGATTCATTTCGCTCCATCAAAAAATCAGAAAATTCCATCAAAATGAAGACAAAAATATACTACTCCGTTCTACTAATTACTGCAATAACCAGCTTATTGTCTGCTCAAATTCCGGGATTTAATTATCAGGCGGTCTTGAGAGATGCCGAAGGTGCTCCTATGCCGGAGACCGCAGTTACACTGATAGTTAGTCTGACCAATGGGTCCGGTGGCAACGTCCTTTACAAAGAAAGTCACGATCTGACAACCAATGAGCTTGGATTACTCAATACCATGGTAGGATCGGGTCTTTTGCAGTCAGGTAATTTTGGCAATATCATTGGCATCCCTGATTTACATGTTAAACTTGAGGTTCAGTTATCCGGCACACCAAACCTGGTTGAAATTGGATCCAGCGCAATAGGAGCCATTCCCTATGCACTGTACGGAGAAGACGCTGATGCTGATCCGGAAAACGAAATGCAATCGATCAGTCTGGAAGGTGATAGTCTTAAAATCAGCGGTGGCTCAGGGATCAGTCTGCAAACTATTAAAAGCCCCTTACAAAAAATAGAAGGAGGATACCAACTGGATCTGGAGCAGGAGGGCAGGAATGGCAGGAATCTGGCTCAATTGGATTTTGTCGAGTTCACTGAAACTGGTTTTTCCCTCAAAACAAGCACCACTAATCAAAATATCACGCCTAATGGAAACTCAGTCACCAACGGGACAAATGAAATGGATAACTGCGTTGGATTTCTTAAGGATCTAATTAGCATTGAAAAACTTACGCGGATTTCAGAGCGAACCGGAATAGCACTTAGTACCTTGAACGAGTCATTAGCGGAAGTTAAAATCGGTCCGGATTTCTGCAGTGTCCAGTTCCGAACCGAGCCAGGCGAAGGAGGCTTTTATAAGGAGTATGGAGTTATTGACTACATTACAACACAAATTGGGGAAATCTGTTATCAGTTTTGGAATTTGGGTGGTGAGACCCAGGCCAGGAATTTTATTAGCCCCGGTAAGGTGGGTTCCGAAATTCTTTGCAAAGGTAAATTTGCTCTGGGTTCCCTAAAACCAGAAACTAATGATGCGCGAAGTCAGGCCACTTTTGGTGGAACTTTTCCACTGCTAATGACATTGGATTAACTACCCTCATCGGTCATATACCAAACTCTGATCCCGATATAGCTGTTCAATACCTTTTTAACGGACAGAACCTTGGAGTTACTTCGTCGATCAATAGCGAATCAGCCGGTACCGCAACGACTTTTGGAGCTAATGGCATGAGGAACACCTCTGCGAGCACTTTTTCCGGAGATAATAATGGAGGAGCCCTAATTACTTTTGATCAAAATGGTGAGAGAGGTGCCTATGTCTGGACGCGGAACGACGGATCTTCGCAGGTTGGAGCCGATCAATTTATCATGACGACCCAGGCACCAGGTCGATCGACCGATGATGCCCATTTTTCGGCTCCGGTAGGTGGTGAAGCCGCAGCTTACGATAGGGGTACTGCCAGACTGGTCAATGGTGAAGCCAGCGTTTCGTGTCCTGATCATTTCACCTGGATTGCCGATGAACACTCGATGACGGTCTCAATTACGCCCTTGTCAGCTGAGTCAAAGGGTTTAGCGGTTATTGAGAAAACGGCAGCGGGATTTAAAGTGAAGGAACTCAACGGAGGGGCTGGTAATTATGAATTTGATTATCTAATTATGTGCAAACGAAAAGGGTATGAGAACTATGAGGTGGTCCGCCCGAAACCGGTCTTGCTGGAAGATGAGGATTCAGTACTCTTGAAAAATATTCCAAAAGGTGCGATCAGCAGTATCCAGGATCTCGCTGTGCGCCCGAAGGAATAATTCGGAAGCTGAAGATACTGAGTAATTTGAAACCGATATTAATGCGCTTCACCGAATCAGGGTAACAGATCCTGATTTCTCAACACTTCTATTGATTTTGTAATCAAAAAAATTCAATAAATAGAGGTAAACACCAGGTACATGATCCCCACCATCCCAGCGGGGATCGGGATCAGAAGATTCAAAAACCCGCCATCCATTGCGATCAAAAATCTGTAATTGTTGAATTCGCATACAAAATTCCTCAGGATTCAGGGATAACACATCATTTATTCCATCATCATTCGGGGTAAACGCATTGGGTACAAATACTTGACATCCACATTCCTCCCCCTGGGACACTGTAAAATCCGCTCGCCAGGAACAAGCACCGTCATCTATTTGGTAGGCATAAACTCCAGCTTGAGCAATTCTTCGAGTAGCATTAATGTTGTCAAACCAATAGAATTCAACATCCTCGCCATATGGATTTGCAAAATTAATCGTGTCTGTCGTACAAATGATCTCCGGGTCAAGTGGCCAACCCTGGGGTGGGTTCTGAATAGTAATGTGCACCCAGGCACTGTCTGAACAAGGATACTTACGCACCACATGATACCAACCTTCAGACTGCACTAAAGGATCAAATTTAGAACCCGGAATCACCGGATCAAAGATTATTTCTTCGCCCTCTAATTGAAAGAAGCTATCAAGATCAATTACTTGATTATTATTTATACATAAGGAGATAGCCATCGAATCCACGACAAATGGATCATCACGACCACGCACTATTGTCCATACTTCAGAGGTTTGCTCACCTGAATCCAAATAGGTAATCACCGTCTTTTCTTTGGAAATATCTTTTGTCTTATACCATAAATCTACCAGCCATTTTTCAATTTCAGTTAGGTCATAGTCATCCGTATTCAGCCAAATCCATTTGCCCTCTCCCTCGTATTGTAAATCTGCCCCAAAAAGTTCATCCGCCGGATCAGCGACAATGGTAATTCTGTCAATTGGTCCGCAAGAATTAATCCCTACATCCTGATCACAAATATTAGCTACACCATCACAGCCCCATAAAGTCCAGTAGCCATCTCCCGGATGACCGCTACTATTATCCAGATCCAAATCGGGTTGGACAAAGGGATTTTTGTAGACTTCCGGAGAACTTATTGCCGTGATAAGATTTACGTCCAGCTCACAGAGGGTGTCTAATGTATGGGCCACCGGATCAATGGTATATAATCTCGATTGATTTTCCAAATTATGATCAATGCCATAAATGATGGTGTCGTCACAATTACCATAATAGATCGTCATTGCGGTCATTTCGGAAAGTCCTGGCACTTCCCACTTGTCAAGCTGACCAAATTGTACCCGATCATAAGTAATTAATTCGAATCGATCCAGGTGATTGCTAAAGAGTAAATTTTTGTACATGACAAAATTTGCAAGACTCAAAAAACCGGCCCGGGTACTCCAGACAATAGTGTCTATCTTTGGATCATATTTCCACAGACTGTACCACCCGAGATTAATCAGGTTTTGATCATCAATACCCATGCCTACCCAGATCGGAAAAAAGCCCGAATCCCCTTTCGAATAAAATGAAAATGCCACAGTAAGTGCTCCGGTCTTCATGTCAAGCTCCATCAGATGGGTAGTGTTAACCGCATATACTTTTCCATTCGGATGAAAAACCAGGGCTGTGATGTATCTGAGAAAGTCCGGCAAATAATATGGAAATGACAGATCAACTACTTCCTCGACCTCACAGGTACTGACCTCCAATTTATATAGTTTTAAGGTTTCATTAGATGCAAAATACATCGTTTGACCTTGAGAGGGAGAGCTAATTAGTAAAAGTAAAATAAATAGTACATGCCTCATTAATCCGGCTATCACTTTTTTAAATAATTAAAATCAATAGACTACTAGTGTCATGTCACACTTAAATTGACGGATACAGTTTTTTTAATTTTATTCGAGCGTCCTTGTCGGTAAATTGCCAATTGATCTTATTTTTCTTGTTATTTCGTTGATTTTGCCATGCTTCAATTTCAATTTCTATCTGCTCCCTACTGTCTATGTGCCGGTTCAAACATTGTTTATTCATGACATTTAGTTCGATCTCAGCCATATTAAGCCAAGAGCCATGTTTTGGTGTGAATATGAGTTCTATCTTATCCAGTAATCGTTTGGCGATATTCGGTGTAAAGGTTTCATAAAAGGCACCTGTGCAATGAGTTGAATAATTATCCAATACCAAGGTGATTCTTTTCGACCTTGGGTAATAGGTGTCTATAAGGTCCTTGATAAACTTTGCCCAGTCTTTTTAGTTTTCAGATCGGTCACTTCGGCAAATCGTTTCCCCGCTAATGGCTCCCTAGCCATGAAGATATTACAAACTCCATGACGAAAATATTCATAATCAATACGGGCATCTTGCCCCTTCTTCATTGGTATGCCTATCCGTGTTTCACGAATTAACTGCTTACTTGTTTCATCCATACAAATCACGGGATTATATCGATCATATGGCCTTTTATACACTTCCAAGACCTTTTCCATATCTGCTACAAACTGTCCATTGGATTCCGGAGGAATTACCCATTCTTTGACTTTCCAAGGTTTGAGTTCGTTTTTTTAAATCCGCCTAACGGTCTCGTAAGAAATATCCTCCACATAATTAAGCTCGATCATTTTGTCTGCCAATAACCGAGGGACCATTTCCCATATCCCGTTGGTGGGTTGCTACAACTCAGTGCGATCAAGTGCGCCTCCACATCTCCATCTGCCTTCTTTTCATAAACACGCGGACTAGGTCTACGTTCTAAAGAGGCTTCAAAACCTTCCTCGAGAAACTTCTTTTTCACTCGGTCTATCGTTCGCATCCCGACCTTAAGAACCTGGCTAATTTGCTCATTAGTTATCTTATCTGCATACCTCCCTTCATCACAGTTCAAAAGTATATAAGCCGTTCGGAATGTCTGTGAACTGTGACGTCCTTTTATTAATAATCGACATAAGCTCATCACGTTCATTTTTTGTAAGTGCAATCCTATATTTAACCATAACTAATAGTTTTGGTCAAATATAAATAAATTTTCTAATACGTCATATCACATGTGACATGACACTAGTTTTTTAGTCACTTGCCCGTCAACTGATTCTACTTTGATAAAATATATTCCTTTGGGGAGATTCATAACCTGCCCTTCTTGAGCTTCCTTACTGATCCATTTTTTCTTTACTATCTGATGGCCGACAAGGTCGTAAATCGAAAAAGTGAGCGGATGAGTGGAGTAAGAATCTCTAATCTCAATTTTAAAAGGCTGACCGGATAGCACCGGATTGGGGCTGACATTAATATCCACATCCCCGAATAGATCGTCGACCGAAATAATAAATCGATTGATTGTGTCACAGGGAATATTCAAAGGATGGTGGTACATTAAACTACCATCCTCATAACAATTCAATAGCGGACAAGCGTGATCACAGCCTGATTCCGTAAAGGCTGGAATTAAATAACTAAGGTTTCCAATCCCTTCGTAAATAAAATTGCTAAAAAATCTTCTCTCGGCTTTAAAATCCTCAATGACCCAGACTGTCTGGGCTCTCACTGCAACCCCTTGTATTTCGGCTATGAATACAGAATCTACCCTCAATAAGGAAGTACTTGGGCCTTCACCAATGAGACGAGGTGGATTTACAATGTACAAGGTGTCTCCCACCTGAACATCAAAATCATAAAGCAGGTGAAAGGAATCATATATAAAATGGTTGATCCGGTTACGAACTTGTTGTAAATAAATATTGCCTAAATCCTCTTCGTCTCCTTCATGGTCATGCACCAGAGTTTGCCGGAGCAATCTTGCAGGTATCCCATTGATGGTAGTGTCCTTGATTGACTCGATGCGAATAAACTCAAAATAGGGATCGGGCCCTCCATAATTATAATGCCAGGTCGCCCCAATTGGCGCCCACTCGGGGGCAGATCGATTCTGTCCCCGGGTGAGATCAATTGTAAGGAGGAGTATTACAATAAAAGAAAATATTGATGAGTACCTCATAGTGATTAATTAATGAGCATGAAAAATGATCTCAAAACAAGGAGCTGCTTTATAATCATATCATCAAAATCAAAATATCATCAGTTTTTTAGTCACTTGTCCATCTTTTGATTCTATTATAATAAAATACACTCCCTTTGGGAGATTCATGGCCTGTACCTCATCTTCCTGTTTCGTGATCATCCTTTTCTTTGCCACCTGCATACCGTTAATATTAAAAATCGAATAATACATCGAATTAGTGGAGAAACCATCACTTATATGAATCTTAAAAGACTGATCTGATCCAGTCGGATTGGGACTTACACTTATCTCCGATTTCCTACTTTTGTCCTGTGTAGCGACGATATATGGCGCAATCGTATCGCAGGCTAAGTTTGTATTGTGAAAGAAAATGTCTTCATCCGTGTAGCAGTTAAGGAAAGGACATAGGTTGTCACATTCAACAGTGAAAAAAGAAGGTATCAAATAGGCAAAGCTACCCACACCCTCGATAACATATTCACCAAAATGGACCCTGTCTAATGCTGCAAAATCAATTGTCCATGTTTGCCCTCTTCGTTCTTGCCCATCAATTTCTATTGTAAATACGGAATCGACTTGAATGGTAGTCCAGGTAATCACATTATTGAAATAGATACGAGGAGAATTCAAAATTCTTAAAGTATCACCTGGTTTTGCATCAAAATTATAAAGTAGATGAAATGAATCATTTACCAGATAAAACACGCTGCCATTAATCTGCCTTAGAAAAATGTTGCCTAAATTCTCCTCATCTCCTTCGTGGTCATTCAACAATGTTTGCCGTAGTAATCTTGCCGGAGTTCCATGAATCAAAGTGTCCTTTACAGACTCTATGCGGATCAACTTGAGGACAGGGCCTGGTCCTCCATATTGATAGTGCCAGGTTGCTCCAATCGGAGCCCATTCGGGGGCAGATCGTTTTTGCCCTCGGGTGATCGAGATCGAGAGCATGAACAGGGCAATGGTAAAATTTATTGCTAAATACCTCATAAGCACTTATTAAAGGAAATGAAAAATGGTCTCAAATCTTAAGTAATTTGTGTTCGAGCAACAAATCGTCCATTTGCGATGGTTTTAACAAAGTTATGTTGGTTAACCTCGAGTTTTCAGACTTTAACTAAAAGTCTCTCTTGCCTGGAGGGGGCACTTCAGAAAAACTCCTAAATGAATTACCTTTGAGTCCATGACATTCCTTTATCCTCCGGACATTTTCGCCCAACTCGAGTTTGACAAAGTCTTACAAGATCTACGACGCCGCTGTAATGGTGAACCTGCCAGGATCATGCTGGACGATTTACCAATCTATACTGATGCCCTTGTGATTCGCGAAAAGCTGGAAGAAATCATATGCTTCCAGGAAATCCTCCAAGACATCAATCGCATTCATGTCGGAGAATATCTTGATCTAAGGGAGAGTCTTACCTATCTGCGGAAGCAGGATAGTGTCCTGGAGATCGAAGTGATTCTGGAAATCAGAAAACAATTGGAGATGGTCAATGCGTGGTTTGATTTCTTTAGTAAAGACAAACGCATTCGGTGGAAGCCACTGTACCAGGTCTTGGCACAAACCGAACCATTGCCAAAAGTGCGTCGTCTTTTTTATCAAATATTTGATGAAGAAGGTAATATTAAAAATACCGCCTCTGACGAGTTGGCCAAAATTCGTAAAACCTTCAGGCAAAAAGTGTGGCACTGGATCACGCATTTAACCGGGCCTTAGTTAAGTACAAGGAGCACGGTTATC
Source organism: Saprospiraceae bacterium (assembly GCA_016711125.1). Taxonomy (GTDB): domain Bacteria; phylum Bacteroidota; class Bacteroidia; order Chitinophagales; family Saprospiraceae; genus JABDMH01. The sequence continues at coordinate 1,322,303 of JADJTQ010000001.1, read as the reverse complement.
TTACCGATAATTTTGAATCATATCGGAACGGCCGTCGGGTCTTAGCTGTGCTGGCAGAAAACAAACGAAAAATAAAAGGCATTATTCACGATGAATCGTCGACCGGAAAAACGGTTTTTATCCAACCTGAAGAAACCCTGGCTCTGGATAGCGAATTATTTGAATTACAAAATGAAGAAAGACGTGAGATTCGAAAAATACTTAAAATACTCTGTCAGGATCTTCATAATCATATTGAGGTCCTCACGGCCAATCAGGAGGTAATCATTGCCTTTGATATCATTCAGGCAAAAGCCCTGCAAGCGATCGCCCGGGTATCAACAGCATGCCCGGGTGTACCGAAAGTGCTGGACTTGAGTGGTACAGAGCCTATCACCCGTTGTTACTGCTTAAGCATAAAAATAATCGAAAAGCAGTGGTACCATTTAATCTCAGGATAGACGACCAGCAGCGCATTATCATTATTAGTGGTCCCAATGCAGGGGGTAAGAGTATCACCTTAAAAACGGTTGGGCTGCTTTGTTTAATGCACCAGGCTGCACTACTTACACCGGTTGACGATCAATCGACCATGGGCATCTTTGAGCAAATACTTACTGATATCGGCGACCAACAGTCGATTGAACAGGATCTGAGTACCTATACCTCGCATTTACAAAACATGAAGGTGTTTTCCGAAAATTCGAACCGGAATACCTTATTTCTCATCGATGAGTTCGGATCCGGTACAGAGCCAACCATCGGAGCTGCGATTGCAGAATCAATTCTGCAAAGGCTACATCAATTAAACGCCAGGGGAGTGATCACTACTCACTATGGCAATTTGAAAATCATAGCCTCGAAAACAGAGGGTATGCAAAATGCATCCATGGCATTTGATAAGGAAGCATTGGAACCTACCTTCCACCTGGATATTGGTGCCCCCGGCAGTTCCTTTGCTTTTGAGATGGCCCAGCGCAGTGGACTACATGAAAAAATCGTGCAAAGAGCCCGTCAAAAAATAGGTAAAAAAGAAGGGCGCTTAGACTTCTTACTCACTTCCCTACAGAAGGAAAAAAATGAACTGGATAAAAAATTAAAAACAATTCAGGATCAGGAACAGAATCTCGATAAATTGGTCAAGAATTACGAACGGATGTCTGCTGAATTGGATGTACGGCGTAAAAAGTTAAAACTGGATGAAAAAAGTCTTCAATTGCAGCAACAGACCCGTGCCAACAAAGAGCTTGAAAAAGTCATTCGCGAAATCAGGGAGGATCAAAACCTGGAAAAAGCTAAAAATTTAAGTGTCCGTTTAAAAAAGGAGAAATCTTCCCTGGAAAGTGCAGCTAAAGAGATTCATCAGGAAATTCTGACTAAATCGATCATCACGAAAATTCAGAAGCCGTTTGAGCCAGGAGATCACGTCCGGATGAAAATGGGTGGCTTGGCAGGTACTATCGAGAGCATCCAAAAAAACAAAATTACGGTACTGGCGGGCAACATTACGCTCAATGTAAAAGCAGCCGACATTGAACATAGCCGTGCGCCTATCGACATTCAAGCAGAAAGATCAGTGGTCGCTAACGTGCAAATGCAGCAGGAGGTATATTCGAAAATCGATATCCGGGGTTTACGCAAAGAAGAGGCCTTACTGCGGCTGGAACAATTTATTGATAAAGCTCTAATGGCCAATCTGCATTTTTTAGAGATCATCCATGGTCGCGGCAATGGGGTCTTGAAAAGTATGGTCCGTGACAAATTTAAGGAATACGAATTACCCTTCGAATTGTCGCATCCCGAGGCCGAACGCGGTGGAGACGGAGTGACCCTGGTGCATTTTTGATTTCAGATTGCGGATTGCGGATTGCGGATTTCAGATTGTGGATTTAAGTCATCTGCATCACCGCCCGCGAATATCCTACAGACTCCGCTAGGCCCATGAAGGGATCTTCTCCATCCTTTTCATACTCTAAGCCCATGACACCCTGATACTTAATCTTTGAAAGGGTCTTGATAAAAGCGGGAATGTCGATGATGCCCCGTCCTATTTCAACACTACCTCCCTCCGCCGCCGCAACATTAACATCTTTTAGGTGGATATCATACAATCGATTGCCGCAACGACGGGCCTCGGTGGAAGCATCCAGGCCAATTCGCACTGCATGACCGATATCAAGGCATACGCCAATCCGGCTGTCCAGATTAACAATCTTCTTCATAATCGTTTCCGGGCTCGGATACATTTCATCGCCGGGACCATGATTATGGATAGCCATCTTAATGTTGTATTTCTTGACCAAATCATTGGTTTGAGGTAGGAGTTCATGATTGGGTACTCCGATGATGGTTTTAACCCCCGCAGCTTTTGCATATCTGAAGGCATTGTCAACTTCATCCGCGGTCTTCATGTAGATCACTCCCACACCATATAGGTTCAAACCATTAGATCTTACCTTCTCAGCCAACTTCATGATTTCATCATCGCTGCTTTCAAGTGGCAAGTGCATACTCTTTAGAGCCACGTGTTTTATATCGAGTTTCTTTAAAGTATCAATGACTTCATCCAAAGAAAAACTCAGCAGAGTATATGAAGCGAGGCCGAGGTGAGCAGAAAGATCAGCCACTGGCCTGGATGATTGCCTGGTTAGACCGGAATTTGCGAGAAACGGGCCGCCTGCTACGGAAGCTCCCAACAATTGAATAAAAGACTTACGTGATATATCCATGTTTTTCTTCTTTTAGATTTAAAAGGTACATCTTTTCTATCAAACTCTGGGGATACCAAATTTGGCAGGTTGCACGAATAGTCGGATGTTTGCATCCATATGGTGTCAAGCACTCAAAAGTCTTCTTCCTATTGGTCATGGATATTGGCAATCGCCTTTATCCTGATCTTATTCTATCGCTTAGGTTCGTGGGGTGTCATCGATACCAGTGAAGCGCGTTATGCAGAGATAGCCCGTCAGATGTTCCAATCCGGGGACTACCTCCACCCCGTTTATTTTGGTATCGAGCATTATCACAAACCTCCGATGACTTACTGGATCACTGCAACCGCGTATCATATCTTTGGCGTAAATCCATTTGCAGCACGCTTTTTTCTCCAAATTGCTTTGCTGCTACAATTATTACTCATTTTCAAGACAACTAAATTAATCTACAACAACTCCCAATCAGCCCGGTACGCATCACTGATTTATGCTTCGTTTATGATCGTTTGGATATCGGTTCGAAATCTCACTACCGATGCCTATCTAAATACTTTTTTACTACTTGCGACCTGGTCGTTATTTTCGTATTTGATCAAAAACAAACCATATTTCATCTATCTCCTGGCAGTTTTTGCGGGCCTGGCATTTCTCACCAAAATCACTGCAGTCCTCGTGTTTACTGGCTCACTCTTTTTGTTTCTAATCTGGCAATATCGCGATAAGATTCATTTTTCGTGGCATATGTTGGGAGCAGGTATTTTGGCACTCATACTAAGTCTCAGTTGGTTTATACTTCTTGAGGTGGAAGGCAAACATGTCTTAAGGTATATGCTTTACGATCAATCGGTCGTACGATATTCGTCTGATACTTTTAATCGTAGTATGCCTTTTTACTTTTATTTTATCGCCACCGCCTTACTTAGTTTTCCCTGGTTTTTTTTGGTTGTAATCCAAGCCTTTAGTAGAAAAGGAAACGGAATTAATTTCAAGCACGATCGGTTATTATTGGCACTCTGTTTTATCCTGCCCATTGTCTTCTTCAGTCTTTCACATTCGAAATTATTACTATACATTCTACCCGCTTTCTGGGCTCTGTCAATCCTTGCTGGACAGATGTTGGAGCAACTCAGGGACTCACAGGTTATCAAGTGGATTCATTTGCAAAGTAGTTGGATCATTCTGGTCTTCATGGCGATTTTAAGTGTGCCCCTTTTTGATTCAAGAATGCTTTTGAGCACAGGTCTATATATATATTGTGGTGTGGCCTTAATAGTGTTTATCGTTCTCTACTTTAATCGCCGGATATGCGTTAAAGACAAGTTAGTAGGATTAAGTCTGGGTCTGACATTATCGATTGTCCTCATGACTCCACACTTTTTGATCACGAATGAAGAAAATTCGAGTACGGGTAGAATTGTGGCAAACTGGATTAAGGAAAAAGCATTCGAGAACAGGTCCATCTTTATTTATGATAAACTGGCACCGTCTTTTGCTTTTCATCTCAATAAAGAAGTCGCATTGATCAGTAAAAACGAAAAAGAGAACTGCAATTTGAAAAAACCGAATCTGGAAAAAAATTACTATGACCTGGATGTAAAAAGCCGTGGTGAAGACCTATTGATAGCACTGCAATCTCCTTCTCTTTTGATCACCCGGACCAACAGAAAGGAACAAATACCGGATAGTGTTTTAAGCCAATTTACTTATCAGTATGTCAGCGGACTCTGGACCGTATTCTATTAATGACTTTTACAGCTGCCGGGAATGAAACTAATGACCATGCCCAAGACTCGGTCCGAAAATCAAGAATTATCACTGATGACTGGATCAATAGCACCTTTTTCGCAAAAGGTGTCACCTCCTGCCAATGGCCTAAATGCCGACACCTGGTTGCGAGACCTTCAATACCGAAAGTTTTATACATGAAGGCCACGAAGTCAAACATGGGTATCACTACATGTTAGTGATTAATGAGAAGTTTCGGAAAATTGATGAACCCCTTTTACCAATCGGGTGCATCAGTTACCAGGTCGATGAGTCAGGTAAACAATTATTTGTCAAGACCGATTATTCATACCAAGACTATCACTTGCGAAAAGCGTCGAAAAAACTGGAATAACGCTGCACATTTCCTATTATTAGCTCCATGTCTAATCCATTTTCACCCAACATAGTTTGTACATATCTATATACGATCACTAAATATGGTTATCCTCCCCCTGCTGATAAGACCATGACTTATCTGGAAGAAATGGCAGCCTTAAATTTTCAATCGATTGAATTGGAGGGAATTAGAGAAAGCCATTTGCGGGAGATGCACAAGCTAATCCCTGGAATCCAAAAAGACATGGCAAGACTAAATCTCCAAATTCCTGTATTCTGTACGGTATTACCACATTTATCATCCACTGATTTGGCCTTACGAGACCACCAACTTGACCTTTTTCGACTAGGTTGTGAAACGGCTCATTCATTAGGGGCGCGGTTCATTCTGGATAACGGTCCCTTACCTCCCTATCATTTTCCCAGAGAAATACCGGTAACACGGCACTATGAACATGAACTCTTGAGCATGGCATCTGTCAAAGCAGATTTTAAATGGCCTGTATTTTGGAACACCTTGATTGACACTTTTCAAAAAGTATGCGATATTGCGGCAGAATACGAACTCACTTATTTGGTGCACCCTGCATTTGGGGTTCTTGCCGCTACTCCTGAAGCTTTTCTACATTTTGCAGGCGCAGTAAACCGGGATAATTTGGGATATAATTTTGATACCGCGAATTTAATCGCTTTAAAATGCAATTTATCGTTAGCGATCCAGCAATTAGCCCCATTCATCAAATACATTCATTTATCTGATAATCGAGGCATGAAAAACGAACACCTCGAACCCGGTCTGGGAATCATCAATTGGTCACAATTTTTCCGGGATCTTGCTCATTTCAAATACGATGGACCTATTGGTATAGACATTGGTGGCGATGAATCGGAAATAAGTAATCTCGATGATGCTTATACAAACACCGCTTTATTCATCAATAGCCATTGGCCCTTACAACCGAATTAAACAAACCTTCAGGAAAAAAACCTTAATGAATACCGGACTTTTTCTCATCATATTCTCTTTGTACATCCTGGGCATGATCGTCTTGAGTAGTTTTTTGAGTCGCAATCAAAAATCAGGTGAAGATTTTTTACTCGGCGACCGGAAGATTCCATTTTTTTTAATGTTTGGGACCACTATAGCCACCATGGTAGGCACGGGATCCAGTATGGGAGCCATTGGCAAAGGATACGCTGATGGATGGGCAGGCTCACTTTATGGTGTGGGAGGTGCTGCTGGTATTTTACTACTTGCTTATCTTTTTGGAGAGGTCAGGAAATACAACTTCATGACTTTTTCAGAGGAAATATCCTTTTACTATGGTGCCAATAAAAAAATAAAATCATTTGTTGCCGTACTTATTTTCTTTGCTGAAATCGGATGGTTAGGTGCACATATTCTGGGAGGTGGTCTTTACTTGTCATGGATAGCGGGAGTTGACCTACTGGCAGCCAAAGTGATTATCGCAGTTGCTTTTTCTATCTATGTCGTAATTGGTGGTTATCTGGCAGTCGTATGGACCGATACGATTCAGGCCGTTGTCTTATTTTTTGGATTTATTTTGATGGCTGTCATTTCCCTTGTCAAGGTTGGAGGAATAGCTGGATTAAATGCCGCCCATCCTACTGATCCTTTTTCTTTCTTGCAGGGAAGCCAATTAGTCCCCTCGATCTCACTAGCTCTCGTAATCTTTGTTGGGGTGTTAGCTACACCAGCGTATCGCCAGCGCATATATTCTTCTAAAGACATCAGCACGGTTAAAAAGAGTTTTTTTTCAAGCGGCACCGTGTATTTAATGTTTTCATTCCTTCCTGCATTGATTGGGATGAGTGCATACCAACTCAATCCAGATCTCGATAACTCAAATTTTGCCTTCCCTTATATGGCTACCGAAGTGCTACCTGCAGCCATCGGCATGATCGTATTGATCGCAGGTTTAAGTGCAACGATGTCTTCTGCCAGCTCAGATGCCATTGCCGCCATTTCCATTTTCCTGAGAGATCTTTATTCGCTTTTTACCGGCAAGATGCCTGCAAAAGAAAACACTTTGCGTTACTCCAGAATAGGTCTCGTATTTATTAATGCTGCCGCGCTTCTGTTTTCACTTTATGCCACCGACATTATTAATTATATTCAATTTATGATCTCGATCATTATGAGTGGATTATTTGTATGTAGCATTATGGGCAAATACTGGAGACGAGCCAATTGGCAAGGAGGGATCGCCTCGTTGGTGGGAGGAGCAGTTACGTCAATCATCACTATACAGGTGGAGTCATGGAGCGCATATTGGGGCAATCCGGTTATTCCGGCCATCATTGTTGCCACCGTTTCCGGAATCACAGTGAGCCTGGTTTTTCCTATTAACAAAATCTCGTCTGAAGATGCGTTAATGGTCTTAACTGCTGAGAGAAAAGAGATGGAGATGGATGCCTGATTGGTTATCCATTTCTGATCAATCCTCAAATAATCCATGCTCATAGATAATTTAAATGATTTATTTCGATATGCACTCAGTTTCTTTTTCTGATTTCACTTACCGACTATGCCAATCTCATTAGTGAGTCAATACGAATCAAAACCCGCGGTTCTGGTCAATTTGATTGTTCAACTTCAGCATATTTTATTGGATCATTTCGGTGAAGCATTCAAACCATATCAACTTGAGCAGGTTCATGGCACCATCATCGGAATAGAAACTATTTTAATGGATGGACAGCACTTCAGTAAGTGGTGTATGGAAAATGAAGGCAAGGCAAAACCAATCAATACAGAATTACTCAGGGATTTCTTTCGGGAAAAAATGAGTTCTTTTTTAATGAAGATAGGAGGCTACCAACAAGAAGTAGACTATGGGTTTAGAAGTCGGGGTACCATTCCCTTTGAAAGGTCATTCTCTATCCAGAGTAATCGAGCCGTAATCAATGGATGGCCAATCATGAAAATTGGAGAGTCAGCCCGCTATAGTGATGCCCTGGTGAACCTTAGAAATCAATTTAAGTCGATCAATCTTTGTCATAAGTGGAATATCGATGGATATCAGGACAATGATTTCTTTCTCGTATTGGGTAAAATCGAGCAAAAGACCACTGATCATGAAAGATTAAGAATCAGTTGTGAGCACATCCGAAGATATTTAGCAGAACACGAAACATACTTTAACATCAGCTCTGACTCGCTGTCTCTTGTTGAATACGAATACCCCGAGTTGCCTCGAGACACTACTAAGATCCTGAATATCAGAAAAGTGGACTGGAGCAAAATCCTAAGTCGATAGTAAAAAGGACACCATAACAATCAAACCAACTAAAATCACCATTCATATCTGCAATCCGGATCACTCAGGATCAATTGCATCTAAATTACAACCTTATCAGGATTCAATCGTTATGGATAAAAAATCTCTTCATTCCAAGTTGGAACATCCTCTTGCAGAAAATGATGCAATCCTAAAAATTGAAGACGAAAATTGTGATATGATAAAGCAACAATGTACGACCAAACTAATACCGTTCTTAGTGGCTACTTTACTCTGTACAAGTTGTCAACAACAGACAAAAACACCGGATAACCTGCCTAAAAACAAGGGTGATCAAAAGTCATGGGACATCATCACAAAGGCCATTGAGGTGCATGGTGGTGAGCACTATCAGACTCATGACATCGAGTTTGACTTTCGGGATGTTCACTATAGCTCGAAACGTGATCAGGGAATATACAGCTACGAACGTATTTTTACAGATAGCACCGGACAGCTTATACGTGATGTGCTAACTAATGAAGGGCTGGTCCGAAACATTGATGGGAAACCGTCAGAAATTACCGAGGAGCGAAAAAATGCCTTCAGCAATTCGGTCAATTCTGTCATTTATTTTGCTCTTTTACCCTACTTTCTAAATGACCCTGCCGTACTATCAGAATATATTGGAGAGGCTACAATCCATAATCAACCATACCAAAAAGTCAAAGTGCATTTTCAAGAAGAAGGTGGTGGTGCAGAATTTCAAGATGAATTTGTCTATTGGTTTCACCGAGACAACCATACCCTGATTATTTAGCCTATAATTATCAAACCGATGGAGGTGGCTCACGATTTCGCAGAGCGATTAATCGTCGGGAGGTCGGAGGGATCCTGTTTGCCGATTATGTAAACTACAAAACAGACCCTGAGACCCTCTACATCCTTAATTTCGATAGTTTATTCGAAACAGGAGCGCTGGATAGTCTCTCGTTAATTGCGACTGAGAACGTAGTGGTTAAGTGACCACGGGGATTCCCCAAACGAGCGATGTAGAGAGATTCCGAAACCCGAAATCGTACTAGTCAAATCTAACGGATTCTGCGCTTCCATTACTAAACTCTTGAAAACTCCTGCTTAAAAAGCAGAGAAAGTATATCCCAATTTTTAAACGATTTAATATGCCCGGGAGCCTGTGCTGATGGTCTCTCTTCGGAGCGATCAAAATACCATGCCTGCATACCAATCTCCATAGGTGTCAATACATCATTCTTCAGATTATCTCCAATAAAGAGCACCTGCGAAATATCTCCCTTTTTTATGCCTGCTTTTGCTAAGACATGGTTATATATTTCTTTACCCGGTTTTTTCACCATTAATTGGGCGCTGTCGATAATAAATTCAAAGTAATGATGGAGATCGTGTTGCGCCAGAAGATATTCCGGATAATCCGGTAAGAAGAAATTTGACACCACCGACATCGGAATACGGTCCTTTAGATTATCCAACACTGCTCGTACTTTATTCGAGGTTCGAATCGTGGTTGGAAATATCTCATGAAATAGTGTCAACATCTCCTCGACCACCAGTGTTAAATTGACATCTTTTCTATTGCGATTCATCTGCTCTAAAAAAATATGATTTAACCGGTCTCTCAAAAGGACTTCATCACAATTTCCATTGGACCAATAGTTTCTCCTCCAGGCCAGATAATCGTCGTGAAATTCGTGCTCGACATCATATAGACCATGTTTTACCGGGATATGAGCCAGTGGTCGCATGCCAGATTCATCACCATACTCATCAAAATCATCAATCAGTGTATTGAAGCAGTCAAAAAAAATATATTTAATCGGCATGAAGACGTTGTCTCAATCATGAAATGAAAAAGCAAAGATACACAGAACTGAAGAGCCGGAAGTCGGAAGACCGAAGACGGGAGACGGGACGCGGAAGTCAAAAAGTAGCGCCAGATCTACTACGGCGGGATTGTATAAATCACACATTTTGCAATCATTCATAGCGCTGGATCTATTCCGGTGGTTACCAAAGGTAGGTGTCCGGTGGCATACTTTTCGATGGCAATCTACACCTCTCTCTCTATTTATCCCAAGTATTTGGTTACTAAACGAGAGCCGCGGATCCCCATCCGCGGGGTTCCTATACGAATAAATGCCTTTTCAAGCCGGAGCATATAGATGCTCCTCTCTCCATTTTTATCCCAAACATATCGGCAAGCAGACGGGAGCCGCGGACCTACATCCGTTGTTTTGATAGAATCTTCCGTTTTAATCTCCACTCAATCCTTTATGCAGTGAACAGAAAAGCCGCCAGCATGGACACCGCTCTCCAGGGCGAGATAGCCACTGCCGAAGAGCAAGAGGCGTGCTGTAGTGTAGTCTATGGTACAAGACCAGTCAAGGCCGCTGGAACCAACGGAGATGAGGTTCCCACCGCTCAAGTAGCTGCGGTGGCCAGCTAAAGGAAGCTTTAGGGCGAAGCATAAGCACCGGCAGGGTTGTTGCTGAACCCATTCTTCATCGGAGCTGTTTCGTTTCATTCCTGAAGAGGATACACAGATGAAAACCTGATACAGTGGGCTACTCAGCCGAGAAAATGAAATTGCCGTCTCTGATTGGTGAAGGAAGTATGGCTGCTGGAGCGTGAAGTTATCCGATATCTTTTCCGAATATACCTATGCGATGGAGAAATGAATATGTCAGGATTCTGAGAATCCGTTAACCCGAAGCAATTCTTCAATGGCAATTGACGGCCGATTATTCTCCGATGGTTGGTGGTGTTTTACCACACTACTCGTAGATAGCGAGTCTCCCTTTTAGAGGCAGTGAGTCCTCTAATGTGGCGTCACCGAATAAATTAACCAGCAATTGTTCTAAATTTAAGCACGAATAATCAAGAGTATCAATAAAGGACCAAAACCCGAATCGATAGCCACTAATACTTTAATGATAAAAATGAACAGAAGACAAGCCATTCAGCAATTGAGTATCATGGGAGTAGGTCTCGCCCTTTATCCTGCATGCAACCTGGAAGACGTACCCACTTATGCCAGGGTACTCTTAGAAAGAAAACAATACGGGATTTTTAAGCAATTTACTGAGGCTATTTTACCGGTAGACCATACCTTATATCCCACTCCGGAGCCAAGGTCAACTTTTATTCTTACCATTTTAAATGACTGTACATCTACTCAAGAGATAGGGCAATATCTGGAGGGCTTGAAAGAATTTGAGACTTATTTGAGCGAGAATAAACTAAAATCACTGGATAAATTATCCAATGAAAAATTGGATGAAATCTTCAGTCACATTGAAGACAGCAAAGAGAGCAACGAAAATCTCTCCCGGTTTGCCCGAATCACCAAGAGCCTGGCCGTTCAACATTTTACCGGTAGTGAAAAATTCATGACGGAAGAAATGGAATATGAGTTTGTACCCGGCAGATATATCGGTTGTGCTAAAATTTGAAAATCTAAATCTAAAATACCTTGAACGATAATTCACACACATTTGATGCCATTGTAATTGGTGCAGGTATGTCAGGAGGATGGGCAGCCAAAGAATTTTGCGATCATGGCCTTAAAACATTGATCCTGGAAAGGGGCCGGGATGTCAAACATATTACAGACTACCCAACGACCAATATGTTACCATGGGAATTTAAACACCGGGGAAGAATACCGATCGAAGTGGAAGAGGCAAATCCCGTAATCAGCCGCTGTTATGCATTTAGAGAAGATGCGATGCATTTTTTTGTAAAAGATACCGAACATCCATATGGACAACCCAAGCCGTTTGACTGGATCAGAGGATACCAGGTGGGTGGTCGTTCAATTATGTGGGCACGACAGACCCAACGATGGAGCAATTATGATTTTGAAGGTCCTGCCCGCGATGGTTTTGCAGTTGATTGGCCTATTCGCTATGAAGATCTGGCCCCATGGTATTCTCACGTCGAGGCGTTTGTTGGAATTTCAGGTAATAAAGATGGCGTTGATACTTTGCCGGATGGGGAGTTTTTAAAAGCATGGGATCTCAATTGTGTGGAGCAACATTTCCAGACGTCCATTAAAGAAAATTATAAAGACCGGCATGTCATTTATGCCCGCTGTGCACATATCACGGAAATGAAAGAGATCTTTCAGAAACAAGGGCGCGGTCTCTGTCAGGGCAGAAACATTTGCCAGCGTGGCTGCCCATTTGGAGGATATTTTAATTCGAATTCAACCTTGATCCCCTGGGCCGAAAAAACCGGAAATCTAACCCTGCGGGCCGATGCAGTCGTCCATTCAATTATTTTTGATGAAAAAAGCGGCAAAGCCACCGGCGTTCGGGTAGTAGACCGCCTGACAAAAGAAACAACCGAGTATTTTGCCAAGGTGATTTTTGTCAATGCCGGAACACTTAACTCCAATTTAATCTTATTGAATTCATTATCGGACCGTTTTCCAAATGGTCTGGGTAATGATCATGATCTCTTAGGCAAATATGTGGCCTTTCACAATTATCGAGCTCGCATATCTGCCGAGCATCCCGGCCATAAAGAGTTTGCTCCCGAAGGTGGGCGCCCTACATCAGCCTATGTACCCAGATTCAGAAACGTATATCGTCAAGAGACCGATTTTCTTCGGGGCTACGCTTGTACCTTTGGAGCTTATAGAGGCAAGCAAACAAATAGTGATGGTTTTGGTCAGACTTTGACAGACCATCTATTAGACGATAAAGAATATGGTGGCTGGAGGGTGGGTTCTGGTATGATGGGTGAGACCATTCCAAAGGAAAACAGTCGGGTATGGCTTGATCAGGAAAAAAAGGATGAATGGGGAATACCTCTTTTAAACATTTCCATGGATTATGATGAAAATGATGAAAAAATGATCCAGGATTTTTTTGAACAATATACCGAGATGTTTGAAAAAGCAGGATTCACCAACATCAGCACCCGGGATAGCAAACAAGCTCCAGGTCTGGACATACATGAAATGGGTGGTGTCAGGATGGGCTCTGATCCGAAGACATCGATGCTAAACAAATGGCACCAAATACATGCTTGTCCGAATGTTTTTGTAACAGACGGTGCTTGTATGACATCCGTCTCGACACAAAACCCTTCATTGACATTTATGGCCATGACCGCAAGAGCCGCAAACCATGCTATTGAGCAATTGAAGAAAGAGGAGATTTAGGGAGACCAAGTCGGATGTCGGGTAGTCGGGTGTCGCCCTCCTTCGCATAAAGCTTCGGTGGGCGAGGTAAGTCGGATGTAAGGTGTTGTGCCAGAGGACAAGCTAATGTGCTGAGCAAGGGGTGACGCCTTTTGGCCGGAAGTCCGCTTCAGTGGAAGATTGAAAAGAATGAAAAAGTGGAACCTCAGATAAGAAGGTAATAATGGTAACAGCGGATATATTCCGACGGAACCGTATTTGCTTTGGAAGGTTTAAAAATTGGAATTTGGAATTTAGAATCATTTGTAGCGGCGGATCTATTCCGCCGACTTATTTTTATTTTATAAGGATCAATGTTTCCCACCGCTACCTAACCGGGCTTTCCAATCCCTACGGACTTGGGAGTCCCTAATCTCTTTTTAATAAGAAAGAAGTGTAGAAAAGATAGTGCCAGATCTATTTCGCCGTTTCAGCAACATTTGCCAGCTCTGCTAGCTATGCTCTAGACGATATCGTATTGCTCCATAAAACGAAGCACCTCTGAGTGCCGCACGGTCATTCAACACAATTTTTACAGGGACTTTTTCCAGGAGGGCTTTCATCCTTCCTGCTTCAAGAAAATAATGTAGAAAATCACTTTTCTTCAGGACATCCAGATTTTTAGGTACAATACCACCACCAATAAATACACCACCAAAACCATTGTATTTCATGGCAATGTTTGCAGCCTCATTGGCCAGGTTACGCCAAAACATCTGCATCGTTTCGTGGCAGATCGGGTCCCCTTGTTTGGATCCCTTCGAAATGACGGCAGCTGGATCGCCATTCTCAAGTGCTTCCCGGATGGAAGAATCGGGGGTATAGTTGCGATACTGACACAAAAATTGAAAAATCTCATGAATTCCCATACCAGACACCACTCGCTCCCAACTCACATGACCATGAATTTTTTGCAAAAATAGCAGCAGGGCGATATCCTCTGCGGTTTCAGGAGCGTAGTCAGCATGACCACCCTCTGTGGCAAAAGGGTGAAAATAGTGCCCATCCCAAAACATACCTGCTTCTCCTAGACCAGTCCCTGGAGAAATCATAGCAGCATTTCCCATCAAGCCGGGAACTCCTTCATGAAAGACAATGAAATCTTCATCCCTCAGGGTAGCCAATCCATAAATATTGGCAACCAAATCATTAATCAGATAAACCTTTTCAATGCCGGTTTCCCTGGCACATTTTCTTGCATCGATAGACCAGGAAAGATTGGTAATTTTTACGAAATCACCCATGACAGGACCAGCTACTCCCACACTTATACAATCCGGTTTATTCGGACCGACAAAGTCCTGAACCATAGCAGTAAAAGAATCATGAATTCTAGAGGAATAGGTCTTTTCATGAACCAGGTCGAAAGCATCTTCTGAATAGTGATACAAGGCCAAATGAGTCTTAGTGCCGCCAATATCACCAGCCAGCACCTGTATAGGCTTCCCTTTAAACCCAAACTCCTGATAAACAATTGGGATCATTATGTTGTTTTTATCAAAAGTAAAGATGCGAATTTTTTGAGAATGATTAGAGCAACATCGTGCTTTGTCCGGAGCCTTACCTATGGGCTTAAGATGCCTCATTGCTGGTACTTAGTGGCTCTCAATTGCAGAATCTAAAATGATCGTTTATCAAACGAGCTGAATGATTCATTCAGGCCCTCATTGAATTCATTGTACTTATCATGTTCAAACCAATAAATTGTAAACCTGGTCGTGACCAAAATAAGACTCGGCCATGACCAATATCATCAACATTGGTCCAAACTTTCACTTATTTTTGAAATTAAATGTTAAAGGGAGCCAATCCTTATACCAACCGACTTTTCTCTATCGTTAAGAAACAAGACGACGGGCTCAAAATTTTCTTTACCTCATGAAGTTGTGGATTTGTATTCATTAACCTAACTAACTAGCATCAAATGATTAATGTAAAGGAAGAAAAAGTAGCTACCGCCCTACTCTCCCCAAGTAAAATACAAGAGCATGCAAATCCTCTTGAATTTAAGAAGAGTAACCCGGCTACCGTCGTAAATCTGTGGATACGATCCTTTCATAAGTGGCTGGACATTCTAGACAAATGGAAAAAAGAAGGCCGGCTAATAGACCGTTTGATCACCCTGTCGCTACATGGTCAAGGTTCAAGTCACGAGCAACTAGACAATCTGCATAAAAAACTCACAGGCTTGCTGCAAAACGAATTAAAAGATTTAGAAATTGAGATTTTAGAAATGCAGCAAAACCTTGATCTTTTACAGCGTTACATCATTAATACGGATGTTAAAACCCGTCAAATAAAGTATAGGATCCAGCACTTTTCTAATGAATACGGTAATTTGAAGATGAACATTTTTCATGAATTGACTAACGTCTATCCAATTCAGATTCTCTAAGATTTCTGACTAATTTCTCTTGCACAGGGTTACGAGATCCTATCCCAAGGAAGAAGAAATCTCTGATCCCAGAAAATAGGATTGGTGAAAATGCCAGTTTCTGAAGCTGCGCGTAATCCCTCGCGATGACAAAAGCAATTCCGGAAGTAAATATCCTTCATCGCTTCAAACAAAGGACTTTGCTGTCATATAGGTCGACATTTTAGTAACCCTTTGAGGTGCTCGGAACCATTGTTTTCAAGGTTTTTCAGCACCATTTTTAGACCTTTGTGGCAGGTCTGATGTTTTATAGGCAATTTCGAAAAGAAATGACTGATTTTGCAGACTAATCTAAATTACAAAATGGATCAAGATTCTAATCCTTTGCTTTTGCTCATATCTTCCTGTCAAATTAAAACATGCCTTCCTTTAAAAGATCAACACTCCGGTTGCATTTCACGTCCTCTTTCCATTAAACTCACACTGAATTGGAAATACATTAGCCTCCTGCTTTCTACTACCATCTCCGACGATATCCCATATTTCCTTTCAGACTAAAATACCTCGGTACATGGCCTCGGCAAATTGAGATTTAGCAAAGGTCATGATTGACACGATGGTTCGGCTCAGCTGGTGTGCTCATACAATCGAGCCGGTTGTTTTACTTCTTGCAATTGATCTAACGCTTCCAGTACCAGTGCGGCATAGATGAGTACTGGACCACCACCCATCATCACAGCCACAGATAAAACCTCAAGTATTTCACTTCTGGAAGCTCCCATTTCCAAAACATGATGCAAATGAGTATTGATGCAAGCTTCACTTTTAGAAGCCAGAGAAATCCCTAAAGCGATCATTTCTTTTGATTTTGCAGTCAATGCTCCGTCCATCGAATGGTTCCGTTTCATCTTGTGATAGCCAGACATCGTTTCCGGCATATCATGCTCCAACTCCTTCATTAGTCTCATCAAGCGGTTGTAGTCTTTTTGATAATTTTTCATGATCAATCATTTTTGCTTCCAATAAATAAACAACTTCTGCACGAGTAATGTTCGGCTTATACGCTTGAAATTCAAATACGCGAAAATGGAGTTCGTCAGTTTCCAGTTTATGGAAGTCGACTGGTTGTTTTGTTTAATGTCAAGTTAAGACTTTTATCAAAGAGATGCCATGAAAATGGTCATTATTTTTAATTAATCTCCTGCCGGCTTGGAGGCCTATCTTTTCTTCCATTTATTGCGCAAGTATTGGATCGGGAAGGGCATCAGAGTCAGTACAATTAGTGAAAGAAATATCAATCCATAGTTATTCTGAACCCAGGGAATTTCACCCAGAAAATAACCTGCCAAGAGAAAAACTAAAACCCAGAGAGCTGCCCCCAGAAGACTGTTTTTGGAAAAGGTACTTATCTCCATCGCTGCAACTCCCGCTACAAAAGGTACATAGGTACGCAGAATAGGAAAAAACCTGGCCAATAGAACCGCATTGCCGCCATAATCTCTATAAAAATTGTGTGCACTTTCCATGCGAGACTGCCATCTTGGACTGCGAACATAAGTGAAGTACCTGGCACTATATCGCCCAAAAGAATAGCTGGTCATATTGCCGAGATAGGCTGCTGTGATTATCAGAAGAATGAGTACATATGGATCAAGATGCCCCAAACCACTGACTACGCCAATCGAAAATAGCAGTCCGTCACCCGGTAGAAAAGGGAAAAATAATAATCCTGTTTCTGCATAGACTATTACAAACAAGATCATGTAGGTGAGTAAACCATATTCCTGCACCAGATGCAGCAAAGCGTCATCAGTGGTCAGAATGATTTCAAGGACACGGTTCCACATTAGTCAAATGTAACAAGAAGACGTCGTTGAGTTTGAAAAACTTGCACCAGTCTTTCATCACCATTTATTCTTGGATACTGCATTCCATAGTTTGGTATCGACCACGCCTCATCGATGAAACGGGGACTTGGGAAGCAAAGGTGTCGATTCCCTACTTTTTTATCATTGTGAAGTGGACCCATATTATTTCTTGATCTATAACCATTTTTTTCGCTGAAAATACCTTAACATAATCAAAGCTACAATGATCATGAGCACCCATAATACAAAATAGCTGTATCGATAGTGTAGCTCAGGAAAATAATCAAAATTCATACCGTATACTCCCACTAAAAAAGTAAGCGGTATGAAGATCGTCGCTACGACGGTGAGCACTTGCATGACAGCGTTTGATTTGAATCCCAACTCGCTAATGTATAGATCCTGCAAACTAGTGAGATTATCGCGTGAGGTCTCCAGAATATCAAACGCCTGCATACAATGATCATAGAGGTCACGTAAGAAAATACCGGTATTATCATCGACAAATTCACTATCGCTTTTGATAAACAGGCTCATTGCTTCACGTAGAGAGGAAAGTGACCGACGCAGGGTGAGTAGTTCTCTCTTTAAATCATGGATCTTACCTTTGGTCTGACGAGTCACATCGGTTAGGATTTCTTCTTCCAATTCTTCAATTGTTTCACCTATTTGATCGAGTACCAAAAAGTATCCATCGACAATACGATCTAACAATGCATACACCAAATAGTCGGCAGGCCGTGCACGCAATTTACCCCTCCCCAAATCAAGTCTGGTTATTACTTCTGCAAAAAGTTCTTCTTGGTCTTCTTGAAAAGAAAAAACGAAATTGCGCCCGGCATAGATCGATATTTGCTCTGGAATAATTGTTCTCAACTCACCGTCATATTTGTAGTTTCTCAAAGTAATGTAGAAGCCCGATTCATATTCTTCATATTTTGGTCTTTGCTGTACATCCATGATATCTTCAAGCACCAATGGATGAATGTTATAAGTACGACCAATCTTCTCGATGAGTTCGGAATCATGAATACCACGGACATCAATCCAGGTCACATACTGCGGATCTACGGCAGGCAAATCCTTTTGAAATGGAGTGGTACGGTATTCCTCTACGTTATATTGGCTTACTGTCACAAATGGATCTTCGAGTTTTTGCTTGCCTGTAAACACGAGTGATCCAGGGGGTAATCCGAGCTTGGATTTTTTCTTGTGAGGCGGTTCTTTCTTTCTTGTTTTCATTTTGGGGTAGTCATTATACCTATATGCGGGTTGATCCGAATTATTCGATTTATTTCTCCTTCCAAAGTTAATACTAATTACGTTTCATCAGGGTCGGCGTCTGTCGACACGGAAGTATCGTTCCCTTTACTGATGGTGTCGATCATCTTCAGTTCAATATTGCCAAAATCTACCGTAAACAGCTCAAACATGTCGGCCAATAGCTGGATACGATCGATACTTTGGAACACTTGACTCTTGAGTTCCTCAGATGGAGCCTTTTTTTGATCTCTACTTTGAAACTGACGCGTCAGGTGTTGTCTAAGACTTTCTGAATGTTCCTTTAAATGGTCTTTCATACCCCTAATGATTTAAATAATTCAGCCAATCGATCTCTGCTTCTTTTTAAACGCATTTTCACAGCACTATCACCGAGTTCCAATATCTGACCAATTTCGACAACTGACATATCATCCTGATATCGCATCAAAAGAATCAATCGATCTTTTTCATTGAGTTCTTCCATGATTTTTTCCAGTTGGTCCAATTGCATTTCCCGAAGTTCACTATTTTCGTTTTCGATACTTTCTTCAGTTACATCGGTATCCGCGGAATCCAAATCAAGTGTGCGATGGCGGCTACGTTGTTTGAGTAAGGTCATGCAAGAGTTGTATGCAATAGCACTGACCCAACCATAAAACGGTGAGGTACTCTTGAAGTCTAGTAATCGAATAAGTACTTTCACAAGAATATCATGGGTAAGATCCTGAGCTAGATGTGCATCCTTGACAATACTGATGCATTTAAAATAAACTTTGTCGACATAGCGTTCGTAAAGTTCTTCCTGCATCAAACGACAATGATTTCGATCGGACTCACCCAATATCAAATGAATCAACTCTTGATCGCTAAGTGATTGAAAAGTTAAAGATCTGTTTTTAACAAAAACCATATTTTACCGGGCGAGCTAACCACAAAGATGTGCGTTTTTGGTGGAACCCAGGTTAATCGATAAAATTTCAGAAGAAAAATTTGGTCTTAAAGAATCTTTGTGGTTAAATTAGAAATCCTCTCTGGCCCTCACTCCTCTTCCACGCTTCCTGATTGGTTCTTTTCAACTTCTATCAAGCGATAACCACATCGGCAGCAATACCTTGCGTTTTTGTCGTGATCCCTTTTTCCACAGCGATCACATGCGACACTTAGTCTCTCAGATTTTTTCTCTGTGCAATAAACTCAGCAGAAACAATGCCAGTAGGCACTGCTATGACCGCATATCCGGTAATCATCACCATGGCTGCAATCATTTGTCCAACCCAAGTAAAGGGAGCGATATCTCCGTATCCCACGGTCGTTACAGTAACGATAGCCCAATAAATACTTCTGGGTATACTAGTAAATCCTGAACCACTACCACTCTCTACAACATAAAGTACCGAGCCCATAATGGTGACCAGCAACACGATAAAAATTAGAAAAACGGCAATTTTTTCTTTGCTGGCATTTAAAGAGCGGGTGATGGTCGAACCTGCCCTCATCATATTTACCAATTTTAACAAACGGAAGATTCGCAGTACCCTCAAAACTCTAAGCACCAAAAAAGTATGAGCACCAGTAAAGATCAAACCGATATAGGTAGGTAGACTTGTCACCAGATCAATGATTCCAAAAAAACTGGTCATATATTTAATTGGCCGGCTGGAGCTATAGATTCTTAATAAATATTCGATGGTAA
This sequence comes from Saprospiraceae bacterium, assembly GCA_016711125.1. Lineage (GTDB taxonomy): Bacteria > Bacteroidota > Bacteroidia > Chitinophagales > Saprospiraceae > JABDMH01. The sequence goes on along the minus strand of JADJTQ010000001.1, from coordinate 1,301,843 downwards.
AAACAATAGTAAAAACCCACTCCAAGGTATCTAATAGCCAACCAATCCGGCGATGAATATGATCGACACTATCCAACATCACCACCAAAACACTGGCAAAAATCAGAATAATCAGTAAATAACCAAATGACTTTCCGATAACTGATCGGTCTTCAAACAGCATTTCATGTAATTTCTCAGGAGTGGCATTAATCGTGGAAAATGCCTGTCGCCAAGTGATTAGATTTTTCTGAACTTCCTCTTTATTATGCGAGACTCGATCATGCCACTCCTTCGAGTACTCCGAGGCTTCTTCTTTCCAGGTAGGCAATCTCCGTATCACCTGCGATTTCATAAAAGCCAAAAGTCTACCTATTCTCTTGAAAAAATCAATGAGTGTCATGTAGCCCTTCTTCATAGACATCCTTACGTGATTCCATGATTTCTGTACCCTATTCATAACAATTAGTCTAGTGCGTGTCTTTTTTCAGATTATGCCAGCGCATTTTCGTTCCCTCCATCCAGGGTAAACAAGCAGGAGGTGCCCAAATCCTCCACAAGTTGCCTAATATTTTTAATATTAATCTGATCGTGTCTGAGTGAAAGAATATTGAGATCAGCATTTGGTGCAGCCAGCACTCCTTTTTCAACAAGATCGATATGATAATACGTTTCAGCTTTCGGCAATCTTGCATTTAAAGTAAGGTTGACAATAAATACCTTTGCCCTCTCCAACATTCGTTCATCATCAACGCAAACATTAATATTAAGCCTGCCTTTCCAATTACGTCTTAACAGATAGGCAGTCAATATACCCAGGTTTACATCTTCTACCTTGTACCCCAGATCAAGATCCAGTTTGTGTAAATCCAACCAGAGATTAATGGTTTTCTCGAGACCCAGACCAACTTTCTTATAGGGTAGATAGAGATAAGAACCGAAACCATATTGCCTGGCTCGATCCATCAATATCCGGATATCTTCATCTCCATCAGCTTCATCGGTAAGGCTTAAAAACAGCGTATTGGGCGTAAAAAAAGATGCTTTCAGACCCTGCATACAGGTCAAGACCCCAGAACGAAAATTTTCCGCCTCCACGAGTGCCCAGGCAGAACTGATATTTTGTTCCATAAAATAATCCACCAACCCGGGCATTCGTTCAGTCATCTTCCCTGGCTAAAACTTTATTGCCCGTATCAAATGCGAGAATTTTGACGGATCCTTTTGGCCGCGATAGATTGTATAAGGATTTATAACATCTTACAACATCGTTAACGGATTGAGCCGGCACCAGGAGGTTGGGTTGCCAGGATCTTTCACTGGCTTCCGGCAATTTGCTCACCACCTTGGCAGACCATTCAGCAAGAGAATTAAACATCCCGCTTCGAGTATCTCCCTCCTCAGATTCGAGGTTCTTTTGTCTGGATAAGTAAATATACATGGTCAAAACCAATCCTATAGCGACCAATCCAAAGGTTGAATTGATGATAAACATGACAAAAAAGCAACCGATCGCCCCAATCAGTGGAATCAACATGGGAACTTTTAAAGTAGGGCGAAAACTGATCTGGCCCAGTCCCTGCTCTATTAAAACTACCACATTAATCATCGCATAAGTAATCAGGAAAAACATAGTAAGCAAAGGAGCGATAGCATTAAGATCTCTAAGTAACAAGGATATCAATACAATCAATGTCGTGAAATAAAGGGCGATCTTGGGTTCTCCTTTGCGATCTGTTTGTGCCAACTTTTGGTTCATGAACAATATATTGTTCTGCCCCAGCGCCTGAAGGATGCGAGGTGCTCCGACCAGCGACGACAATGCTGACGAAAAAGTAGCTCCAAGCAGGCCTGCGATGACCAGGGGAGCAAAGTAAGACTTATCAATAAGGATATTGTAAGTAGAGAGAAGTTCTTCCGGAGTCGCCAGATAGGCAACGAGAATCACCAATCCGACATAAATAAAATAACTCAAGACCACCGCTACCAGGGTACCAATCGGAATACTACGACGTGGGTCTTTTAAGTCTCCCGACATGTTAGCACCTGCCATTATCCCGGTCACAGCTGGAAAATACACTGCAAACACGATCCAAAAATTAGAGCCGGAAAATCCATTTTCGCTGGAGCCCCTGTATTCACCAAACCATTGAATTTCCAGATTGACCGGATGTTTCAAAAAACCAAGGCAGATCGACACGATGGAAAGAAAAATAATGGCCAAAACTGCATATTGAATTTTGAAGGCAAAATCGGTGCTAATGCCGGCAATGGCAAAAATTAAACTAAAGGTGATCAGGTCAACCAGCAATGCGGGATGATCCGGAAAGATCCAAAGCCAGCCTTCCCGAAAACCAAACACATACATCGCAACCGCCAATGCTTGTGCCAGGTAAAGCGGAATTCCAATAGCCCCTCCAGCCTCAAGTCCCAATGATTGGGCGATTATGGAGAAAGCTCCCCCGGCTTTGATCCTGATGTTGGTTACAATGCTGGACATGGAAAGCGAGGTAAAAAGGGTGATTAATGTGGCCAGAGTGATAATTCCAATAGCTCCCAGAACTCCGGCATTGCCCACTACCCATGGTGCCCTAATGTACATAATCACCCCAAGGATGGTAAGCAGCGTGGGCGTAAAAACACCTTGAAAGGTTCCAAATTTCATGGGCGTAACTGAGGTTTTCACCCCGGTCACGATTGAATCACCACCATCCTCTTTCAATTTCGAAGGAGGATCAGTGTCAATTTGTTGCTGATTTTCATTAGTCATGTCAAATCACTTTAAGTCGAATCCAACCCTCCTATAGACCTATTTTATTGCCAGTGGTCACTTGATGGCCTCGTCTTAAAATCCAATATACTAATTCCCTGTAATTTGACCACTCAAGAGATCATGTCATACGTGCAGATTTTTACTCATCTTTTAAAATATTTCTTTCCCATAGTTGTACAAAATTTTGAGTTGGTGCTTGAAAAGATGAATCGTCCTGGTGCAACCTTAATAGATAGATCCATTCGGGTGGCCAGGTAACGTCTTGAACCAAATCAAAATCACACAGTAAATATGATTAAGAAACTATCTCAGTTTATAAAATTATGGTATATATTGTGACCTGATGTTCAGAGTAGAGTCTTAAATCAGATTATTGGAATAATACATGAAATCCCATCCTAAACAGGAAGAACTATTTAAGATTTTGAGAGATGACAGATTTTCTCTCTCGGGTGATCCCGATCAAATACCCGAAAAAATAAGGGCATTGATTCATGATCTTGTCACCGACTTAATCAATCTGGGTGACAGTCAACAAAATATCATCGACCAATCGACTCAGGACGATCATTTAATTGGTGCCTACTTTTTTCATTATGAAACAATGAATCAGGTGAAGGACCTACTTCTATTAATTCGGGATATTGAATTTCAACATCTAAAAGCCGAAAGTCTTTTACTAGACAACCACTTAACACCAGACCAATTAGATGCTTTTTGTCAAGACTCATCCGATTACTTAAGCCAGGCGATCATTGATACCAAGATCCAGCACCAAAAAAAAATGGTCTGACATCTCCGAAAACAAGAAATCAACTTTTGGTCATTGGAAGCAACAAACTAGTCCCTGGCCTATTTACCGGGCACAACTGGAAAGAATCAAGAATCAGTCTGACGACATGATACTTAACGCTCAAAAATTACGTCAGATTGCAAGACAATATGGATCTATAAGTCGAGTGGTATTTGATGCAATTGAATTAATAGCGAAGCATTTTAAAGATATAGAAATTGAAATCCAAAAGCTGGTAGAATGGCTTGCCGGAAAAGATGCGGAGAGCATTAAACAAGTGGTCAATTATACGAAGAAGATACCGATAGATATCAATTTTGAAGACATCCAAAACGATGTACTAAAGGAATTAAAAACTCAATTTGATCTTCTACCGGACAAACAAACTTTTTATGTCGATACGAGCGGTGGATTGCTGGTTGAGCTTGATCTCGACGTCAGAAAAAGATCTGTCTCATGGCTAGAAAGTGAGATATTAACTTTGATGATTGAGATCTATGAAATCACCAATCAGGCTCATCAGAGTTTCACCTTTTGTCTCGCCAATATTCGAAATCGAGCTCTACTTTTTTCAGAGGGGAGGACAGACCACCTTGCTGCTTCCGATTGCATTTTAATCGCTAATGAACAGGCGATCAAATTAACAAAATCAAACAAAGAAATTGATGCCCTCTCAAACTCAATCGAAAGAAAACTGACTCAGTCCTTCTATATTACGAATATATATCGCAAAGACCACCCATATTTACCGATTTCAATTCAAAATACCCTCAGAAAATTTCATCTAGGCAGATCAAGGATGTCGAGAGGTATTTCTTCAAGGTGGAGCAAAACAGTAAACTGGTTTCGCAACATCATCGTCCGAGTCGAAAAAGAGGAAGAAACGAGTACCCTACAAAAAATCGTCAGATACATCGACCAAAGGCAACCAGACTCAAAGAATCACCATTATACATCTATATTTCTCAATAAAGGATTTGTGGGTACTTCTTTTGCCGTAGGTCGGATCAAAGAATTTCAGATTCTCGAAGCTACTTTGAAGGAATGGGAAAAAGGATATCGCGGAAGTGTCTTGCTCTCGGGCCCCAGATTTTGTGGAAAGACTTTTTTTGGTGAATGGGCCACATCACGTTTTTTTCCAGCTAAAAAGATTATACGAATTAATCCCTGGGCAGACATCTATTACGGTGGCAGAAAGCTTAAATCTGAATATTCACTATCTGAAGTACTTGATTTTGTAAAAAAATATGCCTTAAAAGACAGACCTTACTTATGGCTTGACAATATCGAACTTTGGCAGGATGAGAACAACACTCTTTTTCAGAATCTTGACACACTACTTAAGTTTGTGGATTTACATTCTGACAAGTGTTTTTTCCTAGTTTCGATTGGCTCTGGTGGCTTGAAGCATTTTAGTAATCAACTGGATTTCAAACGAACCTTTCAGGCTACCATAAATCTGGATACAATTGATTCGGATGAAATCTATAAGGCCATTCTAATAAGACATGGAGCTACCTACCGCAAAATCCTAACGTCGGATGGTGATGAAATCACATCACATGAATATAAGTCCATGATTAATAAAATAATAAAATTGAGCAATAATAATATTGGAGAAGTATTTCAATGGTGGAGTTCATCCGTAAAATATCTAAATGAAAAAGAGGTTGAGGTAAGTCCATTTGAGCCCTATTTATTCCCTCTGGAGTTGAGCGAGGAGCAAAGACTCCTACTTCGTCAGATTGCCTTGTTTCGCAAGACGGATGAATACATGTTGAGTAGACAATTTGGAATGGCATTCAATCAAAAATATGTATTTCATTTGCGTCGTATGTTGACCAATGGAATGTTATCTCGCTTACCTGAGGGCTCTCTGGAGATGAAGGACTGCTTTGCTAATATTGTGGGGAATCACATCTTCGAAAATTAAAAAAAATGAATATTCCACAATCTTGCTGGGTGCAAGTAATTGTCATTATTGCCGGCTATTTTCTTATTCTTAGTTTCTTGAGACTTCTTTTGCGAATTCTTATTTCAGGGGGACCTCGTAAAACCGTGAAATTGAGTAGAAGATTTAATCAGATATTTGTCCGTACTCTGAAAAAAATTCTCCTATGGATTGAGCCGGTATTTCTGATGGCATTAGCAGTGATGGTTATCACCATTAATCCGATCATATTTGGATCGGTTGCCCTATTTATCTATATCACTGCTTTTTCATCGATCAGAAATTATTTGAATGGTCGCTTTCTTCTGCTCAACAGTGCCTTTTCTGAAAACCAAAAATTGGTTATTCTGGATAAGTCCGGGCAAATTGACAAATTGGGTAATTTGGAACTTTCTCTTCGCACCAGCCAAGGTCTTGACCATATTCCGTATAATAAACTGATTGAACAAGGATACGCATTGCTTTCAGGTGTCAATATTGGTCACCGATTGAAGGTCCATTTGCATCCCACTAATGCCAAGGCAATCAATATTGAAGAATTGAGGGGAATGCTCTCAACCTCACCCTACTTAAGCCCTGACCACATACCAATGCTTCATCAATCTGATGATTCACTTCAGATCAGTATACAATTGGAAGACGAGAAATATCTTACTGACTTACTACTACTATTGGAAACATGGGGTTGGGTCTCAAACGAGAGAGCTTCGTTGTGAAATGCGATTAAGTTTTCTTGAAATTATATCATATAAACCACTCTAATATCCATGGACATATTGACTTCATACAATATGATTATCGAAGCCTCTATAATCATTATTTTATCCTTCATTTTTGGTGAAATCTCAAAGAAGACCAGTATCCCATCGGTTTTAATGCTGATTGTCTTGGGCATTGGCCTAAAATTTGGCTTGGATGCCTTGGGACTGGGTACCATCAACTTCTTTCCTTTACTGGAAGTTTTGGGAATCGTCGGTCTGATCATGATCGTTCTGGAAGCAGCTCTTGAACTTGAACTAAAAAAAGAAAAGTTGATTCCAATTGCAAAAGCATTGGTTGTGGCTCTGTTAGGCCTGCTTGGCTCAATTTGGGCTGCTGCCTGGATTTTACAAATGTTTATTGAAGGGATTACAACTTTACAAGCGTGGCTCTATGCCACCCCTATTTCAATCCTATCGAGCGCAATTATCATTCCCAGTGTCACCAATTTAAAACCGGTAAAGAGAGAATTTCATGTATACGAAAGCACTTTTTCAGACATTCTCGGGATCATGGTTTTCTATTTTATTACTGGCCTGGGGGAACCAGGTGATGGACATAGTGGTGGTTTTGGAGGATTTGTCATCAGTCTCACTTTGACATTTGTAATTGCAATTGTAGCCAGTTATGCCATCGTGATGATCTTCCAGAAGATACAAAGTCATGTAAAGCTATTTCTGTTGATATCAATCTTATTGCTGATTTACGCAGTGGGGAAAAAGATGCATCTATCGTCCCTCATCATCATTCTTGTTTTTGGTTTAGTGATCGCTAATATAAAAGTCTTCTTTCAGGGAAAAATTGCACATTGGCTCCACTGGGAGCGAGCAAGTCACATATACGAGGGTCTGCATGTCGTGACTGGAGAAACTGCCTTTGTTGTAAGAACATTTTTCTTTGTGATCTTCGGTCTCACCATTTCTCTGGCATCGCTTGCCAGTGGCCAAGTGGTTTTGATAAGTGGCCTGATCGTGCTATCCATCTATTTGGTACGTTTCATCATCTTACGCATTTTCCTCGGTAGCGACCTCATACCCCAATTATTTATTGCCCCCAGAGGACTGATCACTGTATTGTTATTCTATGCAATCCCCACCCATCTGCAAATGCCTGGTTTTGAAGCAGGCATACTTCTGTTTATCATTATTGTAACCAGCCTCATAATGACCTTTGCGATGATTTATGAAAAAACCGATCGAGGAAAGCGATGAATAAAGCTAAAGATCTACCGGTCGGGTCCATCAAATGGAAGGCTCCGGAGCCCCAGCAGGACCATGCTTAAACCGGGACATTCATAAGAACTTTGTCATGAGGCCTGGAAGAGCAATAAAATACGGGTTTTCCTGACTGAGGCATAGCACCGCTACCGTGAAGGAAGAAAATCCAGCGAAGCGTCCTATTTTGAAGTTATTTCAGGCCGCAATTGATTTTCTAATGCATATCCCGGTCAAATCCAACTTAAAATGAAAAGGCAGTTTCTTAGTGGAAGAAACTGCCTTGAAAAATTGATTGACAACAAGTCCTTTGCCAGACTCGGTATTTATATATAGCTTATTCGTTTACACTTTGTATCGATTTAGTTTTGTGTTCACGTCGTCAATTAATCCTCTTTGACTTTCGATATTACTTTTCTTGACTGCCTGAGCATTGACATTCACTTTGATGTTTTTTTCCATCTCGTCAATGATCGCTTGCGCATCCTGGATCTTTTTGTGAAAATCATCGTTTTCTTTCACCAATTTTGAAAGGTCACCTTCCAATTCCTTGAGTCTTTTCTCCTGGGCCTTTAGTTCCTCTTCTATGATTAAACTGGTGACCAAATCTCCATATTTATTCATAAACTGCTTAGCAAACTCATACTTGTCAGGATGTATTGCACTTGCCATGTATGCCCCTCCTAAATCGAACCAAAACAAGACATCAGTCGAATGAGCTCCGGGTTCTCATGAAACTTAGTGTAGATATCAATGGTATTGTCGCTGACTACCTTCAACTCGGCATTATCAGTCATCCATTCATTAGACTTTTTGTTAAGTTTGGGTCTTCCCTTGAAATCACGCATGTACTTTTTCCAGGTGTCTTCAGCAAGACCGGCAGTAGCATTGGGAATTACCAAAGTAAATGAGTTTTTTTCTCCCCGGCTCATGCTCAACGTATCCTCTTTGATTTCATAGTCGCTCTGAGCATGAAGCATCAAGGAAACAAAAGCCATCATCAATGTGCATGTTATTCTATTCATTTTAATGACATTATTTCTTTGAAGAATCTAAACCCTAAGAATGGTCACTTTTAGGTATTTGGATATTTTCCAAATGGATTGTTTTTCAACTCAAGAATTCAGGTGAGACCATCCAATACCAGAACAATTAAGGAGCTTTTTCGAAGCTAAAATTACTTTACCTTAGACTGCGTTAAAATGACGATGATCTGCCACGTAAAATTCCTGCCGGAACTGAGATGCATAACTCTCTACAGGATTTGCAATGAACTACAGCCGGTCTAATTGCTACCGGCATTCAAGATCACCTCCTCTAACTGCTTAGCTGACATAACACCGGATTTTTTCCAAAGGACCTTACCATTCTTATACAACATAAAGGTCGGTACACTCATGATGTGCAGCTTTTCGGCGATGGAACGATTTTTATCGATATCTATTTTAATGATTTTTCCCTTCTCGCCAATCCGTCCGGATACTTCTTTTAATATCGGGGCCATCATCTTACAGGGCCCACACCATGCTGCTGTAAAATCGATAAGTACTGGTATATCGCTATTAATGATCTCGTTAAATGATTTTTTATTTGACATTTTTTATCTGATTTCTTAGAACAATTCTGGTTAAGATGTAAATCAACAAAATCCATGGGGCAGCATGCATCAATAAATCAAAGTAATCCATTATCTGCATGCCCTCTCCACCACCTGCGATCCAACGCAATTTTCCAAATAAATGCGGCTCTGGAAAAAAAGGAGCCAATCCTAAAGTCATACTTGCTACTGCTGCCAGGATTAACGTTGAACGGTCTTTGTCTTCAATTTGCATCACTTTCAATTAAACACTCAGTTGATACAATTAGTTTCGGGTCAAATTGCTATCTCTAAACCCAGGAACATCATCTTTTTTGCTTAAAACCGCATTATGTATCGGAAAATCCAATGCATAATTGGACGATTGAAAATCAAACACTTAACCGAAGTATTTGAAAACCGAATTGGTGATTTTCAATGTCAGGGTTCCTGGTTAAAAAAAGAGTGGTTTCCGAGCCCTCAGCCAACCATGTCATTAATAGCTCGAAAATCACTCTTCAACTTTGAAAACCTATTCTAACAAATGTAGGTAGATACGGATCATTAGCATGTGATCCTGATCACATGCTAAAAAGTATAGTCATCTATATGTACATCAGGGATCTCTTAGTAGGTACCAAGATATCGCCGCAAGCCCCATTCCAAAACCAATAGGGATAACAGGAGAAAAAATAGACTTTTCAAATGAATGGCATTCCGAGTATTTAAGATGCGGTAGTAAACCGGTTTTAATTGATCACTACTGATCAGCACCGAAGTCAATTGTGATACCGAATCAGGATAAACTAGTGCTCCACCTGTTTCAGCAGCTAACTGCGCTAATAAGTGATGGTCTGCCACTGTAGCATAATTCTCCTTTTCAATCGCTTGTAAACTCAATTGACCATTTGCAGTCAGTCGTTCACCTTCAAATTGAGTATTTGCTATCCAGGAATAGTCATCTACTGGCAGTCTTCCTGCATCCAAATAGTATCCTTCATTCTTTCGTGAAAAAGCAAAAGTAAAAGCCTCGCCAACACTATTAACGATATTGATGTTCACCTCAGGTTCGTTCACAAGCTGATAAGACTGATTGTACAATTCAGCATCAAATAACACATCTTCGTTTTCTGCCAATAAATTCTTGGCTTGAAAGACACGGAATTTTCGTTTATCTTCTTTTAATGAAACATACTGCACTGTTTTAGTCAATAGTTCATCAAAAATTTGATTATTGTCGTTTTGTAAATGATCAAAAAATTTCCAACGCCAAAGACCCTCGGCACACAAGATGGCATTTTTCACTCCATTCTCTTCTCCAACTACCAACAATGGAAAATCGGTATCTATCTTACCGATCCGCTGTTTAAGCAAGACTTCCGCACCCGGAGCGACGGAATAATCTCCAAAGGGTGCATCCATTGGGGGAAATCCTGCGATTTTCTGCTGAAACTCTTCAGATGTTTTAAAAAATGAGAAAGCTTTATTGTCAATGGCTTGGACCTCGTTAAACGAAGATGCCTTGGGGTTGATGGATACCAATTGCTGATACTGATTAAACCCAGCAATGTTTGTCTGGCTTCCCACTACTATCATTCGGGGTACCTTCCTGTCATTGATCTCACGCATCAAATCCCCGCCCGCTATGCCTCTGGCTGGAAGTTGATGTAGTACCACAAAATCATAGTCAGCAATTTTACCGGAAAACTTATTGATAAATGCCGTTTCAATCTGGTAATTCTTATTTTTCTCTAGACTGGAGGTAAGGGCAGCAAGATCTGGATGAGGGCTGGCTGCCAAGATGAGAATTTTTTGTCGGGCATCAATCACATCAATGAAGAAATCTTTGCGGTTATTGGTTAAACTTTTCTCTCCGTTTACCGCGTTTAATACAACCCTAAATCGCTGCAATCCCACAGATTCCTGGGGTATGGCGATTTCGATTGTTCTAAAGAAATCTATCTGGTCGATATTGAAAGGAGTGCTTTGGATTAACCTATTGTCTTCCCCGGAGACCCGGTATATATTAAGAATGCTCCGGGCCCCCTGACAGTTGTAGGCATTAACATCAACCTGAATGGAAGTTTTATCACTCAAATAAGCAATATTATTGTGAAAGATCTGGCGGATTGACAAATCGCGATCTGGTGTAGTATCACCCAGAGCTATTGTATAAATTGGAGCAGAAAAAGCCAAGTTTGCATATCTGGGGTCTTTACCTTCGTTAAAGATGCCATCAGTCGCAAAAATGATCGCACCCAGGTTTTGGTCACCATACAAGTCAGCAACATATTCGAGTATAGCTGACAAATTACTCGACTTGTCTTGAAAACTGTATGATATTTCAGGCCTAAAACTTTCTCCAAACCCAAAAGTCTTCACTTCAAATTTTTCAGAAACATCTTGAATGACCTTATTCAGATTCACTTTATATTCGCTCAGTTTCACACTGTCCATTTCAGCCTGAATTGACGCAGACTCATCCTGCCCGAAAATAACAATTGGTTTTTTTGATTCCTGTTTGCTGTACTTCAGTACGGGCGACAACAACAATAGGCTTATCACGGAAATAGCCAGAAATCGACAAAATGCCAGCAAGCCCTTGATCCAGGTACGGGCAGCAGGAAAATAGCTGGCACGAAAGTATAGAATGGCACTGAGTATCAGACCAATCAAAAGGCATATTGCCACATACCAAAGTGGATATTGAATCTCGATATTGTCCAAATGTGCGTGTTTTTACGAAGTGTCAAAGTTAGAAATCTGTCGACAAAAATGCGCCGTTGAGTTAAAGACCCGTCTCAAAAGTATTCGGATTCTCGCATTTACCGGCCCAACTACACTCTTCTTTAATGACAATGACCGGTTTTTATTATTAACGAAGGTAACTTTTATGCCAGCTGTTCGTTAAATTAGTTGAACATAACTTAAAGTGCGATGAAGATGCCACGCTGGATCCTTACAATCACTATACTTCTAACTATCACATGGCAAGTCCAGGCATCATACATCTTCCTACCGATGGATGTCAACCAAAAGGATCATCTTAAGGCCTACGGTATTTGCTACTGGGTTCTTGATAAAGGTGCTGAAGCCTGGTGGTTACTCAACTATCGGGGAGGCAGTTTTGCTTTTGTACATAATTCCTTGTTTGAAAAGGAATGTCGTACCCGGGGAGTTTCCTTCGAAATTCTGCCGGACGCTCAATTCAATGCAATCATCGAGGAGATTAGCAGCCCTTCAGTCAACATGGATGCGATTAAACTGGAAGTGGCCCCCAAGATAGCGGTCTATAGTCCTGATTTCAATGAAAAAGGTGAAGAGGTGCAACCTTGGGACGATGCTGTCACCATGGTTTTAACTTATGCTGAAATACCTTATGAAACAATTTATGATCATGCTGTGCTAAACGATGAACTGGCCAAATATGATTGGTTGCATCTGCATCACGAAGACTTCACTGGTCAATATGGTAAGTTTTATCGGACCTATCATGCCTTTTCCTGGTATCGCGAAAACCAGAAGAAGATGGAGCAATTGGCAGTGGATCATGGCTTTGCCAAAGTATCACAGTTAAAACTGGCAGTCGCCAAGAAGATAAAGGAGTACGTCATTGGCGGAGGATTCATGTTTGCCATGTGCTCTGCCACAGATACGTATGACATCGCTCTTGCGGCTGAGGGTATCGATATATGCGCTGAGATGTATGACGGTGATCCTGCTGACGGAGACTCTCAAAATAAATTAGACTTTAGCCGGACATTTGCATTTGAAGACTTTGATCTCATCAAGAATCCTCTTTACTATGAACATAGCACCATCGACAACAGGAACCGGAAGGTAACTCCCCAAACAGACTATTTTACCCTATTTGATTTTTCGGCAAAATGGGATCCGGTTCCAACGATGCTTACGCAAAATCACACCCGGACGGTCAAAGGCTTTATGGGACAGACCACCTCCTTCAGGAATCAGCATATCAAATCGAGTGTACTGGTATTGGGCGAAAATAAGCCCGCCGATGAAGCGAGATATCTTCATGGCACCATGCATGAAGGCCAGTTTACTTTTTATGGTGGCCATGACCCCGAAGACTACCAGCACTTTGTCGGGGATCCTGATACAGATCTAAGTCTGCACCCCAATTCCCCCGGCTATCGCCTGATTCTCAATAATGTACTCTTTCCGGCTGCCAAGAAAAAGAAGCAAAAAACCTAGGAGGATGTTGAAATACTCACCCCGCGCTGATTTTATAAAATTTTAATTTTTACTTTAACATTACTCATTCGTTCTCGCAGTTCCCTCCTTTGTTGAGACTCAGTCTGTTATCCTTTAGGTTGTTCAGTGGGCAGTCTTAACACGTTGCTTCCGGGCTTGAGTCCTTGATACCGAACTTCCATCTACCAGGAGGTTACTCGCCTCGCGAATAAAAAAAAATTAATTTTTACTATGACATTATTCAGCCGTTCTCGCCGTTTCTGATTTTGTTGAGATTTAGTCTGTTATCCGGGTAGCGCGGTTCGTTACCTCCCCGCGCCCCCACAGACCCGTACGAGCGGCTTCCCCGCATACCTTTAGGTTTGTATTTATTAAGATTACATTCATATTATAAATATTCATATTCATAATAGGGGGTTTTAGGGGGGATCAATTTATGTTAATTTGTGGATAAGTTGAGGCAAAGAGTGGCACTTTAGCCGCTGCCGTAGAAGTCATCGATATTCTATGAACCGTTTTAATCCACTCTTTGCTTTTAGGTCAAAGCCAAATAGAAAATTGGGAGTAAAACCCATTATTAAGGTGTTGGTGTTTGCCTAAGAACTCAACTACTTGTTATTTTCAAATCTATTAAAATTTTCACTATGTTTTCTCAACTTATCATTGTTTGCGACATTTCTAAAGATCACATCAACTTTTGTGTTTTTTAAATGGCACCGTTATTCAGAACATTCAAATAGATAATGATCTGAAGAGTCTTCGGTGCTTCGTCAAGCGGGCATCTTCCTTTTCTAATGACCTGGCCTTAGACGTGGATCCGGCAGACCCCATTTTATTATGGAGTTTACAGGCATTTACAACAATTTGCTTTTGGAAGTATTACACAATCAGAGTAAGACTTGCTACGTAGTCAACGCAGTCGAAATCAAAAATTCACTTGGGCTCACAAGAGGAAAGAATGATATTGTTGATGCGCAACGTATTGCTGAATATGCTTACCGCTTCCATGATAAACTTTCAATCTGGGCGCCATTAGAGGCTAACATCCTCAAATTGAATGGATTAAGAACTCACCGGTCCCAGCTTATTAAGGTTAGAAAGCAGCTGACACAAGGTGCCCAAGACAATAAGAAATTTCTGGGATCTGATGTGTTCAAGGTAATCGACAAGTCTAACTCTAAGATTGAAAAGATCTTAAACGAACAGATAGACGCTGTTGATGAGAAAATATTGGAAACGATTAAAGCCGATTTGAAATTGAAGACAAACTATGATCTTCTTACATCGGTACCGGGTATTGGACCCATAACTGCCAGTGCTTTGATCTGTGTCACGAAAAACTTTACTCGATTCGATAGTGCTAAAAAACTCAGTTGCTATTGTGGTGTCGTGCCTTTTGAAAAATCATCCGGTAATAAAATTGGCAAACCTCATTTGTCCCATGCAGCAAACAAAGACCTGAAAGCGCTGCTTCATCTGGGAGCTGGTAGCATTCTCAATTCAAAACATTTTCTAGGTCAATACTATCGCAGGTTGGTAGCAGATGGAAAACATAAGAGCTTGGCCAGAAACAACCTCAAAATAAAATGTTGACTACAGCTTTTGCTTGTGTCAAAAAGCAAATTCCCTTCCAGATAGACTATCAATACTCTGCATAGTTATCAACAATCGATTCTGGGGAATTTAATGATTAACCATTCAAAATGTTATATTATGTATTAAAAATAGTTACAATTATCCTTGGAAAACCCTTTACCCGTAGGTCCAGAAAACTTCGTAACAGACCATGGTTGAGCTCCCCGAAAAAGTTGCGAATATCCGCATCTATGACATAGCGTATCTTCCCAAAACTTACCTCTTCAAACAGGTAATCTATCGCTTGGTGCTGACTCCGACCCGGCCTGAACCCGTACGAGAATTCTTTGAATTCTTGTTCGTACACTGGTTCAAGTACCCCTAGCACTGCTGTCTGCAGTATCTTGTCCTCGATCGTCGGTATGCCTAATGGCCGTGTCCCACCGCTATCTTTTCCTATGTACACGCGGCGGACGTTTGGCGCCCGATAGGTTCCTTTCTTGAATTTGTTCAGAAGCTCTGTCATTTTACCTATTCCTCCTTTTCCGTAGCTCTGCCATGTCTCTCCGTCCACGCCACTTGCGCTTTGTCTATTCAATCTTTTATATGACCCATACAGGGCATATATATCGATAAAGCCGTGCAAATTGTGCAACGTGCTGTCCTTGTGTTTCCTTGACAGTTGTGCTATCTGTATCTCTTTCGTTGACATCGTATATTATAAACTGGTATAATCAATGTGTCCAAAACACAGTCCCCCGTTTCGTGCTGCTCCCTTCCCTACTCAGTGGCTTTCCCCGGTTAGGATTTCCCACCTTTCCAACGGTACTATGAAGCGGCTAAGACTCCCTCTGTCATTCCTTCACCTTCGGTTTCCCTCGGCTTGCGTACCTGCTCCTGTCATCGCGTTTCTTCGCTGCAGGATGATGATGACACTGACCACCCTACACAGGCCTTTTGTTCAAGAGCTCGCCCATTTGCCCTTCTCCCAGCAGGAGACAGTAGGGTCTCCCGTGTTCCCATCTCGCCCTCTATGTCTCTGATGCATTCTTTGACCCCGCCTGGACTTCGGCAGGATCGCCTTTGGCCCTACCTCCATATTGTCCCAGCAAAGTTGACTACTAAGACTCCAGATTTATCTACCCTTTCGAGGCTCTATCATACACCTTTGACACTCGCTGTCTACGCTTCGTACCATCCTCTCGAATGATTACGCAAGACTCGCTTCCGGAGGTTGGCTAAACCTTGCCGGATGGGGGTCGATACCCATTGGCGTGTGATGAGATGTTTCATTACACTCATGCTTTAATATTTATATAAAGCGCTGTGTGTAGTCCCCATCTCACGGACTTTCACGGCGCGACAACTTCACAATAGCATCCTTCGTCTCGCTGCGCCAGAAACGACGATTTACGGCTTCAGCATCAAGTTGCGTAGTTCAACAGCCTCCTAGCTTTGATTAGGCAGTTAATCATTAAAACGCTATTTTTAACCGGAAGACTTAAGATAATGGCATGGGTCGAACCATCAGGATATAAATTAATGGATAAAATGACAAAAACTAAGATAGCTGGTATCGGTCACTATTTGCCGGAACAGGTAATTACCAACGATGACTTGGTTAAATTGATGGATACCACCGACGAATGGGTGCAAGAACGGACCGGCATTCAGGAGCGTAGATATGGCATACGGCATAAAGAAACGACTACAACCATGGGGGCAGAAGCTGCCCGAAAGGCCATAGCAGATGCTGGTATCGACAAAGAAGACATTGACTTCATTATTTTTGCCACTCTGAGCCCAGATTACTTTTTTCCCGGTTGCGGGGTCCTGGTACAACGCGAGCTGGATATCTCCAACACCGAAATAGGTGCTCTCGACATTCGAAATCAATGTTCAGGCTTTGTCTATGGAATGTCTGTTGCTGATCAATTTGTACGGTCAGGCATGTATAAAAACATCTTGCTGATCGGTGCAGAAATGCACAGTATGGGTCTTGATTTTACAACCAGGGGGCGCAATGTATCTGTGATCTTCGGCGACGGAGCTGGGGCGGTCATTTTGCAACCAACCAATGAAGAAAATCAAGGGATCATAACCTCCAAATTGCATTCAGATGGACGCCAAGCTGAAGAGTTGGCCTTTATCAGTCCCGGATGTCATGGTGGGTATCATGGTGAGCAGGAAAAATATGGATTTTCCGATAATCCTTTTGATACAGTTTTTATTACCCAAAAAATGGTGGACGATGAACTAATCTATCCAAACATGAATGGTCAACATGTGTTCAAATATGCAGTGCAAAAGTTCCCACAAGTGATCATGGAGGTTCTGGCTGATTCTGGGTATCAACCTAAAGACCTTAATCTATTGATCCCTCATCAGGCCAATTTGCGTATTAGTCAGTTTGTGCAAAGAATTCTCAAATTAAGTGACGATCAGGTGTACAATAACATACAAAAGTACGGCAATACTACGGCCGCTTCTATTCCGATTGCGTTATCAGAAGCCTATCAACTTGGCAAAGTAAAAAAAGGAGATCTCATATGCCTGGCAGCCTTTGGTAGTGGTTTTACGTGGGGAGCCAATCTACTTAAATGGTAAACAAATGAAGGTAGACATCCTTGCTATTGGGGTACATCCTGACGATGTAGAATTAAGTTGTTCGGGTACTTTGCTAAAACATCTTTCCCTTGGCCATTCAGCTGCAATCCTGGACCTGACCAAGGGTGAACTGGGTACCCGTGGAAATGCCGATCTACGAAAAAAAGAGGCAAAAAAAGCTGCTGAAATACTGGGTATCAAAGACCGGATTATCCTGGACATTCCTGATGGATTTTTCGAACCCACAGAAGCGTATAAGCGCCAGATTGCCTCAGTGGTCCGAACCTTTAGGCCCGAAATAGTACTTGCCAACGCCATTGATGACCGGCATCCGGATCATGGAAGGGCAGCACGGCTGGTTTATGATGCCTGTTTTTTGGCCGGTTTAAACAAAGTACAAACTTTTAATGATCAGGGAGTAGAACAGGAACGCTGGAGACCCAGAGTTATTTACAACTACATTCAGGATAAAATGCTTGTCGCCGATATTGTGGTCGACATGACACCTCATATGGAGCAAAAAATGAAGAGTATTCTCGCATTTTCTTCCCAATTTTACGACCCTGATAGTCCAGAGGAAAATTCGCCGATTTCGGGTGCAGATTTTTTGGAATTCATTAAAGCCAGGGCACGCTCTTATGGTCGACAAATTGGAGTAGAATTTGGAGAAGGATTTACGGTATCCCGACCCATTGGTGCTCCTGATTTATTAGACTTAAGCTAACCATATAATCCATGGGATATATAGAACAATGGAGATCAGACACTCCCGGCTCGTTGCATTGCACTCACCTGAACAATGCGGGAGCGTCACTTATGCCTACAAAAGTAATTGATGCGATCAAACTTCATATTGATCTGGAAGCTAAAATGGGTGGATATGAAGCGGCGGCACATCAAGCCGATGCCATTGGACAATTTTATGATCAGGCTGCCAATCTCTTTAGAGCACAAAGCAAGAATTTTGCCTTTACAGCAAACGCTACAGATGCATATAACCGTGCTTTGAGTTCCATCGAATTCAAACCTGGCGATGTCATCTTAACCACGTCAAATGACTATGTCTCAAATTTTGTCGTTTTCCTCAATCTGAAAAAAAGATGGGGTATCCAGATTAAGATCGTTAGCAATCTCCCAAGCGGTGAGATTGATCTGGATGCATTAAGAGATGACATTATTAAATTTCAACCCACTGTATTTTCACTTACACATATTCCAACTAATAGTGGTCTTATTCAACCGGCCGATGCTGCAGGGCAGATTTGCAAAGAAAATGAGATCATTTACCTAGTTGATGGCTGTCAGTCAGCTGGTCAGCTTGATGTTAATCTGACTGCAATGCAGTGCGATTTCTATAGCGCCACATTTCGAAAATTCTTGAGAGGACCAAGAGGAGCAGGATTCCTTTATGTAAGTGATCGGATGCTAGATAATAACTATCATCCCCTATTTCTGGATATGCGTGGCGCCGATTGGATCGAAGAAGAAAACTTTTCATTAAAGGATAATGCGACCAGATTTGAGGACTGGGAAAATTCTTATGCATCGTTACTAGGAGCCTCCGCTGCTCTGGCCTATGCCAACTCGGTAGGCATGCCAGTAATACAAAATAGAGTTCAGCTCTTAGCTAACCAGCTAAGGGAAAAACTATCTAACATTGAAAGAGTTTCTGTTATGGATCGGGGCACACAAAAAGGTGCCATTGTGACTGCACATATAGAAAGTTTGGACCCACAACTATTAAAGAGCGCATTAAGACAAGAGAAAATTAATTGCTCATTCGGTACCAAACTCAATGCGCTCCTTGATTTCAAAGAGAAAAAAATAGATTGGATTGTTCGATTTGCACCACACTATTTCAATACTGAAGAAGAGATCAAAAAACCGGTTGCGGTAATTCAAGATATTTTGCACTGATTTCGAAAAAATAGCCCCGATTCATTTGATCCTCCAATCTTTTCCTTCTTTTCTTACCCATTTTGGATCCACGGATGGGGTATATTCACTTAGAATGGCAATCGCTTTTTTGGGACTTTGGTTTACACCGTCTATATGCAATCGTGTAAAAAGACCTCTATGACTGTGCCAATACTGATCAGAGTATGTTGCGGCGACCTGGCAGGCAGGCTTACTTCACACACATTTTTCTAGAGTGTTTCTTTTCAAGAATTCGCTTAAATGATTCCTTAATCTCAGGTCTTCCGAGTTTTGCTACCTTGTCCATATATTAGTATTGTGCATTCTATATTGATATCAGAAATGGACTCCTCTAATTCTTTCAAGAGAATTTCATGTTGATCTGTATCAATCTCTGTAGCAATATAAGTTTCGTTAATCTCGATGTTATTTCATTTTTTAACGCTCTAGAGCTAACAGGCAAGCACAGATTTAATTATACGAAGTTGAGCATGATTTGACTTGATTATAGATTCATGCTCATTTTACCGTCCCAAGGCAATTAAAAACTTCCCGGTAAAACTCAGGATGCGATTGCCAGGTTTGTCCGGTTACTATTTTACCATCTCTAACCGCTTCTTGCGTGTTGCAATAAATGCCTCCATTAGACTCCACCTCATATCGGATATGTTCATAACTGGTGAGTTTCTTTCCTGGTGCCAGACCTGCAGCCAAAAGGATCTGAATACCATGACAAATAGAAAATATCCACTTGTCGGCAGTATGAAAGTCTTGAACTAACTGAAGCAGGAGATGGTTATGTCTCAGGTACTCGGGAGCCCTACCGCCCAGCAGTAAGATAGCATCGTAGTCATCTGAATTTACTTCCGCAAAACTGTAATCAGCAGTCACCTTATATCCTGGTGATTCTTTGTAAGTGTCCCATCCTGGTTCAAAATCATGGATTACCAAGTTGAGCATTTTCTTAACCGGAGCAACCACATGCCCGATATACCCTGCTTCCTCCAATCGATGCTTGGCATAAAGCGTTTCGTAACTCTCGCCAGCATCACCAGTTACAATCATAACCTGTTTTGTCATGATTGAAAGATAGTGATATGCTCAATCTGATCCAAAAATTTAAAAAATCGTTTTTATAAAACATATTTTTTACAAACATATATTGGTAACGCAGAGGGTATCGGTGCAGCTATTATCAATATTGATCACCTTCCCATTTGCCAGAATGAATTTCCTGAGTTTCCCGATCAGTACCTGACTAAGATCATCCTAATGTGAGGCCAATCAATGTTTTTTGTATTACAGACAAAAGATATACAGTACAAATGAGAAGCTAGTGCACTTCTCAGTGTGATGTAGTACTCCGGTTCATTGGGGCTGACCAGGCTTATATAATTAAAAGCAATGTACTAGCTTGACGACTGGAAGTGGTAGTGCCTAAAGGCAATGAACAATTGAAAAGTGCGTTTTGCATTTGATTATCTGAATATAATTCTCTTACTTTAGGGAGAGTAATTGTTACAGAAAACCATTTTTTACACTTAATACCCGATTTGATGCCCGTTAGAACCCAAACTATGCGTGGCGTATTGTCACCTGTCGTGATGATCGCCCTTGTGATCCTGTGTTTTTCTCCTATCTTAAAATCGCAAACCCTTGTGGGTGGTTCCATCTTTTCTGCTGCTTCTGATGAAAGACAGGGAAGTAACCAATTGTGGTTTCAGTACCAAAATTCCTTTAAGTTCAAGGACCGAATGTATATTGATTCGGATTTTGGTCACATCTTTAACACAAATGCCTCCGATAAAAGATTGAACGCCCGTAGTGTTTTTAAATATGAAATCACGGAAAACCTTAAAATCGGTACGGGTATGGGCTTCTTTTGGAACTACGACCGTCCAAATTTGATGCAAGAGCTAAGATTCGTACAGGAAATCAATTACTATAAGGATTTTGGCAGTAGTATTATGTTTCATGATCTCCGCATTGAAGAACAAATTCAGCAATCCAGTAAAAACGCTGATGATTATGACACACGACTGAGATATCGCATTGGTTTGAGTTTTCCAACCGAGACTCCAATGTATTTTGGCGTTTATGATGAAGTTTTTAAAACATTGTCACATAATGAAGGGGAACCCTTCTTTTCGATAAATCGGGCGGGTGCATTCCTGGGCTATCGAACTTACCGGTATCTATCATTTGAGGCTCATCTCATGCTTGAGGATCGATATTCTAAAGAACCGGGTGCAACTAGCCGATCACTCATCCTTCAAATCGTGGCAAAACACATTATTTAATTGCCCGATTCGGACCATTTGTTGTGACGAAATAGTTGGTTTCTCTTACCTGATTGCTAACTGGTCGGACGCCTGATTTAAAATATCTTTTTGCCTAAAATTGGATTTTTAGTTCCGGAGAACAAAATAAACAAGCAGGTTCTACCGGGTTTTTAGTCCAACTAAATCCAGCTTTTGGCCATTGTTTCAGATCTATCTGAATTTACCTTTGGAAAGGTCCAACTTGGCTTTTCCTGAGCCGACATTTGATCGGCATCAGTGATAGTAGGTTCGTAGTTTTTTACCTACCTTGTCCGTACCGTTTAGTTGTGCTATGAGGCTTAACCCTTTGACTGGAGTGATTCTCCCCATGTTGTTTTTATGCTCCTGTGCTAGCTCCGAAGTTGGTGAATCACAGTATGCAGCTATGTATATAGCATACAATGCACTTCTGCCTCAGAATGATACCGTCAATTACGAAGTTTATCTGATGGAAATGGCGGGTCAAAAGACAAAAAACATCTCCAACAATCCTGCTGTTGATTGGGTATGCCATGGATGGAAAAACAAAATCTATTTTATTTCCGACCGGGATACCACAGCCGGCATCTATTTCCTTTATCAATTTGATCTTATACATCAAGCTATCCAGCGAATCGGGCCTAATCGAATGGCTGACTCATGGTTGGATTCACGGAATGATGGCACCGAACTGGTTATCTGCCGGCATGAGGGCGATTTCCGGTCTTTTGCCATCATTGATAGCACCGGATATGAAGTAAGAGAGGTCTTGCGCACCAATCAATATTTGATCAATGACCCTATTTTTAGCCCTGATGGTCGCTGGATCGTCTTTCGATCTACCCGATCTGGTACGGATGAGTTGTGGATCGCCGATGAATTGGGTTCACATCAAAGACAACTTACTCACTATCCCGCCGATATTAGCGACCCAGGGCCAACATTTTACCACGCAGGACCACCGCGCTGGGTCCCGGGAACCAATACAATATCCTATACGTCCAGACGAGATGGACAATACCATATTTTTAGTATCAACCAAGACGGCACACAATACTTACAACTTACCTCCGGCAGTGGAGACCATGGATGGCATAGTTGGACAAAAGATGGCCAAAGCCTTATCTATGATGGTACCGACGAACTTTCGTCCAACAGTGATCTCTTTTTACTCAAAACAAAAAGCCAAAAACTGACTAAATTGACCAATACTCCTTTTCCGGAAAGGGCACCAATCATAGTCTACTATCCGATGTAAGTAGAGCTCTTCAAGTGTGACGCAACCAATATGATGGTACGAATAGATCATTTAGGATTGATTCCCCTGGAGATCTTCTTTTTCTGAAACTTCTTCTAAATAAATCCTTTCACCCGAAAAGTAACCTACGACTTGGTCAGAACTGCTTGAGTTAGGCTCTAAGATGTTATAGTATTCTTCAGATCAAGCTTGCCTATTGCAGTATTCTATAAAGGAATGATTTGACTAGCAGTTCTTCAGCAGTTATAAATCAGAAATCGATCAAGGATGAGAACGATAGAATCGTCAGCGGGTACCCGATAAAAAAAGTATGTTTCGTGGCCACAATTAGTCTACCAGTATCACGAAGCGTGATACGCGTCCCGAAATTCAAAGAAGAATTTTGATACCTATTCTTATTGCTAACCTGATCCTAAAGCTTTTGAATTGCCACTGTTTTAAACTCCTTTCCATCTCTCAGAGTTAGGTACAACATACCGGAAGTTATCCCAGAAAGATCCAGCTCCTGATTGCCGGATCCAAGTGTGCCCCTCCGTACTAAATTGCCCAGCACAGTCCTTATTTCGTACTTCACAGTTGATCCGTTTCTGATGCCCTGTACATGGACCCAGTCT
This sequence comes from Saprospiraceae bacterium, assembly GCA_016711125.1. Taxonomy (GTDB): domain Bacteria; phylum Bacteroidota; class Bacteroidia; order Chitinophagales; family Saprospiraceae; genus JABDMH01. The sequence goes on along the minus strand of JADJTQ010000001.1, from coordinate 1,278,309 downwards.
GTAGCAAGCGTTGGGTAGACCGAAAAATGGGCTTGAGCATCATTGCCATCAAAATCAACCTGAATGATACTCGATATATTGATGGTGCCATCCAAATCTACCGATCGAAGGCGGTAAAAGTTAGCTCCAGGCATTGGCTGCAAATCAAGATAACTATATTGAGTCATGGATGTAGCAGACCCCTTAGATCCCTGCCATACCAGATTATTCCAATCATCACCATTTTCGCTTCGTTGCAAATAAAATCCCTCAAAACCGACTTCAGATGCAGTCGCCCAGTCTACTTTTATGCCTTCGCTTATTCTACTACCGGTAAAGCTTACCAGCTCAATCGGAAGCGATTTACAAACAACTTCCAACATAAATGGACCTGCGGAAGCGGTATCATTATTTACGATACCATCAACAATGATGAAATATGTACCCTCTGTCAGTTCCATGGAGATTTTTTCAAACCCGGGCATTGTTGTCGACGTATCGCTGAAGGCCATGCAAGTATCCAATGAATATTTCATAGTACCCTCATCGAAGCTGGCGCTAACTAAAATCAACGCAAGATTATCACCTGCCAACGGAGTGAGATTAATCGTGACATCATCATCATTTGGTAAGTCAAACAAGTAGGTTATATCACCACCCTCATACTGACCCGCTGGGGCACATAAGGCATATTCAGTCGACCCATGATAATTGACTTGTACCGCTGTATTGCCCATCACAGGCTCACCGCAGCTGATTGATTCATAGTCAAATGGGCAGGAGATCGACAGATCGTAACTTCCTTCATTCAAGACATCCCCGTCCTGCGTACCATCCACAATAATCCAATAGATTCCCACTTCAAGAATCCCCTTTATTTGTTCACTTACACTTCCCGTATCACTCTTGCCGACGCAAAATGCTGGAAAAACCTCACCAGTTTGGATGTTAATAGCACTACTTAGCAGAAAAAGGTCAAGACCCTGGTTGTCAATATTATTCATATTGATCTCTACCATCTTTTTCTCCAGAACCTCAAAACGATAAAGTCGATCACCTGCATCATAGCTATTGATTACCGACTCAAAACATCCTCCATAGTCAAGAATGTCAAAATTACTTAACCGACCAGTCGTCTGATCTGTGATTATTTCACCACATTCGATAGTCTCTGCCTCATACTCGCACCGGATAGATAACTGGTAAACACCCTCTCCTCCACCAGGACCGTCAGAGGCAATCTCACCATCGACTGCCAACCAATAAACGCCTGGCAATAATTCGATTTCAAGAGTATCGTTACCTTCAAATCTAAATAGACAGCTATCAGGACAATCGGTCTCCGTATCCTCATCAATCGCATTTGTAAGTAAAAAGAGTTTTATATCTGAGCTATCCAGGACCAAAAACTCGATATTAAATGTATCCGTATCGCTTACCATAAAACGATACAACTTGTCACCGGCAGCAAAATTTTCACCGGCTAAGACACAATCTTCATAAGTCGCAGCGCTGAGAGAGTCGCCAGCTCCTTTAGTACTATCTACTACGATCTGGTTGCATAAAATATCCTGAAAGTTGTCTACTGGTGCTACCGGTCCAAACAACCAGGACGAAAAAATGACGATCGTCAGCAAACTGGTTATCAATGTTAAGATTAAACGGTTTGTTTTCTTAGTCATAGTAATAGGCTAGTCTAAAGGGTCTTACAAATGAATCTTTTAAAGATATTAAACTATTCTGATATAGTTAATATGCGACAGCAAAAATACAATTTACTATTGATTAAGACGCTCGAAATCGCAATAAATTGGAATATTACCTGGATAAATATGCTGAATTAGGGGAAGTACCTCGCTAGTTAGCAATGGTCAGCCTTGTTTAAATCCAGCTTTTTTGATTTAAAGACATGAATTTTGTTCGATAAGCCTGCTTCCTGACAAGTAGCAGTGCTACCCGATAATGCCGGATTATAACAAACTAGGGATGGATTATTGTGACCCCAAAATGTCGGTTTTGACCCATCTCAATGAGAGTAGGTATACTGTTTTTTAGGTCCGTAATGTGAGTAATCATAGTACCTACCGGCACTTCATATCTCACCACGAAATCCAGCATTTCCTGATACTTCCAACCTTGAATACCATGGCTGCCCCGGATCTCCAGCTCGTGCCCTACGAGACGTTCCATAGACAAACTCGGTACCCCGGCAACATCAGGTAAAAGACCCACCTGCACAAATGAACCACGTCGCTTCAGAGTTCGCAGGCCGCCATCTAGCAATTCGGGTCTGCCTATCGCATCCAAACAAACATGGACACCCCTACCGGACCACTCGGTTATTTCAGTGATCGTTTTGCTATCCAATCTCTCGAAGAGAATCTCGGCTCCGAAAGTTGCCGCAACTTGTAGCGCTTGAGGATTGACGTCAACGGCAGCAACCCGGACACCTACTGCCCTGGCAATCATCATTGCTGATAAACCCACTCCTCCACAGCCAATGATCAGTAAATATTCACCTTCTTTCATTCGTGCCTGATCGATAACAGCCCGGTAGGCGGTTCCAAAACGACAGCCCATCACAGCAGCAACGTCATAACTCATGGCCTCCGGGAGTTCAATCAGATTGCTTTGTGCATTTTTGACTTCGAGGTATTCTGCGAATGACCCCCAATAGGTAAATCCCGCTTGCTCCTGCTCCTCGCAAACCTGCTGCTCGTCCATTAGACAATAATGACACTTCCCGCATGCCTGAATAAAAGGCGCTGTGACTCGCTGACCTATAGTCCATCCTCTGACATCGTCTCCGATCTCCTCTATCGTACCTGAGAATTCATGGCCAGGCACGTGCGGTAACGCGATGTCTTTATCATGGCCCATCCAGCCATGCCAGTCGCTTCGACATATGCCGGTCGACCTAACTCGTAGTAGAACTGATCCTGGTCCAATGACCGGCACCTCAACCAATTTAACGATCGGAGTCTGGCCAAATTGATCATAGTATACCGCTTGCATCTTGTTACCAATCATTGATGTCTGCTCATTTTACAGGATGTTAAAATTCTGGTTTTTTTCAGATCTTTTTCAATTCAACTTTCGTTGAAGTATCTGATGCGACATGTTTATCGATATTTACTGCTTGTCTTTCTCCCGATATGGCTCAGTTGCAATAAGTCATCTGATCTCAGAACATCGTTATGTTTTACAACCCGGCACCACGATCTGGTGATCCCAGACATCACTATCTATATCAAATTTAATTCTGAAACATTCCCTGGATTTGATCCTGAGCATAATTTCGACACATCCATTACATCCGACGATTTAGGGCAGGTGTGCATGCACGACTTTCCATTGGGCAACCATTGGTTTGTAGGTTTTGGCTATGATACACTGATCGGGCAACAGGTGTATGGAGCACTCGATATTGAATTTAATCTTAGAAATCTCAGAGTTGATACCATACTTTTTGTAGGGGAGGAATAGTTGGGGACGGGAGTCGGGAGACGGAAGCCGGGAGTCGGGAGACGGAAGCCGGACCATATAGAGGAGGATCTATTCCCCCGGCTTCGTAATAATGGAGAATTGGAAGAATGGAATGGTGGAAAATTGGATCGAATTACCATGTAGAGGCGGATCTATTCCGCTGACTTCGTTTGAGGCGAAATTGCATATCAATGTAGAGGCGGATCTATTCCGCCTACTGTGTTGTGATGGAAAATTGGAAAGATGGAAGAGTGGAAAATTGGAAGGATTACCATGTAGAGGTGGATCTATTCCGCCAGCTTTTTCATAATGGAGAATTGGAAGCATGGAAGGTGGAAAATTGGATCGGATTATCAGGTAGAGGCGGATCTATTCCGCCTACTGTGTTGTGATGGAAAATTGGAAAGATGGAAGAGTGGAAAATTGGAAGGATTTCCATGTAGAGGCAGATCTATTCCGCCGACTTGATTATGATGGAGAATTGGAAGGATGGAAGAGTGGAAAATTGGAAGGATTACCATGTAGAGGCAGATCTATTCCGCCGGCTTGGTTATGACGGAAAAGATGGAATGGTGAAAAATTGGAAGGATTACCATGTAGAGGCAGATCTATTCCGCCGGCTCTTTTTTTCAAGAGATCGGATTACAACCTCTAGAGGCGGATCTTTTCCGCCCGGCTGGGTGTGCACCTAATCTGACTTAACCTTCAATATGATCGGTACTATTTTGCCTTCGCTACGAGTACTGACTTCAAAACCCATATGATCAGGATAGTACAAAATGTCCGAGAAAGGCACCATGTACTTTTTTAAGAGTCGGGGTAATTTGGTGTCCGGAGTCTCGCTAGCGCCTATCAATTGTTCGCCCAGGTAGTCGATGTATTTTGGTTTGATTTTACTCTCAGAAAACAGTACAATCAAATGATCTTCTCCCTGATGCGTTATGGTCAGCGCAGTCTCTTCTGATGGCACTGTCAAAGTTGACCCTGTACCCATTAATAGTGCGGACTCATTTTGGTCCGCAAATTTGACATTATACTCTTCTGACTTTGGAAAATGTACTTCTGCTTTCCCGGTAGGGTCTACGCTAAACACGTAGATGTATCCATCCAGGTATTCACTGGTGACATAAAGTTGAAACTGCTCTCCCAATTGCCGGTTCTCCAGCATGTACGTTTGGTTCTTAAGTGACACCACTTGTTCCCGAAAGAGGGGTTTGTTGTTGTACCATTGTCCTGTATATAGTTTGAAGCCAAATGAACCGGCAAGGGTTCGGAGATCACGACCTGTTGATTCCTCTATCTCCTGACTGGAGTCGGGACTCATGTCAAGGCTAAAGTCAATGGGATCTCCCCCTGACATCATGAGCGCATATGCATGACGGCAATATTCACCAAAGTGGCCGTAACGAACCCAAATGTAGCCGTCATGACCCCATCCTTTGCCCCAACTGTTCATAATTAGAAAAGCTCCCTTCGTCTCCGCAGCGATGTCATTTCTATCTGCATTAAATTTCAGATCATCATAGCCCACGACTACCATGGCATGGCCGCCGGCATATGTCTGATCACCAATATTAGGAAACCAGCTCTCGTCTCCCGATTGTATCGAATAGAAGTTATTCAGCAATTTCATACCAATCACAACCGGTTTCTGTTGAGCCAAAATCAGTTTCGTAGTTCTAACTTTTTCCACGGGATCAGAATTAGGTTCAAATAGCCTGACAAATTCTTCTATTCTATACTCTGATGCCTTCTTTAGGTGGTTTTCACTCGCTGTTTTATGACAAGAGTTAATATCAAAGTCAAAATCACGAGCGAGACAATTACCCTTAAGCTGCATAAACCGCAGGGCATCAGGCATTCGAATGGCACCGCAATCTTCATCACTGAGCTGACTATAGACAAACAGGGCTGAATTTGCACTTTCGGTAATTCTGGTCCGGTTCTTCCATCCGTTTTTGATCGCTCGTTCCATGGTCATAGCTCCGTAACCTGCAGCCCAGCCGACACAAGATGAGATGTCTCCCTGATGTCTGACTTCCGGACAGTAGACCGACAAATCCACACTCAATGGCACTGACTTTTGCCCACTGCTGATCTGAATGTTTGCTGAAGAATGCGGGATCTCGATGTAAGCGTCATCATCCAGAATCAACCCCGGGGATAGGCTTGCTGGCCGGATAGTTTGAAACTGATCAACAAAAAGAACAGGAGCAACCCGGAGAAGCTGATTGATGAAGACTTGGATCTATGTTTAATCATTTGACTATAAAATTATCGTTTTAATGATCCCTGGTTGAATTATGTAAAGCTAATTTTTGATCTAAAAGCCCCCTCAATCAATTTCTGCTCAGTAGGCTAACACAATTACTCAACCAAAAATACTTGGATATATGACAAGGGTGTTGGGGTTCTTTTCTTATCGTATTTACAATTGAATGTGTTGCAAAGCACTGTCTTGTCCGGTTCAATCCCTTCCCTTAACACTTTTTTAACAATATTCGCCAAACACATGACGACAGATATTATCTAAGGTCTGTGGATTGCCGAAACAAACGAGGTCTTTATCTTTGGAGTGACACATTGTAAATAGAGGCAGATATCTTTGCGGTACACCGCCTACTTTGAATACCGGCTCTAAGGTCATACTGGTAAAACCGATTTTATAAGATATTTTTAGGATCAATAAAAAAACTTCACTTTTAGCCGGACATTCTGGTTCCTTAACACACAGAGTATATGAAAAGCATAACCACTGACAGTTCTCTTTTGGAGGATATAAAAAACGGAGGCATGAAACGACAGCAGGCAATAGCAACCATCTACCAGGACAAACAGCTGAAAAATCAGGTTGTCGGCTTCGTTAAGAACAACAGTGGTAGTAGTGACGAGGGAATCGATATTTTCACGAAGGAATCATTGCATTGGACGACAACGTGAGAAAGGATAAATATCGTGGGGACGGAAATCTTAAAGCCTATTTGTATTCAATATGTCGATTTCTCTGGCTGAACAAATTGAAGAGAAACAAGAAAATGTTTTATACTGAAGATACATCCACGCTTGACCAGGTCTCCATTGACACACCAGAGTCGATTTCACTTGAAGATGAACAAAAACAGATTTTGAGTCAGCTTCTGCAAATGCTGGGAGACAAGTGCCAACAAATACTGGAGCTTTGGAAACTATCATACAGCATGGAGGAAATCGCAGAAAAGGTAGGATTAGACAACGCTGGCATAGCCAGGCGACAACGATATAATTGTTATCAAAAACTATTAAGCATCATTGACCAAGAACCATCATTAAAAGATATTTTAAAAACTAGCTAAAATGAACCAGCAAAATAATATAGATCTGATCGAGCAGTATCTCAACAATGAGCTATCAGAATCTGAGAGACAAGAGGTGGAAAATCAGCTTGCAACCGATCATAGCCTGTCAAACGAATTTGACCGAAGGCACACCGCCCATAAAATGATTGACTTTATGGTCAGCGAAAACCTGAGACAACAACTCAAGGATCTTGAAGCGGAGGAGACAAAAGTAGTCCCACTGGCAAGCCGGAGCCGAAGAATGTATGCTCTAGCCATTGCAGCATGTGTCATTATACTCATGGGGGCATTCTTCTTTATCATACCTTCAGATCAGAATCTGAGTAGCACCCAACTTGCTTTAAACTTGTATGAGACACCAGTTTTCACCATGCGAGGCACCGATGCGCAAACCATAGACGCCAACGTAGCTCTTGGAATAGAAGCCCTTACAAATAAAAACTACGACCAGGCAATTGTGACCCTCGAACAAGTGACTTCAGGCAATGCCTTTTACATAATGGCAAAATACTATCTGGGGCACGCCAACTTTTTAAAGCATAACTTTCAGGCTGCATTAAACAATTTTGCAGAAGTGATCAGTAGCAATGATGTCAGGTATCTGGAAGACGCCCAATGGTATCAACTCTTAAGTTGCATGGGCCTAAATAATGCTTGCCAGGATCTCCTGAGTCCGATCATACTAAACACCAGGCACCTTCATCATGCTGAGGCCTTGGAAATTCAAAACCAACAAATCAAATAATCAAACAAGAAATACCTAAAAAACTACTGACATGAAAACATTCATATCATTTATCATTCTGATTTTAACCACAGCCGGCTTTCTCAGCAGTAATCTGATTGCTCAACAATCGCAATCAGGTGTAACAAAACGTCAAGTCTTTGATGAAGACAGCCAAAGATTCGTTGATGAAAACGTTGACCCTAATGAGATCGACAGAACTGTACGGATAAAAGATCAGACCGGTACGCAAGGTTATGACATCAGTAATTTTGCTGCCAACTTAGAACATGTAAGGGGCGTTATGACAGACAGGGCTAATCAACAAAATGCCATAGTTGCCAAACAGTTTATGAAACTGGACAAAACCTTGCATGGATTTTTGCAAACCGAATTCATGCTTAAGTTTCGCGAACTTAAAATCGAAGCAGAAGCATTGGCATCCACTTTTAAGGCCCAGGCCAATCACATTCCACCTCAGGATGTAGCCAAGGTAAAACGAGCTTATATTAAGATCGCCGATCAATTCAACCTGCTACTCGTCGAGATCAAGCGGGACTTTCTGGACAAGAAAAAAATGAAGATGATCCGATTTAACAAGGATGTATACGCCAATTCACTCCAATACCGTTTGCGAGAATTAAAAGATGTCTATTCTCATGATTTTGAGAGAGTGGTCGCGGAAATTACCGGAAGTGACGAATATTCAGCGATACCTCTGGCAGCGATTTTAGCCTTATCAAATTGGCACAGGATTTTACCGAGTACCTGATTAATGCCAATTACGAGGCCAGAAGAGTTAAGGAAGAACATCTTAATCAAGCACTGATCGAACCTTATCGATTTAGAGATTGGGTCGAGATTGAAATGATTGAAGGTGATATTTACAATAATTTTAGCAATGAAAATAACAATGAAATGGTGGAGCCCGTGTTGATGGAGGAAAACTCAGAAGAAATGACACCCTTTGTAGAAGAAGAACCGGTAAGCCTAAAACCCAAAGCGAAAAAGAAGAACGACTTTTAACGGGAAGTTCGAAGTCAGGAAAATTATCGAATGCTATAAATCGAACCATCGACCAATGAATCATCTAAGCCTTATCGGTGTCAAGACCATGATCGAAAAGACCGGATTATTAGTTTACCTTTTATTTTTTCTATTTCCTTTTTCCGGAGCCACTCAAGTTCTGGATGCTATTGACATACATCTCAATATCCGCGAAAAAATAGGAACTGAATTACAGGCACTGCCCAATGCAAAACTCAACATCTCGGATGTAGGTGAAATCACCACTGACAATGAAGGAAAATTTAGTTTTACATATCCGATCAGAAACGCTGTAGATCCTGTCATTGCAATTTCTATGCTTTCCGATAAACACAAAATGTTGAAGCCCGTTGACGGATCTCTCCAATTGGATTCCTCAAGAGAAGAAATGTACATTGAATTTCTGGTTGTTAATATGGAGTCGGAATCACCAGAGTTTAAAAAACGTATTAATGATCTGGAAAAACGACTGGCTGGATTACAGGCCAAAAATAGCTTGACTCAGCAACAATTGAATGCACTCAATAATACACTTTTGGATACAATCTTATATTTTGAAGCCAATCGCAGGAGATTGGAAGATCAAATTGCCAGGTATGAGAGACTGACCGGCGAACAAAAAGAGGAAATCACACATCTTCGCTCAAAAGTAGATGAACTGACGCTGGAAGTTGACCGATTGACTACCGATCTTGAAAAAGCGATGGAAGAACAGTTTCTGCGACAAAACGAATATTTCCGGGATATTTCCAGTAGTTTACTAAACTACCTACGTGACGCCAATGACATCCTTGCTCACTTGCCGTCCATCAAGTCCTATTTTAATTCTGCGGGTGGCTTTCAAAGCTTCGATCAGGCTATCCGAAGCTATAATAAGACATGGGAAATTTTTGACGCAAACCGACTTTCTTATTTGGAAGGGGTAGAAAGGTACTGGGAGAGTGAGCCCACTTCCCAAGAGCTTGAAGATGTCTTCGAATTTATGGTCAATGGTATCCATCAAACCCAGATACTCAATATCATGCGAGACATAAATGAACAATTGCACAAGCAGAATCCTGGAAAAGCCCAAAAGATTGCTACGTTAGCTTATGACGATATGTCCGTGAATGTTTTGTCTTTGGAAAAAAGAATCAACCGCGTATTGACTCAACTGAGAAATAATATTTAATCTGACACCAATTAAAAATTTTAAACCTTAATAAAACTCTGTCCGATGAATGAATTTAAACCCCTAATAACCGTTGCACTTTTCCTGGTGCTTGGATTATTCTCTTGTAACCCGGATTGCAATACCTCATCTAATGGTAATATTTCCATTGATTCGGCACCGGCCATTCTCGCAGGAAGAGAAAATCAGATTTTACTTCGTTCGATTCCGGCCAACTTTTTGCGGGGTCGACAAGTTTTTATCGATAATGAAATACCCAATGGACCACCTCTGCAAGTAGATGCCACATTTGAGCCCATGCTTGATGGCTTGATCGTGACCATTCCCGAGGATATTGCCGCGGTGCGAACACCCAATGTCTATGTTGATGACCCCGACTGCAGCGCCAATCTATTGGTTGTCGATCCTTTGCTTATTCGGTCGGAAGAATTCTTCTTTACCAGCGATGCTTTTATCGTGCCCCCAATTCCCATTATCATAGTGCCTGCACCGGCTGTTACACCTCCGATTTCGATTACGAATGCCTGGCTTACTCCCTATGATCGGGACTACTGCATGTGGTTTGTACCGGTCAAAGACGCCAATGACAAAGAGACTAGTCAACTCAGGGTGTTTAAGCCTGGAATAGAACCTGATTTTGGCAACGATAAGACCTCAGGGAGTCGCGAGTTTATTGCACCGTGTGCTGATCCTTCTAACCGTCTCAATCGTCATCTTAATCCAATTTCGGGGGTAATCGACAAAGCAGCGAATTTTATTGAAATCCAAGTTGATCGTACCAGCAAAGGATTGGGTATCGAAACATTTACCGGCAGGTTTATTGAACCGGTAAGCATACCCGACAATGGAGACTGGAGAAATGGTGGTGCATGTAAACGTGGTGAGACTGTAAAGTCCGAATTTATGTTGCTTACCTCGCAAAAGACCGGTCAACAGCTTCTTTTAATTAAGGGATAGTGCTTACCATTAATTAGTTGATGAAATACAAAAACTCCAACCGGTCACTGGTCTTATTGATCCTACTTTTATTAATTGCTGCGATTGCATTTTTCATGCTGCCATCCGGCAATTCGTCAGAGTCTGGAAATATAACCGGTAAATGGGAATTCTATTTCACTTATAGCAATGACACCAATTTGATTTACCGCGGTGATTTAGAAATCGAGATGAAAGATTCATTGCAAGTTTCCTTTGCCATAGTGGCTCCTAAAAGTTTACGCCCCGAAATGATCAAAGCCACTAAATTAACGATGGTGGCCGACAAAATATCTGGTTCGCTGATCTACGATCGCTATAAAATAAGAGGAGGTTTCTTAATCGAATATTTTGAATTACAATTCAATCAGAATCAGACTTTTAGTGGCTTTGGAAGATGTACTGCCTTTTGCGCAGAGGGTACTGATCAATCGACCATCCGCTGGTACGGATCCAAACAAATCACAACACCAAATAACTAATAGAATATGAAAACCAATTATATATTAATATTTACATTGACTTTTATAACCATCATACGGGTTGAAGCGCAAAAATTTCGCCACTCGATTGGAGGCCTAGACACGTTAGAACAAAGTTTTATTGTCAGTGGGTCTGCCTCTTCGGTACTGCGGCAAGGACAAGCTGAAGTAATATTAAGTAGTAATTTGATTTCATATTGGATTGCATTTCATGAGAACGGTAAAAACTCACCAATTCTGGACCGTCTACGCAATAGTCTGTTTCAGACCGATCTTTCTGTATTTTATGGGGTTTCTCAATCAGGTCGGTTTGATGCGGGTTTGCAGGTTGGTTATGCCCGAACACGATTGGATAATTCTTCGACCAGTTCACCCTTCAGAGTTTTTAAAAAACGGTGTCTGAGGATTCGGCAGAAACCGGATTTACCCGGTGCGTTTTGATGAATCGTTTGGAGGAATCTCATACGTTGGAGCAAGATTTCGTTTTAAACCCATCGCCTACGAACCAGGTTTTTTATTGACGGCGGGATACTCAAAAACCCTGGTTAAAGACGAAAGCAGGCGAGTGCAACTAGGAGCCGACAGAGATTATTTTGATCTGGGTGCATCCTACTACAAAAGTGTTACCCCAAACGTTTATTATTTTTTCAGCACTTCCTTACGAGGTTACTTACCCAGTGATATAACTGATCAATCATTATATAGTTCCAGTTTTAATTTTTTCCTGATTCATCGTACCAATAGTCAAAAACTCACCTTCTATCCCGGTATAAGTTATAATTTGGGATTTAAGCCTTCCAAGTATGATTCACATCCTTTTATCAAAACCACCGAATTTCTTTTTGCCTACGGAGGTATTCAATATTCATTTGACCGAAAGGCTAATATTTTCATCACTTTGGGTTTGCCTTTATTTCTAAATATTGTTAATCCTTTGCAAGATATTGTAAGAGAATCGTATTCCATCGCGGTGGTGGGGGCAAGGATTGCTATTTAGGAGGAAATTCCAAATCCCAAATTCCAAATTCCAAATGGTTTGCCCTTGACATTGGTGCTTGGATTTTGGTGCTTGGTACTTTGAAGGAAATTCCAAATTCTAAATTCCAAATTCCAAATGGTTTGCCCTTGACATTGGTGCTTGGATTTTGATGCTTGGTGCTTTGAAGGAAATTCCAAATTCTAAATTCCAAATTCCAAATGGTTTGCCCTTGACATTGGTGCTTGGATTTTGGTGCTTGGTGCTTTGAAGGAAATTCCAAATTCCAAATCTCAAATTCCAAATTATCTTGGTCACGCCTTTGGTGCTTGTAATTTGGTGCTTGGTGCTTGCAGGAAATTCCAAATTCCAAATTCCAAAGTATCTTGGTCACGGGTTTGGTGCTTGTAATTTGGTGCTTGGTGCTTTGAAGGGAAATTCCAAATCCCAAATCCCAAATTCCAAAGTATCTTGGTCCCGGGTTTGGTGCTTGGATTTTGGTGCTTGGTACTTTGCAGGGAAATTCCAAATTCCAAATCTCAAATTCCAAATTATCTTGGTCACGGATTTGGTGCTTGTAATTTGGTGCTTGGTGCTTTGCAGGGAAATTCCAAATTCCAAATCTCAAATCCCAAAGTATCTTGGTCACACCTTTGGTGCTTGTAATTTGGTGCTTGGTACTTTGAAGGAAATTCCAAATTCCAAATTCCAAAGTATCTTTGTCCCGGGTTTGGTGCTTGTAATTTGGTGCTTGGTACTTTGAAGGAAATTCCAAATCCCAAATCCCAAAGTATCTTGGTCACGACCTTTGGTGCTTGTAATCTGGTGCTTCGAGTTTCGAAAGCAGTTTTTTCCTACAATAATTGCAAGTTCTGCCTGGCATCACTTATCTTGGACAATAGAAAACCAAGCCTCCTGATGACAGCAGCACAAACCCAGATTGCCCTTCCTACCAGATTGCTCTCGCTCGATTTTTTTCGAGGACTAACCATGTTTCTATTGATTGCCGAATCAACGGAGACGCTGATACTTTTAGGAGAGGCTGCACCCGAAGGCACTTTCCTTTATGCAATTGGCCAACAATTTCATCATCATCCCTGGGCAGGATTGAGGTTCTGGGATCTTATCCAACCCTTCTTCATGTTTATTGTTGGGGTTGCATTACCATTTTCGATCGCTAACCGGCAAAAGAAAGGAGAGTCTGATCAATCGATACGAAGCCATGTTTTCAAGAGGGCATTGCTTTTGTTACTGCTGGGATGGGGTCTGTACTGCGTTGGTAATGACCATATCGTATTTAAGTTTCAAAATGTTCTGGCTCAGCTTTCAGTGACCTACCTTCTGGCTTATCTCATCATGCATAAGTCGACCAGATTTCAGATTGTTTTTTCATTTATATTGATTGTGTTGACCGAATTCATTTATCGCACTTTTTGGGTGGAAGGTTTTAATCATCCTTTTACTCCCAATGAAAACTTTGGCACCTGGCTTGATCTTCAATATGGAGGAGCCGATCTGGGAGGTCATTGGGTGTCCTTTAATGCGATACCAACCACAGCTCATACGATCTGGGGCGTCTTAGCCGGCCAGTTGTTGATGAGTAACAAATCGAACCATGAAAAATTAAAAATCTTAGTAATCGCAGGATTAATTGGAGTGGTGTTGGGATATGCCTTGAGTCCGGTCACACCAATCATTAAAAGAATCTGTACCTCATCCTTTATCCTGGCAAGTGGCGGATGGACTATACTCGCCCTGGCGCTTTCCTATTGGCTCATTGATATAAAAAAATATCACAGAGGAATTTTGTTTTTTACGATCGTTGGTATGAATCCGCTATTTATCTATCTATTTGCTCATCTGGGGGGATCCGGGTTTATTGAAAACTTTGTCAAACCATTCGCCAATTCTCTATTAGGCTGGCTGGGTGAACAATCGCTTCATATCATTATCAGTATGATTGTACTGTTTATACTTTGGTATTTATGCTATTGGCTTTATAAGCGAAAAATATTTTTCCGAATCTAACAGTCAGACAAAAAATCAAAGGACCACAATTACAGATCATGAAAAAATCGATTAACTTTCTCAAAATTTTAATGGCAGTATGTTGTCCACTAGTACTTTCTGCCCAGTCTGATTTTATGGCAGGAGCTGCCAAAATTAATATTACTCCGGATCAACCGATTCGCATGAGTGGTTATGGTGGTCGCGACGAGCCGTTTAGTGGAATTCATGATTCCATTTATGCGACTGCTTTAGTCCTTGAGAATGGGACAGAAAGAATCGCCCTCGTAGCCGTCGATGTAATTGGCTTTTCGCACAACTTCGTTGATGAGACCAGGCAATTAATTTTTACATCGACCCAAATAAAACCGGAACAGATATTAATAATTGCTGCTCATAACCATGGCGGGCCAGTGACCTCCGTATATACCAGAGAATCTACCGAAAATGAAGAGGCCTATTACAAAGGCCTAAAGAGCAAGATAAATAAAGTAGTCCAGGATGCCCTCAAAAAAGTTGCTCCGGCAAAAGTTGGCGCAGGTAAAGGTACTTGCCGGATGAATATAAACCGAAGAGCCCACCATGCGGATGGTGGCATTTGGTTAGGCAGAAATCCCGATGGGCCATGCGATCATGAAGTCGCTATAATTCGCATTGACGATTTGGAAAATAATCCAATGGCCGCTTTCCTCAACTGGCCATGCCATGCAACGGTCAGTGGTCCGGATAATACGCAAATCACTGGCGATTGGCCTGGAGCTGCAGCAAGATATTTTACTCAAAATACCAACACTCTACTTATGGCAACTGCAGGAGCTTCGGCTGATATCAATCCTATCTATGGACCTAACTCCAAATTTAATGACATTGAAGCAATTGGTCAGCTTGTGGGTCAGGAAGCAGTCAACGTGTTCAACAATATTCAAACGGAAATCCCTGCAGAAATTAAAATGGAGCAAGCGATTTTGCCTGCAAAAGGAAAGAAACGTGGTGAGTCACGCATGCCCAATGTCTCGTTAGAAAGTGATGAAGATCAAATGATCAGATTGTCCGGATGTAAAATAGGATCTATCCTTTTAGCAGGAATCTCCGGTGAGCTCATGACCGAAATCGGTATGCAGATTAAAGAGTCTAGTCCGTATAAAAACACTTTCGTCATCACTCATTGTAATGGCAGCAATGGCTATCTCTGTACAGACTCTGCCTACAAAGAGGGCGGGTATGAACCAATGGTCTCCAAGACGATGCCTGGTACAGCAGACGCCATTTTGCTAATATTTAGGCAACTATTCCAAAAAATGTAAAGTTAAAACGGAAGGGTCTTCTTTCGTGATAATTGATTTTATGGATCTCCCGATGATTAATACACATGGCTAAGGAATCGATCCAAAAAATATTGTCAAAAAGCGAGCTGCTGGAAAAGGCTGCCAATTCAACTGCCGAGGGTATTACCATCGGAAGTATGACGTCACCAGACCGTCCGTTAATCTATGCCAACGAGGGTTTTGAAAAATTAACCGGTTATCGAATTGATGAAGTTTTGGGTAAAAACTGCAGGTTTCTGCAGGGTCCCGGCACTGAGCAAAAATCAGTAAATCAAATTCGTCAGGCTATTAATCAAGGCCTGGGGTGCACTGTCGAGCTTTTAAATTACAGAAAAGACGGCACTCCTTTCTGGAACCGACTTTCCATCACTCCCATTAAGGATGCTTCCAATATCGTTACTCACTATGTCGGAATTCAATCGGATGTCACTGAACTCAAGGAAACTCGATTAAGATTAGAGTTGGCCAATAAAAATCTCAATACGTTTCGCCAAAGAATATTAAAAGAATTGGATCAGGCTAGACTTGTTCAACAATTTCTTCTCCCTCATAACCCACCTCAATCTGAGACGGTAAATTTTGCTTCCATGTTTATCCCCATGGACCAAATCGGTGGCGATTTTTATGATATTATTGAAATTCAAGAAGGAATTTACGGTTTACTCCTTGCTGATGTAGCCGGTCATGGCATCCCTGCCGCTCTACTTACCTTCATGTCTTCGACTACCTTCCGGAATTCGGCATCAGGTATTTTATCCGCTTCCGAAGCGCTCTCCATTACCAATCAAAAGCTATTTCAGAAAATGCCGGAGGATGCATTTTTAACCATGTTTTATGCGATCTATAATAGCAAAACAAGAGAACTAAAGTATACGCAAGCTGGTCAACCTGAAGCTTATGTTATAAGGCCAGGCACTCAGGAAATCATCGCCCTAAGTACCGGAGGAACTCTTGTTGGGATCTTTTCAAACGATGAAATGTCGTTTACAGAAAAAAGTCTGCAACTTAAAGTAGGTGATCAATTGATTATTTATACTGATGCCATAATTGATGCTCTGGATAGCATTGAAAAACTGGATGATAAAGATCACTTAAAACCATTCCTTCTGCAAAACTGCCATCTTCCACTCGAAGACTTATTTAGACGGCTTTACAGACATGGCTTAGAAAAGATGGAAAAAAACTCGTATAAAGATGACTTCACACTCATTGGCCTCGAAGTCATTCGCTGAAATCCAGGTTTAACCCGCATTATGCATTGGATTCTCCAATGCATAATTTGACGATTGAAAATCAAACAATTAGACTGATTATATGAAAACCAAAACGGTGATTTTCAATATCAGGGTTTAATTTGGTGAACCAACCAATTGCATCTCAGCAATTTCCAAAGTAAATTTTTCCGCCTTCTTATTGGCGATTAAAAAAGCAATTTCTTCAAGAGTACCATCCGAAAAATTAGGAATATCCAGTCGCCGACCTCTAAACGTAGGATAAAAGTCCGAAAGATTAAATTCCAGGTTCTGCCAATCTGACAAGGTCTGAAAGATCTGGATAAAAGCGTGTGGCTGATCCGAACTCGACTTTATTCGCAACTGATATTTTTTTCCATCACCCTTGATACTTATTCTGATTTTGCTTTTATCAGCTAATGAAACAGGGCCGGTATCCAGCCGAACTGAAGTAAATCCACCATTGTTTTCCAATGAGACATGGCCTGTAAAAATTCCATGTCCCTGCGCATTAAGATAAAATTCACCGGAAGATAGACCTCCCATCACCCGATCATCAACAATATTCCAGCTTCGAGTATCTTCAGGCTTCGGAAGCGGCCATATTGTCTGTGTAATCACATCAATCGGATCTTTAGAATGAGTACTTGTCATGATAATAAAAAATAAGTAATAAATCAAACTGTAAGTCATTATTAGTCTAGTGATATCATTCTGCCTTCTTCATCTCATGCATTCGCATTGGCATCGAGTCAATAATACCGAACAATTCATCTAAAGAAACGATCTCTTGTCTCTGCAGTTTAATATTCCCGTCTAAACCCATCAAAATAATCTCAAATTTTGATAGATTCCACTTAGTTTCGCTTTTGAGTTTATCCCTCGGATACCATTTCTCATCCTCCAAGGGTAGTCGACAAAAATCAGGTGTGATTTGATAAACGACTATCTTTCTTTCGGCAAGACCCTCCTGATCTGAGAGCAATTCTTCAATTTGACTTTGTGCCCGGATCGATCCCTGATCCGAATCGAAAATCAATAACAAACGATCTTTCCATTGGTGCGAATAGAGGTCCTGACTGTTGATCATCCCCACACTAAATGTCCAAAATCCAAAAATCATCATGACAGGCAATTTCATATAGAGTCATATTTATCTTACATTACTTTGGACAACACCATTTTCTGTCTCCTGGTTTCGAATCTGAATTTTAGTAGTCAATGAAAGAATAGGCCAGTGGCGATCAAGAGATTGGAAATCAGAACTATTTCCCTTAAATTAAGAGCAAAACGATTCACATTTGAAGATTCCTAGTTTTGGGTGGGCTCTGGGGCCGGTGATTATTGGACTTGTCATTTTTATTTTGTGGAAGAATGAGTCGACATTAAGCACTAATGATGAGATCGAAGCGCTGTTTGTCTATGAGATCGAGCCACTCCTCGAAAACCAAATGTATGTCATGTCATGGCAAAGAACCCGATGATATCGAGGCAGGACTGAATCTGACTTATCGACAGGGATTGCTCAAAGGGGGAATATCAGGAATTCCGGCGATCGAGCCGGGAGTTAGTGAAAGGAGTGCATTGATTTCTGCAATTAAAAGGCTCGATCCGGATAAAGCTATGCCCCCCAAGGCTGCCGAAAAAATGAGCCCGGAAGAAATCGAATATTTTATCAAATGGATTGATGGGGGTGCACCTTGGCCCGAAGAAGATCGCAGAGATCAGATCCTTGGTGACCCAAGATGGAAAGGGAAAGGCAAGATTTCACTCCCAATTGAAGGAGCTCTGACTGAAGGATGGTCCAACCGCAACTACCGGCTAAGTGATCTTTGGGCTTACCGGCCGATTTCGGAAGTGGAAGTCCCGTCTGGCGCTCATCCTGTAGATTACCTCCTGGAAGGAGATATCATTGAGTCTGGTTTGACGAAAGCACCGGCGGCTTCAAAGCAAGAACTGGCTAGAAGGTTATATTTTGGATTGACCGGCCTCCCTCCTACCTATCAACAACTGACCGAGTTTGTCGACAGCGGGGATAGCAATGCCTATCTGGGCCTTGTTGATCATCTTCTCAATGATACTGCTTACGGCGAGCAAATGGCGCGGCAGTGGTTGGATGTGGTGCGATACGCTGACAGTGATGGATTTTCAAATGATTATATCCGGCCTAATGCCTGGAGATATCGTGACTACGTCATCCGATCTTTCAATGCAGACAAACCTTACAATCAATTTATCGTCGAACAAATAGCTGGAGACGAAATTGATGAGGATGATCCGGAAATGCTGATCGCCACCGGATTTTTAAGAATGGGTCCCTGGGAACATACCGCCATGAGTGTCGCCAAAGAAACCAGACAGATATTTCTCGATGATGTAGTTAATAGTGTGGGAGAAACATTTCTATCAACTCCATTAATGTGTGCCAAATGCCATGATCATAAATTTGATCCAATACCGGCCACCGACTACTACAGCATTCAAGCGGTCTTTGCCACGACACAATTTGCCGATCGTCCAGCTGACTTTTTGGCGGAAGAAAACCTCACCTTAATGAGTGATGAAAAAGATCGAATTGCTGAGTGGATTATTAGGACAGAAACAGACCAGGCGCAAATCACCTTAAAGGAAGAAGCTGCAGCAAGAAAATGGTACCAGGAACAATCAGTACCCTATCGCAACAAAAAGGAACGCCGGAGTCTGGGTGAAGAAGAGCAACCTCCCAGATATTACGGTTTGACTTATGGCGATTTGGGGTATCGCAAAGTATTACAAAAACGAAGACAAACCCTTGACGCTGAAGCAAGGCGATTTGAACCTCTGGCTTTTTCAGTATATAATGGTCCGGATCGAATTGTTTCAAGCGGACGCTTAGTCTCCATGCCGTCGGAATTTTCTGACAGCCTCCCAAGATCATTTCTCTTGCAGGCAGGTTCAGTTTTCTCACCCGGTGAAGAGGTAAAGCCAGGAGTAATGCAAGCTATTCCTTTGCTGCAAAAACATGAAACAGGATTGACTCAGAGTGATCTCGAAATGCACATCACTGACCGCATAGATGGACGTCGATTAGCTCTCGCAAAATGGATCGCTCACCCCGAACATCCTCTCACTGCCCGGTCGATTGTAAACCGGGTGTGGCAATTTCATTTTGGCAAAGGACTTACTGAAGACCCCAATAATTTTGGATCTACTTCAGACAGACCCCAAAACATCGAATTACTAGACTTTTTGGCCCGCTATCTGATCAAAAATCAATGGTCTCTTAAAAAACTGCACCACATCATTCTCTCATCAGAGGCATATCAACGAGGCTCTTCTCCGACCGATCTCAACCTTCAAAATCAGATTGATCCCGATAACAAATTGCTATCATATTTCAACCCAAGAAGACTGGCCGCGGAAGAACTGAGAGATGCCATGCTATGCATTTCCGGAGAATTAAACCGCGAAATGGGTGGCATACCAGTACGACCAGAAATTAATCTGGAAGTAGCGCTTCAACCAAGACATATTATGGGCAGCTTAGCTCAAGCCTACCAACCCTCTCGAACTCCCTCAGCCAGAAATCGTCGTACCATTTACACAGAACGCATACGAAGTTTGGAGAATCCCTTTCTCAGCGTATTCAATCAACCGCGTACAGAACTCTCGTGCGGGCACCGAAGTCCCTCTACGGTCACCCCGCAGGTTTTTGCTCTTTTTAACAGTGAGCAAATTCGCAATCGCGCATTGGGTTTGGCTCAATCACTGTCACGGATTTACGATCACCCGGAAGATCAAATCAGTTGGGCAACAAGAGAAGTCTGGTTAAGGGAGCTTGACTCTAATGAGGTAAATCTCGCTTTCGAATACCTCAAAAAGATGACGCTTTATCATGACGAAAATCCCATCACCAAAAAGACCCCTTCCCACTGAAGTGGTCAGGGAGATGTTTGAAGAGATGACCGGTGAGCCATTTTCTTTTAGTGAGAGACTCGACATTTACGAACACTACGTACCAGATACTCATTACAGCGATGTGTCACCACCAGTTCGGGCCCTGGCTGACTTTTGTTTAATTCTATTCAATAGCAACGAATTTGTTTATGTCTACTGATAAAATCAATAATGAATAAGTATCATCGACGTGACTTTATATACGGGTTAGGGGCTGGTATCGGATCAGTGGCGCTGACCAATCTTCTGGGATGCAAGTCTCCATTCGTGCCAGGAGAAATCAAAAATCTATCGGGTGCTCTGATGGCCAAGACTCCAATGATCGCTCCAAAAGCCAAGTCATGCATTTTCCTCACAATGGAAGGTGGTCCATCACACATTGATACCTTTGATCCAAAACCGGCACTCGAAAAATATCATCTGACAAAATTTGAACGTAGTGGTGAGCAGTTTAGTGCGATGTCATCCGGCAACCGGTACATCGTGCAAAGTCCTTTTGCCAGTCTGAAATCGGGCAGTTCTGGGGCCGACATGAGCGAGCCTTTTGAGCATCTCCGCAAGGTTGCCGATGAAATCTGTTTTTACCGGGGCTTGCAGGCAGAGTCGGTCAATCATCCCACCGCCATGTATCACATCAATACCGGCAATCGTTTTGGAGGCGAACCCGCAATTGGCTCTTGGGTGACTTATGGACTCGGAGCCCTTAACGAAAATCTTCCCGCATTCGTCGTGCTCCCGGAACTAGCCTGGCCTCAGGGGGGTCCTGCCAATTGGTCTAATGGATTTTTACCAGCACACTATCAGGGCACCCCTTTTCGAGCGATTGGCACACCCATTCTCAATATTGATCCACCCCTCGGGGTCAGTCACTATCATCAACAGGAAAGTCTGGCTTTGTTAAACACACTCAACCAAAAACATCAGGAGCTGCACCCTGATCATGGAGTACTTAGCGCTCGGATGGAGAGTTATGAACTGGCATTTCGAATGCAGATGGAGATTCCGGAAATTATGGATATTGAAGGCGAACCCACCCACATCAGAGAGTTGTATGGTTTAGGAAATGCAGCAACCGACGCATTTGGACGAAAATGCCTGTTGGCCCGGAAACTGATTGAACAAGGAGTGCGATTTGTACAATTGTATTCGTCCGGCTGGGATTCACATGATTTCCTGGCGAGAGCACATGGTTCGTTAATCCGCAGCATTGACAAACCCATTGCAGGCCTCATTGCCGACCTAAAACAACGAGGACTCTTGGAAGAAACTTTAATCGTCTGGTGTGGCGAATTTGGTCGAACTCCCGATAATGGTATTCGTGAAGGTGGGATCGCATACGGTCGCGATCATAATCCGGAAGCGATGGCAGTTTGGTTAGCCGGCGGAGGTGTACGGGCCGGACATACCATTGGTGCTACGGATGAACTGGGTCAAAAAGCCGTGGAGGTGGTTCATCCGATCTCTGATCTGCATGTTACTATTTTAAAATTACTCGGTCTTGAAGATCACAATCTGACCTATTTTCATAATGGAAGACATAAGCAATTGTCTCAATTTGGCGGTCGTACCATCCAGGAACTACTGGCTTGAAGGGTTACTGGTCATATTTACACAAGGGGCAAAATATCGTTTATGATGTGGCGACATATCCGACCTAATTAGCGGGTAATCCGAATCTTTCTAAATAGAAAAAGACACAAGCGTCCAAAATAAATTCATTTTTCCAAAAAAATGTCCTCGCAATCAATTCTTTATACCATTAGAATAGCATATTTGGAATTGGATCCTCTTAGACTAAGAATAACCGACTCTGAATAGGATTAAAGTCTTTCCACTAATTGAATTGAAGAGAAAAGATGCAACATTCGAAATGCCAAGTGTATGTCTGTGGCTTTAGCTCGGTCTCAGGGCACTGGCCTTCAATTTTTTCAGACTTTCTTATCTCCCTAGCAGATGGTAATCGGTAATGGTCCTTTCCGTTGTGGTGCTGTGGCGAATAAAATGCGTCGCGGCTTAATCAATGGAGCTATAAACAGGGAAGTCATGCATCCAACACCTGATTCAACCGAGCAGAAGCGAAAACACCAGAACTGCCGTCCATGGATTGGAGAAGCAGCATTTTATGAGCTGAAGCTTTGCGCGAGAGCAAGCACTTTAGGAAAGGTGCCCTTTTTTGGTTCGTTTTTTGGGCACGCAAAAAATGAACAAACCAATTTGTCAAGCTAAAATCTATTTCAATCAAAACGTTTTGGACACATGTAAGAAAAAGAATGAAAATTAAGCAGCAAATTCAAGCAAACAATTTGACCGTTGTAACGTTTTGAAAATAGTGGGCTAGCAAAGGTTCGTTGTGATAGTCACCAATCGGTAAACCGAAATATTGGATTTATCAGTATTCAAATAAACACTTTAATTGCTAAAAATATCCATATACCAAATCATGGCTATCGCTGTAACTAAAAATAAACGAGTGTCGCAAAATCGCATTAATTTAATAACTTCTAACGATGCGGATGATCTCGTTGACATCATTAATTCATGAAAAAAAACATCACTATTTTCGAATCAAGTATATGCATTTGCAGCCTTTTCCTTTTGACTTCATGCGGCGTCATTCGGTCCGTCGTATTTCTCAAACCCAATACGAATGATTATCGTCATGATCCCCAACAAAAAATTGCACCGGCAGCCAATATATACCATTTTACCTCAGCAAATAAGTATCAGAATTTTGGTAAGCAAATATCGGTGACAAGCCGGGTAGATTCACAAAAAATAGAACTGGAGGCATTTGCAAAATTATATAACACCGAGGCATTTATGGTGATCCGCAACGACACCATACTGTACGAGTCATACCCGAATGGCCACACATCACAAAGCCTCGTATCATCCTTTTCGATCGCAAAAGCCATCATGACCACCCTGACAGGAATTGCGATTTTTGACGGAGATATAAAAAATATCGATCAAAAGGTGAGTGAGATCTTGCCGGATTGGGAAAAGAAAGGGTTTAAAAACCTAAGAATCCGCGACTTGATGCAACATACTTCAGGCATGAACTTCACAAAGTCGATTTACAATCCTACCTCAGATCAGGTACAGTTTTACTATGGCCGTAATTTAGAACGCCGCATGAAACGAAGGAAGCCAGAGTACCCTCCTGGAGAGCAATTTGACTATCAAAGCGCCAACACGATCCTTTTGACCCTGGTGCTCGAAAAAGCTACCGGCATGCCCATCACCGAATATTTGGAGACCCGTCTTTGGCAACCATTGGGTATGGAGGCTCCGGGTAGCTGGTCATTAGATCGCAAGGGGAAAAATGGTATCGTACGCACTTTCTGTTGTTTGCAGGCTATGGCCCTTGACTTTGCCAAATTAGGGAGATTGTGGCTGAATTATGGTCAATGGGAAGGTCAACAGATTTTACCAGCGGATTGGATGAATCAAATTCTTCATAATAGTCCGCGTCAAGCCGGTCGATATCGCAGTGGTTTCAGAATCATCAATGACGACTCTAAAACATTTTATACTTCCGGATTATTAGGCCAATATATTTATCTCTATCCTGACAAAAATTTAATGATTCTACGTTTCGGAGAGCATCAGGAAAGATACACCGGAAGAATGTGGCGCAAGGTCTTTTCCGATATATATGAACAGAGTTGAAGTATGCACCGACACGATTGTTGCAAACGCCCCCGAAAGTCTAGACTTATTCAACTATAATACTAAATATGCGAGTGACTGTCCTTTCCCGCTACCTGCGTTTTACGGTAGGCTATTTGGATGCCGATATTATTATTCCAAACTCATCTTCTCCTCACGGCGATCAGGTCAACGAATTGTTTGAAATTTTCGCGCCTAATTATGAAGTCATTGGCACGCACATTTACAATCGATGGGGGATAAAGTATTTTCAGATCTGGACCGGATTTTAAGTGGAATGGGTTGATCGGAAGTACTACTTCGGAACCAGGTGTTAATATCTACCCGGTTCAGTTTAATGGTTTTGATAGACCAGAATCATGGGGATGGTATCGAATATTTCTTCGATCTCTGTCATAGGAACACCATGTTTCCCACATTTTTGTATGTTTTCTTCATCCCAGTCAGACTCATTGACGATCATTAAACCTGGTTTCATTTGTATGTACAATTACGCGCTAAATTTATTTAATAGTATTATATGTTTTTTACATATAGGGTTCAAAAAACGGTAAGTCAACTTCATAAAACTGTTTTCGGTTTTAGCCCGAGTTCAACTCGTTTGAACATTTCGACAAGTTTTTCGCCGTCAACCAATTCTACTTGTGGAGCACCGTCGCGGTTGGCTTCCTTAATTGTGTCTGATGAAAATGTCCCGGTTGTCATTATTATTCCCTTTTCAGCACGACCAATCATAGCATTTCTAAAATCTCCAACTTGCGCCCGTGAAACAGTACCCCTATATCTCTTGCATTGAAATAAAACTTTGAAACTTACAAAAGGATTCATTTCCAAAGTTCCGTAACCGTCAATCCCTCCATCGTGCGATTGTCCTGTCACGATTACTTTTTCAAAACCAGATTCCCTTAATAACCTTTGGCAAATTTTCTCAAACCCTTCGGGCTTTAACCTTTGTAACACTTGAAGTAAATCAGTCTTGTTAATTGCTTGTAAGTCATCGGGTTCACTTTCTTCAATTTCTTCAATTATTTCCTTTTCGGTTTTATCCTTTTTCGCTTTTTGATGAATATCTACCCACTTTAGAAAGATAGCATGTGCCTGTTCGTAATTTAATGAAACATTTTCACCTTTTGATGATAAAGCCCAAATACCATGTTGAGAAGTATCCAAAAGCCCTTCCCAGGCCAAATATTGTCTAGCCCATGCAACTTGATTATAGTACCTTGATTGACCTAAACTTAAAATCTCATTCAATTTGTCATCGTCTAATCCTAAATTTACGGCAATCTTTTCAGCTGCTTCTCTAGGTTTAGCTGAACCTCCAAGTTGTCTTAAAGCATCCAAAAGTGGCCCAAACCATTTTACAAATTCTGCTTGATTATTCCTCTTTTTTGCCATTTTCAGAATTGCTATTATATATTATTAACACGCAGTTTTTTTTGCAGGTAACGGTTTGGCTACATGCAGTGCGAAGCGAATGCGAGCATTGCATGTAGCTGGTGTTGAACTAAATCGCCTATCGGCGATGGTCTCCTGACTTGAATCTAACAAATAAAATCCATAACTCGGAAGAATTAATAACCACAAAAATTTTCTGAGTTATGGAAAAAAGAACAAGAGCCACTATCATTGATAGGGCAAAAGTCGAGGTTGAAGGATTTTCAACCATGTATGCAAAGTTAGAGCAAAAAGTGGTATTAGGTGGATTATCTGAGTCTACCTTGACCAATTATGGACGCTGTATTGCTCAAATTAGTTTACACTTCAATTTAGTAGCCATTGAGTTGGAAGAGGAGCAGATCAATGGATATCTATTTAATTTAGCCAAGAATGATCAACCCTCTAAGAGCTATTTCAAGCACACCGTTTACGGGCTGAGACTACTCTTCCGGATTTACGATAGAGAAGACAAGGCCATCAGGTTGCCGAGTCTGAAGCGAGATGCTCCTTTGCCGGTAGTATTGAGTATGAAGGAATGTCGTCAATTATTTAAGTCGGGTAAAATGCTGAAGCATCGGATTCTTCTTTGCTTGATCTATTCTGCCGGATTAAGGCAGAAAGAAGTTCGGAACCTACAACAAAGGGACGTTGATTTTGACCGAATGCAAATCCACATTCGTAAAACCAAGTATCGAAAGGAGCGATACGTTCCTCTTAGTCCGTTGATGGCAAAAGGACTGAAAAAATATTACAAAGCTTACCATCCTAAAAACTATGTATTCAATGGTAAAGATATGACAAGTCCCTTGTCCGCCAGAGGCGTGCAGTGGGCAATGAAGGAAGCACTAAAAACAAGTGGCATTCAGAAAGATGCTTGCGTACACACGTTGCGACATAGCTATGCAACTCACTTATTGGAATTTGGGATGGATATTGATACGGTCAAATCTCTACTTGGGCATGCTCATTTGACCACCACGATGGTTTACCTTCACGTTGCCAGGATCTCGAAAACGGACCGATTTAGTCCTTTTGACAGGCTCTACCAAGGCCTACAAGGCTAGCAAACATAAGGTAGCAGACATCATTAACCAGCAGTGGTCTCAGATTCAATCAGATACACACTTTAATTCTTATCAGATTCGAATTCTGGACGCCATTAGAAAATGCCGTACACCGGCCTTAGGTGGATATCTATACCAATGTAGCCATTGTGGTCATGTCCATAAGCGATACAACAGCTGTCGCAATCGACACTGCCCTACCTGCCAAAACACACAAAAAGAAAAGTGGATCTTGGCAAGGCAAGCTTCATTAATTAATACCAGATACTACCATGCCGTATTTACCATCCCTGCTGAATTAAATCAATTTTGTCTTGCATACCCGCGGCAAATGTATTCCATCCTATTCCAGTGTGCCTGGCAAACGCTGGATAGTTTCGCGTGGAATCCAAAATACCTGGGAGCACAAATTGGTGTCACCATGGTTCTTCATACTTGGGGCAAAACCTAAGCTTGCACCCTCACGTCCACTGCATTGTGCCGGAGGAGGTCTTACTGCAAAAAATAAATGGAAAGATGCTCAAGGAAATGGCAAGTTTTGTTTCCTGTCAAAGCCATGAGCATCTTGTTTCGTGGCAAATTTATGGCTCAATTCAAAGCCAACATGGACCTGCAGGGGTTGGTCATTCCACCCGAATTTATCTCTAAACTATATCGCCTTAAATGGGTGGTATTTACCAAGTCAAGCTTTGCCGGACCAAAAGGTGTCATTGAATATTTGGCGAGATACTCACATAAAGCAGCCATTAGTAATTATAGGATTAAGGCTATATCATCTGATAAAATCATCTTTCAGTACAAGGATTATAAACACGGTGGGAGGTCAAAATCTATGGCGCTTCATCCTCAAGAATTCGTCCGTAGATTTTCGCTACATCTGTTGCCAAGAGGATTTACCAAAATTAGACACTATGGCATTCTTTCCAGCAAGTACAAGGCAATCGTTTTCCCGGAATCCAAAATGCCAGTATCCTAAAATTGGATTGGGAGGTTCTCTGGCAACAAAAAGGTCTGGATGTCACTCTCTGCCCCAACTGTAAAAAAGCCCACGTTAAAACTCATGGGAGAAATACCTAAGAGAGGCCCTCCTCAATTAATTAATCCGAGGCACCCATTATTCATAATCTAATTTGTTTAAGCATGCTTAGACCTGACATCATATTGCCCAGAACTTCAAAAGTCAATGACAAGAAGGTATCCTTTCGTAATTCCACGCTCTTTATTAATAGCAAGTTCGTTCAAAAAGAATGCAAGGCCATCAGAAAACCATTTCTAATCTAGTAGCCTACTAGAAAATCCACGAAATATAATTTGGAATTAGCCTAGTGATAGCGAGCGATCCAGTTCAACACAGGATTCAAACTGGGTCCTACGGACCGCTTGAATCCTTACTTATTGTGTAGCGTTTTCATTAACCTCCTAAATTCATTTTTGCCAATTGATGCGTAAACTCTCTCCACCATTCCCATTCTCCAGCAAAATAAATCAAAACATGTTGGACAAAGAATATCATAAAAGCAATAACATAAGGAGATCTAATTCTTCCTTTTTTCTTATCGTCAATTATTAATACCAATAGAATCAGTTCAAATAAGAGGTAAGTACCTGTAATGGCATAATTCCAGTCATCAAACACTAGATAGAATACTCTAACAATCCCCGCGGAAAGAGGTCCAAAGATTGTGCATATCATGAACCGAGAATGATAATGAATATCTTTACGATAAATGACTCCTAATATTACGAACAAAGCAAACGGCAGAATTGTAAAAATATCAAGAAATGCGAATTGATATAGCAATTCACTAGGCTCTCTTGTTTGCATCATAAATTGAATCATACGAATCGCACCGTAAAAAACAATTGGTGCCAAAGCAACTGAAGCCCAACCAATCATTCGATGATATTTCATCTTCCCAAACCGATAAAACATTGGTTGAATTATCAAAATTATCATCCATAGTGTACCGGTGACCCCATGAAAATGGTGGAGTGCATCTGTTTCACCTAATTTATTAAAATAGGTGGGGAAGAAACCGATAAGGGTTGCCAAAAACCCTAATGCTAAATATAAGTAGGCATTTGAATAGAATGGCTTTTTCATATTAATTGGTTTTCGTTTTAATGCTACACAACTATCCTATATAAGAACCTTTTCAGTATCAGCACTTCGCTTTTTTTTACGGTACTTTTGCAATATACGGAAACTTGCTGCAAATTGTATTTAGATTGTCGAGACTTTGACCAGTGCATCACCCTTTGCTTCCAGATGTTGTAATGTACTGATGTTCAGTAGTATGTGGAGGTAGATCAATGAAGTCCATCGGAGCAATAAAGTAAGCTACCATGGATTCCGGATATTGGCCACCGCTCCAGTCGACGATCAAGTCGCATGACAATCGCTGGCAACGACCATGGCGCCAGAATGCCGTGCAAGTCAAAATCTCCCATAAAACGTGACCATGTACATCAGTCGTCTGCACTCCAGGGTCCTGAAGTTTGAAAATAGGGCTCAGTGATCTGTACCAAATTGATGTCAAGAGGTCGACCTGAAAATCCTGCTCCTGCATAGGATATTGGGTAATTAAATGACATTATCAATCACACAATAATTTGGCATATTACTCGGTTGATCTTTATCAAAGATCATATTATGCCTTCCCTGCATTTTTTCATTGTAACGGCTGTCTATTTCTCAATCCATGTTTCTTGTTCTGCTCCTGGAGAAAATAAATTTGCGATACATGGTGAAATTAATGGCATCGTGGATAGCACTCATGTTATGCTTCAAAATTTAAGAACCGGACAATACCTGGATAGCTGCTATGTCATCAGCAACAAATTTGATTTCACTGGTGAACTCAAAAATGAGCCAGAAGAACTGCGTATTATTTCTTCACTTGAAGAAATGAAAAAAGGTAATTTTTTCTATACTGATTTGCTAATAGGTAATGAAAATATCACCCTTGAAGCTCATTTGGAAGACCTACCTTATAACGTTTCGACATCAGGATCTGCAACACAAAGTGAAGCTGATCGATATCACCAGGACTCTTCATCTGGAATACTAAAATGGACGGGATCAAGAAACAGATTTCATTCCTAAATGAGACCGATAGCATATCCAGGCAAAAGCTTGCAGATAGCCTGAAAACTATTGGCGGTGAAAAGGAAGAATGGGAGGACCAATATCTGAAAGATAACTTCAATTCTTACATCGGTCTCTTAATGCATATTTATAGACATAATATCGACTATGAAAAACTTCAAACTCTATTTGAGAGCACATCGCCAGCTTTGAAAGAAAGCATCTATGGCAGGGCGATACAGACACAAATTGATTTTCCCAAACCTATTATTGGTGCTCATTACTATGATTTCAATGGATCTGATTTAAATGGTGGGGAGTTCAAATTATCGGATATTTCTGACAAGTTTATTCTTCTTCAATTTGCTGGAACCGCTTGTTATGGAAGCAACCTATCGGTAAATGATATGGAGAAAATCTATGGCAGCTACGGAGATTCCATCGAATTTATAAGTATATTCTATGAGCCCTATCAAGAAACTTGCAGTCAATACATTGAGGAAAGAGCTTTGCCGTGGAAAAGTGTTTGGACTAAGGGTGGCAAATATGGCGTAGTTCCAGATAAATATGGGGTGGTGGGTACGCCAACATTCTTTCTCATATCTCCAAATAAAGAAGTTGTTTCGACATGGTTTGGCTTTGACGAAGGAATGATTCAAAATGAAATAAAAAAAGCTATAAGCATTCTGTGACTCATGTTGGGATTGACTGATTACATTTCAGTCTGTGATCGGCACTAATGAGAAAACTCAGAACTTCAAAATAAATTAGACCTTATAACATCTCCATGATCCGGTAGATTATTTCTCTCTCGCCGGAAGATCAGATCATGATGGCCACCATTGTACTGGATTACATCACATGCCAGGCATTAAATATCCGCTGGTCAACGCCCTTACAAAAGATTTGTTCAGGCAAATAGTCATCAATTAATCTTATTTTCCCGACGCAAACTGCCAACCATGAGATTATCTACCCTGGATCTATCCTTGATTATCCTCTACCTTTGCTCTACCGTGGTGATTGGTCTGGTGCTGAAGAAGCGCGCCCAACGCAGTAAAAAAGATTATCTATTGGGTGGCAATAGTATGCCATGGTACATGCTGGGACTCTCCAATGCATCTGGTATGTTTGACATATCGGGTACCATGTGGCTCGTCACTCTTCTTTTTGTTTATGGTTTGAAAAGCGCCTGGATACCTTGGTTATGGCCGGTATTTAACCAGATCTTTCTAATGATTTTCCTCTCTATTTGGCTACGCCGGTCGAATGTAACCACTGGCGCCGAATGGATTAGCACCCGTTTTGGCATTAAAAAAGGAGCTCAATTATCACACACTGTTGTGGTAATCTTTGCCATTATTATGGGCCTGGGATATTTAGCTTATGGCTTTATTGGCATTGGCAAATTCGTTGAAATATTCATACCCTGGGAAATCGTATCCCCATACATCCCTTTTGATATCAGTGCTGAATATGTACCCCATTTTTATGGTATCATATTTACCTGTTTTGCAGTTTTTTATTCGCTGCTCGGTGGTATGATGAGTATTGTCTGGGCCGATTTGATCCAATATATTTTAATGACCGTGTCGGCTATTGTGATCGGTATCATCGCCATGAATGCGGTCAGTGCCAATCCACTTTTGGTGCCGGATGGGTGGATGACTCCTTTTTTTGGCATGCATCTCGATCTGGATTGGAGTAATCTCATCAGCGAAGTCAATGGAAAAATAGCAAGTGATGGGTATAACCTGTTTACGATATTTTTTATGATGATGATCTTTAAGGGTGTGTTGGTGAGCCTGGCCGGTCCGGCTCCCAATTATGATATGCAAAAGATCCTGTCTACAAAATCTCCTCGTGAGGCTGCGCTAATGAGTGGGTCAGTGAGTTTAATACTAATGCCGGTTCGATATTTTATGATCGCAGGATTTGGAGTCCTGGCGATCATCTATTACGACCGCCTTGATTTGCTGGTGGGCGGCCAAATTGACTTTGAACAGATCTTGCCATCAGCCATCAACGAATTCGTGCCAGTAGGACTTTTAGGTCTTTTGCTGGCTGGTCTGCTGGCGGCCTTTATGTCGACCTTTGCCGGCACCCTGAATGCTGTGCAGGCATACATTGTCAATGACATATATCTCAAACACATCAATCCCGAGGCAGACAATATTAAAATTAAATCCATCAATTATATCGCTGGACTATCGATGGTTTTAATTAGTATCCTCCTGGGATTTTATGCTAAAGATGTTAATGACCTGTTGCAATGGATCGTATCCGGCCTGTACGGAAGTTACGTAGCGGCCAATATTCTCAAATGGTACTGGTGGCGATTTAATGGTCATGGATTTTTCTGGGGCATGGTCGGAGGATTATTGCCAGCATTATCCTTCCGGTTTATTTTTGATGGCGTACTGGATCTCTATACTTTTCCTTTAATGCTTTTATTGGCTATGATTGGGTGTATCATCGGCACTTTTGTCGCACCACCGGTTGATGAAAAGGTCCTAAAGGATTTTTATAAAAATGTAAAGCCATGGGGATTTTGGGGGCCAATTAAAGAAAAAGTAATGGCTGAAGATCCCAGCTTTAGACCAAACCCGGATTTTAAGCGCGATGTTTTTAATGTATTTATTGGTGTCATCTGGCAAACGGCTCTGGTGATATTCCCGATCTATTTAGTTTTATTACAAACCACTCCTACTCTGATTGTTTTGGCCGTTGCGGGGATTTGCACTTATATTTTAAAGAAAACCTGGTTTGACCGGCTCCCTGCATAAATTCAACAATTGAGTTTATCATAGATATCAATAGAGCTCGTACCTGGTGAAATCAGGATTCGTGAAATCAATTAATGAAATTTTCTAAGTATGCTCCCGGGTATCTGGTCCCAGCAACACCGATAGCGGCCGAAGGCCTTCAATCCGGTCAGCTAAAATCTTAAGAATCGCGGCAAATGGCACAAAGAGGATCAACCCGGCAGCACCCCAGATAATTCCTCCAATAAACATGGCGATGAGGGTAGACAATGTATTTAATTTCAGTTGATGACCCACCACCATCGGAAAAATGACATTGGCCTCCAGATATTGAACAACGCCCAGGACGGCTACCACTCCCATTGGATACCAAAAAGAATCGAAAGTGGTCATGGCTACGATAACCGCCGCTAAACCACCCAGCAAAATACCGATATAGGGGAAAAAAGTAAGGATTGAGGCAAGTACTCCTAAGTAAATAGCATTAGGCAAGCCGATCAAAACAAATCCGAGAGAGTTTAAAAACCCGACAATTAAATACACCAAGCCCATGCCCTTGGCAAATTTGAAATAAGTAATGGTCGTTTCTCTGATCGTAGATTTAAATCCCTCTATTTGATTTTCGGGAACGACCATCAGAATAAATTTAACTAATAATTCACGGTAATAAAAGATGAGCGAAACAAATATCGGAATGATAAAAAACATGGCCAGGGTCCCGATCGAAAGGGATATCGTCTGTTTGATCAGAGGTACGGTTTCCTGCATTAGATTTTGATAAAAAAACTGTACAATGTTCTTTTGCTGATCAGGATCGATACCAAAAATATTCTCCAAAAACCCAAGCGCACCTTCGCCAATATCCCCTATTTTATCGCTTGAATCAGTGATACTTTGGTGCAACAAAGTGAGGGTACTTGCTACCAGATTATAGAGAAAAAATCCTATCAACGTGAGTATAATCAATACCACCGCAATAGCCGTTGTCCGACCTAATTTTTGCTCAACTCTGACACCAACGGGGTAGTACATAAAACAGATCATCATGGCAAACCCTAATGGGATAAATAATAACCGACCTTCATATAGCACAAAGCCAAGCAGCACGATAAAAAGAAGGACTATCGTATAAAACCTCAGATTCTTATAATTCGTAATGGTCATAGTCCTCTTGTTTAGCGCTAAATTTAATCATACTAAAAGGTAATACCGCGATCAACGACTTGATTGATCGTCTCCCAAGATTAAGAAATTACCCCACAACCATTCTTTATTGGTCAGTCAGCTTCCTCATGATCTCCCCGGCACCACTCAGCAAATGAAGTAGCAGTCTCATCTAACCTCACTTGATACAAAGTCACATCAGATGGGAGATTTTCCTCCAACACTTCGACAAAATGCAATAGTAAATTTTCGCAAGTAGGTTGAAAAGCAGTGATTCTGACTTTTTCAAAGTGGCCGGTCAGTATGGATTGTAAGTCATCGGGGGCATGCTGGTTCAGCACCAGAGCATGGTCAAAATGTTGGAGAACATGTTCCTGTACAATCTTCTTCAGGTCGGTAAAGTCGATGATCATGCCATCCTTCGGGTGCCCTGATTGCTGCAAAGGGGTACCGCTCAATGTGACAAAAAGTTTGTACGAATGACCGTGTATGTTGTGGCATTGTCCATCGTGACCAAGCAAGGCATGTCCCATTTCAAGGGTAAATAATTTGGTAATCCTGAGCGAATGTCTTCGTTTCATCAAATCTTCAATAAAATCGTCGAATATGTATGTCCTTCAAATCTTAACCTCCTGAGAGGTCCAAAGTGCTCTAACGACAATTGCGACACAAAATAGTGACTATGCAGCTCAAATTATCCATGATTATGCTCATAATTGCTACGGCATCAGCGATGCTCCTAAAGAACTCGGACAATGGCACAAATCATTAGGAAGTTTAAGTGTCCCATCAAAATTGAGAAGAAATATTTATATACTCCTGTGAAACATTGGACGTGTCGAATAGTCAGAGAGAGCAGGGGTTCGGCAAGCTACCAATTTAAATAATTAATCAACAGGTACCCACCAAGAATGATGAAGGCCCAACAAAACCCAGGTACAATGAGGGTGATCTATGCACACTCTGAATAACCGCAACTAATGCAATGAAGGCAGCCTTCTTCGTAGATCAAGCTATCCGTGTCGTGGCAGCCTGGACAAGACATCTTCACCACCTCTGTTCCATCTGGGATAAATTTCTTAAGTGCTCTTGCGATACCCCGTTTCCAGGTGTTGATATTCTCTTCGTCAGTATTTAGGCTGTTGATCAAGTTGACCACATAGTTGAGTGGCATTCCGTGCCGCATCACACCCGAGATCAGCTTGGCATAGTTCCAATATTCTTTATCAAAAGAACGAGAGAGTCCCTCGATTGTAATCTTGTATCCGGCTCTATCAAGGAATTGAAAATCATAGCGGTTGCTATTATGTTCGTCGTCATAATTTTTAATGATCCAACCCTGGGTTACGTATTCGGGTAACCTGAATGTGTCTTCAGCCTTACCACTAAAAATTTCATAGGGTTTATCTTGAAAGACACCAATCACAGCGATCCAGTCTTCGTGATTATTTTTAAATCGAATCACCGAACCAGGCAATTTCTTAGGCCGTTTTGGTGGTACATAGTCAGTCAATTCGAATACCGTACCACTAAGCTCTGGCTTCTTCTCCTTTTCATTTGACACCAGGACGCCGGTGCGTGATCCATCCCGGTAAATCGTACATCCTTTACATCCCACCTCCCAGGCAGTTTGATAGATTTCCCTCACTAGTTCAACCGATGCATCATTTGGGATATTGACCGTGACACTAATGGAGTGATCTACCCACTTCTGAATAGCTCCCTGCATTTTCACTTTCTCGACCCAGTCTATATCATTGGCAGTAGCCTTATAATAAGGGGATGTTTGGATGATTTCAAGTAGTGAAGTTTCATCTAAGCTCATCACCTTCTCCAAATCATATCCGTTGACCGTGAGCCATTGCTTGAACCGATGATGAAATACATAAAATTCTTCCCAGGCGTCACCTACTTCATCAATAAAACTGACTTTGACATTGGTGTCATTTGGATTGACTTTTCTTCGACGCTTGTAGCTGATCAAAAATACGGGTTCAATACCGGAAGTGGTCTGAGTCATCAAGCTGGTAGTGCCTGTAGGGGCGATGGTCAGCATGGCGATATTACGACGCCCTACTCGCTTCATATCTTCATACAATTTAGGATCAGCGTCCTTGATCCTCAAAATAAAAGGATTTTTCAACTCCCGATCCGCATCATAGATCGGAAAGGCTCCCCTTTCTTCGGCTAAGGTCACTGAACTTCGGTAGACATTCAATGCCAACGCCTGATGCACTTGGACCGAAAAAGCAGTGGCTTCCGGGGTACCGTATCTAAAGCCCAGGGCCGCCAGCATATCACCTTCGGCAGTGATACCCAAACCGGTACGCCTGCCTTCTTCACAAGTTTTCCGGATCTTCAACCATAGGTCCCGCTCTGTTGTTTTCATCAACTCCGGTTCAGGGTCAGCATTGATTTTCCCTAATATTTTGTCAATCTTTTCTAACTCCAAATCCAGGATGTCATCCAAAAGGCGATGGGCCCATTGTGCATAGTTATGAAACTTCTTCATGTCAAAGACCGCATTGGGGGTAAACGGATCATTGACAAAACTGTATAGATTGATCGCTAATAAACGGCATGAATCGTAGGGACAAAGAGGAATTTCTCCACAGGGATTAGTAGAGATGGTTTCGTAACCCAGATCAGCGTAACAATCAGGTACCGACTCACGGATGATCGTATCCCAGAATAACACACCTGGCTCGGCTGACTTCCAGGCATTATAAGTGATCTTACACCACAATTGCTCGGCATCAATCTTTTTCGTTGTGACCGGATTTGCACTCTTGACCGGAAACTGCTGCCGATAGGATTTTTTTTCCTTGACGGCGATCATGAATTCATCATCAACTCTCACCGACACATTCGCTCCTGTGACTTTATTACTCTCAATTTTAGCATCGATAAAATCTTCGGCGTCAGGATGTTTGATTGAAACACTAAGCATCAGGGCTCCTCTCCTGCCATCCTGAGCTACTTCGCGGGTGCAATTGGAGTAGCGTTCCATAAAAGGAACTAGTCCGGTCGAGGATAGGGCACTATTCATCACGGGGCTTCCCTTGGGCCTGATATGCGAAAGGTCATGACCTACTCCCCCTCTACGCTTCATCAACTGAGCTTGTTCCTCGTCAATCTTGAGAATCCCGGCATACGAGTCAAAACCATTGCCAATCACAAAACAATTTGAAAGCGATGATATCTGAAAGTCATTACCGATCCCGGACATTGGACTACCCTGGGGAACCAGATACCTAAATTGATCCAGCATCTCAAAAATCTGCCGGGCAGTTAAACTATTTGGATACTTGTCTTCAATCCGGGCCAGCTCTCTGGCTAGTCGCCAATGCATCTCCTCGGGTGTCGATTCATAGATTTTACCCTGCGAATCTTTCAAAGCGTACTTATTAAGCCATACTGACGCTGCCAGTTCATCTCCGTTGAAGTAGGCGATGGACTTTGCCAGTGCTTCCTTATGAGTGTAAGTCTTGATATCCGGCAGGGTCTTAACGACGGGCTTTGAAAGTGTTTTTGGTTCCATCACAGTAAAAAGTTAATTCTTCAAAATTTTCTACAATCTTATATAATAATTATTTTATATATAAGTATTTTTGAAAATCTTTTTACACCGAGTGTTAATATCTTTTTTCTAAAAGCATCAAATTGTACTGAGAACAAGAATAAATCAAAAAATTAATCTACCTCAATTTATCAGTGAATCGCAGTGATTTGCTTGATTTATAAGGCATTAGTATTGAATTATAACGGGTTTTATGCTCTACAACATATAAATTTTATGATCTTTAGAATATGGCATTTTCTTAGGTCCCCACGTTTTCGGAGGAGAATAAAAAAATGCTCAAAATGAGAACAACCATTGTAATCCACACAGTATGATCAGACTTTACAATCCAACGTATCCAGTTTTTGCTGTTTTGTTGATGTGTTTTGGGGTGGTAAATCTTTCAGCTCAAGATAACAGATCTATTGATGGCACACTCAATCATCCACTCTTTTTTGGGGTTCCAGCTATGCGGAGGTGGTCAATAAATCTTACCCGGCATATAGCGATGGTATATCATCACCATCCGGTCAGGACCGGCCTAATCTCCGATATATCAGTAATACGGTGCTTAAAGAAGTCGAAACGATTAATGACCCTTTGGGTTTAAGTGCCTATACCTGGGCCTGGGGTCAGTTTATTGATCATGATCTGGTATTCACTCCGAATACCACTGATGAAGTGATGGACATTCCGGTACCTGCCGGCGACCCCTTTTTTGATCCGGCCGGGACCGGAACAGCAGTCATCCCGATGAATCGAGCTGACTATGATCATTCGACCGGAAAAGGACCGGGTAACCCCAGAAAGTTTTTTAATGAGATAACGTCCTTTATTGATGGTTCAGCCGTTTACGGATCTAACAGGCAGAGAGCTAGCTGGTTAAGAATTTTTACCGGAGGAAAATTGAAGACTTCAACGGGAAACTTAATGCCATTTAACACCTTGACAGGAGAACTAGAAGGAGAGGTCGATCCCGGTGCTCCCAATATGGATATGCCACTCCCCAATACTACCAGGTGGTTTGTTGCAGGTGATGTGAGGGCCAACGAAAATCCAATGCTTACCGCACTGCATACGATTTTTGTCCGTGAACATAACCGGCTATGTGAAGAATTAATCGCTCAACATCCTGACTGGAGCGATGAAGTCACTTATCAGAAAGCAAGAAAGATCGTGGGAGGCATTATCCAAGCTATTGTCTATGATGAGTGGTTGCCTAGTCTGGGCGTAAACTTACCAGAGTACACTGGCTATAGCCTCTCAGTAAACCCGGGCATATTTAATGAATTTACTTCGGCGGCTTTTCGATTCGGACACTCTATTGTCAACGCAAACCTCTTGAGGCTGGATGGATCTGGAAATCAGATTCCACAGGGAACTATCGCTTTGCGGGATGCCTTTTTCAATCCCGCTGCCATTTTGGAGGTAGATGGAATCGAGCCCTATCTGGCTGGTGCGACAACGATGTTGCAGAATAATGTGGATTGTCAGGTTGTCGATGATCTCAGAAACTTCCTATTCGGACCTCCCGGGGCTGGTGGTCTGGACCTTGCCGCTTTAAACATAAACCGCGGCAGAGACAAAGGTCTCGCAGATTTTAACACTATCCGCAAAGCATTTGGATTACAAAAAATAGAGTCTTTTGATCAAATGACGGTTAACTTTCGGTTGAGCCAGATTCTTGATGAAGTGTATGGCGATGTGAACAAGCTCGACCTCTGGGTCGGCCTCCTGGCAGAGGATCATGTACCAAAGTCTATTTTTGGACCTACTCTGATGGCTATCATGCAAGAGCAATTTACCAACCTCAGATTGGGAGACCGCTATTACTTTGAAAATGATGCTAAGCTGCTCCCGAATGAAAAGCAGATGATTCGAAATACCAGACTAGCTGAGATAATCAGGAGAAACACGGAGCTTGAAATCATCCCCGATTTAGTATTTCACGCCGTGGAAACAAATCAACTGGCCAACCGTACGATTGACGGAACATTCAATAATCCGAATAATGCCAATTGGGGAGCTATCAATACCCGGGTAGCGGTGCGCACGCCTCTCGCCTATACCGATGGTATCTCGAAGCCTTCAGGTGCCGATCGTCCAAATCCCAGGTTTATCAGTAACGAAATCTTTGCACAGACACTGTCTCAGGAAGATCCCCATGGCCTTAGCGCCTACGCATGGGGTTGGGGTCAGTTTATTGACCACGATATCACATTATCTGTGAACCATCCAGCTGAAGCTATGGACATTTCCATACCGGCATACGATGCTTTTTTCGACCCAGCCGGATCAGGCACTGCTACGATTCCAATGCAACGTTCCAACTATGATCCCACTACGGGGACAGACCGAACCAATCCACGTATCCATATGAATAGCATCACCGCCTATATTGATGCCTCGGCCGTTTATGGATCGACGCAGGAACGTGCAGATTGGCTAAGAACGTTTACTGGCGGCAAATTGAAAACATCTAATGGCAACCTTCTTCCTTATAATACCGGGTCTGGAGAAGAGTTTGACGCGACTGACTCTGATGCACCGATTATGGATATTCCGTTCCCACATGTGGATCGTTATTTTATTGCTGGTGATATTAGGGCTAATGAAAATCCTTTTCTAACTAGCTTGCATACGCTCTTTGTTCGCGAGCACAATCGTCTTTCTGATGAACTACTTGGACAACATCCTGATTGGACCGATGAAATGTTGTATCAAAGAGCCCGAAAAGTCGTAGGTGCATTAATGCAAGCGGTGGTTTATGAAGAATGGCTCCCTACTCTGGGCATGCAGGTAAAGCAATTTGAGGGCTATGACCAAACAGTAGATCCAGCAATCATGAACGTTTTTACAACTGCTGCCTACCGGTATGGACATACAACGATAAATAGCACCCTGCTGAGAATGGACGATCATGGAAACACGATGCCGGAAGGCAATATTGAGCTAAGAGATGCCTTTTTCAACCCCTCCGTGATTGCAGAGGTCGGTGGTATTGAGCCCTACATGGCAGGAATGTCTACGGTAGTACAACAAGACTTTGATTGCCATGTGATCGATGAACTAAGAAACTTTCTGTTTGGCCCTCCTGGAAGCGGAGGTCTTGATCTGGTGAGCTTGAATATAAATCGAGGCCGGGACCGGGGTCTTACGGACTACAACACCGTGAGGCAATCCTTTGGGTTAAGTCCGGTCACTTCACTA
The DNA here is from genome assembly GCA_016711125.1 of Saprospiraceae bacterium. Lineage (GTDB taxonomy): Bacteria > Bacteroidota > Bacteroidia > Chitinophagales > Saprospiraceae > JABDMH01. The sequence continues at coordinate 1,237,669 of JADJTQ010000001.1, read as the reverse complement.
TCCAAACTATCATCGAATCCGGTTCTAAATCAAAAATTTGCAACCGTATATGGTGATATTAATAAAATAGATCCATGGGTAGGTATGTTAGCCGAAGATCATATGGAAGGTTCACTATTTGGACGTACCGCGATGACTATTATTCAACGTCAATTTACTGACTTGCGTGATGGCGACCGCTTCTATTATGAAGTTGATCCGGCATTTAGTCAGGATGAAATCCATGCCTTAAAAAACACGTCCTTGTCCGAAATCATTCGTCGAAACACTGGCATGACGTTCATTCAGGATCACGTATTTATTGCACAAGGTCTATCCACCGACCTTGTTGAACACCAACCGAATCAATTGAATTTTAAGGTTTATCCAAATCCAAGTAGTGAATATATTCAGGTTGATTTTGATATTGAAGAAACAAGCACTGCCGATTGGGACGTTGAGATCATAGACCTCTATGGCAAAATAGTGATGAAACAAGTTTCGGGGGGGTTGCCCGGAGATGATCGCCTGAGGTTAGATATTGGTGAAAAAATACCCTCTGGCACTTACCTGGTGAAGGTAAGCAAAGGAGATAAGATTGGTACAAGGGCTCTGGTCAAAATCTAAGAATCATAGAGTCTGATTCAATCGGGTATCAGGCAAATTTGATTTGCTAGTATCGGGTGCTATTTGGACTATACCAGTCTAAGAACTCTCAGAAATCCGATGTTTCAGCAAACCTGACCCGTAGGTGCAATCTGATCAGCAGATCAACCGTGAGACCGTCAAACCTGCATACTTATTTTAACAAGTTTTTAACAATAAGGCAGCATTCTAGCGTAGAATCGCGTTGAGATCTAAAATAGGTCGCTTGGCTATCCATCGCTTATTGAAAAGTCAAAATTATATGTTCTGGAGTCAGAATTATGACGAAAAGAGTGTAGAAAAATTAGAAAGTGTCGCCGTGGGGGGCCTTATGACTACTCTACCAGAAATAGATTCAAGAAATTTGGCGTACAATGACTCGGTTTGTTATACAATTTATTCTTCATTTCTCATAACTTTTCAGGGTTCGTTTACGATAAATAAATACAATTTGTCATGAAGAATTCTTATCGAGTTGATGAGTTGATTGAAAAAATAGGCACGAAAACCATGCTTCCAAAAAAAGTTATTAATTTTGCAATTGACTAAGAGTCAATTTTGATTTCGAAAACAACTTAATCTTAACATAAAGTAAAAATCTGTAGAATGTAAAACAATATTATTTCGTAACTATAAATTTTATATATGAAAAAGCTCTATCTAGTCACTGTATTGTGCCTATTTGGCATAGGCAGTATAGTGGCACAACGTACCATTTCCGGTACCGTAACTGATCAGTCGGGTGAAACCCTGATCGGTGCAAATATATTCGTTAAAGGGACAACCAGAGGAACGACCAGCGACATCGATGGCTCTTTCTCGCTGGAAGTTCCTGAAGATGCCAAATCACTGACATTCACCTATACTGGTTTCTCAGATCAGGAAATTGCTTTGGTCTCTGGCCAGGACTATTATGCAGTGATATTGGCAGAAGGTATCACACTTGGCGACATTATTGTCACAGGCTTGGGTGCCAATCGCGATAAGAAATCCATTAGTTATTCAGCGCAGGAAGTGACCAACGAAGAGTTGAACATCTCCAGAAGTGTCGGTTTTACCAATGCCTTGAGTGGCAAGGTAGCCGGAATCCAGTTGGTGGGCTCTCCAAGTGCAGGTTTTCGTGAGGGTGGTATTAGAATCAGAGGTGTCGGGGGTTTGTCATCAGCTGATCCACTGTATATCCTTGATGGAACTCCTGTGGATGCTGGTGCTGTCAATATGGACAATGTAGAATCTGTGACCGTATTGAAAGGTGCGCCTGCAACTGCTATTTATGGTCAGCGTGCAACAGGAGGCGTGGTGGTTATCACCTCTAAAAAGGGAGGAGAAACACAAGGCCTTGGCATAGAAATAAACTCTTCTACTACTTTTGGACGAGTGTCTTTGCTGCCTGACTATCAAAATGAATACGGTGGTGGCTACACGCAGGATTTTCTTAAATTTAGCTATAACCCAAATCTTCATCCTGCCAGCTGGGCATCCTTTGAGGGTCAGAATCTACTTGACTATTCAGCGGATGAGAGTTGGGGTCCTCGAATGGATGGAGCGTTATACCGACCATATTACTCCTGGTTTGAAGGAGAGGACTTTGGTAAACAAATTCCTTTTTCACCACAACCTAACAACGTGAAGGACTTCTTTGAAAATTCAATGACTTTAAATAACAACATTGCATTTTCTGGCGGAAAAGACGGGAATCGTTTCAGGTTAAATTATAACAACATTCGTAACGAACTGGTCATTCCTAATGCCAACCAGACGAAACACTATCTATCTTTCAATGGTTCTTTTGATCTGTCAGATCTGATTACCATAACGACCAACATCAACTACAAGAATATTGATCAGCAGGGAAATATCCTTGAAGGTTACTCGGGTGGTTTGACTGGATCTTTTAACCAATGGTTCCAGCGACAGATCGAGATAGACAAGTTACGGAACTATAAAAATCCGGATGGGTCTTTTAACTCCTGGAACATCAACTCACCTGAGGAGCCTTTTCCACTCTATTGGGACAATCCATATTATGATGTCTACGAAAACACACCTTATTACGATGAGAGCAGAATTTATGGTAATGTCGGTATTGCCCTGAATGTGACGAAACATCTTAAGGTAGAAGGCTTCGTACGTGGCGACATCATCGATGGTGGAGGCGAGCGCCGGACGACGGAAGGTGGTCTTAATCAGGCAGCCTATGGGACCGGTCGGTTTTTTCTTGATGGTCGCACTTTTGCACCAAATCCCAAGGAATTCAATTATGAGTTTTTGACTTCATATGACAATCGATTTAAGGACTTCTCGGTTGATTTTAATGTTGGAGCAAACATTCGAAAAGTAAGTTCAGAGATTTCATTTGCATCTACCGTGGGTGGTTTAGCCATACCTGGTTATTACAACATAGGATCCTCGAAAGATAAGCCCGCTCTAAATACGTCATCCTTCAGTAAGGAAGTCCAGAGTGTATATGGAAGGGGATCTCTGGGATTCAAAGACATGTTGTATATGGATTTCACTGCCCGTAACGATTGGAGTAGTGCACTACCGATAGACAACAATTCCTTCTTTTATCCATCCATTGGTTTATCTTTTGTCTTTTCTGAGATCATTGGTACTTCTAATGTTCTCTCCTTTGCAAAGGTAAGGGGTAGTTACGGTCAGGTTGGTTCTGACATCGGTGCGCATCAGATCAATGCTATTTACGGTGCAGGAAATTTCTATGGAAGCTTGCCTACTTTGGCAGTTCCAAATACACTGCGTAACCAATTACTCAAGCCACAGCTGACATCTCAGTGGGAGGTTGGTTTGGAAATGAAATTTTTGCAAAACAGATTGGGTTTTGACGTTACCTACTACAATGACATAAATGAAGATCAGATACTCAACCTTACCATCCCGGCCACAAGTGGGTACACAAGTGCCATCATCAATGCAGGTGAGATCACCAGGGAAGGTATCGAAGTCCAGGTAAATGCAACTCCAGTCAGGTTGTCAGACTTCAATTGGAACCTCACCCTCAATTGGGCGACCAATACATCAACCGTGGAGGCATTGGCTGACGGTCTGGACACCAGAGTTATCGGAGGATCGGGCTTTGAAAGTGGTCCATTTTGGAATGGTATTTCTGCCCACGCACGAGTTGGAGAAGAGTGGGGTACCTTGGTTGGTGTTTTGTATAAGAGAGATGCCAATGGTAACATCATCGTAAATGCAAATGGCACTCCGGCCACGCTTAGAGATCAGGTGATCGGATCTATTTTGCCAGATTTTACAGGGGGTTTGATCAATAGATTCAACTATAAAGGGATAAAACTTAATGTTTCTCTTGATTTCCAAAAAGGTGGATTGTTATATTCGACTACCAGGATGTTTAATGCTTACTCTGGTCTTGGAGCAGAAACCGTAGGTTTAAACGACAAAGGAAATCCGAAACGCGATCCAGTGGATCAGGGTGGTGGAATTCGCTTTGACGGTGTTACCGCAGACGGAACCCCAAACAATGTTTATCTTGATGCTCAAGATTATTACGGAAGCCTTTTTGGTTTACATGAAGAGTGGGTATTTGATGCTAGCTATCTGAAAATCAGAGAGGTTAGTTTAGGTTATGAATTCAAGCCACAGAGTCTGGGATTGGATTTCTTGACTAGACTCTCCGTATCTCTGGTGGCAAATAACCTCGCTACCTTTTCAGAATTGAAAGGATTTGATCCTTCAGAACTTGAGGCCTACTGGTATGAAGGAGGTCAGCTGCCACAGGTTCGTTCTATCGGTTTCAATATTTCATTGGGATTTTAAGAGATCTCAATACCATTTATTAAGAATTAAAATATCGACATATGAATACGACATATAAAAATCTATGGCCGATGTGTCTGGCCTTTTTCCTTGTTCTCGCCTGTACAGACGATTTTCAGGACTTAAATATAGATCCAAACAACCCATCTAGCCCGAGTACTGCAGCTTTTCTGACAAGTGCTCTTACCGGAATTCCAGGTTTAGTAAATTCAACTCAACCTATGGAATATGTACAGCAAGTTACCCAAAAGCAGTATACCGAGAGTTCCAGATATCAGACAGTAAATTTCAGCTTCGATGGTACCTATAGCGGCCCTTTGGCAAATCTGCAGGAAATCATTAATCTGAATACAGATCCTGGAACGGCTCCTGACCAGCTGCAGAATGGACCCAATGCACAGCAAATAGCGGTTGCAAAAGTTCTGCAATCGTACTTTTATTGGATTACTACTGATGCATGGGGACCCATTCCATACAGCCAGGCATTACAGGGGAGAGCAAATTTTAAACCTGCTTATGATACCCAGGAGGCAGTATACAATGGACTTTTCTCTGCCTTAACGGATGCAGCAAATACACTCGATGCATCACTATCTGTTTCTGGAGATGTACTTTACGGTGGCGATTTGGAAAAGTGGAAGAAATGGGCCAATTCTATGAGAATGATCATGGCCATGCGCATTTCAGACATTAATCCAGGTAAAGCCCAAACTGAATTTACTGCAGCAATGAATAGTGGTGCATTTGCAAGCAATGCTGATAATGCGGTATACAAGCATCTGGCTGATCAAAACAATGACAACGATTGGGAAGACAGATTTGAAACCAGAAGAGATTGGGCTATTGCCGAACCCTTAGCAAATTATTTACTCGCGCATAATGATCCACGGGTAGACATGTATGCAGATCCGGCACTTGCTATCGGTACAGTAGTGGGCATGCCTTATGGTCTGACTAACGGAGGTGACGTAGCTCAGAATGATATCTCCTTCTATGGCTCACAGCTAAGAAAGCAGACTACGCCAACTTTTATCTCGACTTATGCAGAAGTGTTATTTGCAATGGCTGAAGCAGCGAGCAAAGGATGGATAAGTGGTGATGCAGCTCAAATGTACAATGATGGCATCAAGGCCAGTTGGGAACAATGGGGTGTATTTGATCAAACTTCCTATGATGCATACATCACTCAGGGTGATGTGACCTGGTCGTCAGACGATGCGATCAAATTGATCGCCATGCAACAGTGGGTACATCTCTATTCAAATGGATTTCAGGCATGGGCATCCTGGAGAAGAATGGGCTACCCCATTTTGACACCAGCACCAGAACCTCTTAATGATTCAGGGAAAATTCCTGTGCGCTATGGATATCCCACAACTGAAAGAGATCTCAACGGAACCAACTGGCAGTCTGCTGTACAGGCGCTAGGTGGTGCAGACAACAATGAGGTACGTGTTTGGTGGGATGTAAATTAACCCATGTATTTTTCATTCTAAAGTATACAGGCCGTCACCAAACTTTTGGTGACGGCCTTTTTTTTGATTAGATTTTGGCACTACAGATATTCCGTCCGATTCACCTTGTTGGATCATTCTACGCGATTACTAGCATATTACGGCAGAGACATTGATTCATTTAGTTCCGACCAAATTGATTGATCGGCATAACGAAAGATGGCGGATTTCAAGAATACTATGAAATTGGAGGAAATGATCAGTTTCAGCTAATGCTACAATGTGCCTGGTTCTGTATTTAACCTAGCGATGGCATAGGCTCTGCGTGGGCAATTGTTTTCAAACTGCGCAAAGAGCAATCTATTAAAGACACAAGCAATTTTCCACATCAATGATAATAGGTCTTATTTCTCCCGTAACTCAACTTCAATGCTATAAAGTGTGCTTGCTTCTCTGGTATAATCAAATTGCTTCTGAATGTTACCATCTTTCGAAACCACCAGGGAAGCACCTATGCACCACCATCCTTTCCAGGCACCATCTTTTACCAAACCGGTATTGCTAACCCCCACCACCGGGATATGATGCCTACGGGCTATTTCGCTATACGACTGTTTCCAAATATCACCATAGGGAGTTTTATTTTGGTCAAAATCAGGAGGGACGGCCCAGCTACAGGGTGACAAAATAATGTCAGCACCCATTAGAGCTAGAGCATGACCAAGCTCGTTGGTGGCTGGGGCATTGTCAGCGCAGATATTCAATCCGATCTTTCCACAACGTGTTGCTATAACCGAGCAAGAATTACCTGGCATATAAATATGCCTGGCGATATCAAGTATATTGATTTTACGGTGTTTGCCCAAGATGACACCTTTATCTGAAATTAATACTGCTGTATTGTAGATCTTATCTTCAGCTCTTTCCGTAAGACCGGCAATCACATAAATGGCATTGGCCTTTGCGGCATCACAGAGTAATTCACTGAATGCACCTGGAACCGGAAGCGACACTGACAATGCTATTGAATTGGTCCAACCAAAATCGAGACATTCTGGTAATACAATGATATCACATTTTTGACGGGCAGCATCGGTTATGAATGCGACAGCATTTTTAAGGTTGATTTCCGGATGGCCTCCCTCGACGTGCAGTTGTCCAATTCCTATTTTAATTTTTTTCACCTTCGAAGATATTTGGGCACTAATTAAGTCTAGCTCCATATAATGCCGCAATTAAAAATAGTCGATTTCTGTCAATTAATCCTTTTCATAAGGAAATAATCTAGCTAAAACAATTTGGTTCTTGCTCATATTTAGGGGAGGTACTACTATTTCTATTTTTCTACACTACCGGAAGAGGTAGATCAGCTCTCTCTCACCAAGAGAGAGCTGATCCGTCAAGTCTGGCCGGAAAAATTACATTCTACGGCTTCGAAGAAAGACAAATAGAAATAAATCGACCCACTATAAATACGCAAGAATCAAAAGATTTTGAAAATTGATTTCCTTCTATTTACTTAACCGAACATCGATCTCAGGAATACCGGTCAATTCAAAGGTAGCCGATGCCAAGGTTACTTTACCTTTCGTTTGATCAATCGCTTCATAGAGATCGACAAATAAATCATGTTTAGCTAGTCGCCTTCTCTTATAATCGACCACATACCGAATATTATATTCGATCCAATTATCGTTGAGAGTCATAGCAATTGTAGGCTCAACATTGGCAGCTTCAATCAAATATTTACTAATCATTTTTTGCCATTCCACCTTGGCAAATCGAGCGTACTCTGTCAAGGATTTTTTGGCCACATCATTCATGATCTGATATGCCAGTTTGACATCCGAACCATATTTAATTGGTATATTGATTTCATCCCAGACAAATGGAAAATCGGTCGAGTAGTTTCGTACTGCACTTTTGAAAACAAAGGCATTGCTCACCTGCACGATCCGGCCATTGTAATTATCACTGCTTACCCAATCACCGATCTCCATTAGAGTCGTCTTTGTGATTCCGATATCAATGACATCTCCCTTAATATTATTGATTTCGATGCGGTCTCCCGGTTTGTAAATCGAGGAACTAAAAATTGCAATCCACCCCGCAACACTCAGTACGATCTCCTGCAAGGCAAAGGCAATACCCGCAGTAATTAAGCCAATGGTAATGGTCAGATATTGCAGTTTTCCGGTAAAACTTACAATAGCCAAAATAATAATAAGAAAATAACTAAATAATCGAACCGCCTTCTTAGTCCGGTATCGAATCATATTTTCGGTAATTGTCCGGCTAATTAATTTCTGTAGAAGCCAGGTCAAAAAAAGGATAAAGAGGGTCCAGATAATAAACTGGACGAAGGGCAATAAAACACCTGCTGAATCCAGATTCCGAAGTTCGTTCATTAAATTATTGAGTTCATCCATATCTATAAATCAATAGGTCAACTTCTTACCGCCAGCCGCAATCGTTAAAAGCTATTGGCAGCAATTACCTTGGCATACCATCCTGCCGACGCCTTTGGTATCCGCTCTTTGGTTTTAAAATCGACATAATGTAAGCCAAATCGTTTACTATATCCTGAGGCCCATTCAAAATTGTCCATCAGTGACCAGGCAAAATATCCCGATACATTTACACCTTTTTGGATCGCCTGATGAACTGCCTTGAGATAACCGGCATAAAAATCAATTCTCACCTGGTCATTCACTTTACCGAATTCTTCTTGATCATTGAAGGCAGCTCCATTTTCTGTGATGACGATTTCCGGATGTCCATATCGCTGATCAATCCACCGCAACAGACGTTGACATCCCCAGGGCACAATGGCCCATTGCATTTCGGTTAGTTTCCAATTGGGATCGAGTGACAATGCGACCCGCTGATCTTCCGATAGCCCTCCATTGCCATAAACGGATGACGTTTGCAGCCTGTCACCCCCTTCTGCAGCAAACATCGTAGTGTAATGATTCAAGCCAAAAAAATCAGTTGATGCCGTTATCAACTCCTTTTGTATGTCAGAAAACTCTGGTAGCGCTCTTTTACCCGTTGACGCATACTTGAGGGATAGTCGCCAAAGTAGATGGGGTCGGCAAACCAACCCAAAAAGAACTCCAAAGCCCTTTGAGCCGCCTGGCTATCGGCAGGAGACTTGGTCAATGGCTCTCTCCAGTCACAATTATTGGTTATTCCTATCCTCCCCTTTTGAGTTGTCTGGTATTTCATCCTATATCGGTCTACCGCAGTCGCATGCGACAAAATCAGGTGGTGGGCCGCCAGATAGGGTTCGACATTTGAAATTCGTCCTGGTGCAAAAACACCTTGTCCATAACCCAACATCGCCACAACCCAGGGCTCATTTATAGTGATCCAGTTTTTTACCCGGTCTCCAAAATGTTCAAAACAAATCTCTGCGTAGTCGGCAAAATAAGAAGGCATATCTGCATTGAGCCAACCATCCTTTTCAGCTCCAGAGCCAACGGTAGATCCCAGTGATATAGGGTGACCCAGGAATCAATCCCAACCTCAAGTAGTTGATCAATCAATTCATTGTAAAAATCAATGCCCTGCTGATTGATCTGCCCATATCCCAGAGGCATAATGCGAGGCCAAGAAATAGAAAAACGATAAGCTTGCAATCCGAGATCTTTCATCAATCGAACATCGCCCTCTATCCGGTGGTAGTGATCGCAACTTACATTGCCATTGTCACTTTTGTGAACCTTGCCGGGGATCGTGCAAAAGGCATCCCAGATCGAAGGACCCTTGCCATCGATATTATGAGCCCCTTCGATTTGGTATGAGGACGTGGCTGCACCCCAGGTAAAGCCAGGGGGAAAAAGAACTTTTTCGCTTTCCACTACTTGGTCGTAATTACAACTACACCATTTGCACCGCGGGCCCCATAGAGTCCGGCCTGCGACCTGGTCAGTACTCTGATAGATGCAACGTTATTAACATCAACTGAGTAGGAGACACTTGAAAACCCACTCCCGACCGGGTTTCCATTCACGACAAAAAGTGGTTCATTGTCACCTTGCAGCGTGGTATTGCCCCGTATCCGAATGGTTGGATCATTTTCGGAACCACTAATGGTCAACTCGGACTGATCACGGAGCCGGTCCAATAATGTGTTGTATACTTTCTCCGGACGAGCCTCCGATGTCATTCCCTTATTGGTAGTGCCACATCCAATGGAACCGCTGATATTAACAGAGCAAACATTAATCCTTGCAAATAAACTCCAAACTTCGATTTCATAACTGCATTAATTTATTCAATAAAATTACAGGAAAAATGATAACGTTTGACAATTATGATCTGCATCATTGGGCTACAAGCTACGGGGTGGTAGGATTTGTCAGCTCAAATTCAGCTCCAATAGTGACTTCGACAATAATCTTATCTTTGTTAACCAATTCTGTTTGTCGATGACACGATTCGCAATTGGATCAATATTGTGGTCTTTTAGTGTACTCATATCTTGCAGTGACAGGACTTTTGAAGAAATACCCATGATTGTCACAAGTAGTCAAACACTAAACCCGGATAGCCTATTCCAAGACTCTATTCAAATTCAAGCAGGCCTATTTTACCGGCAACTCTCCGAAAAAGGCTATCGGCAAATTTATGGTCATGCCAGGGTGGTACCCGCTCATACAATGTCTGAAAACCACAGCTACGATTTAGTGTTTCTCTCCGGTCAATTGGAAAGCCAGCAACAGCGCCTGATTTGTTCCATTGATCCCAACTATCATTCGGTAATTGACGTAATAACCTATCTGCCTCACAAGTATCGTATGATATCACTACAGCAAAGTAGCATGGCATCGACTTTCACCGATATAAGACTACTGGATATCAGCGTGTTGACAAAAAGACCAGATACTTTGTTGGTGCAGGCCAATATGGACGGTATTCTGGATAAAATCCCACTTTGCTGCGAATTCTGAAACTATGCTGATGACAAAAGGACCAGAGAAACAATCTTAGAGAATTATGGCTGATGAAGCTAATCTGGAATGAAAGTTGAGAACTCTTTTCAGTGACGGATGTTATTTTAGAATAAAAGAATCGATTCATCGTTATCAAGCTGATATGTTACGTCAGATATCTACTATCATACTGGCATTATTTTATCTGGTCATCAGTACCGGCTTTACGCTGAATGCACATTATTGTGCTGGCAAAATGGTTGATATCCAACTTTTTAGCCAGCCGGAACATTGTTGTTCGAAGGCCAAATCATGCCACAAGGATGCTTCGAAATGCTGCGATGATCAATCAATTGTAGTGCAGCTTGATCAGTGGCAGTTACCTTCCACCCTCCCTTTATATCAGGTCGATGTGATTGTTGCACCCACACTCACAACCACAGATTCAGCAAATGTTATTCAAGATCAGCAGGAAGGGCCCTCTTCAATAGTACTTCCTCCGCCAAAGTCCAGCGACCTTTGGCTGCTGTATCACAAACTCACCCTGTACGATTAGTTTTTTTAGTTGATTTTCTTCTTTTAAGAATATTGATCTCCTCGCGAGATGATCTATCCATTATTTATTTGATCAACTAATATAAGACATGAAAAATATACTTTCCATTAGCATTCCAATATTGCTTTGTTTCGTTATTACCACTAATTTAAATGCACAGAAATCCGTTAAAAAAATCGAAACCCAAGAATTTTCGGTACAGGGGGTCTGTGAAATGTGTGAAAAAAGAATAGAAAAAGCAGCCTTGATATCTGGTGTGATGTCGGCCAGCTGGGATAAGAACCTCCAGAAAATTACTGTCACTTACAAACCTAAAAAAGCAAGTCTGGATGAAATTAAGAATGCAGTTGCTCGTGTGGGACACGATACTGACTCAGTTAAAGCATCTGACGAAGTCTATAGTACCCTGCCGGAATGTTGCGCCTATCGTGACGGTGTAAAAGTTCATTAAAACATGCAAATACGACATAGCTGGTTGCCAGTGGTGATACTACTGCTGGCACCCTTGACTATATATAGTCAAATTGAACGAACTCTTTTGAAAGGTCAGGTTCTGGACGCAGACGATTTGGAGCAACCGTTAGCCGGGGCTAATTTGTTTTGGCTCGGCACGAACATTGGAACTGCATCGGAAGTTGATGGCACATTCGAGATACCACTTACCGACGAATCAAAAAAAATCGTGGTCAGCTTTATAGGATACCTGACTGATACCATCAATGTGGCTGATGATTCATTTTTATCGATATCTCTCAGTTCTGGTGCAAAACTTGAAAATGTACATGTAATTCATCGCCGGAAGGCTATGGAATTTTCCTTTTTGGATCCTGCAAAAGTTGAAAAAATCAATGAGAAAGAATTACTTAAGGCTGCATGTTGCAATTTGAGTGAAAGTTTTGAGACAAATCCGAGTGTTGACATGGCCTTTACCGATGCGGTGACTGGTACACGACAAATCCAAATGCTCGGACTGGCAGGACCTTACACACAGATCACCCGTGAAAACATGCCTTATATTCGAGGCCTTTCCTCCAGTTATGGCCTTACCTTTGTACCCGGCACCTGGGTAGAAGGCATGCAATTGAGTAAGGGAGCGGGCAGTGTAGTGAATGGTTTTGAAAGTATAGCTGGGCAAATCAATATTGAACTTCGCAAACCGGAAGAATCGGATAAATTATATCTGAATTTATATGGAAGCTCTGGAGCAAGATTTGAGGCGAACGCCAATTACTCGACTAAAGTTGGCGATAAATGGTCAACTGCATTATTGCTACATGGCAGGACCAACCAACGTAAAATGGATCGCAATGACGATGGCTTTTTAGATGAGCCGAATGGCACGCAACTTATCGCTTTAAACCGATGGGAATATATTGATGATAATGGTCTGTGTTTTCAGTTTGGAATTAATGGTACTTCGATCGATAATTTTGGTGGGCAGACTGCCTTTGACCCCGATCGGGATGCGATAGGTGGTGACCATTGGGGTCTCAAAATGAATATCCAGCGTTTGGAAGGATGGCTGAAACTGGGTAAAGCATATGAAGAAATCCCCTGGCGCAGTTGGGCCATGCAAGTATCAGCTTCAGACCATCAGCAAAATAGTTATTTTGGCCGCAGAAGTTATTTGGCTGCACAAAAATCATTGTACTCCAATTTCTTATATCAAAGCATCATCGGCAATACCAACCATCAGATCTTAATGGGTTTAAGTTTCCAGTATGATGATTACATTGAAGAGTTTGAGGAGCTTCCATATGACCGGACAGAAAAAGTGCCAGGTGCATTTTTTGAATATACTTTTGGAGGGCATGACAAATTTTCGATGGTAGCTGGAATAAGAACTGACCATCACAATCAATTTGGCCTTTTTATGACCCCACGAGTTCACCTTCGTTATGGTTTTAGCGATCAATTGGTTTGGAGAGCTTCAGCTGGAAGGGGTCTGCGTACAGCTAATGTTCTAGCAGAGAATAATGGATTTATGGCCAGCGCCCGCTCATTTACTATTTTGGGTGATGACACGAAAAAACCATTTGGGTTGGATCCTGAGATTGCTTGGAATGCAGGAACGAATCTGGTTTATTCATTCACAACCGGACAACATCCGGGATCATTCAGTGTCGATCTTTATCACACTATTTTTCAGAATCAAATTGTGATTGATATCGATCATAGTTCTTCCGATGTTCTTTTTTATAATCTGGATGGAAAATCGTTTGCCACCAGCGCTCAGTTTCAATTAGATTACGAATTGGCAACCAGATTTGATGTGAGATTCGCGTACCGCTACTACAATGTAAAAACAGATTATATAAATGGTCTTCTCGAAAAACCATTGCTATCGAAAAATCGTCTATTCTTAAATCTGGCCTACGCCACCAAAACAGATTGGTCGTTCGATTACACCTTGAATTGGCAGGGTAAAAAACGACTCCCGTTTACCTCCAGCAATCCTATAGAATATCAACTTACCAAAGAATCCCCGAGTTTCTTGGTGATGAATGCCCAAACCAGTAAAAAATGGCAAGACAAGTTTGAGGTCTACCTTGGAGTTGAAAACTTATTAAATTACCGGCAGCCAAACCCAATTATTGCCAGTGAGGATCCCTTCGGACCTTATTTTGATAGTTCGTTAATCTGGGGGCCGATTTTGGGAGCAATATTTATATGGGCTTGCGCTATCGGATATCCTGATTGCCAAGAAACTGGAATGAAGATCATCTCAATAATGAACTAACTTTCTAAAATCTCAAATAGGCATATCCCAACATTTGATAAGTAGTCATAGTAGTAAGCATCGAAGTAGCAATTTCTACTTGCTCATCGACTTCCTTCACATCAATTCCATGACCCACCAAGGATTGACCGCAAACGGTAAGTTTGACATTGGCGGCACGTAGGGCAGCAATAAGATGGAGGTTTGGATTTGTGGCATGAAAACGATCGGAGTAAGCCTTATCTTGTAATACCGCGACCGTTGCATCTCCATGAATAGCTAACACAACATCTAAATTTTCAGCTAGGACACCGGCAATACCATGTAGGTTGAGCATGCGGGCGACATTATTGAGTGCGGGATTTATTTGATCGGTCGCTGAAGGTCCGGAAACAATATCGATGACGATTTGGTATTGTACTTTAGAGTCTGGCCTTACTGTTGCGGAAGAAATGTCATAAATGCCTCCAAATTCTTTGACAATCGGAAATTGGGCTTGCTGGGCTGATAACATGAAAATAAATCCAAAATAACTCAAGAATCCCACGAAAAATGCTCTCATCCTATAGTGTTAAGTTACTCTATTTTGATCCAAGGTAGTAAATAATACCTCTTCTACTTAGTGTATGCAGATCAATACGTGGGCACTTTTACATCCGTTCCGCAAATCAGAAATTTAAAACCATACTTAGGTTAAGACTCTGTTTTTCACTACTTTGCATCTCGAAGCCCAGTTAAAGTCGTGATAATTTATGTGCGGTCTTAACTATCGGTCTAGGAAAACTGCTGTCGCATTTTCATTATTGGGCTTATTTGTAGCCCTGGCGGCAATGATTCCTATTTCTCCACCTGGATTCAATCCGGGAGCCATAGGCCCCTATCTGAATGGCATTTTTCCCAATCAAACGCCCGGTAGTGGTTCTGGTTCTGGAAATTGGAAAGTCGTTAACGCCTATCCTAATCTGGTGTTTGCTGATCCCCTTTCAATGGTACAACTTCCCGATAACTCAGGGTTTTATGTCACCGGTAAGCAAGGTCATGTGTGGAAGATTTCAAATGATACCACCAGCACCTCCAGGACCACCGTTTTAAACATTAGTGCGGTTGTACATACCGATGGTGATGCAGGATTAATCAATATGGTTTTACATCCGGATTTTGGTAAAGCCTTGTCGCCCAATCGCGGTTATGCATACCTCATATATCGATATCATCCACAGGGAGATGCCATAGGAAATTGCGATGCAGATGCTTACACGCGGTTGTCCAGATTTACCAAGCCCGATGGACAAAATTCTTTTGATATTAACTCGGAGCTTGTCTTAATGCAGCAGGTAGATACCCATTGCTGGCATACGGGAGGAGGTATGTTTTTTGATGACCAAGGCTATTTGTATTTCACCTTTGGTGATGCCGGCTCATTCGACGACTTGTATAGTACCAGCCAGCAGATCGATTCCTTTTTCTTTGGAGGTTTTACACCGGATTGATGTCGATCGGGTAGCTTCACGCAGTCATCCTATTCTTCGCCAGCCCAAAGATCGGCCACATGGTTTGCCCGGAGGTAGTTACTCTCAAGGCTACTTCATACCCAACGACAATCCCTGGGTCAATGCTAACGCTAGTGTTCTTGAGGAATTTTTTGCCTTGGGGTTTCGCAGTCCGCACCGTGCCAGCTACGACCCGCCAACGGGTAAGATTTGGGTCTCTGATGTGGGAGAAGGAACCTGGGAGGAAATAAATGTGGTGAATAAGGGTGATAATCTACAATGGGCTTTTAAAGAAGGAGGCGATACCGGTCCAAGTGCGAATCCTTCACCTCTGATTGGGAATAGTCGAGGGCCTGTTTATGCATATGACCATTCGATTGGCAACTCGATCATAGGAGGTTTTGTTTATCGAGGCTCTAAATTTAATGGCGCCCTTGCAGGCAAATATATTTGGTGATCATGGCACGCGAAATATCTCGTCCTATAACTACCACACGAATGAAGTTGAATTTATTGCCAATATTCCTTCCGCAGGAGTTGGGAGCAAAAATGGTATTTCATCTTTTGGTACCGATTTAGACGGAAATATCTTCATATTGAAACTATATGGTACTGATCTAGACGGAGGTAAAATCTATAAAATACTCCCGGCTGCTCCGATAGCCGATCCGCCCACCCTGCTTTCTCAAACGGGAGCTTTCACAAATCTCATCGCTTTAACACCTCGATCAGGTATGATGCCTTATACCGTCAACTCCCCTTTTGGTCTGATGCCGCCATCAAGAAGAGATGGGTCGCCATTCCGAATAACGGATCGTACAACACACCATCTGAAAGAGTGATCTTTTCTGAAGAAGATGCATGGCATTTCCCTCCAGGAACAGTATTTATAAAACATTTTGAATTACCAACTGATGAAAAAAATCCGGGTATCACCACTAGATTGGAAACCAGATTTATCGTTGTGAAGGCCGATAGTACCCTATATGGCGTGACCTATAAATGGAATGAAGCAGGAACCGACGCAATCCTATTGACCACATCCGATACCATGACCTTGACTGTGACTCAAGCAAATCAATCCACCAGACAGCAGATCTGGGATTTTCCAAGTCGCACCGATTGCCAAACATGCCATAATAGTAATGCAGGAGGCACCCTCGGCCTTCGGACCTGGCAGTTGAATGGCAACTTTACATATCCTTCGATGACCACTGATAATCAGCTAAATACCTGGCTGGGGTTAGGCATTTTCTCTCCTGTATTCTCAACATCGCAAATTCCATCTTTTTTAAAAAGTGCAAGCATCGAAGACGCCAGTGCGGATCTTGAAACGCGGGTGCGATCTTATTTGGATGCTAACTGTGCTCACTGCCACCGACCTAACGGAGTGAATGGTGCGTTTGATGCTCGATTTTCAACTCCACTTGAAGTGCAAAATCTTATCATGGCTTTTGGAGTCAGTGTCAATTCACCACCTGGAAGCCTGATTGTAAAGCCCATGGATCACCTGGCATCTAAACTATGGGTGCGGGATAACTTGCTGGGGCCTACTGCCATGCCGCCATTGGCAAAAAATCTGGTCGACACTGCCTATATTCAGATTTTGACTGAGTGGATCAATTCAGTTGTCGACACAACCTGCTTCACCTTTCACCTGGCCGATTTGACTCCTGTTGGTATTCCCCAGAATGGTTGGGGACCCATTGAATATGACCAGAGCAATGGATCAACTTCGCCTAATGATGGCAGTACAATCACCATCAATGGCACGACTTATTCAAAGGGTCTTGGTGTGCATGCTCCGTCCGAAATAACCTATAATTTAACTGGGCAGAAACTTCTTTTCAGAACGAGCATTGGGGTAGACGATGAAGTAGATGCCGGCCCTTGTTCAACCGGGAGCGTTCAATTCCTAGTCTATTTAGACGGTCAATTATCCTATCAGAGTCCAGTCATGGGGCAGTATGATGATGCAATCAATGTGGAAATCGATATTACCGGAAAAAGTCAATTAAAATTAGTCGTAACCGATGGCGGAGATGATCCAACCTGTGATCATGCCGATTGGGCCAATGCCCGCCTTTTTGATGTTCCATGTGCAGTGGGTCCATGCCTGGATAGCGCCCAGGTTGGAGCCAATCCGATCTATTCAGGCAACTATCAGGCGGGCTCCATACTTACCTCCTCTGGCACCATCAAATCGAATGCCGTCGTAGCCTTTGGTGCCGACCAACACATTGTACTACAACCTAATTTTACGGTGCAAAAAGGTGGCATCCTGATCATTAAGAATCAAGGTTGCGAATAAGTAATCGTCCCAGCCAAAATCTCACGAAGTTGTACTAAACCACAGGCTTCCATTCGGGTTCATAATCACGACTCCACAATTGATGCGCCTCAGGGCTATTTAAATGGGAGTTATCGATTAAATGCCCGTTAGCAGGATCTATGTGTAACCCACTTTTCGTACGGTATGCAATATTGCCCAGTTGACACAGCAAAACACTTTGTTGCCCACCTACAATTTCACTATTTGGCGTACCATTCTCCCGCACTGCTTTTAGAAAGTTTTCGACGTGACCAATATCATAAAGCAATCCCGGACCATAAACATTCTGCTGATCATGTTCTTTAGAACTATCGGCGGTAACTTGTTTGATCACTTTTGGCTTACTGTCATTGTCGTAAACCGTATAGGCATTACCGGACTCCAACACCACAGAGCCTCCTTCGCCATGAAAAGACACTCCGGCGCTTTGACCATGAACCGGCAATCTGCTGCAACTCCGGCTCTCCCAAGTCATACTCTTTGTTTCTCCAAAATTGATCGAAACCGTCTGAGTGTCCGGAGTCTGCCAATCATCCTTGTAATGAAAGCGGCCCCCGGTAGAAACTACATAGGTAGGGTAGTCGACTTGCAAACCCCAGCGCATCAGATCGACAAAATGAGTGCCATTATTAAGCAACTCACCAGTACCCCAATGCCAAAACCAGTGCCATTCATAGGGATGAATATT
The DNA here is from genome assembly GCA_016711125.1 of Saprospiraceae bacterium. GTDB lineage: Bacteria > Bacteroidota > Bacteroidia > Chitinophagales > Saprospiraceae > JABDMH01. The sequence goes on along the minus strand of JADJTQ010000001.1, from coordinate 1,219,074 downwards.
GTCTTGATAAGCTCTCCTTGGAGCTGGCCCCTGCCACAAATCAAAATCCAACTCCGCCGGAGGGTTGGTTTTCTTTCCATAACCAATGGAGGGGCGCCCGTTGACATACCATGCATTTGCATAGTAAACGTTGCCTATCAACCCGTCATGCAGGTCTCGTATGCAGGCTTGCACATTAGACCAGGTACGCCGCTGATTACCCATTTGTACAACTCTCTTATGTTTTTTGGCAGCGTCAACCAGCCATTCTCCCTCTTGAGGGTTGTGGCTGCAAGGCTTTTCGACATACACATGTTTGCCTGCCTGACAAGCCATAATTGCTGCTGGTGCATGCCAATGATCTGGAGCTGCAATGACAAGAGCATCGATAGACTTGTCCTCCAAAACCTTGCGAATATCCTTTTCAACCTTGGGCACTGAGGTTTGATATTGGGCTACATCTTTCAAAACATCCGCTATACAACGACTATCCACCTCACAGATGTAGCTTATTTCGCAATCCTTAGCTGCAGCGAAGGCATTCGCAAGTGCTCTACCCCGGTTACAAACACCCATAATTGCTACGTTGATTTTATTTGCAGGATTTTTAGTAGTCAACCAAGAGACTGGTTGGACTCCAAAACTTAATGGAACCGTCGTTGCAATAGAATGCTTAATAAATCGTCTTCTTGTATTCTTTAAACTCATAAATGGTGGTTTTAGATCAATGTGATTGGGAAAGAGAATAAATGATAAATATACCGGCGAAAAAGTCCAGGATTACAATTGATCTTATTAGTACATATTTTTTACCATTACCGATTTACCGCCCATTTTTCTGCTCTCATCAGCTGCCGCCATAAAAGCAAACATTTCAATGGTCTCCGAAGGCTGGACTGGAGCAATTCCGGATTTAAAGAATTTCAAAATTTCCCAAACTAAATGTTCATAGCCTTCGTAAGCTCCCACAGCTGCTATTCCTTCAGTACCAAAAGCAACTCCGCCGTAGCCGGTCTTTTCTGTTCGGAGGCCTCTGAATGTACCAATTCTGCCATCCTCCCATTCGCCAGTCACCACCTCCATATCGTCTCGAAATAGGCGAGTCACTTGCTTACATCCGGCACCCATCACCGCATAGAGGGATTCAACCCCATGTATACCATACCAGTAGAGATCCGGGTGGGTGGTTTCCAATTTGGCCGGTGAATAAGTATCTGCCCCTAGCACCCGGCCGATTTTTCCCTGGGCAACTTCTTGAGTCGATGGCGAAAACCGCAAAGATGATGCGCTGAAAACCGGTACTTGGTGTTTTTCAGCCGTTTTGAAAATCGCCAGTGTATCCTTAACACTTGCAGCAATTGGTTTATCAATGAATACCGGCTTTCCTGCCTCAAAGACCTGTTGAGATTGCTCCAGATGCAGTCTCCCATCATTAGTCTCTAATAATACAACATCGACTTCGGTTAGCAATTCATCGATCGAATTGGTAATGGCGACTCCAAGTTTTTTTATATCATCTATGTATCCTGGTATTCTCGCCGCACTGGATTCAATATCACGGCTTCCATATGGATAAGCATGCGTGACCATAAAACCAGTGCCTTCTTTACCTTCTTCTCGTTGATTGATGATTTTGCTGAATGCAATAGCATGTGAAGTATCCAGACCGATCACTCCTATTTTGATATCCTTAGAAGTAGCCATCAATGATGACCGGACAGCTGGAAAAAATAGTGGTATGGATGCAATACTTAATACCTCTTGAAATTTTCGTCGGTTCATATCTTAGTTGAATCATTTAGAATTTCAAAATACAACTTTTAAAGGCAATTCAAAATAATTACCTCTATCTCATAATTAATAAAACAGTATTTTGATCGCAACCAGGAAAGTTAAATTATGTCTAGAACACTGCTAGCTTTAAAACTGCTATTCATCATTTCTACCATTACCCTGGCACAGCGACCCAATATCGTATGGATCACTGCTGAAGATTTAAGCCCTCGATTGGCTTGTTACGGAGATTATCTGGCACATACACCCCATCTTGACCAGTTAGCTCATGAAGGGATCACTTATACCCGAGCCTTTAGCACTTACGGTGTATGTTCTCCATCCCGGCATTCTATCATCATGGGCATGTATCCTAATAGTAACGGAGCCGGTGCAATGCGAACGCATATTCGTACCTCTGCCCTGAAAGATATCACAGATCCTGAGCTTTTAAGTATCCCTGTTTACGAAGCGACTCCACCTCCCTATGCCCGATGTTTTACCGAATATCTCCGCATGAGTGGTTATTATTGCACCAATAATGCTAAAACGGATTATCAATTCAAGCCTCCCGTCACTGCCTGGGATAAAAGTAGCCAGGAAGCGCATTGGAGACATCGGCCTGATCCTGCTACTCCGTTTTTTGCAGTCTTTAATTTTGAAGTCACCCACGAAAGCAAAATTCACGAACCACCTTCTCCTGAAGTGACGGATCCTAATCGGGTGATTGTACCACCTTACTACCCGAATACGAAAACGGTGAGGCTTGATATGGCACATCACTACGACAATATCGTTGCTCTAGACCAGCAGATAGGCCTGCTTCTCCAGCAATTAAAGGATGATGGCCTACTTGACAATACAATCATTTTCTTTTTTGGTGACCATGGTGACGGTCTACCCCGGGCAAAACGCTGGGTTTATGATTCAGGGATCTCCGTACCGCTAATCATTAGATTTCCAGACAAAAGACTAGCAGCAACAAAAAATGATGATCTGGTGAGTTTTGTAGATTTCGCACCCACTGTATTATCCCTTGGCAATACCGAAATACCAAATCATTTCGAAGGCCAGGCTTTCTTGGGAGAAGCCAAGACCTCTCCACGTTCGCATATTTTTGCTTTCCGCGATCGGATGGATCCTGCTTTTGAGACCATTCGAGCCATTAGGGATGATCGTTTTAAATACATCCGAAATTATCGACCCGAACTACCTTATATTGGTTTTATACCATATCGTGATCGCATGTTAATGATGCAAGAAATATTACAACTTGATAAAGAAGGCAAACTGGGACCTGATCAATGGCAATTTTCAAGCAAGTCTAAACCGATTGAGGAACTTTACGACACCGAAAATGATCCCCATGAAATCAAAAACCTTGCTTCTGATCCAGTATATTTTTCAAAAATGCAGGAATTGAGAATTGCACTACAACAATTTCAAAAAAGATATGAAGATCTTGGGATGCTTCCCGAGGCAGACTTGATCAAACGGCTCTGGCCGCCAGATGGAGTACAGCCCAAGACAGGTAATCCGGAATTTAGATTGATAAACAATCACCTAAAAATCATCTGTGAATCTGATGGAGCATCCATTGCTTTTCGAAAAAAAGGAGAATCCGTTTGGCAATTGTACTCGAAAGCTGTTGATCTAGATAATCAATCTTTATACGAAGCTCAGGCCATACGACTAGGTTGGAAGCCCAGCGAGATTGTCAGTCATTAAATGATTACTAAAAGATTCACCCTACCAAATCTACAATTCTATTCAAGCTACCGACCGTTTAGGAATTCGTCTTTGAAATTTTCTGGATTGTTAAGCGTCTTCATGAATTACATATGGGTGATTGATCAAAGTGCTGGAAGGAATCACCAACTTGCTATTGTCCGCTTGCCTTAAGACGATGTTTATATTGTTGATCTCGATGACCTCACCGCTTTTTCCATCAAAAGTAATTTTATGTCCTATCTTAATGGTACGTCTACCAAAAGTCGTTGCTAGCAGGTTAGCAAGAATGTTTTTTGAAGCCCATCCATATGAGATAGCTCCTGATAACAGAATGCTCCCCAAAATCAATAGCAGGTTAGATTGAAGTACCGAAGTATCCAGACCAGCCTGGTCCAATGATGTAATGGTCACAACTATGGCAAGAAGATAAAAAACAGCCAGACTGACAAGCTTGCCAGAACCGATACCTAAAGAAGCGGTAGCTCCCTTAATGAAATCCCTCACAAAACTCGCCAGATACATTCCAACAATAAAAAAGACAATTGCCGCCAAAAGAGAAGGTAACCAATCGATTAGCTTGGCAATCTCTTGAGTTACCGCTGTCCAACCAACCGTATCTGCAGCGGTGATTACCACCAGCAACATCAAAATCCAATAAAGAAATTTCGCAATTAATTCACTGGGTTTCTTGGTGATGTTAGCCTTCTCCAATAATTCGTTTGCCCTGATATGTTCCGCTAATGCATCTACCTTCAGCAGCTTTAGTATTTGTTTAAAACCAGATGAAATCAGTCTCGCAAAAATCCAGCCGAACAACAAAATCACGAGAGCTGCCAAGATTCCCGGGATCGCACCCATAAACTTGGTTCCGAAAGATCTTAGGGATTCCATAGATAACTGCGACCACGATACTAAATCGTCCATAATAATTATTTTACTTGATTTCAATGGCAAACATGCAGATCTTAAATACCAAATTTACCTGCAAGATCTTTATATAGATTAACTTTTAAAAAAAAAGTTACTCTTTTTTAAATTCGGAAAACCTTCTAATCCCAGAAAAATGGTTCAACTCCTATTGCTTGAGTTAGCAATCAAGATATGTACTAGCCTCCAGGGGTGTCATCCGAAAAATGATCTCTTATCATCTTTTTAAAAAAAATGGTGACCAATTCCTCTTAGTAGAGTCTTATACTCATTCCCCCTGACCGCTTATAACTTGCTGGTCGGGACGGAATTTGCGTATATTGGGGTAATCACCTAAGTCACGCAATACAGTATTTATTAGTGATCTGTTAACTTCATATGATCAATAAATCACATATTGAGTATGCGGACTATCAAATGATTCGACAATTCATATGACGATTAAAGAAATCTTAGAATTCAACCTTTTTGAAGTCGGAAACTACAGCTTATCAGTATACAAGCTGGGTATAATTCTTGCCATATTCGCTGCAGTAAGACTCATGCTTTGGTTTTTCAAAAAGGCAATGAACCGGCGATGGAAGCAGAGGCAGCTTGATCCCGGTACCGAATATGCCATATACCAGATCATCAGTTATTTGGTTTGGGTCATGGCTTTTGTTTTTGTATTGGAGACATTAGGGGTCAAAATCACGATACTCATCGCTGGTTCGGCTGCGCTGCTCGTTGGCGTGGGACTGGGATTGCAGCAGACATTTAATGATGTCGTTTCCGGATTTATTTTACTGATGGAAGGCAGTTCTAAAGTAGGAGACATATTGGATGTCGACGGTCAGATTGTGAAGCTCCAAAAAATAGGACTACGGGCTTCGAAGGTAATTAATCGAGATGCAATTATGATCATTATTCCCAATTCAATGATCGTCACAAATAAGGTCATAAATTGGAGTCATCAGGTACAAGAAACGAGATTTAAAGTCTCGGTAGGAGTTGCTTATGGAAGTGATATACATTTGGTTATACGATTGTTGGAAGAAAGTGCATCTGAGCACCCAGTATGCAGCAAAGTAAGTCCATCTGAGGCTCGCTTTATCGAGTTTGGTGATAGTTCTTTAAACTTTATAGTTCTCTTCTGGAGTACCGAAATGTTTACCATTGAAAAATCCCTTAGCGACATCCGCCGCACCATTGACCGAAAATTCAGAGAACATAACGTCACAATTCCATTTCCCCAACGTGACTTACATATTAAATCAAGTACAGTAGATTTTAAACAAGAGCGATAATCCTCCAATAAATTTGACAACACTTTTCCTAACTGCAGTCGTCATGAATCCAGTTATTGGAAAGAGATCAAGGAATGACTAAATGCAAAACAACAAGTATATGGCAGAAGTGATGGAATTAAAGGAAGTGCATCAACTACCAAATGCCTGGTCCACATCTGATCTCCAAGATTTATTGGTATTGATTGAATACGAAGACCCATCATCAATACCAGAAATCGAATTGTTGGAAATGACGGGATTGGCATTGTCTGAACTCAAACCTGTGGAAGCCGCTGACAAAGCTCTCGAATTACGTCTGAGCGATTTGACTGCCGGGCAGCGTGCGAATATCGCGGAAGAGTTGAGAGGAGAGCGACTATGGGAGTCTTATCCCGAAATTAGTATGCATAAAGAACTATTTAATGTCGCTTACATACTTCATCTTGCTTTTCCAAGAATATTTCCCAAACCTGATGCAGCAGAAATCCAGCTGAAGGTTGCAGCGATAAATCCAAAATCAGCATTTAACCTAAGACAACTCAATGCCTCCTTCCTCACCCGTTTATTGGCTGATGGCATGGATGAACACAGCACGATTTATCGTCTATTTCAAGAAAACCTAATTTCAAATCCATTTCCGGAATCAGATTATATTATTTGGCAATGCCAACAAAGCGGGTTCAATGACGGGAATCAATCGAACACCTTCACCATCCATACATCTTGGAATTGCGTTGACGAACTCAAAGGGATCAATAAATTTGAATCTAAAGCATTCTCTGATGCAGAACTGGAGGATTAATTGCTGTCAAACGACCTTCGCCAGCCTTAGTAGATAACATTGAATTATTTGCTCTTAGAATCCGCAGAATATAAAAAACAGGGTGAGTCTATCAAACCCCTGCTGTTTGCTTAAATATTCGAGACCTCCAATATTTCAGCAAGACCAATCAAATAAATAAAGCCAAGAGCCCTGTTAAACGACCAAGAGCTTTTCGCCAAATCAGATCTGATTTGGCGAAAATCGCAACCATACAGTAGCCAATAAATACTTACTCTAAGTCAGGAATTAAATGTCATCTAAAACCAATTATTCTTTTTGAAATAAATCAGCATACCTCCTGCTACCCTAAGCATGACAGCCCAAATAACAAAGTAGCTATATTTAAATGCAATTCCGGTAAATACTCAAAATTAGTACCATAAATTCCGGCGATGAAAGTAAGAGGAATAAAAATCGAAGCAAAAATAGTAAGAACTTTCATGACATCATTTGCCCGGTTACTAACATTGGAATTATAGAGGTTAATTTGATCGGTTATCATATTCACTTTTAGACTAAAGTGATTACAAGTAATCGATTGAATTCAGACCCTCCGAATCATCATTCCAATTTCTCCGGATAACCTTCTTTCAAATCATCCTCATTCAGATCTGCTTGGAATTCCTCGATAAATGAGGCTTCTGAGCGAGCAAACTGCAATGTGAATAAATCCAGGATATCTGCTGCCAATTCGATAGTTTCAATGGTTTTAAACACTTCCTCCTTGAGAGTGTCTGGTACCTTCCCTTCGACTCTGTAGTCCTTGATTATTTCTGCAAAAGATTTGGTGACCTTTTGATGCTTCTCGCTCTTCATTTATTGATGATTAGAATATTCTCGTGTGGTCCCCTTTCTCGCTTTAGCTCCTAGATTTCTGGGTTATCCCATATCTACCCGGTGGCGCTGATTCTCGTTTACCACATCGGATAGTATAGAGAGTCAATCAAGGAAGTTTGGTCACACCTGACAGCTACATCAGTTCAAAAATATTTTTTGATTTTATCAGATTCCCATCTCCTAACCACGATGATCCTGAAAATACGAATCTGATAGCTATAAGTTCCTGGCAAAACAAGGTGATGCATCAGAATATTTTCCGCCTAAAAATCATCGGCTCGATTAAATCGAACACCAAGTATTTGCAGTCTACCAAAAAGAAGGGGTTAGTATCCCAGCTCTTGATTATCGGCCAACTTAGCGTCAGGTTTGTCACCCCCAAAGCGATCGTAGGCATCATTTAAGATAGTGGCTGTGGCGGTCGCCCCTACCCGGGTGACACCCCAGGATCTCACTTGCAAAAGATCGTCCAGAGTACGAATACCACCAGCTGCTTTTACCTGAACTCCAGGAGCAGAGTGTTTACGCATCAACTTAAGGTCGTGCTGAGTTGCGCCTTGATAATTATATTGACCATCCTTTCCTTTGACCATTCCATAGCCAGTCGAAGTTTTCACAAATCCAACTTTTAATTCACTGCAGATTTCACATAGCCGGATTTTAATAGCATCATCTGGAATAAAATCATTTTCGAAAATCACTTTCAGAACCGCACCAAATTCATTGGTGGTTGCTAATACCTCACGTATCTCTTCCCGGATATAATCCCAGTCCTTTTGTAAGGCCTTGCCAATATTAATTACCATATCGATTTCTACCGCTCCATCCTGACAAGCTTGTGATGTTTCCACCTTTTTAATTTTGATGGCACTATTTCCATGCGGAAATCCAATGACAGTACCAACAAGTACATCAGATCCTTCCAACCATTTCACCGCACTAGTGATGGCATACGGTTTGATACATACGGATGCCACATTGTATTTTCTCGCCAATTCGCAGCCATCTTTCAGGTCCTGATCAGTCATTGTTGGGTGCAGCAAGGAATGATCGATCATTTTAGCTAGTTCCAGTATCATGTGCTACTATTTAAGGCTGCCAAAGATATAAATACCTGATCAAATTAGGGACGTCTAAATCCTCCCCATTGGATCAATCGTGGAGATACACCCATGTATTCTTAAGGTGGCTCTCCAGGATCGAATCGCACAACTGAGCCTCTTGATGGCCATCCGCAAAGGTAGCATAGTGATTTTCACCAACAATTCCTCCATTAAGTATCGTATCATAAAAGGCTCTAAAACTCTGTTTGAAGGTATCTGGAAAACCCTCAGCATGTCCGCCTGGATAATCGATAAACCTTGCTGTTGAGCGACTCACGAGTGCGGGATCTTTCTCAAGTACCTCATTGGCCTGATTTCGATGTCCGATTTGCAATTGATTGGCCCGGTCGCTGTCCCAACTCAATGATTTTTCACTGCCGGAAATCTCATAGCGAATTCTATTCTTAAATCCCGCCATCACTTGCGACACCCATAATTGTCCTTGCCCTCCTTGTTTGTATTTAAACAAAATACTGCCACAGTCTTCCGTGTCAATGTTCACAATTTCGGTATCAAATAATCGCTCTTCTTTAGCGGTAAAAGTCTGCACTTCCCCTAATGGCTTGATCCTCTGTTTATGCACAGTACCCAAGTGGGCATAGACCGCTTCTGGCTGCAGGCCAGTCACATGATGTACTAAGTCCATCCAATGTGTACCGATATCGGCCACAGCCCGGAGTGCTCCACCTTTTTCTGCCTGCACTCGCCAATTGTAATCCGTATTATACAATAACCAGTCCTGGACATAACTACCCGTGACTGAAAAAATCTCACCGATATCACCTTTATTAATTAGATTTTTGGCCTCCAAATTCATTGGATAAAACCGGACATTATAGGTCACTCCAGCAACCAGCCCCGATTGCCTGGCCTGATCCACCAACTCGCCGGTCTCCTTGGCCGACGTCGCCAATGGCTTTTCACACATCACATGTTTACCTGCCGAAAGGGCTTGCCTTGACATCGAATAATGGGTTACATTGGGAGTCGCAATATGTACTGCCTGAATTTCAGGATCGGAGAGTACATCTTCATAATCATGATAGACTTTTTCCAAACCCAATCTGCGGGTTGCAGCTATCGTCTTTTCCTTCCTACTACCCAAAATTCCTTTCACATGAATACCAAGACGTCGCAAAGCCTCCACATGAACCGGACCAATAAAGCCGGTGCCTACCACTGCAACTTTTATCTTCGAGTACATTTAATAGCTGATTTTATTTGTTCAAACCGCAATATGTATTTAACAAAACTACCTCAAAATCTGATGATTGAAAATCAACAATTATATAAATTTCCTGAATATCCGTCCAGAAAATAATGAGGCCCAAAAGCACGGCGATTTTCAAGGTACACGTAAAAACTCATAAGCATAGATAAGCACCCAAAGCTTCTGGCAGGAAATCACGATTTTCTCGGGAGTATTTCACAAAAATCTGGACCAACTTCGTCCCTGCCAGGCACCCGCCTATATTTGCCTTCTAAGCAAGAACACCTTTCACTACGTGGCCATGTACATCAGTAAGTCGATATCGTCTACCCTGATGCTTATATATAAACTGTTCATGATCAATACCTAGTAAATGCAAAATAGTGGCCTGAAAATCGTGAACATGTACAGGATTCTCTATGGGATTGAATCCAAATTCATCTGAAGCACCGTACGAATGACCAGGTTTCACACCACCACCTGCCATCCATAGCGTGAACACGTAGGGATGATGGTCCCTGCCCCAATTTCTTTGGTCACTGATCAGACCTTGAAGAAAGGGAGTGCGTCCAAATTCGCCTCCCCAAATCACCAGGGTATCATCAAGCAGCCCTCTTTGTTTTAGATCTTTGACCAGGGCTGCACTTGGACCATCAGTATCCAGACATTGTGTCTTCAGTTGATAAGTTAGGTTTTTATGTTGGTCCCACCCGGCGTGCATGCACTGCACAAACCTGACTCCCCGTTCGATCAGCCTGCGAGCCATCAGGCAGTTATAAGCATAACTACCTTGCTTATGAACATCTGGGCCATACATATCCAGTATGTATTGGGGCTCATCTCTAAAATCAGTGAGATCAGGCACACTCATTTGCATCTTGTAAGCCATCTCATATTGGGCTATCCTGGTTTCAATCTCAGGGTCACCAAAATCACTTTTATTGATTTCATTTAACCGATTAATATCGTCAAGCAAATCACGACGCATTGATCTGGACATACCTTCCGGATTGGATAGATATAACACCGGATCGCCACCTCCCCGAAATTTTACTCCCTGAAATTTAGAAGGCAAGAAACCACTGCCCCAATAGTAATCATAAAAAATCTGGCCGCAACTAGCCTCTTTATCTCTCGAAGTCATCGCCACAAAAGAAGGAAGATTCTGAGATTCTGTGCCGAGGCCATAGGTAAGCCAGGATCCCATACTTGGCCGACCCGACATTTCAGAACCGGTCAGAAAAAAGGTAATTGCAGGTGCGTGATTGACAGCCTCCGTATACATGGATTTGATAAAACAAATATCGTCAGCGATTTCAGCCGTATGTGGCATAAAATCTGAAACCCAGGATCCGCTTTGTCCGTGCTGCTTAAAATGAGTGATTTCTGATAATACCGGACGGTTTATCTGATTGCCAGTCATAGTACTAAACCGCTTACCTCCAGTCAGCTCATCTGGAATCTGCTTCCCGTGCCATTCTTTTAGTTTAGGTTTGTAATCAAATAAGTCGACATGCGAAGGAGCTCCATTTTGAAAAAGATAAATGACACGTTTAGCTCTGGGAGCAAAGTGTGGCAAGGACTGAAAGCTGTCCGCCAGAGTACCCGCATATAAGCTTTCGTCAATCAACGAGCCAAGTGCAGCTGTACCTAAGCCCAATGCCATTTTACCAAAAAACTGCCTTCTCGTGTGTTGTGCTCTATAATCAAACATCCTTTGTACTATCCCATTTTACGCCAGCCCATATCAACCATCTCCCCACTATTATCATAGATTAACATTTATACTCAAAATGATCACTGTCTGGTCAGCACTTCGTCCAAATTCAAAATAATGCTGCACAAGGCAGTAAAAGCGGCGTGCTGTACGACATCCAGGGTTTCGTCCCTGTGATACTCACCAATTTGTACTAATGCAAAAGCATCCGCTTTTCTCTGTTCAAAGTCCAGGAATAATTTGTTCAAACGATCCATTAATATCTTCTTTTCCTCCGCTCCCGGTGACCGGCATGTGGCCAGGAAGAAGGCACTCTCGACTCTTTCTTCATCCGAGTTTGCCGACCTGATAACTCTTTCAGCAAAAACCCTGGCAGCTTCATTGTAAGTTACATCATTTAAAATCGTGAGTGCCTGCAAGGGCGTGTTTGTACGAATCGGCTTCACCTCGCAGGTTTGTCTTGCAGCATTATCAAAAAACATGGTTGGTCCAACTATTCGGCGCCAAAATATGTAAAGACTGCGCCGGTACAGGTCCACGCCATGATCCTGAATATATTTCTTAAAGCCAAAAGTGGCTTCTTCCCAAATACCAGGAGGTTGATAGGGATTGAAGGAAGGGCCACCGAGGCTATCATTAATCAACCCGCTAATAACAAGAGCTTGATCTCTCAATATCCAGGATGGCCAACGATATCTTGGCGACCGGGCATACCATTTGTTTTCCGGATCTCTTTCGATCATTTCTTTCGAGATGTGACTAGCCTGCCGGTAGGTAGCACTCATGACTATCATTTTAATCAATGCTTTTATATTCCAATCTGACTCCCTAAATTCGACGGCAAGCCAGTCAAGAAGTTCAGGATGGGTGGGCCGGGCGCCCTGAACCCCAAAATCTTCTGCCGTCTTTACTAGCCCAACTCCAAAAATCGCTTGCCAGAACCGATTGACCGTCACCCTTGCTGTCAAAGGATGTTCTTTAGAGAATAACCAATTGGCCAATGCCAGTCGATTATTCTCAATCATGGTGTCAGCTTTCGGCAAAACAACCGGAGTGGCACTGGTGACGATCTCGCCCTTCTTGTCATATGCTCCCCGATCCAGAATGTATGATGGTCTTGGCCTCTCAAGATGATCCATGACCATAACTTGCAAGTTTTCCGCAGTAAGATTATCCTTTTGACGAATCAGGCTTCTAAAGTCATCGAGTGCTTTGTAATATTCCGGATCACGTTCTTTGAAATGATTACCCAATAAACCTAAATAATATGGATTTCGTTTTATGGGATCAAAACCCAATGCAAACAGATTGTCACCATCTAATCCACCTGCTTCCAGAGATTCAGCGGCGCTAAGGCCATCAGCTCGAGGAAATTTTTTCATTTCAAAATCAATCAACTTCGAGTCTTCTTTCCTGATTAATTGTTCGATTTCCTGAACTTCCTTCTGATCAAGCGTATCACTTAAATCCAACACCGGTTTTATTCTTCCATTGTACCCAATCCCCTCTTCTGAAGTCTGATTGAAATAGTCAAACAATTGATAATATTCTTTTTGACTCAATGCATCAAATTTGTGATCATGACAACGGCAGCAATTTAGTGTCAGACCTAACCACACCGTACCAAAAGTTTCCGTTCGGTCAAATACATTTTCGACCCGGGTCTCTTCAGGAATTCGGCCACCTTCACCATTGTACATATGATTGCGATTAAATGCTGTTGCAAGTATCTGATCGGTGCTTGGATTATTCAGTAGATCACCTGCCAATTGCTCAATGCTAAACTGATTGAAGGGCATATTCTCATTGAGAGAGCGAATTACCCAATCTTTCCAGGGCCACATTTTTCGTTCCGGATCACCCTGAAATCCATTGGTGTCTGCATATCGCGCAGCATCCAACCACTCCCAACACCAGCGCTCCCCAAAATGTGGCGATTCCAATAAACGATCCACCAGGCTTTCATAAGCATGTTCACTTCGGTCAGTTAAGAAAGCCTGCACCTGATCTGCAGTAGGTGGCAATCCTGTCAGATCGATGGAAAGACGCCTGATTAATGTTTCTGCCGGGGCTTCAGAAGCCGGGACCATAGCTAAATCATCCAATTTTGTCAAAATAAAATAGTCAATCTCATTTTTAGGCCATCGTTGATTTTTAATGTTTGGTATAGGTTTTTTCTCTGGTGGTATAAAAGACCAGTGTTTCTTCCATAGTGCGCCGTCTTCGACCCATTTAATCAAGATCGCTTTTTCTTCGTCCGAAAGCAAAAGCCTAGACTCAATAGGAGGCATCATGACTTCCTTGTCGTCTGATAATACCCGATGAACCGCTTCACTCTTGGCGAGGCTCCCTTTTACAATCGGAAAACGCTGGCTCTTTTCTGACAAACGAAAAGCAGCTTCTTCCATATCAAGCCGCAGGCCACCTTTACGAGCTTTTTCATCCGGTCCGTGGCAGGGATAACACTTATCGGCCAGAATTGGCCTGACATGAAAATTAAAATCGATTTCTCGTGGAAGGGATTGGTAGGCCAACCGCACATCCGCTGGTATGGTTTGATCACATCCAGTAAGCATGGTGAGAGAGATCGCTAGTAATAGTAACAAGAAACGCTGGATCAGAAAAACCATATCGCATATTAGAATTGATCGGGATGAACTTGACTCAATTTAGTTAAAAATTGAAAAGATTAGCTGCAACCGGTGACAGATTCCATGAAAACGTTTTCCCTTATCAGCACAAATTAAAAATTAAACAACCGCTCTGCTCAATGGTAATTTATTACTTTAGACCAAGAGATTTAGAAATACATATGATCAAAGAATTTAATATAATTTCGAAAATAACCTTCTGCTTGTGGATCAGCTTTTCAGCTGGTGCACAAGATATTATACTACGTTATAATCAGTTGGGATATCAGCCAGCCGATGTCAAGAGTCTTTTTCTAATGGCTAACCAAGCGATAACTGAGCCGATTAAACTGATCAGAAAGGGAGGCGGCCAGGCACCAATGTTATTAAAAGCAGAACCTGTCTCAGACGGAAAATGGGGCAAATATCCCAGTCAGTACCTCATCCAGCTCCCTAATACTATGGAAATCGGCACCTATGAACTTCATGTCAACGATCGATCAATTAAATCAATAGTCATTGGGCAGGACATTTATGGACCTGATCAGGAAAAACTGATGTCATTTATGCGTCAGCAACGCTGTGGGTATAATCCGTATTATGACGATGTCTGCCATCAGGGAGATGGCCGGATATTTTATGGACCAGTGGCAGATTCAACCTATTATGATTTTAGCGGTGGATGGCATGATGCGGGTGATCAATTAAAATATTTAATTACTGGGTCGAATGCCTCTGCCCGTATGCTGATGGCCTATGAATTTGCCGGTGACCGATTTGCCGATCTGACGGATGCTTTGGGTCATGACTTGCCTAATGGCATTCCGGACATCCTGGACGAAGCAAAATGGGGTTTGGATTGGATTTTGAAATTACATCCAAAAAAAGATTGGTTAATCCATCAAATTGCCGATGACCGGGATCATCGTGGTTTTAAAATACCCAGTCAGGACAATGCAGAATATGGGTGGGGCCCTAATTCGTATAGGACTGCATATTTTGCCGATGGAAAACCACAAGGGCTGAGCAAATGGAAAAGTGAAGCCACCGGGATTGCCAATCTTGCCGGGAGATGTGCGGCAGCATTGGCTAAGGGCAGCGTGATCTGGAGTAAAAATAATCTGGATCAGGCCTTTGCCGAACAATGCAAACAAGCGGCGATCGAGATCTATCAAATGGGTAAAAATCAGGAAGGGTACCAGCAGGGCAATTCGTATGGAGCACCATACCGTTACAATGAAGATTCATGGGCGGATGATATGGAATGGGGTGCTGCAGAATTGTTTAAACTCACGGGTGAACCACAGTATCTGCAAGAGGCTATCAATTACGCACGCATCATTAGAGAAGATGGCTGGATGGCGCGAGATACGATGAATCACTATCAGAAATATCCATTTATGAATATGGGTCATTTTTCACTATTTGAGATTGCCCCTGAATCTGTAAAGAAAGAACTTACCGCCTGGTATAGGATGAATATCGAGACTGTGGTGAAGCGTAGCAAAACGAATGCTTATGGTGCAGGGGTTCCGTTCTTATGGTGCTCAAATAATTTGATAGTCAATTTCATAACACAAGTAATTCTCTACGAAAAAATGACTGGTGACCGCCAATATCACGAAGTGATGGTCCACCACCGTGATTGGTTGTTCGGGCGCAATCCGTGGGGCACTACCATGTTTACGGGAATTCCCCAAAATGGCGAATATCCGGAAGACGTACATTTGCCTCCCACCGTGCTACTCAAATCAACACCCGCCGGAGGCCTAATCGATGGTCCTATTTATGTTTCAACGTATAGAAATCTATTGGGTCTGGTACTCCACGACGATGATGAATTTGCCGCTTACCAAAATGATATCGTCATCTATCATGATGATATCGGTGATTATTCAACCAATGAACCTACCATGGACGGTACCGCTGACGCCATTCTAATGTGGGCACTCCTCCAGTAAATTCCGAGAAAGCATGAGTAAAAACATCCACAGAGTTGATGGGTGCTCATCCGGTTGTGTTTGTTGCAAATGACTATTTTGGCTGCTCAAGTGTAAAAAACCATGCAAGACACTAGTAAACGTTCCCTGAAAATCGATCGCAATACTTATCTGGAAGGACCTAAAAGCCGGGTTAATGAACTCAGGTTTTCCTTCGAGATATTCAGACAATTTATCAAAGGATTTCGAAAATTGCACTTTGTCGGACCCTGTATCACTGTCTTTGGCTCTGCCAGATTCAAAGAGGGCGAACCGTATTATCAATTGGCCTATGATATTGGCAAGATGATTTCCAAGATGGGATTTACTACGATGACCGGAGGAGGTCCGGGAATTATGGAAGCTGCTAACCGTGGAGCCCATGAAAACAATGGATATTCTGTCGGATGTAATATTGAATTACCTTTTGAGCAGGAACCCAACCCTTACATGCATGAGTGGGTGACTTTCAAATATTTTTTTGTTCGAAAATTTCTACTACTCAAGTACTCCTATGCATTTGTGGTATTACCAGGTGGATGGGGTACGATGGATGAAATGTTTGAGACGTTGACCTTAATCCAAACCGGGGTGATTCAAAACTTTCCGATAGTGGTCATGGGTAAAAACTATTACCAGGAACTTTTTGAATATTTGGAGTTCATGGTACAACAAAAGACCATTTCCCCTTCGGACCTACTTCTAATAAAATTTACGGATAATCCGGCAGAGGCCGAAGAACACATCATGAAATATATTCGAAGCAACTACAAAGTCACCAAGAGAAAGAAACCCCTATGGTGGCTTTTTGAAAGCATCTAATAACTGATTCGCCCACAGATCCTCAGGAAGAGCTATTCAAGTCGACTGATTTAAGTGATAAAAACCGGTACCCACGCCGTCTCAGTTCACTGATCAATTCATCGAGTCTGGAATAAAATTTGTCGGTTCGTCCAGGATCTGTACCTACATGCAGAAGCAATATAAATCCGTTTAATCCGCTTTCTCTTTCAAAATGCAAGATACTTTGCATAATCGTCTCACTATCAACATATCTGACATCCATATCAGGGGTGGTATAATCAGCATTGGAGCGAGTACCTTGCGTGTAATTAACCAGTTTAAAGCCAAGTTTCTTGGTCCAGATACTGATCGAATCATTGTACCATTCGAAGGGAGGCATAAAAAAAGAGGCATCTTCCCGGTGTATTCCAAATTCCTCCATAGCATCGTAATTACTGAGAAGATCTTGCGAAAATTCCACAGAGTTTACCAGCAATGAATCGCGGCGCGTCCAGTCAGCATATAACAGATGTTTGTCCGAATGAGGCCCCAGATAATGCCCATCTTTTTTGAGCTGACGAATTACTTTTCTATTGGATCTTTCACGGTAAAAATCACCAGTAAAAAAGAAGTTGGCCAAAATATTTTGAGTTTTCAGGCAATTTCGTACTACCCCGGTTCCTTCCCTATATTCACCACCGGTAAAAGTTAGAAGAATGATCTTCTTTGTTGTATCAAAACGAACGATACCTCCATATTGAAAAATAGAATTCTCCAAAGGTATCGATTTTTCCTGTCCAGTCAGATAATTGCCAAAAGGCAGAAGAAACATGATTAGAAAGATCGAAAATTTCATACCGATAAAATTCTTTACTCAAATTATTTTCAATGAGTTAATCCATTTCCAAATGATATCCACTCATTTGCCTGTTCAATCGAAACTGCTCATGATGTTCTTGAAAGAGTTTTTTACCGTTTGTCAAATCTGATTGATCAAACCAATGCAAGACCTCTTCCTTGGCCAATAGTGTCTTATCGTCAGAGAAATACGTATTATACGAACTAAAATTCCATTGTCTATAATCCCTGGAGAATCGATGATGAATCGGATTGTGATGTATATATACCAACAGATACGATAACTTGAAATCGGTTTTTACCAGTACTCTTTTAAAGCGCTTCTCAAGGAGGCTTCCATGACGCCCTTCTTGCTTATTAATCGCTAAGGCATAGGAACTAAAGAGTCTCTTGAATTGATCTTCAAGATATTCATTGTAGGTTACCAATCCATTGACAAATTTTTGTGAGCGCTGAGTGTAATCGCGTTTAATCTCATCCAGCATTGAGTCGTTGTATGGTTTTACTCGAACTAAGAAATGAAAATGGTTTGGCATAAGACAATATGCCAATACATCAAAATAAGGAACGAGATATTTCTTCCATCTATTGAGAAAAAAATAAAAATTTTCTTCTCTAACAAATAGATTTGTACCATTTATACCCCTATTATAGATATGATAGTAACAATTATCCTCAAATTTGGCCCAATAATCTATTCTCATGACATTCTCAGTATGATCCAAAAGTTTAGTAAAATTATTTCTCGCAAGCAAGCCAAATCCGAAATTCTACTAAACTTATTCCCTCCAACCAACAACATCCGATTTCTACTCCTCCACACCTTCTCGATATGATCCAAAAGTTTAGTAAAATTATTTCTCGCAAGCAAGCAATTCAATCTATTCTAAAAACTTCATCCAGATCCAATACTCATCCTAATGCCTAAAATTTTACTAAACTTATTCCCTCCGACCAACAACATCCGATTTCTCCTCCTCCGCACCTTCTCGATAAGATTCAAAAGTTTAGTAAAATTATTTCTCGCAAGCAAGCAATTCAATCTATTCTAAAAACTTCATCCAGATCCAATACTCATCCTAATGCCCAAAATTTTACTAAACTTATTCCCTCCGACCAACAACACCCGATTTCTACTCCTCCACACCTTCTCGATATGATCCAAAAGTTTAGTAAAATTATTTCTCGCAAGCAACAATTCAATCTATTCTAAAAACTTCATCCAGATCCAATACTCATCCTAATGCCCAAAATTTTACTAAACTTTTTCCTCGCTCCGAAAACACCCGATTTCTACTCCTCCACACCTTCTCGATATAATCCAAAAGTTTAGTAAAATTATTTCTCGCAAGCAAGCAATTCAATCTATTCTAAGAATTACATCCAGATCCAATACTCATCCTAATGTCCAAAATTTTACTAAACTTATTCCCTCCGACCAACAACACCCGATTTCTACTCCTCCACACCTTCTCGATTGATCCAAAAGTTTAGTAAAATTATTTCTCGCAAGCAACAATTCAATCTATTCTAAAAACTTCATCCAGATCCAATACTCATCCTAATGTCCAAAATTTTACTAAACTTTTTCCTCGCTCCGAAAACACCCGATTTCTACTCCTCCACACCTTCTCGATATGATCCAAAAGTTTAGTAAAATTATTTCTCGCAAGCAAGCAATTCAATCTATTCTAAAAACTTCATCCAGATCCAATACTCATCCTAATGTCCAAAATTTTACTAAACTTTTTCCTCGCTCCGAAAACACCCGATTTCTCCTCCTCCACACCTTCTCGATATGATCCAAAAGTTTAGTAAAATTATTTCTCGCAAGCAAGCAATTCAATCTATTCTAAAAACTTCATCCAGATCCAATACTCATCCTAATGCCTAAAATTTTACTAAACTTTTTCCTCGCTCCGAAAACACCCGATTTCTACTCCTCCACACCTTCTCGATATGATCCAAAAGTTTATTAAAATTATTTCTCGCAAGCAAGCAATTCAATCTATTCTAAAAACTTCATCCAGATCCAATACTCATCCTAATGTCCAAAATTTTACTAAACTTTTCCTCGCTCCGAAAACACCCGATTTCTACTCCTCCACACCTTCTCGATATGATCCAAAAGTTTATTAAAATTATTTCTCGCAAGCAAGCAATTCAATCTATTCTAAAAACTTCATCCAGATCCAATACTCATCCTAATGTCCAAAATTTTACTAAACTTTTTCCTCGCTCCGAAAACACCCGATTTCTCCTCCTCCACACCTTCTCGATATGATCCAAAAGTTTAGTAAAATTATTTCTCGCAAGCAAGCAATTCAATCTATTCTAAGAACTTCATCCAGATCCAATACTCATCCTAATGTCCAAAATTTTACTAAACTTTTTCCTCGCTCCGAAAACACCCGATTTCTACTCCTCCACACCTTCTCGGCATGATCCAAACTCTTCCCTTCACACGCCGGCAACTCTTCGCTTATACTCTTTTAGTGCTTCATCCAAACGGTCATGCGCTGTAGTGTCTCCCGGTACATTGTGCGAAGGGTGGATATGCAACTTCACCCCACGATCTGCCAGGATTTCCGCAACTGTGGTGATCGTCATCCAGACTGCCGTAACAAAAGCATGGGTAGACAATGGGCCTACTTTATCAATATGATTTTTGAGCGGTACACTGGCATCTTCAAGGGGAGCGCAAGAATCAACCACGATGTCCGCCAGTTCAAAGAGTGATTTTCCGCAAGAATGTCTGGATTGTTTACCTTTTGATTCTGCTGCTGAACCAAAAACGATCACCTTCATTCCTAATTCTCTTGACCTTAGGGCTATATCAATATTGACATTATTAATACCGGTATGCGAAAAAAGCCACATAGTATCACGGGAATCAAATTCATACCCTTTCATGATCTGGTCACCATAACCCTCCACTCTTTCTAAAAAGATAAATTGATGTACTCCCATATCTCCAACAATATGGGTAAAAAAGGAAAGAGGTAATTCAATCATAGGATGAAACCCCACAAATCCCTATACGTGGATACATTTCCTCGATGGGTAATGTAGAATGACCACAGCCAAAAGTATGAACCCATCTTCCGCATTCAATGGACTCTGCCATTAATTCCGCTGCTTGATAAATATTATCCATTTGTGTATTCTCAAGCCGGTCCATAACTTCCCTGGCATTTTTTAACCATGTTTTCGCTAACATATTCTATTTAATTATTTTAAAAATTGATTATTAGTCATAAAAATATTGTTAATTTATTCCTCCGTCACAATGTGACTCGCTGCGATCACCTTTCAAGTTTCAAAGTCCGGTTCCCAAATTCTCTGTAACAATAGATTAAAAAGATCATCACTATGCATGTCAATAAAACCATTGGATAGGTGGAAATACCAAACTGATCTGCTAGGTATCCCATGATGAAATTCATTAAAATATTGCCAGATACCGCAATGAAAATCACCACACTGAATGCCGTACCCCTTAATTCCTGATACATTTCACTAACAAAAGACAGGAGCACGGGAAAAATTGCTGCCGTACCTATGCCCAGTAAAGCTGCACCTGTGTACACCACCAGATGAAGTCCAAAAAACATCATTAGCAATGCCCCTGTAAACAAAGAAGCCATGGAGCCAAATAATATCAATTTTTCTCTGCCCACTCGAAGTAATCCAGCGAGTAACATTCTTGTTACTGTCAAACCGATCACATAAACACTTAAGGCAGCTAAAGCATCAGCTTCACTAAATAATCGCACCCGTTGTAAAAAAGTTGTTGTCCAATTATTAAATATTCCTTCAAATGCACTCTGAAAGAAAAGCATGAACGTCAGGATCAATAATGATCGGTCCTTAAAAAGCCTCATGCTCTTTCTTATCGAAATGCTCTGAGTCTGTTTAGGCAAGGGGTAGTTAATGATTAAGAAGTAAATAATAGGTAAGACCATACCAAGAGCGACAAAGGACAGGATTTGTTCATAGGTCAACGATTGGGCAAGCAGCCCCATAATTGATGGCACTGTAAGCGCACCAATTCCAAAAAACACACCCAAGAGACTTAAGTTGGCACTTCCGGCTTTTGCCCGGGCACGACTGATGTCGGCTACCAGGGCATTGGTGCCACCATTGATAACTCCCCCACCAAATCCAATCATTAAAAAAGACAACTGTAACATGAATAATCCACTGGCGGTAGCAATACCATACATACTAAGAGCAACCAACAGTGAGCTGCATACCAACAAATATTGATAGCTAAAGCGATCGACAATGGGTCCGAAAATCAGCGAGCCGATAAGGATACCGGTAGGTAATAGAGATGCCAATGTACCTGCCTTGACGTCGTCCAAAGCATACTTTCTCATGATGTCTGGAAGGGTTGATCCCAGTGTAAGCATGACAACTCCGAAAAGCAACATGCCGATACAGGCAGCAGCAAAAACGCGACCAAAATGATACTTATCTATTGTCTGCAAAATTATTAGAATTTTAATCGGTTAAAGATCCAGTTTTTAAAGTAAACGGAATCTATAAATCCATGGCCAGATAAGCTGCCCCATATAAAGCCACCTGATCGCCCAATTGAGTAGGTACGAATCTGGTTTGACGGATGCTGATTGGTTGAGCCCAACGGCATGCTTCCTTGTAGATCTGATCGATATATTTTTGGGCCGGGCCAAAAACACCCCCACCGAAGACAATTATTTCAGGGTTAAACAAACTAACCAAATTTGCGCTAGCCTGGCCCCATGAGAGAATTGCGTCTTCAATGAAATGTAATACTCTTTCATCCCCTTCTTCATAGGCTTTGAATACGGCCCTGGTGTCCCCATAAAAATCCTGCGCATGGATGGCAATCCCCTGTCCTGATGCATGATATTCAAAGCATCCATATTTTTCATAGAGCGGGTGATATTCCGCTCGAAGGGCCATCCATCCTATAGCACCAGCAATGTCGTGACTACCTCGTAAGACTTTTCCATCGATCATGATTCCTGCACCAATTCCGGTACCTACAGCCAAATAGATCGCATGTTGACAGCCAGTAGCTGCACCTTTCCAATACTCCCCCAAGATGTAGCAAGCACGATCACTATCGAGGCGCAGTGAAACGCCCCTTCCTTGCAGATACAGCTGAAGCTCGTCTCTCAGCGGATACTCATTCCAACCCGGAATGTTTGGTGCCCATACTTTGCCATCAGTACCATTGTAGATGCCAGGGACTGCGATGCCAATTGAATCAATTGACTGACCTGAATCCTGAGAACGGGAAAAATAGTTCTCGATGCACTCGATGACCATGAGACCCACCTGGTGACCGGTGCGACCTTCTAGTTTCATGAAATCCGAATAAAGGATCTCACCTTTGGCATTAAAAAGAGCGGACGCCAATTTAGTGCCACCAAGGTCCATTGCTAGAATGTATTTATCATTCATATAATTTATCACTATATTTCCTTAAAATTAATCATAAACTTCCGGTAAGAATCATTAAGAAAATGCCAAATACTGATACTACATCATCCCATACGAGAGTCCCCTCGGTCCTTTTGCTATTATTCTTCTTCGTTATCACCCTCCTTGAAGCATGCCAACCAAATACTGCAAAACCCGATTACGATCTCATCATTTACGGCGGCACTTCGGCAGGCATTGCTGCTGCCATTCAAGCGACAAGAATGAATAAGACGGTCCTCTTAGTTGCACCTGAAAATCGCATCGGTGGCCTTACTACCGGTGGTTTAGGTCAGACCGACATTGGAAATAAAGTAGCTATTGGGGGCATTTCCAGAGAATTTTATGAAAAAGTGAAAGATTATTATGACCAGGTAGATCATTGGAAATGGCAAAATAGAAGTGACTACAAAGACGGTGGGCAAACTCGTACTGGCCTCGAGGAAAATACTATGTGGACATTCGAACCCTCTGCAGCCATGACGATCTATGAAAATTGGATTCAAGAACTCCAGATCAAAGTCGTAACCAACGAAAAACTCGACAGGCAAGCAGGCGTAAAAAAAGAAAATGGTGCGATCACCACAATTACCACTCTCAGCGGAAAGACTTACAGCGCCCAAGTTTTTATAGACGCCACCTATGAGGGAGACCTTATGGCGACAGCTGGTGTATCTTATAGATTAGGTCGTGAATCTAATAGTGATTATGCAGAGACTCTAAATGGAGTACACGCTAAATTGACGGACACGACTATGTCAGGAAAGCCTTCGCATGATGCAATCAATCATAATTTTGTGGATGGAGTTGATCCCTATGTTGTATCTGGAGATATTAGTAGTGGCCTACTCCCTTATATTAATCCCAAAGGACCAGGATTAGAAGGCCAGGGTGATAAAAACCTACAGGCATATTGCTTCAGAATGTGTCTCACGGATCATCCCCAAAATAGGATCCCTTTTGAAAAGCCGGAAAACTATCAAGAAATTAATTACGAATTATTGCTACGAAATTACGAAGCAGGAGAAAATGGATTTCCCTGGATCAATTCTGACATGCCCAATCGAAAGACCGACACCAATAACCGAACCGGATTTTCCACCGATTTTATAGGCCAGAATTACAATTATCCGGAAGCGAGCTATGAAGAACGTGAGTCAACGAAAGACGCTCATCGCGATTATCAAAAAGGTTTAATGTGGACGCTTGCCAATCATTCCCGGATACCAGATAAAATCAGGAATGAAGTTGCTCGCTGGGGAATGTGCAAGGACGAATTTGAACGCGAAGATGGATGGCAGGAACAATTATATATACGTGAAGCAAGGCGACTCAATGGAATGATGACAATGACCCAATATCATTGTGAGAGTATTGAGGTTGTACCTGATCCCATCGGAATGGGAGCTTATGGCATGGATTCACACCATACGCAACGCTATGTCAATGACAAAGGACATGTCAAAAATGAAGGAAATGTTGAAGCTCACGTAGCTTCCCCATATCCAATAAGCTACCGTTCGATTTTGCCTAAAAAAGAAGATTGTACCAATCTATTAGTTCCGGTATGCTTGAGTGCAACGCATATCGCATTTGGATCAATCCGGATGGAACCTGTTTTTAT
Source organism: Saprospiraceae bacterium (assembly GCA_016711125.1). GTDB lineage: Bacteria > Bacteroidota > Bacteroidia > Chitinophagales > Saprospiraceae > JABDMH01. Next base: position 1,194,360 of record JADJTQ010000001.1, on the reverse strand, counting down.
GGTATTAGGGCAAAGTGCGGCTACTGCTGCATGTTTGGCGATCGATCAAAAAAAGACCCTTCATGAATTGAAGTACGACCAATTGAAAAGTAGATTACTGGCTGATAAACAGGTGCTGGGGCTCTAGATTTGGATTGATAGACTTTGGTGTGCAGGACAAATTGCACTATTTGTTTTGTAATAAACAAAAACTGAAGATCAAGACTCATACTCATGATTATGATGGAAATAAGTGTAGACATCGTAGAATTTACCCTCTGAATGGTACTATAATTACAAGTACACTTACAGACAACCCTGAAAGGGTTGAAGGTGAATGGCCTGGAATGGCAATTCCAGGTTATTCACGTAGAGGTTTCCAACCACAAAGTGGTTGAACTTTTGCACCTAACCCTTTTTTCAATTCACTATTTTATAATATAAATGATACCGGCGGGGACATAGCGGCATCGGCCCCATGACGTTCTTTTCCATTCCGGTTAACCTGTGTTCTCTTCTAAAATCCAACCACTTGGTTGGTTGATTGATTGACAATTCGTTGCTCCAGATTGCATCTGGAACAATTCACGTTGAGTCCCTCCAGGATACATTTCACACTGAAGATTTACGGCAATAGCGACATTACTCGGAATTGGCTAAAAAAATCTATATAAAACATACAGATAAGTCTTATCTTATAGATTCGAAATCTATCAGGGTAAATCATTTTTAGATATGTAAAATGATTAAAAGCTTTGACAAACAATAGAGAAGCAACCAACAAAAGAAATAGGACAAACCCTGAAAAATAAGTATTGAAAACAGATCGCTGTGCTTCATAACGCATTGAGATTTTGAAACAAAACTGAACGTGGTTTACTATCTAAGTTGCAAAAACAATAACGAAAACCACATAAAAGATAATCACCAAGAGTCCAAAAATTTGAGTCCTAATATATCCACGTATCCTCTTGGCAAGCAACTTTGCATGTGCACTTTCGTTTTCTTTCTTACCCCAAAATAGGGGAAAATCATAAATTGCAACCTCACATTCAAGTGCCGGAAACCAAAAACAGAAAAGAAATCGGGATATAAAGAATGAGGTTTTGTTGGATTCAGGAACTTCTTGTACCCCGGCATGTAGAAAATAAACCCAAGTAATTCTCTGGTTCAGTTTCCTTTAAATAAGCAAGATGACATTCCGCCTTTAAAAAACCAAGTAAAAGGACAGCTATAAAGATAAAAACGAGGCCGGTCACTGTCAACATGTGAAAAATTCATGGTATCCTTTTTAGTTTACAGAAATCTACTGTCTGATTTACCATAATCAATTCAACCGTAGTTTTGAGATATCACTGATTGTCTGTTAGGATCGTGGTAATTGAATCTACCTTTCTCAAATTCATTCTCAAGTGATTCCAAGCCTTTGGAATTCTTATATTCAACTTCAAGTCCTGTAACAGGAATCAACCAAAAACATTTGACTATAGTATTGCCAATGGTGAAATTCTCAAGCAAAGGCCCATCCAAATATGGAAGAGAAATTAATCCGAAAGTGCAGCGAGATTTATTGAGCCAAGGTATTCCGAAATTGACTGTATGACCAAGGTTCAGAGGAATATCATTCTTATGACAGTAAGCCACGGCGGTCAGTATTTCTACTATTGAATCAGATGGCACCGAGGAAAAAATATGCAATTCGATGGGATCTAAAAAAGAAAGATCAGACATTCCCGTAGTGGCGTAAATCCACATGTCATGATATTCCCCAGGTTCAAATTGCAAGACCTTAAAGTCTCGATCAAGTTGTGTCATTGGTCCCTTTGACCATGCGATCTCCTTTGACTCAGCCTTCCAGGCATTGTGATAATGAATTTTAAGTTTCTCTCTGTATGTCATTTTACATACGCCCTAATATCGTTCAAATAAAAATCAATCCTCCAAAACAAGTTTCAGCAACAGATCGGTCTGAACATCATCACCCAACAAGAAAGGATGTCTGCCAAATTCTTTAAAACCATATCGGTTGTAAAACCTTACAGCTTCGAAATTCTTGTCCCAGACCCCCAGCCAGATGAAGGATTTATCCAAGATCTGTGCTTGTTCGATCGCAAATTTTAGGAGATTACTTCCAATTCGCTGACCCTGGTATGCTGAACGTACATAAATTCGCTCGATTTCCAGCCCAATTTGGTCTTTGATTCAGTCTGCGCATCCAAAACATTTAATTTAAGATAGCCTACTATTTGTTCTTGTAATCGGGCAAAATAAAAAGTCGAGTCCGGATGGCTTAGTTCCTTCAATAATTGATCAGAAGCAAAGGCTTGTCCCATATAGGTCGACATATTCTCATCGGTGTTTCTGACAGAAAATGCTTCAGCAAAGGTTTCGAGAGATAAATTTCGAAGTACCTCCAAATCGGGTTTCTCTACTACCGAAATTTTTACTTTATCGTCTATATCAAAACCATGCATCAAATAATACCTGTCTTTTTCATTAAAAAAGTCGCACTCTGATTAACACAGATTCCATCACGCAATTTATAATCAAAATAAAGTTCCTCATTTCGAATTTCTACTTCAAAACATTTATTAACGAGTACCTGAGGATGCCTATCACTCTCTTTACATATCTCGAGATCATGCGTTGCGATCAATCCATAAACATTTTCGCGCACCATCCGGCGAATCACCTCCAGAGTGCCATTCCGCTTATCATCAGAATTGGTACCCCGCAAAATTTCATCAAGCAACACAAGACAATGATCTGTTGCAAGCACGTCCGTAATCTGCTTCAGACGTTTTACTTCCGCATAAAAATACGACTCGTTCTCCGCCAGAGAATCGGCAACCCGCATGGATACCAATACCTTAAAAGGATACAAAGTAGCTTGGCTGGCACACACCGGCGATCCAGCACAAGCCAATACCGCATTGATTCCGACACTTCGTAAAAAGGTACTCTTCCCTGACATATTGGATCCGGTTAAAATCACAAAACGACGATCACTCAGATCAATGTCGTTATCGATGCGCACACTTGATTTTACCAATGGATGACCGAGATCTTTGAATGACATTTCTGCCTGATCACTAATGACTGGAAAGGCAAATTCCGGATTGTTAAATTTGAAATTGGCTAAGCTCGATAGCATTTCAAACTCCGCAATTACCTCAATCCAGTCGGACAATTGATTTGCATATTTGTTTTTCCAGACATAAATCTTTCGAAGAAAATGCAGATGGTATGAAATGCTTCCACTGAAAAGCATCACGGCCATACCATTATAGACCGTCTCCAATTGATTAAACAAATAGGCCAGGTCTTTAAGCTGAGATCCAGCACTCTCTCCATCCTTAATGAGCTTTTCCCTAAGCTCCCTAAGTCTAGCAGATTTAAACTCAACCGTTTCCAATTCCTCTAACATCAATCCGTAGTGCTTGATTACTGCATCGATTCGGTCGAGACCTGACAGCTCCAACTTAATTTTTTTAAATGAGTTGCTAAACACTATTAGGTTGAGAATAAACATAGTGGTTGCATAGTTGAGCCAGGAGCCCTCTTGAGTAATAGCAAACATTAGAAGAAATAGCCCTAATAAAAAAGGAAACAAGTAAATAGCTAATTTACTGAACCGGTCTAGGTTTCCTCTCTGCCTGGCCCAATAATCAATAAACTGGTAGAGCTCCTGGCTATCCCGATTGATCAACCCCAAAGCACGGAGCTTTTGCCGTAATTCCAGGCGAGATGTAAGGTCATCAATGGCTTCCTGATTCTGAAGAATCTTTTGCTTTGCTGCGCGATTTTGCAAGGTCTGTGCCAGGAACTGACTCCCTCTGTACGTGGCAGTTCGATTAAGAAATTGAAATAGAGAATGCTGTCCGAAAACATCCAGATCATAGGTATAATCATGCTGTGGATTTACAAATTCCTCGCCCGATTCAAAAGGCTCTGCTCCAGCAAGGAATTCGATCTCATCCTGATTAATCGATCGCAGGGTTTCTGCAAAGATCTTTCGATTTGCTTTTTCTTGATGACTTCTCACCAACCAAATAAAAATCAATGCGAGCAAGATCAGCGGAAATACCCAGTATAATTCCAGGGTTTTAAAGGACAGGTAAAGGACAGTCAAAAAAAAGATACCAATAGCCAAACGTAAATAACTTATCTGATTGCTTCTTTTTGATAATATTTCAATTTCCTGATCATACTTTTCGAGTAGTTTTTGATATTCCATCATGCGTGTGTGGGTCGGGTTTCAAATTAAATGGATGAAATTCTTTTAAGCATCATCAACCGAAAATCCATCACTGATCTTCCCTTGATCTCTTTTGCTTTCAGCACCAAAGTACTCTGCCCTTTTTCCAGAGTAATATTCCCTACTTTGAGCGGTTTAAAATCTTTGATATATGATTCTCCGCGAGGTACCCGATCATGTTCCATACCTGTCTCCGTAGGGTCATGTGCTTCAGTAATTTGGCCATCTAAAATCTGATCGCCAAATTTCACCATAAAGATGGAGCCAAGGTCTTCTGTAGAACAGGTATAATAGATTTCTACTTCAAATGTACCCGATTCAACCACCTCAACTTCCCAGGTTATACTGTCTTGCAAATTCGTCCAATTTGTAAAAAACGAGCAATTAGGATATTTGTTAGAGCGTCTAATATTTCCATGTGGCTCACCATCTCTTGCTGGCAACTGAGTAAAAACAAAGTCGGGATGGCCAACCGGAAAGGTACGTTGATCCTCATCTGGCAATTCCGAGAGCACTGTCCCCTCCCAAATCTCCTTTTCCAACAATAGTTTGTCAGCCACGTCTGGAAGATCAGCAGAAATATCAACATGCTGACTAGGGTCCTTTTCCATATCAAATAATCGACCTTGATGATCCAATAAAAACTGTTGACTGCGCACACTTGTTCGACCGGCCCAATGATGGTAAAAAAGCCGGTCCGGCCAAACAGCCTGATCGTTAAACAGCAAGGGTTTTAAACTCATACCATCTAGCGTTTTTTCCGACAAATAATGAATGCCACACAAATCAAGCAGGGTTGGTAAAAGGTCAGTGGCACTGGCCAGTTGCGTAATGATCATCCCAGAATCTATTTTACCCTCCCATTGCACCATGAATGGTGAACGCACCCCTCCTTCATCAGTTGAACCTTTGATGCCTCTCATACCTCCATTCCATCGATTTCCGTTTGGGCCATTATCAGAAAAATAGATAATAATTGTATTTTCCATCATACCCATTTCTTCCAATTTATTGACAACTCTTCCAACATTCCAATCAATGTTTTCACACATTGCCAAGGCCGCCTTTGTATGCTCTATATCTTCTTTGGTAGGGTCACTACCTTTTAACTCCAGGTTTTTTCCAGCAAATTTGGACCAATATTGATCAGGCACTTGCATAGGGCTGTGAGGAGTATTTAACGGCAGATAAAGGAAAAATGGATTCTTGTGATTTCTGTCGACAAAATCAATGGCATGGTCGGTCAGATCATCTGCCAGGAATCCGTTACCTTTGACGATCTCCCCATTGTGCTCAAGCATCGGGCTAAAATAATCACCCCAATGCCCGGAACAAAATCCATAAAACTCTTCAAATCCTCTGCCATTGGGATGGTATGGGTACTGCATTCCATTATGCCATTTACCAAAAGCAGCGGTACGATATCCATTTTCCTTAAGAATATCAGCCAGCGTTTTCTCGTCTAAATCCAACCTCTCACCACCGGCCGATGTCGAATAAACTCCTCCCCGGGCATAGTATCTTCCAGTCAGCATTTCCGCACGGGTAGGTGAGCAAACCGGGCATACATAAAACCGATCAAATATAGCACCAGATCGGCCCAGTCTATCAATATTGACCGTTTGCAAATTCGAATTCCCATTGAGGCTGAGATCGCCCCAACCCTGGTCATCAGAGAGAATCATCACGATATTCGGAAATACATTCTCTATTTCAGTCGATGGTATATTACCACAACTCCAGAGAAAAATAATCATATAAAAAATAACAAACCTATTCATTGAGCTTTCTTAATCATTAATCCAGATCAATAATAATAAATTAAACGCCCTTGCCAATTCTTTTTGTCTCCTAGATATAGTGTCGATGACGATATTGAGTAAAAAAATTCATTTATATTTCGTATATTAGCCATCGAGATGCGTTTGAAGACAAGCTCTTCCTTCTATAATCTCAAAATCCTTTTTCCTAAATACATTTGAAGCCGGCCATGTAAAGTGTGCTAAGTCTTTGACTGTGACCTTAGGGTCATATGGTAGACTATTGGATAGAGTCTACCTATCTAATTTTTTTCAATGATTAAACAAAAAACAAAATCAGAAGAACTCATGGAGCGGCGAAAAAACATCGTTGCCAATGGGGTTGGTGTATTCAACACAATCACGGTTCGAGAAGCGAAAGGAGCGATCATTATTGATGCCGATGGTCGGGAACTGATTGATTTTGCCGGTGGTATCGGTGTCGTAAATGCGGGGCATTGTCCCGAGCCGGTAGTTGAGGCCATTAGAGACCAGGCTACGAAGTTCCTCCACACAAGTTTTAATGTAGTGACTTATGATCCATACATCAACCTATGTGAGGCTTTGGCCGAAATCCTGCCACATGGCGAAAAGACAAAGGTCATGTTGGTAAGTACCGGTGCCGAAGCAGTTGAAAATGCGGTTAAAATCGCTCGTCAGGCTACCAAGAAACAGGCCATCTTGAGTTTTACCGATGCATTCCATGGTCGCACCATGATGGCGATGACCCTCACTAGTAAAATCAAATATAAGGAAGGTTGTGGTCCATTTGCTCCTGAAGTATATCAACTCCCATTTCCAAACTATTACCGGTATGGTGGATCAAAATCTTTGACTGAGTTTGTTAATTGGGAATTAAAAAGACTGTACGAAAGTGCTCACAATGTGGTTGATCCTAAAAATCTGGCAGCCATTATCCTTGAACCTATTCAGGGTGAAGGCGGATTTAATGCGGTGCCAAAAAAATATCTCGAAGGCTTGCGTTCTTTTTGTGATCAACATGGCGTGCTGCTCATTCTTGATGAAGTCCAAAGTGGATTCGGACGCACTGGCAGGTGGGCTTCCTGGCAACACTATGGCGTACAACCCGACATCAGCCTTTATGCAAAGTCGCTGGGTTCAGGTATGCCCATTGCTGCTGTGGTGGGAAGAGCTGATATTATGGATGCCGCAGCTCCAGGTACCATTGGAGGAACCTATATCGGAAATCCGGTTAGTTGTGCTGCCGCATTAGCTACCATCCAGTATATGAAGGATCATAACTTGAATCAACGCGCAGTTGAAATTGGAGACATCATTTCAAACCGCTTTGAAACCTTAAGAAAACAATATCCTCAAATAGGAGATGTCAGGGGTGTGGAGCTATGAAAGCAATCGAACTGGTGAAAAATAATGATCCCAGGAGCCCCGATGGTGAATTATGTGATAGGGTCATAACTGGTTGCGCCAGTCAAGGTCTTGTTTTATTGAGCGCTGGGACTTTTAAAAATATTATCCGCATACTTTGCCCCCTCGTCATCACCAAACAAGATCTGATAAGGGGGTTGGACATTCTCGAAAACGAACTTAAAAAAGCAACACATAATATATGATGAAGCCATTTGCTATCGCCGGAATTCAAATGCGGGTTTCTGCGATCCATTCCAATGTCGAAATGATGAAATTGAAACTCGACATTACGATGAACCTCTATCCCTGGATTGAGATGGTCGTATTTAGCGAACTCTGCGCATATGGTCCTTTGACCTATACTGCTCAAGAAATACCAGGAGAGTTTGAGCAGACCATGCAATCCATGGCTAAAAAATATGGAATTTGGCTTCTGCCAGGATCCATTTTTGAAAAATGTGGTGACCACATCTATAATACAGCTACCGTAATTAATCCACAGGGTGAAGTAGTGACGAGATATCGTAAAATGTTTCCATTTTATCCCTATGAAGTTGGAGTGACACCTGGCTCAGAATACTGTGTTTTTGAAGTTCCACATGTGGGTAAATTTGGTGTTTCAGTATGTTATGACATGTGGTTTCCAGAGACTATTCGTACTCTGGCAGTAATGGGTGCGGAAGTAATCCTTCACCCGACGATGACCGGAACGATAGACCGTGACATCGAACTCTCGATAGCCCGGGCCATGGCAACCGTGAATCAGTGTTTTTTCTTTGACGTAAACGGATTAGATACAGGTGGAAGTGGTCTTTCAATTGTTTGCGGCCCTGATGGCCGTGTACTTTACCAGGCAGGAGGTAATGAAGAGATCATCCCCATCGAATTAGATGTTGAAAGGGTAGAAAGAAGTCGGGAACTTGGTGTACTACGACTAGGTCAACCACTGAAAAGCTTTCGGGATCATATTGGTCAGTTCAACATCTATCAGCAAGGAGCCAAACATCCTTATCTGGAATCTTTGGGTCCATTAATCAAACCCAAACGAGTGGACAAACTGTCTCAATTAAGAATGCAGGAAAACGAACTAGTGGAGGAACCACCAACACCAGTAGGATATAAAGGTGATCACATTTTAGAACAAAAATAATGGGAGGAATTTCAACAAAGAAACAAAAAAAAAGGACTACCCTGAAAGACTATATAAGTTGGTTTGAAATACCAGCTATCAACTTTCAAAACGCCGTCAATTTTTATAGTCAAATTTTTGATATCAAAATGCAGCAGGTAGAAACAGGCGAATATTTAATGGCCTTTTTCCCGACAACAGATGGAATCGGTGGAGCAATAGTCAAAGGACCGGGGTCTTTGCCAAATGACACGGGACCTTTGCTTTATCTAAACGGAGGAAAAGATTTAAATGACATTCTTGAGCAGGTACCCAAAGCGGGAGGACGCATCGTACTAACTAAAACCCTTATTGCAGAAGATTCCGGATACTTTGCCATTTTTATTGATACGGAAGGAAATAAGCTTGCATTACATTCAAAAAAATAATTTGTGATAAATTCAAAAATAAACAGCACTAAATTTTATAACATTGGTCAACTCCGGGTACAATATTGGAATAATCTCAAGCAAGACACAGCCAAGTTGGCTCGCTCTCAAAAGGGTTCTGATGAAGAATCAACATACCGAAAATCGGCTCTGGATTTAATTACAGAATTATCTGGTGTTGAACGTTTTTTTACTTTCCCGGGCACGCAGCGACTCGACAGTTTCAGTGGTTGTGTCCGGAGATCAGAATATATGTCGCTGTCCAATCAAGTATCGGAAACTACCAAACAATTGGTTAGCGACAGTTATCGCAGTCATCCTGATATCTCAGATGATGATCTTGCGGATGAAAAAGACGAATGGGAGCATAAACAAGCCAGTGTCAAGAACGACTTTGAAGTGTTATTTGTCGAAGACATGCCGGAAGATGAAGAGAAGGCCTTAAAATCCAGACTTAAAGACCTCCGAAATTCGACTGATAAATTCAACTACAGTATCATTGTTCAGAGGTCATTTCAGGATGCTCTCATCGCCTTACAATTAAACCATAATATTCAGGCCGTGGTGATTAGATACGCCCCACCTTTTCGTTCATCGGGTATCTCAGACTTAATCAAGCCTTATATTGGGCCGATCATCAAGATGGATCAAGGTTCACGAGCCGATGAAGATCTCGGCCCCCTTTTAGGAAAGTGGATCAAACAATTTAGGCCAGAACTGGATACATATTATGTCACAGACACTTCATTGGGAGAGCTCAAGGATAGCACCATTAAGATCTTTAGAAGGATTTTCTATCGAAAAGAAGATGTCCAGGAGCTACATTTGATGATACTGAGAGGTGTGATGGAACGATATGAAACTCCATTTTTCTCGGCACTGAAAGAATATAGCCAAAAACCTACTGGAGTATTTCACGCGATGCCAATATCAAGAGGTAATTCAGTTTTCAAGTCACGCTGGATTAAAGACTTTGGAGATTTTTACGGCCGCAACATGTTTCTCGCCGAAACTTCTGCCACTACTGGTGGATTGGATTCGCTCTTGCAACCAACCGGCCCTTTGAAAAAAGCCCAGGAAATGGCCAGGAATGCCTATGGGTCTCAACATACGTACTTTGTAACAAACGGCACTTCAACTGCCAATAAGATCGTACTGCAATCATTGATCGCTCCCAAGGACATTGTCCTAATTGACCGTGATTGCCATAAATCGCATCATTATGGGATGGTTCTGGGAGGGGCTTATCCAGTTTACCGGATTCCTATCCAATCGAAAAATACTCCATGTACGGAGCAGTGCCCTTAGCGCAAATAAAAGGGAAACTGCTTCAATTAAAAGAAGCGGGGCAACTGGACAAAGTAAAGATGCTGCTGCTCACCAATTGCACTTTTGACGGCCTTGTTTACAATGTAGAACGTATCATGGAAGAGATTCTCGCGATTAAACCCGACATGATCTTTTTGTGGGATGAAGCCTGGTTTGCTTTTGCCGGTTTTAATTATACTTACAAGCAGCGTACCGGTATGTATGTGGCCAATAAATTACATGAAAAATATAAAAGTAAATCGTACCGGGAGGCATATGAACACCATATTGAAAAAATGGAAAACGGACAGATCCCAACCATGCCCGATCCAGATCTTGTGCGAATCCGGGTCTATGCTACACAGAGTACCCACAAAACCCTGAGCAGTTTCCGTCAGGGATCAATGATCCATATTTGGGATGAAGACTTCCAGCGTAAAACGGAAAACACATTTTTGGAGGCTTACATGACACACACCTCTACATCGCCAAACTACCAAATGCTGGCCTCCTTGGATGTAGGCAGAAGACAAGTGCAGTTCGAAGGTTTTGAACTCGTAGAACGCAGTATCGAAATAGCCATGATTTTACGCGCAAGAATTAATGATACTCCACAACTAAGCAAGTATTTTGACGTGTTGACCGTCCACGATTTTATTCCTGATCAATTTCGTCAGACCGGTCTTAAGGAATATTATGATAAAAAATCTGGATGGAATAGGATGGAGGAAGCCTGGGAGAAAGATGAATTTGTCCTGGATCCAACCAAACTTACGCTACACATCGGTCGCACCGGATTAGATGGTGACACTTTTAAGAATAAATATTTGATGGATAAGTTCCATATTCAAATAAACAAAACTTCCCGAAACAGCGTACTTTTTCTCACGAACATCGGTACTACGAATGGCAGTGTAACTTATTTGACCAACGCCCTTTTGAAAATTGCCGATGAACTGGATGCAAAAGTAGATGCCTTAGATCAACGCGAAAAGACAATACATCGGAACCGGATCAATTCCCTCACTGTCAATGTCCCTCCCCTACCCGACTTTAGTTATTTCCATCCTTCCTTCAAGGTCATTCCTGGTGTTCCCGGAGGGAATTTACGCGCCGCTTTTTTCCTGGCTTACGATGAAAACAATTATGAATATATTCCTTTGGTCGAATGTTTGCCAGAAATGAAAAAGGGTAAAGTTCTGGTGGCATCGTCATTTGTCATTCCATATCCTCCTGGCTTTCCTGTATTGGTACCAGGTCAGGTAGTTAGTGAAGAAATTATCGAATTTCTCCTTGCCCTGGACGTATCAGAAATCCATGGATACCGGGCCGATCTGGGCCTTCGGGTATTCAAAGATAGCGTCCTCAACCGGCAGAAGACAAAGACCTCCATTGGCGCAATGACCAACATTAAAAAAACTAAATCAATCATTAACGTTTAAAAATAAATATGACTGTTTCCAAAAAAGAAAAGAAAGTTCTTAAGGGAGTGTCGGATATTCGACGATCCTTTCACAAAAATGAAACACCTCTCTATTTCATAAGTGCCACTAACTTTAATCTCCTTGGCGCCGACGAATGGATTAAAGGATTTAAATTTATTAGCTATATAGAGTGCTTCGATGGCCTTCACCCCAATGTCTTTTCCCCAAAGAGGAGATGCCCCATGATGAATTTGAGAGTATTGAAGACATCAATAACTATTTATTGAATCATCCTGAAGTGCAAGCTTACATTAAATCGAAAAAGAAAGGTGGAAAGGCTGGTAAGGCTCTTTTTTTAATGTTTGATGAGGAGACAGAAAAAAATGCAAAAAAATTAGGTCTTGAGATCATGTTTCCACCTGCCAAGATGCGCACTTTTATGGACAACAAAGTCAACACCAATCGCATAGCTGAAAAAGCCGGAGTTGCTTGTGTACCATATGTCTTATCTGCAGTGAAAGATTATAAAAATTTGAGGACCATTTCAAAAAAACTCGGAAATGATCTGGTGATTCAAACTCCGTTTGGCGATTCGGGTCACACTACTTTTTTTATTTCTAATGAAGAGGATTTTAAGAAATATGAAGAGGAAATAGTGAAGGAAAAAGAGGTTAAAATCATGAAGCGTATAAACTGCCGGGGTTCAGCAATTGAAGCTTGTGTAACCCGGCATGGTACTATTGTCGCTCCTTTGATGACTGAGTTAGTTGGATTTAAAGAACTGACTCCCTATAAAGGTGGCTGGTGTGGAAATGAAATCTATCCGGATGCTTTTACGCCCACCCTACGTGAGAAGGCAAGAAAAAACACTCAATTGTTTGGAGATCAATTGCGTAAAGAAGGCTATAAGGGATATTTCGAACTCGATTTTCTGATCGATCAGGATAGTGGAGAAATTTACCTGGGCGAACTAAATCCCAGAATAACAGGTGCAAGTTCAATTACCAACCATGCTGTATTTGCGCTCGCAGACGCCCCACTATTTGTTTTTCATATTCTGGAGTGGATGGATCAGGAATATGAATTAGATGTAAAAGAATTGAATGACCGATGGGCAAAACAGGAAAACATTGATGAGTGGAGTCAACTTATTATCAAACATACCGGCGACACTATTGAATATGTTCATGAAGCACCAAAGTCTGGTATCTGGCAAATGTTGGAGAATGGAGAGATTCGATTTGACCGGATGGACACCCACCGTCGCGCTGTAGGTAGTGAAAAAGAGGCATTTTTTCTTCGCATTACCCGCAAAGGTGACTATCTGTATGAAGGGGCCGACATGGGTATTCTTGTCGCTCGCGGTCGAATGATGACTGATGATTTTAAACTCACGAAGCGAGCCAAAGATTGGATCGAAGCCATTCACAGCAAATATCGCTCTCAAATCGTCGAAGAGCCTAAAGAACTACCAACTCTTATCGGGAGTTTAACCAAGTAAATTTTATGGAATTTAAAAGTATAAACCCCTTTAATAATCAGATTGTCGGCACTTACCAGACCTTGACCCCGTCAGAAGTTACATCAATTCTGGATAAATCGAAAATGTCTTTCCGATCATGGTCTAAAACACCAGTAGAAGATCGAGCCAAGCTCATGGCAAAGGCTGCTCTGGTCTTGAAGGACAATGTGGAAGACTATGCCCGGATGATAACTCTCGAAATGGGAAAACCGATTTCCGAGTCAAGATCTGAGATCAATAAATGTGCCTGGGTGTGCAATTACTATGCTGATAATGCCGCATTTTTTCTCGCCGAAGAGCAGATCAATACCGATGGTCTGATGAGTTATGTAAGGCATGATCCAATAGGTACCGTGCTTGCCATTATGCCATGGAATTTTCCCTATTGGCAGGTATTTCGCTATGCGGCACCAACATTGATGGCAGGAAATACCGGCCTGCTAAAACATGCAGCCAATGTATTTGGATGTGCCACTCAAATTGAAGATGTATTTCGAAAAGCGGGTTTTCCCGATGGCGTTTTCCAAAATATCATTGTAGATCATGATCAAACAGAGGCGATTATTTCACATGAGGCGATAAAAGCGGTCACCCTCACAGGCAGTGAGCGGGCAGGGTCGGCTGTAGCCCAAATCGCCGGGCGGAATCTAAAAAAGACGGTTTTGGAATTGGGAGGAAACAATGCCTTCATTGTATGGAAAGATGCGGACATAGACAAAACAATCCAAACTGCCCTTACCGCCAGAATGCTTAATTGTGGCCAAAGTTGCATTGCAGCCAAACGATTTATCTTGGTTGAAGAAATCTATGACCAGTTTGTCGAAAAATTTGTTGCCGCGATTGGGAAACTGAAATCCGGTGACCCTCTCAACGAACAGACACAAGTGGGACCACTCGCTCGTAAAGACTTGGCAGACAATCTAAATGACCAGATTAAACAATCCATTAATCTGGGCGCTAATTTGCTCGTCGGTGGCGACCAGGCTGGGTGCTATTTTACACCTACCGTTTTAGGCAATGTAAAACCTGGCATGCCAGCCTTTGATGAAGAGACCTTCGGTCCATTAGCAGCCATGATCAAAGCAAAAGATGAATCGGAGGCATTTGACCTGTCGGAAAATTCAAAATACGGACTGGGAGTGACTGTTTGCACTACCGATATTGAAAAAGCAAAATCCTTTGCTGGTTCTGTGAGTGACGGTGCTTACTTCATTAACGAATTGGTCAAATCTGATCCTCGTTTACCATTTGGAGGCACCAAGCTGTCGGGATATGGCAGAGAACTTGCAAAAGATGGCATGATGGAATTCATCAACCGGAAGACCGTCTTTGTTAAAAGCTAAGGAAGTTTCAAAACACGTAATCGTCTCTGGCACCGACTGAAAAATTTTAAATTTTGTATATTCCTGCCTATAAAATAGTCCAGCGATGCCAAAGATGCATATTGACAGGTCAATCACCATTGACGCACCCGTCCAAAAAGTATTTAAGATTCTAAACGATTTTCATCATTGGCCTATTTGGTCACCCTGGTTAGTCTGCGAGCCTGACTCTACACTGTCCATTCGTGAAGATGGAAAATATTACGAGTGGGATGGCAAAAGAGTTGGCGCAGGGAATATGTCCATTATCAGTGAAACGCCTGATCGAAAAGTTGATCTCGATCTCACTTTTTTAAAACCCTGGAAATCGACAGCCAAAGTTCAATTCATTTGTAAAGCAGAAGGACAAAAAACCAAAGTCAACTGGACTATGGATAGCAGTATGCCTTTTTTTATGTTCTTTATGAAAAAAATGATGGAGGCTTTTGTGGCTGCTGACTATGATAGAGGATTAAATATGCTGAAAGAATATGCCGAGACCGGATCAGTTAGTTCAAAACTCGATTTTAGAGGTGAGACTGACTTTCCCGGATGTGAATATATCGGGATAAAAACGACTACGACGATCGAACAAAACGGTGTGCAGATGGAATCGGATTATACAAAATTATGGTCTTATTTCACGGATCACAAGATAGAGCCAGCAGGCAATGCTCTTTCAATCTATCATAAATTTGATTTTGTAAAAAGTATAGTTCAATACACTGCATGTATTCCAGTTTCAAGAATCCCTGCTGATCTTCCTTCTGAATTTATTATCGGTGAAATACCTGCAACCAAAATATATACATTGCGTCATATCGGCCCATACCTGCATTTAGGAAATGCCTGGACCACCATGCACATGATGCTCCGCAATAAGGAATTTAAAGCCAAAAAAGGAATTCATCCATTTGAGTCTTATATCAACATGCCTGGTGAGGTACCTGATCAGGATTTGATCACAGATATTCATTTTGCGATCAAATAATAAAATTATTTTTATCGACTAGACTATGAGGCATCAATTATCCAATCTTTGGTTAATCGCAATCCACAATCATCAATCCACCATCAGTAATCATCAATAAATCCAATCTACAATCAGAAATCACTTCAGCCAGGATCCGAAAATTTTGAGTGACGCAATTCACTCATATCGGTCAGCGTGTGTAAAAAAGGCAATCAGGCCTTCTTTATCTTCATCGGTAAAATTGAATTTTCGAGGATGGCCATTTTCATCCCTAAGCTCAGTATTCAAATTCTTATGTGACTGAATGCCTTCACTATAAAAATCGATGACATCTGATAACTTTGCAAATCTTCCATCATGCATATAAGGTCCGGTCAATGCAATGTTGCGAAGTGATGGTATTTTAAACATGCCGTCATTTTCTTCATTACCACTGACATCACCAAAACCGCGGTCACGGCTTTCGCTCTCCAAACCATTGTTGGCCATGATTTGTGATTGTTGGGAGGTAAACAAATTAATAGCCTTGCCATGACAACTTGCACAGTTTGCGGAGAAAATCTTATGACCAATGTTTTCAATATCGGTCATAAAGACTTGCGAAGCTCCATTAAACTGGTTAATTCCAGCTACCTGATCAAACTTTGAATTCCCACTTGACATCGATTGCATGAAATTTTCGAGAGCAGTCAGCACCATATGATCTTCAATCTTATTTGTCTCAAAAGCTTTGTCAAATAAAATTTGATAGTGTCTCTGACCTTCTATCCTGCTAACCACTTCCTCCAACTGAATACCCATTTCTTTTTCATTAGCCATGGTTGATTCAATTTGTAATTGTGTGCTGTTTGCTCTGAGGTCCCAAAACAAACTGGCCTCTCCTGGCCTTCCATTGGAGCCGTATTCATCTGCAAACGACCTAAACACCCCCAAGGCTAGAGAATTTCTATCCGTTTTTCTACCGTAAATTCCAGTACTAAGTTCTGCATTGTCTGCAAATGCCAAATCCTGATGATGGCATGATCCACACGATACTGTACCATCTTTAGAAAGGTTTTTATCATAAAACAAAACTCTTCCTAATGTGGCACGGGTCGCTGAATTAAAAACTCCATTGGCAATATAATTATCAAAATCACGAGGTAAACTCAGCAACTGTGATAGGTCCTCATATTCTTCATCAGAATATTTGATAGTTCGAATAGACCTTTCGGTTACGATATCTTTTGCACATGAACCTAAAAGAATCACCGCGGAGAATAGTAGTGCTCTGGTCATAGCAGATGTTTTGAGTCGTTATATTCTGAAAACGCGTGAAAAAATGGAAAAGTGTCGCGATCATATGTTAAAGTTTTGAACCCCGCTCTTGACAGACCCGGCTTCAGAATTTGAATCCTGATGCATTCACCTGGGTCAACCCTAAGGTTGTAGACCCCTGCCTGCCCCATCCATATCAAGGGAAATAACTAAAAAGAAAGAAACAGAGAGACTTATGACAGACAAGGGAAAAACCTTACATTGGGCAACGCTAATCTCCTCTGACGATCAATCATTCATAAAAATCAAAGCTATGAAGAATCTTCATCACATTTTGTATCTATGCTTATCCCTGGGGTTGACATTTTCATGCAAACCTACTGCCACCAATAGTGAGGACGACACCACAATGGAAGAAATGCCAACTGCAACTTTTGTTGCTAATCCTAAACTCATTGAAAAGAGAGAGGTTGCGGTGCTGGCCATTGGCGAGAAAGCTCCCGATTTTAATCTCCCAGGGGTTGATCGGAAATTTCACACTCTAGCAGAGTATAGGGATGCCAAAGCGCTCGTGATCATTTTTACCTGCAATCATTGCCCGACCGCTCAGGCCTATGAAGAACGTATGATCAACCTGACCAAGGATTATCAGGATAAGGGGGTGCAGGTAATTGCGATATCACCCAACAATCCGTTAGGGCTTTTATATGGCGAGCTCGGATATACGGACCTGAATGATGACTACGAAAGCATGATTTTACGGGCTGATTATCTCAAATACAATTTTCCCTATCTGTATGATGGCGATACCGAAGAAGCGTCACTCAAATACGGTCCGGTTGCTACACCACATGCCTATGTTTTTGACCAGAACCGGCTTTTA
Organism: Saprospiraceae bacterium; assembly: GCA_016711125.1. Taxonomy (GTDB): domain Bacteria; phylum Bacteroidota; class Bacteroidia; order Chitinophagales; family Saprospiraceae; genus JABDMH01. The sequence goes on along the minus strand of JADJTQ010000001.1, from coordinate 1,176,650 downwards.
ACCTATCAGGGAAGAATAGATGCCGTTGAAAAACCAGGTACCGCCAATTCGGAAGATCTTCGCGCTGCTATTGATGCTACTCTTGCTGGAAAACCCGTCGAGCAACCCACTACTAAAGTATTTGGATGCTCCACAAAATGGGGCTGGAAAAGTGAATACAAACAGAAAGTCGATGCCGATTGGGCAGCAAGGGAAGTCACGCTTGAGAAACTTAGCGAGGATCAAATAAAAGAAGTGGTCAAAAACTCCGGTGGTACCAAACTGCGGCTCATTAATGTCTGGGCTACCTGGTGCGGACCTTGTATTATTGAATATCCCGAATTCATAGTTCTACAGCGTATGTACGGAGCCAGAGATTTTGAGTTTGTGTCTATTTCCGCAGACAAACCAGACCAGGAAGAAAAGGCATTGAAATACTTAAAGGAAAAACAAAGTGGAGTCAAAAACTATCTATTTGCCAAAGACGACACCTATGCTCTGATAGAAGCGGTAGACCCCGATTGGAATGGAGCATTGCCTTACACCCTACTGGTCGACTCCAAGGGAAATAAAGTGTGGTCGCACCAGGGGCAAGTTGATTTCCTTGAATTAAAACGAGCCATTGTCGAACACCCAATGATCGGAAGGTATTATTAATTGTAGATTCCTGATTTCAGATTGGAGATTTCGGGTTGAGATCTTCTAAGAACTTTAATACTAGAAAAACAATTCAATGAATAAAATAATATTTTCAATAATCTTTTTAATAGGTATAATTTTTACCGCATCAGCGCAAGACAAGCAATATAATGTATTGCTTTTTACTAAAACTGTTGGATTCCATCATGTATCCATTCATGAGGGAGTAGAAGCCATTCGCAAGTTGGGAGAGCGACACCATTTTAATGTCGACTGGCATGAAGATGCCAAACAATTTAATGCCAGGAATCTGGAAAAATATCAGGCAGTGATTTTCCTGAATACTACTGGTGATGTATTTAACGAAGAACAACAAAAGGCGATGGAAGATTTTATCCGGTCAGGCAAAGGCTTCGTTGGAATCCATAGTGCATCCGACACCGAATACGAGTGGGAATGGTACACCAAAATGGTCGGCCGAATGTTTAAAATACATCCAAAAATTCAAACCGCAAAATTACGAGTTGTTGATAAAAAATTTCCAGGTATGGAAACCACCCCCGATGCACGTGTCTGGACGGATGAATGGTATCAGTACGGGGAGGAAAAAATCGACGATTTAACCTATTTGATTACTGTGGATGAAAAAACTTTCGATCCAAAAGTGAAGTGGGGTGACAACGTTGGCGAAGGCATGGGTGATTTTCATCCTCTTGTTTGGTATCACAATTACGATGGTGGCAGAGCATATTATACCGGTCTCGGCCATGTGCCTTCGACATATAGCGATCCTGTATTTCTTGATCAGCTAGCCGGAGCCATATGGTGGGCTGCGACCGGCAAAGGATTCGAATAATCACAAACCAACAGGACATTTAGAGGTTTTTGGTACTCTTCTTGCAGTTGACCTTTTGAAACCCAATTCAAAAGTCTGCAAATGCAAAATAACACTACATCTGTTTGTGCAGCTGTAGAAGTTGGTATAAGAGTCAACTATGCCGTTAAACTTCTTGTTTTTGGTATTTTTCTATGGGCTAGTCCAGTCATAGGAAAACATAGTCTACATAACTCCAATTTCTATAGCGTTAACCTTGATCGTGAGGCACGAACATTGGTTCAACCCAATGGATTCGAGATTGAGATTCTGAGACGAGGAAGCCATTCAGTCTCTTATTTAGAGATATATCATGGATACTCGTCCAAAAAGAATGCTGTCCCGGTTCTGGATGGTATCCAGCCTATGAGCCAAGCGGCAGACTACTGTGCTGCCGGAGCTGAACAAACAACATTTGAAAAAATTGCCAATGTTCAGTTCCATACGATTGACAACAGCTCGACAGAGAATGCTGGATACCAGGATTTCACCTCCATAAATACCTATATGATCCGCGGGACCACTTACCAGTTTACAGGAAGTATTTTTAATCCTTTTGATCAGGATCAAATCCTGGTCTGGATAGACTTTAATCAGGATGGAGATTTCTTCGATTCAGGAGAAGCTGTATTTGCATCAACCACTGGCGTCGGCCCGCATAGTGCCATGATTCAAATCCCTCCAACTGCAACAATAGGGCAAACCCGTATGCGGGTTCGATTGCATGACAGTGGATTACAGCCCAATTCGACCCCATGCGGAGACTCCAAGTATGGACAGGTAGAGGACTATACGCTCTATATTGGATCAGGCGGCTCGGGAAATTGCGACGATATGATGACCCTATTGGCTCCGGACGATAATATTTTTAGCGGAACTCATAAAACCGAAGTTAATTTTGAGCTGACTGCAAAAAATCAGATTATGTCAGGAAATGTGACTTATGATGCCGGAATGGCTATAATCCTTGACGCCGGATTTGAGATCCATGCTGGGGCCGAACTTACATTGCAGATAGATGGATGTGGAAATAACTAGACACTAAGTCCCTTAGCCTTCGATAAATTATTCTTTATTGGACTCCATTCAAATTGCTTCTAATCCTTCAACCGGTTGACCTTGACCGTACTTCCGTTTTTAATTGATCGGAGTACCGGTAGATCAATTTCTTTTAATCTTCCAAAGACATTAACCGCACTGGCTGCCCGGGGTTTCATCAGAAAAACTGGCAGGAGTGGGTCCAAAGAAAATACAAAAGGCTGGCATGGTCGGCCAATAGGCAAGATCACCGACATTGACTTCAGCTTTGGCATGTGACTCAAGCCTGGTCTGAGTCGGAGCGTGAAAATAAATCTCATCCCCCCAGTATTCACTGATGCCTGAAAAGGTAATGCATCCAGAATTGCTTTTCCCGTCGGCGTATCAAAGATCTCGGCATCAAGAAGATGGCCCTCAATGTTTATGACGATCCTCTTCATTTTGGAATCTTGAAAATTCAAACTACTTGGTTAATTTCTAAAAAAATTGACAAAAACGATAAGAATCGAACGTGATCTCTAAGCTAAGCTCGGTCCTTTCTATAGCTAAAATGTAAATAATTTGAAAAGGTTAAATTTGTTTCTAGTGTATTTTGTAGTATTATCTACAGCGGCTTTTGGTCAAAATGAAATTTATCGTTCGAAACTAAAGAAGAAATGGTGCCTGAAAAACTTTTAGCCGCTATTTCAAAAAGACTTTCCTAATGCAGATGTTATGAAGTATGAGACCTTGTCCATGCAGCTCCTAAAAACGAATCATAACTACACCGTTTTATAGGTGCCGTTCCATACTTTTCTTCCGGTAATCCAACGCACGAAATACATCAGGCCGGCAAAAATGAAGAACAACGGACCAAGAAAGCCTAACAATGCAATAAACCTGGTGCCATAAAATTTTTCCATGGGTCTCCTGAGTCGTTCTGACATAATATACATGCTGGGTATCATCAGCAAGGTGAGGAAAAAGAAAAGATCAAACCAAAAATAATTGTCCAGGCCAAAGGACCCCAGAAAACTACGCTATCTCCTCCGATCCAAATTTGCGGATTAAAATGGGTGAGCAAGGACACAAAATTTATATTAAAACCAATGGCTAGTGGTAGTAAACCTAATACCGTGGCTACTGCTGTTAGTAGTACCGGAATAATTCGAACTTTTCCCGCTTCAATGGCAGCTTCCCGGGTTTTATATCCCCTGCTACGGAGTTCATCGGTAAATTCAATCAATAAAATACCATTCTTAATGACGATACCAGCCAAGCCAATTACACCAACCAATACCATGATGGTAGGCATTGACATGCCAGTCAAAGCGTATCCAAATAGAACACCGATTACTGAAAAGAAAATCTCGGTAAGCACAATAAATGGTTTACTGAGAGAATTGAATTGTAGCACCAGGATTAGAAAAATAAGCCCCATTGCGATTAAAAGGGCCTTACCAAGAAATGCATTGGTTTCCTTTTGTTGCTCACTCTCACCGGTTTGTACAATGGTCACTCCTTCCGGCATTCTATAAGACAATTTAAAGTCTTCGATTTTTTGCGCCAGTTTTTGATTGATGACCGGAACAGCGGTAAGATCAGTGACCGCAGATTGCAATTGAATGGTTCTTTTTAAATCTTTCCTCTTTATCATACCAGGGGTACTGGTAAAGTCATACGTAGTGACAGCACTCACTGGCACTTGTTTAATCTGACCAGTATTAAAATCGCGAAAAGTAAGCCGCATATTTAATAAGCTCTGCAAATTATGCCGATGCTCTTCATTGTATCGAAGTTGAATTTCATATTCATCTTCTCCATCTTTCAATTTACTGACTTCGCTACCAAATAAGGCTGTCCGAATAGCATTACCCACCTGGGCCGTGCTGATGCCTTCGATCGCAGCTCTCTTTTTATCGACCTCAATGCTTACCTCTGGATTATTCAAATCCACATCAATTGCCAGATTTTCAATTCCATCAACCCTACTCACATCCAGATAATTGTATAAGTCCCGGGCTACCTGCGAAATGGCCTCAAAATCATCACCGGCCACTTCAATATTTACCGGTGGTTCAGTTGGTGGTCCGGTCGCTTCCTGTTCAACCGTGACCTGAGTGCCCGGTATACCCTTCACTACCGCCCTGACACTATCCAAATAGGGAAGAGTAGGCTGGTAAGGACGTTGGGCAAATTCAACAAACGATACTTGAATCCGGCCCAGGTTTGTTTGTACACTCCGGTTATTATCCATTGGATTGTTGGCATTGATTGCCACATTTGAAATAATACTTTCGACAATCGACCCGGAGTCGCCAGGGTGTAGACTGGCAAGAGCCTGGTAGGTTTTTTCTTCCAGTTGCTTTAAAACCCGGTCTGTTTCTGATGCTCGTGTGCCAATGGGCATCTTTAAATAGACATAAATGAAGTTGGGCTGACCACTTGGGAAAAAAGGAAAATCGGGTTTGCGCACAATCAGTGCAAACAACGCCACAAAAAACAGAATAAATACACTAAAAAAAGCCCAGGCCGGCCGGGACCCTTTCAATAGCCACTTCAACAATCGCTCATAAGCCTCCATCATTTTGGGAAGCACCTTACTCTGAAAGCCATAGATAATATCATTCAGGATTACCCGATTGATGATGGAAGCAACAGCCAATATAAGCAGGGCACTACCGATAGCTTTGGCATCGGTCATTCTTGCAAGCAGACCAACGACTAGAAGAGCCCATAGCCACCACTCTTTAAAAATACTAAATTTTGCTTTTTGAGATTTTCCATCAGGCTTCATAAAGCTAACTGCAAAAACCGGATTGAAGATGAAAGCCACTATCAGCGAAGCCAGCAAAGTAAAAATCAGGATCGTAGGAAGATAGATCATAAATTTGCCGACGATGCCTTTCCAAAACAATAAAGGGAAAAATGGAGCTACCACGGTTGCGGTACCGGCCAAGACAGGAATGAATACTTCTCCAGCTGCCATTTTCGCCGCTTTTAAAATAGGCACTTTACCATTTTCAAATATTCGATGGGTATTTTCGATAACCACAATGGCATCATCGACTATGATTCCGAGTCCAAATAATAACGCAAAAAGTACAATGAAATTTAAGGTCACCGTGCTGCCCACAATTAGATCGGCGGCAGGCAAAAACATAAAGGCTACAAAAACGCTAAGAGGAACACTCAGTGCCACAAAAAAGGCATTGGTGATCCCCATAAAAAACATCATCACCGTCAAGACTAAGATAAAACCGATAATGATCGTATTAACCAATTCATTAAAAGAAGTCTCAGCCTGTCTGCTTTGATCTCCAGTAACTACCACATCAAGATCTCTGGGTAATTCGGAGATCTTCATCTCATCGACAATTTCTTTAACCTTCTCTGCACAATTAATCAAATTTTCACCTGGCCTCTTAACGATATTGAGGGTGATTACGTTCTTACCATTTAATCGCGCATAACTTTCCTGCTCCTGAATAGTGTCTTTAATCTCAGCAATATCTTGCAACCTTACCGAACCACCGGTAGGAGTTGTCACCACGAGCTCTGCGATCTGTAAACTACTGATCAATTGCCCTTTCACTCGCAAAGCACGGTTCATCTGTCCAACCTCCAGGAGACCTCCACTGATGTCCATATTTTCATTGGCTATGGCAGCAGCAATATCATTAAAACTGAGCATAGCTTTGTCCATGGCCAGTGGATCGACATTGACCTGAATTTCACGCTCAGGAGCTCCAACAATATCCGCCTTATTGACTTCAGAGAGGGTTTCGATACGGTCCTGTAATTTCTCTGCGTAACGTTTTAATTTAAGTCCGTCATAGTCGCCGCTTAAGTTGACAAACATGATCGGAATATCACTTAAGGAAAACTCGACGACATCAGGCTGGCTGGTAAGATTGGTAGGAAGATCCGTTTTTGCTTTATCTACCGCATCCTTTACTTTTTGTTTGGCGACTTCTGGGGTGACATCGGTATCAAATTCTACAATGATGATACTGTAGTCCGTTTGCGAAATCGAATTAATCTTATTGATTTTTACTCCCGTAATTCCTTTAAGTTCTTTCTCGATTGGCCTCGTCACCAAATTTTCAATGTCTTTCGGCGAATTACCAACATAGACCGTAGAAACGGAGATTGTTGGAACTACAATATCCGGAAATTGCTCTTTGGGAAGGGTTGTAAAAGTATAGAACCCGTATAAAGTAATGATAATCGTGACAATATACATAGCCGTCCGATTGTCAACCGCCCAACTTGTCGGCTTAAATGCTTTAAAAACCTCCTTTCGTTTTTCTGTTCTTTTCATAGTCTATTTGACTTCGCTTCCTTTCCGTTACTTGTTTGTCATTTGCAATTTAAAGGCTCGCATTAGCCCCAATAGTATTCAAACTGATCATAACTCACCACCTAAATTTTTTTCTAAAAAGTCGTTATTCTTTTAGGTTCACAATGATTCCATTAGAAAGTCCTAGATATTATTTAAAACCTGTCCTTCGTACAAATCCTGATAGCCTTTGGTAACCAACTGATCACCCGGCTGTAGGCCGTCTAATATTTCTATTTGATCGCCATAGAGATCGCCCAGCTTTACATTGACTTTTTTGGCAAGCTTTTGCTCTCCGGTCTGATCCATCAAGAAGACATACTTACCTACCTCATCCGATTGAATAATATTGACGGGTATCACCACTGCCTTCGGGTTTGAATGACTTAGTATTTTAATACTCGCAGCCATGTTAGGTTTAAGTCCTGCCGTTGAAGGTATTTGACAAATTGCTTTAAATCCGCTCGATGAAGGATTAACGGATTGGCTGATTCTCTGAATTTTAGTTTTAAATGTTTTATCAATGGCTGCAATGTGCACCAGCACTTCTGATCCTGTTTTAACTTCCAGTGTATAGTTTTGCGGAATATCTACATGCACAGAAAGATCTCTGTTATTAATGATTTGTATCTGCGGTCCAGCCGGACCTATTCCCGTGAAAAGTTCACCGGTTTTAATGTTTACGATCTCGGCAATTCCGTTCTGATCCGCATAAACCAGGTATGTGTTTAGTTGTTCCTCCTGAATGGCAATCTGATTAGTTAAGCCATCCACATTATTCTTTGCAGTCAGCAATTGAACCTCGGTACCAATTTTTTGATCCCATAGTGATTTTGTCCTTTGATAGATGTCATTTGCAAATGCTAGTTGAGTCTTGGTTGATTCAATTGATTGCCTTAGTACCTGATCGTCCAGCTTTAAAACAAGTTGTCCTTTCTTAACAAATTGTCCTTCTTTAATATGAAGTTCTTTGACGTACCCACCTGCTCCATTTCGTGGGGCAACGTAAGAGATGTTTTCAGAACTGACGACACCCTGAAGATTAATGTACGCATCAAATCCTTCAGTTTTAATCTCTGCCACCGCCACTAACTTTGGCTGGATTGCCTTTGACGGATCCAATTTTACGATCTCAGCCTCAAGTTCTACAATTTTCCTGGCGATATCAGTTTGCTCATCCTTAAGTACTATGAGAGCCTGATTTTTTGCATCCAGGTCAGTTCCCGATGAAGGGTTAGTTTCGGCCGGATTACAGGAAGTGATCAGTGTGAAAACAAATATTATATAAATTACCTTTCGCATACCCGCGTTTTTTACTTTTTAAATTATTCAAGTGATTTACAATTGACCCAGTGATTTTTTAAAGGCAATACGGGTCAAATAACAATCGTAGAGAGCCTGAAAGTAGCCTCCCTGAGCCTGCTGCAATGCAGAATCTGCCTGGATCAACTCGAGGCTAGATCCCAGACCTGACTCATATTTTATTCTTGTGTTTTCGAAGACTTCCGCAGCCAACGTAGAATTTCTTTGTTGAATCTCCAGATTGAGTAAAGCGTTGCGTAAGGAGGTCCTCGCGACATTTTGCTCCATATCTATAAGCCGTTTTACCGGGTAAAATTGTTGTCAACCTTTGCAACTTTAGCTTGGCCTGGCTCACCCTGGACTTGCCCTGAAAACCACTAAAAATCGGCTGGTTTATCGAAATCCCGACCAGTCCCGTGGTGTACCAAAACCAAGGACTGGCTCCTGGTGCCGCAAACGCCGGATTTCGCTGCCCTGCTCGTTGAAACTGATAAAATGCGGCTACCGTCGGTAACCCTGCAGACTCATATCGCTTTAATTCAAGTTGTTGCAACTCCCTGGCTGTGTTTAGAAGGGCAATTTCAGCTCGCACTTCATGGTCAAACTGCTCATTATTGACCAATAGCAATGCTTCAAGATCCTGAGGCAATAGTTTTTCACTTAGAGTGATCTCATCATTTAGAGGAAGTCCAATGGTATTCTTCAGAAGCGATTTACTGATATTGATGGCATTGACAAGTTGATTGATTGCTGTTTCGGTATTATTTCGAGTTACATTGAGCTTATCAACATCCAGTTTTTCCGAAAATCCGTTTTCATACATTTTGGTCATTTCGCCGCTGAGTTGATCAAGTCTTAAAGCGGTTTCTTCGGTAATTCTTTTCTGTTCTTCGGCAATCAGCACCGCGTAGTATGCTTTTTCTACCGCCTCCTTGATGTTGTTTTCAGACACCTTCAAATTATCTCTGGCATACTTTAAAACAGCTTCCCTGGCTTGTAATGCAATAAAAACATCGGGTTGAAAAAGCAATTGATTGATAGTAAAACCAAATTGGAAATTCAGGGGTGCCACAAAACTAATTGGTTGAGTTGTTGTAGTCGCTTCGTCAACACTGATCACATCCCCATTCTGATTTCTCACTCCCTCGTCTTGTAATACCTGATAAATGGGAAAATTGGAGTTTGGAAATTGAATCTGAGGCAAGGAAGTATAGTACGAACCCTGACCTGAGGCCGCTACTTGTGGATAGAGGGCACTGATGCTCTCCTGATTCACATATACCTGGATTTGCTCGTCCAGGCGGAGGTTTTTCAACTCTTCGGCATTTTTCAAGGCCAGGTCAATCGCCTGCTGAAGACTAAGATTATGTTGAGTCTGACCGGCGGCTATTCCTGAAAAAGTGATGATAATGATGGCTAGGCTGATACTACTTTTCATGAACTCTCCCGAATTTGGTGATATAACTGCTTTCAGAGCCGCAAATACACAAAAATTTTTTGTATTCGACATCAACATGATGCTGGATTCCTGACGCTTTTAACTACTTAATCGACCAAGTGACAAAAATCACACGCAAAAAAGAACATAACTTTCGCTGAAAAGTTGTCTAGGCTTTGCATGTCTCATCACTCAACAATGTATCATTCCCGACCAGAAACCTGCATCTTATGAGGAGCCAATTCCGGAGAATTAGACTTATTGTCCATAAATAACAAACGATTAGACCTGCAGGATGACGCACGCATTAGGTGGTTACCTTTATCTATCTTTTTCGAGAGAATTTGTGATGCCCTTGCGGCTACTTAACAGAAAACTGGCGCATCACGTCACTCTACACCGACTGCAACAGGCCTGCTGCCTGGTTATCCAAAAACCACTGTAACTCTCCAGAAACCGGAGTAATGAGTTGTGCCGGAAATACCATAGGCCTATGAGCACCATTGATCACCTCTTGAACAGCTTTTGCCTTGCTAATCCCGTAAACAAGAACTGCAATACTATGAGCCTGATTGATCAGAGGAGCGGTCATCGAAATTCGATAAGTCGTTTGATCATCTAAAGTAACCGCTGCTACGGTGCTCTCTTTTACTCTTAAGATATCAGTCTCTGGAAATAATGAAGCCGTGTGACCATCTTCGCCCGAGGCCGGGGAGCAGTAAATCAAAGCGGTAGGGTGCTTCGGCAAAGTGCTTCGTAATAGTTTTCCAGTACTCAGAAGCAGCAATTAGAGGAGAAAATGATGTATCAATTGGAAAAATGTTGTCTTTAGCAATTTGCAAAGGCTTAAATAAGACATTTTGAACCATCAACGCATTATTATCTGGATGATTGGCAGGGACATAACGCTCATCTCCAAAAAAGAAAAACACCTTTTTCCAATCAATATCCTTACTAAAATCAGATGCCAATAATTCATAAACCTTTTTAGGAGAATTTCCCCCTGAAAGTACTACACTAAATCGCCCTCTGGTTTTAATTGCTTGTTGTGCTTTTTGGACGAAATGTTCGGCATATGCCTTAATCAAGGCTTGTTCACTTTCAAAAACATGTATTTCCATTATTGATCCTCCCTGTTTTTAATCGGAAGGGAAAACCAATGAAACCCATCCCTTGCAATCAAGGCTTCAGCCAATTCAGGGCCCCCAGGAGTCTGCCGAATAATTTGGAAAATCAAGGCTCGTTTTAGTTTGCCAGGAGTTGAGCACAGGCATCAACAAATCCCATGCTGCCTCTACCTGGTCTCCTCTCATAAAAAGAGTCTGATCTCCCTGCATAGTGTCAAGCAACAATGTTTCGTATGCCTCCGGAGTTTCCTTTTCATAATTTTTTTCATAGTCAAAAACCATATCCACCGTATTTAAGATCATCTTTAGTCCTGGTCTTTTAGCCTGCATTTGTAAGCGTATACTCATCTCAGGCTGAATACTGATTACCAGGCGGTTTTGTCTCCAATTATCAATTGCCTCTTCTGGAAAAACCATATGAGGCACATCCCGAAATTGGATCGAAATAATTGAATCCGAACGATGAAGTCTCTTGCCTGATCGGACGTAAAATGGAACACCGTGCCAGCGCCAATTGTCGACAAAAATTTTAACGCTGCAAAAGTTTCGGTATTTGATTTCGGATCCACATCTTTTTCATTCCGGTAGCCAGGCACTTTTTCACCCTCGACCCAACCTTCACCATATTGCCCCCGTACTGCATTTCTCTTGATTTCATCCGCTTCAAACCGTCGCATGGACTTCAGCACATCCACCTTCCGGTTGCGAACCTCATCGGCCTGAAAACTAACCGGATTTTCCATCGCAATCAGACAGAGTAATTGCAAAACATGATTTTGGATCATATAACGCAGTACTCCCGCTCCTTCATAAAATTGACCTCTACTACCCACCCCGATCTGTTCAGAAACAGATATTTGCACATGCTGGATATAATTACGATTCCAAATAGGCTCCAAAATAGAATTAGCAAAACGGAAGGCCATAATATTCTGCACTGCCTCTTTACCTAAATAATGATCAATGCGGTAAATCTGATTTTCCTCAAAAAGGCTACAAAGGAGCGTATTTAATGACCTGGCTGACTCCAGGTCATGCCCAAAAGGTTTTTCTATCACAATCTTGGTGTGATCAGGAGAACTGTCAAGCTTATTTCTTTTGATATTTTGAGCGATGACAGGAAAAATTCAGATGCAACTGCGAGATAAAAAATAACCGTTGGTTCTTGCTCCCAATCCTGACCTAATTCGCGGATTGTTTTACCAAGTCGGGTAAATGCAGCATCATCCTGGATATCAGCCGCTTGATAGACAATATGCTTTGCAAATGCATCCCAACTACCCTTCTCAGCCTTACCACTTCTAGAAAACCGGTTGACTCCGTCCAACAACTTTTTACGAAAATCTTCATTCGAATATTCTGACCGGCCAGTACCCAATATTGCAAACTGATCAGGAAGCCAACTATCTAAGTAAAGGTTATACAATGCTGGATTGACCTTACGCCAATTTAAATCACCGGTCGCTCCAAAGACAACAAAAATCACAGGGTTTGCTTGAACATCTGACATGCAAAAGGAATTTAGCTAAATTCGGTTAATACAAATCTCATTCAAGATAAAACGATTCGCGATGACAATAGTTTTAAATCTCCACCCCATCATTCATGAACGTCAAGGTGTTGAAAATCGGTCATAAGGCTACCGAAACTAGATAAAGAATTACAACAACTACTGATGTATTCCGTATTAGTACTAATTTTGAAGGTCTTCAACCTATACGATGCCAGTAAAATTCGCGCTCATTGTCCTTCTTTTGCTCACTTTAATCCTCTCTTGGTATTATCTATTTTTCAAAAAAAAACGCCACCTAAACCAACTGATGCCTTCAGAATGGAAACAGATTTTAACTCAGAAAGTCCAGTTTTATGGAGCACTTGCGGACGAGGACAAAAATCGTTTTGAACAATCGATTTTACAATTTTTCGATCAGGTAACGATCACCGCAGTTGAAACTAAAATCGATGACACCGACCGCCTATTGGTGGCCGCCAGTGCAGTAATCCCTCTCTTTGGTTTTCCACATTGGGCTTATCGCAATCTCAATGAGGTGCTCCTTTATGAAGGAAATTTTAATGAGGACTATCACACGAGCGGAGTTGACCGGCCAATTCTTGGGATGGTAGGCTCCGGAGCTATGAACCGGATGATGATACTTTCTAAACCTGCCCTGAGACAGGGATTTGAAGACCAACATGGTAAAAGCAATCTCGGCATTCATGAGTTCGTGCATTTGCTGGATAAGGCTGATGGTAGTACCGACGGTATACCCGAAGTTCTCTTGGAGCAACCCTATGTGATCCCATGGATCAAACAAATGCATGAAGAAATAAAACAGATCCAAACCAATGAATCGGATATAAATCCATATGGAGCCTCCAATGAATCGGAATTTCTCAGTGTAGTCAGTGAATACTTCTTCAAACAGCCTAAATTACTAGAAAGCAAGCATCCTAAATTATTCGCCCTTATGAGAAGTATGTACCAACAGAATCTTGCTTGAAGTGGTACGGCATTGACATGAAATTATACTTTCAAAAAGATCTTATTACGGTACATCACATACAAACCAGACCACACTAACACTAGTGCTCCCAATGCCCGAAAAACCGGATGCCAGGCTTCGGCGGCTATACTATACAAACCGCTAAATAGAAGCTCAGAAGTATAGTTAAAATCAATAAATCGATAACCCAAATATATCAAAAGCGAATTCACTCCAATTACCTTAAAAAAGAACGCCCAACGCTGAAACCCTTTGATTTCAATAACCCAATAAAATGCCGCCAAAAATAAAAATGCCATACCAGTTGTCAATAAAATAAACGAACTGCTCCACAAGTGTTTATTGATGGGAAAGTGTAAACCCCAAATCAAACCCAGCAGTAAAATACTTGTTCCGACTACCACTAGAATAATCACCTTTCGATAATCATTAAGTGTGCTTCGCTGCAATAACTCCCCAGCCAATGAACCAAAAATGGTAAGGCATAGAGCCGGAAACTGAGTAAGTATTGCCAGTTCATCATAAGTAACCTGGTGTAATCGTCCAGGCATAAATGTGCGATCAAACCATCCGACCAAATTACCTTCAAATGACAAATCGCCGGCTCCGTATCCAGGTACCGGTATCAAGAATAAAGCAGCATAATAGGTTAGTAAGATTCCTGCAATCCAAAAGATTCTTTTTCGCCAATCAAAATTCAAAAACAACAAGGTGGTAATAAAGGTTGCAAATCCAATTCTGCCAAGGACGCTGACGTATCGAATCTGATCGGGCTCAAAAAATGGAATCGGAGCATTTTTATACAAAATGCCAATAAGAATCAAGATCAACATCCGGATAAAGACCTTCCGGTAAATCTGCTTTTTAGTAAATCCCTTATCCCGGGCTGAACTAATGGAAAAGGTAAGTGAAACACCGGCGATGAACAAAAACAATGGAAAAATAAAATCATAAAAAGTAAATCCATTCCAGGCCGGATGTTCGAATTGCTCGGCTAGTGCATCCATCCATCTCCAGCCGGTCTTTCCATGCATTAAACTAATAAAAGTGCCTCCTCCGGAGATAAGTAACATATCGAATCCCCGTAGGGCATCGATCGACATTAGTCTTCTTTTCATGCGTCAAGAATCTGGCGAATGGCCTTTAGCTCACTCTCGGTGAAATGCAGATGGTCAAGGCTTCCCACATTATCTTTCAGTTGTTCAGGCCGACTTACTCCTACCAATACGCTTGTAATTCTCTGGTCTTTCAATAACCAGGCGATCGCCATTTGCGCCATACTTTGACCACGAGCCACTGCGATAGTGTTCAATCTTTTGACCCGGTCCAACAACTCAGGGGTGATCTGATCTTTTCTAAGATACCTTGCATCTTTCACTGCCCGCGAATCCTCAGGAAAACCTCCCAGATATTTATTGGTAAGCACACCTTGTTCGAGCGGTGAAAAGCGATGGCACCGGCACCTATACCCTCAATGCATCCAGCAATCCATTTTCAACCCAACGGTCAAACATACTATAACGTGGTTGATGAATCAGCAGACTAGATCCATGTTCCTTCATTATTTGGGCTGCAGCAGTGGTGTCCTCGGGACTATATTGAGAAATTCCAGCATACAGAGCTTTACCCTGGCTCACGATATCAGCTAAAGTGCCTATCGTCTCTTCGAGCGGAGTATCCGGATCGCGACGGTGAGAATAAAAAAATATCCACATAGTCAAGACCCATTCGCTTTAAACTCTGGTCAAGACTGGCCACCAGGTACTTACGAGATCCAAGATTACCATAGGGACCTGGCCACATATCCCATCCCGCTTTCGTCGAGATGATCAACTCATCGCGATAAGAAATGAAATCTTTTTTAAAAATACGCCCAAAATTTTCTTCTGCACTACCATATGGCGGGCCATAATTATTCGCAAGATCAAAATGAGTGATGCCCAGATCAAAAGCTGTTCTTAATATTTTTCGACCATTTGACAGGTCGTCATCGTGACCGAAATTGTGCCATAACCCCAGAGATATCATCGGAAGTAAAAGTCCACTTTTGCCACATCTTCTAAATTTCATCCCCTCATACCGCTCCTTATGGGCAATGTAAGACTGTAGAGCGATCGTATCATTAATTTTCATTGGAAATTGCTTTTTAGTGCTATTTTGATTTGAGGCTATCAAAGTAAAAAAATCTCACGACATAACTCTTTTAGCTTTATTTATCTGGAAACGTCAGGCACCTGAATCAGCTCACGTCTTCTTTTCCAGGGTTAAGGTTCAGACAGGTGAGCAAGCTACAGCACAGCATATGGATTACTCAAAAGATTGGATTGCCCACTCCAAATCTCCCTCAACACCAGCTCATGATTCCTGCCTGATTTTGACATATCGAAGATATACCCCTAATGCCTGTCCCTTAGCTATCAGGAAGCCACGCCACCCATCCAAGAAACCCAATCGAATAAAGTAGGCCAGAAAAAATTTATACGCAGGTTTAATCAGAAAATGCAAATAATTTGGTCGAAAGCCCTCTTCCCGCAATTGTTTTGCTTGAATCGAACTGAATTTATTCACCTGGCCGATATATTGATCGATGCTTTGCACGGTGTAATGCAATATTTCGCCCGGTAAATCCTCAATTTTAGTGCCCGGCGTCACAATGACCCGATCATGAGGATTTCTCCCTCCCCATTGACCGATTTTGCGATTCCAAAGTCTTACTTTGCGATCCGGATACCACAGTCCGTGTTTGATCCAGCGACCACAAAAACTGTTCAGCCGATTAAATCGATATGCATCGGTTTTCCAATTTATTTTGACTTTCGCAATGGATTTCACTAATTCGATCGAAAGGGCTTCATCCGCATCAAGCGATAATACGTGATCATATTTTGCCTGCATCAATGCAAAATTTTTCTGCTCAATATGTCCCGCAAAATCATGGTGCAACACTCTTGCGCCTAATGCCTCAGCAATTTCAATAGTCCGGTCTTTAGAAAACGAATCCACCACCAGGATTTCATCGGCAATGTCTTCAAGTGATTCCAGGCATCTTGCGATATTTTCTTCTTCGTTGAAGGTGATGATAACTGCAGAGATTTTTACCGGGGCCATCTCAATTAATATTTGATCATCTTAGCGCATCAAAGTTGTATCGACCATTTCCAAGATGGACGGTACTGCCACTAGTGATCGTTTATGCTTTTCTGACACTGCAGTTAATTGTTTAATGATCTCAGGGTATTTTTCGGCCACATTCTTTAGCTCAGACGGGTCTTTTTCGATATGATACAATAGCGGAGGATCATGTACTTCCGCACTTTGACCAACGTAGGGTGTCAGGGTTTTAAAATGCATTTTCCAGGGGCCTTTTCTCACCGCAAATAATTGGGCTCCTAAATAATAATAGATTTCATCTCTGATTTCCGTCCCTGGGTCACTAAAGATCGGCCGCAGGTCAACACCATCATAAATCCGGTCGGAAGGTATGGAGCCACCGCCCAGATTGACCGCAGTCATAAATAAATCCATCGTCGTGGCCATAGATTGTGTAGTCACACCCCCTTTTATATGACCAGGCCACCAGGCGATTGCAGGCTCACGCATGCCTCCCTCCCAGGTACTGCCTTTGCCCTCCCTGAGCAATCCGGCAGATCCGCCTTCCTCACCTTTGACCAGCCAAGGTCCATTGTCGCTGGTAAAAAAAGACCAACGTGTTTTCGGCAATTCCCAACTTTTTCAATTTATCCAAAATCTGACCCACACTCCAATCTATTTCTTCAACGACATCGCCGTATAAACCACGAGTACTTTTTCCTTCAAAATCTTCACCAGCAAAAAGTGGCACGTGGGGGAAATTATGTGCAAAATAGAGGAAGAATTGTTTGTTTTTTTGCTGGTCGATAAAATCGAGCGCAACTTCAGTATAGCGCTGAGTCAACTTTCTTTGATCTGGTTCGGTTTCAATCACCTTCTCCTGATCATAGAGCGGAATCGGCGGATATTTACCGGCAGGAGGTTTCCGGTCCGCGTGAAGAATCATATCATTCGAGTAGGGAAATCCGAAATAGCGATCAAAGCCATGGTCAAGCGGCAAATACCTGGCAAATGCCCAAGGTGCCATTTGCCTACGATCGCAGTTTGATAACCCTGATCTTTTAAGACTTCTGGTAATGTCACTTCTTCTTTGGAAAGACCGTGGGTTGAGTATGGAAAAAGTACCCTGATTCGATCGCTACACATGCCATTTCTAATCGGAAGCCTACCCGTAAGCAGGGCGGCCCGGCTTGGTGTGCAAACTGATGCTCCTACATAAAATTGGGTAAATTTTAAGCCTTCGGCTGCCATCTGGTCAAGATTAGGGGTCTTGATGGTGGGATGACCATAGCATCCCAAATCCCCATAACCGAGATCATCGGCATAAATAATAATTATATTAGGGGGCGTTTGACTTAAGGCTGAAGAAATTATGATTAAACCCAAGGCAAATACACACAGGAGTTTGACCATTTGAAAATTAATTGTTGAAATCATAAAATATTTCTAAATATAAAAGATGAAGTGGAAAGTCTCATTTTTGAGACTTCGATCGCTAAACTACGCTTACAAATATGAAGAAAACTTTTTCAATTCTGACTGTATTGCTTACACTGCTGGCTTGCCAGTCGCCATCTCAAGATACAAAATCACCCAGAGACAAGGACCTCCCTAATTTCGTGATCGTTTTTACGGATGACCAGGGTTATGAAGACCTTGGGTGCTACGGATCGCCTGATATCCTGACTCCCAACATTGATGCTATGGCAGATGAGGGTCTTCGTTTTACCAATTTTTATGTTTCTCAACCGGTGTGCTCCGCATCGAGATCTTCGCTACTGACCGGTTGTTATGCCAATCGGATGGGTATCCACGGTGCTTATTCTCCGTATGTAAAAAAAGGTCTGAATCCAGATGAAGTAACCATTGCCGAAGTGCTCAAACCCTTGGGTTACGCTACCTCGATTTACGGCAAATGGCATTTGGGCTCCGAACCCGAGCTACTGCCTACCCGACAGGGCTTTGACGAATACTTCGGAATTCCTTACAGCAACGACATGTGGCCTCATCATCCCTGGCAAGGTACCGTTTTTGATTTTCCTGTCTTACCTCTGGTCGAAAATGAAACCGTCATTGACACTCTCGACGACCAATCGATGATTACCACCTGGTATACCGAAAGAGCGGTAACCTTTATTAAGAAAAACAAAGCAAACCCATTTTTCCTTTACTTGCCACACAGCATGCCGCATGTACCTCTTTTCGTATCTGACAAATTCAAAGGAAAGTCAGATCGCGGGCTCTACGGAGATGTGATCAGCGAAATTGATTGGTCGGTTGGTGAGATATTGAAGACTCTTAAGGAAGAAGGACTGGATGACAACACGATAGTGATCTTCACTTCAGACAATGGACCCTGGCTTTCCTACGGTGGGCATTCGGGAGAAGCTCATCCGCTGAGGGAAGGTAAGGGTACCGCCCTGGAGGGAGGTGTCAGAGTGCCCTGTATCATGCGATGGCCAGGAAAGATCCAGGCAGGCAGAGAAACTGCGCTCCCAGCGATGACTATCGATCTTTTACCAACGATCTGCGAAATCACAGGTGCTGCTTTGCCGGACCGGCTAATCGATGGACGAAGCATGCTTGATCTCATATTGGACAATGCTGAATACCAGGCACACCATGAGGCCTACTACTTCTATTACCATCAAAATGAACTTCAAGGCATTTTGAGTGGTGATGGCCGTTGGAAGCTCTATTTTCCACATAAATATCGCTCGTTGAACGGGCGGGTCGGCACCGACGACGGACTTCCCATCGACTATGATCAAAATGAAATCGGGCTCGAACTCTTTGATTTAGAACAAGATATCAGTGAAACAAGAGATGTTTCGAAGCAATATCCGGAAGTCGTGGATGCTCTTCAGCTTTTAGCTGAAAAAGCGCGAAGCTCAATGGGTGATGCACTTACCGGAAGAGTGGGTAATGAAAACAGACCGGTTGGACAGCTTTAATGGCTAGGGAACTAGTGCCATGAAGTCATTGCTGACAAAAAATAGATTGAGATTGCTATTTTTGGCCGAATTTGAAAGGTAGCAGCTAGATTGTCAGCACACAAAACCCATATTGATATTTATCTGGATACAGTGGTCAATGATGAGAGACCCGTGTACCTTTCGGGCACCTTTAATGGATGGGTCGAGGCGGATCGGCAATTTCAAATGACTCAAACATCCAAAGGTTCATATCATTTCCGGTTGGACCTCAATGACGATTTCCCGTATTACTACCGGTACCACAAAGGAGACTGGAACCAAGAGGAATTGGACCAATGGGGCAACAAAAGCCCCGACAGACTGATTTACCACACCACCCATCAAGTGCATGATTATGTTCCGCGATGGCGCATCAATGGTCTTGCCACTTCAGTCAGGTTTATGCCTCAGAAATTTATCATTGAGGATGACTTTGTAATACCACAACTAGACAAAAGAAGAAGAGTGTGGGCTTTGGTACCCTGCGACTACTATCGTACTAAAAAGAGATACCCGGTACTTTATCTCCAGGATGCTCAAAATCTTTTTAATGAATACGCACCTTTTGGTAATTGGGCCATTGATCAAAAATTGGGCATTCTCAAAGAGTTGGGGTTTGGCGACCTGATTATCATCGCTATTGAACACGGAGGTAGTGATCGAATCAAGGAATACAGCCCATTTGATACTGAAAAATTCGGTCCGGGAGAAGGAGCCTTATATGCCAAATTTATTATCGAGACTCTTAAACCATATGTAGATCGCAAATTCAGGACCGAGCCACACCGGATACATTCTGGTATCGGAGGTAGCTCGATGGGGGGATTGATCAGCGTCTATACGGCGATAAACTATCCTGAAGTATTTTCCAAATGGATGATTTTTTCACCCTCACTTTGGCTATCTTCGCAGATATTTAGAGAGGCCCGGGAATTCGAAAATAAAGAACCCTCTTTTGTATACTTATTCGGGGGTAAAAACGAGAGTTCATCCATGGAAAAGGAATTAAAATTATTTACCGAGATACTCCAAAAAAAAGCGCTCAATAATCGATTTATCCGTTATAAGCTCTCAATTGATCCGATAGCCACCCACAACGAAGCCTTTTGGGGAGCCGAATTTCCAAAAGCGGTAAAATGGTTGTATTTCGCTCAGGATTAATTTTCCAAGAGGTCATGACCCCTTGAAGAAAAAATAATAAAACCATCTCAATGCAATTTAAATTCAGGGCAAAGCCCACAACTACTGATCAATTGACGATTATTCCTTTTGATCAGCAATATTGCGACGAACAGACCTCATCCCATCTAAAAGACGGGTATGGCATTGTCTTTAACCCAAAAGAAGGCATCAAAAATAGTTATGAGGTTTTTAAAACCATAAATGGCAATCGCATAGATCAAAGAGTGATCATCAACCTCACCGACAAATTTAACCATTCGGCGATACTTCAAAGTATCCTGGATTTTGCGGTTTCACAAAAAACTCTTTTACAATCAAAAATTCAAATAGAATTAAAATGGGTTGATGCCGAACTGGTCATTCCGGCTCTGGTTCAGGCTTTTGAGCTGTCGACCTATAATCTGGCACTCTATAAAACACAAGAAAAGGAGATACACCCGCTAAGCGATCCAAAAGCGGAAATTACGTTCATCACCGAAGCCATTGTAGCCAAAGGTGTTAAAAATGACGTTCTGCAGACTCAGGTAATCACTCAATACCAAAAAGAAGTCATGGATCTTGTCAATGCACCTTACAATAAGTTGAGTACCGTAAACATCGTCGACTGGGTGAAAAACCAATCTAAAAAAACGAATCTAAAGGTCGCAGTCTATAACAAAGTTAAAATGCTTAAAACAGGCCTTCATGCAGTACTTGCAGTAAACCGTGGCAGTGAGTCAGAACCAGCCTTTATAATCGCTGAATATACCGGCAACAAGAAAAAAGATGCAGGTACAATTGGTTTAGTAGGTAAAGGAGTCACTTTTGACACCGGAGGCCTATCCATCAAACCATCGAACAATATGCATTATATGAAAAGTGACATGGGTGGAGCCGCAACGGTACTAGGGGCTATCGCTGCTATCGCTGCCCTTAAATGGCCAGTTAATGTCGTTGCGATAACTCCAATCACGGACAATTGCGTTGATGCTAGTTCAATAAAGCCCGGAGATGTGATCGACAGCTATAGTGGAAAAACTATTGAGATCATTGACACTGACGCTGAGGGCCGTCTGATCCTTGCCGATGCTCTTGCATACATGGCAAAAAATTATGAGGTAGATCATATCATTGATCTGGCTACGCTGACCGGCAGTTGTGTACGTACATTTGGCACTGCATGTGCCGGCCTTTTTTCTAACGATGACGAGCTTGCCGATACTCTGAGTAATCTGGGCCTTCAGACCGGGGAAAAAGTCTGGTCTTTGCCGATCTGGGAAGAGTACGATGAAGAAATGAAGTCAGATATTGCCGACATTAAAAATCTCTCTACAAAACCAATGGCCGGAGCAATTACTGCCGCCAAATTCCTCCAGGCTTTTATCGCTGATCATCCATCATGGGCGCATTTAGACATCGCGGGAGTTGCATTCGGTGATACAAAATTTGGCAAAAGCAAAGCAGCTACGGGATGGGGAGTACACCTGTTATGTCAATTTGCAAAGGAATTTGGGAGCTGATTTTTGCATCTGCAAAATGTGTCTGCTCTCGTTGATCATCAGCAAGAATTAATACGATGTTAGGCCTGATTTGCTGGGCTAGAGTAGCATAATAACCTAAGAAGAATCAACAAAAAGGATAGAGGGACTTACAAACCATACAAACAATTAAAACAGTAATTTTTTTTGGGCCTGACCGGATCAGGAGGTTGTTTTTCTAATTCGATCGATTTATGTTAGACCAGATGATAATCTGGTAGATTCTGAACAAAATGAAAGAATACTAAAAGAGTATGGATTAATGTTATTAAACATACAAAACGAACACTTAGACCATGTTTAATTTTTCTGCCCACCCATGTGTTTTCTTTCTATTAATAACCACTTCGCTTTGGGGTCAAGAACTAAATATTCAGGTATATAATCAACAAATAGGTCAAGATGAAATCATTGTTTACGGTGATAATGAAGAATACTTTCCTGTTTCAGTGCAAATTGAACTTGAGCTAAAAGGTATGCAGACATCCCATAAAAATGGAGATGTTATCATCCTGCACCCTCGTCAAAAAAAACAACATTTGATCAGCCTCAAACCAGTAGCTGGAAAGTCATGGAGCTATCTTACCTCAGTCAAATCTTATTTCGGAGATATCAGGTCGCTGGATTATGACACGAACTACCACTATCAACTTCCCTTTGAGCAAGGTACATCACAGTTGATTTCGCAAGGATACCTGGGTAGAATCTCACATCATAATGAATATGCCCTGGATTTTGACATGGAAGAAGGCAGTTCTGTATATGCCATTCGTGATGGTACGGTGGTCAAAGTAATCGACAAACACAACCGATCTTGCCCTGATGTATCCTGTATGCAATACAATAACCTGGTCACTGTCCAACATGAAGATGGCACCTATGCCGATTATGCTCACTTGAAGAAGAACAGTGCCCGGGTCTCTTTGGGTGAAGTTGTGCTCGTGGGCACTCATCTGGCTGATAGCGGAAACACCGGTTGGACTACAGGACCACATTTACATCTTGTGGTCTACAAACCTGCTATTCAAAAACGGAAAACAATCCCTACCTTGTTTAAAATTGGCGATCAGGAATCAGCTCTATTAGAAGCTGGAAAGACCTATCGCAGATATTAAATCGATTTTCACAAACCTTGATCACTTAATTACAATCTCAACTCGGAACATTGCAGAAATTCTTTGCTAAAATCGGCCCCGGACTCATTACTGCCGCCCTTGTTTTTGGACCCGGTAGTCTTACTGTAAATACCAAACTAGGTGCCTCCTATGGTTACTTGCTACTTTGGGTTATACTACTATCCATCTTTTTCATGATCAGTTTTACCCGTCTTTCCGGCACTATTGGCTGTCTTACCAAAGAATCACTGATGCAAATGATTGGCCGCATTTATGGTAGATGGACGGCTTTTTTTCTGGGGATCGGTATATTCTTTATTGGATCTTCATTTCAAGCCGGAAATTCGATCGGTGCAGGAGTTGCCTTCTATGAAATGTTTGGCATCTCCAATGCATTCTGGCTTGTCATAATTTCCATCATTGCCATAGTACTTATTTATGTCAGGTCATTTTACAAAGTACTGGAAATCGTAATGAGTGTGTTGGTTGTATTGATGTTATTTTGCTTTTTGATCACTTTAATTTTGAGCAAACCGGATTTCAATGGGATTATTTCGGGATTAAAATTTGAAATGCCGGCCGGCTCTGACCTCCTGGTCGTTGCTCTGGTAGCATCCAGCTTTTCTATTGTGGGTGCCTTTTATCAGAGCTATCTGGTTCAAGCTAAAGGATGGTCTGAAAATGACATTAAGACCTCAGGTCGTGAAAGTCTGCGCGGAATTTTGATCCTCGGGTTTCTATCAGCAATGGTCATGATGTGTGCTGCATCGATACTGCATCATCAAAATATTGAGGTCAATCATGCGTCGGATTTAGGTCTTGCCTTGGAACCACTTTTTGGCGAGACAACCAAGCTACTCTTTATGATCGGACTATTTGCTGCATCCTTTACTTCATTGCTAGGCAACGCAACAATCGGTGGCACTATCTTGGGTGATGCCTTTGGCTTCGGACACGACATGCAAAATCCGAGGGTAAAAGCAATGGTCGTATTGGTTATACTTCTGGGCAGTACCATTGCTATAGCATTTGGTCGACTTCCTTTGCAACTCATTATTTTTGCTCAGGCAATCACCATCATAGTGGCTCCGGCGGCAGCATTCTTTTTGTTATTACTTGCCCATCGTAAAGACGTTATGAAAGATAAGATCTATACCCTTAGTCGAAGTATTATACCGGTGGCTGGATTTTTATTACTCGTTATATTGGCCTTTTTTCACTTAAGACGATTAATTTTTTAATTGCCACACATTGGAATTATCAGTGCCACTTTTTTTTAAAAACCGAATCTATGGTCCTAATCCGGAACGAAAAAGAACTAGAAACCATCCTCACCACCCCTTCCGGGCGATTGCTGAGTGACATTGAAAAATTAAAAGGAGATACCATTATTCTAGGTGCTGCGGGAAAAATGGGCCCTAGTTTAACAGTTCTCTTAAAAAAAGCAATGACCGTGGCCCGGCATCCCGGAAAGGTTTTTGCCGCTTCACGTTTTTCCAATCCCGAAAACCGCTCTTATCTGGACAACCATGGCATTGAAACTTATGCAGGTGACCTTTTGGATCGAAGATTCGTTGCCGAATTGCCAAAAGCTGACAATGTAATTTTCCTGGCAGGTCAAAAATTTGGCACCAGTGGTAATCAGCCCTTTACCTGGGCGATGAATGCACTTTTACCGGGGTTAATTTGTGAGAAATATCCTACATCAAATTTGGTTGCATTCTCGACAGGAAACGTCTACCCACTCATGCCCACGAACTCTAGCGGAGCAACAGAAGAAACTCCAACCGGCCCCATTGGCGAGTATGCTCAATCATGTCTGGGGAGAGAACGTATTTTCGAATACTTTTCCCTGACTCACCATACACCGGTTTTAGTATTTCGACTCAACTATGCACTTGATCTTCAATACGGAGTTCTCAATGATATCGGGCAGAAGATTTGGCATGGAACACCAGTAGATCTGAGCATGGGGCATGTGAATGTGATCTGGCAGGGAGATGCAAACGAATTTGCGATTCGATCACTACTTCATTGCACCAGCCCGGCCAATCATCTCAATGTGACCGGACCCTCTGTACTACCAGTGCAAAGCCTTGCAGAAAAGATTGGTTTTTTTCTGAAAAAAAATCCAACATTTACTGGTAGACCGCAACCGACAGCTCTGCTAAATGACGCATCCAAATCATTTAAACTATTTGGCGATCCTCAAATATCCATCGATCAGATGTGTGAATGGACGGCAAACTGGATAATCAAAGGAGGTAAACTATTGGATAAGCCCACTCACTTTGAGACCAGGGATGGTAAATTTTGAGTAATGGATTCCCGAATCTCTCCGGAGCAGTGAAATTATCAATCTTTAATTAAACTAAAAATGAACAAGCTGGAAAATAAAATTAAAAGAAAACTAATGCGAGGCACGGTAATCCCGGCCCATCCACTCGCTTTAAAGGAAAATCGCAAAATAGATGAAAAAAGGCAACGAGCCCTTACCCGGTATTACCTCGATGCTGGTGCAGGAGGGCTGGCCGTGGGAGTACATACGACTCAATTTGCGATCAGAGACCCAAAAATCGAATTACTAAAAAGAGTACTTACCCTGGCGGCTGAAGAGGTTAAAGCGAGTGGTAAAACAAATATTATCCAGATAGCAGGAGTATGTGGTAAAACCAAACAAGCCTTAAAAGAAGCTGAGCTGGCCTCTCAATTAGGATACGACCTCGCACTACTGAGTAACAATGGGTTACAGGATCTATCGGAAAAAGAATTAATTCTAAGGGCTCAGGAAATAAGTCAGGTTATGCCTGTTTTTGGCTTCTATTTACAGCCGGCAGTCGGTGGAAAAATACTTTCAAGAAATTTTTGGGAAAAATTCTCAGAAATAGAAAATGTACATGCCATTAAAATTGCACCTTTTAACCGGTATCAAACTTTCGATGTAGTCCAAGCGGTCTGCAACTCGTCACGTAATGAAACGATTGCTCTGTATACGGGCAACGATGATAATATCTTTCTTGACTTAATCACGACCTACGAAATAAATACCATCAATGGTCCAGTAAAAAAAGAAATCGTCGGTGGCCTCCTAGGCCATTGGTCGGTGTGGACTCAAAAAGCCGTGGAACTGCTTCGATTGGCTAAAAAAATCAAAGAAAAAAAAGTGCCTCTAGATCTGGAGATATTGACCCTCGCTCAACAAATCACCGATAGCAATGCCGCTTTTTTTGATGCACAAAATCAGTTTAAAGGTTGCATTGCCGGCCTGCACGAAGTATTGAGACGACAAGGCATCTTCAAAGGAACCTGGTGTCTCGACCCAGAAGAAGCGCTTTCGGCTGGACAGGCTGATGAAATCACCAGAGTCTACGAGGCATATCCCCAACTTCACGATGACAAATTTGTCAAGAAGCATTTAAAAAAATGGCTGGTAAAATAAATGGCCTGCACATTCGAGCGATAACATCTCAAGATATTGCCGGAGCCATGTTTTTAGTAGAAAGCGCAAATTGGAATCAAACGCCCCAAGATTGGCAAATGCTTTTGAACACCCGTGGCACTCATCTGGTTGCTACCGTCAAAGACATCATAATTGGCAGTATTTGTGCGCTGGAATATGGATCCTTTATTTGGGTCGCTATGGTGTTGGTACATCCTGAATATCGTAGGCAGGGCATCGCCACTATCCTAATGGAAAAGATCCTGGGTATTTATAAAGGCCGGACTTTAAGGTTAGATGCAACCGTAGAGGGAGCTAAAGTTTATGAAAATTTCGGCTTTTATACTACACAACAATTGTTCCGTTGGAAAACATCGCGCCCACGATCCTATGATCTCCAGGACCAGGTAAGCCCAGCAGTCTTGCTTAACAATCCACAACAATTAATCGAATTTGATAAGACTGTTTTTGGCGGTGACCGGTCAGCCATCCTAAATTGGCTCATGTTGTACTATCCCAACCATTGCTATGTAATTCCTACTAAAACTAATCCAGCATATGTATTAGGTCGCACTGGCACTCATGCCTGGCAAATAGGTCCCTTAGTCGCTAATAATCTTGTTGATGCGAATTTGTTGTTAACCCAGGTATTAAAACGATATCCTGATCAGGACTTCTATCTCGATTCTTTTTCAGATCGACAGGACTGGAACATGAAATTGCAAGGATGTGGTTTTACTCAGCAACGTACTTTCTTAAGAATGCAATTGGGGTCAAATATTGTACTTGGTGATGAGTCAAAACAATATGCAGTTGCTGGTCCCGAACTAGGATAGTCTTCGGTCCTCAGTCTTCAGTCGGCAGTCGGCAGTCTTTTGCCCACTCCTACCAAAAACATCCGAAAAATCAGAAATCTGACTCCCCTATTTCAAAATCCATCGCAAAGTTCTAACCCAAATATTCCAGTCCGTCTTTTTAACTGTGCCGGAAAAATGATTTTCAATTTTGTTAAAAGCATCTTCGATCAAAGCATCATGAAGCCAGCGAATGACAAAGACCCAGGCTAAGGTGGCCATTCCTTCAGTCCTCATATCGATGGTGTGTTCTAGTTTAGTTCTGTCGTCACTTAGCTTAATTATTTCAAATTTATGCTGACCACAAAATCCTATCGGTTTTCGAAATTCAAATGCTATCAAGCCTGTCGGATCAATCCGAGTCACTTCATATCTAATAGGGCCATGGCCACCTACCGCTCCAAGTTTCAGCCCATCACCGAATTTCATCGCCGGCCAATATTCTTTCGGCCAAACCAGATCGTTTTTCGTAGCCAGGGTTGAAATTAATTTAACCAAAACTGGTGGAGGTTGGCTAATGATACGGCCGTGTTGATTTAAAATTTTCATTTCATCTCTAAGCTAACCACATGAAGATTTTCACTCTTTAAACACAAATTTAGGTGATGTGTTCAGACCTGGATCATTCAATAGGATATGAGTATGGAAGGTCATTATTAACGATTTGAGAGAAAATTCAGTCTAACAATTTATCAAGACGAGTATTCAGGTGAGTTAGAACCTTTGTGAGTTTAGGATATACTAGTTATAACCTATTGACATTAGGAGAAAGAATTATTAAAAAAGGGTGATCCACACTCAAAGTTAAACACCAAAGCTCGCCACCAACTGATCGGTTGGTTTAACCGGTATTATGAATTAGGGTTTTGTGATGAAAGCCCAAAGTGCAATAAAGACGGGTGCTCCAGAGTTTTTTGAGGGCGCAAACATGGTCACCATCATGGTGAGCATAAAAAAATCGATGATGTGCCCGTATTTGCAGCAATTTGGGCTTGGAATAGAAAGTCTAATGTCCGAGTAGAGCGGATCGTTACCTCCCCGCTCCCTCACAGATCCGTACGAGCGGATTTTCCGCATACGGTTCCTCTAATTACGGTTTCGCTAAAAGAAAGCTGTGATAAATTTTCGGACGAAGTAAGGGTTGCCACTCCCTAATCAATTTGGAATAACGGCTCCAATCTAGCTTGCGCTTTCCACCTCTTCGATTTATCCACTTGTAGAGCATCCGCTCTACTTGTACAAAGTAGATTTCGAGGCTGCGACTGTTGAATGTTATGCCATAATATTGATAGTAACCCCTTAATTTTGTGTTCAAGTCAATAATGAGATACTTGACTGGTTGATGTCGATTTATCTTGATCCAATCGTATATCTTTTTAATGGACATTCTGAGCTTTTTGCTACTGGTTTTGCGCTTCAGTATCGGCTTCCCTTTTCGACTTTTGCCCATGTAATGGGTAAATCCTAAAAAGTCAAATACACCCTTTTCACCATTGTCATGATTCGTTAAATCAAGCAAGCATGTTCTCCGGATGCAGGGTCAGTCCATATTTACTTAATCGCTTGGGTAGCACTTCCAGCACTCGTTCTGCATCCGCTCTGTTTGTAAAACATAACAGAAAAGCATCCGCAAAACGAAGCAGACTACTGCTTCCTTGCAGAAGCGGTTGTATTTGCTCAGTGAACCATTCGTCTAAAACGTAGTGCAAATATATATTGCTGAGCAACGGTGATATTATACCTCCTTGAGGAGTTCCCTCCTTGGGGCAAGTCACCTCTCCGTTTTCAAATATCCCCGCTTTCAGCCATTTATTGATTTGCTTCCGTATCACTCCATCTTTTATCCGTTGATCTAGCAGCTCCCTCAGACATTGATGATTTATGCTCCCAAAGTAGTTCTGCATATCCGCGTCTATTATATATCGCTTCCCTTTAAAACTTACTTCTTCAAACAGTTTTTGCAATGCCTGGTGGGCTGATTTTCCCTTCTGGTATCCGTACGAATCTTCATAGAACAGCTGATCATATACCGGCGTTAGTACCTGGTCACTGCCCTTTGCAGTACCTTGTCTCCTACCGTCGGTATGCCTAATGGCCTTTGCTTACCATCTCCCTTCGGTATATATGCTCGCAGTATTTCTGGCGCTCGATAATTACCGGATTTAAAGCTGGCATGCAGCGTTGAGATCCGTTCTCTTCGCTGTTCATTGTAGGTACTCCAACTCTCCCCATCCACTCCACTTGCACCCTGCTTATTGAGCTCCAGGAAGCTCTCCAGGAAATCAACGGTAATGAAACTGTGTAGATTCGTCAGCGGTTCTCCCGGATATCTCCTAGATCTTTCCGCTATCTGCATCTCTACTGTGGACATCCTTTCCATGTCTCTGGTACATTAGATGTTTCTAAAATGCAGCTCCGTAATCAGGTATCCCCCTTCCTTAATCAGTGGCTTTCTTGGAGCAAATTTCCCACCTTTCCAACAGTACTATGAGGATACTAAGACTGCCTTCGCCCATCCCTTTTTCTTCGGTTTCCCTCGATCTAGGTACCAATCCGGTACTACCTTATTCTTCTCGCTTTATAGGGTGGTAGTACTTACCCTATATCGCTCGGACTTTTTGTTTAGGGTCAGCCCTGGACCCTGTTTCGGCTGGAGGCGGGAGGCTCTCCCATGTTATCATGGTTCCCTTCTTGACTTTGATCCGTTTCTCAACCCCGGCCGATTCTCAACGTCTTGTCTTTAACGACGTCTTGATGTTGCCCCAACCAATATGACAATCAAGGCATCAGCATTTACAAACCCATTTCGAGGCTAACTCCCGCACCTTTGTCAATCGCTGTCTACGCTTCGTGCCAGCATCTCTACTGACTACGCAAGACTCGCTTCCGGTGGCTGACTAGGCCTTTCCGTTCGAGTTTTTCACCCGTGGGAAATAAACCTTGGTATTTATACTTTTATATATCCCAAGGTCCATGGTCTTTACATGGCGCAACATATTTCCGGTTTAAGGGGCAGAAGGTCAACCTTGCAATAAATCGATGGGAAGTTCTTGGCAAATTTGTTTTCACCATAGCAGCAAAACCGACTATAAGCTATAATTGCGGTTTACCTTTTCTTATTCTCAAAATCACGCAATGCCCTGTCTGTTTGCTGATCTATATTTTTGATTCCAATCAGGAAACTATAAGCCTTGTTGGCAATGAAATAATTGTCACTGTTCAGTATTCTCACTACTGCCCGGCAGGTAGTTGGATCCGAAATTGAATGCAGGTTATATAGTTTGAGCCACTGTCCTAGTTCATTACCATTTAAATCTGAGAGGAGCGCATGTGATTTTAGCAAGAGTCCCTGGCTGAGGCGAGAGGCACCATAAAGTTTTTCCATGATTGGCTTTCTCAGATTGCTTTTGCTCCTTTGATAGCTTGAGAACAAACCTTCCTGCAAGGTAACTGAGTGGAGATGAATTGGGCTAATTGCCTGAATGGCCGTGGCAGACAAAGAAATCATCGCCCTCTATCAACTTAAGGAGCCTTTTCTCAATGGACGAATCTAATTTTTCAGAGCCGTTGATTTTCCCTAATGCCCAAATATGATCCATACTTGAGGAGCTTTCCAGGATTTTCGACAGCAGCTTGTTATCGAGGTGACTTTCTGTCGTATGTCTGACCACAGTCCGGGCAGATCCATAAAGTCCCGTCCAAAGCACATAGGTAGTATAGGCAGCACCCTCTACCACATAATCTGAAAGTTGTTTTGATGTCGCACCGGTTACACCATCCACCTGATCACTGTTGACATCCTTCTGATCAACTAGCTCTTCAAATGAAAGATTGAAAAATGGTAACAGAGGGTCTGCCAGTAAAGTGTGCAATCGGTTGTAATCCGTGGAGTCGAATGCCTCGTGATCACGTCTGCTTAGAAATTCGCCATCCTCGAGCATGAAGCCGAAATATCTCCCGGTAATATTCCAATAGATCTTAAGGTCAATCGGACGACACTTATTGTCAAAACAAACATTATCGGCAACTTCCTGATAGAAATAAAGTGGGTACCCTTTTTTTGAGATCACTTGATAGACCACATCTCCAGTCACGGTGTCCAGAATTTCAACGGTATCTGCTATATCCAGCTCCCAATCAAAAGGGATGGTTGATGGAGACAGATATCTGATGTCTAATGAGTCCTGGTCCTGAAGATCGATGAAAAGAGTAGAAAGGGAAAATAAGACTAAAATCCAACGTGATAAATAGGAAAGATGTGGCTTCGGGTTATTCACTCTCAATCAACGTGGAACGATACCACCATGTTCTTCGATCAACAGCTGAACTTCTTTAACTGGCAATTTCAGAGGTGTTTTTTGTTTCATGCAAGCCAGGGCAGCTGCAGCTCCCGCAGCCTGACCCATACCCATACAGGAAGCCTGGACCCTAAGAGCCGAATTTGCTAGTCGGTCACTACTGACACATCGACCGGCCACCAGAAAGTTTGAACTACCCTTTGGAATCAAGGCACGCAGCGGAATGCATGCCACAACATCCTCTTTGAGAAATTCCTGATAAATAGACTTTCCCTCTCTATGGAGGTCAATTGGATAAAATGAGTGGGAAATTGAATCATCAAAAACCCGACCCTCGACGTAGTCTCCATGGGTTACCTTGTACTCTCCGTCAATGCGATAAGTCTCCCTCACCGCTGTTTCTGTTTTTAGATCCAGAATTCTGATTTTTCCACAACCTGGATATGTTCTCAATTCTCGCAATAACTCTAATAGATTGGTTCTTCCCTGCATATTCGCCAGGGTATGAGACTCAGCTGTCGTAGAATCTGCGCTAGGTACATATACATAGCCATAGGGCACGTTAGGGGGGAAAGTGCCATCGGGATTTGCGCTTTTTTCACTTATAATCATATTCTGTCGCAACTTGCCGTGGTATTTCTCTGGGATCTTATCAAGATCCAAAGATTCATAGTCATATCCACCGATTCGAAAAATTAATGACCCGGGCTGAGTATCCGCTTCACGCAATAGGTCATATCCGGCCAATGACGCAGCATAGGCATTACCGGTACAATCTATAATTTGTTTACAGATGATCTCCGCCTCAATTCCCTTGCCAATCGTCTTGACAACCCATCGTCCATCAGTGAAGTTAATTTCTATAGGGGTCTCATAATATCGAATACTGACACCCGCATCTGTACATTTTTCCTCTGCCAAAAGTGCATACAGCGGCCCGTTAACAGAGACCTGGTGTCGCCAATGCCTCACCGTTGTGTTATTGGGAATGATCGAAAAATTGGGTAGCTCTCCACCGTCGAGTTGGACGCAATCATGGACTAGTTCCCACCCGATACCGGCAATGATTTGCTTGCCCCAGGCATGGAAAATACCCGGAAAGACAACACCACCCGTCGTAGTGGTGCCTCCCAGCTGACTTCCACTTTCAATGATCGTAGTACGAACCCCTGCACGACCTGCCTGAATGGCGGCAATGACACCTGCCGTTCCTCCTCCAACGATCAGCACATCGGTTTCCAATTTACTTTTCTTCAGCTTATAGGGTGCCGCAAGATCCTCCCCTTTACTTAAAGCAGAACTGACTGCTCCCAGTGAAAAAGCTCCCAGCGACTTTAGCAGTAATCTTCTTTCCATTTTATCCATTCGAACCCATTTAGTCAATAACTAATTTAGAGAAAAGCTGGGATTTGACATAACACAAATTTAAGAGACGTGTTCTGACCCGTCACTGACGATGGTTCCGGTTAATATTATCTCTGAGACTGACTATTTCGGATCAGCCCAAAGCCACTTCAATCCTTCCGGCAAGAGTGCACCAGGATGTTTATCGCTATGAACACCGTCTGTCCATACGGTCGTCACCTCATATCGGGCACCGCTATTACTGTTCTTATTTGCTTCTTCATTGGCATATTTCATAGCAGATACCATCTGTTGATTAGCAAGAAACCAGTCGCCCCATCGATTGCTCAAATCATAAATACCGTCCTGGATAAAGATGCGAATCGGTCGAATAGGTTCCCGTCGGATCAGAGCAGGATAATCCTGGCCTCCTAGTTTAATTGGAGTTTCATCTGGCCGAAAGCCAATGGATACATAGCTGCCAATTCCACTATAAACCTTGCGAAAAACATCCGGACGATGCCATGCTACCGTAAAAGCTGCAATCGCACCGCTACTGCTACCCCCAATAGCCCGTTGGTTTGGATCATCGGTCAGGTTATAGTGTTTAGACACCTCGGGCAACATTTCATCAACAATGAAGCGGGCATAGCGATCATCCATCATATCGTATTCCTGCGCCCTGTTATTTGGATTGCGAGAACCCAATGAATCCGGATATATATCGGAGCGATTGCCTGGAGTAATGAAAATACCGATCGTAACCGGCATTTCTCCCTTGGCTATCAAATTTTCCATCACTTGCGGTGCCCGAATAGAACCTTGCGGATTTGTAGCCCGATTGCCGTCTTGAAACACCAACAAACTGGCAGGTTTTGAAGCCTGATACTGGGCAGGAACAAATATCCAGTATTGCCGGACGGTACCTTCAATGATCCTACTGTGAAAACTAAAAGGTCCCTTTAATTCTCCTCTGGGTACACCATCTTGTTGAAAGTGATCAGGAGTCAGTTCTATTCCGGTGCGAACCTCCATTTGCCCGTTCAATGCAAAAGCCGGTAAAATCAAAAAGGCAATAAAAAATCTAATTTTCATGAATATCAGTTGATCTATATGACATGGAATTTACTTTCTAAGGTACAGTATTAATCTATTAGATATGTTCCAAAATCTCTTTAGTAAAGAAAAAAATCAGTTTTAATTAGCAGCCATCATCCGGTAAGTATATTCTTGTGGCGGTTAGACCGTCAAACTAGAGTTCTATCCGAGGATACGCGCTGATGCTGATCCACAAGTGTCCCTAGGTCAGAAATTCATCCACGTTAATCAGCGGCCATTTGCGCAAAAAATCAATCTTGATCGAAGTAGACCGATCAATGATCTTAATTGGTACTATCGCACTGGATATGGGAAGTTCGGAAATAAGGTGAAGTGAGGTGACAAATTTCCCCAATAAAACACCCATCACTAACAAAATTTGCTTTCATTTTTAGCTTAGGTATCACCAACAGTCCGAAGTTGCATGAAGTTGGAGATCCTATGACTAAATCTGATTAAGTGCACTTAATTTCTGCTAACGCCCAAAGTGTTTCTGGAATACGAAAAACCACCCTTATGGATGCTGCTAGCCAAATTGATCTATCTATTCCATTTCGGGAGCCTACCAGTCAGTCCTATATAATCTTTTAACATATCCTTCTGCACTTTCCTTGCACTATCTCCTAAACTTGTAACATACCAGTAAATGTCAATCGCATCTGTTTTGTCTTTGATCAACTGATAAGTCCAGCCAAGTTTTCTCGGATTCTTGTCATAATGAAGACCGTTTACAATTTCACTAAATAGTCCGCCGGAATCTGAGAAACCAATAAAGACTAAGGTAACTCTACCATTTCGAAGCTCGATCACTTTAAAAACGCCATCTTTGTCCTTATCCTTTGGAGCACTACAAATTAGATTAAGGTCATCGTCCGCTTTAAAAAAAAAAAGTGGTCACTGTCTGAATATTCTTTTGGCTCTTGAAACATTTTCTTTGCTTTTGACTATAATATACATCTTCAGAATCTGATCTAAATTTCCTCTTTTTTCCCATTCGCTAATACCCGGTAAAATTTGTCATTTTCAATTAGCAGGGCTTCGGACTTTCTATTTGGCCAATTTTTGTGATAGTCTTTTGGGTCAACTCCATGGTATTTTTACTTGACATCCATCTGCCTATAAATGAATTCCGATTGTAAAGTTCATGCTGTTGTTTTTCTAAGATGTAGGCGACATAAGCATATTTCGGTGAAGCAGCATCATAGTTAGCTTGCATATTTTTAATTTCATGATTACCTAAAATAAAATGAACGGTGCCTCCTTGCCTTTTTGCCTCCTGCTCCAATTTATATATAAACCAAAGTACCTGAGTAGTAGAAAATCCTCTATCTACAAAATCACCAACCAGTGCCAAATGGCCATCTCCAAATGACCAATTGAGGTCTTCATCAATCACTTTACTATTGATAAGTAAATCACGGAATGTCTTATAACCGCTCTCTATATCCGATACGGCAAAAATCCTGCCTTTACTATGGTAAGTTGAAGGGGGAATGGCAATTTGATCTATATCAATTATGAAACTGAATTTTGAATTATCTAAATTGAAATAACAATATGTTTGAAAAACTGAATCAGCAGGATAACGATTCCCCTCAACAGAAAATCCATCATCTTGATTTCCAGTCAAATATTGGACCTTTAAGATGCTGTCGCCTTCAAGAAAAACATAGGGGCCTTCATTTTCCCAGTTCATTTTAGCTGGATTGTCTCCATAGTGAATTGCTCCGTCTTCGGACAACAAAATCACCAGCCCGATTAACAGCAAAACGATTAAGGTTCCAAAAATATGTTTCAAATATCGAATCATTCGTCTCTTCATTACGTTGCTTGTTCGGTTGTTAACTTTTTGTTACAGAAATTATTTGACTCTAAGATTCGCAAAGCTATAGGGCAAAATGTCAGTCCATTTCAAAGTTATCTCGATTCAGTTTACTGACCTCTCACGTTACGGCATCATTCTGTGAGGGTATGCTATAATGTCCAGCCCGGAATTTATAATGCCAATTGTAGTAAGTCTTTCTCAATTATTATGTTACTCCGGTAAGTACTTTTTACCGCATCCACCCATATTTTATCAGTTAAAGATCTATCATCAGGAGGGCCAAAATGATTTAAAATTAGAGTTTTTCCGTTCGCTGCTTTTGCAATCCTCCCAGCGTCCTCAGCACTTGTATCGTGTGTCTTAATGCTTGCAATTAGCTTAGCAGCATTAGGGCAAGTTATTATCTTGCCACGATAAAGCCAAAAAAACATTTGGTTTTCTAGTTTTTTCAACCTCAGGTTTTGAATTGCCGACACCACCATTATTTGCAGCGAGGTGATACCCTGTCATCAATCACATTAATTCGCCTTCCAAAAATAGGGCGTAAATAAGATTAGAATCGTAAACAATTCAAGCCGGCCCAGCAGCATCAGAAACATTAATACCCATTTGACCGGATCAGAAAGAGGGGCAAATTATCAAGAGGCCCTACGACACCAATTCCCGGACCCACATTACCGAGACTAGTTGCTACAGCGCCCATCGCGGATAAAAAATCCATGCCCAGACCGGATACGACAATGGTTCCAATTACAAAAACACCCAGATAGATCAGGAGAAAAACCAGAATGTGGGTGAGAATTCTTGCGGGAACAATCTCCTTATTCATCTTCAACCGGATTACGGCTTTGGGATGTAATAACCGCTTAAACTCTAAAATCGAATTTTTTAAGAAAACCACATGCCGGATCAGCTTAATGCCACCTGCGGTCGAACCGGCACTGGCACCGGCAAACAAAAGCACAAAAAATAACGCAGTCAGACTTGTTTTCCAGGCCGTATAATCAGCCGTGACAAAGCCCGTCGTCGTTATTAAAGAGACTACCTGAAAAGTGGCATCCCGAAAACTTTTTTCCCATGGCCCACCAGTGGCATGATACACCATCATAGTAGCAATCAAGGCAATGGCAATAACGATGATCAAATAACCACGAAACTCTTCATTTTTCCAAACTTTTTTAAAGTCAAACCGCACAAGGAAAAATATCATCGTGTAGTTGACTCCAGCCAAAAACATAAATACGATGAAAACGTAATGAATATACGGACTGGTGAAAAAAGCCACACTGGCATTCTTGGTTGAAAAGCCACCGGTAGCCAATGTCGTGAGGGCATGATTAATCGCATCGTAAAAATTCATACCACCCAAAAAAAATAAAAGACAACAAATCGCCGTCAGAGATACATAAATGATCCACAGGGCGCTGGCGGTAGCCCTGATACGTGGATGGATCTTATCAGAGGTGGGACCGGGAGCCTCAGCAACAAAGAGCTCGAGTCCGCCAATTCCCAAAAAGGGTAAAATCGCAATCGTAAGCACGATGATTCCCATCCCTCCGATCCATTGTGTCATGCTACGCCAAAAAAGTATTCCCTTCGGCATCGCTTCTATATCATTGATAATCTACACTCACGTAGTAGTCATGCCCGAAACTGTTTCAAAAAAGGCATCGGTTAGATTGGGGATAGATCCACTAATGATAAATGGCAAGGTACTGGCCATCAACATGAAAGTCCAACCCATCGAGACGATCAGATATCCCTCTCGTTTTTGCACCGTGAGATCTTTATTACGGGTGGACCAAAAAAAGATAAATCCGACAACAATACTAATCACTCCACTTACGACCAAAGAAAGGGCGTCACCACTATCATAATAAAAAGAAAACCCTATAGGCACAAACATAAAAACTCCCACAATCATGAGTAATATCCCAATGATCTGAAAAATGGCATTAAAATTAATCATAAGTATTACCGGAATATTTTCTCGACAGAAGCGATGGCCTCGGGTAAAGCAAAAACGATGATTTTATCGTCACTTTGTAACTGAAAATCGTCAGTAGGTATCAAGGCTTCTTTGCCCCTCAGGACACTCCCAACTACAGCCGATGCAGGCAGATGTAAATTCTCCACTGTCCTTTTGGTGACCCGGTGGCCTTTGGTAATATGAAACTCAATGATTTCTGCATCAGAACCATGTATACTGGTAATCGCTTCTACATTTCCCTTGCGAACGAATCTAAAGATGTTATTAGCTGCAATCAGTTTTTCATTAATTAAGGTATCTACCCCAATGTTTTGCGATAGCCGGATATAATGCGTATTACTTACCAGGGCTATAGTCTTGTAGACTCCCGCTTCTTCAGCCATTAGGCTGGCTATGATATTCGATTCCGAATTATCAGAAAGCGCAACAACAGCATCCATCTTTTTAAGTCCTTCTTCTTCCAACTCATTAAGATTGCTGGGGTCGGCACAAACAACTAACGTATTATGCAGATGTTGTACAAGGGTTTTACAACGGTTTTTGTCTTTTTCAATAAGGATAACATTGTAGTGTTCTTCCAGTATCTGTGCAGTCTTTAAAGCCAGTTCAGTGCCACCGATGATCATAACGTTTTTTACCACTACATTATCCTTTCCTATGATCTTAACCAAGGTATCAATGTCTCTATTTCGGGCTAAAAAATAGATATGGTCGCTGCGACGAAGAATGCTATTTGGATTGGGAATGATTGTCTGGTGTCCACGTAGTAATGCAATAGGTTTAAATACGATTTTATCATAAATCACATCAACCTCTTTGATACTCATATTGACAATAGGAGACGAATCGTCTAACAGCACTCCTATTAATGAAATCTGACCTCCCTCAAACTCGAAAATATCCGTTAATGAGCATTGTTTGAGAAGACGTAAGACCTCTTGAGCGGCCAATTGTTCGGGACTGATTAATGAGTCGACACCTAACTCCTGAAAAATACTTTTTTGATCTTTAGCTAAATACTCAGGTGACTGAACTCTTGCAATAGTTTGCCTGGCGCCCATTTTTTTTGCTAAAATAGCGGTGATAATATTGGTTTTTTCGGAGGTGGTGGCGGCGATTACCAAACGTGCCCTATCGACACCAGCTTCTTGTAAAATGGACAAAGAACTGGCATCTCCCTTGATCGTAAGCACATCGAGATGGGTTCTTGCATGGTCAAGTACTTCCTCATCAATATCGATTAAGGTAATATCCTGTTTCTCGTAGGTTAAGAGTTTTGCTATGTGAAAGCCTATATCACCTGCTCCGGCAATTACAATTTTCATGAACAACAGATGGCTAAGCGCGTTAGTTAATTAGTCACCGCTGCAAAAATACACTAATTAGAGTTTTGATAAAATAAGTTTGACCCACCTAATACATTATTTAATTTCATTATATTTAAGGCAATGAAAATCTTAATGGTATGTCTGGGCAATATCTGTCGGTCTCCATTGGCCGAAGGCATCACCCGCCAGCTGCTTGCAGACCGTAAATTGTCATGGCAAGTTGATTCGGCTGGTACAGCAGGCTGGCATGAAGGAGCATCACCTGATTCGCGATCAATTGACGTTGCTCGTAACCATCAGATTGATATCAGCCATCTAAAAGCGAGAAGGTTAACGTATCTGGACTTGCAGGAGTCCGATTTGATCATTGCAATGGATTCACAGAATTACCAGGATATCAGACGGTTAGACCCTAAGGCCACTCAGGATAAACTTTATCTCATTATGAATTTTCTATATCCAGATCAAAATCGAGCTGTACCAGATCCCTACTATGGCACATCCAGCGATTTTGAAGAAGTCTGTCAAATGCTCTTTGATGCCTGTAATGCGATGCTCGATCAAATGGTAAAATGATGAGACTTAAGCATTTTTGTTTTACTTTTATACGCTAGATCTTACAATTTTGTCCTATGTTATCTGAAAAAATGGAAGCGGCTCTCAATGAGCAAATCAACATGGAAGCCTATGCTTCATTCTTTTATATGTCAATGGCTTCATGGTGTGACCATCAGGGATTAGAAGGCACCGCCCAATTCTTTTACCGGCAATCGACAGAAGAACATGACCATATGATGCGCATTTTTAGATATGTACTGGAAATGGATAGGAGAGCCATTGTGCCACCGATTGAACAGCCACCAATTGACTGCAAGAGTATACAGAGCATTTTTGATGAGGTTTATGCTCACGAACAAAAAGTCACTAAATCAATTAATAATCTGGTTAACCTGGCTAATAGGGAAAACGACCACAGCACCCATCCTTTTATGCCATGGTACGTTACTGAACAAAGAGAGGAAGAAGCATTAATCCGAAATATTCTTGATAAATTAAAACTAATTGGTGATGGACCTCAAAGTCTGTATTTCATTGATAAAGAAATCACCGAAATCAATGCTCAGGCAGCATCGCAACCAGGCCAATAAAGGTGACTTTGCCTTAGATACTTTCTACGTTAGCGTGTAAATTACGCTCTTTTACAACATTCATTACAAAAGCCTTATGCCCCTTAGGAGCAAAAAGATAAAGCTTACCGTTGCGCATTTCTGCCAGCGTACTTAATAGTTTCCACTTACGAATGATGCGCTCGTTGTCATCTGACTTCATTGCGACTTCAAAATAACTTTTGATTCCCAGTTTTACTCCCGTAGCATCAGGTATGTAGGGAACATCTTCGCCAGGCTTGGTATAAGCCGTAGGTGTCTCATGACCTTCGAGGTTTGCTTTTATATTGGAAAAACGTCGATTTTTGGCCCAATGCACCATTTTGGCACGCAAAGATTGATCGCCTGATTCATTCATCTCCATTCAAATAGTTTTAAATTTTGGTAAAAAAAAGAATTGGATCCAAAAGATCCAAATAGACAAAAGATGATACCTTCAGCGAAAGAAATTGCTCTGATCAAGAGTTGTCATACAAATATAACGGTTTGATGGTTGATTTAGTTTCCAGATTCGACCCGGAAAGCTGAAAATGGAATGGATTTCCTGACTACAAATCTTTTATTCTCCTTGAACATAGTTAAAAAAGCCGGTCTTTAAAACCGGCTCAAATTATTAACAAATGGTCTAGGTTATAAGGGTGGCACTTCCTCTACTTGTCCTCTGATCCAGACGATCCAACTTTACCTCGATAGTTCCTATTCAGTGGAACTCTGGATTTTCAGAGTCTTCGATTTATCAAAGGGTGATATCCAAAAGACGGATCACAAAATAAAACCCACACTTTTCAGCAAATCCGGCACTAAGAATTTATTTGTACGATGGCAGACCTGCCAGTATTGAAGCAACAATGTTTCATCGCTCACCTCATTAGCGACCATTCGAGGCTGCAAAATCGAGGATGGGTGCATCGGTGGCCACCACCACAATAATGATGGATCCTAACTAAGTTTAACTCCAAATTGCGAAAGTCAGGCATTTAGATCGGGAATCTCCATTCCCATCGGCACTCCGCAGATCGTGAGGTAGTTCGATTGGACCAAACTCCAATGACGGTTATAGATCCGTCAAATTCATCTTGTCTTTCGTATGGCCCAATACCACCCCTAAAGCATCACAGATCATGCAGGTATCTCCTCCCACGTTACCTTTCTTCCCATGCGAGCAGAGGCCATTTTTGATGCCAAATACACATGTTTTTTCCTGCACATGATGACCATTTAGATCGTTTGATTCCCCATCATAGGTTTATACTACACCGGGAAAAGCAGAAAAGACGTTGGGCTCGTTTGGCAAAGGGTCAAAGTAGTTTGGAGCATGAATCCATTTCACAGTGGCATCCCTTAGTGGCCCCAGACTTATCAGAATTGGTGATAAGAATATTGCTCCACAGGAATCCGGGTTCTTCAACCCAGCTCGTACCCGTTATTTCTCCATTACAATTTAGTGAATACCAACCTGCAAAACGTGGATCCTACGTTCTTTGCTTTGGAACATAGTGGTCACTCCAGTTCTCCGACTCTTGTCCAGCTTTCAGTTTACCCTGCCCTTTTATGATCGTCGAATGCCCATCCGGCACACCTTGCAGATCTGCAATAGCCTTAATTGACCCGGTTTTCCATTAAGTATAATGCTCAGGTCCAGCGCCCGTCCGCTGAATACCTGGATGTGCCCTCTAAAAAGTTCATGATAAAAAAGCAAAATGATTTTAGGTGTGCTTTATCATTTCTATAATTCCTTTCAAATCCCTATTTCATTTGACTGATTTTGAATTGCATTAATTGGGCAATGCTATTGGCTCTTTCTATTGCCAATTCGCTTCTTGGTCCTACAAATAAATCATTCACTGATTTTTCAAAGTAATGCAGCCAGAGATCAAAATGGTTCTTTTCTAACGATTTTTTTGCATGGAGGGCCAGATGCATTTCCATTACATTTCTTTTATAGGCTCCAGTCATAAAAAGCAAACTATGCCAAAAATCGACCAAATGAGGAAGATGACTCTCCAGATCAATTTTGGCAACTTCCATAAAGATGGGAGACATCACCTCATCCGCCAATAAAAAGTCATAAAAGTATTTTACTAAAGTAGCAAGATCTTCCCTACTTTCGATATCCTGCTTTATTTTTTCCATAAATTTCTCAATTCCAGATGGTTGGAGAACATGATAGCAATTATGCAGCCTCCGAATCCCTCCATGTTTTGGGAAACCGGATCCATGCAAAATAAACACAATTATATATCTTGTAGCCATGCAATTGAGATTTCTCATCTTTGTCGTCATCCTGTCTCTGATCTTTGGATGTCATAATCAAGTGGCACCAGCGCACAGTCCTGAAAAAGAGGCAGCAACCTTTCTACTGGCAGAAGATCTCAGCATTCAATTAGTGGCTAGTGAACCTATGATCTCTGAACCTGTTTTCCTGACCTTTGATGAATATGGTAGATTATGGGTTGTCGAAATGCGTGGCTTTATGCCAAACATCGACGGAGAGGGGGAGAACGACCCCATCGGCAGGATTTCGATTCTATTTGACAACGATCAAGACGGTCAGATGGATTCATCGGTTGTCTTTATAGATAGCCTTATCCTTCCACGGTCACTGGCGATAGTCAAAGGAGGTGCGCTCGTCGCTGAGCGCAAACCCCTTTGGTATGTCGAAGATCTTGATGGTGATCTTAGAGCTGATCGAAAAACTTTGATCGACTCGAGCTTTGGCGGTTCTGGTATGCCGGAGCACTCCCCAAATGGACTTTTGAAAGGCCTGGACAATTGGTATTATAATGCAAAATCAACCGCAAGGTATCGATTGATCAACAACACTTGGACTAGAGACACCACCGAATTTCGCGGTCAATGGGGCATCAGCCATGATGATCTCGGACGTCTTTACTACAACTACAACTGGTCACAGTTGCATGCTGATTTGGTACCTCCCAATTATTTGTCAAGAAATTCATATCATCAGCCTACCAGTGGTATTGATCACGGTCTCACGATTGATCGTAAGATATTTCCGGTGAGACCCAATCCAGCTACCAACCGCGGGTATATCGATGGCACGCTCGATAGTGAAGGAAAGCTTCTGGAATTTACATCTGCATCAGCACCTTTTGTTTATCGCGGAGCAGCATTACCACAATTTAAGGGTGATGTGTTTGTCGCCGAACCGGCGGGTAATCTAATTAAACGAAATATTGTAGATTATCGGGATCCTATATTAACAGCCAGAGCT
Source organism: Saprospiraceae bacterium (assembly GCA_016711125.1). Classification (GTDB taxonomy): domain Bacteria; phylum Bacteroidota; class Bacteroidia; order Chitinophagales; family Saprospiraceae; genus JABDMH01. The sequence goes on along the minus strand of JADJTQ010000001.1, from coordinate 1,132,972 downwards.
GCTTACCCGGATCGCGATTTTCTCGCCTCAACCGATGAAAGATTCAGACCTGTCTTTTTTACCTCCGGCCCCGATGGGGCATTATATTTCGCCGATATGTATCATGGAATTATCGAACATGGACCTTATATGACGGAATATCTGAAAGAGCAAACTATTAGTCGAGGTTTAGATAAGCATATTCATTTTGGACGTATTTGGCGAATTACTCAGGATGGGTTTGCCCCTGCAAAGTCAATAATCACACCACAAACCAGGACTGCAGATTTAATTGGGCTTTTAGCGAATGAGGATGGCTGGTACCGGGATATAAGTCAGCGATTGATCATTGAAAGGAATGATTTGTCTGTAAAATCTGGATTGGAATCTTTTGTCGGGCAAGCACCCAACCTATTGGGAAAAATTCACTCTTTATTTACGTTGGAAGGCCTCGGGCTTCTAACCCCGGAAATTTGCCAGGTAGCACTTGAGCAGCCAGAGCCGGAAGTTAAGGTTGTGGCTTTGAGATTAGCAGAACCTTTTGCCTCGTCAAACCAGCAATTTGCCAAGGATATTCATTCATTTATGCTGACTCACATGGCAACGAATAAATCGTTGGATTTACAAATTAGTCTCAGTGCACAGGTTTTACCGGAGAAAGAAAAAATCGACATTTTAATTACTGTTTTTAATCTATATGGTCATATCGGACTTTTTCGCGATGCGATAATGAGTAGCCTGCAAGGCCAAGAACATGAAATGTTGAAAAACATCTATCGGCAACCAACCTTTAAACAACAATCAGCAGCTGAGATTTTTATGGAAATGTTGTCAACTTCCGTTGCAAAAAAAGGAGATGCAGCTGAAATATTGAATTTATTAGAGAAGGCGAAAATTGGATCTGACACACTTCATTGGAAACAAAAAGCCATTTTACGAGGATTGGCTTTGGGAAAAGTATCCGGTAGAGATCCAGTGAGTTTAACAACAAAACCTGCGATCGTCGATCAAGCAAATCGATTGGATGGTAGCATGCTGCCGCGTCTGGAAAAAATCTTGAACATGGTCGCCTGGCCTGGTTACTATCCGGATACATCTTCCAATGTCACCAAGTCGGAATTAAGCGCTAAAGAGCAAGAATTATTTAATTTGGGACGACAACATTTTACTACTTCTTGCTCCGGTTGTCACGGAAGTGAAGGTGAGGGTTTAAACCGATTCGCGCCGCCGTTAGTTGATTCGGAATGGGTATTGGGTGATGAAAATCGCCTATCTCTCTTGGTACTGCATGGCGTTGAAGGTCCAATAGAGGTCAACGGCAAAACCTATGGATCGCCTGACATTCTCCCGGTCATGCCTTCGCATTCGGTACTCGACGATCAAGTGATTGCTTCGATTCTCACCTATATTCGATGTGAATGGGGACATACGGCAAAACCGGTCTCTCCCCGAACGGTGTCAAGACTTAGGCATACATCTCAAGGCCGGGTGCAGCCTTGGAAAGTAGAAGATTTAAATAAACATGTAGCGACACTAGAGCCAACTGTGAGCTCAGATTAATATTGTTTAAGACAGGTTAACCTTAACTTCACTTTAGGAAGCAACCAAATACTCCAATGACTATCTATCATTTAATTAGTAAAAAAATAAATAAGACATGAATTTACCTGGAATTAAATTATTTGATTTAACTGGGCGTGTAGCTATCATTACCGGAGGTAGCAAAGGCCTGGGGTTAGCTATGGCGGCAGGACTGGCTTCAGCTGGTTGTAAAATAGTCATTGTAAACCGAAATCGGGAAGAAGGCGAAGCAGCGATCGAAGAATTAAATGAAAACTATGCTGGTCAGTCAATATTTATTGCTAACGACGTAACCAACGAGGAACAAATCAATAAAATGGTCAAGGAGGTTTTTGATCGATTTGGAAGGATTGATATATTAATCAATAGTGCCGGAATCAATATTCGGGGCCCGATTGAGGAATTAACCTACGAGGATTTTAAAAAAGTCATGGCCGTAAATGTAGACGGAACCTGGCTTGCTTCAAAAGCAGTCGTGCCTTATATGAAAAATAATAAATCCGGTAAAATAATCAACATCTCCAGCACACTCGGTCTGGTTGGCCTAGCAAATCGAACACCATACACTTCAAGCAAGGGTGCTGTGGTTCAAAATGACACGGGCTTTAGGACTAGAACTGGCTCCATTTAATATTAATGTTAATGGGATTTGTCCCGGACCTTTTCTGACCGAAATGAACTTACCAATTGCCGATACTCCCGAGGCGAAAAATTTTATTGTTGGAGCAACCTCGATGGGCCGCTGGGGCGATTTAAAAGAAATTCAGGGAGCAGCGATTTTTCTAGCCAGTGATGCTTCGTCATATATGGCGGGATCTATGGTCACCGTCGATGCTGGGTGGGTGGCCAAATAGGATTATAGCAAATACATTATTTTGTTTTAGTTAAGCAATCTACGGTTGATTTCTACTGCCTTCATACCTCCGGATTTCATCCGGAGTTATTCAGGTTGATCCCTCTGGGATTCTTTTCTTTCAATCATGATCTCTTTGAGATCAAATGGTGCAGCAGTCAGCAACCCTGAAGGGGTTGAAGGTGATTAACCCGGCATGACAATGCCGGGTTAGCGATGAAGCTCTCTCCCCAACCACAGCGTGGTTGAACCCTTGCATACCGATACTCCCTCTCCTAATCGATCTTTTTGCGGCAGCGTAATGTTATATTATTCCAATGTCCTGGAATAATATCCAATATAGACCTTCCTGCGGACGCTAAACACAAACAAATAAGATCAAGGCCAGTTAAATCGCCTTCAAACTCAGATACGGCAAAATTTCACTTTGCTTAGAGTCATTTGAAATAGACACTTTATAATTCAGTATATTCCTGATTATTATTTATGATGCTAAAAATGACAATGCTCCGATTTTCAATTATTGCTTCATTATCTTTTCTATTGGCTTGTAGTAACATCCAAGATGAACCTACCGGGCAAGTTGCAACCTATATTCTAGATCAGAATAATCTCCCTAATTATGAGGGTAATCTCGACCATGCTCAACTGATTAATAATCTCGATGAGGTGACCCTTCAACGCGGTGAGATCATCTATCGAACCACTTGTTACTCATGTCACGGAGATCAACATCAACCGGGTTCACTACCCAATTCAAGAAAATTCTGGAGTGAGCCTTTCAATGCGGGATCTGATCCATATATGCTTTATCAAACCATTACCCGTGGTTTTGGCCAGATGCCACCGCAGGTCCAACTAGTGCCTAGCGAAAAATATGATGTAATTCATTTTATTCGGGAAACGTTCATTAAGGAACTTCGACCCGTTGATTATTTCGAAGTTTCTGATCCATGGCTGGCCAACCTTCCGAAGGGTGACACTTTGGGGCCCGCAAGTCAACCTTATCATCCCTGGCAAGACATGAACTATGGAAACTGGTTAATGCGCTGCTACGAATTGGCTGATCACGATGCTCCTCCAAAAATGATCTCAGGTGGCCCAGCTCCTCTACCAAACGAAGATTATTCCATGGTCAATTTTGCCTATAAAGGAATTGCCATCCGGCTGAACCCAGGTGAAGGAGGTATTGCTAAAGGCCAGGCCTTTAGTCTTTTTGATCACGATCTCCTTCGAATGGCAGGAGTTTGGACAGGACATGGTTTTATTGACTTTGAAGATATCCTATTGGATGATCAGCACAATGTCTATCCCCGCACCGTTGGTAATGTCCAGGCAGCCAATCCCATCACTCCAGGTTGGGCAAATCCGAAAACGGGTTTATTCGAAGATCCCCGCATCCGTGGTCTCGATGGCCGTCCTTTTGGTCCTCTGCCCCGTGAATGGTCGCATTACAAAGGTCTCTATAAATACAATGACCAGGTCATTATTAAATACTCCGTCGACAAAGCCATTGTTTATGAGACCCATCAAATAGATACGATAGATGGGGCACCCATATTCAGTAGAATAATCAATATTTCAGAAAATGCACGCTCGCTAAAAATGCGCATTTTTCCGACTAATATTCCGGTCCAACTAATCTCCGATCATGCAGTCTTGACCCAGGTCAATGGATTTCATATTCTAAATATCCCGAAAGGTCAACCATGTAAAGTCAGGATACTTTTCGCCAGGAATAAGTTTTCCGTGAACGAGTCCGAATTTCAAGAAAAATTACCTGATCTGACCAATTTAATTTATGGCGGATCAAAGCACCCTCCTGAAAAATTAACGACTTCCATTATTAGTGCTAATGGTCATACTGCCTACGAGGTAGATATATTTTCCCTACCATTTGACAACCCTTACAAAAGTCGAATGAGACCAACCGGTATTGATTTTATAAATAAAAATGAAGATGCCGTTGTCTGCACAATTGATGGAGAAGTTTGGAAAATTACTGGTATTACCAAGCAAACAAGTCAGGTAATTTGGCAACGGATTGCCACCGGATTATTTCAACCTCTCGGTATCAAGGTACTTGGAGATAAGATCTATGTAGGTTGCCGGGACCAAATAGTGCAATTGCATGACCTCAATGGTGATGAAGAAATTGATTTCTATGAAAGTTTCAATAGTGATCACCAGGTTACTGAGCATTTTCATGAGTTTGCCATGGGATTGCAGGCGGACCAGGAAGGCAACTTTTACTATGCCAAAAGTGGTCGTCATGCACGCACATCACTGGTGCCGCAACATGGTACCTTGATCAAAGTGAGCTCCGAAGGCCAGACCTCCACCATTGTGGCAAATGGATTTCGTGCAGCCAATGGAGTATGCCTCAATCCCGACGGCTCCTTTTTCGTCACCGATCAGGAGGGATATTGGAATCCTATGAATCGAATTAACCGGGTAGAACCTGGAGGTTTTTATGGAAATATGTGGGGCTACGATGCTCCGCTTGACACATCTGATCAGGCGATGCAAATGCCACTTTGTTGGATAGACATGAAATATGACCGGTCACCAGCAGAGTTACTCTGGGTGGAGTCCGATCGTTGGGGGCCTCTTAATGGCAGTCTGCTCAGCCTTTCTTACGGATATGGAAAGATATTCGTGGTTTTGACCCAACACGTAGACGAGGTGTATCAAGGCGGGATCGTCGAACTCCCCGTACCTCAGTTTCCAACTGGTTTGATAAGAGGGCGCTTTAATCCTTCAGACGGACAACTCTATACCTGTGGGATGTCTGCCTGGGCTACTAGTCAAATGTTGCAAACCGGTGGATTATACCGAGTCAGGTACAATGCTCAAAAGTCGATCTCCATGCCGATCAAAATGCAATTTCTCAAAAACTGTGTAGTGCTTGGGTTCTCAGAAAAACTAGAGAAAGTTACTGCCAATCAACTTGGCAACTATCAAATTGATACCTGGGAGTTGAAAAGAACACATCGATATGGATCGGACCGGTATGATACCCGAACTCTTAAAATCAACGCTGTAGATCTGAGCGCAGACCAACTTTCAGTGACAATCCACCTTGAACAGCTAAGTCCAACTTGGGTCATCCAAATACAATACCAATTGCGCGATATACATCAGCAAGATATAAAAGGTTCAATCCAGGGAACTTTGTACAGGGTACCAAATGACGATGTCATCTCCAAAATCAGAATAGAATAGAATTCAGACCCTGTAAGAGACCTTGATCTCAGGGCTGATCGACTACCAAGAGATCAATTGCCAAAGGCAACAAGCAAAGACGCCAAAATCCAAACTTAATACCTTGATGAGTGCCCTACAATTGACGGTTTCCCGCATCCTTTTACCAGGAAATAAATACAGCCGTAACTAAATCACTCCCAGAATAACCAAGACATTTTCATCAATCATCATATCAAATATAATTTGACAAATATCAAAAGAAACATCCTTCTATATCCTACTGATTACATGCACATTATCAAAGATTAATCACAAGCATCCTTAGAAGAAGAAAGTAATATTGCATTATGACCTAATGCAGTAAAGACGCAGTCTTAATCAGATATACATTTCGATTCAAAGGATATGTCCAAGTTGAAATAAATCACTAATAAATGTTCGTATTAAACACTTGAAATAAAGAATAAAAGACTGTACCTTAGTCTCAAACCCAGTAACAAGAGGCTTCAAAAGTGAACACTCAAACCTAAATACACACGAAATCCAGGCAAGAAATTAGATAGTTTCTTGAGTTATCCCTATTGATACCTTTGTATATGCAAGGGGTATAGATCATTACATCAAACCCTTTGTGAGACTATCTAAGGCAGTGAATACACCAAAAAAGTTAGTCCACTACTGACTTTGATCAAATCCAAATTCCTCCATTATTTCTTCCTTTCTAATAAAAACTTCGTGACCAGGTTCTTAGAATTTCAATAGCGTTGAATATTGATGCTGTATGGAATTTAATATCACCTTTTTCTTCATCAAAATTGAATGAAGGAAAATGTGCTAGAAGTCAAAAAGGTTACTATTACTGTTAAGAACGTCAGACTTAACAGAAGCGAAGCTCTGCCTCAACGACAAGAATACACTTAGAATTAGTACACTTCCTCAAATCAAATTCAGTGACCGGACGAGCAATGTTAATTGGTGTTAAAGATCAGCTACAGGAACTATTTATACATGTTTCCGGTCATTCGTTTGAGACCACATCAAATCAAGTTCTCGTAGATGTTCATGGCCACTGGTTGCCAAACATAGATGATGGTGTTAAATCGACCGATGAAGCCATCCTGGTAATCGAGGCCTGGTCCAGATGGGCTATAAGAAACTAATAGCGACTCCTCATATTAATAACCTTTTTCCTGACAACAATCCGGAAAAACTATTGCACAGTTTCTATCAGATTGCCCAGGAAACAAATAGATCTCGATTCGAAGTCAAATTGGGGATTGCCGCCGAGTACATGCTGGATAGTGGCTTCGAAAAACATTTGCTTGCACGCAATTTGCTGACGCTCGATGACAGAATAGTTTTAATTGAGTTTCCGACTTTTCAGGCACCTCCCAATATTGAAGAGGTACTCTTTGAATTGCAACTTGCAGGCTATAAACCTATGCTGGCTCATCCGGAAAGATATTCGTTCTTTCATTCAGATTTAACCAAGTACGAAAAACTCAAGGAACTGGGTTGCTTGTTTCAACTGAATCTTCTTTCACTTGCTCCAAACCAAAATGATCACGTTAGAAATTCAGCTTCAAAACTATTGAATTGTGATTGGTACGAGTACGTCGGAACGGACATCCACTCTCCAGATCAGTTAAAATACCTATCGAAAATAAAACTTCGACACTCATTCTCCAATAATGAACTACTATAGAAAGGCCACAGCTGAGAACCGGAGATAATTAATGTCATCAAAATGAAATTTAAGCTTTACGGGTAAACCCAAAATAATTTATTGACAGATTAATTTCAAATAATGAGCCTAAAAAACTGGTCAATCATATTGAGTTACCTGATTTGCACCTCAGGATGTATTTCATACAAAAATATTGTCAATTACAGTCACGATCTATCTAGTGAACCCCATGATATCAAAAATCCTCCGGCAATTATAATTCAGCCGAATGACGTGCTTGATATCAAAGTCTTTGCTGCTGATATCGCTGCAGCAGCTCCTTTTTAACCTAGGACCCATTGACTACAACTGGACTTTTGGAAACCTCGAATCGCTGCAGCTTAATGGATACCTTGTCGATCCGAAGGGCGATATAGATTTTCCAATTCTGGGCTCCATTAATTTAAATGGACTAACGACGGTTGAGGCGAAGGAAAGCATTGCCAAATTACTGACTTCCTACCTGCGTGATCCGGTAGTTAACATCCGATTTCTCAATTTCAAGATAACGGTGTCTGGAGAAGTGGCCAATCCAGGAACCTTTACCGTAGTAAATGAAAGAATTACCTTACCTGAGGCAATCTCAAGAGCAGGTGACTTGACCAATTATGCCGATCGACGAAACATATTGATCATTCGCGAGATTGATGGCGTTAGGACTTTCAATCGAATTAATCTGCAATCATCTTCCATTTTTGATTCAGACTACTATTATCTCAGACAGAATGACCTGGTTTATATAGAGCCGCTAAAAGCCAAGACCGGAGCGATTGGTGATCAAACAAACGAGACCGCTTCTTTCGTGGTCGGTTCAGCAACTCTAATTGCAGTCATCGTGAGCATTCTTAAATAAACTGATCTTCACCCTCAAACACAAATAATGTCCTATCTGAATAAGCTAGTTGGCACAACACATATTCTTTCGTCTGCCAAAATCAACTATTCGGCTCTGATCAAGAACTATCTCTTACGACCTTGGTATTGGTATCTTATTTCGGTCCTTATCACGGTAGGATTAGGTTTTCTCTATTTGACCTCAGTACAACCGAGCTATGATATTAAGAGCAAACTACTTTTACGGGAGGACACTAATCCCGTGGGTCTTGATGATGATTGGTTTAAGAGACAATTACAGGTTTCCAGTACTTCCGAAAATGTAGCAAATGAAATTCAGATTCTGAGTTCGTTCTCACTAATGAAAGCCGTGGTAGAAGACCTGGATCTTCAAATCAACTACTTTCTTTCGAAACAATTTGGAAAAGAACACCTCTTTCATAATATTCCGGTATCGATTGATTCATTAGAAGTAACCAATCAGAACATTCATCGGCAAAGCTATAAAATAGTAGTACTAAATAGCAAGAGATTTGAACTCTCGGGAGACACTGTTATCGGTGTTTTCGAATTTGACAAACCAATCAAGACATCTGATAGTCGATTCACAGTATCATATAACGGACCTTATCTATCCAACGAAAACAAAACCATCTACTTTCAATACACACCTATTGAATCAACAACTGAAAAATATCTCAGAAAATTAAGCGTCAATCTAATCGACCCTAATTCCTCCATAGTAGAGCTATCTTTGGAAGACGAAATTCCCGAACGAGGCATCGTCATCCTCTCCAATCTCATTGAAAAATACAGGCTATTTTCAAACAGAGAAAACAACGATATCACAAAAAACACTTTGGATTTTATCGAAGAGAGACTAAAAGAAGTCGGAAAAGACCTGTCTCGTGCTGAATACAGTCTCGAAAAATTTAAAACCAATAATAATATCGCTTCAGAAACAACTTCCGATTTAGGCATGGTTTTCGAAAAAGCGAATCAATTAATTGAAGAACAACAAAATGGCGAGCTCAAGGTCGAAATCCTAAAATCAATAAAACAAGAATTAAATGCAAGAGGACCGGAGGATTTCGAATTGATCCCTGCAAATGTGGCCTCGATAAATAGTAATCTGGCCAAATCAATTGACCAATATAATACCTTGGTGTTGGATAGGAGACAAATGCTAAAATCTGCTCAGTCCTCACATCCCAATGCACTGACTTCCGCTCAAAATCTCCGCGACCTAAAAAATTCCATTTCAGCCACGGTTGATAATCTTGAGCACGAACTCGAACTTCAATCTACCAACGTGAGGGATCAATATGATGAGACCAAGAACTACCTGCAAAGTGTTCCTGGTAAAGAAAGACAAATGGTCAAAATCGAACGCGATAAATCGATTATCGAAGAGCTCTACGTCTATATGCTGCAAAAAAGAGAAGAAACAGCACTAACCCTCGTTGCAACTCACTCAAACATCAAAATCATTGATCAGCCATATAGCAGCATGTATCCCGTGTCACCAAATGCGCAGTTAATCTATATTCTGAGTTTGTTGGCCGGATTGGCCATCCCCTGTATTACCATATCTACATTTCAACTTTTAAAAACTTCCGTTAGCACCAAAGATGACATCCAAGGTATAATTCCAGACCATCCAATTATCGGTACAATCAATCAGGCCAGAATCAATGGTCAACAGGTAGTAACTGCCAAAGACAGTAAAACGTGGATTTCAGAACGATTCAGATCTCTTCGGACTAATCTGCAATTTAATAACGAAAACAAACATCAAAGCATTTTGATTACCTCCAGCGTAAGCACTGAGGGAAAAACATTTATTGCAGTCAACTTAGCTGCAAGTTTTGCGTCCAACGGAAAGAAAACACTCATTATTGACTTCGATCTCCGCAAACCAAAGATGACCTCCTATCTTGGGGAGATCAGCGAATATGGTTTGAGTAACTATCTGACACAAAACATGCAATTAAAAGCAATCATTCATGAATCCAAAATCAGTGATCATTTGCACTTTATTTCAAGTGGTCCGATCCCCCCTGAACCAGCAGAGTTACTAAAACCCGAAAAACTCCAGGAAATGTTCAATTACTTTAAGAAATATTATGATGTAGTCATTGTTGATACTCCTCCGATCGGTATTGTTTCTGATGCAATGTTGTTAACGAGGTACATCACTCATTCGCTCTATGTAGTCAGATCAGGGTTTACCAAAAAAGAAATGCTTGAAAATGCAAGGGAAATACTAGATAGTCAGAAACTCACCAATCCATCTCTAATTTTCAATGCAGTAAAAAAACTAGGTGGCCACTCTTACAAATCATACCATTATTACAACTGACCCCTAATAGAGTCAAATTAATATAGGATCTATCCGATCTCAACTCATTCCAGAGTGAGTATAAAGTGAGTTTGAAGAATCATGAAAATAGCAAATGCTACAAATTCTGCAGAGACAGTAAATAATAGAAAGTCAGTCAAGTAATCACCAGCCTAAACTAAGGCGAGACGCTAAGAAATAAATTTACTTAAAAAATCCAAAACACTATTAATGCAAGTATAACCATGCAAAATTAACATTGATAATTAAAATCAATGTTTAGACTAATTAAGGAACCCACCCAAACGCTTTGTTATGATTACCCAAGTTACCCACGATGTGGTGGCGAAGGATTCGAAAACCTTCGTCTTCCCTCCTGTCAAATCTTTTGGCAAACCCTATTTTGAAAACTCATCTGTCCACTTAATATGGATCGATTGGGCCCTGTTAAACCTTATTCTATTCAGCATTCTAAATTTAAATTTAGTATCACAAAGTGCTTTGAATATGCAAATGGCCGATCCGACGATATTTATGATTGTCGCAAATATTGGTTGGCTCATACTGTCCTTTTCTTCCGACACCTATTGGATTATAGAAGATGACAAACTAAACATAAGAGAACATTTTTACACAACTACATTATACTTTGGTGTATTAAGTCTGGTCTATTATCAATTCTTTTTTCAATACTTTCAGATCCACTTCCTTTTAAATGCCTTTTTAATTTATTTGGTCGTTTCGGTTGTGGTTCATGCAATTTTGCGATTACACTATAATCCCACAAGAAATAGTTCTCTGAATTATGCGATTGTAGGAGGGACACAGAAGCAAATCGACAAAATCCTGGAAGTCATTCAGACCCTATATGGAAAACACACAGCATTGTGGGGTCGATTTGGAGACGGGAAAATAGGCAGCATAGCTAATCTTGGAGACTATACCCAAATCTCAGAGTACCTGGTTAAGGGCTATATCGATAAACTCTATTACATAGACAGCAATCTCACCAATCACGAACTTAGTCAATTGAGTAGCCGATGCCGTAACTATTTAATAGAATTCGAAGTAATTCCGAAAGAAGTCGATGTTTTCAAAAAAGGTCTGCAGATCAAACTAGTTGGTGGTCTACCCGTTTTTGGACGAAAAAAAGAACCGCTTCGTCATATCCGAAACAAGGCTTTAAAACGCCTCTTTGATATCATATTTTCCATAGTGGTCATCCTCACAATATATCCCTGGTTATTTCCCTTCATTGCAATTTTGATACGATTGGAATCACGCGGCCCCATCTTCTTTCTACAAGAAAGAACAGGCTATTGGAATAAACCCTTTATGATGATCAAATTCCGAACGATGACGGTCAACCAGGATTCCGACTCCAGGCAGGCAACGAAAGGAGATTATCGTATCACTCGGGTTGGCAATCTACTTAGAAAAACCAGTCTAGATGAACTACCCCAATTTATTAATGTATTAAAAGGTGAAATGTCAGTTGTAGGTCCGAGACCCCATATGCTAAAGCACACGGAAGACTATGCAAAAATCATCGAGAGTTATATGATCCGTCACGAGGTCAAACCCGGAGTGACTGGTTGGGCTCAGGTAAATGGTTGGAGAGGTCCTACTAACTCGCTCTTTAAAATGATCAAGAGAGTGGAATATGATGTCAATTATATTGAAAACTGGAACCTTTGGTTTGACTATAAATGCATTTGCTTAACATTGATTAACATGATAAAAGGAGAACAAAATGCAGTTTAACCGTCAACAAAATAGCCAATATTTCAACATCTTCAAACCCTTCAATAATGAAGAAAATTTTGTTCGTATTTCACCCTATCCAGGATGTACGAGACTCCTTCATTTCCCAAAAGCATAGAGCCTCACACCATTACTGGTTTTATGATCAACTTCGAAATACCGGTCATCAGGTAGATGTCTTAAAAACCAATGCGCAGTCAACTTTGCTTAACAAATTAGGAAATCGATTGGGAATCAATTTTTTGCAGCAGCAAATTGACTGTGTACTTAGGGCAAAGCACTATGACCTAATATTTTTTCCTTTTATGGAATTCTCATTCCTGATAGCATTTCTCAGAAGCATCAAATTATTCAATAAACCCCTCATTTCAGTTGCACAATATGCCTACAAGCCGGATTACAAGCATTCACTTAAAAACTTAAAATCACAAGGCATCAGATATGTCTACTTTAAAGGTACTGATTTGATTTTATTCTATAACGAGCAACTTTTTAAACGCAGTCAATGTGCCTCTTTAAAAGGTAAATCAATCTTTATAGACAACTGGGGTGTCGATGTAGATCACTTTCAGACATTTATCGATGCCCAGGTTAACCCCCCCAGGAAGGACTACTTCTATTGTACAGGGGGAAGTCTAAGAGATTTTAAAACCCTTGTATCAGCATTTAATTCAATTGAATATCCATTAAAAATTACGACTGTTGGTAATCTCAAAGGATTTGAAGACTGCACCCTCACTCCTAACATAACGCTGGACAATTCCCTCCCGTTTGGATCAACTTCCGTTATTCGCCAGGACTATTATGATGCTTTGGCAGTCATGGTACCCCTCTCTGAATCTGAGAGGCTTGATACATCTGGAATTACCGTTGTAATGGAAGCCATGGCTATGGGAAAACCAGTCATTACCACTCAGAATAAAGCTTATCCATTCGACGTGGAAAAAGAAAAAGTTGGCCTTAATGTAGCCTATAGCGATGTGGAAGGCTGGCGTCAGGCAGCCAGATACATATTTGACCATCCGGATCTGGTAGAAGAAATGAGTGCACGAGCACGATATCTCGTACAGAAAAAATACAACTATAAGTTATTTACCGAACAGGTAAACCAACAGGTTTGCAACTTTATTCGTAAGGAAAAGCAGAGTGCGCCAACTCAAAGAATTCAACTGCAAAAGAGGTCTATCTCTTCTAAAGAGTTGGCCAATCTATAGTTGTATGAATTACTTTAAGTCTGCAATATATATTTCAGCCGTTCAATTATTAAACCGGGGTCCTGCTCGATCGATAATTGCTAAAAAGAATATTCTCGCTAATATCTTTATAAAAGGAGCCAGTATTCTCACTAGCCTGATTCTGGTTCCTTTGACCATTGGATATGTCGACACCGTCAAATACGGCATCTGGCTCACCATCAGCTCGGTCATTGCATGGTTCAGCTTTTTTGATATCGGTCTAACCCAGGGACTTAGAAATAAATTTGCTGAAGCACTAGCACGTGATGAGCACGATGTGGCTCAGGGTTATGTAAGTACAGCTTATGCAATTCTGAGTTTAATATTCCTGGCCGTGTGGCTCGTTTTTATGGTAGTCAATCAGCTTTTAGATTGGTCTGCTATTTCAAATACCCCACAAAGCATGGCTGCTGATATTAGCACGCTTGCAGTAATTGTTTTCACTTACTTCTGCATTCAGTTTGTCCTGCGTATTATCACAACCATTCTAATCGCCAGTCAACAACCTGCAAAATCAGCTTTGATTGATCTATTTAGCCAAATTTTTTCCCTATGCATAGTCTTATTTCTGGTCCGCTTTAGCGAAGGGTCCCTGCTATACCTGGGATTAGCGCTTTGTATATCGCCAGTGAGTATATTGTTAGTGGCAAATGTATTCCTTTTTCAGGGGACATTCAAAAGATACCGCCCATCATGGAAGCAAGTCAATTTTGCCTACTCAAAAGATCTTTTTAATCTAGGCATTATATTCTTCGTCATTCAATTGGCAGCTATCATCCAATTTCAAACTGCCAATTTCATTATCGCACAAAATTTTAGTCCGGTAGAAGTTACACCGTACAACATTGTATACAAATACTTTAGTGTACTCAGCATGATCTTCGCCATTTTCCTCACTCCCTTTTGGTCGGCATCTACCGAAGCCTTCATGAACAAGGACTTTCAATGGATCAAGAATGCGATCAGAAAATATAATATTCTTGGTGGAATCATTATCGTATGCGGACTTTTTATGTTGTTCTTTTCGCAAAAAATTTACAGCCTCTGGCTAGGTGAAGGTACTGTACAAATCAGCAACTCGCTTTCAATTGCGGGACTGATTTATTTTAGTGTTTCAATCTTTGCAGATAAATATGTTGCTTTTCTAAATGGGATTAGTGCTCTGAGACTCCAATTCATCACCAGTCTGATCAGTCCCTTTATTTACATCCTGGTTGCAATGATCATGATTAAGTGGTTCAAAATGGGTGCATATTCACTTTTTATTGCTGGTGCGATAGCAGGATTTAATGGTTATTTACTGGCGCCTTTTCAATACTTTCAGATCATTCATCGATCAAAGAGGGGTATCTGGATCAAATAAATAATCAGGCCAATGTCCAAAGTGGTACAGTTACAATATAAAATGAGTGCTTCCGGCGATTTTGCCAGAAGACTTCACGAAGCCTATGTAAGTGCCGGAATATGCTCTTCAGTATTGTCTTTGTATTCGGATATACCTTCAGGTAAAAATCTAGCAAGCCTCGGCACCATACAACATCTAAAATCGAGATTAAACAACCATTTACAAGCAATATATACCGGCAAGATTAAAAAGGAAAGGGGATTATTCTCTTACCCATTATTTGGAACGGATGTCAGTCAGGTGTCATCGGTACAAAATGCAGATATCATTATCCTTCATTGGGTACTCCATGGTTTCATGAGTATTAAAAATATCAGACAACTTGCGAAAACGGGAAAACCCATTATCATCATTATGCACGATATGTGGTCGATCACCGGAGGATGTCATTATTCCGGCGATTGTACTAATTATACTTCGGACTGTAGCGAGTGTCCAATGTTTGAATCCGGCGATAAAAGAAAGTTAGCAGCATCTGGTTTTAAACTAAAAAGGAAACTGTACAGTGATTTTGAAAATCTACATTTCATTTCACCGAGTTCCTGGCTTGCAGAATGTGCGAATCAATCTGCACTCACAAAAGACAAGCCCATCTACCATATTCCAAACCTATTAAACCATGATATCTACAAACCTCATAACAAGCAGCTTAGTCGTGAAATACTCAATATCGAGCCTAAGCAAATTGTCCTGGCTTTCGGTGCAGTAGCAATCGACAGTCCTTACAAGGGTTGGACATATCTGATGAAAGCGCTGGAACTATTGGGTGATCGAATTTCCTCTGACGATGTTACTCTTCTTATTTTTGGTGGAACCAGTGACTCAACGCAACTGGATAATATACCCTTTAATATAAAAAACATGGGCAGAGTAATGAGCGAGGTCGAAATGTCAATAATCTATAACACCTCTGATGTCTTTATCGCACCCTCCCTAAATGACAATTTACCTTACACCATATTTGAATCTCTGGCATGCGCCACGCCTGTTGTAGCATTTGATACGGGTGGAATTCCAGATATGGTTATTCACAAAAAAAATGGTTATCTGGCAAAATATAAGGATAGTGAAGATCTGGCCAATGGTATTCTCTACACTATACAGAATAATCTGAAGGGTTTCGTGCCTTCAGATTTAGATCATGATAAAGTGATGAAGCAACACCTTAGACTATTTGACAATTTAGAGAAAACAAGCAAGTGAACGATCCATTAACTATCAATACATTCACTTTATCCGACAAACAAGAAAGAGCAGTCTTGCTCTTCTGGTCTGGTTTCTTGACCTATTCGCTATTTTATACACTAACAGTCAACGCCGACCTCGATTATGCAATCTTACAGCTTTTTCAAACCTTTGGCATCGGGCTCATGATACTCGGATGCTTTGCCCTGCTGCGTTTTCGTTTAGAAAGCGTCTATCTGGATGCTCTATTTAAAATCTATTGTATCTGGCTATTGATGATTATTGTACGCGGAGTTAGCGCCGATTATGAACTGATGAAGCGACTAATGTTTGATGCATGGTACGGTATGTTTGTTTTTCTGACACCACTGTCCTTGCTGTTTCCACGAAATTTGAGATTCTATCGTACTGCCTTTAATGCAGTTGCCATCTCCGGGTTAATTTGTCTCTTACTCTACCTGGGCTTTGTCAAGCAGATACTACTCCCTGACTTTCGAAATATAGAAAGTCAGGGAGTGGTTGAAACCATTTCGAAAACATTTGGAATCCCCGCAGGATTCATACTCCTCACCTATATGTATCATTCCAGGTCACGCAAAATCGTCGCCTGGGTTGTTCTCGGCTTGACTCTCTACTTCGCCATTATTAGAGCGAGACGGGGCTTATCTTCATGAGCCTGATACCATTGGTCGCGACTTATGCACTATTCCTCTACAATACAAAGGTCAAAGGTATCCTTGTCATTTTTTCGATAGTACTCGGATTGATCATAATAAATTACGGTATTACAAGCTATCAGCAGAGTGATCTGTTTCTAAATCTGAAATTAAGAGGCTTTGAGGATACAAGGTCCGGTGTTGAAACCATGTTTTACCGAGACATGAATGGAATGGATTGGTTGATCGGAAAAGGAATGGCTGGTCAGTATTACTGCCCCGGCATTGATTCCGGAGATCTGAGTGGATACCGGTTTGTAATTGAAACTGACTTTCTAAACATTATCTTAAAAGGTGGAATTATTAGTCTAATTCTATTTTTTCTAATCGCCATACCTGCAGTCATTAAAGGTCTATTTTTTTCAAAAAATAATCTGTCAAAGGCTTCAGCCGTATGGATTTTAATTGGAATTATTAACATGTATCCATCTGCGGTCAATACGTTCACTCTAAACTTTGTTTTGGTTTGGATCTGCATTGGGATTTGCCACTCACCACTTATTAGGCAATTACCAGAAGAGGTTATCGCCAATTATTTCCAACCTGTGGGTCGATCCACCGTAAGAACTTCATATTCATCCAGGCAATTACCTCAAACTGCCCAGACGTAAAGCCCATACAACAATTGACATCTCGCATGTATAAACCCAAGGTTCTCATTATTGGCCAATCCTTTAATAATAACACTGGTGGTGGTATCACCCTATCCAATCTCTTTACCGGCTGGCCAAAAAACAAACTTGCCGTGATCTGTTCGGGGTACGAATTAGGTCAGAATACCAACCTAAAAGTCTGTAACAATTACTATCAATTGGGTTGGAAGGAACATAAATGGATCTTCCCCTTCAATATTATAAAAAGGAAGTACAAATCAGGTAAAGTCATTTTGAAGGAGCAAACTGATTTTCAGAAAATCGAAATGCCAAAATCTAAATGGAGGCTAAACCTGATTAATCATCTTTTTATACCCATGGTTGAGTTTACTGGCTTGAGGCACTTTGGATCACGTCTGGAATTATCTCCTGCCTTGAAAACCTGGCTTAATGACTTTTCTCCCGACATTATATATATGCAGGCTTCTTCACTACCCGACCTTAAGTTTTGTCTACAAATTCAAACCTATTTAAATAAACCCACTACTTTTCATATGATGGACGACTGGCCAACCATCATCCCCGGTTCCGCATTATTTGGGAGTTTCTGGTATCGACAAATCGATGCTAATCTCCGTAAAGTCTTCGCAAATTCAACTCAACTGCTTAGCATCTGTGACGAAATGTCAACTGCCTATTTCAAAAAATATGGCTATACTTTTATTCCTTTTCACAATCCTATCGACCTGGATTTTTGGAGTAAAACACAACATCGATCTTATAAATTGTCAGCGAGACCTGAGATTCTTTACGCTGGTCGCACAGGGTTGGGCATTGACACTTCCTTAAGAATGATTGCAAAAGCAATATCATATTTTAACAATCAATTCAATACCTCGATCCAATTGATCCTTCAAACTTCTGAAAGACCAAATTGGATTAAGAATTACTCCTGTGTAGAATACCGGCCTCAGGTGCCCTATGATCAATTGCCAATATTATTTGCAAAAGCCGATTTTCTCCTTCTGCCTTATGATTTTTCAAAAAAAGCCATTAAATACATTCAATATTCCATGCCGACAAAAGCTTCCGAATTTATGGCCAGCGGAACCCCGATCATCGCTTTTGGACCTGCACCAACTGCAGTTATAAAATATGCAAAAAAATACAACTGGGCCAAAGTAATCACAGAGTACAGCCTCGAAGCAATTGCTCTTGGGATCAGACAACTCGTAGTGTGCCAATCCGAACGAGAATCAATTTCAGCAAATGCCAAGTGGATGGCCAAACGAAATCACGACATTAGTAAAGTCTCACCATCGTTTAAAAATGTTCTGATGGGGACTTTCACCGGAGAGGTAGAATCCAAAATGTTCGTTGACAAACATGTTCAAAAGGCTCTGTCTATATAATCAAATCCTATTTCCTATAAAAACGGCATCATGTATCACATTGCTATTTGTATTCCAACCTATCGAAGACCTTCGATGCTGCAAAAGCTAATCCTAAGCATTTATGCTTCTCGACTTGATGAAGATCTGATTCGGAAAATATCAATTGTTGTTGTCGACAATGATGCTGAGCAGACCGCATACAATACCGTAGCTAATTTGAAGTCAGAGGCAAAAGTATTTGACATGCATTATCATTGCAATCCCACCAAGGG
The DNA here is from genome assembly GCA_016711125.1 of Saprospiraceae bacterium. Taxonomy (GTDB): domain Bacteria; phylum Bacteroidota; class Bacteroidia; order Chitinophagales; family Saprospiraceae; genus JABDMH01. The sequence continues at coordinate 1,113,887 of JADJTQ010000001.1, read as the reverse complement.
TCCGTCAATGTTCGCAATGCCCTCATTAAAGAATCACTGTATCTTAATCCTGACTTTCTGGCATTTGTTGATGACGATCAATTTGTAAGTAGCGAATGGTTATCTGAAATGATCCATACCATGGTGGTCACAGAGGGTGATCTGGCCGTGGGTCCTGTCATACCAGTCTTCGAAAAAAAGGTACCTCTCTGGATTTCATGCTGGTTCAGACATCACCAGATTAGAGACAATACGACCATTAATTTTATCGAGACCGGCAATCTTGCCATAAGGGCAAGTTATCTTCAACTTAACCCTGACCTGAGATTTGACCAGAGATTTAATACCACCGGTGCAGAAGACTCCTATTTCGGAGTCCAGGTAATCAAAAAGGGGACAAAAATCTGGTGGTCAGCCAACGCCAAAACCTTTGAGACTATCCCTCCCCAGAGAGCCAAGATCAAATGGCTGATCAGAAGGTCATATCGTGGAGCAAATACGTTCACTTTTATTATTCTTTTAGAGAAAGAATATCTGAAAATAGCAAAAAAAATCACAACTAACTTCATTTACTTTTTTATTGGAGCACTTGCCCTTTTACTAACCCCATTACATTTCAAGTACCGCTACTTCGGTCTGTTAAAATTGGCCGAAAGTGCCGGTGGTTTTGTCGGCCTGTTCAACTTTAAATATCACGAATACGAAAAAGGAAGATAAATTAAATATGTGCGGAATCAACGGCATTGTCTCAACCAATAGAACAGACTATCACTCTACCCACTGGTATCGATCCAAACTTGAGCGGATGAATAACCAAATCATCCATCGCGGACCTGATTCTGGTGGAATTTATACCGAGCAGAATGTTGGTTTTGGTTTTAGGCGACTGAGTATCATCGATCTCTCAGACCATGCCAACCAACCCATGGTAAATACTGACCGAAACGTTGTTCTTATTTTTAATGGCGAGATCTACAACTATATTGAAATCCGACAATCCCTGGAAAAAAAAGGTCATGTTTTTAAGACCACCTCAGATACCGAAGTCATCATCACTAGCTACCTTGAATATGGTGAAGAGTGCGTGCACCAGTTCAATGGCATGTGGGCCTTTGCTCTATACGACTTCATCAATCACAAACTCTTTTGCTCTCGGGACCGGCTAGGGGTTAAGCCCTTTTACTATATCGAAAACCAAGGGCATTTATTCTTCTCTAGCGAATTGAAAGCCCTTCATTCCGTACTTAAATTGAACGAAGCAAATCTTGCAAAAACCTATGAATATCTGGCGTACGGCTATCGGGTAAATGATGGTGAAACATTTTTGAAGGGTGTGAATGAATTGCAGCCCGGAAGCAATTTGATTCTAGATCAATCCGGGCTGCATACTCACAAATACTGGACCTTAAAACCAGATCTATTTGATCATCAAGGCAGTTTTGATTACCACACAACTTATACAAGCCTTTTTGAAGATGCGGTTAGACTTCGATATCGCAGTGACGTTCCAGTAGCCTTACTGTTGAGCGGGGGACTCGATTCAAGCGCAATCGGCAAGGTAACTGACAACCTGATTCAAAATGGCCGTCTTGGTCAGAGTGAAGTCCAGGCCTACATCGCTTCCTTTCCAGGTTATCAGCATGATGAAACAGCTATCGCAAGAGAATTTGTAAAAACGTGCAAAGGTATCAAGTTGCACGAGATGCACATTGAGACCGGGAAAGTCACTCAAAGTCTTGCTAAAACTATCTATGGACTCGATCATCCCGTTTTCTCCTTTAGCACCATAGCGCACAATAATATCATGACTGCCTGTAAGGAGCGTGGCATCAAAGTGATACTGAATGGACAAGGAAGTGATGAAGCTTTTGCCGGCTATGATCGATATAATGCTGGAGCGTACCTTATAAATCAACTTCAGAAATCACCACACAGATTCATTGAGGAATTTAGAGCATTAAATAAAAAGAATGGCTGGTCTTGTCAGTATTTGGCTCTACAGATCCTAAAATCAATTTCAAGCCAGACAAGAACCGCTTTCTATCGGGCAAAATTTCAAGAAAAATCAATCAGGCACTTGAATCCAGAATTCGTAAAAAGAAATTATCATCATTACAAACCCACGTACAAATTCTCCCCAGGCCAGGATAATTTCAGCAACTATTTACTATACTCCATTAATCAACAAGGATTGAACCATATCCTGCACTATGAAGATGTGTCCTCCATGAATCAGTCTATCGAAGTTCGGTCTCCTTTTATGGATTACCGTTTGATGGAATTTGCTTTTTCGATACCCCCTGAATTAAAGATGAAAGAAGGAGTTACCAAATTAATCCAACGGGAAACCATAGGCAAAATGCTACCCGACATCATCACCTCCAATCGGAATAAAGTCGGATTTAAAACTCCCTTCAACAAATATCTGCAGGAAGACCCGGAATTCAAAAAGATGACTAACGATCTCATAAATTCTAATAGCTTCCGACAAAAAAACATCTGGAATTCCGATAGCCTATTCCGAGAATTCAAGAAGGAGAAAGTGAATGAAAATTTTCCCTTTTGGAGAATCATCAATCTGGAGATCTGGTCACAAGTCTATTCTATCAGTAATCTGTAATAAAGGGATTAGGCCAATGAGAAACGAAGTTGTAATAATCCAAAGAATATTTCCAAACTATCGGAGAGAAGTCTTTGATTTCCTACAAAAATATATAGCTTTTAAAGTCTTGCACTCAAGGCATCAAAATGGAGTGCCCGAGGTAAAGTCAAAATATTCAAAGAAAATACTAAGTATTCACTATGCAAAAAAGGAAAGTAATCTATTCCTAAACGTCTTTCCCTATATTCTTAAAAAAAGACCATCAATCATTATTCATGAGTTTTCCATCGGAATACTTTCCCTCCTGCCCACCTACCTCCTTGCAAAAAGCCTTGGTTGTAAATGGATCTTATGGGGGCATGGATATGATCACAGTAAGGGATTTGACCCCAGCAAATCTAAAGCAGATAAATTCCGACTTTTTTTAGCCCGCATATCCGATGCTGTTGTTTTTTATGCGCCAGAAGCCAAAGCCAAATATGCCCACTATCTCAATGCCAACAAGTTATTTGTAGCCAATAATTGCCTGAACACCGAAAAACTATCGGCCATTAGGGATCAGCTAGAAGCCGAGGGAAAACTCCAGGTAAAAGAGCGAATCGGATTTAGACATCGTTATAATCTAATTTTTATCGGGAGAATTCTTGAAAATAAGAAACCACAATTTCTCATCGCTGCAGCAGAAATTCTGCGTAAAGGCAGCGAGAATGATATTGCTATACATTTTGTGGGGGATGGACCTTACCTCAAGGATCTTAATCAGCAAGTAGAATCTACGCAGGCTAAAAACATCTATTTTCACGGTGAGATTCAGGACGACGAGAAGACAGGAGAAATGCTCTTTGCCTCGGACATGCTGGTCATGCCAGGATATGTGGGACTTTCGGTAAATCATGCACTCAACTTTGACTGCCCCGTAGTTACCTTTAAGCAGAAGACTGAGGGACCTTTTCATTCACCCGAAATCAGTTATGTATTTGATGGTAAAACCGGTTTTATCGTCGAAAATCACACACCAAAAGCTTTGGCACAGACCATTGAAAAATACCTCTTCGATCCCAGCAAAAAAGATCGTATGAAGACCCATATCCGCGATACCGTAGTCAATAAATGCTCCATTCATCATTTTACTGCCGGATTCAAAGATGCAATCGATTATAGTACAAATAAATCGAAAGAATATCCTCGGCTCTCAAGTAAACGACCTTAATTGAAGGGACTTTCGGCTAAGGTAGGAAGGAGTAAATTAAAATCACAGCAACTACATTAGCCCATTGCAGATCCAAGTAGGTGGACTCACCCTTTTCTTTTAAAATCATGATAACCAACCATCAAATAAATATCCCAAAAAGCACCAGATCGGAGGCTGAGTGCGTCAGAATCACAGAGCGGGTCTTGTATATTATGCAATTACCACCACCAGTGCACGGATCCAATCTAATGAACAAATCAGTCTATAATAGTAAACTCCTGAATCAGCACTTTTTAACGGATTTGGTTAATCTAAAGTTTTCAAAAAGTTCAAGAGATATTGAAAAATTCACTTTTCAAAAGTTATTCAAGGTTGGATACTATGCACTTTTAATCATCAAAAAAATTATTCTGCATAAGCCCGATCTCATCTACTTCACGATGGCACCCCGAGGGTTCGCATTTTATCGGGATGGCTTATACATATTTATACTAAAAACACTCAGACAAAATATTGTATTACATCTGCACGGAAAGGGGATTAAAAAGACAGCCGACAGAAATATCCTGAACAAATGGATATGCAAAGCACTTTTCAAGAAAGTACATGTAATTAGCCTTTCGAATCAATTGACCGAAGATATTCGAGATTTCTGCGATAGTACGCCTTTCATAATACCCAACGGTATTGCAAATCCAGTGTTCAGTCTTTCATATATCCGGACTAAGAATACTATACCACAGATACTATTCCTGTCAAATTACATTCAAGAAAAAGGTATTTTAGTGCTTCTTGATGCTCTGTATATTTTAAATAAAAAAGGATATGATTTTTCCGCGAGATTAGTCGGTGCTCCAGGAGATATTTCCATAGAATACCTCGAAAAATATCTTCACGACCATCAGTTGGCGCAAAAAATAGTGGTCGTAGGTCCGAAGTACGATCAAGATAAAATTGTTGAATTTCAACAAGCAGACATTTTTGTGTTTCCTACTTTTTATAGTAATGAAGCCTTCCCTCTGGTTAACCTTGAAGCCATGCAATACTCATTGCCGATCATATCTACTGATGAGGGCGGCATATCGGATATGCTTCGAGATTCAGACGCAGGCTTTATTGTAAAAGCAAAAGATCCAGAGGCCCTTGCCAATAAGATTGCCATCCTTTTGATTGACAAGGATCTTAGAGAACAGATGGGTAACAATGCCTTCCATCATTTCTCAAATAATTACACCCTCGATAGATTCGAAGCCAATATGAAGCGCGTTTTTGACCAAGCTATATAAGTTTCTGAATAGATAAAAGGCTCTTGGGTATTTATAGTGGTTGATTCTATTCTATATATCCTTCTTCAAAGCCGCAGAATGTAAATGCTGTTCTCCCATGTAACGAGAGGGAGGAAGATCTACCCTTCCGGTAGTTTATAAAAATTCAAAATAGTAACCCACTAAATATGAGAAAGAACCAGACTGCCAAAATAAACCATAATCTCAAAAATTCAGGAAGATGTGTGGAATAGCTGGATTCATCGGTTTTAGTGATAATTTACAGCATGCTCAGGCAGCTAACGAGATCCAAAGACACCGGGGTCCAGATAACCAATCTACCTGGCATGATAACTATGTTGCGCTGGCACATCAGCGGCTTTCAATTATTGACTTAAGCGAAGCCGCTAACCAACCATTTCAGAAAGGCGAGCACATACTGATATTTAATGGTGAGATATACAATTATATTGAACTACAGGATAAGCTAAAAAGCGAAAAGCAAGTTAAATTTTACAGCAATTCAGACACTGAAGTTGTACTTGAAATGTACAATCACTACGGTCATGAATGCCTACAATACTTCATAGGGATGTTTGCTTTTGCAATCTATTCGCGAAGAAGTCAAACGATATTTGCTGCACGAGATCATTTCGGAATAAAACCATTTTTCTATTCAAAAACACCGGACACGTTTGCTTTTAGCTCAGAACTGAAGACACTATACAAATTACCGGGATTTGATAAAAGTATTGATAAAAAGGCTCTGGTTAGCTCCCTGGCATATCAATGGGTGTCAGGAAACAACAGCATGTTTACAGGGTGTAAGAAACTACCCCCAGCGCATTTTCTGATCTACACTCCTGAGCAAAAACTGACCATTAAAAAATACTGGCATCTAGATCCATCCAAAACATTGGCAAAAAAGTCATTTCGGGAAGTGGCAGATCTAATTGCCCAGTCAATGAGAGAATCCGTAAGAAGGCACCTGATAGCCGACGTGCCAGTCAGCAGCTTCCTGAGTGGTGGTCTGGATTCGTCACTCATCTCGGTTCTTGCTAAGGAATCAAATAATCATCTGTCTACCTATACGATCGGAACAACCGCTTCCGACAAAAAGGGAGAGGCCATGCCAGATGATGAGAAGTTTGCGCAAAGACTGGCAAAAGACTTTCATTTTGATCATCATGTAATTCGAATCACTCCTGACATAGTACGTGACTTGCCCCGAATGGTCAAAACTCTCGATGAACCCATCGGAGATCCTGCCGCCCTGAATACATTCCTAATCTGTCAGTCTGCCGGTGAAAAAGGGGTAAAAGTGCTTCTCTCCGGTATGGGTGCTGATGAGATTTTCTTTGGATATCGAAGGCACCAAGCCACGATGTTGGCTCAAAAATTTAATTTACTCCCGGATTTCTTAAAGTCCCTCATAAAATCCATTATAGAGCATCTTCCGGTGAAAGTCGGGAAACATGGCATCCGCATTGTCCGCTGGGCCAAAAGGTTCCTTGGATTTGCCGTCCTTCCCTTCGAAAAAGCGTATCGACAAAGTTATTCTTACTATAATGAAGTGGAACTAAAAAAATTACTTGCTCCCTCCTATTGGCCAGCGATCGACCAGGTTGGGATGGAGCATCAAGTAGCTTTCCAGGCAAACTTCATTGATGATCCAGTCAACCAGATCTGTCAGACAGACCTTCAGATGTTTATGGTCGGTTTAAACCTAACTTATACCGACCGTGCGTCAATGGCTGCATCGGTTGAAGTTAGAGTCCCCTTTATAGACAAAAGGGTTATTGAACTCGCAATGCAAGTGCCTGGCAACCTAAAATATTATCGTAACAACCTAAAAGCTATATTAAAAAAGGCTGCGAATAAAATCGTGCCTTCTTATATAATTACTCGAAAAAAGGCATCTTTTGGAGCCCCGATCCGTTCCTGGATTTCAAATGACTTAAAGCCTTTGGTCGATGACCTGCTTTCGAAAGAATCTATTAATCAGCGGGGCATATTAAATTATGACTATGTCCTTAAATTAATCGAGGACGATCGTTCGGGAAAAAAAGATAATGCTTACCAAATCTATCAATTAATAACCCTTGAATTGTGGTTTAGGGCTTTTATTGATGATCACACAGAACGAACTGATATCCAGGAACATTTTTCAATACCGCATACACAACTATCTAAAAACTACCAGGTAATATGAAACAGTTGATTCAAAATTTCAAAAATGGCAACCTCTTTGTAGATGAGGTACCTGTTCCAGCGTTGGGGCCTGGTATGGTATTCATCAAAAATGAGTATTCCCTCATTAGTGCCGGAACGGAGAAAAACACGGTCAAAGTAGCTCAATCAAGTATTATTGGCAAAGCACGTCAGCGACCAGATCTTGTTGCCCAGGTCTTACAAAATGTCAAAAGTGAGGGCCTTATGGCAACCCTAAATAAGGTAAAAACCCGGCTAGATGCTCCCAAAGCCCTGGGATATAGTACGTGCGGAACGGTGGTGGCTTCGTTAGATCAAGATCTGCAGTTCAAGCCAGGAGATCGCGTTGCATGCGCAGGTCAGGATTATGCTTCTCATGCTGAATACGTTTGTATTCCTCAGAATTTGGTGGCAAAAGTGCCTGATAAGGTATCATCTGAAGAAGCAGCTTTCACAACTTTGGGGGCTATTGCATTGCAGGGGGTCAGACAAGCCCAACCAAATCTCGGAGAAAACATATGTGTCATTGGCCTTGGCCTGATTGGTCAAATCACTTGTCAACTTCTTAAGGCTAATGGCTGTAAGGTGTTTGGCATTGACCTTGACCCACATCTAATTGATCTTGCAATTAGTACCTCAGCACATAACGCTTTACTTCGAGGAGACTCCAATTTGATGTCTGCCATAATGGATTTTACAGACGGGAATGGATTCGATGCCGTTATCATTACTGCAGCTGCTAAGTCAAACGATCCCATCGAACTCTCCGCTGAAATTGCCCGAAAAAAGGGAAAGATCGTAGTAGTTGGTAGTGTAAAAATGGATATACCCCGTGATCCACATTTCTATAGAAAAGAGCTTGATCTGAAAATGTCCTGCTCCTATGGGCCTGGAAGATACGATACGAATTACGAAGAAAATGGCATTGATTATCCCGTTGGATATGTGAGATGGACAGAACAAAGAAATATGCAGGCATTTCTGAATCTCCTTGCTCGCAAGTCTATTAATCTTAAACCATTAATATCTCATATTTTCGAAATTGAACAAGCCGGACTGGCCTACGATCTTATTACCGGGAAAAATCACCACACATTTTTAGGCATCCTTCTGAAATACAGTCACCATGAAGAAAATCAGAGTTCATGGATCCCGGTAAATACAATTCCGAGAAAAGAAATCAATGCCGGATTCATTGGCGCCGGAAACTTTGCGCAAGCTCATTTAATACCTATCGCCAAAAAATCTTTAATCTCATTAGATGGCGTGGCGACATCGAGAGGTATAACAGCAAAAAATGTAGCAGAAAAATTTGGATTCAATTATTGCACTACAAGTCCTGATGATATTTTGCAAAATGACAATATTGACACGGTCTTTATTGCGACTCCACATTCTTCTCACGCCGCCCTTACCATCCAAGCTTTACAATCAGGTAAGAATGTCTTTGTAGAAAAACCGCTTGCGATTAACCTTGTTCAACTCAAAGATATCGTCAGATCCAAAGATTTTAACCAAAGAACACTGATGGTTGGTTTCAATCGACGCTTTGCTCCCCTTGCCAACTTAATCAAAGATGAGTTTAAGTCAACTAGTGAACCGATGGTAATCAACATGAGAATAAATGCAGGGTATATTCCAAAAAATCATTGGCAGCAACAAATCGAAAAAGAGGGTGGTCGAATCATTGGTGAAATGTGTCACTTCATTGATCTAATGCAGTATTTTACTGGTGCACAACCGGTTAAAGTGTATGCTGATTGTATGAATACATCCAATGAGCTCCTGACCTCATTCGATAATATCGCCGTCGTTATCAAGTTTTCTGATGGCTCTATCGGCAATCTGATTTATACCGCAAATGGTGACAAAAGCCTTCCGAAAGAACTCATCGAGGTATTCTGTGGTTCGAAAATCGGAGTTATTCAGGACTTTAAGGAGGGAACCATCCACTCAGGTGGAAAAACTAGAAAAATAAAAATCTCTGGTAAGGGTCATTGCGAGCAGATCTCAGCGTTTGTGACCAGCATAAAGAATGGTCAACCCAGTCCGATCAGTTTCCAATCAATATGTTTGACCACACTGACCACATTTAAGATTCATGATTGTCTCATGACGGGTTTGCCACAAACAATAGACCTATCTGACGTGATATTCAGGGACTCTGATTGTAATTAGCAGAATCAGCGAGATCAATCAGGTCGAGATATTCGAAATTATTAAGAATAATGACAGCGGAAAAAAACATTGATTTAAAAATAAGTAAATCCTTTGAAATACTACGTAGCTACTGCGAGTCTGAAAACTACAAGGGGTATGATCCATACGATGGGCTCAATAGTACCTTCTTTCAAAGCCTTGTGGGTCTTAGAAATAATCGACTATTCAGATTGGCCTGGATCCAGTCATTTAAGCGTTCACCGGTTAACTTGAGGCCGCTTCTTGGTGTACCGAAAGGATATAATCCAAAGGCTCTCGGGCTCTTCCTATCAGGGTATTGTAATCTTTTTAAAATTGATCAAAAAGAAGAATATTTACAGAATATAAAATTTCTTGTAAATAAAACTCTATCGTTAAAAAGTGCTGGTTGGTCAGGTAATTGCTGGGGGTACAATTTTGATTGGCAGGCAAGAGCATTCTATCAGCCACGTAATACACCTACCGTTGTGGCTTCTACTTATGTCGCCAATGGCCTGCTTGATGTCTATCGACTCACAGGGGATGAACAAATCCTGTCAGAAGCAAGAAGCACCTGTGATTTCGTATTGAAGGACTTAAACCGAAATTATCAAGATGATGGCTCATTCTGCTTTTCATATTCGCCACTTGATCATAGTAGTGTATTTAATGCCTCACTTCTGGCCGGTAAGCTCCTGGCCCGAGTCTACAACTTTACTCACGAAAATCCACTTCTGGAAGCAGCGAAAAACACCCTTGAATTTTGCTGCAAACACCAACATGTAGATGGCTCTTGGTCATATGGCACCTATGCCTATCATCATTGGATCGATAATTTCCATACTGGTTTTAATCTGGAATGCATTGCCGATTACATAAAATATTCAGGAGATAACACCTACGAATCAAATCTCCAGAACGGGTTGCAATTCTATTATGACAATTTTTTTCCGGCAGACGGAAGATCCAAGTATTATCACGACTCCATCTATCCAATCGATATCCATGCACCTGCTCAATTGATTATTACTTCATTTGCCGTTTCCAAATTTCTTGATAACAAAACAAGGATCGACAATGTGATAAACTGGACTATTGACCACATGCAGGATAAAAACGGATTCTTTTATTATCAAGTCAAAAAACATTTCAAATCCAAGATACCCTATATGCGCTGGGCGCAGGCTTGGATGTTTTACGCACTAAGCACTTATCTTTCAAACACAAGACAAGTTCCAACAATTCACCCAGTCAATAAAATGACAGTAATATGAAAGTAGATTTATTAAACATTCCACTGGATGCTCTTACGATGGAAGAAACGGTCTATAAAATCAACCATGCCATCGAAAACGATCGAAAGATTAATCATGTGGTGATCAATGCAGGAAAAGTAGTACTGATGCAGAAGGACCGCCAACTCTACGAAAGCGTAGTCTCTGCGGACCTTATCAATGCAGATGGTCAGAGCATTGTATGGGCTGCGAGGTTTCTCGGCCTAATTATTCCCGAAAGGGTAGCTGGTGCAGACCTAATGCCTCAACTAGTTAATTTGGCTTATAAAAAGAACTATACATGTTACTTTTTGGGAGCCAGTCAGACCGTTGTCGAAAAAGTAGTTGATGTATTTAAAACAAAATATGGAGGAAAAATTATTGCCGGCTTCCGAAATGGCTATTTCTCCAAGGAAGATGAAAAATCGATTGCTCGCGAAATAGCAGAAAGTGGTGCACAAATATTATTCGTGGCAATAACTTCTCCGAAGAAAGAGAATTTCCTTTTTGATCATAGGGATAGCCTTAAGTCAGTCAATTTCACAATGGGGGTTGGCGGAACCTTTGATGTAATAGCTGGAGTAACTTTGAGAGCTCCTTTATGGATGCAAAAATGTGGTCTGGAGTGGCTGTACCGTCTCCTCCAGGAACCATCCAGACTTTGGCAGCGATATTTCATCGGCAATTCGAAATTTATCCAGCTCATTTTAGAGGCAAAGCTCAAATCACTTCGTTTGATTCGACACCAAAATCAAATCTAAAAGACGTTGCCTCTCAAAAGAACGATGACTGATCTTTACGATAAATCACCAATCGTGTCCTGTTAAAATACTGATTGACAGGGGTTTGTCCGGCCAGGATATAGAGAGGGCGGTTCCAATCCTTATAATGTAGCATTCGACAATAATACCATAAATCGAATCCAATAAGTTGATCAAACCATAGCTCGTTCTGAGCTAGATGGATTGAGTATAGACCTATGCTCGACATTTTTCACCACAATTTCTACTCAAATCAAATTCCTCAAATACTAGGAAAGCACTAAAATCGTTACAAGAAATATAGATTCATATTTTCGCCCAATCTTTTCCCTGATCTGAGCGCCCGATCTTTTTCCGAGCACCTCTTTTTTTTAAGATCCTTACAAACAAACATGTGGCATATTGTTTGTCAGTAATAAAATGAAGTTGTGCACCATGAAGAGAAAGAACCACCCCTATTTCGTAATTTGTTTTTTCGTCTTGAGCTGGCTCACCAGCAGCTCCAATAACTATTATTTTTCTACATCAACTGGCGATGATTCTCGCACTTTTAGTCAGGCAGAAAACCCAACGACACCCTGGAAAACCATCTCAAAATTGAATATAATATTTAGTCAACTGCAACCAGGGGATACTATTTTTCTCAAAAGAGGCGAACAATTTTCAGGAGGGCTCAATATCAACAAATCGGGGATCCTCAACAATCCAATAGTGATTAGTGCCTATGGATCGGGTGAAAAGCCCATTATTAACGGTTTTGCAACGGTGACTCAGTGGGCGCATCTAGGAAATGGAATATATGAAAGTAATGCGCTCAATACGGGCCTCTCGGTAAATATGGTTGTTGTAGATGGAATTAATTATGCCAAAGGACGTTTTCCAAATGTAACTGCTACTAATGGCGGATACCTGGATATTACTAATGTTTCCGGCTCCACCATCAGTAGTGCCCAATTGGGAGCCAGCCCGGATTTTGACGGTGGACAGGTCGTAATCAGGGCCAGACATTGGATTCTTGAGAAGCCAACAATAATAAATCACAATGGTAACAGTGTCCAATACTCGGGCTCATTGAGCTATGGCCCTCTGACCGGCTATGGAATTTTCATACAGGATCATCCTAGTACTCTAGATCAGTATGGTGAATGGTATTATAATCCAACCATCAAGAAAATTAAAATATTTTTTGGGAGTCAGGGACCGGGCGTATCAGTGGTGCGAATTTCAACCATTGACAAACTGGCGCTGATAACAGCCAACAATATCAATCTCCAAAATCTGACTTTTATAGGTGCGAACCAGTGCGCTATCACGAATAATTCACAAAACATCGATCATATCTCGATTATCGATTGTGATATTCAATATTCTGGAATTGATGCCGTTTTCTTTCATAGTGCCTTCAATTTTACAATGGAAGGCTGCATGATTAAGAACACCAACAATGTTGCTTTAAAACTCTTTTATTGCCCCAACAGTACCATTAGAAATAACACAATTAGAAATACCGGAATGCAGGCCGGCATGGGCACCGGTGGTGATGGTAATTACTCAGCAGTATTAAGCGAAGCCAGTGGGTTTTAGCGGAATATAATTCCATTATCAATACCGGCTATATAGCTTTGAGATTTGGAGATGGAGATAATTTGATAAAAAACAACTTGATTGATACATTCTGTGCCGTGCTTGATGATGGAGCCGGAATTTATACCTATGCTTCAGATGGGATAATTGCTAATCGAAAAATCACGGAAAATATCGTTCTCAATGGTTTAGGCGCCAGCGATGGTACTCCGGCAACCATAGTGGCTGCAGCCGAGGGAATATACATTGATGACAATGCTAAAAATATTCAAGTTTCAGGTAACACGGTCTCAGGCTGTATTAGCAATGGTCTATTTATTCATAATACCCAGAATATCACATTGACAGCTAACACTTTATTTCACAATACCACTCAATGTCTATTAAAATCGGATGGTTTTGGAAATGCACTAAGTGGATTGACGGTGACGAATAATATTTATTTCTCCAAAAATGTTGGCGACGTGGTATTCCAGATCACTTCAGATGCCAATAATCTTAGTGGTATTGGTAATTTTAACAATAACCGATATGTCAGACCCTTTCACAATCTATTACCTATTGTCGCCGAATATCCCAATGGTGAAGGGACAGTACTACATGATTTGATGGAGATCAGCGACTGGACAGCTGCATTTGGATATGGCCAGGGTTCAACTAAGAGTCCGATAGAAATTCGTCCTTACCAAATCACTAGTTTCACCTCGTCTAATAAGCTACCGAATGATGGATTTAATCAGGACATTGTCGGAACCTGGTGCTTTTCGACTTCTAGCGATTGTGCTACCAGTTGGGTAAACAATAGTTTGCTTGATGCCGGTTGTCTCAAAGTTTCCGGCCCTAGTCCCTCCAGAATCGGTATGTTTTGCGGTGCAGTATTAAACTCAAAATTCTACATCGTCAGATTTAGCGCCTATGCAAGCAAAAAACTCAAGCATGGAGGTATTTCTTATGCAAGACAAAACACCTTGGGAAATTATCTCAGCGGCCGCGTCATTGCCTCTGACTAATCAAAGACAGGAATACGAACTTTTAATCGCTAATCCAACCACTGAAACTCTAAGCACCATCCAGTTTCAGTTTGGTGATGAGAACACCACCTATTGGATGGACAATATTCAAATGTTTGATGCAAACATTACTCCAACAAACCCATCAGAATATCTCATATTTGAATTCAACGCCACTATAACCGAAAAATCAGTATCTCTTGACGGCCAGTATTTAGATGCGCACGGCACTCTTTATGATGGCAATGTAATGATACCACCCTATCATTCAGTGGTATTAATCAAAAAAGAATGCCTCGGAACAGGAGCTATCCTCTGCCCACAAAGTGACTGTGATTACTCGTCAAATCCAATCCAACCAAATACTTATTTTGCCAGCAATCAGGTAAGTTCGAGCGGTATTGTGCAACAGAATGCAACCATTGAATTTTTGGCTGGCAACCTGATTCAGCTCAATCCGGGGTTTACAGTGCAGTCAGGAGGTGCGTTTGAAGCAAAAATCAATAATTGCATGATACAGTCACCGAGCTCAGCTATGCACCAATAATCCTGTTTTCTCACTTCTTTGCTGATGTTGCTGGCTAATACAACTGACTAATCTTAGGCGTCCTGCGAAAAATTGCTACCGATCTTGTTCATTACCCTGGCTATAACCAATCTACTCGTACTCCATTGACTCATCCCACCGATACCCGTCTCCTTTCCCGGTCATGTATAAAATCACCATATTCGGAGTAGAACCGCTGATATAAGGGCGATAAGTGATCATACACCAGTTAAGATGCACTTCAATCAGAATAAAAATTAAATTTGCACCCGTGGAATAATGGATAGCAAATGTATCAGACTAGCAATGGGCGACCCAAAAGATGGTATGCCATAGTGACTAAGTATCGAAACGAAAAAATGATAGCCAAGAAACTGAATGCTATCAATCATGAGGCATACGTCCCTCTTATGAAAACGGTGAGGCAATACACTAGCAGAAAAAAAATTCATCATTTGCCCCTGATCAACTGCTATGTCTTTGTTAAGATTGATCTCAAAGACATGGTCAAAGTACTCGAAATAACGAATGTATTTCATTTTGTGAAATTTGGTAATGAAATTGCTGAGATAAGTGAAAATGAAATTACCATATTAAGACGAATTACCGAAGTGGATTATCCACTAGAGGTAATCGATCATTCGGTTTTGAGCGCAGGTGATCAGGTCGAAATTATTGAAGGCCCACTGGCTGGCATTCGTGGCACCCTAATCAAGAATCAGAATAAAAAGAAATTTGTCGTGGAGTTTGACAAATTGGAGCACAAGATAGCTATCGAAATTGAAGATAAGTTCTTAATGAAGGTTGCGAGATGATCGAAATTCCTATTTGGGAATTTTCCAGTAGACAAAAGAGGAGGAAATAACAATTAAATTAAAACAGGGCCATCGCCGTTTTTAGTGGGTAACTTTTCAGCTTCTCGAATGTCAGCCATAGTTACGAAACAAATTGATAATTATAGAGTTAAAATCGGTGGGAAAAGAATAGAGAAGATCATAAGAGAAGGTTTCTAAGGACGGACATGGTCAAAATCCAATTCTATATTATGCCAAGAATACATCACCTGTCTAGTGCACATATCAAACTCGATTAAAAAAAATCCTTGTGCAGCTATCAAGGTGATGAATACGATCAAAATTCAGTTTTAATAGTAAATGCAATAATGAATATCAAAGCACTGTCTAAGTATTGGAGGATCAGAGAAAGCATTTTGAAATAGCCCATAAATAAATATGTCACAATGCAAGTATGAAAGCGTCAAAAATGGTTTCACGACAGCGAAGTAACTCTTAGACTGTTTTCCTTTTAGCAATATTGATATTTTCCATTCATTATTATTCAAAGACTTTCTTCTTTTTGTACCAACAATGGAATTTTGATGTGCATTGACATGTCTTTAGTAAAACTTTTGTGAAAGAGAGACTCAAAAAAACCGCGTTGAGGTTTGTACATGACGAGTACATCGACATTCTGTTCGTCAACAAAATTATTCATGTCATGTATCCTGTTTTTGCCAGGTAAACTATAAAATGAGATTTTCAAGGCATGGCTCGTTTCTCTGAAGAAAGTTTCAAACTCCTTAATTTTATCAGAACTATTGATTTGCTGTCCGTTGAAATGTACGCATTTAATTTCAGGTTGCAAATCTTTCAATAGTCTCACCGACTTCCATATTTGAAACGGGTCAGCGCTTAAAAAATCGGTAGCATATCCCAATACAATTTGTTCATTATATTCCGCATCTTGAGGTATAACAAAAACACTTCAGGATCGAAGCACTACACCGCTTTCTCGAATTTTCAATTAACTCATCTACCACCAATTTTGCTAAGGCGGGGTTATCAGTACCTCCTCTACTGTCCCATGAAGGCACATTCAATACCTGAATATTTGCATTCATCTTTTCTGCCAAACGGATGGCAAATTCTAAAGCATTTTCCGAACAAGGGGAAAAATCTAAGGGAACTAATATCTCGATTGCTCTTTTCATTTTTATTTTTTATTTTCTTGATTCTTAAACGCTACCGTCCGATAGGGAAATGGAATCTCAATCCTTTCATTTGTCAAAACGTTTCTTTACACTTTCGTAAATATCAAAAAGTAACTTAATGGCATCACTAAAATCTCTTGCCCCAAGCTCAAGCTCTTACGGTTACGGAAAAATCATTGAGCCGGGTAAAGCACCGTAGCACATCCCTGGGTGGCTATTGAAATACTCACCTAACACTGATTTAATAAAGATTAAAATTTTACTCTAACATCTATCAATCCTTCTCACCACGAGTGGTTTTGTTTGAAGCCCTGTCTGCCGGAGGCTGCGAGGCAGGTCAGTCATTTACATATTCCAGTAGCTTCCTTAACAGGCACAGCAGAAACCGTGATCTACGGCTTCAGTTGCATAATTCATCAGCCTCCCAGGAGACTCCAACCTATTCTCTATTCTTCCAAAAACTGCCGAAGGACATACTGCAAAATACCTCCATGCTTCACATACTCCACTTCAATCTGAGAATCCAGGCGAGTGATAGTCTTAAATTCAATTTTCGTCCCATCAGATCTCGTAGCGGTTACATCTAGTTTCTTATTGGGGCTCAAGCCTGTTTCGATGCCAGTAATACTGATGACTTCCTGCCCCGATAAACCGAGGGAATTTGCATCTTCGCCAGCTTCAAACTTCAATGGCAGAACACCCATACCTACCAAATTCGAACGGTGGATACGCTCATAGGAAGTAGCAATAACGGCCTTGACCCCTAACAAATTAGCCCCTTTTGCAGCCCAGTCTCTTGATGAACCTGAGCCATAGTCAGCCCCCGCAATCACCACCAAAGGAATATTGCTTTCCTTATACTTCATGGCTGCTTCAAAAACCGTCAGCTCCTTGTTTTCCGGAAAGTACGTAGTGTAACCTCCTTGTTGTGAAGCAATTTGGTTTTGGATACGTACATTGGCAAAAGCACCTCGCATCATCACTTCGTGGTTGCCTCGCCTCGAACCATAGGAGTTGAACATGTTACGTTCAATGCCTTTAGATTTTAAATAATGACCGGCAGGACTATCTTCGGAAAAAGAACCAGCCGGAGAAATATGGTCGGTTGTTACAGATTCTCCTAACTTCAATAATACCCGTGCATCTTCAATATTGGTGAACGGTTCGGGTTTATTGCTAATGTTTCTGAAAAATGGAATCTCCTTGATATAGGTAGAATCATCTCGCCATTCATAATCCAATCCCGTTGGTGCAGGCAGGTTTT
Source organism: Saprospiraceae bacterium (assembly GCA_016711125.1). Taxonomy (GTDB): domain Bacteria; phylum Bacteroidota; class Bacteroidia; order Chitinophagales; family Saprospiraceae; genus JABDMH01. The sequence goes on along the minus strand of JADJTQ010000001.1, from coordinate 1,096,030 downwards.
TCCATTGCTCTTCACCATCAAAAATTACTGCATATTCTTTTGCGTAATCTTCTTTTGTGGTTGCCGATTCGATGGTTTTTTGAATTTCATCTTGCGTGGGCCAGATGTCTTTTAAAAATACATCTTGACCATTCGCATCTTTAGTGAGGGGGTCCTCCAGTAAATTAATGTCCACCCGCCCTGCAATAGCATAAGCAACTACGAGCATTGGTGATGCCAGAAAGTTCATCTGTATTTTTGGGTGAATCCTCGCTTCAAAATTTCGATTACCACTCAATACAGAGGCCACTACTAATTCGCTGGTGTCAATGGCTTCCTCGATATGCGGTGGTAAAGGGCCGGAGTTGCCAATACAAGTAGTGCAACCATAACCGACCACATGGAACCTCAACGCTTCCAAATCTTTTAACAATCCTGCTCTTTTCAGATAATTAGTGACCACTTTTGAACCCGGTGCCAATGATGTTTTGACCCGTGGTTTCACATCAATTCCTTTAGCTATTGCTTTACGGGCAACCAAGCCAGCACCTAACATGACTGAAGGATTAGAGGTATTAGTGCATGAGGTAATAGCAGCCACTACAATCGAACCATCACTCAATACATATTCCTGATTGTCTTTTCGCAAACGGACAGATTTCATATTTTGTCCTTCTACCATCACTTCCACATCGTCCCTCTTTCTATTTGCTTTTAAATTCTTAGTGCGGGCGGTTCCTGAACCACCTTCTGCATACCAGTCCTCTCTATCTTCTAGAGGCACATAGTCCCTGCCGTGTACTTCTTTTAATATACTGCCAAATTGATCTTTCAGATTCTTCACCAAGATTTTATCCTGTGGACGCTTAGGACCTGCAACGGAAGGTTCCAATTGGGACAAGTCTACTTTTAGCACATCCGAGTATTCGATGTTTTCATCACCCGTTCTCCACAACAAATTACCTTTACAATATTGCTCTACCAGGTTTAATTGTTCCTTTGTCCGATTAGTTTTTTCCATGTATCGGAGGGTTTGATCATCAATGGGGAAATAAGTCACTGTGCAACCAAACTCAGGAGACATATTGGCAATGGTTGCTCGATCGGGTACGGACAAATGATCTAAACCATCCCCAAATACTTCTACGAAATCATTTACAACTCCATAGATTCTAAGTTGTTTAGTAATTTCCAACACCATATCCGTAGCAGTAATACCTTCGGGAAGTCTTCCTGTCAACTCCAGACCAATCACCTTCGGGCAAGAAAAATAAATCGGCTGGCCTAAAAGGGCAGCTTCTGCCTCGATACCACCTACCCCCCAGCCAATAACACCAATACCGTTGACCATAGGCGTATGCGAATCCAAACCAACCAAAGTATCAGGGTAAGCCCATCCATCTTTTTGTACGATGCCCTTTGCTAAATACTCTAAATTCACTTGATGACAAATACCCATTCCAGGAGGGACGACGGTAAAATCTTTAAAGGCATTCTGTGCCCACTTTAAAAACTCGTAGCGTTCGCTATTACGTTTGTATTCGTATTCGACATTCTTTTTGTAGGCATAATCTGTCCCAAAAAAATCCACTTGAACGGAATGGTCAATAACCAAATCTACCGGTACTTTAGGATTAATTTTGGAACCATCTTTTCCCTTTCGGATCGCCTCTGACCGGATCGCTGCGAGATCTACAACGGCTGGGACACCAGTAAAATCCTGCATCAATACCCTTGCCGGTTTAAAGGGAATAGATTTGTCGCTACCTTTCGGATTCCAGTTTACTAAGGTATCAATATGCTCCTCATTCACCTGAAAATCGTCATAGTTCCGGAGGGCGTTTTCTAATAAAATCCGAATGGAAAAAGGGAGCTTTTCGATCTTTGGATAAGCGTCTGCCACTTTCTTTAAACTGATGATCTTCAGCTCGCCTTTTTGAGTTTGCAGGGTGCCGTTAAATTTTTCTTTATCCTTTTTCATGATTTCTATTCTAAAGGTAGTTTGAAAAATGAATGTTTATAACTATCTAAGGGTCAATACCTTGTTTTCAAAACAATTCTACCAATGTCTTTGATTTCATCCTGAGTAGTAAAAACTGTCCTGCCTTTTTTCTCAAGAACTTGCCATGCAATATCACTGGTAATATCATCAATAGCACCCGGAGTTGAAGAATCTTGAATGTAATCAAAAGTTCTTTCGTCCTTCATCATTACGGGCTGCACAAAGTCCTGGTGCACGATCAAAAGGTCTCCACGCCCATCAATTGCTGATTGATAAATTTCTTGCAAATCGGTTTGTACTTTCCCTTGGGCAATTGCTTCTTTTACTTCTTTTATTGCTTCTGCTTTTCGTTGTTGTTGCAAGCTTTGCATCAATTCCCAAGTTTGCTGTACTATTTGATGGGGTGCCCTATTATTATAGTCAATTTTAACATAGCCATAGTAAACAGAAGGCCTATCCGCCACTTGCATGAGCAAACCATAATTGTCAAGAGTACAAACTACAGCACATTTCAAATCTGTCTCATTGTGAACTTTTACCAGAGCTTTGTCTATCTTGTTAAAGTATTCCTTAATAACATCATCTAGATGTTCAGGGTCACTTTTTTTATCGGGAAAAGTCATAACATGAACGTTTCTTGAAAAAGGAAAGTTGTCATTTTTGATCTCCTGCAAGACACCATCATTTACGGCTTCGTATACATGAACGCCACCTTAGCGAAAGTAACATTATCAAATAAGGAGTACTTCGACTATAAGCTTTAATTAAAGGTCGTAGCGCAAATGTGTCAGATATCTGCACGCTATTTCTAAGTGTCACTTGAGGTAATCTTACCATTTCTTTGGTTTTGTTTGACAAGAAAATATGCAAGCTATCAAGGTTATAATTTACATCAATTTCGCTTTCTATAGCTGCCATTTTCTCTAAAAGCTCTGCTACTGCTTTTTTACCAAACTCATCCACCACTCTTTCCTCTGCTTCTTTAAGTAGGTTCTTTAATAGGATTTTATCCTTTTCATTGTCAGGATGCGTGCGATGGGTGTTGAGTGAAATGCTAACACAAGGCGTACTCTCTTCTGTTCCCAATTGTTGAATCAATTCTTTAAGTGCCATAATCATTGGTTTTAATCTAAAAAATAGATTTTTTAAGCTCGTGAATGTAAGTATTGTAAATACTGATTACTTTAAATAGGCGGAATACATCCAAACCAATTTTTCCTGTTCGCGAATGTAATCGCTCATCAGTGCATTGGTTCCTTCATCATCTGCATCGGCGGATAAATCAAGCAGTTCTCGTTGCAGTATGATAATAATTTTCAATGATTCAAGAGTATCTTTCACATCCTGTATTCCGTCGGACACCTCAATGCTTTCTTTGACATCGGCGTCTTTTAAGTAAATTGAGTATTGATGGTTTGGAGTGTGACCAAGTGTCCGGATTCGCTCTGCTATTTCATCAATTTTTATAAATAAATTCTCGTAGAGCTCCTGGAACTTATCGTGTAATTCAAAGAACTTATCACCTTTAATATTCCAATGATACCCTCGGAGGTTCTGATAAAAGATAGAATAATCTGCCAGGAGTTCATTGAGTTTTTCTGCGAGTACTTTGGACTTTTCTATATCCAGACCGATTGAATTTAATGTTGCCATTTTAGTTTGTTTTATAGTTAAAAAATTGTGTTCTTATTTATTAGCGATTGATGTCAACTAGTATTTTTACTTCTGAAGGATCCTGGGTTAGTGCCTCAAACCCTTTTTCTACGATCTCATCCAATGAGATAACATTGGTGATCAATTTTTCTACAGGTAATCTCCCGCTATTGATCAGAGCAATAACTTTAGGGAAAATGTTGCGGTAACCGATGATACCTTTTATAGTCAATTCTCTTAAAGCGTGATCTAAAGCATCATCCGTCACTTCCCTGGAAAAAAGGGCGACCAGTACAACCGTACCTCCATTGCGAAGACTTTTTATACCTGTGTCAAATGATGCCTGCACACCAGCTGCATCGATAAACACATCAACACCATTACCTGTGATCTCTCTAATCTTTTGTGGAATGTCTTTATCTCTGGCATCAAATGTGTGCGTGGCACCGACTTCTTTAGCCTTTTTCAATCTGTTCTCAGAAAGGTCGGTTATAAATATTTGAGAAGCTCCGCTTGCCAAGGCAACTTGTACAGTGAGCAATCCAATAGGACCAGCTCCCGTAATCAAAACTGTATCGCCCATTTTCATCCCACTCTGTTGGATCCCATAGGCGGCGACAGCTGCGGGTTCCACGATAGCGCCTTGCTCAAAAGTCATATTGTCGGGCACCTTATGTACCATATAGTCCTCTACGACGACATACTTAGCAAAGGCTCCGTTGGCCGTAAGTCCGACAAAACCCAGAGGATCGGACAAGTTGTATTCTCCTGTAGCAATAAACGGACTTTCGGGGTTCCTGAAAATAGGTTCTACTGCCACGCGGTCTCCTTTTTTGATCCCAGTTACATCCTTGCCAATTTCAACCACAACGCCTGCAAACTCGTGACCCAGGGTAGTGACGCCCTGATGGCCGTTGAGTAGGTAGGGTTTATCGATGGGAATAAGCTGAGGACCGTGGTTGTATTCGTGCAGATCCGAACCGCAAATACCTGCGAATTTTACTCCTATTTTTATCTGCTTGCTATTAGGGGTAGGAATGCTGGTTTCTTCTACCCGGATGTCTTTAGCTGCGTACCATCGAGCTGCCTTCATAGTTGCCATAATGCTTAGTCTTTAAAGGCCAAAATTCAATACTAAATTCTCTCTCATTTCCTACTTTCTTACACTATAAAGATACAGTCTTTTGATACTGTGTGGGTTATATTAATCAGAAAGAAAGTTATACTTTTCGGAAGGAATGAATAGAAAAGGTTTAATAATGCGAATTGATCACTCCACTTATTGGTGATATCTATGGATAAGAAATTCCCAAAATTTTAAAAACTCTGTTTTCTCTCGCCAGCTCCAGAACAGCCTTATCTCCGACTTTCTTAGCCATCAATATTTTGGCGACCGGAGAAACAAAAGAAATTCTACCTTTGGAAATATTCGCTTCATCCACTCCCACAATCTGATATTTTTGCAGTTTCTTTGCTGCACCTATTTTAAGCGTCACCAAAGCCCCAAACCTTACCTCATCTTGTGGTTGTTCTTTTAGATTAACTACTCTAGCTCCGATGATTCTGTTATTCAATAGTTGCAATTTTGTATTGATATGGTTAACAGCTATTCGCTTTTCACTTTCGCTAGCGATATCCAGATTATCTCTTTCATCAATTAGCAGCTGCTTTTCGGCTAATAGTTCATCCATGCCTACCTGGGTAACTAAATTTGTTATACCATCCGGCATCTACATTGGTATTTATGTTTTATTATGGTTAGCTCTTAGAATCCGCAGAATATAGAGTCAGATGAGCTTGCTGAACCCCTGCTCCACACTTACCATTCGACTCCAACTACTATTTCAGCAAACCCAGTAAATATATGGCAAAGAGCCTTCAACTTCAGCAACTTTCTTTGCCCTACCGTGCCAGGAACAACAACTCCGAACTTCGCATCAAGTCACTTTCTTCACCAACCATCAGGATATCACACCTGAAACTCAGTGTTGACAGTAATAAAAAGAAAAACACTATTACTTGTTTAACACTTGACAAATCCCCCAATAAATTGTATCTTTGAACCGTTGCATAAAGAGGACGATTTTGTGCAGATTGAATTACGCTAGATATTAATTATGACAGGAAATTTCAACATAAAAGCCGCCCTTCTCACTGCTTCGATCTTAGCAGATCTAGCTGTACTTGGCTTTACTGTTACCTCTCATATACCAGCGTTAAAAATCCGTAAATCGAAAATCATCTTCCTCTATTCATGAGCACCCGCGAGTGTGCTTAACACAATTCTATAAACCTTACTAAATTAAATTAAGGAACGTTGATCTTTATCAACCGTGTCCTTAAACATCTAATAACCAAGCCCTAGTGAGCTTGGTTTAAACTCGCAAGTACAGGTTTTATTTGATCATTCACTGGTGGCTATTAGCTTCTCTAGAAGAAGTAGTACGCGGCACTAGTGTCCATTCAATTAAATAATTCTTTAAAAAAATATAATCATGGCAAGAATGAAAAATTTGAAATCTCCGAAGGTTGATTTAAAGGCAAAAAAACAGGAGAAGATAGAACGTAAGCTAGAAGCCAAAAGAGCAAAAAAGCGTAAGTAATCTCTTATTTGCCAGTAATGGAATCCTTTCTTGGTATTTACTTGTTATTGATAATGAAATGCCCCCAGTGGATCACTCCTATGGGGGCATCATTTAATCATGATGCCTTAGATTTATAAAGGCCTTCGCTGCTTTTAATGGATTTAATAAAAAGGGTAGAACGATCGAAATCATTCTACCCTTTTTTAAGTGAGTGGAAATATACTAAGTCTTTCCTTTCAGCTCACATTTTTGTAACTTAATATTTCATCACCATTCCGATTGTAAAGCACTAACTTGTCACTAGCAACCCGATAAGATTGAACCCTGGCTAAACCTTCTAAGATTCTATCTGACAACTCCATGTTCCTGCAAGCCATCTTCGTACCACCTAATCTGGAAAACTCTATATACTTATGATCTATCCCAGAAATTTCGCCGAAAAAACTATTACATCCATCATTACCTGTCAATTTGTTGTCTGTAAGATTAATTTCTAATTGAGGTTGCTTCTCCAAATTTTCTGAATCTAAAGTTTCTCCGCTGATACTTTCCAAAGCCCAAGAGTTGTGTAACAACTTCTTTTCGATTCCATCTCCAGTATTTCTAACTGAAGAGACATCGCAGGCGGTGAGCATAAAATAAAAAATAAACATTTGAAATCTGATTGACATATAAGTTTTGTATTTTATTAAAAGTTACGCGATAGTGCTCCTAACCCACTAGAACCTCGTTTTTAGCACAATCTTGCCAAGGTCTTCTATTTCATTTTGAGTCATAAAGACTGCTCTACCTTTCTTGTCCAGCACGTTCCATGCTATGTTATTGGTGATGTCGTCAATGGCACCTGGAGTAGATGAGTCTTCAATAAAATCAAAGGTTCTTTCGTCTTTCATCATCACAGGCTGGACGTAGTCTTGCTGCACGATCAAGAGGTCTCCTCGTCCATCAATGGCTGATTGATAAATTTCTTGAAGGTCGGTCTGTACTTTGCCTTGAGCAACTGCTTCTTTTACTTCCGATATCGCTTCCATTTTTTCCTGCAATTGCAAGATTTTCATCAATTCCCACGTTTGTCGCGCTATCTGATGCGGTGCCTTATTATTGTAATCAACTTTTACATAACCACTATAAGCGGAAGGTCTATCAGCCACTTGCATTAGCAAACCATAATTGTCAATAGTACATACCACAACACAATTCAAATTCGTCTCGTTGAAAACTTTTACAAGAGCTTTGTCTATCTTGTTAAAGTATCCCCTAATTAAATCATCAGTATATTGGGAATCACTCTTCTTTTCTGGAAAAAAGATGTTTAGGGTGTTTTCCGGAAAAGGGAAGTCGTTGTTTTTGATTTCCTGGATTATTCCGTCATTGAGCGCTTCGTATAAATGAACACCCCCTTGTGAAAGCAGCATTACTAGATAAGGTGTGTTGCGACTATAAGCCTTGATCAAAGGGCTCACAGCAAATGTTTGAGATATTTGAACCCTGTTTTTAGGTGTGGCCCAAGGTAACTTTACGATTTCTCTCGTGTCGTTTGACAGGAAAATGTGAAGACTATCCAGGTTATGATACTGATATAAATCGATTTCACTTCTTAAAGTTGCAATTTTTCTTAGAAGTTCCGCCACTGCTTTCACACCAAACTCATAGACCACTCTTTCTTCCGCTTCCTTAAGTAGATTCTTTAGGAGGATTTTATCCATTTCATTGTCAGGATAGGTGCGATGGGTGTTGAGAGAAATGGTAACGCACGGTGTATTTTCCTCTGAGCCCAGTTTTTGAATTATTGCTTTGAGTGCCATAGCTTTGATTTTAATTATAAAAAATGCTATAAGATAATACCATAAAGGTAAAGTCAATTACCCGGTCGACGGTTACACTAATCAGTCAGAAGGTTGTACTTTTCGGAAGTATGTGTAAATCCGTCGTCTCCAATCTTCAAAGATGTCATGGAAATCTGAAGTGCCCCCACGAAGTGGGACCATAAATAATGAAGTTAAGATAACTTCATTATCAACATCATAGATTTTGCTTCTTTTAAAACTAACATTTTTTTGTGGAAAACTTTATGCCGCCAAACTATATACATCCATCGGTGTCCGATTATCTAATGTTCTCTGCCTAAGTTCTTCATTATAGTATTTGATATATCGGTCAATTCCATGATAGAGTTCCATCACATTATTGGTTGGGTTCAAGTAGATATATTCATATTTTATGCTTCGCCAAAATCGCTCTATGTAGGCATTATCCGTAGCTCTGCCTTTTCCATCCATGCTTAGTTTTGTGGTATAGAGTTTTGAGACGTAGTCCGTAAAGATCTTGCTTGTGTATTGGCTACCTTGATCCGTATTGATGATTTCTGGTTCACCATGAATTTCGACAGCTAGCTCAATCACTTCTTTACAGGTTTCGGCATCCATCGTATTGGTCAGGTTCCAAGCAAGAATACAACGACTAAAACATCAATCACAGCGGTTAGATACATAAACCCCTTGGCCATCGGTACGAATGTAATATCAGTCTGCCAAACCTGATTGGAACGGACAACTTCGAGGCCATTAAGTAAATATGGATATACTTTATGCTCCTTATTCCTCTTAGAAGTGTGAGGCCCGGGCAGTAAGCTTCGCAAGCACATTACCTTATAATATAGCCGTTCAATACGATTTTGACTTACCTCATAACCCATGTCGTATTTGAGCCACACATGCATCCGTCTGGCACCTTTGTATGGATGTTCCAGATAGTGCGCATCCATCAAGTGCATCAATTCCAAATTAAGGTCAGACTCTCCTTTGGGTTTGTAGTATAATCCGGATCGATGTAGTCCAAGTAGTTCACATTGCTTACGGATACTCAAGGACAAATTGCTACGATCTACCATCTTTCTTCTTTCTTTCACCGAGCCTACATCAAGTTTTTTTTTAAGAAATCGATTTCAACTTTCTGTTGGCCAATAACCCTCAAAAGTTCATCGTTCTTTTCCTCCTCTTCACTTTTATTATTCTTGGAATTACCATCAAATACCTGATCGGCATTATCTAGAAATTCCCGTTTCCAGGTGCTGATTTGCTGCGGTGTAAGTTTAAATCGCTCTGCCAACTCCTTGGCTGATTGCCTTTCCTTGATTGCTTCCAGTACTACTTTTGTCTTAAATTTTGATGTGAATTTTCGTCTTTTCATATTCCCAAATTTAGTTATTAACATTTACTAATTACTTATCTTAACTCGAAGTCCTAATATTTGGGGACACATCAATCGAACCTCCGATGAGTTCATCGTTAAATATAGTCAGGTTCTCCCCTTCTTCTTTCAGCGCAAGCACATACAACAGGGGAAGGTAATGCTCTAGTGTGGGGATGGCAAGTTGAAATGGTTTGCCTTGTGCCTGATAATCAATAAGTGCCTGGTGGTATCCGTGGCGTATCAAATCTTTCATTTTCTCATTTGTTTCGATAGCCCAGTCGTAGCCGAAACCAGGTGCATTTAAGTGACTCCAATCAACCATTCTCAGGTTGTGAACCATATTACCACTACCGATTATCAGTACACCTTTCTTGCGTAGGATGGCCAGTTCTTTTGCCAATTCATAATGATATTGTGCGGGTTGGCGATAATCCAAACTCATTTCAATCACGGGAATGTCCGCAGCAGGATAAAGGTGTTTGATAACACTCCATGCGCCATGATCCAGCCCCCATCTTTCATCCAAATTCACCTCCGTTTTTGTGATGATATTTTTGACTTTCTTCGCCAATTCCGGATTACCGGGAGCAGGATATTGGACCGCAAACAGGGCTTGGGGGAAACCACCAAAATCATGGATTGTCTTCGGAAGTGCCATAGCGGTTACGTAAGTGCCTTGGGTTTCCCAATGTGCAGAAATGCAGAGTATAGCCCTGGGCTTTGGTAGTGCTTCTCCAATCTTTCTAAACCCTTTCACAAATTCATTCTCTTCAATGGCGTTCATCGGGCTACCATGTCCTAAAAACAAAACAGGCATTTTTTGCATTTCGTCCATGTTGTGCTCACTTTATATCTATTACTTTATGTTTATAATGGTGCCTTCATGTATCAATATCTTCTTCCTATTAGAAGATATAGTGTGGTTTGCAAGTTGATATGACAAAGTTGTCAATACTATTTGTATAGCAGGTAACAGAATTCGGAAGAAAAGTTGTGATTTTAGGAAATGAAGTTCTTTACCTCATCACGAAACATGGTAGGTGTTTGACCGGATTTCTTCTTAAATACATTAGAAAAATATGCCTTTTCTTTATAACCCAGGTCAAAGCCAATTTCTGCGATAGATAGATCTGTAGTGGCCAGCAGATTCTTGGCCTCCATCAACTTGCGGTTTTCGATGATCTCAGATACACTTCTTTGCAAAATACTTTGGCAAATAAGATTGAGATTGCGACTACTCATAAATAATTTATCCGCGTAAAACTCAACACTGAGCGGTCTGCGAAAATTTTCTTCCAGTATCTTTAAGAAGCTGGTAAAGGTTTCATTTTGAGATGTCTGTGTGAGATCGTCATCATTAAGTAATTTTTTTCTCTCGGCTTCGAGCATCGTAAAAAAAGCACTCAACAAGTGATTGATCAAGGCAAAGTTTGGTTTCAGCTGGCCGCCTTCGTCATCCATTAATTCGCATAGTGTCACAAACCGGTTAAAACGCTCATTGCAAGAAAAGATAAGATTTGCGCTATTATGAAAAACGATATATAACTGAAAAATAGTTTCTGCAATTAACTCACTCTGAAAGCGAATCACCCAAATATTAAATTTTCCACTCTCTATTTGAGGAACGGCTTGATGTATCTTTCCCTTTGAAACAAAACTAATATAGGGAGCTGCTAATCTCGAAGATGTAAAGTCAATATAGTGTTCTAGGTCTCCTTCAACACCAACAATGATTTGTTCGTAGTTATGGTAATGCGGAGCAACTTTTAAGTCATCAAAGCCCATTAACTCCACAGCAGCTACTTTGAATATTTCAAAGGGCCTGGTGATCGTATTTTCCCAAATTCTGTGCATTACAGAAGCAAATTACACCTTAAAACTAGAATCCAAAACTTAAAATCTCCATCCCCCTGCCTGCTATTGAACGTTTTATAATACCAAATGGCATCGTTCTCGATGTCTCCTTCATCGCATCTCCCTAATCCGAGTCGTGAATGGATGAAATTAGTTAGATCTAGATCTAACCTCTTGCACATCCGCTGTCTGCGAAGAACTGCGAACCCAGAGACCTTCTCCTAGAATTTAGCGAAAATAAACCAAATTGCCGCTGATTGTTTATTAAAAAAAGGTGCTCCCGGAAAACCACTTCATCTCGCTCAATATTAACAGTCTCACCAGGTAGTTGCGAAAAGATATGTTTCACCAAGTCTAGCCTATCAAAAGTTGTTCTATATTCGGGGCGCACCTCGCGGTCTTCAGCAAAACACAAATTGCCTTCCATTCCGCTCATCATGACCTCGACATAAGTAAGCTTCAAGCGATCAGCCATTTCTTTGATAAAGGAGGGGCGTAATTTAAGGGTATACAACTCCTCAGCCAAGTAAGTGTATTTACCCGGCAATGGAACAAATATTTTGGACATCTTTAATTTCAATGTTTTATTCCTTCCAGTAATTATTGGCCTTAGCCACGGTTTGAAAATGTACGGCAATGACTTGTGAAGCCTGAATGAGAAACTCAGGATTACCTGCATAATCTTTTCTGCCAGCATTCAGCACGTCCATGTCGGGTTGAGTATATTTTACTCCCATACGTGACAGTTTGATCGCCAATTCAAATCCTTGCTGAGGCGTTTCTGTCCTTAGGTTGTCCAACCACTCGTCCATATTAATTTTGTTATTCTGTTATACTTTTTTTTGAAAGCACTGTTCTTTCTCATCCAGGGGTGAAAAATACCGTTTTAATTGCCTTCGTCCCATTGTTTGACGTCGGAAATGCTGTTCAGCAGGGCAATCGACAATTATAATTCAAATGCCTTATCATAGGCGATGTTTAGACTACTTCACAATTGTACGCCACCCCATATACGGGATGGATAGACCATAAGATACTGAATTCCAATTTATTATGGAAATAAACACATGCTCTTCTTTATAATTTATCTAGCGCCGAAACTTGAGTTAACTTATATTCTTTTCCCAAAATTCATCCTTCCAACCTTCGGTATCTGGTATTTCCTGATGAATTCTTTCCGACAGTACTAACCGCTCTTTATCGGCGATTTTTTGAACTTCGTTAAATAAAATCCGCTCCTCAAAACGAATATGGGCGACCAATTCTTCCTCAATGAGTGACAGGTTGATTTCAACCCGATCCTGGGAGGTGAACAACCTCTTCAACCTGCCATGCTCCCTTCTAGCCCTCTTCACCACTTTATGCTTTCCGCCGAGAATTGGGAAAATGTGTGTTTCTTCAAATTCAAAATGTTGTTGTAAATGGTATTTCCAGAACCAATCTGTATATTTTTTAATTCTACAAGTACCAATATTTCGTTTTAACCCCTCACGTATTTTCCAGGACAACAATAAGCCGTGATGGTGTTCTCGACTTAGTGTTTGCAAAGCGATGTGTCGTATTATTGGCTTAGGCATAACTTAAGGTAGTTCCTTTTAATACAATTCATATTCTCAGCAGGCATCTTGAATTAACTCATAAAAGTGGCCTTGCTGATTTATTTTGGTTTTGATAATAATTGATTTTCATCAGGAACATCTCCGCCATTTTTGCACCTCGCCATTTGGCTTCCTCTGCTTTATCGCCCATGAAAAGTTCATCTACCGTTTCATTAAATAACGCCTTCCACCGTTCAAAATGAATTGCCTTTACCGGTAGTTGTGCGTGTGGGCTGAAAGGAGCACCATAGTAAGTATGCTCTTTCAATAGCACCGTCTGCCAAAAGCGGTGCATTTTTTCCAAATGTTGATCCCACCGGTCTTGAATGACCTTGTTAAAAATATCCCCTAACAAGTCATCCCCGCGAACTTTTCTGTAAAAAGAATCAACCAATACTTTTATATCTGCCAACTCCAATATGTCTTTTTGTTCTTCCATTATTATATTGGATGATATTATCCGATTTACATTTAAAAAAATGTTATCGTTTAAGAAAAGCCATCCCATACTCCAGCCCCTTTGCCAACTCTTGCACAGAAGTGGTCTGTAGCATTTCTTTTAGTTCATCCCGGATTGATTTAAACTGAAAGTGGAGGGGACAGGGCTTTTTTTCGTTGCAGCTTTCCAAGCCAAGACCACATCCATTATAGATTGAATCGCCATCAATAGCTTTTACAATGTCGCTTAGATGGACTAGGGAAAGACTCTCCTTTGGGATTTCATATCCTCCGGTTGGTCCTTGAAAAGAAACTATGATTCCATCTCTAGCCAATAACTGAAGGACCTTAGCAGTAAAAGCAACTGGAGAATCAATAGCTTTGGCTACCTGTCTTAGACTACAACGCTCTCCCTTCTTTGACAAGTGGGCAAGATGAATTGCTGCTCGAATCCCATATTCACTGGCTTTTGAAAACATATTATAATTTGTGTCAAAGATAGAGATAAAAAAAATATCAGACAAGTTTATCCGCTTTAATCTTGTCGTTTATAATTGAGTATTTGCTCTTCCTATTTTCCTTGAGCCATTGTCGATTCCAGGACTTGCTGCAAAACAACGGCCTGGTTAAACACTTTGTTTCTGGCGCTGTATAAAAGACACACCTTTTCATTTCTCGCTATATCAACTATGCGTCCCAGGTCCACCCAGACTTCAGATAGTTCTCCTTCATAACGACGAGCAAATTCATCAAATCGATCCTCATTATGTCCAAACCATTTTCGCAGCTTCGTTGAAGGCGCGATGTTCTTGTTCCATTCATCCAATTTCGCCCGTTCTTTCGATATGCCCCGGGGCCAAATTCTATCCACCAAAATTCTGTAGCCATCATTTTCTGACGCCTCATCGTAGATTCTTTTTATGAAGATTATATGCATGTCATTGCTGTTTCCACAAGTTTATTATGCTTTACCTGATACTTTGGATTTAATAGTCTTACGCTATTTGATCCACCATCCAACAATATACCATTGGTAGGGAGACGTTTCCGTTGTATGGCTTCAAATGCCTTGGGGTTTATTAAGTCCGTCACCACAGCAGGTGTAAGTCGTCCACAATATAGCTTGAATGGCAGTGCGCGTATCCATATTTCAATCGATTTTCTAAAAAACTTTGTATGATCCAATCCCAAATCGTTGGCAGATTCCTTTAGTCTTGGTATGGTGTCATGGTCCGGATCTATGGTGTGTGAAAGAAAAGTGAATCAGACACCTCATTTTCTGAAATCAATGTTATTTCTTCCGTCCATGCCAGCGCGGCGCGCTCCGGTCAGTATAAAAAGTCGTTTCACGACAGGCGCTTATTGCATACAAGCGTTGTTCGGTTTCGCCTGCTTCTCGTACATCTTTAGTATGTATATCCAGGCAATAAGCACAGCCGTTGATCTGCGAAGCCCGGATCTTGACCAATTCATATAAACTGCGTTCTAAACCGGAGTTCTGCACATACTTTTCGAGTTTATGCATCGCATTGATAGCACTGGGATCCACTCTGGTGTAATTTATTCGTGCTTTCACCATATCTAAACAATATGCATTCTCCAATAATGGATCATTCATGATTTCGATTTGTAACATTACGACAACCCAAGATGGTATCGATGGTAATGTAAAAGTCAGGACTTTGCTGATGTGATCAAAACACTATTTTAGGAAGTTAATTTTCCTTCTGCTTCCTTTAATGAGCCTTTCCAAACGGCGTTGGCTGTACATTTGATCATTATTTGTTTTAGTTTATATCATTTATTTCAGTGTCCACATTTCCTTTTTCATACACTTCACCGCAGGTAGGACAAGTCTGGATCTTTCCTTTCTTTAGGCGGATACCTTCGATGTACTCTTTAACAAACTTGCGTATGCGGGTATATTTTTTCCTGTGGCGTATCACATCGATTTGCTCGTCCTCAAAAAGTATACGAATCTTATCGTCATATTCCTGATAGCCCCAGCAGACCGGACATACGCCTTCAGGCGCACGACCTTTGGTTTCTTCTTTGGGTTGCTTAAAATAGCTAAACAATTTGCCAAACAAGTCCATATTTTATGTATTTTAAATGAATAGTTTTGAACTAAAAGTGGAATGGACAGTGTTTTCTTTCGAAAAGAGTCTTTTCTCGTGATGAAATGCATAAATTCATGCAATCAAAACTCTTCCTTGACTATCGATTGTTTATCCACCTTCAGATTCAACAACTGTTTTTCAATGGCATCCATCATTGATGGGGGCCGCACACGTAAAAATACTTATCCAAATTAATCTCAGCTTTCTTTAGAAATTCTTCTGTAATATACCCATGAGTATATTTCTTTCTATTTTCCTCAGATAGTATATTGATGAAATTTTTACCCAATATAGTTCTGAATTGATTCTCATCGATGATGTCCGCCTTTGTTTTATTGGCAAAGATGAGTCTGTTGTTTCCAATTTGAGCGTTGGAATAGAGATGCTTGAATATGGAGATAAAAGGTGTTATTCCTGCACCACCAGCAATGAATACCCCCTCGCCTTTATAACCGATGGTACCCCAGGGATCCCCAATAATCAATTCATCATTTGGCCTCAAGTTCAACAACTCGGCTGTTACACCTTTGTGGGATGGATATGTTTTAATAGTGAACTCCAGGTAATTATCTTCAGGCAGGCAGGTGAAAGTAAACGGCCTTAACTCATTTTCCCAACCATTTTTATTAATCGCAACCTCGGTGGCTTGTCCCGGGTCAAAGGTGTATTGATCCGGTTTTTCAACTTCAATTCTTAAAACATCATGAGTGACTTGCGCTATTGATCTCACTTTTACGATATGTACCATCTCGATGTCATTTTAAAATTAACCAGCCTTGACCACCTGTTGTCAACCCCCCCCAATTCATTTCTGGTAAGTGGACAAGATAGATCGCCGGTGGGATTCCATTATTCACTGAATTTTGAAAAAATCCCTATTATCTCAAAGATAGGGATAAAAATCATATCGGACAAATTTATCCGAGTTTTATCTTGTCATTTTCCTGTAAGAAAAACCAACCTTATTGCAATCTTCATATTAGACAGCAATCACAAATATATCTTCCTATTTCTCACTTTGATCTCACCCTTCCTTTTCAGCTCTCCTATTGCTCTGATGACCGTCTCCACTCTAAGCCCAATGAAACCGGCAATGGTCTGCCGGGTAAGGTTCACCTGAAACTCCCCTTGCGTTCCGGAATTTGTTTTGAGATAGTTCAAAAAGGCCAGTATGCGGTGTTCCGCTTCGTGTCCGCTTATCTCTTTGGCAATCATGGCTTTGAATTGGAGGCGCTTGGAAATGACCCTCAATAATTCAATGCAGATGACAGCATGCTCCTTGAGCATTTCGATAAATCTTTTCTTTTCAAGGCAGATTAAACAGGTATTTTCTACAGCTTCTGCATTGGCTGGAAAAGGAAAGTCACCAAATATAGCTGGTTCGCCGAAGCTCTGACCTTTGGTAAAGATTGCCTGAATCGTCTCATTCCCATTCTCATTATAGTTGTTCATTTTCATGATGCCCGACAAAACCTGATAATAGTATACGGGAGTATCTCCCTCAACAAATAGGATCTCGCCTTTTACCAGTTGTTTTTCTACAGCACCATACTCCCGAAGGATCGTTTCGTCAATCATTTTTGGACAATATGATTTAAGTCATATAACTCGGACAAACTTATCCGTAATATTGCAATATTAATAAAATTCAAATAGAAAAGGGAAGACAAAATGCACCGGTATGCTATTCATCTCCTTGATTAGTGATGGATTTCTCTATTATTCCCGGCTTTGTACTTTTCCTGCAATTACTTAAAAACATAAAATATGATCGATGTAATATCTTCTCAAACCATAGAGTATAGGAAAGAGAAGCGTAGAGAGAAAATGGGTTTTGTAGCCAGATATGATGCTTTCTGTAAACGGCAGGAAAGTGAGGGTCTTTTATGGTATTTGATACCCCTAATGACACTACCCACGATAATTATGCCGATAAGCACAATTGCCATGTCTTTCCTGACCGGGTACATTGCCTTCGTTGGTGTTAGTATCTTGCTATTTTTCGCTAATATCATCGTGACAATAGCAGGACTGTCACAAAAGACCGTCATTTCAACTTATCTTTTCACAGTACTATTCCACATTATGGCACCTCTATTTATTTTTGGATTTTTGGTAATCACAAAATAACGACAGTAGTAGGCCCTTTCCAAAATTGGAAGTGATTAGACTATACTTCAATTAGGTGTAGCAGCGACTCTTTAGTGCCAAAAACGGCTCGTGAATAGGCCTATGTCCTCAGAACGTATCATCAATATTATTTCCTTTAACAATGGTTCGTGACCTTATCAGGCTGCGATTTTGCCATAATCCAGGACTAATCTGATCACATTATCATTTATTTTAATGTTTGCGTCAATTGGATAGATTGATAATATTCTTTTTAATAGATTATGGTTGAATAATTCGGTGGTCAAATCAGAGATCGAATAGGTTAATCGAAGACTTCTTTTCAACCCATTCCGTTGAATACATTTGCCAATTGATGCTGTGGTTAGCGCGGCGTTTACATGAAAATGTATTTTCTTTTTACTTCTTGCTTGACTATTCTGTAGTCCTGTAAATTGTTTTGAATCTCTAAAATTGAATTCCATTTGAAACCTGGCTCGGTAAGCACACAGGATGGCAAGCCCCGTCATAATGATATCCGTACTGAAGAACATCTTCGTAGTATTTACTTCCCCAGTGGTATTCAGGAATTCTACATAGCAGAGTTTTACATTGCGCTTCAGACCAACACTATTAACCACCGCGGCATGGATTCGCACGTCATCATCTTCGTATTCTTGGGTTACCCGCCGTTTATCGATTCGTTTCACGTTGATTTTACCAGCATACTGTTTCGGCCGGCCTTTGCTACCTGTTTGCCTTCCATTATATAAATAGCGAAGATTCGCATCCTCTCTCAATCGACCCACAATATTTAAATCCGTCTTCTCACAGATCGGATCTATGAATTTCCTCTTAGTGAAATAGGCATCCACGGCCAATATCGTACTGAGCTTACTTAACTGGGCTGATCTTGAGACAATGATGTTCGCATAGTGATCCACAATACTCTGGCCATCCTCCAAGGTGGATTTCCGGGCACTCGGTGTTTGAATCGCTTCCAAATGGTAGGCCGTATTCTGATCTACATCGACCACCGCTATTCCCGCTATTTCCAAGCCCCGCTTATGCTTTCCGGCTGTTCCGCTATAAAAGTAACCGATTCCTGGGGTATGCTTACCACTCTTATTCAGATAGGTTGGATCAAAACCAGGGATACAATTCGCTCCACAATATTGCTCCACCAATAAAATATTGAAGGTTAAAAAGTCAAAGTCTCGCTCAAATCCCATTCGATAGGTACTTTCATGGTACTTACCATATCTTGCCAGTTGTAAGAAATTAATCCGGCCTCGTATGCTTAAAAAAGCATAAATGTCTCTACAATAAACCGGCGTCGCCATTCATTAATCCCAGGCATTTTATTTAATATTGTACTTATAAGGCTTACGCCTTGGGTAAATGCGTTTGTAGTTTTCATTTTGTAGTAATCTTGAGACTCTACAATATACGCATTTACCTTTTATATATATGATTTATTCATAATGTGTCCCCATCTAACCCCGCGAACCATTGCTTTAATAAAATCCTCAAATACTTTTTCTGCGGCAGCTGTTCAAATATCCACATGGTTCTCTTGTCTCCGTCGATTGCCGGACTACCCTGATCTTTATTGCCATGATCGGATTTTAGCTGCCATTTCCAAAAAGGGTCTGATTGCCTTGGATTCGTCATCTATAATTGCGAATTCATTAACTTTCGGATCAAGCCGGTTGCAGGCTCATTTCATCAAGCTATCGCAAGATGCTTTAAACTTTCTAACTTTCTTTAATATCCAAATTGAGTGATTACGAAAAAACCTTTTGCCGCTATAGTGATTCTGGTGATGCTGGGCTGGTCCTGTACTCACTCCAAAAACTCTCAACAAACGGTTGTTACCAGACCCAATATCATGTGGATTGTAGCCGAAAATTTTGCGTTGGATTTTGGCTGCTATGGGGCTGAAAACGTGCTGACGCCAAACATAGACGCTCTTGCAGCCAATGGTGTCCGGTACAATCGGGTTTTTGCGACCTCCCCCGTATGTGCACCCAGCCGATCAGCATTCATGGTTGGTCATTATCAAACCAGCACCGGCACCCATCACATGCGATCTCACAGGGATGACGATTATCGTTTACCTGAGGGCATCCGGCCCGTTACTCACTGGCTACAGGATTCAGGATATTTTACTGCAAACATCACACATATTGGTGACCGAGAAGTGGGAACAGGAAAACTGGATCTGAATTTTGTCAATGAGGGACCCATTTATCAATCCAAAGACTGGTCAGCGCTGAAAAACAATCAGCCCTTTTTTGCCCAAATCAATACTCCAGAGGCAGAATATGATATTTATGATCGCCAATCGGTCAACAAGCCACGGGTAAAATGGGTGGGGGAAGATTGGCATCCAAAGATTGCAACTGCCGAAAATGTGACACCTCCACCCTACTATCCTGACCATGAGATCACCCGGCAGGAGTGGGCCAGATATCTCAACTCCGCATCGGGTTTAGACATCAGGATCGGGTGGATTCTAGAACAGTTGAAAAAAGATGGCTTGGCTGACAATACCATCGTGATTTTCTTTGGAGATAATGGGAGGATGGAAGCACGTGGAATTCATTGGGCCTGGGATTCGGGTTTGCATGTACCCATGATTATTCATTGGCCTAAAAACATTCCACCTCCGCCACAGTACAAGGCCGGATCAGTGCATGAAGAAGTGATCAGCTTACTTGACATCACGGCTACGACACTTCAGATGGCAGGCATAACCAAACCCGATGGCATGCAAAGCAGGATATTCATGGGCGAACAGCCTGATCCCCCACGAGAATACGCGTTTAGTGCTCGCGATCGCATTGATGAAACCGTCAATCGTATTCGTTCTGTTCGAGAAAAGCGGTATCACTACATACGTAATTATATGCCTAAACAAGGCCTGGCATCGCTCAATCGCTATAAAGAAAAATGTTTTTTAGTGATGCCTCTTATGCGACAGATGTATGCAGACGGTCAATTAAGTGGAGCCGCAGCTGAACTTATGGAGCCCTTGCCCTATGAGCAGCTTTACGATACCGAAGCTGATCCGCATGAAATTAATAACCTGGTCGATTCAGAAAAATCAAAGCACAAGGAAGTCTTATTGAGGCTTCGCAGCGCATTGGATAAATGGATGGAAGAGACGCTCGACTTAGGTGGCATACCTGAGGACGATGAAATAATTGCTCCCATTGAAAAAGAGATGCACGATTGGTTCGGCACACCAGCATGGTATGATTACAAGGTACCTTCCAATTGAGATATTAGTATCGATTCCATCAAATCTGTTGTCATTTTAGATCCTCTACCCAGCCCTGCAATTGCAGTCGTAATCTTTCTACTATGGCAGGATATCTGGGCTGTACCCTTACCATCAAGTTCATCTCTGCTCCACTTTACATTTCTCACACAAAAGTCACACTTGTCAAACTCTGTCATTCAATAAATAAACTGCAATTCGCTCAGATCATCCATATTTCGAACGAAGACGCACTCTGGCTCGTCCGGTGAATGCAAGACAGATCTATTCCTTGCAATCTTTTTCCTCTAACAGGACATTACACTAGTCGCTATTGGGCGTTTATAAATAATCGAGGAGTCATTTTCAATTCAATTATGTACTTTGATAAATGACATAACAAAACCCAAACATGATTAACGAGAAAATGAGACCACTAAGAAACACTTGATAAGCCCACCGTATGTTTTTATATCGCTTAGCCAAATCCACTCCTAGCCGGTGCATATCTCTTATCAATGTATTGTAGAGAAAACCCCGATCCTGCAACATTTCCCCAACAGCCCACTCGTATTCCTTCAGAGGCACTTGATAGAAATCATCAAAAGTAGTGAGTCTGGCCTGTTTTGAAATCACCTCCTCTCTGGTGAATATACCATTTGCCAGTGCAGGCCTGGTGGCAAAAATCGCAAACGAGATTGACAATACATTAGTGAGTATCATAGGGATCAGGAACCAAAAAATATGGGGATTCTGCTGCAGCTCCGAATAACCGCTCCCCACCACGAGCGAAAGGATGATTGCATTCATTGTAATCATGATATTTGACTTCGTATCGACGATTTGTCTCCTGGTATAGAGATTTCTGGTTGCCGTCCGAAACCAGGTTTCGATACCTCTATCCGGAAAAGAATCAGCCTTTAGCAATTTTTTCTTTAGACTCTTCAGTTCTGCAGAATCTACATTCAAATCCTGCATGAGTCTGCTGTCAAGTTGCTTATCATACTTTTTAACTTTCTTCCTAAGTTGCTCGATATTTTTCAATTTCAATGGTTCCCAGAATTTTTGAGCATGCGGCGTGAAGTATCGATGCGTTTCGAGTACCTTCAGCTCTTGCTCGTATAGTTCTCTATGAGTATCTGAGTCTTTTTGATTATCCGTTTCCTTTAATTGATTTTTGAGCCCTTTATTGTATTTTGGATTTGCAATCTGAATTGAACATGCATCCCGAAATACCGCTTCGGTATCATCTACCGGACTCCTTTCATCACTGAAATTCTTTAGGAGAGCGTCTACCTTTGTTCTAAATTCTTTTCCATTGTTATCTTCTAAAAAATTAAACATTTTATCACTGTCGAATGAAGGGTCGTTACTTTTTGGAAGACTCATGAAATGCAACCAGATTGCTGCCTCCACTACCATTCGATCAGCTGTCTGAAGCTTAAACTGGTCCAGGGATTTTAGCGCAGCTCGCAAAGTCTTCTCAAATTTTTCTATGCTGGAGTTTCCTTTCAATTGATCTTCGAAATATAAATTCAAATTCATGATTCATCTTATTTTGCTGATCCAATAATTTGGTATAAGAAAGCAAGTGTAGTTCCTTCCTACACCTGCTTTGGCTAAAAAAAACTCCAATTTACTGGGTCACGGCTTCAAGATTAATATTAATTGTTACCACATCGCCTACCACCATAGTGGCAGCCCAACTACCGGTACCGACCCCAAAGTCGCTTCTATTGATGGTGGTTTGGGCGGAGATTCCCATCACTTTAGCTCCTTTCATCATAGGGTGATCAGTAGTGCCAAGCACTTGAAATGGCAAAGCTATGTCTTTGGTCACATCTTTGATCGTTAATTGACCATAAGCGACAAAATTGCCTTCGCTTGTTTTCTCAAATCGGGAAGCAGAAAATTTAATTTGTGAAAATGTAGCTGCATCAAAAAAATCGGCCGATTGAAGGTGTTGATCTCTTTTAGCCTCCTGGGTATTAACACTGGAAACATCGATACTTAAGTCGACCCTGCTTTGAGACAAATTTTCCGGATCAAATAAGAAATTCTCTTGAAAACTCTGGAATCTTCCTTCGACCGAGTGAACAAGTGTTTGACACTAAAAGTAATAGCACTATGGGCTTTATCAATGCTCCATTTTGGAGAGAGGAACTACGTAATTTGTGGCAGAGACCAAAAAAGCGCTAAGAACTACTCCCAATGCCAATCGCAAAATATTTTTCATAATTTAATTGTTTTAAGTAATAATTTGATTACGATGGTTAGTGGCGATCAAACCTAAAACCTGACACTACCTGACATAAATACTTTTGAAAAGTATCGACTTCCAAAAAAGAGACCGTAACGACTTGGATCGGATCTATGAATATTTTCGTGTTTATTGCTGAATAAAGCCTGAGAGCAGATTATCTGGACATGGCTAAATACAAGGCCGATACATCTAACCAAGTAAAACCATTCCCTTGGATCGTAAGCCTAAAATCTTATCCACTTGCTTCCCCGCATTTTTTAGTCAATCTTCAAAGTTACCCGTATATTTGAGCAGACCAGATCATTGTAATCCAGGTATTGTTCACCTTACTAGCCAAGTATGCTTGAAAATCACAAAAAGACTGAACTCACAAACTGGGTACAACTCTACACTGGATATCTTTATGCCTGGGCAATCAAAAAAACCTCCGATCATCAACTCTCTGAAGATCTGGTACAGGAAACTTTTCTTGCTGCAGCGGAAAGCTACACATCGTTTAAAGCAGAGAGTCATCCCAAGACATGGCTAATTGGTATTCTAAAGAATAAAATTGCCGGCCATTACCGCCAAACCATTCGTCAGAACATATCGACTGCCAATTCAGATGCAGACATTGCTGATTATTTTGGTCCTGATGGTAGATGGCAGGTCACTTCGCCAGCTCAGTCCTGGCTGCAGGATTCAAATCATCTCATGGATCTTCCGGCTTTTACTAAGATCTTTTCTTCATGCATTGACCACTTGCCAGCATTGATGAATTCTTGTATCCGCCTTAAATTTCTTGACGAAAAAAAAGGTGAACAAATATGTCAGGAATTGGGTATCACAACAACTAACTACTGGCAGTTGATCCATCGGGCTAAACTTCAGCTTCGAGATTGTCTGGATAAATTTTGGTTTAGCAAAGTATGATTTTCCAATCATATCAATAATATTGAAAATCAGATCTAAGAATAAGATACCAATAAAAGAGTTACTTAATGCAAAGTGTAGATTTTCAAAGCACAATATTTATACTCACCTAACGGTATAAGATGATGAAAAAATTGATGCTGTCGTGTAGGGCCGCAAGCGAGTTGATAGAGCGCAAGCACCATGCAAAGCTTTCTTTCTGGGAGAGGTTGCAACTAGCATACCACAAGACAATGTGTGATGCTTGCAGCTTATATGACAAACAAAGTGGTTTCTTAGAACGTCTGTTTAATTCAGATACGGATCCAAGTGAAGACTTAAAACTTGACCATAAGAAGCTGGAAAACAAGATTTTGAGTGATTTAAATGCAAGAGATAAGGATTCATAATAATGGTCTTTTTTGCAAAATCCTGCAATAAGCTCAAACTCACAAGTATTTAAGTTGTTTCGATGCTCTTTTATCCAGGCTTCTCGATAAATACCCCACCTTTATTTTGCCCTTTGAGCTCAATAGGATCAATTTTGATTACATCTCCTTTAGCAAATAAGCCATGCCGTATCTTCATGGTGAGGCTAGGTTCAGCATACAATTTCAGGCGGCACCCCAATATTCCCCAGATATAAATCTCCTCTGACCTCCTTTGCTTCTTTGGTAAAAAGGCCACTCTTTGGCAGAGCTAACGTCAAAGTAGCTGCCGCCTGGACCGTGGGGTGATGAACATGTCCAACTGTGAGATCTAGACCGGATGGAGTATCCAATGCCAAAACCGGCGCTAGCTGGGCATTTGCCCACTCGATCATCTTTTTAGCTGACCCGACCGGATCTCCTTTGATGCTGTAACCAATAATGCCATTAATAACTCAAGTTTCGGCATTCATTGCTATATGTTTCTAACCCTATGCCTAGTCGTAGAGAATAATTTTTTTTCCACTTTTTGGCAGCAAAAAGTGGAGCCAAAACTGCCGGCTGTATGCTCGGCGACCCTCATCTCAAGTCTCCGCTGGATTTTATAAGGCTACATTCGTTTGATAATCAAATATTTGTGACAATAAGAAATTAGGGAATGAAAATGATTTTGTTACTTAAATACGCTGTATAAAATCCTACGCTCCAACTTGAGTGTGGGGCCCCACCTATGCATACTAAGCCGGTGTCACCTTACCAAGTAAATTCTGGACCAACAAGTAGATTTTCTTAATCAAGATTTTTTATAGATAATATATATTTATAATCAGAGAAACAATATAAAGTATGGCTCATAATTAATTTTTTATGAATAGATTATGATTTATCCTGCACCAATATAAATATTACAAAAAATGGTACAGAAAGTTAAGTTAATAACTAATGCCACCGGTTTGGCGTTTGCCAACTTATCAGCTCTTTTGATTCTGATGCCCATCCTTTTGAGGGTATTAAGTTGTAGCTGCGCCACTGGGCTCATTCTATCTTGTTCAGCAGAAAGGTAAACAATCACTTTTGCACCCAAATTATGTAATCTACGTGCATACACCATGGCACCACCACCATTGCCTCCGGTACCAGCGAGGACCACGACACGTTTGGTTTTTAGTTTTCTTTTCAGAAATCTTTTGACTGCGGTGGATAAACAACGACCGGCGTTCTCCATCATTTGCAGTAGAGATATACCATATTCTTCGATCATCAGGCGATCAACTTCGATCATCTGGAAAGTTGTAAGGTGTTGAATTTCCTTTTCGTACGCTTTAATTCGACTCATATCCTAGTTTAGGTTCTCAATAGATCGAAACAGTTAAAAAATCTTCAACCATTTCAAACGTATTCATTTTTAATATCTTAAATGACCCGCAAAGATCGTCAAATCGGATGTCCAATAGACAATGTGCTTCATAACTGTCAGCAAAATTGGTGGGGGGATAACGCAATTTGATTGTGCGGTCAACTTAATTTGTTGTTGTCGTAATACGCCAATGTACTTTATTAGATCATGATTTCTAAAATGAAGTAATTTTTGATGTAAGGAGATCAGATCTTCTTTGGTTTTGGGATTTGAATAATTCTTCGATTGATGTTTTCCTCGTTGGAATCATTCTATCGTTGCTGGCATTTATTGCTTGTTATATATTTTTTGGCGGTATGGTTTAAGGCCTCCGTAGATTACTCTAATGGGAGGTCGGTTTTACTTCCAAGGTGTACAGTAGATCCGAATATTTGCTTTTAAAAGCAGCTAATTCATAGGAGGTCGGCATCACATAGAGGTTTGACGTTGCGTATAAAATATCAGGAGAATATAGCATATAGCCTATTGGCATAGCTCAAAAGCTGTTGCCATGAGGTTTCATCATGCATTACGCTTGCAAGAACAGTCCCTTGTAGTTCATACGGTAGCAATTGAAGGGGATTGATGCCAAAGTATCTATGACTTTACAGCCATCTTATCTTGCTCAAACCCATCGAGTTCTCTATATTGATGGTTTTTGTCTGATCTACTATTATGAGTAAGAACTCAAAAATTTATAGTGAGGTGAGTAATGGATTTCTGGTGGTGGTCTGCACCTTGTTGTTTTCCCATGGTTTTGCGCAATCGAGACTACAATCGGGTCATGTGTATCTGGATGAAAATCACAATGGGATCTATGAAAGGGGTGAAGAGCCGCTGTCTAATGTCTGTATATCCAATGGATTTGATATAGTTCAATCCAATGAAGGCGGTGAATACGAAATCAATTTGCGAGATGATGGAGTAATTTTTGTCATCAAGCCCAGCGGTTATGTTCCTGCCTTTTCGGATGATTATATTTCTGATTTTTTTGCCTATCATAAGCCAGAGGGGTCCCCTAAGTATAAGTACATAGGCATACCGAAGACCGTGCTTCCCGACGAGCTGAATTTTGCTCTTTACTCCAACCCAGATGAAAATAGACTGAAAGTAGCACTATTGGGAGATACACAGGTCGAGATATTAGATCATGTCTACCATGTCGCAAAATTGGTAGGAGAGCAGTTGATGGCTGAGAAAGTTGATTTTGTCGTTCCACTGGGAGATCTTGTTTTTGACGACCTTGATTTGTTTGATCCGCTTAAAAAGGTTTTGGGGAAAATCGGTGCTCCTGTTTACTATGTCTATGGCAACCACGACCGGAATTATGATGCGACCGAGCTTCAACATCGGGATGAAACCTATAAGGCCCATTTTGGTCCTTCTTACTATGCCTTCAATTACGGCAAGAATGCCTTTCTGGTGTTAAATACAGTATTTCCTGAAAATGGTACACGAAAATTTGAAGGAAGAATTGACGCAGATCAGCTTCAATTTGTCGAAAATTATCTCAACACCTTACCAGACGAAATGCATGTCCATATGTTTATGCATATACCTCTGGAAGATATTTCCAACTTGAAAACGCTATTAGAACTATTTAAAGATCATCCCAATCTTTTCGCCTATGCTGGCCATACCCACACACAATATTATAGAAACTTTGAGAGAATGGATGGTTGGCCACATGATAAACCAGTGGAAGAACTGGTTGCGGGGGCTGTATGCGGAGCCTGGTGGCTAGGTGAAAAAGATGTATATGGGGTTCCCAGTTCCATGATGGGGGATGGTACACCAAAAGGTTATTGGATCTTAGAAATAGATGGTTCGAGTCGAAAATGCACGTATAAAATTTCTGGTGACGCTTCGAACAAGCAGATGCACATTTGGACCCCTCACGAATTCACTGATGAAATTGGTTTTGGAGACAAGGATGAGATCATTGTAAATGTTTTTGCTGGCAATAATACTACTGAAGTTAAAGTTAAAATAGAAGATACGGACTGGGTTCATATGAAAAAAGTTTTAGAGCCGGATCCGATCTATTCCCGGCAGATTAAATTGCAGGAGCAGCGAGATGCTTCCGCTGAGAAAATTCCCTTTTATCGCGAAAAATTTCCGATTAGTCAACACTTGTGGAAAATAGAAATTCCAGAAGAATTAAAGTCCGGTGTCTATAAACTGGAAGTACGGGCAAAGAATAATATTGGATTAGATGCTGCATCATATTCATTATTATTCATCAAGTAATTCTGTGGAAAAAAGTCATTTCAAAACTTAGCAAACGACATGGTACTAGATGGCAAAGGGGGGGCAGTTTGGCTAATCCAAATGCCCTCAAGGAAATTTTAGGATTCCTTTGTTGCAATTAATAAGAAGGAAAAGCGAACGTTCCGTCAGTCTAAATACATTTGAATTCCAATAAGCTACTGTACGCTCCAGAAACTTGATGTCCGTGCCCGAGCGCTTACATCCAATCAGGTCGCTTTGTCATTTATTTTAGGACTTACAAATACGAAAGAAAAGAACTCGAAATAATCGCACCTTTCACAAAATACTGTGAAGATCTACCCCTTGAATATTTCAGGTGGTTGGTACGATGCTTATTTACCAGTTTCACTGATAAATACCTCACCTTCCTTGTGCCCTTCGATCTCGATTGGATCAATTTTGATTACATCTCCTTTAGCAAATAAGCCATGCCGTACCTTCATGGTGAGGCTAGGTTCAGCATACAATTCAGGCGGCACCCCGATATTCCCCAGATATAAATCTCCTCTGACCTCCTTTACTTCTTCAGTAAAAAGGCCATTCTTTGGCAGAGCTAACGTCAAAGTAGCCGACGCCTTGACAGTGGGGTGATAAACATGCCCAATGGTCAAATCTAGGCCAGATGGAGTATCCAATGCCAAAACCGGCGCTAGCTGGGCATTTGCCCACTCGATCATCTTTTTAGCTGACCCGACCGGATCTCCTTTGATGCTGTAACCAATAATGCCATCAATAACTAATGCCACCGGTTTGGCGTTTGCCAACTCATCAGCTCTTTTGATTCTGATGCCCATCCTTTTGAGGGTATTAAGTTGTAGCTGCGCCACTGGGCTCATTCTATCTTGTTCAGCAGAAAGGTAAACAATCACTTTTGCGCCCAAATTATGTAATCTACGTGCACACACCATGGCGCCACCACCATTGCCTCCGGTGCCAGCGAGGATCACGACACG
Source organism: Saprospiraceae bacterium (assembly GCA_016711125.1). Taxonomy (GTDB): domain Bacteria; phylum Bacteroidota; class Bacteroidia; order Chitinophagales; family Saprospiraceae; genus JABDMH01. The sequence goes on along the minus strand of JADJTQ010000001.1, from coordinate 1,067,033 downwards.
TTTGGTTTTTAGTTTTCCTTTCAAAAATCTTTTGATTGCCAAGGTGGATAAACAACGACCGGCGTTCTCCATCATTTGCAGTAGAGATATACCATATTCATCGATCATCAGGCGATCAACTTCAATCATTTGGAAAGTTGTAAGGTGTTGAATTTCCTTATCGTACACTTTGATTCTACTCATATCTAGTTTAGGATTTCAATAAATTGAAACAGTTAAAAAATCTTCAACCATTTCAAACGTATTCATTTTTAATATTTTAAAGGACCCGCAAAGATCGTCAAATCGATTGTCTAATAGACCCTGTGCTTTATAACTGTCAGCAAAATTGGTGGGGGGATAACGGCAATTTGATTGTGCGGTTAACTTAATTTGTTGCTGTCGCAATGCGCCGAGGTACTTTAATAAATCTTGATTTCTAAAATGAAGTAATTTTTGATGTAAGGAGATCAGATCTTCTTTAGTTTCGGGATTTGAATAATTCTGCGATTTGAAGACTATCCAAGAAAGGAAAATGGCTTCCTTTTCAAGAAACAAGACTTCATCAATACACCTTTGTGTTCGGACTAATAGTTTACTAAGCGGCGATCCGATTAATGAAACGCTTTTGAAAATTGCAGCTTGATCTTTTTGAATTACTGGTAGAGCATACATGATCGATCGTTTTTAACTTAAAAAGAAATTAGAAATAATAGCTCCCTAGAGGTTCGCTAACCCTGTCATCATTTTATCAGGTAGAAACCTGGCGAAGCAATTCTCGACTCATCATTTTTGAATATGTGTTCCTAGAACTAAGTGACTTTTACTAAAACCAGCATTTATAATGGAGAAAACTAGCTCTTCTTCGAGCAATTCTCAGGTTGCAACTTAACTCGCTCAATCGCCTGTCAGCAGTTGGTCGCACCCATTCCCAATACCTGACAAAATTTGTGTTACTTTTTTCTTTCCGAAAATTTCATTTGTTCAAAGGAACAACCGCCCTGTTGGAAACTGGTGCCCTGAGAGGAACAAAACCGATACTTTAAAATTTAACTTCACAAAAAAATACCGGGAGTGTCAGGCTAAGCAACTCCCGGCTACCAATCATACAAACATAAACTCCTGATTATGGTAACCTCACATTTAGCCCAGGAAACCTGCCCAAATCATTCTTCGATGTTCGTGAGCTTGCCCAACTTTTTCTCACCTTTCGAGGCACTTCCCGAGAGATCTCGAAAAAGGGACAGCTCGATTGTCGGAGTCTTTAATTTCTTGGAGGCAGAGCGTCGCAGAAATTAAAACTAAGGATTTTAACAGCACTGTGCCGTCATTGAAAAGTACAAGGCTACCGGTTATGTAGAAAGCCAGCCCAACTATTATTTGACATAGAAGACGAACAGTTGACGGTGGACGGTACGCAATAGAAAATCGGAAATAAAATCGTTGAGTTGATGCAGTTCAATACCTCTGTTCCTGGCCTATCCCGCCTACGATGCTCAACTTATAGAGAGGCTGAATGTTAAAATATGCTTAAGCACTTGCTTAAGTACTTTCTTCCTTCTATATTTGCACCATGACTAAAAGAAACAACCGAAATGTCTGTATCCGGGTATGCCGCAACGAAGCGCAAATCCACCGCTGCCGGGAGCGGATGGGCGAACTGGGGCCGCCCATCACCACCCTGTCAGGCTCGCTTAGCCTGGCGGGCAACGAGGTGCGCATGAAAATCTTATTGCTACTGGCCGAGGAACACAGCCTTTGTGTGTGCGACTTGAGCGAGATATTGGGTATGACCTTGCCCGCTGTATCGCAACATTTAAAAAAGCTACGGGATGGGGGACTGGTCTTTACCGAACAAGACGGTGTGACGATTTATTACCATATTTCAGCCACGGCCAAACCGCTGCTGGATACCTTGTTCCAATTGTTGGGCAGCCGATCCGGGCAGGACAGGAGCATAGGCCGGGTGGCCATGTCGTGACTTTTTTTATCAAAATATTTAAGTAATTCCTTAAACAATGGTTTATCATGAAATCTGAAAATGCATCTGGAAAATTGGCTGGTGCAGGGTGCTGGCCGCCATTGCAGCCTCACTTTGGTGCATTACAACCGTGCTGGCGCTACTGGCTGGCACGAGCGGACTGGCTTCCACATTATCGTGGATGGAACCCGCCCGCCCTTATCTGCTTGGCCTGACCGTGGCCGTGCTGGGCTTCGCCTGGTACCAAAAACTCAAGCCGCAAAAGGCCGCAATTGACTGTGATTGCGAAGAGGATGGCAAAACACCGTTCATGCAGACGAAGAGCTTCCTCGGCATCGTCACTGTCTTTGCTGCACTGATGATGGCCTTCCCGTACTACTCCACAATCTTTTACCCCGACAACGGCAAGCAGGTCATTATGGTGAGCCAAGCTGACGTGCAAGCGGTCACCTTCGATATCTCAGGGATGACCTGCACGAGCTGCGAGGAGCACGTCAAACACGCCGTGAACGAACTACCGGGCATTGTGGGAACCACCGCCAGTTTTGAAGATGGAAAAGCAGAGGTGAAGTTTGACAAATCCAAAACCTCTACCGAAAATATCAAGGCGGCCATTGACGGAACCGGCTACAAGGTCACGGACTTCAAAACGGCAAACAATCAATAATCATTGAGTCAGGTATCCGACAACTTGAAGTGTCCGACACCTCCAAATCCAATTTCACCATGCGTTTTTTAAATAAAATATTGGGCAAAGAAAGCCCTTCAGAAACCATGACCGAAGCCGTCGAACTAGAAGTGAGCGGCATGACCTGCGACCACTGTGCTACAAGCATCGAAAAAATGCTGTCGCAAAACAAAGGCATCAAAAAGGTCGAGGCGAGCTATCCAAAAGCAAGCTGCGCCTGCGAGTTCGACCCCGCCGTCACTAGCCGGGAGGAAATCGCCGCCACCATCAACCGCACGAAAAACTACCGGGTGGTGCAGCACGACGTACCGCCACTGCCCACCAATAGAGGCATCCCCCGCTACGACCTCATCATCATCGGCGGCGGCTCGGCGGCGTTTTCGGCAGCCATCAAAGCCGAAGAACTGGGGCTGAACACGCTCATGGTCAACGCTGGACTGCCCTTTGGCGGCACCTGCGTCAACGTGGGCTGCGTGCCATCCAAAACCCTCATCCGGGCAGCGGAAACGGTTTATCATGCCACGCATTCCAACTTTGCGGGCATCCGGCCCAGAGGGGCCGACGTAGATTTTGCCCAAGTCATCCGGGATAAAAAACAACTTGTCGCCAACTTGCAGCAGAAAAAATACATGGACGTGGTGGGCGATTTTACCACCCTGAAAATGGTGGAAGGCTGGGCGGAATTTGAGGATAAAAAAACCATCCTCGTCAACGGCAAAGACCGCTACACTGCCCTCAAATTCCTCATCGCCACCGGCGCAACGACCAACGTGCCGGACATTGAAGGCTTGGAGGAAGTGGGCTACCTGACCAACGCCAAGCTGTTCGATTTAGAAGAACAGCCAAAAAGCATCACCATTATGGGCGCTGGCTACATCGGGCTGGAAATTGCCATGGCGTACAACCGGCTCGGCACAAAAGTCCGCATCATCGAATTCACCGACCGGGTGCTGCGCAGCCAAACGCCCGACATCAGCGAGGAACTGGAACGGCAAATGCGCACCGAAGGCATCGAGATGCTGCCCAACCTCCGGGCGGTGAAGTTTGAGAAACAGGGCAGTGACACCATCATCCACGGCAAATGTCCTGACGGCTCTTTTACCAAAATCACAGAGCCGGGCAAAGTGGTCGTAGCCGCAGGTACCCGCCCCAATACGCAAAAGCTGGGCTTGGACAAAACCGGGCTGCAACTCGGCCCCAAAGGCCACATCCTCGTCAACGAAAAAATGGAGACCAACCTGCCTCAAATTTTCGCCGCAGGCGACTGTGACCGACACGCCCGCTTTCGTTTACACCGCCGCTTTCGAAGCAAAACCGCCGTCGAAAATGCCTTCACTTCATCCGGTAGTCGGGCAGATTATTCCTCCCTTCCCTGGGTCGTCTTCACGGACCCGCAAGTGGCTGGTGCAGGCTTGGACGAAGCGCAAGCCGAGGCGCAGGGCATCCCGTTTGAGGTTTCAAAACTGGCGTTGAAAGATGTGCCACGGGCCATAGCGGCCAACGATACGAGGGGTTTTATCAAACTAGTCCGTAACCCGGAAACCGACAGGTTGATTGGTGCCAGAGTGGTAGCCCCGGAAGGCGGCGAACTCATCCAGCAGTTGAGCATGGCGATAAAATACGGCATCACTGTAAAAGAATTAGCTGAAAGTTTTTACCCCTACCTCACTTTAGGAGAAGGTATTAAATTGGCGGCCATAACTTTCGGCAAAGATGTTTCAAAATTAAGTTGCTGTGCCAGCTAACACTTTATAATTATTAAGAATCAACATTTTGACCTAGCTGTCATTGGTGGTGGAATGGCGGGCCTTCCCATCGCTAATAAGAGCGCATACAAAGGCTGGGAGGCACTTGTCTAAATCGGGGATGTGTTCCCACCAAGACAATGATCTACTCCGCAAAGGTTGCTCATACCGTTCGCACTGCCGAAGCGTTTGGCGTACTAAATTCTCCGCCGGTTGTTGACCTAGCCAGGGTGGTAGAAAGAAAGAATCGAATTGTTGAACAGATCAGAAAGAGTGCCTATAAGCAGGTCAATAAAAATGAACTCCTTACGCTGATGGAAGGTGGGCCGTTTTTGTGAGTGAAAACAGCTTGAAATTCAATGGGCAAGTAATCACAGCTGAAAAGATCATTATCAATACAGGGGCTAGCCCATTCATCCCCAAAATACGTAGCCTTGACCAGATCTCCTCTCTGACAAACCGCAGTATCCTTGACCTGACGACACTGCCCGAATCCTTACTGATAATAGGCGGAGGCTTTATCGGGGTTGAATTTGCACAGATGTTTGCTCGTTTTGGCTCCGAGGTTACTATTCTACAAAAAGCAGATCGCCTGGTGCCCGGAACCGACCCTGAAATAAGTAAAGTTTTATTCAAGGTTTTTGAAAAAGAGAAAATAAGGTGGCCCTGAATGCAGATGTTGAAGAATTCAAAAAAAGTCCTGATGGCTTTACGGTTCTTGCTTCCATTGATGGGAAAAAGACAATACGCTGTTTCTCAGATTTTTAGTTGCGGCAGGAAGATTAGAATAATTTAGTCTTGTAACCAGTTCTTCAGAAAATCTACACCGGACTTCACAACTGCCTCATGGCCACCTTCATGAAGATCTAGCTGGAATTGATCTGAAATATCCAACCGTTCATAGTGGACGCTTGCTCGTTCAAACTCATCTACCACCTGTGGGTAATAAGCGATTCCATCTTTTTTACCATGCTGGATGAGCACCGGCCTTGGGCAAATCAGGGAAATAACATCATCGTCAGAAAATTCGGTGAGCCACCCGTTAAAGAACGCATGCTCTTCTGTCGGTGCAAAACTACTTACGCGTGAGTCAGGAATGACCATCTTACTTATACGATGATTAAACCAAGCCGAAATGACACCTACTTTGATCCGGGGTTCAAGCGGCATCCAAAACATCGTCGCCATTCCCCCAAGGGATACACCCCAGGCCCCCACTCGCTCGGGATCAATTTTTGGGTCCACTAGAATAATGTCCAAGATGTGCTGAAGCCTTGCGAGTTCGATTCCGGGCAAACTCATAGCAGCAAGCCGAGTGAGCCTTTCAACCCCATTTCTCCGTTCTACAGACCTCATATTGAGTGGCGCAAAAACTGCAAATCCTGCATCAAGGAGTGCTTTCGCATATGCATGATAACTTTTTCCATCCTCAAATGGAGTTTCGGGAGCACTACCAATGCCATGCAACGCAATCACTAACGGCGTAGGATTATCGGATGAGGCATCTTCAGGAAAGGCCAGGAAACCCTCTGCTTTTATTCCTCCCAATGGCAGACTGATCCATTCCCCAATTACCCCATCGACCTGATATGGTTTTCTAGTCAGCGGTCCAGTCTTCCTTAGTACAGGAGGTTTGATCACTTCAGACCAGCGTCTTCTGTTCGGTTCTACGCTTCTCACCAGAGCATCCTGACTACTATAATCGCTGTTCCAGCCAAGACGTGCCCGCTCCGAATATCCATCGGCAATAAATTCGGTCACATACTTGACGAGCTCTTGCTGATAGGTTTCGATACGGTCCAACTCTTTATCGGTTTCAACAAAAGGCTTTTCTTGTGCCATGAGGGAAGAACTGTGTAGCAGAAGGATCGCACAGAGCCCTTTCAGGGTGTTGCTTCCAAGGATGTTATGAATTGGTTCAATTTTCATTTTGATTTGTTTCGGAAGTTCTCAATTCGATGAAAGGTCAATAAGTTGGCATCGTGATTATTATGCGCTCCACCCAAACCATCATCATGGGCGGTTCTCGACAGAAAAATAATATCTGCGCCATCAAATTGCCAATCGACGTACTGAAATCCATGGTACTCAACATCTGGATGCTGCAATAATACCTGGTCCAGATCCCACCTGATTAAATCCTTTGATGACAAAAGTGCTTGCGTATTTCTAATACCAGAGGTTTTGCGTTTCGGGTGTGCGGCCCTCACTTCTTTCGGAATAATATTGGCTATCGTCCAGTAGCGCTCCGACTCCTGATCATAGCGAATCGGGAATTTCTTACTCCCCCCATCAAAAGGGATAAATCCTGTCTCTGGATCAAAGGAGGACACTTTTCCATCAGAACTCACCTTTACGATTGCCGCCTTTTCCTCGGCGCTAATATCATCATTCGCTACCCGGAGTATATTCCACATCTCCCCTCTAGGATTCACTACGGCGTTTCCTTCGATCCATCCTCCAAATCCACCCTTAAGATAGCTCGGATTATGATACAGGATATTGCTGAAAGTCCAATTCTCACTTTTTAATAAATCGGCATTAATGGGAATGGACATCATAAATGTCCCATATCTTTTTCCCCATTCCTTAATCTCCCCCATGGCACTCTCCATGCCTCGCCAAAGCCGACCATCGTGTATAATTGCTGGCCCAGGAGCACAGTGATATTCTCCCTCCAGGAGGAGTCCGGAATTCCTATCAGTTGGCTCTGTCCAATCCTTTCCCCCATTATCCGAACGACGAATTATTGTATTCCCATGATGGCGATCAGTGCCAAGAAAATATAGTTTTCCTTGGTGGACGAATAACTTGGACCAGAATGCTCCGTCGATCTCTGCCACCTTTTTCCAGCTCCTCCCTTTATTCTTAGACCGATAAATCAATGAGGTTGCCCTTACATGTTCATTGGATTCTGGTCCAAAAAAATCATGTGATGCGACGTATTGCCCATTGGGTAAAATGGTCAAGCTTGGAGAGCCAATATATTTACCAGAAGATTTCGGACTATGAGCTATTACAGCACCAGGAACCTTTGAAAGATCCGGCCTTTGTCCATAGGATATTGAACAAACAAATAAGAAGAGGAGCAACTGGATACGCATGTACTTGGAGTAAAGTGTTTAATTACGTTTAATGCCGCATGAAAATACAGAATTTTACCTCATCCTTATGTAGGTCTATTTTCGAAAACGTGAATGGGTGACCATATTGTGGACTATCTATCTTTCCATGCATAGATCTGATTTACTGGATGCTGAAACATTAAAATCAACTTTGAAGACCACCCTGAAAGGATTTACTGTTGAGATTCTTAAAAAGGCGCATCAAAGACAAGAATCTGGAAGGACCATTGGTAAAACGGCCATTGGATTTTAAGAAAAAAGCAATTATTTCGTTAATATCATCAAATATGATGTAATTGGGAACAAGACTTCCCAATATCACTTTACCAGGTACGGTATCTGGATAAATAAACTTATCAAAATAAATGAAACAATACGATATCATTGTAATTGGAGCGGGGTCAGGGGCCTGGTAGCCGCTACCACAGCCCACCGTAAGGGATTGAAAACCGCCCTAATCGAAAAAAATAAAATTGGTGGTGAGTGTACTCACTACGGTTGTGTGCCGAGCAAAGCATTAATCAATACTTCCAAAGCCTATCATGGCCTCAGGAAAATGAGTTCATTGGGGATATCTGTTGATCTGCCAAAACCGGATTTTAGAGAAATCATGGAAAAAGTAGATGAAATAGTTCAAGGTATCTATAAGCACGAGAAACCAGAGGTATTTCAAGATCAAGGGATAGATGTATTTGTAAATAAAAGCGGTGCAAAATTCATAGATGAACACACTATTACAGTTGGAGATGAAATCATCAATGCAAAAAACTTTGTGATTTGTACCGGCTCGTCCCCACGATTGCTGGATGTTGAAGGCATTGATCAGGTAAAAATGCTCCATAACGAGAACTTTTGGGAGCTTCGTGAAAAACCAGACAGCATTGTTTTTATCGGTGGTGGGGTCATTTCCACAGAATTGGCTCAGGCGTTGAACCGTCTCGACTGCTCGGTCAGTATCATAGACCGTAATTCAAGGATACTAAAGGTGACCGAGGAGGAAATCGGGGGTTACCTCTGCGACAAGCTTAAAAATGAGGGCTTAACGATACTGACCGATGCGAGCCCCTTACGGTTTGAGGACAAGAACACCCTGGAATATTTACAGAACGGAGAGAAAAAGAAAATTGAGGCGGACTATTTCTTTACGGCTGCTGGTCGCTTACCGAACGTCAAAGGTCTGCAATTAGAAAATGCAGCGGTGGAATATACAAACCAGGGAATAACCACCAATGAATTCCTACAGAGTACCGCATCTCATATCTACGCAAGCGGAGATGTGACGGCCTCCTAAAATTCACCCACACAGCTTCCCATCAAGCCAATATTTGTATAGAAAACATATTAAACGGTAATACAACCCCAAACGATCTTAACCCATTTCCATGGGCTATCTTTACAGAACCTGAAATTGGGCATGTGGGTTTAAACGAAAAGAAGCGGTTGAGAAGTATGGGAAGGTCAACATTAGCGTATTTAAGGTGGAGGCCAACATTGATCGTTTTATAACCGATAGAAAAACCGGAGGGATGCTCAAAGTAATTTTTAATGCCCAGGACCTCGTCGTTGGTGCAGAAGCTGTGGGAGCACATGCCGGGGAATGGATACAAATACTTACACCAGTCATTAAAAATAAAATTCCTGCAAAGGAAATGGTCGATACAATTTTCACTTACCCAACCTATTCGGAAATCATAAAAAAAGCGTTTAGCAGGTATTATCGAACCAAGCAAATGAAAAGTAGTGTCAAATGATATCCGTGATAATCGTTGCGCATAACGAAGAGGCCCTCATTCGGTCTATCATTGGAGAATTACGGAAACAAGTGTTTTCCGGTGAATACGAAATTATTTTGGCAGCTGGGAACAGCTCCGATAAAACGGTATCAATTGCCGTACGAGAAGGTATTGTAATCGCCAATGGCCGTAAAGGAAAAGCTTGCCAAATGAACGATGCTGTAAAAGTAGCGAAAGGAGATGTGCTTTTTTTCGTTCACGCCGATATGAAGTTTGCGGAAAATACGCTTTCCGCCATTCAACAACAGCTGGAGGATGGCTATGACGGAGGAGGATTTGCAACCGTCTTTGATGAATGCAATGATAAAATAAAGAATATTGGAACTTGGATGAATTTCCGTTTCTTCGACAAAAGAGAACAATCGGACAAAGGGATTTTTTATGGCGACAACGGTATCTTCATCAGGAAAAGTGCATTTGAAATACTAGAGGGCTTTAAAGAAGTTGCCATTATGGAAGATTATGATTTTTCAATCAAAATGAGACAACGCTTTAAAACGATCAAAATAAAAGAGCCTGTCATTATCGTATCTGCAAGACGCCACATTAAAGCCGGTTTTTACAAAACACGCTTTTTATGGATTGCTATCCGGAAGTTGTATCATTGGGGTGTTTCACCGGATGTATTGGCTAATTGGTATGGTGATATAAGATAACATATGAATAACCTAACACTAAGGATTGTAGGCACCCCCGATCCGCACCGCTGCATTGCCAAAACAACAGTCTCCGACTCGTGAGGCACATATAATTCAGCTGACCGAGAACCGGCCACAAAGCTGTCGTCTTTTTAGCACCCTTCTTTTTTCAAAAATTGCTCTTTGAATCTTTTTTCAAAACATATCTAAAAAGCCTACAGTGCGAGGCAAATAGAGGTGATTTTTCAATTTGGACAATGAGAGAAATGCCTGGAAATAGGTCTCTACTCAATAATAGATATCATTCTTATCCAGTAATCGCCAATTTCTCGATTTGTGCATACAGAGATAACAACGCCCCGACACACCATGCCTGCTGCACTGTACCCCGGCCATCAAACGGGTTTAGGCCATCGAAAATTTCAGAAATGCCATGAATGCATCCTTCATTGTAAAAATGTTCTTTTAATACATCAACCGATCTCGTGATTTCCTTTTGAAGTTCCCCTGCGTTTTTCTGCACTTTAGACATCGCAATAAAATAATCACCAAGGAGAAATGGCCAAACTGTCCCCTGATGATATGCGTTGTCTCGCTTCCACTGATCACCCTCATAAACTGGTTTGAAATCTGAATGATCAGGACTCAAGGTTCGTAGTCCATAAGGTGTGAACAGGTGCTCTTCAACTGCCTTAAAAACTCGTTCTTCTTGTTTCTTTTGCAGGAGTGAATATGGTAAACTAAGCACGTAAATCTGATTGGGGCGCAAAGTTGAATCAGTGAAGGAATCGGGAGTGATCACATCATTCAAATATCCCGCATCGTTTAAAAAGTAGAGTGGGAAATTCTTTAACAGCTTTCTGCAAATCGAATTACATTGAGTGAAGAGGTTCTCTTTTCCTGCAATGTCGATTTCACTGCCCAAGAATTGATATATTTTCAGTGCATTGTACCAAAGTGCCTGAATTTCCACAGGGCAACCATGTCGGGGAGTGACCACATAATCACCAATTCTCGCATCCATCCAGGTGAGTTGGTCCGTGCCGGATCCACCACACAAGAAGCCCTCTTCCGTTATCTGAATCTGATATCGAGTGCCATTCAGATGCCATTTAATGATCTCTGTTAGTTTGCTAAAATTTTGACTGATAAATGACTTGTCAGTAAACTTTTGATAATACTCGTACAGAGCAACGAATAACCATAATGTGGCGTCGATCGTGTTGTACTCCACTTTCTTCCCGACATAATCAGGAAATCGGTTAGGCAACATACCTTCGTTGATACTGTCGAAAAATGTCTTTAGGATAGACTTGCTAATAGCATGTTCACCCCTCGCAATGGTCAGCCCTCGCATGGCAATCATGGTATCTCTTCCCCAATCTGTAAACCAATGATATCCGGCGATTATCGAATAACCTTGAGTAGAAGCCCGTGTCACAATAAATTGGTCAGCCGCTATCTGGAGATCTTTTAGAAATTGATCTTTTGTCGTGGTATTACCAAGTTTCTTCAGCCTTTTGATTTCATCCGATTGGAGTACCCCTGGATCTTTTTCTAAGATTTTTGAATCCAGACTAAATACCAAGTGAGCCTTTTCTCCAGGTCTTAGCAAATAGGTGAACTTACCCAGGGAATAGGCATCCTCCTCATAATCAAGGCCCCTTTGCTGTTCCTTATTATACTGAAAATTTTTAATCCAAAATCGGGTCTCGCTAAAAGAGCCAGTAAAATATCGGAGATACAAGGGCAAGGTGCCATAGTGAGAATATATTTTTAACAGGTCACCTTCTTGTTCAAAATAAAAATCAAATAAGCTGTCTTCACGGAAGAGACTGTGATAATCCCTGTCGACAAAAAAGGGAGTGAGTGAAAGTCGAAAATCAGATTCACCTATGTTTTCATATTGTATCACAGTGGTATTAGACCCGTGCACCATAAAAATGGATTTAGCCACCCGGCTGCCATCGAGATCGAAAACCATACAAGGAATGGGATTTCGGTTAAAGCCTGTCAGATACTCAAACCCCTTGGGATAAATCATCCCTGGAAATTGATTGGTCGAAAAAGCAAGATTAGCCTTGTCCCCGACGGAAAGAGTCTCCTCCAAATTCAGGACCAATACTTGCCGCTGTGTCGGGGGATTCATTGATGCCACTAACAAACCATGATAGCGCCGGGTATTTGCACCCGAGAGTGATCCGGAAGCATAACCTCCGATACCGTTCGTTACAAGCCATTCTTTTGATGAAGTTTCCTCAAAGGAAGGATGGTGAAATGTCAGCATAAGACCTAAATTTTATTTTTGAGAAATGCAATTAATCAACTCCGCCACAACACCGGTCCACCCAGTTTGGTGGGAAGCACCAACTCCTCTACCGTTATCTCCATGAAAATATTCGTAAAATAAAATCAGATCTTTGAAATGAGGGTCATTTTGGTAGCTCAGACTATCACCGTGTAATGGTCTACGTCCATCGCTGTCCGCTTTAAATAAAGAGATGATGCGATTTGAAAGGTCGTCGGCTACTTCGTTAAGTCTGCGAGAACGACCGCTGCCAGTGGGGCACTCGGCCAGCAATTCGTCTTTATAATAGTAATCAAGTTGTCGCAGCGACTGGATGAGTAAATAATTCATAGGCAACCAGACAGGACCCCGCCAATTGGAATTGCCACCAAATAAACTTGTTCGCGATTCTGCGGGTTCGTATTGTAACCCAAATGACTGCCCATCTATCTTTGTCACATAAGGTGTCTCATGGATCTTGGACAAAGAGCGGATTCCACCTGGTGAGAAGAATTCATTTTCGTCCAGAAGGGCTCTTAATAATTTTTCCAAACGAGATCGAGGTACTAACGAAAGCAATATATCTTCTCCCTTTTCCAATTGTTCAATAACCAAATGCGAATTGTTTTCTTGCCGATACTTACGGAACCAATTAAGCCTTTTCATAAACTCCGGCACCCTTTGCAGACGTTGGCTATCTAAGGTTAGCGAAGCAAACAAGGTGGTTAGGCCCACTAATGATCGGACCTTGAGAGGAATAAATCGGCCATCTGGCAAGGCGAGTATATCATAAAAGAAGCCTTCCTCCTCATCCCACGATCCTGTCCAGTCTTCCGAGATACGGTTTAACGACTCCGCGATGTAGATGAAGTGCTCTAAGAATTTAGTTGCAACGTCCTCATAAGTGTCATCCTCCTGGGCAATTTCCAGTGCCATGTCCAGCATGTTGAGGCAATACATTGACATCCAGCTCGTGCCATCGGCTTGCTCAAGATGACCACCACCTGGCAGCGTTGCACTTCGGTCGAACACTCCAATGTTGTCTAAGCCTAGAAAACCACCTTCGAATACATTGTTATCGTTTCGGTCCTTTCGGTTTACCCACCAGGTAAAGTTGATGAGCAGTTTCTGAAAAGCCCTTTTGAGAAACCGGATGTCTCCCTTTCCTGTTCCCTTTTTCTCAATCCGGTAGACCTCCATACATGCCCAGGCATGTACCGGTGGATTGACGTCACTAAATGCCCATTCATAAGCAGGCAACTGGCCATTCGGCAGCATGTACCATTCCCGTAAAAAAAGCAGCAACTGATTTTTAGCAAAATCAGGATCAACTTGTGCTATCGGGACACAGTGAAAGGCCAGGTCCCAAGCGGCATACCAAGGGTATTCCCACTTGTCGGGCATCGAAATGACATCCTCGTTATTTAAGGTAAGCCAATTGCTATTACGTCCATTTTTTCTTGCTTCCGGTGGAGGAGGTTGTCCTGGGTCTCCGTTAAGCCAGCGAGGGATGTCAATATTGAAATACTGTTTGGTCCAAAGCATTCCAGCAAAAGCCTGACGCTGGATATTACGAAGATCTGAGTCGGTTTTTACAGAACTAATTGCGGTGTAAAATGTTTCTGCTTCCTTTATCTGTTGACTAAATATGCTGTCAAAATCAGCACCCAACATGCCGTCTGCATATTCCAGCTTTGAGAGCCGCAATCGAATTTCGACACTGCCTCCAGATTGAATCATCAGTCGATAAAGCGGTGAACATTTGGTGCCATTTATCTTATGGTCAAACAAATCAAAATTTCCCTGGACCACTGCATCATTAATACTGTCTTTGACGAAGGGTGTCGAATTGAGTCTGCCAAAAAGACGCTCCGTATTCGTCTCATTTTCGGTAAATAAAATGCGTTCAGGTTTTTGAAAATGCAAAAAATAGTTACCGATTTTTTTGTGGGTCACTTGAATACTACTAAAATCTCCTTTGGTGTCCATCAGTGCGAGATTGGGCTTGCTTTTCGAAAGTCCAAAACTCCATAAATTTCGCATCCAAAGAGTAGGAAGCACTGCCAATGGGGCTTCTTCCCTACCCCGGTTATGCGCCGTAATTTTAATCAGTATATCCTCTTCATCTGCTTTGGCGTACTCAGTAAAGACATCAAAATAATCACCCAAATTGTTGTCGGCGCCAAAAATGCCCGTGTCCATGATTTCGTACTCAGGCTCATCTTTCGAGCGGTGCTGATTTGTTTGTACCAAGTCAGCATAGGGAAACTCAGATTGGGCATACTTATATAAGTGTTTCATATAAGAGTGGCTTGGTGTGTTGTCAAGATAATAGTATAGTTCCTTGACGTCTTCACCATGGTTGCCTTCATTGCCGGTCAACCCAAATAAGCGCTCTTTAATAATTGGATCCTTACCGTTCCAAAAGGCTACAGCAAAGCAAATCCGGCACATTTCATCACAAATACCCGCTATACCATCTTCTCCCCAGCGATAAGTGCGGCTTCGGGCGTGATCGTGTGGAAAGTATTCCCAGGCTGTACCTTGCTCGCTGTAATCTTCCCGTACGGTGCCCCACTGGCGCTCACTAAGATACGGCCCCCATTTTACCCAATTTTTTTTACCAGCGTAGTTTTCTTCGAGACGTTGCTGTTCTTTTGTTTTCTTTCCCATTTGATTCAATTTTTTCTTACTTACCGGGCAACCAATTCATACTTTGATTTGTAAAAGCTAAAAAGAGCACTAGCCATTCGTTGTAAAGCCGGGATAACAAGTCATTGCACCATCTACAAAAATGGTAGCCCCGTTAATATAATCTGATTCGTCACTAGCCAACCAGACAGTAGCTGCACCGATATCAGATGGTTGTCCCATGCGTTTATACGGGATCAACTTGAGCAGATCATCCAGCGCTTCCTTATTTTCCCAGGCATCTCTATTGATGGCGGTTTGAATAGCACCAGGAGCGATGCTGTTCGCCCGTATTCCGTAAGGTGCATACTCCTGCGCAATGGACTTCATCAACATCACGATAGCTCCTTTGGAAGCGGCGTAGTTGGCATGGCCTGCCCACGGTATAACCTCATGAACAGAACTCATGTGAATGATTCTACCCAGGGCACGGGATACATCTGGCCTTCTTCCTGACGGAGAAATATCCGGATGGCCTCCCGGGCACATAGAAACTGCCCCGTCAAGTTGACATCTATGACGGTCTGCCATTGAGCAAGGGACATCTCATGCAATCGGGCATCCCTTTGTAAGCCAGCATTTGCAACCAGGATATCAACGGTGCCAAAATGTTCTACCGTAGCCTTAAACATTGACTCCACCTGATCTTCTTTACTGACATCAGCCTTGAAAATAATGGCTTTTGCTTTTGTTTCAGACATTTCAATTTCATGAGCCACTTCTTCTGCAGCTGCAGCGTCGCTAATGTAATTAACGACCACGTTAGCCCTGTCTTTTCCCATGGCCAAGGCAACGGCTTTCCCGATACCTGAGTTGGCACCCGTCACGATACAAGTTTGATTAAATAATCGATGATTCTGATCTTGATACATGATTACATTTAGATTTTATGGACAAAATCAGAAGGAGTTGGTGACAATAACAAGCCTTATTTGGTAAGAGAAATTTTTCCTCCTCTCCTGCTTCCTTTATCCATCCATTCCGGTGCTGACATTTAGCTCCTGAATGCGACAAGAATTTCAAAACAATTACTAAATTACATATACGTATTTCATTTATATGTTCTCGCTCTTACCTCCCGAATTACTGCATTAAAATGAAATGGGCCTTCGCCGTTTTTAGTGGGTAACTATTGAATAATTATCGCATTGTTCGACCTTAGAAGCCGCAGAATGTAAATTCTGCTCTCTCTATTCCTATTCGACACCTCCAGTATTTCAGCAAAACCCATTAAAAACAGCGAAGAGCCAATAAAATACGAAAAACCCATTGTTCTACGATTTCACAAAGAGCGCAACGGTAATGCCGAAGATGACGTGGCCCATAATGCTACCAAACATTGTCAGGACCATACTACCTTCCATTGGGGGTGCCCCGCCCATCATGGCTCCCATTATCACCATCATAATTTGGGCAAAGACAAAAGCAGCCATGCCAAAAATTGCTCCCTTTAGTACGTTGCTGCTGATCCCCTTCACCACATTAATGAAGAAAAAGGCATAACTCATCGCGAAAATGATTCCAATCATAAAGTGCATAATCCATCCTACTGCAATAGGAAAACCCATCATCATTGAAAGCATTTGAGGAATATTCATTTTTGGCATTCCCATCATAGGGGCCATCATCGTAAATAAGGTCATTATTACGGTGGCCACTATACCACCGATAAGAGCTTGTTTGATTTTAATTGTCATGTTCAAATTGTTTGATAAATGTTATTTAAATATGAAATAAGTAAGATTTTACTCATGTTTTTTTTTGAAATAAAGCATAGTCTCTCGACTCCGTTTAGCCTTTTTCAGGCTTTCGATGTGCTGATTTAAACTCATATGACTCAAAAATTCAGAATAGGGATCCATAAAATTCATTTTAGTGATTAGTAGTCCATATTGCCAGATCCTGACAATTTTAATTGACTATTCCATCGATCATACTAGATTGCTTCACCAGCATCCCGATTCTCCGGGTCTAATTGTGTCAGTACTGGTCTTTAACCCCAGATCTATACTTGAAATCATGATCGTTAAATCAATCCGAAGTTTGAAGAGACAAGAGGTTTGACGTGAATAATGGGCTAGCTCAGCTTCCTCGTAAATGGCCTGATGATCAGTCGGATCGCCCGGTCGTAAGTAAAGTAACTGTATATCCAGTTTGATAAAACTGCAAACCTGTTTCGAAAACCGATCAGAGAAACGACATGGACAAACATCCAAATAAACCACGCGAAAACGCCCTGGAATTTTAAGCCCGGCAAATCTACAACCGCCCGATTGCGACCAATCGTAGCCATACTCCCTTTATCGCGGTAAATGAACGGCGATGGAGCTTTACCTCTCCGTAGACTAAGTAAATTCCGGCTCACTGAATGAGCTTGTTGAATCGCAACGGTAGCAAGCATGGGATGCCCTTTCGGATGATCCTCTGTATTCATTCCAGCAACATCACCAACAGCATATATGGACTCATAACCTTCTATGAGATTAAAAGCATCGACTTTGATGCGATTTCCAGGCAAAATCACCTTCTCAGACAAACCTGGTGGCATATTACCCATCACACCAGCGGTCCAGATGACCGTTTCAGTACGAATCCTCTGTCCGTCCTTGGTTTGGACACAATGCCCGTCATAACTGTCTACCAATTGCTTCAAATTGATTTCGACTCCAAACTGGATCAGGTACTCATAGGCTTTTTTAGAAGCCTCAGGTGACATGGTAGACAGTAGCCGATCGGACCCTTCAAAGAGTATTATTCTCATTTTTTCCACATGGAAGTGAGGGTAGTCCTTTGGAAAAATATATTTCTTCATTTCACCCAGGGCACCTGCCAGTTCAATACCGGTAGGACCACCACCCACGATGACGATGTTGATCAATGCCTCCTGCATGACCGGGTCTTCTATTGCTATGGCATTTTCAAAATTTTGAAGAACATAGCTTCGTAGATCCAAAGCATTAGCCACTGATTTTAATGGCATCAACTGTTCCTTATGCGAGGTAAAATTAAAGTAATTGGGTTGACTACCGGTGGCTATGATCAAATAATCATAATTCAGCATACCACAGTTGGTTTCAATACAGTGCTCCTTGGCTAAAATGCCAGTGACTTCCGCCATTCGAAAATGCAGGTTCCTTCCCCCCTGAAATACTTTCCGAATGGGATACGCGATACTATCGGGTTCAAGGCCACCGGTGGCTACTTGATATAATAAGGGTTGGAACGTGTGATAATTAGTTTTATCAATTAAAACCACTTGAAAGGGTTTATTCTTTAGATTTTTAGCAAGTCGAATTCCGGCAAAACCAGCCCCGATAATCACAACTCTTGGGTCTGTAGATTTTGGTAAGTTCAAATTCATAATGATCTTTTTATTTGTCGAAATAGCTGAGCCTGGGTGCCACAACCAAATTTCTCATTAGTAGGCTATACTGAAAGTTCCTGACATCTTTCCTGCATTGACGATCATCTATTTGAAAAATTAGAGTTTTGGTTGAGAATCAAAGACGCGTTTCCTGGTGAGCCTCTATGGGTCCATCCACATGACTCTATAGAAAGCAGTAGCGCTTCCAAATCAAAAACACTAGTGAAAATTACAGGGTTTGGCTGGTTTTCTTGATAAAGGCCCATTGAAATTAGAAGTTTTAAAAAAATATATAAATAAGTCTGTCAGGTATTGGGTATTTGGTCTACTACTTGTTGACAGTTAATGTATTCGAAGATCAACATCTTAGGCTATCTAACTCAAGATGTGATCGGAGCTACATAGAAATACTGTCGTTATATTGTTATCAAATAAATCAACTAAAATGCTACGGTTTATCTTTAGTGTCACTATTGCTTTATACTTAGTATCCACTTTATTCAGTCGAAATGAGCAAAAAGAGTTCTTCACACAACCTATCCCAGCCATATCACATGATATCTGGGACCAATTACTAAAGAAACATGTCAGCGCAGAGGGACTGGTAGACTACAAAGGTTTTTTGAAGGATAGTGCACAACTCAATGTCTATCTCGATCTGCTGCAGGCGACATCTCCTGAGAAGGCATGGCCGAAAGAAAAAGAAATGGCGTACTGGATTAATGCCTATAACGCCTTTACTGTAAAATTGATCCTGGATCATTATCCTGTGTCGAGTATTAAAGATATTAAGAAAGGAATTCCTTTTGTGAATACCGTTTGGGATATCAAATTCATCAACATACAAGGCAAAAAGTTTGATCTAAATAATATTGAACATGGTATCCTGCGTAAAAAATTTGAAGATGCCAGAATTCATGCCGCGGTGAATTGTGCATCCATTTCCTGCCCTAAACTTAGAAACGAGGCTTTTACTCCGGAAAAGCTTGAAAGTCAATTGGAAGATTCGATGCGAAAATTTATTAATGATCCTTCACACAATCAAGTGAGGAATGATAAAGCGGAAGTATCCGCAATTTTCAATTGGTTTACCAGTGATTTTAAAGCTGATGCAGGTTCCTTACATAATTTCATCAATCGTTATTCAAATATAAAGATGGAGGCTGGTGCTAAGATTTCCTATCTCGACTATAATTGGAACCTAAACGAGATTAAAACCTGATAATTGAGGTTAGTTGTCAAATTTTATCTCAAAATTTTACCGTAAGATCTTAGAAATATCCAGTAAGAAACCCCAAGTATTAAAATTCATTCCTGTAACAGCACGGATCAATACTCAACTTTATCATCAATGAAAAATAGGCTATATCTGGCACTTGGAATAATGAGTATACTTCTCACTACCTCGTGTGCAACATACCAACTAAAGGTGAGTAAAGATGCCGCGAACTGGGAGGTCGAAAAACCTTCTGATGGACCACTGGTGGAGCATAGGCTATATCTGGTCGGTGATGCTGGAAATGCTGCTTTAGGCAAAACAGTGCCGGTACTTAACTATTTGAAAAAGACATTACCGCGGGAAAGCAAAAATAGTTCTATTCTTTTTTAGGTGATAATATTTATCTCAATGGCATGCCACCCAAGGAGGAGATAGAAAAACGATTGCTTGCCGAACACCGACTTTCGACCCAGCTAGAAATTCTCGATGAATTTAAGGGCCGTCCTCTCTTCATTCCCGGCAATCACGATTGGCGATACGGATTACAGGGATTACGGAGGCAGGAGAAATTTGTCAATAATTACTTAAACAAACTCAATGGGATCAAAGATGATGATGATAAGGATTGGGAAAGCTATTTTCTTCCAGCGGGCGGATGCGCCGGACTGGATGTGGTTGAGATCAATGACCATCTTGTTTACATCATCGTAGATTCAGAATGGTGGCTTTCAGATTGGGACAGGGAGCCATCCATCAATGCCGATTGTGACATTAAGAACAGAGAAATGTTCCTATTTTATTTTGAAACGGTTTTGAGGAAAAATAGAGATAAAAATGTGGTCGTCGCGATGCATCATCCCCTTTATACCAATGGTCAGCACGGAGGCAAATACTCAGCCAAGACCCATCTGTTTCCGCTGACGGAGAAAAAGAAAAACTTGTACATTCCATTGCCGGGAGTGGGGAGCATCTATGCTTTACTGCGTGCCAGCATCGGGTCGGGACAAGATATGCCTCATCAGATGTATCAGGATCTTCGTAAGGGGGTGATTGCTGCTGCAAAGAACAACGGAGAATATATTTTCGTTTCAGGACATGAACATGCCCTTGAGTATTTTGCCAATGATGGACAGCACTTCATTGTCAGTGGAAGTGGCTCTAAAAGCTCGCCGGTAAGCCTGGGTCGGGGAGCCCAATTCGTTTATGGTAAAGAAGGATTTTCTACCATTGACTTTTACGAAAACGGGGAAGTCTGGTTACAGTTCTGGTCAGTTGATGAAGAAGGTGAAACAGCCACGAAAGTATTTCAAAAAAAGATCAAGAACCAACTGAATGAATTAAAAGAGATTTCGTCTACTATTGAGCATTTAGATCCCATTCCCGATAGCTTCGAAACTTTAATCCTCACTGATACAATTAACGCGGTGAGTGGATTCCATAATTTGTTTTTTGGCAAACATTATCGTGATATCTATCTTGAAAAATACAACTTCCCCACCCTTGATGTTAGTAAATACCCAGGTAATTTACAGCCCATGCAACGGGGTGGAGGAGGCCAAACTAATTCACTTAGATTAAAAGACGATAACGGTCATCAATTTGCCTTGCGTGACTTAACTAAGGATGTTTCACGTTTGCTACCATTCCCCTTCAGTAAAATGACCATTGCCCGAAATATTGTACTTGACAATTTTCTATCAACTCATCCTTTCGCGCCTTTGGTCATACCATCCCTGGCAGAAGCCATTAACATCTTCCACACCAATCCTGAGATATTCTTTGTCCCTAATCAGCCAGGGTTATTCAGATTTAACGATCGATCCAGTACCTGCGTGCACCTTCTGGAGGAACGACCCTCGGGTAACTGGGAGGGATCCGGCATATTTGGTGACTCAAAAAAAATTATTAGCACACCTGACCTCCTGGATAAAATACAAGGGGGTCATGACCACATAGTTGATCAGGCATGGACGCTTCGAAGCAGACTATTTGATCTGATCATCGGAGACTGGGACCGGCATGATGATCAATGGCGCTGGGCCAGGTTTGAAAATAGCGATGGTAAAAAAATTTACCGACCCATTCCTCGTGATCGCGATCAGGCTTTTTCACGGTACGACGGATTGATAAACCAGGTAGGAAAATTCACTGCTGTACCCAACATCCGCCAACTTAAAGTATACGGTCCTGAAATAAAAAACATGAAATGGGATACCTGGAGTGCCCGGCGTTTCGACAATTCATTCCTTAATGAATTAGAATGGAAAGATTGGGAAAATGAAGCAATTTTTATCCAGGAAAACTTGACTGACTCCATAATTGAACAATCGTTTATGGTCTGGCCAACCGAAGTATTTCAAAAAACCGCGATACCCATTAAAGCGGCGCTGAAAAAGCGACGGGAAGATATCGTTATGCTGGCTGAACGGTATTATAAATTATTAGCACGGCAGGTGGATATAGTGGGCACGGACAAACGAGAGCTATTCGAAATCGAAAGGCTAGATGATCGCCATGTCCGGGTCACCATGTCCACCCTGAGCAAGAAAGGAGTGAAGAAAGAAAAGGTGTATAAGCGGGATTTCGATAGTGATATCACCAGGGAGATTCATATTTATGGGATCGGTGACGATGATGAATTTAGAGTAACGGGTGAGGTCAGTAAAAGCATTCTAATAAGACTGATTGGTGGGCAGGGACAAGATGTTTTTGCGGATCAATCTAAAGTGCCCGGTCTAAACAAAATGACGCTGATCTACGATGATTTACGCAAAAATGAAGTAAGCCCAGGCTCCGAAGGCAAGGACTTACGTAGCAGGCGAAACATTCTCAACATTTACGACCGTACTTCCAGCGACTACAATTATAATATGTTTATACCACTGCCCATTATTGCCAGTAATCCTGATGATGGCTTTACGATAGGCACCAATCTAACCTGGATCACCTTCGGCTTCAAAAAGGAGCCCTATTCCATATTGCATAAGTTAAAAACCAGTTATTCATTTGCAACCAATTCCTATTTCCTAAGTTACTCGGGAGATTACCTCAAAACATTTGGCAACTTGGATATGGTGCTCGATGGCTTGGTAAGAGGGCCCTCATTTGCCTTTAACTACTTTGGGGTTGGAAATAAGTCTCAGGTCGATTTCCAAACAAACGAACTCGATTTTTACCGGGTTCGTCAAAGCCTTATTCGACTTAATCCTTCCTTGAAAAAGAGATTTGCCGGCAATGCGGGGCGGCTTACCTTAGGACCGGTCTTTGAAATGAGTGACGTGCAAGCCACTACCGGGAGATTCATTACCTCGGAAGAAATCGATTTACCAGGAGGTTTTTTTGATCGACAGTACTTCGGCGGGGCTCTCCTGAATTTCAGCTTTTCAAGCCTTGACAATTGGATTATTCCCCATCAAGGAATTCATTTTTCAAGTTCTTTAGGTTGGTTAAAAAATTTTAAAAAGGACCGTGAGTTCACCTCATTAAATACGAATTTGGCGATTTACCAAAGGTTGGATCGGAAACAAAACATCATTCTTCAGACGATAACCGGGTTCAAACATAATTTTAGCGACGGCTTTGAATTGTACCAGGCCCCGAGCATCGGTGGTTCGGAAACCATGCGGGGTTATCATGCTAGTCGATTTTACGGTAAGACCTCTCTTTGGCAAAGAGTGGATCTGCGAACAAGTATTTTCAGCACATACAATCAAACATTGCCTTTCACTATGGGGATTTTTGCGGGTTTCGATATCGGCCGGGTATGGTTAAAAAATGACAGCTCTAATTCCTGGCATTACGACTATGGTGGCGGCATCTGGATGTCTCCTGCAGATGCGCTGACATTTTCAATGGGCCTTTTTCAAGCGAAAGAAAAAAGTGAAGGAGGGCCACAGTTCACTTTCAAGTTGGGTGTAGACTTCTAACCGATTACTCAAACTATTTACCTTGATTTTCTTACGCCATTTGCTGCTCTATCAACTTTTGCAAGATTATTTTATTTCATGATTGAATTTAATTAAGTGCCAGATGTCAATAGATAATCACAAATTGATTAGCAAATTGCGTTTAATGCAGGTGTCAATTTTAGCCATATTTTTCGTGTTTTTCGGAAACAGAATTTTTGCTCAGGCAAAACCCAGCTTTTTCCCGGAAGACATATCACCGGATGGCATATCAGTTCGTTGCTTTTGCAAACCCGGTGTGATCAATAAGTCTCGTACGAAGGGCCTTGAGATTTCGTACACATGGCTGGGGGCAGGCACCTTTGCTGATGAGCAAGGAAACTTTTCAGCCCCCCTTAGCCGGTACAAGAATTGGTTACAATTAGAGTTTGACTTTAAAGTTCCGGTGATCAATAAAGAACATTTGAAGATACTTTTTGGGTACAAATTCAGCCAGAGTCTTTCAACATCAGCAAGTACGGCAAAGATCACCAGGAAACATTTCAAGCACTTGATGCTAGTAATCTAAAAGGTAATAGTCTCAGTGCAATCGTTGTAAAACCCTTAAATGAGACATACTATCTGACGGGACGTCTGAGTTATTCAGTCAATGGAAACTACTCTGGGTTGATGGATTTCGGAGGGCAATATGCTATCTATAAAGGTCTCGCATTTTACGGGATTAAACCAAATGAAAATTTGGAATGGGGCTTTGGACTAAATCTTTCCACTGGGTTCAGGCGATCGACCATTCTTCCCTTCTTCTTATATAACCGCAACTTTAATGATCGCTGGGGGTTAGAATCTGCGCTGCCCGCTTATATCTTTGGGCGTCTTAACCTGGGCAGGAAAAGCATCATGTTATTGGGTGCCGAATACAGCAGTGGCAGCTATCGTTTGGGAGTGAACTCATCCAACAAGTCATTGCTCGACTATGCATTGAATCATTCTGAAATAATTGGATCACTCAGATTGGAACAACAACTTTCATCGTGGCTTTGGGCTAATGTAAAGGTGGGTTATCAGTTAAATTTTAGCACGGACTTTGATTCGAAAGCAATCAATACGAGCTCCTTTCAGGTTGAACCTGCAGATGGATTTTTCTTCCGGATTGGAGCTTTCATTTCGCCTCCAGATGATGTTTTCCGGAGTTGATTATGGCTTTGTGATGTGTTCCTAAATGTGGAGGACGGCGATTTGCGGTAAGTGTTAATCAGCACCACAAGGGAAATTTTCACATAAGGCTAATCGGTACATAATGTTTTATTTCAAGAATTCAGTATCTCCGTTCAACTCTATAAATTTCCATTTTATTGGTTGTTCAAGTTTATAGTCTGATACTTTAACCAGTTCGATTTCATTGATTTTGGAGAATGTCATATTTACTTCAAATTTTGCATTTGGCAAATAGTGGTGATTGGCGACAAATGTTGCATTTTCTATTACTATTTTCCGCAATTCATCTGAGGACATTTTTATTTCAAATTTTCTTGTATCTGATGGCTGCGGTTTGAAGATTACTTCATACTCTTTCTTTTCTACGTTGTAAAATTCAGAAAACACATTTCTTTCATAGGTTTTATTAGCATAAGATAGCACTCCTAAAATCGGAATAAGAGCTGCCAATATTGTTGCGATTCGAGTTTTTGACTTCCATTGACTATCCCCTATTCCACAATGTGCAACCAATAAACTCGCTATTGTTGGTATTCCTATAAGGCCCCATAAAGCAATATTCCCTTGTTCAAATGTCAAAAACCAACCCAAGGTATCCGCCAACAGAATTAACCACAAAAATGAAACGGCAATCAAGAAAGTATTCCCTACTATTTTATTTGCTAGTGTCATGTCACACTTAAATTGACGGATACAGTTTTTTTAATTTTATTCGAGCGTCCTTGTCGGTAAATTGCCAATTGATCTTATTTTTCTTGTTATTTCGTTGATTTTGCCATGCTTCAATTTCAATTTCTATCTGCTCCCTACTGTCTATGTGCCGGTTCAAACATTGTTTATTCATGACATTTAGTTCGATCTCAGCCATATTAAGCCAAGAGCCATGTTTTGGTGTGAATATGAGTTCTATCTTATCCAGTAATCGTTTGGCGATATTCGGTTTAAAGGTTTCATAAAAGGCACCTGTGCAATGAGTTGAATAATTATCCAATACCAAGGTGATTCTTTTCGACCTTGGGTAATAGGTGTCTATAAGGTCCTTGATAAACTTTGCCCAGTCTTTTTTAGTTTTCAGATCGGTCACTTCGGCAAATCGTTTCCCCGCTAATGGCTCACTAGCCATGAAGATATTACAAACTCCATGACGAAAATATTCATAATCAATACGGGCATCTTGCCCTTCTTCATTGGTATGCCTATCCGTGTTTCACGAATTAACTGCTTACTTGTTTCATCCATACAAATCACGGGATTATATCGATCATATGGCCTTTTATACACTTCCAAGACCTTTTCCATATCTGCTACAAACTGTCCATTGGATTCCGGAGGAATTACCCATTCTTTGACTTTCCAAGGTTTGAGTTCGTTTTTTTAAAATCCGCCTAACGGTCTCGTAAGAAATATCCTCCACATAATTAAGCTCGATCATTTTGTCTGCCAATAACCGGAGGGACCATTTCCCATATCCCGTTGGTGGGTTGCTACAACTCAGTGCGATCAAGTGCGCCTCCACATCTCCATCTGCCTTCTTTCATAAACACGCGGACTAGGTCTACGTTCTAAAGAGGCTTCAAAACCTTCCTCGAGAAACTTCTTTTTCACTCGGTCTATCGTTCGCATCCCGACCTTAAGAACCTGGCTAATTTGCTCATTAGTTATCTTATCTGCATACCTCCCTTCATCACAGTTCAAAAGTATATAAGCCGTTCGGAATGTCTGTGAACTGTGACGTCCTTTATTAATAATCGACATAAGCTCATCACGTTCATTTTTTGTAAGTGCAATCCTATATTTAACCATAACTAATAGTTTTGGTCAAATATAAATAAATTTTCTAATACGTCATATCACATGTGACATGACACTAGATATATTATAAATCCAATTATGGTGATAACCCACAATGGAATATAAATCATTTCTTTTATTGTTATAGACCAAGCAAAAGCATTTATTGATAGTACGAAACCAATTACTATCAGGACAATTGTTGACATTATGACTATTGTATTTTTCATACTGGGGGTAACGGTTTGTACATGCGGCGTGCGACGTTAGGAGCATGATCGTCATGTACATTGTTATGTGTCGGATTTCATTTGTTCAAAGAATTTATCTTGTTCTTTGACCTGTTCTCTAATCTGCT
Source organism: Saprospiraceae bacterium (assembly GCA_016711125.1). Classification (GTDB taxonomy): domain Bacteria; phylum Bacteroidota; class Bacteroidia; order Chitinophagales; family Saprospiraceae; genus JABDMH01. The sequence continues at coordinate 1,040,254 of JADJTQ010000001.1, read as the reverse complement.
CTTCTGTTAAATCTGGCATTGACTCAAACCATTCAATTATATCTTTATTTTCTTGGTCATTATCTCTTAGCATTTTAAAGTGTTCTTGATAATTTTCTGGTATGAGTTTAAATACAATTTCAGCTTGACCTTCATAAAAGAATCCTGAGAATGGTGGATTCAATCCAAATTTTTCATCTATCGGTAATCCCAATAAAATTTTAGGGTTGTACAAAGCCAATAGAGTGACTATTTCCTTTACAGTCTTTATGTAGAAATTAGCAAAGGATTCAAGTGTCTCAAAGTTTAAATTCGGTACAAATGTGTGACTCGCATGGAAATTTAACTTATTCAAATCTCTGTATCCATTTTTTTGTCCTTTATTATGTCCAAAATCTGATAATTCCCAAAATAACTGTTGCACTTGATTAGACCATTCAAATTTGTTTTCAATTTCACTAAATCGTTCATATAGCTTAATTTTCTTTAATGTTCTTGAGAAGCTTGGAGTATCATTTTTTGCAGATAGCCAACTTATTGCTTTTTCCTTGGCAATCTTTTCGTGCATGAAATAAATGAATACAACTATAAGTTCAAGTGCCCTTCTTAAATTCCCATAAGCAGATTTATAAGATCCAATTAAAGCATGTTTAATTGCATAATCGAGTTCAATTTCTGATTCTGTATTCGGATACATTCCTACTTTTGAGAGAGTTTGAAAATCAGATCTTGTTGCATCAGTTTGACACCAATCAACAAATTCATTTGCAGTTTTTAGTATCTCATAATTTGAATAATCATCCTGCAGAAATTTCAAACTTCTATGTACTCTATCATCAATGTCGAGTATAAATATCTTCCCCTTTTTCTCAAAAGGATTCATCTCAGATGATATCAATTTCGTTAGATCGTTCATTTTATTTTACTCTTCTGACACATAACTCTGTTATACGCGAACCTTTTCGATATCCACATGTCGCTTTTTGATAGGCACTTTGACAAGATAGGAAACTTGCCGCAACTTGTATTTAGGTTGTCAAAGCTTTGGTAAGCGGTTTGCCCACCGCGCCTATCTCTTTGCAATCGTATGATGTTCAATGACATAGGGTCGCAGACTGCAGACTGATTTTTTCGTCGAGGCAATCGAATGATTGCCAGGTGGAGGTTCCTGAAAATTGTGGCCTATCTAGCCACCGAGAAAGCGTATGACAACCGTTGGCTACGGCTAATTCCTGTGGAGATCCAGGTGAAGCCAATGTCCCTTTTACTATTCAACCGGAAATATCTGCAAATATGCAGTAGATTTCATGTACCCTGCCTGCGCTGCAGCTTCGGCAGACAGGCAAGCCCAACCCACAAACCTCCTGAATTTTGATGGCCGCCGTAACGGCATCAGAAACGGAATTGAAGTTCGCCATCACAGCCTCGCCCAATTCTTTGATAAATCGCACATTGTATTCCTCAATTATGGGTTTATGAATCTGCCTATTTTTATTGAGCAACTCAAAGGCTTTGTGTTCATCATTACCCATCAAAGCGGTACAACCGACAATATCGGTAAACATAATGGCAGCGAGTTGGCGAGTTTTAGGCATAATCGTGGGACGGGTTTTGAACCCGTCGTAAAAAAATTGCTATAATACTTGTGTTCTTTATAAAAAATAAGGTAATTGCTCTTATCATTCCACCACATAATGAAAACGTACTATAAAAGACATCTACCTCATATTCAAGCACTTGGAGGCACATTTTTTGTAACTTTCAACCTTCATGGAAGCGTACCAAAAGAAGTCTATGCACGTTGGGAAGAAGAGTATGCTTTGGGAAAGGTAAAAATTATGCAATTTTCTAAAAATAAAAATACTGATTTAGAGCGGCTTCGTAAATTGGAATTTGCCAAAAAAGATAAGTTTTGGAACAGCTATAAAGATGGAAATCATTATCTCAAAAATGATACATTAGCTACAATTGTGGCTGATACCTTGCATCATTGGGACGGCCAACGACTTGAACTTTATGCCTATTGCATCATGTCGAACCACGTTCATATAGTTTTTAGACTTTTCGATGAAACTGAACTAGAGCAACCATTTTATTTAGAACAAATCATGCAGTCAATCAAACGGCATTCGGCGAGGGAATGTAATAAATTGTTGGGCCAAACAGGTAGCCCTTTTTGGCAAAATGAAAGCTATGATAGATTGGTACGTGATAATGATGAATTGCGGAGAATTATGGTTTATGTACTCAATAACCCTGTAAAAGCAGGACTTTGTAGCAAAATGAGTGATTGGAAATGGTCGTATATCAAAGAAGCTTATAATGATATAATGTGAGACTACTTTGTACGACGGGTTCTGAATCCGTCACTTGTTGAGGTGGCACGGGTTTCAAACCCGTCAAATTAGCCAATCTTGAAAGACGGGTTTCAAACCCGTCGTACTAGCCAGTCCTACGACAAACCCATTTTGTCCAACAACACCACCGTACGGGGGTCTTGGGCAAATGCTGGCATCCAAAGAAAATAAAATTTTATAAAGGCCATTCCGATCTTGAGAATCTATGTCTAATTCTCCAATACCTACATACACTACAGGAGTAGCTTTGGTCGTCCATACCCAAATCCAAGACCATGAAATGTGAAAGTTCCATCATAAGATGAAAGCCTTTGAAATTGATCTATCAAGATAGTATGGAAAATAGTTGGTCCTTGAAATGCATCCAGCCGGACTGAAGTATCGCAATAGTCAACCTATAATCCTCCTCAGTCAAAGCTGGTCAGTAAAAGAATTAAGCGCTATTTAACTCGGTCTGGAATTACAAAACCAGCAATTAATTTGGATGATAGTTTGGTAAAATGTAAAAGTTCCGGTTCCGAATAGTAGGGTCCAACAATTTGCAATCCTATCGGAAGTCCTTCTTTGTTCAATCCCACTGGTATTGTTACCGTCGGATTACCTGTTGCTGCAAAAACAGTTGAATATGGAATCAAATAGGCCGAATAGGGCACCTTATTGCCATCAACTGATATTGGTTGACCCAATTTACATTTTTTGAATGCAGCACCATACGTTACGGGACATATGGCAAAGTCATATTTTTTGAAAAAGGATTCCCATTGTGCAATGGTTGATTCATTATCTGTTTTCCATGGTTCCCAATGTTCGTCTGTTGGGTTATCTAAGGCATCATAAAATGCTGTCATGTCAACTCAACCAGCGAATTGAGTTTCTCCTTAACATCGGTTCCTACTGTTGCGGTCTGCCAGTCATCTGTCCATGCAATACGGTATTGATTGATTAATTTATCTGAAGCTTGCTTCCATGCTATTTTCTTCTGAAATCGGCTATCCAACTTCGTTTCCAGCAAGACTTTCCACATTAATTCCAAATCTTCGGCATTTCTTGTCATTGGTCCGGGAACTGCCATTGCAAAACGGCTATATTTTGTAATGGTGTCGGGTCCTGTACCCTCAGTTATATTAATGCTTCCAAAGGTTGTTTTGAGTCCGTAAACGCCACAAAATGCCGCCGGAACAGATATGCTTCCTCCGAGGTCGCTTCCCAATTCAAGTGGTGTAAAACCTGCCGCCAATGCTGCCGCGCTGCCTCCTGAACTTCCTCCAGGTGTCCTCATTGTATCATAGGGATTATTACATGTCGGATAAATTTCACCATAAGTTTGAAAGTCACCAAGCATAAAAGGCACATTGGAAGTGCCCATTACTATTGCCCCTGATGTCTTTAATTGCTTCACCAATTCTCCATCTTCCGGCGCAATGAATCCACCCATCATTTTTGCGTTCAGGTTATTTGTTAATCCCTTCACCCAAAACATTTCCTTAACCGTGACTGGTACACCATGCAATGCCCCCAGGCTGTCACCACGACTGATGGCATCATCAGCTTTCTTTGCTTCCTCCAATGCTTCTTTTTCCCGTAGCCAAACGATTGCATTGTATTTGTAGTTGTTGTTTTTAATGTTTGCGATAAATTCACCGACAACATTATAAGATGTTGCCTCCTTGTTTCGGATTAACGCTGCCAATTCTGTTGCGGACTTATATATATACTTCCCCTCCATCCGAAAATCATTTTTGGGTTTTTCAAATAGATATGTTTGCAATGGCGGACATTCACCTTCGTATTTTGAAATTAATGAATAAATGTAAATGCCTAAAGCAATTACAACCAATAGAATTGAAGCAAAAATAATTGCAATCCATTTGATGGTTTTTTTTATTCCCGATTTCATCGAATATTTAAAGTTGAAATGTTAATGTTCGCATGGGCTTTATCAACTGGTCAAAACGGTGTCTCTGCTAGATTGAGTGCCGGCTTTTATACTGCTTTTTTCGGTAGACCAGCATTTCTGTACGAATCGTTTACCCGGTCACCTGCATCACCGCAATATGCGTTATCCGATTTCAAAATAAAAATTTGTAAAAACAATTGTATAAAGTAACTATGCCACTAAACTCAATTGAAATTTGAATACGTCAGAATTAATGCAACCGCACTTAAAACACAGTAAATAATCTGAATCATCGAAAACTTGGTCCCTTTTGCATAGTGGAAGTAGTGCCATGCAAACATGACCGGATAGAACCAAAGTGCAGACCATGCCCAAAGTTCGCCATATCTGAAGGGAAACCAAAGGATAAGTAATGCGAACAAATTAAGGCCCAACATTTGGCTGGTAAAATCGATCAAAAGGAACTTCATTGCCTTTTCTGTTTCTTCTGATGTTGCTGCAGTCTCCCTTAAGTCAAAACCCGCCGCCATACTTAACATTTTGTACGCCTGATCAGATTTAAAGCTCCATACAATGCTGATTAGAAGGCCAAGGAAGCTGAAGTAACTAAAAATTTGAAAGTGCGAAAACCATTGTTGCCGTCATGCTGTCGGGATTTGTAGCTTATTGATTTTGGAATTGTTCGAGTTATCTTTTATGCTTAATGCCACTGGCTGTACATGAGTATTTGCGATGTTGGTTTTTTTATAAAACTTCACTCGCATTGTCTCAATGCAAGTGCATCTTGACTCAACCCAATGTAGTACGTAAGATAGTGAACTTTGTTTGGCATCTGAAAGGGAATTAAGGAAAATAATTTGGTGATCACAGATGCAATTGAGACGATCCTAACTTAAGGGTCTCGGGATACCCAGAGCAGGGATCCTCAGTTGGTGAGACTAGTTGAGAGATTTGTAAAACTCAAGATTGAGCATTGGGCGAGCTAACCTTTCGAAGAGAATCAGGTGCTATTACTCAAAAAGTAAGGGATCAGGTAGACCTTGATCATACCATTAATTTGCATTAATAATGATTTGGTTAACGGTTTGTTGGAGCCAGTCATTATTAATTATGAGTGGCTCATGACATAAATGACGACCGTCCTGAGTAGTTGGGTGGGGAGACAATTCCTAATAGTGAAATGAGCATGCCAGACATCTAGCAATTTGGAAGTAGCATCTATCACCGTGCCCATTAGTGTGATTGACACAAGTAAAGATAAAAATGAACCCAGGTGGTCGGAAGATATTTGCAGTATTGCCTAAGAAAAATTATTGGGCGAACAGGGCAACAAAGTAGTTAGTACAGTGCCCATAGATCAATATGAGCCAAAAAGAATTAGCTGCTGCTGACATTCGCAGTTATCGTCTGTACAACATTTTTAGATCCGAAGCGTCATTGCTCACTTTACATCTCTATATTCGAGCATCTGACCGGCTTTTAATAAGTCCTGTCGCAACATCTCGTAATCCAGATCCTGGACTGGTGTTTTCTTATCAATTGCCTGGCTTGCCGCAATCGCTGCACTCTGACCCAAGATCATAAAGACCGGCTCCATCCGGATTGATCCATAGGCAATGTGAGAACTGGCCAAACAAACCGGAACCAATAAATTGTCAACAGATCCCTTTTTTGGAATAAGCGATCCGTAGTCGATTTGATAAGGCCTGGGAGGACTCACTCCAATATCACCTTCATTCTGCACAAATCCATCAGGCTTTATATAGCGTTGGATATTGTGGGAGTCCATACCATAAGATCCCATACCTACTGACCTGGACACGGGTTGACGGCCCATAATTTCATTTTCTGTCATCACAAATTCACCCAACATTCGTCGGGCTTCTCTCACATAAATCTGATGAGGCCAATTTCCATTGTCAACAAATTCATCTTTAGCCAAACCCCATTGATTCACTTCTTCCCTTATATTCGGGGGCACTGTGCTATCGTTCGCTAAAAAATACATCAGACCTTTTTGATAAGATTCATGTTCTGCTAAGATTTCGGTCCTTCGATTGTAAGAGGCATTTGGATAGTCATAGTTCATTCCGATGTTGTCCGTACTAAATGGCCCATGATTATTGGTGTCGGTTTTTCGATTTGGAATCGGATCAAATTTGCGGAATAGTTCGTCCCAACCCGCTTCAAAAACCCTTGACAATAAAGCATACTGATTCCGATCATAGTTTTCGGGTTTTACAAAAGGTATCCGGTTTTCAGGGTGATTGGAAAGACACATTCGGAAACAATAGGCTTGTATGCGATCATCGCCCTCTCCTTTCAGACCGGGGTCAGCGGTTGAAATCCGGGGTAATAATCCAGATGAGGGATCACCAGGAATGACGTATGGACTAATATCGGTTTTAAAATAATGGTCGTGATGTAAAACTCCAACCTGGATTCCATTCCAATTTTCGCCATAGGTCGCATTTGATTCACGTCCGATATGATAGGGTACTCCGGCAGCAGCCATTAGGTCTCCTTCGTAGGTTGCATCAATAAAAATTTTGCCTTCATACTTTTGGCCTGAGAGTGATGTGAATGCCTGTATCGTATTACCTTGCTTTTCTATTGGTAAATCGCGGTTCAACCATTCCTCCCGTATGACCTCAATTTTATTTTCCCTGATAAAATCTTCAAAAACGTTTTCTGCAGCATGGGGTTCAAATATCCACATGGTTCTCTTGTCACCGTCGATTGCAGGCGTACCCTGGCCCTTATTGCCATATTCGGATTTTAATTGCCATTTCCAATTTTCGGTCAGATCATAATGACTGTAAATCCGTTGATAAAACTCCCGGGTCAAACCCCCAATAACTTCTTTATTCCCGGTATCGGTAAAACCTAAACCTCCGGAGGTCATTCCGCCTAAGTTTTTAGATGGAGAAATTAAAATGACTGATTTTCCTGATCGTATTACCTGAACGGCAGCAATTACCCCGGCTGCCGTACCACCATAAATAATGACATCAGCCTTTTTGCCCATATCTTGCGAAGCGCTTTTTTGACAATGGCTGAAAATCAGAAGACTAACCAAGCATAAAAATATCTGACGTAAAGGTGATTTGAGGATCATGTTGGTGGTTTTTAACTTTAAGAAATAGTTGGAATAATGGAATTATGGAACACTGGAATGATGGAATATTGGAATGATGGAATAGTTAGAATGATGGAATATTGGAATGATGGAATATTGGAATATTGGAACTTAATCATAATTAGTTTACAACGCACATTTCATAAAATAAATCAAATTTAAAAGCAGCCAAGAACTTCGACCATTTTATTCAATAATTTCGCCTTGCTGCAATTGATCGCGACCAGGATGCGTACCCCATTCGAATCGCTTTGTTTCATCAAAGTCAGGATTAACTCGAGGAAGATCCGCACCCGTCTCGGCTAACCAGGTATCCAATAAATCTTTTAGTTCATCGCGCTTTTTTGGATTGACTTCGGCCAGGTTATTACTCTCGCTGATGTCACTCTTCAAATCATATAATTCAGATGGAGCCGAATCATAAAAATGAATTAACTTCCAATCTCCACTGCGTACGGCACTGGCCGGCACACTATGATGGTATACCGGATAATGCCAAAATATATTCCGGGAATCGTTCGGTCTGTCCTGCGTCAGTTTTGGCAAAATGCTTTCTCCATCGACCACCTGGTTAGTGGTCATTCCGATAATATCCAATAGGCTCGGGAAAAAATCAACGCTCGAAATAATTGCATCGGATTGGCTACCCGGCTCAATTTTACCCGGCCACTTAATGATGAGGGGCTCGCGGATACCTCCTTCGTATAAAGTGCCTTTTTCGGATCTTAAAGGCGCATTTGATGAAGCAATATAAAGCAAACTATCTCCGTGATATATAGGTGATTTTGATTCGGCGATTAAAGGGATACGATCAAATCTACGAATCAAGCCACCATTATCTGAAAAGAAAATTACGATCGTATTTTCGTCAAGATTCAATTGAGCGAGCTTGTCTAAAATTCGACCTACACTGACATCAATGTTCTCAACCATGGCGGCGTAAACCGCGTTGCATGGATAACCCGAAACCTTTGGTTTATTTAGATATTTGACGATTTTCGCTGAATCTGCATCCAACTGCACATGGACGTCGAAGTGGGCCAAAAATAAAAAGAAGGGATCAGCCTGATTGTTCTCGATAAAGGAAATACTCAAATCAGTGAGTGCCTCAGACAATACCTTATCTTCTGGAAATTGTTGATTGGGTTTTAGAACTTCATTATATCCAAAATAAGGGCTCCCTTGAAATATAACACTTTCGGAATAGCCCTGATTTTTCGCAAAATTTTGTTCCTGATTGCCCAGATGCCACTTCCCAAAATAGCCAGTCTTATAGCCGGCCTTTTGCATGATTTCTCCAAGCGTTTCCATTTTTTGGGGAAGATATTGAGTCCTGTTTTGAGCAGGAATCATTTTCTCAAAAGGCCTCCAATGCCCAGGTAAAAAGTCGATAATTCCCAGACGTGCCGGGTACTGACCAGTCTGAATACTAGCTCGGGTAGGTGAGCAGACCGGACATGCTGCATAAGCATTGGTAAATAATCGTCCTTCATTTGCAAGTCTCTGCAAATAGGGAGCTTCATTAAATCGGTTGCCATATGCCGGAAGATCTGCCCAACCCAAATCATCGGCCAGGATGAAGACCACGTTGGGTGGCCTGACTTCTGGTGCGGTACAGGAAATCAGTAGTAGTACCATTGCAAACAATACCAGCTTCATATTAGATTCAGGTTAGATCTTTGTCTTTGACTGCTGAAAATATGAATTCTTTTCGAAATCTTACCATTCGAAATCGAAGACAATCTGGTCTGACTAAGTTGCAATGGGTCTAAAGTGGCATTGTGGGAGGGTTTTCTTTAAAAACCTATCCTTAATCCCGCATTAATATAAAACAGATTATTACGGGAAGTAGAAGCCGCATCTTGAAAAACCTCACTTAGTCCAAATGAATAACCTAAATCAACAAAAACAATCGCGATGTCAATTCCTGCACCAAAGTTCCAACCGTAAACCGCATCATGAAAATCATCTTTATTAATCAACGCATTTTGTTTAAGATCTTTGTTGACGACAAAAGAGGCATTGGGGCCAGTAAAAATTCTTGCATCAACTAAGCCTCCGGCATCCGGGCCGATTAATTTATAGCCAAACAGCAGAGGTACCCTGACCCGGTTCACCTTAAAAGAAGTGTTGTTCCCATTAATCCCGTCACGAAGCTCATTGTTGGCTGACTCCCATAAGATTCCTGGTTGTATATAAAACTTTTGTCCAATTTGAAAATCTACTCCAAATTGAAAACCTGCCTCAGTACCAAACTTCTGATCTTGAAACCTTTTGGTAATTATAGAAGAGTTGTATCCGATCTGTGGTCGAATTGAAAACTGGGCAAGAGCGCTAAAGGAGAGAGAGACCAGAATGGCCGCAAAAAAGTAATTTTTCATAATTTCTAATTTTTAGAAGTTGTTATTGTTGTTTCAGTCTGATGACGTCATTGCTATCAGCCACTATGTATGAAGAGTTTGTTAATTGGTAGAATGACGATCTTTTACGGGAACCCTATGAAAGCATTTTAAGTTCGTTGTTCACTAGACGCCTACGACAGGAAAGCAAAGGGCTGATCTCTAAAAGACAGTTAGGTACAGGAAGCAGGCTCAGAGATTTTTGATCGACTGTGGGACGGCAAAGTGTATTTGACCCGATTACGAGGGTAAAAACCAAGACTAATTCTCTACCTTGCACGTTTTAAAGACCATGAAAATCAGATTGACCCGTAGTTCATTATTGATCTTAGCTCCGATCGTGGGCTGTATGCTTCTTTCATCTTTTACTCAGGCTCAGGCAGAGTTTCGTAAGTACAGCAATAACTTTCTCAGTATTGGTGTGGGTGGGCGTGCACATGGAATGGGCGGTGCCGTAAGCGCTACCTCAGCAAATGTTTTCTCAACCCAGTGGAATCCTGCAGGTTTGGCTCAAGGCCAGGCACCGTTGAGTGTGGCAGCGATGCATGCTGAGTGGTTTGCAGGCGTGGTCAACTACGATTTTATTGGTGTAGCGAAGGAATTGAACCGTGAAAAGAGAGCCTATGGCGCCTTGTCGGTCGTGAGAATGGGCATTGACAATATACCCAACACACTGAATCTTCTCGAACCGGATGGTAGTATCAATTACGACAATATTTCCTCTTTTTCAGCCGCAGATTATGGAATTTTCCTCTCGTATGGCAGACAACTCGGTCAGTCTAAGTGGGATATCGGCGGCAGTGTCAAGGTGATAAATCGTCGGGTCGGTCCCTTTGCAACCGCCTGGGGGTTTGGTCTAGACGTTGGATTGCAAAAGCACACTGACCGCTGGCACCTTGGAGTTATGGCCCGTGACGTGACAAACACATTTAACGCATGGTCATTTAGCTTTACTGAAGAAGAGCAAAGGGTATTGCAGGAAACGAACAATCTGGTGCCAAAGAGCAGCACAGAGATCACCGCACCCAGCCTGATCACAGCAGCAGGATATGAGGCTCCCATTGGAGAAAAAAACACACTTTTGATCGAACTTGACCTCAACTTCACTTTTGACGGTCAGCGAAATACGCTGATTAGTTCGTCATTTACCAGCATTGACCCACGCATTGGAGCTGAATACGGATTTAATGATAAACTATTTCTGCGAGCTGGCCTTGGCAACATTCAGAAGGTGACCGATGATCTAAATCCTCTTGCCAAAAATACCCTGGTACAGCCTCACTTTGGCATTGGGATGAACGTAAGTCAACTCCGTATTGACTATGCACTAACCAATGTAGGAGATACGGAAAATACTTCGTTTTCCCATATCTTCTCTCTTCAACTTGACTTTAAGCGACGGGAACAAACGGTGGTCCCTTGATCATTTGTAAAAGGTGATGGTTTTAGTGCAGGTGCGGAAAAAGTAGCAAATATCTCTATAGCTAAACGAAATCATCGTCACACCAAGTCACCGGCAGATACTGCTTTTCTTTCTCAAAATACTCATCAAGCTGATGATCAATCTTTTCGAGAAAAATCTTTGAAAAAACAGCGACGAGTTCATTCGATGTATTTTTTGACATCGTTATTTGATCTCCACTCAGGTTAGTCATAGCCAGCGATTATTCTGTAGGGTAAAAACATACTTCGTTCGTCTAATTCTTAATTGGTCAGAAGTTGGATTATTTTGTGCAACGCATCTGCCCGGTTTGATACTTGCATTTTATCAAGCAGTTTTCCAATATGATATTTTACTGTACTTGTGGCGATAAACCGACTTTCACTGATTTGTTGATTGGTTAATCCTTTGATAATATCTTGCAACATTTCAAACTCTCTTTCAGTTACCTGCTCAGTAGCAATCCGATCAATTTTGTCTAATGTAATAGCCAATTTTTCCAATTCGACGCTGTGTTTATATAGAGCCAATTCAATGGCTGTCAGCAGATCATGATTATCAAATGGCTTCACTATGTAACCATGTGGGAGCACCTTCTTGGCCCTCTCCAAAGTTGAGCGATCTGATAAAGCAGTCAGGAAAATTAAGGGTATCTTCTTTAGATGAAAGACCTCTTCTGCAACCTCGATTCCATCTTTTGGACCATCAATCATGATATCGCACAAGATTAAATCGGGTGTATGAATTTGCAGATAATTGAGGGCCTGATCACTGCTATTTTTAATACCGGCAACATCATAACCAAGATTTCGAATCCTCCTGGCAATATCGTGGGCTACGACCCCTTCATCTTCAATAATTAAAATAGAAATATTAGACATTCGTTTTGTGCTCTACTAGTACAATTGCAATCACTTGTGTGTGAAAATTCCGATATGAGGCAATTTCCCGAAAAGGCGGACTTATTGACTATGCTCTTTGTTCAAGATTCAAGATACCCAATTCAAAACCTTTTCGCACCAGACCGGCCAGGTTTTTCACATCCAGTTTACTTCTTAAATTCTTTTTGTGCGTATTGACCGTATTCGTGGAAATGTAGAGTTCCTGCGCAATTTCTCTGCTGGAGTATTCATAAGCTACTAAACGTAATACTTCCTTTTCACGTTCTGAAATGATTGAGATTGAGTTGAAATACATCATGATTAATTTGTTTAGATTATCTGATGATTCAAAATTGAGGATATCGCAGTAACTTCTCACTATACCTGGGTATAGTCTTGAGCTGAATTACACCTCTATCATGCATTAACCATCCATATCACCTCAAATTCGCTACGAAATCTTTGAAAATCGATGAGAGTAGGCACGGGGACATTCGGTCATCTTTCGCAACCGTCAGGTAGAGGAAGCAAGACTTCTTCAAGAATCAGCGTTCGGAAATTTCAAAGTCCTGCTTTCATATACTTGCTGATCCTCATAACTACCTCTGTGCCTCGATTGGCATTGATCTCTAAGGAAGCCATCATTTGGTCTTGAAGCACTTTAATGAGGCGGTAACCAAATGAGCTACCCAGATTTTCCCTTTCCAGGTCGGATATGCCCCTCCCATCATCCTTCACCACCAAACAAAGTTCATTGCCTTCTTCTTTTAGGACCACAAAGATATTTCCATGGCCATCAGGAAATGCATATTTGAGGCAATTACTGACCAATTCATTGACAATGAGCCCAACCGGGACAACTGTATCAACATCAAGGTTCAACTCATCGATATCAAGTTTTAGAGAAACAGATTCATTCCGAATATTATAGGAATCGAATAAGTTTCGAATTAATTTTACAAAATAATTCTTGATCCCCACTCCGGTTAGATTATCTTCCTGATACAAATTCTGATGGATCAGAGCCATGGACTGTACTCGGTTCTGACCGTCCTGTAAAGCGCTCAAAGCAGTGTCATCACTAATGTGTTCAGATTGTAATCCAAGCAGCGAGGAGATAAATTGAAGATTGTTTTTTACACGATGATGAATCTCCCGAAGCAGAATATCTTTTTCAATAAGTGATTTTTCAATAATCTTATTTTTCTCTTCCAATGTCACATTATTCATTCGTCGAATGTAGTTTAGTCGATAGAGTAAAAATGCCAATAGGCTTACCCCAATCAGACCAATCGCGTAAATGATCCTTTGACGATTCGATTTTTTGATCTCCAGATCCTGGACCTTAATTTGATAGTCCTTTTCCCGAGTCAGATATTTGGTCTCCATCTCCCCCGTAAACGCTGAGTTTCTTGCTGCGAAAGGGTATCCAAGACCTGATTATGCCTTACCATCATCTCATAGGCCGCCTTGTGTTGATTTAGACCATTTTTAGTCGCTCCATGATTCTTATAGTAGTCAAGCAAGAGGTCGCTAAGATTCGAATCTTCTACATCAGGAGCAATCTCAGTGAGTAATGCATCCGCGCTTTGATAGTCTCCTTTTTGATTATAATAGCTACCAACTGTAATGTAGAGTGTGGCATATTCATGAATTTGAAACGGGAGAGATGGTCTCTGTAAAAGTCCATTTAAAATTTTAAAGCCCTCATCCTCGCGACCAAGTTTAAATAAAGCATGACCCAATGAAAGCTCACATAAAAGTACATCGTCCGCCAGACCCAGGGATTCGTAAAGAACTCTGGCTTTGTCAAGTGAGCTTAGCGCCAAGCCATAGTTTCCCTGCTCAGCATATGTTGCTGCAAGATTGAAATGATTGTTGGCGATACCATTGGTGTCTTTGAGCAGGTGACGGATTTCGAGCGACTGTTCATAGATCCGTATCGCGTCGGAATACCTCTTTAGTCGCCTGTAATTAGCTCCCAAATTATTCAAAATGAGTCCTCTTTTATCGGGCAGGTTTGCTTCAAAGGCAATATCTTCAGCTTCGATATATGTTTCTATAGCATTACCAGGCTGGCCAGACCGCGTCAATGCAGCACCCTTATTGATCAGAAGATCTAATTTCACCACTCCAGAAAGGCCAGCCTCATGCACTAGGGCGAGTGCTTTCTCCGACCAATCGAGACTCTGTTGAACATTACCCCGCATGGTTTCAATGGCACCCAGACCGCGGTAATAGGACAATATTCCATTTGTAAAATTGAGTTCTTTTGCCCGAACCAGGCCACTAACAAAACATGCGTATGTACTATCGAGGCTTACTGTGGCAAGATTTTTACACTCTTCATATTGCTGGATAATCACACTGGTGTCTGCCGGTTGAAAACTTTGAAATGGCCTAGCCTGAAGACCTGGCATCGTGTCATAGATGAAAATAATCGAAAAAAAATAACAAAAAATGCCAGTCACGTCTAATTTCAAAATCCAGGTTTGTTTAACAAATTTGCTAAGATCCAAAAAAAATACCAATACGATCATAAAGGAAGGTAGCAAGAGCTACGAACAGCCCGCCTTTCCAGGTAGTGAACAAACAGGTGTGATCACCAATTCCAAACCATAAAAGGTCGTAATCTCACCAAAGAACTTGTACCCAAAGCCCAAAATTGAGAATACTTTTTTAGTAGCTTGTTAGTCAAAATAGAGCAACTATGTCCGGATTTGATTATTTCAAGCAAGCCCTTAGTCGATATGCTGAATTTGAAGGGCGTTCCCGCCGAAGTGAGTATTGGTATTTTGCATTATTTAATGCCCTCATTACCTATGGAGTACTCGGGCTTGAAATGATCTTGTTTAGTACGACTATGTTCTACATGATTGTTTCGCTTGCTTTTTTTATTCCTAGTTTAGCGGTAGGAGTGAGGAGACTGCATGATATTGGTAAAAGCGGCTGGAATCTCTTGTGGGGACTTATTCCAATCGTGGGTTGGATCATGCTCTGGTCTGGTTGTGTAAGGACAGTCAACCGGGCAGTAACCAATGGGGCCATAATCCGAAACAGGTAGGTGACGAACTGATAGATCATCTGATTGATGAGGAGAGCCTGGTATAGCTAAAGCTGGATTCGTCGTTGGCATACTAATCTTTTGACTTTAATTTTTTGCATTTTGACTTTCTGATTGCAGTCCGGGAACCTACTATCGCATTCGTTTAGCTTTGATCTCCAGATATTTATTGATAACACCAATTGACAAATTTTCAGGTTTTGTCAATATGCATTGAATGCCAAGATGCTTTAACTTATCCAAGATCCTTTCTTTTTCGATGAGGGTTCGTTCAGCAAAGGTTTTTAAGTAAATATCAGATACCTTATTAGTTTTCATTTCACCCGTGGCAATCAACTCTGTATTGATAAAAAATATGATCACCATCAAATGACGTCGATTCAAAGCTTTGAAATATTCAATATTTCTATCGAGATCATACAAATGCTCAAAATTGGTGAAAAACAATAAGACACTGCGGCGTCTAAGTTGATTTTGCAGGGTATAAAAAAGGAGTTCGTAGTTAGATTCCTTAAAGCCTGTGGTTTGATTATACAGATGTTGTGAGATAAATCCGAGCTGATGTGGGGTATTTTCAGCAGCTACTATTTTTCCAATTTTATCAGAAAAAGTCACCAATCCCGCCCTATCGTACTTCTTAAGTACAATATTACTTATGACGAGTGCTGTATTAATTGCATAGTCCAGCAGGGTGAGTCCATCAAAGGGCATCTTCATAGACCGTCCTTTGTCTATGATGCAATACACCATCTGAGAGCGGGTATTCTGAAATTGATTGATCATTGGGGCATTCTTTCGCGACGTTGCCTTCCAATTGATCGAGCGAATATTGTCTCCTTGCTGATATGACCGGATATGCTCGAACTCGTCATCTTCACCGATGCTTCTAACCCGTCGTATACCCGACAGGGAGGCTGTTCGCGCAAATATCTCCAATTCATACTTTTTCATCTGAATGATTGAAGGAATGACGACAACTTCTTCGTCTGCACTCACCGTAATTCTTCTTTCGATCAAAGAGATTAGCGGTATAGAAGCATAAATATGCAGGTTGCCAAACGAATAAGCCCCCCGCACTAAGGGTCGAATCACATAGCGATAGGTTAATACCTGACCGGATTTTAACCGACTACCAAATTTAAAATTGCGCAACTGCAACTGATAAGGTAGTTCATCAACAATCTCGACATTCAAATTATAACGAGATAGATTGGAAGCCTCATAAGTTATCTCCTGATCATCACCCAGCGAAAGCCTGCTAAATACCTGGCGTCGAGCGGTGAGCTGATGTGCTATTCGATACAATAAAAACCATTCGAACAGGATAAAAATAAATATGGATACCAGCACGATCCTACCTGCAACCATCAGACCCGGATAAGAATAAGCTAAAATTAAAAGCGCAATTACTACGCCAATAGCCATAAAAAATCGGTCTTTTAAGTAGGTGTCTCTAAACATGTTATCGCGGCACTTCGACTGACTTCACAATATCTGAGATGATATCCTGCACTGTGATATTTTCCATTTCCGCCACAGGAGTTAATATCAACCGGTGATTTAATACATGGGAAGCAACAAACTGAACATCATCGGGAATTACGAAATCTCTTTCAGAGAGCAATGCTACAACCTTGCTGGTCTTGAGTATAGCCAGAGCAGCCCGGGGCGACGCCCCAAGATAAATTTGTGCATGATTACGGGTTTCCTGCACGATATCCAGTATATATTGAAGCATTTGATCTTCAATATGAATTTGAGTTAAAACTTGTTGCATAGTGCTTATATCATTCCGGGTCATTACTCTCTGAATTTGATCAAGATCAACCTGATGTATCTGATCTTTAAATCTTTTCAAAATATTAATTTCATCTTCCGGGCGAGGATAGGTCAGGTTGATCTTCATGAGGAAGCGATCCAGCTGTCCTTCGGGAAGCCGGTAAGTGCCCTCTTGCTCTATAGGATTTTGGGTTGCAATCACGATAAATGGTCGGTCCATGATGATGGTATTGCCATCAAAAGTGATCTGTTTCTCTTCCATCACCTCAAATAAAGCAGATTGTGTCTTGGCTGGTGCACGATTTATCTCATCAATCAGCACTACATTCGAAAATATCGGTCCCTTTCTGAACGTAAACTCGGAAGACTTCAAATCAAAGATTGAAGTGCCAATGATATCTGAGGGCATCAAATCTGGTGTAAACTGTATCCGTGAAAAATCAGCATCAATGGCCTTTGCCAGCACCTTGGCGCTTAAGGTCTTAGCAATTCCCGGCACACCCTCCAGCAAAACATGGCCATCGGCCAGAATAGAAATCAAGAGGAGGTCGATCAAATTCTGCTGGCCTACCAGAACTTTATGGCATTCAACCTGTATCTGGTGAATTTTGTCTAAAGCAGGTCTTAAGTTCAGTGATGACCTCAGTGGCTGAAAGTCAGATTCTTCTCGATGATCCATTATTTGCATTTTTTATAAAAGGAATCCAAAAGCTGATTAAGCAAGACTAAATGTTCGTCACCTACATTCAATTTTTTATATGCCCGGTCAAATTCTTCAAGGAGAGCAACAATCTCTCCGTGGTCGACTTTAGATTTCCTAACAAGATTGGGAATGAAATTTTCATCATGACGATCCAGGAAATATCTTTTACGCAGATGATGATTAAATATGTCTTCCAGGTGTTTTATTAACTTTTTATGCTGTTTCTGTTGAAGGAATAAATCACTTAAGGTCCTCACATATTCAAGTGAAGTATTTACATTTGATTCACGGGTAGGTATAACTCGCTGCCGTCGTTTACTCTTAAATATTATAAAACTAAAAGCTGCGAATAATAAGAGAAAATAGGCCATACGAAGCGATTTCTCTCCTAAAATAAATTGTAAGGGACTTTCCGATGGGATGCTGCCCCGATGAAGTGATATATGGTCAAGAATCACTAGATCGGGTTCAAACTGATCAAATATCAGGTTAAAATGAGTGCGATAATTAGGTTGCTTTGCTGCTAAATTGCTAAACATTGCCGGGATGGTGTGGAGGAATACGCGGCCTCCCCCTAAAGTCCATTGATCAAATAAAATCAGACTGTCTGAGGTAAGCCCGTAGATGGTATGTTCATCGTCATTCCATAAATCTTCAGACAATGCCCCAAAATATTTTAATGCAGGTCTATTTAAAGACTCATGATAATACGTAAATGAATGTACTATGGCACTATCGCCCGGATAGATTATGGTCACTGTTGAGTCATAAATACCTTCCGGATCCCAAAGAAAAGGCTCATCTTCATCCATTGTCACATCAAATGAGCCAGCAATTATTAAAAGATCATTGCCTCGTTCTGCAAAATCCAACAGCTCGGCTGTCTCAAATTCGTCGAAGGTTGCATAATCTCCGATGTAAACATACAGCGTTTTACCAGAATTGACAACGTTTAGTGTCGTATCCTGAATATTCCGGACAACTGGAATATCACGGTAACGTTGCCTGATCATTTCGTGAAAGATCCAGGTACCATAAGGCTGTTTTGAATTCAAATAATAATGCTCTTGCCATTGCAGGTCAGGAATGTCTTTAAGATCAAAGAGGGTAAAAATCAACAATGCGACAATCGTCAGACCAGAGAGGCCAACAAGAAGAAATTGTCTTGTACTCATACGTTAGCCTCAAGAAATTTTTGAAATTTTGGATTAATACGATCGAAGTCATGGTTAGAAATTACGGTATGACCATACCAAACCAAATCATAGATATACGAAAGTTCCTTAAATACTACATAATGATTCTTATCCTCGATTTCAATCAAATACTGACGATTTGTCTTGTTCGGTTTCCAGATTATGAACCCGCTTTCACTCAAATATTGCAGGACTCTGATAAACTGCATACGCACAGCCAGCCGATAATCCGCATTAGCAAGTGCAGTCAAGTAGCCATCATGCGCATCGATTTCTTTAATATTTTCTTCCTCTGACGCGATAACAAGATCAGGAGATCCTTGCTTTTTCTGAATTTTTACGTTGGAAAAAACGACATAGATAATGAAGATTACCAGAATCAGAATAATCAAAAAAGCCAAGACCTTGAAGACACTGAGCGTATTATACTGCCAAAAATAATTGCCTTTATCTTCGCTAGCTGTTTTCTCCTTTACCGGCTTTTTTAAAACAAGACTCTTTTTTGTTTTCGAATAATCAAGCGCTTCTGAAAGTCGTTCAAATTGCTCTTCAGAAATGGGTGCACCGATTTTCGTTTGAGCAGAGGTCCCTACGATGAAGCAGCATAGAAGCACCAACATTAAAATGAAGCATAATCGCCCAATCATACCTGTTCCAAGATTGTTGAAGTCTGACCAAATGTCTCGAATTTACCTCTGAGGTCAAGCGCCTCCGTACGACACAATTCGGAATAATAGGTGCTGAGAATTAAAAAATACGCGAGCGGAAAAACCAGCAGCATCGCCAAAAGAGTCAAAAGATGACTGATAAAGAGTTGATCCAAAATTGAAAATCAAAATCTCATGCCAACTCCAATAAGTAGTTATAATAGAAGACAATCCGGAATCAAATAGGAGGGTTAATATCCAGTAGAAAAGTGCAATAATGGCTATTGCAGTAAGAAACTGGCCATAGTACTGGATCGAAAAACGATACGTTTTCTTCAATATGGGCCCCACCTGAAAACCATCGCCCAACAATTGATTATTTAAAATGATAAAAAATTGCGGACTAAAAACCAGGATAAATAAACCAGCCAGCCAGAGTGGCAAAAAGTAGAATAAAAACAGCAGGACAAACGACGGGATCGAGACAGCAATAAAATGCTGTTTGATGTAGCCTAAGTCAAGGCGTGGGGTATTATGACCGGCGTATCTACCAAGGAGTAAAAAACGAGAGTCAAAGTGATCCAAAAAAATATAAAGGTGCTAAAACCCCCATCCTGGAAACGAAAAAGTGAGATCGAGGAGTCATCCAATTCGAAAATCGCTTCATCGAGGGTACTCAGATGATAGCCAGTGAGCAATCCAAAAATAAAGACTGATGGTATCACTACAATCTTGAGATAAGGCCCCATCAATTGCCGGATTTGTGCAAAGGCCAACACAAAAGACTCACTGACATTGCGATACTGAAGGGCCTGAAAACTAAGCATGGGCTGATGCTCCGGTGTCAACTCACCGGATGTATCCATTAGTGCTTTTCGAGCTTTAAGTCGCATTGGAAGGATTACCCACATCGAGACTATAAGGATCACAGAAGCGATGATAATAGTGGCCTTGACAACCACAGGGAATTCGGTATGGCGGGTAACAAATGACTCCAAGATGCCTGCAATCACGAAAAGTGGGATGGTGCCAATAACGATGATCAACGCCTTCTTTGCGGACATCTGCAACGAGATTAGCCGGTCATAAGTAGCAGGAAACAAGAGTCCGTTGCCTAACACAATACCGGCTGCACCGGCAATGATAATGGCCGAAATCTCAATAGTACCATGTATCCAGATGGTGAGAAACGAAGTCACAAAAAGACCCTTACTATAGAAATAGTATTGAAAGGCTCCCAGCATAATACCGTTGTACATGAGAATAAAAACAGTGCCCATAGTACCCATCAAACCGAGTACAAAAGCGATAAAAGCAACCTTGATGTTATTTATGGTAATACCCAAAAACATATCTACTTGTTGCTCATCTTTATAGATGGCCATTGGATCGCCTGCATTGATATTTTCATCCGTGATCTGAATATAGTGATCCCCCAGGATGATCCGGGCAAAATCAGGGCTATTCGCAGTTGATACTATGCCAATGGCTACGGAAACCACAAAAATCAATAGCGAAACCATGAACGCTCCCTTGGCAATAATTACCTCTTTGGGCAAAGTGTATTTAAAGAAATGTAAAATGGTAGCCAAGCTTGTCTTTGATTCTGTACGCGTCATACTATCAAAGACGCGTTGTGTGAGATTATTGAGATAGAGTCGTACTGATCTGTTTGGATAGAAAGTACGGGCATAAGACAGATCGCTGGAAACCCGGATAAACAGTTCGTGAAGCTTGTCGGCATCGCGTTCGCTCTGATCAAGCAAAGCTTCAAGTTCACGCCATTTTTTATTATTTTTTTCGATAAATTGGGACTCTGTCAAGGGCTGGCATCAATTTAGTTACTGACAAAATAGTACAAACCTTCACAGCATCAAAGCATGAAAACAATAGATATAGCCACAGCACATAATATTGTTGTAACGCAGGAGTTAGCCGGTATCATTCAGCGAATCACTGCTTTCGCCCTTGATGCCCTCATCATTGGTACTTATGCCGCCCTGATAGGCCTGATCTTCAGTAGTATTGAAGCAATGATCTACGTTGCAATTGGTCTGGTTATCCTACTCTACCATTTAATTTGGGAAATTTATAATAACGGCCAATCCCCAGGAAAACGGTTGATGCATTTACGAGTGGTTTCTATTAAGGGAATCAGGCCTTCTCTCCAGGATTACTTACTCCGTTGGGCTTTCCGGTTGATTGACATTACATTTAGTATCGGTACTATCGGAATACTTTCAATCGTCACTTCCTCAAAGGCTCAACGAATCGGTGATTTACTAGGTCGTACGGCGGTCATCAATCTGAGATCATCGAGACAGGTTGATTTGAAGAGTCTGGAGCAACTTAGTCATCAACGAAAGGAAATTCAATATCCCGAAGTCGTTAGATATAGCGATACTGACATGCTGCTGATAAAACAGGCACTCCAGCGGTATCAACGGGATCAAAACCGAGCCAATACCATCTTCATACTGGATCTCAGCCAAAAGGTACGAACAGATTTGAGCATTTCAGCGAATTCAGCCGATCCACTAAACTTCCTGAAACAAATATTGGCAGATTACATTATTTTGACCAGATAGCGCCTCAACTACATTTAACCGGAAATATGCATTAGACTTTCTATTCCAAGCCTCATAAATAACACTTCCAGAGGCTTGGATTGATATAAATCAACAATATCATTTATGGATTATTTAAAGGAGTACACTACCTTGTAGTAATGGATTCTCTGACACATTTAGCGCTTGGTGCCTGTATGGGTGAAGCATTTGCCGGAAAAAAATTAGGCAAGAAGGCTATGCTTTGGGGAGCTTTAGCGCAAAGTATACCAGACATTGACTTCCTCGCAGCCTTTTGGATGGACACCCCTTCAAATCTTCTTGCACACCGTGGATTCACACACTCGCTTCTGTTTTGTGCAATGATCACACCTCTCATGGCATTTGCCGCCGAGCGTTGGCACCGACCACATAATATCTCTTTAAAAAAGTGGCTTTTGTTTTTTGGATCAGTAATATTTGTACATCTATTTATCGATGCCTTTAATAATTATGGTGTAGGCTGGTTTGAGCCATTCAGCCATAAACGAGTCTCTTTTCATGCGATTTATGTAGCTGATCCCTTTTTCTCCCTGGCTCCCGGATTAGCCTGCCTGGCAATGCTCTACTTTCGGAAAACTCCCAAACAGCGAAAGAGATCCTGGCAAATCGGGCTAGGAGTTAGTGCGCTGTATTTAATCTATTGCTTAGTCAATAAGTGGAAGGTTGATTCAGATGTGAAGCAAATTTTCGAGAAACCGGAGATCACCTATAGTCGCTATTTCACCACTCCTGCACCTTTGCAAAACTGGCTTTGGTTTGTCGTTGCCGGCAATGATGAAGGGTACCATGTTGGTTTTCGCTCTCTGTTTGATCGGGAGAAGCAAATCCATTTTCAGTATTTCCCTCGAAATGATTCCTTACTGGATCCTATCAAAGATCATGAAGAATTAAAAAAACTAATTAGATTTTCGCAGGAATACTATACGGTTGAATATTGGAATGACACGTTGGTATTCAATGACTTGCGCTTCGGCCAGATATTGGGTTGGGCAAACCCGGAAGGGAAGTTTGTATTTCACTATTATCTCGAGCATCCTTATGACAATACGCTGGTGGTGCAACGAGGCCGGTTTGATGGTTGGAATTATGATGTCCTTAAGGGTTTGGTGAAAAGGGCTACTGGGGTGCAAATTTTAGGACCTCCCATAGAATTGGGAAATGGGGGACAATGATTTTTACCCCAGATTCCTAACTGCGGGAATAGATCCCGCTCTACCAGTTCGGTGGATCTGGAGGCGATCAAGCCCAACGTTTTCCAGGCTCTGCGATCAGAGCCGGGCTTGCCAATCCTTGCGCAAGCTCCAGGCTTGGGAATCCCTAATTTTGTTTTGGGAAACCGCAGGAATAGATCCCGCTCTGCCGGGTTACAAACCAAGTGTGGGGAATCCCTACCTATTCCATTTATTCTCATTTCGCTTCCATTCAAGTCGGCGAATGTAAATTCACCTCTCTCTTTTGAGTCATAACCAATTATTTTAGGTCCCTGCGGCTTTTAGGTCCCAAATCAGAGCTGGGCTTGCCAATCCTTGCGCAAGCTCCAGGCTTGGGAATCCCTAATTTTGTTTGTGAAACCGCGGGAATAGATCCCGCTCTACAGTTAAATGGATTTGCTTTAGAGTAACACCAGCCTTTTTTAATGTCTTCCGTTTCGAGCCGGGCTTGCCAATCCTTACGCAAGCTCCAGGCTTGGGAATCCCTAAATCCTAAGATTACTTTTGTTTATAGTAGAAAGTCAATGTGTGAAAAATAAATCTGATTAGCCGATATGAAAACCATCGTAAAATTGTCGAAAAACATTGCGGTTCTTGACAAGCTCTTCTTTAGAAATAAGTTTACAGTCTTTCTCAATGATTAATGAAATTCTATTTTCCAATTCGGAGGCCAATTTTTCATTTTTAATATCCAGATTTAATTCAATACTGGCATAGGCACTAATATCATTAACATTATATGAGCCAATGGTAATTTGCTGTGAATCACAAACGGCTACCTTAGCATGTAATACCGTTGGTTGGTATTCGTATAAAGTAATGCGATTGCGAATCATCCAATCATACATCCAACGTTCGGCCCATTTTGACAATTTGACATCAGATGGTCCGGCAGTAACGACGGTGATTTTAACCCCTCTGTTGGCTGCATCACGCAAGGCCTTTCGTATCACAGTGCCTGGAAGAAAATAGCTGCATAAAATGGTTATATGAGAATTTGCAGACCTAATCATTTGGAGGTAAGTTCTCGAGATTTCGTTCTTTCTTCTCACCCAATCATTTCGTCGTATCCTTACCCGACAAGTTCGATCGAGCAAGTGATCAAAATTCATCGCCATTTCTTCACATGGTGTGATACTCATATTGAGTGGAAAACTTTTCCAGGTCTTCCAACACAAAACACAAAGCTGCTGCGCTATTTCGCCTTCTATCACTATGGCCATATCTAGCCATGCAGCGGTATCTCCAACATCATTGTACCGATCAGAAACATTAATACCCCCTATCAATGCCCACATTGCATCCACAACGAATATTTTATGATGCATTCGCCGGCCGAAATAAAAATATTTACTCCTCAGTAGAGGTTCGAAATAACGAAATTTTATACCTGATATACGCATATCATGAACAAACTTCTTGGTCATAATTTGCGAAGCATATCCGTCTGCCAGTAGATATACTTCTACATTTCTCGATACTGCTTTTTTGAGTGCTTCCACCACTCGGGTACCGGTTTCATCATCATCAAAGATGTAGGTTTGCAAATGGATATGATGTTTTGCCCGGGATATTAGGTCAAGTAAGAGGTCAAAATACTCCCCACCTCCTCTGACCAACTGAAGCTTGCTTTTAGTCGAATACTGTGCTATCTTTTTTTTCAATAACTGGTACATGGTATAAAAATGGTGATAATCTATTCTTTGGCGCTTCCCGATTAAACAATACCATCAAATTCTTCAATTTGGGAAGTTCGTTGAAAATAGGAGTTTTTTATCATCAACTTGGCTTCAATGATCAAAGTCAGAAAAGATAATGAACAAAAACCGGTACAATCACATTCTATAGATTTTGATCAGGATCAGTATTGCGGTTGACTTAGGGCATTGCCAAATCGACTAAAAGATATTTGATTTGAGAATAGATCAAATCGTAGAGTCATGTTCGACAAAAAGAAAACTGATAAGCTGTCTAAACAACAAGTGGAGAAGCTTCGTGATCTTGAACCGGATGCATGACCGTTGCATGAAGATGAGGAGGATCTTCTGGATCTGATTCCCGAAGAAGATGAATTTGAATCTCCAAGAGAGGATCAACCGACACTTGGGGAAGGTCCTTAACGGCAGTTGTTAGTACTCAGGAGGCAGGAGGCAGTGGGCAGTGGAAAGTGGGCAGTACTCAGTGGGCAGGAGGCAATGGGTGGTGTGTAGATGCGTAAATGACGTTGACCTGAGAACACCGAAAATTAAAGACTGAAGATTATAAACCGATAAAATCCCACAGTTCCCGAGGAATTTATCTCATCCCCAGGATTTTGCGATCGAACTCTTTTGATATGCATCAATATAAAAAACCGATGACAATGTCAAAAAGCCTAACTTTTCAGAAGCGATTAAAATAAGAATCAAATCTTAGTTAAAGAAGGGAATTATCCGTACAATCATTTTAAAGAAGATGGAATGTCAGATACAGCTTCTTTAAGAACATCCTAACTTTACCACCATGAAATGGATCTTCAAATTTCTCGTTGTTATGTTAGTGATTGAAGCTTGTACCCAATCTTCTACCCTACCCGAGTCTGGTGTCTCCCTCGAATTGGCTCAAGAGAGAAAAGTAGTAATTTCCAATTTGGAATATGACCTCAGTTTTGACATACCGGAATTAAGGACTGATCTTATCAGTGCATCTGCAATCATCCGTTTTAATTATGAGGGAAAATCTGATCTTCAGTTGGATTTTAAAGATTCTCCGGATCATGTTGAGAAGCTAATAATCAATGGAACAGAAAGCCCCCTGGATATTCGGAACGAACACATCATCATTCTTCGAAAATTGCTAAAAAGTGAAAATGTAATTGAACTCCAATTTATCGCCGGTAATTTATCGCTGAATCGAAATGATGAATATCTGTATACCCTATTGGTACCCGACCGGGCACGTACGGTTTTCCCGGTGATGGATCAACCTAATTTAAAGGCTACGTGGAATTTGACATTGACCATGCCTCAAGAATGGGAAGCGGTAGCAAACGGCCCTGTACTCGAAACCACGATTGACGGCAATCGTAAAATCATAAAATACAAACCGACCAAACCCATATCCTCCTATTTGTTTGCTTTTGCTGCCGGTAAATTCCAGAAGGTGACCAATACGGGAGGTGATATGACCATGTACTACCGGGACAATGACCGCCTTAAAGTCGCTCGCAATGCACCGGAAATATTCGATTTACATCGGCAGTCACTTGACTGGTTGGAGCAATACACTGGCATCAAGTACCCTTTCGAAAAATTTGATTTTGTTTTGATTCCTACTTTTCAATATGGAGGGATGGAGCACCCTGGCAATATATTTTATCGCGAGCGGTCGCTTTTACTTGATGAGTCGGCTTCCATTAATCAGCAACTGCGTCGTGCCAGTCTGATAGCTCATGAAACTGCCCATATGTGGTTCGGAGATCTGGTCACCATGAATTGGTTTGATGATGTATGGCTGAAAGAGGTCTTTGCAAACTTTATGGCAGCTAAGATTGTCAATCCTTCTTTTCCGGAAATAAATCATGATCTGCGATTCCTTCTGGCACATTATCCGACAGCTTACGAAATCGACCGTTCAGAAGGAACGCACCCAATTCAACAGCCATTAGATAATTTGCAAAATGCCGGTTCTCTTTATGGTGCGATTATCTATCAAAAGGCGCCAATAGTCATGCGGAATCTGGAAACGATCATAGGGGAAGAGCCTTTTCGGGCAGGGCTACAAGAATATTTAAATACATATGCTTACTCGAATGCCACATGGGACGATTTAATTGAAATTCTAGAAAAACATACGGATCAAGATTTAAATCAATGGAATCATGATTGGGTTAAATCGTCAGGTATGCCGGAAATAAGGATGATTAATCACAATGATACTTTGGAATATGCTGTCACCAATGTTACTCCGGAAAAAATCTGGCCCCAACAAATACAAATAAGTATGGAATCTATCAAAATAGATTTCCTACTGAAACAGAGATATACACATCCGCTCATCAGTAATCAATTTTTCATCAATCAAGATGGGCGTGCCTATGGTTATTTCGATTTAGATGACAGCACACTCGATCGAATGATACTGTCTCTTAGTGATCGGGATGAAATGGGAAGGGCCACAACCTGGACAATGCTTTGGGAAGCATTTCTAAATGATAGAATTAAAGTAGATTCATTTTATACTGAACTACTGGCGGGAACGAAAGAGGAGTTTAATCCCCTTATTCTTGAGTATTTGACCGGAAGACTGCAAACTGTTTTTTGGATTTTTCTCAATGCAACATCAAGAAGTCTTTTCCTGCAAGAAACAGAAAGCATACTTTATAACGGGATGCTGCATACCAATGACCCGTCGCTGCAACGCTCTTATTACGATGCCTACTCAAACATAGCTATGAGTGAGCAAGCGGTGAATAATCTGCGTAAGATATTGAATGATCAACTCCCGCAATTCACCCTTCCAATCTTTGAAAATGACAAAATCTCACTTACTTTGGCATTATTGCTTCGTGATGTAGGCGATGCCCCGGCAATTATCGAGACTCAACTTGCGAACATCGAAAATCCAGACAATCGAAAACGTTTCGAATTTATATTGCCGGCTGTGTCAATGGACAGCTCCAAGCGAGATCAGTTTTTTCAAGACCTTTTGAAGGTTGAAAATCGAAATCAGGAACCCTGGGTGAGCGAAGCCCTATCCTATTTGCATCATCCATTAATGGCTAATCAATCAGTCAAATACTTGAGACCTTCCTTGGAAATCATTGAAGAGATCAAAGCGACGGGTGATATTTTTTTTCCAAAATCATGGCTTGACGCCACTTTAGGTGGCCATTGTTCACCCATGGCCGGTAAGATCGTTCATGGCTTTTTAAGTGATTATCCAAAACTACCCAGTGACCTTAGGAATAAGATTTTACAGTCGGCTGATCTATTATTCAGAAGTGAATCCATGAAACACTAATATTTAAATTTATTTATTCTGCCTTAAGGCTCTTGGAAGGATTTGCCAGGGCTGCCTTCAAGCTTTGAAAACTGACGGTAAATAAGGTAACAAAAATCGCTAACATAGCCGAAACCAAAAATATCCAACTTTGCAATTCAATATGATATTCATATGTTTGAAGCCATTGCTTCAGGATGAACCATGCAATCGGTGAAGCAATGAAACAAGCGCAAATAACCAGTAGTAGAAAATTCCATGATTGTAATGACCATAAATTGACAACACTAGCCCCCAGCACTTTTCTGATTCCCAATTCCCGGGTACGTTGCTCAGCCACGAATGCAGATAACCCAAACAAACCAAGGCAAGAAATAAGTATTGCCAACATAGCAAAAACTCGTGCGAGTTTGCCCACCCGTTCTTCAGCACGAAATTTGGCTTCATACTCATCGTCGGCAAATTTAAATTCAGTCACACTATTTGGAGCATGCTGATCAAATACTGATTTAACAGTGGTCATGGCACTTTGCAATTGTATTCCTGACTTTAATTTAATGTTATAAACACTAGCCCAGTCATAATCCAGAAAAAATATGGTTGGTTTAACGGGTGTGTATGGTGACTCCATGATCATATCTTTTACAACACCGATTACTTGATATCTTTTATCATTCCAGGTCATACTTTTCCCGATGACATCACCAATTCCGGTTAGTGATACCGCAGCTTCATTGAGTACAAAGGCCAGAGTATCGGTGGAGAAATCGCGTGAAAAATCGCGTCCTTGGAGTATTTGCCAATTAATTGATTCGCCAAATTCATGGGAACAGGCAATAGTACCGAAAATAGGCAAACTGCCGGGATCTTTGCCATCCCAATCAAAGCCAATCTGATTTGCCCAGACTCCGGTTGTGGGACTTGATGACTGGCTCATTTCATCGACAACTTCTGAGTCTAGTAGATCATGTCTGATGATATCAAATTTTTCCCCAACCTCCGCTATGACAAAATATTGCAACAAACCCTCCCGGTCGTATCCTACGGGCCGATTCTTTGCATGTTGGATCTGTTTATATACTACGATAGTCCCAATAATGAGCGCAATTGAAACGGTAAACTGTAAAACGACCAGTATTTTTCTTGGGAATGCACCGGATTTACCAGTTGCAGTGATACCCTTTAATATTCGGAGGGGTTCAAATGAAGACAAATAGAAAGCTGGATAACTTCCGGCGAGAATTCCCGTAAATAGGGTAAAGAGACCTAATAAACCCCAAAATCCGGGCTGGCTCCAGGGAAAATCCATCGTTTTGCCAGCCACCTCATTAAACCAGGGCAGTGAGATCCAGGTAAGAAAAACCGATAAAATCATTGCAATCGCTACCACTAGAATCGACTCACTTAGAAACTGGGTGATAAGCTGCTGTCTCCTCGATCCTACTGTTTTTCGGATGCCTACCTCTCTCGCACGTTTTTCGGATCGGGCAGTACTGAGATTCATAAAATTAATACATGCAAGGATTAGGACAAAACTCCGATGATCCCAAACAGCCAGACAAATTGAATTCGGCCTCCCACATTGATCCCATCTTTAAATTCGGAATATAAATGCCATTTATCCATGGGGTGGAGAAATACCTGGGGATTTCCATCCTTATTATGCTCGTGCTCCACATCCCGGATCCGGCCATTGACAGCATTGATATCTGCCTGGTCGCTCAATTGAGCAAATAATTGGAATGAGTGATTTCCCCATTGATCCTGTGCATTTCTTACCCAATCATTCTGAGCAAGATATAGATCCCAGGGTAAATACAAATCGCTGCTTTTAAATTGGGAATTATCCGGGAGATCTTTGAATATTCCAGTGACCTGTACGTCGGTGCGCTGATCCAGGTTGATGGTCTTCTGCAAGGGATCTTCTTCACCAAATAGTACCTTAGCGGCAGACTGGGACAATAGAATAGAATTAGGGTTCTTTAGCACCTCCTGATAGGTACCTTGGATCAGATCCAGGGCCAACATTTCCGGAAGACCGGGTTGAGTAAACATGCCACTTCGCTTAATCTTGCGCTCCTGATATTTGAGGTGATGTTCGAAATTCCAGGATGTCAGGGAGACACTTTTGAAATCGTCCGCATAATTGGTTCGCAGTGCCTCAGCTAACGGCAAGGCAATGGCTTTCGATGAACTTGTTTGATCGTTAAATGACTGATGAATCATTGCCTGAACCAGTCTATCATAATTTTTATGGTACTTGTTGTAGCTCAATTCATCCTGAATCCATAATGCTATCATCATCGCAACTGCCAACCCGATTGCGAGGCCTACGATGTTAATGAAACCGGTACTTTTATTTTTCAGGAGATTCCTCCATGCAATTTTTACGTAGTTTTTAATCATGGCATTTGCTGTGGTATTTTTGATATAGACTGAGAAACATGCTAAATAGTTGCAATTTCCTCAGAATGAAATAGGGACTTTTAAGGATTTTTTATCGAAGGATGAAAATAACTTAGCATCAGTACATCGGCACTTCCTCCAATCCTAAAAGTGAGTTGTTCTGTCTCCAGACTATCTTCAGATAAAGTAAATGGGAGTTCAGATAAAGCATAGGACTCGCCCCAGCATTGCTGCTAATGAAAACAATCCCTTCTTTGTACTTATTATGTGATTTGCTTCTTCAATACGGTACATACACCCTAAAAGTTTAGGTGAAGGTCGAGCACTTTGGATACATGTATGATCTTTAAAGATTCAGGATTTACTCGTTTTTCAAAACATCAACCGGATTTAATTGCGCGGCCCGCCGGGTTAATATCGAGATAGTCAAAGTAGCCACCAGAGTACAGATGAGGCCGGCACCGATGAAATGGTAGATTTGCGGATCAATGCGGTAGGCAAAATTTTCCAGCCACCGGATCGTAATCCAATAGCTCAAAGCACCTCCCACCATAAAGCCTAAAGCCATGATGAACAGATAGCGTTTATGCAAATGCAGTTGTAATTGAGCAATACTGGCTCCCAGTGTTTTCCGAATACCGATCTCGGCGGTTTTTTGTTCGATAATAAAGAGCATCATACCGTACATGCCTGTGCAGGTAATAAATAGCAGCAATAAAGTCATGGCTCTTACAAACGTGCTAAGCTGCTGCTCAGACCGGTAAGCATTTGTCATCATTTCATCAAGAAAAACATAATCGAAAGTCTCACCCGTCTGAAAATTATTCCAATTATCTTCGACGCTCTTGAGCACCTTTTTGGTGTCCCCTTTCATCCGGATTGCCAGGGTATTTTTTGGAGCTTCCGGAGAAATCTGCCAGATCATAGGCGCAATCTCCTGATGCATGGATTGAGAATGATAATCAGCGACCACCCCAATAATTTTTGCAACTGACGTATCACGTCCGATGCGTTGAACCACGGCACTAACCACATTCTCACCTGGAATTAAACCCATCCGGAATGCCGCTTTTTCATTGACAATAACGGCCTGCCCAATATCAGTACTATTTTCTTCGGAAAAATCTCTGCCTTCGGTGAGATGTGGTTGATAGGTCTTTAAAAATCCTTCATCCACGTAATTTATGTCGCACAAAAAGGATTGATTAAAACTGTCCCTAAGCAATGAAAAATTAGCCTGTGCGTGCATACCGTAAATGGCAGAAGTTGATGCCGAAATTGACTCCACTCCAGGCAGCTTTGAAAGTTCCTCCTTGATTGACGGGATTTGTCTTTGTAGGTTAGGGCTTGCTACATCAACCAAGATGATATTTTCCATAGTAAATCCTGAATCGGCCGATTGAACAAAGTTTAGCTGGTCATAGATGATCCAGGTTACAGCCAAGAAGAAAACAGATATGGTAAATTGAAATCCTACCAGCGTTGTCTTAAGATCAAACTTCAGATTGAAGAATTTGACTTTCTTCTTTAGACCCTCAACCATCGAAAGGCGGGTTAAAAGTAAAGCGGGATATAATCCTGAGAGCAATGAAATAACGACGACGATTATCAGTAAATAGCTCCATAATAGAGCGCCCTGCAAAAGTGTTGTACTCAAATCCATGTCAAGCCAATTATCAGCTTTCGATTGAGTCAATTGAATCAATAAAAAGGCGAAAATGGTGGTAACGGAAACCAGAAGAGTAGTGGTCACCAATTGTTGTTTTACGATTTGTCGGGGTGAAGACCCAAGGACTTTCCGTATAGCCATTTCCTTGATACGTTTGGCCCCTAAACCCAAACTGACATTTATATAATTAATCACGGCAAGAAGCAACGTAATAATTGCGAGAGTCAGTAAACCAAATATGGTTCGCCTATTCCCCTTTATTCCAGCATCAAACTGGTAGCCATCCTCAAAATATATTTCCTTCAGAGCTGAGGGATGAAACGACATTACTTCCTGCAGATCTGCCGGCACCCGGGACTTAACAAAATTTTGAAAGAGCGATGATAATTTCTGGTTCTGGATATCCGGTTGCAGTTCTACGAAAGTAAATAGTCCCGGCATAATCGATGCATAACCAGGCCGAAAAAGATTGGAAATTAATTTCATGGGAGCTAAAATGGAAAAATTAATGGTAGAATTTGCGGGAGGGTCTTTCACTACTCCAGTAATTGTAACTACTTTTTCGGTCCCTCCTACCAAAATTTCTAGCAAGGTTCCAACTGGACTTTGGTTGCCAAAATACTTCTCAGCAACCGATTTGGTGAGAATAATACTCGCCTCATTTTGCAAGACATGTTCAGGTTTTCCCTCTAGCAAATCAAAGGAAAAAACTTGAAAGAAAGCCGAATCGACATAGGTTATCAAACCTTCGTCCAAATTGTTCCCATTTAAGGTAATGGTGCCAGGCATCGACCGGATTCTCACCAGATCTGTGATCTCCGGGTAGAGCTCCTGCATATCAGCACCCACATCAAAAGCGGTTGCTGCATATTTAAGGTGCTGCTGAGGGAGGTCGATCAGGGTATTAATCCTGTAAATACGATCAGCATCCCGGTGAAATTGATCAACCGACAAATGGTAGAAAACATATCTGGATAGAAATAAGAAAGCCGCCAGAGCCAGGAACAGACCGGAAAAACTAATGCTATAGGGAACGCGGTATCGTCTTAGATTGCGCCAGACCAATTTAAAGTAGATTTCTGACAAAGGATTTAAGTTTAAAGTCCATGAATTACCTATCTGATGCCTGTTTCTAGAATTTTGGTGGATTACATGATCAGATCGTCTCACTTTAGAGCAACTCTTTTTCATAACCATGAGCTTGAGTTTAAATTGATGAAGTAAATCCGTACCTTAAAACTCGAGCATTTAAAGAGAAGGAAAATGGCACAGGACACGAAGTTTTTAAAAGTAGGAATTGACAGTTACTGTTTTCACCGACTATTTGGGGAAGTCTACCCACATCAATATAAACAGGACCCGCAATTCTCGATGGAAGATTTTTTGGCCTTTGCAAAAAGCGTTGATGTCGATGGAGTTTCGCTGGAATCCTGTTTTTTTCCTGAATTTTCAATAGAATATCTAGCCCAAGTCAGAAGTTGGTTGGATGACTACCGTTTTGACCGGGTTTATGCAGGGGCATCCGGATGGATTGGAAGGTGGAAAGAATGAAGAGGAATTTGACTCCATGATGCAACACATCCATTTTGCCAAAGCCATTGGTGCCGAGGTGATGAGAGTGGTTGGCAGCAGTCTGATGTTTCGATTTGAACCTCATCAACCCCAGTTGGAAAAGTTGGCTAAGATGTTTAAAACTGCGGTTAAAGAAGCTGAATCTCAGGGTGTAAAATTGGCCATAGAAAATCATATTGATTATAATTCAGACGAAATACTTTGGCTGTTAAAGGAAGTTGATTCTGATTATTTTGGGGTCAATTTTGATTCGGGAAATTTCCTCCGGGTGCTCGATGATCCGGTGAAAGCCATGGAAAAGCTGGCCCCCTATGTGATGGCAACTCATATTAAAGATATGTTACCGGTGCCTGGTGTCCCGGTCGATGAATGGTATTTCTTCTCTTGTGTGCCTACGGGTAAAGGTCTGATTGACAACCAACGAATAGCGCAACTATTAGTTGATCAAAAATATGATGGATTTTTTGCAGTAGAGACAGATACACTGCATCCTGACTATGCTTTTCAGGAATTAAACGTGGTGGCTAAGAGTGTGCAGCAATTAAAAAATATTTCTAAAAAGTGCGTATACCGGTAATTAAAAAGGGCTCTTTTGTATTTATCTTGTGTCGATTCATTTTAGGTGTCCTTTTTCAGAAGCCGCAGAATGTAAATTTTATCCGGCCAGACCTGACGGACCTGATCTCTCATGTTGGCGAGAGAGGAAAATCCGTCACTTTGCATACAGGATAGAACACCCGTCGCCTTAGCTGCTCGTCCCTACGCCATAGGTTCCGGCCAAGTCCCTCCGCCTAGAGGCTAAGGCCTCCGGAGGACGGCGTATGGCACATGGGTGAGGGGGATGGATCTCCAGCTTCTTTATGTTAGATAAAAAATCAAAATATTAAATTGCCCCCCAAATATGGGTAAGAACCATTAATAATTGAATATGAAAACAATTAACGTAGGAATAATTGGTTACCAATTTATGGGTAAAGCCCATAGTAATGGGTGGTTAAAGGCACCTCTTTTTTTTGATCTCAATCTCAGACCCATTTTAAAAATGGCGTGTGGAAGAAATCAACAGGCAGTGAATGCGTTTGCAGAACGATGGGGATGGCAAGAAACAGAAACTGATTGGAAAAAAGTGGTCGAACGACCAGATATTGACATCGTTGATATCTCATTGCCTCAACACTTACACTATGAAGTCGCCATCGCTGCAGCAAAAAACGGTAAACATATTTTTTGCGAAAAACCCCTGGCCTTCAGTCGTGCGCAAGCCGAAGAAATGCTCCGGGTGGCAGAAGACAACAAGGTATTGCACTATTTAAATCACAACTATCGGCGCACTCCGGCAGTGATGCTGGCCAAGCAACTAATAGATGAAGGAAAAATTGGAAAAATCTTTCACTGGCGAGGCGCCTACCAGCAGGATTGGATTGTGGATCCCAATTTTCCTTTGACCTGGCAACTTCGTAAAGAGACGGCTCATGCCGGACCCCAATGGGACCTGAATTCACATAGCGTGGATTTAGCGCTATTTCTGGTCGGGGATATTAAATCAGTCTCTTGCCTCACGACCAATTTCATTAAAGAGCGACCCCTACCAGGCGAAGGAGCCACCGCTTTTAGCTCAGGCACTGGTGCCAATGTCGAAAAAGGCGAGGTCACCGTAGAAGATGCCGCGCTAATGATGGTGGAATTCGAAAATGGTGCAATAGGATCTTTCGAAGCAACCCGATTTGCAACCGGCAGAAAAAACACGAACACCTTTGAAATCTACGGTAGTCGGGGTAGTCTAACTTTTAATCAGGAGCGGATGAACGAACTTCAGTATTTTTCCAATGACGATCCGGAAAATGCGCAGGGATTCCGCACCATTTTGGCCACAGAACCATCTCATGCTTATATTTCCAACTGGTGGCCACCCGGTCACATCATCGGATACGAACATGGTTTTGTCCATGCCATGGCTGATTTCTTGATAGCAATTGACAAAAAGAGCCAATCCATCCAAATTTTGAGGACGGTGTGAAAATTTTGGCGGTTCTGGAGGCGGGTCTAGAGGCGGCCAAAAGTGGGATGAAGATCTCTGTCACCTGAGATATCCGCCTTCAAATTAATAGCATCTGAGTTTACAAAGAGGTTTGATTGGAAATCCCATTTTTTCCGTAAGTATTGTGGTTGCCGGACAAACTGGTCTTACTGAATTTACTTTTATGGTTTCATCATTGAAACGACCTCTGAAACATTTTTTTGCACCTGCGCTAGCAGTTCGGAGAGATCATTTATTTGCACCTGTTGGGAGTCAATTTTTTGTTGGTACTCATGTCGCATGGCATTCATGGCTTCGAGCAGCAAGGGTGTCATTTTACTGTAATCCATTGCTGTGGCGTCAATGCCATTTTTTTCATAACCTACAATCTCAGGCAGTACTTCACCGATCTCTTCAGCTATAAAACCTACATCATGATGCCCTCCATGGGCTTCGTCCCAATCAAAATACACGCCACGTAATAAAGAGATTTTTAACAGGGGATCGGGGATGTTTTGGATATTTCTTTTCCACCTGCGTGAAGATGTGGCACCATAGTCCATACCCGGGCCAATTGCATCAAAATCAAAGGTGCCTCCCCGACTAGCAGTGCCGGTTGAATTTTGGCTATAAGCCTGCAGACCGGCTCCATTGGTACTTGTACCCAGAATGCCAACATCGTTGTCACTGGTTCCATACACACCATAACTCGAAGTACTCACACCACGGACTCCAATACTTGGGCCACTAAAGCCATAGACACCATTGCTATTAGTGCTCACTCCTCTCACCCCATAACCATCAGTACTCTCACCATAAACACCAGCATCCGAAGTACTTAAGCCTTGGACTCCGTAGCTATATAAGCTACGGCCATATACGCCAGCAATACCACCTTCACCCCATACACCTTAACCCTGAGGCCCAAATCCACTATTAGGGCTTCTAGCAACAACCCCATATACGCCGCCAAAACAATTTACACCACTGTATCCTCCTGTAAAATCTCCTGCAATGCCATGACCTAGGGAAGGATTAGAAAACACTTTAAGCCCCACAACGTCCGAGCCTCCCATATAATTCACTCTAATTGAAACCACCGTATCCGTACTGGAAGGATTCCCCCGGATATCCAGTTGTCTTTGTGCATTTGTTGCATGGCAGCAAATGATCAAGCCAATTATTGTTACTAGATTTCTCGCTTCCATCTTTCTTTTTCAGAAATCTAATGAATATTCAGTTGCTTGAATCCGGGACGCGCGTATTTTTCTTACAGTCATTTGATGGGGCGAATCATTATTGCTTTATTAATACATGAGCAATTGGCCTCCTGCAAAACGCAAGCTCAAAAAGCCCATTATTCCAAAAATATACCGGATTCTGTGGCTTCAAGAACAATCTGAATTAGTGACCCTATCTCCAAACCTTATTACTGAGATAAAGACGTACTGATTATGATTCGCTTTGGAAAGTATGAGGGCGCCTGGACTGAAAATACCGATATTGACGTGTGAAAACGGCTATTCCCGATACCACAGTCAGCAATTGATGGAGCATCGAGGTCACCGGTGTATTTGGTACAAAACTCCAGTTACTGATCAAAGTACACCAATCAACTGGTTTATCAAAGAACGGCAAAGGAAAGTGCAAATTATCTTCACTTTGCTGTTTTATTCCTGACAATCAGATGATTACAAAGGATCAAACCCTCTGGATCAGTCATGTGCAAATGATCGATGAGAAAAAACGATATGATAAGTTGCTCTAGTCCCAAAATGGTGCTACATTTGCAGCGCTTCTTAAGTGAGGTTCGGTAGTTCAGCTGGTTAGAATACGTGCCTGTCACGCACGGGGTCGCGGGTTCGAGTCCCGTCCGGACCGCAATTAAACATTAGCAATTCATTGGTAATCAGTGAGTTGCTTTTTTATTTTGTGCATAAGGGGCAGTCAGATGCGAGGTTTTTACCTCTAAAATGAAAGAATTACTTTTGAATTTTGATATTCTGATAAATGATTTCTTTGGGTTCAAAGAGACCCCTTTTTTATATTTTCACATATCATTAATATTTATCATATGTCCATCAAACAACGATTAAATGTTTGCAACATAGTTTGATAAAACCAAGGGAAGTAAACCCATGAGTAACAGCATCACGATTCATCTCAGAAGATAAGCGCTCGTCTATCGTGGCTAGTTTATTGTCAATATAAATTTATTGTTACATATGCACCGGTTCTATAGATTACGGGATATGGAAAGACAGAACAACAACTTTGGAGAACTTCGACACAAGCCCTGACAAGTTTTTTACGAAGCAAGGCGTAAAAAGGACTCTATTGAAGTTCTCAGAAGAATATGGATGGGGCAACAAGAGCAATAATAATGGATCGTATTTGAGTGATAAGCAAGAACTAAAAATCATCCTCCGGTACAAATGGTCTAGCATCGTGATGTCTCCTTTGCCTTTTAACCGATGGGGTTAGTTGTCGATCTAATCATACATATCTAAACATAACTACTTATTTTCCGGGACTACTCAAAATGAAATAAGATTCGATATCCTCTTCTACTGGTCCGAAATTCCCCCGAACAATCGTCACCTGCCTCCCTTCACTCCCCAGTTGATGTATCTAAATTATCCATTTTGTCAGGAAATCACTACTTTGACCTTAGATTATATCTTTCTTCAACTAACCTTATTACCATGAGAAATTTTTGCATTTTCATCACTTCACTTTTTTTTAGCTCGGTCGCTTTTTCACAGGAGAGTCAGCTAGAGCCGACTTATTTGCAGTTTAGTACGGTACCCGCTTCCACGCTAAATGCTATTTATAGTTTGTCTGGAATTAATCTCGAAAATGGTGCTGGTATAGGTACCCTGGATAGCAAAGTATTAGATTTAGGAGTTACCTTCAATCGCTATGGTTTTCGCGAAGATGGTCTCTTCATTAAAATCAATGAAGGAACAATCCTTGAACCCCGGACGACCTTAGATAGTGATCGTTTGACTTTTCGGGTTGACGGGATCAATCAAGCTCAGGAACAATGGCAAATCGGGAGATCGGGCACTAATCCTGCAAACACCTTAAATCCACTTCAAATCAACCGAATCAATATCGCCGAAGGGGGAGGTGCAAGTTTTAACACAGCACTTCACATTGATCCTAACAATTTAAATGTTGGAATTATGAACAATGCTCCAAACGACGCACTGGATGTAACCGGTGATATTGATGCTTCAGGATGTATTCAGACAGGGGATGCCTTCAATATTGGCGGAGCCTGCATCTCGGATAAGCGCTTTAAAACCAGGATTACTTCACTGGAAGGCCAACTTGATTTGGTAATGTCTCTTCGGCCAGTTAGATTTGAATGGAAGGATCCGGCTATCAATGGGGGCAAAGCAGAGGATATGGGCCTGATTGCCCAGGAAGTAGAAAGTATATTACCTGAAATGGTGGTTACTGGTAAGGATGGATATAAGCGTATTCAATATGATATTCGCTTACAAATGAGAATGATAAAAGCCCTGCAAGAACAACAACTAATGATGGAAAGTCAAAAGAAGGGTATCCAGGATCAGGAAAACAGAATTGCTAATCTTGAGAAAACTATTAACGATCAGGAAGAGCTTATTAAGACTTTTACCAGCGAGAGAGAAGCTTTAACTTCCCTGATAGCTCAACAAAAAGCCGAATTTCATCAGATGAAAGAGCAGGTAAATAAGGTTTTGGCCACAACGCTACGCGACGAAAATCTTCAACAACAAAAATCAGCTGCTGGTCGAAAATAGATAGACCATTGAGTGCGTAACTTTGAATTATTGAAATATTTTCCAACTAAAAGTACCTAAAACGCCATATCAAAGATATTTTGGGCACGTGGGGATCTAAAATGTATCACACTGATGGTGTGGTAAATCAGGCACAAGTAAAAGTATCAGTTGCCCTAATCACCTTGTCAAAGTGATAGTGAGCACAACACTACTGAGATCTCGATTATTGATGATCCTAAACCAGCTAGTGGTTATTCGGAAACTTTATTGCTAATCGAATCTTTAGTAGAAGAAAAATCAAGCGTCATTAAATCTTCACACCATTGGAGGCTTTTTTTATTTTAAATCCCCTAAAAAAGGCACGAAATTTGTTGCCTCTCAATTCTATATCCGGGCCTTCCCCCAGGCGGCCCATATCTACCCATAGTTACACCAGGTCGGGACCAACATAAAAGACCTGAGATGACTAATTACTTTGCAGAGAGATTTCTCTCCATTACCTTTCTATTTCTACTATCCTATTGGTACAGTGGCGCCCAAAATGATATTGTAGTAGCCGAAGGATATCTTCAATCTATATCGGCTGATGGCCGAATTACTATTCGTATCACCACAATTCACAATGGTGCAATATCCCCAGGCATGGTGGTGGCCAGTATTCAAAAGTCTAAATGGGATCGTCTTTATCCCGGACTTCGCCGATCCAGGGCCCAAAAATGGCTTCTGTCTTTGACAAAGGACGAGAAAATCGAAAACTATGAACTCACATCGGCTTATGGATTGGGAGTTGCCGATCAGTTCGCATCTGATTCTCTTCCGATCCCATTGGCAGTCATTCCTTCGGAACAGAACAACAAGTACAGTCGCACCACTTTCGGTGACAATGAAATCGAATTAGTCGAACTCACCAACGAACAACGGTGGATCAATGGCATGCTCCCGCCTTTTAAACAAGTCGATCTTTTACATAATTCCTCTGATGGTCACAGTGAATCCATGGCTATCCATCAGTTTTTTGCGCATTGTGATTTGGATACGCACACTAATCCTGCCCAGCGGATGCAAGCTGCTGGTTATTCCTCCAGTTCATGGGCGGAAAATATCGCTGCCGGCTATGGTACTCCATCGGCCGTAATCGCAGGCTGGATGAGTAGCTCCGGGCATCGAGCCAACATACTTAACGCCAGCCGTCGCGAATTTGGAGTGGGCTATGAGTACAGCAATGATAGTTCAGTCGATAGAATGGACACAAACAGTAACTGTGCCCAAGATAAGCTTGCCGGTCCGTACTACAATTACTGGACTCAAAATTTTGGAAGTCGTAGTGGAGTTTATCCGGTTGTGATCGAACGTGAATTAGCAGAAACCTCCAATCAATCCGTTGATTTATATACATACGGAGTCGGTGTGGCGACCTCCATGCGATTTAGTAATGATGGTACCAATTGGTCTTCATGGGTAACCTATAATCCTGACCATAGTTGGACTCTTAGCCCCGGTGGAGGCTCAAAAACAGTCTATAGCCAAATAAGCACCGGAGCCAATGGCGGTGGAACTATCTACAACGCCAGCGATCAGATTCTGTATATTTCTGATTGCGATCCCATGGTATTCAGCAATATGACTTTAAGTGGGGAGCAGACCTTTACCGCCTGTGAGATCATTGCCGATCCCAATGTAATGATCAGCGGTCAGATAATTTTTGAAGCAGGTACTGTCACGCTGGGCGAAAATGTGGAGATACCAATGAGTGCAACTTTAGAAGTGCACATTGAATAATTAAATTTAGTCTTTGACAAAATTCTCAAGCTCCTCGGCCCAATTATATTTTGCAAATACAAGTTTCATTCCATCGGTTGAAATATTTAGATGGTTTCTCAAAATGGTTTTTATTCCATGGGTACCACCAAAATCGCCTTTAAACCATTGAAAGAGTCGGCTGATCTGAATTTCTTTTTTATCGATATTGACTTCGGTCTCCGATTCCAGAAAAGATACCGTTGCCATCTCTAATTGTTTCTCCAGCAGTTCCGGTTGATAAAAAGCAATGGGTGGACAACTCTTAGCTCCACAATTAAGGGCAAAATGAATGCGATAATCTAATTTCGCAACTGTCAGTTTTTTTAACAGCTGCGTAGTAAATGGGTTATAAAAATATCCCAAAGACCATTTTATTTTATTGCGTCGTAATATACCATGTTCGATATCATCGAGACTGAATTTATTGTCTGCAATATTAATCTGCCGATGACGATAAATAGTTGGCTTTGTCAGATTGTATTCCTTACGTAGTATCTGAAAAAAAGCATTGTAGCAATTGATCCAAAATGCCTTTTTCTGATCGTCTGTGCTCATATCATATAGATGATCCAAAGATGTATTTTTAAGTTCCTCAATCAAAACTTCGGTTGGTTCCTCCAATTTGACTTGTCGTAATATTTTTTGAGAAAGTGTGTTTAAATACATTCTTCTTGATTACATAGATTTTATTCTGGCGGGGTCAATTTTGCCTTTTATACTGCCAGAAGCATAAATATTCTTACCTATTGATGTAAGATTTCATCTCTTGTCATCGTGCAAACATCCAGAATTCAGTCCAGTTCACCGCTGCACTGCCCATATCAATCTTTGTCCAGGTTCAGACAAATCTGCAACATATTTAGGCATAAATCCCAGATATTCAATATTTTGACGCCGGCAACGACCTCAAATACGATAAGATGTTGGGAAAATTATTCCTATTGGGAATTTTTACGATACTGATATCACCAGGGCTTTTTAC
Organism: Saprospiraceae bacterium; assembly: GCA_016711125.1. Taxonomy (GTDB): domain Bacteria; phylum Bacteroidota; class Bacteroidia; order Chitinophagales; family Saprospiraceae; genus JABDMH01. The sequence goes on along the minus strand of JADJTQ010000001.1, from coordinate 997,750 downwards.
CCAAACCTGTTGTTCAGGGGGCGTACCCTTGTCCAGCAATATAGGATTGCCAATGACCCTAAAAAAATCATTTCTGGTTAACTTAAACTATGATGCAAATATCTTAAAAACTCTAAAGCAGGGCTCAGAAACGATTGACGATCCTTCCCGAATCAGGCGCACGCACTCCCTACTGCTACAGTTTGGTTATACGATTTCCGATTTTTGGTCTATTGAATTTCTTTTTTCGGGAGTTCAGCAGCAACGGATTATTCAGCAATTTGGCAATACTGACCGGACCACCACAAATGGTCTGGGTGATGCCGTGGTACTCACTAAATTCAAACTGATATCTGATCAACAAAATACAAGATACTTTAATGCAGGCTTAGGATTTAAGGCGCCTACCGGGCCATCGGATCTGAATCGACGTGATGGTTTACCCATTAATGCAGATTTACAACCAGGTAGTGGAGCCTGGGATTTGATCATTTGGGGACAAGCTTATCGATCTCAGATTTTCCGTCCAGGTATTGATCTTAGTCTGACGGGTCTATGGATCATCAAAGGAAAAAACCGGCAATACCTTGGATCGGAAGTTTACCAATTTGGGAATGATTTACAGTTTATCCTGGGTATTGCAGACCGGCTCTTCTCGAAAGACCTGATTTTTGATCCCTCCCTTTCATTCAGGTTCCGAAAAGCCTGGCAAGATCAATTTAATGCGTCTGCACTCCCGGGCACTGGTGGTCATTGGATATTTGTCAACCCGGGAATTACTTTTTGGGTTTCGCCCAGCATGGGTCTAAATACCAATATTGAGATTCCGGCATTGTCACACGTCATTGGCACTCAACTTAGCACGAGCTATAGGTTGCAAGTAGGTGTCTCTTTTAAACCAAAACCCAGAAATTCAGATGAGCCAGACAGGCTCTTCCTTTTCTAAAAAAAGATAACTATGCTATTTTGTAACACAATGATTAACCATAAATCGAATCACTATTTCAGCGTCCTATTCTTTATAGGTTTGTTGGCATTGCCACTAGGCTGTGCCAAACAATCGGATCCAATTGTAACCGGATCGATACCCATATCAAATCCTGATCCGCAGGACACTGAGTGGTTAATACCGAGAGAAAAGGTTATTGATGGCGGCCCTGGAAAAGATGGAATTCCTTCGATTGACGATCCAAATTTCTCCGATATAAACACGATAAATTTTCTCAAACCTGACGACCTAATTTTAGGGGTCAAAGTGGGCAATGTAATTCGTGGATATCCACATCCAATCCTGGACTGGCACGAAATTGTGAATGATCAAATAAATGGCATATATCTGGCTATTACTTATTGTCCTCTCACTGGTACTGGTATCGCCTGGAATAGAGACATTGATGAGCGAATAACAACTTTGGGAGTTTCCGGCTTATTGTACAATACCAATTTAATTCCGTATGATCGGATATCAGGAAGTAATTGGTCGCAAATGTTGCTGTCTAGTGTCAATGGCCCACTCAAGGGAGTTGAGGCCGAAATATATCCACTGATTGAGACAACATGGGAGACCTGGAAAACAAGATTTCCAGAAAGCAAAATACTCAACACCTCCACCGGTTTCAATAAATCTTACGGATACTACCCTTATGGAGATTATAAAACAAATGAGAATCAACTTCTTTTTCCAATTAGCCACGAGGACTACCGATTGCCAAGAAAAACCCGGGGATTAGGTCTCCTATCTAACAACCATGCGAAATTCTATCCCTTACAACGGTTTAAAGGTCAGGTCAGAATCATTAATGATTTTCTAAATGGAACTCATGTCGTAGTGGCAGGGAGCGAAAGAGAAAACTGGATTATAGCCTACCAAGCAGAGATTGATGGAAAGCTCCTGAAATTCGAGGCGGACGTCGACAATAGTGATCAAATAATTATGTCTGATGATCAGGGAAATCGCTGGAATATATTTGGAGAGGCGGTTAGTGGGCCGCTGCTTGGGGTTCGGCTGAAGACTACAAATAGCTATATGGGCTTCTGGTTTGCCTGGGCCACATTTTACCCGGGAATCCACATTTTGTGAGTTTATGATTGAAAAGACCTAAGGAATTATCTGTCAGGGCACAGAGCCAATGCTTCTTTAAAGTCAATTTTTGAGCACTTTAAATCTGAGTAAGCACTGGAAAGACCAAACGGGTTAAGGTCGCTGGTGGTTGCAATGAATCCGGCAATTGAAAATGCATGGGTACCAACTCTTTACCAGCTCTTCAAAGATAAATTTGATTGAACCATTCCTCTATCTCAAGTACGTTAGTTTCAGGCAAAGAACAGACCCATCAACGCAAATTCAATCTTGTCTTCAATCAGGTAACGACCTGTAGGTCATTAGAGCATCAAGATTCAATGAATGGTCTCACACCGATGTAAATCATTGTCCCCACTCAATGATTTAAGTACCTTACCGCCGGCCATTTGAAGATTCTATGAGATCGGGATGTCCTATCATTTGAAAAATACTTACTATGAGACATATCTTATTCCTCTTTTGCTCATTTCTCTTTTTGGCAGCGGCCCAAGCCCAGCCATTTACACTGGTAAAGAAGCATAGGTCAAAATGCACAATTATTATTCCGGAGAAGGCGAATATTGTTGAGATCCAAGCTGCGTTGGTTTTTCAGGACTATATTGAGCGTATTTCAGACGCCAAAATTCCGATCGAAACAGACATGACCGGATCAAAAGAAAACGAGGTCCTTATTGGCAAGGTTAATCGTCCTATGTTGGACAATGTACTCTGGGACAAGTTAGGAAAGGATGGATTTCTCATTCAAAATAATGGTGGAAATCTAACGATAACAGGAGGCACGGGAAAGGGAGTACTATACGGCGTTTATACCTTTCTTGAAAAGTATCTAGGTTGCCGGAAATATTCGTCAGCGGTTACGATTGTTCCAAAGAATAAAACGATTATTCTGCCGGCTATCAATGATCTGCAACTGCCCGCTTTCACCTACCGGGAAGACTTTTACCTGGACGCCGTAGATCCAGAGTACGCAGATTGGCATAAATTGGATTCACATGGTGAGCACGGAAATAATACCAGTGAATGGGGGTCATGGGTACATACTTTTGAATCCTTGTTAAGTCCGAAAGACTATGGAGAAACAAATCCGGAATACTTTAGTTTCTATGACGGCAAACGCCACGCTGAAATGATTCCATCCTGGGATGGAAAAAGTGAGCAACCAGAAGCTCAATTATGTCTCACCAATCCGGATGTATTGGAAATTGTTTGTCAAAATCTTCAAATGCAAATCGAGAGGAAACCGGATGCCCTTTATTGGTCGGTCAGTCAAAATGATAATGTGCGTTATTGTAAGTGTCCGGCATGCAAAGAGCTGGATAAAAAACACGCCGCATTTACTCCAGGCAGCAAAATGTACGGTACGCATGTCAATTCTTTGTATAGCCCGATTGGGATGGGATCTCTGATGACTTTCATCAATCAGGTGGCAGCAAGATTTCCTGACAAGATTATTTCAACCCTCGCCTATCAATATACCCGGGTACCACCGAAAGACATTGTTCCAGCTAAGAATGTAAATATTATGCTGTGTAATATTGAGAGCTCAAGAAATACCACTATTGAGCAGGGAGATACATCATTCAGTAGTGATCTGGAAGGCTGGGGTAAATTAACGGATAACATTATCATATGGGATTACGTGATCCAATTTCCCCATCTATTTGCCCCGTTTCCCAATCTGCTTACCTTGCAACCCAACTTGCAGTTTTTTCATAAAAACCGGGTTTCGGCCATGTTTGAACAGGGCAACCGGGAGATCGGAGGTGAGTTTGCTGAATTACGGTCGTATATGATCGCCAAACTATTGTGGAATCCTGATCTGGATATCAATCAGGTGATGAATGATTTTCTCACTGGATATTATGGTAAGGGCGGCATGGAAATAAAAAAATACATTGAACTGCTGCATGAAAACAACATGGCTAAATCGGGTATCAAATTATCCATTTTTGGTAACCCTGCTCAGCAAAAAGAAAGCTTCCTCTCGGACTCGCTCATCACCATTTACAACCAATTGTTTGATCGCGCCGAAAAATCCGTGGAGGGATCTGTTGACCAATTGCAACGGGTCAAGTCAGCCCGGCTACCGGTATATTATGCGATGCTGGAAATTGCCAAAAATGAAAAAACTGGCAAGCGGGGAGCTTTTATCACCGACAATAATAATCACCTAAAACCGAATCCCGAAATAGTAAAGATGCTTTATACGTTTGTGTATCAGTGCATCCGTACGAATGTGACCAGAGTATCGGAATGGCATACCCCTCCGAAGGAATATCTGGCTAACTATTTGAACTTCTTGGAAGAAGGACAAGCTGAAAAATAGAACCCCTCAGATTATAACTACTACGGTGCCAATAGATCCCATCAGATCATGAGGGATTTATGGAAACTATACGCTCATCTGACCTGATTCAAATTATGATCTTTTGTCGAACCCATTCTCGACAGACTCTTTTTTTCCTCTTTTGGAACCATACTATAAGTTTTTGGTATTGGAGCGTAAGAGTTAAACCTCCCCCTTTTGTAAATTTATAAGTAAAAAGTAAACACTCAAAAAAAACCAAGGCATTGAAAATGATGGACATCTCTTTTCGACATATCAAGGTTCTGATTCGGGCTATAAACAACATTTAATTTGCCAGCCTATTCACAATAAACCCTTAAAATAATGAAAACAAATTTGCTTTTACCTGTCTTCACATTATTGAACATCATGCTCGTTGGGCAATCATCTGTGATCGAAACAGCACTAGGTATTGGAACCGACCCTGGCTCATACAAAATGAAAATTCAGCATGGAATATTTGGCTTCAATATTGAAAATTCAACAACGATGGATGACTGGGAATTTTGGAGTAACAGCGGAGGGCTCAGTGTCTATGCCAACATGAGTTTTCGCGGTAATTTTAATCTTACGACCGGTGTCTATACTGCGGTATCCGATGCCCGTCTAAAAACGGATATTCATAAGATGCCCCCGGTTTTAACAAGGATTAGCGCGCTTAAACCCTACACTTATCGGATGAACGATTTGAAAATCATTGACCAATCTGAATCTCCTTCCTATGGATTTATTGCGCAGGATGTGATGACGATTTTTCCCCACCTGGTGACGCACATACTAGATCAGGAACGTCAACTGGATGTATACACTTTAGACTACTCAGGTTTTGGGGTTATAGCGATTAAAGCCATCCAGGAATTAGAGGAAAAAATTGTTGCACTTGAAAAACGACTGAATCAATTGGAGGGTGTGCAAAATAACGCAGTTAGATCGGACGACTGAGTTGGGGATGAGAGTTCTACTGCTCAAATTTTATGCAATTGCTAAAAATGATCCAAATCCTCCAGAGACTTTAGATACCAGTAGCAAAGCCTTGAGCTGCTGATGTCTACCTATCTACACTGTTCAGATGTCCGGTATTTGCTGTGGCTCGAAAGTACTTTTTAAAACCCGATTGTCAAAAACCAACTATTAATCTGCAAACAAGCTTTGACTTGCGATCGAGCGAGCTTGCAACCCGATCAATGGCGTCTTACGGGGAACAATAATTAATATCCGACCTTTAGTTTTTATAGATATCTCGGATGTAGTTTGACCTTGATAATCTTTTGCACCGCCTCATTTAACAATCTTCCAGATCCTTAATCTTTCTTATTTTAACGAACGGAATATTTCACACTAACTCAACTCAACTCCACACTCATGTATCTGAAAAGAACCCTGCTTTTTCTTGGTCTAAGTATTTATTTGCTTCTAGTCTCAACTAACATTTCATCCGGACAACCAATTTGTGGTTTTGATGAAAGATTGAAGGAACTAATTGAGACCAATCCTGACTATGCCCAGAAGCACCTAATGACCGAACAATCCATTCAAAATTATATTGCCAAACATCCGCACGGATCCACTAATGCCCGATCGGTAGCCTATACCATTCCGGTTGTCTTGCATGTCATGCACACCGGTGGAGCCATAGGAAGCCCTTACAATCCCACAGACGCCACTTTGCAGGGCTTTATTACTATCTCAACCAGGTTTACGCAGGTACCTATCCAGGCATGGAAGCGCCAGTCGGAGGAGGTGGCGTCGTAAATCTTGAGCTTACTTTTGCCCTCGCTCAACGCAGCCCTTCATGTGGTTACACCAACGGAATAGATCGGGTTAATGCTACGGCCATACCGAATTATGAATCCTTTGGGGTTAATGCTTTAGGAAGTAGTGGTTGTACGGACTTGCAATTGAAAAATTTTGCCCGATGGAATCCGGCTGATTATTATAATATCTGGATCGTCCATAAAATTGATGGTGTAGATGGCACCATGGGTCAATTCATTGCAGGTTATGCTTCTTTTGCCGGTTCACCTTCCAATGTCGATGGAACCGTAATGCTGGCAACGCAAGCTGTGGCTGGAAACAAAGTGTTACCGCACGAAATCGGCCATGCTTTTAATTTATATCATCCATTTCAAGGTTCAGAGTTAAATACACAGTGTCCGACAAACACGATCTGCGGTGACCAGGGTGACCTGGTCTGCGATACGGATCCCATCTCCAATAATGTTAACGGATCAGGTGTTTATGATTTTACCTGCCGGACAGGAAACAACACTTGCACCGGAACACCCTACACCATCAATACCGAGCGGAATTTCATGAGTTATACGAATTGCTGTACTTTGTTTACCAATGGTCAAAAGACAAGAATGCAGGCTGCCATGTCGCTACCTTCAAGAGCAAGTTTAGGAACTTCCTTGGGGGAAACACCTTGTGGTCAAGTGGTCAATTTTGTTACGGCCTCAAGTGCCCAAACTGAAAGCAATGCAGGAACAGCGATCGACTGCCGGAAGTACACGGACTATACCTATCAAATGAGTATTGGCGAAGCACCATCATCCCTTGGTATAGTGGCTTTGAATTACTCCGGTACCGCAACCTACCAAGTGGACTACCAGTTACCTGGCGGCAACATCTTAGTTTTTCCTCAAGGTTCTACTGCATTACAGACCTTTACAGTCAGAGTATTTGACGATGCAGCCACCGAATCGGCTGAAACAGTCATTTTGAATTTTACAGTCTCAGGGGTAATCAAAGGAACGACTGTTCCAACCTTTACCTTAACCATTAATGATAATGATCTGGCGGCCGTACCACCATCGACCAACACTCAAACAATTGGAACTTCCACTTACAATATAATTCAAGCGGCCGGAGACCCTGTGTTCAATAGCAAGCTTCAAAGTAAAAGGGTTCAGATGCTCTACAAGGCATCCGAATTAACTGCCACTGGCCTTACCGCAGGGTCCATAACCGGGATGTCTTTTAATATTGCAACTAAAAACAGCACCCGACCCTTTACTAATTTGACGATTAAACTGGGAGGTACAACGATTGCCAACTTATACGATGGGGCTTCTCTCAATGTGATACCCGGACTTGCTACCGTGAAAAATCCTTTTACCTACCCAACCACAGTGGGTTATAATAATTTCACATTTGATTCACCCTTTAATTGGAACGGTACGGATAATGTTGTCGTTGAGTTATGCTATGATAACGTTACTGCCGATGCAGCCCAGACTTCAGATGCAAGCATAGGATATTCCGATTGCGGTGGTTCATGTCCGACCGGAAATATATTTTGGCAGGATGGCATCAGCTGTGCCGCCAATTTTACCATGGTAAATTTCTTCACTAGCAACATTAAGCCCCAGATCAAATTAACCCAGACGTACCCGGGATCTCCCGTCTCGACTGTCTTAAACAGCAGTAAGATTGCTTACCTGGGTCCAAATGACGATGTCTATTTCTTTGACGGTACCGGCAAAATCATGACCAGGGTTAAAAACCTCACTACCTTTGACTACGGTTGCACTACGGTTCAGATCGACCGTGCCGGTAACGGCACAACGGCCTTCTGGAATAATACAGCTGCTAATTATCTGACCACCAAATCATTTAAGATTACACCCGCCAATTCGAATCCAACGGGTCAATACGATTTAACTCTTTATTATTCCGCAGCCGAAAAGGCCGGCTACGAAGGAGCAACCAGTGGAAGTTGGAATGGAGTATCCATGGTAAAAACGGCAGGTCCTATAAGTGGTGTTACTCCTGGTAATCCACAGATCTCGACAGTCACGGTCAACAATGCTGTGACGCAGGCATCCTATGGTACCGACTACACCGCAAAAGGCACCTTAAGCAATGGCTTTTCGGGCGTGGCAATGGGTAAACCTGGAGCTGCGGATGCCTGTATCATCAGCCTGACCTCAGCGGGAGGAACTAATGCCCAAACCATTTGTGACAATGAGCCGTTAGTTGACATCACTTATTCCACACCCGAAGCTACAGGTGCTACCTTCGACGGACTTCCTAATGGAGTACAAGGATCATGGCAAGCTAATGTAGTGACGATCAGTGGTGCCCCTTTAGCATCAGGGTCCTTTAATTATACGGTCACCCTACTGGGAACCGGTTGTGCTGGAGTAACTGCCAATGGTACAATCATGGTGAATCAGGCACCCAATGTTACATTTACCGGCAGCGGGGCTTATTGCCAGGGTGCGGGGATACAGACAGCACTAAGCGGCGGTGGGCCCACCGGAGGTCTTTATTCAGGTCCTGGAGTCAATGATGATGCTAATGGCACCACTTATAGTTTTGATCCGAACGATGCTGGTTTGGGTGATCACACCATCACCTATACCAAAATAAGTGGAGGCTGTTCTGATGCTGCAACGATCCTCATCAAAGTAGTTGGTCAGGGCACCAATACCTGGGTTGGACCCACAATAGGTAACTGGAACGACAGTAATGCTAATTGGAGTCGGGGTTTTATTCCGATAGAATGTGATGATGTGGTGATACCTAATGGGATCAGTATTACTCTGCCTGGTACAGATTCAGGGATTTGTAATACGATTGATGTGCAAATTGGAGGTTATTTGCATGTTGAATCAGGAGCATTATTTACTGTGATGGTACCTTAGCGGATGGTAAATCGCCAGGTAGGCAGTAAATCAAAGGATCTTGAATTTTCCTTTGGTCAATTATGATCCTGGAGTGCACGCAACCAGGATAAGTGGTGGTTATAGAGGTGTTTTAGACATCTAATTGCGCTGAAATTCTGAGGAAATCACCAACACAAAAAGGTTCTTACGTATTTATAGTGGGTCGTTTTAATTCTATGTATCTTTCTTCAAAGCCGCAGAATGTAAATTCTGCTCTCTCTTGTTGTAAGAGAGAGGAAGCCCGTCACTTTGTGGCAGGGTAAAATCCATATCTTCCGGTAGTGAGAAAAATAGAAATAGCAGTTCACCCACTAAATATGTGCAAGAACCCAAAAAAACAAATGCTATTAGAAATCATATGCCAGATTTGATAACATGGATTGTAAGAAAAAGGAGAGACAACTATCACAGAAACAGCAATTAAAAAATCTCTGTCAATCTGTGGTTAGACATACTATTCCGAAACCAGATCCCCGCTGAAAGTGGCTATCTATTCGGGTTTTTCTCCCGGTGCAAATACGATCTTATCAATTTTATTTTCAACCGGTTCTAAAGAATGCAAAAAGCGGTAGAGCGCCTGCAAGTCTATCGTGTCCATTTTTGAAAATGATACCCAAGGCATGGGACTGCCCTGGTGAACCCTGCCCCCTTTAAATCGAGTAATAAAATCTTTTTCCGACCAACCAGCGATCAAACCGGTACCCTGATGAGGGGTAAGATTTGGAGTGCAGTATGAATATCCATCAGAAAAGGGATCAGGCTCAAAATAAAAGCCTCCCGCAAAGGGCTCTCCAATAAAAGCTCCAGTCTTCAGATCCCGCTCAGTGTGACAACCATAACAATTAGTAACACTATACGCCAGATAGGAGCCATAAGATGCGGTCGCTTCTCTCGTAACCCGGGCAGGTGGAGTACCGGTAGGGGAGGTGGGTTTGATCAGTCCGAAGGCTGACACAGCTTTGCCCAAAAAAGTAAGCTCCGAGGGTTTTACAACATGTTGTACCGGCTCTTGAGACCTTAAAAAGGAGATTATGGCACTGAGATCCTCATCGGAAAGGTCCTGAAGGGCATAAAGGGAAAAAGACAACTGTTGTTTCTTTTGACGTTATATCGCAACGCCCGGGCTATCTGGCCATCGCTCAACTTCCCAATTCCTGTTTCCATATCCGGTGTTATGTTGGGTGCCCGGAAAGTACCCGGAGGAATAGGAAATTCCCAACCTCCGCTAAGGAGAAATTCGGTCCCGACACTTTCCACTTCCATTATCTTGTCCATAGGTACATGACAGGTTGCACAATGTGCGGGGCCATATACCAGGTACCTACCCCTGGCGACCGCGAGGCTGTCTTGACTCGCACTTATCTGAGGCAATGGAGCGTCATAGGTTTTGTTCCAAGTGAGCTGCACGAAAGCTACTAGAGCCACTAGCAAAACGACAAGGCAGATGCCAAGCCATTTTAAAACTTTGAGAATACTTTTCATGTGAAGTTGGTTTATTGTGATTTAAATAATTCAGGATATTGTAAATTATAGGATGGCTCAGTTGCTTCCCAATGCCATCGGTTGAAAACCCGGCCAAATAAAATGAAGGATGTCGAAACGGAATCGTCTCTGTATGAAGATCAACAGGCGTAAAAGCCTCAGTTTGGCTCATTTGGTTTCTCGTGATTGGTCGTAAAAGATAAAGAATTTGGGAGATATTTAAATAGCTTAAACTTGATGTTTTTTTCTCTAAGAGACCTAGAATTCATCCTTATTGGTCCGAAACTAAGACCAGAGCAGGACAATGGGTAGGATGATCAAATCAAACATTGATTGAATTATTATTCCACTAAATGTTTCTCTTACTATCAAAAAGCAGCGCTTTCGGGTTGTGAATGTCTCAAGCACTGCATGACTTTTCTGGCGAGTTGAAATCACCGGAATTAATTCCTAGTTTTAGCCCAGTAACTATCTGATCATTCAAATGCTTGCAGACGAACTGGAGAAAATCTTACCTACTGAACGGATCAAAGCCCGACTCATAGACCGTTATGCCTATGCCAGCGATGCCAGCCATTTTTATCTTATACCCAAATTGGTTGTGCAGCCTATTAACATTGATGAGGTCCAAAGACTTTTTCAATTTTCTCATCAACGTGAGGAAAAATTGACTTTCCGAGCCGCAGGAACCAGTTTTTCCGGACAGGGAGTTACCGATGGGATCCTGGCTGATCTTAGCAATTATTGGCGACACGTCACCCCGGAGCAAAGCGGTAAAACTGTGCGGGTACAACCAGGAGTGATCGGAGCTCATGTCAATCAAGCGCTGAAAAAGTATGGCCGGAAGATGGGCCCGGATCCCGCATCAATCAATGCTTGCATGATGGGCGGCATTCTATCGAATAATTCTAGTGGCATGTGTTGTGGGGTTGTCAATAACTCATACCATACCCTTAAACATCTGACCTTTGTGTTGCCCAATGGTCAGGTTTACAATACTGAAAAGGCGGAAGATTATCTTCGTTTTGAAAGTGAATCCAATGATATTTTTGAAGGATTCATAAAACTAAACAATGCGGTGCGGGCCAATGAGGAATTAACCCTACGAATTCGTAAAAAATATTTACAAAAAAATACGGTTGGATATTGCATTAATTCTTTTTTGGATTTTGAGCACCCTTTAGATATCCTGGCGCATGTGATCATAGGTGGTGAGGGAACCCTAGCCTTTATCGCAGAAGCAGTATTAAATACCATACCCGATCTTCCATATAAAATGACGGGCATGCTCTATTTTGAAAGCCCGGAGACTGCTTGCAATGCAATTGCCGATTTGAAAACAACCGGTGCGGAAGCCTTAGAATTTATGGATCGGGCGTCCCTGCGATCGGTGGAAGACATGCCAGGAGTACCGTCATTTTTTAAAACATTACCGGTTCAAGCTTCGGCGATTTTATGTGAATTTCAGGAATCAACTGAAACAGCATTGATTGAAAAATATCAAAATGCATTGCCTGTTTTTGACAAACTTCCCCTGATTCGAGAACCGGACTTTTCACAGGATTCCGAAAAACAAGCGCTCCTCTGGAAAATAAGAAAAGGTATGTATCCCTCCGTAGCCGGAATGAGGGCAAAAGGTACCTCCGCACTCCTGGAGGACTTTACCTTTCCAGTTGAACGTCTCGGTGATGCAGTGGTTGACATTCAAAAACTTTTTGAAAAACACAACTACAAAAACGGAATTATTTTTGGTCATGCAAAAGATGGCAATCTACATTTTGCTGTGTCACAAAGTTTTCTGACACAAGCTGATATTGACCACTATGAAAAATTTAATGATGACCTGTTTGAGCTTGTCATTGATAAATATGACGGATCTTTAAAGGGCGAACATAGTACCGGGAGAGCTGTTTCGGCTTTTGTTGAAAAAGAATGGGGTCCGGATGCTTATCAAATTATGAAAAGGCTCAAGGCCCTAATTGATCCAAAGAATCTTTTGAATCCTGGCATTGTGATTACGGAAGATAAATTGACCCATATCCATCATCTGAAGATGATGCCTATTGTTGAGGAAGAGGTAGATCGATGTATCGAATGTGGATTCTGCGAGACCCACTGCCCCAGTCGTGATTTTACCATGACACCCCGCCGCCGAATTGCTGTGCGTCGTGCCATGAAACGCCTGGAAATGACCGGTGATACAGCTACACGCGATACCTTAATCAAAGAGTATCAATATGATGGAATGGAGACCTGTGCTGTAGACGGTATGTGTGCGACGAGTTGTCCGGTCGACATTAACACCGGTGAGCTCATCAAGCGGCTCAGAAGAGAAAATCACTCCAACCTTCAAAACCGGATTGCTCTATTTTTGGCCAAGAACTTCCCATTGGTCGAACGAACCGCAAAAATCTCTTTGAAAATGGGATTTTTCAGTAATAGACTTTTTGGCAAAAATTTCATGCATGGAGTAACTTGGGGTTTGAGGAAAATATCAGGCACAATACCACGTTGGTCTAAGCATCTGGACAAACCGGTAAGTGCCCGTCAGTTGGCTTCGCTAAGTAATGGTAACGAAGGTAGTGCGAAGGTACTTTATTTTAGTGCCTGCATTAATCGGATGCTTGGAGGATACTTATGTATCATTTGGCAATATCTGCAAAAAAGCAAAAATTGAATTAGTAGTAACTAACGGCATATCAACCTCGTGTTGTGGTCAGATCTTTTCATCAAAGGGATTTGCCGATGCCCACCATTATACAGTAAATCAGACTATAGAAAAACTATTTCGTGATTCGAATAACGGAAGTATTCCAATTGTATTGGATGTGACCAGCTGCACTCAAACACTACTTAATTGCAGACCCTATTTATCCGAAACAAATCAACAGCACTTCGATCAATTAAAGATACTAGACATCATTGATTTTGTGGCTGACATGGCCATACCACGGCTTACGATCTCTCAACCCAAAGATAAAGTTGTATTTCATCCGGTATGTTCCGTGCATAAACTGGGCACTATGGGCAAGCTTAAATCGATTGGATTTGCTTGTGCCAAACAAGCAGACATTCCGGTTTTTGCCGGTTGCTGTGGGATGGCAGGTGACCGCGGATTTTATTATCCAGGACTAACTGAAGCGGCTACCAAACGAGAATCAAATGAAGTAAATCAGCAACCGTATAGCGGCTATTATTCTACTTCTAAGACTTGTGAAATAGCCATGTCAGAGGCTTCAGGTCATGACTATCAATCGATACTTAAATTGGTTGATGAGGTCAGTGCGGACTAGATCCTACGTCCCCATATTGCGACCAAGATCTGAAGGCGCAAATTCTTGCCACACCCGCAGATCGAAGGCCATCGAACGACCATATTGAAATGGAGTCTGGACTTTAATCCAACGTGTTTTTAATCCTAGGAGGCTGTTGAAATACGCAACTTGATGCTGAAGCCGTAAATCGTCGTTTCTGACGCGGCGAGACGAAGGATGCTACTGGAAGTTGTAACAGACTGAGTCTCAACAAAGTCAGGAACGGCGAGAACGGATGAATCATGTTCTAGTAGAAATTTATATTTTGTAAAATCAGCGCGAGATGAGTATTTCAACATCCTCCTAGTAATAGATTTCATCCGATTCCGTCCGAAGCACCCATTAAAAGAACTCGTTGGATTTCATCAACGGAATTGGGCAGCATTTTTTATTTTTTATGGAAAGTGCATTGAGGGTCACTCTTCATACCGTGTAACCTAAAATAATGAACCACAATTAATAATTCCTGCCCGTAAGGCGACCATCATATAGCGTAAAGTAGATCTGTAAGCATGTTAATGCGAGTTTGATTAGCAGCTTACCTGACGAGAGAGCCGGGTAAGTTGCTTTTCTTTTTTTCCATGAGTGTGCTAATATTGAACATCAGAACTAATAATTATCCTAAGCACTTTAATGATTACCCCTAAGACTCCTGACAAAAGTATCTACGGCATCCTCTACCCCATTTTCAGCTGTTTCCAGGTGACGAATAAAAGCGCTGCCGATGATCGCGCCATGAGCGTATTGACAAGCTTGGAAAAAAGTATCGTGATTGGAAATACCAAAGCCTATGAGCCGGGGATTTTTCAATTGCAGGGTGTCCACCATTTTGAAATAATCTAATTGCGATTTTGAGATATCGGATTTTGCACCAGTGATCGAAGCACTGGATACCATATAAATAAATCCCTTCGCGAGATCATCAATCTTTCGAATCCTCGATTCGGAAGTCTGGGGTGTGATCAGAAAAATAACGTGTAAACCCGAATTTTCAATTTTGTCTTTCAGCTCTTCTTCGTAGATGTCAACAGGCAGATCAGGTATAATTAATCCGTCTATTCCTACTTGCTGGCATGAATTAAGAAATCGATCCACTCCAAATTGCATCATCTGATTTAAATAGCCCATAAATAGCAAGGGCACTTGCGTTTTCGTTCTAATATTTTTCAATTGGTCAAATAGAACATTGAGGGTCATGCCATTCTTAAGGGCCTTGCTCCCACTCTCCTGGATGGTTGGTCCATCGGCCATTGGATCTGAATAAGGCATACCGATCTCAATGATATCAACACCAGCCTTGTCTAAAGCCAAGATAATTTTCGTCGTATCGTCGAGTGCAGGAAATCCTGCGGTAAAGTAGATATTTAAAACTCCCTCTTTTTTGTATTGAAATAACTGATCGATACGGTTCACGATTCTAATATTTTAATATAGGTACTTAAATCTTTGTCACCCCTGCCTGATAGATTAATCACAATTACATCTTCTGACCGATACTTTAAATAATGCATCGCTGCAAAAGCATGCGCTGATTCTAAAGCAGGTATGATACCCTCCAGACGGGTCACCAAAAAAGCAGCATCCAGAGCCTCCTGATCCGTGATGCTGATGGCCTCAGCCCGTTTGCTGACAATGAGATGTGAATGCAGTGGCCCGATACCCGGATAATCTAAACCGGCTGAAATCGAATAAGGCTCAATGATCTGCCCATCTTCGGTTTGCATGAGCAAAGTACGGCTGCCATGAATAATGCCTTTGGTTCCTAAAACACTCGTCGCTGCCGACTCACCGGAATCAACTCCCAATCCAGCGGCTTCCACAGCCACCAGGCGAACTTTTTCGCTATCCAAATAATGATAAAAAGCACCCGCTGCATTGCTTCCACCACCCACGCAGGCTATGATGATGTCAGGATCTTGGGAGCCTGTTTGCTCCTTCAACTGCCACTTCATTTCCTCACTAATCACAGCCTGAAACCGGGCTACCATATCCGGATAAGGGTGGGGCCCCACCACTGAACCGATGATATAATGAGTATCAGTTGGATTATTAATCCAATCCCGGATCGCTTCGTTAGTTGCATCTTTAAGCGTCTTGCTGCCGCTGGTGGCGGGAACTACTTTTGCACCGAGCATTTTCATCCTGGACACATTAGGTGCTTGTCGCGCAATGTCAACTTCTCCCATATAAACGATACATTCCAAGCCCATCAGTGCACAAACCGTGGCGGTAGCGACTCCATGTTGTCCTGCTCCGGTCTCAGCAATGATCCGGGTTTTGCCCAACCGTTGAGCCAGGAGGATTTGCCCTATGGTATTATTGATTTTATGGGCACCCGTATGATTCAAATCTTCTCTTTTCAAGTAGATGCGGGCATTAAAATGTTGCGAAAGTCGCTTAGCATAATATAATGGACTGGGTCTGCCGACATAATCTTTCAACAAATGGTTCATCTCTGCTTGAAAGTCTGGCTCGTCGATGATCTCGAGGTATTTGTTTTTTAATTCCTCAATATTGGCATACAACATCTCCGGAATAAAGGCTCCTCCAAAATCACCGTAAAATCCCTTTTTATCTACCGAATAAAGCATATTTAAAATTTTGTATAAGTTCAATATTCTTAAACCCAGGATCAATTTCAAATTGACTATTAATATCAATGCCGGCCCACTTCGGATGTGCAAACAATTTTAGAGCCTCCACACTGTCCGGATTGATGCCACCACTTAACAAAAATGGAGTTTCGCCTTGATATCTTTCTAATAAAGTCCAGTCAAATGACTTGCCCGTACCTCCCGGTACAATACCCTTAGTATCAAATAGGAAATAGTCGCAATGACCCTCGTAGGGATCGGTTAGTGCAAAATCAAAATACCGGTCAACCGAAAAACTTTTAATCACCAATAAATTACGTTTTCGATAGGTTGCACACACTTCGGGAGTTTCTATTCCGTGAAACTGGATGCCATTTAATAAAAATGTCTTGATCTTCCGGATGATGAATGCATCTTCTGCATCAACAAAAACTCCTATCTTCTTTGCCGTAATTTCGCTGAGGTCTGGTGGGTCGGCTATATACCGCGCAGATCGTTCGTAGAAGATAAAACCGATCCAATCCGGTTCGAGCCGTTGGAGGTCTTCGATATTATCTTGATACTTCATGCCACAGACTTTGAAAATCATGGCTTCATTTTTTGATAATTTAAAAGATCTTGAATGAATGCTGAACAAGCCTCACCTGGTCTATGCGACTTCATAAAATTCTCACCTACTAAAAATCCGTCGAAACCAGCATCGGCAAGTTTAATCACGTTTGCGGGATCGCTCAATCCGCTTTCAGAAACTCGGAGATACTTGCCATTCAGTTTATGTAGCAGACGGATCGATGCCTCCAGGTCGACCTCAAAAGTCTTCAAATTACGATTATTGATTCCCACAATATTCACGTAATCATTGATTTTATCGATTTGACTTTCGGTATGCATTTCCAGCAAGACTTCCAGGCCAAGGCCTTGGCTAAACTCAGCAAGCCTTAATACCTCCTTTTCTGTCAATACTTCAGCAATCAATAAAATAAGATCAGCACCAGCGGCCTTGGCCTCCAGAATCTGAAATTCATCAATGATAAATTCCTTTCGCAGTAAAGGAACCTGAACATATGTCCTGGCCTCCATTAAATCATTCAGATGCCCTCCAAAATAGGTTTCATCGGTAAGTATTGATATACCGGCACAGCCCGCTTTAGCATATCCTTTGACAATCGGCTCAACTTCGGCTCCGGCAAAAATATCACCTTTTGATGGCGACCTTCTTTTAAATTCTGCGATGATTGCAAAGGGTGCCTTCGATCTCAAACTTTCTACCATCGAGATCACGGATCTACAATAAAAAGGAGATTGCTCAAGCTGGTTAATGGTTATCTGCTGCTTTCTTTCGGCAACTTCCTTTCTTTTCGTAGTGATTATCTTTTCTAAGATGTTCATTTTTTCAGTTCTCAGTTCTCAGTTCTCAGTTCTCGGTTCTCAGTCTTCAGTTCTCAGTTCTCAGTCTTCAGTCCTCAGTTCTCAGTTTTCAGTTCTCAGTCTTCAGTCTTCAGTCTTCAGTCTTCAGTTCTCAGTTCTCAGTTCTCAGTTCTCAGTTCTCAGTCTTCAGTCTTCAGTTCTCAGTCTTCAGTCTTCAGTTCTCAGTTCTCAGTTCTCAGTTCTCAGTGTGGACTGCCAACTGCCGACTGTGGACTGCCAACTGCCAACTGTGGACTAACTTAACTAAATCGCACAGGGTTATTTATCATAAACCCCAAGATCTTGCCTACCTCTTCAGATTGTACAACTAAACCATCATACTCATTCTGATCTATATATTTACAGGCTAGTGCAAATTGCAGCCAACATTTTGTTTCAGCATTTTCCATATCGGAATCCGTAACCTTTGATACAAAATGCTTTGGATATTTCCGTTTACGATATCCCTCTGCCAGACACACACAAACCGATCTCGACGATCTCCTCACTTGATCAGTTAATGAATATCTTTCTTCCATCGGAAACCCCTTTGATATTTCATGGATTTGCATCGCCAATTTAAACGCCTTTTTATATGCCAATAGGTCTTCGAAATCCGTCATCTCTTAATTTGATTATCATTCCTTCTAGCTATTCATTCACTCCCACATTCCACTGCCGACTGCCGACTGCCAACTGTGGACTGCCAACTGCCAACTGCTTACAGAGCCGTCAGTTTTCCGAAGCTTTTTTCAAACACTGAAGTGCTTTGCCTCCATCTAACGACTCTCTGGCCTTAACGATGCATTCCTCAAAACTTCGCTCCGGATGAAAACGATGTATCGCCAGCCCCGCATTTGCATAAATCACGTTGCGTTGTTCAGCCGTTCCGTTTCCTTCCAGAATATTCATAAATATGGTTGCCGCCTCAGGTACGGAATCTCCTCCGTGCAAAGCCTCGGCCTGGATACTTGCAAAACCCAATGCCTCCGGAGACAAATATATATCTGAATCAGAGGTGCGATAACTAAACCGATCGGTCAGAGATATTTCATCAAATCCATCCAGATTGTAAACGATTGCAAAAATCTCCATGTCCTCCTGCAAAATATACTGATACAGTCTGGACAAATTCATATCAAAGACCCCAAGAAAATGTCGCTTTGGCCGTGCAGGATTCACCAGGGGGCCTAACATATTAAAAAAAGTCTTCATGCCAAGAGCTCTGCGAACCGGACCAACGGCTTTCATAGCCGGATGAAACAGAGGTGCGTGCAAAAATATCATGTTAGACCGGTCAAGCCTTCGATTTATTTCATCAGGGTTATTGGTAAACTGATAGCCCAGGTGTTCCAGCACATTGGAAGAACCACTCACGGACGAAACCCCATAGTTGCCATGTTTCGTCACACTGTAACCGGCACCTGCCACAACAAAACAAGTCAAAGTAGAAATATTGAAGGTGTTTTTATTGTCTCCTCCGGTACCCACAATATCAATGGAGTCGCGACCCTTCAGATCAAGCGAGAGACATAACGGAAGTAATGCATCGCGAAATCCATGCAGCTCCTCTTTGGCAATGGGTCGCATTTTAAAAACCGTTAAAAAAGACGCCAACAAAGCATCATTATATTCTCCTTTGCTGATATCCAGGAGAATGCTTTTTGCTTCTTCCCTGCTTAAACGCTTTTGATCAAACAGATCTATTAATATCTCTTTCATGGTACATGATTTCTTAAGCCAAATACTGATTATTCTTTTTTTCAAATAATTGCTCCTGATATTTCTCCGAGAACTTAAAGAAGTTCAGGAGAATTTTCTTTCCATCGGGAGTCAAAATACTTTCAGGGTGAAATTGCACTCCCCGAACATTGAAATTTTTATGCCTGAGTGCCATGATCGTCTTTGTGTGATCTTCAGCAGTAACTTCAAGACATTCCGGTAAATTCTCCTTTTCTACAATCCATGAATGATACCTGCCTGCTGCAAATGATTTTGGAAGCCCATCAAACATAATGTCCTCTTTGACTACCGTAATTTCAGTTGCGACACCATGATAAACCTGCGCGAGATTATGCAATTTTCCACCAAAGGCTTCTCCAATAGCTTGATGTCCTAAACAGACACCTAAAATTGATTTTGTTTGATGATACTCGCGAATAACATCAGGAGTGATACCAGACTCAGATGGTAAACCAGGACCAGGTGAGAGTACAATAATATCATAGAGTTCTACATCACTAATGGGAATAGCGTCATTGCGAAAAACATCTACCGGATAGGGTACGATCTCACGAATATATTGCACCAAATTGTAAGTGAAGGAGTCATAATTATCAATAACTAATATTTTCATAGCAATAGTTAGTTTAATTGTTCGGCTAATATTAAGGCTCTTTTGAGAGCTCCCAATTTATTATTGACTTCTTGTAATTCGCTTTCCTCGACGCTAGCCGAAACGATTCCTGCACCGGCTTGGCGATAAAGCGTATTATTAAGACTTAAAAATGATCGAATTATAATCGCGTGCACCACATCCCCATTGAAGTTGAGAAATCCAATACCTCCTCCATAGAAGGACCGGTTTATATTCTCATATTTATTGATGAGCTCAATAGCTTTATATTTAGGGGCCCCGGAAAGAGTTCCGGCTGGGAAGGTATCGCCAAAAATCTGGATGGTGTTGGCATTTTCGTCCAGTTTTCCAGTCACCTTTGAGACAAGATGTATAACGTGACTGAAATACTGAATTTCCTTTAGCACCTGTACTTTGACTTCGCGACAATGTCGTCCAAGATCATTCCGGGCCAGATCAACCAACATTATGTGCTCGGCATTTTCCTTCGGATCAGCAATCAACTTCTCAGCATTAATTGCATCTTCCTCATCATTGCCTGTACGTTTGTAGGTGCCAGCGATGGGATTTACCTGAGCAGTCTGACCTTTCACTACCAGCTGTGATTCAGGAGAGCTACCAAAAATCTTATATGATCCATAATCGAAATAATAAAGATATGGTGAGGGATTAATCGACCGCAATATTCGATAAACTTGAAATTCATCACCATTGAACTTCTGGCGAAATTGTCTTGACAAAACGATCTGAAATACATCTCCGATCTGGCAATGATGTTTACCTTTAGTCACCAAATCCTTAAATTCTTCATCAGTGAGATTGCTAGTCTCCTCCCCTACCAAATTAAAATCATATTTCGGTACGTGATAATCATAAATCATGCGCTGAATTTTATCTAATTGGCTTGGTTCTCCCTCAATCCGGTTTTCGATCAGATAAATTTCCTCATTAAAATGATTGATATTAATCAGATACCGGTAGAAAATATAGTGCATATCAGGCACCTTCGTTTCATGTTTTACGGCATCAAACTTGAGGGTATCAAAATATTGCACAGCGTCAAAATTGGTGTGACCTACAAATCCATTCACAGGTGCTCCACTAGCTTTCGATACATTCATTTCATGCATAAATGATTTAAAGATCCTGGCTACTTCCATGGGTTGAGTAAGCGTTATTTGCTTCCTGTTGCCTCCTGGATAGTTAAGGGTCACGGTCCCATTTTCGACTACCATTGAAGCGAGCGGCGAAAAACCAATAATCGAATTACTGTTTTCCGAAGAACGGTAATCATTACTCTCCAGTAAACAGGGAGATAAAAAACGATCTCGTATTTTCAAAAAAATCGCAACCGGAGTAATGGTATCGCTAAGCAATTTTTTACACTCTGTAATTACAGTTTTCATTTAGAGGTTTGGTTTATCTAGTTTGCCCAAAAAGGAAGCGGCTCGCCGAGTGTCTCGACGAGCCGCTGAAATATTTCATAAAGTGTGCCCAATCAATACACCCGTTTCCGTTTATTGAAAGTCCACCACCAGTATTTGTTAATTGTCGTATTCATTTTCTAATCGGCTGCTAATATAGACCACTTTTTCAAATGTTGCAAAATTTATTCCGAAAAAATCATCGTTCTCAGTTCTCAGTTCTCAGTTCTAAGTCCGACTGCCAACTGTGGACTGCCAACTGCCAACTGTGGACTGCCGACTGCCGACTCCAGTATGAAGGACATTACTGTTCAAAGGTCTTTGACACTTGAAGCTAGACCAGGACCCCCTGATACATCTCTTCTCTTACTTGCCTAATAACAGGATCAGTAAGATACTCATCCAGGGTCTTTAGTCGATCGATCATGCCACCAGGAGTAATTTCAATAATGCGATTGGCAACTGTTTGGGTAAAATGATGGTCATGGGAGGTAAAAATGACTGTGCCGGGAAAATTGATCAACGCATTATTAAAAGCGGTGATACTTTCTAAATCCAGGTGATTGGTCGGTTCGTCCAGCATCAGCACATTGGCTTGAGCCATCATCATGCGGGAAATCATACAGCGCACTTTTTCTCCACCCGAAAGTACATTTGACATTTTGAAAACCTCTTCACCGGAAAAAAGCATTTTGCCCAAAAATCCGCGGATATATTGTTCATCTTTATTTTCAGAATATTGCCTTAGCCAATCAATCAAGGCCATTGGCTCATCGCTAAAAAATGCTTCATTATCAACCGGCAAATATGCCCTTGTTATAGTTTGACCAAATTCAAAACTGCCTCGATCTGGTTTTAAAAATCCATTCAAGACCCGATAAAAAGCGGTCGTTGCTAAACCACCCTTTGAGAGAACAGCAATCTTATCGCCCTTGTTGATGGTAAATTCGACATCATTGAACAAAAGATTACCTCCCTGAGAATAGGTTAATTTGGAAGCTGAAAAAATCTGGTCGCCCGCCTCACGGGATTGGGTGAGAATAATGCCCGGATATTTTCTCGAAGAAGGCCTGATCTCTTCCATATTTAATTTATCCAACATTTTTCTCCGGGAAGTCGCCTGACGTGACTTGGAAGCATTCGCACTAAACCGATCGATAAATGCCTGCATCTCACGTCGCTTTTCTTCCGTCTTTTTATTGGCGGACAATTTTTGCTGCAGTGCCAACTGGGAGGATTCATACCAGAAACTGTAGTTACCCGTATACATATTTATTTTTCCAAAATCGATATCGACGGTGTGCGTACAAACGGCATCTAAAAAATGACGATCATGCGATACAACAATAACCGTATTTTTAAAATCCATTAAAAAATCTTCCAACCAAGTCACCGTTTCGATATCCAAATCATTGGTAGGCTCGTCCAGGATCAAAATATCCGGATCTCCAAAAAGGGCCTGGGCTAAAAGTATCCGCACTTTTTGGTTTCCATTAAGTTCTTTGAGTAATTTAAAATGATCACTTTCAGTTATTCCAATTCCGCTTAATAATGCTGCAGCATTTGGTTCGGCGTTCCAACCATCCATCTCGGCAAACTCAGCTTCCAACTCTGAAGCCCGGACACCATCGGCTTCTGAAAAATCTGACTTGGCATAGACAGCATCCTTCTCCTGCATGATCGACCAAAGTTTTTCATGACCCATCATCACCGTATCGATCACCCTGAATTCATCATAAGCAAAGTGATCCTGCTTTAAAACTGCCATCCTCTTACCAGGCTCAAAGTGAATGTTACCCTTGTTAGCATCTTTAACCCCGGATAAGATTTTCAGAAAGGTAGATTTACCGGCTCCATTGGCACCGATCACCCCGTAGCAATTGCCAGGAGCAAAAAAGACATTGGCCTCGTCAAATAAAATTCGTTTACCAAATTGAAGGGATAGATTCTCTACTTTGATCATATTTTGAAATTTGAGGCCGCAAAAGTAATCTTTAATCACCAGAAAGCCCCCATGATCAGTGCTTTATCTATTGATTTCAGGTCTCAGATCAGGGTAATGTTCTTAAAAATTCATTTTTTAGATCAATCTTGAAGGATAATTACCAATTTTGAGACGGTAACTCCAATAACAATGGATCTAAAAAAGCTGGACGGCAAGAGCCGAAAAAATATTGAAATCGGACAACTTGCCGAGATTGTTCAAAAACAAGATCAACGAAGTGGTGACCTTACCGAGGGTATCATCAAACGAATTTTAACCAATGCATCCTTCCATCCACATGGTATCAAAGTACTGTTAGAGACTGGCGAAGTAGGTCGCGTAAAACATGTTATTTTGGAGGAATAAGTCCATTTAGTTAAATCCGAATTTTCCAGCCTGAACCTGGGAGGTGGTTGAAATACTCACCTCGCGCTGATTAATAAAAAATAAATTCCACTATAACATGATGCAGCCGTTCTCGCAGTTCCTGTTTTTGTTGATCCCCTGCCTGGCTGGTCTCCTATGCGCCAAAGCCGCTTCGGCGACGGAGCGCCACGGCAGACAGGAGCTTGATGGACCCAACAGAGATATTTATTATCCGGATGATGGCATGCCATGCTCCAATTGTTGTGGTGCTGCGAATTGTAACAATTCCGAACCCTACCTGGTGATAGGTGCTGAAAAACACGATGCAGGAGCGCAATATCCGTTCTACAATGGCATTTGGATGAATTAAGACTATCCAATATTTTACGCTATTCCGCAGCTTTCAGTCCACCTTCAGAGCCTATCACAGCTGATGCATCTACCATGGCACTTTACCATTTTGATGAAGGATCGGGAAATACGCTGACCGATTTCTCTGGAGCAACTGGTGGTCCTTCACCAGGTGACATTGAGTACGGCGGAAATCCTGCCGGGCCCGTGGTGAGTAACGATAATCCCTTTAATTGTGCGTCACTGATAAATAGCTGGGTTGGTCTTGGTATCGGTGAGTGGCGTGCTTCAATGGTCAATTGGAGCTTGGGTGCAATTCCTGGCCCATGCGATCTGGTATCTATACTAACAAATGCCTCTATAATTATTATAGGGACAAATAAAGGCCTTGGTAAAACTCTAGAAGTAGCAATCGGATCCGAGCTTCAAATAAGTTTCGGAGCAGCATTGGAGATCCGAAGTCCGTAAAATATTCCAAGAGGTTAGTGAAAGAAATCGAATGCAGAATCTTCTGAGTCTTATATTTATAACTAAAGTTTCGGCACTCATTGCCATATGTTCCTACCCCTATGCCTAGTCGTAGAGAATAATTCTTTTCCACTTTTTGGCAGCAAAAAGTGGAGCCAAAACTGCCGTCGGCTCGTCGCCATAGGCTTTGGCCGAGTCTCTCCGCCTGGAGGCTTCAGCCTCCGGAGGACGGAGACTGTATGCTCGGTGACCCACATCTCAAGTCTCCGCTGGAGGAACGAACGATTTCCGCTTTGGAGGAATAGAGATTCAGTGAATCTCTAAGTGAGTGAACCGTTTTCTATGGGTTTTCCAAGCAATGGTTCGTGACCTTATCAGGCTGCGATTTTGCCATAATCCAGGACTAATCTGATCACATTATCATTTATTTTAATGTTTGCGTCAATTGGATAGATTGATAATATTCTTTTTAATAGATTATGGTTGAATAATTCGGTGGTCAAATCAGAGATCGAATAGGTTAATCGAAGACTTCTTTTCAACCCATTCCGTTGAATACATTTGCCAATTGATGCTGTGGTTAGCGCGGCGTTTACATGAAAATGTATTTTCTTTTTACTTCTTGCTTGACTATTCTGTAGTCCTGTAAATTGTTTTGAATCTCTAAAATTGAATTCCATTTGAAACCTGGCTCGGTAAGCACACAGGATGGCAAGCCCCGTCATAATGATATCCGTACTGAAGAACATCTTCGTAGTATTTACTTCCCCAGTGGTATTCAGGAATTCTACATAGCAGAGTTTTACATTGCGCTTCAGACCAACACTATTAACCACCGCGGCATGGATTCGCACGTCATCATCTTCGTATTCTTGGGTTACCCGCCGTTTATCGATTCGTTTCACGTTGATTTTACCAGCATACTGTTTCGGCCGGCCTTTGCTACCTGTTTGCCTTCCATTATATAAATAGCGAAGATTCGCATCCTCTCTCAATCGACCCACAATATTTAAATCCGTCTTCTCACAGATCGGATCTATGAATTTCCTCTTAGTGAAATAGGCATCCACGGCCAATATCGTACTGAGCTTACTTAACTGGGCTGATCTTGAGACAATGATGTTCGCATAGTGATCCACAATACTCTGGCCATCCTCCAAGGTGGATTTCCGGGCACTCGGTGTTTGAATCGCTTCCAAATGGTAGGCCGTATTCTGATCTACATCGACCACCGCTATTCCCGCTATTTCCAAGCCCCGCTTATGCTTTCCGGCTGTTCCGCTATAAAAGTAACCGATTCCTGGGGTATGCTTACCACTCATATTCAGATAGGTTGGATCAAAACCAGGATACAATTCGCTCCACAATATTGCTCCACCAATAAAATATTGAAGGTTAAAAAAGTCAAAGTCTCGCTCAAATCCCATTCGATAGGTACTTTCATGGTACTTACCATATCTTGCCAGTTGTAAGAAATTAATCCGGCCTCGTATGCTTAAAAAAAGCATAAATGTCTCTACAATAAACCGGCGTCGCCATTCATTAATCCCGGGCATTTTATTTAATATTGTACTTATAAGGCTTACGCCTTGGGTAAATGCGTTTGTAGTTTTCATTTTGTAGTAATCTTGAGACTCTACAATATACGCATTTACCTTTTATATATATGATTTATTCATAATGTGTCCCCATCTAACCCCGCGAACCATTGCCAAGGATAATTGTAACTATTTTTAATACATAATATAACATTTTGAATGGTTAATCATTAAATTCCCCAGAATCGATTGTTTATAACTATGCAGAGTATTGATAGTCTATCTGGAAGGGAATTTGCTTTTTGACACAAGCAAAAGCTGTAGTCAACATTTTATTTTTGAGGTTGTTTCTGGCCAAGCTCTTATGTTTTCCATCTGCTACCAACCTGCGATAGTATTGACCTAGAAAATGTTTTGAATTGAGAATGCTACCAGCTCCCAGATGAAGCAGCGCTTTCAGGTCTTTGTTTGCTGCATGGGACAAATGAGGTTTGCCAATTTTATTACCGGATGATTTTTCAAAAGGCACGACACCACAATAGCAACTGAGTTTTTTAGCACTATCGAATCGAGTAAAGTTTTTCGTGACACAGATCAAAGCACTGGCAGTTATGGGTCCAATACCCGGTACCGATGTAAGAAGATCATAGTTTGTCTTCAATTTCAAATCGGCTTTAATCGTTTCCAATATTTTCTCATCAACAGCGTCTATCTGTTCGTTTAAGATCTTTTCAATCTTAGAGTTAGACTTGTCGATTACCTTGAACACATCAGATCCCAGAAATTTCTTATTGTCTTGGGCACCTTGTGTCAGCTGCTTTCTAACCTTAATAAGCTGGGACCGGTGAGTTCTTAATCCATTCAATTTGAGGATGTTAGCCTCTAATGGCACCCAGATTGAAAGTTTATCATGGAAGCGGTAAGCATATTCAGCAATACGTTGCGCATCAACAATATCATTCTTTCCTCTTGTGAGCCCAAGTGAATTTTTTGATTTCGACTGCGTTGACTACGTAGCAAGTCTTACTCTGATTGTGTAATACTTCCAAAAGCAAATTGTTGTAAATGCCTGTAAACTCCATAATAAAAATGGGGTCTGCCGGATCCACGTCTAAGGCCAGGTCATTAGAAAAGGAAGATGCCCGCTTGACGAAGCACCGAAGACTCTTCAGATCATTATCTATTTGAATGTTCTGAATAACGGTGCCATTTAAAAAACACAAAAGTTGATGTGATCTTTAGAAATGTCGCAACCAATGATAAGTTGAGAAAACATAGTGAAAATTTTAATAGATTTGAAAATAACAAGTAGTTGAGTTCTTAGGCAAACACCAACACCTTAATAATGGGTTTTACTCCCAATTTTCTATTTGGCTTTGACCTAAAAGCAAAGAGTGGATTAAAACGGTTCATAGAATATCGATGACTTCTACGGCAGCGGCTAAAGTGCCACTCTTTGCCTCAACTTATCCACAAATTAACATAAATTGATCCCCCCTAAAACCCCCTATTATGAATATGAATATTTATAATATGAATGTAATCTTAATAAATACAAACCTAAAGGCGCAGCGGACGGGAGGCAAGGCTACATTCGTTTGAAAATCAACTATTTGTGACAATAAGAAATTAGGGAATGAAAATGATCTTGTTACTTAAATACGCTGTATAAAATCCAACGCTCCAACTTGAGTGTGGGGCCCCACCTATACATACTAAGCCGGTGTCACCGTGCCAAGTAAATTCTGGAACAACAAGGATATTTTCTTAACCAAGATTTTTTGTAGCTGATATATATTTATGATCAGAGAAACAATATAAAGTATGGCTATGGTTTGATATAGTTAATTCTTTATCAATAGATTATGATCTATCCTATACCTATACCTATATAAATATTACAAGAAAGGGTACAGAAAGTTGAGTTTATAACTTATTTAATCTTTCAATCAAATGTGCTGTGAGTTCTTCTGCGGTTTTTAGATCGATACCTGCCTCTCTTGCAAGGGAAGCAATATCCGGCTTTTCTCTGTCATTAATAAAAGGCACGACAAGACTCATAAAATAGTTAATTCCATCTAAATCCTTCTGTTCATTTGGTGAAGTTTTCTTTTGAAATAACTTATCATATTTGTTCTCGTTTAGATCTTTCTTCAATATATCTCCGGCAGTTGATAACATCGAAAAATTGACCCGATGATCAGGATCAGGATCAAGCCCGTAGCCAAATTTATTGAAGGTTTCAATAAGTTGTTTAAACCCTCGATCCGTCATTGACGAGAGTTGAAGCAAGTCGTCCTTTTTATCGAAATATGCAGTCGCAAAGTGAGGAGGTCCTTCCCAATTATTTAATTGGAGTCGGACGATATTCCGATTCGAATCGATAATGAAATCTTCTTTCAATTCCTCCAGATCCATCTCTTCAGAAACATATTCCGCTGTATTTCGTATAATTTGATCTGTCTTATTCCGGACAAGGGGGATCCTTGCGCCTGATAATAAAAAATAATACAGTAGGGGTTTTTTTTCAATATAGTCTACCAGCTGACTCTGGCTCAATGGCCATTGATCAGGACATAATAATGAGGAATAAAATAAAATATCATCTGGTTCAAAACCAGCGAAAGCACCAATTGGACCAAAGGTCTGATAACAGTGTCCATTGAAGGCAATCAGATTAAACCATAAAATAGCCGACTGCTCTTTTAAGGTGACCTCAGCACCAGGAGAATACAACAAGTAGGTGTCTCCAGTAAAGACATCCTGCATTTCGAAAAATTCACTGACAGGTTGATTTTTTACCACACTAAAGCTGTACCTCCAGGATTTTGTGCGCAGAATTCGAGATAAGCCCGGTCCTCGTCCTTAAGGTTACGGCAATAGGCATGATTTAAATATTTATGGATATAGCCCTTCGTTTTAAAAATTTGATGGACGATATATTGAGCGGTAAACCGGCCCATATTTTCAATGCTAAATTTCTTGAGCATATGTCTGTACCTGGGCAAATGCTCAATAGATTTGCGATCCAACTTATCCCGCTCACCTGCGTAGTACATCAGACCATCTACCAGGTCAGCGGTATCTCTCGTGTTAGCCTCACAAATTTCTTTAAGCTGTTGATAGTCAGGTCCAATCTTGTTTTTCATAGGTAGACTAGATTCTACAAATTTAGATCACTAATATAAGAATATGCCGACACCACGCCTAAATTAGTAGCAAAAACAGGCCTGTATAGCTGTTGAATCAGACACCTGTTGATTGTCAAATCGCATTTTTGAATGTCATGCCAGTAAAAGATCATAATTTTTAACAAGAGTTAGTTGGCATCCGGGTTTACCGGTCTATTGCATATTTTGCCCTATTGGTATTACGGTTCTTAAATTTCTGATGTTTCAATCCAAATCCCTATTATAGTGGAAATTAAATGCCAAGCAGGCACGGTAGAACCGATTAAATACGTAGATCTTTGTTTCAATCCTTATTGTAGTGGAAATTAATTAACAGCGATCTAGTGTCAATAATAGCTTTGATACAGGTTTCAATTCCAAAAGGTGCAATTAAAAGTCCCCTTGGCGATCCCTAATAGGTAATATTTCACCTGGGCTATGTGTGCATGCTCCAGTTTAGGTGTTTTCTTCCTCTCTGACTAAATTATTTTTTACATCAAAGTGATCGATTTTGATTCCCTCCAGCGAGAGTTCCCTCCATTTATGTGGACGGCGTTGGTAGCTTGTTTCATTGATGAGCTTTCCCTCTTCTACATATTGGTTGTGAGTACTTTGTTCCATCCGGATTTCTTGAGTCAGAAGCCAAAGTTTTCTATGGCATAGGTGATAGTAGGTAATATGAGTACCGGTTGATGGTCATCCATTAATATACTTTTTCAATCACTTGTGTCTACATCTTTTTCCAATTGTTCATGGTCAGAAGCAATAAGATGGTGCCACTGCTTGAATTGGCGATAGTCTTCAAAATATTTCTTAATCGACAAGGATTGCCAATCAAATTTCCTCTCACCATAGTACGACCAGGAGTATGGCCATTCTCTAATTTCCTTACAAAAACCATGATGCACCGGATTAGTATGGATATAGCGAATCAAACGCTTGGCATAATCATCCGTGGAGACCTCCAGTCTGCGAAATCGGGGAGCAAATAAACTACCATATCGGCGATATCGCTTATTAATCGCCTTGGTATATCCGTTAAAAAAGCATCGCATGAAAAGTGGTTGGGCATCAGACAGTATGCCAAAGTCTCCCCTACCGGATCAATATACTCCTTCCATTTTCGCATGAAATATTCATAATTAGCCGGCGACTGGAATAAATCATCGCCACCGTTTGCGTGGTTGTAGATGTGGTAGATGTGGGATGGGAGCATAGTGGCCAATGGTTGAATACCAATATACGTCTATAACCTTCATTTTACAATGAATATGCAGCAAAACATATAATGAATTACTAACATGTGTTACTCTTCACTTTTGCATCATATCTCTCCCATATTTTTCTCACCTTCGCCGCATATAAAAAACGAAATCCTATGGCTGACAACAAGGTCATTTTTGCAATGGAAGGGGTGAGTAAAATCTACCCTCCTAATAAACAGGTATTGAAAAATATCTGGCTTTCCTTTTTCTACGGCGCCAAAATCGGGGTGCTGGGCCTGAATGGATCAGGAAAATCCAGCCTTTTGCGCATCATCGCGGGTCTTGATCAAAACTATCAGGGAAAAGTCACTTTTGACAAAGACTATAAAATCGGTTTGCTTTCACAGGAACCCGAACTTGACGAAAGTAAAACCGTCAAAGAGATTGTTGCTGAGGGGGTACAACACATAGCCGATGTAGTCAAGGCATATGAGGATATCTCGGCTAAACTCGCTGAGCCGATGGATGATGACGCGATGATGAAAGTCATCGAACAGCAAGGAGAGCTACTTGAAAAAATGGACCACCTCGGTGGGTGGGATCTCGACCATACACTGGAAGTCGCGATGGAGTCTCTGCGATGCCCACCTGATGATGCAAAAGTTGCTGTACTGTCTGGTGGTGAACGGCGCCGGGTGGCTCTATGCCGGTTATTACTAAGCAAACCAGATATCCTGTTGCTTGACGAGCCGACTAACCACCTGGATGCCGAGAGTGTACACTGGCTGGAGCAGTACCTGAAAAACTTTCCCGGCACCGTGATTGCTGTGACCCACGACCGCTACTTTCTGGATAATGTGGCAGGCTGGATTCTGGAACTGGACCGGGGTGAAGGTATACCATGGGAGGGCAACTACAGCTCATGGCTCGATCAGAAAGCGAAACGTCTCGCCGCAGAAGAAAAGGCAGAAAGCAAAAGGCAAAAATCATTGCAACGTGAGTTGGAATGGAGCCGGCTCGCCCCAAAAGCCAGACAAGCCAAGGGCAAAGCCCGTCTGACCGCATACGATAAGATGACCAATGCTGAGGTCAAAGAAAAGGAGGCCAAACTTGAACTTTTCATTCCACCCGGGCCCCGGCTTGGCGATGTTGTGATCGAACTCGACCACTTAATAAAGGGATTTGGCAATCGGGTACTCATCGATGGCTTGAATCTAAGCATTCCTAAAAATGCAATCGTCGGTATCATCGGCCCCAACGGCATGGGTAAATCAACGTTGTTTCGCATGATCATGGGCGAAGAAAAGCCGGATGGCGGAACGATCAACATAGGAAGTACCGTCAAACTGGCCTATGTAGACCAGAGCCATAAAGACCTGATACCCGAAAAAACGATTTATGAGGTGGTAAGCCAGGGACACGAATTTATCAAAATCGGAGATACCGAAATCAATGCGAGAGCCTATCTGAGTCGATTTAATTTTGCCGGAGCTGATCAGCAAAAGAAAGTAGGCGTGCTTTCTGGTGGAGAGCGAAACCGCTTACATCTGGCTATTACGCTCAAAGAAGGTGGCAATGTAATTCTACTTGATGAGCCCACGAACGACATTGATGTCAACACCTTACGTGCTCTCGAAGAAGCCATTGAAAACTTTGCCGGTTGCGTATTGGTAATCTCGCACGACCGCTGGTTTATCGACAAATTGGCTACCCATATCCTTTCTTTTGAAGATGAAGGCAAGGTTGTCTTTTTCGAAGGAAATTTTAACGCTTACGAGGAAAATAAAAAGAGCGATTGGGTACACTCGCCCCGAGAAGACCCCGATTTAAGAGCCTGTTGTAGGGATAAGGCGGATGTCGGAAGCAGGATGTCGGATGTCGGATGTCGGATGTCCGAAGCAGGATGTCGGATGTCGGATGGCGGATGTCGGATGTCGGATGCGGATGTCGGATGCGGATGTCGGAAGTCGGATGCGGATGTCGGAAGTCGGATGTCGGATGTCACTCTTAAAGGACTAGCCAGGGTCAAACTGACCAACTTTGGCACCCCGGGAACCGTGGTTTTAAAGGACCTTCTTTATGAATTTCACGACGGGTGGTAGTTCATTCTTTGGTCGATCCTATTCAATAGTCGTTCCCATTTTCCCATTTTAGAAAGAAGTACAGAGGCACTAAGCTCAAGTTCTTCATAAAAATCTCTGATTCATACATGGCTTACCGCCTTTTATACAAGACTGGTCAATAGTTAGTGGCATATCTTTGCTACACTTAGCACTCCTCAAATTAAAACAAATAAAAACAAATGACAGGGCACCAACTCTTGAGAGAACGTGGAATTGTAAAAAGTAAAGGCGTTCGTAGTCCGCTGGTCACTGACTTCGAAGTAATGTTCGGACTTTGCTATTTGCCTCAGTCTCAGCAGGCAATTCAAGAGATCAACCGAAACTCCATTTAATCGCGCATTTCAAATTGGCAATTAAGATAAACTAACTAATATAAATCTCATAAATCATGAAAAATCTCAATCTAATTCTCAACCCAGCGTTCGTTCTACTTCTATCTAGTACTTTAATGCCAATAAATGCACAGCCGGGAGATAACACGTCAATCGATGAACAATCTTTTGAAATAAAAATGTACGATATAAACATTCCAGATCAACTCCAAGATGACCTACTGACGTTCAAAGGGGGGAAACTGGATTCCCAATCTTGTCAACCCTATGGTTTTAAGCCGTCTAAATACGATTCTACCAAACAAGACAACAAGATCAAATTCACCTGTACTTGCCGAAGTGACCAAGAAGGTCTCATGATATGGAATGGAACGATCAGCAATAAAAGTATCAGTGGAGATGTCGCCTGGCAAAAAGATGGTCAGAAAACAATCAACTATAAATTTAACGGATCAAAGAAATTATAAAAAGTGTTGATGGTCCGTCTGCAGGATGAACCCCCCCATAAATTTTAGCATTTTGGATCGTGTGCATTGTCATTTGTGTTCCTTAGGTATTGCGGAACAAATAATCTGAAACGTTGTGAACGAGATAACTTGAGATAGAACTGTGTTGCGGTTGTGACATTCTTGTGAACTTTTAGTCCGTATCTTTGCTTCAGCATCAACCAAGAAGCAGCAAGAAATGACAAAACTATATTGGACCCTACCGCTACTGATGGTTTCGGCATGTATCGGGGATGACCTGGTTTATGATGAGGTTGAACCGGAGGTTCGGATAATGAATCCTATCGACACCATTGAAATCAACACTACCTATCAATTCGAAGCTGTCTATTTGAATAACGTTGGGGTCGAAGGAGATCTATCTTCCTATTTATGGGCAAGTTCAGCCCAAGAAATCATAAGCATCGAGCAAAATGGTTTAGCAACAGCATTGAAAGCAGGTACCGCTCTGATAAGTGTAAGCGGTCTGGATCCCGGGGGTAAACAACTGCGTGATGAAAAACTGGTGGTGGTAGGCAATAGTACGGTCGTCTCTTCAAATATGCGTACCGGAAGTTTAAGAACAACGAGCAGCTATTTATTAAAGGGAGATTTCAGCTTAGAGAAAATATCCGGAGGTGTAAAACTTTCTTTTAATGCCAATTACGAAGCCTCTACGGCACTGCCGGGACTCTACGTCTATCTAACCAATAATCTAAATACGATTGATAATGCGTTAGAAATCGGAGCCGTAAAGGTTTTTAAGGGTGCTCATAGTTATGATCTAAATGGCGTTGATCTAAATCAATATTCGCACGTACTCTATTTTTGCAAACCTTTTCGGGTCAAGGTAGGTGATGGGCCCTTTGCGAACTAAAAAGATATGATGATGGAAAAGCAAAATCTATACAATGACCTAATTCGTATATTGAGCATGAACATCTCAAAAATTGCATCAACTCTGGGGTTGATCTGTTTCTGCTTTATTCAAGTTTTTGCCGGTGGTGATTGGCCACAACCAAAAGGCAAAGGATATTTTAAAGTAAGCCAGTGGTGGCTCATAGCTGATCAACACTATACGGATGTTGGTCAAATCGATCCAAATTTGACCTCTGGTATATTTAATAGCAGCTTATATGCCGAATATGGCCTCAGTCAGAGACTAACCGGTGTAGTTTATTTTCCATTTTTTAGTAGAAACTATTTTAATAACCAGGTGTCAGCTACGACAGGTGAAATTTTGAAAGCAGGTGAAGCTATCAACTCCATCGGTGATACCGATATATCTTTTCGATATGCACTCACCAAACCAGGTTCTTCTATTGCTCTTTCTGCTGCAATATTATTGGGATTGCCCTTAGGTGAAAATAAAGGTGGGTCAGAAAATGCCCTGCAAACGGGTGATGGGGAGTTTAACCAAATGCTGCAATTGGGACTCGGTAAATCATTCGGAACTGATAAAATTGGAATTTACACTAAACTTTCAGTTGGTGTAAACAATCGCACTAATGATTTTAGCGACGAATTTCGCTATGGTGCTGAACTTGGTTTTGGGATATTGAATAGTAAGCTCTGGCTGGTGACCCGTCTTACAGGAGTGGAATCTTTCCAAAATGGGAAACTCGCTTCAGAGGTTGTCAATAGTAGCATTTTTGCCAACAATGCTGAGTTTACAAGCATTGGTTTTGAGGCGAATTATTATCTGACCAAAAAAATAGGCCTATCTGCGGGTTATGCTACCGCTTTCAGAGGTCAAATCATCTATGCTGCTCCCTCTTATTCGGTGGGTGTATTTTATGACATGAAATAAAAAGAGCATCGGACATGGTCAACAATTCTTATAAAAGAGTCAGCTGACCAATCTAACTGCAAAGTTCCTGCATGATATTTGTCTGGCAAGCTATATCCTGGAATTTCAAATCGTTTACTTTAAGTTCAAAAGAAATCAGACTTGAGATCAGACTTTCCTTAAAATCTGAAGATGATGCAAGCCACTTTCCAAATGATTTTTGCTCAAACTTTTTGATCATCATTTCCAGTAACTCATAGACACGATTCTGATCATGTATGATGTTGCAATCGCCATAAACAAGCAATGACCGAGACTGATGAGGGGGCAAAATTGGGGTTTCGGTCAAATCTTGCACTAGTGGCACGACCTGAGTCTCACGAAAGAGTACGAGGGCTTCTTCAAACTCCAGGTGCTTCCATTGAGCGTTAGTTTTCGCCAGATAGGAGTATAGCTTTATTTGGCCATGTGATTCCTTAATCAAAACCGGAAGATGAGTGGTTACCGGACGATTATGGTAGGTAGTCACCAACAGGGCAAACGGATTACGTCGTATAAAGTCGGCTGCTAAAGCCACAGATTGAATATCGAGTACTGGTGCGTGAGTCATCCTTTCAATTGAGGCGGCAAATCTCGAAAAATATATGCCGATGAAGAAATAATTTTATCCACAACAAGTAATGGGCCAAGATTGTTGAAAGAGCACAGGTTGGAAAGCCTGATTCTACTATCTAAGTCGATCCGGTAATTAAGACGAGTGTCTCATCAGATAGGCCAACCTTAGGATCCTCTCTTCGAATCTGAGCTTCGAAATCACAACCTGAAGTCAAAAAACCTATCTTTGCCCCCGTTTTTAAACAATGTATCCGATTTGAGCCTTTTACCAGAAATTTTAAAACGACGAACTTTTGCTATCGTAAGTCATCCGGATGCGGGTAAAACAACCCTTACCGAAAAGCTCTTGCTATTTGGTGGCGCTATTCAGGAGGCAGGTGCGGTAAAGAGCAACAAGATCAAAAAACATGCAACCTCAGACTTCATGGAGATCGAGCGACAAAGAGGTATCTCGGTAGCTACATCGGTCATGGCATTCGACTACAAGGAAAAGAAAATCAACATTTTGGATACCCCTGGCCACCAGGATTTTGCTGAAGACACGTATCGCACCCTCACAGCAGTAGACAGTGCTATCGTGGTGATTGATGTTGCTAAGGGGGTAGAACCACAAACCGAGAAGTTGGTTGAGGTATGCCGTATGCGAAAGACTCCCATGATCGTCTTTATTAATAAATTAGACCGGGAAGGCAGAGACGGATTTGAATTGCTGGACGAAATTGAAGAGAAACTGGGATTGCATGTATGCCCACTTAGCTGGCCGATAGGAATGGGACAACGTTTTAAAGGCGTGTACAATCTTTTCGAAAAACAACTGAACCTCTTTCAACCTCATGGCAAGCAGGATGAGGAAGAAATCATTGCCATCAAAGACACCAACAGTGAATTGCTCGTTCAACATGTCGGTGCCGCTGCAACCAAAGAGCTAAGAGATGACCTTGAAATAGTAAATACGGTTTATCCGGATTTTGATCAACAGAAATATCTCGATGGCAATCTTTCACCGGTATTTTTTGGCAGTGCCATCAATAACTTTGGAGTGAAGGAATTACTGGATTGCTTTATTCAAATTGCCCCACCGCCAAAACCACGAGAAACAGAAGAGCGGACTGTAAGGCCTGATGAAGATCAGTTTTCGGGTTTTGTTTTTAAGATTCATGCCAATATGGATCCCAAACACCGTGACCGGATTGCCTTCTTAAGGATCTGTTCCGGTAAGTTCGAGAGAAACACCAATTATCTGCATGTGCGACAGGGCCGGACTATGAAGTTCTCAAACCCCACTGCATTTATGGCCGCCAAAAAATCGATTGTTGATGAAGCATTTCCGGGAGATATAGTGGGGCTTTATGACTCAGGCAACTTTAAAATTGGTGACACACTGACTGGAGGTGAAAATTTACATTTTAAAGGAATACCCAGCTTTTCACCCGAGCAATTTCGCTATATCAATAATGCTAATCCTTTAAAAGCCAAACAACTCGATAAAGGTATTATGCAACTGACCGAGGAGGGGGTTGCACAATTATTTACTAAAGAAGACAATGCCCGCAAAATCATCGGTACAGTCGGTGCTCTGCAATTTGAGGTTATTCAGTATCGGCTTGAGCATGAATATGGTGCTTCGTGTAATTATGAACCGCTCTCTCTACATAAGGCATGCTGGATTACTGCCGACAAGAAGGAGGCCATCAATAAACTGGTAAAAGAAAGAAAAAGAGATATTGCCAAAGATAAGGATGGTCACCTGGTCTTTCTGGCTGAATCAGCCTGGGCGCTAAAAATGGCGCAAGAAAATTATCCCCATGTTGAATTTCATTTTAAATCTGAATTTTGAAAACGACCCAAGAATATCGTGTCGTAATCATAGGTTCATCTAAGAATATCCGATTGATAGATTGTCTCCATGATTGGGCAAATAAAAAAACAAAAAAACCGGTATGGATTTTAAACAAATAGTGTCACACGCTAAGGAATATGGATTTATTTACCAATCCAGTGAAATATATGACACACTTGCAGCAGTATATGACTATGGCCCTAATGGAGTAGAATTAAAAAACAATATTAAAGAATATTGGTGGAGATCGATGGTGCAGCGACACGAAAACATAGTGGGCATTGATGCCGCCATTTTCATGCATCCGAAAACCTGGAAAGCCAGCGGTCACGTGGATGCCTTTAACGATCCGTTGATCGACAATAAGGATAGTAAAAAACGCTATCGTGCTGATGTACTCATAGAAGAATATATTGACAAGATCGACGCCAAAGCCGAAAAAGAAATAGACAAAGCGGCCGGTAGGTTTGGTGATCAATTTAACCGGGAGCAATATATTACAACCAATGATCGGGTCGTAAAATACCTGGCGGAAAAAGATAGTTTGACTAAACGCCTGGCTGAAGCCATGAAAAAAGGCGATATGGCCGATCTGAAGAAAATGATCGAAGACCTGGAAATTGCTTGTCCGGAAAGCGGATCCCGCAATTGGACCGATGTCAGGCAATTTAATTTGATGTTTTCGACACAGCTCGGAAATATTGCCGGAGAGGAAGGTAAACTTTATTTACGACCTGAAACTGCCCAGGGTATTTTTTTGAATTTTCTGAATGTACAGAAAACCAGTCGTCAAAAAATACCTTTCGGTATTGCCCAGATTGGAAAAGCATTTAGAAATGAAATAGTGGCTCGACAATTCATTTTCCGGATGCGTGAATTTGAGCAGATGGAAATGCAATATTTTGTCCGTCCTGGTGATGAAATGGAATGGTACGAATACTGGAAAGATCTTAGACTAAAATGGCATATGGCACTTGGCACTCCCGCCAGTCAGCTTAGGTTTCATGATCATGATAACCTGGCCCATTACGCCAATGCTGCTGTCGATATCCAATTTGCCTTCCCCTTTGGATTTAAAGAGTTGGAAGGCATCCACAGCCGGACCGATTTTGATTTGAGCAGTCATCAGGAATTATCCGGAAAAAAACTCCAATATTTCGATCCGGAATTGGAGAAAAGTTATGTGCCTTATGTGGTCGAAACTTCAATCGGTTGCGACCGGATGTTTTTGGCGATGCTAAGTCAATCCTTACAAGAAGAAATCGTACCTGATGCCGATGGTAAAGAATCAACCAGAATCGTCTTGAAGTTACATCCATCTATTGCTCCAGTGAAATGCGCCATATTGCCCCTGGTTAAAAACAAACCGGAAATCACTGAGAAGGCTAAAGCAATCTTTAATGATCTTAAGTTTTTCACTCAGTGTCAGTACGACGAAAAAGATGCAATCGGGCGGCGTTACCGACGTCAGGATGCGATCGGAACCCCATTTTGTATCACGATCGACTTTGATTCTTTAGATGATCACAGTGTCACTATCCGGCACCGGGACACTTTAGCACAAGACCGGGTGCATGTGTCAAGAATCGAAGAGGTACTACGTGATAAAGTTAATATGGAAGCATTGTTGCGGAGCTTTTAAAAACTTTAATTGTGACACATTGTGGTGATTAAAAATTCTTTGAAAATGCTAGGGTAACAATTTGTTAGAACCCTATTGACTACTTCGCAGTCTTTGCTTAAATTGATCAATATTCTGTGTCTCAAATGATCATTAGACAAGCAACAATACCGATCACAAGAATATTTTTCTTGTCTTTGTTTAGTATCATATCATTTGAATGCTTCAGCCAACTGCAGCTGGAATGGGAGACCAGGACATTAACGAATTTTGATATCTCGAACCATATCGTCAGGCTGGACGATCAGCAAAATATTTTTATAGCCGGTGAGAACAACAGTGATAGCATCGATGTTGACGTCTATAAATTTTCCACATCAGGCGAACTTATATGGCACTTTCACTATGATGGAGATTCGATGTTAAATGATGCCGTGGCAGACCTATTGATCGACCAAGAAGGTAATGCCTTGTTGACGGGATATAGCTACGAACGATATATGCAGGATTATGATGTGGTACTTGACGAATCATACCGGGCATATATCATCAAACTTGACTCAAATGGCGAACTGGATTGGATGCATAAATATGGCATCGAAGATACAGCAAGGAGTAAAGGTCTTCTTCTAGCCAACTACAATGACAGCACTTATCTGACCCTTACGAGAAGAGAGCACGGTGAGCGTTGGAGTTTAAGCATGCAACTTTACGATCGTAATGGCAATTTATTGAAAGACAGCTTGATTTATAAAAACCCCACCATTATGAAATCTTGCTGGGCATTTATCCCACATTCGATGAAAAATTCTATTTCCCGATTTTCAGGATTGAAGGGCTACAGTCTTATCTCTTGATTTCGGCCTATCAATTCGACGGAACGGCAATCGACAGTTTTATTATGGCACCACCACATTATTTCAATTTTTACACGAATATTGCCGATACGGAATATTATGGCGCCTTAAATATTGGTCTATTTGGTGTCTCGAAGCTCAATAAGAAGGGCCGTCATGTCTGGAACTATTCTATCTCAAAAAATGGCCCGGAATACTCCTTTTCCGACATCGTTACTGCTATGATCACCGAAGAAAGTGGAGTGTATATTACCGGTCGGCATTTTAGGGAAAATGCCCATAGTGACCTTCTGACTCACAAATTGAGTCACTCTGGAAATCTATTATGGGAGTATCGATATGACAATCAAGGTAAAAATACGTTTGAGACGAGTCATGATTTTATTCGTATCAATAATCAGCTGGTCATTGCCGGTGAACAACAACCGGATTCGGCGGGCAGATCTGATCTATTAGTCATAGTACTTGACGCTGATCAAGGTCAGGTGATTCAGATTGACACCACTGACTACGGGATTAATTCGTATGCCTTTAAACTGATAGCCCTAAATGATCATGATTTTTATCTATTCGGTATTGCAAACACTTCTTCGGGAAGGGAGCTAATCATCCGGAAATATGGACTGTCAACTCCTATCGAAGACATTGCTTCGAATTATAATCTGAGTCTCTATCCCAATCCAACATATGATGTCCTGACCATTACATCTGACCGAACCATTAATCAAGTCAGTGTCTACAATGTGACTGGTCAAAAAATAGAAGCGATGGAGGCCCATGGTCGCTCTCAAATGAATTTATCATTGACCGGTTATAATCCTGGAATTTACTATATTAAAATTCATAGCCCCGAGGGGGAAACTGTGCGTAAAATAATTCGGATACCATAAAAAAGACAGGGCATTCGCCGTCTTATTGGGTAACTTTAAATAATTATTGAATTGTCCGGACTTAGAAGCCGCAGTATGTAAATTTTACTCTTTCTTGATATTCGACACCTCCAATATTTCAACAAACCTATTAGCTCATGGTCAAAAATCCAGCCCATGAATAAATGCTATTCTCGTAGATTCAATCCACCCCACAATAGGTTATGGCTCTCCTTGCGAGATTTTGCATTTTTTTGCCATTATGGGCTTTCGATTCAAAAGGACTTATGATCGACCAGCTTTCCTGTTTTTCTGAATTTTAATACATTCACCGCTCAATAGAAAAAATAGAATGACAACAGACAAACTACCAGGCGACCCTGGCTTACCATCCAGCGCAGCTGATTTACAGACCCTTATCAACATTGGGGAGCAGCAATCGCATAAATATTCAGTAGAGGATTTTTTCCGAAATCCGGAAAAAAGCAACTATCAATTATCACCTGGTGGCAATTATTTTAGCTACATGGCACCCTACCAACGTCGCAAAAACATCTTTGTACAGAAGATTAGCGAGGATCATGCTATTCGTCTGACCTCTTCAACCGATCGCGATATCAGCGGCTATGGGTGGGCCAGTTCAGACCGGCTTATCTTTATCAAAGACTCTGGAGGCGATGAGAATTTTCAACTTTATGCGGTCAATCACGACGGCACCAATCCGAAAGATCTAACCCCTTACCCTGGTGTGCGAATACAACTGATTGACATACTCGAAGACGATGAAGAGGATATTATCATTGGTATGAATAAAAACAATGCGCAGCTTTTTGAACCGTACCGGATCAATATTAAGACGGGAGAAACGCATCAGCTGGCCCAGAATGACAATGTGGTTGAACCAATCGATAGCTGGATGACCGATCATGAGGGCAAGATTCGCATTGCAACAAAAGTGGTCAATGGCACCGAAACCGTATTGATGTATCGTGATTCGGAGGAAGAATCTTTTCGTGAGGTACTAAAGACTGATTTTACAGAATCGATGAGCCCTCTGTTCTTCGATTTTGAGAAAGACCATGTTGTATATGCTT
This sequence comes from Saprospiraceae bacterium, assembly GCA_016711125.1. Taxonomy (GTDB): domain Bacteria; phylum Bacteroidota; class Bacteroidia; order Chitinophagales; family Saprospiraceae; genus JABDMH01. Next base: position 955,387 of record JADJTQ010000001.1, on the reverse strand, counting down.
CATCCAATTTGGGGCGAGATAAAGCCCAGATTGTGCAATTTGATCTCAAGGCGGGGAAGGAATTGGACACCATCTTCAAACACGATGAGGTTGATGTATCCGGATTGAGGTACTCTAGAAAAAGGAAGGTACTCACCAGTATTGTTTATCTCACCGATAAAAGACATTTGATTTTCCTGGATAAAAAAAGTGAAACCTGGTTTCGAAAGTTAGAATCGCTACTGCCCGGATATGAAATTTCGATCAGCAGTCACAATAAGAATGAAGACAAATTCATCGTCCGTACATTCACCGACCGGTCGTTGGGATCGTATTATTTCTTTGATAGTGTTAGTGGAGAGCTTCAAAAAATCGCTGACGTGAGTCCCTGGCTAGATGAATCTGAGCTTGCTGAAATGAAACCGGTGTCTTATCAAACTAGAGATGGTTTGACGATTCATGGGTACCTGACCCTTCCTCCTCACAAAGAGGCAAAAAATTTACCAATCATCGTCAATCCTCATGGAGGACCATGGGTCCGGGACAGTTGGGGATACAACCCTGAGGTTCAGTTATTTGCCACTCGCGGCTACGGTGTTTTTCAGATGAATTACCGGGGCAGTACAGGCTATGGCAAGGAGTTTTTTAAATCCAGCTTTAAGCAGTGGGGGCGAACAATGCAGAACGACATTACTGATGGAGTGGAGTGGCTGATAAATGCCGGCATTGCCGACAGAAAGCATATAGCTATATATGGAGGTAGTTATGGCGGATATGCTACGCTGGCGGGGGTTACTTTTACCCCAGATCTATACTGTTGCGCAATCGATTATGTGGGTGTTTCCAACCTTTTTACTTTTATGAAGACCATACCCCCATACTGGAAGCCATATCTGGATATGATGTATGAAATGGTGGGTAATCCGGAAACGGATAAAGAATCCATGCAGAAAACTTCACCGGTTTTTCATGTAGACAATATCAAGACTCCCCTATTTGTGGTACAAGGAGCCAATGATCCACGGGTGAATATCGATGAGTCGGATCAGATCGTCCTTTCATTGAGGTCTCGGGGTATTGATGTACCCTACCTGGTCAAATATGATGAGGGCCATGGATTTCACAATGAAGAGAATCGATTCGAAATGTATAAGGCCACATTAGGATTTCTGAGCAAATATCTCAGTTGACCAGGTGCTGTTCCTTTTCAACAATGGTTTAAAATTGTGAACGAAGGCCCATTTAGCCTTGAAGCATCCTTACAAACTGGATGTGAGCAGCAGATCGCGATCCGTGTATTTGATCTGAAATTTCTGAGCCAGATATTCGTTTGTCAGACAACCTTTGTAAGTGTAAATACCATGTCTTAATCCCTGATGCTCAAAAAAGAGCTTTTCGAGGCTATTGGTTGCTCCTGCCTGTAGTAAAATTGGGGTGAGAATATTACTCACCGCCATTGAAGCAGTTCGTGAAACTGTGCTCGATAAATTGGGCACGCAATAATAGATGACGTCGTGTTTAACGAAAGTAGGGTGCTCGTGTGAAGTAACTTCGCTGGTCTCAAAACACCCTCCCTGGTCAATGCTTACGTCGACAATGACTGCTCCTGGTTTCATTTTTCGAATCATGTCTTCACTAACCACCATAGGTGCCCTTCCAGACTTTGAGTGAATGGCCCCAATAGCAACATCTGCCGTAACCAGCTCACGCTCCATGTATACCGGATTGAGTACTGAGGTAAACAACTTCATCCCCAATCGATTTTGCAGCCGCATCAGTTTATAAATGCTATTGTCAAAAATGCAAACGGATGCACCCAGACCCAATGCCGATAAAGTAGCATATTCGGCCACAACGCCAGCTCCCAGGATGACCACCTTGGCTGGGGGGACTCCACTGATGCCACCGAGTAAAACTCCATTTCCACCTCCAGTAGTTGAGAGCAATTCAGCAGCGGTCAAAATGGCAGAAATACCGGCTATTTCACTCATGATTCTGACGACCGGAAAGGATCCATCTCTATCCTGCAGATATTCCATAGCAAGAGCAATGACCCTTTTCTGTTTAAGCTTCAGTAGGTAGTCTTCGGTGAGGTATGGGAGATGCAAGGGTGAGATCAAGAGCTGATTGGGATGTAACAGATCTATTTCATCAAGGGTAGGTGGAGCCACTTTGATCAAACAATCAGCCTTAAAAACCTCTTCACGACTATGCGCAATTTCTGCTCCGACTTCGCTGTACTCACGATCCGGAAAATTTGACTTTTCTCCCGCACAAGTCTCCACAACTACCCGGTGGCCATTTGCTACCAAGGTCGATACGGACGAGGGCACCAATGCTACCCTGTTTTCTTGCAGCGTACTTTCTACCGGAATTCCAATAAACAGCTTTTTATGACCTTTGGATACATCGAGAACTTCGGCCTTAGTTTCCCATTGACCCATGGATCTCAACTCATGGCTTCTGATTTTCCTAGGATCATTCATAAACTTTCCTCTGATGTAGTTATAAAATTACAATTTTCCGGGCTAGTCCATCAATATGTTGTAGCTCGACCCTCACCGTATTGATTGGCAAGATAGACTCAATGAGTTCCGGCCATTCGATAAATGTGAGATCTTCCGAATGAAGATAGTCATCAATCCCGATTTGTACCAATTCTTCAGCCGATTCCAGCCGGTATAAATCAATATGATGAATTACTTGTTGTGATGTTGTCAGGTAGGTATTGATGATCGAAAAAGTCGGACTGGATACATCATCGATAACCTCCAGTTGGCGACAGATGGCTCTAACAAGCGTCGTTTTGCCCGTACCAAGATCTCCTTTGAGGGTTATTACAGGCCGATCCTCTAACGTCGGGAGCAAATATTGGACTACTTCCTCCAATCCGGCTTCAGTGTGAACTAAAAATTCTTTCAAAAAGGTCTAAATTTTGCCACTAAAAAAGTCCTTAAAAATACAATACCTGAAAAACAATTTATAGATAAAATATTTTCTATACAATAAGCTATAAATTAACGATTTAACAACAGAATAATCTGTGTAAAGCGAGGGTAAATCCGTATCTTTGCAGCTCCAAAATCACTGGAACAAAAATCCTTTAATGACAGCGAATAAAAATGAATACGGTGCCAATAACATTCAGGCACTTGAAGGACTGGAGGCAGTAAGGAAAAGACCTGGTATGTATATCGGAAGCACCGATATCAAAGGCCTGCATCACCTTGTTTGGGAGGTAGTCGACAACTCGATCGATGAGCATCTGGCTGGTTATTGTGATCGTATTGATGTAATCGTACACACAGATCATTCGATGACCGTCAAGGACAATGGTCGCGGTATTCCGGTGGGTCTGCATGAGAAACTGCAGAAATCTGCTCTAGAGGTGGTCATGACTGTGTTGCATGCCGGTGGAAAGTTTGATAAAGACACCTACAAGGTATCCGGAGGTCTGCATGGGGTAGGGGTATCCTGTGTAAATGCATTATCGGAATATTTGAGAGCTGAGGTGCGTCGTGAGGGTAAGGTATTTAGTCAGGAATATAGCCAAGGTAAACCGACCACCCAGGTGATCGAAATCGGTGATTCCGACGAGACCGGGACTATCATCAGTTTCAGACCGGATTCCACTATTTTTGAGACCCTGGATTTTAAGTATGAAACATTGGCTCAAAGACTTAAGGAGCTAGCCTTTCTTAACAAGGGTCTTTATCTTTATATCGTCGACGAGCGCGAAACGGAAGATGACGGTAGTTACCGATCGGAGACTTTTCATTCAGAAGGAGGTTTGATGGAATTTGTCCAATATTTGGACCAAAGCCGTACTCCGCTCTTGGATGAACCGATTCATATCGTTGCTAAAAAAGATGATGTCGAAGTAGAGGTGGCATTGCAGTACAATACCGGTTATTCGGAAAACATCTATTCGTTTGTCAACAACATCACGACAAAAGAAGGGGGTACCCATGTTAGTGGATTTAAACGAGCTATCACCCGCGAGTTCAGTAAATATGGAAATGACAACGGATTTTTTAGCAAATTAAAATTTACCATATCAGGTGAAGATTTTCGAGAAGGACTTACAGCAGTCGTCTCGGTAAAGGTTCAGGAGCCCCAGTTTAAAGGGCAAACCAAAGGTGAATTGGGAAATTCGGAGGTGACCGCCATCGTATCACAATGTGTAGGTGATGTCTTGAAACATTACCTGGAAGAAAACCCCAGAAAAGCTAAGATAATCGTTGGAAAGGTTGTGCTGGCAGCAACTGCAAGAGAAGCAGCAAGGAAAGCCCGCGAATCGGTTCAGCGTAAAAATATACTTACCGGAGGCGGTCTGCCTGGCAAACTCTCCGACTGTACCTCTAAAGACCCGCTTGAATCAGAGATATTTCTGGTCGAGGGTGACTCAGCCGGAGGTACGGCTAAACAAGGTCGCGATAGGCATTTTCAGGCAATTTTGCCATTGAGAGGTAAAATACTCAATGTAGAAAAAGCCCTTGAACATAAGATCTACGACAATGAAGAGATCAAAAATATGTTTACCGCACTGGGGGTAAGTATTGAAGAAAAAGAAGGCGAAAGGATATTGAACATAGCCAAATTGCGATATCATAAAGTGGTGATTATGTGTGACGCTGATGTCGATGGAAGTCACATTACCACCTTGATTCTCACTTTCTTTTTCCGTTATATGCGAGCATTGGTTGAAAAAGGCCACATTTATGTTGCAGCTCCCCCCCTTTATCAAGTAAGAAAAGGCAAACAAAGTCAATATTGCTGGACGGAAGAAGAGCGTAAAGCAGCAATTGAATCATACACCCATGGCAATGCCAATGACGGATCAGTGAAAATCCAGCGCTACAAAGGTTTAGGTGAGATGAATGCAGAACAGCTTTGGGAAACCACTATGGACCCTATTTCGCGCACAATGCGCAGGTCACGATCGATGATTCTGTAGAGGCTGACCGCGTATTCAGTATGCTGATGGGTGAAGAAGTACCACCGCGTCGAGACTTTATTGAGCGCAATGCCAAGTATGCTAAGGTTGATGTGTAGAAGTTTTTTTCTTATTATTTCAATAGCCTCCGGGGTTACATTCATATTTAGTTAGTCTTTCTGTCTTTCCAGTGATAAGATCGCGAACTAAGTGTCATTAGTGTAACTCCAAGAGTGATCAAAGGATTGACAAGATGAGAAAGTACGAAGAACAAGGGCTTAACACTCAACTGAAAAAATCGGCTACCAGCACGTAATAAGAAGGTATCTGCGATGACCTTAATTGAAAAATGGGGCAATAAAATCAGATAAAATGGAAAACCCCAAGTCAAGCTCAAAACCAGATGCAGCACAAGTATAGCGCTATTTAAAGCCACTATAATGGCCGAGATCCTGGTCGGCAGGTGTTGGTAGAGTCGCGCCTTGGATGACCAACGTTTGCGTTGTTGGAGAAAAGAGCGGACATCAGGACAGCTTTTGGTAGCTACCACCACTCTAGAGTCTTTGAAAAAACCAACACTTGACGGATTGGCCAAATACAGTTTTTGCAACAAAAAAACATCGTCGCCCGAGGCAACTGCGGGCATATCCGAATAACCCGGTGATTCTGGAAATTTTCTCTTTTAAAAGCTAAATTAGCTCCGTTGGCCATTAGCAGACACCGGTTTTGGATCCCCCCTCCGGTCGCTACCGCCAGTCCTGCCAATTCCAACTGCTGGTACTTTTCAATCAATAGGATCGCTTCAGCGATCTTTACCGGACCAGTGATGAGGTCTTTACCAGTTGCCAAAATATATCCGACCATATGATGTATCCACTCATCAGGTACGATGCAGTCGGCATCAGTAGTCAGGATGATCTCACCACTTGCTCTTTCAATGCCCGCAGTCAGTGCGTGTTTTTTGAAAGCCTGATGGACTGGAAGTTTCTTCGATAGATCGATGATTTTGATTCTGGCATCACTGCGAGCATGGGAAATCATGATCGACAATGATTCATCTGTCGAATGGTTGTCAACCAAAATGAGTTCAAACTGACCGTCAGGATATTTTTGGGTTAGAACTGACCTAATAATCGCATCAAGGTTGTCGGCTTCGTTTCGGGCAGCAATTACAACACTAACCAGTGGAAATTCTCCTTTCCAAAATAGATCGGAATTTAACCTACGCCACGATAAAGTCAAGGAGATTTGGAGAGTGAAGTATATAAACGCAACCAAAAAAGAAAACAATAAGTAAAGTACCAAGCTGACCCGGCTGTTTAGATAGACCTAAAACTAGTCAAAGAGCTGCTCGTAATCATCTTTTGCCGGTTGTTTTCTTTCTTCCAGAGGAGGGAGATCAAGAATGGCCTCTTTTTCATCGACTACTTCGTATTCGGCATAAACACCTTCTCTTTGCTCAATGTATGATTTTTCCAATGCCTTCATTTTTTTGGTGAAGACAGCACGACCAAACAACAAAAGTGCGACAACCGGAAATCCAACAACGGTTAGTATTGAAAAAGAATTCCATTTAATGTATTGTTTTTCAGTTGATTAACCAACCATTTTCCATAGTTTAGCACTGATCGGTAATCAATGATCAGCGCAGCGACAAATAGTGCCGGAGCTAACCAGGCAAGAATAGTAAAAACACTTTTTGCTAACCAGAATAATATAAACAGAACGACTACCATAAACAGTATTCCTACGATGGCATTCGAAGAGTTGTATCGTTTTTCAAAATTGTCATGGTAAGTCATCTGATTGTCTCTTTCAATATAAAACCTTAAGCGATGAAAAAGTTTGATTTTATAGCTTGATCAGGTCAATTTTTCGATCAATCTGTCTGATCAATAGGAATTTGCCTCTACAAATTGCATTTCGTACAGTTTCTTGTAGTGACCGGCGGGCTTGTCAAGAAGCTGCTCGTGGGTGCCAAATTCAACTAATCGACCATGACTCAAGACACCGATCTTATCTGCATGTTTGATGGTCGAAAGCCGATGTGCAATAATGATTGACGTGCGTTTTTGAATCAATTTTTCGATAGCATATTGTATAATCGATTCAGTCTCGCTATCTACCGAAGAAGTCGCTTCATCCAGAATCAATATATCAGGATTAAATACCAATGCCCGTATGAAAGAAATGATCTGTCTCTGACCCGTCGAAAGATTATTACCACGCTCATTTACCTTAAAATCATAGCCTTCAGGCATTTTGCTGATAAATTCATGGGCTCCGATCATTTTGGAAGCTTCGATCACCTGCTCTCGATCAATCTGACGATCTCTTAAAGTAATATTCTCATAAATAGTGCCTGCAAAAAGAAAGACATCCTGCAATACAATAGAGATTCTGCTACGTAAGGCTGCCAATTCATATTTTTTGATTTCGATGTCGTCAATCTTTACCTGTCCACCCTGAATCTCATAAAAGCGGTTGAGAATATTGATGATGGTTGACTTACCTGCCCCGGTACTACCGACCAATGCCAGGGTCTCACCTGGGTTTACTGAAAAAGAGACATCTTTAAGCACATTATTAATGCCGTCGTAAGCAAAAACGACATTCTCAAACTTGATATCTCCTTCAGACTTTTCACCTTGATTGTGCCCGAATTATCAATACGCTCATTATTGTCGATCACCTTAAAGACCCGATCGGCTGCCACAACACCCATCTGCAAGGTATTGAATCGATCAGCAATGAAACGCAATGGTCTGAATAACATCGACAAGTAAATAGGAAAAGCCACGAGTGCTCCAAATGAGATCTCCTCGCTAATCACTCCTCTGGCTCCCCACCATACCATAAGCCCGAGGGCCAAAGCAGAAATGATTTCGACTACCGGAAAAAAACACAGCGTAATACAGGATTGAGTTGAGGTTAGCTTGCGTATATTCCCGATTAATGATCCTGAACTTTTCCAATTCGCGTTTTTCAGCCGTAAAGATTTGTACAATTCTCATACCCGAAATGCGCTCTTGTAAAAACGCGTTCATCCTGGCTATTTGGGTACGCACCACCTGGAAAGCGGATTTGACTTTTTCCTTAAAGACATAGGTCGCGATGAGCATGAGCGGTAAAGTTGCTATGCAAATAACCGTCAATTGCCAACTCGACATAAACATAATCACTAAAATGACAATGATAGCGAGGATATCGGCTACAATCGTAATGACCCCCTCTGAGAATACATTATTAATCGATTCGATATCACTGATCGTCCTGGTCGTAATCGTGCCGATCGGAGTCTGATCAAAATACCGCAATCGCAAATCAACAATATGGCTAAAAACTGATTTTCTTAAATCTCTGATCACCGATTGTCCCAGCAAGTTTGTTGAGTAAATAAATCCATATTGCAAGATCACCTCCAAGACCAGAAGCAGAGTGATTAAACCCGTCATTTGCAACATCCCGTGGAGATCAAATTGCACGATGTAGTCATCGACCATTCGATTGATCAGGTAAGGTCTTAGTGATGCCGCGGGAGCCAATAAAATGGCGAAAAGGCCCGCTACCAAAAAAACCTTGCGATATGGCCATGCCAGTTTAAGAATTCGGCTTAAAATCTGATAATCAAAGCTAGGCGTACCCTCAGCACTCATAAAAAGGATCTAAAATATCTAATAACACAATAGGTCTGCAAGATGTTTTCACTGGGTTCCTACATCAAACCTTCATCAGCAAAACTCAAATAAGACTGATCTCCGATGATCAAATGATCGGCCACCACAATATCTAAAACTTTACCTGCCTCCTGCAATTTTCTGGTAAGATTGATGTCGTGAGAACTTGGTCTTAGCTGACCACTTGGATGGTTATGGCACAAAATAAGGGACGAAGCAAATAATTCGACAGCTTTAGCAAAAATGACTTTCGGGTCGACATAAGTGGCTGCAACGCCACCTACACTGGCACAGAACCGGAAAATGACACGATTAGAGCGGTTTAAATATAAGATCCAAAACTCTTCATGGTTTTTGTCAAGCAGATGCGGGGCTATTGCTTCATAGGCTGATAAACTGTCTTTTATCAATACTTTCTGCTTGCCAATATTCATCTGGCGGCGTCTTCCAAGTTCGAGGGCTGCTGCTATCGTGATGGCTTTTGCCTCCCCGATTCCTTTGAATTTCATGAGATCTCCCAGGGTCAGTCTGGCAAGTTGCTCAAGGTCTGTATCGACAGATTGAACGATTTGCCGCGCTAATTCGACAGCCGATTGAGCTACACCACCACTACCAATGAGGATTGCTAATAGCTCTGAATCGGAAAGTGAATGTCGTCCTTTATGCAACAGCTTGTACCTTGGCTGATCATCGGCAGCCCAGGACTTGATAGATGAAGATTCTTTTTCTTTTCTTGGCATGATGCGCTAGATCATCTCCTAAAAATATAAATAAAAGCCACGAACACTTACATTTGCCTACATTAAAAAGAGAGGATATGAATCACGGTAAAGTATATATCATTTCAGCAATACGTACGCCGATCGGTAGTTTTGGGGGCGTATTGTCGGAGATTTCGGCTGTAGACCTTGGAGTTACTGCGGTTAAAGGAGCGTTAGCCCAAGCTAGTGTACAAACTGAATGGGTAGATGAATTGATCATGGGTAATGTTGTTTCAGCTAATCTGGGACAAGCACCGGCAAGGCAAGTTGCCCTCAAATCAGGCATTTCTAATCAGGTACCCTGTACCACTGTCAACAAAGTTTGTGCTTCCGGAATGAAAGCTATTATGTTCGGTGCCCAAAGCATCATGCTGCAACAAAATGAAATTGTCGTTGCCGGAGGTATGGAAAACATGTCTCAGATTCCCTTCTATGTACCGAAAGCAAGGTTTGGATATAAATATGGAAATGCGACTTTGATTGACGGCTTGGTCAGAGACGGTCTTGAGGATGTCTACGATCAGTGTGCTATGGGCACTTTTGCGGATCAAACAGCAACTAAGTATGGGATATCCAGGGAGGATCAAGACCATTTTGCCATAAGATCTTATCAACTCAGCGCCCAAACCACAGAAAAAGGAATATTCAAACATGAGATAATACCGGTGGCTATCCCACAGCGGAAAGGCGATCCGGTTATGCTTGACGAAGATGAGGAGTTCAAAAAGGTAAATTTCGATAAAATCCCATCTCTAAGAGCTGCATTTAGCAAAGATGGGACAGTCACTGCCGCCAATGCATCCACTATTAATGACGGGGCTTCGGCGGTGGTACTTGCAAGTGAATCAGCTGTAAAGAAATACAACTTAAAACCCATAGCCCGGGTTGTGTCATTTGCTGATGCAGCACATGAGCCGTCATGGTTTACTACCGCTCCTACGTTGGCGACACCATTGGCACTAAAAAGAGCCGGTTTGACGATCTCTGATATTGATTTCTACGAAGTGAATGAGGCATTTTCGGTGGTGGCACTTGCGTTTGCAAAAATAATGGATATTGACCTCAAGAAAATCAATATTCACGGGGGTGCAGTATCACTGGGCCATCCTCTTGGAGCTTCAGGAGCAAGAATTGTGACCACTTTGAATAATGTATTGCAGTCGGAAGGTGGACGTTATGGATTGGCAACCATTTGCAATGGTGGTGGCGGTGCATCAGCAATGGTGATCGAGAAGCTATAGGACAAAGCGCTTTATCTTCCAGTCAATCGCTCAAAAACGGCTTGATATCGTTGCGCATTCCCAGTATCACCGATAGCCCGTAAACTCTCTGCCGCCAATTGATAACAGAGCGGAGTACCGGGCTTCCATCAATGCCATCTTTCGCGAATTTTATCGCCTCCATGAAGTTGCCCCGATCATATTCAATCCTACCAAGATAGTAATATGCAGTACCATTCGTTTTGTGCAGATCAATTGCCTTGATAAAAGTGGAATAAGCATCGTTCAGGTTGCTAGTCATAAAATAGTAGTAGCCCATGAAGTTTAAGGCATTTTGATTCTCAGGCACTATCTCTAGGGCACGCAGAAGGGGGTCCCTTGCCTCCGCAAACTGATTTCTATTAAGGTAACCCATTCCCAGATTGATCCAGGCCATTTCATTGTCAGGATGAGCCTTGGTTTCCCGATCGGCATAATATATCACTTGATCCCAATTTTGCTGTGTGACAGCCACGGCAGAGCGATAAGCATCTGAATTGACCCCCTCTTTTTCAATGATTGCAATAGGTCTTCCGTTTGCATTGATCGCTTTGATGGTCTTCGAGGTAGGCCAATAACCTTCCTGAAGATATGTGCCATCCACAAAGCGGTTTACAAAGATCCCATAGTCCCAGGGATGGTCGTATCGTTGCCTCCAACGCACGTAGTTTACTTTAACCATTCCCTTGTACTTTTTGGTGTAAACATGTACCGGGTGCGAAAAATTACTGGCGATCGTTACGGTGTCCGGCATTTGCAAAGAAAGGATTCCTGCATCCTCAAGTGCTTCAACCGACTGCTTGACGCTGGCACCCCAGTAGTCCAACTCAAAGGCACCATATGCGCCCTTAATACCACCTGCCAATGGGTTGAAGTAGATATAAGGATAAGCCGAATTACGAATAAGAAAGATCATTGAATCTATGGAAGTCAGGCCCAAAAGCCCCCAGACGGCATATTGCCATTTACTGCCTTGAAAGTGGAGTATCAGAGTTTGCCAGGCCAATGCAATAAGAAATACCAAAGGGGGGTAAGTAAACAAAAAATGTCGCCAGCCATCGTATAGAATCGAACCGGATGCCAAAACATAGACAATGGGAAATGCGAAAGCAAAGAGACAAAGAATGATCGGAATCGCATTATAGCGCCTAAATAAGTTTCGGCTTAGGATTACAAACAGTAAAATACCAAGCAAACTAAAAACTGGCATTGTTAGGCCCATCCAGGTCAGTAAATATTCGACCGGAATTTCGCTGGACCATACCTGGCGGCCTTCAAAGAGTACTTTGATGGCATATTGAAAATTGGAAAAGGCCTCCAGAGCTGCCGGAATATTCTGAAAAGGGCTGACCAGGCCATAAGGCCAGACCAACAAGGCACCTATAGTACCAAGTACAGATGGCACAAAAAAAGCGCGTAAATATGGTCTTAGTGCATAAGAAAAAATAGCCCTAAAACCGTACTTAAATAGAAAATAAAAGGCCAGGGCTAGTCCTAGATATCCTATGACCAAAATACCGCCAATCCGAATGCCAATACTCATCATGATGCCCGCCGCCAGTCCGAGCAATGTAGTTAGGGGCACCTTTGGCAGCGACTTAAGACATCGGTATATATAATACATGGACACCATGTATCCAGCAGCGAAGGGGATGTCTTTGGGATTGAATAGACTATGCCCTAAAAACCGCATAGTGAAAAAAATCAAAAACAAACTCAATATTGATGCTTGAAAACCAGCTACTTCACCCACTAATAGGGCGAGAAAATACATGGCAATGCAGCCAAATATTGCATTCCAGATATGTCTTACAGTATAATACCGGGGTTCTGATTTATCAAAACCAAACAATTGATTGTTAACTCCAGTCACTAATTCGAAGAGGGCTCCATAATACTTGATCTCGGGGCCACTTACAAAACAGGAAGTGTCGTTGCCAAAAGTCGTGTAAAATGATGAGAGGTCGGATGCGTATCGGGCCTGCACATCATCATCTCCATTGAGACCAACCCTGGTGGAGAGCACGCTCATGATCAATGCCAGGCCAAGCACTACATATCGCAGATTTCTTAATTGAGCAATCGATAATCCGGTGTCTTTAATCCATAAAGTCGAAGTGTCCCGCTCTAAGACAGGTAGTTTGGCCTGGATCCGGTCCATTGGTGGAGCAGGCTTTGAAGAACTTTTCCTCGAAGTTTTTTTCTTCGCCACGTGCGATCACATTTGGTTCTCCAAATTTAGTATAAAAAATGATACATGCGTATCTATATGATAATCAGTTATATATGAGACTATTGCTTCGCGAGTCAACCTTATCCGAGAGCCGCTTTCAGATCGTCAATCAGATCATCAATATGCTCAACACCGACGCTTAGTCGAATTAGAGAGTCTGTAAGACCGATACTCAGACGTTCTTTTTTAGGAATTGAGGCATGCGTCATGCTGGATGGGTGGCCAATAAGTGATTCAACCCCTCCCAAAGACTCTGCGAGGCTGAAAATTTTGGTTTTGTCCAAAACTTTGAATGCAGTTCTTTTGGTATCACTTTTCATGGTAAAAGAAATCATTGCTCCATAGTGGCGCATTTGTTTCTTGGCAATCAGGTGATTATGAGCATCTTTAAATCCAGGGTAGAAGACCTTATCCACTTTCTTGTGCTTTTTCAGAAAGGCAGCAATTTCCACTGCATTGTCACATGCACGTTGAACGCGTAGATGTAATGTCTTAATCCCGCGCAATGTGAGAAAACAGTCTTGAGGCCCAGGTACCGCACCGGAGGCATTCTGTATGAAATGCAGTCTTTGTGCCAGCTCCTTATCATGAGATATTACAGCACCCAAAATCACATCCGAGTGACCGGCCAAATATTTGGTAGCTGAGTGATGCACCAGGTCGGCTCCCAGGTCGATCGGATTCTGTAAAAAGGGAGTGGCGAAGGTATTATCCACACAGGTGATGATCTTATGTTTTTTGGCGACGGAGCAGATATACTTAATATCTAATATCGACAACATTGGGTTAGTCGGGGTTTCAATCCAAATCAGCTTCGTTTTGTCATTGATGTGGCTTTTCAGTGCATTCTTATCATTCAAATCGATAAAATGGGTCTTTATCCCATATTTCGCAAATATTTGGACCATGAGCCGGTAAGAGCCACCGTACAATTCGTAAGTGGAAATAATCTCATCACCTGGATCCAGCAATTTAAGGACGGCATCCATAGCGGCTAGACCCGAAGCAAAGCAAATGGCATCCACCCCATTCTCAAGGGCCGCCAGATTTGCTTCCAACGCCGATCGGGTAGGGTTTTGGGTGCGTGCGTATTCATACCCTTTATGTTTGCCCGGTGACTCCTGAACATAAGTTGATGTTTGATAGATTGGGGTCATTATAGCACCGGTAGCCGGATCGGGAACGATACCCGCATGGATCACTTTAGTCTCAAATTTCATATTAAACTCTTATGGTAAAATGCAATGGCATTGGTCTTTAGTTTTGGCGCTCGAAATAAGCATCTGAGTCAGAAAAAGGAAAGGCAATCAAAACGACTGCCTTTCACTTCATTCTTATCTTTTTTTTAAATCTCGTTGTAGCTAAGGTTAGTTGACAGCTTCAGTCAATTTTGAACCTGGTTTAAACTTAGCAATGGTTTTAGCTTTGATCTTGATGGTAGCTCCTGTTGAAGGGTTACGGCCAGACCTAGCTGCTCTTTTAGAAGTAGAAAATGTTCCAAAGCCTGGCAATGTCACTTTATTTCCTTGCATCAGACTACCTGTGATTGCATCCAACACTGCGTCAACAGCCCTGGCAGCATCTGCCTTGGTTAGTCCAGACTGGTTTGCTACACTCTCGATTAAATCTCCTTTGTTCATTAGTAGAAGTTTTAGATTAAATAAATGTATAATACGGCAGTAAAGTTAGGCGGTCGATTCGGTCGAAACAAGTTTTTACCTTAAAAAAAGACTTTCGAGGGGGTCTTTAACTAAAAAAAGGCTCATATCTGACACGTAATATTTTGTTAAGGCCTCTTCTACCATACGATTTTTTAGAAAGTCAATGGCCTAAATGGCCCGTCATCCTTAGATTGTACGAGGTTGCTTAAAAAAGTCTATTTTAGTTAGATAGATATTTCAGAAGAAATATCTATCTTTGCACTCCTAAATTTGCAATTCAATTATGGCACATCATAAGTCGTCACAGAAAAGAATTCGTCAGGACAACGCCAAACGACTGAGAAATCGATATTATAAGAAATCGACAAGAACCGCGATTAAGAACCTTCGAGATCTAACGGATAAATCGGAGGCTGAGAAGTTTCTCCTCAAAGTGATCAGCATGATTGACAGACTATCAAAAAACAACAATATTCACAAGAATAAAGCTTCTAATTTAAAGAGTAAGTTAACAAAACACGTAGCTACTCTCTAACCGCTATAAATTATACTAAAAGGCGATTAAATATCCATTTAATCGCCTTTTTTTTTACCTCGTCCTATTCTTCTCTGAGTCTGCCTCTAATAACACCGGGTACAAACAATGTGTTCACGCTTACGAAAAGAATCATATAGTGCTACGGAACACTATATAACTAGCTCATTATCTGAAGTTCATATATAGAGTTTAACAATATATTAAATGCGGTCTTCCTAATTTCTTAGATCGTGATCTATTCTTTAAACTTACAGTTCAATAACCAAAGACCTGAACCAGAGATGAACGTCCAAACCTTTGTCAACAGCAAGATCTTACTATTAACGTTTTTAAGCATGCTGGCTGCTCAGGGTGTCCTCCATAGTCAAGGATTCCAGCCTCTTTTTAAAATGGACCAGAATCCCAATGCAGCAGAGAATATCAAACAACGCTCTCAGGACCTCAAAATGAACATTGATCTTATAATGTTCATGGATGCCTATGAGGGTATGAAACCGGGCGAAACGGTGGATAAGATCATGCCGCTTGCTAAGGATTTTCTGGTTATGTCAGGCGACCAAATAGCTTTGGAAGTGGTGGCTACCGACGTAACTGCCTGCATGGAATCTCTGAAATCTCAAGGAGCATCCCGTATCCGGCACTTCAAGCAAGTCATCAACTGTCTAATGCCAATGGCTACCTTAAACTTATTGAAAAATTTGCCTAATTCAAAAAGAATCAGTCTCGTAAAAAAACCAGTAACCAATATTGGTGCTGCGACCAGTCAGGGTGACATTGCCCAATTGTCTGATATCGCCCGCATCATATATAACGTAAATGGTGCAGGCAATAAGATCGGTGTGCTCTCAGACAGTTATAATGATCTTGGTGGAGCGATGGCCGATATTACGACAGGTGATCTGCCTGGAGCTACTAATCCGAATGGCTTTACCACCCCTATTGATGTTTTATCGGATCTGGGAGGTGGTGGTATTGACGAAGGACGTGCTATGTTGCAAATCATTCACGATGTGGCTCCTGGGGCAGAGTTGGCTTTCCACACCGCTTTTATTGGTGATGCAGATTTTGCTCAAGGTATCCTCGATTTGCATACGGCTGGTTGTAATATTATTGTGGATGATGTCTTCTATTTTGCCGAGCCTTACTATATGCCGGGAATCATCGCCCAGGCGGTCGATCAGGTATGTTCATTGGGTGCCATGTATTTTTCATCGGCTGGAAATCAAAGTCGGAATTCATACGAAGGTATCTACACTGGAGGTCCATCGATTGATAACCCAATGGCCCCATTCACTTACATTAGCTCTCATGAATTTGCCCCTGGCGATCCATATCTCAGCGTGGCACTTACTCCGGGCGAACACATCATCATTTTACAGTGGGATCAACCTTTTTTTAGCGCCACTGGAGGGGCCTCTTCATTAGTTGATTTAGATTTGTATGCTTACGATACTGAATTCAACATCATTGGTGCCGGTTTGGAAGATAACGTATTAGGCAGTGGCGACCCGGTAGAGGGTATTGGTCTGATTGGCAGTGGAACTTTGAATCTCTCAGTAGATTTTTATGGAGGATTTGAGTTGCCAAATCGAATCAAGATCATTGTATATAGTTCTTCACCCGTACTCGAATTTGGTAACACGGCTCCGACCATAGTAGGCCATGCTAACACAGCTCGTGCCTGTGCTGTTGGAGCTGCTCCCTGGTATGCTACCCCTCCCTATGGCTTCGGACCTCCGGCCGGATTAGAGCCTTTTTCTTCGTGGGGAGGAGTTCCGATCGTTTTTGATGCCACGGGGGCTATGCTTCCTGCACCTGTAACTTACAATAAACCTGATTTTGTTGCACCTGACGGGGGAAATACAACCTTCTTTTTCGCTGATATAGCGCAGGATCCAGATATCTTTCCTAATTTCTTTGGCACCTCTGCATCTGCACCACATGCCGCCGCCGCCGCCTTGATCTTCGAAGCTAACCCCGGTTACACCAAAGATGAGGTCAAAGCTGCCTTGATTAATACTGCAGATGATATGTTAAACCCCGGCTTTGATTATGGAAGCGGAGCTGGCTTAATCAACGTCGGCCACGCATTGAGTTCGGCAATTCCCCTAAATGCAAGCCCGAATTGTCAAGACATTAATGCATCCATCACCCCCGACGGAATTGCGCGGATTAATCTTTCGAATTTACTCAAGAACTCAGCGGTTGGCTTGGGTGAATTGAATGTCACTGTACATCGCGGACCAGTATTAATTACTCAGAGACTGAACGTCTATGCAACGCACTACCTGGTATTACCCAATGCCTGCGCATTAGCAGGTGCCGAATTAAAAGTAACTATTTCAAATGCGTTGGGTTCTTGCTGGAGCCGATTGACCTTCAAAAATAACCAGGTTCCCTATCTCCCTGGGCGAGCTATTACGGTGTATTGCGACGATGAACTTGTACATAAGGGGGGGATTGGAGGAACCCCTCCCCCGGTACTGATTGCATGTGGATATGAGCCAATCCCAACCGCCAAATTCGTCGCTGACTGGATCACTGCCTATGATTGCGTACCTGGTATTCAAGATACGGTCAAAGTAATTATGAGGGAATGGGAGGCTTTTGATAAACGAGGAAACCGGGGTGTGGCCTTTGATACGATAGTTGTATTACAGTTTCCTGAAATTACTCCAGAGAATATTTATTGCGAGGCCAAAGATACCGTCTATTGTGCTGACACAACCGTTCATATAGGACCATTTATTACGTACAGCAGGTTTGGAATCTGTGATACTCTTTACCTTGTAGAAATTTCTGACCTGGACAAAGATGGCATGTTGGAGTTTACCGCTTCAGACTTTGATGATAAATGTGGACTTTCCATTCATTTGGATGCCTGGAAATTTGGAGGCAGCTGTGAAACTCAATACAAGGTGATCGTCGACATCAAACAATCATGTTATGGCACTCCCGATCTGACTTGTCCCGTCTCACCTTCTGCAGGCATGGCACCAAATATGGCAGAGCAGCTGGGTCCGGGATATTGGCGTTGCGAATTTTGGGTCACCGATCTGGATACTTTAGCACCGGAAATCTTATGTAAAGACAGCACCTCCATACCGATTGTTTACACAACAAGTCACGAATGTGCTGCCTACTCATATCTACCCCCGGTGATTGTAAAGGACGACTGGTCAGGCGTCAAGCAAGTTAAGGCAACCATCGATGGCATTGGCACTGCCGTTCTGCTTTACAATGCTACCGATAAGTGTTACGAATCTCATACACAGTTTAAATTGCCGCATCGGGAACTTCCGTACGAGGTGGTCTATGAGGCCCTATGACAGCTGCCATAACCTGACCACCTACCGATGCTACATCAGAGTTAAGGATGGCACCAGACCGATTGCAATTGCCGACAAAGGAGTTACCGTGAGTTTGAGCAGCAAGAAGGTTTGGGTGGATGCCTCTACCTTTGATGAAGGAAGTTGGGATAATTGTGGGGTCAACTTTTTACTGGCTCGAAGATCTGACTGGTATGAATCGTGTATTGATCTATGCGATTCGATTGATACTTGTTGGATCAGCGAGCATCACGATACAATCTGGCAAGCACACCTGGAGACCGATAAGCATCTGGATGAGGTGGAAGCGCATTACGCTAAAACGCTGGAATGGTTTTGTCACGATAATGTGCCATGCGGCGACCTGATGTACAACGCCTGGCAATATGATTTGATGAAACATGCCACGTTGCGTTGCCAGGATCATCCCTATGTCGTTGACGATCAGTACTTTAGTGGTTTAGTTGATCAGGCTATTGGCGATCGTGATTTTGCCGCTAAGTGGAAAAATCCATCGACTATTTTCGTTGGCACATCGCTTTTTGGCGGATCGCAGAATCCGGCCTTTTATGTCCAACCAAATGGTACAACCACCACCCTTTTTGACTCATTGGGAGTATGGGAGCAACCACCGATCTGGCCAACCAACGCATTCTGTTTACCTCCTCTTTTGGAGGCTATAATAATGATGGGAACATCCTTTATGCACTGCCATTTGGGGGTAATACTCCCATACTTTTAGGTCAAATCAAAAATGTGGGTGGTGATCCATCCATCAGAATAGATGGTCTGGCCATCTCCAACGGAAAACTGTATGGATCACAACAGTTTGACAGAGCAAATGTGCGGGGTATTTATGAAATTGACTTATTAAGTCTGGAGGCCAATCTGGTATTGCCAATCACGGGCGACCTCTTGTTTCTTGATAGTGGAATCGGAGGCATAGATGGAGATCCGGAGACCGGTAAAATTTATGGCGCAGACGATCTCAATCTCCAAATAGTAGCGATCAACCTGAGCTCGGGTACCCTGACAAAAGTAGCTGATTATCCCTCTGGCGAGACAGACATCGACGGTGTCGCCGTGGGAAGCGGTAAAATCTATCTGGTCACCGATAGGCCAGGTACGATTCATGTCTATAATTTATTAACTGCATCTTATCAATCTTCCATTGGTTCACCATTTGTCAATGGGGAAACCTTTTCAGCAGGAGCTGCTTATATGCCTATGCTAAGCGATTTGATAGACAAATGGTCTCAGATCGGCGGAGGCTGGAGTGATGCGGTACCTTTCTCTTGCGAAGATGCTTGTGGGCCTGTAACAGTTGAAATCCTGGTGATGGACTATTGGTGCAACTGGAGCACTGCCTGGACCAAAGTATGGGTGGAAGATCTCACCCCCATCCAGGTGGCTAAAGATGTGGTCGAGCAGGTGGTGATCACCTGCAAAGTATATAAAGAAAATAATTACAACTATCCGGGTGAGCAACATCAGGTCAGCATACAATACATCGTTGATCAGGCTAAGTCTGGCCAGCAGGCTGGTTTTGACGCCCTGGATGGCATTTTTGGCGGCTATTGCAAAGCCTGGGTAGATTCCTACGGCAACTATGTGGATGCAGAAGGCAAGGAGATTGATTGTAATATCGCTTTCTATGACAGCGTCTGCTACTGTACCAGCGAATGGAAACAAGTCAGGATCTACGATGATCATTTAGGATATCAGTGGGTCGACAGTCTGGTAACTACTTGTTATTATGAACCGGATACGCTCAACTTCCAAAAAGGAATTGTGGCGGTCAATTGTGCCCAAAATGTGTATTGTGAGCAGGAAGTTTGGTGTGATTTTGACCATTGTGGTCAGGGGTACATTTTCCGTAAGTTTAAGATCTGGCAAAGCTGTCCACCAGGATCATATGATGGATTTCCGGATAGTTTACGGCATCCGGTTGACACTATTTACCGGCATCAGCGTATTTGGGTAGGCAATGAATGCGATCTCAATAAATTTATGTTTGATGTGCCTGGTGATACCGAGGTGTTCAGCTGTCAGATTGAATATGGACCAGACGGCAATGTGATCGGTGATGCCGGCCCGGAAAATACCGGATATGCGACTTACCAGTTTGACGATGATTGTCGGATTGTGGGCATCGCGCATGAAGACAAAGTCTTTAAGATCGTCGGTGGTGATGCTGCCTGCTACAAGATCATACGCACCTGGTACTTCGCAGACTGGTGTGCATATGGTACTGACGCTTCGGGCAGCATTGCCCCAGTAGGCAAATGGTGGCTTGATGCCGGTATTGTGGTGGACAAATGTGTCCAGAAAATCATCGTTACTGACACGGTGCCTCCGGTTTGTCTGATCACCGGACCGGTAGCCAATGGTGATACGGTGGTATTGGGAGCCTGTGAATATACCCTCAATGTGGTGGTGGATGCGAATGATGAATGCGGTTTGATTGCTTACACGTGGGAACTGAGAGAGATCACAAATCCAGATGACCATTATGCTGTAGAAAGTGGAAGTGATGATCTATCAGGTGATGGGGAAGAAAACTTTGGCATTTCGATCGAAAACCTCTTACCGGGCACCTATAAATTGAAAGTTCAGGTTCAAGATGAATGTACCAATGAAGGTTATTGCGAGTATACCATTACGGTCAATTCCGGTAAAAAACCGACTCCTGTTTGCATTACGACCCTCACTGCTCGTCTGACTCCATGGGACAGCGACAATGACGGGGAGGTAGACAGCGCCCATGCCGTGGTCTGGGCCTCTGAGTTTGATCGCAGTAGTACCCCTGCCTGCGGTGACGACAGTCTGGAATATCGCATCGAGTTTATTACTGATACCGAAGATGATTTAAGCGCCGCTGGCGACCTGGATTTCCTTGAAGTCGGTTGCTCAGATATTGGTACCAGGCTGGTCAGGATGTGGATAATCAGTCATCCAAGCAATACCCGTGACTATTGTGATGCAGTGCTGGTTGTGCAATCAGACTTGAGTGGATGTAACCCACCAGTCGTGAGCAATCACGATATCATGACCTATGTGGAAGATATGACACATACAAATTCCGGATTTGTCCATTCAAAAATAAATGGAGATCAGGGAAATAATCAGGTCACTGGAGATGCTGGTCTATCTTCTGATTTGTTAACGAATGAATATTTACTTGAGCAAAACCAGCCTAATCCTTTTCAGTATGAAACAAGCATTGGATTTGCATTGCCAGAATCCATGGTGGCCTCAATCGAAGTTTACGACCTTACCGGCAGATTACTCAAGTCGATCAATGGTACCTTCGTTAAAGGCTACAATAAGGTCCTCCTTGAAAAGAAAGACCTCGGTACTTCCGGAGTGCTGTATTATCGACTAAGAGCCGGTGAATACCTGGCTATGAAGAAAATGATTCTTATTGATTAATAGAGGGAAAAAATCTGGAAAGGGAGGCGATGGTCTCCCTTCCAACAATCCTTCCATCAGTTGAAAACGAAATTCCATACATTTACAATTACGGTGACATATCGTATTTATGGTAAAAATTCGAATAGGCATTTGACCAAATTAGTGTGATATAATTAAACTTATTATACCCCTAATGTTGTTAATAGCTAGTAAATCACTTGATCATTAATTTTATGAATACACAAACAAGAGCAAGAAAAGGAATTTTTGAATCGTCCAATCCTTATTTAAACGAAGAGAAGTTTGCCAAGGCGAGCACTTCAGTTGATTATGCCGGTGAAGATAAAATGACCGTTTCCGGTGCGGTAAATAAGACTTTTTTACTGGGCTCTATGTTACTGGCAGCAGCTGCCGTATCCTTTACATTTCCCAGCCCGATATTAACCTGGGGAGGGGCCATAGGCGGTCTGATTGTTGTTTTTCTCACCGCCAGAAAGCTTGAGAAAGCACCTACCTATGCACCGATCTACGCTATTTTAGAAGGCTTTTTTATCGGTGGCATCACAAAAATGTATGCACTTGCATTTAGTGGGATTGTTCTGCAAGCTGTGACCTTGACTTTTGCCGTCTTTTTTGTTATGCTGGCGATCTATAAGTCCGGTTTGATTAAAGTAACCAAATCTTTTCGCACCGGAATTGTTATGGCCACTGGTGGTATATTTGTGCTTTACTTAGTATCATTTGTTTTAGGTCTTTTTGGTGTACATATGCCATTCTTACACCAGGCAACCCCACTTACGTTGATTATTAGCCTCGGTATTTTGGCAATCGCCGCCTTAAACCTATTGCTCGATTTCGATCAATTTGAAAAGGGAGAGGAAAACGGTGCTCCTATCTATATGGAGTGGTTTGCAGCCATGGGGCTTTTGATCACTCTGGTTTGGATTTATATAGAAATCCTAAGAATTCTTTCGATTTTTACCAGCCGGGATTAAAAGACATCTTGTTAAGAATTAAGAACATAGGAGGACCCATTCAACTTTTGGTTGTAATGGGCCTTTTTCTTGTATACTACCCCATGATTCTGGGTCAATCTATCGAATCAACTCCAATGCAGCAGGCGCAAGTTAGGATCTTGGGCATAACACAGGATGCCGGTTATCCGCAGATAGGTTGTAAGTCCAGCTGTTGTGAAAAAGCCTGGCTGGGTACAGTCGAAAGAAGATCTCCTGTGTGTCTGGGTATTGTTGATCGGGAATCTCAAATGACCTGGATGATTGAAGCGACCCCCGATCTTCGGGAGCAGTGGCAAAACCTAATGGTGGCCACTGGATGGGAGACTAAGGGTATTTTAATTACTCATGCCCATGTCGGCCACTATACCGGGCTGATGCAATTGGGTAAAGAAATGATGAATGCCAGCAAAATGCCGGTAATGGTATTACCCCGGATGGCCGAATATCTTCGTAACAATGGGCCGTGGAGTCAGCTGGTATCTGAGCAGAATATTGACATTCGACCGATTGTGCCAGACTCTACCTACCAATTGAGTGTAAATGTATCATGTCGAGCCTTATTAGTGCCTCATCGTGATGAATATTCGGAGACGGCAGCATTTGTGGTCAGTGGCCCCACTAAAAATTGCTTTTTATACCCGATATCGATAAGTGGAACAAGTGGCGAGTGGATATCTTGCAGTTGATCCGCGAAGTCGACTACGCTCTGGTAGATGGTACGTTCTTCAAAAATGGAGAGTTGAAAAACCGGGATATGAGCGAAATACCCCATCCTCTTGTCACTGAATCAATTGATTTATTCCGGCAACTTGACCTCTCTGATCGAAGAAAAATCCACTTTATTCATTTCAATCATACGAATCCGCTGGTCTTCGACGATCCGGCGGCTGTCAAGATTGTGCTTGATGCAGGTATGAACATTGCCCGTGAAGGCGTCGTTTTAACTTTGTAGGAGTTCAGGAAATCAAATTAGGTCAGGGGTCCAGGATTGAATAAAACCAAGTCATTGTAAAGTCCCAACCTGTCAGTGGCAACTTTTTTATGCCCACTGGCAACCTCCAAAATCAAATTAAACAATTGCCAACCCATCTCCTCGATACTGCTTTGTCCATTCGCAATGGGTCCGGCATCAAAATCAATCAAGTCAAACCATCGATTGCTCAGTTTTGTGTTCGAGCTGACTTTTACAACCGGCACCATTGATAAGCCATAGGGTGTACCCCGTCCGGTTATAAAGACATGAACATTCATTCCTGCTGCTAGCTGTAGGGTACCACAGACGAAATCACCGGCTGGAGTAGCCAGGAAATTGAGCCCTTTTGTACGTACTCGTTCCCCTGGACCCAACACATCAACAATAGGGCAAGTCCCTGATTTAGCGATGGATCCCAAAGCTTTCTCAACGATATTACTCAATCCACCTCGTTTATTGCCGGGGGTTGTATTGGCTGAACGGTCAGCAGAGCCAGCCTCCAAATACTGATCATACCAGGCCATTTCGTTTTTCAGTGCCTGGGCCACCTTTTCATTGACCGCTCTTGATATTAATAGATGAATTGCATCACGCACCTCAGTGACTTCCGAAAACATCACTGTTCCACCAGCCCGCACGATCAAGTCAGCGGCATATCCAGCGGCTGGATTACCGGTCAGACCCGAAAATGCATCGCTACCTCCACACTGCATACCTACTACCAGATCTGAAGCCGGACAGGTTTCCCGCCTCCTTAGATTCAACCTCTTCAGATGTTTTTCAGCCATTTCCATTATGGCAACAACCATCGTTTCAAATCCTTCGTAGGCTTCATCTTGCAAATAAAGTATTGAATTATGATTTGAGGTTGATTCAGAAACTGGCATCAATCGTTCTGGTCTCAATTTCTCGCAGCCTAAACCGATGATCATTACCTCATCACCAAAATTGGGGTTCCTGGCAATATTCTGGATGGTGCGAATCGGAATGATTGCAGCCGGTGCTTCGATAGCCACCCCACAGCCATATCCATGGGTAAAAGTCACTACATCATCAACATTGGGATAATTTGGCAGTAGTTCCTTTTTGATTTTGTCCGTGATGAAGTTTGTTACGCCCGCCACGCACTGTACACTGATAGTGATACCGAGTACATTCTTAGTACCTACGCTGCCATCAGCATTTCTGAATCCCTCAAATGTATAGCCGGGCAGCGGCTCCATTTCCCTACCGGTGGGTTTCTCATAGATGATTTCATCAAGGTCAGGTGGTTCGGGTATGCGGATGATCGTCTCATTAACCCACGCACCTTGAGGAATATCTTGAGTGGCGATCCCGATGACTTGACCGTAACGTATGACATCTTCGCCTACCCTGATGTTTTCCAATGCCACCTTATGTCCCATCGGAATATCTTCTACCAGGACAATGTGATCAAAAACAATTGTTCCCTTAGCCAGCCCCCATTGATTGGCTACAATCCCAACATTGTCAGAAGACATCGTTTTGATAATAGTATCGGTCACATGGCTCATGTTGGTCACTTTTCAGGATAAGATGGAACCTCTATCGATTTGCTACAGCTATTTAGAACAAAGATAGGGTAATATAGACTGGTGCTTCTCTTCTCTTTTGTCGCAGGACAACACCTGCATGCCGATTAACGGCGATACCTCGCCAGACCGGTTGCCTGCCTCTTCTCCCTGGATGAAATGATGTCCAATCACTTTTGAAAAATCAAAACCGACATAGATTTTTTGTTATTTTCAAGTCCCCTATTGTTTCAGTTAAGAATTCATGACACATGTGGATTTGAATATGATTCCCAGGGAATGAAAAATAGTCTAAAACATAAGTACTGTGAGTGAGCAAATCAATACCAAATCCAGAAGAAAGTTTTTCAAACATGTTGCGGCTACTACAGTGGCAGGAACATTGGGTGTGGCAGGCCTCCACGGAAAATCGTTAAACAAAGCCTTTTCCGGAGGACCTATCGACCCATCAGACAATATCAAAGTAACCAAACTCGAAACTTTTGTTTTAAAAAACTCGTGGGTCTTTGTAAAAATATCAACCGATGCCGGTATTACAGGATGGGGAGAAATGCTCAAAGATGATGCAAAGGCCTGCGCTGCGGGAGCCATGGAAGTAGCAGATTATCTCGTAGGGGAAGACCCCAGGCCAGTGGTGAAACATTGGCAAGCCATCCATCGGGCAGCTTTTTATAAAGGAGGTCCTATAAAGACTGCGATTTTATCAGGCATAGATCAGGCACTTTGGGATATAACAGGAAAGTGCTTTGGGGTACCTGTCTATAAATTACTGGGCGGTCCAACCCGCGACAAAGCTTTTGTCTATGGCACGCCAAATGAGGAGACTGGAGTAAAAGCCATGAAAGTAGGACCTAATGCTTCTCGCAAACCCTTTAAATATACCGAAGGAAATAAATTCATTGATGAGGTGGTCGAAAGATTTGCGGCCTTAAAGAAAGAACATCCAGGCGTAGATATTGGTATCGACTTCCACGGAGCAGTACAGCCTACGACAGCCAGTCTGCTGATCAAAGCTTTGGAACCCTTGGAACCATGGTTTTATGAAGAGATTATCCAACCTCTCAACGTTGATGTCATGGCCGAGCTGGCTAAGAAGACGCATATACCTATCGCCACTGGAGAAAGAATATTTACCAAATGGGGATTTAGAGAGATTCTCGAAAAAAATGCTGCCATGATTTTGCAACCGGATGTAAATTACGCCGGAGGCATCACCGAGTTGAGACTCATTGCCGGAATGGCAGAGGCCTATTATGCTCCAATCGCTCCACACAATCCTAATGGACCATGTTCTCTGGCCGCAAGTCTCCAGGTCGCGGCGTGTATACCAAACTTTATGGTACAGGAGAGGGGAGATCGCGAGCACGAACTATTAGCAGAGCCATTGCCACCGGTAAAAGATGGATATCGTCCTATTCCGACAGGACCGGGTCTTGGGATAACTATCGATGAGGATAAACTGATGGATGAAGTAGGTGAACCAAGAGAATACACGACACAATATGATTCTGACGATAATTCGGTAGTGGACTGGTAATTAAAATCTGGTAAATGCTATCAAGTATTGCAGCTAAAACCTACCACCTACACGAGGCCGAAAAGTCCTGAATTCCCAGCCATGGTCGTATGCGATATTGCCTGGTGACCTTGTTAAAACCAAAAGGATTTTGCAGATTTAACCCGCAATCAAAAAAATCTTCATGAAAGATCACCGGGGTAGCGTTGAATCAATCGTTAGAGAGCAGGTTTCGTGGATCACTTTTGCACACCCCCAACATAACTCCATGCCGGGTCGTCTGTTAGACCTGCTTGCTGACCGAATATTATCGGAAGGTCAAAATCCGGAATCCAAAATCATTGTGCTGCAGAGCGAGGGAGATCGAACATTTTGTGCCGGTGCAAATTTTGGAGAACTGGTCGGTATTCGCAGCATCGAAGAGGGAACAAAATTTTTTAGTGGTTTTGCGAAGGTTATCTTAGCAATGCGAGCTTGTGGTAAAATCATCGTCGGCAGAGTACAAGGCAAAGCGGTGGGTGGTGGCCTGGGCCTCCTGGCAGCAACTGATTACTGTATGGCTACCAAGTGGGCCTTGGTCAGGTTAAGTGAACTGTCGATCGGTATTGGCCCGTTTGTAATTGAACCGGCCATCAGTCGTAAGATAGGTAAATCGGCCTTTAGTCAACTGGCATTGAATCCTTCAGAATGGCAAACGGCCTTATGGGCCAAGGATCATGGGCTGTATCAAGAGCACTTTGATCATCTGGAGCAGCTTGATGATTATTTGGTCCGATATCTGACTAAAATGACGGCCTATCATACACTTGCCCTACACGAAATGAAAAAGATGCTGTGGGAAGGCACCGAAGATTGGCCTTCACTTTTAGAGAGTCGGGCCCAAAAAAAGTGCAACTCTATTGCTGGAAGACTCTACCCAAGCACTTTTACGCTCGCAGATAAATGGATAGTTAGTGCCAAATTGTGCAACCATTGGATTTTTATATGCGTCTTTATAACATCTAACCACCTAAAAATTTCAACGCATGAAATACCTGGTACTCTGCCTAACGATGGTCGCTCACTCAGTTTTTGCTGAAGAGACGCGTGATTTGCCTGATTTTAATGAAGTATCTGCTGCTGCAGGGGTGCAAGTTATTTTAGTGAAGTCATCCCAGACTAAGGCCAAAATTGAAGTAGAAAACTGTGATCCGGAAGATGTAATTACAGAAGTCAGGGGTTCTAAATTAGTCGTAAAATTTGACGATAAAATAAGTTGGACCAGATCAAACCGCAACCGAAAGGCGACTGTGACCGTGTATTACAAGGCTATCAACGCAGTCGGTGTGTCATCCGGTGCCATGATCCATTCTGACGAGGTTGTCGAAGCAGGTAATCTGACATTAGATGGTTCCAGCGGAGGCATCATGGAGTTTGAAGTGAAGAGCCAGTCATTGAATGTCGATATCTCAAGTGGAGGTGTTATCAAGATCGTAGGTAAAACTGAGTCGCTTGATATTGATGTATCGTCAGGCGGTGTCTTCAAGGCCTATGATCTGAGGAGCGACAGTGCAACTGCAGATGCTTCATCCGGAGGGGTAGCATCCTTTAGTGTTGCGAAAACATTGGATGCAGATGCCAGCTCGGGAGGATCGATTCGCTACCGTGGTAATCCAGACAAAGTTCATAGCAATGCGAGTTCTTCCGGTTCGATCCGGGCTGACAAAAGCGAATAAGGTCACCGCAAGCTTATAATAGTCAGTATTCGCGGTTTTTCTTTTAATATAGATTGAACTGTTTGGTTAACAGGCTACAACATATTTGCTTTATTTGGTAGATTAGCTAACAAAAGAGCCTCGATGCCAACGCCATCTACCTTGTTAAAAGTCGTCATTGTTCTTCAATTATCTTTACTATTGACAAGCTGTGCTCAGCTATCCTCATTTCAGACGGGCAGAACCTCAGGCAAGGGTAATGGGGAGGTAGGAATCGCTGCAAGTGCATCAGGAATATCAGATGCATTTGAGACCGATGCCAGCGCAACCTTTTTTGTCGGCGAAGCATACGGCCGTTACGGAGTAGGTGAGAATTTTGATATCGGCCTGAAACTATCGACCGCGCTAACCGGTGTTTTTGATTTTAAATATCAGATTTTGGGAGATAAGATTTCTCCATTTGCCATGTCCATTGGTCCTGGCATTGGTTTTCAAGGTGCTATTGCAGAGACCCTGGTACAGCTGCATTTCCCCTTACATCTTAGCTACCATCCCAATGAAAAGTTGGCCATTTATGCAAGTCCAAGATACATTTCACAACTAGTCACTGGAGGGGGTTCAGCCAACTATTTGGGCTCTTCCCTGGGATTTGAGACCGGCGAGCAAGTACGATTTGTCCTTGAGGCGAGTTACTTTAAGTTGCTCAATGATATCGAAATTGATGGTTTCGGGCTTGGGCTTTTTCAATTCGGTGGTGGAGTCAAGTTTCGTATTTTTGGTAATCGATAATCGACGGAAGTTTTCTTCGTCGAAAAATGTCACAAATGCAGTCCTCGCTTTTCACCTATGGCACACTTATGGTGCCGGAGATCATTCAAGCACTACTGGGTAGACAGCCACAGGCTAAACCAGCAACCTTGGATGGCTTTCGGCGTTATCTTCTTTTAGATGCCAATTATCCGGGTATCAAAACACAAGTAGATAATCGTGTTTCAGGCCTGATCTACTATCAATTGTCGCAAAATGACTTGGACATCCTAAATGACTTCGAAGGTGAACCTTACGAGTTAAAGCCAGTATCCGCGACCTTGATTTCGGGTGAAGGAGTGTCTACATTCGCCTATATAATCAAAGAACAATTTGAGAATCTTCTGTCAGACCAAGATTGGAGTCTGGAGGAATTTATGGCATTGCATAAGGACAACTTTATTCGAGAATATCATGGTTTTATCTAATAACAGTTAGTTATGCTTCGCTAAATTAAGATGAATGGGCAAAAAAATAACAGTATATATGATTGATGGCACTGAATATGGGCCAAGATTCGGAGAAATTGGGAATTGGGTCGGTAAAGCGATATACAGTCCACGAGCAACAGTTAATAAAATAATTTCAAGAGACGAGTTTGATAATCCTGGAATTTACTGTCTAAAGGGAGATCCAACTGACGAAGCCTTTGCCGAGAAAATATACATAGGAGAAGCAGAAAATGTAAGAACTCGACTCAAACAACACCTAAGCGACTCAAATAAAGATTTCACAGAGCTAATATTCTTCATTAGCAATGGTTCGTGACCTTATCAGGCTGCGATTTTGCCATAATCGAGGACTAATCTGATCACATTATCATTTATTTTAATGTTTGCGTCAATTGGATAGATTGATAATATTCTTTTAATAGATTATGGTTGAATAATTCGGTGGTCAAATCAGAGATCGAATAGGTTAATCGAAGACTTCTTTTCAACCCATTCCGTTGAATACATTTGCCAATTGATGCTGTGGTTAGCGCGGCGTTTACATGAAAATGTATTTTCTTTTACTTCTTGCTTGACTATTCTGTAGTCCTGTAAATTGTTTTGAATCTCTAAAATTGAATTCCATTTGAAACCTGGCTCGGTAAGCACACAGGATGGCAAGCCCCGTCATAATGATATCCGTACTGAAGAACATCTTCGTAGTATTTACTTCCCCAGTGGTATTCAGGAATTCTACATAGCAGAGTTTTACATTGCGCTTCAGACCAACACTATTAACCACCGCGGCATGGATTCGCACGTCATCATCTTCGTATTCTTGGGTTACCCGCCGTTTATCGATTCGTTTCACGTTGATTTTACCAGCATACTGTTTCGGCCGGCCTTTGCTACCTGTTTGCCTTCCATTATATAAATAGCGAAGATTCGCATCCTCTCTCAATCGACCCACAATATTTAAATCCGTCTTCTCACAGATCGGATCTATGAATTTCCTCTTAGTGAAATAGGCATCCACGGCCAATATCGTACTGAGCTTACTTAACTGGGCTGATCTTGAGACAATGATGTTCGCATAGTGATCCACAATACTCTGGCCATCCTCCAAGGTGGATTTCCGGGCACTCGGTGTTTGAATCGCTTCCAAATGGTAGGCCGTATTCTGATCTACATCGACCACCGCTATTCCCGCTATTTCCAAGCCCCGCTTATGCTTTCCGGCTGTTCCGCTATAAAGTAACCGATTCCTGGGGTATGCTTACCACTCTTATTCAGATAGGTTGGATCAAAACCCAGGATACAATTCGCTCCACAATATTGCTCCACCAATAAAATATTGAAGGTTAAAAAGTCAAAGTCTCGCTCAAATCCCATTCGATAGGTACTTTCATGGTACTTACCATATCTTGCCAGTTGTAAGAAATTAATCCGGCCTCGTATGCTTAAAAAAAGCATAAATGTCTCTACAATAAACCGGCGTCGCCATTCATTAATCCCAGGCATTTTATTTAATATTGTACTTATAAGGCTTACGCCTTGGGTAAAATGCGTTTGTAGTTTTCATTTTTTAGTACTCTTGAGACTCTACAATATACGCATTTACCTTTTATATATATGATTTATTCATAATGTGTCCCCATCTAACCCCGCGAACCATTGATTAGCAAAGATGAACTATTGACTAAAACTCAAATAAAGTATCTTGAATCGAGACTTATCCAGCTTGCTATTGAAGCAAAGACAGCTGAAATAGAAAATGGGAATTCACCAAGTCTGCCAACATTACATGAAGCTGATATTGCTGACATGGAATACTTCTTGGAGCAACTGAAACTCCTATTACCTGTAATGGGATTCAAATTTTTAATTTCATCAACTATTAAAAGACCATTCATCGGTAACAATGTCGAGAGCAGTAAGGTACAAGAAATATATTTCATTACAACAAAGACATTCAAAGCATCAATGCTTGAAACCGATCAAGGATATGTAGTAATGAAAGGTAGCGAAGCTAAAAAGGATCTATCGCCTTCATGCACAGAAACTTATAGAAATATGAGAAGGAAGTTGTTGGAGACAGAAATTCTAGTTGAGCAAGGTGATAAATTATTATTTGCCGAGGATGCAATTTTCAATAGCCCAAGTGCAGCTTCTAACATGGTATTGGGTCGAAATTCCAATGGATTCACCGAGTGGGTAAACAAAAATGGATTGACATTTAAGGAGATTCAGGAAAAATTAAATGAATAACGAAAGCATAACGGGCTCTGATGATGCCAGCCGCCCATTCGAGACAGCAGTCATCTTTAGCCACGACGATAAAGCACGTGATTGATCAAGACAAGATCATTAATAAACTGGACAAACTGGGTCTTCTTGACCGGAAGAGTCCTATTCACTTTCAGCCTCTTACCGGTGGTGTCTCATCTGATATCTATCTGATTGATAATGGTGATATGAAATATGTAATCAAAGAGGCACGACGAGAATTGAAAGTGGCCGATCTTTGGCAAGCAGATTTATCCCGCAATCTTGCAGAACGCAGATTTATAGCATTCATCGGCAAATCTCTTCCTGAATCAGTGCCAAATATCTGCTATAGCGACCCGGAAGATCCCTATTTCATCATGGAGTTTTTGGCACCTCCGCTCGAGAACTGGAAAGAGAAACTTCTCGGGGGACGATTCAATATCGAAGATGTTCGGCGTGTAAGTAAACTCCTGGCAGCGATACACAACCTGGGCAGTCAAGACCCAACAGTACCGGAAGTATTCGGTTTCAAAACAAACTTTTATGAGCTGCGAATTGAACCCTACCTGGTGACTACCGCCCACCGCCATCATTTACTTGAAGATATATTTCTCACGGAGGCCAGTCGTCTGGACTCATGGGGAGAAACCCCGGTGCATGGAGATTTTAGTCCTAAAAACATTCTACTTTCTCCTGAAAGGGTTGTGATCCTCGATCATGAAGTGGCCAATTATGGAGATCCGGCCTTTGATCTTGCCTTCCTGCTGAATCATCTTTTACTCAAACTGATATACCAATCACCAGTCCCAGATCAACTTCCCGATCTGCCCATGATCGCATGGACTACTTACTTTGACCATGTAATCACCGAAAACCAGATAGACTTGCAGAAAAGATCCAGCCGATTGCTGCTCATGCTCATGCTGGCACGCATAGATGGTAAATCACCTGTGGAGTATCTCAATCAGGTACAACAGGATTTCGTTAGAAAATTTGTTTACCAGTATCTGCCGGATAAGTCCAGTGAAAACTTTATGTACTATTACGCCAACTTACTGGAAACCATCAAGCAACTATGAGCAGGATAAAGAGCATCGATGCCATAACCGTTTTTGATTCCCGGGGATATCCAACGATCGAATGTCGGGTGCATCTGACAAGCGGTAACACCGGCACTGCAATCGTACCATCAGGTGCCAGTACAGGAAGTCATGAAGCGCTGGAGTTACGTGATGGAGATCTGAAAACCTTTGGGGGCAAGTCAGTAAATCGGGCGATCGGTCATATCATTGACATTATTCAACCAGCTTTGCTAGGCTTTCAGGTGGACCAGCAAGAAAAATTGGATCAAACCATGATTGAGCTCGATGGGACCCCCAATAAATCTAGACTTGGAGCTAATGCTATTCTGGCGGTTTCGATGGCCTACGCTCACGCTTCGGCTTCCTTCAAACAAAGTCCTCTCTATCAAAGTCTCGGTAATCGGGATTCCTATATCATCCCCTTGCCCGAAATACAAATATTTGGCGGAGGCGCTCATAGTGCCCAGAGCATTGACATACAAGACTTTATGGTGATTGGGATTGGCGCCAAAAGTCTAATGGAATGTTATCAGATGACCTTTGATATTTATCAGCAGGCTGGAAAGATCTTAAAGAAAAAAGGTCTGCTGGCCGGAGTAGCCGATGAAGGTGGTTACTGGCCATTGTTTAATACCAATGAGGAAGTTTTAATGACTTTAACGGAGGCGATTGAGCGGTCGGGATATCGGCCGGGGATTGATATCGCTATCAGTCTTGATATAGCAGCATCCGAATTTTATGAGAACAATAAATACCATCTGAGACTGGAAGGACGGAAACTCAGTGCCGATGAATTTTGCAAAGTTGTCGAATCATGGATTGAGAATTATCCGATTTGTTCGTTGGAGGACCCATTTGCTGAGATGGATTTTGAAGCTTGGCAGCTATTTGCTGACCGATGGAAAGACAAAATTCAAATCATTGGAGATGATCTCTTTACCACGAATCCAGTCAAATTGCAGCATGGAATCGAAAATAGTCTGGCCAATAGTGTGTTGATCAAACTCAATCAGATCGGTACCGTAAGCGAAACCCTCAAGTGTATCGAGATGGCTCAAGATGCAGGGTGGAGGCCGGTTGTTTCAGCAAGGTCCGGTGAGACAGAAGATCGATTCATCGCACATCTCGCGGTGGCTACCGGGGCCGGGCAACTTAAAGTAGGGTCATTTACAAGATCGGAACGTATGGCCAAATGGAATGAATTACTTCGGATAGAACACGCACTAAAAGACAAGGCTAGTTTTGCAAATTCAGAGATCAACTTTCCCTGGCAGATTAGTTAACCCGTCTGGATGGCTCCAGGCAGGCCGTTATAATTTATCTACACCGCAAAACTTTCTCCACATCCACACTCACGTGTAGCATTGGGATTCACAAAGTGAAACCCCTTGCCGTCCAGACCACCACCAAACTCCAGGGTCGAATTAAATAAATAGAGAAAGCTTTTCAGATCGGTAACGATCTTAATACCCCGATCTTCAAAAACCTGATCATTTGGACGAGATTCGGTATCAAAATCCATTTTATAGGACAATCCGCTACAACCACCGCTTACCACTGATACACGTATGAAATGCTCTCCGGTCACTTTCGAAGAAGTTCTCAGATCATCAATTTTTGCTTTAGCGCTATCTGCGACGAAAATCATGACTTACAAAACTTTATGAACTATACACTGGCTTTCTCCTGTTTTTCAGGTACTCCAATGCCGTTCTTTTTCCGGTAATCAGTGATGGCGCTCTTGATAGCATCTTCTGCCAAGACGGAGCAATGAATTTTTACCGGGGGCAAGGCCAACTCTTCAACGATGTCCATATTGTCGATGGTCATTGCTTCGTCGATTGATTTTCCCTTTAGCCATTCGGTAGCCAATGAGCTTGATGCAATGGCCGATCCACATCCAAAGGTCTTGAATTTGGCATCTTTGATCATATGAGTCTCTTCATCGACCTCGATCTGCAGGCGCATCACGTCGCCACATTCAGGTGCTCCGACCAAACCAGTGCCCACGTTCTTTTTGCTTTTATCAAGCGTACCAACGTTCTTCGGGTTTTTAAAATGTTCCAATACTTTCTCTGAATAGGCCATTTTCTTTTCAATTTAAAGTTTTATAATTAGTGCTCCGACCATTGCACGGATTCCAAATCAATACCTTCCTTATACATCTCCCAGATCGGACTTAAATCACGCATATGATTGACTCCCTTGCGAATTGCTTCGATGGTAAAATCAATGTCGTCTTCAGTGGTAAACCGCCCCAAACTGAAGCGCAAAGAACTATGGGCAAGATCATCACCAAGTCCCATCGCAATTAGTACATAGGATGGTTCAAGGGATGCAGAAGTACAGGCAGATCCTGAAGACAATGCGATATTTTGATTGAAAGTCATCATGAGACCCTCTCCTTCCACATGTTTAAATGACAAATTCGTTACATGAGGCATTCGGTTTGTCGGATCTCCATTGATATAAACTTCCTCCAATTGTGCCATCAGCGATTTCTCCAGCTTATCACGTAAACCACTCAGACGCCTGGTATCTTCGGCCATTTCAAGTTTGGCAAGCTCAGCAGCTTTTCCAAATCCTACAATCGCAGGCACATTTAGTGTGCCCGAACGCATACCGCGCTCATGACCTCCTCCGTCCATTTGAGCAGTCACTTTAACTCTTGGCGATTTACGATTCACAAATAAGGCACCTACTCCCTTGGGTCCGTACATTTTGTGAGCGGTAAAAGCCATCAAATGAATACCTAGTTCTTTAGGATGTACCGGTATCTTTCCTACTGCCTGAGTTGCATCAGACATAAACAGAATTCCGTGTTTGGCACACAATTCTCCAATTTCTTTCATGGGCTGGATGGTGCCAGTTTCGTTATTGGCCCACATTACCGAGATTAGAATGGTACTATCTTTGATCGCCGCTTCCAATTTTGCCAGATCGATTCGACCATTAGCTTCAACCTCCAGATAGGTAACCTCCGCTCCATCTTTTTCCAGTCGCTGACATGAATCAAGCACAGCCTTGTGTTCGGTTTTGACCGTGATAATGTGATTGCCTTTCCTGGCGTACATTTCAAATACACCCTTGAGAGCCAGGTTGTCAGATTCAGTTGCACCACTTGTAAATATAATCTCCTTCGGATCTACATCGATCAAAGCAGCAACTTGCTCGCGGGCATAATCAACAGCCTCTTCTGCTTCCCATCCAAATGGATGATTACGACTGGCGGCATTGCCATGTTTCTCATAGAAGTATGGAACCATTGTATCAACTACCCGGGGATCTGTGGGTGTTGTTGCATTGTTGTCCAGGTAAATTAATCGTTGAGCCATAACTGTCACTATGTTTATTTAGATTTAATCTAAGCTGCAAATATAACGCTTTTGCCAAGAAATTGTTTACTTCAGGCATTTCTTGTATCATTACTTTTTTTGTTCTTACAATCATGGTTAAAAATCTCGTTTAGCGCATGGTTTTAGTTACTTGGGAATTGGTTTTGACTCACAAGATTAATGCACTTTTATGGGCCCGGATAAGTCAATAACCGATCTATTCCATATATTCCAAATTCCAAACCCAAACAAATGGTGGCAGCAGGTGCAAAAAGAGCTTGGCAACCAACATAATGCCACGGATTTGGAATGGCTAATGGATGAGGGAATCACAATACCACCCAATCCGGGCATGAAATCAGGCTACACACCGATCAGTTGGCAACCTACCTTTGATTGGAAAATCGTTGAAAAATACCACGAGATACCCTCACTTCATCAAGTAGAAGAACTCCAAAACTATGAAGTTGATGAATTGATCTTACATGTGTCTGAGGTTGATCAATTGAAGCATTTACAGAATAGTTGGCCGGAATCTAAATCCCGGATTAGTTTGGAGATGCCTGCTAACCTTGCCCCGCAAGCCACTGAAATCAAACTAAAGGGCCTCGATTTTGTCAAGTTTTTGCCCTTATCTGATCAGGTCGTCCATTTACTGAGTGCCAGGAGCATTTCCTATTCCTGGTATTATAGCGATGCAACCCTCCATTCTTCGCCAATTCAATCATTAGAACAGATTTTTATTCAGATCTTAAAACATCTGAGGCACAGTGATGGATACCCAGCCGGCGGGAGGATCTATTTGCCTATCCAGGATAACTACCTGACGGAGATAGTAAAAATCAGAGCATTGAAAATACTGCTGCTTAATTGCTGGAAAGCATGCCATTTACCCTTTGATACCATTCCGCAAATCTATGGATACCTGACATCTGACCCTGGGGCCGATCTTCCTACCAATTTAATTGCCGCGACTTGCAGGGCCATGGCCACCGTAGTTGGCGGGGTAGATGCACTATATTTCGATCTGGCCCCTACTGTGTCATATGCTAACGAATTTAGGCGTTTGAGCCGTAACATTCATTATATTCTAAAGCATGAATCAAATCTCAATCACCGAATAGATCCGGTTTGTGGTAGCTACAATCTTGAATATATGACTGAGACTATTGCCTCAAAAGTCTGGCATAAAATGGGAGGAATGGACCCTGAAAGAGCGTCAGTATAATTATCAAATTTGAAATAATTACCTTTCGTAGGTCCACTCCCCCAACTCTTTGTGATCAAACCCAGAAAAGAATCTGAGGCAGATCAATGACTCGGTCCAGTCTGCAAAAAATATCCTGCAGAAAGACCGCATCCGAGGATGACAAATCATCCATGGGTAGTTAAAGGACTAAATGAATCTGCGGTCAAGGTAAGGGCTCCATTGATTATATATCGATGGAACGGTCAGATCGGATCCTTTTTTAAAAATTAATTAACGCAGCTAAAAAACATGCAGCTTATAAGTTAAAATAAAATAAGACTAAAATGCTCTTTTAGAGATATTTATAAAGAATAAAAATAACACATACATTTGAGTTAATTTCTTTAACAATGATGCCGGCTGATATTAATAAACTACTTGCAGGAATAAAGACCGGAGACCGGATTGCGTTGAGCCAGGCAATTACGTTGGTTGAAAGCATCAAGTCCGGCGATCAAGATTTGAGTCGCAAATTAATCGGCAACCTGACCAACAGCAATCAGGCAATTCGTCTTGCAGTTAGTGGCTCTCCTGGGGTTGGCAAGAGCACTTTCATTGATGCAATAGGTTTTTATCTGGCTGAACATGGTCATCGAATTGCCGTTTTGGCCATCGATCCATCAAGTGCTCAATCGAGGGGTAGCATACTTGGTGACAAAACCAGGATGAGTAGGTTAAGTCGTCATCCGAATGCGTTTATCCGACCATCTCCTGCTGGTGGACTATTGGGTGGAATCGCAACATCAACCTATGAGGCTTCTCTACTTTGTGAAGAAGCAGGATACGATGTGATCATCATTGAGACGGTTGGGGTGGGTCAATCAGAAACCTTAGTGCGTCACCTGGCTGATCTGTTCCTCCTGCTATTACAACCAGCTGCGGGTGATGATCTCCAGGGCATCAAAAAAGGAATTTTGGAAGATGCTGATCTTTTACTTGTAAACAAGTGGGATTCACATATGAAGCAGGAGGCGGAACGTACACATGCCGCTTACCGTCTCACCTGGTCCAAAAGCAGGGATCAGGTTAAACTCATTTCCTCATTAGAAGACATAGGTATCGAAGATGTATGGGAATCCATAACTTTCCTCTTGAAGGAAACCGATTCCCAATTAAAAAGGAAAGAGCGCGAGATTTTTTGGTTTCTGGAGAACACCAGAAGGCTCATGTTAAAATACTTCCTTGAGAAAAACTCAGCAATACTGGACAATCTGGTGGATAATTTAAAGGCACGAAGTATCAATTACAGTGAAGCGATCGAAAATGCGTTGAAGAAGATATGCACTTAAAAGTATTTTTGAGTTTTATACCCACTTTATGGTTTTGGGGCTGGCACTCACTGCCACATTTAGTCAAGCTCCCAGCCCTACAGCCTCCTTACGTTCACCCGTAAGACACCCAATCCGTCTCTCGGGTACTTTTGGCGAATTACGCAGCAATCATTTTCATGCCGGACTTGACATAAAATCAGAAAAAGGGACCTGGGGAGATCCGGTATATGCGATTGATGAGGGCTACATAGCAAGGATCAGTGTTTCACCAGGTGGTTATGGCCGGGCTCTGTACATCAACCACCTCTCTGGTCTGACCTCAGTTTACGGACATCTCCAATCTTTTATACCCGAAGTAGAGGCCTATGTTTTGAAAAATCAACTGGAACAACAATCTTTTGCGATCGATCTAAAAAACGAACCCGGACTATTTAAGGTCCTTAAAGGCCAGCAAATCGCCAATATGGGATCTACTGGATATTCTTTGGACCTCATCTGCATTTTGAAATCAGGACTACTGCCACCGAAAAAAAATGTCAATCCTCAGCTTTTTCAGGACTTTGAAGTCATTGACGTAGAAAGACCAATAATAAAAAACATTACTATATATAGTCTTGATCACCAATTATTTGAGTATAACAGGATGACTTTGTCAGGTGTGCAAAAGTTGACCCCAGACACGCTGACATTAGATGCCTGGCGAGTCGCATTTGGCATGGAGACCTTCGACCCTCACAATGGAGGTCAAAATAAAAATGGCATCTATTCCGCATCGGTTAAGGTCGATGACCGAACAATCCATCAGTTTAGGTTGGATACTTTAAGTCGGGATGATGTCAGCTATTATGATATCCATATTGACTATGCTGCGCAGACAGAGCATGCAAAAAAGATCCATCGATGTTTCAGGCTGCCCAACGACATGCTATCGATTTATGCAGCAAACTCCTCCGACGGAGTATTACCCATTTTTAGAGATCGGATTCAGAAAATCACCCTTTTAGCGGCCGATGTAAAAGGGAACAGTGACAGTTTAACATTTTATGTAAAAAGATCTGAGACAGTGCATTCCCCCGTCTACCCGTCCTACCAATATCAGCTTAAATCAGGTCAGGTGGACACGATCAAGAGTACCTACATGGAAGCAATTTTTGCCGCCAATTCGCTCTTTCAGGATCTTTATTGTCAGTTTGGATCTGAGTCGGTGCCTAGCCCAGTCGTCTATTCGGCAAGATACAAGATACACCATGGGATGATCCCTTTAAAGGCCCCGGTCATTTTAAAGATCAGACCATTCCCCGCGCCTGATTCGTTGAAGAGCAAACTGATCATAGCTTCAGTTGGGCAGGCAGGCCAACTGCAAAATAGCCGGGCTAGTTGGGCTGGACCGTGGCTATCTTGCCAGATCACCCAATTGGGTAGCTATCAGGTGATGGCAGACATTCAACCCCCTTCAATCAAAGTATTGAAGAGCACTATAACTTCCGCAGGCCACCAGTTTATTTTTCAAATTGACGATGATCTTAGCCCTGGTAGTGATTTGAAATATCGGGCAACCTTAAATGACCAATGGCTATTGGCCGAATACGACCTGAAGAATAACCGTGTGGTATGCAACGTAGATCGGAAAAGGTGGCCTGATAAGTCTTATCAATTCAAACTTTTGGTGGAGGATGCTGTTGCAAATAAAACCACATATGATTACCGACTACATTTTAAATAAAATCATGGCAGATCTGGTTAGAACACATTTGCAAAACGGCGATCTTGCTCCCAGTTTTGAAGGAGTCGATCAGGACGGCAACTCCCATCAATTATCAGACTATAGTCAAGACAAATTAGTCTTGTTCTTTTATCCAAAAGACAATACACCGGGTTGTACAGCCGAAGTATGCAATTTGCGCGACAATTATGCAGAATTATTGAAAGCTGGTTATAAACTATTGGGTGTCAGCGCTGATACCAAAAGGAAACACCAGAATTTTATTAGCAAATTTGATCTTCCATTTCCCCTTTTGGCTGATACGGATCATATGATCATCAATGCCTATGGTGTCTGGGGTCGAAAAAAATTTATGGGTCGTGAGTTTGATGGTATTCTCCGTACAACCTTTGTAATCGAAGGTGGTAAAATCAAACAGGTATTTGATCGGGTAAAAACCAGTGACCATGCTTCTCAGATCATGGTCTAGCCTATTTCTCGTTGCAATTTTCTCTATCATGGGATGTGGCACAAGACTGCCACATAATGTGCTTCTCAAAACCTCAGCTTACCAGTCGCCAGACTATAGCAATGCTGACTGCTGGGCAGCCCTACCATTTCGGAAAGACTCCGCCGATCTGACTCCCGATACTATTTTTATAGATCGCCAGTCGGAATCAAGTGTAGATGTCTTTTTTCTCCATCCAACTTCGTATACGGGCTCCAAGGGCCAGCATTATTGGAATGCTTCTCTCGATGATCAGAAAGTGAATGATAAAACGGATCGAACTTCCATCCGCCATCAGGCTTCCATTTTTAATAGTGCAGGAAAAATCTATGCTCCAAGATATCGGCAAGCCCATATCCAGGCATATTTCACTACAAAAGAAAAGGAACAGGCACAGGAGGCCTTTGACATAGCTTACCGGGACATTGCCGCAGCATTTCAATATTATCTGGATCATTATAATGAGGGTAGACCCATTATTCTGGCCTGTCACAGTCAGGGCACATCCCATGGAATGCGGCTTTTGAAAGAATTTTTCGAAGGCAAACCTCTACAGGATCAATTGGTTGTTGCTTATCTGGTTGGCATGCCGGTTGCAAAAAACTATTTCAACCAGATACCAATTTGCCAGTCTCCTGAAGAAACCGGTTGTTTTTGCTCATGGCGTACCTATCGGGAAGGTTATTTACCCAAACAATTTCCTACCTCAGATAGTATTGCAGTGGTTAATCCACTGAGTTGGAAAACTAAATCTGACAAGGAACAAAAAGAAAATAATAAAGGTGCGGTACTGCTAAAATTCAATCAAGGCATTTGGCCCAGGTTGACGAGTGCTCAAATTCATCAAGGCATCCTCTGGGCAAATAAACCGAGATTCCCGGGTAGTTTTTTATTGCGTACCAAAAATTACCATGCCGGTGATCTTAATTTATATTGGGTTAATGTGCGGGAAAATGCTAGCCTACGTGCTTCACGATTTTTCGAAAAAATCGACAGACCAGCCTCCCCTCATTAGTACCAAAAACTCCATAAAAACAATTCTGAAAGGATCATTCTTTCAGTAAGTTTTAACCCAGCGTTAACCAATTGCAGTAGACGGCTATACCTCCGAGCCGGAAGGCGAAGATCGGAAAAAATGGACAGGGCTACCATAGCAAAAAGAAGGCGAAGGTAGGTGGGCTTGGCTCACAAGGGATTAGGATTAAGCAAAAAAGATAAAAAGGGGGATGGAATTGTTCATGGATGCGATCCGAAAAAAATAGAGGACTGGTTGAACGCTAGAGTGCCAGGTTGGGGTCGGGCTATCGTACAGCGGGGCCAGGCTCCGGTGTCAATGTCAAATCCATCCGGACAGGCCGATAGAATTGCGGGATCGCTCAGATAATAAGTTGAAATTTGAAATATTTGGAGCTTTTCAAAAAAAGAGGAGAAATTATCGAGCATTCCTCTTCTTTTTACTTCTGAGATCTTTCTAAAATTTCGGCGTCGAATAAAACACCGGAATAAATGACATCGCAATTTTAGTTGGCAAAGAAATATCTTCTGAAAATTCATCTTCCACCACCCAATCTCTTAAATCACCCTCCCAGGAGGTATATATTTTCATACCACCGAAACGCGAGTCTTGTGCTTGCCATTCTTCCAGAATATTGGCCCATTTGCTTTTGACATCCAGGCTGATATCGCCATTTTTCACCTCCCATTGCCTCCAATCATCTTTCCAGATGGAACGAATGGTAATGATCTCATTGTTTGACCTTACCTCCCAAAGATTGGGATCATTCTTCCATTTTACCTGAATGGTTCCGCTCAATTCACCAATACGAAAGTTCCATTGAGTCCAATCACCCTTCATCGGCCATTTCATGGTAATCTCACCCTCTGCTTCTCCCTCTTCCGTATAGATGATCCACTCACTGAATGAATCATCCCAGCGAGTCGAAAGCCCAACCACTTTTTGCCCGAAAGCGTAGCCTCCGAATAAAACGAAGCCAAAAATCAGATACCACCTCATATCATGCTATAATCCAAAACTTTGTGAAAAAGTTTTGTCGATCGATCCAAAAAATATAGGAAATACTTAGAATGGGAGGTCGTCATCATCTTCAGGACTGCCGAAGACAGGTTCGCTTTGAGAATCGGGAAAATCTTCCTGTGAAGACGGTGGAGGCACAATTACCACATCGTCTCCGGCTTTTTCAATTTTCCAGGCAGTCAAATTCGTGAAGTACTTGTCATTCCATTCCCTGCCCCGTAAATCAAAATGGACCTTGACTCTGTCTCCCTGATTGAAAGGATCGATCACTCCACATCGGTCTTGGGTAAGTTGAAACTTGATGTACTGCATATAATTATTGGCATTAACTTCCAGCACAAACTCACGGGTTTGAAAGGTTGCTGTCTTATTCTCTACTTCAAATTTTCGGTGAAGTTTTCCTTCGATTTCAAATGACATAATCTTATGATGGGCTATCGGTCAAAAGCTCAAATGTAAGAAATGTCATATTAGTACCGAACATATATCACAATAAGACTGGAAATATCTAATACATCCAGTCAAGGACTTTATTTGCATACGGTAATGTGAAAGCCGAACAACATGTACACTGTCTGGCACTTCTCCACCAGGTTTT
Source organism: Saprospiraceae bacterium (assembly GCA_016711125.1). Lineage (GTDB taxonomy): Bacteria > Bacteroidota > Bacteroidia > Chitinophagales > Saprospiraceae > JABDMH01. Next base: position 911,562 of record JADJTQ010000001.1, on the reverse strand, counting down.
TATTGTGGACTAGATTTGCCCACCTGAAAAACACGATGCTTATTTGACAAATAGCCGATGAATGTCCGAGGGAGTGTTGCACAAAATCACTCTTCTACCGCTAATCGCTATGGGTACCCGGATTATCGGGATTAAATCGTAAAATCTTTAACCAGCTTTCTTCGTCAAACTCTCTACCTCTTATATGATGCTGATAGTACGGATGCGATTTGTCAAGAAGATCTTTTGGATCGCAATTAAGCGAATGAATAATGCTCCTCCAACTGGTTTCCGTTGAGGGAGTTTTGCCATATGCATAAGTCCTCACATGAGAACTAATACCTTGTGCTATCGCTACCGTCTGCCGGTCTGACCGGCTCTCAGGATGGTAGTAAATTAGGATTTCTCTGTTGTGGGTCTTCATAATTATAATATGGAACTTTATCCAAGTTATAAAATAAAATAATAGGAATCAATACCATTATCCGATTATTATTTTATAATAAATTAAAAACAACAAATTTTAGATATGTTCTTGCCCAAGTAGAGAGGCTATGCCAACAGTCGCCGATCCTGGAAAACCATTGATGTTGCGATCAATGGAGGCCCGTATATCAGCGCTAGGTAAGAAGGTGTATTCTAACTGTTAGTCCTACTAGTAAGCTCTGGCGAAAAGCACCCTGCCACCTGATGGTTTTCCGGTGAGAATGCATAAGCCTGGCTCAGGCGACTGGTCATTTGGAATGCACCGGATCGTTGCCTTGGTTAATTCTTTGATCTTTAGCTCAGTCTCTGTGGTCCCATCCCAATGAGCCAGAATAAATCCGCCAGTCTGATCCAGCACAGCGACAAACTCATCCCAGCCATCCACTTTCGTAGTATGTGCTGCCCTGTAATCGAGTGCCCTCTGCCTGAGGTTCTGTTGGATATCAGCTAAAAGTTTGACAACATTGTCGCCGCATGCATCCAGATTGACAGAAGTCTTTTCTTTCGTATCTCTCCGGGCTATCTCCACCACTCCATTGGCCAAATCACGTTTGCCAATGCCGATTCGAACCGGGATGCCCATCATCTCGTATTCGGCAAATTTAAAGCCGGGTCTCTTCTTGTCATCGAGGTCAATCTTAACCGATACTCCTTTAGACTTTAGGTCATTTTTGATTTGTTCAGCGATGACATTGAGCTCCGGATCAGGCTTAGGTATCGGCACTATCACAACCTGTGTCGGAGCCAGATTGGGTGGTAACACGAGTCCGTCATCATCCGAATGTGTCATAATCAAGCCACCCATCAAGCGGGTCGATACACCCCATGAGGTAGCCCAAACATATTCTTCCTGGTTATTTTCAGTGACAAATTTGACATCAAACGCTTTCGCAAAATTCTGACCTAAAAAATGGCTGGTGCCGGCCTGGAGTGCTTTGCCATCTTGCATCAAGGCTTCTATGGCATAAGTTTCGATTGCACCGGCAAATCGCTCATTGGCCGTCTTCGAGCCTTTAATGACGGGCATAGCCATATATTCTTCGGCAAACTCAGCGTACACACCCTGCATTTTTAACGCCTCCTCCATGGCTTCTTCCATAGTGGCGTGGGCCGTATGCCCTTCCTGCCACAAGAACTCGGAAGTCCTTAAAAAAAGGCGGGTCCGCATCTCCCAACGCACTACATTACACCATTGATTGATCAGCAATGGTAAATCGCGGTATGAGGTTATCCAATCACGGTAGGTATTCCAGATGATCGTCTCGGAAGTAGGTCGCACAATGAGTTCTTCTTCAAGTTTGGCCTCAGGATCGACCACAATCCCGCTGCCATCCTCACTTTGCTTCAGGCGGTAGTGAGTCACCACCGCGCACTCCTTGGCAAATCCTTCCACATGTGCTGCTTCTTTACTAAAAAAACTCTTGGGTATGAATAATGGGAAGTATGCATTTACATGCCCGGTATCCTTAAACATTTTGTCCAGCTGTGCCTGTATCTTCTCCCAAATGGCAAATCCATAGGGTTTGATCACCATACAGCCTCTGACGGCTGAATGCTCGGCCAGTCCGGCCTTTTTAACAATATCATTATACCACTGTGAGTAATTTTCTTCTCTTGATGTAATTTCTTTTGCCATTGTATTCGTTCTTCTCTTAATACTGCCTTAATTGTTGGTTTAAAGTTCTGTTAACATGAAACTTTTAGAATGCCCATAATGTCTTAATAGTGACTGCTTTTTACTGATTTCGGACTTTTAACAGCCTCTTTCTCAAACTTTAAAAGATCATTAACAGAAATAAGGCGTAAAAGTAATAAATTAGAGGTTTAAAGCGCGTCACGGTAATTATAGCTAAAACAACTTCACATGAAAAAGTACGTTTTGAATTTTGGTTCTCTCTTCATCTTAGCCTTGATGGTATCTTCGAGTGCCCGGGCTCAGTTTGATGACATCTACTTCGATCCTAATGCAGATGAATACTACGTAGACGCCTATGCCGAGGAAGGTGATACTTATGTCACTGAAAATTATTACTACGATGACGATGATTATGATCATTATGATAATAATGATCAGGACTTCTACTATTCGTCACGCATCAGAAGATTTAACCGTTCGTCTTATGGCGGTGGATTCTATGATCCATTTTACTACGACCCATTTTACTACGGATCAGGCCTCAGCATATCCTTTGGAAGTCCGTTTAGCCGGTTCAACCGCTTCAATCGATTCAATAGCTTTGGATATGGTAATGGTTATGGCTATTACGATCCCTTCCTATATGGCAGAGGTTATAATGTCTTTGATTCCTACTTTGGTTATTGCCCACCTTCCTATTACTCAAGAAGTTATGGATATGGAGGATATTATGGCAATAACTTCTACAATACCAACAACTACTACGGCAGTGCATATGATTACTACCAACCCACTTATGGCAGTAGCAAAGGCAGCCATTATGGAGCAAGACAAGGTGGTTCAGTAACGGCTTCTCCATCCACTCCGGTAAGATCTACCGGTGCTTCCAGATCGCTAACAACCAGAAGTGGCAGCGTCGCAAATACGAAAGCGGTGAGATCAGGCGATACACAAAATCAAACTGTAGTTGGTGGTAAAACTTATGGAAACAATACACGGTCTACTGATGCACGGCGCATTACCAAGACCTATACTCCATCGACTACCACCAGGTCTGCTACCAGAGAAACTTATGGGAATACACCATCTAGCTCTGCCACTCGGTCTGTAAATACTTCTAGTTCAGAGAAAAGAACCTACTCACCGACGGCTACTCCGAGCAAAGCAAGAAGTTATAGCCCTAGCAGTTCTTCATCAAGATCAAGGTCTTATACTCCAAGCAAGTCTTCGACACCATCAAGGAGTTATACTCCAAGCCGGTCGTCCTCTCCTTCTCGCAGTTACAACCCGAGCAGTTCAGGAAGTTCTTCAAGAAGTTATACACCAAGTTCTTCATCTTCTTCCAGATCCTACTCACCGAGTTCTAGTTCGAGTACAAGGAGTTCATCACCATCTTCTTCAAGCAGCAGCAGCAGCAGTAGGTCATCATCATCCCCAAGAAGAAATTAAGAGAACACAAAAACGTACGAAATAGTGAAGGGTGGGTCGAGTCTATGATTGACCCACCCTTTTTTTATCCCTAACGACCCTCAGTTTACCAGAAAAAATGCAAATTCAGTTTATAAAATGAAAATTATTAAGAGATCGATTTCCATATTTCTTTTCGCAATCGGCCTTACCAATCTTATAGATGCACAAACGGCCAGCGATGTACTCCGTTTTAGTTATCTGAATCCACAAGGCACTGCCAGAGCGATGGGCATCGGCGGAGCCATAGGAGGTCTTGGTGGAGATTTCACCTCATTGTCGATCAATCCGGCCGGCATCGGTGGGTATTGGAAATCAGAGTTTATGGTGAGTCCGGTTCTTGCTGCCAACAACACCCGTTCAACCCTAAACGGTGGATTGGAGAGCCAGGAGTTGGCTCGAAAATTTGGCCTGAGCAACGTGGGTATCGTCTTTACCAATACGAGTGACCGCGGAGCCTGGAAGGCCGTAAGTATGGGCATTGGTCTCAATAAGCTGGCTTCATACAATCAGGAATTTTTCTACGGACATCAGACACAGGGATCTATTGTGGATCGTTTTGCTGGACGGGCCACCAATCTATCACCTGACCAACTTGATGGCTTCGAATCAGGTCTTGCCTACGAGACAGGTGCTATATATGATATTGGTGACGACCAGATCTATGAGACCGACTTTGATGGACAAGAACAAGACGTTTTCCAAAAAAATCAGCTCGTAAAAACCAGTGGATATAATAACGAATTGGTAATCGGTTTTGGAGGCAATCTGAAAGACAAGGTCTTAATCGGGGGTGCCATCGGAATACCTTTTGTATCGTATGAATCCGAAAAGCAATATGGAGAAAGTGACGGTGAAGATGTCATTCCTGCTTTTCAACGTTTGGAGTTTAATGAGTATCTCACTACAGAAGGAGGTGGCTTTAACCTCAAACTTGGTGCCATTGTTAAATTGAATAATAATATCCGGATTGGTGCCGCCATACATACTCCAACCTATCTGTCATTGACTGACCGCTTCAGCACCGCCTTCACATACGAATACAACGAGGGTAGTGGAGATGAAACCTTTAGCAGTGAGTCACCTGACGGTGAGTTTGAATATGGTCTCAGCACCCCTTGGAAGGCAGTGATCAACGGGGCCTGGATCATCGGCAAAAAAGGTTTTGTCAGCACCGATATCGAATATGTAGACTATGCCTCGGCCAAATACGACTTTACCACCAATAGCGATGCTATCGAAGATCGAAACTATCAGGATGAGGTCAATGCAGAAATTAAAGAAATCTACAAAGGAACGGTAAATGTCAAGGTTGGTGGTGAGCTGGCCATGGAGGGTTTTCGCTTTAGAGCGGGTGTCCAACTGCTTGGCGGGCCTTTTGCTGGTGACAATACCTTTGAATCCGTGCTCTCTGCAGGAATCGGGGTGCGTGGTAATAAAGCTTTTCTTGACTTAGGTTTCAGTCATAGCAGCGTAAATGAAACCTATCTGCCATACCGGGTAGATGGTGCACCCAATCAAATTGTCGATAATCACCTGGGTAAAAATCAACTGGTTGTCACATTGGGATTTAAGATCTAGGATTTTTAATATGCCTGTTTGGTTTAATATTGGAGTAACCCGCTAAGGTTATTGATCCTATTCTAAAGAATTTTCATCGGGACAGATCAAAGCACAGTTTTCTGAGCCCACCACCTTATAGACCGTTCCATTGCCTTTCGTAAAGAGGTATAATTCGCCAGCATGGTCCATTCCTAGACGAAGATCTACCGGCTTAATCTTGGTAATGGCTTCCATGTCGGATGATTCGCCATTCAATGATACATTCAATTTATAGATCGTCGCTTGCTGCCCTTCATTCATCTCACTTACTTCCGAGCAAAATAAAGTACCCCGAGAAATATCACCAAAAACGTATTTACCCATTAACTCTGGCACCATAGTACCTGCATAGACAAACCCACCGGAAACCGCCGTCCCTTCATCATGATCATATTGAACCACTGCATAGGTGTAGCCAGCATCGTCGTCAGGCAAGGGATAAACCAACTCCGGATTGGCGTCTACATCAAATAAAAAGGTTCCTTCCCGATTGGGCCAACCATAATCTGCTCCTGCTTTCCCTAAATAAACTTCCTCCAAACTATGTTGACCAATATTACTAACAAACATTTTACCGGATCCGGTAAGGTCCCAACTGATACGGTGCGGATTTCGAAATCCTCTGGCCCAAACTTCTTTAACTGCACCCGGGCTATTTATAAAGGATTGTCATCTGGAATACCATATTTGCGATTGGTGCTGTTTCGTCCAGCCGGGTCAATTCGTATCACGCTACTCCAGATCTTTCCATTATTATCACATAAAAAAGGAGCGCCCGCCAGAGCGGCTGCCCCATCACCTATTCCAAGATAGAGTAAGCCGTAGTCTTCGCCCTCAGGTTTTGCCAGGGGATTGAAGGTGAGTTCCTGAAATCCATGGGCTCCGGCACCATATCCACCTCATTAGCTCCCGATGAGAGCCGGAAAAACTGGGGCTTTCGGATCTAATGTCTTCCATTCTGATATCACCGCCTGCACACTCACTTTGATGCTATCCGGTACCGCAAAATCGGCCACGGCAGTGCTAGTAGGCTCGTTATGAGTGGTGTACAGTAGACCGTTGTTTTTGAAATCGGATGAAATGCCCAACTACCAAAACCGGTGCCCTTACCTGGACTATCTGTAAAATTTGGCAAAGCCTCCACCAAGTCCAGATACACCGAAAGGTTGTTATCATCTCCTATTTCAATAAGCTTCCCTCGAAGATCATGTAAAAAGAAACGACCATCGTCCAACGCTGCCAATTTATTGATTCGAGTGATTGGGGCAACTTCCGAACTTGGTGGCACGGTAAATTGTTCTTCGATTTCCAGAATAAGATCGGAGGTCGCTATCTTGTCGGTAATTGGATTAATTAATCCTCCAGCGCGATTACTTTTATTTCTCTTTTCTCCTTCTGAAAATTTATGAATAAACCCTAAAATATCCTCCAGATCTTCTCCTTTGATCGTCGGAAACGGAGGCATATACTGCTGGTATTTTGCAAACAGTTGCACAGCTCGTTCATCACCGCTTTCAATAATAGCAGGAGGTTATTAATAAAAACGACCAACCATTCTTTATCCACAGCGGTAGTAACTCCTGCAAGATTAGGCCCAATTCCATTTTCCGAAAAACTATGACAACTTGCACAATGCTGGTTGAATAATTCCATACCATGTTGTACGGGTAATTCCCCATTCACGTAATCACCTTTTCTTACCGTCACATCTTTAGAACTGTCGGCGGAAGTGTTATTGTAGCAACTTAAAAAATGACCTAGCAGAAACAGCAGCGTCACTAGTGATATTATACGGGCATGTTTTCTCATTATAAAATGGATGATTTCATAATCGTCAAAATTATCATAATTTTTCCAGAGATCTTCCAACATAAGATCTATTCAAAACTTCTTGTAGATTTTTCACAATCCTCATCAGCTGATCGGCATTTAGTCCATAGTGGCTCCAATGGACACAAAATCTATCTTACCTTAGTTTTAGTTTAAGAGTAAAGCCAATTATGAGAAGTCAGTTTTTCTGTCGACCACTGATATTAGTTGCTGTAATAATTACCGCTTGCCGGCAAACACCAGAGACTCCAGTTCTATTTGACGGAATCGAGTATTCTAGTTTCCTGGAGGAAAAAGCAATCGGTCTGCTGCGCACTTCATTAGATGATGGTGAGCAAAAAATAAAACAAGTTACTTTACTAAAAGCAGATCACATTCTGCCACATGAATCGTATCAACTCAACCTCACGGATAAAAATCTGATCATTAGAGCCAGTAGTTGGCAAGGAGCTATATACGGTACGCTCGATGTGCATGAACACTTGGAGATGAATGCAATCTTGCCGTCTTCTGACGAAATCAAATCACCCACTTTGGCTGTAAGAGCGATTAAATTCAACCTCCCCTGGAGTGCTTACCGGGAAAGCGCAAGCATGTCTATTCACGAAAAGACCTGTCGGGATCCAGAATTTTGGAAAGCGTTTCTTGACATGATGTTGTCAAACCGTTTTAATACTTTGCTTCTCTACAACAAACACCCTTTTCCTTTTATGGTCAGGGTGGAAGAATATCCGGAGGCATGTCCTTATTCTGAACAGGAAATGGAAGAGTGGAAATCATTTTGGCAAGAGCTACTTCGGATGGCTAAAGAGCGGGCCATTGATGTGTTTATTGTCAATTGGAATATTATTGTTTCGCCATCTTTTGCCCATGCTTATAAGATCAACGAATATAATGACACCTCTCAGGTGACCATTGACTATACAAGAAAATCAGTGACAGCTTTAATTAATGAATATCCCGACTTGGCCGGCATAGGAGTTACATTGGCAGATTGGATGAATGGAATGTCACCTGCGAAGAAAGAAATTTGGATTGAGAAAACATTTGTGGATGGAATGAAGGAGGCCAATCGGCCGGTTAAATTCTTACACAGGGCCGTTCTATCAGGTTCATCAGATGAGATGCGAAAACTATTGGATCGGGCAGCTTTAACTGAATCTACCGACGTAGAAATTAAATTCAATTGGTCGCATGGGCATTCAACTCCCAAACTACTGATCACGCATGCCAGTGAAACCGGAGAAGTAAACACTGGCTTTTGGGATCCGGCTCCTGACAATTACCATATTCAATGGATGATTCGCAATGAAGATTTTTTCATCCTCCGCTGGGGTGATGCCAGTTTCATTCGTCAACATATTAGTTTAAATAGCAAGCCATTTGTCAACGGCTATCATATTGGTTCAGAAGGCTATATACCTGCTTTAAATTATTTCGATAAAAAGTCAAATGCACCCCAATATGCGTTCGAAAGGCAATGGCTCTTTTATATGCTATGGGGACGATTACTATATGATCATGGAACTTCCGATTCGACTTTTACTGAATTGATTAATAAAAACTTAAATACCGATCATGGTCATCAAATTCTCAAAGCCTATGAATATGCCAGTAAAATGCCTTTGATGCTAGCATCGTTTTTTAAATCAACCTGGGACTATACCCTTTATTCAGAGGGCTTTATGGCACCGGTCATGCGTACAGAATATGGCATTGACGACCAGCAGTCACCTTTTATTTCTCTTGAAGAATTGATGGATCACCAGACCCTCGATACCAGCTACATATCGGTCAGTGAATACACCCAGTTAAAAATCAATAATACAGAGCCAGAGACGGGACAACAGACTCCGCTGATGATCGCCGAACAACTCATGACCTATGCTGATTCAGCGGAAATTTTCATCAATTTAATTGAAGCAGAAAAAGATGATAATCCCCACCTCCAACTTGAATTGATCGACGTAAAAATGTGGACTTACCTATTGGAATATTTTGCTCATAAGTTAAGCGCGGCCACCAGTTTGTCTTATTATCGTGTGGTGCAAGATCCATCGTTCAAAAACGATGCTATCAAACATTTAAATCGGTGTCTTTCTATTTGGAAAGACCTCTCCAAGCTAGGTGAAGAAAACTATTATGAAGTACCCTATTGGGAATCCCGTGTTTTTAATAAAGATAGTTTCATCAATGATTTTTCCTGGCAAAAATACCTGCCGGAAGTTGAGCGAGATTTGGAGGTTGCCAAAGGCTACTGAAGAAAAGGTCAACTCCAGCTTTTAATCTTCGCCATTAATTGACCTTTTTCGATGGTATCCAGTGCTTCCGATACCCTCATTTTTAAATTTGGAATTTCATTTAAATTCCGTCCCCAGAGTTTCTCCTCACCAAGAATTTGCTCAGCCATTTCAGACAAATCGATTCGTCCGGTCGACTTTTCGTGCCACCATTTTTGGATTATTTGTACCCGCTCCGGATTATCCTGAATAGGTAATTTTTCTCCTCTCCATTCTCCTTGATAAAAACGTATCAACGCGGCAAATGAAAGAACCAATCTTTCGGGCAGTTCTCCGGTATTTCGTAAGTGATTTTCGATGCTTGGCAGAATCCTGACGGTAAACTTAGAAATCGAATTAAGAGCAATGCTGCTCAATCGGTGCTGTACAAAAGGGTTTTTAAACCGATCTAAAACATCATCGGCATAGGCAAGCAATTGATCTTCGTCTACCTCACGAATCGAAGATATAATTTCAAGTCGCATAAGATTATCCAGAAAAGTAAAGAGCAGCGGATCTTTCACAAATTGACCAACGGTTTCAATACCTAATAATATTCCAACCGGCACCAATGAGGTATGGCCACCATTAAGTAGTCTTACTTTTTGAAGACGATAGTTTGCCAGGTCTCTGGTAATAACTGCATTGATTCCGGCACGCTTTAGAGGAAACTCGTTTTCGATAAACTCCGGTCCCTCAATCACAAATAAATGATAAGGCTCGGCCACCACCATCTGCGCATCTTCAAATCCCGTCCTCTGCTGATAAATACTCAATTGATCCTCTTTGGGTAATCCTGGTACGATCCGATCTACCAGCGTGTTGGCGAATACATTGGCACTTTGTAACCAATGGACAAAATCTTCACCATACATCCATTCGGCGGCATATTGAAGCACAATTTGTTGAAGTATCTCACCATTTTTCTCAATGAGTTCACATGGCAAAATGATGCATCCTTTTTCACTGGCTCCTTCAAAATGATCGTAGCGTGATTTGAGCCAGAGGCATAGTTTAGCTGGAAAGTTTTCCGGAAGCTCCGATGGATTCTGCTTCGCTTCGTAGACAATGCCAGATTCGGTGGTATTTGATACGATCACCCGCAAATCAGGTTCTTTGGCGGTTGCAATAAATCGATCAAACTGCTCATAAGGCTGAATAATTTCATCGACACATGTGATCAACTCGATCTCGTCAATGGTTTGGCCCTTCGCAAATCCACTCGTCACCAGGTGATATAACCCCTCTTGAGCAATGAGTTCATCGTAATTACCTTGCCTTGTTGGTTTAACGATGACTACCCCTCCCTGATAGTTGCAAATTTTATTCATGTGGTTTACCATCCAATCAATGTAGGCTCGCATAAAATTCCCTCCCCCAAACTGCAATACTTTTAAGGTTCGCTGACCCTGATTCTCATCATGAATTCTTGATAATTTTTGCATCGTATAATCTTTCTGCTTCAATGATAATGAATCTTGAGGAATGACCATCTTTCCATTGACGTTTTCCCCCTTGAGGGGGTTAGGGGGTGGACTTCCATATTCTGACTTGTCCTGATATAGGTTGACACGAATTGTAAACCAAAATTAGGATTAATATGAATAAAGTAAACCATTACACGGACGAGTTTAAAATACGGATAGTAGAAGAAGTCCTGTCAGGGAAGATTACAAAGGAAGAATGCCGGCGTCAGTACGGTATCAAAGGGAAATCGACTGTATTGAAATGGATTCGTAAGTTCGCAGGAACATACACTAGATTTCCTAGCATGAATATAGAACAAAAATCAGAGGAAATTGATAGGCTTCGAGAGCAATTGAGACTTCTAAAAAAGGAACTGGAGTACGAACAATTGAAGTCGACATCCTACTTGGAGATGATTAAGATTGCTGAAGAAGACCTAAAAATTCCTATTAGAAAAAAGTCTGGTGCCAAACAGTCCAGAAAGTAAAAGACCTTTATCCTAGAGTTCAACTCGAGGTATTGTGTGGATTGTTTGGCAACAGTAGACAGGCTTTGCATAAAAAGCAAAAAGCATTTACAAGCGTGCGGTTGAAGAACACGTGATCCTTGATATGGTTTCCGACATACGCAAGGACATGCCTCGAATAGGTAGTAGAAAATTGGCTAAAATGTTGACAGACAATAAGATATCAATTGGCCGTGATGCCCTATTCGACATTTTAGGTAGAAACGGTCTATTAATCCGCCGTAGACGCAACCGAATCAAAACAACTCAGAGTCACCATTGGCTTAGAAAATACCGGAATCTGACCAAAGGAATGAAGCCCATCGGGCCTAATCAGTTGTGGGTCAGTGACATAACGTACATTAAGACTATTGACGAGGTATTGTATCTATTTCTTATCACAGATGCTTATTCTAAGAAAATAGTCGGTTTTTGCCTTGCGGATACCTTGGAGGCAAGCAATGCAGTCATCGCGCTTAAAATGGCCTTCAAGCAAAACCAAAGGTATCCTCAATCTGATACATCATTCGGATAGAGGAGTCCAATACTGTAGCAAAGATTATGTCAAATTATTGCTAAAAGAGAAAATACAAATCAGTATGACAGAAGATGGGGATCCGTTAGATAATTCGATTGCAGAAAGAGTGAACGGTATTCTAAAGATGAGTGGATCTACAACGTTGACGATCTGGATGCAAAGAAAGCTAAAAGCTATATTCCACTGATTATTAACATCTACAATGATAAGAGGCCTCATTTAAGCATTGACATGCTCACACCGAATCAAGCCCATCAAATGCAAGGAAACCTTACAAGACGATGGAAGAATTACCCACAAAAGAATAGATTTGTATCGGATGAAAGATATGTCTCAGAAGAATTATCCACATAAATTTTCGTTTTCCACACCCCAAATTATATATGATGATAATGAATAATATGTTTGTCAACCTTTTTTAGGACGGGTCATTCCATTTATCCAAGCTTCCAACCAATTTCGGCTCGACGGAATAGATCGGTCGCTACATATTCCAATCCTTCCATCATTCAAATCTTCCATCATTCCATCACTTTCTCCGTCCGCCGAAGCCTTGGCGAAGGAGGGCCATCTTTCCATCATTCCATCTTTCCATCACTTTCTCCGTCCGCCGAAGCCTTGGCGAAGGAGGGCCATCATTCCATCATTCCAAACTCATGGCTCAGCAATCCTTTCAGGCTTACTAATCCATCCTTTCAATTTTCCTAGTTTTGTGCCTATAAAAACAACCTCCATGACGCTGAAAAACGCCTCTGATCTCTTGAAGGTCCTGGATCTCGAACAGATAGAAGTTAATATTTTTAGGGGACACAACCACGATATTGGCGCCAATCATGTATTTGGTGGGCAGGTCCTTTCTCAGGCTTTACATGCGGCTACATTGACCGTGCCAGAAGATCGCATTGCTCACAGCATGCATGCATATTTCATCTTACCTGGCGATTTGGCCCATCCCATCATCTATATGGTTGATCAGGTGAGAGATGGCGGCTCTTTTACTACCCGAAGAGTCAAAGCCATTCAACATGGAAAAGACATTTTCATAATGGCGGTTTCGCTTCAAACCAAGCAAGAGGGGCTGCATCATCAAATTGACATGCCCAATATCGTACCCCCGGAAGAACTGCAATCAGATGAAGAGCTGCTGCATCAGTTTTCTGACCGACTGCCCGAAAGCTTCAAACGTTTCTTGCGGCCACGACCGATTGAATTCCGGCCGGTCGATCCGTTCAATTTTATTCTGCCAGAAAAGCAAGAGCCTTTGCGACATGTATGGTTTAAAGCAAAAGGTGACTATGAGGGGGACCACACCATCCAACAAAGACTACTAGCCTATGCTTCTGACTACAATTTGCTGACCACAGCAATACAACCCCATCAGGATGAAATTCAAATTCACCAGGTGCAGCTTGCCAGTCTGGATCACGCCATGTGGTTTCATCGTCCTTTTGTAATGAATGACTGGCTTCTCTATGAAGTAGACAGTCCCAGCGCCAGCAATGCCCGGGGCTTTACCAGAGGCAGTATTTTTTCAAAAGACGGCACATTAGTGGCTTCAGTGGCGCAGGAAGGTTTGATCCGGCCAAAAAGGAAATAGATGACTAGTCAAGTAGGTGATTAGTCAAGTGGTTATTTCGACTTCAACTATTGCTGATTGGGGATTTCAGAAGGCTGATTAATGTAAAGGGATTCCCAAGCCCGTAGGGATTGGCAAGCCCGGATTGGGATTTCAGATTTAAGATTGCTGATTGCTAATTTCGGATCGCTGATTCTTGCACTTTCCATCAACCCTAGCCTTTATGGTTCTATGTCGCGGGGAATAGATCCCGCTCTACCTTTGATTTCAGATTGCCGATTTCGGAAGGCTGATTAATCTAAAAGGCAAGCCCGGCTGGGGATTGCTGATTGCTGATTTCGGATCGCTGATTCTTGCACTTTCCATCAACCATAGCCTTCATGGTTCTAAGTCGCGGGAATAGATCCCACTCTACCTTTTGATTGCAGATTGTTGATTGCGGAAGGATGATTTCCCATGGCCTCCGGATCCTGACTTCTGTCTTCCGTCTTCTGACGTCCCTCTTCATAGCTTCTCCCGAACACCGCCAGCCATCAAATCCACCCATTCCTTGTACATGGTGCCTGAAGGATGAAGGCCATCGGCTGCCACTAATTCAGGTTTTTGCAGACCATTTCTTGAGATCGGGGTTATATTGAAATATGTAATACCATACTCTCTGGCAACCCTTTCATTGACTTCATTATAAGCATTCAGCTCCTGGCTGATCTTAGTGGGATCTTTCTTTTGACCAAATGGGGTATGGGCATAATCAGGAATTGAAATGACAAAAACATTTTCTCCTTGACCTCCTGCCAGGGAAATCGCCTTATCCAGGAGTTTCCTGAAATGTGGCTCATAATCTGAAAACAGTTTGCTCTGGTATTGATCATTGACTCCAATCAAGAGGGAGACCAGATCAAAGGTCTGACCGTCCAGGTTTGCATCGTCGATTGCCTCGGCGAGATTCATCGTGGTCCAGCCCGTTTTCGCGATAATCCTAGGATCTCCCATATTGAAGTGTTGATCGCGCAGATTAGCTGCTAACTGCATCGGGTAACGTTCCTGCTCGCCTACGCTTTCTCCAATGGTATATGAATCTCCTAAAGCCAGATAATTGATTTCCTTACTCATAGAGTTCAATCCTTGCTTGCTTGACGAACAGTTTATAAAAACCAGCATACTAAACATCGTAGTGATACTTGAAAACCAGTAACAAACACCAGTCCTTGGAGCCGTAAAAAGTAGTCTATCTATTTTAATTTGCTTCATAATGCACTGCGGTGCAGTTTCTTGGTCCCAAAACTATCTCAAGGCATTGGATCTCATTGAGCCTAATCTTTCACGCTTTCTCTTTCATTTTTCATGGCCTCTTTGTGAAGAAATTCCGGTGCCATGTCCGCCCCGTTGGGCCACTCAATTGTCCCGTTGTTGATGTAAACCTTCTTAAATAGGGCAATTCTTTTCAGCAGTTCAAATATTTCGCCCCAAAGCTCAACCACGCCCTGACTACCATCACTGAAATGAAGCTCAAGTGTTGTGAATTGTGAATAAGTTTAGTATAAAACGCAGTTATTTTGTGCCAAGACAAAGAAGCAGAACCGCACATAGCCGAAGCTACATAAGGTTTCTGATGATGCAGTATTGATGCAAAAGAACAAGTTTGATGCTATATTTATTTGCGAATCGCAACACAAATTTGTATTCACCCTGATAGCTGGCGTCTTCAACTTTTATAAACATCATCAATCATTTTAGTGGCTCTATCCGTTTTCACCCTGCTCAGCTCTATATTCTAAAAGATTGTCGCCGGATATGAAACATTGGCCCTGGTATAATAGTCGCAATTTTCACGGACGACGATATCCAGCGGCAGGTACTGTATCTGAGCTACTTCCTGACGTAAAATCAGGTGATTGACTAGATTAATCACTCCCAAATACCCCTGCAACACAGGATTTTGATTAATCAGAAAATTAATCCGGTTTGATTTTAAGTATTCAATATTGGGTCCAACCAGGTCAAAGCCGACCATGACAATATCCTGAAAATATCGTTTATCAATGCAATCCAGAAGCATGTACGCCCTGGAGTTAGTGACAAATACGCCTGAAAGATCTTTGTATTTGCCTAAAATCTTGATAAACCAGGATTTCAGAGCCTTTTGGTCCCGATACTGTTCAAAATTTTCACTCAGGACCGTGATTGATTTGCCGTCGTCCTTAAAATACTCCCTGAATCCTCGCTCTTTATCGAGCAGATGCTGAGCATTCGTGGGGCCCGGGTCAAGATTTAGCAATAGGACGGTAGCCTTCTTCTTCATTCCAAAATTAAGCAGACGGGCCGCTATAAAACCGCTTTGATAGGAATCTTGACCAATATAACACAGTGCTTTGGCTTTGGGCATCTGAGTGTTGATTATAGCCACTGGAATACCCTTTTTTGCGCATAACTGTAAAAAATGCAACCCTTCTTTCAAAAAAAGAGGTGCAACCAAGACCGCATCGGGATGACTCTCGACGATTTCGGTGGCAAGTTTCTGAAACATCACCGGATTACCCTGGTCGCAAAAAAAAGTATCAAGATTCACTCCATAATGTAAAGTTGCTTCCTGAGCTTTCTCCAACCCCTGATTAATCTGAAACCAATAAGGATCATCCTGATCAAAAATTAAGGCAGCAATGCGTAGTGTTTTGTTATAGGCCAAAGTGCTTGCGATGAGATTGCGTTTGTAGCCCATCTCGGTCATCACCCGCTCCACATGCTCTTTTACTTTCGTAGCTACATTACCTCGATTATGGATAACCCGGTCCACGGTGCCGGTAGATACACCTGCCTTTAATGCAATGTCTTTGATCCTTACTCTCACGGGTACTTTTATCTGCTCCGTTTGGGTAGCATTTCTCTGATTTTGGGCAAAAATATAAAAGATTTCGTCTATTGTGCGCGCACACAAAAAGAATAATACCTATCTTGGCACTCGCTAAGATTCTCTCTTAAGGGAGGCTACGTTTTAGTAGTTTGAATCGTTATACATTCTAGTTATGAACGATAACTCTGTTTAGCGATTCCAATTTAGATCCTCTACCTCTTCCCATAAACGTATTGGGATCTAATCAATTTGGCTTTATGCAAGGATGTGTGAAATCTACAAACCATAAAATTCTACTTTATGAAAAAAAGCTATGTACTTTCTTTATTAATCGTCTTGTTCGGTGGCATGTATGCTATGGCACAAACCGTGACAGGATCGATCACTTCCAATGACGGTGAGCCGCTCATTGGGGTAAACATTTTGGAGGTCGGCACCAGTAATGGTGCGGTCAGTGATATTGATGGATCGTATTCCATCGAACTCACTACCTCCAATCCTGTGCTTCAACTTTCCTATACCGGGTTTACCACGCAGTCAGTGACAGTGAGTGGCCGATCAATGGTTGACATTGTACTTCAGCCCGGAGTGCAATTAGATGAGGTGGTGGTAACCGCCTTGGGTGTATCGAGGGAGAAGAAAGCCCTTAGTTACTCAGCCCAGGGAGTGAGCAGCGACGAGATGAAACTTGCCAGGTCTCCCAACGTATTAAACACTTTGTCGGGTAAAGTAGCCGGTATATCAGTTACTGGTTCTGGTGAAGGTGTTGGTGGAGGATCTAAAGTAATCCTTAGAGGAATTCGCTCTATCAGTGGGAGTAGCGAGCCGCTATACATTGTGGACGGTATCGTCATGAACGGCGATATCCGAAACCTGAGCCCGGATGATATTCAGGAGATCTCGGTACTGAAGGGCGCAAATGCGGCCGCACTTTACGGTAGCCGGGCTAATAATGGAGCTATTGTTGTGACCACTAAATCAGGTAAGGGAGCGCCCAATGGTGTGACCACTTCTCTTGGTATCAACGTCACTGCCGAAAGTGCCATTCACCTCTTGAAATTTCAGAATGAATACGGACAAGGTTCCGCGGGAAACTATGCGCCGGCCGCTACAACATCCTGGGGTCCTAAGATGACTGGCCAACAAGTAGCACATTGGTCTATTGATCCAAACTACCCGGCTTTTGGCTCTACTTATGCTTTTAGTCCTCAACCGGACAACATTACGGACTTTTTCCGAACCGGTCATACCGTAGCCACCAATCTTGGTGTGAATATCAAAGGTGACAATTCAAATACTTACCTTTCCTACACATATACAGATGCTGGTGGCATTATCCCTAGTAATGATCTCGAAAGCCACAACTTAGGCTTACGTGTGACTTCGAAAATTTTACCCAAATTGGAGTCGGATTTTAAGGTAAACTACATTCGTGATGATTTCAGCAATATATTGATCGGTGGGGAATCATATGACAACCCATTACGATATTTGTACATCTTACCACGAAACATACGTACAGAAGATATTGCTCATTATCAGTTTATCAATGCGGCCGGTCAAGTTCGACAACATCATTGGATACCCCGCTTTAACGGCGGCGGTAATCCATACTGGACTATTAATAATGGTTCTGTACGACCGAATCTAAGAGAGCGGGTGACCGGTCTTATTTCCTTAAAATACCAACTCACCAAAGAACTATCGATCTTAGGTAGATCTGCACTAGACAGAACAAACAACTTCTCCGAAATAAGAGCTTTCGTTGATACTTACACAACTTTTAACGGAGGTGGTTATACGAAGAATTTTAACTACGGTTACGAGTGGAATTCTGACTTTATCCTGAATTTCAATAAGGCCCTCACTAGTAAAATAACCCTGGATCTGAATGGCGGTGGTAACTTACGAAGAACCAAGTTTGATCAGCTGGTAGGTTCGGGAGTAAACTTCAACGTTGAAAACCTTTTTGCCTTGGGAAATACGGCGGATCCAAGACCCAGTGAAAGCTTCTCAGAGAAAGAAGTACAATCTGTTTATGGATTTGGTTCGTTGGGATTTTTTAATGCTCTTTACTTAGAATTTTCCGGTAGAAACGACTGGAGCTCTACGCTACCAGCAGTAAACCGTTCCTATTTTTATCCTTCCTTCGGTTTAACCGCTGTATTGAGTGACTTAATGACATTACCCGACTTTATTAGTTTCCTTAAACTTAGAGGATCCTGGGCAGAAGTGGGTAGCGACACCGGTCCTTATCAGCTTGCCAGAGGAGCTACAGTTTTCAATGGCACCGTCAGCTTGAGTTCCACCTTACCTAATGCGAATTTGCTACCAGAAACTACTCAATCGACTGAGGTGGGATTTGATGCACGATTTGCAAATAATAAAGTGAGGGTGGACTTCACCTATTATAAAACCAACACTTTTGATCAGCTATTTGCTGTTACCGTACCGGTTGCATCAGGTATTGCATCACGTTTTCTGAACGGGGCTGATATTCAAAATAAAGGTGTAGAGATCATCTTAGGGGCCACACCGGTTTCGAACCAGGATTTTAGCTGGGATATTGACATCAACTGGGCAAAAAATACCAGTGAAGTACTTGAGTTGGCTGAAGGTCTTCAAACATTGAATTTGGGCTCGACCACCGGCTTTATGACGGAATACAGGGTCGTAGTAGGACAGCCATTTGGACAAATATATTCCCGGGGATTTCAGCGTGACGCCCAGGGTCGTGTTCTCGTGGGCGCAAACGGACTGCCGTTAGTGACCGCAGGATTGAGCACACCGGTTGCTAATTACAACCCGGATTGGCTCGGGGGTATCAACAACTCATTCACCTACAAAGATTGGAATCTGAGTTTCCTGATTGACATTCGCCAGGGAGGAACTCTTACCTCCAATAGCGATGCGATTGGTGCTGGTGACGGTTTCCTGGATTACACGCTGCAAGGTCGTGAAGGTGGTATCGTATTTGGACAAGATGTTTTTTCAGGTGAAACAGCAGTTAATGCTGATGGTACTCCAAACAATACCCCAATCAATGCCGAACAACTTTGGAACGTGCTTGGTGGAAGAAACGCACCAACCGGTGAAGCTTTCGTTAAAGATGCTTCCAATACACGATTGAGAGAATTGATCATCGGGTACCGAATCCCAAAATTCAAAGCACGTGTTTCGCTGGTGGGTAGAAATCTTTTCTTCTTTAGCAATAAAGCTGAAAACATCGATCCCGAAGTACTGGTAACAACGGGTAGAAATTCTGATGGTCAGGAAGGATTTTCCTTACCAACGACCCGATCATATGGACTTTCTTTGAATTTCGATTTCTAATTAGTGAATCTAACAATAATACTAAATATGAAGAATCTATTTTATATAAGCCTTTTATCCGCTATTCTTTTCGTTCCGGCTTGTACTGACAATTTTGACGAATTAAATACGAATCCTAAAAGCCTAACGGTTGACAAATTGGATCAGGGCACATTTGGCCTTGCCGCAGCACCTGCCTTTTACTTTCCCGTTCATGTGGGGGTCAATGATCGTGGTTCGTTTCAGCTGGCGCATTCACTATTTGCGGATATCTACGCCAATTACATGGCTACGACGGCACCCAACTTCGACTCTGACAAGTTTACCTTGGTGGGTCGTTGGCTAAATGGTGTATATGTTGATTTTTACGCAGATGCTGCTCCTCAAATTAAATATGTGGTGGACTTTTCGGCTGACAATGGTTTTGCCGTAGAAAATGCCATTTTTAAAGTCTGGAAAGTATTTGCCTATCACCGGACCACGGATTACTGGGGTCCGATACCTTATTCTCAGTTCGGAAATGGAGAAAAAGTAGTGCCTTTTGATTCTCAGGAGGACATCTACAGAGATTTCTTTAAGACGCTTGATGAGGCCATTGCCGTACTTAAAAGCAATGCCGGCAAGACTTCATTCTTAGGTGGCAACGATGTGGTTTTTGGCGGTAATATTGACAAATGGACGAAATTTGCTAACAGTCTTAAATTGCGCCTGGCTATGCGGGTTCGATATGTAGATGCCGGTTTAGCTAAGACCAATGCAGAAAGTGCTGTGGCCAGTGGAATCATTGAGCTAAATACAGACAATGGATTTGTTAAAACCAGTAATAACTGGAGAAACAGTTACACAACGATTACTCAATGGAGTGAATATCGAATGAGTGGTGATATGGAGAGCATTCTCAAAGGTTACCTGGATCCACGGATGGCTATGTACTTTGCACCGGCCAAGCAACCAGATCCATCTGACGATCCTCCAGGTATTTCATTTCCTTATGAAGGCATGCGCAATGGTCAATCAAAAGAAGCCAAACAGGGCTCAGGCTTTAACGAAAAAGCCTCCGATCAGTCGGCTCCTTACACCCTGGCAGAATCTGCTGGTCCTCCTTGGCCCCTGATTAAAGCATCGGAAGTTTACTTCTTAAGAGCTGAAGGAGCCTTAATCGGATGGAATATGGGTGGAAGTAGTGCCAAAGAATTTTATGATCAAGGCATACAAAGTTCAATGGAGGAATATGGCTTTGACGGCACCGATCTGGCTGGCAATGACTATGTATCAAGTACCAATGTGCCAGGAAACATGGATGCAAGCACACCTCCAGTTTCAACCGTACCGATCGCCTACGATGGTGGAGGTAGCACTGAAAGACAATTGGAACAAATCATTACCCAAAAATGGATCGCCTTGTATCCAAATAGTTGGGAATGTTGGTCTGAGCGTCGTCGCACCGGATATCCGACACTTTATCCAAGATTATTTACGGATGATCCAGCCATTCCGGTAACGTCTATTCCACGAAGAGTACCTTATACTTCTACTGAATACGATAACAATGCAGATGGATTGGCCACTGGTTTAGCAAAATTAGGTGGACCCGATAATGGAGTGACCAAGTTATGGTGGGACAAAAAGTAACACCAGTGATTATATGATTCCTGAAAGTACCAACTCAAAAAGTTGGTACTTTTTTTTTTGTATATATCCCAAGGGTATAACTACTCCAAACAACCCTAAATTGCAGCCAATTAGCAAGATGAAATCTAAATTCGTTCTTGTACTCAGAAAAATTCGTTTTCAATAATATTAGGGCTTAATAATTCGTCATCTTTGCTACGATTAGGTATCAATCTATTACTTTTATTTTCCTCAAATGAGCGACCGTATTATAATATATCTTTCTCTGCTTATTTTCCTTTCCAGTTCTTTTCAAAATGATGGTGGTAAGGCTCTTTTTCTAAGCATTCCTTCCAATAAATCTGGAATCAAATTCAGGAACACGCTCAAAGAGTCACCCGATTTTAATGTGATGAATTACAGCTACTTTTATAATGGAGGTGGAGTAGCTACGGGCGATGTCAATAATGATGGCCTCTGTGATATATTTTTTACCGGTAATCTGGTTGCCAGCCATCTCTATCTTAATCATGGCAAATGGAAATTTGAAAATATTGCCAAAGCTGCAGGTATTGAAGCGGCCGGTCTTTGGAATACCGGGGTAACCATGGCCGACGTCAATGCCGATGGCTGGTTGGATATCTATATCTGCCGTTCGGCCGCCAAAGATCCCAATGCCCGGCGCAATCTTTTGTTCATTAACCAATCCAAGCAACTAGGAGATCCGGTCACCTTTAAAGAGGAAGCGCAGGTTTATGGTCTGGATGATCCTGCTTATTCCACCCAAGCTTCTTTTTTTGACTTTGACCGTGATGGTGATCTTGACATGTTTCTGCTCAATCACTCACTCCCAGAATATGCCAGTTTTAATAACAGCATCGGTCAGCTTAAATCGAGAGTGAACAATGATTACGGCGACAAGCTCTATCGCAATGATCAGGGTAAATTTGTCGACGTGACGCAAAGCACCGGCATTATCAGTAATGTGCTTGGCTTTGGCCTGGGGGTTGCAGTCAGCGATTTTAATTCTGATGGATGGCCCGACATTTATGTCAGCAACGATTTTAATGAAGAAGATTATCTATACATCAATCAACAAAATGGTTCTTTTAAGGAACAACTGAAAGACCTGCTCGATCACACCTCATTATTTTCAATGGGCTCAGACGCAGCAGATATTAATAATGACGGATTAACTGACCTGGTTACGCTCGACATGCTGCCTCAGGATAATTACCGGATTAAGTTGACGTCCGGAGCCGACAATTTTGATAAATATCAACTACTGTTGAAGCAAGGTTTCTATAATCAAAACATGCGTAACATGCTTCAGCTTAATCAAGGAAATAACTTTTCGGAAATAGGTCAGATCGCCGGTGTCTCCAACAGCGATTGGTCATGGTCTGCATTGGTAGCCGATTACGATTTAGACGGTTACCAGGATCTCTTTGTCACCAATGGCTATCTCCGTGATTATACCAATATGGATTTTTTATCATTTGCGGTAGACCTAAAAGTGAAAGAAGGTGCCAACAGCAATATCGATGATCACATAGAAGAGCTCTTGCAGCAAATGCCAAAAATTGAAGTGCCTAATAAAATCTATAAAAATATAAACGGGATGCAGTTTGCAGACAGCAGCACCACCTGGGGGTTTACTAAAATCGAACTTTCAAATGGTGCAGCTTATGCCGACCTTGACAATGACGGTGATCTTGATCTGGTCGTTAATAATGTTAATGACTTTGCCGGTATCTATAAAAATACAGCCGTCGAAAAAAAGCTGGGTAATTACCTTAAAATAAAACTCGATACACCGGGTGGTTCGACTAGCGCCATCGGAACCCACCTGGTTCTTTACACCCCGGAGCAAACCTATCACCGTGATCTCTATTTGAGCCGGGGTTTTCAATCATCGGTTGAACCTCAGATCTATTTTGGTCTTGGGAAAACTCAGAAAATCGATTCACTCGTTGTGCTCTGGCCTGATGGAAGCCGTGAATTGTTTGATGTCGTACCAGTCAATTCCAGATTCATTGTGAAAAAAAAATACCGGCACTAAAAAGAATCCGAATCAGGCTGCTGTCTTCCAAAAAATATTCGAAAAACAGGAGATCTTAAAATTTGCACATCGCGAGAATGATTTCAATGACTTCCGGGTCCAGCGATTATTGCCAAAACTCTATTCGCGATCAGGACCTGTTTTAATCAGAAGTGATTTAAATTCAGACGGACTTCAGGATCTGGTCTCTGCAGGTGCACAAGGTCAGCCAACCCAGGTATTTCTTCAGACAGCTTCGGCTGAATTTAAACCAACCAGTCAACTTGCCTTTATTGAAGATGCTACCTATGAAGATGTCGATTTGGCATTGACTGATCTAAACGATGATAAGCACCTGGACCTCCTCATTGCATCCGGTGGAAATGGGTATCCGGATGGAGACACTCACTATGCATTGCGGTACTATTTAAATGATGGCCAAGGTATTTTTTCCAAAGCCCAAGACTTTCCCCTGATCATTTCGAACGCCCAATGCCTGGCAGTGGCTGATTTGAATCAGGATGGTTTTTCTGATATTTTTTTAGGCACCGGTTATAAAGCACAACAATTTCCTTTGGCTGGTGAAAATTATGTTTTATTGAATGATGGAAGTGGTCATTTTGCATTGACTGGAGATTTACCTTTTGTCAATGACCATGTAATGGACGCGATAATTACCGATTACGATCAGGACGGTTTTAACGAATTGATTTTAGTTGGTGAGTGGGAGCCGCTATCGATTTATTCTTTTCAAAATGGCGGCTGGAAACTGGAACATCAATCCCAGGAAAGGGGTTGGTTTAATACCGTTTATGCAACCAATCTCGACAATGACCCCGAATTTGAATTGGTGGTAGGAAATTTGGGATTAAACAGCCAATGGATTGCCACTCCAGAAAAACCCATCATTAATTATTACGGCGATTTTGATCAGAATCAAACGATTGACCCAATACTGAGTTGCTACATCGGTGAGGGCTCCTACCCCCTGGTGTCACGAGATGATTTAATCGGTCAGGTGCCATCTTTAAAAAAGTTTTTTACCAGCTATAAAGACTACGCGCAGATTGACATGGCAGGTTTACTCAAAAATCTTCCGAACCCTTCTACCGATACTATTAATGACCTACGCACAGTAATCTTTGATGTGCAAGCCGATGGATTGCAAGCTATTCCGTTGCCCGTTGAGGCTCAAATCGCTCCGGTGTACGCGATCCATTCCATAGATTTTGATAATGATGGCGATGAAGACATCTTATTAGCCGGAAATAATGAATTTAACCGGGTGAAACTGGGAGAGATGAATGCGAATCATGGAATTCTATTAAGGAATGATGGCGATCTGCATTTTACCAATATTTCCTCAACTCTAACGGGATTAAATGTTCGGGGAGATACCAGAACTATATTGCCAATCAAAATTCAAAATCACCCGTATTTAATCTTCGGTATCAATAATCGCGATGTCGAGACCTACAAGATAAATTCCCCCGATTTGATTCATTAATTAATTTCATTATCGTCATGTCATCAAGTGCCACTATTTCGGATCAACTTTTATTCGAGACTATACGTCATCATCTTTTTACCGCCGTGGTCGGTGATGTAATGGACCAAATGGGTCTGCTGCATCAATTCCTTCCACCGGCGATCAAGCTTTGCGACACGACATGGTTGTCGTAGGAAGAGTCATGCCGGTTCTAATTGAAAACCTGTTTGATCACAATCGTCATTTACATAAGGAAAAACCTTTTGGTTTATTGCTTGAGGCACTCGACGACCTGAAACCTAATGAAGTATATTTCGCAAGTGGAGCTACACCTGATTATGCCCTTTGGGGCGAGTTGGTGAGTACCCGGGCCATGTTTTTAGGAGCAACCGGGGCTGTATTAAATGGCTATAGCCGGGATACTCCAGGCATTTTGGATTTAAATTTTCCCACTTTTAGCTATGGCAGCTATGCTCAGGATCAGGGACCCAGGGGCACCGTGGTTGATTTTCGCTTGACCATAAAAGTTGGCCAGGTTGAGGTGAATCCCGGAGATATTATTTTTGGTGATATTGATGGGGTGTGTATTATTCCGTCAATACATGAAAATGAAATCCTGGCAAAGGCGACGGAAAAAGCAAATGGAGAAAAACTAGTACAAAACGCAATTCAAAACGGAATGAGTGCGGTGGAAGCGTTTCGCACCTACGGCATTATGTAAACTTGAGCAATGAAAAAAATTGATTTAAGCGATCAGTGCATTCTGATCACTGGAGGAGCGGGTGTTGGTGTTGGATCTGGTATTTGTGAGGCCCTAAATAATGGTGGGGCTACCATCATTATAAATGATATTGATGAAGTAAGTCTTGAAAAAGCCTCAAAATTATACCCCATGCTTTGACTATTCAGGCTAATCTGGAAGATCCCGATGCTGTCACCGCAATGTTTGAAAAAATAGATAAATTTTGTGGTGGTGTCAACGGCCTTGTGAATAATGCAGGAATCGGTTTAAGTAAGATGGCCCACGAGGTGTCGGAAGTTGAATTCTTGCATCTCTATGCTGTCAATGTGCATGCCGTGTGGCGACTTTCCAAACAATTTGTCAATGCCTGCTTGCAAAGAAAGGAAGTTGGCAATATCGTTAATATTTCTTCGGTGCATGCACATTCTACTCAGACTCGCTATGCCATTTATGCCAGCGCGAAAAATGCCATCGTAGGATTGACCAGAGGCATGGCTTGCGAGATTGGTCCTATGGGATTTCGGGTTAATGCGGTAGGACCCGGTTATGTACACGCCGATCAGAACTACGAATTAATTAAAACCTGGTCTGACGATCCGGAACAGTGGGTACGAGATTTTATCGAAAATCATCAGGCTTTAAATTATGAGATCAACGCAGTCGATGTAGGCAATACGGTCGCTTTTCTTTTATCTGATTTAGCCCGCTGCATTACCGGTCAAAATATCTATGTAGACAACGGCACCACCAGCCTTATTTTCAATCGTGATTTCACTTAGATTAAAAGGAATAATAAAAGGGGATCCGAAATCTGAAATCAGCCAAAACTTGTGCAACTTAAATATTAGTACAATTAAAAACAATTACCAATTTATCTAAAACGGTCAAGCTCAGGCCACAACCAATCTACAGTCTGAAATCTACAATCATCAATATTAATGGTCATACAACAAATCGAATTTTTTGAAGTGAAGGTGCCGGCAAACCCTGATGCGGTTGCCAGTAAGTCAATCAATAAGCCCTTACACAAATTGCCGGTCGGTGCCGCTGAAGGATGGAGTGTTCAATTTGACCAATTACCTAAGGTACTCATCAAACTGTCGTTAAAAAATGGTGTCGTCGGCTGGGGTGAATGTTATCGCGATCATCAATGGTCGATGCTCGAGCAAATATCAAAAGTTATTTTGGGCAGAGACATTCGAAGCCTCTCACTACAACATTTGCCCTTTACTTTTTGCCGTGAGTATGATGGTTTTGAATGTGCGATTTACGATGCCTTTGCCAAAGCACATCACCTTAGGGTAGTCGACCTTCTGGGTGGCACCCGTCAAAGTCGCATCAGGGTTGGTGCCTGGTCGAGTCATCGTGAAAAAGAAGAAATACCCGACCTGGCTCGTAAGTTTAGTGATCTTGGTTTTGACTGCATCAAATTTAAAGCCGATCTTGATGATG
The DNA here is from genome assembly GCA_016711125.1 of Saprospiraceae bacterium. Classification (GTDB taxonomy): domain Bacteria; phylum Bacteroidota; class Bacteroidia; order Chitinophagales; family Saprospiraceae; genus JABDMH01. The sequence continues at coordinate 884,699 of JADJTQ010000001.1, read as the reverse complement.
ATGTGCAGGCTTGGTGCGAGAGCATCCGGGTAGTGGATCAAAGCATGAAAGTCATCTTAGATCCTAACGAACGGTGGGAGACCAGTGGTGAAACGAGAAGACGAATGCAAATGTTGGGAGAAATCGGAAATGTTTTATGTCTTGAAGATCCGATACCCCGCTGGAAACTAAATGACTTTGCCATTCTAAAAGCCTTCGGTACCATACCCATTGTATTGCATGTTTCCTTACCCTATATCATTCATGGTCAGCGCATTAAGGATGCCATCCAGGCTATCGAGCTCAATGCTGTAGATGGCTTTAACTTTAATTGTGGGATAGCCAATTTTCAACGATTAGATCATATCGCCGAAGCAGCGGGTTTGCCCTGCTGGCATGGATCAGAAGTTGATTTGGGAATTCTCGAAGCCATGTATCTTCACTCTTGTGCAGCTTCAGCTTCATGTCGCTGGCCAAGTGACATATTTGGACGCTTGATCAGAGAACACGACCTTTTAAATGAACCACTTGATATCCGCCCTCCTTTTGCCTACCTGCCAGAAGGCCCCGGACTGGGTGTTGAACCTGATATGACCGCAGTTAAAAATTATCAGACCGACTATAGGATATTGAAAATTTAATATTTGAAAAGAAATTCCAAAAGTTTGCTCCTGGCTTTTGTGCTTGGACTCGGGTACTTGGAACCTTTGGAGAAATTCCAAATTCCAAAAAGGTTTGCTCACAGCTTCGGAGCCAGGACAACCATGAAAGGGTTGAACCAGCAGGTTTGTTGAATATGCACCTCGCGCTGATTTATTGAAAATAGATTTCTAAAATAACATAGCTCAGCCGTTCAGGACAATATGTATCCGTTTCAATGTTCAACCACGCTGTGGTTGATTGAATTTTACTTCATGGCTCCGGATTGCATCCGGAGCTATTTACCTTGAATCCCTTCGGGATTCTTTTGCTCCTGATGAAATTCCACATCCTAAATCCCAAATTCCAAAGTGGGGAGAGGGGATTCCCAAGCGCGCAACGAAGTGGTGAGATTGGCAAGCCCTCTAGAATGGCTTTGGTGTTTGGAAATTGGAAATTGGAAAATTGGTGCTTGGATTTTGGTGCTTATTTGGTGCTTTGGGAATTTGGTGCTTGGGGAAACCTGGTGCTTGGATTTTGGAATTTGGTGCTTGGAATTTGGAATTTGGATTTTGGAATTTGGAATTTAGTGCTTGGATTCTAGTGCTTATTTGGTGCTTATTTGGTGCTTGGGGAATTTGGTGCTTGGGGAAACCTGGTGCTTGGATTTTGGAATTTGGTGCTTGGATTTTGGAATTTGGATTTTGGATTTTGGAATTTGGAATTTAGTGCTTGGATTCTAGTGCTTTAAATTTGGAATTTGGTGCTTGGATTTTGATTTATAAATTAGTCATTCCTAATTCGATTCCGTAATTTGTCATGATGATAAAGAATCCATTTACTAACGATCCTGATCGTGCTGAAATCTGGCAAATGCTGGTAGAACGTGATATTTTAGCCTTTTGTCAGGCAGATTGGTCGATGGTTGCCAATGATTTTATTGAAACGGGTTTCATGGGCATTGATGGGGGAAATTACTGGATCCGGATCGCTGGACGATTAATTATCCGTCACTCGAAAAATACAAACTCGAATGGCTCAGACAAGCAGATCTGTTTAAAAACAATCAATGGAAGGAAGATCCGATTGTAGCTTTTCACCGATTGACCGATCTCACCCAGATAGAGATTGTGGATGATACCGCCCTGGCCCATAAGAAATTTGACGGCTACCTTACCCGTTCTGACGGTGAGAAGGAGTTCTTAAACTGGCAGACGCTCTATCAGTGTCGCAAAAAAGATGGACGGTGGAAAATTAGCGGTTTTTTTGGATACCTCCCCTACCCTTTGGGTATTCAAAAAAAAGCAGGGAATCTTAAAAAAGAATTCCAGTTGGCGCCGGTCAGCATGCTACTGCAGGACCTTACTCACCGGTTTTAGAGATTGATGCCCATCAATTAGTGGTGATATCGGGACAGGCAGCTTTAGATCGTCAGGGTAATGTGCTAGGTGCCGGCATCGAAGAGCAAACCCGGGTCACGATCGAAAATTGTATCAGTCAGCTGAAAACTGCCGGTTGTACTTTGGCTGACGTTTTTAAAGTCAATGTTTATCTCACCGATCTGGGCGATTGGCCGGGATTTAATGAAATATACGAACAATACTTTCCAGAACCCCGACCTGTTCGCACCACTGTCCAGACTGCACTTCTATCGACGTTTCTGGTCGAAATCGAATGCTGGGCCGTCAAATAATCCTTAAGATTCAAGTATTTTTTCACCAGCTTGCGAAACACTTCTAAAGGTTTGAAAGACAGAAAATCTACCAACTGATAAAAAAATTCTATCTTCCTAAAATGACTGCATTCTTTTACTATTTTCTCCTTCCATTACTTGTATTTCAGGGCAATGACAACCTGAAACGCTATGAGATAAAAAGAGCTAAACAAGAAGTTAACATAACCGGAAAAGGCAGTGATCCGATCTGGGATCAAGCTGCCATTCTTACAGACTTTCAATTGCCATGGAATGATGAAATTCCGCAACCAACCTCCTTTCGTGCCTTATGGACCGACTCATCCTTATATCTACTTTATCAGGTGATCGATCTCGACGTTGTAGCTCCCGGGCCCCCCAAAGACAAACGGGGAGTTCTTCCGAGCGACCGGGTGGAGATCTTTTTTAAAGCTCATGGTGAAATGAATCCTTATTACTGTCTAGAACTTGATCCCCGGGCCCGGGTGTTGGATTATGAGGCTACCTACTATCGCAATACGAATTTCGAGTGGATGTGGCCAGCAGGGCAATTGGAGGTTTTGGCTACATCCACCCCCGACGGTTATATTGTTGAGGCCAGGATTTCGCTTCAATCTTTGATTGACCTGGGTATACTTAACGATGACCGGTCCATTGATGCCGGTCTCTTTCGAGGTGATTTTTTTTCAATTAATAAGAATACTACAGATGTCAAATGGATCAGCTGGGTACATCCAGACTCGGAAAAACCTGATTTTCATATTCCTTCTGCATTTGGGAAATTGAAATTCGTTGAATAGAAAAAAGGTATAAATCCTAGTAATCAGAAATACAATGACAAACTTTAGTTGGTTTATTGACGGCCCGATTATCTTAATCTATATTATCGGCACCTTAGTGGCTGGCCTCATGGTGCGTAAACTGGTACGTGGGGTTGATGATTATTTGTTGGCTGGTCGTAAGGTTGATATCTATCTCGGAATTGCCTCTTTGGCCGCGACAGAATTTGGCATTGTAACCTGCATGGCTAATGCCGAATTAGGTTATAAATATGGATTTGCAGGTACAACTCCAGGTGTGGCTCTTTTTCTGGCCATGTACATCATCGGTAAAACTGGATTCTGTATAAAACCATTACGAGATCGTGGAGTTGTTACGTTACCTGAATTTTTTGAACGAAAATTTGGTAAAAAGGTCCGTTGGGCCAGCGGTCTGGTGATTGTGATTGGGGGGCTTCTCAATATGGGCGTCTTCCTGCGTATGGGTGGTGATTTTTTGACAACCATTTTTGGCCTGCCACCCGGCTATCTGGAACTGATGATGACAATCATTCTGCTTATTGTAGCTGTGTATACCATATTGGGTGGAATGCTTTCGGTATTGGTCACCGATTATATGCAATTTATTGTCATGAGCGCAGGTCTTCTTTTCGCTACTATTTTAGTATTCTACAAATTTGATTGGACCACGTTGACAAATCATCTCAATCAAACTTATGGTCGTGCAGCATTTAATCCGTTTGAAGGAAATACCTATGGGATCGATCGGATCTTCCTTGATATACTATTGGCAGTGGCGAGCATACTCACCTGGCAGACCACTATCTCCAGAGTACTAGCGGCCAAAGACAGTCGCACTGGACAGCGAATTTATCAGGCGACATCACCCTTCTTTTTGATACGATTTATCATTCCGGCTTTTCTTGGTATTGGAGCCCTCTATTATTTCTCATCAATCGGCGTCCAACCTGAACGTGAAATACTGGCACTACCCAGCTTTCTTGCCATCGTCTTACCTACAGGAATACTGGGTATTTTGATCGCGGGTATGCTCGCTGCCGACATGTCTACCAATTCTTCATATATGCTTGCCTGGAGTTCAGTGATCTATAATGATATCATGGAGCCCATTCACCGAAGAAAATGGACAGATAAAGTTGGTATTCGTGCCAACCGCATCTTGGTGGCTCTAATTGGAATTTTTCTCCTGATTTACGGACTTTGGTATCCTATGAAAGGTGATTTATGGGTCTATCTCCAGGTTACCGGTACCATTTATCTGAGTAGTATGAGCACAATTCTCATAGCAGCGTGCTACTGGAAAAAAAGCGAATAACTGGGGCGCTATTGGAGCGATCATCCTTGGATGTCTCATCCCGGTCTCTTATCTCATCTTACAAGAAATCCCATCAACCCAGACTCTTGCACAACAAATAGGACCCTATAAATCGGCCATTGCAGCTTATGTAATGACTGCGCTGGCTATGGTATTCGGTAGTATGTTGAAAAATACTCTTTATCCTCAAAAAGTGATATAAATGATTCTAGAATATTTTTGGCTAATAGTACTGGTTGGAGTCGTCATCTGGTATATCGTCGTAACTATTTTGGTGGCTCGAAAAGGTTTTACCAGTCTTAAAATAATGCTTGCTGAATTGGGCCTAAAAGATTCGGACTAGAATTCTGCATTCTGGACAACAATTCAAACACGCTAAGTGTTTTGGCACGCATATTGATTGTTGTTTCGAGTGTCAGGTTTTTTAAACGTAAAACCAGTAGTTCCCGAAATCTCACCTAAAATTATAAACACATTTTCTTAAGAAAGGAACGTTTGTCCTTAATATTTTCAGAATGCTAAAAAAACAAAAATTCATTTTCTAATAAAAGACCTACTTAAGAATATTGATCCAGATTAGTGAGATAATCTTTTGCTCCTGGAAAGGTTGCAGAAAAAAAACAATCTTTCTGAGGCGACGACAGCCTGCCAAAGTCCCGTATAACCCTAATGACCACCTTGATTCACTGAATTAGCTAACTGATCTACTCCGCAATATGCGATGGATTTTCCAACCCATAATTTGATGAAATAAATGAGCGGGTATTCCTGTCATACCATTACCAAAAATCAATGACATCATTTCGTGCTGGCCCATGAAACGGATTACGATCAAAATTACACAGGGTGAATTGCAAGATCTCGACATTATTTACAATCTCAAAATAAGCCAAAAGTGGCTGCGATCTTATTAAGCAATTTATCAGGGAGAGATGCCCTAATCTACACTAAGCACAAGCTATTGTCGAAGGGCATCACTCCATTTAATGAAAGTCACCCGAGATCTCAGATTATTACATTACTTAAATTTATACCCTCTTTTCGAGAATTCAATTGAATATAAGATAGATCTAATTCTATTGATAAAGAAATAATATTTTACCATTTGTTTTAATATACAATATGTGGATCCTGGCTATAATTAGTGAGTCTTGCTGAAATATTGCAGGAAAGACAACATAAGAGAGAGCAGGGTTCGGCAAGCTCACCCTGAATTTGGCAGAGCTCATCCGACTTTTATATTCTTCGGCTTTGGAGGCCAGGACACATAAAATTAATCAACCACAATAAAGCTACACCTCCCTTATAATGACAGTAAAAGCAGCAAGTCACTTATATTCCGGAGCTGTCGAAAGCAAGGATGATCAATTGAGTATTCAATTTGTTCGTGCTCCCAGGTTGTGTGAAACGGCACATGACAACCATAACCTCCTAACTCCAACACCGGCAACACATCTGATTTAAGCGAATTTCCAATCATCAAAAACTCCGATGCGCTGACATCCAGATGATTGATCAACTTTTGATAGTTGCCAACTTTTTTATCCGAAAGGATTTCAATATGATGAAAATGTTTTTCCAATCCAGATTTGATTAACTTTCGTTCCTGATCTAACAGATCACCCTTAGTAGCCATCACTAACCGATAGCTGCCATTCAACCGTCGCAACACCTCCTCAACCCCTTCAAGCAATTCAACTGGTTTATGCAACATGTCCTTTCCATATTTAATAATTCGCTCGATCACTTCCAGGCTAATAGTTCTACCAGAAATATCAATGGCAGCCTCGATCATTGAAAGAATAAAACTTTTGATTCCATAACCATAATGCTCCAGGTTTTTCAGTTCGGTTGAAAGCAATTCACGGGAGATGGTGTGTTGTGGATGGTACACTTCCAGCATTTCACAAAATTTGCCTTCGATCTCTTGAAAGTAGGGCTCGTTGACCCATAGGGTGTCATCTGCATCAAAGGCAATTACTTTAAGATGGGGTATTTTTATCATTACATGTTGCTGCTCTCCGGCGAAACAAAGATGATGAACTTCAGGAATTAAAAAAGGCCTCTTTCTCCGATGAGGCCTAAAGGAATGGTTTCGGTAAGTGATCTTCCGGCTATCAATTACCTATTACTAAAGACGGTAATTGAAGAGTGATCAATGATGTACACCTAAATATACAGATTTTATACCCAATTGTCCAAAACAACATTGCATAGGTAGATAGACCAGCAGAATTTTGCACCCGACCAGAAGTTATTGTGCTTCAGCTGTTGCGATATCAATTATTTTGCTCGATCCTGAACTAGTAAGGTTCAGAAGTTTACTACATTCTCTGACTAATTTCAATCGTTGTAAGAACTGCCATTGAACCAAGAATCACCTCTTTTGGATATGTCGGGTATTTCAAATATCTTTTCTCAAATTTCTCTCTAATGAATTTCGAATTCCACTTGCTTTTGATCTGTTTACTCTCTATGAACTGTCAGAATCAACCCATTAAGGAACCCACTAAAAACCCAAATATTATTTATATCCTGGCCGATGATTTAGGTATCGGTGATCTCAGTGTTTATAATTCTGATTCGAAGATTCAAACACCAGCGATTGATGCACTGGCAAAGGAGGGAATGTTGTTTTCCGATGCCCACAGTGGCTCCTCAGTCTGTACTCCAACCCGGTATGGTATCCTCACTGGTCGCTATGCCTGGCGTACCAGACTTGAGAAAGGAGTTACCTGGACCTATGATGCTCATTTGATAGACCCAAATCGTCTTACTGTAGCTTCTTTGCTGAAAAAAAATGGTTATCAAACAGCTTGCATCGGCAAATGGCATCTTGGATTAGACTGGGGAAAAGATGCCCAAGGCGAGTATGATTTCAGAAAACCCATCGCTAATGGTCCTACCAAAAATGGGTTCGACTATTTCTATGGCATCACGGCTTCCCTGGATATACCTCCCTATTTTTACATCGAAAATGACCGGATCACAGCGACCTCCATCGATACCATAGAGGCAATGGGCGGTAAAAAATTTTGGAGAAAAAGTGTCATTGGAAATGACTTCGTTCACGAAGAAGTTCTGCCGGTCCTAACCCGAAAAGCGGTGCAGTATATTGAAAAAAGCAGCCAGACTACGGAGCCGTTTTTCTTATATTTTCCTCTAACCGCCCCTCATACACCTATACTCCCTACTGTCGATTTTCAAGGCAAATCAGGCACCAGTGAATATGGAGATTTTGTACTCATGGTTGATGATGTTGTCAGTCAAATAGTACAGGCCGTCTCTACAGCAGGAATCGCAGAAAACACGTTAATCATTTTTACCAGCGATAATGGTTGTAGTCCTATGGCTGATTTTGCTGAGCTGGAATCCTATGGTCATGACCCCAGCTACATCTATCGGGGCCACAAAGCAGATATTTATGAAGGAGGTCACCGAATACCCTTTATTGCCAAATGGCCCTCCAAAATAAAACCAGGCTCGTCGACTGATCAAACAATTTGTCTCACCGATTTAATTTCGACCGTGGCAAGCATTGTGCACGATACCCTTTCCAGTGAGGCCGGTGAAGACAGTTATGATATCGCTCCCTTGTTCGTCAACGATCGACGATCTACTGATATCCGTGAGGCCACTGTACATCACTCCATCGAAGGATGTTTTTCCTTGCGACAAGGTCCCTGGAAAATATGTTTCTGTCCGGGATCAGGAGGATGGAGTTATCCAACTCCGAAAGAGACCTCAACTTTAGACCTTCCCTCCACGCAACTCTTTAATCTGGACGACGATCCCGCCGAGGAGCAAAATATAGCAACAGCCAATCCTGATGTGGTAAAGAGGCTGACCGGATTGATGCAACAATATATTAAAGAGGGCCGCAGCACGCCGGGCGTGGGTCAAAAGAATGACCGGGAAGTGATTTTGTAAAAATTCTTTTCGTTGCCGGGTATGGCTTATTTAGCAGGTCTAATTTGGATTATTTCTTCGAAGGGTCATTTAAGAAGACCTTTGACGGATAAATCCTCATCGATATCTTCCCAATGTATGCCAATTCCTTTTCCAATAAACCTCCAATTATTCCTTTGCTTTTCCGTAGCATTGGAAAGACGTGGGAACCATTTCAGGGGGACAGCAATTTCACGATCATCAGATAGAAGAACGTAAATCTTCTCCTCAGTGAACCAGATCTCAACAGCCCTCAAAATATCTGACTCAGTCATTAAAGTACTCATCCCACTTCTTTATTAAAAATTCTTGATGGTCAATAATTATCCCCTTAATTTGTTTGCTCTCTCTTGGATTAAAACCAAAGTTATAGATCTCTTCGATACCATCCAACCAGTACTTTGCAGCACAATTCCCTTTTTCAACATGGATATGCCTCGGTTCGTTCCCTTCATTACTGAAGAAGAAAAAGCGATATCCATTGATCAGTAATACAGTTGGCATTTTTAATAATTAGTCTTAAAGCACCCAATCGCCCATCAAGATATTGATTTGAATCGCAATTTGCGACCTCAAATTTGAGAAGCCAATTTGACACCTCTAAAACAACTGGTCGTATTTTGCGGCATCCCTATGTGGTCTTAAAGGCATTTTCAATCCATAGGTTGAGTTTTCGCTTCCTTGGAGGTCACACTTTGTGGCTTCCAATCACTCCTTGGACGATAATTTCGTCAATCCATCGACCAGATTTCCCACTTTAAATATCTACAGGACCGATGAGTTAAGTTAAATGAAGTCGGTTGCCGAAAACCCTATCTGAGCACTTTAGTGGATTAAAAACCAGTTGACGGAATTGGATAAATGTAAATCTGGAAGGCCGTAGCACTCCCGGTCTTCGACAAGTGAACGATCGTGATGTGATATTGAGAAAATCGTTGATGTTGAAAAACAACATCGATCAAAGTAAATGAATCTCAGCATTAATTTAAATGATTAAATGATTTCTAGGTGCTTTCCAATCCTGCTAAATAAGCCATTCCCAGCATCCCGGCAAATTCACTGTGTCTGGCTCGCACTACTTTGACGGTGCCCGCAGGTTGCCAACAATATTGATCGATGAAAGATTGAACATGATTTACGATGAGGTCACCACTCATCATGATACCCCCACCCATTATGACGACTTCGGGATCAAAGTTATGTACCAGATTGTAGACATTAGCTGACCAGGCCTTGAGACTATGATCCAGAATAATTTTAGCCAGATCATCCTCCGATGCCCACTTAAAAATGTTTCTATAAGTAATCTCAGCTTCTTTTGCCAGTCGACTCGCCGTATACATTGGATGATCCTTCCATTTATCATGCACAACCCAACCTGAAGCCTCGGTCTCCATACAACCATATGCTCCACAATTGCAGGGGCTTCCGGTAAAGTTAACCATGACATGACCGCCAAGATTACCACCCACGTGATGGGCTCCTCTAAACAATTGCCCATTGATCAAAACGCCACTGCCAAATCCGGTGCCCAGAGTAACCTGGACAATATTATTGTAGCCACGACCAGCACCATATTGCCATTCAGCTACGAGTGCAGCGCGGGCATCATTCTCTAGTGCCAATGGTACTCCCCAACAGTCGAGCGACCATTGATTTAAATCGAGTTCGTCAGCATCAGCAAACTTAACATACCTGGAAAGTATCTTTTTGTTAAGATTGTCAACAATACTGGGAAACGAGAGACCCACGCCTCTGAGTTGCGGTTGAGTTATGTGATTTTCTGTCAAAAGTAAATCCACTGTTTTGCGGATCACCGGCAGGCGTTCGCGCATGGAATGGTCGGCCTCCGCCTCAATATGAGTAGTGGCCAGAATCTCGCCATTGGTTATGATCCCGATCTTAATATTGGTACCTCCCAGATCAATGCCAGCAAATACTTTCCTTTCTTTCATCTTTTATGGATTATGCCTAAAGGTAAAAAAAAGAGGTGCCGCCATAGGGAGCACCTCTTCCATTAAAAAGTCTTACTATTTCAATCTTACATTTTCCAAATTCTTTTTGTAGCCACTCCTTCATGACCCAACAACCTCACAACGTACAATCCTGCAGGCAATTGATTTAATCGGATTTCTGCTGCCGTTTCTACCGTTTTAAAGTGTTGAATGAGTTGACCGGTAGCACTGTAAACCGAAACTGAGGTCAATTTCTTAGACCAGGGCATCTCCAACCTAACATTGTCAGAAGTTGGGTTTGGATAGGCCGTGGTTTCCAGGTTATAGGATGTTTCTTTTGCAGAAACTAAACCAGCCAGGTTTTCAAAATAGTAGGTATGTCCGGTGGCGTTCGAAACCACTAAATCTCCATCGCCATCTCCATCCAAATCAGCAAAACGGGGGGCTGCAGAGCGCACGAAATTCCAGGGAAATGCGTCTGCGGCTAAAGAGAACGAACCTCCATCATTGACCAACATAACAACATCACCATTTCCTTTTCCAACTGCTGCATCCAGATCACCATCTCCATCCCAATCGGTCAGGGCTGGTTTTGCCGGATTATCTGAGCCTACCGTAGTAAAATCGAATCCATCAAATGGATTATCGATGCCGGCAATCTCGCTAAATTTTCCCGCTTCATTAATGAAGTACTTAACTTCTCCCGCCTTGTTGCCAATAAATGCGTCCAGATCACCATCACCATCCCAATCAACGAAGGCAATGTTTTCATTATCACCTGCATTAATACCATTAAAGGGGTCCTCCGTTCCTGTCACCGCGGTAAAAACACCATCGTCATTTCTTAGATAAGAGATATTATTCTGATAGCTTCCGACAAAAGCATCCGGATCACCATCGCCATCAATATCGGCAAAGGCAGGTGACGAAAGATAATCAACCCATACTACGCTGGTATCGAGTGGATTCGATTCCGATATGCTGAAGATTCCATCGTTGTTTTTGAAATGGTTCAGATTACCATAAAAACTTCCGGAAAACAAGTCCAGATCTCCATCACTATCAATATCGACAAAGGCGTGGTTTAAATTATCACCTAAGAGGCCTAATCCCAGTCTACTTCTTTCAATCCTGGTAAATGCCCCTGCATCATTTCTTAAATAGGTTACTTCGCCAAAATCTTCACCCACAAAAGCATCCATATCACCGTCCGCGTCAATATCAGCAAACGCCGGTGCCACACTAAACCCACCTACTTGACCACTAAATGGATTGTCGACAGCATCAGCTGCTGTGTAGACCCCTCCATCATTGATATAATATGCGATCTCTCCCACCTTATTGCCTACAAACAGATCAAGGTCGCCATCTCCATCCCAATCTACCAATGCAGGTGTTGCCCTCTGAGAGACATCGACACTACCAAATGGATTTGGATCATTAGCTCCCGTGCCCTGTAATACAAAGGTTCCGGCGTCATTCAAATAGTACGCAATCAATCCGTCATATTTTCCAAATATCGCGTCCAAATCACCGTCACCATCCACATCCGCGAAGGCAGGACTTGCATCATTAGCATCACCTATCCTTATCCCATCGAAAGGATTCTCTGCACCATTGGCTAAAACCAAAGTGCCGCCATCATTTCGATAGTACAGGACATGTCCGGTAGCTATTCCAGCAAAAGCATCCAGGTCGCCATCACTATCCAAACCAATAAATGCAGGGCTAACTCTCGCAGTATCTCCGCGTGTGGTCACACCCAGTAGTGGTGCAGTACCCATATCAGCAGGAAAAGGAGAAGCTGCCTGAAAAAACCGGCCGCCTTCGTTGCTATAATAAGCTACTCCGACAGCGGTGCTATCCAAAAGAGTACTCAACTTACCGCCGATAAAAAGGTCCAGATCACCATCTCCATCCCAATCAGCAAATGCAGGTTTCGAATCGCCTTCTATATGGGCCACTTGTAAGACATTATCGCTTCTTAAACTAAAATTCTGGCCAAACGCGATATTGGAAGAACCTAAAACCAGACCGGCACCAAGCGCTGCGGTCAATCCGGCAACTCTTCCGGTTTCTTTCATGGCCAGCAATCGATGTTGCAGACTTTGCAGCCGTTTGACAAGAAGGTTCTTTCGTTTGTAATGAGACAATCCTTGTTCCATCCGGCCCAACTTTCGACGATACCGGTTATAGCTTTCAAGTAGTCTAAAAAATAAGTGTCGCTTTTTACTCATATAGTACCGTGTTTTAATTTTTGAAAAACAAAAGTTTGTTCATATGTCTGAACATATGCTCTCTTACCAAAGATAAAAAAGAAATCGAGACCACTTCACTGAATCACCATGATTATTTACCCGTATTGTGCATTGTAAATTCCATTGTATAATTTGACGATTGAAAATCAATCCTTTAGACTTAAGTATATGAAAACTAAAGTGGTGATTTTCAATGTCAGGGCCCTAAATGAGTGATTTTCTGCTGTACAATGACCGGGTTAAAAACACTTCAGTCTCTTTGGCATGCCTTAAGAGAAAGCGACTCATCACGTAATTGTCGGTCTTGGATGTAATTAAAAATCTGGTGATTCCAGCCGCTTGTTGTCGGGTAATGGCCTCCCGCATCAGCAAATGCGCGAGTTTGTAAGGTCGGTTGCCAGCATCAATAAATAGAGCCGTAACTTCATTGAGATCAGGGGCGATCAGGTGCGAAATCACCCACCCCATAATTCTGCCATTTTTCCTTAATACGAGACTGGCCGATTCACAGATTGTGTTTTCCTGCACAAAAGGATCGAGATAATCCAAATACCAATTTTCATTGGATTTCTTTTTCTTGATATAATCCCGATCATTCGCACTGATATCCCGAAAACGTTCAATCGCATATTCATCGGGCAATACCAAGCGATCATGCATAAAAAGTATATTGACTTTAGCCGCATCACCCCGCACAATAATTAAATCCTCTTTGGGATCGTCCCAGCCTCTCCGCTTCAGTATTTGTTCCAAAAAGGATCCCGACTTCCAATGAGACCTATAATATAAATCCAGTTGGGCAGTACCTTTTTTCACCAGGTAGTCTTCCAGTTGCTCAACTAACGCATTTCCAAGTCCTTTATTTCTAAATTCAGGATGTACCAAAAAGCTATGGATCCGGTAGTTATTTCCAGTGTCATCATCTGTACTAAGCAATAACCCCACTGGTTTTTTATTTAAGGTCGCGACAACCCCCGTCATCACCTTTTGGATCCGGTCTTTCTTTTTCGATAAATCGGGAAAGAGAAACTGAGGCATTTTATCCAGTACCCATTGAAGGGTTACTTTGTCACTTATCTGATATTCAAAATTCATATTCATTGATCTTCGGGCATTTCAGTGGCCCAGTAAGTATCTCCAGGAATCGAAAGGCCATATTTGTAGATTGGATTTATCGTATTTAAGATACCTGGTCTTAAAATACCTGGCAAAACCTGGATATCGTATATTTCATCGACACTGGTTTGATACATTAACTCACCGACAAGGGCACCGGTTGGCAGATGAATCACGGCGATACCCACCCGGTTTGATTTTTTAGCAATTTCCAAATGTTTAAAACTCGAACTATTTTGCCGCAGTTTGGAAAGTCCAATAAACAAATAATCTCCCATTTTAGCCATCCCCCGCACAAATCCGTCAATAGTCTTTATGACTTCATAAGATCTCCGGTCAGGATCCACCTTCACAAGTTCACCGGTGGCTGAAAGTAGTAAATAAAGAGCACCATCATAAATACGAGGAGAATGGGGCATTGCCAAATTCCCTAAAATGATTTCATTATGCTCTACATCCATCAGAACACCCCCATCGGGAAGGTTATTTCGCCAGCCTTGAAAAGTATTGCTTTGCCCTAGTGCCGTGACATATTTCGGGTGTTGATTCTGCATAGCCATCCCATTTAAATGGCAGCGATCTTCTGAAGCCAAAGCATCAATGAAGAATGGCTTCCACTCCGGTTGCCAACTATATTGCGATGACATAGTTACCAGACACGAAAATGAAGTATTGACTCCCCATAATTTGTCTCCGCTGCCCCAATTCAAATCGTGAAGATCAATCTGGCCGGTGAAGTAAGTAAGCTGCGGCACAAATAGCGCATCATACACCCCCGGCTTTTTCGGATACGTCCTTCCCAACTCAGGTGCATTACTAAAAACGATTACCTCATCTTTTAAAGCAACCGCCATTTGCTGATCACGCACCGCCAAACCCATGGCCCGATTGAAACTCCGCGGCAGTTGCACCAGGCTGTTTTCATCTTTAGCCGATATGAAGATCACCTTTCCGGCCTGATAAGTAGTAATGGCAATCGTGCCATTAAGTTGTAATAATAACTCCGGAAGATTGGGACTATAGGTACAACTAAAGGGTGCTGGAGAGTTAGATGCCATGCATTAAGAATTAATTTTCACAACTTAATTTCCTCTTCAAAAATCATTTTGATAAATCTTGGCCGATAAATATGCGCATCTTTCTTGATGTCATTCCAAAAATCGAAGGTTATGGTATTGTAACTAATCAATAATTCTCCCGGTTTTGACAATGCTGGATGTGCTTTGGCATTGTATGGCAGTAGTCCCTCTTCAATCTCAGGGGTACGATAGATTTCCTGTATCTCAGAAAACGGTCCGACCGGACTAGCTCCAATCATAATTCCAACCTTATCTGAAATACCGAGTACCTGAAATACAAGTAAGAATCGACCGTCCTCAAGCGGGGTGACGCTCAATTCGTTAGATACTGCTCTTGTGATTGGCTTCAGCTCATGAATGTCTTTTGACCATTCAATTCCATTCCAATAGTCCCATTGATCAAAATTCTCAAAATCTATTGGTCTTACCCTCGCGGCTACCAAATTTTTATCAACCCCAATACACCCATATACATAAACAAATCCATCAGGATGCGGTACCTGCGCCCATCGGGTATTGACCAGAATTCCAGCTCCGAGGTTCCCCTCCCCCATTTCAGGAATTGAAATATGAAGAGGTGTACCGATTTGTTGATAGTTTTTAAATGGAGGTCTACTCCCCGCAGGAAGTGAAAGCAGGGACACATCTACTTCCTTAAAATCAAATACATTAGGTCCGGTTTTTTCAATATGATAGGCAAATAAATAAAGACGATCATCCATGTCTTTATTGACAAACCCATCACCTAACCAGAAATACTGACCATTGGTCGCTTGTCCCCTTGGTTGGAAAAAACTAACCGGCCTGCCAGCGGCATCCTGATTAACTACAAAATGGAGATTTTCCGGAATGACTTCAGAACTATTAAAAATTGCCACCGAGTTATTGACCATTGTATCGCCCGGTGCCGGTTTATTATCGACGACTTCTCCGATATAAGTATCACTAAAAATCAACAACACTTCTTTACCTTCAACATAATTATCAACCCCATCCAAGGGAATCGAAAAAACTCCATCAGCACCAAACCAGCCCGACTTCCGATAAAACAGATCTGTCCATTCCGGTGCAGGTTCAACTCTAAATTTCAAGGGTTCGGAAATACTCTTCTTTTGAGGTGTCTGACCCGAATTCGGTTGGCAGGCTAAGAAACTAAAAATGCTCATTACCATTAAATAATTCTTCACTGACTGATTACACAATTCCAACATCTACTTTAATTTATTATTTGCTTGCAATTTATCAGCTGATTATGAACATTATTCAAACACCAATTTAATGAATCTGGGTCGATAGAGGTGCGGATACTTTTCGATTTGATTCCAAAATGCAAAAGAATTGACATTATAGCTAATGAGCAGCTCATTAGGGCCCGAAAGAGTGGGATGAGCTTTGGCATTATAGGTAAAAAATTCAGGCTCTTCCAGAGCATCTGAGCAATCCCATAATTCAATCATGTTTCCGAATGGCCCTGAGGGTGAGTCAGCCAAACGCATCGCAACCTTGGGATAGATACCCTGCACCTGAAAGATCATTGCATATTGTCCATTGGATAATTGAGAAACACTTAACTCATTTGAAGTCGAGTCTGCCACAGCGGTCGATTGAGTGAAATCGGCGACCCACTGATCATTGCTCAAAAATCGCCATTGATCAAAGACTAAAAAATCTTCTGCTTTGACCCTGGCAACCAATACTTGTTTATTCGGGTCCCGAATACCGTAGACATAAATATAACCGTCGTCCGTCTGATTAATTAAGTCTCCCCTTTCCAGAATGCCAGCCCCAAACGAAGTGATCCATCCGTCATTATTTTCGAAAAATGGTAGTCTCGTTTGAATTTGATCATTGTATGGAAAAGTGCTTCCGGCGGGTAGTGTAATGATGGCTCCTCCCAATACTTCAAATTTAAATTGACCGGTTAATTCTGGGCGATCTGCGACTCGGTAAGCAAAAATGTGAACATCCTGGCTGATGGGATGTAATAAACCATCTCCAAGCCAAAAGTATTCGCTTTCTTCTCCCCCCTCCAATTTTGCCGGAAAAATGCTGCGGTCTTTACCCATGGAATCCACCGGTATGGGAAAACTCTTGTCACTATCGACGGGGTTATTACCATCAAGGTATACAACAGAATTATTCACCATATGATAACCTTTCTGCAAAACCCCTTCTTTAATCAGACCTAACATCGTGTCGCTAAAGATGATCAACTGTTTAGTGCTATCCTCTAAAGATATCGGGATCGCAAAAATACCATCTCCTCCAAACCAACCTTGATTGCGAATAAATAATTGATTCCAGTCCTCAGCAATTTCCACATGATATTTTAGTGATGGTGAGCTCACCTTTTGAGGTGCCTCACAACTACTTGAAGCCACTACCAAACCGAACAAAAAAAACATTGCATGAATACGCATAAATGACGAATTATTTCCAATTATCTACCCGGATGAATTTTGGTCGATAGAGATCAACATTCGCAAATAGATCATTAAAATTAAAGCTATTTATGTTGTAAGAAATTCTTAATTCACCTGCTGCAGAAAGTTCTGGATGTACAAAACTATTGTAGGTAAATATATTCTCAGTGTTTTCAGGAGTACAATAAATGGTTCGTCGATTGCTCCAGGGGCCAATGGGATTATCCGATTGCATAATCTGGATACGGCGGCTAAAATAGGGCTCGTGCGTAATCAAATAATAAATACCATTTTCCTTAATCACACTAAATTGATCCGAGATATTTTTGGCTATTACAAAATCAGAAGGTTTATCTGACCAGATTTTGCCGTCAAAAAAACTCCACGGGTTCTCCAAATTGCCACCAGGTGCTCTAGCCAGATGTACCGTTTTAGACAGACCCTTTGTTTTGATGCCGTAGATGTACAAGAAGTCATCATCTTCCAAAAGACATGAGCCATAAGAAATCTCGGGCGATTCGATGACATTCTTAATGGACTCGATGGCCAATGTATTTGGATCAAGTATGGCCAGATCAAAGCCCCTATACGCAAAATCCCAGCCTCCCCCGGTGCCATTGCTACCCAATTCTCCTAAGAGCCATAGTATTTTACCTTCATACACGGTAGCATCCAATGGCCAGTACCAGTTTTGTGGATCAGCCGGTCGTACAAATGCCTGGGGAGCTCCCGGAGTACCTCCGTGGAGTGTCTTCATTTGATCTCCATCTTGCACGATAATGCTATTACGAATGAAAGGGCTGCCCACTCGGGTGCGTTGGGCAGTGACTGTACCCAAAAATGTGTCTCCAAACATCCACAGAATCCTGCCTCCCGGCAGTGGCATCGAATAGGTAGCATCGGATCCCGTCCAACCACCTCCATACCGGGTAAAAAGTAAATTGTAGTGGCAATCTTCGTAAACGGTCACGGACTCAGTCCAACAAATATCTAAACGATCAATCCGTTTAAAGGTGCAAAATGCATCTGAGTTGTTGGAGTCAGGCTCGTATATTCCCGAATCAATCAACTCACGACTTCCCACCCCGGTGGGTATCAAATCTTCCTGAACACAAGTGATCAGTATACAGAACAATAAAGCTAGGTTAAGAAATTTAATCATCTAAAATCGGGCTGCTTGATAATCAAATTTAACACCTGCCGTCACTCCCGGCCATTGATCCGATCGAAAAGGTAAGGCTGGAAGACCCTCCTCATTAACCAGATCTAATGGTCCCGGATTATTTGACCAGCCGTATCTCACCGCCACTGGATTGGCTACTTCCGAAGCATAAACCCTCACCTGATCTCCAACTATTTCGGCCCTCGCCCAATAAAATTTTTGATCGGATCCTGCAATCTGAAATCCACGGATATATCCAAACTTATCCTTTGTAATCAGTCGACCACCAGAGGCATCATATGACACCATCGCCGATTTCTGACCAAATTTAATGTCAACCAGCTTAGGACCATGACCGATCACTGGATCTAAATAAGCTACCTTTCGCGCCGCCAACCCCAATCTTTTTCCAACATCCAGCTTATTGGCAGGATGAATATCATTGGCCTCGCCGATATCTATGGTAACCGCCATCCCGGTAAAAGGCATCTCTAAAGCCAAACTCTGGGCTTCTCTCAGTTCCGCCCAATCGCTTTGACCGGGTTCGTTTGCCTCAGCTTGGTAATTGGCCAGCTGGACAAAGAAAAATGGAAGATTCGGCATTTTCCAGTGCGTTCGCCAATCCTCAATCATCGTCCTGAATAGACTCTGATACTCCTCGGCCCTCGAGGCATTAGATTCACCACGGTACCAGATAATACCTTTTATTGACATCTTGGTTAGAGGTGCAATATTGGCATTAAATAAAATACCGGGAGATGAGAATGGTGTGACATTGACAGTTGGCAAAGTCACAAAAGTTTTGGCATCTATTTGGAATCCCGGTCGCATTTTCCAGGCTCCTCTGACAAGTTCCGTCATCCAAAAAGGATTCGTACTAAAACCACCTTTATCTCCGATGTCGAACACTCGAACTACCAGCACATTGCCCTTGTCCCTTAGAAGACTGTCCTGCAGCCAATAGTTGCGGTGATTGTGACGGCCATACGTTTCTCCAACCTGAACGCCATTCACCCAGGTCAGATCATAGTCGTCTATCTGGCTCAACTGCAGTAGTAAACTATCCGACCCGGCACTGCCTTCAGGCCTATCAAATTCTTTGCGGTACCAGACAGACCCATCATATTTGGTGAGTCCCTGGTCTTCCCAAAATCCAGGCACCTGGATATCTGCCCATAACGAAAGATCCGTACCGGACAGATACCATTTCTGTTCGATACCGGGTCCGGAGAGGTAGGCGATCTTTTCCCAATCTGATTTTTTGGCGTCAAAGTCTCGCTCCAACTCTTCAAAAGACTTTCCTTGCCGGATGATCGGTTCGATTTCCGGTTTAAACTGATCAAACTTTGCCAGAGCTTCGTTGCTCATCCAGGTCTCGATGGCCGTGGCTCCGAGGCTGCTATTAATGATACCTATGGGTACCCCTTTGTGCTCAGATATATACTTCCCAAAATGATAGGCCACCGCAGAAAAATCGGCTACAGCGTCGCGACTCAAGCTTTGCCATTTCCCACCTCTTACATCATCACAAGGCAGATAATCACTACCTATTTGTACCGTATAAAGTCTCAACGATGCTGATTTCATCCAGCTTGTGTCAACTTCTTCATATGGGGTTTGCTTAATTTGCCATTGCATGTTCGATTGGCCGGAAGCCACCCAAACATCGCCAATCAGCACATCTGCTATCTCGATTCTATTGCTCCCTTCGATTGTTGCGATGAAGGGCCCACCGGCTGTCATCTCTGATAAATATATTGACCAACTTCCATCCTCCCTCGTCAACATAGATTCTGACTGACTTCCGAGTGTCACATTCACCTTCTCTCCCGGAGCCGCCCAACCCCAGAAATGTAACGGCTCATTCCGTTGTAATACCATGTGATCACCAAAGAGGTGGGGCAGCCGTACTTCCGCTCGAACCAGGTCCGAGCAAAAAGTGAGCATAGCCAGAATCCATATCTTCAACATCTCTTTCTTCCTCATATACTGACTTCTTCTTCTCAATAGAAAAGCAATGTGATTTTTTAGCTATGTTCATATGTTTGAACATAGCCACTCTTCAAATATAAGACTTTTTCGACGTGCCGGCTAAAATCAGGGAGCAAGAGCCCAGTAATGATCCAGTCATGGGCATCACAAATTATCTTCCGGTGCTGCAAGTTTAAAGGCTATCAATTTATCATTGTTCCTAATGACCATAAATACGCGATCACTGCCTACCTTTATTTCAAGCAAACGACGGTTATTTCCACCTGCCACAAACTGGCTTTCCCGGGTTGGTATTACTTTCCAACCTCCACCACCATCGCCTAGCATAAATAATCCTAGCGAAGCATCAAAACGACCCATCGAGACTTTCGTTTCAAACATATTACCAATCCCGAGCAGGTCTGGATTACCATCGTAATTAAGATCTTCCAGTATTGCATCATTCATGGTAGACCATTGTGCCTCTTTCGGTAGAGGATACACCGTAAAAGATCCTCCATCATTCCGAAGATAAACTGATTGTTGGATAAATGATTCTTTGACCAATCCCGGTTGAGAAGTTATAATCTCGCTGACATCTGATCTGGCATAAGTCACATAGTCGACAAATTGTTTTTTCCAGGATGGCATTAAATCAATCAATTCATCTCTCCCGTACCACAAGAAATTCATCTTATTACCCCAATCACCTTGCTTATAATAAGCAATCAAAGACTCATTAACTCCATTGTGATCAAAATCATCATAATAAATACTGGCTGGATATTTTTGATCTATTTTCCAATCGGTATTAGTACCCAAATTTCCGGCAATAAAATCCAGGTCACCATCCAAATCAATATCCGCTGTTTTAATCATTCGCCACCAACCGCTACTATTTTTTGACGATGACAGAGGAATTTCCATATTTTCGAAAATTCCCTGCCTATTGGTTAATAAGGTGACCGGCATCCAATCACCAACCAAGACAATGTCCATCTGCTCATCTGCATTATAATCACACCAAACGGCATCAGTGACCATACCAATATCGCCCAATGAAGGGGCTACCTGATCGGTAACCTTGCGGAATGTGCCTTGATCATTTTGCAGGATAAAACTGGATGGATTGGTTGAATAGGCTCCCGGAACAATTCGTCCTCCTACAAACAAATCAGGGTCACCGTCTTTGTCAAAATCGCCGGCACGAACGACCGATCCACTTACCGGCATTTCTGGTAAAGCATCAGGTTCCCAGTCTAATTGACCATGCCCCTTGTTGCGATAAAATCGGTCTTGATAAAATTTTTCATCACTAAATTCAATACCTCCGCTCACCACATATAAGTCCTGGTCACCATCAAGATCGGCATCAAAAATAAGCGCATCGATGTCCTCGTATTTACTATGTTGATTGAATAATTGTGCATGAAATATACCCGATTTATGCTGATAAAAAAGGGTAGCGGAAAATCCTGCCGATCCACCAATAAATAGATCTTCCAATCCATCGCCATTCAGGTCACCCACGGCAGCTGCCGGTCCTTGTTGCGAAAACCGGAAGGGCAAGTTTCGATCCATTTTAAAATCCGAATATTCATTCTCTCGATGTACAAAATCGATTTGTAAGGCGTCCGTATATTCCACAAAAAAAGGAACCTTTACGGTATTTCTGCTGATCACCTTCACGATCCTTTTCGCATCCAAATAATCGACTTTAATCGTTCTATTAACTGGTAATTTTTCGATTTTGGAAATGCTTTCATCCTGCCAAATAACGATGAGAGAATCCACAAATTCTTCTTGTCCTAAACCAAAATGCAACGACGAATTGACCGATGATAAATATCCGTGCACAAGTTCTTTCTCCAACAATTGGCACTGACCATTTGAATATAGGTATACTTTGGCACCAATACCATCTATGTTTGAATCAGGTCCATTTAAATCAACCTTTAAAAAATGCAGAGAATCTATCCTCCGGTCGGCAGTCATATTTCGATATAAAAAAGCAGGTTGGTCCAAATTATTCACGACAATGTCGAGATCTCCATCACCATCGAGATCGGCGATAGCCGCACCATTGCTTAAGGATGGTTGACCAAGCCCCTAGGCCTTTGCGCTATCGCTAAAAGTTAAATCACGATTATTTTGAAAAACAAAATTGGGAATTTTACAGCCGGTAGTTGCTCCATCAAATCCAGATAAAAAGAATCCTGCGTTTCTTGAGAAGTAAAGGAGGTGCGATGACGACGATAAGTGATAAAGTCCAAATCGGTAATATCCCGATAATAACCGTTGGTTATAAAAGATCTTTATATCCATCATTATCCAAATCAGCAAAAATAGGTGCCCAACTCCAATCGGTGGCATGTACACCAGCCAGCTGACCTATTTCACTAAATGGTAAGAGGACTTCACTATCAGCAAATGTTCCATTATTCACCTGCAGAGTATTACGGGTATATTGAGGAGCATAACCCATTTCGAGGGAAGTTTCAAATAGGTCCTCATTGGTATTCATCGCCATCGTTTTACGCCGGCGATTGGTGTATGGCAACATATCGGCAACAAATACATCGGGATATCCATCATTATTAAAATCAGCAACATCATTGCCCATGCCATTAAAACTTTGATGCTGCATTAGTTGGTCAATAAAATTGACAAAAGTGCCATTTTGTTGATTTAGATAGAGCAGGTCATTGCTTAAAAAATCGTTACTCACATAGATATCAGGCCAATGATCACCATTCATATCCGCAATAGATACTCCCAGACCAAATCCTTCCATCTTGATACCCGCTTTTTCTGAAACATCCTGAAAATAAGGGTGTTGCTCTTCTCCCGATGTGTTTTCAAAAAGTCTGTCGGCAGTAAGAGATTCACCCGATCGTTTTTTCAATAAGGGCACATTGGTGTTTTTAAACTGATGGGTGTGATTTAATAAATATACATCCAGATCTCCATCCCGGTCAAAGTCAAAAAACGCTGCTTGGGTGGAGTATGCGGTATCTGCCAAACCGTAGACCTCCGCCATTTCATGAAAGGTTAAATCACCCTGATTGATAAATAATAAATTCCTGCGTTGTTCCCTCTCCGGAAAACCGGTCTGACATATATAAATGTCTGGCCATCCATCAGCATTAACATCAACGATATTCACACCGCTGCCCCAGCCGGTCGTGACTACTCCTGCATCTTTGGTAATATCTTTAAAAGTCAAATTTCCCAGGTTTAGATATAGACGACCGGAAATCTGATTGCCTGTGAAATAGAGATCCTCTAAACCATCTTGATTAATATCACCAATCGCAACCCCGCCACCATTGAAAAAATACATATAGTGAAGAATATTGAATGTATCGTTGGGACTAAGAATATTGGAGAATTCAATTCCACTAACTTGCGGATCGACCAAGTGAAATCTATTTTCTTTTTGTTTTGTAATGCAGGATTGAAAAAAAAGGATCAGTATGACAACCTGACAAAAATCACCATACTGAAATCCTTTATTTGGGCTATCCATCGCGGTTAATTGTGCACCCACAGTAGTATTTTAAAACCGTAGTTAGAAGTCAATATCGATCGCAAATCAATTACCTCACTAATACTCTAAAATGTTTACGGTCAAAGAAAGGTGCATATACTTGATAAACGGTCTGTTGAATGGCTTTGGCTTCAAAAGAAGAACAACCACACCCTTCAATTACTTTGTGAATAAATTGCTGATCTAAATCTTTTTGCTTTAATCGATGCCACTTTTGAATAGAAGAATTATTTATCATAGGATCTATTAGATTTGAAATACCAGTAAAAGAGGTCTGTACGGCGGTAACCCTGATTCCGCCTACGGCTCCATCAGGATTACCGCCCACATAAGCCAATAGTATGCAAAAGTTACCAATCTTGCCATATGGCACAAATAATGGACATCCAAGCGAGAGAACCGCTGGCGGGTGGGCGGACAAACAGGAGTAGAAAACCGTTAGAATTCTAAACTATATGAGCTTCTACTACACGATCATTGAGGCTTGAAAATAACCTGGACCTCAAGAATAAAGATAGGACTACCCAGGCGAGTTTTTAGAATTCAGGTTTTCTGTGCCTGTTTTAGGTTTAAACCTTACAGCCTTGATCTTTTGGTACTTTTGGATCAAGCCAAAAGTACGCGATATATATATGGACTTTCGACATTTAGCACTCCTACTTCTCATTCTGATGTCTTGTAAAACCAGAGTGCAATCAGTCTATTTCGGGATAATGATCATTGATGCCGAAACAAAACGAGGTGTTCCCATGGTGGAACTGAAAACACTCAATGGGTTAGTAAATCATACTGACAATGGTGGATACATTGCCTTTCATGAGCCTGAATTAATGAATCAAGCCCTTTATTTTGAGGTGAAGAGTCCGGGTTACCACTTTCCTCTTAATGAAGAAGGCCAGCCGGGCATTTCCATCATGGTTATCGCCGGTCAGGATACCGTAATTGAAGTCAATCGAATAAATATTGCAGAGCGTCTTTACAGGATCACCGGATCAGGCAAAATTGTCCATGAAAATGCGTTGAATCATAAGAATCGGCCTCAATCAAAAACTCCCAAAGGAGGCGTACTTGGCCAAGATTCGAATCTGGCCGCTCCTTATAAAGGAAAAATCTTTTGGGTTTGGGGAGATACTTTCCTGCCCAACCGATACCACGGTAATTTCTCGGTAGCTGGGGCCTGGACCACAGATCCGCGTATCACCGGCTGGTCAGCCGAAGATGGAATTGATCTGAATTACCTAAACGTTGATCAGGGGTTGGGCCAAGCCAATGATCCAGCTAGGTGGACCAGGATATGTGTGGTTTGATTTCCTAATGACAGTCCCTTCTGAAGATGGAGTCGAAAAATTGATTGCTAAATACGCAAGAGTAGACGCCTACTTTGGCAATCATGAACGGGGTATAGCTGTCTTTAATGACGAAAAGCAAGTATTTGAAAGATACCGGGAGGTGAGCCCATGGCTCGAGCAACCTCACACTACCGAACATCCGGTCAAGGTCAGCATCGACGATCAGACCTACTATTATCAGACTTCAGAGTTTAATTTTAGCAGGGTTAAACCTCATCTGGATTCCATCAGTCAGCAAGGTGGATATGAATATTTTACTTGCCTTCAACCAGGAGAAATGCCAAACTCGAAAAAACCAAGAATGGACCGTGATGCTGCCGGGCGCCTGGTCTATCGATGGAAAAAAAATGCTGCTACCGTCAATTTCCAGCAGCAAACAGCATTGATCGAGCAGGGAATAATATCTAAGGAAGAAGCCTTGATTCAGACCATGGATCTACTTACCGGCGAACCGGTTGATGCCGGCCGTGGCTCCATTACCTGGAATCCGTACCGTCAACGATGGATCGTAATAGCTGGAAAACAGGATATTTGGTATGGAGAAGCAGATACACCCACCGGCCCATGGGTCTATGTGACCAAGGTGGCAACCCATGATCAATATTACTACAATCCGGTACATCATTCCTTTCTGGATCAGGCAGATGGTCAAAGGATTTACTTTGAAGGAACCTTTACCAAATTTTTCAGCAAGGAACCGCCAATTCCACGCTATGATTACAATCAACTATTATATGCCGTCGATTTAGCTAATCCCAATCTGGTATTGCCTGTACCGGTTTACCAGCTCAAATCTGGTGACCATGAAGTGCTGGACCTGCGACCCCAAATCATCGATAATGCCGCCGCTATCCAGGAAATACCATTTTTTGCTCTTGACCGAAATAATGGAAGTGAATCAGTAATTCTAATCTTTCAGACAACCGATGGATCAGGTCGATTATTAAAATCAAATGATGGCAACTCGCAACCACTTTTTTATGCCCTCAAGCCGGATCTCAGCATCGAAAAATTTTTTGAAGGAACGTGGGAATTTTCGATTGCTTCCCGCTCCTTTGACAACTCAGTAACCCTTCAAATTAAACAAGAGGGTGATCAATGGCAAGTGTCGGCATCCAAGTCCGGTTATCAATTTACCAATCTGCAAATCACCCAGGATAGTATTCAGTTAGACCTCAGCCATGAAGGTTCTGACTATCATCTCACCGGCACATTACTTCCAGGCAGGATTTCAGGATCGTTCTTAAACCTGGTGACGAAATCTTCTGGAAATTGGTCTGCCAATAAGCATGACCAATCATGGTGGGCTCCACTATCGCCCAGCCTGGTCGATCTCTATGAGATCATCAATAGTGATGGTTCTTATTCTTATTCATTGCTGAGCCGTGCCGATTCTCAAAAAATGGAGCAGTCAACCATTTTTTGCAAGGTGTGGATCAACCCGACAAGTCAAATCAACTTTGATTATGAGGCCCAGGCTGCTCACTAGAGATACTTGGATTTGCATATTGCTTCTTTCTGAAAGTTTGTTTCTTGACATTGCAAATGGTCAAACTGCCCACAGTAATGCTAACTTGGTCTTATTGAGTAAGAATCTGGAACTATAGTATAAGAATCACTTTAGGAAATGCATCAATTTTATGTCTCAATTATGACTTATATGATATCTATTAATATATCAATAAAGATGATGATGTTGCATTTGACTCGCCGATTGAGATCAACGGGGTTCCCTATTTCATCGCAACCTGGTTTTTTACTGGTTCTATTTCTGTTCTTCTTGAATAGCACTCATGCCCAGCCGGTTTTTATTGAAAGTGTGCAACCTGCAACGGTGATCCAAATGGTAAATTATAGTGGTGTAGCCTATACCTATGGTCTTAATAGCTTCGGAACTCGAGCTGTTTTTGGAGTCGCTTACGGGATGAATGGATATGGTATTCGAGGAACCGCGGTTGGAGACGGTGTAGGAGTAAGCTCTGGAATTCATTCCGGGTGGGCAGGTTTTTTTTCGGGTGGAATCGGTGTATACGCATCTCCCCGACTCATCATCTCCAATTTTTCCGACACAAACACTCAATATCCCGTTTTGGTCGGTTACAATAGCACAACTGGAAATGGGGCTCATTTAACTGCAGGAGGAACCTGGACCAACGGATCCAGTAAGGATTTCAAAACCGACCTGGAGTCGATTGACCCACTTCTTTACATCGAGATGGCAAAGGATCTGGACATCTATTATTGGCGTTATAAGGTATACGAGGATGGAGAGCATCTTGGTCCGGTTGCGGAGGACTTTGCGAAAATATTCAGTTTGGGACGAGATGACAAATACATCAGCACGGTAGACGCTGACGGTGTAAATCTATCCCTGATCCAGGGACTGGCATCATGGCAGAAAAGACAAAACGAATTGCTTCGTCAATTGAATCAGCTAGTGACTGATTTTGAAGAAACCCAACCCTCTAAAAATAGAAAAAGATGAGATTATCATGCTTGATTATGTTCTTCTGCTTCGGCGAATGTGTTCTGACTGCTCAGCAGATGACCGTTGAGTCTAATTCCTCTGGCAGTGCTGTCACTGCAGTAAATGAGTACGGCTGGGGCGCCTATGGTGAGGGATACAACGGAATTTCTGCAAAAGGCAATGGAGGAGAAGGTGTATTTTGTGACGGAATCGTTGGTACTGTATTTGGAGCCAATGCTTACTCAGGATACTTTATTGGGGGTCGGGGTTTCTATGTGTCACCGCGCCTAGGAATCAATAATAGTGATCCCATGCATCCGATTCATGTTGGTAAATTGGGAATCTCTGCTGGCAATGGAGCACATGTGACCATTGGCGGTGCATGGACAAATGGTTCCAGTAAATCAATCAAGCATACTTTTCGAGCCGTTAATTCTGCACTGGTACTACAAAAATTATCAAGTTTAGACCTTACTCTCTGGAACTACAAAAAGAGTGATGAAGGACAACATCTCGGACCTGTTGCTGAGGAATTCGGACAAACATTTGGTTTGGGTGAAAACGACGCTTACATTTCGACCATTGATGCTGATGGAGTTGCATTGGCCGCTCTAAAGGAGCTGATCATTAAGATAGAAAATCAAAATCAAACGATCCAGGAGCTATTTGAACGACTGGATCGACTACAAGATTCAGATGGCAATTAAATCAAAATTCTTTTTTATTTTTTATATCTCCTCAAAATAAAGTTACTATGCGGGCCCTTTTGACAACCGGGATTATCTTTTTAATGAATTCCAGTCCAGCTAAGGCACAAATGAGTGTTACAGGGGCGGACCCAAGTCCTTTGATTAGTGGAGTTAATACAAATATTACCAATGTAAATTCTGTCGGTATCAGTGCGGAAGGTTTTAGTGGCATCAGTGCCAGACATTCTGGTGTCTTGGCAGCTGCTGTAGGACAAAGTTATGGCTCCGATGGTTATGGTGTCTACGGCGTTTGTACTGGTACGGGAGGCTATTCCGGACATTTAGAAGGTGCCAATGGCGTTTATGTGACACCAATACTGGGTGTCAACAATGTATTCCCTGAGCATCCATTGCATGTCGGCACTAACAATGCAAATGGTAACGGAGCCCACGTCACTGCCGGAGGTGCCTGGACCAATGGCAGTAGCCAAACTTTTAAGGAGAATTTTAAACCAGTAGTTGTAAAACATATTTTAAACAAGGCTTGTGACCTTAAGCTTTATCGCTGGAAATACAAAGACATTGATGATGGGTGGCATATTGGTCCGATGGCTGAGGATTTTTTCGAAGCCTTTAAATTGGGTAACGATGCCCGATACATCTCAACCGTTGATGCTGATGGTGTCGTTCTAGCTTCGATTCAAGCATTGAACCAAGTCTATGAAGAACGGGAATTACTGATCGAAAAGCTACAACATAGAATTCTCCTTCTCGAAAAAAACAATGCAGCTAAGTAGTTTAAATGATCTGGGTCGAGATGAGAATCTTGGTTAATAGTAGCAAGTTAATAACTCAAGTTTCGGCACCATTTTTGGCATATTTAAGTTGGCATAAGATATATCGTTATGTACTGATAAAGAATCAATTATAACCCATATTTTTATATGTTTCTTAATCATAACTATATATCACCTCAACAACCCTTGGTTAAGAAATCTAATCTAAGTTCTTCCAGAATTTATTGGTAGGGTGACACCGGCTTAGTATGTGTAGGTTGGGCCCCACACTCAAGTTGGAGCGTTGGATTTTATACAGCGTATTTAAGTAACAAGATCATTTTCATTCCCTAATTTCTTATTGTCACAAATAGTTGATTTTCAAACGAATGTAGCCTTGCCTCCCGTCCGCTGCGCCTTTAGGTTTGTATTTATTAAGATTACATTCATATTATAAATATTCATATTCATAATAGGGGGTTTTAGGGGGGATCAATTTATGTTAATTTGTGGATAAGTTGAGGCAAAGAGTGGCACTTAGCCGCTGCCGTAGAAGTCATCGATATTCTATGAACCGTTTTAATCCACTCTTTGCTTTTAGGTCAAAGCCAAATAGAAAATTGGGAGTAAAACCCATTATTAAGGTGTTGGTGTTTGCCTAAGAACTCAACTACTTGTTATTTTCAAATCTATTAAAATTTTCACTATGTTTTCTCAACTTATCATTGGTTGCGACATTTCTAAAGATCACATCAACTTTTGTGTTTTTTAAATGGCACCGTTATTCAGAACATTCAAATAGATAATGATCTGAAGAGTCTTCGGTGCTTCGTCAAGCGGGCATCTTCCTTTTCTAATGACCGCCTTAGACGTGGATCCGGCAGACCCCATTTTTATTATGGAGTTTACAGGCATTTACAACAATTTGCTTTTGGAAGTATTACACAATCAGAGTAAGACTTGCTACGTAGTCAACGCAGTCGAAATCAAAAATTCACTTGGGCTCACAAGAGGAAAGAATGATATTGTTGATGCGCAACGTATTGCTGAATATGCTTACCGCTTCCATGATAAACTTTCAATCTGGGCGCCATTAGAGGCTAACATCCTCAAATTGAACGGATTAAGAACTCACCGGTCCCAGCTTATTAAGGTTAGAAAGCAGCTGACACAAGGTGCCCAAGACAATAAGAAATTTCTGGGATCTGATGTGTTCAAGGTAATCGACAAGTCTAACTCTAAGATTGAAAAGATCTTAAACGAACAGATAGACGCTGTTGATGAGAAAATATTGGAAACGATTAAAGCCGATTTGAAATTGAAGACAAACTATGATCTTCTTACATCGGTACCGGGTATTGGACCCATAACTGCCAGTGCTTTGATCTGTGTGACGAAAAACTTTACTCGATTCGATAGTGCTAAAAACTCAGTTGCTATTGTGGTGTCGTGCCTTTTGAAAAATCATCCGGTAAGAAAATTGGCAAACCTCATTTGTCCCATGCAGCAAACAAAGACCTGAAAGCGCTGCTTCATCTGGGAGCTGGTAGCATTCTCAATTCAAAACATTTTCTAGGTCAATACTATCGCAGGTTGGTAGCAGATGGAAAACATAAGAGCTTGGCCAGAAACAACCTCAAAATAAAATGTTGACTACAGCTTTTGCTTGTGTCAAAAAGCAAATTCCCTTCCAGATAGACTATCAATACTCTGCATAGTTATCAACAATCGATTCTGGGGAATTTAATGATTAACCATTCAAAATGTTATATTATGTATTAAAAATAGTTACAATTATCCTTGGAAAACCCATAGAAAACGGTTCACTCACTTAGAGATTCACTGAATCTCTATTCCGCCAAAGCGGAAATCGTTCGTTCCTCCAGCGAAGACTTGGGATGTGGGTCACCGAACATACAGTCGGCAGTTTTTTTCCACTTTTTGCTGCCAAAAAGTGGAAAAAAATTATTCTCGTGGATCAGGCATAGGAGAAAGAACAAATACCGAGGAGTACTGAAACTTGAGTTAATAATCAATGATTTGTCAGATTTGTTTAGCCTAAAACAACCGAAGTCATAATCTGAACGACAGCCAAGCCCCAGAAACTGAGGGAAAAACACCGGATTAAGATTCTTTAATACACACACTAATGATTAGATTTCCAGTGTCAGAATTAAGAGGTGGATTTTACAATGTCCAATGCCATATAAACTCTGTATCTTCACCTTATGTCTGAACAAATGAACATACAGGAAAGTATCCTGGAGACTTTTAGTATCGACCACAGTAGCGCTATCCCCTTACATAAACAGGTAGAAGATCTACTGCGCGATCTGATTAAACATCCCGACTACCTTAGAGGAGCCCTTCTTCCGAAAGAAGTCGACATGTCTAAGCGCCTCGGTATATCGCGCAACACGATCCGGCAAGCAACCAATAAACTGGTGCACGAAAATCTGCTTATCCGAAAAAAAGGAGTGGGGACTACGGTATCGCGACCCACCCTGACATCTAAACTGGATAATTGGTTTAGTTTTAGTCAGGAAATGCACGAAAAAGGCCTGGAGTTCATCAATTATAGCCTCAAGTCCGGAAATATTAAGGCCACCTCAGATATAGCTCAACACCTACAGATTGAAAGGGGCAAAAAAGTCATTAAACTCGAAAGACTTCGAGGTTTAGATGATGGACCTTTTGTCTATTTTATTTCATACTTCCACCCACGGATTGGTTTTACAGGGAAGGAAGATTTCACCCGTCATCTCTATGAAATCATGGAGCAGGACTATGCCACGATTCCCTCGATTTCGCACGAAGAGATCAAAGCGATACTCGCCGACGAATTTTTAGCAGAGCAACTAAGTGTCCCTGTCGGAGAACCGATTCTCTTTAGGAAAAGAATCGTTTGCGACCCGGGTGAAAGACCCATTGAATACAATCTGGGATATTACCGGGCTGATCGGTTTTCGTATTCAATTGATATTAAAAGGTAATTTTTACGCCTAATCTTCCCACTGAAAAGATCCCTGCAATCGATAACTACCAAAGCAATTTTTACTTATATTTGGTATGTTCAAACATATGGACATACGACTATGCCATTCAATTTCAAATCTGTGATCACAAAATGTACCATGGTGCTCTTAGTTGGCAGTATCACATGGTACTCTTGTGAAGAGCAGCAGATCGAGATTCCGGATGGTGCTTTGAAAGAACACACCGTTGATCTGGCCGGCACATGGAAGGTAAAACGTGTATTACTAAATAATGTCGATATCACCTCCGTGTTTAATTTCGATCAGATCAGCCTCACCTTAATGATGGATCAGGCACCGACTGATTTTACCATTGAAACGGGTACCGCTCCCTTTCCGGTACGGACAGCCGGAAAATGGCAATATAATGACTTGGCTTACCCCACTTCCATGCAATTTGAAGCGCAATCCGAAAAATATTCCGTCTCATTTGCGGCACCTCCGATATCGGGAGATACATCGTTCAAAATATCTTTTTCATTGGGCTGTCGGGACAATTTGTACACCTATTATTTTGAAAAAGAGTGAAAGAGCAAACGGTCAAACAATTCAACCGGCTTCCCCGTGGCCCGATGATCATCGCTACCACTCTGCTTGTATTTTTTATCAGTTGCTTTAATATAGTTCGGGTCAATCAGCCGTCTTCAGCCATGATCGGTGAAGAAATCACAGTTACGATTGATGTGGGAATCACAGATGACGCAGGGAGTACCCTGATCTTTGGTTTTTGTGCTCCCCGTTCCTGGCGAGCTTTCGACTATACACAAGTCTCCTTTGTCAGTAGTATTGGTAACAGCACCATGTCACTGATCGATCCAAATGAAGTGGATCCCGAGAATAAACAGCCATGGGCACAGCAGATTATTGAAAGAGTCGGCTTTGGTGGTAATTATGGAGAGATGGAGTGGGTGGTCTTTAAAGCTGACAATAGTTTCACCCCACCTTCTACTACCAGTGAGGATGACCCGGTGACCGGAACCATAACCATTAAAACTAAGGTAGGACCCAGCAATATCATTACACAGCTGGGATATTTCCTGGGTGAGGCCGATTGGGGCTACCTCGACGATAATAGTAACTCCACCTTCTTTTTCGAAAAAACCTGCCTGGAAGTACAAGGGGCCTCAGGACAACCTCAGGATCTTTGTGGTCCGTCCCCACGAAAACTTATTGGCCTCGAAACTTATGATTTTAATGACCTTTTAATCATAACCTTTGATGCAAAGGAAGACACCACCATGCTCATCGGTGCTAACAAGGTTTATTTGTGTTCGACAGCCATTCATTCCAGTGGGTCGACCCAGAGATGTGAAAAAACACCCAACACTGAAATGAAAAAAAAATAGGCCCGGACTTATGGCAAATAGCAATTTGGCCTCCTTCTTTTTATGAGCTGGATAGCAGCACTATTGGTGAACTGTCCATTAATTTTCAAGACGAAACTGGAAATATCATTGTGAAAAATTTGAGCGGCCGTGATTTTCAGGTTCTCTCAAAGTGTTTTTAGTACCAATATGAGACAACGAACGAATGTACTCCTTTTCTTACTACTTGGACTGCCCGGCATCGCATTGCAGGCCCAGGCCCTTGAAGTGAAGGGAATCGTCAAAGATGCCCTCACCGGAGAGTCTCTGATCGGAGTCAACGTACTCATAAAAGGTAGTAACTCCGGCACCACGACCGATATTGATGGAAGTTTCATGCTGGAAGCTTCGTTACCTGTCACTCTGGTATTCAGCTACATCGGTTACCGACCTCAGGAATTATTTGTGAATGATCCAACCGGACAAGAAGTCTCGATGCAACAAGAAATAGCCGGTCTTGATGAAATCGTCGTCATCGGATATGGGAAAGTACAAAAGCGTGATCTGACCGGGTCAGTTTCTTCAGTTAACGAGGAAACCATCAAGTCAACGATTTCGCTTTCTGCTGATCAAGCACTTCAGGGAAGAGCTGCCGGTGTTGTTGTGCAGCAAAATTCCGGAGAGCCGGGAGCAGGCACCACTGTGCGAATACGCGGTACCAGCTCGATCAGTGCGGGCAACGAACCTCTTTATGTAATTGACGGCGTGCCGATCCTCACATCATCGTCAGATATATCTTCATCAGAAGCAAAAGGGACTCAACAAAATCCATTGTCAACCATAAATCCCAATGATATCAGCTCGATTGAGGTCCTTAAGGACGCTTCAGCAGCGGCAATCTATGGGGCGAGAGCTGCTAATGGAGTCATTTTGATCACTACCAAACGCGGAGAAGCTGGACAAGCGGCCATCGACTTTAGCTACTATTATGGTATTCAAAAAGTACGTAACCCGTACACGTTGTTAAATGCAGAGCAATTTGCTCAATATCAAAATGAGGCCAATTTTTATGCGGGTAAAAAGAGAATCTACAATAACCCGGCAGCTTTTGGAGAAGGCACCAACTGGCAAGATGAAGTTTTCCAACAAGCTCCCATGTCAAATTATGAGCTATCCTTTAAAGGCGGTAATGAAGCTGTCCAGTATGCGATCTCCGGTGGTTTCTACCAGCAAAAAGGAATTATTATCGGTTCGGATTTCAACCGATACAATTTTCGCTCAAACCTTGACGGTCAAATTACCCGGAAGCTCAAGGTGAGTAACAGTTTAATGTTTAGTCATTCCAATAGCAATCGGGTAGCCACAGATGATAATGCCGCATTTGATGGTGGTACTATCACTGCTGTGCTCGGTTTTAGTCCCCTGGTACCGGCTCGTACAACGGATGGAAAACTAACTCAAAAAAACTTTGCCGTGGATGACAATGGCCAACTCATCGATGGATCACAAGTCGATGCTCAGGGTCGTCCGATTACGGAAAAAGTGATCAATACTTTTGCCAATCCGCTTCTTAAACTATTGCAGTCTCCGAGTGAATTAAAAACTACCCGGATTATCAATAATCTCAGTGCGACCTACGATATCACACCTGACCTCAATTTCAAAGCCAGCTTTGGGGTAGATTTTTCCAATAGCCGGGGAGATCAATTCACACCCCGCCTCAGCCGCTCTGGTGGTGAATCATTTGCCGCTTCAGGTTCTGTCAGCAGCACCACTCTGCTCAATGAAAACACCTTGAATTATCAGAAAAATATTGGAAGACACAAAGTCGGAGGCGTTTTTGGTACTTCTGCTCAAAGAGCTAAAATATCTTCCCTCAGTGTACAAGCAATTGATATTAAGAATGATCTGTTAGGTTTTAATAACTATGCCATCGCACGGGGAGCTAGTTTAAATACTAATTTTTCGGAATTTACTTTTCTATCGGGTCTTGCGAGAATTAATTATTCGTATGCTGATCGCTACCTGTTTACTGCTACTGGCCGGGCTGATGGATCATCGAAGTTTGGTAAGAATAACAAATGGGGATTTTTTCCCTCAGTCTCTTTGGGCTGGGTCATCTCAGAAGAATCTTTCCTTAAAAATTCAAGTTTGGTTGAATTCTTAAAATTGAGATTAGGGTACGGTGTAATCGGTAATGAATCCATAGGGCCTTATTCCTCTCAAGCCCTGCTAATTCCTATTGATCTGGTATTTAATGATGTGCTTACGATTGGGTTTGAACCGTTCATTTTCCCGAATAGTGATTTACGTTGGGAATCAACCGAACAATTTAATCTGGGACTGGATTTTTCAACTGCTGAAGGCCGCATCCAGATTACTACCGACTATTATATTAAAAACACATTTGATCTTTTACTCTCTACCGATGTACCCTTCTATTCCGGATTTTCGGGAGTTTTCAGTAATGTGGGTGATTTAAGAAATGCGGGATTTGAATTTAGCATTTCCAGTCGTAATCTCACCGGATCGATTGGTTGGAATACCGATTTTAATATTGCCTGGAATAAAAATACCATTACCAATCTGGCCGGTAGAGATGAAATACCCAACAATGCCAACCTTTTTGGGGTTGAGAGCTGGGCTTTGCTGAAAGAGGGTGAAGCGGTAGGACGATTTTACGGATTGCTGACCGATGGAATCGTTCAGATAGGTGAAGACACCGAAACGATTCCGAATTTTGCTGCTGCTCCTCCTCTTGAGCCGGGGGATCGAAAATTTCTCGATATTAATAAAGATGGTTTGATCAACGGTGATGATCGAACCTTTATAGGCAGCGCTCAACCAGATTTTAGTTTCGGATTTAACAATAGTTTCTCGTACAAAGGTTTTGATTTAAATCTTTTCTTTCAGGGTGTTTCGGGAAATCAAATTGTGAACTTCAATAAATTTTTGACCGAGCAACAAAATGGCACCAGTAATATCAGTCTGGAATATTTTGCGAATCGATGGACACCCCAAAATCCAAGCAACCGCTATCCGAAGGTCAATGCAGACCCGGGACTTGCCCGTCGTTTTATTTCAGATGTTGAGGTTGAAGATGGTTCTTACCTGCGATTAAAAACAGTGACACTTGGATACACCTTGCCATCAGCAATTACAGAAAAGTATAAAATCGCCAATTTCAAAGTTTATGCCACCGCCAAAAATATTTACACGCTCACCCATTATTCCGGATTTGATCCTGAGGTGAGTCATTTCGGTCAGAGTGCCGCCAATATGGGAGCTGACCTTGGAGGATATCCTTCGACAAAAGCTTTCATTCTCGGAATCAATATCGGTTTTTAAGATGAACGAAAAACGACATATCGAACGATCCGGGATCAATATCAATTTGATCTTCACAATAATCTTTCTGGTCATATTTTCACCGCATTGCGATAAAGCATTGGAGGAAAATCCACGGTCGTTACTTACCAATAAAGTATTTTATCAAACTGCCAACGATGCACTGCTGGCTGTCAATGCCACTTATGATCATTTAGGTAGCGGAACATCCAACAGTGATTTTGGTGGTGTTTATTTCAATAATTTTTGGGCCATTCAAGCATTGGCTTCCGATGAAGGCAAGTCCGGCAGACCCGAACCCAATGCAGTACAACTTTCAGAGTTTAGATATGATGCCAGCAATCTAATGGTTCAGGATGTTTGGGAAGACCTTTATAAAACCATCAATCTGGCAAATCTCGCGATTAAGTATATCCCCACCATAGAGATGGATGATGGACTTAAAGGCAGATTCCTGGGAGAAGTGCATTTTATTCGCGGAGCGATGTATTTTGATCTGGTTAGGATGTTTGGAGATGTGCCATTGCAATTGCAACCAACCGAAGATCTTTCTATTTTATCGGTTGTTCGCTCCAGCACTGAAGAAGTCTACACCCAGGTCATCGAAGATCTGAAGCTGGCAGAACGCAATCTCCCGGTACGATACACGGGAGCAGATATTGGAAGGGCAACTACCGGCGCCGCGTCCGGCTATCTTGCACGCGTCTACCTCACCCATCAAGAATGGAGCCTGGCCAAAGAGCATGCAAAAAAGGTTATGGAACTGGGAGTCTATCGCTTACTCTCTGATTATGCCGCAGTCTTTAAAATTGCCAATAACAATAGCGAGGAGGTGGTGTTTGCTACCAATTTCACCTTAAATAATGACGCCATCTGGGAAACCAGCCAATTTAACGTGCGAGCTTTACCTCTAGCACTAAATCGTAATTCAAACTCCTGGGAAATTCCCACCCTCGATGTCTATGATGTTTTTGACGATCTCGACCGGCGCAAAGAAGTCACATTTGCGACCACTTTTACGGAAAAAGATGGTACTGTCCTGGAGTTTGCCCCTCACATCTTTAAATATTGGGATTCGGTTGCCGAGCCTAGTGCAAGTAGTGGAGGTAATGATTTTTTTAATCTCCGGTATGCTGATATTCTCTTGATGTATGCTGAGGCAGCCAATGAGGTCAGTGGAATGCCAACTGCTGAAGCCTACGAAGCGATCAACCGGGTGCGGAGACGCGCTCGTTTTGCAAATGGAGAAGAACGCAATGTGTTGCCGGATCTTATAGGCCTCAATCAAAATGAATTTCGGGAAAAAGTATGGCAGGAACGTCGTCTGGAATTAGTCTGGGAAGGACATCGTTGGTTTGATCTTAAAAGACAGGCCCGACTCAAAAGCCGGGTTGAAGCGGCAAAACCTGGTATCACCGTAGATGAAAACAAATACATTCTTTTTGGCATCCCTCAAAGAGAACGTGATATTAATGCGAATCTCTCACAAAATCCCGGTTATTAGAAAATGAGCCAACACATAAAATATACAGTTAAATGTTTGGTACTTCTAATGGCCTTTCTATATGCTGACTACTTGCCAGGTCAAGATGTTTCTCCAATAGATTCAACTGAACTCGAACAACATTCCTCTGATCGCGGTTATTTCATTTTGTCCGGCAAATCGCATGATGCTGCTGCGGTAAAAACTAATTTAAATTTCCGGGGAGTAAATACGATCGACCAATTTTTACAAGGTACCGTAGCCGGAATTACCGCAGTGGAAAATAGTGGACAACCGGCTACCGAAATCACTCTTCAAATCCGGGGCATCCATACGCTGGCTGGAAATAACCAACCTTTGTTTATTATTGATGGAATACCCTACTACGACGAGACTGATTTTTCTATTTCAGGTACGACTTTTGGACCTCCGGTAAGTCCTTTCACATTTATTAATCCTAACGATATTGAGTCGATTACCGTGCTCAAAGATGCTGGAGCAACCGCAATTTATGGCGCCAGGGCAACAAATGGAGTAGTAATCGTACGCACTAAACGAAAACTATCTGCCGATCAAAAAATTTCATTAAAAATAAAGGTCGGCAGTCAGGAACCCATCGGGAGTTACAATATGGCCAATGCTACCCAATTTGCCGAATTCTTAAACCAGGCCCATACCAACGCCGGTGAGCCTGCTCCATACTCCAATCCAACGAAATTTGGAGTGGGCACCGATTGGCAAAATATCATTTACCGGGATCAGGCGCTTCGACAAGAATATCACCTTAGTATTGCAGGCGGTACCGAAAAAATTAGTTTTCTTTTAAGTGGAGCGTATTTAAATCAAAAAGGATTGATCATTGGATCTAATTTTCAGCGCGCTAATTTCAGGGCCAATATGGATGCTCAAATCAGTGATCGTTTCTCCCTTCAAAATTCATTAAATTTTGGCCGGATTGATGTTAATTCAGTCGCATCCGACGCTGCTTCCGATGACTCCGGTATTGATGTAATCTCCGGATCACGCATTTTTAATCCTTTGTTGCCCTACCAGCAAAATGGTGCAGTCACAGCATATCATTTTATTGCTGATGAAAACGGGCTTCCCACTCCGGTTTTACAAAGTTCCGTTGCCCAACCCAATCCACTGTTATTGGCCGGTAGCACGGATAGCAAATTGACAACCACCCGGATTTCAAATTACCTGCATCTCAAGTACGATTTGTTTTCCGCTCTGACTCTTCACGGCACTGTCGGTCTCGATGGTATCTTTAATGAAGAATATGCGTTTGTTCCTGGACTACTATTTTTCGGCACCTCCGATGGCCTGGGATCCGGGTCTAAAATGGAAGCTTTAAAATTTATTAATCAATATTATTTAGATTATCATCATGCTTTTTCAATTGATCATACTCTAAATCTATATGCAGGATTTAGTACCGAAGGTTATCGAAGAGAGGTACTCTCCGGCCGGTCGATCGGATTTGACAATGAAACATTGCGGTATTATAGCCTCACTGTCGGTCAACAAAAGACCCTCTTTTCAGATATTAGCGATTGGAGTATGCGTTCCTTTTTTGGCACTGCCCGGTATAGTTACCAGGACATCTATTCGCTATCCGTAACCGCGCGTGCTGACGCATCTTCCACCTTTGGTGATGGATACCATTTGTTTTCGGCTACCTCTTTTTCCTACAATCTGGGAAACACCGAAGTTCTTAAAAACCATGACAAGATCAGTAGTCTCGTGATCCGAGCAAGTTATGGCTCCACCGGTAATCTGGCAGTAAAACCATATAGCCGGTTTACCTTGCTCAATGAATCCAACTCGGCGCTTAATGGAGCTACATTGAATGGAATTGGTCTGAGCAGGCTTGGAAACCAAAACCTGAAAATCGAGCGGACTAATCAACTAAATCTGGGAGCCCATTTGGGCCTTGCGAAAGAAAAACTGCAATTAGATCTTGATTTCTATCAGAATAAAACATCCAATGCGATCACCTTTTTTCCACTGGCAGGCACGAGTGGTTTTGATTATATACTTTCGAATGCTGCTTCAATCTCCAATCAGGGTTTAGAGTTAAGTACTTCGCTAAATCACAACCTGGGAGCTCTTTCATGGAACAGTCAGCTGATTGTGGGAGTGAATAAAAATCAAATTAAATCAGTCGAAAATGATTTCCACATTGTCAGTGGAGATTCTATAGTAGGAATTTCAGGTTGGTCAATCATTCAGTCTGGTCATGCCGCATCTACTTTTATTGGATATCAGGCCGATGGTCTCTCCGTAGGCGGATCAGGAGAAGCTTCTTTTGCCGGACAGGTATTAAATTCGGGAGATCAGAAATACCGTGACCTCAATAAGGATGGAGTCATTAATTCAGAAGATCAAATCGATCTGGGCAGCGCATTACCTAAAATGACATTGGGTTTCTATAGTCAATGGTGCTATAAAGGTTTTGATTTGACCATAGGATTGCAAGGTGCTTTCGGTCATAAAATGGCGAATGTCAATCGGCTTCTTCTTGAAAATCCCACTAGTGAAAATAACGTGTCTGTCGAGTACCTGAACGAAGCAGGCAAATCACTTCCCCTTCCCCGCTTGCAAACTGCCAGGCAGCAATATTTTTCAGACCTGGTTATTGAGAATGGCTCGTACTTAAGACTCAAAAATTGCACCGTAGGATATGAATTGCCTCAAAAACTACTAAATAGATTTTCGGCTTCAAAATGTCGTGTTTATTTAACCGCCGAAAACTTATTGACCTTTACAAAATATACCGGGTTAGACCCGGATGTCAGCCATTTCAGATCTTCACCTACCCAACAAGGAGTCGATCTTGGCAGTTATCCCAAGTCAAAATTAATTCAAATGGGTATCAATCTCGATTTTTAGAATGAAAGAAAAATATTGGATCATATTACTTTTTTCCCTGTCAGCCTGCTCTATTGATGAGGATCCGAAATCATTGATTACATCCGACGAATTTTTTCTGGAAGATCGCGATGCCCAGGCTTCTGTTGATGCCATTTATCAGTCAATAAATAGCGGAACCAGCGTCTATGCGGAATACTATTGGCTGGTCAATGCTATGGCCTCCGATCTGGGTGCCTCCGACGGTTTGAATCCCGATATCAGCGAGTTTGCTGATTTCAATTTAACTGCACAGAATAAAATAGTAGAATCAATTTGGAAGGACTTATACCAAGGTATCCGGGCTTCCAATTATGCGATTCAAAATCTTCCCAATGCTCCTATATCAGAAAATGAAAAACTAGGTCTTGCCGGTGAAGCTCGATTCCTCAGAGCGTTTTTCTATTTTGATTTGGTACGTTTTTTTGGAGCAATTCCCCTTGTCCGTGAGTCGGCACTTGATTTTTCTGAAATAGTCCAAATCGGAAGGACTCCTCTTGATACGATCTACCAATTTCTTGATCGGGAATTTACGTTTGCTTTCGAAAATCTACCTACGAATGCCAATCCGGGGCGACCTTCCAAATATACAGCCGCTGCTTATTTGTGCAAATTTCTGATATCGACAAAGAACTATAGCAGGGCTGCACAAGCATCGCGATTCATCATTCAATCAGGCAACTTCACTTTACAAAATGATTACGCCAATCTTTTTAAGGCCCACAGTCAAAATAATTCCGAAGTTTTATGGAGTGTCAATCTAAATAACAATCGAGGTTCGAATATCAATCTATTAACCTTGCCCAAAGGTCTCGGAGGTAGATCGAGAGTATTACCTCGACCAGATTTTTATAATGATTTTGATTCACTCGACCGACGTCGGACGGTCACCTTTCTTACAAAATATCCGGATGATCAGGGCAATACTCAGACCGTCCCACCACACATCCGAAAATTCTGGGATCAAAACACGGAGAAAATCCCGGGCAATTCCGGCATTGATATTCCCCTTATCCGGTATGCCGATATCTTGCTTTTACATGCCGAAGCGCTAAACGAATTACGAAACGGCACAAGCACCGAGGCGCTGAGTGTGATCAATACGGTAAGAGCCCGGGCGAGATTTGATGGCACCACAGTACAACCCATTTTACCCGATCTCGATCGTCTCGATAAAGCATCATTTGCAGAAGCCATATTGCAAGAAAGAAAATATGAGTTGGGTTGGGAGGGCCATCGTTGGTTTGATTTAATCAGGTTCGGAAAATTAGAGGAAAAAGTCACCGTTTCAAAACCCGGCAGCATGGTTTCTTTGACGCATCACCTGTTTCCAATTCCTGCCTCTGAATTAACCCTAAATAAATTAATGAGTCAAAATCCCGGATATTGATCATGAGTGAAATGATCCAGAATAAGCCCGAATAATCTTTTGAAATAGTTCTTCTATCTGAAATCAATGAATGAATCACAAACGATAAACACGCCCAAATATTTAACGAGCAGTTCTAACTATGACAAACACCCATTTGTCAGGGTGACCGATTCATCTGATGATTGCAAAAATGGATGGTCTGAAATCGGTGATGCAATAAAAACTTTCATTGACTCAAAAGCCGGCAAGCCTACGGTCATCGTTGTCGACAATTATCCCGGAGTATTAGATGAAGAAGTTTCAATTCAGTTACAAAAGATATTCCAACCGGATTTGACGATCAACACAAAAGATCTGTTTCATCCAGAGAAAACACTGAACGGCATACTAGAGCCCTATATGGGTGACCACCCGATTTTTGGAAAACTAAGTAACCTTCGGATTAATGACTTTTTTGATCCTGATAAAATTGCCACTGCCGAAAATCTAATAAATCAACATTCAGATGACATCGTTCTTATCTATGGCATAGGCTCCTCGACGCTTGCGTCCGAACCCGACGTCTTGATCTATGCGGATATGGCACGCTGGGAAATTCAGCAGCGGATGCGCCGGCATGAGGTGCATAGCCTCGGATTTAATAATAGGACGGAAAGTGCCGGGAAACTTTACAAACAAGCTTTCTTTATTGATTGGAGAGTTGCCGATCATCATAAAATGGATATCCTTAACCGTGTCGATTTCATATTAGACACCAATGACCGAACCGATCCAAAACTAATCAGTGCCGGGTTGTTACACAAAGGTCTGGCTGTGGCCGCG
This sequence comes from Saprospiraceae bacterium, assembly GCA_016711125.1. Lineage (GTDB taxonomy): Bacteria > Bacteroidota > Bacteroidia > Chitinophagales > Saprospiraceae > JABDMH01. The sequence continues at coordinate 841,253 of JADJTQ010000001.1, read as the reverse complement.
TCGCAACCTTTCCGGGTAGTACCTTTTTTTGATCCGGGCGTTTGGGGTGGCCAATGGATGAAAGAAGTGTGCGATCTCGATCAGGAAAAAATTAATTATGCCTGGTGTTTCGATTGTGTGCCGGAAGAAAATAGTTTGTTGTTGGGTTTTGGTGAACATCGATTTGAAATTCCCGCAATAAATCTGGTGCTTGCACATCCTCAACGATTATTGGGAAATAAAATCTTCGAATCCTTCGGAGCCGAATTTCCAATCCGGTTTGATTTTCTAGATACCATGGAGGGTGGCAACCTGAGTTTACAAGTGCATCCGCTGAAACAATATATGAAAGAGCATTTCGGACTCGAATACACACAGGATGAGAGCTACTATATGCTGGATGTCGAGGCAGATGCCGTCGTTTATTTGGGATTAAAAACACAGGTTGATAGGAAGGAAATGATCGCCGACTTACGATTAGCCGAAAAAGGCGAGATTGAGTTTGATGCGGAAAAGTATGTCAATAAATTTCCAGTAAAAAAACACGACCATATATTAATACCAGCCGGCACCGTCCACTGTTCCGGAAAAAACGGTATGGTCCTGGAGATTAGTGCAACTCCCTACATTTTTACCTTTAAATTGTGGGATTGGGGCCGGGTAGATCTAGATGGTAAAACACGAACAATTAGCATTGATCATGGCATCCCGAATATTCAATGGGACTGGGACACTAACTGGACCAAAGCTGAACTAATCAATCAATTTAAAAAAGTTGATGAAGGTGATGGTTGGTACGAAGAAAAAACCGGATGGCATCCATTGGAATTTATTGAAACCAGGAGACATTGGTTTTCGAAAAAGGTGACTCATGATACAGCAGGCAATCTCCAGGTAGTGAATCTGATTGAAGGTCGGGAAGTAATTATCGAGAGCCCTTCGGCTGCCTTCAAACCATTTGTTGTACATTATGCAGAAACTTTTATTGTGCCGGCAGCAGTAGGCCTCTATACGATTACTCCCTATGGCGAATCAATTGGGCAGCAATGCGCTACCATTAAAGCATTTGTACGATAAGATTGAATTAGGTAGTTTCGACAAGCTACCTATGACTTTGGTAGAGCTCAATCTGTTTTTACATTCTGCGATTTTCAAAGAATGCCACTTTAAAATAAATCAACCCACTATAAATATGAGAGAATCATAATATTTAAGAAAACCCAAGACACAATCAATATCTTTTTACAACTCAGCTAAATTCTGTAACGACCAAACGAATATGAATCATCAAATCAACATGCGTTACGTCTACATGCTGTCTATTGTGGCAGCTATTGGCGGGCTATTATTCGGCTATGATACTGCCGTCATTTCCGGTGCCATTGGCAATATCCAACAAAAGTTTCAACTATCTGACGAAGCCATGGGAGGTGTAGCATCAGCAGCAATTTGGGGTTGCGTAGTTGGAGTGATATTTTCAGGAAGAATCAGCGATCGATTTGGACGTAAAAAGGTACTGGTAGCATCGGCCATTCTATTTGCCCTCTCGGCCCTGGGTTCAGCAATACCTAATACGATTACCCAACTGGTGGTTGCCCGTTTTATTGGTGGGCTGGGAGTTGGTATGGCCTCAATGTTGTCTCCCATGTACATCTCCGAAATTGCCCCTGCACACAATCGAGGCACGCTAGTCACCTTGTACCAACTAGCCATTGTATTGGGAATCAACCTGATTTATTTCATCAATTTGCTGATTGCCGGAATGGGTGATGAACAATGGAATATCGACATGGGATGGAGGTATATGTTTGGGTCGGAAGTTATTCCTTCGGCATTATTTCTGATGCTTCTACTTTTGGTGCCGGAGAGTCCTCGCTGGTTGGCCAAACAAGGAAGAGATCAGGAAGCGGAAAAGATTTTAAAGAAAATAAACGGAGATGAACGTGGAGCCGAAGTATTAAAAGAAATCAAAGAAACGCTCAAAGAGGAAAAGGGCACTTTACAGGAATTATTTGAACCCGGCCTCAGAGTTGCGATGGTTATCGGTATCGTTTTAGCCATTTTTTCTCAAATCACCGGTATAAACGCGATCATTTATTATGCCCCTGAAATTTTTAAAAGTGTAGGTTTTGGTACAGAGTCAGCCTTACTTCAGACGGTAGTCATTGGTCTTACAAATACTGTATTCACTTTTGTTGCCATTTGGCTCATGGACAAAGCTGGCAGGCGAAAACTTCTGCTGTGGGGAGTGAGTGGTATGGTCATCTGTCTGTTGGGTATGGGTGCTTCCTTTTATTTTGAGCTGAGTTCAGGCCCACTCTTACTACTATTTATTCTCGGTTATATTGCTTGTTTTGCATCTTCGCTTGGTCCCATTCCCTGGGTGTTGATCTCCGAAATTTTCCCCAATAAAAACCGGGGTCTGGCCATGTCCATTTCCATCGTTATGTTATGGATTGGTGTTGTACTGATTACCCAATTTTTCCCGGTGATGCTTAAGCAATTAGGTGGTGCTTTTACTTTTTGGATATTTATGATCAATGCCATCATCCTGGTTCTATTTATTTGGCGTTATGTACCGGAAACCAAACAGAAAACACTCGAAGAAATAGAAAAAGCTGGAAAACCATTTAATTGATCCTAACTCTATGAAATCACACATCGTTCGTCTTTTTTCAATATTTTGGTATTGCGATAATAATGTGTCAGTTTAATACCGGCCTAAGTGCAGGTCCAGACAACATCGCTGCCCTAGCGCTGGTAACTACCTCTACAGACCTTGATTTAGTTCATGCTAAATCGGGGATCAATGATGGAATTATTGGAGTTTCCGATTTTGGAGAATGGGCTTGCTGTGGAGAGACCGTCTTTTGGGGTTATATTCGGTATCCATGGGTACAGCTTACCTGGGATCAGCCGATGACCATCGATCGAATCATTTTATATGACAGACCGGGTGAGTCGGAGCATAGTGCTGGTGGTACGCTCTTTTTCAGCGACGGGTCAGAAGTTGTGGTTACTGCTATACCCAATGAGGGAAGTGGTAAACTAATTTCGTTTCCAAAGAAAGAAATCATCTGGGTAAAATTTCAGGTGACCGATGGCGACGGTAAAAATTTAGGCCTTTCTGAGATTGAAGTTTTTCCGGCTGAGGAAGATCGCAAGGACTTGGTAGAATGGGTGAATCCTTTTTATTGAAACCACGCGAGGCCGCTATTTTTTCTTCACTCCTGGCAGTCGGCCTTTCGGTATGATCGCCACAGCACCTCATACGAGAATGAAAAATCAATGGGGAGGAGGTTATAATTATAATTCCACCGATATTTTGGGATTTGGGCAATTACATGGATGGATGTTATCAGGTCTTGATATCATGCCCACAACGGGTCTTATTGATCCGACCAAAGGCAGCCAACAATGGAAATCTCCATTTAGCCATGATGATGAGATTGCCCAACCGGGTTATCATCGGGTATTTTTAAAAAAATATAAAACCTGGGTTGAAAATACGGTTACGGACAGAGTAAGCTTTTACCGGTTGAGATTCACAGAAACAAGACCCGCAAGTATTCTTATAAATCTTGGGGGATATATGGGCAGTACCACCATGTCAGAAGGCGAGGTCTCTAAAATCGACAATAATTCGTTGGAAGGTTCATTTATTTCGACCGGTCGGATGTGGGGTGGCCCTAAAGAAATCAAGGTGTTTTTCGTGATTAGATTTGACCAGGACTTTAATCAAATGAATGGTTGGAAAGAAAATGTTAATCTTCCTGATATTAACCAACTCGAAGGACCATCCAAATTGAGCCGGCGTGACTCCATGACTTATTTTGGAGTTACCCAGAGCTATTGGGATGCACCTTCGGCTGGGGTATCACTTTCTTACCGGATGAATGCGGGAGATCAGTTACGCATGAAAATAGCCATATCATTCACCAGTATTGAAAACGCCCGGGCTAATCTAAAAGCAGAATGTGACCATTGGGATTTTGATGCAGTCCGAAGATCAGCCAGGACCAGTGGAATGAATGGCTTGGCAAAATCGAAGTCAATGGGGGCACCAATCAACAAAAAGAAAAATTTTATACCGATTTATGGCATGTACTTCTGGGGCGCCAGATTATCGATGATGTAGATGGAAGCTATCCCGACTATACGCAGGGTAAGCTTGATTGGAAGTTTACAGATGCCCCGCTGATCACACGAAAACTACCACGGGATGCCGAAGGACATGTCAAGTTCCATATGTACACCTCAGATGCCCTTTGGCTCACGCAATGGAATTTAAACATTCTTTGGGGTCTGGGCTGGCCTGGGATTTTAGATGATTTTAGTGCTTCTATGGTTCAATATGCCGATAATGGTGGCTTGCTTCCAAGGGGTCCTTGTGTAGGCGGCTATTCGTATATTATGACCGGTTGTCCTGCCACCAATATGATTGTCAGTGCCTATACTAAAGGCATACTTACCAAGACTGATCCTACCCATGCCCTCGATGTGATTGTTAGGAATCATCTTCCCGGGGGCATGATGGGAGATTCAACCAGGTTACAGTTCTACATCGATCATGGGTGGTGCCCGGGTAACGCCGGCGAGACTTTGGAATGGTGTTTTCAGGATTGGGCGGCTGGTCAAATGGCTAAAAAGCTGGGTAAAAGCCAGATTGCCAATCAGTTTGAAAAAAGATCCCGGGGTTGGGAGCATTTATTTAATCCCGGTCAAAAGTTACTATTTCCGAAAAAAGAAGATAGCACCTGGCTGCAGGAAGATGCCCTCAGTGGTGAGGGCTGGATTGAAGCCAATGCCTGGCAAGGTAGCTGGTCTATATCCCATGATATCCCAAAATTGGCAGAACTTATGGGAGGCAATGATACATTGTGTGAAAAATTAAACTATGCATTTGAGCAATCAGCTGATGACGATTTTGTCTTTGGATATGGCAGTGGCTACGTAAGTTATGCCAATCAACCCGGTTGTTCAAACGCTCATGTATTTAATGTTGCCGGTCAGCCATGGCTCTCACAATATTGGGTACGACGAGTTAATGAACAAGCCTATGGTGGCATCACCCCCGACCGCGGTTATGGTGGCCATGATGAAGACCAGGGTCAGATGGGAGGGGTCAGTGCGCTTATGTCATTAGGGCTTTTCAGTTTAACGGGAAATACCTCTGAAAATCCAACTTACGAAATCACCAGCCCTGTTTTTGATGAAATTATTATCCACCTTGACCCAAAATATTACTCAGGAAAAACATTTACAATACGCACACACAACAATAATGCAGAAAATATGTATATCCAAAAAGCGCACTTAAACGGAAGAAATCAAGAAGCGGTTTGGTTTACCCACCAAGACTTCGCCAAGGGAGGTATTCTCGAATTATGGATGGATAAAACCCCTAATAAGAAATGGGGGCTAGTACCTATTCCGAATTAATGACTAAATAGTTTCTGGGCTTTGCGCTATTTTTAATGAGCGATGATAAGGCAGGTGTCTGAAGTTCTGAGAAATCAATAAATTGAGCAAAAGTAGGGCTCCAACTAATTTTTTTTGAAAAATAGTTGCGAATAGACATTGATCTTGAAAAATGATTATTGACGGAGACTTAGTGGATGATATATTTATGATTTATTCTAGAAGTTCCGAATGAAAAGATATTTATTGGCGCTGACATTGATGATTGAAATTTGTTATGGCAGACCGTAGTATATGACACAGAAAACATCAAGATCATGGCTGGACTTGAACCAATTATGGAGCTTCTATCCTTATAAATGACCTTGAAGAATTAAGCAACAGATTGGAAGGGTAATGAAACTATCGTACTGCCTCCCATGAACCGAATTGCCAAAGTCTCAATGATGGGACCAGAGATCACATTCAGAATTAAGCCAGGGGTGGATTCTGTTACTGTCAATTTGGAAAAGCGGAGACTTCGGTTCTATTCTAAAGACATCTTAATAAGGAAAGGGAAATTTAAAATCAAAAAATATTAAGACTCACGCAACTCCTTACAGCCAGGATAACTGTCAGGACGTATGTAAACCTTTACCCTTTCTTCACAGTTTAGGTAAGCGAACCTATTTCATTAGGGGGAGCATGCAGATTTTATCCGGCTGAATAGACGGAGCTACTCTCTAATTTCTAGCATCGACGTCTGATAACCAAAGAAAGATCAAGTGATAATCTTCTCCCGTAAATGTGCTCTCCAGCTATGATTCGCTAGTTAAATTCTTAAATTTAAAGCCATAAACCTCCAGGCACCATGCGATTAGGTCTCGGACTCTATAAAAGCCTTTTAAATGACAATAATTTCCGGTTCGCCAAACAGGCCGGTGCTACCGACATTGTCGTCCAACTCGTCGATTATATCAAGGGAGGAGACAGCCCTTCCCTTACCCAAAACTACCTGGGAGGCTGGGGAGTTACCCAAAATCAACATAAACTCTGGAGCTATCAAGATCTATCCGATTTAAAACAGCAAATTGAATCGCATGGGTTGAATTTTGCAGCCATCGAAAATTTTGATCCATCCCATTGGTATGATATTCTGCTGGACGGAACTGAGAAAAAAAAACAGCTAGAAAATATTAAGACCACTATCCGCAATATTGGTAAGGCGGGTATCCCGGTGATGGGTTACTATTTTAGTCTTGCCGGTGTTTGGGGCTGGTCCAGTGGCCGGGTCGGAAGAGGCCAATCTAACTCGGTGGTATTTGATGCCTCCAAAATTGATATCCAACAGCCTATTCCTAAAGGCATGGTTTGGAATATGACCTATGAGCCGGAAAATAATTCAGGTAATCTTGAGCCGGTGACCAGTGAAGAAATGTGGCAACGGCTTACTTATTTTTTAAATGAACTTTTACCTGTGGCCGAGGAAGCCAATGTCCGGCTGGTCGCTCATCCTGATGATCCTCCCCTACCCTCATTAAGGCAGACTGGCAGGCTATTTTATAGTCCTTCTGAGTACGAAAAATTACTCAATATTTCCGACAGTCCATCCAATGGTTTTGAATTTTGTTTAGGCACCATTCAGGAAATGGCTGATGGCAATATCTATCAACTTTTAGATAAATATTCATCTCTTGACAAAATCGGATATATTCATTTCGAAATGTGGTCGGAAAAGTACCGAACTACCGCGAAGCTTTTGTCGACGAAGGAGATATTGATATGATCAAAGTATTAACTATTTTGAGAAAAAACAATTACCAAGGGGTCTTAATTCCTGATCATACTCCGGAGATGAGTTGCGGTGCGCCCTGGCATGCCGGAATGGCTTTTGCTCTGGGATATATGCGTGGGGCAATACAAGCATTGGAATCTCCCTATATTGATTCATCAACTAAAAAATAGATGCATAAAATACCATCCAAAGAATTTCCCACTCATCGATGCTCCATCAACGATGATTGGAGCTATAAAAACATGCGGGTTGTTTGGATGGAAAATGATTTTCTGAGGATCGGAATCCTGGTAGGTCGGGGTAGTGATATTTTTGAATTTAAATATAAAGTTCGCGATCTCAATTTTATGCTAAAATTGGATAAGGAAATTCATAACCCAGCAGAAATGATGTCACAGATCAGGGACACGACCAATCAAATGGAAGACTATTATTATGGTGGTTGGCAGGAGGTGATGCCTAATAGTGCAGCAGGGCCTTATCGCAATGCTTCACTCGGCCAACATGGAGAAATCTGGATGATTCCATGGAAACATGCTATTGTAGAAAACAGTGCTAGTCAAGTCGTGCTCAAATGCTGGACCCGACCCCTGCGTATACCGTTACTTGTTGAAAAAACTTTGACTTTAAAGCATAATAGCTGTACTTTATTTATTGATGAGAAATTAAGCAATGAAGGCAGGACCGATCTGGACATCATGTGGGGGCATCACATCGCATTTGGACTTCCTTTTCTGAAAAATGGCGGATTTATCGAAACGAATGCAAAAAAAATAGTAGCAGAAAAATCGATGCCCGATCATCGATTATTCGCCCCTGAAATTGAAGGAGTCTGGCCAGAGATCATGAACCAAAATCATGAAGTGATTGATGCAAGTATTATTCCTCCTGAAAGTGCCATGCCGTATTCCGATTTGGCCTATTTATCTGGTTTCGATTCCAAAGCATTTTACACGATATTTAATAATGATCGCGATTTGGGATTTTCCGTATCGTGGAATGCCGGTATTTTTAAATACCTGTGGTATTGGCAGGAGCGTTTTGCAACTCAGGATGCACCATGGTGGGGCAAAACCTACGCTATTGCATTAGAGCCCTGGACAACTAAACATCCCTCCGATCCACTGGCATCCATTGCAGAAGGAGACTATTTACATATTTCGGCAGAAACTTCCATTCAATCGTGGATAGAAGCTACAGTCATTGACTATAAACTATAAATTAAAATGCCAAAAGCAAGTGTTTTTTGTGAGGGATTAGATCACCCGGAATGTGTAGCAGTGCATCGTGATGGAAGCATCTGGGCAGGTGGAGAGGCCGGCCAGATCTACCGGATTTCAGCAGACGGAACGAAGGTGGAAGAGGTGGCCAATACCAGAGGATTTATTCTTGGCATAACCTTCCATCCGGATATGTCGTGGATGGCTATATGTGATCTCGGTAAAAAATGTGTCTGGAAACTTTCACTTTCTGATTTAAAACTTTCCGTTTTTGCCACCGGAACAGAAAATCATTCTTTTAATATTCCCAATTATGCCGTTTTTGATCGGCCTGGAAATCTCTATGTGACCGAAAGTGGCGCTTTTCGGGAAGTGACCGGAAAAATATTGAAATTCAATTCGGAAGGATCTGGTAGCATCTGGCATGACGGTCCATTTAATTTTGCCAACGGTCTGGCCCTTTCAAATGACCAGCGCCATTTATTCGTGGTCAGTTCGTGGTTGCCAGGAGTAGAAAGAATTGCTATTCAGGAAGATGGATCGCCCGGCCAGCGTGAAGTGTTTTGTACCTTACCACAGACAGTACCTGATGGCCTCGCCTTTGACCAGCAAGATAATTTGTACGTCACCTGCTATACACCAAACGTCATTTATCAGGTAATGCCCGATCGCACTACGCGAATTTTTATCGACGACTGGGAAGGCCATACACTGGCTAATCCGACCAATATTGCCTTCAGGGGTGATCGTGAAATGTTTACCGCCAATCTCGGCCGTTGGCACATCACCAAAATTGAATTCTAGAAAATCATAGCCAGGAGCAAAAAACATTGAATATGAGTATGGAACAAAAACTTGCAAAAAAAACTGCTATCGTCACGGGGGGAGGCAAGGGCATCGGTTGGGCTGCCTGTCAGACATTACATCGCGATGGATTTCAAGTGGCTATTTTAGATCGGGATGAAGCAAGTCAATCCAGAGCCGATGAGCTGGGAGAGAATGCCCTCTTTATTTTATGTGATGTTTCCGACGAAGAAGCAGTTTCGGAAGCGATTAAAAATATTGAAGACAAATTTGGGTCGATAGATGTGTTGGTCAATAATGCCGGTATTCAACGATATTCCACAGTGACCGAAACGACCGTTGAAGAATGGGACCTGGTCATGAATGTGAATTTAAAAAGTGCATTTTTATGCGCTAAACATGTTATTCCTTACATGCAGAAAAAAGGACAAGGAGTGATTATCAATGTAAGTAGCGTACAAGCATTTATATCTCAACAAAACGTAGCTCCTTACACCACTGCCAAAACTGCCATGTTGGGATTGACCAGGAGCATTGCCGTAGATTATGGTCCTCAGATACGTTGCACCGCAGTATGTCCAGGTACGATTGACACGCCCATGTTGCGTGACTCCATTGCTTTATCTCCAGATCCGCAGGAGGTTTATCAGGAGTGTGTTGATATGCATTTATTAAAACGCATTGGCACCCCCACCGATGTGGGTGAATTAATTGCATTCTTAGCCAGTGATAAAGCCACCTTTTTTACCGGGCAGGCAATCCGGGTCGATGGCGGATTGGGCATTATGGTGGGTGGCAGCAAGCGGTCATAGTTAGGGTCAAGTCTAATCTACAGTTGACCCAAGGGCATTTTTTATCTATTCTCTTTACTGTAAAAGATTCAGGTACGTTCAACTACTTGCCCGATTTCTGTCATTCAGGTAGGTACTCACTTTGCTCATGCAAAAAAAAGTACAGCCTAATCCACTCCAAACTTTGAGCTGCCTTAATCAATATTTTAAGACCCAATGGCCCCTATTTCTTTACCACTAAGTAAAATTGCAAGTGTCTTCAAATTGTACATACTTGTAATCACTAAATATTTAGACAATGGAGTTAAATATTATTCGAATGGGGAATTCGAAGGGGATCAGACTCAGTAAAACGATCTTAGATAAGTATGGCATCAAGGACAAAGTTGAACTGGTTCTAGAGAAAGACTTTATTGTGTTTAAGGCAATTTCAAACCCTCGGGAAGGGTGGGACAAGGAGTTCAGTAAGATGAATAAAAATGGAGATGACAGGTTAGTAATAAATGTTGTCTTTAGCGATAAACAATTTGAGGAAATGAGGTAAATCAATATAAAATTGTGATTGCAAACTTGGATCCATAGGTAGTGAAATAACGAAAACCAGACCATGCCTGGTAATTTCACCTGACGAGATGAATCAGAACCTAAAGACAGTAGTAATTGCTCCCTTAACTTCAACGAATAAAGTTATCCAACTCGTGTAAGAATAATGATAGAAAATAGGCTCAGTCGAGTGGTATTGGGCCAAATTCGGACTATAGATAAGCAGAGAATAGTAAAGACGGCAAATCAGATAAGCTTGAAAGAAATTCTTGAAATCAAGTCAATTTTATGAAAGACGTATGTCGACTAAAATGCGCGGCAAATTGTCTGAGGTGGAGCTGCTACGCAATTTATGACTTTGCGGTGCCAATTCCCTTGGCGCCACAAATTGCCTAGGAGGGTGTTGAACTACGCAATTTGATACTGAAGCCGTAAATCGTTGTTTCTGGTGCGGCGAGACAAAGGAAGCTACCGGAGGTTGTAACTGACTGACCTGTCTGCCGTGGCGCTCGGTCGCTGAAGTGGCTTTGGCGCATTGGAGACCAGCCAGGCAGAGGATCAACAAAACGAGGAACGGCGAGAATGGCTGCATCATGTTATAGTAGGCATTTATTTTTATTAAACAGCGCGAGGTGAGTATTCAATAGCCTCCTAAGTTGAGTCCTCGCCGCTAGTTCTTCTTGTGCCACAAATTCAGCAAGTGGAGCGCTGGCGTCGCAAATTGCCCAAGTTGAAATCGAAGGGTAAAGCTGAAACTAACCTTGACTCTTCGTCAAATTACTGTCATATCTGCCCTATAAGCCCCTCCTTGGATAGTTTATTGCACGTTTTGTATCTAGGTTTGCAGAACTTAAAGAATGAATGATTATGAACATGTTACGTATTCAAAAGACACTTTTTCTAATGTGGTTGGTGGTCATTGTTGCCGGGTTGAGTTCCTGCAAGAAAGACGATGATGGCCCCGCACCTACAACAGCCAAAATCAAAGGAAATATCACCTTGCTAAATACGGAGGTGTGGGCAGCATACCAAGATAGTGGTGAAGTTCAACTGACCATCTTCCCTGAATTTTCATTAAACCCACCGGCGGGATGGGGCCCGATACCCGATAATACATTCGGTCCAGGGGTACCCGGAGGTACTTTTGCGATTGGGGCTCCGGCCAATGCTCAAAATCCTCTAGTGTATAATTATCAGGCTGGTGCTAACATTGGTACCTATGAATTGGAAGTGGATCCAGGTACTTACTCAGCCTTAGCTCTTGGCTTCCGTCACGATCTAGTCACCGACCCAAGCCTGCGAACAGCTACTCTGGGGGTTCATTGGGGTAACGCCACATCAGTGAGCCACGGCATCGTCATTCGGGTTCCGGCCGGACCAAACATTATCACCGTATTTAATGAACCTGCTCCCAGTAGTATTACTGTCGAGGCGGGCGATGAACTGACCATTGATTTTACTGCCGATTTTGGCTTTATTGAAGATTGGTACATGAGGTAGAAACCTCGCTAAACGATCGCAGCTCTTATGAGGGCCAGGTTACTTTTTCTGCTGTCGGTTTTTCTATTTGGCAATATTTCATCAATTTTTGCCCAAGGATTTTCGGTACCCACCCGTGGCAGTTTGTACGGTCTGATTACTGATTTTGAGACTGGAGAGCCACTAGCTTTAGCGCATGTCAAACTTGACCCACTTTTATCGGGCTCGGTATCTGACGAAGATGGGCGTTATGAACTTTCAGCCATTCCTGAGGGCATATATTCACTGAAAATAACTTCCTTGGGATATTCAAGCATTTCGAAAGACTCTGTACGGATCGGTTCCGGAGACCGGCTGGAATTCAACTTCCAACTGGAGCTCACAAGCCTGAAGACAGACGAGGTAGTTATTACCGCCACTCGTCGGGCACAAGCCCTGTCTCTCGCTCCCGCGTCGGTGGCAATGGTGTCTGCTACTGAAATTAAAAGTCAGAACCTGCAAACATTCGATCAGGCATTCGATGGCCTGACTGGGGTTCAGGTGACACGGTCAAGTGGAGCAAATGTTCAAGCCCTATCCATCAGAGGGGCATCAGAAGTTGCTGGCGGTGGTATAGGTAATCGGGTATTGCTACTGATCGATGGCAGACCCTCACTCAGCCCCGAATCCGGAGGTGCACTTTGGAATTTAGTACCCTTGCAGTCCATCGATCGGGTTGAGGTCGTTAAGGGAGCCTACTCTTCCCTGTTTGGTTCCAGTGCTATGGGAGGAGTGGTCAATGTAATTACCAAAAATCCCACAGAAAAATCGAGCACCACTGGACATATTAACTATGGGATTTATAATCGACCGCCAACCAATTCGGAATACGACATTATTGGTCATTATTACACCACCGAATTGAGTCACAGGGGTATTTCGGGTAAATGGAAATACCTCGTTGATGCGGGCAGAAAATCAAACAGCGGACATCGTCAGAAGTCAGCATTTGACATCAATCATATCTTCGGAAAATTGATCTTCCAACCCAATTTTCGCGACAAATTTACTTTCTCCGGCAATTTCAATCAAATTAAAAACGATGCTCCGGCGACCTGGTTTAATTCACGATTGGCATTTACGGCTGCACCTCATCGTCTCGATGATTATCAGAATAAAAAGGAATATAATGCCGACCTAAATTATCAGTCACTACATAGTGGAAATCTTAAATATAATGGCCGGCTTTATTACTACCGCAATTTTTCGTTATTTACTTTTAATGATGATCCTTCCAATAAAACCGATTCCAATGTAAATTTTGGCAAACAAACGGTTGATGAAGAGTCGATTCTCGCCGACCGGATTGGCTCTGCATTCCAGATAGATTATCACGTACCCCACCACTATTTAATTGCCGGAGTTGATATAAAAACGGATTTTGTTGATGGCCAACCTGACACTGTGTTATATGGCAGGCACCGCTCTACCAGTGCTGGTCTGTATATTCAGGACGAAATGCCGTTAGGCAATAAGATCATTACCACCATCGGTCTCCGTTATGATTATTTCAACTTAGGCAACACATTTAGTGAGTCCAATTTTAGTCCAAAACTAGCCGCTGTGTATCAGGTCAATGATCATCTTTCAATTCGTGGACTCTTTGCAAAAGCTTTTAGAAATCCATCAATGGCCGAGCGTTTTATCAAATTTGAGCAAGGCGGTGGCTTGCGCTTTGAGCCCAACCCTGAACTAAGGGCTGAAAAGCTCACCGCATCTTTTGAAATTGGCAGCATATACCGGATTGGCAAGTCTGTGACATTAGATCTTGCTTTATTTCACAATCAGTATAGAGATCTCATTTCCTTCCTGCAATTACCTGATCCTTCCGGAGCACTGGTGTATAAAGTGATTAATTTAAATAAAGCACTCATGCAAGGTGCAGAAATTAATTTTCGGTATCAGTTGCGTGATTTTCTCGCCGCATCGGTCGGCTATACCTATCTAGACGCAAGAGATGTTTCAGATGCCAGGTTTAATAATAATTTAGCCTACAAAATAAAGCATTCAGTCAACACCTCACTACGACTAAACTATCGGTCATTCTCCATCAATTTGACTGGGAGGTATCGCAGCGCAGTTAGGGAAGTATTTATTTACCCGGGTAGCGAGCCCGATGCCTATTTTTTATTCAATGGTAAGGCTTCATATGAGTTCTCACCTGATTTATCAACCTATATTTCTGTAGATAATTTCACCAATACCCAGTATGAAGAACTGGAGAGATACCGGATGCCAGGCAGGTCTTACACGGCTGGGGTTCGTTTTGCATTTTAGATAAAGGTGCACCAGCCCTGATATAATAAGTTGGCCTTGCACCCCTCGACCCGACGCTAAAGCTATGGGCGAGTCCCTCCGCCTAGGAGGCTACGGCCTCCGGAGGGCAGCGTCTAACTCCCCTAACAATCTGGCAACATTTCTACCTCTCAACTTCATATTCTTGTATCAAAACATGGACTGTGATTTTTAATCTTTCGGCCAGACTTCTAATCGTGCCTACCGTCAATTTCCGCTTTTTATTCAGCACTTCCGACACGATACCTTTGGAGCCGATTATTTCCTATTAAATCTTTCTGTTTGAGTTCCATCTCTTCCATACGGATTCTAATAGCCGTTATTGGATCCGGTGCATCAATGGGATGTGCCCGGTCTTCGTAATCCGCAATGAGTAAAGCCAATAATTCCGCATCTTCCCCCTCTTTATTGGACGGGTCTGAATCAAAGATCTTTTCCATTCTTTTAAGGGCTTGGCTGTATTCCAACTCAGTATTTATTATTTTGATCTTCATATCGTCTCTGCATCTATTTTATCATATTGTTGATGAGTTCCAATGAATCGAATCAAAAGCCATTGTTTTTCATAGTTGATTTTTGCAATCAAGCGATATTTATTACCGCTTATATTAAAGACAATCGTAGAAAGTAGGCCTAATATTGGCATGGCCACTTGACGGATGCTGACCGGCCTGTCTGGCTGTTTCAGTTCTGACATTCGGGTAAAGATAGAGATCTGACATCATTGAAAGATGTGAACTTATGTATGCCCTCTCCCACCAACAGGGCTATGTCGGGGAGAATGTTTAAATTAGATAAACTAAATCACAAATCTTGAAATATATAATCAGCTTCCTCTCCTGTTGCATTGTAATCAGTGCCTGTCAGCCACCGGTTAAAGAATTAGCCCTAGAAAAACCGAATATTATCTATATCCTGGCAGATGATCTTGGTTATGGCGAACTCGGTTGCTATGGTCAAACGATCATCGAAACCCCCAATCTGGACCAACTCGCCGCCAATGGAGTACGATTCACTCAGCACTATACCGCTGCTCCGGTGTGTGCCCCGGCTCGCTGTATGTTACTCACCGGCAAGCACAGTGGTCATGCCTTTGTAAGGGGCAATGATGAATGGCGCGAACGGGGAGACGTCTGGAATTATGAAGCTATGTTTAAAGATTCTACCCTCGAAGGACAGCGACCCTTGCCTGCAGAGGAAGTAACCATCGCCGAATTACTCAAAGACAACGGTTATCGTACCGGTATCGTTGGGAAGTGGGGCCTTGGCGCACCCGCTACAGAAGGAGTGCCTAATCGACAAGGATTTGACTTTTTCTATGGATACATTTGTCAGCGACAAGCACACACATTTTACCCGATGCACCTGTGGAAAAATGAAAATAGAATTCTACTTAAAAATAAATTGGTAGCGCCTAATACCAAACTGGCCGAAGGTGCCGATCCGAATGATTCAGCAAGCTACACGAATTACCATTTAAATGATTATTCAGCCGAATTAATGCACACTGAAGCACTAAATTTTATCACCCAAAATCGCAACAATCCTTTCTTTCTCTACTACGCCAGTCCTATACCCCATGTGCCCCTGCAGGCTCGGAAAAATGGGTGGAATATTATCGCAAAAGATTGGACCGGAAGAACATTATGTGGGTAATAAGGGATATTTTCCCTGTCAATACCCGCGAACGACTTATGCAGCCATGATTTCATATCTCGACGAACAAGTGGGTGACCTTGTCAAGCATCTAAAAGCATTAAATATTTACGAAAATACTCTAATCATCTTTTCGAGTGACAATGGTCCTACCTATACGGGAGGTGCCGACACCCCATTTTTCAATAGTGCCCGACCATTTAATACTGAATATGGCTGGGGCAAAGGTTTTGTCAACGAAGGCGGTATCCGGGTACCCATGATCGCCAGTTGGCCGGGTAAAATCGCAGCCAATACCCAATCAGATCATATTTCTTGTTTTATTGATGTGCTGCCCACTTTGTGCGAACTGACAGACATTGATACACCGCCGGGTTTGGATGGCATCAGTTTTTTGCCCACCCTAATGGGAGAAGTAGATAAACAGAAAATTCATGAATACCTGTACTGGGAATTTCCCGAATACAATGGTCAACAAGCAGTGCGCCTAGGCAATTTCAAAGCCATTCGTAAAAATATTCAAGAAGGAAATTTAGAAATCGAATTATATGATTTGTCTACCGACATTCAAGAGTTAAATAATGTCGCAAAAGAACATCCTGAAATCGTTCTAAAAATAAAAACTATTATGATCAAAGAGCACTCTCCAGCTACTACCGAACGATTTAGAATGCTGGCACTGGGTGACCCTTCGAGTTAGCTCCGAGAGATGTCGTCTGGCTGATATTTCAGATTCTTGATTGTGGTTGCGAAACCGCAGAATGTAAATCTGCTCTCTCCATTTCTATTCGACAATGGTACGCTTTCATAGTGGTTTTCAGCCTTCCTTGTCTTGGAGAATTTTACAGGATCTTGGGCATTAACGCATGTCCCGATCAAAGCATGGGGACAACCGAAGTACAGAAACTACTAAACTATAAATCGTCGATCTCCAATTTTCTATAGGAGATGCTATGGATGAATTGAGAAACTATTTACAACACGACCATCACCCAGCCCGGTACTCCAATATCTTTTAAGTAACTTAGCCCCGTCTTTAATAATGCTTGATCATGTCTAAAAATCTTATCCTTTTACTCCCTGTACTTCTTCTCTTGTCATGTCAGCAAAAGGAAGAAAAAGTCGATAGACCCAACATCATCTTCATCATGACCGATGATCATTCGTATCAAACATTGAGTGCCTATGATAAGCGGTTTGTGAGCACACCCAATCTTGATCGAATTGCACATGAAGGCGCCCTTTTTAAAAACAGCTTTGTTTCCAATTCAATTTGTGCACCGAGCCGAGCGGTGATGCTTACGGGCAAACATAGTCATATCAATGGGCATACTGACAATACTAAAACATTTGACGGTACCCAGCCCACTTTTCCAAAGTATTTACAAAAGGCCGGATATCAAACTGCTTTATTTGGTAAATGGCATCTTGAATCACTTCCAACCGGTTTTGATCAATTCGAAGTATTACAAGGTCAGGGTGTCTACTACAACACACCATTTATTCGTAAAGACGATACGATAGCCTCCCAGGGCTACGTGACTGATGTGATCACCGATAAAAGTCTCGATTGGTTAAATCAACGTGATACTGGTAAACCTTTTTGTTTGCTTGTGCACCACAAGGCGACTCACCGGGTATGGATGCCTGACTTAAAATATTTGGATAGTCTCGAAGATCATGAATTTGCTTACCCCGAAACACTATTCGATAATTATGTAGGACGTGATGCCGCCGCTGCACAGAAAATGAGCATTAACAAAGACATGGACCTGGTATATGACTTAAAAATGTTAGATCCCGAAGGTGAGATCCAGACACCATACCGGTCCATGTATGAAAATTCACAGATTGATAATCTTGACGAAAATCAACGTAAAATCTGGGACGACCATTATAATGTTCTTATCGATGAGTTTAAAAAATCCAATCTTACCGGCGCTGATCTGGTCAAATGGAAATACCAAAGATACATGCGGGATTATATTCGTTGTGTCATTTCAGTAGATGATAATATTGGTCGCATTCTCGAATATCTGGATCAAAATAATCTCGCAGACAACACCCTGATTGTTTACACTTCCGATCAGGGTTTTTACATGGGTGAACACGGTTGGTTTGATAAACGATTTATGTATGAAGAATCAATGCGTACACCCCTGCTCATGCGATATCCAAAAATGATCCAGCCCCGTCTTGAAATTGATGAGCTAGTGCAAAACATCGATTATGCTCCGACATTTTTGCAAATAGCAGGTGTACCTGTACCCGTCGATGTACAAGGTCAGTCACTGGTGCCTTTATTTGGCGGGCAAAAAGAAATACCCGGACGCAATGGGCTGTATTATCATTACTATGAATTTCCTAACGAGCATATGGTCAAACGACACTACGGAATTCGTACAGACCGCTACAAATTAATCCACTTTTATTATGATATTGACGATTGGGAATTTTACGATTTAAAGGACGATCCCCAGGAAATGCATAATTTAATGGAAGACTCCAATTACCAACCGGTGATTGATAGTTTAAAAACGGAGTTAAAAAATTGAGGGCGTATTACAAAGATGACGTTCATTAGCAAATGAAATTATCTAAATTATTTTTATTTACCATTCTATATATTGCTTCCGTAGAATTTTGGGTTATGGATTTTATTAACTCCTAATGAACCTGTTTGCCTATACTTGAATTGGACTTTATGTCTAGTTCACCATTCTTTTATTGACTGCCAGCATCGGTCATGTTTATACTAGCTGCTCAACACCATCTAAGTAAAAGCAAAACTCATGCTGTGTCATACCAATCCTTGGATAGTAGGCAATCGCAGCTGGTGCTGCAAGAAGAATCAATTTAGCTTTGGGTGCTTCTAATTTCGTTCGTCTTATAAGTTCTTTGCCAATACCTTTCCGTTGATAGTGCTGATCGACGGCCAGGTCAGAAAGGTATGTGCAAAACAAAAAGTCCGTCAATGATCTCGAAACGCCGATCAATTTGCCATCGTGTCGTGCAGTAATTATTAGGTTTCCGTGTTCCAGCATTTTGGCCAGTCGCTCGGGCTCATTGATAGGTCGCCTTTCTCCCAGAGTCGAAGCAATAAGCACCGCTTTGAATTCTTCTACACTTAAGTTTTTCTCTATTTGGTATTTGATCATAATTAGATGTAAAATTAAGCAATGATCTACTTCGTCAAAGAAATTTACTAAATTAAGTCAATATCGAATATGTGAGCGTAGCTATCGTGAATATATTCCAGTGCTTTACCCCGCGCTCGATAAGCGTTTTTGTCTCATCTGAATCCGTAACTATTGACGCTGAACCCCATCAAAACAGAGCATGATCGTTCGTGACACAACTTGCACTAGCAACCTATCCATCATTGTAGCAATACACCCTTAGGAAGTTCCGTAACTTCAAACGAAAAAGGAACCCATGCTAGCATACGCAATGTGAAGTTCGCCAGCCAGCCACCCATGCGGGATAGCCGCCAGGTATACCAACTGATAATTGTCATAAAAAAAACGTACAGTTTATAATTTGAGAACTAGATACCTATCTTTGGAAAGTGAAGCGAACTATAGCTAAACGAAGCCTACGAGAATTTTGGGAACAGTATGCCGATTCAAAGGACTATTTAGAGACTTGGTATGAAACAATTAGGGTTGCAACGTGGAACACACCTGATGAAATCAGGGAAATCTATAAGGCAATCATACTACCAAGGAATTCCGGCGCAGTCTTTAACATCAGCGGGAACAAATACATAATCATCAAGTAAGCAAGGACAACAAGTAAACCAGTTGGCAATATTGATCTAAGACTATGAAGTCAGAAAACATCCTATTGAAGCCCCAGAACCACTATTGGCAACAAGGATAAAGAATGGAAGAGATGGCACTAAGGCAATGAGATTTAGTATGAATTATTGGCTCCAAGGGGATTGTATCGGAGGTCTTGAACCGAAAAGAGGAAATTGACAGTGAACATGATTCGAAATTTATGAATAGAATCTGAATTCAAATTAAATCAAACAATGATAGAAATTCAAAATTTCGATTTTCTCATAGGAAAATGGACAGTTTTAAACAGAAGATTAAAGGAACGCCTAAAGAATAGTATTGAATGGATTGAATTTCCTGCTGAAATGGAAACAAAACCAATTCTTAATGGATTAGGTTTAATGGACGAAATGCACTCATCACATTTTGGAGACGACTTCATCGGTCTTAGCATTAGAATGGTTAATCCCAGAACAAACATTTGGACAATCTATTGGGCTGATACTTCCAGTCCTGAAAACTATTTAAAAGAACAAGTAGTTGGAGAATTTGCAAATGGAATTGGAGAATTTTACGGGAAAGAACAGTTCCAAGGAAAAGAATATAGATTAAGATTTACTTGGAAAAGACAATCTGTAAGTACTGCTCAATGGGAACAGGCTTATTTTGACGAACTGAAAAACGACTGGGAAACGAATTGGATAATGGAATTCACAAGAAAGGACTAATAAGAAAAGCACAACCCACAACATCGTTTATAAATAATTGTTATTTCTGGTTTAACCAAAGTATGTTGCAATTTTCTTACTTCTGATTGTCCTGCGGAGAATCCTCGTACACAAAACAATGATATATGATCAAGGTTGTTTGGAGAATGAAGCTGTGCCACAGAGGGTACTCCAATGGTGGAATTTATCGAATTCAGAAAAAATAAGGATAAAAACGACCTACAACGTGGCGTGACAGTGTTCATGCCGCACTTTCGAGGCGGCACAACTGGTACTGCCGGAACGTTATGTATGAGGGGAAAAAGGTTGACTATTTTTTAGAGCCTAGCAAAGAGATTCAAAGAGATAATACTTAATACATCAGGAATAACACATACACATGTTCCAAGCGATCTTTAACGAGAAATTCATGATTATTAATAAAGCAAGTATTAAGAACTTCAAAAACTACATTGTATTGTTAATACTTTCAATCTGGCTTAGCAGTTGTTCAAACAAAGCGCTGATTAATTTAAGTACCTCCTATTTCAATATTCAGATTGATGATAAAGGCTTTATCACCAGCATGAAGAACATTACGATTGAACCCGAAAAAGAGTTTGCTACTGCAGACAATTTTTCGCCTTTGATGTGTTTGTTTGACAGCAAGAGCAATGCTATTTACGAACCCGAAAGTGCTGAATTTAACAAGAAAGATCACACAATTACCCTTATCTACGCAAACCAATCTGTGGCTAAAATTCTTATTGATGTTAAAGATAAATATTTCAAATTCACGCTTTTATCATTGAGCTCTCGTAATAATATTGATAAAATTCAATGGGGACCTTTTCAAACCAATATAACTAACCTTTTTGGTGAAGTTATTGGTGTGGCACGTGATACCAGTGAGGCTATTAATTATGCTATTGGGGTGTTAGCTTTAAACGATAATACGATAGGAGGATTGGTAAAAAATCCGGGCGATGCAGCACCATTTCAGTACATTATTCATAGCCCTGATTCTACGAGATTTCCATTACCATCGGATTTGCATGAAGGTCAATTGTTTTCGATTGGGGGAGACGGTATAAGCGATGTCGCATTCTATTCACACTATGAAGATTATTTTAGAATTCTGTATGGGAATACTGCATTAATTGATAGTCTCGGAAGGGTATTTATCACTTACCATTCAACAGATAGAAGAAAGGAAAGGACTGTCTATTTTTCTTTAATCCCTTTTTTGGACGCAAATAAGCCTAACCATATTGAAGCCCAGCCCTTGCCGGGGGTGGATTATATAGGCTCATCCATTGCCCTTTGGGGATC
Source organism: Saprospiraceae bacterium (assembly GCA_016711125.1). Lineage (GTDB taxonomy): Bacteria > Bacteroidota > Bacteroidia > Chitinophagales > Saprospiraceae > JABDMH01. Next base: position 819,431 of record JADJTQ010000001.1, on the reverse strand, counting down.
TCCTGACAGTACGGCTCTTCTGGATGTAATTGAAAATATTGTCTTGGGAGAAGGCTTACCCCACCCCACAATAAATGGAAAGTGGATTAAAGACCCGGCCCGGTATATTCCGGATGTATCTACCTCGGGAAAATTATTCGATAGCACATATTCTTATACATCACAATTGGGTTTTAAAGCCGTTCATGCAAACGATTTACCAATGTTTAAGCCAGACAGGGGCAACAATGGTCATATTGATGGTGCAGATTTTGAAATTAGACTCTTTAATTTCTCCTCAGGAAATAAATCACATAGAGAGTTCGCCGATATTTTGAAAACAGAAGACATACTGTTGGGCCGACATACTATAACGACATCACTCGCCCAAGGTACAAAGGATGCAAGCCCAATTCCAAATGACAGCTTATGTTATCAGCTAAAAAGGATTTTAGTAAACGATATCTCTGCTAATGACACCATAGTTGAGGTAAACGATCCCAAACATCTTGAAGAGATTGCTAGCTGGGAGGGGCATTGTGAGAATCTGAATATGATAAAAATAGATAAAGAGTTAATATACTATATGGGAGTATCAGAAACACCGCCTTATCTGCTCAAAAATGTAAAAAGAGCTTATTGGGGAACGGAGGCTTCGAGCCATAGAGCCAATGAGGCAATTTATAAATTGCAGGTTACAATAAACTATGGATACGATGGATTAATTCCAAACATATATTTGCAGGATAAAATAGCAGAATATTATTCTGATGTAAGTTATATTAATGGAATGCACTTTATAGACCTCGATGGGCAGGAATTTTTATTTAACCAGGGACATGGTTACTACTCAGTAAAGCGGTTTTTTAGAAGTATGTTTGACAGAGCCGCGATTCGTGGAATTCCATATTTGAGGATTACCGGGGCCACTCTCTCTGAGGGTTCGTGGCATTATCAAAGCATATGGAATGTGGGAGGCGGGAAAAATATGTATGATGTTAGGGAACGTAAATGGGGAACGACTACAAGCGAAGGGAAAGACCTCAGGGATGTTGCTTACGCAAATTATTTCCCTGCAACATTTGGTATCAATTTCGGCCCCGACTCAAACTCTACTGCTGCTGATTTTGAACACGTTCAAGCAATTTCAGTGGGAGTGGGAGCAACTTATATGTTATTATTGAATCAAAAGAATATGGAGAGTTGTCCACAAAAACAAGAAATCTTTAAGACAATCCGGACGTGGGAAAATGCCCGGGCTGCCAATGCTTTTCCAAGAAAAATAAAGAAGCTTCTGGCCATGCCTGAAAAGAACTGGACCCTTGAAGCCGGGAACTCAGATGATGATTGGATATTACATGAACTTGTAGAAGGGGAAAAAGTAGAATCCTATTATTTAATCAGAAGCGACGGTTATTAGATTAATTGGGCTTTGTCTTGTAAATGGTAAAATTAAACCGAGTTAGTTAGTTAATTTTGCAATACCTAGAACTCAGGTAATTCAGCATACTTTTGTGACACGCTGAATTAGGATGGAAGTTACGTGGTTTGGAACCGCTAGCCCTTCCTTATCATTTTAAGTTACCCAAGGGCAATAAAGCGGCCGGAAGTATGAAAAATTCTCTTGATCGACTTACTTCTCCATCGAGATCGCAACTATTTGATGGTATGATCAATACATCTTGGGACGATTCGGGGCTACATAACCAAATGTGGATGCTCAGTTTTACAACCTCTGCCGAATATTCCTGGAATGCCTCGGCTCCCGGGCTGGACGAATTCGAGAATTCTTTCTTTCTCAACTACTATGGGAACAAGGTTACGGATATGAAAGAACTCTACGAACTTTTGAACGAAGGATCTTATTACTACGCCCATACTTTGGAAAGAAACGTATGGCACCACGGTGAGATCGGCAAGACCCATTTACCCGATCTGCCTCGGGGACAATACATCGAATATGACCCCTATTGGAATAAGGAATACAGGGAAATCGTACAAGAATCGAAAAAAGAACTGAACCAAATGACCAGGGCATTGCAGATTATCGAGGGCAATAAAAAACTGGCCTCGTTCACACTTATGATTTTGAACTGTACCAAAGCATGGCTGAATTGATTGCCCACACTTGCCAAACCTATCTCGACCTATCGGAATTGGAACACACCATGAGAGCGGCACACATGAGTGCTTTTTCAGCTAGGAAAGCGGCACTTGCAAGTCTTCAAAAAATGGAAAAAATCCTTGAAAATAGTCTGGCCAGACGCCAAAATGTATATACTTCGATGGTAAATGTTTGGGAGCAGTCACGATTGCCGAAAGGCTTCTCCACCCCCACCAAAAAATACTTTTATAAAATGGATCGCTCCCGCCATTTTGCTAACCGTACCTCCGATATGAGCCATTTGATTTACGACGAACAATTGTTGGATATTGAAGGCTATTTGGAAAAGTTAGGCAAATACAGAAAATCATTTCAACTCGAATTTTAACCTAACATGAAATATGAAATAATATGGGAAAGTCATTTCGATATGAAACAACAGAGAGCGTTCATAGAAAAGAAAAGCTAGTAACCCTTGTTATTTTCGTTTTATTGATTGGCAACTTTGGCTGCAATGAGAAAGAATATCGGATGGTTCCGGTTGACAACCCTACCTACATCAAGAATACGGCTTTTAAATACTCAGAAGATCTGTCCGATCCTAAATTTCAGAACCTTAAGGCCAAATATCAATTGGACACTATTTTCGAAGGGGAACAAGATGAATTCAAAAGAAGTATACTCATCCGAAACTGGATTCATACTGCCATAAAAATAGAAGATCACGGCGACCCATATCCTGGGGATGGTTATGTAGATCGTATTTTGGATGCCGCCTTGGAAGGGACTGGATTTCATTGTGGACACTTCACGAAAGTTCAAAATGCTATTTTGAATGGCTATGGCCAGGTAGCCCGGACTATTGGTGCCGGCTCCGGTGCAGCTGACAACGATATTTCCGATGTCCATCATGCGATCAATGAAGTTTGGTCGAACTCTTATGGCAAATGGTACCTGTCAGATGCAAAATACAACCATCATTTTGAAAAGAACGGCATCCCCTTGTCTGCTCTGGAAATACGGGATGAATACCTGAAAAACAAGGTTTCCGACATAGACTTGGTCAAGGGCCCAAAGCGAGTTCCACTAGAATACGATTCCATTCTCCATCGAGGCAAGGAAAATTTTGCCCGCACGTATTCCTGGATCGAGTACCATAAGAACAATAATATGTTCACGGCTTGGCCGAATTTTGATTCGCCCCTTGTCATGTATGCCGATGATTATTTCAATAACCATACTTGGCTTTGGGATGGCAAACCTCACTGGGCCTACGGCAATACGGAATATATGCTTCTTGAAACCGACCGAAATGCCATTGAATGGACACCGAATACAATTGCATCTCAAATAAAAATCGTTGACCAGGAAGCTCATATCGATCTCACATCAGATACACCCTACCTAAAGGAATACCAAATGAAAGAACTGCCATCTGGAGCGTGGAAAAAAGTGGAAAGCGCCGTTAAAATTGATCTGACCGACAATGTGCATGAAATTATATTTAGGGTGGTAAACATGGCTAATGTAACAGGGCCGGAACATCGCATCAAAATAGTTGGGGAGTAATGTCATAATGAAAAGGGAATTAATAGCTACCTTCCTATTCTGTGCTGTGGACTTTCATATTCGTCAATATTTTTGATCACCAGGTAAAGTACCTAAGATGGCGACTTTTGGCAATATGACTTAACACATCTACTCGCAACCCTGGTTGACTTGAACGTACAATATTTTGAAACATGAAAACAAATTCACAATTAATTATTCTTTTAGTGCTGCTAATTGGATCATCTTGTAAGGACAAGACATCAGACCCTTCCCAAATCGAAAAGGTTGATGACTTTCCTTCGTCCATGGTCAAGTTCTCAGCCATTCCCGACAATCCGATCTTTGAAGGTACTGGAGGAAAAACATGGGATAAGAACATAAGAGAACGGGGGTACATCCTTTATGATGAAGACATCTACAAAATGTGGTACACCGGATATAATGACAGTATTTCAGACCTGATGAATTTGGGTTATGCTACGTCAAAGGATGGTATTCATTGGGAAAGATATTCAGAGCACCCCATTCTACCGGAAATATGGACGGAAGATATGCACGTAACCAAGTACAATGATTTGTATTATATGATCGCAGAAGGAAAAGGGGATATTGCCCACCTACTGACGTCATCCGATGGTATCGATTGGTCACCGCAGGGAAGCTTGACCATTCTGAAGGTAAATGGCGAACCGTTGGATGAAGGGCCTTACGGCACGCCCACAGTTTGGATCGAAGATGGCAAAAATATCTTTTTATGAAAGGAACGATCTAGGAATATGGCTGGCAACATCCGAAGACTTTAAGACCTGGCTTAATGTACAGGACGAACCAGTGCTCAATATGGGACCGGAACCTTATGATGCCGGCGCTGTAGCCGCAAATCAAATTGTAAAGTACGACGGAAAATATTATTTGTTTTATCATGGTTCCTCAAATCCTGATTGGATGGACCCTAACGTCGTTGCTCTGTGGACCTCCAACTTGGCCGTTTCTACCAATCTGATAAACTGGACAAAATATCCGAACAATCCGATCGTCGAGGGTGATCATTCCAGTGCTATTTTGGTTTTCGACGGAAACGAATACAGTCTTTATGCTATGCACGATAAAGTATGGCGTTATGATGCTGTAAAATAGATTGACCATGGAAATAAATTGGAGCAGCTAGAACCAAACAATTTCCGCTGTATTAGTGCCAATGAAATATCTCCAAAATACGGTCTAGCTTGAAATTAATTTAGATTCAACCTTTGTATGGTGAAGAGTTCTCAATTTAAGTTGATCACTTAAGAGGGATGGATCGTATGTCGCTTGTCAAAGTGAATCACATATTAAAAGGAACCATTCTACCATGAAATGAACACTAATCGTTCCGAACTATGGCTGTAATGAACTTAGGAGGCTGTTGAATTAGCAACTTGATGCTGACCGTCGTTTCTGGCGCGGCGAGACGAAGGATGCTACTGGAGGTTGTAACAGACTGAGCCTCAACAAAGGTAGGAACGGCGAGAACGCTCTAGTTATGTTAAAGTAATAGTTGAAATTTTATAAAATCAACAAGTCTTACCACATCCTCCTGTGATAAGATTGATGGCAAGTGTTTTTCTTTCTGTGGCCGTGGGACCTTCTTCATACTCCAGGCAAAATCCATCACCTTGCGATAATACTTTCCTAGCCGATTAATTTAACTATCCCGAATGGGGTTTGTTCAACGCATGATGGATCTGCATCTGGCGTATCGATAGGGCGAAATTGCATGATCCATATTGTTATATGGCGCTCACTCTTCCCATTCGTACTTCAGTCTAACCTCCTCGAATTCTATATCCAATTGTTCCCTTTTTGGAGTTCCCCGTTTACTGTAATGTTCTTCTTTCAGTTGCTCCGTAGTTTTGAGGTCACTTTCTTTCCCTTGCATATTTTCTCTTTTAGTTTCCGTGCTTGATTAATTTAGATTTTGGCGTTTCTCTTCTATTTGCCCCGATAAATATATTTCAACAAGCTTAAAGTCTCTTTTTTATACTTTCTCCAACGGTATAATTGTACTCTTTCTTAAAATCTTTCGTAAATTCAAAAAATAGCCAATAGTAAATCTTAACTGGTCTTTTACACCGGCAAGTCTCCCTGTAGACCCTTACGCAATAAAATTCGACCGCTAAGCGCTGCAATAAATAATCAAATAGTTAATCCCTGACACAACGAACCGAAAACCCAAGCCTCTTATCAATGCTGACAGGACTTACACCGTCAGTTAAGTAGTTCAGGAAGCGATACCAGGCGTCACTGCCTGCCTCTGTACTACTCCTCCAATAGCCGTCGTAGCCAATACTGCCGAACGAACCACTAAAGCCGCGGTAACCGCCTGGAAGCCCTGAAAAACCGCTCTCGTTGGTTGCTCCTGTGTTCGGGGTAGTCCAGTGGGTCAGGCCTGCTTCTTTCATCTTACCACCTGCCACACTAGTGCCACCCAGAAAGTCCGTCAGAGTCGTCCATTCTGCATCGGCAGGTACATGCCAGCCTGTTGGGCAGACATTTTTACCTCCGTTAGATACAGCAACAATAGCGTACCAATTGTACAGCTTGCCATAAGGTTGATCATATGCATGATTGTTTTCGTACCAGCACCATGCCGGGCTTGCATTGTTCCAATCTGAGTTTAGAGTTTTTTCAGGTATTGGTGTACCATCAGTATAATGACTTGTGCGTAGGTTTTCGCGCATCCAGGTTTGAGTGCAATGTCTACTGTCAGATATTGATTGCCATCTACATCAGTGACCATTCCACTACCAATAGGTCCTGAGGAACTGGTTAATGACATCCATTGTCCATTCCAGCCTTCAAAATCAGTGCCCGTCCAACGAATTGTACCTGGTGCAGGCGTCGGATCTTCTGAATTTGAGAGTATAATCGCGCCTTCAATCTCCATCTTTTCCTGGCTATAAGCAGCGGAGCCAAGTAGTGCTGCCAGCGTGAGCATCATCAACTTATTTATATTTATTTTCATTTTAAAAATTTAAGTGATACGTTTTCAATAAGTGCCAAGTGAAAATCATAAACCAACCGACAATAATAATAATTTCCTGACATTTAGAATTGTCAGCCGACAAAATCAATCCAACTGCTGGTATCATTCGAATCGTAATCTCAGCATAGTTTACAAAATTTGTACTCCCCGATTTTCGAAATATCAATCTTGCTTTTGAGGTTTAATTAGAATCAAAAAACCAACACAAATAAAAAAAATGTCAAAATATATTATTGTTCATTTTGCGATAATGTCTATCATTTTTGCCTTATTTTAGAAATTGTCGCACCAATTGACTTTGTCGGTTTGTCCATATCCTTAATTGCAAAATTAATAGCTTCTTGTATCAACGCTTTTACCTTTGTGTTTCTGTAGTCACTTGATTTTTTTACGTCTATGTGTCTGATTAGATTCCCTGTTCCTGTCAATAGTTTGTTTGGGTCTTTCAAAAGTGTCCCTTTGTTAAAGCCCAAATTCAAGTGATTTGTATAAATAGGTAACATACAAAATGCGTCAGAAAGTTTCTCTGAAATTGAAAAAACTGCTGTCAATGCGTGAGTGTGATACAGAAGTTCATTGCTGGCAGGATATAATTCCAATATGTATTGGCGTAAATCACTAAACAACTCAACTACTTCTAGGTTTTTAAAGTCTAACAAGTATTGAAAGTCGAGATGAGGAGGTCTTGAAGTTTTCATCTTGCTGAATTGTCGTATTGCATTCCACAAATCAAGTTACCTTCCGTGTCCAAAAATTTGGCAATGTAGCCGACACAAGGAATAGCCGTCTTTGGCATTAAGACTTGTCCACCATTGCTTTTTATTTTTCAATAGTTTCGTCAATACTTTCAACTCCAATTGCACATTCTAAACCAATTATTTTTTCTGGAATTGGCGAATATTTTCCTGATTGCATTGCTCCAATCAATTCTCCGTTCTCGGACTTGTCGGCTTTTATTTGTAAAAAATCGTCTTGTCCATATGAGTTGAAACCCCATTCAAAAACTCCGTCATAGATTTTTTTTGCCCGTTTAATGTCGTCAATGTGAATGGCAAAATGTGTCATTCCATTTTTCATATTTCTCTATTTTGATTGTTAACGTGTCGTCTTTTAAGCTGCCGTATAACGTTTTGCATACCTGGCGGCCAGCCCGAATGGGTGGCTGACATGGTATGCCGTGTTGTCAGTATTGTTCCCTTTAGCGCAAGGCGAATTCATTCGGATTCAGTTTCAATTTTGGTTTGTCAAGTTTCCTAATGCTCCGTTCTATTTTCTTCCTTTCTTCAAAAGGAATCGTCGTAAATACCAAATCTTCCAGATCAATCTGTAAAAGTCGGCTTATGACGATTAGGTCTTTTAGTGAGAAAGGACTTACTCCATTCATTAGTTCAGACATATACGATTTGCTCGTATGGCCCAAGATGATTCCAAATTCTTGTTGATTGAGATTTAATTTCGAAAGTTTTGATTTTATTAATTCTTTCCTTTTTTGGTAAAATTCGCCTTCTTCTTCAACTAAGTCTTCAGCTTCATTGCTTTCTTCAATTTGACGTTTCGTTACTTTGCTAGATAATGACCAATGCTTAGATTCATAGTCGCCTATAAGATCTCTAAGTTTTGCTCGTTTTTTCTTTAGACTTGGATCTGACTTTGCCAGTAATCTTAGTTGTCTATCCGCAAGCAATGCTTGTTCCAATTCGAGTTCACTTTCTATTTTACCACTCTTGATCATGACGTCGAGGTCAAATGTTGATGTTTTCATCATATCCAATTTTTAGTTTTGAGCCACTTTCCAATAGTATTCTTGTTGTTCTTGAACGTTAATTCATAGCTTTTGTGGTCACCACACCATACAACAGTGGATTCACTATCACCAAACTCTATCAGGATCATGGTTCTATGCTCTGTTAGGTTGAAGAAGTAGAAACCATCAGGATGAACTTTGTCAGCATCATTCCTGGATTTAAGTAATTTCTTTGGTGATTTCCACTCGTTAGATTCAAAGTCCTCTATAAGCTTTCTAACCGCGGCTTCTAAGAGTCTGTTGACCTTGTTCTTCCTTAGGTGCTTTATCAGAAGCTTTTGATTCGCCAGTCTCATCTACTCAAAGATACAACATAGTTCGGATATTTACTGAACTAAGTTGACCTCTAGATCGGTCACTTTACATTACTGACAACGGTTTGCATATCAGATGGCTGACCACATGGAGGCTAGCTCGATGCAGTGTTGTAGCCAGTGCCTGGTCAGCCTAGTTTAATAATCTATCTATCTCGATCTTTAGTTCCGGAAGGTTGTTTATTATGATTGACCAGATTATCTCCTCGGAAACAGAATCGTATCCATGGATGATCCGATTTCGTGTTGCTATAATTTTACGCGTGTTCGATATTTCTATATCCGGATCTACTCCTGCAATTCGATTCACAGCCTCTCCAATGATCTCAATATTTCGTTCATCAGCCCGCTTAGTTTTTAAGTCCTTTTTAAACTCAAAGAAGTTCTTCTTTTCTGGCAAGAACGAATCTATTTCCTCTATTGCTTTTTTAATATCGAATAGCCATGTCTTGATCTTATCCTCCATAAATCAGAACCTTAGTCTTCTCAATTTGCTTCTTCAAATATGGATTCCTTAGTGCCTGATTCTCCAGGAGATCAATTTGCCTTCTCAAGATCTTCTCGAGTTCAAATTTCAGATTGAAGTATTTGTCAGCGTAGTTGGTTGGATCCGGTTCGCCGATTTCGACGATCAGATCTATATCGCTTTCTGGTCCAAAATCGTCTCTGATGACAGAGCCAAAGGCAAATAGCGACTTAACACCATTAGTGGAGCACAATCCTCTAATCTGTTCGATATGTTGGTCCAGAAAGTTCATCGCCTCAAATTTACGATTTTCCACGATTCCATCTTCACTTCAGCCGATCTCCCTTGATCAAAGAATCCGGCATCATCCGCAAGGCCAGTGCCGATAGACCTTCTTGCTTAATGTATCCCTTGAGTAACACCAAAGAAACCTACTTTCCAAAGTAAAAACGTCTTTTTCTAGCAATGTGCTTCTTGAGGCCCTTGCTCATTTTGTCTTTCCTGTGCAGAGGCTGAGTCCAAGACAATATATATTCACAGACAACATAGACATTTACAACTACTCTCATTAAAAGGGCTCCTTTCCCCGTTGGATCCTTTGTCTATTTACTCTCCGAAATCTCTTATTATAGTGATCTCTGGATAGACCTTTGTCTTTAACTATACCATACTTTTTTACTGATCTTGACATTGTTGTAGGTTTTATTACCTACATCGTGTCATATTCATTATGTAGTTTGATTATCAAAGTTTTCATCTTTTTACACATTGGCTACAACGTTTGTGTTTATGCAGTGCGGGGAATAGGAGGGCTTAAAAATGAAGCGCAGCGAAATGTTAAGCCCGACCATCTCCGAACTGTCCCACGTTACTGAACTAAATTAAGAAATTACTTTTAATACCTACACCAAACCCCCGCATTGCATAAACATTTTGTTGCATGCAGTTGGGTCTTGTCCGTTAATCAAAGCCGATCCTTAATACTTGTCAGTCATAAATTTTAAGACCTACGTACAGTCCCGGTCGATAAAACCCAACTCTATAATTTGGTTTAAAGTTTGCGAGTCCAGCAACTCCAAGTTCTGCTAACGAACACACTCCTCCACGATGATAAATTTGTCAACGCGATGGTTCTCGCTTTTAGTTTGTCAGAGCCGGATAAATAAAATCAAGATAAATATCCCATGAGCTCTTTTGAAGATTATTTTGATTATAGTTTCCGGCTGTAATTACAAGAACCAGATCCAACTGCTTATCTATTATAATTATCTGTCCCCATTTCCTTGGCATTGAATCCAAGATACTTTCTTTCCTTCAATTATTTCATTTTGTATCCAAAACTGATTACTATATTCAATGTAATAGTTCGAATCTTTATACGATGTGGATATCTGACTCTTTAGTGTTTGTGTTATCAGTTGCGATGAGATAATTTGTTTGCCATTCCACTTGCCTTCATTTAAATACAATAGGCCAAACTTTGCCAAATCTCTTGACCGTAATCTTAAACCGGAAGCCGCTGAGGGTTTCCCATCTCTGATGACTACCCAAGAATATTGTATTATGCCTAATGGTTTGAATAGGTATTTATCCACAAACATATCAATCGTCAACCCAGATACTTTCTCTACAATAGCTGCCAGTAGTTGAGTGCAACCACCGTTATAATTGAATTTATTACCCGGTACATCTACTAATGTTTGGCGAAGAACAAAATCAATTGCATCTGGAGAGAAGTTCAATCTTCTTTCACTATTTGTAGTATCAGAATAGGGAATTTCCTCATCCCATTCAAAACCCGCACTCATATTCAGTAAATGTTGTATCGTAATATCCCGTTTCATACCAATATCATATTTGGCATACTCAGGAAAAAACTCAAATACCCGCTGATTTACACTTTCTATCTTACGCTGGTCAATAGCTATCATTACGGCAGCACTTACCACACTCTTGCTCACACTTCTTACATCATGCAAGCTATCTGTGTGATGATTCACAAAACCGATAGAACCTTTTCCCCTGATTACGTCATTTCCCGGGAAATACTTTTCGTACACTAATTGATTATGACGTATAAGCAGAATGCTGTGAATGTTCTCATACAACCCGGAAGTAATGGAATTCTGCATCTTATTAACAATGTCTTCATTGATTTGCACATTCCTTAATGTATTAGTTTTGATACCATCACTAAGTTGTTCGGGTTTCATGTACTTAGAATCCGATAAACTGTCCAATCTTACTTTAATTACATCATCAGTCTGTGAATAGCACCAAGATTGATGGGTAAAAACAAGTAAAAGAATTAAACAGTATTTTTTCATATAATTATTCTGGTCGATTATTTACTATTGATTCTCTACAATTGTAAAAGCTCTCCACCATGTAAAAATTGTCTACAGACTAGCCATGCAGAACGTGTCATTTGGTTTTGTCTACGAATTTGGCCGTCAGTCCTCACAGTCCACGGAGCCGACCCAATTGTCATGCAACGTATGGTGGATGCGCTCGGACGACCGAAGGAAGTCTGGCGTCATCCATTGTGTTGGTGCTAGTTACATCTCACCAGGTTATTGGATCTGAATTTTTAAATCTCTACCCGGACCTGCTTCTATTATCTTCTTCAAGGTCAACAGTTCTATATCTGATTTATTATTTTCTAATCTGGATATGTAGTGCTTGCTTGTTCCACTTCTCTTTGCCAATTCCTCTTGAGTCAAACCAGCTCTTTTCCGTTCATTCTTTATTAGTTGTCCAATTTTGAGGGTTCTCGATTCGTCTGCACGACTAAACTCATAAAGAACGATAGGATCCAGATCAAAATAATAGAATTGATCATTACCTTCCATATCCTTTAGTATCATTCCAACATTCTTCCACCCAATGGTATTTTCGATTATCTCTATTTTTCGGAATTCTGTGATGTCGTTCAGAAGAATTCTTGCAGGATGGTCCTTTCTAAGTTTCTTTCTACTAAAAAATGCTTTGAAATCAATTAGTCGTGATTCCCCGTTATTGAAAAGACAGGACACCTGGTATCCCCTTACCTTGTTGATCTTAAGTATTCGCGGTACATTGCGTAAACCTTTCATATTTCGCTATCTGGATTAAATTCATTCCATTTCTGAACAATAAAATTCGTGTTCGAAGCCAACCATTCTACCAATTTCCTTTTTTGTTTGGCAGGGATGCTCCCCCTCAAACTTTCCCAACTCGGTATTAGTATGAGTTCTTCATACTCGTTGTAAATAGCATGAAAATGGGGCGGATTGTGATCCTCAAAAAATACAAGAATCTTTATTGAGTCAAGTATAAATATGGTTGGCATCCTCCATTTTAGGTAAAGATAAGAAATGTTGCTTATTTAGACAACTTTTGTTTTCAAGAATTACCACCAACGTCTAGCGGTATGCGGCGGCTGTGGCGATAGCCCAGCTGACGTCATGACCGCATGTTATCCTGCGTTTTCAAATTGTTCCTCTAGAATTTTTGACAATTCTTCAGCCCTGTCCACAATCATAAAGTGTCCACCGTCTCTAACTATTATTTGTACTCTTTTTTAAAATCCCTAGTAAATTCAAAGTTGGTAAGTAGCAAATCATAACTTGCTTTATAAACCGGTAATTCACTGTGTAGACCCATTTACTTAAATGAAAATCGACTGCTTAAGGATGTTATTTAAATAGTCAAATAGTCAAGGCCGCCCGTCCGCTTCGCGCCTGCCTGGCCGGACGGACAGGGTTTCATCACTCAAAGGTTCCCCGGACCTTTGCGCCGCCCTAATCGGGCGGGACTCGCTACTCAATCCCTCAAGCAACGAACCGAAAAACCCAACCTCTTTACACCGATGAACTCGCCCACACTGGCAAAGCCGGAGCTCAGGTTGCGGTACCAGGCATTAGCTCCAGCCTCTGTCGAACTCCACAGGAATGCGATGGAACCAAGACTACTGAACGAGCCATCGCTGAGGCGGAAGCCGCCGGGAAGACCTGTAAAGCCGCTTGAGTTGGTAGCACCCTGATTCGGACTATTCCAATGCGCAGTGCCTGCTTCTTTCATTGGGCCTCCGGCCACACCTAAACCTCCAAGAAAGTCTCTCAAAGTCTTCCATTCAGAATTCACATCATCTCCACTGGGCACATGCCAGCCTGTCGGACAAAGACCTCTTCCATCGTTGACCGCATACCAATTATATACATTCCCAAATTCATTTACATCAAAAGACTGATAACCTGTCCCCGTTGTATCATAAACTGCATAGGCACCATAGTTTGCAGCAGTCCAGGCAGCATCTCCCACTGCATCATTTCCGATCAGTGAAATATCATCACCATTGTAATATGTAGTGGTCCTCAGGTTTTTAGCCATCCATTCCTGCGTACCAATCATTACAGTAGGATAGGTATTTCCGTCCTGATCCATCATCTCACCGATCTCATATTGAAAGCCCGTCAGTGACACCCATTGCAAACCATTCCAGCCCTCAAAATCATTCGTAGTGGGATTGAAACGAATAGTGCCTGGAACGGGTGTACCATCTTCTGAATTCTTGATTACGATGGCACCTTCTATCTCCAACTTTTCCTGGCTGTAGACGATGGTAAATGAGCAAATAGTATATACAAAGATTAGAAGTATTGCTTGTTTTATAATCAAAGGGTTTTTGTTTTTTCGAATATAAGAATCTTTTGCGCAAGTCTTATTGCAACTGAGATGGATAAAAAGTGGCAAGTAACGTCCTGGCTGCATGTGACGGCCGTCCCGAATGGGCGGCTGGCATCATCGCAGCCTGTTATAGGGCGTGATCACTCACGCGTTTTTTATTTGTCACAGATCTTTTCTTAACGACCTTATTCGACTGTTTTCCCTTTCCTTCCTTGCTTGTGCTCTTTTGATCGACCTTCTTACTAATTATTCTAAATTCCATTCCGAATATATGTTGAAATTTAGCTAGGGTAAGTAGGTTAATGGTCTTTTGACCACGGAAAAGTTGAGTGACATAACTCGGTGATGTATTTAGCAATTCTGCGAGTTCCTTTTTACTCATTCCTGATTTGTCCATTTCTTCTTCGATGAGACTCAGGAATTTGAACATGAGAACTTTGGCTTCATGTTCAAGTTGGTCATCCTTCGATTCGAATGCCATTATATGTTCGAATCTTGCTTTAAGTTCTTTTGATTTCGTACTCATATTTTGCTATGCGTTCGATAATTGCTTTTATTTTCTTGTTGATACCCGTAGTCTTCTTCCTTTGTACAAGTTCGACGCAAATAATTGTGTAAAGCTTGTTGTCAATACGCTGTTCAATGCAATAGATACGATCATTCTCTTGCCCCTTGAAGAACTTCATCGCCGTAACTCTTTTACTCTTGGAGGTTATGTCCTCCTTATCATAAATCTCCGTATTTCTAAGCCCTGCGAGTATCAAGTCACAAATGAATCTGAATTTCTTTCGATGTCTCTCGTCTTTCTCTATGTACGACAGGATTGCTGATGCGTTATCCTCATCAATGCAAATGGCCTTTCGCCCATCAGTTGATTCCTTCAGTACTATTGCTGTTCGTTTCAGAATTAAGCTATAGGTTAATTACAAGGTAGTCGATTATTCCCACTTCTGCAAGCAATTCGGTAGTTTTTCTCTTTTGGTGTCATGCCCTATAACGGTTTGCAGCTAAAAGAAGTTGGCGATTTCGAAGCACTAAACTGTCTGCCACCACAAAACTTTATACGAAGCACAAAGCTTCATTTAGCCACTGAACCGCCAATTTCTTGTAGGTGCTGTTATAGCCAGTGCTTCTATTTTTCATAGTAGTAAGTTCTTGTCAGCCCGTAACCAGTTTGTCTTTTATTTTCTTGCCCCCATTTTTCAAAGTCAAGATCTCCAGAGGCTTTCCAGTCAATGTAATTTCTCACAAGTTCTAAATCTTCTTCCAGTTCTTTCGACCAGTGTTCTTTCAGTTCAGGTTTCGTTAATTGCTGAATTTGCTCCTTTATTTTTTCTCCAAGTTTTATGTCGTCAAAAGGTTCTCCAATATAGCCTTTGGGCAAATGATGAACTGAATAATAAATGTTGTATGTCCACCAACTTAAAATTGTCTGTCTTGCTAAGTCGTCCGCTGGATTAATTTCTAATGCTCTAAATAGATGCTCGTCACTTCGATAATATTTTCCATACCAACGAAATGGATTACCGTCAGTCTTTTCAATTTCACACCATTTTATTAAAGTCGTTTTAATCAGCTTGTCACTTAATGGTTGAGGAAAAGGTCCATAATCAGCATCTTCAACTGTCTCAAAGAATGGAAACAGAAATTTTACAAATTCTATTTTCTTTTCAAACGTCCAGTTTACGGTTGATTTCAAAAAGTTGTCAAGATGTCTAAACGCTTCTTTTCGTAAACCTTTTTCTCTGTCAAAGCAATAGTTAGCATAGTCTGTCCAGTCGCAATTATTCAAAGCGGAATTCCCAACTGTCAACAAGGCTATATTTTGGTCTTTTGCTATCATTGTTCGTGTCGTCTTATCATTGGCTATAACGGCCAAGCATACCTGGCGGCCATCCCGCATGGGTGGCTGACATGGTGATGCATTGTTCTCTCCCGTTTTCTATTCAACGTACATTCTTCGTATTATTGACTTGACTTCTATTATTTCTTTTGTACTTATCTGGTCCCCAGTGCGTACGATTCTCATCTTATCTATTGTCCGAATTTGGTCCAACGCTATGCGACTAACTCTATTTTCAATCAATACTTTTACGCGAGTTGGATAATTCTTCTTGGTGGAAGTCAAAGGGGCAATTACCACAGTGCTCAGATGTCTATTCATCTCATCTGGTGAAATCACTATACATGGCCTTGTCTTCTTTATTTCGCTACCAATGGTTGGATCCAGGTTCACAGTCACAATTTGATATTGGTTCACCTCCATTATTCAAAATGTTCATCGTCAAAGACATCGTCGATTAGCAAGCTATCATGTCCTAATTCATGCATCTTCTTAAATTTCTGTTCCCATCCTTCTCGGGGGGTCGATACAGCTTTAAGCACAAGGTAGTCTTCCTCCAAGACCAGTTCCACCTTATCCTTGATTTCGTACTTGTCCAGAATTGTTTTACTGAGCCTTAGTCCCTTTGAGTTCCCTATTCTTATTATTTTGGCTTGCATAATTCATAATTTACGTTATTACAAAGTAAGTACATTTTTATGAATGATGCAAGTCAAAGAATGGGAGAGAACGGTTAATGGATCTGCACGTACGACCAAAGGGAGTATGGCATGATCCATATTGTTATCATGCGTGTTCTACCTTGTAATCTCTGATTAAAACCTCAGCAGGGATTCCTAGGAGTTCGTTTAGTTTACGAATCATCCCAAGACTCAATTTTCTTTTTCCGGATAAGATTTCACTTGTTCTACTTCTAGATCCTAGGATTTTAGTCAACTCAGTTTTATTCATATTCATTTGATCCAGTCGAAAAGTATAGCTTCAATTGGATGGGGTGGATCCATCGGATAGTGGTCCTTTTCATAGTTCTCGATTAAAATGCTTAGTAATTCCAAATCATCTGCTTCTTTAGAATTCGGTTTGAGATCCATCTGCATTAATCGATATGCCTGTTCAAGGTAGGATTCGTATTGCTCTTCACTCTTTATTGGTCTTAACATATTCTATTTCTTTTGCATCAATTTTATCATATTGTTTATGAGTCCCCACCCAAACTATGAAGATGATTCCCAAGCGGTATTCGATATCTACTATTAGTCGATACCTATTTCCATTGACATTAAATACAACTCGCCTGGATGTAATGATGGAAGCAGTACCAAATTTTGCCTTGAGTTCGTTTGAATTTGACCAGTCCGCTAATCCGACTTCTCTGTTCCAAGCAAGCAGTTGCTCCTTGGCATCTTTATTCTTGTTCCAGAATTTTTTCAATGTACTTAATGCGATTACCCTCATAAACGTCACTAAGATACACAATGTTCCCAATATGGGTCCATTTTTTCCTCATGCATGATAACGTCCAAGCATAGCCGATCGGACATCCCGAAGGGTGGCTGGCGAGCTATGCGTTGTTGTGGAGCGTTACTCCTTTCTTATATAGTTCAAGATGTCAAATTTTTGATCATCAACATTCTCTGTTTCAATCTCTATTGCTTCCGCAATTTGTGTAAAGCCATTCATCGCAGTCATGAATTTCAGAGGGATCGCACCATTGGCCTCCCTTAAATATGTAGACCAGTTTCCGAACCTGTGCTTGTCATAGTGGTTTGCGTCGATAGAGATGTTCTCATTAAAGTAGTAAGTTGTTGTACCCATTTCTGTGATAAATACAATCGAATTACATTCATGCTGCATAACCTTAATCCGGTTATCAGATTTCTGTATCTCTAGTTGTTTGGGGAATTCGGTATCACCAGGAATAGATTTGATTTCACCGCCCATCTCAAGGAAGTACGTGTTTGTGTTTGCATTGTATAATTGGACAAGTACTCCGTGTTCGTTGACCCCAGCATAATTTCCACCGTGGATAAAGTAATGCTGTTCCAACCCCATCTTAGGCCCCATCTCCGATGTAATGTCTTGTCCCAAGGAATCAAGATAAGTGTACTGGTATAATATATATCCCTGAAATTCTTGGGCCTCAACTAGAGAGGAGGCTAGTAGGAATATAATGAGCTTCAGTAATTTATTCATTGATTTGTTCTCAGTTTAGTTTTCGACAATGCTTCACAACGATCAATGTATGAATCGTAGATTTGGTTTGTGTAAAGGCTTTGTGCGGCTATGATTTTATACATATTGTTAGTAACCGTTTAGTCCTAATTTTTTTTCAAGAATTCCATTGAAAGCTTAATAAAAAGATCTTTGTTGTTACCTTCGTGGGCGTTATGGCCTTTATTTGGAACAATCCATAGATCAGAAGAAGGCAAAAAAGATCTGACCCTGATTACTTCAGTTACTGGTATACTATCATCATCATCTCCCAAAACAATCAATGTATTGGCTTTGATATTCTCTATGTTTTCATCACTAAGCGATATCACATAGTTGGAGAAATGATCCAGTAACCATTTAGCTTGTGTTTCATCAGGCTGATGAGTTTTTATCCACTGTAGTTCGTCTATGTTTTCATAAGAAAAATACTCAATCCAATCAGGATAGTCATTGACATCCCAAGTTCCCAAACCTCCAATTGCAATCATTGACTGAACCATATCGGGATAATTTGCCGCGAGATTAAAAAAGTACATCTCCTCCATAGCTAAACCCAATTGCATTCACCTGTTTTAAATCAAGATATCGCATCAAGGCGTGCAGATTAGTTGCTGCTTCAGGTATAGAGATGTCGTTTTTAAAATTAGACGAATTCCCATGACCTGTTAAATCAACCACGTAAACCTCGAAATCATTTACATATTCGTTCACGTAAGGCTTCCAATATTTTGATGATCCAAAGAATCCGTGTAATAAAAACAATGGCTGTCCCTCACCATATACTTCATAGTATAGCCTACTATCCTGCAAGATAGCCGTTTCGGTCTTCTTAGGTGCTTGCCCAAAACTTATTATCGAGACGATTAGAAATGACAAATTAAATATTAAGCTTTTTCATTGCTATCAGTTTATGGTTACTAACGGTCGGTGCAGCCGGTCGTGGCCTGGCGATAGCCGGACATGCCGTGCTGCATAATGTTATCTCGGGTTATTAATTCACTGAAACAGTGATACGTTTGCCAAGGCCCAACTCGAAAATCCTATATAGAGTTGACAATTGAATGTCGGTCTTTCCATTTTCAATTCTCGAAATATAACTTTTCTTGGCACCAATCTTATTCGCTAATTCTTCTTGTGTCAGTTTTGCATGTAGGCGTTCCTCCTTGAGCATTTCACCAATAATGAAAGATTTAGCCTTAGCCTCAAATTGGTCTCTACTTTCAGTGCCGAGTTCACCGTATTGGTTTTTAAGGTGTTGCTCAAATGTTGTTATGCTTTTAGTCTTTCCCATCGAAATATTCCTTTTTAATTTTTATTGCTCTTGTAATCTCAGATTTTGGAGTTTTTTGCGTCTTCTTTGTGAAACCGTTCATCAGCACCACTAAGTTTCCATGATCATAGCAGAAGAAAATTCGGTAGATATCGCTGCTTCGCTTGATACGGAGATAGAAAAGATTACTGTCACTCGTTGCTCCTACATAGCGACCAGGTATTTGTTGAGTATATTGCAGATAATACAATCCCAAGTCGATCTTTTCTCTAACCTTGTGTGTTTGTGCATCATAGAAGTCCGTAAAATACCTCCTAAAATAAACCACATGACGGATCTTCTTCATGTTCAAAGTTAACTAATTGTGGTACATCATGCAAGATAATCTTTCAAAGGTTTGACGGGTGTTTCATGAGGTCCCGCTCACTGAACTAAGAGACCTTAAGGTACTTGTTTCCATGAGGATACTGTTACAAGGCAATGAACAACTATGTCCATTCTTAATCCGAGATAACGTTTTGCAGCTACAAGAAGTTGGCGATTTCGAAGCACTAACCTGTCTGCCACCACAAAATTTGATACGAAGCACAAAGCTTCATTTAACCACTGAACCGCCAATTTCTTGTAGGTCCTGTTAGCGGTTCGTTGTTTTCTCCGCATTAATTTCCGTGTTCAGCTACTTCTTTTGGAAATTTGTCTGCAATTAGATTTAAGTCAATATTATGTTCTAAAAATGCTTTTAGTCCTGCTAACACAATTGTAAAACCACCTGTTGAGTCTTTAAGGGTTTCAATAAGTTCGTCTCCTGTCTTGTCAAAACCGTAATGTTTTATTGTTACAAAAGTTGTCCCGTCACTCAAAGGTTTGAATTCAAAATCAACTTTTGTTGGCGGGTCAGCCGTAAACCAATTAATACTAATTTTTTTGTCTGTTAAAATTTCGGTCGCAATTACTTTTGTCGAAAAATTATACATTTCCCAAGTCCAAGTTACGGGTTTACCGATTTCTAATTTGTCGCTACCGGCTGTAAACCAAAAATGTTTAGTCAGGGCTGGGTCAATAAATGCTTGGAAAACTTCTGAAACAGGTTTTCGGATTAGCATCTGTGCTTCTGAATATTTTAAATTATTATTTTCCATAGTTTTTATTTTTTGCTTTCTACAACAGCTAAATTATTTATTATTTTCCATTCATTATCAGTGTCTAAAACCAAAGAATTGTATGAAATGAAAATATTTTCAGAACTCTCCAAACGAAGTTTTACACTTGCAATAGTTTTGTTTTCGTCCATATTTTCAATTGTCATAATTCTTGGTAGACCACCGAAAACACCGTCTTTGATGTTTGATAAATATTTCTGTTTGTCGATAATGGTAACTCCATTTGTTCCCATATAACCATTATTAGTAATCCGAAAGTCTTTATGTAAAACTTTGTCTAAAAGTATAGTGTCGCTGTTGTCTCCACCTTTTACAAAATCTGTAATTGCTTGTTTGATTTCTTCTTTTGCCATTAATCGTTTAGTTTTTTATATAAACCTCTTTCTATTTTAACATTTAAGCGTTCGTAAAATTCAACTGGCTTAAAGTTGATTCTTTTAAACTCTGCCTGGACTAAAACTTTAGCCTTATCAAGGTATTCTTGATTTTGCCAAACAGCAATTGTTATAATTGTCAAATTACCCTCACTATCTTTTTGTTCAAAAGCATCTCCTTTTAAATATCCTGTAAGATTGCTTACAAAGTTTCTATTGTACTTCATTTTCTGTTTGAATTCATCAATTGAATTTTTGGGTATAAAAAACTTATCAATAAAACTAACTTGTAATGAGTCTTGGTTTTCCATTTGTGTTTTGTTTGAGTTGTGGTTTGAATTAGTTTGTGCGTAAGAATTCTTACTTAAAAGCAATATGCTAACTAATAATAAATTCAATATAATTGATAGTTTCATTTCCTGAATGTTAATTTTTTAGAGTCATAATAAATGGTTTATTAGCTTATTAATTGTTCAATTGCTTTCTCAATTCTTTTTAAGTTTTGTTTCTACTGTTTTGGCATCATTTATAGAACGAACCAATTCTTTCTTTTTACTTGGTGCTAATTTTTCAAAATTAGCTTTGGCTGTTTTATTCTTATCGAATTCTTTTTGTAAATCAAATGGTATTTCTACTGTTCTTGGTTTGGTGTCCAATTCAATAGTTATTTCAAGGGTATCGCCCCCTTTTACATTTGCGTCTTTACGATTTTCGGCACTCAAACTTATCATAAATTTGTCACCCATTTTACCAACAGCACTTCGATAGGTATAATTATTAAGAGTAACTGTAACTAACGGTTTTTTACCACCGCCCAATTTTTCAAGCTGTTGTTCAGTTACTTCAATTCCTGTATTGTTTCCTGTTTGAACAATTGTAGTATTAATTTTCATATCAGTTTATTTTTTTACAGGTGTCAAATGTGTCAATACACAAAGCCAATTGCCATTTTCTTGTTTATAAACGTCTGTAATCCATTCGTCTGCTTCCATCGGTTTCCCTTGCCAAGTTCCCGTGTTTTGTCCTCGACCAGTTACTAATGCTATATCGCCATATACTTTAACTCTTAGAATTTCCTTTGTCATAGTTGAATGAGAAAGCTGTCCTTGCTGTAGAACACTAAAAAATCCTTCTTGCGGAATAATTCCACCTTGACTGTCTACCAAAACCCAGTCGCTGGTTATACATTTTTTGATTTCATCAACATTGTCAGATATTACAGCTTTATTGAAGTTGTCTTCTATTTGTTGAAACTGTTTTTTTAATTGTTCTTCGGTCATATTTTTTATGTCTGTGTTACCCCTTTACAAAGACCGCTGTTAGCGGTTTGTTGTTTTTCTCTTCTGGAGGATAACCCTTATTTATTGTATTGTGCTACAACTACACCGCATTCAAATGTTATTGTTCGGATTGGATTCAATTGTTTTAAGGCTCTAAAAATTGGTAAGCCATTTCCTAATGCAACTGGATTTATTACCAAATAATATTCGTCAATGAGGTCGTCATTAATTAAGTTTGAAACAAGTGTTGCCCCGCCATAAACGATAATATTGCCATCAATAGTTTTCTTTAACGAAGAAACAGAATCTTTTAATTTTCCTTTAAGAATTTGAGTATTTTCCCAGCCGCCAGGAATGGTGCTTTTTTTTGTCAGAGAATTTGAGGCAACATACTTTGGCGTAGATGTTATATGTTTTGCCAAAGCAAGCATTTTGTCATTTGCATTTTCGCTCACATTTTGCCAATGAAAGTTAAATCCTTCCTGAGCCATTTGACTACTAATAATAATTGCATTCGCAGATTGATTTAGCTCAATAATGTAATTTTGAAGTTTTAAGTCCCAAGTCCAATTTGGACCCCAATTCCAAATCATCCAATTCGTGCCACCATTTTTGTCAGCTATAAAACCATCAATACTGATCTGCGTTTCTAAAATAAGTTTTCCCATTTTTTTAAATTATGAATTTTGTCTGACAGCATAAAACAATTCGATATTTTTTCAAGTTAGTGTTCTTCAAAGCCAACGAACATTTTAAGCACTATTTTTAATTTGTTTGTCATTTTTATTGTCAGTAAGATGTTGCTTTACAATGACCGCTAACGGTTTGCAGCTAAGCGAAGAAACGGCTTTTCTATGCGTTTAGGTCGAGCCGTTTTTTTGCTTAGGTGCTGTTAGCGGTTCGTTGTTTTTTCGGTTGTCAATATTACGTCCAATTCTTCCATTGCCTTTGTCAAGCCTTCTTTAAAGCCCATACGTATTATAGATTCAAGTTGAGACAAATCATTGTATGTCGTTTTTATTTTAACTAAAGTTTTACCGTTTTCAATCGGGTGGAATTTTGTCACCCATTTTGACTGCGGCAATTCAATGGTTAAGTTTCCATCTTTGTCGCAGAAATTGTCAAACCCCTTATATAAATTTTGATGTTGGATACTTTTGTAGGTTGTCAAACCCCAGTGTTCTTCTCCTGATGGCGAAACCATAGCATACAACCTTTGCCCACCTTCAATAAAGTTCATAAATTTTGTTTTTGATTGCCAAGGTTTTGGCGCCCACCATTTGTCCAATATTTCGGGAATTGTAAATGCGTCCCAAACCAATGAAAGTTCAGCATTAAATTCTCTTTTTACCGTAATTAGTTTATTTGCTTTGTCAACGGAAAAATCCATTAGTAAATCATTGCTCATTTTTTCTTTTTCTTAATTGTCGCCAAAACATTATCCAATTCATTAAATCTGCTTTCCCAAATTTTTCTAAATTTTTCAAGCCATTTGTCTATTTCTTTCATTTTCTTCATTTCAAGCGAGTAATAAATTTCACGGCCTTTTTGTTCTTGCTTTACCAATTCGCATTCTGTCAAAATGCGTAAGTGTTTTGATATGGCTTGCCGAGTTGTTTGAAAGTTTTCTGCAAGTGCATTTGGTGTCATAGCTTGAAGAGCGATAAGTGTTATTATTGCTCTTCTTGTTGGGTCAGCTATTGCTTGAAAAACATCTCTACGCATTTGAGTATTGAATTTTGCTAAAACAAAAATAATTTATAATTACGATTGTGAAAGCCGTAATTGGTAAAAGTAACTCGGCAATAAATCCATCAATTACAATAAACCCAATACTGGCACAAATTAAATCAATTGCAAAACCAGCATACGCCCACTCCTTAATTCTATTGGGTATTTTCGGAATAACAATCGCAATTACACCCAGTACTTTAAAACAAGTTAGCATTAAGGGAAAATAGACAGGATAACCCAAATGCATTATTACCTTTACGCTTGTCGGGTCGTCATAGGCAAATAATGGTCCAATCCCAAACCATAGTGTAATGATTAATGCGGTAATCCAAAATGAGGTTTTTACTCTTTTCATTTCTTTGGAAGATATTTCATTATTGCAATGCCACAGTCAAATTTTTTGCATTCCACCAATTCCAAATTTAGGTTTTGATTAATTTCTTTGAATATTGGAAGACCGTTACCAATTGCTGTCGGATTTATAAAAAGATAATATTCATCTATCAAATTACTTTTAATTAATGATGAAACAAATTGGCTCCCACCATAAACCATAATATCTTTTCCTGTCTCATTTTTTATTTTCAAGATTTCTTCTGTCAAATCCCCTTTAGCTAAAGTGGTATTTTTCCAAATTGCTTTGTCAAGCGTTTTAGTAAATACCACTTTTTTTGCATCATTCATTTTGTCAACAAATTTCGGGTCTTCTCCGTCAGGTGTTGAAGCCCAGTGTGGGATAAATCCTTCTGCCAAATTTTTCCCGAGTACAATCGTGTCTGTTGGCTCGGTAAGTCCCATAACATACTTACTAAGGTCTTTTGTCCATGGATAAACCATCCAATTCATTTCTCCGTTTGTGCCTGTAATAAAACCGTCAACAGTTATTTGCACTTGCAATTTTAATTTTCTCATTTTTATTTATTTTTAATTGTGAAACTAATTGGTTGCAAATATATGTGCAACTTTTCAGTTTCGCAAATTTATTTTCTAAAAAGTTGAAATATTGTCGAAAGTGTCTGTGCATGTGTGGGTGTCAACACAATGACCGCTAACGTTCAAGCACACCCGGCTGTGCCGACGAAGGAGGCATGCCGTGGTTGTGCATTGTTATAGCCTTTGTTCATCTTTCCTTAAGTGGTCGATCAATATATAGAACATATTAGTAGTCAATACTCGTATTTCAAAAGGATTCTCATTCTTCTGGCCGCATGTCTCTATTCCTCTCCAACCATTTGGACCATAGAAATCTATTGAGATTTCTGTGCAATCTGACAATCCGTTATTGTAAATTCGATCTAATTGATTATCTGGTATTCGCTGCAACATAGTTAAAATATAAGATTTCTCTTCTTTAGTTAACCTTATTGTGTCCGTATCGTTCTCATCTGCCCAGTTATCATATCTGATTTCGCAGATACTCTCAGGTGACAAATAGTGGTAATTCATCCAAAATTCGTAATTGGGACCAAATTCCTGCTTTACTCCAAATTTGAAAATTGTTGAATCGATTTGGCCTTGTTCATGATCTTGCTTAGTGAGACAGAATTTGCCATTTCCGATACATAAGTCGTTACCGGTAATCTGAATATCGTACTCGTATTCTAAGGAGTCTCGTTGAAAGACAATCTTATCTGCTTCTAATCTGTAGTAAGTAAATTTACGTTCAATAGAAAAGCCGTTTCTCATTCCCATCAGCGGATGGTCAATCTTTTCAGAGTCTATGTATACTATATCATGAAAACTTTCCCGTGAAGGAGAACTTGTAGGATAAAATGTTTCAAAAGGCTTCACTATGCGATCTTTGTTGATTGTCTTGTAAACCCATGTTCCCGAAATATCATTGTGCCCGCCTTTCTGGCATGATACTAGGCCTCCCATCAAAAACAGAAAAAGAATATGCACTTTGATTTGCTTCAATCTATTTTCTTTTATTGGCTATAACGGTTTACAGCTACAAGAAGTTGGCGATTTCGAAGCACTAAACTGTCTGCCACCACAAAACTTGATACGAAGCACAAATCCTCATTTAGCCACTGAACCGCCAATTTCTTGTAGGTGCTGTTATAGCCAGTGCTTCTATTTTTCATAGTAGTAAGTTCTTGTCAGCCCGTAACCAGTTTGTCTTTTATTTTCTTGCCCCCATTTTTCAAAGTCAAGATCTCCAGAGGCTTTCCAGTCAATGTAATTTCTCACAAGTTCTAAATCTTCTTCCAGTTCTTTCGACCAGTGTTCTTTCAGTTCAGGTTTCGCTAATTGCTGAATTTGCTCCTTTATTCTTTCTCCAAGTTTTATGTCGTCAAAAGGTTCTCCAATATAGCCTTCGGGCAAATGATGAACTGACGAGTAAATGTTGTATGTCCACCAACTTAAAATTGTCTGTCTTGCTAAGTCGTCCGCTGGATTAATTTCTAATGCTCTAAATAGATGCTCTTCACTTCGATAATATTTTCCATACCAACGAAATGGATTACCGTCAGTCTTTTCAATTTCACACCATTTTATTAAAGTCGTTTTAATCAGCTTGTCACTTAATGGTTGAGGAAAAGGTCCATAATCAGCATCTTCAACTGTCTCAAAGAATGGAAACAGACATTTTACAAATTCTATTTTCTTTTCAAACGTCCAGTTTACGGTTGATTTCAAAAAGTTGTCAAGATGTCTAAACGCTTCTTTTCGTAAACCTTTTTCTCTGTCAAAGCAATAGTTAGCATAGTCTGTCCAGTCGCAATTATTCAAAGCGGAATTCCCAACTGTCAACAAGGCTATATTTTGGTCTTTTGCTATCATTGTTCGTGTCGTCTTATCATTGGCTATAACGGTTCGGGCGCATGTGTCGTGATGCCTTATCCGATCCTTATTAATTTCATTATACCAGCATATTCCATTTCCCCATTCCATCGTAAGTTTATTTAGGCATCATGATCATCATGGCGCCTTGTTATGCACTGGCTTCCTTCTCCTCACAGTAATAGTCTAAGAGTTCATAGGGTAATTTAGGGATTTTCTTTCGAGTTTCTCTATCGATCCCTTCAATGCCTTGTAATAGTGTTTTTAGTTCCAAATAGGTGTCATTTTTTAAGCTTGAAATAAGATGTCCACCTTTGTTTAGGTCACTATCTAACTCCAATTTAAGTGATTTCTTGTTAGAATTTAGATTGCCAATGAATTCCAGTCCAGCTTTTACAAGATTGCTTTTTTCAAGTTGCTCTAATTGGCTCTCAAGAAATGGTTTGCCATACAGCTTAAAATCCTTAATTATTTGTTGAACAATTTTGGTGGTAGTCTTTACCTGTCCATTGTGAAAATAATAGGCTTCATGCAACGAAATTACACCAGTTCCTTTTTTCAGAACTACTAGGTCAATATGCGGGTTCAATAATCCGGTATTGTAGCTACTCGATCTTATATAGCTTTTGTTAATTCTTGAGGCTATTGAACAACTAAAATTTCGATCTTTTAATGCAAAGATTATGTGAAAATGCTCAAATACATCTATGCCGGAAATTGTCCTTATTCTTTCAAAGGTATAGCAACCATTTTTATACTCCAAAAATTCGAAATCCGGTAATTCTTCTTGGATTTGAGTTATTAGAATCTGTTTAACCTGACCTCTTTTCAACAGGGGTGAGTTATCTTGTTTTGTGATTTTCGATTTTATATTAGAATACCAATTCATTTTTGTCCTTTGCTTGTGCATAACGTTTTGCAGCTACAAGAAGTTGGCGATTTCGAAGCACTAAACTGTCTGCCACCACAAAACTTGATACGAAGCACAAAGCTTCATTTAACCACTGAACCGCCAATTTCTTGTAGGTGCTGTTGAACTAAATCGCCTATTGGCGATGGTCACCTGACTTGAATCTAACAAATAAAATCCATAACTCGGAAGAATTAATAACCACAAAAATTTTCTGAGTTATGGAAAAAAGAACAAGAGCTACTATCATTGATAGGGCAAAAGTCGAGGTTGAAGGATTTTCAACCATGTATGCAAAGTTAGAGCAAAAAGTGGTATTAGGTGGATTATCTGAGTCTACCTTGACCAATTATGGACGCTGTATTGCTCAAATTAGTTTACACTTCAATTTAGTAGCCATTGAGTTGGAAGAGGAGCAGATCAATGGATATCTATTTAATTTAGCCAAGAATGATCAACCCTCTAAGAGCTATTTCAAGCACACCGTTTACGGGCTGAGACTACTCTTCCGGATTTACGATAGAGAAGACAAGGCCATCAGGTTGCCGAGTCTGAAGCGAGATGCTCCTTTGCCGGTAGTATTGAGTATGAAGGAATGTCGTCAATTATTTAAGTCGGGTAAAATGCTGAAGCATCGGATTCTTCTTTGCTTGATCTATTCTGCCGGATTAAGGCAGAAAGAAGTTCGGAACCTACAACAAAGGGACGTTGATTTTGACCGAATGCAAATCCACATTCGTAAAACCAAGTATCGAAAGGAGCGATACGTTCCTCTTAGTCCGTTGATGGCAAAAGGACTGAAAAAATATTACAAAGCTTACCATCCTAAAAACTATGTATTCAATGGTAAAGATATGACAAGTCCCTTGTCCGCCAGAGGCGTGCAGTGGGCAATGAAGGAAGCACTAAAAACAAGTGGCATTCAGAAAGATGCTTGCGTACACACGTTGCGACATAGCTATGCAACTCACTTATTGGAATTTGGGATGGATATTGATACGGTCAAATCTCTACTTGGGCATGCTCATTTGACCACCACGATGGTTTACCTTCACGTTGCCAGGATCTCGAAAACGGACCGATTTAGTCCTTTTGACAGGCTCTACCAAGGCCTACAAGGCTAGCAAACATAAGGTAGCAGACATCATTAACCAGCAGTGGTCTCAGATTCAATCAGATACACACTTTAATTCTTATCAGATTCGAATTCTGGACGCCATTAGAAAATGCCGTACACCGGCCTTAGGTGGATATCTATACCAATGTAGCCATTGTGGTCATGTCCATAAGCGATACAACAGCTGTCGCAATCGACACTGCCCTACCTGCCAAAACACACAAAAAGAAAAGTGGATCTTGGCAAGGCAAGCTTCATTAATTAATACCAGATACTACCATGCCGTATTTACCATCCCTGCTGAATTAAATCAATTTTGTCTTGCATACCCGCGGCAAATGTATTCCATCCTATTCCAGTGTGCCTGGCAAACGCTGGATAGTTTCGCGTGGAATCCAAAATACCTGGGAGCACAAATTGGTGTCACCATGGTTCTTCATACTTGGGGGCAAAACCTAAGCTTGCACCCTCACGTCCACTGCATTGTGCCAGGAGGAGGTCTTACTGCAAAAAATAAATGGAAAGATGCTCAAGGAAATGGCAAGTTTTTGTTTCCTGTCAAAGCCATGAGCATCTTGTTTCGTGGCAAATTTATGGCTCAATTCAAAGCCAACATGGACCTGCAGGGGTTGGTCATTCCACCCGAATTTATCTCTAAACTATATCGCCTTAAATGGGTGGTATTTACCAAGTCAAGCTTTGCCGGACCAAAAGGTGTCATTGAATATTTGGCGAGATACTCACATAAAGCAGCCATTAGTAATTATAGGATTAAGGCTATATCATCTGATAAAATCATCTTTCAGTACAAGGATTATAAACACGGTGGGAGGTCAAAATCTATGGCGCTTCATCCTCAAGAATTCGTCCGTAGATTTTCGCTACATCTGTTGCCAAGAGGATTTACCAAAATTAGACACTATGGCATTCTTTCCAGCAAGTACAAGGCAATCGTTTTCCCGGAATCCAAAAATGCCAGTATCCTAAAATTGGATTGGGAGGTTCTCTGGCAACAAAAAGGTCTGGATGTCACTCTCTGCCCCAACTGTAAAAAAGCCCACGTTAAAACTCATGGGAGAAATACCTAAGAGAGGCCCTCCTCAATTAATTAATCCGAGGCACCCATTATTCATAATCTAATTTGTTTAAGCATGCTTAGACCTGACATCATATTGCCCAGAACTTCAAAAGTCAATGACAAGAAGGTATCCTTTCGTAATTCCACGCTCTTTATTAATAGCAAGTTCGTTCAAAAAGAATGCAAGGCCATCAGAAAACCATTTCTAATCTAGTGTCATGTCACATGTGATATGACGTATTAGAAAATTTATTTATATTTGACCAAAACTATTAGTTATGGTTAAATATAGGATTGCACTTACAAAAAATGAACGTGATGAGCTTATGTCGATTATTAATAAAGGACGTCACAGTTCACAGACATTCCGAACGGCTTATATACTTTTGAACTGTGATGAAGGGAGGTATGCAGATAAGATAACTAATGAGCAAATTAGCCAGGTTCTTAAGGTCGGGATGCGAACGATAGACCGAGTGAAAAAGAAGTTTCTCGAGGAAGGTTTTGAAGCCTCTTTAGAACGTAGACCTAGTCCGCGTGTTTATGAAAAGAAGGCAGATGGAGATGTGGAGGCGCACTTGATCGCACTGAGTTGTAGCAACCCACCAACGGGATATGGGAAATGGTCCCTCCGGTTATTGGCAGACAAAATGATCGAGCTTAATTATGTGGAGGATATTTCTTACGAGACCGTTAGGCGGATTTTAAAAAAAACGAACTCAAACCTTGGAAAGTCAAAGAATGGGTAATTCCTCCGGAATCCAATGGACAGTTTGTAGCAGATATGGAAAAGGTCTTGGAAGTGTATAAAAGGCCATATGATCGATATAATCCCGTGATTTGTATGGATGAAACAAGTAAGCAGTTAATTCGTGAAACACGGATAGGCATACCAATGAAGAAGGGGCAAGATGCCCGTATTGATTATGAATATTTTCGTCATGGAGTTTGTAATATCTTCATGGCTAGTGAGCCATTAGCGGGGAAACGATTTGCCGAAGTGACCGATCTGAAAACTAAAAAAGACTGGGCAAAGTTTATCAAGGACCTTATAGACACCTATTACCCAAGGTCGAAAAGAATCACCTTGGTATTGGATAATTATTCAACTCATTGCACAGGTGCCTTTTATGAAACCTTTAAACCGAATATCGCCAAACGATTACTGGATAAGATAGAACTCATATTCACACCAAAACATGGCTCTTGGCTTAATATGGCTGAGATCGAACTAAATGTCATGAATAAACAATGTTTGAACCGGCACATAGACAGTAGGGAGCAGATAGAAATTGAAATTGAAGCATGGCAAAATCAACGAAATAACAAGAAAAATAAGATCAATTGGCAATTTACCGACAAGGACGCTCGAATAAAATTAAAAAAACTGTATCCGTCAATTTAAGTGTGACATGACACTAGTAGCCTACTAGAAAATCCACGAAATATAATTTGGAATTAGCCTAGTGATAGCGAGCGATCCAGTTCAACACAGGATTCAAACTGGGTCCTACGGACCGCTTGAATCCTTACTTATTTAGTTTTTGGTTTTTTAATAATCAATGTCTGGAATTAGTTTATTGCAATAATTAAGCTTGTAATTAACTGGATTAATGCAACTGGTGCCCAAATACGTTCTATCTTACTTGGAGTAATTGTATTCATTATTGTTCCGATGACAAAAAATACTACAATAACCCAAATTCCAATTCCGGAAATTGGGTTTAGTTTGGGAAACATCAAATTTGCTTCGGACAATACAACTGCTGCAATGAAGGCCATAATCAGCATATTCAGGACAGCAACTACCCTCATTTTTGGAGGGTATTTCCCTGGATACTTGCCACCCATCGATGCTTTCCCCCACGGCACTCCAGCAGCTAAACATCCTTGAAAAATAATCACAATATTGGTTAAGGCGGTAAAGATTATGGCTGAGACAGTTTCAAACATATCCTATGTATTAATTCATTCTTTTCCAATTGCGCACAACGTTTGGTGCAGCCGATCGGCCGAAGTGATAACGAGGCTGGCGTGCTGCATAATGTTATGTGGCGTACTCTTTTTAACCGTTAAGTGATCAATTGTATGGATTTCAATTTATCCGTTAATAACCTTATACCTTCCATTACCTTGTTTGTCTGCTTTTCAGAGGCCTTCTTAGTGCCCGACACATACTGTCTCAATAATCCAGGGTTCATCTTTATTAGGTTAGCGAATTGAGTAATGTTAACCTCTGGTATCAGATTAAAAACGGATTCCAGATCAACCTCGTACTTTATTGTATAGCCCCTATTTAATTGTTTATTGATCGCCTCATCCTCATCCTTGAATTCATTTATTATTTCCTCCAGGTTCACCTTAACCTCTTCATAACTGGCGCCTCCCGCAACACATCCCTCAATCTCCTCAACATAGGCAAAAAATGAGTCCTCATTTCTCTCTATGATTGCTGCTAGTTTTTTCATAATAGACCTGCTTTTTTTAGTATACTTCTCTCTGTTCCTTTTGGAAGGTCCTTAGATCCATGAAATGGAATCACTACAATTCCTCTGATTTCATTATGCTTGTATATTCGATGGCTTCCTCGCTGCCTGATTTCATACCAACCTCCTTCTAATACAAGTTTTTCGAGTTCTTTTGCCTTCACAACACAAAGGTAGCATTTTCGCTACTTTAATGCAAGTCTTTATTTGGGTATGTCATTTCTATATGACACATAACGTCAAGGCTACCCGTCGTACCAGCCCGAAGGGCGGTATGACGCGGTAGCCATTGTTATACTGAGGCCAAATCTTTGCATCCTGCTTTTCCAAATCTTGTTTTCAGTCCCACTAGTCATTTTTCGTTCAAGAAACAAGCCACCGGCAAAAATACGGGGAGCGAGTTCCACGCTATCTAAATTTTCTACATCCCGTTTCTGAAATCTGTTTTCTGTCCTACTAGAAATTTGCTAAGAAAAAATCTCGCGACTCGTTCGCGAATCCATTTCCAAATCAATTTCCCGTCCTGTTTTAGAAAGTTCCAAGCGAGTATTTTTGCAAACTCGAAGAACTAACGATTCAATTTTCCACGTTCGCCAAAAGCAAAGATCCTTTGATGAATAGCTTCAGTATAACGCTTTGCAGCTACCCGAAGGGCGGGCAATTTACCACAAATGTTGATTAAAAGCACAAAAGTTCCTGTTACCAGAAAACTGTCTTTGGAACACGAAACCCCGCCTTTTGGGTAGGTGCTGTTATGCGGTCGGCTTTTATTCATTGTCCATTTTATATATTCTTGAATAGTCGCCAAATTCGGTGTCTTTTAGTTTTTCTTCAATTACTTTTTTCGCAATGTCAAAGTCAACCACTATACAGCCACCTTCCATTGTTCCGCTTCCGATACTTCCACCGTCCGTGTGTCCAAGTCCTGTCCAACCTAAAACTTCGTCCATTTTTTCTTCAAGTCGGTGTCGTTTGTCAAGGTCTTGTTCAGTTCCAAAGCCGTCAATCTTATATTCTATTTCTAAAAATGAGTAATTATCTTCGTTAAATTCCGCGTAACCTTCTTTTAGTTTCTCGTCAATTTCTTTTTGAACAGTTTTATGAAAATTAGAAAAAAGTCCGCTCTTAACTTCCTTGTCTTGTCCATGTTGTCCAACAATTCCCCAATGAACTATTGCAGTTTTTTCGTCTTTGTCCCAAGTCTCCCAGTAATGAAGTTGGTTGTCCTTTAGTTTATAAAGTTTAAGCATACTATTCGAATTTTCTGTTGTCGTTTTATTGTCTGTCGAACATGCGAAAAGGGTTAAGGTTAAAATTATCAATATGTAAATTCTCACTTTCACGGTGTCGTCTTTTAAGCTGCCGCACAACGTCAAGGCTACCCGGCGTACCAGCCCGAAGGGCGGTATGACGCGGTAGCCATTGTTATACTGAGGCCAAATCTTTGCATCCTGCATTTCCAAATCTTGTTTCAGTTCCACTAGTCATTATTTGTTCAAGAAACAAGCCACCGGCAAAAAAACGGGGAGCGAGTTCCAAGCTCCATAAATTTTCTACATCCCGTTTCTGAAATCTGTTTTCTGTCCTATTGGAAATTTACCATAAGAAAAAATCTCGCGACTCGTTCGCGAATCCATTTCCAAATCAATTCCCAGTCCCTTTTTGGAATGTTCCAAGCGAGTATTTTTGCAAACTCGAAGAACTAACCATTCAATTTTCCACGTTCGCCGAATGCCAAGATCCGTTGATGAACAGCTTCAGTATAACGGTGGGCAGCTACCCGAAGGGCGGGACTTTTACCACAAAACATGATTTGAAAAACTAATCTTCCATTAACCACAGAACTGTCTTTGGAAAACGAAACCCCGCCTTTTGGGTAGCTGCTGTTATATGCCGCTTTTCTTTCCATTTTCGGAGTTGGTCTTAATGTGTTTCAATACTCGGTCGTGAATTTTGTGAATAATATGGTCGCTCCAAAGTTGCCAATAAAATGCTGGTTTTATGTTGTGAAAATACCAAGTCGTCCCTTCTAAAAGTATCTTGCCGTTTGGTACCGCTGTCAATTTGAATTGACCTTGTTTAGAAACAAAATAGTCGTATAAATGTGGTGCGTCAATGTCCCAAAAACTCAATTCTTTCATTGGTGCAGGTTGTTCAACTACATCAAATTTTAAAAGTCGTGGCTCGTCCCAAACCGTTATTGGCTCTACAAAACTTCCAGTCGTGAAGTTGCAATGTCTAACCGCACCAACTCCTGTTCCGTCAATTTTTGCGTTAATTGGATATGCAATTCCTGTCTTAAAAATAAATTCAGCTGGTTCATCAAGTTGCGGAAATTCAACAACGTTTTTCCAGACTGTTTGAGGGTTTGCGTTAATTTCAATTGAAGTTACAACCGAAGTCAAAGTTGGTTCGTTGTCTTTTTCAATAAACGCCATTGTCGGAATGATACCAATTAATATTAGCATTGCTGTCGGTGCACTATTTGGTGTCTTGTTGATAATTGCATAACCAATTAAACTACCAACCGAAGTCAATAAAAGTCCAAAAGGTGCAGCCATTGCAATGCAGATAACGCCTTCAATTGCAAAAACTAAAAGTCCTGCTGTAAAAATACCAAGTGTTAAAAGTCCGATTAGCCAAGCTTCACGTTTTGAATTTCTTTTTTAAGTCCGTATAAAATTGTCGAGCCGGCACCAATGAAAAGTGGTGTCAAAATAAACAAGGCAATTCCATATTGTCCAATTCCATAAATTCCCCAAAGTGTCAGCAATCCTGAAACTACAACAGTAAGTCCAACCGCAGTCCATTTGCGTTTCCTGTCGTCAGTTGGTAATATTTTTTCTATCAGTTGTCTCATCGTTGTAGTGTCGTCCTAAAGTGGCATATAACGTCTTGGCGATACCCAGCGGCCATCCCGATAGGGTGGCTGATGTGGTGATCGCTTGTTATGGGCTGCCAATTAGTTCTATATGGTTTTTTTATCAACTTATCCAAGTGTTTACAGATGTCACCAATTCCCACTTGTCGTAACCTCTGCGTCTATAGACAAAATAGCCACCATAAGCACATAAATTTCCACAAAAATACTGTCGGTGAACTATTACCAAATTCTTATCAGCTGAAAATAATGGAATTGAATAGTGGTATCTGTTAAGCTTTTTGTACTCTTCATCTATAATAAGTTTTGATGCCAAAAACTTGTGGTGCCAAACAGTATCTTTTATAGCTAAAAATTGACTGTATAAAAAGTTTTTGTCCTCCAATTTAAAAATTGTGTCCGCCTGCCCTTGATAAAGAAATTTGTCATCTAGGCTAAAATTGGGATTTTTATTTATTAATGATGTATCTTCTGCAACGAAGTTAGCCATCTCCCAATTTAAAATTTTTGAATAGATGTTCTTCCTCATCAACTTTGGTTCTTCCCTATATTTTTTCTCGTTTACAGTTATCCAATTGAGAAAGTTATAAATTTCATGATCTCTTATCATTGAGCTAAATGTCTGTGCCATTGTATTTGCGACAGCCAACAATCCTATGAATGATATTATTAATCTTTTCAACGTGTATTAAATTTTAAGGTGGCCCATAACGTTTAGGCTACCCGGCGTACCAGCCCGAAGGGCGGTATGACGCGGTAGCCATTGTTATACTGAGGCCAAATCTTTGCGTCCTGCATTTCCAAATCTTGTTTTCAGTCCCACTAGTCATTTTTTGTCCAAGAAACAAGCCACCGGCAAAAATACGGGGAGCGAGTTCCAAGCTATATAAATTTTCTACATCCCGGTTCTGAAATCTGTTTCTGTCCTATTTGAAATTTGCCAAAGAAAAAATCTCGCGACTCATTCGCGAATCCATTTCCAAATCAATTTCCTGTCCTGTTTTGGAAAGTTCCCAGCGAGTATTTTTGCAAACTCGAAGAACTAACCAGTCAATTTTCCACGTTCGCCGAAAGCATAGATCCTTTGATGAATAGCTTCAGTATAACGTCAAGGCTACCCGGCGTACCAGCCCGGAGGGCGGTATGACGCGGTAGCCATTGTTATACTGAGGCCAAACTCTCCATCCTGTTTTCCAAATCTTGTTTTCAGTTCCACTAGTTATTTTTTGTTTCAAGAAACAAGCTACCGGCAAAAATACGTTGAGCGAGTTCCAAGCTATCTAAATTTTCTACGTCCCGTTTCTGAAATCTGTTTTCTATTCTATTGGTTTTTGCTAAGAAAAAATCTCGCGACTCGTTCGCGAATCCATTTCCAATCTATTTCCTGTCCTGTTTTGGAAAGTTCCCAGCGAGTATTTTTGCAAACTCGAAGAACTAACCATTCAATTTTCCTTGTCTGCCGAAAGCAATATCCTCGGATGAATAGCTTCAGTATAACGTCAAGGCTACCCGGCGTACCAGCCCGAAGGGCGGTATGACGCGGTAGCCATTGTTATACTGAGGCCAAATCTTTGCATCCTGTATCTCTATCTTAGTTTCCAGTTCCACTAGTCCTATTTTGTTCAAGAAATAAGCCACCAGCAAAAAATACGGGGAGCGAGTTCCAAGCCAACTAAATTTTCTACATCCTGTTTCTGAAATCTGTTTTCTGTCCTATTGGAAATTTGCTAAGAAAAAATCTCGCGACTCGTTCGCACAAGCTACCGGCAAAAATACGGGGAGCGAGTTCCCGGCTATCTAAATTTTCTATATCCCGTTTCTGAAATCTGTTTTCTGTCCTATTGGAAATTTGCCAAAGAAAAAATCTCGCGACTCGTTCGCGAATCCATTTCCAAATCAATTTCCTGGCCTGTTTTAGAAAGTCACAAGTGAGTATTTTTGCAAACTCGAAGAACTAACCATTCAATTTTCAAAATTCGCCAAAAGCAAAGATCCTTTGATGAACAGCTTCAGTATAACGTCAAGGCTACCCGGCGTACCAGCCCGAAGGGCGGTATGACGCGGTAGCCATTGTTATACTGAGGCCAAAACTCTGCATCCTGTATTTCCAAATCTTGTTTTCAGTTCCACTAGTCATCATTTGTTCAAAAAACACGCTACCGGCGAAATACGGGGAGCGAGTTCCAAGCTATCTAAATTTTCTACATCCCGTTTCTGAAATCTGTTTTCTGTCCCATTGGAAATTTGCTAAGAAAAATCTCGCGACTCGTTCGCGAATCCATTTCCAATCTATTTCCTGTCCTGTTTTGGAAAGTTCCCAGCGAGTATTTTTGCAAACTCGAACAACCAACCATTCAATTTCCTAGTTCGCCAAAAGCAAAGATCCTTTGATGAATAGCTTCAGTATAAGTTTAGGCTACCCGGCGTACCAGCCCGAAGGGCGGTATGACGCGGTAGCCATTGTTATACTGAGGCCAAATCTTTGCGTCCTGCATTTCCAAATCTTGTTTTCAGTCCCACTAGTCATTTTTTGTCCAAGAAACAAGCCACCGGCAAAAATACGGGGAGCGAGTTCCAAGCTATATAAATTTTCTACATCCCGGTTCTGAAATCTGTTTCTGTCCTATTGGAAATTTGCTAAGAAAAATCTCGCGACTCATTCGCGAATCCATTTCCAAATCAATTTCCTGTCCTGT
This sequence comes from Saprospiraceae bacterium, assembly GCA_016711125.1. Taxonomy (GTDB): domain Bacteria; phylum Bacteroidota; class Bacteroidia; order Chitinophagales; family Saprospiraceae; genus JABDMH01. The sequence continues at coordinate 781,690 of JADJTQ010000001.1, read as the reverse complement.
TTTAGAAAGTTCCCAGAGAGTATTTTTGCAAATTCGAAGAACAAACCATTCAATTTCCACGTTCCCCGAAAGCAAAGAGCATTCGATGAAGAGCTTCAGTATAACGGTTTGGCTATGCGCAGTGTCCCGAAGGGCATTGCGTATAGGTTTTGTTGTGTGCAGTTTTTGGTTTTTAATAATCAATGTCTGGAATTAGTTTATTGCAATAATTAAGCTTGTAATTAACTGGATTAATGCAACTGGTGCCCAAATACGTTCTATCTTACTTGGAGTAATTGTATTCATTATTGTTCCTATGACAAAAAATACTACAATAACCCAAATTCCAATTCCGGAAATTGGGTTTAGTTTGGGAAACATCAAATTTGCTTCGGACAATACAACTGCTGCAATGAAGGCCATAATCAGCATATTCAGGACAGCAACTACCCTCATTTTTGGAGGGTATTTCCCTGGATACTTGCCACCCATCGATGCTTTCCCCCACGGCACTCCAGCAGCTAAACATCCTTGAAAAATAATCACAATACTGGTTAAGGCGGTAAAGATTATGGCTGAGACAGTTTCAAACATATCCTATGTATTAATTCATTCTTTTCCAATTGCACACAACGTCTTGGCTACCCGGCGTACCAGCCCGAAGGGCGGTATGACGCGGTAGCCATTGTTATACTGAGGCCAAATCTTTGCATCATGTATTTCCATCTTACTTTGCAGTTCCACTAGTCAATTTTTGTCCAAGAAACAAGCTACCGGCAAAAATACGGGGAGCGAGTTCCAATCTATATAAATTTTCTACATCCCGTTTCTGAAATCTGTTTCTGTCCTATTGGAAATTTGCTAAGAAAAATCTCGCGACTCGTTCGCGAATCCATTTCGAAATCAATTTCCTGTCCTGTTTTAGAAAGTTCCCAGCGAGTATTTTTGCAAATTCGAAGAACAAACCATTCAATTTCCACGTTCCCCGAAAGCAAAGAGCATTCGATGAAGAGCTTCAGTATAACGTCAAGGCTACCCGGCGTACCAGCCCGAAGGGCGGTATGACGCGGTAGCCATTGTTATACTGAGGCCAAATCTTTTCGTCCTGCATTTCCAAATCTTGTTTTCAGTCCCACTAGTCCTATTTTGTTCAAGAAACAAGCTACCGGCAAAAAATACGGGGAGCGAGTTCCAAGCTATATAAATTTTCTACATCCCGGTTTCTGAAATCTGTTTCTGTCCTATTGGAAATTTGCTAAGAAAAAATCTCGCGACTCATTCGCGAATCCATTTCCAAATCAATTTCCTGTCCTGTTTTGGAAAGTTCCCAGCGAGTATTTTTGCAAACTCGAAGAACTAACCATTCAATTTTCCTTGTCCGCTGAAAGCAACATCGCTGATGAATAGCTTCAGTATAACGTCTTGGCTACCCGGCGTACCAGCCCGAAGGGCGGTATGACGCGGTAGCCATTGTTATACTGAGGCCAAATCTTTGCATCCTGTATCTCTATCTTAGTTTCCAGTTCCACTAGTCCTATTTTGTTCAAGAAATAAGCCACCAGCAAAAAATACGGGGAGCGAGTTCCAAGCCAACTAATTTTCTACATCCTGTTTCTGAAATCTGTTTTCTGTCCTATTGGAAATTTGCTAAGAAAAATCTCGCGACTCGTTCGCGAATCCATTTCAAATCAATTTCCTGTCCTGTTTTAGAAAGTTCCAAGCGAGTATTTTTGCAATCTCGAAGAACACAACCATTCAATTTTACACGTTCGCCGAAAGCATAGATCCCCTGACGAATAGCTTCAGTATAACGTCTTGGCTACCCGGCGTACCAGCCCGAAGGGCGGTATGACGCGGTAGCCATTGTTATACTGAGGCCAAATCTTTGCATCATGTATTTCCATCTTACTTTGCAGGTCCACTAGTCAATTTTTGTCCAAGAAACAAGCTACCGGCAAAAATACGGGGAGCGAGTTCCAATCTATATAAATTTTCTACATCCCGTTTCTGAAATCTGTTTCTGTCCTATTGGAAATTTGCTAAGAAAAAATCTCGCGACTCGTTCGCGAATCCATTTCGAAATCAATTTCCTGTCCTGTTTTAGAAAGTTCCCAGCGAGTATTTTTGCAAATTCGAAGAACAAACCATTCAATTTCCACGTTCCCCGAAAGCAAAGAGCATTCGATGAAGAGCTTCAGTATAACGTCAAGGCTACCCGGCGTACCAGCCCGAAGGGCGGTATGACGCGGTAGCCATTGTTATACTGAGGCCAAAACTCTGCATCCTGTATTTCCAAATCTTGTTTTCAGTTCCACTAGTCATCATTTGTTCAAAAAACAAGCTACCGGCGAAATACGGGGAGCGAGTTCCAAGCTATCTAAATTTTCTACATCCCGTTTCTGAAATCTGTTTTCTGTCCCATTGGAAATTTGCTAAGAAAAAATCTCGCGACTCGTTCGCGAATCCATTTCCAATCTATTTCCTGTCCTGTTTTGGAAAGTTCCCAGCGAGTATTTTTGCAAACTCGAACAACCAACCATTCAATTTCCTAGTTCGCCAAAAGCAAAGATCCTTTGATGAATAGCTTCAGTATAACGTTAAGGCTACCCGGCGTACCAGCCCGAAGGGCGGTATGACGCGGTAGCCATTGTTATACTGAGGCCAAATCTTTGTCTCCTGTATTTCCGAATCCTGTTTTCAGTTCCACTTGCCATTATTTGTTCAAGAAACAAGCCACCGGCAAAAATACGGGGAGCGAGTTCCCTACTATAAAAATTTTCTACATCCCGTTTCTGAAATCTGTTTTCTGTCCTATTGGTTTTTGCTAAGAAAAAATCTCGCGACTCGTTCGCGCATCCATTTCCAAATCAATTTTCTGTCCGTTTTGGAAAGTTCCCAGCGAGTACTTTTGCAAACTCGAAGAACTAACCATTCAATTTTCCAGGTTCACCGAAAGCAAAGATCCTTCGATGAATAGCTTCAGTATAACGTCTTGGCTACCCGGCGTACCAGCCCGAAGGGCGGTATGACGCGGTAGCCATTGTTATACTGAGGCCAAATCTTTGCATCCTGTATCTCTATCTTAGTTTCCAGTTCCACTAGTCCTATTTTGTTCAAGAAATAAGCCACCAGCAAAAAATACGGGGAGCGAGTTCCAAGCCAACTAATTTTCTACATCCTGTTTCTGAAATCTGTTTTCTGTCCTATTGGAAATTTGCTAAGAAAAAATCTCGCGACTCGTTCGCGAATCCATTTCCAAATCAATTTCCTGTCCTGTTTTAGAAAGTTCCAAGCGAGTATTTTTGCAATCTCGAAGAACACAACCATTCAATTTTACACGTTCGCCGAAAGCATAGATCCCCTGACGAATAGCTTCAGTATAACGTCAAGGCTACCCGGCGTACCAGCCCGAAGGGCGGTATGACGCGGTAGCCATTGTTATACTGAGGCCAAATCTTTTCGTCCTGCATTTCCAAATCTTGTTTTCAGTCCCACTAGTCCTATGTTGTTCAAGAAACAAGCTACCGGCAAAAATACGCGGAGCGAGTTCCAAGCTATATAAATTTTCTACATCCCGGTTTCTGAAATCTGTTTCTGTCCTATTGGAAATTTGCTAAGAAAAAATCTCGCGACTCATTCGCGAATCCATTTCCAAATCAATTTCCTGTCCTGTTTTGGAAAGTTCCCAGCGAGTATTTTTGCAAACTCGAAGAACTAACCATTCAATTTTCCTTGTCCGCTGAAAGCAACATCGCTGATGAATAGCTTCAGTATAACGGCAAGGCTACCCGGCGTGCCGTCCCGAAGGGCGGTATGACGCGGTAGCCATTGTTATGCTGAGGCCAAATCTTTGCATCTTAGCATTACCAAATCTTGTTTTCAGTTCCACTTGTCATTATTTGTTCAAGAAACAAGCTACCGGCAAAAATACGGGGAGCGAGTTCCAAGCTATCTAAATTTTCTACATCCCGTTTCTGAAATCTGTTTTCTGTCCTATTGGAAATTTGCTAAGAAAAAATCTCGCGACTCGTTCGCGAATCCATTTCCAAAGAATTTCCTGTCATGTTTTAGAAAGTTCCAAGCGAGTATTTTTGCAAACTCGAAGAACTAACCATTCAATTTTACATGTTCGCTGAAAGCAAAGATCCTTGGGTCAATAGCTTCAGTATAACGTTCCGGCTATGCGTAGTGCGGGATTTCAAGGCACTTCACTTTCCGTTTAGCAGTTAGTTTGTTTATTGTAATTACTTTCATATCAGCACTTTCCCCCGCATTACGTATAGCCATTGTTGTGTGTCCGTGCTTTCTCTTTTTTTCCAAGCGTTGGCTTAGACACACTCTTTGCCTAGCTTGGGTTTGAGCGTTGGCTGGTGCGGCTTGGCAATGTGTGTGGCTGTGAAGGGCTGGCTGTGCCGTCATTGTTTTTTTTCTTTAAAAGTCCACTTCTAAAAGTTGTCCGTTTTTCTTTAGCCAGTTCTTTGCTTTTTCGTAGTTCGGTACTTGAATGGAAAGAATGTTCCAAAATCTGGGTGTATGGTTGTTCTCTATCAGGTGAACCAATTCGTGAGCTACCAGATATTCAAGAACATACATAGGTGCTTTGATGATTCGCCAATTGAAAATGATGTTGTTGGCAGGTGTGCAAGAACCCCATCTGTATTTCATTTCTGAGGTTTTGAATTGGTTGTATTGCACGCCTAAACTCTTGGCGTATTTGGTGGCTAATGGTTCAATCTTTATCAAGGCTTGTTTTAAATACCATTTCTTGAACAGTTCATTGGCTTTGGGCTGATTGGCTTTTGAAATTTTAAAGCGTTGGTCAAACTCAATGCCTTCAAATTCTTCATCAACCACCAACAATTGATAGTTCTTTCCCAAGTACATCAGTGTTTCACCACTTACAAATTCCTTGTTCTCTAAAACCAATGGATATTTCTGAGCGTGGTTCAGCTTCTCTTTTATCCATTGCCTTTTTGACTGTACGATTTTGTCAATCTTATCGGCTGTGAGGTAGTGAGGTGCACGGACAACAATACTCCTATCCCTTTCAACGGATATGTTGAGGGTCTTACGGTTGGAATATTTTATCTGATACTCAATGACCATTATTCGTTCACGATTTTGAAATGATTGGTTTTTGCCAATTCCATTATTCTTGAAATGATTTCATTTCGCTTGATGATGATATTGGGCAAGTCCTTGAACTCTGGTGATAAAAGCATTTTCTGCAATTCTGCTTTCAACTTCAACTGCGCAGGGGTGCTATCCCAAAAACCAGTGAGTTTAATTTCGGTGGCAACTAAATTGAAAATATGTTGTGTCAGGTTTACGTTTCGGGCAATCTCATCTTCAGTTAAATCTCGATTATCAAACAACTCGGCTTTGAAAATTCGGAAGAATGGCATTTGCTTCTTGCGATCTAAACCATAGGTTTCTTCCTTTTCCCGATTCCTTATTTTCTCCCGTAGCTTTTCCAATTCTTCATAAATCAGTTTCCAATTGCCTTTAAAGTTTTTCAGGATTTCTTCTAATGCTTGGGCAAAGGATGCAAACAACTCCGGATCTTCATCAATGTTCAGATCAATGAAGTGGCGAATTGCGTGTTCTACTTCGGCTGCCTTGGTCTTTTCCCGTTTCTTAGTTGCGACCACCTTGTTGAAAAAGTCGTCTGCAATGATGGAAATAGGGGCTACTTGCTGCTCAATCCCTTTGGAGATTAAATACTCGTCTGCAATTGCTCTCAGTTTAGGAGGAATACCTTTCATACTGAACCTGCCATCACGGAAATGTTTGTTCGCCAAAGCATTGATTTCTGTAAAGGCTTTCCAGTCGTTGAAAAACTCCAGGGCTTCTTTGCGTGGCAGAACGGTGTTGAAGCAGCTTGTCAGCGTATTGTACAACTTGATGTATTCAAAGCGGATGTCTTCATCATAAAACACATCAAAGAAGGCGTCCGAATCTGAAAGGTCTTCCAAACCGTAAACTTTAAGGAAATTCCAAATGTCTTGATGGGCTTTTATCAAATCATTTAGTTCGGCATCATCATCCGAAATGCAATCCACAATTTCCTGCAATTCCTTTTCGGCATATACATCCAATGCCCGTTTAAGGTGATGGCCCACACCTACATAATCGACCACAAAGCCTTTGTCTTTTCCTTCGGGACCCACACGGTTTACCCGTGCTATGGTTTGCAAAAGGTTGTGGGCTACAACTACTCTGTCCAGATACATTACCTGCTCAATAGGGGCGTCAAAACCAGTGAGCAGCATATTATTTACTATTACAATACCCACATTGCCATTCAGGCTTTTGTCTTCTTCGTCTGTTTTGCCAAAAGGCAGTTTGAAGCGTTTGATGCTCTTTTTATGGTAGTCACCATTGGTGTAGGCTTTTATTTCCAGCTCGTCATTGTGGCTGCCCGAAATGACTACTGCCGTTTCTAAGGTTCTCAACACGTCAAGATTTACCAGCATTGGATTGTCAATTTCCAACTCGGCAATTTTAGCTTTCAGTGCTGCATCAATGGCGGCTTTGTAGCGAACGGCTGCAATGCGTGAATTGGCTACAATCTGAGCTTTGAATCCGCCCGAAAAAATGTGCTCTACATAATGGTTCACCATACTTTTGGCTTTGTCCATTATGGTGCTCATACTGTCCAAATAGGCATCTCGTGAGCCAAAGCCCAATATCTGCAAGCGTTCGGTGAGTTGATAGTCGCTGAATACATCCGCAAACTTGTCGTCCATCCCTTTTTTGTCTTCTACTTCAGCATTGTGGGTAAAACCTTCATACACAATTTCCAGCGTTACGCCATCATCAATTGCCTGACGCATGGTGTACTTGTCTATATAGTCTTTGTATTTCTTTTCGGTTTTGGCGGTAGGTGTTCCTGTAAATCCAATCGAAGTGGCATTTGGCATTGCCCGGTCAAGGTTGGCAGCTAACAGCGAATACTGCGATCTGTGGGCTTCATCTGTCATCACCAAAATATAGTGGCTTGTGTTCAGTTCAGGGAAGATTTCCAAACCTGTCAAATCTCCGTTTTCCTGAAACTTGTGAATCATTGCCATCACCAAATCGGAATTGTCGTTGCGCAACAACTCTTTTAAACTTTGCCCATTGGCAGGACTTTTAGGGTTGATGAAATTAGCTGATTTGATATTAAAACCAATACTTTGCCCGGTATCGGAAAGCTGTTCTTCTAACTGCGTTCTGTCGGTTACGAAAATGATTTTCCACGACATCAGTTCGGGGCGGAGTTTCATTTCCCGCACCATAAACATCATAGTAAGCGATTTGCCCGAACCTTGCGTGTGCCAAATGATGCCGCCACGTTCCAAAGGGTTCTTGCCTTCAATCAGGCGTTGTGTGGCAATCTTCACGGCACGGAACTGTTGGTACCTGCCCACAATTTTGATTTTCTGCCCTTTGTCGTTGGTGGCAAATACGGTGAACACCCGAATGATGTCCAACAAATTCCTGCGGTCGAGCATGCCCGCCACCAATCGCTGTTGGTCGTTAGGTGAGGACTGCCCATGTGCCAAATCGTTGAGCGTTTTGGGGTAGGGGTCTGTCCAGCGGTAAAAGTGTTTTTCTATGCGGGTGGTGATGGTGCCAAACTTCGCTTCGGTGCGGCAAGTGGTTACCAATATCTGATTGTAATAAAATAGTTCTTTGTTGCCTTCGCCTGTATCGCCACGCTGTTCAGAGTAGCGCATCAGTTGGTCTATGGCTTCCGGTATGGGTTCTTTTACTTTGGATGATTTGGCTTCCACCACCACCACAGGCAAGCCGTTTACAAACAACACCATATCGGGAATGATGTGGTGGTCGGTTCCTGTAACGCTTACTTTAAACTGCGAAATGGCTACAAAATTGTTGTTCTCCAAATTGTCGAAATCAATGAAACGCACCGTAGGGCTGAGTTCGCCCGTAAGTTCGTTTTTTGATACGGTGGTGTTTTCCAGCAGGTAGTGCAGCACCTGTTGGTTGTTTTCGAGCAGGCTGTTTTTTTGAAAAGTGGTGATTTTGCGTTCCAGTTCATCTACTTGTGGAGCAGTAAGAAACGGATTGATTTTCATCAAAGCTTCCCGAAGCTTGGGTTTGAGCACTACTTCGGAAAATGAAGTGCGGAAACTCTGCTCAGGCTGTTGCTGCATTTGCAGTTCCAGCACATCCCAACCCAAACCGGCCAGTTGCTCCAAAAAGGGTTTTTCAACGTGGCTGTATTCGTCCAGCTTGAGGGTACTGCCCAGGTTACCCCTGTATTTATTGTCGTTGCTTAAAATCATATCTCATCTCTTAAAAAACTTTGCAATTATTTCATCTATCTCCTTTACAGAGATTGCCCCACGCACACTTCCATCTTCCATTTCAAACACCCTGTCTTCGGTTACGATTAGGGTGCCGTTTGCACCGCCTTCTTCGAGTATGCCGTTATCCTTATACCACAGATATTTTTCTTCCCAACGTTGTTTATACTCAGCGTCAAACAACATTCCGCAGTGTTCCCAGTAATACACTTCGCCTGATTCTTCGTTTTCAATGGTGAAGTCGGGCAGCTTTTCTACTTCTTTGATAGTGAGTTTCTTTTCGTACAAAGGATTCAGCTTGTTATCAATGAGGCGTTGGTAAATCATCAGTTCGCTTTTTGAACGGAGCATTTTGCCATCACTGGCTTGGTGAATTAGATTTTTCTCCAGGTACTGACCTTCTACTTCTATCAATTCAGGTTTTACAAACAGGTTGGTGATACGTTTTAGGGCATCTGATTTCAACGGAGAAGCCAATCCTTTTATATCGAATGCGTTCCCTTGGTAAAGGAGGATAACTTTGTCTTTTTGGCGGGTCAATGATGTGTAAAGCATTTCTCTCGAAAGCAGAAAACAAGGATTAGGAATAACCAAAAACACTTTCCCAAATTCACTGCCTTGGGCTTTGTGGACTGTCAGGGCATAGGCCAATTCCAAAGGATTATTGTTTTCTTCGGCAAACTCCCAGGACTTGAAAGAGTACTTAAATCCTTTTTGAGAAGTAAACTCTATTTCTGTGTTTCTGGGCTTGCCTTTAAAGGTCATTTTAGCGGTCTTAAACTGGCCGATCACCATTCCAATTTCTCCATTGGCTACATAGTTCAATGCGTCCGTATCTGGCCATACATCTTTTGGGTTTCGCCTTGCATTGAAGAGATTGATGATTTTGTCACCATACACGATTTCTTCCAAGCCAATGGGTGATGGAATTTTTCCATATCTATCCTTGCATATTTTACTTTGTCTTCCCTGAATAGCTTGTGGATTTTTCGGTTGATGGCCCTTACACCAAAAACTTTTTCACGAATGGGCGAGAGTATTTGCCAGGACTCTGCTTTGTTGGCGGCTTCTTTGAAATTAAAATACCTGCCATCATTAGACCCAAGTGATTTATTGAAAGCTTCGACATCTTCAATGGAAGCCAATCCCAATTCTTCTACCAGTACCTTTTCAAATATTTTGTCAAACTCTGCTTCATTTTCCCAACTTTCCATTCGCAGGTATTGCGAATTTGGATTGGTCAAAATTTGATTGATGATACTGTCTGCTCCTGGCTCTAAACTTTCGCCACTGAACCATTCGGCCAATTGCAAATCTTCTCGTTTGGAACCGCCTTGCCTGCGTTTGATGGTCAATTCTGCATAACCTTTACCCACTCTGGAAAAGCGGTTTCAATGCCTTCGGGCTTTAGATGGTGGATAATATCTACAAAAGGACGACCTGCTCCAATGGGCGGCAACTGCCGGTGGTCGCCTACCAAAATGAAACGCTTTACCCCTTTTAGGCAATCCATTGTAGTGGCCAACATTTCTTCGGTGAGCATTGAGGCTTCATCCAAAATTACGGTTTCGTATTGCCCTTCGCAAAACCTTTCTGAAAACACATATTGCTGTATTTCTCCATTGTATCGGTCGTAGCCTGATAGAAACTGAGCCAAGGTTTTGGCGGTTACGTTCAGGTTTTTGGCCACCTCTTCCATTCTTACCCTTGCCTTGCCCGTGGGGGCAAGCAGCAAAACGCCATTGTTTTCTACTTCTTTTTGCCCTGCTAAAATGGTGAGCAAGGTGGTTTTGCCTGTGCCAGCCGGACCAATCAATACCGAAAAACGAGCTTCGGCTATCTCCTTTAAGGCCGCTGCTTTTTCTTTCCTGGCGTTGAGTTCCTGTGTGTCGGGTTCGCCTTTGGTGAAAGGATTTAATGCTTCATCCAATAGCTGAGGCCAATCGGCTGTAAGTGGCAGACGTTTGCCATTTACCCGGTCGCTTATTTTTTGGCTGATGATTTTTCTGGTTTCAGCAAATCGCTGCAACTGATAGGCACGTTCGCCATCTTTCATTTCTTCCAACACAATGCTTCCTGCAAAGCACTCTTCTGCCAGTTCGTAGTAATCGCTGTTGATGGCACAGGCAGGCGAAAGCGAAAGTTCCCTGATTTTTTTGATGATTTCTTTACGTGGCAATAAGGTGTGACCTTGCAAAGCTGCATACTCCAATTGCTGTATGGTAATGGCCCGAATGCGGTGTATTTCGAAAGGGTCGTCATACACCAATTGGTCGGGCAGAATATTCTCGGGTGGATGTTTCAGATACAGACCCAAATCAATGGTGCTGAGTGCTACGGGTGTAAGCGTAAAGCGCAGGTCTTCATAAATCAAATAGGGATTACTCAGGTATTCTTCGTCTTTGCGAATGATGCCCAAGGCTTCCCGTTCTTCTTCTACAAACAAAAATTTGGCTTGCTCAATACTTAAATCAAAACGGCTTAGCAAATGAAGAAACTTGTTGCGGGTGGGTGTCGCCTTTTCTTTTAAGCGTTGATATAATTTTTTTGAATTGAAAGGAATTAAACCTGCTACGGCATCAGACAAAATACCGTTGGGATTATCCAATGCCTTTTCGAAAAGCAACCAAGGGTTATCCTTGTCATCTTTCAATTGATTGATGATTTCGGCTGCTACAAAATGTCCTTTTTCTATTCCGAAGGCGCAGAGGGCTGCACCCATACCCGGATAGGCGCCCCTGAGTTTTTCGAGCTGTGCAATTTCATTGTGTATCCATTGGATGCTTGCCTGATGGTTTTCGCCAATGCCCAAAGCTTCGGCTTTTTCCAATGATTTGATGCAATCCAATAAAACCCTGATAGCACTGTCGTTACTCACGTGCTCTGTGCCATACGAAAACTCAAAGCGTTTGTCGTTGGGCACTACTACAGCCAATTCAGCCACATCAAAAGTTGGGTCTTCTGCCTGATACTCGATAGCTGCGTGATAGGGCAGCAGAAAACCATTTTTACCATCTTTACGAATGGAGTGTAAAATCATATGCTCCCAATAGGCTGCACCAAAACGGTTGTTGCTGCCTTCATAGGCTTCTGAAGCAATGATTTTATTGATTTTACCTACACCTGCCAGCACACGGCCAGATTCTTCCACAAAGGGTACTTGCTTGGCATAGAAGAAAACCAAAGAAGTATCTTCTTGCAAATGCTCAAAGAAGCAATTGAGCAGGGCTTTTTGATTGCCGATTTCCTGCACCCAATGGTCGCCACCGTTGGTAGCCCAGTCTAATTGCGGTTCTTTGGCTTCATCATAGTTTAAATCATATAGAGCTGTTTTTTCTTTGGCGTTTTCCTTTAACATCCAATGGTAAGGCACTGCAGCTGCTCCAAATGCCGGGAACTGCACCCGTGTGGGTTTCAGATGCCCGTGTGTATTGGGTGAGCTAAGTGCATAGGGATGGTTCAGTGTTTTGTGGATGCTGAAAGGAGCCATAAAAGTGGCTCTTTCGCCAATACACACCGGATATTGCTCTTCGGATAATTCACTTAAAAGTTTACCTGCCAGAGATTGTTCTTGTTCATCATTTCGATTGAGGGCGCAGTTTTTTAGAATCAGGCAAGCCCCGTTGGCTTTGGGGTTGTTGCACACACTGCCGTTCCAGCCGTTATCGTGCCAAGGGACACGAACAGAAAGATGCTTTAATATGTATCGTGGATTGTGCTTCATACGCTTGCCGTTTCTTTAATGAGGTGGTTTACTCGCACCTTGCCGCTTAATAAATCCTGCATCAAGCCCGTTTTGAGGGATTGGAGTTTGGAGAGTTGATTTGTAATTGAATTAATTTGGCTGTCTATTTTAGAATATAAAACCATTACCTTCACTTGTTCTGACATTGGAATTTTTGGGAAAATAAAGGAATTTAAAATTTTTGAATTAGTTACACTTCTGCCGCCTTCAGGCACATTCTGAGCGACTTGTTTTAAAAATGCTTCACTGTGCTTAATAATTAGATTCAGAATAAAAGGGTTAAAAATTTCCTTATTAAGTCTTAACCGCATAAAGTTTGATGACATTATCCAACCATCATTTTCACTTTGAATTACTAATGAACGCCCTATATCTGCAACCCTTGAAAAAAGGATGTCACCAACATTTAGTTTGTAAGTATTTAATTCATTTGCTTTATCTGAGGATACATAAAGTAAGTTTTCCTTTATAAAATTACTTTCACCTAATGAGCCTATTGTTATTACAGGCACTCCCGTTTCTTTCCAATGTTCAGATTTTAATGAAGAACCAAAAGGACCAGTTTTTAAAAATGGAGAATCTTTTGAACCTATATCAATAAGTCTTACAACTTCCCACTCCTTCGGAATCCTGCCCAGCGGACTGTCTTTAAAGGCGTGAGTTTGTTCGCTGCGAATGTTGCCGTGTTCGTCTATGCCTTTGGTGAGCAAATCCTGCATTAAGCCCGTTTTGATGCGGGTGTATTTAGCTATCAGTTGCTCGGTTTGGGCTATGGCTTCATCTACTTTGGAAAGGATGCGGGCTATGGTGGTTTGTTCGGTAGGGTTTTCAGGAAAAAGAATTTGATGTTTTTTCAAATCCTTTTTTTGAAGGTGTTTAAGTCCGCTACCTTGAAAATAGTTTGCATTGATGTAATACAGAATATTGAGTAAATCAAAGTATAAATACTCGGTATCAATTTCATCCTTTGTCGTTACGGCATAGGTATCTGTAGAGTATGCAGCATCACCTTCATAGTATTTGATATTTGCAACTCCGCCTGTTGCTAAAAAGATATTTTTCCCATCAAGCTGTTTGCTTGTATGTTTTAAAATTGTTTCTCCACTCGTGAAAAAACGAAACTCTCCAAAATTGGCGGCATCAGAAACTTTCAGTGAAGATTTTTTTTGTTCCTTAATTAGATTTCCTAAGTCATTCAACTTCCACCCATCCGGTATATGCATTTGATTTTCTTCATCATCTCAAATAGTTTAGTTGGGTGAGAAAATCATTCAGCTCATTCATTGTGCCTTCCCGCTTTTGCTCTATGGCTTGGGCAGAGGTGAAGTATTTGTCAAAGAGGTTTTCGTAAGCAGCTATTAGTGCCCGCTTTTCGGCATTGAGGTAGCGTTGCAGTTGGTCGTTGATGATGTCGAAATGCTTTTTCAGAATCAGCTTTTGGCTTTCTTCGGTGGTTATCATTCCGCCAATGGCTTCCAAAAGGGCATCAATGCTGTCTAACTTACTTTGCAGTATGCCGCTGTCTTTTACCCTTGCATTGTAGGCTTTGGTAATTTCCTTAAACTGCTTTTGGGCTTCCAGCACTAAATTGAGTTTGGCGTCATCATTGTTTGCCTTTTTCAGTTCTTTCTCCAAAGCCGTTACCGATTTTTTGATTTTGTCGTAATCGGCTGTGTCTTTCAGATCGGTTTTGAAAGCTTTTGTTAAGTGTTCAATGTCGGTATCCAGTTTGGCTATTTCCTTTTTGGTGGCCGTGAGCAGGGCATTGCTTTCGGCTTTCACATCATCACTGCCGTAGCGTTTCAGTTCTATTTTTAGCTCCAGTTCGGCTTGCTTTTCTTTGAGTTTGGCTTTGCAGTCCTTAATGGATTTTTCTAAGTCTTTTATTTTGGTTTCCTGCTCTTGGTAAGGTTTAGCTTTTTCGGGCTGTTGTTTTTCTTCGGTGTAGAAATCAATCATTTTGCCCAGTTCGCTTTTGGAAAGGGCAGGGGTTTGCTTCACTTCGCCTTCTTCTTCGTCTGCTTCAAACTCCACCAAATTCAGGGCTTCTTCAACGGCTTCTTCCAGTTGGCTTTCAAAGTCAGCTTGTTCTATTTCTATCTGCTCAATTTCGGCCTTCTCGGTTTTGAAAAATTCTTCAATCGGTATTCGTCCGGTATCAGTCCTGCATCCCAGCCGTTTTGCATAATGGTTTTGAGGTCGTACTTGATGTTGTCCCACCAGTTTACAAACACACCCGCCACTTGAAATTTATCCAATACGCCAACAGGCACAAACTTTTCTTTGATGGAATCGAGCAGTTCTTTACGCACTCTCGGGAATTTATCGCCCGTCAAACGCACATAAGTAGCGATACTATCGGATGCTATATCATCTCGTGCAGGTTCAGGCGTGTTTACATTAGGTGCCAGCGTTGAAAAATCTTCTTTTGCCAATTGCCACCAATCGGCTAAGTGAATACCCAATTCGGTGAGGGTATCAATCACGTTTTGGTCATCTTCCACTGTTTGTTTGATCGAGGCTTTTTCGGCAATCGCAAAATCTTTGTAGTGCTCGTTTTTATCCTTGAATAACTGATAGCCGTCAAAATCGAACTTTGGGGCTAAGGTGTTTTGCACCTGTTCAATTTCAGCCAGGGGCACACCGCCAATCAAATGAGCCTTCACATCTTCGGGTTCGGGCAGGGGCGTATTGTCTACATACCTGCGGATGTTGAGGGTGAAATCGTTTTGCTCAATCGTTGCTAAGTCCACCAATTTGGAATAATTGGCTTCTTCAATCTTGTTGGTGAACACAAAATCAATCTTCTCCACATCTTCGGGGCGAAGCGTGTTTTGCTTTTTACCTTCCGCATAGTCCTTATCGGCATTTACAATAAAGACTTTGTTTTTCAGGCTGTCGGGTTTGCTCTTGTTGAACACCATCACACAAGCCGGAAGCCCATGCTAAAACAACTGAGGCGGCAAACTGATGATGCCTTCCAGCACATCAGCCTTGAGCATATTCTCACGGATTTCTTTCCTTACCCCCACGGAAAAGCACCCCATGCGGCATTACCACCACCACTTTGCCCGTTCGTTTGCAGCTTGCCAGCATATGCTGCACAAACATCAAATCGCCCTTCTTGCCCGTTTCGGGAGCAAAGCCATAGCTAAAGCGGGCAGTATATTGCATTGTCGCCCGTTGTAGTTCTGCGAAAAAGGCGGATTGGCAATCACCCGGTCAAACTGAATCAACTGACCGTCTTTTTCATTCAGCGGCTCTTCCAGCGTATCGCCATACTCAATGGTGTATTTGTTGATGTTGTGCAAAATGATGTTCATCTTACAGATGGCCACCACCGTTGGGTCGTTCTCCTGCCCGAACAGTTCCAAATCATTGGCATTTTGTCCCTGTTCTTCAATGTATTGATGCGATTGGATGAGCATACCCCCCGAACCAGCAGTTGGGTCATAAATTGACATACCTGCTTCGGGTTTCATCAACTGCACCAGCAAACGCACCACTTGATTGGGTGTATAGAATTGTCCGCCTTTTTTGCCGCTTTCGTCTGCAAAGTGTTTGAGCAGGTATTCATAAGCCGCACCCAAAAGGTCTGGGAACTCAAAGTTCTCATTAACCAACTTCGGGAACTCGTTGAAGTGGTCAATCATCTTTTTGAGGTCGGCATTTTTCACAATCTGCTTGCCGTCCACTTCCTTGTTGAAGTTGATGCGTCCTTTGAAAATACCTGAAAGGGTATCGGGGTTGGCTTCTTCAATAGCGTCCAATGCTTTATTAAGCATTTGGCCAATATTGTTTTGCAGGTGTTTTATTTCAGGTTGCTGAACCCCATTTTCATCAATGAATTTTTCATTCCATCTGGCTCTTGGTGGCACAAAGAAAGTTTCGCCATAGGTCAGTTTATCTTCCAGAATTTCGCTGAGTATTTCAGCGTCCAAATGTTTGTAGTCGTTCTTTTTGAAGTATCCCCTTTTTTGGTCGAATACGTCTGACATTCTTTTCAGAAACAGCATCCCAAAAATAAATTCTTTATATTCTGAGGCATCCATTTTGCCTCTTAAAATGTCGGCCGCTTTCATCAGAAAGCTTTCTAATTGGGATAACTTGATCTTGTCGTTCTTCATTTACTGGTTTTAATCCTATTCGTTTTGTTTTCTGTTTCTGTTCGTCTTTGTCGAGCGTTGGTAAAATTCAAGCTCTTTTGGTTTTTTGTTAAGGCTCTGTGTGTCGGCAAAAACCAAATGTGCTTGAATGTGCGGTCGGCTTTTCAGCATGGCACACAACTTACTTATATACGGCATAATCTTGTATCACCGCTTCGCTTTTTCATCGTTCTGGACATAAATTTAATGCATCTAGCGGACTTTTGATAGCCGTGACCCTACTTGTTGTCACATGAGTGTATATCAAAGTCGTCTTAATATCCTTGTGACCCAGCAATTCCTGGATGAATCGCACATCCGTACCATTGTCCAAAAGATGGGTGGCAAAACAGTGACGCAATGTATGGGTGGTAACCCGTCTGGTGATACCCGTCTTCTTGGCGGCTCTCTTTATGACGTTCTGCACACTCTTTTCCGAATACTGAAATTTTTTATTAATGCCTTCAAATAGCCAATAGGTCGGTTGATAAGCATCAAAATACTTGACGAGAAGCGTTTTTAAAACGTGACTCAACATCACTACCCGGTCTTCCTTGCCTTTGCCAGACCTTATAAAAATCTGATTGCGGTCCCAATGAATGTCGGTAACCTTTAACGACAGTAGCTCATTTAGTCGAAGACCTCCACCATACAACGTATAAATGATCGCGAGATGCTTCAGGTTATCTACTGACCTAAGTATGTTATCAATTTCACGGATACTTAAGATCGTAGGTAGATAACTCCCCTTCTTGGGTCGCTGGATCTTTTCCAATTGAAAATCAGAAACAAATTTCACCTTGTCAAAGTAGAATTTGATGGCATTCACGGCCTGATGTATCAAACTTTCCGATACCCGTTTCTTGGCGATAGAACTAAGGTACACGTTGGCATCATTGGCAGTGGTGTCCTCCAATCTGACTTGCCCCAAATACTGCAAATACTTGAAGAGAGCTCCGGTGTAATTCGATACTGTATTCCAACTGTACCGCATTCGAAGTAAGGCATCTGTATACTCTTTGATGATTTCATAGTGTCCCGCCCCATACTTTGTCAGAAGACGCTGTTGCCGATCGCCAAAACTAACCGGGGTTGGCAAATAAGATTGGCCCTCCTTTGGCAAACGATCGATGACTTTCGCTCCCTGACCTTCGTAGTGCTGTTTCAAGCGGTTGACTATATTACTATTTAAAGGTAGAATCCATCGTTTAAAATCCTGATCATATTGCCGGTCCGGCAAACTTTTCAAAAATTGAAAATCAGCTTTATATCCCTGTATTTTGACAATAAAAGACTTGCAATATTGCGGTGTAGTGTACAATTGAACAATGACTGGATCCATCCTTGCACTGACCAATTCATAGATCTTTTCATAGGCTTCCTTATCCCAACAAGCAAAATGCCTTTGGAGTGCTTCCAGATTTTTTGGCGATGATCGCACCATCCATTTATGATACTTTGCATGCCACCAGCTTCCAGCCAATGACTTGATCAGAGTCACATCATCTCCACTCAACGGAGGCCTTATCTGAAAGTACTGATTATTCCAAATAATCATCAGATCTTCTTCTGGCTTTACCTTGTTGTCAGCAATCCGTCCTTCACCATCTTCGGATATTACTGATTGCGTGCCTCCCTCTGTAGACACTTTGCCGGTATGGTCACCTTGCGACCTGGTGCAGTCGGCGGTTCCGGATGGGCCAGTCGATTTTTCAATGACATAAGGAATTCCTAATGTTCGAAATTGCAACCAGGGTGTTTCCTCACAGGGTAAATACCAGCATCGATGTGTTTGAGAATATCTCCTACCTTGTATTCCCTTGATCTTTTTAACAATGCCTGCATCATAGGTAAAGTAAAGAGCAATCCATTTGGCATCCTGATAATATAGTGGCCTGATGCTAATCAAATTGTGAGGTGTTTGCATATTAAGTTAGAGTATTGTTATTTCTATCCAAAAAAAATATTCCTTCAGTTTCCAGTCGTGATCCTACTTGCGGAGATCACCTGCTCATCTGTCAAATCGAGTGATCCTGTATAACCGAATATCAGTTATTTTTCATTCAATCAAAACAGTATTTGCAAATATAAACATCTGATTTTCTGTTATTTATGATCATAGTCGATTACAACCGTTTATAACGGTTCCAAACGGATTTTTTCAGATTATTCTCCTTTTGTCGTATATTTCTCCATGTCTAATTACCCTTCTATGTCCTGGATCTGTGCCAATTGCCAAAAAAAACTGAGCGGACGGAAAGGAAAACGTTTCTGCGATTCCATCTGTAAGAATGAATATCACAATAAAATGCGTCTGGCTAATGCTGAAGTGACACAAACCATTGATAGCTTCATGCATCGAAACCGGACAATTTTATTTGAAATCTACCTGGAAAAAAGAATCAAGAAGTATTTTGTCACTAAAGCGTATCTGACTAAGAAAGGATTCAAATTCAAATACCATACCGGCTCCACTGTAAATAGTCAGGGCAAAACCTATCATTATATTTACGATTTTCGTTATATGGAATTTTCCAGTGACCAGATCATGGTGTTGAAAAATTAGAGCTTGCTCAAAATTTTACTGCACTTTCGCCTCCAGCCATCCCAAGACTTGGACCGGAGATCTTGCTGCCCGATAAGATATTCCCGTCTCGAAACCATCTCTTAAGATCTTCATGAAACTGGCTGAAAATCTAACCGGACAAATTCAATTCTCAATGCCTGGCTAAGACCATATCTCACTTTGCAAGCCTTGATTCTCTAAACCAACCCTCACGAGATCAGTTTAGCATCCAAATTTTCCGATCTTTAACACATAGTAGCAATATGTCTTCCACTGACCACAAGGCCGATTTTCCCATTTTCTCAGCAACGCCACATGTGTATCTCGACAGCGCTGCAACCAGTCATAAACCCCAAGTGGTCATTGATGCCATTACTGACTTCTACCGTCTTCAATACGGGACCGTGCGGCGGGGACTATACCGACTTTCTTCACAGGCCACCAGTCTATTTGAGCAAGCACGATCGGAAGTCGCCAGCTTTATCGGTGCGGCAAAACCAACGGAGATCATCTTTACTTCTGGAGCTACCGAAAGCATCAACCTCGTAGCACAATCCTACCTTCGACCGCTCCTACAATCCGGTGATGAAATTATCATTAGTATATTGGAGCATCATGCCAATTTTATTCCTTGGCAACAATTGGCGATCGAAAAAAATGCCCGTCTGATTGTCCTGCCCCTCGATGACCAGCTTGATATCGATCAACAGCAATTTCAAAATGTGCTCTGTAAAAAAACAAAGATGGTCGCCATCACCCAGATCTCAAATGTGACCGGCGGCATCAATCCGGCACAACAAATGATCAAGATGGCACGACAAGTCGGAGCCAAAGTATTGATAGACGGAGCCCAAAGTATCGGCCATCATACAGTTGATGTGAAGGAAATGGATTGTGATTTTTTATGTTTTCTGCCCATAAAATGTTTGGTCCGACCGGCACCGGTATTTTGTATGGCAAAGAAGAAATTTTAAACAATATGCCCCCTTACCGGTTTGGGGAGAAATGATTCTGGAAGTAACTAATGAAAACTCCCATTTTAAAAAAACTCCCCATCGATTTGAGGCCGGCACTCCCAACATTGCCGGAGTGATTGGTCTGGGAGCTGCAATTAAATACATCCAAAATATCGGCCTGAAAAAAATTGGCGAACATGAAAAAAAAATCACCTCCTATTTATTAAAAAGACTAAGTGATTCTGGAGTTCAGATCATTGGAAATCCCAAACACCGGTCTTCATTGGTTTCGTTTCTTATTGATGATATCCATCCTCACGATATTGCAACGATTTTAGATTGTCAAGCCATTTCAGTCAGAGCCGGACATCACTGTGCCCAACCATTCATGCGCTATCTCAAAATACCCGCGACCGTACGAGCGTCACTGGCCTGGTACAATGACGAAGATGATATTGATCAATTAATCGAAGGAATCGATCAGGTACGAAAAATGATGCAATGAGCGAAACGGAATTATATCATCCATTAATTATCCGGAGAAATAAAGAACCTCTATTTTATAATCAAGATCACGATGGTATTCAACTCCTGGCATATAACCCGGTTTGTGGTGATGAATATCACATTGTTGTGACGATCATAGATCAGCAAATAGACCGTATCACATTTAAGGGTTACGGTTGTGCGGTGTCGAAATCAGCCATTGACCTTTTACTAGATCAGGTACAAAACCGAACCATAGATGACGCAAAAGAAGCAATTGAATTCTATCTTCGGGTGATTGATATGGAGGAACCACCGGATGAAGAAAAATATCCTTTGGCCGTTTTTCAAAAGGTCAAATACCATCCCGCTCGAAAAGAATGTGCCATTCTTGGAGCAAATTCCTTACTTTCATTTTTGAATGAACATCAAAAACATGATAATGACTAATCGTCGTACCTTCCTCAAAAATAGTAGCATATTGCTCACCACTGCCGCTGCCACCGGTTCGCTGGCTTTTAAAACAATCCCTGCAAAAGTGCAATTTAAGCTGTGTCTCAACCCAGGCAATATTGGAGCTTCATTTGATCAAGCCACTCTACTGGCAATGGCGATCAAATACGGCTATCAAGCGATCACTCCGTTTCCAGGCGAATTGGAAAAAATGGATGCGATGGCCAAAGAAAAGTTGTTGGAGAAAATGAAAACCAATCACATCATCTGGGGCTCGACCAATCTTCCAATCGATTTTCGAAATGACGAAAAGAAATTTCGCGAAGACATGGCCAGTCTCGTTTCCACCGCCAAAGCGCTTGCCAGCGTGGGAGGCACCCGGATGAACACCTGGATCATGCCTACCCATGATCTTTACACTTATAATGAAAATTTCAAATTGCATCGCAATCGACTCAAAGAAGCTGCCAACATCATTGGCCACTACGGTATCCGGCTGGGTCTCGAATATGTAGGCCCCAAGACCCTGATGGCTCGTAGTAAATATTCATTCATCAGAACCATGGCTGAAGCCAAAGAATTAATGACCGCGATCGACGAATCTAATGTTGGGTTTGTGCTTGATACTTTTCATTGGTACACCGCCGGCGAAAATAAATCAGACATTCTTACCCTCGATAAAGAAGATATAGTCACCGTCGATTTAAATGATGCCCGCACCGGATTTGAGGTAGATGAACAAACCGATGGCAAGCGTGAATTGCCCCTTGCCACCGGTGTAATCCCGATTAAAGATTTTATGGAAGGTCTGGCTCAAATCAATTATGACGGACCGGTACGGGCTGAGCCCTTTAATCAACCTCTACGCGATATGGATGATGAGGCTGCCGTGAAAGCGACCTATGATGCTATGAAAAAGGCGTTTGATCTGGTTGGTTAATTGGTGAAGTGGTAATTAGTGTAGTAGGTGATTGGTCAGGTAGGTCATTAGGTGATTGTTCAGGTAGGTCATTAGGTGTAGTAGGTGATTGGGTTATTGGTGAAGTAGGTAATTAGTAAGCGTAGTTAATGTGAATATCTACTTAAGTGGAATGGTTTCTTAGTGTCACTAGCTTCCCCATCTGAGAATTTTGTCAATTCAATATAAAACTGATTTTGCGAATTTTCAGCATGCCCCTTATCTGACAGTAGACCCAAACTCACCAAGTACCGACCAGGTATTTCATTCCCTGAAATGAGTATAAATCAAACTACAAATAATCCCCATAAAATTTCTTCATAAATGCTGATTGGTGATAAATATCCAACAAAGGTTTTTCTACATAAAGACTTTCTTTAAATTTTTCATAGGTACTTGAATAAATCTTATCAGAAGTTGTATGGGCCCGGTTCAACCTGGCAACCGAAAAACCAATAAATTCGCTTATCACCTGTTCTTTTACGTTATCTGCCAGTTCAGATCGAAATATTAAGAGGCGAACATTTCCGCCAGAGTATTCCTGATGACCGGCTTCCAAATTAAAGGGAGTATCATAAACATTGATTCCGAGAGCCGGCTTTAACTCTAGATCAAACCAGTCGAGCGGCGTCCGGTGCGAAAAACGAGTCTTGAAATATTGCGATAAAAAGTCGATGTTTTTTCTCACATTCCCTTGCGTAAATATATCGACCAACAAGCACTTATATTCGTACGGAATTGGCAAATTACGTAGCGTCAATATGACGTTACTGATGCCGAGTCCCTCCCGCAGATCGTTATGAAGTAAAATATTGGTGCTTAACTGTTGGAAAAAAGCGGAAATGTTACGATCCAGGGGATGTCGGATCGGACAAATAATCGTCAATGGCGCCCCCGGATAGAGATATTTGGCAAAAAAAATCTGACTATCAGCGATATGAACTGGCACACCCAAACCCTGCTTCATTAGTTGCTGCTTGATATAGTCAACTTTTGCCGGCAGGAGGCTGTGAAGATGAAAAACCGGTCGATTTCCAAATAGGGCTGCATGCAATGCAGTAGACCCAACCTTACCCATCTGATAGATCACTATAGGATGTCCTTGGGCCTTTCGCTTATCCATCAAAACTCCTGATATTGATAATCACCTCATAAAGATAGAAGGCAAAACCAGATAAAAAAATAGAGCCAAAAAGCCTTGAATGCAAATCTCCATTTTAATTTAGAGGTGCACAAGGACTAAAATGAAATTCCTTCATTTTTAACTTTGATTATTTCAGCCATAATACTTAAAGCTATTTCGGCCGGACTACTTGCTCCAATGTCTAGACCCACCGGACCTTTGATCCGGTCAATTTGCTCCTGCTGAAATCCAGCTTCGAGCAGTCGACTCACTCTTTTCTGTTGGGTCTTTTTACTTCCCAATGCTCCGATATAAGCAACTGGTGATTTAAGTAAAATATGCAACGCCTGATCGTCAATCTTTGGATCGTGAGTTAACAAAACTGCGAAGACTGAATCATCCAGTTTCATATCTGGTAGGACATCCAGAGGCCAACTCCGTAGCAAACGCTCCTCATGCACCAGGTCGACCAGGCTATCGTAAAACAAACCACGGGGATCAATCACGCTAATAGCAAAGTCTTGTAATCTAGCCAGGGTAATAAGATCCCGGGTGATATGGGCCGCTCCAATGATCA
Organism: Saprospiraceae bacterium; assembly: GCA_016711125.1. Taxonomy (GTDB): domain Bacteria; phylum Bacteroidota; class Bacteroidia; order Chitinophagales; family Saprospiraceae; genus JABDMH01. The sequence continues at coordinate 758,387 of JADJTQ010000001.1, read as the reverse complement.
CCAGATGATTCTTGGGAGGAAAGACGTGGAAAAAATAAGTGCTTTCGCCTTTACTCTGCATAGCACTGGTCTTTTGATGCATTGATTTAGAAGCCTCACTAAAAACGTCACTCGGAAAGCCACCCAACTTCTTTGATTCTGAATAAAACCCCACTGCTCCATCTCCATAAATCAGCACGCAACCTTCATCGCTCTGCAGACTTGATTTTAGTGCTTGCCAGACAACAATTCCAGTCTCGCTAGTGCTAAAAAAAGGTTGTACATAAACACAAATTGCCCCGCCACAACTTAGACCCACCGACCAGGCATCGTCATTGGAAACTCCAAATTTCAGAGTTTTCACAACACCATTGGCGATCACCTCAACTGCTGCTTTGACTACCTGCCCCTCAACACAACCCCCGCTTACTGACCCGGCCATTTTACCCTGTTCATCAACGATCATACAGGCACCTACTGTCCGGGGTGCCGACCTCCAGGTTTCAATGACTGTAACCAAAGCAAATTTTCTACCCGATTGCTCCCAATTTTCTATTTCTTCGATTAAGTCGATCATAATTCTCAATTAATTGATCAATGGTAAAGAAGTTAATTTTGTTGTCAAATTATTTACTGCCAACATATAGCGATAGCGAGTTATTTTTCTTCAGGCAACCAAATGACTTTCTGTCGGGGAATATTTTCCTGACCAATAATGTCCCGGTACAAATCCGGTTTACGGGCCATTATATACCGATGTCCTCCTGCCAGGGTCAATTTATCCCGGGTCAAAACAGCGGTTGTAAATCCGTCACCTAATACACGACACTCCGACAAAACGTCACCAAACGGATCAATAATCATCGAGCACCCGTTTTTCAGTTGGTCATCATCCATACCGATTGGATTGGAAAACACGACATAAACGGCATTATCGTATGCACGGGCCGGCAACCATTTCATCAGCCAGGCTCTTCCTTTCATGCCATCAAATTCAAGTCTAAGTGAAGTTGGATCATTTTCACGGTTATGCCATAAAGTAGGATCGATAAATCCGGCACCAGGGCGAGTTGATGGGGTACACATGGTGACATGGGGTGCCAAAATAATTTCCGCCCCCAATAATTTTGTCGCCCGCACATTTTCAATAATGTTATTATCATAACAAATCAACACACCAAACTTCCAGCCCAATAAATTAAAGACACAATATTCCTGACCGGGCAGAATATGAGTATTAATAAAAGGATGAAGCTTTCGGTATTTGGCGATTAAACCATCTTCTGACACGCCCACATAGGCCTTGTACAAATTGCGTTTCTCATCTTTTTCAAATAACCCCGCAAATATAACAATCTGATGCCTGGCCGCTATTTTCTGCAACATCTCAATGCTTTCACCTTCGGGAATTAATTCAGCGATGTCCAGCATCTGCTCTTTCGACAAGTGACGGGCAAAAGTATATCCCGTGATGCTACATTCGTGAAACGCAATTACTTGTGCTCCTGAAGCCGCTGCCTGTCTTGAAAGATCGTCGATAACTGACAGATTATAAACCTTATCACCACTTCTATTTTCGAATTGAGCAGTTGCCACGCTGATTTTTTCCTGTATCATGATCCTGGTATCTTTATTTGTTACTTGCAAACTTACAATAAAGTCACAATGCCGAATCGGATAGGCTGGACAACAATACTGGCGGTCAATTGTTGAATCGATATAGCAAACACAGGCCACGTCTTATCTCCTTGATTGCAGACGGCAGTATCGATCTGTGCATCAAGTAAAAATCGAAAAGCCTGAAATAATCTATTCAAAAACGATTAACCATAGCGATAATGAACAAGAATCTACTACTACTAGTGCTCTCGGCCCTACTCACCCTGATCGCCTGCAAAGGTAAAGAGCAACCCGGGGAGACAGTCACGCAAAAACCGGCTCAAATGTTGACCCTTAAACTCTCGTGGGAGACCGACACCATTTTAAAAACAGCGGAAAGTGTGTTCTACGATGAAATCTATAACATTCTCTACGTTTCTTGTATTGGTGCCGTGCCTCCCGACAACAAGGATGGAGATGGGTATCTCGCTAAGGTTGGTCTTAACGGAAATATTATCCAAAAGATGTGGGTCAAGGGGCTGGATGCTCCCAAGGGCATGGGCAAATGGGGCAATAAATTGTACGTGACGGATATTACCAAAGTCGTGGAGATTGATGTAGAAACGGGTCAGATTACCAACACATTTGAAGCGCCAGGAGCCACCTTTTTAAATGACATCACCGTGGCTTCAGACGGTAAAGTGTATATCAGCGACTCCAATACCAGCACCATCTATGTACTGGAGGCGGGACAAATCAAAGTTTTGCGTCAAGACGCTAGTCTCGGTGGACCTAATGGACTTCTAGCCGAAAAAGATCGACTTATCACGGCAGCGTTTGGCTCAGGGAATGTTTACACTATGAATTATGACGGCAGTAATGCAACGGCTGTGGTCGATTCCCTACCGGGTGGAGATGGAGTGGTCAAGTATGGTGAAGGCTATTTAATATCCAATTGGAATGGTGAAGTATATGAAGTAAGCTCTGATTGGAAAAAACACCTTTTACTGGATACTAAATCTGACAGCAAAAATGCCGCGGACATAGAAATAATTGCTGCAAAAAACTTGCTGTTGGTACCGACCTTCTTTGGCAATACCGTTGCTGCCTACGATATTTCGATGTCGATAGGTACGAACTAAGTAATTTAAAATGCTGTGTCTTGCAAGTCCCCGTGCCTCCATTCAATAAACTTTGAATAGGTGCCAGTGGACTATGATTGGTTGATTTGAATTTCTATTAATCACCATTGAGGAATATTAAAGAAATCGACATCAATCTTTTCAAATTCTAAGGAGATCCATTGTTTTAAAAAATCCAAATAATCATCCGATGTAATGACTTCAAAACCCTTGTCATGAAGCTCTACAAAGTGATCTGAGGACAATAACCCCGAAGGGTGTATAAAGCAGACTTGAGATTGTCTTCGTTGAAAGGTATCTGTTTGAAGAATGTTAGAAACCCCGAAGGGGTGATAAGATTGTAATTTAAAATGATCTGAGGACAATAACCCCGAAGGGGTGGTATAAAGCAGACTTAAGATTGTCTTCGTTGAAAGCTATCTGTCTGAAGAAATGGATTGATTATTTCACCCCTTCGGGGTTTTTCCAGGATCAATGATGAGTGTTAGTATCATTTCACCCCTTCGGGGTTATACTCGAAATGTGAATTAATAAATAAAATCGACCCACTATAAATAGGAAGATCCTTAATAGATCCTTGCTCATATTTAGTGGGGTAACCTACTAAATATATCAATTTTTTCTTACTTCCATTCACAACCATAGAAAGTAGGGATTCGGCAAGCTCGCCCGGACTCTGGCAGACCTCGCTTGACTTTTATATTCTGCGGCTTCGAAGAAAGATAATACACTAAAATTGACCCAATATAAATGCGCAAGAAGCATTCTTATGGTACACAACCAAAATCAAAGCCAACCTTATATTATAAGTTCATTCCTACCAGTACATTAAATGGGAAATGGAAGGCGCAACCCAGCGATCCAAAAAATCCTTGTAATCAGCCAATGAAAAGATTTCAAATCCCCTTGATTGCAATTGGTTAAAATGCTCACTGGTAGGCAAAGAAAAGTAACTACCCTCGCTCAGGTACTGTTCATGAGTGGGAAGGCGATCTAATTTATTCAAGGTGATTAAGCTCCTTGTGATTAGTTCACAACCCAGCGGATAAAGGTTGACTATATGCCAAAATAGAGATCTTCCATTAGTAGTCGGTAAGTAAGCGATGTCAATAATATCACCGGTATCAATCATACTATTACCAATATAATGCAAAGTGCAGCCAACCTGGTCTCGACCTTCTCTCAATGCATGCAGTGTACCTAAAATACCCCGATAGTCCGGTAAAATTCCCGAGTGTAAATTCAGAACACCCTTTCTAGGTATTGCAATAATATTATCATGAAAGATTTTCGCAAACCGAATGGAAATAAACAGATCTGGATTAAGATCACTAATCTCATTTAAAAATGATGGAGCATTGACATCATAACATACGCTTATCGGTGCTGAATAAAATTCCTCATTGAAAAATTCGAATTCGCATTGTATGCCATTTTTCTTAATCAATCCCGGCAATTCCTCATAGAAGTGCTTCCTTTCAAAAGACTCCAACAAGTCAAGTTCCTCAGGCTTTTTTCTATTTCCTCCGACGCTCTCAGATAAATAAATCGTTACCTGGTGTTCTACAAAATGCGGTTTCAGCAGATGGTAGGCTAAATTACTTTGCAGGTCGCGGTTGAGAAATAATACAATATTCATTTTCAGGAATGGCTAGTTGTCGAGTAGTTTGTCAGGTAAGTTAGAAAACTATTTCAACGGCCATAAATCAGTTTCATTTTTATACCGGTATTTCAAATATCATCTTCCATCGACAAAAGCTTCGTGTAACTAAAAAAGATCTCCGCCGATACCCCAACCTTGACTCGAAATAGGCCCTTGATATCCGAATTTCATGATTTAGCCAACAGCCAGGCCACATCGATTTCACCCTGATCTAATTGCAGAGTCTGGAAAACGATTCCCCGAGAAACGGCCATTGGTTAAGACCACATAATTAAGTCGTTTCATGATGGCATCTCAAGTGTTTCATCTAATTCAATCGATGCCTGGTTGGCATACCAATGATCAGAGCAGAAAGCTAGACTTATAGTTTCTACCTGGGCGCCATCCAATATTTTTTGTTGCGAATGGGGAGTGTCGCAAATCCAATGAGTATGGGGATACAAGGCTCCACGAATGCCAGAATTTTTGCAAGCCTGATCAAATGCAGCGACGATTCTGTATGCTCGCTCCCAGTGGCGTTCTTTTGCTTTAGCAGATCCACTCTGATAACTGGTAGGCCCTGCCAATTCATCGGTACCACTTAGTGAAAGGGATTTATATTTGACATGATCAACTAACATTTCGCTGGATCCCCGATCTATCAAACGAGATATGGGAGGGTCACTGCAAACTACAAAAGCTCCAAATTATTTTTTTTCAAGCTAATGAATTGATAATCAACATTTCGGCCTGGAATTTGATAAGGTTAGACTAGGGACAGGTTACACATATTATTTTTTTTTAATATTTTGCGTCCCGTTATGTTACGGCCTTTCGCATCATTTAAACAGTTTGATATTGATTTGATTGTCGTTTCCCTATGCGAAGTGAACCCCACACCATAGAGAAATTGAACAATGAGATACCTCTACACAAAATGGGTCCTGGTGACCTTATTAGGATTGCTACGCCTTGCCGGAGCCGAAATTCACGCACAGACTCCACCAAATCTGACTTCCGGACTTCCCTGGAGTAGTTGGTGGAATGCGAATACCGAACCCGAGATTGAGGCTCAATTTAACGCTGGCCGCCGGCATGAAGAATCGAACCAGGGTCTTTCACCCGGCTCTTTGGGCAATCTACATTTGCCTTCCGGTTTCTTAAATCTTGATTTTGAAGAACAAGCCTTGATTTTACTGAATGCTGCCCGTGCTGCCAGAAATGGTGTACAATATGGCTCCAGTGTCTATTCGGTACTACCATATGAGGGAGTTGAGTTGGATCTTTGCAACGTTGCCCAGGGACACGCTGACTATATGCAAGCTGAGGATGTTTTTAGCCACACCGGCTCAGGAGGCACCAGTTCTAACGGCAGAATCACCGGTGCATTTCCCGGTTGTACGGAGGGAACCTGCGAAAATATTGCCTGGAATAGCTATAGCGGAAGTGGCTTTATATCGGCCATACCGCTTGCGATTTACAATTTCATTTACGACGATGCTTGTTGTTTTTGGGGTCATCGCTCAAACTGTTTCCGAATGTCGACATCCACCAATAATTACCATGGAACCAGTGCTTTCGGTATGGTTGGATTTGGTCGTTCAACCGGTGATAACGGAGATTACTTCGTTATGGACTTTTTCGATCCAAGGCCGGAATCTTCCTGCACATATAATATCACCAATTTTGAAGCCGGATCAGGTGATTGTCCGCAAAACATTGTCCTTAATGGCATCATTGCCAGCGGTACATACCAGGCAAATATATCAGTAAATTCATCTGGAATGGTCCCATCGACCAATACCGTGGAATTAATCGCTTCCAATAGTGTCACCCTTAATCCAATTTTTACTGTCGAACTTGGTTCTGAACTGACTATTGAAATATATAGTTGCAATGATGTCAGTTTAAAATTAGATCAGCCGGACCAAAAATGGGAAATCGAAAACTTAAGTTTAATCGGCGGGATCCCATCTTTTATAATGGATTGATCTTGCAATTTTTTGATGCCATCTGAGATCCACTTACCTTATTTTTTCGATGGGGATTATGTCTGCAAATCCACCAAAATTCCATCCTTGTTTGCACTGACAATAATTTGTTAGATTGGTTCTCAACAAATAAAGGCAATTATGGATCAGCTACCAACCAGAGAGGATATCGCCAAAACACATCGAGCCATTCAGCCCTATATTCATCGCACCCCTGTTTTAACCAATCAGACCATCAATCAACTTACCGAGGCAACCTTATATTTTAAGTGTGAGAACTTTCAGAAGGTCGGGGCCTTTAAAATGCGAGGTGCCAGTAGCGCTGTCGTAGCTCTGGACGATGATCTTAAATATCGAGGTATCGCCACCCATTCTTCGGGCAATCATGCACAGGCGGTAGCCCTTTCGGCCAAGATGCATGGCATTGAAGCCCATATTGTCATGCCCAAGAATGCTCCTTCGATCAAACGCAATGCCGTCGAGGAGTATGGAGCCACCATCTATACATCGGGCAACCTCATCAAGGACCGTGAGGAAAAAATGAAGGAAGTACTGGAAAGTACGGGAGCAACATTTATTCATCCCTATAACAATTACCATATCATTGCCGGTCAGGCTACTGCCGCCAAGGAGCTGCTTGAAGACTTTCCTGATTTAGATATACTCATGGCGCCAGTTGGTGGTGGTGGACTTTTGAGCGGAACCGCCCTTTCAAGTAAATATCATGATGCTTTGATTAAGGTATATGGAGCCGAGCCCAAACTCGTTGACGATGCTTATCGATCGTTTAAAAGTGGAAAAATTGAAACCAACGACCGAATTGACACTATTGCCGATGGACTACGTACGATGTTGGGGGAAAAAACCTTTCAAGTCATCAGCCAATATGTTGACGACATTCTCACGGTTGAAGAAGAAAGCATCATCAAGGCTATGCGTCTGATCTGGGAGCGCATGAAGATTGTGGTCGAGCCATCTGGTGCAGTGCCCTTGGCTGCAGTTTTAGAACATCCTGAGCTGTTCAAAGGTAAAAAAGTGGGCTTAATCATTTCAGGTGGCAATGTCGATTTGCAGGAATTACCGTTCTAGCAGAGGGCAGAGGGCAAAGGGCATGGAGCAAAGGCGTGCGGCGGAGGGAAGAGGGCATGGGGGTGAGAGCAGAGAGCGGTGGGCAGAGAATATGGGTGAGTAAAATTTAAGGCAATGGCCTCACCATGATGTTGCGGTACATTACTTTGCTGCCCGGATCATGGGCTTGCAAGGCAAAAGTACCATTTGAGATCACGCGGCCCTTAGAGCCTTCTTCCCGTAAAGGCATATCTGGCTCGGTATAATCAACCACTACGATATCATTAATCTTGATGATCACCCTTTTTCCTTCGACTTTGATGTATTCGGTGTACCATACGTTGTCTTTGACGTAAGTTTCTTTGACATCCTGAATGGAATAAAGACTTCCTGTGCGCCGCCAATCTGATTGTGAATTATTGACTTGCACTTCATAGCCTTTGGATGGCCAGCCTTCCGATTGGTAAACCGTATGAAAATAAATACCTGAATTGGCACTCGGAAAGGTCATTACCTCCGCTTTAAACTCGAAGTTTTTGAAATCATGATTCTGCACCGGTCCATCATAAAAGGCATGAGCCCGGGTGCCGTTGGTCACTATGGCTCCATCCTCTACCCGTATTGACATTGGATTGTCGGATACTTTCCATCCACTTAATGACTTGCCATCAAATAGCGAAATCCACCCTTTGCCATTATCCTTTTTCATTGTCTGGGCGGTACCGCAACCCATTGCTCCGATCAAAACTACTATTATGAGTATCTGCTTCATGAGAAGAATTGATTTTTGGAAAGATAAAATTTTTCCTGCGGATTTTTAGGGAAAAGGTTCATGTTTGCCAATTCCCATTGGCGTGGTAAATTGCGGCAGTCGCTTTGCGGTGGCGTCGCAAATTTGTTTAGGTAGCTTCCTAACAGTAATTTACCCACGATGGCAAATCACGGGGTAAAGCTGCCCAGGGAAATCGTGCAGGGTGGCTTTGCGGTGCCAATTCCCTTGGCGCCGCAAATTTGTAGCTAAAGCTGTCCACAACTGGCTGACACCTAACATGATGCACCATAGAAATAAACGGAGTGCTACCATTAATAATCGTATCTTTGCAGTCTTAAATACCAAAACGATCATTCTCATCCATGAATTTTAGGGATCTCAATCTGCACGAGTCATTGCTCGAAGCCATTTCGTATATGGGATATGAGACGCCCACACCGATACAAGAACAGGCAATCCCCCAAATCTTAGCGGGCAAAGACGTCCTTGCCTGCGCCCAAACCGGTACTGGGAAGACAGCAGCTTTCATCTTGCCCATACTTGACATGCTGTCAGCAGTGAATGACCACTCAGTGAAAACTGTGGTGATTGTGCCTACCCGGGAATTGGCAATCCAAATCGATCAACAAATTCAGGGACTGGGTTATTTTGTGGATATCGAATCAATTGCTATCTACGGCGGTGGTGACGGATCGGAATGGGATCAGCAAAAAATAGCGCTGACTAAAGGGGCAGATATGATTGTAGCTACTCCCGGTAAGTTCATTTCACATCTTAATCTGGGATATGTAAAACTTGATAAGGTAAAGCATCTTATCCTCGATGAAGCGGACAGGATGCTGGACATGGGTTTTAATGACGACATCCAGAAAATTATCTCGTTTTTACCTAAAAAGAGACAAAACCTGCTTTTTAGTGCTACGATGCCTCCGAAAATAAAGCAGCTGGCCAAAAAGATGCTGGTAGATCCTTTTGAAGTCACTTTGTCATTGAGTAAACCGGCAGAAGGAGTACTACAGGCAGCCTATATGGCCCACGAGGACCAGAAATCTGCCTTAATCAGGGAGTTGATCTCTGGCAAAAAAGAGTATAAGAGTATTCTGATATTTACTTCGACCAAAAAGAAGGTTAACCAGATCACTCGTAGTCTCCAGACATCGGCTAATGATGTAGCGGAAATATCTTCAGATCTGGAGCAGAGCGAACGAGAAGAGGTACTCGCCAGATTCAAATCGAAACAAATAAGAGTACTTGTAGCAACCGATGTATTGAGTCGGGGTATTGACATTAAAGACATCAACCTGGTCATTAATTACGATGTTCCGGGAGATGCCGAAGACTACGTGCATCGGGTGGGTCGTACAGCAAGAGCCGAAACAACCGGGGTCGCTTTGACGTTGATCAATGAAGATGACATGCATAAATTTGCGAAGATCGAAAAACTGATCGAACGAGTCATTATGAAAATACCGCTTCCACCGGGTTTTGGACCTGCACCGGTCTGGGATGCAAATGCTCGGCCAAAAAGAAATTATAACCGAAAAAATAACAACCCCAGAGGTCGACAGACCCAAGGCAATGCCCGGCGCCGATAATATATAGTCTGATTATCATTTCAGACTTCAATTTTTTAAATACTTTTCACCATCACCATTTTTATCTATTTAGCAAGAAACAGAGCGGAATTAATGGCGGATTGCCACTGTTTCACATGGTCACTTACTATTAAATTCATTACATGAAATCATTTTCAGAATCAGGACTTAAATCAGAACTACTTACCTCGCTTGAGCGAATAAATTTTGTAAGTCCCACTCCTATCCAGCATAAAGCTATAAACCACCTGATGAAGTCTGATCAGGACCTTATTGGGATGGCCCATACGGGAACCGGCAAGACAGCTGCCTTTGCACTGCCAATCATCCATCGCACCCATATTGAGATTCGCGAGATCCAAACGATCGTACTTTGTCCGACCAGGGAGCTTTGTTTACAAATTACGAACGACATCGAAAATTACGCCCGGGATCTTAAGGGATTCAGGGTAGTTGCTGTGTACGGTGGATCCAGCATGACGCAGCAGATGTCGGCCCTCAAAAAAGGATGCCATATGGTGGTGGGTACACCTGGGCGTACTCTGGATTTGATCAATCGAAAAAAATTACAATTAGATCAGGTGCGCTGGCTAGTACTGGATGAGGCTGACGAAATGTTGTCGATGGGTTTTAAAGATGAACTTGATCAGATCCTTGCCGCGACACCAAAAGGAAAACAGACGCTTCTTTTTTCGGCCACGATGCCTTCTACCATGCACTCGATTGCAAATACCTATATGACCAATCCCGTCAAGATCTCGGTCGATGAGGGGGTGCGAACTACTTCTACTGTTACACATGGATACTACCTTGTCTCAAACAAGGCCAAGTACAATTTTCTTCGGTTTTATCTGTCGCTTCATAAAGACATCTATACCATCATTTTTTGTCGAACGAGAAAAGACACCGCTCAACTGGCTGAAGACCTTGACCGGGAAGGCTTTAAAGCTGATGCACTGCATGGCGATCTGTCACAAAGACATCGCGACCGGGTATTAAATCGCTTCCGTAACAAACAAATAAATCTGCTCATTGCCACCGATGTAGCAGCCAGGGGTCTTGACGTCAATGATCTTACACACGTAATCAACTATGATTTACCTGACGAGGCGGAAGCCTACGTGCACCGTAGCGGCCGTACAGGCAGGGCTGGAAAATCGGGTGAATGCGTTTGTCTCCTTGACCGGAGAGACATGAAAAGATTGCATTTTATTACCCGCAAAACAGGTATCAAATTTAATGAGATCAGCCTACCTGACAAGGCGGAATTAATTGAAAAAAGTTTAGAAGACCACACCAATAACCTTTTGGAAATCAGTGTAGAGCACCGGGAAATTATTCAGCATCTGCCAGCAATCGACCAAAAGCTCTTTCACTTGAGTAGACAGGAATTAATTGGGCGATTTCTCACCATCCAATTGAAAGATGAATTAAATAAAGGTATTTGGAGTCAGGAAGGCACACGAAAAACTCTGGACCGAAAAAAACCCAAGGAACACTTTGAAGATCGCCTCACTGCCGATTCGGGATATTCAGAAGACTTTACCCGGTTTTATATCAATCTTGGGTCAAAGCACAAGTTGGAAAAAACAGATTTAATCGGCATCATCAACCGGTATATGAAAGGCAGTGATTTTGCCATCGGTAAAATTGAAATGCTTAAATCATTTTCATTTTTTGAAGTGGAATCAAGTCAGGAAGAACGGGTGCTAAAGGGATTTCGAAAAGCGATGTACGATGATCAACAAATACTCGTCGAAAAATCTTTACCAAAACCTGATCTCGAAAAAATGAAAAAGCAAAAGACCAAGAAGAAAAAAAGAAAATAAACGTAGGAGAACCCTTAGAACCCAATATCTAATCTCTCATCTGAACCTCCAAGGAGCTTTTCATTTGGAAATTTTAATGAACGGTAACCTAAGTTGATATCCAACCTTTTGCTTTTTTGGATCGGCAAACTCTTTTAGCCCATATTTGATCTCGTCAGGTCTTATCTGATGCCAGGTTCCGAAAATACGGTCCCAAAAAGTAAAAACATCACCATAATGACTATCTGTAAATCTCTGCTCATTCGAGTGATGGATCTTGTGCCAACCAGGGGTGGAAAAAACATAGCGACCGTATTTTTCGAACCAATCGGGAAATCGAATATTACTGTGTTGGATGATGACCAGAATCAAAGCCATTGTCCCATAGATGATAAAGGACGTCATGGAAACTCCAAAGAGCCCTATGGCAATGCAGAAATATAAACCCTGAGAATAAACCACCTCAAAAGGATGAAAGCGTAATGATGATGAAGTATTAAGATTAAGATCCGAGTGATGAACCCGGTGAAAGCTCCACAGAATGGGGATTTTATGCAAGAGGTGATGGTTGCAATAACTGCCAAAATCAAGCAATAAAACGCTTGTCAAAATTTCAATAGCACTGGGAAGTTGAATTTGATTAAAAAGACCAAGTTTATGGCTTTCCGTGAATATAATAACTAGCACAACACCTGTGCCGACTAAACCATTAACCAGAATGGATAGAAAAGTAAGAATAAAGTTTTGAATATCATGACTTCGCTTATGCACTGGCTTTTCCAGATAGGGCATGAAACTTTCCAGAGTATACATGGTCATTAATAAACCCATCAATATAATGGGTTGGAGATCGGCTAATTTTTGTATCATTTTAATGCGATTTAACTTAGAAACGATTACTAAATAATAGTGCTTAATCTTATAGTGGACCTTTACATAAGTAAACGGTGTATTACCTGTGCCCCGGTCTACGATTCAAGAGCAGCTGCAGCATTTCATCTTTAAATTCTAAATCTATCATCGAGCAATAGTCGACTTCACTGGTTGAAACTAAATCAGGTGAGACCACCAGAAAAAGTTTCCTTCGTTTAAAAATGGATAGTGAATCATTGGGATGATCTTCTATGAGTGCTGGTACTCTTTCACTGATTGAGGTCAAGTTCGGATAAAGAAAGCTCCCGATGGTAACTGCATCAAATGGGATGAAGCCTTCAGATCCAAGGAAAAAAGACCAAATTTTCAACCAGGAACGCAATTGTTGATACAACCATTTATCAGGCTTATAATCACTCTCTTTTAAAGGCATTATATCATTCATTGAGATATAAATGGAAGAGGCAGATTCATATCCGGATAAAACAACGTGCACGCCTGATGCTAGGAGGATTTTACCAGCTGTCGTCGAGTGGTCAAAATTACAATCGCATACATTGATTTTTCCCTTGCCGGGATTAAAGTGTGAAAATGGTCTTCTCCCAGCACACCATATGATCTGGATGATCTGATCTTTTAATTCAGGATACAACAACAAGACGGAAGCAATATTTGTGGCAGGTCCCAAGGCTATTATTGTCAACTTTTCTCTGGTTAGTGCTTCCGCTAGTGCCCGTACCGCCTCATTACTATTGCCTAGCTGATTAGCCCTCTTTGCCCCTTTATAAACTGGGAATTCGTCTCCTGGATTACCGTAATAATTCAAAATTCTTTGACAGACCTTATATCCATACTTTGGATTGGAGACCAGGCTAATCCCTATAATTTCTACCTGAGGTGCTTGTAAGGCCATAATCAGTGCGATACCGTCATCTACATCATGGCCAAATTTACCAATCGCAATATCTGTATCAATCCAGATCTTCTGCGAAGAAGCATGCACTATCCCGGTAATCAGAAATAGGCTGAAATAATAGAGTAAATTGTGATACTTTTCAAACATGGATTAGTTCGTAAAAGGCTTAGTGAACCTGTAAATTTATATGAGAAAGTTATTTGGTCCGCAACTACAAAAGATCTCCCAAGATTAGTTCAAGAACCAATAATATAAAGTCTATCGAAAAACCATCTCCATAATAAGAATTGGGTTTATAGTGCTCAGCCTCTATGGATTCACAGTAGCCCGATCACGCACAAATGTGCCTTCGATAATTTCCTGGATAACTCCATCAATCGTTGCAGTCACCTTCAGGTCAAGATTGTCGCTCCCCTTCAAATGCATGGAGATGTCTTCCTTATAATTTTTGCCATTTTGCATACTGTGACGGGCCATCACAAAATGGTGTTGATTAGAAAATGACCCAATATGCTCGTGGGTCGTTCCGAGATTATCAACAGTAAACCAGTGAATTTTACCGTCATTGGGGTCAAATCCGATTAGATTTGTTCCATGTAGTTTTCCCACGTTTGGAATATCACTTTCCTCCTTCATTAATACGGCCTGGCCATCCGAGGTGGTACTAAAATCTGCATAGTACATAGTCTCGGATTGCTCTTGACCTATAGTTATTTTCACTAAAGCTTGCCAATGCCCATCAAGATTTGAGAGCCACCCTAAGTTGCCAAGGCCACAGGTAGGACCTGACTGTCCCACTGCAATATTTGCTAAACCCATTATGGCGACAGCAGTAAGATATTTGATCGATTTCTTCATGACTACACTATTTTCTTAAAAGATCCAAGTGTCGATGAAAAGTTCGATTTGAACTCATATTTTTTTTCAAACCTGTATTTCGGCCTCAGTATCCATCGACGAATTATGAAGATTAATTTTTACAACACTTCCCTTCACCCGGTGGAAAACGATCACCGTTGAATCAGGACACCGATAAGGATATTCTTCTGAATTGATATTCTTAATCTCGACCACCGTCATATCGCCACTTGAAATGATATTTGCATCTCCAAAGCCAGTGCCATGAAGCAGGTCATCTTCTATCTCTTTCTCAATGATAATACGCCCTACTTGTGTCTTACCACTCGTAAAAAAATACAGAATGTCTTTATTCAAGTGGTTGATAAATCTACTTCGTGAATCCAGGGAATTATGCACCTTCATTAGGGTTTCCAGGTAAAAGCTATTCCACTCTTCTGCATCTTTAACGTACCTATCGTCAATAAACTTGTCTAATTGCCAATATTCAGACATCTTTTGTTTAGCCTGATTCAAACGACTACGAACAGTCCCCGCAGGTATGCCAAGAATCAATGAAATATCGTCGTAAGAATTATACCTGGTGAAGTAGCGGAGCAATAAAGTACTTCTCAATGTATCTGAAAGGTTGGCCAAACCATCAAAAATTTCAACGTGTTTAGAAATCTCATCAAACTTTTTCTCCAGTTCATCTTCCCACCATACTTCATTTTCAAGAGGAATTCCTGCGATGGGCAAATGTCGATTAGTCCGTACCGCACGATAACAACAATTGATGCATATTCTCTCAATCCAGCCATAAAAAGTGCGTGGTTCTTTTAATTTATTGAGATTCAGATAGGCTAGTAAAAAGGCATCCTGAACCGAATCTTTTGCGGTCTGAGTATTCCCGCAAATCCGGAATGCTTTACTTAATAAATTTGCATGACAACTGCGATATAAAGAATTCCATGCTTGCTGATCACCATTACAAGCAGATCGGACCCAGTTGGTAAGCATTAATACTTCCATTGGCACTAAGATTTGAAATCAATAAGGAAATCCTACTACTATTTTTAGTACCTACCCTCACATAACCTGCCATACAAACTGACCTAAAGTACAAAAAGTCCTGCACCGCTGCCTCCTTTTTTTGCCAGCACTTAGGGAATGTGATTCCCAGTTATTTCAGGACAAAATCGTCCTTGGTATTAATTAGCTGTATCAAAATACACAAGTGATTTTCTTCAGAATGTCTCTCATCATTTGAGATCAACCATCTTCATAGTACCGCTTAACAAGCCAGGAGCTTTAAGACTAAATGTGTCAACTCCCCCCTGGGATGCCCAAAATGTTAACTAATCCATTACTTAATCTTGATTCGCTTGTAAAGATCCAGGTCATCCGGGAATCTTTTGATAAAACTGAAATTTTCTCGAATATCGTCCTTCAAAATAGGATGCATCTCTTCGGGCACCACATAGTAATCCATTTGTAGATTGACAATATTAATCATTTCAGAATCGGAATTAACCCGATAAGCCTGCTTTAATGAAGGCTCGTACAAAATGCTTGTATGCACGTATCTGGTAGGAGGGCTTGTCTTCAATAAATAATAAAGAATATTTTTGCCCGTAGTATATATTCGATCATCGGGTCTCCACTGCTCCTTCAACTCATCATAAATGATGCGCGTAGTGTCAAGCTTACGAACTACTTGCAAATATTGATTGAGCCAGGAAGTGACCATCAACAAACAAAAAATCCAACCTGCGCTCTTCTCAAGGTATGATCGAATGCGACCTCCGTAGTGATCATCTGTAATCATAAACCAAGTAAGGGCAAAGAGGCACATAGCCGGAAGTGCCTGAAAATAATAATGGAAAAAAAACTTACCGGTAATGGCAATACCCAACCACCCGGTCACTGTCCACAACCCAAATAAGACCCATTGGGGTTGCATCATCCATCTGTTCTTAAAGGCCCGCCACATACCAACCATCATGAGAAGGACAACCGGGCTAAACGACAAATAGTACTCCGCAATAAACTGGACAATATGACCAATGCCAATATCACTAGCATAACCTGACGGTATAGCTATCATCGCAAATTGCAATTCATTGAGGTACCCAAGTTTACTATAAATGAGAACCAAACATAAAATGGGAACTAAAAAAAAGACAAAAGACAACATCATATCACTCAGCCAGGGAATGAAGCGCTTTCCCCGCCAGAAAAAATAAAAAACGGTAAACGCGAGTATATCAAATGCAATGTGAAATTTAATTAAAAAACCCAATCCCGTCACCAATCCAAAAATCATCAGGTGAACCGGTTTTCTTGCAATAAGCAATAAGTATAGAGCAATAACTGAGAAACATTGGAAAAATATTTCGGTATTGGCTGACCATGACCATTTATGCAGGCTCGCACAGACGACATATAATAACCCGCTTGCCATAGCTACACGATCATATGAAAAAAGAATAAAGTGGATGCGATAAATCAAAAATGCCGAGAGTGCAATAACCAACGCAGCAATCAAACGGATTGCAATTATTGAATTACTGATTTTCAAAATCAAAGCAAACACCAAATAAATACCTATAGGTTTGACATCCAGATTGTCGACGTATGGTATCTTTCCTTCCAGCAATTGGCTGGCAATTATAATGTAGGTGGACTCGTCATGATCTATGACCGTGGGGAAGAAGGTAGGCAGCCTGATCAGTATTGATACCAACGCAAATGCACCAAAGAGGAACTGCCTTCTAGATCTCATGTTCACCAAACAAATGTAGTGATTTTCGCACACCAGCTCTGAGGTGCAAAATGTCACACTTCAGATAATATTACCTACAAGACTTGACAATAGGGTGCTTCAGTCGATAATTGTAAGATTCCACGTGGGGCTTCGATTTCAATGGACAATAGTTCTTCACCCTGCTCGATGTTGACTACCGGGAAATCTGACAAGAGCTCAAGGAACCGTAGGTTCTCAGGCCGAGGATGTAAAAGACTGACCGACCTCAATTGGCAATGGAGCGGTAACGAAAGGGCAGGATGTTGATCTTGCCCCCAACTGATCAAAAAAGGAACCAGTGAAGAATCGCTGAAGTCTGGATCTGTCAATTTCCAATGCAGCCACTGACCATCATTCCTGAATCTTTTTCCAGTTGAAACCGGCCCCAGGAGACAACCCAGTTCGTCCATACGCTCGCAGTCGCCCACGAGATCGTTGCTTGTCCAGGCCCACTTTATCAAACGAGGGTGTGTAACCTCTTGAGGGATCATCCAACGTCGATCTATCTGGTGCTGCAGAGGATCTGGAGCCACGATCTCTAAATAACATGCATGACCCACACGCACTAACGCATTGTGAGTCCCCTTACCAGGATGGCTGCCGCCATACTCCGGTTTGACCCCGGATATATCAATAAAATGTTCCATTTCCAACCCAAGGTCAGGAGTCGCCCAAACAAAATGGTCTATAAACATAGTTATATGGCTGTATCCTACTACTACGGAACAAATGGAGCTCCATGGCACTCATTTGATGGTTAAGTTAGTGTTAATTGGCAATTGGATAAGCTAAGTCAGGAGGAAGTTGCGTTTTTTAAGCGGAAAAAGATCTGTCAGAGATGATACTACTAAATAGCGTGCTCATGCAGTAAACGACTAATTTTTGTCTCACTTTATAGGTAAGAACCTGGTTTATAGCGATCATTGCATGCAAATATGAAGGCTAGAAAGTTTACAAAGATACTGCTGGGCATCATGCTGTCTCTGTTTGTAATGTACCTATTGGTTTATCTTTTAATCCAGCTTCCATCCGTACAGACATATGTCGTCAAGAAATTAACCACCAATCTCTCGCAAAGTCTTGGCACTACAGTTAGTGTCAGGAAGGTAAAACTTAAATTCTTTCGCACAGCTTCACTCCAGGATGTTTACTTTGAAGATATCAATCATGATACATTACTTTACGCTCAAGAGATCAACGCGAGTCTTCATCTTTTTAATCTTTTCCAAAAGAAGATATTCTTTAATGAGATATCATTCTCCAATCTCACGGCGAATTTCAAAAGAGAACCCGAAGATGCGAATTTCAACTTTCAATTTATCATAGATCATTTTTCTTCCAGCGAACCATCGACAAAATCTCCATGGTCTCTTGATATTCAAAAAGTACGAATTTTTGGCGGGCAATTGCTCTATGATGATGCTAAATCCGGTCAGCAAATTAATTCGGATATTGGTGTTTTTACGATTTATCTAAACAAATTTGATATTGCAAAAAAGCATTTAGATATTGAGCAAATTGGTATCGGTGATAGCTACCTGGTGCTTAATAAGGAACCGAATCAGGAGACTAAGGACTCCACATCTCAGATCACATTTCCAAATACCGGATGGACCTTCCTGGTCAAACAGATTCGTCTGGATGAAAACGACTTAATTGTACACACCAACGGTACAGCAAGACAAAATCATCTAAATGCTCAAGATTTAGATTTAACGAATTTGAGCGTATTTGTTGACAATTTTTTGTGGACACAAGATAGCCTCCATGCTGAAATTACGGAAGCTACGTTTAAAGATCATAGTGGCTTTGTTCTGGATCATTTTGCAGGCCAACTAACGGCAACTCCACGTAATATCAACCTGGAAAATCTCCATATTGAAACTCACCATAGTGTCATTAATAATAAAACGTACCTGGCTGTATCTTCCTTTGACAAAATTCAATATTTTACCGATAGCGTCTATTTGGTTGCCAACTTTATTGAAAGCAAGATCGATTACCATGATCTCAAGCTTTTGATCCCGAACTTCAATAAAACCCCCTATCTAAATACGTCTTCAAATGAAATAATCGAAATAAGTGGAGATCTCAAAGGAACCCTGAACAATCTTAGTTTCAATCAATTGACTTTTAACGCCAAAAATCTTTTGAGTGTCGGTCTTAGCGGTAAAATCCGGCAACTTACCGAGCCCCAGTCAACCTCTTTCGATGTCAGTCTCAAATACCTCAATACTTCTTACGATGCTGTCAAAAAATTTACCAAAGATATTTCTATATCTCCCGGACTGGAGCTTTGGGATCGTTTTAAGTTGTCCGGTAATTTATCCGGTAATTTCAAAAACCTGAGAGGCAGGGATTTTAAACTAAACACAAGCAGCATTACCCGATTTGCAGGTGACTTTGACATCAGAGGCATCAATAATCTGCAAACGGCCATGTTTGATGTACATGTGAATGATTTGCGAAGCATATCAGATGATTTGCAAGGCTTCGTCCAAAAAGATCTTCCCGCCAGCCTGGACAGTCTCGGACAATTCTATTATCAGGGCTATTTTAAAGGAACAATTCGTGACTTTGCTGTTAATGGCCGTCTATCATCTGACGCCGGGAGTATGCGCACTGATTTAAAGATAGCCTTTGACGAGAAATACCAGGATGCGCAATACAATGGTGATCTTGCCTTGGATTCGTTTAATCTGGGAAAAGTGCTGGCCAATGAAAGTATAGGCCATTTGACCATGGCGATCAATGTATTTGGTAGTGGCCTGAATAGTGACGTTTTGAGAGCCACGGTATTGGGAAAAGTTGAGGACCTCGTCTACAATGATTTTCACTATCATGATCTCGTAATCGATGGTCGTTTTGACAAAAAACAATTCGCAGGTCATGCGTCGATCGAAGACCCGAACATTGCGTTCAATTTTGAGGGTGTGGTCA
The DNA here is from genome assembly GCA_016711125.1 of Saprospiraceae bacterium. Lineage (GTDB taxonomy): Bacteria > Bacteroidota > Bacteroidia > Chitinophagales > Saprospiraceae > JABDMH01. Next base: position 738,419 of record JADJTQ010000001.1, on the reverse strand, counting down.
ATCTTAGTGACTCCTCTTCGAGATTTAGGTTTCGGGCTGATATTGACACCATTAACTTTAATGCGCTGGGCTTCACACCTAATAGATTAGGAGTAAAGGGATATCTTGAATCAGATTTCAATGGTACTTTCCCAGATAATATGAAAGGTAATGTTCTGGGTACAAAGCTTAGATTTTCCAATTTAACCGATCATTACCTCATCGACTCCTTTTTGGTTTTGTCTGATTTTAGTCAACAAAATCAACGCAGTCTCCAAATCCAGTCAAAACTGTTGAATGCCAAAATGGAAGGTGATTTCACGTTGGCAGGAATTAGCGATTTTTTCTATGAATACTTTAATCAATATTTTCCTCTTCAGATCCAACAGTTTGAACAGGATTCAATCCTTACACTGGAAGCAGACACCATCAAAACCTCAGACAATCCACAAAATTTCACTTTTGATATAAATTTTATCAATGCCGACAATCTAATCGGTTTGGCGCTACCGAAATTACAAAACTTAGATACGGTAAAATTAAGTGGTTGGGTTGATAGTAAAATCAATTACCTCCAGATTACCGGGTACAGCAATCAGATAGATTACGATGGAATGTCTTTTGGTCCGATCACCCTCTCTTCAAGTGGTGATGAAAAAGCTTTGGACCATGTCTTGTCGGTGAGTAATGTTCATATTGCAAATAACATCGAGTTTCCCTATATCCAATTGGACATATCGATGGCTAATGATAGTGCCTACGTCGGTTTGATAATGGAAGATGCTACCGATAGTATTCAAGAAAAATTAAATCTATCCGCCTTGGTCACAGTCAACCAAAACCGGTACAAGATGATGCTGAATAATACCATGGTTTTGAATGGAAAAGAATGGGCAATTAATCCAGATCATAAAATCACTTATGCGGGTAAATTTAATATCTCAGATCTTGATCTGGTCAAAGATGGCGAGTCACTGAGTATTTCAACTACCGGAAAATATCTTGCACAAGATGGGCTCTCAGCCTTCAGTTTCGACTTTAAGAACTTTCAATTAAATGAGGTGAGTCAGCTACTGGAAGTGGAAGATGCATTTTATGCCGGGAGTGTAAATGGGAACTTCACTTTAGGTAATTCGGCAAACAAACTAAACTATTTAGCTGACCTCACCCTGAATGACCTGACTTTGGGCAGAGAACGGATAGGTAACCTGGTCATTAAATCACAACCGCGTACCTCAGATCTGCTGGATATCCTGATCAGATTGGATGGGGGTATTAGCGGCCTGGATATTCGTGGCACTTATAACCGATCGAGTAGCACTATAGATCTACAGGGCGAGATTGATCAATTGGAAATGAAAAATCTGGATCCATTTTTAAGTAAGTATATCACTGCCAGTGAAGGGAAGGTCTCAGGGCTCATCAAGGTGGGAGGCACTTCAAACGTACCGGTTATTGATGGCAACTTTGAACTTGAAAAAGTATCTACTTTAATCAACTATTTGCAAGCACGTTATACTTTTGAGAATGAAGACATCACCATTATTCAAAACAAAATGACTTTCAATGATTTTACGTTGCTCGACCAAAACAATAATAGCGCCAAGATCAATGGCGTGGCAGATTTTAAATCTATCTCGGATCCTAACTTAAATCTAAAATTTAATACAACCCGCTTTCTTATATTAAATACTCCTGCCAATTCAAAAGATTTCTATTACGGTAAGCTCTATGTGGCAGCTGATGTTGGTGTTACCGGGCAACTGAGTCACCCGGTTTTACAAGTTAATGCCAAAGCTTTGGATAGTACCGATTTTGTTCTCCAACCCCTCATTTCACAGGTCAAGATACAACAGGAAGATTTTATCATTTTTGCCAATCCCAAGAGCTACTCAACGGATGCCACCGTTTCACTACAAGATTTTTTTAAAACTAACAATTACAATTTTGAGATCTCTGCCAATATTGAATGTACGCCAGATGCCCAATTAACGATTGTGATCGATCCTGCCACAGGTGATAAATTGGTTTGTCGTGGCAATGGTAATCTTGCAATTAATATATCACCTGATGGTGAACCAAGAATACTTGGCAATTACATCATTACCCAAGGTCAATATGCATTCAATTTTCAAAGAGTATTAAAACGCACATTTATCATAGATTCCGGCAGCCGGGTTAACTTCGTAGGAGATGTATTTCAATCTAAATTTGACATAACTGCATCATATGCAGTCCGTACTTCAACGTATGAATTAATCAAAAATCAAAGCACCATTAATGCAGCAGAGGAATCCAGATCCCGACAAAGAGCGGAAGTCGAGGTTAAACTAAAACTCACTGGAATTCTCGAGCAACCCATTGCTAAATTTGATATTGAAATCAAAGATCAGTCGGGCTCAGGTGGTGTAACCAGTGCCGTGTCAAGCAAATTATCTCAACTTAGGGAAGACGAATCAGGAATGAATAAGCAGGTGTTTGGCTTGCTTATCTTTAGCAGTTTTATTGCAGAAGAACAAACTACCAGCGCTTCACTATTGGAGAATGCCAGTCAGTCAGCAATATTGTCGAGTGTCAGCAATCTATTGTCAAATGAACTAAACCGTTTAGCCAGAAGATATATCAAAGGAGTTGATTTAGACTTTGGGGTAGATTCATACAGCAATAATCTGCAGGAAGGCAGTGGCTTAATTACCGAGCTAAAAGTTGGTCTGAGTAAAAGACTATTAAACGATCGACTTACAATAAAACTGGGCGGCAATGTACAGTTTGAAAACAATGACAATGTAAATCTTGTTAATAACCAAAATTCGACGTTCTCCGGTGACTTTGTGCTTGAGTATAAGCTATCACCTGAAGGCAATTATAACATCAAATTTTTTCAAGCACTTTCGAATGAAGAAAACCTATTTAATCCGGGTGTAAATTATTCAGAGACAGGTATTTCGCTTTTTTTCACCAAATCATTCAACAGTAAGAAGTATCAATTACAGCTCGATGAATAGATTACCAACTCCCCGGATCATTCTTACTCCGGCATCCCGAGTAGTTTGGGGCTTGATACTTTTAGTGTTAGTCTCCAGCGGATGTGGCGTTGGCAAACATTTGGAAATTGATCAAAAACTCTATAACAGCACCAGTTTCAAATTTAGTCAGGACGCAAAGATCGTGAATGAAAGTCAGCTAAAATATAATCTGGAAGAACTCTCACAGCCCAAACCGAATTCAAAATTATGGCTTTGGGTCTACTACAATTTTGGTAATCCCGCTAAAAAAAGAGGTCTCGGAAATTTTATCAGAAAGCGTTTTGGTCAGGAACCAGTTTTTTTCGAACAGCCCGAAATCGATCGGAATGTACTTGCTATTAAAAAACATCTTTTAGATCAAGGCTATTTTAACTCTTCCGTGAGGTACGACACTTCACAAGAAAAACATCTCGTCGATGTCACTTATGAAATCGATGCAGCAGGACGGCATCAGATCCGCGAGATCAACTTTCCGGATGACAGTTCGAACATCTCTATGCTAATCAAAGGGATTGAAGATCAAACTTATCTTAAAAGCGGTGATTACTATTCGTTATCAAAATTGGTCAGCGAACGAAGCAGAATAGCAATAGAAGCCCGCAATCAGGGATACTTTGATTTTAGTGATGATAAAGTGTTTTATTTCGTCGACACCAATGCCGTTAATTCCGGTGACCAATTGGCCTCAGATGTGTGGCTGCAAATAAAAAAACCGGAGAGATCTGACTATAAAAAGTATTATATCGGCTATACGCATATTTACCCCAATTTTGACCTGGCCCGGGCATCCTCTATTCAAATCAGAGATAGTATATATTATCAAGATCTGATCATTTACCAGAACAGCCAAATCCTTAAACCTTCCGCTCTCAAGGAATCCATTACTCAAGATTACGGCGATCCTTTTTCGGAGGAGCGTCAAACTGCCACCAGCAATCACCTGCTGGATCTGGGTATTTATAAGTTTGTCAACTTAAAGTTTAGGGCCCGGGAAGTTAATGACACTAGTTTTCTCGACCGGTATATTTATCTGACTCCAGGCAAGGTACAAACAACCGGAGCCGCTATTGAGACTACCACCCGGCCAGGAGCATATGGCGTTTCATTGAGGGGCAGCTATAGTCACAACAATATTTTCGGAGGAGCAGAGCGTCTGGATCTTAGCGTTTCAACCGGTTTTGAACGAGGTGGCAAAATCGCAATTGCAGATGATACCCTCAGCAACAACCTATGGGAAATAACCGCTCGGGCTGATCTCTCTTTTCCCCGATTTATACTACCATTTGGTTGGGCAAAAAATACATCCAGCTTTCATACTCCCCGCACTCGTTTCGGCATCCTTACAAATTATCAGGAACGACCGGATCTATTTACGCTTTACAATTATCGTTTTTCGCTTGGCTACGACTGGGATGAAACCCGAAGGAAACGACACCAGATCAATTTATTATCCTTTAATGTCGTCAGGATCACTAAAAAATCAGAGGCCTTCGATCGATTCCTGACCGAAAACCCACTTTTAGACAGAAGTTTCTCCAACTTATTTATCGTGGGATCAACCTATACTTATACTTTAACCAACCAAGAAATTAATCGACCAAAAAACTACTTCTTTTTTCTCGGCCAACTTGAGGCCTCCGGAAATACCACTTATCTGGTTTCAGATCTACTCTACAAAAAAACTAACCAACCTTTCACACTATTTAAACGAGAATTTTCACAATTCACGAAAGTTGATTTTGACTACCGATATAATTGGCTTGGCAAAAAAGGGAATTTAGTTACCAAGATTTCTGGTGGTATTGGCCTCGCTTACTTAAACTCGGTTTCGCTTCCATTTACGAAGCAATATTTTGTAGGTGGTGCTAACAGCATGCGAGGTTTTCCGATTCGAAGTCTGCTGGGTAGTAAACCAGTGAGCAGTTCTACGATTGCCCAACCTTCTTTTGATCAGACTGGCGATTTAAAAGTTGAGTGGAATATTGAATACCGGTTTGATCTATTACGCGACCTATACCTAAAAGGAGCAATTTTTGCCGACATTGGAAATGTTTGGAAAATCAATGGCGTCAATCTGGAAAGCGACACCCGAACCATATTTGCTGCAGATCGCTTCTTATCCGAACTAGCGGTTGCAGGAGGATTGGGCGTTCGGGTGGATATCCAATATTTTGTCTTACGACTCGATCTTGGTCTACCTTTGAAGAAGCCATTCTTAGACGCTGCAAACCGATGGTCATTTAATCAAATCGGCAACAAGGGATGGATCAGAAATAATATGATCTATAATATTGCATTAGGTTATCCTTTCTGATAGACCCCCTTGATCCTTAGAGGGAACCATGCGACCAACTACAAATTCCTATCAGCTTGCGTACCCAGCCAAGAATTTTGAGTTAATATACTTTACTGCTTATCGCAAGTGTGTTGCCTCCCAATGAGATAAATTGATATCCGAAAGAAAATAAGTATTTTTCACATTCCGATTTCTGTTGTTCGCTAAAGTGCATATGTTCGTATGAAATGCTGGAAGGTCTGATGCTGGTAAAATCAAACATTTTGATGATCTCAAAGTCAAAGCCCTCGGTATCTATCTGCAGGAGGTCGATCTTTTTGATCTGATAGGTTTCAATCAAAGTTTTCACTGAAACTACCCGTACTTTTTCTTCGCAGATCCATTTAGTCTCATCAATAGGAATATCAATGCCTTGTTTTTTGGCCTGCCGGGCCACATGACCGCTTGCAAAGGATTTTTCGATTACGGACCTGTCAAAACTTGCCAGCCCGGTCGCCCAACGTGCGTTGCTAAATGCAATACCATACAAAGTAGCCTCACCATCGTTTTTACCCAATGCGGCATTAATAGTATGAATACCAGTTTGCTTTTGGTAGAGTGGAAAAAGGAAATTTTGAAAGACGAGTTTCTGGGGCTCCAATAAAACTCCGTGCCAACGATCTCGTTTGATAAACTTATGAATCGGGTCATGCGTAATACCGTCGTTCGCACCGATCTGAACCACAAAAAAGGTATCACTTTCGCGGCTAAGTTTGTCCAGAAAATAAGCTAAACTATCTTTTTTGGGCCTGTACAATAAATTATAAAATCCTAGAAAAAGCGGATGGTTGTCCGAGCTCATTTTAAACAATATTCTACTTCGAAACGATCTAAAGAGGGTCTTAACAGTCATTTAAAAACATTGTAAGAGTGCCTAAAAATAGCATTATTAATCTTGATCTAAACTGGCATAAGTAGCTCATCCTTTTCTCCCTAGCACGGCTAGGCGTACTGGTTTGAATTTTACTCCCTATTTGGTCAAAGGTTGTAAGGTCCTAATTTAAGGAATGGCACACATGCCAGGCAGGCTCGCCTTGTTGGTTCCAACCCCTGTATTTGATTTCCTGGTCATCATGGGCCTTAACTTAGTGTGGTAGAGGCTCATAAAGTTTTAGAATTCTTACGGCTTTCTGCTCCTATTTTTTTAAGGATCTATCCCTTAACGCCGATCACCAGACCTTGACGCAAAGGGCTGGGGAAACCCGTGGCTCGGGATCTACAAGTTTAATTAAAAGCGATGGAATGATTATCGCTAGGGAATGCCCATGAATTAGAGAAGACTCGAGCGCCGGAAAGCGGTACTCGCCCCGGAGCCAGTGAACTAAACCCAGGATGGGAAATATTTTGCTAGCTAAAGCATGCTCACCCCAGTTCTGGTGGCTGCGATCGAAGAACAACGCATATCATCGACCAAAAAGGAGAGGCAAGAAACATGGTACCACCTGGTGGAATTCTAACGACCTAGCTATATACGAGCATAGTACCAACAAAAAAGGACATTGATTGCTCAATGTCCTTTTTCTGATCAATATCTATCGATATTCCTTATCATCGTCTGTCATATCCACCACCTCGGTCTCCCCGATCACGGTCTCCACCCCGGAAACCACCTCCGCCACCTCCGCCACCGCGGTTACCACCACTGCGGAATCCTCCTCCGCCGCGATTACCGCCCCCAAAACCACCTCGGTCTCGGTTTTCACGCGGTTCTGCTTTCTTTACAACGATGGTTCTACCATCTAATTCGCTGTCATTCAGCTCGTTAATTGCTTCAAGAGCTTCGTCATCGTTTGGCATTTCGACAAACGCAAAGCCCTTTGACTTACCGGTCATTTTATCCATAATGACCTTCACTGAATCTACCTCGCCAAATCGACTAAAAGCGTCTTGCAGGAGCGACTCGGAGGTGTTGAAATTTAATTTTGCTACAAAAATATTCATGATAAAAGATTAAAAAAATTACTAAACAAAGGGTGAGTCTTAAGTGTAGCAAACAGAATCATAAACATCGCTTCTACTAGACACTAATTCAAACTCAACTTGATAACGAAGATACATGAACATTAAGTTCCAAATCAAGTAAAATTTGATAATTTTCTTTTTCAGGTAGTACCTTACCCTTCACCGAATTGTCGCAATAGTGCCCTGATGACTTGCATGCTAAGGCTGATCGGACATGAGCAAGTCTACACAGGAAAGCCAAAAATCGGCGTAATGCTTCCAGTAAACAAAGTTTAGTCCCCAATGTGGTGCCGGATCAGACATGTATGCCAGAGAGCGCCCCTTTCCCTCTTGAATCAAGGCTAAAGCTGGATCACCCGTCTCCTTAAACCGAAGCAAAATCTCGGCACTGGGTTTGGCACGCACTTGATTGTAGCCCAATATTGGCGGACAGTCTTCAACCACGATTATTTCCTTCGAATTTGCAGAGGCGTATTCAAAAGAAAAACCCTCTGTACTCTCTACCAAATCTTCATAATCGAGACAAACCACGGGCAGCATATCCTTAATTCTCGTTCGACCCCAGCCACCCTTACCCATCTCGCCAGTAAAAGAGTACCAACCACCCAAGAACATAAAATGAGTACCGGCCCTCAATGCCTCATGACTTAGGCGAATGCGATCAGGAAAAGTCAGGGTTTTTGTCCAAATTTCTCCCGGTTGAAAAAGAAGGTGATAGTTGAAACAACTTGGCATCCACATCACTATAAATCAAGATATCATAGTCCACCAATATCTTCTCATAGTCACCGGGACCTAATTTATTGTAGAAATCCCAGGCTGAGACGGACTCAACCTGATGCAGACCGGTGCTTTCGAGTGCATTTTTGAGCCAAATTCCATAATTGAAAATATCAAGACCTTTATGCGAGTAATGAAAAGGAGTCTCGGCAAAGACTGGCCCGGTCAACACGGCCCAATCTCCCACGTAGTATATTTTTGCCATTGTATTGATTGAATGACCTGAAGGTAACGATTTTTCTATCGCTGCAATCAGCGCTTTGATCGGGGGTTGGATCCTCCTTTACATCCCCTATATTCATACAATTCCTTTCCGAATCCAAAAAGGTGGACGCATCAACAGGCGTGGCTTGTCAAGCCATAAAGTACAAAACTTTGGAAGTCTACCATAAAAGGGAAATTCCCCCAATCGATATGAGGGAATTCCCAAGGCTTTAAGAACACAAAACTCAAAAATGTTTTAAATAGAGAACCTAACTAAGACAATGTGAAACCATGAAGTGATTAATCTATTTTTAGAAGATGTTGCTGAATAAACTGACTGCCTTGGTTAACGGACACTATATAGTTACCGGACGGCAATGTCTTTCCATCAATTTCCAGTGTATGATAACCTGAGGTCTCTCCAACAATTCCGGCTGATACTATTCTTCCCAATACATCGGAAACCCGGTAATTGATTTCTCTTTCGCACTGAGATTGAATAATTAATCGACTTTTTGTGGTGAAAGGATTTGGATACGCCTGAACGTTGAAACACCTGTCAGCAGGATTTTCTATTTCACTTACATCCGTGATGGCGGCATCATTGGCTTCAAATCGAATTTCACTCAACCCAAAACAAGCTCCGCCCCAATTGTCGACGGCCGTAATTAAGACGTACCTTGCATTAATGCCATCTAATACCGGTCCATCGAAGCCCTGGTAGATGGATGTCCCGTCTGCCTGAGGGAAGGTAAATGTACCTGCCTCTATCCAGTCGCTGCCGTCTTTGGAATACTCGATGATTACATCTTTTAATCCGCGATTTAAGTTAGCCGGATCATTGTTATTCCAAACATGTGCATTTTTCAAAGCAAACTCCTGACCAAAGTCATACATGATCCAATGCGACATGCCATGCTTCGCATTAGGATTTGGAAAAGCCTCGCATGATACCCATCCGTCAAACCAGTTGGTACTGTGTCGATCGGGATAACATTGACCAGAAGCCATTTGTAATGAAAAGATGATGAAGGAAGATATATAAAAATAACGCATATTCATTTATTTTAATCAATTCAAACATTCATAAACCCAAGCGGTAAATCAGCTGATCCGACCGAATAAAAGTTTTCGAGATTTGGGAAAATGGTCTTTAATTCGCTATTTGAAACTCCAAACCATTTAGCCAACTCAGCAAAATACTGATCGGTAGAAGTGGTGGGCAAGAAGACACCACCTCCCACCTCGAGGTTGCTGTCCAACACTAGGGACGGATATTCTCCCAAAATTCTACCGCCATTAACCTGCTTACCACCCATCACCATCACATTACCTCCCCATGCGTGGTCGGTGCCATTACCATTTGAAGTCAGCGTCCGCCCAAACTCTGAGACAGAAAAGGTGGTGACACAATCTGCCATATTGATTTCCTGTAATGCCTGTTCAAATTCGCCTAGTGCTGCACTTAATACTGTGAGCATTCCGAATTGATTATTAAGCAATTCGTCATGGTGATCCCATCCCCCAAAATCCACGAAAAATATTTGTCGTTTCATGCCAAGATCTTCCCGGGCAGCAATCGTTCTGGCAATCATATTAAAACTTTGTGATATATAGTTATCACTAAATGAGGTAGTTAAATCGCCAACCTTCTCCAAAGCTCCGTCAAATAACAGGTGTCCGTCGCGTGACTTGCGAATGACATCAACGTATGTCTTTTTAAAAATATCCTGATATTCGTAATCCAGGAAGTTATCAATAACCTTGGTACGCATCACATTAAACACATCATACATATCTTCCTTGACATACCCTTCAATACCTATGCTGCCACCATATGCATCAATGGCATACTCAATCGTACTTTCACCCGTTTGAAAAACATTGGTTCCTGAGAGCGAGACATTCATCGAAATATTTTGATTGGAATTCATATCCCGGATCAAATCGGCGACTTTTCCTCCCCAACCCAATGATGCCGATCTTTGATGAGGTAGTGAAGTTTGCCATTGCTGTATTTGATCTGAGTGAGAAAACAAGCCTAATGGTAGATTGACGCTCTCATCCCAGACTTCCTGCCGGGTCGCAGGTTGCACCAAAGTACCAATATTAGAGATCAGGGAAACTTTACCGTCATTAAATAGCCTTTGGATGTCTGACATTGCCGGATGAAGTCCAAACGTGCGACCGTCTCCATTGAGCAAATTTAGGGGTAACAGATCATCTTTCTGGAGAGCCAGGTTAGATCGTGATGTACTATACTCACCATACTCGGCAGTGCTAGTGGGTACCAACATATTGAATGAGTCGTGGCCACCTGACAATAATATACATACCAAAGCTTTATAGTCGTCACCACTTCCGAATAAATCACTGTTTGCAACGGCAGCCGCATTTAGAGCTTTTAAGCTTACCAACGATGAAAGTAAAGTGGACGACCCGACGGCAGCGCAACTAGCTTGGCCTAAGAAGGACCGCCGGGATAATTTATGTAGGTTTTTCACCATTTTGTCTTAGTTAAATTGATTATTAGCAAAACGATGTGTTTGGAGATACCGGTTTGAGTACTTATTTCAATACAGCATAATCTGGAGAAATCATGATCAGATAAATGGCCAGACGTACCCGGTTTTCACGGTAGTCACCATATATCTGAGCATCGACTGCCTCTTTGATCAGATCACGTGTGCGTTGAGTCAGCTGACCATGCGTGAACAACATGTCCAGTTTATTGAGCAGTACTTCCGAATCACGGGCATAGGTGCGGAGTTCGTCAAGATTAAGGATCACTTCCGGATTATTTTCTTCCCAACCATACATCACAGTATTATAGACAGCCCAGCGATTTACCTCATTCATCATACTGATGCTACTACGTGAATTGTGAATCTGAAATTCTGGAGCCACCAGTCCTTCATCAGCAATAGGACCATTGGGTTGATAATCCGGCAGAAAAAAGTTAAAAACGCTTTTGGCTCCCATAACCGATTGTCCGGTATTTTGCCAAAACTCATAACATGCGTTCCAGAATCGATCGTAATACTGTTCGACATTAAGCGCTCTGGAGAAGTGCGTGTACCGGACAAAAGGTTCGCGCAACATGCCACTACTTTTATTGTCTGTAAACTCACAATCACGGGCTTCCGGATCTAATAAGATTGCCTTAATCACGGCACCTAAATCTCCCCTTACTCCAGAACCATTGTTTACAAATACTCCTGCAATTCGTTGAATATAAGCTGGACTGGGATTTGACTTTACAAGGCGCTGGATGAGGCGACGGCCCAGGAAAGGACCAACATTTGGATGATTATATAATACATCGATAGCTGCCTCAACATCCTCCATTCCGGTTTGCCCATCAGGTATGACTACACCACCCACTAATCTCTTTTCACCGGGTTCATGATATTCGTCGTACATGATCATTGGCAAAGTCATGTCGGCAGAGTAAATGCCAATACCAAAATAAGGTTCCTGGTCATACATATTGGGTATGACATCTGCCACACTTAGACCCGTCCAAACCTTGGCCATTTCCTTGATCTCATCCTGACCATAGGTTGGAATATCCTGACCAGCACCATCATGTTTTCGAGTGCCGTCGGGATTTAGCTGATAGAGACCAATTGAAAATAGCTGCATGATTTCACGGGCATAATTTTCATCGGGTCTTGTATTATTTTCGGTATCTGTCTTAGGATTATTTAAATGACTTAGATAAAAACCCATACAGGGATGGAGTGACACATCCTTGAGCAAATCACGATAATTTCCAAAGGCATGCCTAACTAGTATGTCATAATAACTTGAGATGCCATCTCCATATCCTTCCAGGTCAGACTGCACTGAAATCACAAAGATCTCAGACAGAGCAAACGCAATCCTTTGCCTTAAGAGATCTTCATTTCGCATATTGGCATCCCACCAGCCATAATTAAACACTACCCAATTTGGACGAGCAGGAATTTCAGTTGAGTCTCCACCATTGGCGAGGTGCCACTCGGAGACCTCCTTGAAAGTCTGGGAAATTTTCTCCCTCATATTGGTTGCCGGTCCACTAATCTGCTCATCCAACCAGGCATCATAACCTATTTCGGCCACGTGATCGATCAGATTCTGATTGGCTCCAAAAGTCGCCTGAGCAAGGAAACGTGACGCTTGATAAGGGGCATCATCCAGACCTTTACCGGATATACTCTTCGAAGCGGATGCCTTCTCAGACCAGTTGGTTTGTTCCAGTTCGCTGCTGGCGGTCACTGAGATATTGCCATGGCCAGCTCCCAAAAATATAGTTTGTGGCTGACCATAAATAAGGGAAATCAGGCAAAAAGCAAGAGGTAATAGTTTCATCTTCATTGGGCACAACATTTAAGAATACTATAAGTGAATAGCACAAGATTAATCTTGAATGTGTGTCGTAAGTGCTTGGCTCTTATAGGGTTTCAAAGTACAAGATACCGTCAGGTGAACATGTGTTGCCTAGCCATAATGATTTTAGTAGTTTTTTTTTGCCCCATCATTTGGAGTCGTGAGCTAACCAATCCCTCCGGGCTTGGGAGTCTCACTCGGGCTTGGGACACCTTTAAGTCCAATCAATTTCCACTTCGTCACGTTTATCCGCACTTGCAATCACCGCCTCTACAATCTTAACATCAATCACTCCCTCAGCGCCATGCGCGAGACTGGGTCGATCGGCCTTGATGGACTCAACGAATTCGTCCATTTGGGCAATTTGTTGAAATTCAGCAATCGAATTCACCACTAGAGGGCCTTCATGGGAGTTGCCTTTAGCTCCGATTCCATTAAAGGCAGGATTCAACTCGTACCATTGAGACTTTTGTGAAGCAAAGAAGCGATCAACATAAGTTGAATAGGAGGTAGATGAATTACAGACTGTGCCATCAGGAAACTCAAGCTGCCAGAACATGTTTTCGTAGACTCCCTTGAAAAGTTCCTTGCGGATAATCTGACCGTTTGCCCGTACCTTAACCGGAAGTGCACCCTTGGTGCGTCGTGCTGCCTGAATGGCATACAGGCCCAAGTCAATGATCGCACCACCGCCACCCATCACCTTATCAATACGCCATAGGCCTGGTCTGGCCATATCGAAACCCAAGCTAGCTTCCATCATCCGGAGGTCCTCGAGACCGTTTTCTCTAATTTTATTTTGGATGGCCAAATGGTGAGGCTCGAAATAAAGCCGGTAACCCACCTGCAGTTTTCTGTTTTGTTTTTTTGCCTCATCGACCATCTCCTGTGCGTCTTTCGAATGGATCGCAAGAGGTTTTTCGCAAATCACATGTTTGCCAGTTTGTAAAGCTCTAATCGTATACTCATGATGCATAAAATTGGGTAAAACAATGTATATAATGTCAATCTCGGAGTTGTTTTCGATTGCATCAAAGTTGGTGTAATTGTAGATGTTTCTTTCGGGGAAACCATATTTAGCACTCCACGACTTCCCTTTAGCAGGATCGCCGGTTACGACTCCTGCCAGCTGACAGTTTGCTGTCAACTGAAGGGCTGGTGCCAGTTGATGAGTACTATAATTGCCTAAACCAACCAGAGCGACTCCCAATTTCTTTTTTTCCACCTGGTCTATCAGCGAGGTTTTGAGGGCGACACTACCTAAGGTAAGCGAAGTACTTTGAATAAAATTTCTTCTTTTCATCGATCAATATCAAATTAAAACAAGTATAGGGCATTCTAAGATAAGGGGAATAGTCGAACCCCTGAAAATTAGCGAATCAAAGCATAAGATACGTCAACTCTCCCTCGCTAATCACAGTAATTTGTGAAAATTTGGCGAAACCTCGAATATAGAATCCGAATTTTCCAACTTATTTTATCCTTAAGGAAAGGATCAATGAACACAGATTTGATAACTCGATCGAAAGATTTCAAGACAATAGAAGAACTATTGAAAGTTTTTCCTGTTGTTGCGATTCTGGGTCCGAGACAAGTAGGAAAAACAACATTAGCGTAACAGTTTAAGCCAGACCACACTTTTGACTTAGAAAATCCCAGAGATCTGGTAGCCTTACAAAATCCCCAATTAGTTCTGGAAAATGCTGAAGGACTAGTTATGCTCGACGAGATCCAACGAAAATCAGACCTCTTTCCTCTCTTAAGACACCTGGTGGACCAAGGCCGAAATCAAAAATTCTTAATTCTCGGCAGTGCAAGCTCCACATTAAGAAAACAAAGTGGTGAGAGTCTTGCCGGACGAATTGGATATCACTATATGTCTGGATTTAACCTGGGTGATGTTGGTAAGAAGAACTTAAAAAAACTTTGGGTTCAGGGAGGTTTCCCCAGGTCTTTTCTTGCAGACCCAGATGAAAGCCTTCTATGGCGAAATAATTTCATCGGCACTTATCTTGAAAGAGACCTAGCATCAATTGGGACCTCCATATCTACTGCGATGATGTATCGATTCTGGATCATGATAAGTCATTACCATGGCCAGACACTTAATTATAGTGATCTGGGAAGATCCCTGGGTATATCAGATAAAACGATCAAACATTATATCGATATCCTTGAAGATACTTTCATGATCAGAACCCTAAAACCATGGTATGTGAATGTTAGTAAGAGATTGATCAAGACACCAAAGCTGTATATCCGTGACTCAGGCATATTTCATACTCTACAAGGAATCGACGAATATGGCGATTTAGTTACCAATCCAAAAATTGGCGCATCATGGGAGGGGTTTGCCCTGGAATTATTGATTTCTGTCTTAGAAAAAAGAGAAAATGAAGTATTCTTCTATGGAGCGCATAGTGGAGTTGAGGTAGACCTATTCTGGCATTCAAAAACTCGAAAACTGGGGATTGAATTTAAATACTCAGATGCACCCACAATGACCAGATCAATGCATCAAGTTATCCTTGACCTCGATTTGGACCATATGTGGGTTATTTATCCCGGTGACAAAAGGTATTCCATAGATAAAAAAGTAACCGCAGTACCACTCCAGGAAGTAAGTGAAGATACCTTCAAACTTTAGTGTATTGAATATCCCTCTGTTAAGCAAATTAATCTGCGTTAATTAGCGGCCATCAGCAGATAAGCTTGCTACCAGTTTTGGAAGACCAATAAAATTCCATTCTATCCACAGATTTACACGGATGTCTACGGATGGTGAATCCTAAAATGTCATCAATATAAAAAAACATCTTCGTTCACTAGCGGCTTCCAGCGAAAGAGAATACAATCAATTCCGATAGATCGAGAATTTCATTATTTCCGCAGGATTAGTCGAATATCCATAGATGGTAATCCCTAAATGTCTCTCAAGTAAGAAATTAATCCGCGTTCATTAGCGTCCATCAGCGGATAAGCTTGCTACCAGTTTTGGTAAACCCAATAACATTGTATTTATCCGCAGATTTCCACGGATTTACACGGATCGAGTTCTCTAAAACCTCCGAATGAAAGAATCCTTGGAGTCAATTAAAGAGCCATCAACAGATAAATATGCAAGCAGTTTTGGAAGACCAATAAAATTCCATTCCATCCACAGATTTACAAGGATGTCCACGGATGGTGAATCCTAAAATGTCATCAATATAAAACATCTTTGTTCACTAGCGGCTTCCAGCGAAAGAGAATACAATCAATTCTGATAGATCGAGAATTTCATAATTTCCGCAGAATTAGTCGAATATCCATAGATGGTAATCCCTAATGTCTCTCAAGTAAGAAATTAATCCGCGTTCATTAGCGGCCATCAGCGGATAAGCATGCTACCAGTTTTGGCAAACCCAATAACATTGTATTTATCCGCAGATTTACACGGATTTCCGCGGATCGAGTTCTCTAAAACCTCCGAAAGAAAGAATCCTTGGAGTCAATTAAAGAGCCATCAACAGATAAATATGCAAGCAGTTTTGGTAAATCAATAACATTCTATCTGTCCACAGATTTACAAGGATGTCCGCGGATGGTGATTCCAAAATGTCTCAATATAAAAAAACCATCCGCACCTATTAGGCACAATACCCAAAGCTCAATATTAAACCATCTGAGTCAACCGAGTCTTTGATAGATTTAAGGCTGCATCGATTTACCACAATCAAACACTTTTAAAGCCGAATTATTACAACCTGCCAGAATTAGAGGTCGATTGTCGTAATGTAAGACATTGAGACTCTTCACATCATAAGGAACAAAAATCCACTTTCTTTTTTGACAATGGTTTAAAATGACCGGCTCCATCTCCCAGCATTAATAATCCAAATCCAGCATCGGCACGGGTTGTCTCAACCTCGGCATCAAAAAGATTTCCAGCCAATAAAACATCGGCATGACCATCTTGATCAAAATCATTTATGACAAAATCATTGACTGAAGAAATCTGAGCTTCAATAGGAAGATTGGATATTTTAAAAGATCCATCACCAAGGTTCTCGACGTATACACTGGCAAAATTAGTGGATTCAAGATGTAAAGCCTGATCCAATTTATTTTCACCATAGACTTTAAATACATCGGAAGAGGCAAATAGATCATAGTTTTCAAATTTTTCCTTAATCATCGGTACTTGTTGCGAAGAGCATTCCCGACCACGTAACGGATACTGAATTCCAAAATTATAGTAAGTCAATACAACATCTTTGGTACCGTTGTCGTCAAAATCGTAGTAGTACACTTCAAAGGGCTCCTCGCTGCTAGCTTTATATTTATAATTTAGTCCCAGCTTACCTACTAATAAATCCTGATCGCCATCGTGATCCATGTCGGCTGCCTCCAGGCCAAACCACCATCCGGTCTGGAGCGTCAAGCACGGGCGTACTCATTCTTTCAAAGCCATTCCTGGTGTTCTTCAAAATAATGATAGGTGTCCATTCACCTACAAGAACCAGATCTTGCAGACCATCTTGATTGATGTCACACCAGACAATATCGTTGATCATTCCAATTTTTTCCAGTGAGGGAGCAAGGAGGGCAGTTTGATCGGTAAAAAATCCATTTACATTAACCAGGAGCTGACTGCTGGCCGGCTCAGGATATGCCCATGGAATATGGCGCCCAGCCACCACGAGGTCGAGATCTCCATCCTGATCAAAATCACAAGCTCGTACTTTTGAGCCGCTATGAGATCCTATTGGTAATCTTGTAACATCATAGGTGAAATTTCCGGATCCATCATTCAGATAAAGACGATCCTGGTAAGCGGTACTTTCCGGTCTAAATTCATTGCCGCCACTCACCACATAAAGATCAAGGTCTCCATCCTGATCAGCATCAAAAAACAAGGAGCCGACATCTTCACTCGATTTATGGATATCCAAGGCCTTGCATTCGATGATTTTAAAACCCTGGTTTTTTTCCTGTAAATAGATCGAGCCGGTTTTACCAGCAACGCCGCCGATAAACAAATCTTCGATACCATCTCCGTTGATATCGCCTACCGCTATTTGCGGACCTAATGATGACATTTTCTGAGGGATTAAAACTTGTTTTTCAAAATCATCAAATTTGTTTTCCTCATGCTGATATTGAATGGCAAATTCACTGGAAATATCTGACAAAAATGCATTACTTTGATTTTCCCCAGCTATATTTGATGCTTGAGATTCGGAATATAAAACTCGCACAACCTGATCAACCGCTACATCCATTAAAATTGTCATCCGCCCATCTGGCCAAGTGACTTTTACGGTATCAATCATCAAATCCTGACCGACACCAAAATGGGCAATCTGTTCACTTTGGGAGTACATACCACGAACTCCTGTAATTTCGAAAAACTGTTTACCGCTTTTAGAATGAACTGAAACTTTGGTGCCGATAGTTACCACTTTTGTTTGATCAACGATTGGGTCGATCCTCAACCAATGATTTTCTTTTAGCTGTGCTGCATTATTCTGGTAAATAAATGCGACATCATTAATATTATTGACAACAAGGTCAAGATCACCGTCATTATCAAGATCAGCATAAGATCCATTTGAAAATGACTTTTGATCCATGCCCCACTCCTCCATCTTTTTGGTAAATGTGAGATTCCCATTATTTGCAAAAATATAATTCGATAATTTCTGTGAAGGCACAATCTCCAAGGCTGTCCTAATGTCTACAACATCCCACACCGTGATATCGGCCGGAGGATTGGGATGACTTTGAACGTACTCAAATAATTTTGATTCCAGATAAGTGGGAAATTTTTTGGATGCATCATTGTTACGGATATCACGCATCAGTCCATTGGTAATGTGAATATCTTTCCAACCATTGTTATCAAAATCGGCGATAAGCGGAGACCAGCTCCAATCAGTTGAAGCCATTCCAGACATTTGAGCAACATCACTAAAATGGCCATCACCCTGATTGAGATGTAACATATTAAACATGTATTGAAAATGACCACCGTCATTGACAACTTTAAAAAATGCTTTCGGATTCATGCCGCTCATATTGGTTTTCAGCCGATAATTATCTTCGGCCGCCATATCAACCACCATCACATCCAAATCACCATCGTTGTCAATATCACCTGCATCTACACCCATGCTGCTAAAGGAAATGTGGTTTGCATGGTCATATAACATATTAGAAAACGTACCATCACCATTATTGATATAGATCCAGTCTTCTATCCAAAAGTCATTGGCAATAAATAAATCAGTCCACCCATCTCCATTCAAATCACTACAGGTCACACTATTGGGAAAACCTGTTCTGGCCAGTCCTGCCTTCTGGGAAACATCTACAAATTTGCCTCCCTCATTGGCATAGAGATAGACACGGTACTCCGGTAGTGAGAGGTCTTTCTCATGAAATCTGGAGTAGTGACCCGGGTTAGGAGGCTGATTGCACAAGAAAAGGTCAAGGTCACCGTCTTTATCATAGTCCAGAAATGCGGCATGACGGGTACGCGCATCATTGTCTACACCAAAAGCGGCAGCCTGTTCGCTGAAGGTTCCATCTCCCTTATTTATGTAGAGTTTATTGCGTCTTAGTTCCGGATCATCATCATAGAGCTCACGGGTCACATAGATGTCCAGGTGACCATCCTGATTGACATCACCAAAAATGACACCGGAAGACCAACCGCCATTATCTTTGATCCCTGCCTTTCGGGTTACATCGTCAAATTTTAGATTGCCCTGGTTGAAGTAGAGTTGATCTCCTTCCTGATTGCCGGCAAAGTAAATATCCTGGAGACCATCATGATTAAGGTCTCCAATGGCCACTCCTGCTCCTCCATAAAAATTGGAGTAGATCATGATATTATGCTCCTTGAGGTCCTTTAGCTTGTTGTTAAAGCGGATACCGGTCTGGTCCGGTGAAAGCAAGGTAAATAGTGGGTCGCCGTTGCCGGAAGGTCCTGGTTTGGGACCCGAAAAAGCCACCATTAAAATAAACAGTACCAGAATAAATATGTATCTCATGACACTATTCTTTAGGTGCTTCAAGTTTCCATTTTTTTTCCATAAAAAGCAACAATCAATGGGTTTTTCAGGCTGAGAAGGAATACAGATGGCGCAATGGGTCAATCCACTTTTAAAAGTGATACTGAAGTTTAGAACTTCTTGGAAGAGCTTCAGCGAGACGCTGTCGTTACCCAAAGAAAGAAACTTTGTATCTTTATGTTGCGTTTATTAACAAATATGGAATATCGAAGATGGAATTAGACTATCCTTTATCTAAGGTACAATTAGAGTTACTGACATTATTTTCCCGAAAGATAGAAGATCATGATATCCTTGAAATTAAGAGACTCATAGTCAAGTACCTTTCTGAGAAAGTCGCAAAGCAGGCAAATGAGATTTGGGAGCAAAAACAATGGTCTGATGAAAATATGGAAGACTTGCTTGGGAAGCACTTACGCACTCCATATGAAGTCAAAAGAAAGACTGGGCATTGAAAATTGTTCTTGATACCAATATTCTGCTCGTTTCGATTTCTCCCAGATCTAGATACCATTGGGTCTGGCAAAGGTTTCTCGACGAGAAATTCTCCATTTGTGTAACCACCGACATTTTGCAGGAATATGAGGAGATCATAGGCGATCATATGGGTCGAGAGGTGGCAAATACCATCTTGCAGATCCTCGAATCTGCCACAAACGTCGAACTTGTCACTAGTTACTTTAGATGGAACCTCATCAAGACCGATTATGATGATAATAAATTTGTCGATTGCGCGATCACTGCAAATGCGAAATACTTGGTATCTCATGATAGCCATTTCAAGATCCTGAAAGAAATACCGTTTCCTAAGGTCCAGGTTATCAATCTTGTCCAATTTCAAAAGATCCTTGCAGACTCTTGATTTCAGAATTGGAATCCCTTAGTGCTTTGCCAGAGATTCTGGAGCCATTTGGACGACCACTTGGATTGCCGATACCATCAATTTATTTATGGACAATTGAGAATAAAAAACGGGTAGTTATCCTAATTTAGCCTTATGCAAAAATTCATAGTGAGTGCTCTTTATTGCTTTGTTCTGATCAGTTGTGCAAAGAAGAAAACCGAATTGGTCTGGGATGTCAACATGCCAAGAATCGGCTCCCAATCTTCCATCCGGGTCAGCGATCTCAATGGTGATGGAGTTAAGGATCTGGTGATTGGTGCCGGAGAAAATGAATATGTACCCACCAAACAAGGCATCTTGGCACTTGATGGTCAGACCGGCTCGATGCTATGGCAGCAATCATCCGAAGATCTGGTGTTTGGATCTGCTACTTTACTGGATGTGACGGGTGACGGTGTTGATGATGTTTTTATTGGCGGCCGATCCTGTACTTTAAAAAGTCTGGATGGAAAAACGGGAGAGGTGCTTTGGACCTTCAACCCGAACGAATACGCTCATGATTCGCTACTCAAACTGGCTACTTTAAATTTTTATAGTGGTGTTTTGGTGCCTGATCAAAACGGTGATGGCTATCAGGATTTGCTGACTCAAAATGGAGGTAATCCTAAAATAGGTCCGGGTGTCTGGGAGGGCCGCACTCCTGGTTTGCTACTGATCATTGACACAAAATCGGGTAAAATCATTGCCGGAGACACCATGCCCGATGGCATGGAGTCCTATATGTCTCCCCTGGCCTTCAAGCAAAAAGGAGATGACGAGTACTCCATCATATTCGGTTCAGGAGGTGAAACCTTTGGAGGCAAGCTTTTCTTGGCCAGACTTTCGGATCTTCGCAACAGAGAACTTGCCCTAGCCACGGTACTAGCCTCAGAAGAAGGTCATGGATTTATCGCGCCACCCGTGCTCGCCGATATCAATCAAGATGGGTATTACGATATCATCGCCATCTCGCATGCAAGTACGATATCAGCCATTAATGGCGCCGATCTTACACAACTCTGGCAACAAAATGTCCCTGACTCTGAATCCAGCAATAGTTTTGCAGTTGGTTATTTCACCGATGATGACATACCTGATTTTTTCACCTTTGTCAGTAAAGGAGAGTGGCCCAATAATACCGGATCTTTTCAGGTAATGCTTGACGGTAGGGACGGTTCGATTTCCTATCAGAATACTTTAGGTTGTACTGGTTTTTCATCACCGGTGGCTTACGATCTGAATGGAGACGGACGCAGTGAAGCGATCCTAAGCATCAACGAATTTGATTGTAGCACCGGATTTAGTGGGGACATACGTGACATCGAAAATAAACTAATAGCTATCGATTTTGCAACTGGCAGTGAATATCCCATTGATCAAAAAGCTCAGTTCAAAAACATCTTCACTACACCCTGGATTGGAGATCTTGACGACGATGGATATCTCGACATATTACATTGTCAGTATTACCATAGCTCACCTTATATTTCAACTTTTATTGGTATGGAAGTCAAAAGAATCAGTACCCATATTAAAATGAAGGAAGACGTACTTTGGGGTGGCTATATGGGCACAAAGGGTGATGGAATATTCAATTAATCTGAGGGTCAAGACCCTTAGAGGCAGATCTCACTTCAGGAGTTTGCTCTCTTTTTGGTAAACAAGAATATCATCGTTATTTCTGGCGATCAGCAGAAATTTACCTTTGGATGTATGAAGAGAAACAGCATCCCGCACCTCCCCTTTCACATCAATACCTGATTGCAGGGGGGAGACTTCTGTGAAATTTCGGCCTCCTGTGGCCTCCAGCAAAACTCCTCGGCTGGCATTAAGTCGACCCACCTGCGGTTTAAGTGTATAAAAATTACCTCCTAACCAAATATCGGGAAGGCCATCATCGGTAAAGTCGTCAGCCACAATGCCAAAGACAGGAGATATTTGTGCGGCCATGGGCAAAGCCTTGAGACTTAATTGACCATTTCCTTCATTCCACAGAATGGCACTTGTCATAGTATTGGTCGAATAACTGATTGATTGATCGCGGAGATTTTGGTCAAAAAGCGTTTCGTAAGTCAGCTTTGCAAAATCTTCATACTTCTGGGCTTGCTTACGTACGAAGGGTAGTTGTTTAGTCAATTCCATTTTTGTGGCAAATGGGTAAGCTATCTTATCCAAGGGTGCATACCAATTGATGATGAATTCGCTTTTATTATTGAGGTCAAAATCATTGACAAACATCGTCACTGGTTGCTGAACCGAAGCCTGAAACTTGCTATTTAGTCCCCAGTTTCCAAGAATCAAATCCATATTGCCATCCAGATCCAGATCTGCTTTATGAATTCTAGTCCACCAGCCCTTGCTTTGTGGAATAATATCGTGTCTGGATAAATTGCCTTTATCATTGTAAAAAATGTGGATGTCCATCCAATCTCCAACCACGACCAGGTCATCATCCAGATCCTTGTCCAAATCGACCCAGCTGGCATCGGTGACCATTCCCACACCGCGTAATGGATCAGGGGTATCTTCTACCCAGTTCCCGTTCTCATTCTTAAAAAATGTAAGATCTGGGGTAAACCATAGTTACCCGGAATGATTCGACCTCCTAAGAAGAGATCCTGATCACCATCCCGATCTATATCAGTGGAGGTTATGGCTCCAAAATTGCCAACTACCTGAGGAACTTGATTCTGATCAATGCTAAAGACTCCCTTACCGTCATTTTCATAGTAACGTAAAACGAAAAATTCCGTACCCATCATATATTCATTTCCACCACCACCCAACATCAAATCCAGATCCCCGTCTCCGTCATGATCATAAAAGGTCCCACAGGTAGACTCAAAAACCCGGGTGATCTCAAAGACATTTTGCACTTTTCGTCTGAAAGACCCATCACTTGTCTGTAGAAAAAGCTTGTCCTCATCATCGTGGGCACCCATCAGCAAAAAATCTTCCAATTCATCTCCATTTACATCTGCAGACAAGACCCGGGGGCCATCCGTCGAGAGCATTCGATGCAGCAAAATTTCATGATCAAAATCATTGTATCGATTTTCGATATGTTTTGATCGCCCGGCAATCATTTGACGGGATACCTCTTTAAAGGGTGTTTCAACAGACGTCAACCGTGGGCTTTCGGCGATACCTCTGGCTTCTGAATATTTGAGTTCAATAACCTGATCATATCCCACATTTTTCAATGTCTGACTCTTTTTATCTGGCCAGATTACTTCCAAACGATCAACCGATTGGCGATAACCAAGACCAAATATCAAAGAGGGTTCGATACTGCTTTGAAAGCCCCGGGTATTATAATTTTGCCAGGTGAGTACCTCACTGCCAATGTATAAATCTACTTGTGCCCCGATGCCAAATTGATTATTTGACGGGCCTGCAAATTTCACTTTCAAAAATGATTACCTGTTTTTTCCGCCTCATTGCGATAGACAAAAGCAGGCATATTTACATTATTAACGACGAGATCGAGGTCACCATCATTATCAAGATCAGCATATGCCGCTCCATTGCTAAATGATGGAGTGCCCAGTCCTAGTGCCTGAGTCTGGTCACTAAATTTCAAGTCTCCCTGATTGACGAACGCAAAATTTGATATAGGGTGGCTTGGCATCTGATTAATCACTGACGGAAAATTAACTGGCTCATTTCTTGCCATCTTAAGATGGATTTGATTATCATCGAGATAATCACGAAAATCCATATACATTAAATCCTTTTGCAAGCCATTGCTGATAAATAGATCTTTATTGCCATCATTCTGAAAATCAAAAAATAATGCGCCCCAACTCCAATCGGTTGCCGAAACTCCCGCAAGCATAGCAACTTCCTTAAAATCACCTAGACCATCATTAATCTGCAAACAATTTTGGGCAATCTGATAGTGGTAGTTTGCCCGGTACTTGAGATCTTCCAAATGGTATGGGTCAAAGGTCGACATGGCTTTGATCCGATAATTATCACCTGCCAACATATCTGTGGTGATCAGATCCGGATGGCCATCATTATTGATATCAGCTATATCACCACCCATACTTGATATCGAGCAATAACCCATGCGCTGATTTAATTCTTCTGAAAATGTACCATCGCCCTGATTGATGTATAAATAGTCACGTTCCCAAAAATCATTACTGACGTAAATATCCGGATAATAGTCATGGTTAATGTCACCAATGACTGTACCGAGGCCAAATCCAATTCGACTGCTATATATTCCGGCCTGAATCGTCACATCCAGAAATACATCACCGTCATTTCGAAATAATTTATCACCGCTTAATTCGTCCGGAATATCGCGCATGCTTTTATATAGTTCTATTTTGCTCGGGTCTTTAAAACTATTATTCAATAAATAGCAATCCAGATCACCGTCCGCATCATAATCAAAAAATGCTGCCTGAGTCGAGTACCCCTGGTTATCAAGTCGAAATTCAGAAGCCTTTTCGGTAAAAGTGAGATCACCATTGTTGATAAATAGTTCGTTAGCTTTGTTGTCTCCTTTCAGGTCTCCAGAATTACTCACATAAATATCTAAGTAACCATCGCCATTTACATCAGCCATTGTTGCTCCGGTGCACCAACCTTTAGACCCTCCCACTTTTGCTTTGTTGGTGATTTCTTCAAATTGAAAATTTCCCTTATTTAAATAGAGCCTATTGCTAGACATATTTGCAGTAAAATAGATATCAGGTAAGTCATCATTATTGATATCTCCGATCGCTACTCCACCACCGTTGTAAAAGTTGCGATAGGTAAGAATATTGAAGTCACTTTGATCATGTACCTGATTGTTAAATCTGATACCAGTGGTCAGTGAATCGAGTAATGCAAAATACGTCTGAATAGATTGCGCCTTGCCAGGGAGCTTTTTTGGATCATCAACGTTACAGGCTCCCAACAATATTACCAGTGAGGCACAGGCTATAAATACCACCTTAAGTCTGAATCTATCATTGCTGGATTTAATAAACATGTTAACTGAGATTAGCCTATTGAATGACTTAAGTACTTACTTTCTAATGCCAAATGTACCAAATCAGATTAATAACAATCCGACCATCAAATTAGTGCATATCCTATGAAACAACCTGATAAACAAACGGTGCCGAATGATCAGCACCGTTTTTTCTATTTAATGACATCCTATTATACATATCAATGCATAACAGTGTTTAAAGGCTTTATTTCACATCCCACCACATACGTGTCATCACGTCATCGGGTTGGGTACTGCCATCTTTGAAGTTTGGATTGTTGGCCACTTCAGTTCTTGAATACTCAAGTCTTCTAAATATTCGGCCGCCTGAGATATTACCTTGATAGTTAACCGGAATGAGGACAGGATAACCCGTTCTACGCCAGTTGCTATAAGCTTCATACCACTGCATAAAGTTTGCAGCCCAGTGCTGTTGACCGATCATTTCCTCTGAACCATCAAAAGGATTGGCAGCCAGATAAGCATCGACATCGGCATCGCTGACCTCGAATGATTCATCAAAAGCAGTCCACTGTTGCATCGCCAGCTTCACACCCTTATTATAATGATCGGCAGCATTACCATTGTACCAGCCTTTGACAGCAGCTTCAGCCAATAAGAATTGAGATTCGGCAGCAGTCATGACGATCCATGGATCATCAACATCAAGCAACATCGGATTAATCCGGGAGAATTCGAGCTCGCGATCTACCGGTGCAGTTTGTCCCAAATATTCCTTCATAGTTTCTGAATCATAACCATTGGGCATCCCTATCTGATCGGCAGGATCAGTCAAGTAAGGGCCTCCCCATATGCCTCTGACTGCAAAAATGCTCAATCTCGGATCATTTCGGGTTTGAAGAAAATCAACCATCGTCTTTCCCAACATATTAACAGCTCCCCAATCACTGGGTATTAATGCCCGGGAGAGACCGTTTTGATTGAACTATTGACTCGGTCCCGAAGAACATGGCAACAAGGCAATATCGTCATTACTTTGCATGACACCACCAGAGATGGCTTTTTGAACATATTGTTGGGCCAAGGCTGGATCAACATTCGAGACCCGCATGGCTAAGCGAAG
The DNA here is from genome assembly GCA_016711125.1 of Saprospiraceae bacterium. GTDB lineage: Bacteria > Bacteroidota > Bacteroidia > Chitinophagales > Saprospiraceae > JABDMH01. The sequence continues at coordinate 711,741 of JADJTQ010000001.1, read as the reverse complement.
CATCATCGAATTGGTAAATTTCTTCCATTTGGCAAAGTCTCCTTGAAAGATCACATCAGCAGCTCCAACGGCATCGGGGCCAGACCCTATTGCATTCGCAGCAGTCTCTAATTTTGCAAGCATGTCCTTGTAAATGGATTCCTGGCTATCGTACTTTGGAAAAAAGATTCCTTCAATACCCTTATTTGCCTCGCTATAAGGTACGTTACCATAAAGGTCTGTCATGATCTGCATGGTATAGATATAGGAAACCTGCGCCATATTGTGCAAGTTAGTCCAGCTAGGGTTCTTTCCATCCGGGCCTGTCTGACGAATTACTTCTGCCAGGGCCTTCAGACCGTCAGGAGGAATTGTGATTTGGAAGGCATCAAAAGCATCGATCATACGATAATACTTATCCCCAGATCCTCTTTCTCCTCCAACCTGCATAGTAGCGGTTTGCTGGATCAGTCCCGAAGGAAGGTTCAGGTGCACCCGGCCATTTACGTAAAGTTGCTCTGATAAGCGAGCTTGTCCGGTAGTGAAAAGAAATCTCCAATCCAGCTCATTGGCTGCGGTTGGATTTATATTCAGTTCGATCAATTCATCTGTATCACATCCTACCAAAGGAATCATACAAAGCAGACCGAGAACTATTATTTTATTAAAATATTTCATCATGATTCGTTTAAATATTTAGAAAGTGACCTTCAAATTGAGCCCATAAGTCCGAGTCTGAGGAGCTCCAAAGTAATCCAATCCCTGTCCATTCGTATTATTATAGTTCGACTCTGGATCAACGTTATCCAAGGTATCATAGAGCAGGAATAGGTTACGAGCCACAAAAGAAAGATTGGCGCTTTGCACAGGCGTACCACTAAGTAATTTGCTAGGCAAACGGTATCCAACACTAATCTGGCGTAGTTTGATAAATGATGCATCATACATGAAACGATCAGAAAGTTGAGAATACGCACCCCAAAATCCAGGAACCTCGGTGGCATCAAGCACCTTGGTAAACGGAGTTCCTTCAGGACTTACACCCGTCACTGTCACCTTCTCCCGGCCTTCGGCTACAAAACCCAAGCCGCTATTTGGCTCAACCGTCATTCTATGGGTTCCCGCACCTACCATTCTTACGTTGGTACCGGAATAGATATCGCCTCCAAATCTGAAATCAATCAAGAAATCAGCACAAAAGTTCTTGTAATTAAATTCATTAGTCAAACCCCCTGTCCACTTATGTACACCCTGACCTAGTATCGAAGTCTCTCCACTTTGGATGGGTTGACCATTATCCGGATTAAAGACCGGCTGACCATTGATCATTTTTTGGGTGAATCCAGTAATGGTACTGAATGGGCGACCGACAACATTGTTGGTAAAGGCCCATCGGGTTCGCGGCTCACCCGTCTGGAAACTTTTAATACCTTCTGCCAGCTGTACGACTTCATTGTCATTGTAGGCAAGATTTAAGGTCACATCCCAGTTAAAGTTTGTTTTACGGATGGGTGACCCGGTAATCAACATTTCAACTCCCGAATTACGCATCTCCCCAATGTTAATGCTGGTAGCAGTAAAACCCGAGGTAATCGCTATCGCGGCATCAAGAATATCGTCTGTGGTAACCTGCTTATAATAAGTTAAGTCCAAACCCAGCCGGTTATTCAAGAAACGCAGGTCAAATCCAACTTCAATTTCGGTAGAAGTAAGCGGTATTAACAGGGCATTTGGAATCGAGCTTTGTTGAATGGTAGCATTAGGCTGTCCATTATAACCTTGTCCCAAACCATATGTAAGACCCAGTTTGTATGGATCGGTATCGCCACCAACCTGAGCCCAGGAAGCTCTAAACTTTCCGAAGGAGAAAAAATTTGAAGTATTCATCAATTCACTAAAGACCAGGCTCATCCCTACTGAAGGATAAAGAATATCATTGGTTTCAGGTGCGAGGGTCGAAAACCAATCGTTTCGAGCGGTACCATTCAAATACAGGAAGTTCTTATAACCGAGATTGATCGATCCATAGACTGAATTGATTCCCTTTTCAGATATCCCGTACCCAATGCTTTGATTCTTACCATTAGAAACCTGGGCAAAGAACGGTATGTTAAAGTTGCTACCACTTACACTGATAGTCTCACTATTCCGTCTCATTCGATTAGCTCCTGCGAAAGCATCAACCGAGAAGTCTCCGAAAGTTTGATTGTATCCTAGAATAGCTTCCAGGTTGATTTCTCGCTGACGTCTTTCAACTTCCGAGATTCCTCCACCGCGATTATACCCAGTACCGTAAGGAGTCAGATTCGTTTCTCTTCGAGTATACCAGTCCATGCCCACGCGACCCTGGATGTATAAGAAATCAGTAATGTCAAAACGGGCCAGGTTGGAAGTAATCACCCTATCTCGAGTATCATCATTTTGGTATTGATAAGCTGCCCACCAGGGGTTCTGGTTCCAGAGATCATTTGAGATTTGAAATTCCTCTCCGGGAAGTTTGCGATCAGGGGGCACAAATCCTTCTGGCACAGCACCCAATTTGTTTGGATCGCCTTTCAGATCATCCACATTATAACTCGTTGGCAACCTGATTAGACCCTGTGGAGCATTACCGGGAGAATCGGCAATGGCGGGTCTGCCTTTGGCAATTTCGTTAGAATAGAGCACTTTGGAAGTAATGGTCAATCTATCGGCATATTTCCCAGTATAAGAAAGACTCACATTTTTTCTTTTGAATCCCGACTCAGGAATCACCCCTTTGTTATTCAAGTCGGAGAGATTCAATCGAATGGATTGATTTTCACTACCTCCGGAGAATCCCAAAGAATTCGTAAAAGTATTGGCCACGTCATAAAACCGGTTGAAGTTTTCCTCAGCCTGGAAGACATACGGGCGGTTCACCCCATCAAATTGGGGCACTGAACTACCATCCAATTTGCCTCCCCAGCTCGAAGTTCCAACATCCCAAGCTTCCGCAAAGTCAACCGGTTTTCGGCCTTGACGACCATGACCATATTGATCCTGAAAATCAAAGTCATTCAGCACGTTCTCAACAACCAGGTTTGAGTTAAACTCAATCCCAACTCCTTTTCTTTTAGCGCCACTTTTGTGGTAATCAGAATAACTCCATTGGATGCTCTTGATCCATAAAGAGCAGCTGCATTGGCGCCTTTCAAAACCGTCAGTGTCTCAATGTCATCTGGATTGATACTGGAGGTTCCGTCACCTTCATCAGCGCCTCCCCAAAGACCAGCCTGACCAAAGCCACCGTTATCAATTGGCACTCCATCAATCACATAAAGCGGTTGATTGTTTCCTCCCAGAGATACGTTACCCCGGATAATCACCCGGCTTGATCCGGCAGGACCGGAAGCGATACGGCTTACGTTAACACCGGCAACTTTACCGGCAAGGGAGTTGGCAAGGTTGACCTCCCTGGCTTCCTGAAAACTTTCACCCCCTACCTCGGTCACCGAGTAGGCCAGGGCTTTCTCATCACGTTTAATGCCCAAAGCGGTGACCACTACTTGTTCTAACGCAACTCCTGGAGAAAGTAAAACATTGATTTCCGATTCACTTCCCACCTTCATTTCTGAAGTGGAAAAGCCGGTGTACGAAAACTCCAGGACAGCGCCTGATTGTACCGAGATGGAATAAGTACCGTCAAAATCGGTCACTGTACCATTCGTGGTACCTTTTTCGAGTACGGTCACACCAATCATGGCTTCACCGCCCTCGGCATTGGTTACTGTTCCTCTGACTTGCTGCTGTGCAATCGCAAAGCTACATACCGTCATGAAGAACAGAAGTAATAAAAAACTTCGTTTCATATTGCAGTAGATTATGTAAATAAAATGTTTATGAATTCGTTTTTAGATCCTGAAACTTCTAGATAGATTATGATTTGCTTCCTCCTGATTAAACCCCTTATTCCCTCCCATATCGGCTGATAAGCAAAATTTAAGTGAAACTCAGGTTACTATTAATGCACTTTTCCCCACAATGCAACGCAATTTAGCAAAATTTTAAATGTAAAAGGATTTTGAACGAAATGCGTTAATCGTCACCATATTTTCAATGAAATGGACAGTCTACTGTGAATTCACCTACAAGAAAGGCTGTACCTTGCGATACAGCCTTTCTTGTAAACCCTTAGAATTTATTTCTTATTCCGTTCCTCCATCCCACCATACTTTTGATGTATAGTTGTTGAAGTTCTGTTGATCAAAATTCGGATTAGCAGCGACTTCCGTGTTTGGATATCGCAGCCTAACCGGAATTTGTCCATTGGTTACATTTGATTCATCATTAGTATGGGCAACCAAGACAGGGTAACCTGACCTTCTCCAATCGCACCAGGATTCCCACCAATTAAGGAATTTGCTCACCCACATCTGTTCACCGATCATCTCCTGAGCATTTCTTGATCCATAGGGATAAGTCGCAAGGTACGTTGCCACCTCTTCATCTGATACAGTCAGTAATTCATCAAACGGTGTGTACATCTGCATGGCAGATTTTACTCCGGCCTCATAATGATCCTTCGCTGTTCCGGGCACGGAACCAATACCTCTTTCGATAGCTTCAGCCATCAGAAATTCAACTTCTGCGTGGTTCATAAGCATATACGGATCATCATCATCTAGCATCAGGTAGTTAATCCTTGAATAAGTTGAATCCATAAAAATTGTACGTCCTGCTATAGCCTCAAGATCAGACTGAAAGAATCCAGGCGGCACCCCTTGCTGTAAGAGTGGATCGGTGGTAATCGGATTCCAGCCCGTGGCGGACCATATAGCAATACCTCCGCTGAAAATCATCAGACGAGGGTCATCATCCGCTACCGTCGCCGGATCGGCCCCTTTAAGAAAATCAATCAAAGTCTTACTCAATGTAGCGGCATTACCCCCATCACCTGGAGCAAAGGCTCTCGATAGACCATTTTGATTTTGCCATTCACTGGGTCCGAGAGCATGGGGTATCCAAAGATTATCTTCGTTACTCGTAAAGACACCACCTGAAACCGCCTTACTTACATAGGTAGCAGCCATACCGGCATCAACATTAGAAACCCGCATGGCATAACGCAGCATCAGGGAGTTGCCCATTTTCTTCCATTTGGCGATATCTCCATTATAGATCATATCCGCCCCGGCAAAACCTTCATCCGGATTTGAAGTGCTCATGCCAGCAACCGCTTCATCCAGTTCTCTCAGCAAGTCAGGGTAAATAACGGATTGCTTGTCATACTTGGGAAAGAAAGTTCCCTCGATGCCCTGATTCGCCTCAAAATAAGGAACAGCGCCAAAAAAATCTGTAAGCCGGAAAAAACTCCACGCCCGGAGAATTCTGGCAGCGTTGCGCATATTCACTTTATTGCCAGCATCATAACCATCCGGTCCTGTCTGCTTCAAAACTTCTGCAATATTCTTCAATTGGTCCTGATAGGTAAATTGAAATACTCCTTGAGACCCTTCTTCGTAGTCGCGGTAGAAATTTCCAATAGTAGAGATACTACCAGTGGTGGTGAGTTGTTGGATGGCTCCTCCACAGATACCAATATTAGTACGCCAGTTCAAATATCGGTTGCTTGATGTGCCACCGTCAGCAAGACCCAACTCCGCAGCTGAAAAAAGGAAGTTTAAATCAATCTGGCTTACCGCTTGTGGGTTAATGTTAATCTCGTGTAGTTCATCGGTGTCACAACTGGAAGCTAATAAGCCCAGCAGCAAAGCACCGTAAATAAACTTATATGAATATTTAATTTTCATTGTGTACGGTTTAATTGGTTTAAAAATCAGCTTTCAAATCAAATCCATAACTTCTCGTAGCCGGAAAACCGAAATAATCCAAACCCTGACCACCGTTACTATTGCTGTAACTTGCTTCCGGATCGATATTCGGCGTATTCTTATGCAGAATGGCCAGATTTCTTCCTACAAACGAAAGTCTCAAATTTCTGAAAGGAGTTTTAGACATCAAAGATTGCGGAAAGTTGTAGCCTACAGATAAAGACCGGAATTTAACAAAGGAAGCATCGTAGATCCATATCTCGGTAATACCATTCCCATCACTCTGTGAATTTCCCCAGTAAGTCTGTGCCTCGGAAGAAGTGAGGGTTTTAGTAAATGGAGAGTAGATCGGAGATCCGTCATCATTGGTCCCAGTCTTTGCAACACCCTTAACGACGAGGGGTTCTCCTCCGGCCCGACCCAGAAGTGATCTTTCGGTAAGACCAGTTGACGTCAATCGTGCATTAGTACCTGAGAATATGTCGCCTCCAATTTTAAAGTCGAATAAGAACTCCAGATTGAAATTTTTGTATCGGAATGAATTATTCAAACCACCGGTCCAATCAGCTACGCTATTACCCAGAGGTACAAATGCTGATGCTGGAACCATAGAACCATTATTGGCATCAAATACCAACTCGCCATTTGGGGCCCGGAGTTGTTTTCGTCCAGTGATCACCCCAAAGGGGTATCCCACAATGTGTTTGGTATATACAATCCGAGCACGGGCTTCTTCAAGCAGTAATTCATCATTGCCCTCAATAAGTCTTACTACCTCATTTTCATTTTTGGCTAAATTGAGAGAAACCTCCCAATCCAGAGCGCTTTGCTTCAATGGTTTACCGGTCAGCAAAATCTCAATCCCATTATTCCTCATTTCACCTAAGTTTACTAAAGTGCTCCCAAATCCTGAAGCCCAGGCAATCGAAGCGTTAAGGATATCTTCCGTGGTTTTTTGTCGATAGTAAGTTACATCCAGTCCAAGACGATTGTTGAAGAAACAGAGGTCAAATCCAAACTCGATTTCTGTAGATGTTAGCGGTTTGATAAACGGATTGGGTATACTACCGTCGTTCCCACCCGCAGAGGTGAACGATGCCAGTGTATGACCTAAGTGTGAATCCTTTAGTGAATAGGTTAAATTAGTTGAGTAAGCCCCAATGTTTGCAGCTCCCACTTGCGCCCAGGAAGCCCGGAACTTACCAAAACTTAGAGCTGAAGAGGCGGGTATACTAAAGGCATCGGTAAAGACAAAGCTCAAACCAGCGGAAGGATAAAGGATATTATTATTCTCAGGATTCAATACTGAAAACCAATCCTTTCGAACGGTACCGGTCAAATATAGATAGTTATTATATCCGATCTCAGCCGATCCAAACAATGAGTTGATACCATATTCACTAAATCCATAACCAAAGTTTCGGGTGACCACATTATTGATAGCCTGAAAGAATGGAACATTAAATCCATTACCGCTAGCAGAAATACGTTCCCAGGTGTTACGCATCCGGTTTCCTCCACCAAATGCATTCACACTGATACTTCCAAAAGTTTTATTGAAGCCCAGGATGTATTCAAGGTTGATTTCACGGATCCGGTTTTCACCTTCAGAAATACTCCCGCCTCTTTGATATCCAGTTCCCTGGGGTACCAGGTCGGTTTCTCTTCTCGTATACCAGTCCATTCCGGCCTGGCCCTGAATGTATAACCAATCCGTAATGTCATAGCGCAACCTTCCGGAAGTATTTATACGGTCTCTAGTATCATCGTTGTCAAATTGATACGCTGTCCACCAAGGGTTTTGGGTCCAGTTTGCTCCGGATCCATTACCAATCGGATATTCCTCACCCACCCCTTTGGCAAATGAAGTATAAAGACCTGGATCCAAACCCGCTGGTACTCCTCCTAACTTCTTGGGATCACCTTTGTACCAGTCAATATTCCCATTAGCAGGTAAATAAGCCATGGACAAAATGCCATTTGCCGGTGAATCGGAGAGATAAGGTCGATTAGTCGCTTTTTCATTTGAATAAAGAACCTTGGCATCAAGGGTTAATTTCTTCCCAAATTTGGCATTGCTTGACAAGGATACGTTAAGGCGATCAAATCCTGAATTTGGTATAATCGACTCATTTCGCATATCGGCGACAGCAAATCTAAAACTTTGGGTTTCATTTCCTCCGGTAAGAGCAATGCTATTGGTAAGAGTGCTTCCTGTACGGTAATACCGGTCATAATTATTACCAGCATTAACATAAGGTTGAGTGGTACCATCAAAAGCTACAAAAGACGGAACACTTCCGAGTTTAGGTCCCCAAGAATTCAAATTCCAGTTGAACCCTTCTTGTTGATTTCGAGGAGCTACCGGAATTCTGAGTGACATTGGGTCATTTGGGTCAGAAAGTACATGAGCACCCTGTCCATATTCAGTCTGGTATTCCCGTAAATCGTTGACTTGGTCAAATGTAAAGTTAGACCGGAATTCCACGCCAATTCCTTTGCGTTGTGCACCACGTTTGGTTACAATATTTATAACCCCGTTGGCTGCTCGTGACCCATAGAGGGCAGCAGCGCTGGCCCCTTTAAGTACGGAGATTGTCTGGATATCATCCGGATTAATGCTGGATAAACCATCTCCTTCATCACGACCGCCCCAAAGACCGGCCTGGCCAAAGCCAGAATTGTCCATTGGAATACCATCGATAACATAGAGCGGTTGATTATTGCCCTGCAAGGAAGCGTTGCCCCGGATGATAATCCGGCTCGATCCGGCCGGACCCGAAGAAATCTTGCTCACATTGACCCCGGCAATACGACCACTCAAGGAATTGGCCACGTTGATTTCACGGGCATCCTGAAGATCTTCTCCACCCACTTCCGTGACGGAGTATTGCAGAGCTTTAGTAGAACGCTCGATACCCAGAGCAGTCACCGTAACTTCCTGAAGTTGCACCCCAGGGCTGAGTAAAATGTTCAATTCGGTTTGAGCCCCGACAGTAATCTCCTGGGTGCTGAATCCGGTGTAGGAAAATTCAAGAACCGCTCCCTGCTTGACCGATAATTCATAAGAACCATCAAAATCAGTCACGGTACCGTTTGTGGTTCCACGTTCTAAAATAGTAACCCCAATCATGGGATCGCCATCTTCTGAATTGGTTACTATCCCCTGACTTGTTGTTGTGCAATCGCAAAACTACATAGGGCCATGAAGAACAGAAGTAGTAAATAATTTCGTTTCATATGGCAGTAGATTAAGTAAATAAAATGTTTGTTTGAAAAATAATTTACCAGTTTATAAATCTTCTTATAATCAAAAACTTAAGTTTGGATTCATTGGTAAAATCGCGCGGAAAGTTAATAAAAAACTAATTGTCTATGATGCTTTGACTGATTAGATTTAACATTTCCAAAACAATTGGATCTTCCATATTGGTTATCACTAGAACGTATGACATCCGCAAAACGCTACTATGCTACCCTTTTTAAGGAACTTTTTTTCAGAAGTGATGATGAAGACAATGATCCTTTGGCCTTAACAATTTCTTAAAATCAGCACTCTTTGATCAAAAAGGAGTTGTTATGGGCCATGAAAGCATCGTCTGTCGCCTCCGAAACACAAAAAAGCTCATTTGATACTAAATTCAGATGTCTTTCCTACTTTCAACTCATGAACAAAGGTAGTGAGGTCATTCTTATATTCGATATAGGAAAATCTAATCAGAAGTTCTTTCTACTAGATCGAAATTTCTGCACCGTCGATCAAGGGCAGACCGAGGCTAAGGAGCTACTTGATGATGAGGGTGATCCAATTCAGGATCTGGACGGCATTGCTACCTGGATCGCCAAGGTGATGATGGACTGTATGAGATCAGAAAAGCACCACCTGTCTGGAATTAATTTTACAACATATGAGCCCAGGCTGGTTAACCTAGATGAAGACGGTCAGCGAGCAACACCTCATTATAGTTGCGACAAAGCGTTCCCCTATCCACTCTTTGAAGAGTTTACCCTGAGATACAATGATGGAGGCCAACGCGATCTTACCTCTGGCTCACCGGGAATCGGGCTGATCAATTCAGGATTTCAGCTTTACTGGTTGAAATACCGGAAACCGGAAATGTATCGCAAGATCAGATGGGCTTTACACCTACCTCAGTATTTCAGTTACCTCCTGACCGGAATACCTGTTAGTGACTACACGAGTCTCGGTTGTCATTCAGCACTATGGAACTATGACACTCAAAAATATGATCGATGGGTTACGGCCGAAAAAATCGATCACAAGCTGGCACCTCTCCTCTCAGCCTATACGTCCATCAATACTATGGTGTTTGATCGAAGAATGACCGTCGGTGTCGGTGTTAGCGAAAGTTCAGCAAGGCTGCTTCCATACTTATCTGCCGTGAAAAAGCCCTTTATTTTAGTTTTAACCGGGACGTGGTGTGTGTCGTTAAATCCGTTTTCCGGAGATCAACTGAGTGTCCAGGATATCGCAAGGGGAGGCCTTTATTATATGCGCATAGATGGCGAGCAGATCTTGGCTAACCGATGCCACCTGGGTTTTGAGTTTGAACGTCAAATCGAAAAACTAGCCAGGCTATATAATGTATCAATCAAGAAGATCAAAAAAATCCAATATAATCCAGCCCTGGATCAGACTATTCGCAGAGCGAAGGAACGCTATTTTCATTTTGAGGGTCCTGGCGTAGAAGAGGCCAGAAATAATCCTCTGCCAGATCACTTTAAACTTAAACAGGCCTACCATCAATTGATGGTCGAATTGGTTGATATACAGGTCAGGTCGATCAAAAGCATCATCAAAAAAACAGACATCCGGAAAATGTTCATTGAAGGTGAGTTTGTCCATAATCTACTCTACTCAAAAATGATTGCTCGTCAATTTGATGGGTTTCGAATTTATACCAGTGAGGCGCCGGCCGGTGCGGCTTTCGGAGCCGCGATTGCTCTAGCCCCCGAATGGTGGTCCAAAAAGCACTTTAAGAATTACTATCAGTTGAAGAGAGTGAAGTGAGTAAGGTGTCGGAAGCCGGATGTCGGAAGCCAGAAGACCGAAGACCGAAGCTTGGAAGAAATCGTCGTGAGATTCGGATCATTCGTAGCGGCGGATCTATTCCGCCGGAGTTGTAGAAATTGGATTCAGAATCATTCGTAGCGGCTGATCTATTCCGCCGGGTAGCCGATGAGGTCGGAAGAAAGCAGACAGAAATGTAGCGGCGGATCTATTCTGCCAGAGTTGTAGAAATTGGTGATTCGGATCATTCGTAGCGGCGGATCTGTTCCGCCGGGTAACCGATGGGGTCGGAAGAAAGCAGACAGAAGATGTAGCGGCGGATCTATTCCGCCGGGTATGATTTGTATTGGAATGTTGGAAGACCGAAGTCGGAAGCCGGAAGACCGAAGTCGGAAGCCGGAAGACCGAAGCCGGAAGACCGAAGACCGAAGTCGGAAGACGGAAGATGGGAAGAAATCGTCGCGAGAGAGATTGGGAATCATTTTGTAGCGACAGATCTATTCCGCCGAGTTGTATAAATTGGAGATTCGGAATCTCTCGTGGCGCCGGATATATTCCGGCGGATTATAAATTGGAAAAGACGGCTAGAATTTGAAAAATCTCGATTAATAAAATGCAGACCCGCAATCAAGTTAATCCAAAATTGGCACGTCTTCAACTGCTGTTGGTGGGTTGTGTCTTGGGGTTCCCATCTATGCTTGCTCAATCATGGTCAGACCTTTGCCAGGATCTGAATTATGACTCTTGTCTCAAGAAATTGGAAACGGTGGAACTTAAAGACCGGAACTGGCAATGGCACCAATTTGCCGGTAATCTTCATCTCAATGTATTGCAATACGAGGAAGCACTGGAGCAGTATGTAAAATGTCTGGAACACCTAGAGGAGATGTCAGATTCGACCTTAACTGAAATCTACAATAACCTGGGAATTTGTGCAGATGAATCGCGACAATATCAACTCGCCAACAATTATTTTTTTAAAGCGATTGAGCATTCCCGAAATTTGACCGACTCATTATATCAACTTTCAAATATTTACACCAACCTGGGCATTTTACATAATAAGACCTGGAATTTGGAAACAGCCCTGCATTACCAAAAGAAAACCCTGGAGATCGATAAAAAAATACTGCCTCCCGATGACCCGTGGATCGAAACAGACGAATTCAATCTCTCCCGAACCCTAGGTTATCTGGGAGACCAACACACGGAGGTAGATCTCTTAAAAAAAATACTACATAAACGAATCAGCCGCAAGGCCGATGCTGAAAGAATTTCGAATGTATTGACAAATCTGTCGGTGGCTTATCGAAAACTAGATCAAATAGACAGTGCTCTTTGGTATGTCAATCAAGCTCTTCATCTTGATCAATCCATCAAAAAAACTGAGCTAATTTTTAATGACTATTATAACTTCAGTTTAGCATATCTCCGGGCGAATGAATTTAGTAAAGCCTCAAGATCGGTCAATCAAATGGAAACCTGGTTGCGAAAATCAAACAATCACGAGCAAACTGAAAATGCTAAAATAGCCTTCCTAAGAGCCCAAATTGCAGCCAAATTAGGGCAAAGGTCAGATGCTATAAAGTATTTTGACATGGCTCTGAGTATTCACCTTGCGGATTTACCCCAGTCTCCCAGCGATGAATTGAATGAATATCTTGCCACTGTATATCAATATGCCATCTTACTATCTCCAAATGATCCCGAATACGCACTACAAATTATCAAGGAAGCATTAAAATTGGCGGAACTAAAACAGTTTGCAATCGATCAGACCGAGGGTATTGAAGTAACTTATGAAAACTATAAGAAGTTATTTTTTATCGCAGGTGACCTTACTCTGGAGCTTTATGACCAAACAAACAAGTATGAATTGTTGGCGGATTTGTTTCAGATCGTTGAACAAAAAAAACAATATATACTTTATCAAAATTATTTAAAATACGGTCAGAGAAATTCTCACCTTCCCGCCTTTGTCAAGGAACTGGGCAAAACCCTGCTCATCCACAAAAGCAAAATGGCACACATCAGACATAATGCTCACGTCGACAAGGATAGCATCAGTCTACTAAAACTGGAAAAGGAGTTTATCACCAGCACATTGCAATGGAGAGAACAATTGACAAAACAGAAAAGAAAAGACAAACTTCCGATTTTTGAAGAAAATACGCCTTCATTAAGTCAAGCCATTACCTGGTCTAAAAACACAGGCACCTCCATACTTTCATACCTTCTGGACGACAGTTTTGCAATTAGCATATTAATCACACCAGATACTGTTACTACGTTCAAATATGCGCTTAGATCTAATTTTACCGAAGAAGTAAATCAATACCACTCCTCTATACAGACCTTCGGCAGCCATCTACTGGATGATGAAGATTTGCTCCGGAAAAACATCCGGCAGGTCAAGCAAATATCACATAGTATTTATCGTCAAATACTAGAACCCGTTGAGCCACAGATCACCAATGACGTCGTGATCATACCAGATGAAGTATTACTTAAATTACCATTTTCCACCCTACTCCGACAAATCGATGTTGAGGCAGATTGGCAATTGTCAGATTTTTTAGTTGCCCACAAGCAGATCTCGTTGGAATATAGTATAAGTTCACTTTTGAGTCGACGCGAGACTGAGTTGCCAGCTCCTCTGTATCTCCTGGCACCCTTTAAAAGTAACAGGGATGCATCACCTGAATTATACCTACCAGGCAGTGTAAGTCTGGCCACTGAGATCTCAAAAAACTTTAAGGTGACCATGCCAAACGATGACGACAAGCCGTCAATTATTGAAGCCTTTAAATCGGGCAGCATCATCCATATCGCTTCACATGCGTTTGCAGACGCATCGCAGGCCTCCGGTTATTTTCTTGCAATAGGACCGCAGATCGAAAAATTTGACCACTGTCTGTACCTTGATGAGATTTATGGCGTCCAAAGTCAGGCCGGTTTAATCGTATTGGACGCTTGCGAAACAGGGCATTCAAACTTTAGCTCAGCTTCTCTGTCAAGAGCTTTCTATTTGTCTGGAGCCCAACAAATTATATCCACACAATGGCGTTCCTCAGATCGTGCCAGCGCCCACCTAATGACCCAATTCTATGAGCACCTGGCAAAAGGTAAATCAGCAATTAGGGCACTTACCGAGAGTAAACGATCCTATTTGCAAAACCACCATGGTATCCATATCCATCCCTTCTTCTGGGGGAGTCATGAAATCTGGGGTTGGTCAAAAAATAAACTGAAATTGGCATGGTATCAGAAATATACCGGAACCATTGGAACTGGTCTTTTGCTTCTCATCATTGGGGTTTTTTGGCATTTTTACCAAAAGAGACGAGTCGTACATGAGTGAAAAGTACGACTCGTCCAACAAATTATAATCCCATGAACATATCCAAAAACAATATTTTAGATGCTTGCCAGAAGCTTTAATTGGTCTCTTTGATGATGTAAAGATGATTCGTTTCTAAATCGATAAAAAGTACATTTTTTACATATTGTAACATATTATTAATTATAATATGAAATACAAATATTCGTATTATTCTGTAATTCAGTACGTTAGTCACATACTATAAACTACAATTGTGAAAATTGATACATTAAAGAATACTAAAACTTTGCCCGATCCCCTGCAAAATCTTTTGGTTTTGCAAGTCGGGATCCCCATTGTCCAGGTCAAGAGTTTCTAACCACTTCTGATAGTCGATCCCCAAGGGAATGGTGATGGACTTACCTGGTTCCTTGATGATTTCTACTGGCAAGTTAATGAGGACTGTAAACGATGCGGGGAGCTGAAAGTGACTCACTGCCCCATCCAGGGTATCCGGTATCAAGCCCACATCATACAATAGCAAGGATTTGGAAATGCTGTCCTTCAGTCTGGTTTGGTTCTCAGCCAAAGGGTGTGGGCTTTCAAATTGGTCATAGGAAGCAGTTCTCTCAGGCTCAGTGATACCTACTACAAAACTGAGATTGGAGTAGATGCCAGGTCGGACGAAGTCACCAAGCTCTATAGAAAAACTGGTCGAAGATACGATCGCCACATCATCGGGTCGGGCCACTTCCTCACCATTTGATGATTTGATGATAATCGTATCGCTGACCGCATATTCATTACCATCCAGAAGTCGGACATTAGAAATGAAAAAACGAATGGTATCGATGTAATATGGTTGTCCTAAGTCAGTGGTATAGAGTCTTCCACGGCTTAGATTTTCACTGCCAAATTGATGTTTGATACTAAAAGATAATTTAGGATACTCACAACAACAAGTGCCAGGATCCTGACAACAATCAACATCCGCTTCTAAATTAAAATTAGCGGCAAGGACGTCCAGACATCCCTCTTTTTTCTCATAACAACTCAACAATAAGATGGTGAATAACAGAAGAATTGTAAGCCTCCTATTGACCTGCATGTAATTCTTTATGTATTTTCCGGACGATATCTTTTACCTGCACTGAAAACTCCTTTTTTATAATCCAGTGGTAATAATCCTGATCTTCTTGAAAGACTTCTTTGACAGACCGACCGAGGTAGCGACCAAAATTGAAAACGACCATTCCCTTATCATCGTATTTTAATCGTTGAGTTACATCCAACATTTTCGGATCGTTGGTAAATTCATGCAAAGCGTCCATATCATTTTTAACTGGAGCCTCTATACATTCTTCATCGTCCACTAAATCAACCCCCTCATATTTTTGCAACTGTCCTACTAACACAGCCACGGTGGCTTCGACATCAGCCAGTGCATCATGACTATTTCCCATTTCCGTTCCACAATAAAATCGATGTGCAGCCCGTAGTGATCGAGGCTCCATCCGGTAAAAAATCCGTTGGACATCTATACTCCTCCTACCTTCCAGTGAAAACTGAAAACCCGATCTATCTAATTCTTCCATTAAGATCGGAATATCAAAACGTTGCTATTATAACCCGCCAGATCTGCATTTCCGATAAATTCGAAAATCTCTTTGGCCACCTGCGAAAATGTGGGTTTATTCCGCAGATGATCGGGTGTAATTCCCGTAATATCCATAGCCTCCTGACTGATGGGAATGCCTGGATTTATTAGTTGAACATATGTTGCCGCCGGTCGTCCGTCGGAAAAAAACTTTCGAATTGCAATCTGGATAATCCGGTCTCTGATCACATGCAGGCCAGTAGCTTCAACATCAAAAAAACACAAATCTCTCTTTAAATTAAATTCCATTTTATTTATTTACTGGGGGTTATAAACTGCTCTATTCGTTTCGTAATGTAGTGCTTTATTTCATTATCGGAATCAATGTAAATCAGGATGGCATCCAGTTGATCATCGTTCTCAACCATGTGCTTCGCTTTTTCAAATCCCATTGCCATACAGGCTGTGGCATATCCGTCGGCATATCCGCAACTTTGGGTTAAAATGCTGGCACTAAGCAGGTCATTGCGCTCGTAGAATCCTGTATGAGGATTGATAGTATGACTGATTTTCTGTCCATTGACCTCATAAAAATTACGATAATTGCCTGAAGTAGCAATTGACTTGTCTTTTAATTCGACAATAAACTTAAAATTACTAAAAGGGCTATTTTCTACCGGTTCATTGATGCCAATCCGCCAGGTATTTCCTTCCCGATTGACACCTCTTGCCCTTGATTCACCACCAATATCTATGAGGTAATTTGCAATAGAAAAGCTGTCTTCCAGATATTGGCCAATGACATCGATTGCGTAACCTTTTGCCACCGCGCTAAAATCCAATTGAATCCTTGCATCGGGCTTAGCGATTGAATCGGTAGGATGCCCCGTGACCATCAGTCGATCAAATCCCACAAGATCAAGGAGTGAATCAATCAATTGAGAATCAATCTCGGTAAGCAACTGTCCATGATCGTAGCCGAAACCCCAATAGTTGACCAAGGGCATCACGGTAGGATCAAAACTGCCATGAGATTCCGCATAGATCTTGGACGAAATTGCCACATTCTCAAAAAAATACTTAGCCAGCTGCCGATTGTCAATTGATTTAGCTCCGATTCCTTGCTGCGCATGATTAAAGCTAGAAATCACTGAAGACGGAATGTATGTAGAAAGAGCCTGATTAAGATTCAGAAGCCAGGTTTCAACTGTTTCCTGCGTAGGTAGACCATCGGTTGATTCAAGGGTAATACGATAGTAGGTACCCATAGTTTCGCCCGAAATCTCCCGATACTCGCCCTCCCTGGCTTTTTCCTGACAAGAAAAAAGCCCCCACAGAACGGTGATTAGAATCAGGAAATTTTTCATGAATTTAATACGCCTTCTTTCATGGCCTCCTCCTTTATCCCGTGTAGTTGAAGCGGAATTTGTTTTTTCCTGAGCCTGATATTGAGAAACTCAACCAGTAATGAAAAAGCAATGGCAAAATACAAATAACCCTTGGGTACGGATCCGATTTCTGCCCCGGCGACTGTCAGATTGGCCAAGTGGGCTGCCTCTGCGATCAACATAAAACCAATCAGGATCAGAAATGATAAACCTAACATTTGAATGGTTGGGTGCTTGTTGACGAAACGTCCCACTGGTACTGCGAAAACCATCATGATAAGCACGCTCACAACCACCGCTATGATCATGATAATCAGCGCCCCATGGAGTCCGTTAGTCATCCCGACGGCAGTCAGAATACTGTCAAACGAAAATACGATGTTAATGATCGTAATTTGAATAATTGCCTGCGTCAGGCTATTGGAAGCACCCTTGCCAGCCGCATCAACTTCCTGACCTTCAAGCTTATGGTGAATTTCAGATGTACTCTTGTACAATAAGAATATACCTCCGGCAAACAAGATCAGACTTTGACCACTAAAAGCGCCCTTAATCCATCCCCAATCGATCTCAAACCATGCCTGCTCCATAGCAATTAGCCAGGTGATGCCAAAAAGCAAGACTATGCGAATCGCCATGGCAAGGATTAATCCTACATTGGTAGCCTGCCGCTGATCTTTGGGTTTAAGTTTACCGGCACTGATCGAAATAAAGATAATATTATCAATACCCAGTACGATCTCCAGAAAGGTCAGAGTCAAGAGGCTCATCCAGATTTCTGCTGACGCAAAATCTGGCCAAATCATTAGTGATATCATGATTAGCTGGTTACTTTTGCCGCAAAATAACAACATTTCGAAGTGCCTTTATCATTAAATCCAAAATATCGAATGCTATCATCAGCGGAGCTCAAAGCCTTAGAAAGGGATTTTGTGCTTTTTCTTGCCAGCCAAGGCATTTCAGCTGATCTTTGGCAACAATATATTTCATCTGAAGCAAATCAGATAAATGAGGCTATTGTCGCTTTCAGTGATTACGTGCTAGAACAAGTTTATAGCAAATGCCGGCTAATCGAGTTTGTCACCGCCAATGGATGGCTTTTCTATCACTTTAATGATGAAACGACAACAATTGAAATGCGAGGCATTACCATCGCTACGGAGAGTTCTTTCGATTTCAGGGAACTCGATCGCAACACGGCTATCAACATGATCCAGGAAGCACCGGAAGGGACTTTTCGGTTGATCAAGGCCGAAAAAGCGATTAATTCAGATAAAACTATGGAGGTACATGGCCTGCTGACCAGAGGAGGTTTTATTTCAGAAAACCTGGAGACTTATCATCTTTTGCTCAATTTCATTTGACCCTTTCCTAGTATCGACTTTGAGTCGCTAACCATCAAATTGGAGATAAATCCGGTTGATTTTAAGTTAGGACCTGTAAAACAAATCCTGTAACATTGCAGTTTAATACATTGATTTACAACAAAAAATGATGAAAAAATTATACCTATCGTTATTCTTAATTTTGCCATTTGTGGCTCAAGCTCAATTCGCCAAATATGAATTGGTCGAATGGTTTACAAATACCTGGTGTCCGATTTGTTCCGGGAAAAATCCAGCCCTTCGGATCGTCTATAATCAATATTCGAAGTTGCATCGAATTACTATCCATCCATCAGTACCCTACCCTCAATGTCCACTCTATAATTTCAACAAGGAGGATAATGAAGCGAGAAAAAAATATTATGGGATAAGTGGTACCCCTACTCTCTTTATAAATGGCATCAGAAGTTCGAATTCTGCTGGTGCTTTCGAAAGTGATCTTCAACAGCAGCAAAACCAGGTTTCTCCGGTCGCAGTCGAGGTCATTGAACAAACGGGTTCCAGCCGCTCTGCAAAAATAACCATCAAATCTCAAGGGGGAGTTCCTGATGGCAGCTACAAATTATTTGTTGCACTTTTAGAACAGAGTGTTGATTTAACCGCAAATAATGGTGAAACTGAACACTACGATGTATTGCGTAATTTTCTGTCTTCGGCTGAAGGTGATGATTTTCAGATGCCAGCAGTTGGACAATCCACCGTACTTGACTACGAATATTCGGTGCCAGATGGAGTTAATCCTGATAAAGCCTATGTGCTTGCATTTGTTCAGGAAGTCACATCCCGCGCCATCTTAAATTCAGGTACCAAGTTTGATGAAGTGACAACCAGTCTTACCGATGTTTCCATCGAAGCAGAACTCAAGGCTTTTCCTAACCCAGCTTCAGATCTTATCCATGTTACCGTAGGTAAAGACTATCGAATTTATGGCATCGAAGTGCTCAACCATCTGGGGCAAAAACTAAGATCCCTTTCGATCGAAGTTCCGGAAAACACGCTTTCTATTCCTGTCAACGATCTTCCTCTTGGCACCTATTTAGTCCAGGTTGACTTGGGTAATAAAAAAGGTATTGTGCGGTTTATTAAAGAATAAAAAAGGAGATTTAGAAAACTTTAACACATCGAATGATACCTTCTATAAATATATGATTATCAATTACTTATATATAAAAAAAGAATAAGCAAAGTTAAAGCTTTTTCAGCAATATTAAATTTGGTAAAATTATTGCTATTCATCAATTGTAATGAATTCCCGTCTTTCCATTTGGGATTACTATTTTGAGGAAGGGTTAAATCTGGGGAGGTTTAACCCTTTTTTTTATAAATCAGTTGCATCCATCTATTTCCTCACCCTATTGTACTCACTGGTAAAATTAAGAAACTGATCAACGAGATATTTTCCTTAATATCGCGGCCAAACCAGGGCATTTAAGACCATGAAGATTAGCATTCTTTTTAGCCAGACTGCCATTTTTTGTTTATTGCTCTTGGCCGCCTGCAAAGAGGACGATGGCATCGGAGACGTAGTAAGTGATTTCTCATGCATCACTCCCGCGAGCAACGATTATGCATTGCCTTTCCCGGTGGGAACATCCTACAAGTTGATCCAGGGCACCTGTAGCAGCTTCGACCACAACACCAATGCCCGATATGCTTTTGACTTTGCTATGCCGGTTGGATCGGCTATCACTGCTGCTGCTGATGGGGAAGTGATCTCCATCGAAGACCGCTTTGCAGATAGTGATCGGGCAAGACAAAACATCAATTACATTGTGGTTGAGCATCCGAATTTAACCTTCGGCAGGTACTTACATGTCAAAAGTGCTGGTGCACTGGTCAACTTAGGCAGCCAGGTATCCAGAGGTGATACGATCGGATACAGCGGGAGTGCGGGATCACAACAGGGTCCCATGTTGCATTTTGATGTGATTAATTGTTTAGGAAGCTGTGTTCAATTTGAAACGTTCTCGATCGGATTTTTTAATTCGGAACCACCACTAACGAACCAGACCAGGGACTATCTGGCGGTACCATATTAAACCTATTCTTTGAATTTCAACCACCTTTCAAAGATCAACATCCACTATCCAAGATACGGATGGATGTTGGTTTGGAGCCATCAAGGCATTCAAAATAGAAAATTGGAGTTCAATCTGAGATTTCTGCTCGCCTGTTTTTACTTCGATCACTTTTTTACCCTTCGGTTCAATCGTGATCACGTCACTGTCACTATGGAAGGTATAAGTTGATTCATTTTTCAAAATAAAAGTAGCGTCGGAGACATTTTCGATCTCGACACTAACGACCGAAGATGGTCCCTGGTATGTCGCTTTACCAATCTTGATCGATTTCCGGATCAAAGGTTCTAACACCAGCATTTGGCCTACGAGAAGATTATCAAACCATGCGACAGTACGATGAGCAAACAGGGCTTCTTTAATAGCGGCTTCGGATTTTTCCGTTGCAAAAACCAAAGTGATGGGTCGGTGCCCACCCTGATCCAATCTGAACTGCCAGTCGACCAAACCGTGAATGTCGGAACAGCCCATGATCGTTAAGTTGTGGTCGAGTGAAATCTGTAAAGCTTCGTCCGAATAGGTCAGATCATTAACCACTTCAATGCCATGCAAGTGGCCCTTGTCAATCAGCATCTTGTGTAGTTCAGTTAGCGTTGCTACGCCGCTGTGTTGCTGAGCAATCCAATTCGGATGATTCCAAAATACAAATGCACCTTGACGATTTGCCTCCCGGTAAGCTTCAATCGAATCTTTGATATTGAGCTTATTGGCATCGGTAATAAAAATAGCGTTAGCATGACCCGGAGGCAGCTTTCGAGTGATTTCAGCTCCGTGAATTACCAGGAGATCATAGGGCTTGGCCAATTCCTTGGCAATTTCATAAGATCGGTTTCGGTCGGGATGCGGTAAATCTGCCAGGTGAGGCTGATATTCCAGATGTTCGGTTAGGGAAATCGCATCCAACCCATCTTTGACCGCCTCCTGTACCCGGATATCAGGCCAAACGGATCCATCGGAAAACACTGAATGAATATGAAAGTCACATTTTAATGTGCGATAACCGGGTATGTCCGGAAACTCAATGGCTCGGTCCTGAGCTTTTAAAAAGGTGAACAAAAGCAATAGCAGCAAGCAATTCAGTATCCTAATTAGCGTGACCATATTTTTAAAAGAAAATGTTCCAGCGCCCAAAATAAAACAACTGATGATTAAATTGAATTAAAATGTGCTTAAATTAAATCTTGGCGATCTTGACTGTCTGTGATCAGGGCTGCTTTTTTCGTTTCATCTCAACGCTGACTACCGTCACTCCTAGTATGATCAAAATGGCACCAATCATCTGCACCGGCAAGAGGCGCTCGTCAAGAAGCAGGTAGGCCAGTGACACGGTAGAGACCGGACCTACACTGGCCAAAATCGCTGACTGAGTGGCCCCGATACGTTGGATAGCAAAGTTGACGATGTATGAAGGAATTACAGTGGCAATAGTTGCCATAGCCAGGGTATAAAAATAAACTCTAGGATGGTAGTCAAACAAACCGGATACTTTTCGAGAAAACAGAAAATGGATAATTACAAAAAGGCAAGCGGCAGCCATTGAAATGCTGGTAAATGAAGTCGCTCCAAATTTTGGTATCAGCCATTGGCTCATTACCAGAAATAGCGCAAAAGTGACCGCACATCCTAAAATCAATAAAGAACCCTTCCAAAAATCAGAATCGAGTGAAACAGATGACAAATTATGCCCAAAGACAAATAAAAGTCCAACATAAGAAAGTGCCAGAGCCCCGGCTTGCAAAAGAGTCACTCTTTCTTTGAATACAAAAAAACTTATGATCGCAATGAACGTGGGATAAATAAACAAAATCAATCTTTCGACACTGGCACCAATATATTGGAGGCCCAAGAAATCCAAGAGACCCGACAAATAATAACCCAATGCTGCAGCAACCAAAAGGGCTAACCAATGTTTTCCCTGAATCGTCCTCCATTGCGTCCATTTGCTGCCCATCACTCTTAAAATCATAAAAATATAAAATGGAAGGGCAAATATCATCCTAAGTAGGAGCAATGAGATGGAATCAATGTCATATTGATAAGCGAGCTTAACAAAAATAGCCTTTGTAGAAAATAGTAAAGATCCGACCAAGGCAAACATGATACCGAGACTTTGCTGCTTCTTTTCCATAAATCAGCTGGGAAATTAAGAATTGTTCGGTTAGACTCTTTCGAATTAGACTTAGGCGATCAGACTCAGATTTTCTGAATTACAATTTCCAAACCGAGGGATTCGTTATAGAAGCACTCGAGCATACTCTTCACCAACACTTAAGTATTTTGAATAAAACGACCCCAATTCTAGTTGTCCTGGTGAGTTATAGTATGCTTTTCGCTCAACCCAGTAAATTCATATTCGTAGATCAATTCGGTTACTTAACTCAAGCGGATAAGTGGGCGGTGATTAGCGACCCACAGATTGGTTTTAATGCCGCTGACTCCTATCAGCCAGGAGTGGCGTTAGAGGTCCGGGACTTTCTCTCCGAAAACTTAGTCTATTCCGGAAGTATCTCCGCTTGGAACGGAGGAGCTACTCAGAGTCAATCAGGCGACAAGGGTTGGTGGTTCGATTTTACTTCAGTGACTACGGCCGGCACATACTACGTTTATGATCCAACCACGACCCACCGATCAACTCCCTTTAGAATCGATGATAATCCCTATCAGTTGATTCTTAATGCTGCTGTCAGGGCTTTCTATTACAATCGCTGTAATGCAACCAAAGAAGCACCTTATGCTGCGGGCAATTGGACGGATGGTATGAATTTTAACAATCAGCTACAAGATGCTCATTGTCGCTATGTATATGACCAGGGCAACGCCAGTCTGGAAAAAGATTTGACAGGTGGTTGGTTTGATGCCGGCGACTATAATAAATATGTGACTTTTGCTCATCACCCAGTACACCAGCTGTTATGGGCTTTTGAGGAAAATCCTTCCATTTTTGGTGATGACTGGAATTGGCCTGAAAGCGGTAACGGACTACCTGATCTGATTGACGAAATCAAATGGGAGTTGGATTGGCTCATGAAAATGAGTCATAGTAATGGGACTGCCCAGATCAAGATGGGCAGTATTAATTATAATCACAATGCGGCGGCACCTGCAAGTGCAAATACCGATCCGAGGTACTATGGTCCGACTTGTACGGCTGCTTCGATCGCTATCGCCAGTATGTTTGCTCATGCCGTCAAGGTCTTCGATAATCAGCCGGGTATGCAAGTGTATGCCCAAGCGCTTCAGACCAGGGCCGTTGCGTGCTGGGACTTTTTTATCAGCCGATTTAATGCCGGCACGCTGGAAACCGGATGTGATGATGGCACAATCAAGGCAGGTGATGCCGACTGGTCTCCCGACGATCAGAAAGCAGCAGCATTGGTGGCAGCGGTTCATCTGTTTGACCTTACTGGCAATCCCTCCTACAATTCCTTTGTGACTACCTACTATGATGATGTAGAGCCTATCTCTAACAGTTTCTGGGGTCCATATCGCAATGACATCATCGAGGCTTTGCTCCTATACACCACCCTTTCTGGAGCTAACCCGACGGTCAAAGCGGCTATTTTAAGCTCAGCTAACACAGACGTAAATAATAACTACAATGGCTTCTTTTCCTTGGGCACCGATGATCTTTATCGAGCCACCGCTCCGGACTGGATGTATCATTGGGGTAGCAATATGCCGAAAGCCAATATGGGCAATCTGTGCAACATCATGGTGAAATACTCGGTAATGCCCAATGCCAATGTCCAGATGGAGGAGAAAGCAGCTGAATTACTACATTACTTTCATGGAGTAAACCCCATGGGTTTGGTATATCTATCCAATATGTATGGCTTTGGAGGTGATCGATGTGCCAACGAAATCTATCATAGCTGGTTTAATGATGGCACTGTTTGGGACCATGCACTTAATTCAAGCCTAGGGCCTGCACCTGGGTTTCTGGTAGGCGGTCCCAATAAGGATTTTTCCGTGGGTAGTCTTAACCCACCATCAGGACAACCACCGCAAAAATCTTATCTGGATTTTAACACAGGATCGCCACAAAATTCATGGGAAATCACCGAGCCGGCCATTTATTATCAGGCTGCCTATATTCGGTTATTGGCTCAATATGTCAGCACTGCGACCGTCACAAGTACTGCTAACATCCAGTTGATCCAGGATTGTGTTGAGATCTATCCGAATCCAACGAATGGCTTTTTTCACATAAAGGGAGCACTGGACCGCTATAAAATGGAGATTTATGATAGTTCTGGAGTCCTTCATCAAACCATTGATCATTTGGGAACTGATGCCGTAGTCAATCTATCCGCTTTGCCAGCCGGCACCTTTCTAATCCGGGTGGAAAATCTACTGAATCAGATACTTTGCGTACAGAAGATATTGAAACAGAATTAAACACAAAAGTGCCCTTGCCAGGCTTTTCAATCCCTCCAAATAAGTATGAATGATGGAAGGGATATTGGAGAGCCAACAAAAAATCTCCTTACCTACTTTAACGTTGGATTAATTGACTCAAGCTTTTTGTACCACTTTTGGGATATTTATATAGACATGTTTGAAACCCCGAAGGGGTGATAAGATCATAATTTAAAATGATCTCAGGACATAACCCTGAAGGGGTGGTATAAAGCAGACCTGAGATCGTCTTCCTGAAAGGTATCTGTTTGAAGAAATATATTGATTATTTCACCCTTTCTGGGTTTTTCCAAGGATCGATGATGAGTGTTAGTATCAGTTCACCCCTTCTGGGTTATACTCGAAATTAATTCATTCCCTATTTATCAGAAAGTAACCGCCAATTGATATTTAAAAAAAGTTCGATCCGGATTTCCAAACCACCACAGTCTAGCACCACGATATCCTAGAACAAGTCCGCCCATCACTTTTTCAACCCGGAATCTTCATTAGAAATGAATATTCCGCCCGGAGGGCTGACGAAATCATTGAGAATCAATGATTTGTCAGGGTTAAACCCTGATATTGAAAATAACCACTTTGGTTTTCATATACTCAGTCTAATTGCTTGATTTTCAATCGTCAAATTATGCATTGGATTTTCCCAATGCAAAATGCGGGTTCAAAAAATCACTCGATGGGTGAATTTAGTGGTCTAAGAAAAAAACATTAGCTTCAGCAAACCTGGGAGTAAAAAACCTCCTAACAGCGATTTAATATGGGTGCTGACCTGATATTACGCACTTGATGGTCTATGTCTGAGGATTGAAGAAGATAGTGAGCTCAAAATAAAAGTATTGGAAGCAGGGGGGTTTACATTAGAAAACTAACAATCCTGCCAAAAAGACTCATCCGAACGCCAGAAATACATGCGGCAGGTTTATGAAAGAGAAAACAAATTGGTTTGGCCCTCCGTCTTAGCATGTTTTGGTGGGGCCCCACACCAAAGCTGGAGCGTGAGAATTCTATACAGCGGAGGGCTTGCAGACGTTATGATATTTCGCAATGTTATCATTTTTGAATCCGACCTTGAAATCGACAAGGTAGCCTTATAGAATTCAGCGGAAGCTTTGGATTGTGGGTCACCAAAATATGCAGACGGTGGTTTTTGTTACTTTTTGCCACCAAAAAGTAAGAAGGAAAAATAAAAGCAAAGATCCAAACAAAAGAATCCAGCAGAAAGACAGAAATCAGTGAACCACATGAGACAAAAAATCGCCTGGTCCTTTAGATTAGAAAATCGATTAAATTGATCAAAAGGAGCTGAAAAAGCTTCTTCTGTGTATCTAATCCTACAATAAGGATTTGACGGAACTACATACTATCTGAAATTCAAATATATATGTTCAATAACATGTTTAGGAATTAGTGGAAATTTACGTAATATGAAATCAGCACCCTTTAATATGGTCTCAATTTGCACGTCCTCTGCCCGGTATCTTGCCTTGATCTTTTGGTGCACCTTAACTTTAGTTTCTTGTAAGTCTGGTCAAAAACAAGATCCGACTGCTGTTTTAAAACCCAACGTAATCATTGTATTTACGGATGACCAGGGTTATGGTGATCTGGGATATCATGGAAATCCGTGCTTGAAAACACCCCAACTAGATGCTTTTGCTGGAGAAGCTCTGGAGCTTACAAATTTTCATGTGGGCACCACCTGTTCACCCAGTAGAGCAGGACTGATGACTGGACGCAATGCCAATCGAAACAACGCATGGCACACCATCGCCGGCTGTTCGATCCTGCTGGAAGATGAAGAAACCATGGCGCAAGTTTTTAAGCGGAATAACTACCAAACAGCCATGTTTGGTAAATGGCACCTGGGTGATAATTATCCCTTTCGTCCCCATGACCGGGGATTTCAAAACGCCTTGTATCATGGTGGTGGCGGTATAAACCAAACCCCCGACTACTGGAACAATGACTATTTTGATGACACCTACTTTAGAAATGGAATCCCTGAAAAATTCACAGGCTATTGCAGCGATGTTTGGTTTGATGAGGCGATCGATTATATATCAAAGGTGGGCGATCAACCATTTTTTCTCTATCTGGCACCCAATGCCGCACACTCACCCTACAATGTCCCTTCGGCATACGCCAAGTTATACGAATCTGCACCACTTACTGAAGATCAAAAGCGATTTTATGGAATGATCTCGAACATTGATGACAATTTTGGTAAACTGCTCAACGCACTGAAAGAGCTAGGAATTTATGACAATACGATCCTCATTTTTATGACAGACAATGGCACCGCCAATGGAATAAAATTCCTGAAAGACGAGAATAGGGAATTGGGGTATAATGCTGGTTTGCGCGGAACCAAGGGTAGTCATTATGATGGAGGACACCGGGTGCCTTTTTTCATAAGTTGGCCTAACGGAAATATTCTTCAAAAAACCACTATCAATGTATTGAGTGCTCATGTCGATCTTTTACCCACGCTGACTGATTTGACCAATATTTCTTATCAGGCAAAAAAGCCACTGGACGGACGTAGTTTGGCAAGCATATTTAACGGACAAGAAAAAAGGCTGGACCGCATGCTGGTTGTTGACACACAAAGAGACCAATGGCCTATAAAAGGAAAAAACAGTTGTGTAATGTCTAGCGAATGGCGCTTGATTGATGGTAAAGAATTGTACCACACCTTGTCGGACCCGAGCCAGAAAAATGATTTAGCGGGGCAAAATCCTAACATGGTTGCTAAAATGCAGGCCTTTTACAATCAATGGTGGGCGAACGCTGAACCTGATTTTAGATACGCGGAAATTCCGATTGGCAACAGTCATGCTGAAATAGTCTTGATTACCATTCACGACATGCATACAGATGAAAATCTTCCCTGGAACCAGGTACAAATAAGAAAAGGTGAATTTTTTCCTAAAGGCTACTATAGTATTAAAGTGGAGACAGATGGTTACTATCGATTTAAATTACATCGCTATCCACCAGAGGCGGGACTGAAATTAAATGCTGCCGTTGATGCCATTTCATCAAACGCTTATCGAGATGGTTTACCTTTGGGAAAGACACTCCAACCTACCAGTGCCCAACTTAGGATTGACAAAACTCTATTTGAAGCCAATGTTGATGCAAACAAGACATATGCGGAACTGGAAGGTGAATTGCAACGGGGAAGTTATCAGCTTATGAGTAGTTTTAAGACGATTGACGGAAGTGAAATACCATCCTATTATACGGAAATAGAAAAACTGTAAAAGATTAAAATCTTTTCATTCTGTGAAAACCCCATGGATAAGATCGAGACGGTGCATTGAAGGTTAAATAAAAATCTGCTATTTCCTAGATAGTCTTAGACGAATAAAAAAACATTAACTATTTGTCATTAAATAAATAAGGTACACTGCGTGGATTTACATTTTTAGTCGTATTGATTCTTTTTGTTTTTTCATGTAAAAAAGAAAATAAGGGAGACTTTCAAAACCGAACATCATCTACATAATGGCCGACGACCACACCACCCAGGCACTAGTGTCATGTCACATGTGATATGACGTATTAGAAAATTTATTTATATTTGACCAAAACTATTAGTTATGGTTAAATATAGGATTGCACTTACAAAAAATGAACGTGATGAGCTTATGTCGATTATTAATAAGGACGTCACAGTTCACAGACATTCCGAACGGCTTATATACTTTTGAACTGTGATGAAGGGAGGTATGCAGATAAGATAACTAATGAGCAAATTAGCCAGGTTCTTAAGGTCGGGATGCGAACGATAGACCGAGTGAAAAGAAGTTTCTCGAGGAAGGTTTTGAAGCCTCTTTAGAACGTAGACCTAGTCCGCGTGTTTATGAAAAGCAGGCAGATGGAGATGTGGAGGCGCCCTTGATCGCACTGAGTTGTAGCAACCCACCAACGGGATATGGGAAATGGTCCCTCCGGTTATTGGCAGACAAAATGATCGAGCTTAATTATGTGGAGGATATTTCTTACGAGACCGTTAGGCGGATTTTAAAAAAACGAACTCAAACCTTGGAAAGTCAAAGAATGGGTAATTCCTCCGGAATCCAATGGACAGTTTGTAGCAGATATGGAAAAGGTCTTGGAAGTGTATAAAAGGCCATATGATCGATATAATCCCGTGATTTGTATGGATGAAACAAGTAAGCAGTTAATTCGTGAAACACGGATAGGCATACCAATGAAGAAGGGGCAAGATGCCCGTATTGATTATGAATATTTTCGTCATGGAGTTTGTAATATCTTCATGGCTAGTGAGCCATTAGCGGGGAAACGATTTGCCGAAGTGACCGATCTGAAAACTAAAAAAGACTGGGCAAAGTTTATCAAGGACCTTATAGACACCTATTACCCAAGGTCGAAAAGAATCACCTTGGTATTGGATAATTATTCAACTCATTGCACAGGTGCCTTTTATGAAACCTTTAAACCGAATATCGCCAAACGATTACTGGATAAGATAGAACTCATATTCACACCAAAACATGGCTCTTGGATTAATATGGCTGAGATCGAACTAAATGTCATGAATAAACAATGTTTGAACCGGCACATAGACAGTAGGGAGCAGATAGAAATTGAAATTGAAGCATGGCAAAATCAACGAAATAACAAGAAAAATAAGATCAATTGGCAATTTACCGACAAGGACGCTCGAATAAAATTAAAAAAACTGTATCCGTCAATTTAAGTGTGACATGACACTAGCACCAAATATTATGGAAACTTTGGCCATGGGGAATGATTCATTTCAATGGAAGTATGGCAAGAGAAGCCTACGGATTAGTGCCTCTATGGCAAAATAAGTCGGTAGATCTCGAAAAACAACACCACTGTTCCCTGATGGGAGACATTCAAGAAAAATGCAGTAAGTCCGCATGCTGATCGGGTGCTATTTTTTACCCCGCAATACTTAATAGATCGCTTAAGGAAAGGTATGTTGGGATTAGCTACGCTGATCCCTGAGGGGGAAGGTCCAATAAATTCTCACAAGCCACACATCCTAGAGGGATGATTACTCTATTAAAACACATTTTTAAGAATAGCTGCCCAAAGGAAAATCGTTCGGGATTAGCTACGCTGATCCCTGAGTGGGGAGGTCCAGTCCTTTATTCACATTGAAAAATACGATCCTGCGGATCGACCTTTTTTACACAGACAAATTTCCTTTGAGCAAGCTCAGGAAATTTGTCCGCATAAAAAAAGCCCGCTGTTGCGGGCATTTTTCTCAAAAAGTGACTGCGGTGAGAGAGGGATTCGAACCCTCGGTACCCCGTTAAGAGTACGACGGTTTAGCAAACCGTTGGTTTCAGCCACTCACCCATCTCACCGGTTGATTTGGCTGTCCTCAAAAAGGTAGCCAAAGATATAATTTGTCCGGGTATATTCAAAAATCAAAAACAGGGATTCTCCTTCACACATCATTTGCATTAGATATTTCTCTCACTCTCACCGAATTCAGATATGATACTCTCCTGTTCGAGATCATTCGTTCATGAGTCAAAAAGCATCCCGAGACCTCAGACAGCCGTCTTTATTGTCCACCAGGCTCTCATGACAAAACCCCAATGAATACCTGGGATAACGGGATCGGAAGCTGTTGAATATGGCTCACGGGTTGGGAATGGAGTGATGGCATCTATCGAAAAAGAGATTCTTGGACGATAAATGCACTAATGTTCCGCAAACGCAGTCTTATTGGGAAAGATTCTTGAGATCAACATGATTGTGGAAAGGCCGGCCAGCATAGCAATGGTTTTAAATGGGATAGTAATTATTCCCTCAACTTGAGGGTAAGGTAGAAAAGCATCGAAACCCAGGAGGGAATCGCCACCGCCCAATCTTAAAGCTAATGCTACAAAAAATCCAGCATATGCTCCAGCAGCGTTAGCTTTCGGATCAAATAAGGCAGTAACCAATAGAGGAAAAAGCAAACAGTAAATCAGGTCACTGCAAAGAACCCATAATTGATAGATACTACCCACTTGCAGGGCGATCAACATCGTACAGACTCTAACGATCCAAATCACATATCTAATTTTTTTTATGCTATTTAATTGACTCTCATTTAATGCCTTCGGAAAAACATTCCATACGATGACCGAAGATGAGGATAGAATCGAAGAGTCAGCCGATGACATAACTGCCGCAGCCACTGCTCCCAGCCCAATGGTTGCGACAACCGGATTTGTCAGATATTTAATGACATGGGGCAGGACAAAGGACGGATCTTCAATTTCCGGTAATCCCAGGGCCGCCAGATCGGTAGTATGAGCAATCATTCCGATCAAAATCGGTGGTAGTGCCGCCAATAGACACACCAAACCTGCCAGTATAGACAGATTACGGGCAACATTGGCATCTTTAGATGCCAGTACTCGCTGAAAATATACTTGCCAGGGTATGCCTCCAAAGATTAGAAGCAGGGCACTATCCCACCACAGAGCCTTAGAGTTTCCCAAAACTCCCATAGTAGGCCATAGCAATGCCCTTTGGCCAAAAGACAAACGGTACTCGTCGTAAATTTCCCCCAAATAGGGCCAACTTCCAGCGATAGTCCAGACAACCAGAGTCAAACCAACAAACAAAATAGCCAGTTGAATCACATCAGTTACTGCCACCGACCATAATCCACCCACTGAGGTGTATGCAATCACGATCAAGCCTGACAAAATAATCGATGTATTGAGGCCAAGCCCCAGGATGGTACCAAAGGTGGTACCAAGCGCAACCAGGATAGCAGCAGTCCAAAACAAATCGCCTAGCAAAGCAGGAATAAAAAAGAGCAGGTTGGATTGACGGCCAAATTTTTCCTCCAACGGATCCAGCATCGTGGTGTAATTCCGCAGTCGCATTGGTTTTGCAAAAATAGCCCTCCCACTATCAGACTTAAAGCATAGCCCCAGGGTGCTTGTACCCAAAGAAGCCCTTCGCTATAAGTATACTCGGCCGTACCGTTAATGAAGCCCCCTCCTCTCCAGGTTGCACTCATTGTAAAAACACCGAGCCATAATGGCATCGTTCGGCCTCCTAAAATGTGATCTCCTTTTCCGTAGGCTGCTGCTTTCAATGCGATATAGAATATCACCGAATAAAATACCATCATCGAAATAAATCCCGGCCAAAAAACAAAGCCTCCATTCAATCGATCGGTAATCACTCCTACAAGCAACAAGATTGCCAACATTAACAGGCTGGCTACCCAGGGAATATTAAGCACCTTCTTCACACACTTCTTTTGTACATTAAGCGAATCTACAAATGTATATGGTTATCTCTCTAAAACAGTGAACAGGGCAAGGACCTTTTTGCAAATCAGGACAAAACTATTTCCCTTTGGGAAAATAGCCTAAATTCGACGCCGTTAACTTGAGCACTTTGAAAAAAACTATAGCCTGGACTGTCCACCTCTACACTGCCTCAGGAGGACTGTTTGCCTTGCTTGCAGTGGCTTCAATTGATCGTTTGCAGTTTGCAACTGCCATGATTTGGCTTATGGTCTGTTTCTTTATCGATGGCACCGATGGGCTCCTGGCTCGTCGCTTTAAAGTGAAAGAATTACTTCCCGGTATTGAGGGTAAAGACATCGACTATGTCACTGATTTTATTACGTATGCTTTTGTGCCGGCCTATTTTGTTTTCCGGTCTGACCTGGTAAGTGAATCCTGGAGATTGCCGATGGCTGGCTTTATCATTTTAATTTCCGCATTTTATTACGGCAAAAAAAGGAATGGTCAGTCAGAAAGGTCAATTTACCGGCTTTCCGGTACTGTGGAATCTGGTCGTATTTTATACATTTTTCATCTTCGCAGCCGGACCGATTTTTAATCTGCTATTTATTGTGGCATTTGGAATTCTTCATTTTATACCAATACAGGTATCGTATCCAAGCAAAAATCTGAAGAGTAATCCGGTACCTTTTATTCTAGGCACTTTAATGTTACTCATTTTTATTGCCACCTTACTTTTATATCCCGACTCCCATATTATACTTACGGCAATAGCCTATATTGCCTTTGCCTACTTTATCTATTTAACAATCTACTATACCTGGATTAGGAAGTGATTGTAGATTGCTGATTGCTGAATTTGGAATTTGGAATTTCCTCAAAGCACCAAGCACCAATTACAAGCACCAAATTACAAGCACCAAAAGGCGGGACCAAGCTATTTTGGAATTTGGGATTTGGAATTTGGAATTTCCCCAAGAAGCATCAAGCACCAAATTACAAGCACCAAAGCCGGGAGCAAATCCTTTTGGAATTTGGGATTTGAAATTTGGAATTTCCCTCAAAGCACCAAAGGCGGGAGCAAGCTATTTATGAATTTGGGATCTGAAATTTGGAATTTCCCCAAGAAGCATCAAGCACCAAAATCCAAGCACCAAAGCCGGGAGCAAATCCTTTTGGAATTTGGAATTTGAAATTTGGAATTTCCCTCAAAGCACCAAAGCCGGGAGCAAATCCTTTTGGAATTTGGAATTTGAGATTTGGAATTTCCCAATGATGGCTGCTAGCAATTCAGAATTGCTCCAATTTTTTACACTTTAAAAATCAATGGCAATCACCTCGTGATCAAGGATTTGATCGATGGTCAGTTTTAATATATTGTCAGTCAGTTTATAGACCGGCTCGATATTACTCACAAGGAAATGTACTTTTTGAACGGTTAATCCCTCTGGTATCCTAATTTCTAATTGTTGTGAACCAACCGGCAAAAGTTCACGAAAAGGTCCTTTTAGCATCATTGGATTCGTAAAATTGACGAGATGTACAGCCATGGAATCTTGTTGTCGCCATGCTGTAACATCAAGGACGCCGGGCCCCTTAACAGTGACCACCGGTGTGGATCCTAAGGCCCAACTAATGATATTTTGCATCAAAATGGAATGGTCAACATTCATTATTTGCCAACAAGTACGGTCGATATCCCAAGGTATGTAGGCTACCCGGCCTTGACCAAAATGATGCATATAAAGTTCCCGAATACCGGTATTCTGTTGAAGCGGGTAAACATGTTCCATCGGCAGATCTGGATAAGTCGGGATCAGGGTGAGGGGTTGGGGAAAATTTTCTTTGCCCTGTACTTTAATCCTCCAAACTCCATTTATAATGCGCCCCGTATTTCCCAAGCCCTGCAGCACCGGATGGAAACTACCGTCGGCCTCTTTATGAAGCTCCAGATAGGAATTGTGCATTGGTCCTTCCACCTCGCCGTTAGAACTCACACCAAAAACATCAGCTAATCCAAAATCTGATCGTGCAACACCCTCTTCGTCGTACAGGGAGGTTTCGAACGTTGCGACTATATTCCCACCATTTTTAACATAGTTTCTTATTTGTTCGCATTGATGCTCGGACAAAGCAGCAATATTGGGCAAGATGATCAATAGATAATCCGACAGATGGTGCGGCTCAAGCAGCTGGTCATTGATCATGTCGAAAGGAATTCGTGATTCAATCAATGAATGATACATGCCATTTTCATGGTGCTCAAAATGCTGTTGCCAAGGCTTGCCACCGTAAAATCGCTCGGTCTGTTCCGAATATAACATCGCAACATTGGCCAGAGACGCGGTATTGCGTAAATACTTTTCATTTTCAAAATGCCATTGGTACAGTTTTTCTACAATGGGCAACCACCTTTCATCGTACAGAACACCGCTGAATTTGGCAAACCATGGTCGCATATTATTTGCTGTGCCTTCTAAAACCCAGGTTCGTAATTCGGCCTCACTTTGTACGGAATCTTTCCAGCGATAAGTTTCTTCGATACCAACGGAAAAAATGCCTCCCAACGGTTTCATTCCCATAGTAGCCCTCAATTCTTTGGCTCTTTTACCATTTGACCAGGGTGGAATAAATCCACTCCTTGCCTGATGGTCAGTGAAAAAGATATCCGAATTGGCACCGGTGACCAAACGGTCGGGAAACCCATTAGAATAAATCTGGATGTTGATTTCACTTGACGGATTGTTGCATCCCAGAGCAACCACAACTCTCTCAATCGTTTAATTCGCCAATCAGTATATTTTCGATAAACTGGATTACTCCGCTCACTATCCTGAGGTAATGCTAGTCCGGAGAATTCCTCAAAGTTACTTTGGCAATGGGAGCAATAACAGATGTCGTGGCCTGCCCAGCGATTGGAAAAAATACCATCTATTCCATATTTCTCCACAATCTCACGATGCACCCCAGTCATAAAATCAAAATTGTAAGGACCTAATGCACAAGTAACCCACATCTCCGGATTTGCCCAGTGAGGTCGCATTTCGCCTTCCCGCGTCACCGCCATATAGTCTGGATGGGCTTTTGCCATATTGTCCCAGGCTGCATGGGGATCAGTACGTGCAATCACGGACATACCCATATCGCGGCAGCCCTGAACCAAATAACCGAAAGGGTCACTATCTCCCAACCAATCACTCCGGTGGTGCAGTAGCACCTCGGTAGGATAATACGCAACGATGCCTCCTGCACTCAAACAAGCTGCATCGGCATGAATCTTCCTAAAATAAGAAAGCCAAAAATCCGGATCAAAGGTGCCTGGATCGTTTTCCACCAAAACCAGTTGGGCCCAACGCATCGGCCGGTCAAACCACTCATCATTTTGCCACTGATTAAAGTGCCAACTTGATTGGCCAACAGACAAGGTTGCTCCCCCAGTATCGAATTTTTACAAAGTCGCGACGTTTCATAATCATTCAAGTATAGGAAGATAAGACATTTAATCTGCATGCTATCTCCCGAGATAGCATGAAAATCATGTGCATTCTTGATGATTAAATGCCATTTCGATAATAACTATCCATATTCCCGCCACCATGGTTCAGAAAACACATCCCCCATTGTCACAATCTGACCTGGATGGGGGCAACAGATTTTTTGGTCTAACTTGCGAGCTTCTCTCACAAATCGGATAATCGGATCTTGCCAATGATGCATGGCCAAAGTAAAGGCACCCCAATGCACCGGGATAGCGGTTTTAGTGCCAGCATCCACAGCAGCTTGCACACTCTCTTCGGGCACCATGTGGATCTGATGCCACATTTCATTGTATTGCCCACATTCCATAAAGGACCAGTCAAAAGGACCATATCTCCTACCGACTTCCATAAAGTGAGTATCATAACCTCCATCTCCGCCCCAATAGATACGATGCTCGTTGGTCTGAAAAACCCAGCCTCCCCACAAAGACTTTGCCCGGTCTACTGGGCCTCTCCCCGAAAAATGCCTTGATGGGGTGAAAACAAGCCGTATTCCGTTATATCGTTTTTCGTCCCACCAATCAAACTCGGTGATTTGCCTTTCGGGAATATTCCACCGCACCAGGTGTCGGGCTACACCCAAAGCAACAAAATAGGTATCGACTTTTGCCCTCAATCTCGAGATACTATCGTAGTCTAAATGATCATAGTGATCATGAGTCAGGAGTATGGCATCAATATGCGGAATGGTCTCAATGACCTCCAAAGTGTGCTCACTAAACCGCCTCACTGCCATGGGTGCGATCGGCGAGGCATCGGGTCCGAACATCGGATCGATCAACAAGTTCACACCTTCCAATTGGATCAACAATACAGAATGCCCATACCAAATAAACTTGGGTAGCTTATCCTGATTGGTCCAATTACTATGGATTGGTAAGATGGGAATTGGTCTACTGGGACTTCTCTGGGATCTCCCTGTCAATTGTTTTTTCAAAAGACCCGGTATGGTAGCCGCAGTAATATTGATAGTAGTGGCTGAAAGGTTGTGAAATTGATCTCCTTCCCAATGTTTGGATTGCCGATATCTCTCTAGGTGCTCTTGTCTAATTCTTCCCCCAAACTGTTTACCCCGAAGAAAATAGTAGAGCTTAAGCGGAAGAACCGTGGATAAAACAACAATTAAGACTGCAGTAATCATATAGCTTTGATTAAGGTCTCCATAAAGTTAGGAAAGATAACATTTCAAAAAACAACTTCCACCGAACCCTCTTCTCATCAATTTAATATACGTTGAGAAACTTTACTTATCTTAATGTCAGCTAATCAACAGACACACCGTGGAAGAACGTGCTCCTGAGGAACGTACCCTAATCAAGAAACCCAAAGACGGGATACGGAAAGATTCTTTTAATATGATTCGCACAGTCTATCGAAACAACATTGATTTGACCAATATTGCGGATAATAAGGCCAATATTCTCCTGAGTTTGAATTCACTGATGCTTACTTTTCTGATCCCTATCGTTTTATCAAACCTGGAAATCATCATTCAATACAATCTCTATCTACCTTTGATTCTGTTGAGTTCTACCTGCATTGTCACGATCATTCTGGCTGCGATTACGACCCGACCCATTAGGATGGGACAGCAGGGCTTTCATTCGGGTGAATCAAAAAAAAGCAGCCCTTTCTTTTTCGGAAATTATTATAAAATGCCGGTTAAAGATTACATGCAACTCCTTGAGCAAACCATTAATGATCCGGCGGCAACCAAAGACTTTGTCAAGCTAGACTTGTATTTCATGGGTAAAGGTTTAGGTGAAAAGTATTCACGGATCCGAATATGTTACAATGTATTCATGATTGGTTTAGTCTTGGCAGTAATCTCCACAATCATTGTAATCATCACATAGTCCAATACAAAATTACCAATCATGCTTCCTGATGGGAGAAATCTATCTTTGGAAAGGCATAATCAATTTCTAACAGGGTCTTATTCCATAGCTCTTTTGTAATGACCAAACCTTCAACCAGTCTTAACAAATTTCTCAGCAGTACCGGCATCTGCTCTCGACGCGAAGCCGACACCTGGATCGAAGCAGGAAGAGTAAAAATCAATGGTAAAGTTGCTCAAAAAGGAAATCGGGTTTTTGAAGAAGACAAGGTGACCGTTGATGGCAAACCGATACGTTCGGCTC
This sequence comes from Saprospiraceae bacterium, assembly GCA_016711125.1. Lineage (GTDB taxonomy): Bacteria > Bacteroidota > Bacteroidia > Chitinophagales > Saprospiraceae > JABDMH01. Next base: position 673,801 of record JADJTQ010000001.1, on the reverse strand, counting down.
CGGGTATGGTCTATATCGCCCTCCATAAACCTCCCGGAATCACCTGCACTACCGATCTCCGCGACAAAACCAACATCATCGACTTTATTAAACATCCACAACGCATATTCCCTATCGGAAGATTGGATAAATCATCTTCAGGGCTTATTCTTCTAACCAATGACGGTGATATTGTCAATCAAATTCTGCGGGTCGAAAATCACCACGAAAAAGAATATATCGTGACCGTAGATCGTCCAATTACCGCAGATTTCATCCGAAGAATGACCTCAGGGCTTCCTATATTAGGAGTTATGACTGAAAGAGCTGTTGTTTACCAAATATCGAAATTCGTATTTTCCATTATTTTAACTCAGGGTCTCAACCGACAAATTAGACGAATGTGTGAATTTTTGGACTATAAAGTGGTGACCCTTAAACGTATCCGAATACTCAATATTCACTTAAATGATTTGCCGGTAGGAAAATGGCGTAATTTGCGAAGTAAGGAATTACAGACACTTAAGGAAAATCTTCATAAGGCAAACCGGCATTAGAAAAATGAGCAACTTCAGTATCATCCCAATTTATCTGTGAAATTAATTATTGCCATTTCTATCTTGTTCTACCTCAGTGCAAGTCAAAATATTTATGGTCAGACTCGCAAGATAGACCACCTCAAAGCATCGATCGAAAGCCTACGAAAGGCGATGATTGATCCTGACAGTTTGATACTGGCGAACCTGGCGTCAGAAGATCTGGTTTATGTGCATTCCAGCGGCACTGCAAGGGATAAAAAAGGATTTATCGATGAATATATGTTGGGTTGGACGATGCTTAGCGACGCCACGATCAAAGATCAGGTAATTACCTTAAGCGGTCAAAATGCAATTGTCAGACATCGTCTAATTGGTGATTTTGATAAACCGGGTCAAACACCGCAATTTGACATTATCATACTCATGGTGTGGAGGTTGGAAGATGATCAATGGAAACTATTAGCCCAGCAAGCTGCCAAAATTCCTTAATCGACCCGTCATAAATTCCATCAGATTAGAGGCCGTAAGAATGTCAAGTCTTCTGTTTAATACTATTCTTCAGCCAGCTAGAACGTGGACTATCCGATCAAGGTCGTCTTGACATAAGCCAAATCTCTGCAACCGCTGGTAGGAGAATTGGCGATCTAAGGGTAGATGCAAAAGTTTGAAAATATATTTACGATAAATTTGTCGTAAATATAAAAATATCTTATCTTTGCCATCATAACGTACTAAAATATGTTTTCAAAAGCATGTGAATATGGCATCAAAGCCATCGTCTATATTGCTACTCAATCATTGGAAGGTCATCGCACAAAGATTGGTGACATAGTCAATCATGCCGGGTCACCGGAAGCGTTTACGGCAAAAATCCTTGGTGCCCTGACTAAACATGATATCGTCAGATCTCAAACAGGACCATATGGTGGTTTTGCTATTGAATTATCGAGAATGAAAACAATCCGGTTGAGCGAGATTGTTTTTGCTATTGATGGTGAAGCACTTTATAACGGTTGCGGATTAGGATTAAGCGAGTGTAGCGACAGCCAGCCCTGCCCTATTCACGATAAGTTTGTCGTAGTGCGATCCCAACTTAAAGAAATGCTGGAAACCACTACGATTTATGACCTTGCTATCGGCCTCAGAGCTGGCAAAACTATTCTTATTCGATGAGTTTGAAACAACATTTAATTACTAGATAATTACCGTCACTTTTATAGTGACTATTTAATAAAAATAAATCATTTCTTATCATGAATATTACAGAAAACAATATCATCGGCCAATTAGTTGCCGAAGACTACCACACTGCCTCCGTCTTTAAATCTTATGGCATCGATTTTTGCTGTAAGGGTAATCGGAGTATCGGAGACGTATGTTTAAGTAAAAATATAGACGCGAACAAATTGATCAAAGATCTTGATCAGGCAGTACAACCCACCGGAGATGGCAGTATCGACTATAAGAATTGGCCAATCGATCTGCTTGCCGATTATATTGAAAAAACATCACCGGTATGTCCGGGAAAAGGGTCATCAAATCCAACCATTTTTACAAAAAGTAAAAAAAGTACATGGTGACCGACATCCGGAATTAGTAGAAATCGAAAATCTTTTTGCGGAAGGCATGGTCGAATTGACACATCACATGGAAAAAGAAGAAAAGATCCTTTTTCCCTATGTACGAAATATGGTGCAGGCAAAATCTGAACATTCCGATATCGACCGGCCATTTTTTGGTACGGTTGAAAATCCAGTGGCCATGATGAAAGGCGAGCATGATATTGAAGGAGATCGTTTTCGCAAAATCAGTGAATTGACTAGTGAATATACGCCTCCGATTGATGCTTGTACAACCTATAGGGTTGCCTTTGCGATGTTACAGGAATTTGAATCTGATCTGCATTTGCACATTCACCTCGAAAACAATATTCTATTTCCGAAAGCTATTGCCATGGAAAATGAATTGTCCTATGCGTAAACCAATCAAACGTCATATTCGCCTGCAACCCCTCAGCCGTGAGCATCATCAGGGTTTGCTATTGTCCTGGAAAATCCGGGAGGGGTTCAGGCGAAAACTGGAACCGCAACGTATCAAACGGTATGTTAACTGGTTCTGGGAGCAGCATTTATTGCCTCATTTTACACAGGAGGAAGAGGTTTTATTTCCCTTACTCAGCGCTGATCATGAACATATACAAAAAGCACTTTCAGATCATCGCCATTTAAAGCAACTTGTTGAGCAAGAAAAAGATATCGTAGTCACTTTAAATCAGATCGCCGACGACCTGGAAAACCATATCAGGTTTGAGGAGCGAATTCTATTTAATGTGATTCAGGAGGCTACCCCCGAAGAATATTTAGAAGTATTGGATCTCCATGAAACAGGAGATGCAGTTTGTGAGCAGTGGCAGGATGAGTTTTGGGTCTAGGAGGCTGTTGAAATACTCGCCTCGTGTTGATTACTAAAAAGTAAGTTCATACTATACCAACATATAGCCTTTGACGCCGTTTCTGTTTTGGTGATCCTCAGTCAGCTATCCGGTGTTGAACCACACAACTTGATCCTGAATCCGTAAATCGTCATTTCTGATGCGGCGAGACGAAGAAAGCTACCGGGAAACCCTGATCAGTAAAATGAAGATTTTTTTGGATTCTTACTCATATCAAAGCCGCAGAATGTAAATTCTATTCTCTCATGTTGCGAGAAAGAAATCTATATCTTCAAATTCTTCACCCGTATTTAAAAAATCTGAAGCGGGAAAAATAGAATAAATCGACTTACTATAAATATGCGAGAACCGTTATTATTAAAAGTCTGCATTTTTTAATGCTGAATTTTCTACGAAGTATCCGTTTGTAATATTTCTGATCGTGACCTCATTACCTGGATTACATCTGTGCGCTCCTCGCCCCGCCTATATAATACAATTAAGTCGACAGGTTGTGAAAAGAACCAGTCTCAAATATCGCCGATGGAGATGATGAATTTGGGCGTTGTATCTGTCTCATCCCTTTATGCGCTGTAAATTCACAAGCCTTTGTAATTCCTATCTGTCAGTGAGAATCCCTTATCTAATGCCTTGCCTGTACCTTCTCCGTTTTCATTGAGCGCTTACCTCAGCGAATCCACGGTTCCGAAAATAGGGACACATCAGACTCACTTATCCCTCAATACAGGCTGAAAAAAGACCGTAATTATAATAACTGTATATTCGCAGCCGCTATGAAATTCAGATACACTACCTGGCTAACGTCCTCCATAAAATCTCTTCGCGGGTAGAGCATCCAAATGATTATACTTGACCACCATCACCTGGCATCTTGCCTGTGCTATTTGTTTATTTATCAAGGTTTTAGATGAAGAAATATTTCAATTTATTCGATTTATCACAAAAGGTTGACTACAAGACCGAGGTATTATCAGGGCTTACAGTGGCTTTGGCCCTCGTACCTGAAGCAGTCGCGTTTGCTTTAATCGCCGGTCTATCTCCGTTAACGGGACTCTATGCTGCTTTTGTCGTAGGCCTCGTCACCTCCCTCTTAGGTGGTAGGCCAGGCATGATCTCCGGAGCTACCGGTGCAGTTGCAGTAGTTTTAGTCGTCCTAGCAAAATCCTATGGGGTCGAATATGTCTTTACAGCCGTGGTACTAGCGGGCATCATTCAATTATTGGCCGGTTTTATTCGGGTAGGGCAACTCATACGCCTGGTCCCCCATCCGGTGATTTTTGGCTTTGTGAATGGTTTAGCAATCATCATTTTTATGTCTCAACTGGATCAATTCAAAGATATCAGCGGCCAATGGCTAGCCGGTGCGCCACTCCTTATCCTCCTGGGCCTGGTGCTTCTGACGATGATGATTATTTTTGGCTTACCCAAATTGACAAAAGTTGTTCCTGCCTCACTGGCAGCTATTCTCGCGGTATTTGGATTGGTTTCCGTTTTAGGCATAGACACAAAAACAGTGGGTGATATCGCCTCGATTGAAGGAAGCTTTCCACCCTTCCACATACCCAAAGTACCTTTCACATTTGAGACTTTACGTATCGTTTTCCCATATGCAGTGATTGTAGCTGGAGTTGGGCTCATTGAAAGCCTGCTAACCCTGAATATTGTCGATGAAATTACGGAGTCTCGCGGCAGAAGCAATAAAGAGGCGGTTGCCCAGGGCACCGCAAATATTCTGTCAGGGTTATTTTCGGGAATGGGTGGTTGCGCCATGATTGGTCAAAGTCTCATTAATGTAAGCAATGGTGCCAGAGCAAGACTGTCAGGCATCGTTGCCTCAGTCATGTTACTCGTTTTTGTCATGTTTGGTTCAAGTCTTATTGAAAAAGTACCCATGGCTGCCCTCACCGGTCTTATGATCATGGTCGCAATAGGCACATTTGAGTGGGCTAGTCTACGCACTTTCAACAAAATGCCGAAGTCCGATATTTTTGTCATGGTCATGGTAACGCTGGTGACCGTCCTCCTGCATAATCTCGCGCTGGCGGTAATCATTGGAGTAATCATTGCTGCTTTGGTTTTCGCCTGGGACAATGCCAAGCGTATTCGGGCCAGAAAACGTATCGATGAGCAGGGGATCAAACACTATGAAATATATGGACCTCTATTTTTTGCATCTGTATCAACTTTCAATGAAAAATTTGATGTTTTAAATGATCCGGATGAAGTCATTATTGATTTTGCTGAAAGCCGGGTAGTCGATATGTCAGCCATCGAAGCGCTTAACAAAATCACCGAACGATACCAAAAGGTAGGTAAAAAAGTGCACCTTAAACACTTAAGCCGCGACTGCCGTCAACTCCTGAAGAATGCGGAAGAAATCATCGATGTGAATGTGATGGAAGACCCCACATACAAAGTGGTCACGGACAACATATAAATACTGACTTATCGCAACCATGATATTTAAATGATTCAATGAAGCATTTCGTGGTATTTCTCTAAATGATGAATTTTTAGAAAAACCATGCGTAAATTACTTGTCCGTCCGCTAAAGCTTTTTTTTAACTGACCTTTTGAATTTTCGCCTGAGATACAAAGTCTCATCAAAGATTAATTCTTAGAAATTTTTGGATTGATACTTTTCTCCTCAAATCTTTTTCTCGGTGTATTTTTCTCCGTATCTGTTTTAGACTTGTTCAACTCTTGTTGATAATGATGACTTGATTGTACATTATCGATGCCTTTGTACAACTCACACATTAATGCATGAAAAAATTGATTATCAGGCAGATTCCATTTTGCAGCTTCACTGATAGCTTTTTGCTTTCCTTCATTTTCGACATGACATAAATCCGGTTTAATGCTGCCACCGGATTAAGATCAATCAGTAGTCGCTGATCCAATAAATGAAGTATTTGTTCCCATTTCTTGCCAGCATCATCACTAATAATAAATGGGTAACAAGCGGATGATCATCTCTACTCACATTACGCATCTTCAATTATCTGGTTCACCTGGATCGGGAGCGATCCTCCGAACTGCCACACTATTACCCTCACCCTATAAAACCGGACATCCTTTGGCAAAAGATACAGCCTCTTCAATCGACTCGGCTTTCACTTGATAAAACCACCGATGGTTTCCTCAATGTAACCAAAAGGGCCGTTAGTCACCAGTTTGTTGGAATGCACCACCCTGCCCCCATCAAAGAGCAGACCCGTGCCTCCCATAAACTTATTTTGACCAGCAATAGACTCGATCCGTTCCATTGTCTGTTTCATCCAGCTCTGCATTTGCTCCGGGGAGGCAATATTACTACCATCATCATGACGCATGATTATGAGAAATTCTTCCCTTGGTAAAATGTTTTTCAAATTCGATTTATAATAACTGCACTTCCATAACCAATGAAAGATTGCAAATCGGACAGTTTGTGATTTGATTTAAGAAATATACCGGGTACACTTGGCCACTACGGAGCATCAATTGATTGCCTCTGGAGCATCTTTAAAATGATCGTATTTACCTAATAATTTTCCAATAAATACCGTGATCGGCATGATCACTCTTTTTACAAAGGTGGGCACCACCATTACGTCATACTCACTCTTGTATCGCGTCAAAAGAAAAGCGCCATCAAAGGGATCACCTGCCGGTTTTCCCGCCTTATTGACTGAATTATATAAGCCAGTGAGGAAGTAGTCAATCGTGTTTGCCGGGCAGATCCAACCAGTGCACTCTAAAATGTCATCACCAGCATTCCAAAATCGATGCATTTCACCTCGTTTAAAGATTAAGCTTTCACCTACATTAGCAAATTTCTCCTCTTGTCCATGGATTTGATATCCCATCTTGCCTTTTTTAACGGTTAAACCTTCTTCCTGTTTGAAATGTACGTGAAAAGGTGGCCCAGATCCAGGCTGTACGCGATTGCCGACAATAAGCGTTCTAATCGAATCCTTCATTTCTATAGATTCAAAGGTTATTTCTTCTCCAAATATGGTAGAGATCTTGTGCGGAAAAGGATAAGGATACATCTGATTGATGATTGATGATTGATGATTGATAATTGATGATTTTAGTACAATGTACTAAATGTTTATAAATGTTAGTACATTGTACTATATTTTTGAAATGACTACGAAAGAAAAAATTCTGGAAGTTACTTTGGAGCTGATCAACCAGAAAGGCTATCATCAGGTTGGCGTAAGGGAGATAGCCCGGCACATGCAGATAAGCCCTGGCAATCTGTCCTATCATTTCGCCCGCAAGGAGGATATACTAATCCAACTGGTCGAAGCATTGAGGCAAGCGAATGACTTACTTTATGACGAATACCCAAAGAAAAAACCGACAATCGAGAACTTCCTTGTGCTTATAACAAAGGTTTTTCAGTCACAATATCGATTTCGGGGTATTTTACTGGGAAACCAAATAGTTCGGCAGGAGCTGGAATCAACCGGATCATTCCACTATCCGCAAACTGTAAACAGACGCAAGGATGCCTTAAAGGTCATATTTCAGGAGTTGGCCAAAAACCAGCAAATTAAGGCCGATGAATCAAACATCGATTTAATGGTTTCATTTATGTCCCCTCTTTGCAAGATTCTGGATTATGGAAGCACTTTTGACGGAAAATGAGATAAATGAGAAAGAGACCATCAGACATTATCTTGAGTTTTTGATGAAGCAAATTTCCTATTAGCATTAAGGAAGGGCCACAAATCTATTGAGCGCTTCAGAACTACGGTCCTGAGAAAGATTTCTAAAAACCCATATCCCGAATCATCGCCGACTGCATTTAACCCACCGAATTTTGTCAAATTAGACCAGACCTACGTCGGTCCTATCCCGGCATCCCAATCAACAAATGAACATTTTCTTCATAGAGTCTTTTGATCAATCCACTTCAAAACCTTTGGTGCCACATAAACCGTCATTGCTTGAAGCAGATCGTCTATGTCGTCATTGACCAAAAGCATCTTTCGGTTGATATCTTTCAAGAAACCGCGATCAACCATTATATTTAGTAGTTCAATAAGAGCATTGTAAAAGCCATCAATGTTTAAGAGCCCTACGGGCTTTTGGTGCAGACCTAGCTGAGCCCAGGTGATCATTTCAAACAATTCCTCCAGGGTGCCGAAACCTCCTGGTAAAGCAATAAAGCCGTCACACAGTTGAAACATCTTAGTTTTTCGCTCATGCATACTGTCCACCAAAATCAACTCCGTAAGACCCTCATGAGCAAACTCTCTTGGACGAAGGAAATTGGGTAAAACACCAATCACTTCACCCTTCCTACTAAGCGCACCATCGGCTACGGCACCCATGAGTCCAACTTTTCCACCTCCATAAACCAGGCCAATACCGAGAGACGCCAGAGTTTTGCCTAAGAGACTAGCCTGATTACTATATTGATCTTCATTACCCAAACTGGATCCGCAAAACACGGCTATTCTATTCATAAGATCACTCTTTTGGCTTCACAAAATGCGAAAAACCGTTGGGAAATTATACTTCAAGCAAACACACAAAGTAATCGGCAATGACCTTAGTAAAAAGAATGTTCCGGGTGCATAATTTTATGTACCAGACAAAGCACACTAAGTTAAAAAAGACATTATCTATGCCGCAATAAACTAGAAACAATCAAAATAGTAGTTACCCACTGAAGATGAGTAAGAACCAAATCTATATTTTAAATTAAAATCTGACTCATCTCATTTGTCATCCAATAGCTGTTGACAAGACTTCACATGATTCTGTATCGAAAATCAATAGCCCTTCATCAGAAGCACTTAGCTGTCCTATCAATCGGCCGTGAGTATCAAAAATCGATGATCTGCCAGCACACTCCAAACCATCTGCTATCCCAACACCATTAACCATTAAAACAACCATCGAATATTGACTGGCAATTTCAGATAACCTAGACAACGCTTTATCAAATCCGTTAAAGAATTTCACAACGCTGGCCATATAGATTTCCGCTCCAGCTTTAAAAGCTCGCTCAGCATGCGCGGGAACGGAAATTTCGTAACAGATTGCTAAGGCAATCCTTTGATCACTATTAATTATTCCTCCAAATCCCTCACTACTCATAAAAAAAGGCTCTTCATCAGAATGGAGATATCTTTTGAAATAAACTTTTCTAGTTGTATCCCTTTCGAAGAGGACCATACCGATTGCGACACCACCCGATACGCTGATCGGAGCGCCCACTCCGATAGTAATTTGGTGACTATTACTAATTTCCTGAAAAACGTCAAGTCGGGTATCCTGAAAATCCATCTCCAATTCTTGGGCCAGGGTTGGCTCATATCCGGTAAGGGATAGTTCCGGAAATAAGATCAGATCACACGCATGCCCTTGCGACATCTCAATAAATTCCAAATGCCGTTTCAAATTGGCCTGGAAATCTCCTGAGACAGATTTAATTTGAGCGAGGCATATTTTCATTTGCATTCAATTGGCAGTTCTCAGTTGGCAATCTGGCAATTCGCAATCTGAAATCAGCAATCTGAAATCACCATCCTCCGACGCCTCCTCCACCACCACCGCCACCTGAAAATCCTCCACCACCACTGCCGCTGCCGCTATCTGATGGTTTGGTTGCTGCACCGCTAACACTCTGCGAGAAATCTCTTCCAAAGTGATCGGAAAAATATAGGGGCGTCGCCGTATTATGCCATTGGGGCCGGTAATTTGCCTGTTGGAGAATATTTTTAAACTTTTCGGTCCAATGATGTTCAACTCCCAGGGCAAAAGCATACGGTAAAATTATTTCGAAATGATCAGGAGTCATTTCCGGTGGATTTAAAAGCCGCAATCTCTCTTTTCCGCTAATTCCAGATACATTTGAAAGCCTTTGATACGCGCTTGTAAATCCAGTTTTTCGGGTGTGGGTTTTCTAATGAGATACCCATACAAAATCAACCCGATAATCGCCAGGGGAGCAAATGAGAAGATGGATTTAATGTTGGCACCTTCTGCATAAGGACTATTGACCAACAAAAAAATCGCTATTCCAATGACTGCGATAGTAATCAGTATAGGCGTTACTAAAAATCGTGCATTATGTCCTTTAGTTAGAAAAGCACTATGCTGTGCCGACAAACTGCCACCATGACTACTATATGCCTTTTCGATATTGCTGTCATACTTACCAGTGATGCTGACCCGTTCATCGTATCGAAAAAGGTTATCCAGCAATTGTTTGTCTTCCTTGGGCAATTGCCCATCACTCGCTTTTAGTTGAATTAAATCAAAGTTGGTCGATTTCGAAAAGAAACCCTTTTCGATAACCTCCTCGATTTTCAGATAGCCTTTTATGGCCAGATTTATGACCGAGGCAGTAAAACTCTTACTGTCATGGGCACCTTTAGAAACGTAATTGACCGAAGCAGCCGAAAGCCCATCGGGTGCATTCCACATTGGATAAGAAGCGGGTGTCGGGGGATCCTGACCATGCTTCCACCAGGTATATATATAATACGGAATCAGAAAGATAGAAGCCAGGATAATGAGGATTAAGGTACCCAGCCTTTGTAAAATATTCGGTTGGTCAAATACACCTTTATTGACAGCCACCGAAACAGTAAAACCTTCCAGAGGTTGCAAGCTTCGGGAGACCCGATAATCCAATACCGAACCTTCATTGGTCACGGTATACTCCTGACTTTGCTGTCCATAGGCTCCAACGTACGCGGCTTGTTGTACAATTTCAGCTCCTGATGGAACACTAACCCGGCATGAAGCCTTCTCAATGTTAAATTCTACATCATTGCCTATTGCATTCCAGTATAGCTCATCGTAGTCATCAAAAAATCCGATTTGGTCTGGTACCTGGTATTTGATTTTATACTGATAGACACCTGGATTCAGGAAAACATCGGCACTACCTAAATACAGCATTAGTCCATTATTACTTTCCTTGCGATAGGGTTCAGGTTGACCATTTTTTTCTACCTCTAGTATATCATATTTCACTGACACCGATTTGCCATTCAAATTACGTTGCGTAGGTAACCGTCGGGTAAGGCCCCGCTTAATGATATCGCCATTTACATAAACTTCGATAAATTCGGTAACCGTAATTGAACGGTCTTTGTGAAGCTCAATCTGTGTATCATAGTTCAGAATCCTTTCCTGCTGGCTATAGCCCGGCACCGTCCCAAAAAACCAAAGAAATACCAAACAAATAATCTGCAATCTTTTCAAAAACTGAGGTTTTAAAAATACTCCCTTAACGGAATAAAAATTCGAATTATTCATTTGGCAATTTCGCTTTATCATCAAATTATTTACAACTATCCAATCAATGGATAAAAGGTTGAAAAAAGGGTCATGTACTGATAACAAGGCATCAATAATGTTTCTCCTATTGCATTCTGGATCTGTCAACCATAGCAATTAAATATCATGTAAAAATAAGCTAAATCTCTCCGCTTCTTCACCACTACCAGTGGCTTATATCTCATAAACATCTCAAAAGCACTAAAATATCGGCCTTCAATCAGCAAAATTGAAGACCGATCATTTAAATCTACCAGATCGTAGTCAGATCCGTCTGACGTTAAAATTTAATCTGTGGAGCAGCCCGTTCAGCGATGTTCTCGATTTCAAAAAATTCACCCAAGTCAAAATGAAAAGCATTGGCAAGGAGATTGCTGGGAAATGATTCCACCATGATGTTGTTTTCCCGAACGGTAGCATTATAATATCGCCGGGCTTTCTCAACATCATTTTCTACTGACGACAATTCCTGCTGCAATTGGATAAAATTCGTGTTTGCTTTCAGATCCGGATACGCTTCACTGAGTGCAAAGACATTTGCGAGGGCCGAATTTAATTGATTTTCTGCCTGGGTCTGTGCTTTTACACCATCGGCTTTGAGCGCTGCATTACGAGCTTCAATTACTTTATTGAGCGTCTCTTGTTCATGTTTGGCATATCCTTTCACCGTTTCTACCAGGTTGGGGATCAAGTCATGTCTCTTTTTGAGTTGTACATCGATACCGCTCCATCCTTCCTCCATCATTGAGCGTTTTCGCACAAATTTGTTGTAAACACCTACTAGGTAGAGGGCAAAAACAATGGCAATAGCCACAATAATCATCAGAAATCCCATAGTTCGATTTTGTTTTATGTTGCCCAATTTACAAATCTTCCAGGGTCTCTGCCGATCTGATCAAGAAATGATAGACCACCATCCTCAAAATATCGATTAAATGCCAAAGACCTGAACCATGAGTCCAATGAAGTACCTAAATTTTTACTGCTATCATGACTAACTGCCACATTCACTCCCAATAAAAGCTAACTTGGGGTCTGACACATTGATGGATATGAAATGTTTTTGGTCCATATTCTTGCTATTACTCGGCATTCGTCACTCTATGGCACAGTGCCCAAATATCATCTGGGAAGATCATTTTGAAGGCACTTCTTTAGATCTGACTAAGTGGAACATTCAGCTCGGTGATGGCTGTGATCTGGGCATTTGCGGCTGGGGAAACAACGAACTACAATTCTATCAAGCGGAAAATATAGCTCTCAATCAAGGTAATTTGCAAATCATCGCTAAAAAAGAAGCCGCTGGTAATAAATCGTATACTTCAGCAAGACTGACTACCAAGGAAAAAGGTGATTGGACTTATGGCAGGTTTGAGGCCAGAATGAAACTACCTACAGGTAAGGGCATCTGGCCTGCATTTTGGATGCTCTCCACTCCTGAGCCCTATGGCAGTTGGCCACAAAGTGGTGAAATTGACATTATGGAATTGATCGGAAGTGAACCAGCCACGACCCATGGAACGATCCATTTTGGACAATTGGCCCCTGCCAACCGATCTGTCACAGCTAGCTACACGTTGCAAGAGGGCATCTTTAACGACGAATTTCACACATTTGCACTAGAGTGGGGGGTGAACCTCATTCGGTGGTACATTGATGGTTTTCTTCATGCCACCCAAACCAATCTGGCCACGGGTGGCTCAAGATGGCCATTCGATCATGACTTTCATCTATTGTTAAATCTTGCCGTCGGTGGTAATTGGCCAGGATCTCCCAACTCCGCAACCGAGTTTCCTCAGATATTAGAAGTTGACTACGTCAGGGTATATGATGGGTTTTTACCATCCCTTGCTGGTGAAAGATTGGTTGAAAATCAAGCGAAATCTGTGAGGTATCAGCTCTTTAATCTTCCACCAGGAGCACAAGTCAGTTGGACAGTCCCGGAAAGAGCCAATATCGTAAGTGGTCAAGGGGAATCCAGTATTTTGGTCGACTGGAATAGCATAGGCGGCATCGTTCAAGCGAACTTTACCAATGGATGCCAGGGTGACTCACTTGGAGTAGCTGTCACTGTTGCACCGGCTTTTGTGCGTGAAAATACCTGGGAAAACTTCGACGACCCAAGTAAAATAGTCTATAATTTTTCGACTGGACTTTTGGATGACAATGCGACAAATCCGAGACCAGATGATATTAATAGTTCACCACTTTGTGGGAAATATGTTCGAAATGGCGCGGAGCAATTTGATGTGCTTGTCTATGATGTTGATCAACTAGATGACGCCGCTCCTTACCTAACAGGAGAAAAACGATTTTATCTGGATGTTTATACTGATGCTCCTGGGGGAACGCTCGTTCTCTTGCAACTGGAAAATAATAATCGATCGCAACCTACTAATTATCCGATTGGCCGTCACAGCCGCTATGAGGCCCGCACCAAAGTACAGGGTGCCTGGCAGCGTTTGCATCTCACCTTACTCGACCGTCCCGACCCCAACACTTTAAACACGAGTACTGATCAAGTGATTCTCCTATTTGGATCAAATACCAATCTTGGCAGCACCTTCTTTTTCGACAATCTTGAAACTTATGCACCAGAACAAATAGTAGGTGCGTTGGTGCCACAGGAAAAATTAATAAAAGTCTATCCGAATCCCGCCGATGAATATTTGATTTTGGATTTAGAACCCGGGAGTAACATTCAAGATATCAAGATTTATCATTTAAATGGAAGTCTTCAAGAGCAGATAACCATAGATGGTGATAGAAGTAATCGACAGGTTAATATTTCCAAATTAAATAAAGGTGTGTATCTGATACGTATAATAAATACGGATGGAAGTCAAAAAATTGCTCGCTTTGTCAAAATTTAATCGAAAAGTCTTACTACTGGCTCCACTTTGGAAGTATAGCCGGAGTATTCTTTTTGTAAGCTTGATACTCCAGGTGGTTTTCATATCTCCTTTCCAACATAGGGACTCCAGAAACGAAAAGCAGTAGATAGGTCATCGTAAGAGGACTAATGGCTAATAGTAAACTGCAATTTAATGGTAGCACGCAAATATATATACCCCACCAAACTACTATTTCTCCAAAGTAATTTGGATGTCGACTATACTTCCAAAGACCGGTCTTCATAATCTCCTGACCCTTTCTCTTTCTAATGCTAAAAATAAATAATTGCAAGTCGGCCACAGTCTCATAAATGAATCCAACAAACCAGACAAATATGCCCGCTGTGACCGGCCACGACCAGGAAGAATCTGGAGAATAACTCACAATAAGCACGGGTGCCATCACCACAATAATTAGAAGAGACTGGAGCAAGAACACTTGCAGAAACGATCTCCAATAAAAGTTACGACCCCAATCATCCCGCCACTTTTGATAACGAAAGTCTTCCTTTTTTTCCTGCTTCGAATATAGATATGGATGCTTAAACGGAGAGCCCAAATAATTACCAGATAAATCAATGTCTTGGCGAGGTCGCTGAGTGGAAATGATAATAGTAAATAAAAACAATAAACTATAAAACCAAGACCCCAGGCTACATCGGCAATATCATTCCTCTTCTTGACGAGTGAAATCAAAAACCAAATCAGGGAATAGGATAACGCGATTAAAATCAACTCAATTAGAAATCTGCTCATCCGGATAGCCATTTTAAGATCATAAATCCGATTGCACTTACAGTCGCAGTTACAAAAGTACCCCACGCAATGTCAATGTATACAATATTGACAGGCCAACCCTTCAGAGTTGCGAGGTTAGTCAGATCATATGTAGCATAACAAATAAATCCGAAAAAAGCTCCCAAAAATATTGCCCTTATAATGGAATCATCACGCACTGCCGGTAAGATAGCAAAGACAAAAATGGCGATAATAAATAGCACATAAAATAAAAGAGCTGGCAACCAATTGATCTCTTCTCTTAGAAGAACTCCCAGATATTGATCATATATCTTCTTGGCTACTAATCCCAACCAAAGTAAATCCACTATTAAAAAAACAATACCGGTCAGGATAAAACCGATCATCAAATGAAAATTAGACATAAATCAACATTTTATTTCGAAATTCATGGTCCATCATCCAATTCGAAGATTTCAAATCATTTGATGCTACTTCAGGATATTCAAACATGGTAGATAACTTGAGATATCCATCTACCAATAGCCCAAAACTTATCTGAGATTAATGTAATTAAACGATCTTAAAAAGAAAAGGTTCTCCTGTGAAACAACTCAGTCAGAGATTCCAGCATACGGATCGATGTCACTCACACATAGGCAGATAGCCCATAAGCATCCAGGCATCGATTGATTCAGGAAGGTCAACTTGAAGGCCCCGAAACAATAACAACAGAGCAAATAATATCATGAAGGCCGGAGTGACTTTGCGAATAAAATTGCGCATTGGCAAGGAGATCAAACCTTTAGAAACAGCGATTGCCGACATGAGCGGTACGGTACCAAGGCCAAATAAAGCCATGTATAGGGCCCCTGAAAACATACTTGATTGGGTGATAGCGCCTGCAAGGGCCATATAAACCAGGCCACAAGGCAGCAGACCATTCAACAATCCAATCGAAAAAAAAGTCTTTCTGGTCTGTTTCTTTAACAACTGGCCCAACCCCTGCTGCACTACAGCATAAAAATGGCGATAAAGAGCAATTCGGTGTAGATACTGGCTGGCTCCCAGGGAAAAAAGTGCAGCAAACAGGAATAGCAGACCTAAAAATATTGATACGCTTTGCTGAAATCCAGCCAAAGCCAATCCCTGCCCCAGCAAGCCAGGTAAAAGTCCAATCACGGCATAAGTTGTAATCCGGCCCGAATTGTAGAGCGAGGTATTTTGTAAAATATGCCATCTACTGCGATCATGAAAGGGAAGTGCCATGGCAATTGGACCACACATGCCTACACAATGCATACTACCAAAAAGTCCGATCGTAAATGCGGTCCACCAATCCATTAGAGCACCAGAGGTTCTTCTTTGTAATAACTCTTACCATCAACATCCCAATTGACCAGGATTTTCCAATAGCCTCCCGACAATTGATCGACAGCCACTACCATGCTATTTTGAGCATCAAGTATAATCTTAACCGATTGGTCCATCTTGCGATCAGAAGGCCGGTAGAATTTAATCATGCCCCCAATGTTGTCAGTCGCCTGCGGAAACTGGATTTTTACATTTTTTTCAGCAGGCAGATATTCAATCGCTAATACACCGACCTGCATCCCTTCTTGACGACTTTTTCTAAATGCCTCATAATTCAGATCCTGGTCATAATAATTATCCTGGACCATATTAACGTCGTCTTGCGATGCTCGAACGACCATATATACCATAGTCACTACAAAGAGACTATAAAAAATTGCAATACCATTACCCCAATTAAATTTCATAATAATCTATTTTATCTGCTGTTTCAGAATTGCATCGGGTCTCATTCCTATTTGACTGGTCCTAAAAAATTTGTACTCGCTTCATCAATTTTCTGGCCATTAGAATATACCTCTATTTTTAGTTTTGTCTTTCGACTCTCGAGTTTATCCGTTTCCATTTCGATGAAAAATGCTCCTTCAGCAATTGCTTGTTTGCCGGCAACAGGCACCTGACCTACCACTTTGATCACTCCACGGGGATCAAATAAGCGAAACTCAATGCCTCCAATATCTTCGGTCGTTTTATTGATAATTTGATAATTATATAAATTGCTAATGTGGCTATCGTCTACTTTCTGAAAAAGCATCCCTGGTGTCCGCAATATGACCGCCTCCACCTCAGAACGAGTAGTGAATAAGAACCCTTGCAAAACTAGTAATGCAATTAATACCCCTATATAGGCCATAACCCGACCAGTAAATAAAGTCTTCCTGCCCTGTTCGATTCCATTGTGGGAGTCATAACGGATTAATCCACGTTCCCTGCCAACTTTATCCATGATATCGTCACAAGCGTCAATGCATGCTGTGCAATTTACGCATTCCAATTGCGTACCATGACGGATATCGATGGCCGTTGGGCAAACGCGTACGCAGGCCCCGCAGTCAATGCAGTCACCTAATTGTTTAAGTTCGGCTTCTTCTTTTGATTTCTGCACCTTCCCTCTTGGTTCGCCCCGTAACCAATCGTAGGCGACCACAATCGAATTTTTATCGAGCATTACTCCCTGCAGACGTCCATATGGACAGACGGCAATACACACCTGCTCCCGCATACGGGCAAAGACAAAATAAAATATTCCTGAAAAAATAACCAGCGCTACGAACCCACCCATGTGTTGTGAAACCGGTTCACTTATGATCTTAAACAGTTCATCAATACCGATAATATAAGCCAAAAAAGTATTGGCAATTAAAATTGCAATCGCGAAAAAGATCGTGTGTTTTCCAAATTTCTTTAAAATTTTGTCGGATGTCCATTTAGCTTCTTTTAGCCTTCGCTGTTGGGTAGAATCTCCTTCGATCCAGTACTCGATTTTTCGAAATACCATCTCCATAAATATTGTCTGGGGGCAGATCCACCCACAAAACAGCCGACCAAAAACCACCGTAAATAACACAACAAATACAATAAGGGTAATCATCGCCAGGGCAAAAAGGTGTAAATCCTGGGGGGTGAAGACAATACCAAAAAAGATGAACTTTAGTTCAATAACATTAAATAGCAATATCGGATCACCATGCACTTTGATAAACGGCAGGCCGAACAGCAACCCCAATAAAAGTATGCTTACATAGGTGCGGGCATTGTAAAACCGGCCCTTTGGCTTTTTTGGATAAACCCAGATCCGTTTTCCCGTATTTTCATCTACGGTACCAATGTGATCCCTAAAGGTTTCTGTATCCTCCATTTTCAACTAATTTGGCTTAAGGAAACTCAAAAAATTTATGGCTGGCTGAGTGACCTTCCTGATTCTTTTTCACCCTTACAAATTCCAGTGCAAATGGGTCTATTGAGAGCCTTCCGCTGTATATTTTTCTCCTTCGGGGGCCTTCGGATTTTCCGGATTCGAACCTTGCATTGACAGTATATAACTCGCTACCTTCTGCATGTCTACCGGTCGCAATTGACTACTCCATGCAATCATTCCTTTTTCCGGAACACCGTATTTAATGGTCTTAAAAACATCTTTAATTCCACCTCCATGTATCCAATATTCATCGGTGAGATTAGGTCCAACTAACCCGGCACCACTTTCGAGGTGACATACCACGCAGTTGAGTTGGTAGATAAACTTACCATCAGCAATCGACTGTTCGTCAGCAAGCAATTTTACACTATTTTCGTCCACTACATCGGCTCGACCTGCTAGAAATTGATCAACCGATGCCTGAGCCATTGAAATTTCTTCAAGATAAGCTTCCTCGGAGGATTGCCCGTACCCGGAAAGGTGATGATATCCAAAATATAGGACGCCCCAAACTATTGTGATATAAAACATTGCCACCCACCAGGGAGGGAGCCGATTGTCTAGTTCACGAATCCCATCGTAATTATGATCCAATAGAATTTCCTTCTCGCGAGTTACCGGTACTACTTTTGTAGCCTGTTTGTATAACTTACTCCAGAATGGCTCTTCACTTTCTTTGGTTTGTACAAATTCTTCGACTACATGTTTACCGTAAATTTCGACTTCCTTGGTGCCAACGACAATGTCGAGTAATTTCATTAGTGTGACTACCGCTGCAATGGCAACCAACAGTACGGCTCCACCTAACAAATAATAACCCAAATTACTATAGAGTGAATAACCTGCACTTGCTGTTTCTTGTGCGAAGGAAAAGACCGGTATTAAAACTATACTCAGGATTGAAATAGATTTTGTCATTTTGTATTCCTTTCAATTATTTATTTGAATAAAGGTTTATTCTTCTTCCAGAGGGAGATTGCCCATTCGTTCGATATAACTCTTTTTCTTACGAAGGGTGATCACCGTCACCGTGATGAAAAAGATGAAAAATATTAATAGCGGTATGATAGTTAACCAATTAATATTTTCAACAGATTGCAATAAATACTTGTACATCTTATCTCAAGTTTATTTGTCAGATAAAGTAACTCCCTGTTTTTTAATATCAGTACCTAGTCGCTGTAAATAAGCTATCAATGCCACGATTTCTTTTTTCTCAATACCTGCCGTCTCAACTCCATCTCGTTTTAGATTGGCGGCAATCACCCCAGCTTGTTTTTCGAGGTAATTATTTGCGTTTCTGGCATAGGACTCTTCATAGGGAGTACCCAGGGTTATCAAAGTATTGATTTTTGCCTCCGTATCCGACACATCAAGATCATCAGTAATTAACCAGGGGTAAGCTGGCATAATGGAACCAGGTGACATACTGGTTGGATCCAGCATATGGTTGTAGTGCCAGGAGTCCGGATACTTACCGCCGATACGATGAAGGTCCGGTCCGGTTCGTTTTGAGCCCCAAAGGAAGGGACGGTCATAAATAAATTCTCCTGATTTCGAAAACTCACCATATCGTTCGGTCTCCGAACGGAATGGACGAATCATCTGAGAGTGACAACCCACACAACCTTCGCGTATGTAAATATCCCGTCCCTCAAGTTCAAGGGCAGTGTAGGGTTTGACTGTTTCGATCTTAGGTACATTGGAGTCAACCCACATCATCGGTAATATTTCCACCAAACCTCCAATAATGACCACTACCAGTGAAAGTACAGTAAACAAAACCGACTTTCTTTCAAACCAACGGTGCCAATTATCACCCTGATGAGGCACATAGGTGACCCTGGCTGGTGCCTGTGCCATTTCAGTGGCCTGAAATTTACCCAGAGCGGCTGTCTTCATAAGGTTGTAGACCATGATACACACTCCCACAAAATAAATGGTTCCTCCAAAAATCCTCACAGCATACATCGGAATAATCTGGGTAACCGTTTCCAGAAAATTACCATACTGCAAAAAGCCATCAGGAGTAAACTGTTTCCACATAAGCTGTTGGGTAACACCAGCCCAGTAGAGTGGCACCGCATAAAAGATAATGCCCAAAGTTCCCAACCAAAAATGGGTATTGGCCATTCTGACTGAGAATAGTTTGGTGTTATACAATCGGGGAATCAACCAATAAAGAATCCCAAACGTTAACATACCATTCCAACCCAGAGCCCCTATATGTACATGCCCTATGGTCCAGTCGGTATAGTGAGTAATGGCGTTGAATGCTTTAATAGCCATCATCGGTCCTTCAAAAGTCGACATACCATAAGCGGTAACTGCTACCACCATAAACTTCAAAATAGGGTCAGTGCGCACCCGGTCCCAGGCACCTCGCAAAGTCAGTAATCCGTTGAGCATACCCCCCCATGAAGGTGCAATGAGCATCAGGGAAAAGGCCATACCGAGCGATTGTGCCCAATCAGGCAATGATGTATAAAGTAAGTGGTGAGGACCCGCCCATATGTAAATAAAAATCAGCGACCAAAAGTGTATGATTGACAATCGATAGGAAAATACCGGTCGATTAGCTGCTTTTGGCAAGAAATAATACATCAACCCCAAATATGGAGTCGTTAAAAAGAATGCTACTGCATTATGGCCATACCACCATTGTACCAGGGCATCCTGCACTCCGGCAAATACCGGATAGCTTTTAAAAAGAGATACCGGCACTACCAGATTATTAATGATATGCAACATGGTAACGGTCACCCAGGTACCAATATAAAACCAGATCGCCACATACATGTGGTTTTCTCTTCGTTTCAGTATGGTGCCAAACATATTGATTCCAAACACAACCCAAATCAGAGCGATGGCGATATCGATCGGCCACTCCAATTCGGCATATTCATGTGAACTGGTGAATCCCAATGGTAGCGTAATGGCTGCCGCTACGATGATGGCCTGCCATCCCCAAAAGTGTACGTTGCTCAAAAACTTACTATACATCGGTGCTTTGAGCAGCCGCTGCAAAGAGTAATAGACGCCCATAAAAATACCATTTCCGACAAAGGCAAAGATGACCGCATTGGTATGAAGTGGCCTTAATCTGCCATAGCTGGTGAACGGTAAATCAAAATTTAGAGAGGGAAATACCAACTGTGATGCAATGGTGAGACCCACCAACATGCCAACGATCCCAAAGACAACCGAAGCTATCGCAAATTTTTTAACGATAGCGTTATCATAATTAAATTGTTCGATTTTAGACATCAGTTAAAGTTTAGTCGGTTTGTTTATTACTGTGAAACGGTTTATAGAATTGTCTATGATCTTTCTGGTGATTAATCATGTGATGGATGATTCTTATTGGTCTTTCTCTACTTTATCATCAAATAGGATTCGCATCGATGGAGTGAAGTCATCATCATATTGACCGGATCGCACCGCCCAAAAAAAAGCTATTAAGAAAAATAACGCGACTATTAAGCTTATTAGGATAAGCATAAAAATAATGGACATAGCTGTCTTTTTAAATTCGAGGCCAAAATAGAGTTCGTGGCCATGTTCAACCTATGACTAATATAATTAAGAATGATGACTTTGGTCAGTATTCGAGGAAAAGTTGGAAGTTGGGTGCTGGATGTCGGATGTCGGGTGCTGGATGTCGGGTGTCGGGTGCATGGTGTCGGGTGTCGGGTGTCGGGTGTCGGGTGCTGGATGTCGGATGTCGGGTGCTGGATGTCGGGTGTCGGGTGCAGGGTGTCGAGGGTGCTGGATGCCGGGTGCTGGATGCCGGGTGCCGGATGTCGGGTGCCGGATGTCGGGTGCTGGGTGCCGGGTGCCGGGTGCTGGATGTCGGGTGCCGGATGTCGGGTGCCGGATGTCGGGGTGCCGGATGTCGGATGTCGGATGTCGGGTGTCGGGTGCCGGAAGCCCGGAGTCAGGAGAATAACGGTCTAGGACCATGTAGAGGCGGATCTATTCCTGCCGACTTGAAGAATCTCCGTCCGCCGACCCAAGCCCCAATCGTCTGGCAATCAGCGAACTTATACCCATACCAAAGAGAACGATCGTTATTGAACTCAAAGGCATTAAAATAGCGGCAATTACCGGAGACAAAAGACCTTGAACGGCGAAGCTCAAACCCACAATGTTGTAGATTAATGCTATAAAATATGCACCATACACTACCCGGAGACTTAGCCGGCAAATACGTAGGAATACGGGAAGCCTGGAAAAGCAAGCAGCATCAAGTATAGCATCACAGGAAGGCACAAAATTGTTAACTTCCTCGGTTATCACGATCCCTGCATCGCTCTGTTTGAGTGCCCCGGCATCATTGAGGCCATCTCCAATCATCATTATTTTTTCTTTCTTAGCCTGCAAACCTTTGATGTAGTCTAATTTTTGCTGTGGGCTTTGATTGAAATACATCTCTGTCTTCTGATCAAAGATCTTTCTCAGGGCAGCTTCTTCACCCGCATGATCTCCCGTCACCAAAGAAAGTTTGAATCTCTGCACGAGATCTTTGATTACCCCTAGCAAACCTATGCGATAGCGGCCAGATTGAAAGATCTGCCCCAATATCTTATTGTCAATTTTTATCCAGGTTCCTGGCAGGTCTGGTTCAATTTCGCCAGATACAAATCGATGAGATCCAATGACAATCCGGTGACCTTCGACTTCGCCCCGGATGCCCAGGCCATCATCTGATACAAAATCTTTCACCGGCAGCAATGCATCCTGGCGAAAAGCAACTTCAATTTGACGGCTCACAGGATGCGATGATTGATGTACCAGCGAACGAATTATATCCCGCTCTTTGGGAGAGAGAGACAATCCCTCATATTCGCTTTTTGCCCCTTGACCATAGGTAATGGTTCCCGTTTTATCAAATACAACACGGTCAATCCCGGCTAATGTCTCGACAACTTGCACATTCTTGAGATAGAAGTGATGATTGCCCAAAATGCGCATTACATTTCCAAAGGTAAAGGGTATCGAAAGTGCCACCGCGCATGGACATGCCACAATGAGCACCGCTGTAAAGGAATGAAACGCAGTGGTCAAGTCGCGAGGTAACCAATATATCAAAGTGGCAAAAGCAACGACCAGAATGACTCCGGTAAAAAAAGTTGCTACCTGAGTAGCTAGGCGACTAGTAATGCCTTTTTCGGTCTCTTTATCAAAAATTTGATCATTCCAGAGGGAGGTTAAATAACTTTGGGTTACCTTTTCCATCACTTCCAATTTAATAGTACCACCCATTTGCCGGCCGCCTGCATAGATTTTTTCACCTGAAATGGAGGGCACCGGTTGGGACTCTCCAGTGACAAAACTGTAGTCGATATGACCCTGGCCACTAAGTAAAATTGCATCAGCCGGAATTAATTCTCCATGCCTGATTAAGAGTTGATCACCACGATCTAACTGATCGAGCGTGACCACGGTCTCCAGGTCACCTCGAAGTACGGTGGTGGCCATCGGAAAATAAGATTTGTAATCACGGTCAAATGAAATAGTATGATAGGCCTTTTGTTGAAACCACTTTCCAACCAAAAGGAAAAAAATAAGTCCCGCGAGCGAATCCAAATATCCCGCCCCTGTATGTGTCCAGATTTCGTAGGTACTGCGGCCGAACAGGGCCAAAATTCCCAATGAAACCGGAACATCAATATTAAGATGACCACGTCGTAATCCATGCCAGGCAGACCGCAGATAGTCGAAGCCACTGTACAGGACAACAGGTATAGCTAGCAGAATATTCAGATACCCAAAAAAACGAGCAAAGGTGGCCTCGGCAGATGAATCCATACCAAAATACTCCGGAAAACTCAGGAGCATAATATTGCCAAAAGCAAAACCAGCCAATCCTATCTTATAATAGAGTGTTTTTTCGACAGCACTGACTTGAACCCGCTCAAGACGATCCATATTAAGCACTGGTGCATATCCCAATGTGGCCAATAACTCGACAATCTTGCGTAAGGTAGTGCCAGACTCTTCATAAACCAGGGTCACTTCTTTCCTGAGAAAGTTGACGCGTGACTGTAGAATGCCCTCATCAATTTGATTCAGATTTTCCAGCAACCAAAGACATGATGAGCAGTGAATCTGGGGTAAATGGAAATGAACTCTTGATTGCCGACCATCCGTAAAATCCAGCAATTTCTCTTTAACATCCTGATTATCAAGATGACTATAGCGCTCCATAGATCTCCGTTTGAAGCTTATACCCGAAGCCTGATTCAGCTGATAATAGTTGCACAAATCGTTTTCCTTGAGGATTGAATACACTACCTTACAGCCATCACAACAAAAGGATTTGTCATCATGATATACGACAATGGAGCCACAATCTTCACCACAGTGGTAGCAGGCTGTTTCAACCGCACTGATCAGGTCTTCTGGCATTGCACGAAAGTAAGTAACCCGCAGAACCTGGCCGAGTGATCTGTGTATTCAAAAATAATGATCTTAGTCATTGTCTCAGATTGACAGAAAGTTGATCTTCCGATTCTTTTAAAACGAAAACCAGCCAATCTCAAAATGACCAGCTTTCGCATCCGCCCCAAATTTGAGGCTTCTGTTGAAAAAACCTCTGAAGAGATCATTAAAATATTGAATCATGGTCTGGCATTGGCCGACCATCCATTTGATTCAATCAATTATCCCGGGCACTTCATCATCCGGGCTAAGAAAGAAAATCAACACTATTGGTCACCTCAACTAAATCTCACTTTTGAGGACCAGGAAAAGGGCTGTTTGGTTCGGGGCAGATACGAACCGCATCCCAATGTCTGGACACTGTTTATCCTTCTTTATTTGGCGATTTCGATCCTGGTCTTATTCGTTGCAATTCTAGGGTTAACCCGAATTAATTTAGGAATGGAAGCCAGAATTCTTTGGATCTTACCGATACTCGGTGCTCTAGCCGCAGGTATGTATCTGGTCAGCCAGATCGGTCAAAAACTGGGAGCTGAGGAAACTTTTGACATTCATCATTTTGTAGAGAACAGTATGGAAATGAAAATCCATATTGTGTAGGATGAGTCGGAAGTCGGAAGACCGAGGTCCGAAGTCGGAAGACCGAAATCCGAAGCCGGAAGAAGTAAGGCGATAAGTGGTCAAGTGGGTGATCGGTGATGATGAGTCGGAGGTCTGAAGTCGGAAGACCGAAGACCGAAGACTGAAGTCCGAAGACCGAAGCCGGAAGAAAGGCAGTAAGTGGTCAAGTGGGTGATTGGTGATGATGAGTCTGAAGTCGGAAGTCCGAAGACCGAAGTCCGAAGCCGGAAGTTGAGAGACACTGGCATTCTACACCAGCTGTTGGGTATTAGTTCATTTGAAGCACTTAGTGGCAATCCAATTTTGGGTGCATCCTGGGAGACCTATACGCTGGAGCAAATCTATGCTATCCTCCCACCTTGGGCCGAAATGTATTTTTATCGAACTCATGAGGGTAATGAGGTGGATCTGGTCATTTCGAGAGGTGGAAATCCAGAAATACTGGTAGCGTTGAAATATAGTACAAGGCCGAAACTAACCCGGGGGTTTCATATTGCCATGGAGGATTTACAAACGACAAAACATTTCGTAGTCTCTCCCATCGAAGGCGGATTTCCACTTTCTGATGAAATTCAAGTTATTCGAATCAGTGAAATAGATACGATTTTCAAAGGACTTGAATAAATTGATCTTCTCTGTCTGCTTGTGTAATCTAGCGCCGGGAGAGCATTAGACACTAAAATACTCCTCCAATAATTGCCTTAAAATCAAATTGGATTTCATTTATCCAACTGATAGGCTATCACCTGGTTTTTAAAAAATGTCGGTACCAAGAGCATTTTTTTATCAATAATATAATCAATATCCGCGGCATTGATTTCTGCAGCGCGCGTATCTAACAATTGAGTTTTTTTCCAATCGGATGAGATATAAAAAATCTCCCCTTTCCAACTGGATGCCAGATAATCGTCATCGCCGGCAGGTACGATGCCGTCACCATGACCCAGGCTATCCACAAGTACGATACTTTCATTGGTCTCCAGATTAAATGATTTTAGTTGACTACTATTACTGGTAAGCATCAATAACCGGTCAGGCTCGATAAAAAGACCATTGGGTCTTCCGAAATCGCCTTCAAGAATCATGGAAACCTTTCCTCCTTTTAGGGCAAATACCCTATTGCTGTCTGATCCGGAAATATATACAATTCCATTTCCGACCGTAATATCATTGAGAGTAGGTGTTCCTTCGATAAAAAACTTCTGTACGATCTCTCCTGTCGCTAAATCTATTTCCACCACTTCATCGATATCAGCTACAAAAAGATGGTCATCTAATATTCCCATTCCCTTAGGGGCATTTAAGCCGGGCACCCACAGCAAGTCGATCAATTTGCCACCCGGATCCATTCTGGAAATAAAACCGTTTCCATCCTTTTCCCACGGATTTAAATTGACATTAGCAACATAAATAACATCTCTTCTTTCATCATACAATACTGACTCAGGAGTACGTAGAGTAGTGTCAGACATCCAAAGTTGGGTCAACCTGGGAGTCATCTCTTTCTTTACCACCTCAGTAGAGGTAGAAGTAGATGCAGGTTTACACGAAAAAAAGATTAGTAATAAAAAAGCGGTACTTACCAGTGAACGATTCATATTTTTACATCTGAGAATTTGCATAATACTCCAAATTTGCTCTCCTAATTTGCTCCTAAACCATAGCCTTATGTTTGCCTTTAATTATAACTTAGGTAGACTCCATGGTTTCCGGTATTCGGGCACGATCATTTTATTAGCTGACTTGCTATTTGTAAATTTATTTCTGGCTTCATCCCATTCCAAATGATAGGATTCGGAGCGAACGGCAATATTAGCCATGTGGGCGGCAACCGCGACGGCTCGACCAACTTCAATCGGACAAGCGGGTTCGTTTCTTGATTTAATACACTCGATAAAATTAACTGGATGTTGCTCGTGGCCGTGCTTTCCTTCTACCGGACCCACTTTTTCTATTTTATTCCTATTCTGATCACCATCCCATTCCGGCAACACTTCCCATCTGGCTCGGTCAGCGACTAAAGTTCCCATCTCTCCAATAAATGCTACTCCATAATTTCGACCGTAGGGCCCAACCTGTTTGCCAGCGTTATGCTCCCATTGTATCAAATAGTCGTCATAGCTAAACAAAGCGGTTAAAACATCCTGGGTTTCTCTCGATCTGTCTGGCATATCATATTGATAGCCTTGCGCTGTCACCTTGTCGGGTGGTCTCGACAAATCCTTAGCCCAGAGCGCCATATCCAGTAGATGTACTCCCCAGTCGGTCATGAGACCTCCACCATAGTCCCAAAAAAATCGCCAGCTACCATGAAATCGGGCTGGATTGAAAGGCCGTACCCGGGCAGGCCCTAGAAACAGATCATAATTAACGCCTGCCGGAGGTTGGGCATCTGGTTGCTTCAGGGGGCCTAGTCCATAATTAAAATTACCCCAGATGTCAACCTTTTGAACGGCCCCCAATTTACCGGACTTCACGAATTCCATCACCTGATTCCAAACCTCGCTACTGCGTTGTTGTTGTCCAACCTGCACGATTCGCTTATATTGCCTGGTGGCTTTGACCATTAAATTACATTCTTCGATACTATTGGCCAGAGGCTTTTCAACATAGACGTCTTTGCCTACTTCACAAGCGTAGATCATGGGTAAACAATGCCAATGATCCGGGGTGCCGACAATCACTGCATCCATATCCTTTTGCTCGAGAAGATCGCGAAAGTCTTCATACATGCTTGGTTTGTGACCGTGATCATTTTCAATCTCTGCCGCCCTTCTTTGTAAGACATTTTGGTCAATATCGCACAGTGCTACACAATTTACACCTGGTACTTTCAGGTGGTTCTTCAATACATGGAAGCCGCGGTTATTGCATCCTATGAGCCCGATATTTACTTGATCGCTTGGGGCAGTCCGACTCTCGCGGGCAGGTATATAGAAAGGGAAACTAGAGCCTAGAGCGGCGGAGGAAGCCATTTTGGAAGAAGTACTGATAAATCGTCTGCGGGATAAATACATCGGCGGTTGCTATTTTAGAAATATTTCAATCCAATTTTAACAAAGCAAACTTGATGTTCGAAAATCAACATCTTGCCTAAATTTCTATAAACTGCACCTATTTGCACAAAATTTTTATAACAGAAATGGCGATTTTCAATATCAGGTTCAACGCTGAAAATAATACTTTTTATCGACCTGGAAGGGAGATTATGTGGTTGGAATAGTGAAATCCTGGAGTTAGTGGGTCCACCATTTGCAGACGGGACCTGTTTTTCCACTGTACCACCCTGGAATTCCTTAATAAGATTGTTGGCTCAGTTCTTTCGGGTTGGCTCTGCAAAAGCGATGGATAGCGTGTTTGTCCAAAAACTTACTGTTAGACACCTAAAGAAATTGATGCCAGAACCAATCAATCGTAAAGCTGGTGCGACAAACAGAGATTAAAGCATTCATTAATCTGCTGAAGTGACCCGGACGACCAAAAACCAATCTTCAAAAGATTGCAATTGCAAAGCTGATTTCGATGAAATTTAAATTTAGTTGTATTTGGTATTTCTGATAGCTTCTTCCGCCAATACCTCAGATTTTAAGTCAACCTGGGCGGCTGGACTACCGATAAAATTCTTGCCGAGGAGAAAGTTTATCTTCCCAAAAAGTTCACGTTTTTTAAACGGTTTAATAACATATTCGTTCATACCCGCTTCAAAAGCCTTGATCTTTTCGTGGGGAAGTGCTTCTGCAGTCAGAGCTATGATCGGAACTTTATTTTTTGGTTCCGGGAATTTATTCCGGATAAATTTGCAAGTTTCAAAACCATCCATAATAGGCATCTGCAGGTCCAATAAAATGAAGTCAAAATCCTGCTTATTGAATAAATCGACGGCTTCCTGACCGTTTTCTGCAAATTCAATGAAAATGTTTTTTGCTCCTTTGGCAATTAGTTTACTTGCTAAAACCCGATTTATCCGGTTATCATCAACAATAAGCACTTTACATCCTTCAGGCAGAAAATCATCAACCTCCTGATCCTCATTTTTCACCAATATACTTGGGATAGCTTTTTTAAAGATGATACTAAACGAGAAGACAGATCCCTTGTCTATTTCACTGACAACTTCGATTTTTCCTCCCTGAAGCTCGACTAATTTCTTCGAAATAGAGAGACCGAGTCCGGTGCCAC
This sequence comes from Saprospiraceae bacterium, assembly GCA_016711125.1. Classification (GTDB taxonomy): domain Bacteria; phylum Bacteroidota; class Bacteroidia; order Chitinophagales; family Saprospiraceae; genus JABDMH01. Next base: position 644,368 of record JADJTQ010000001.1, on the reverse strand, counting down.
CATAGATTCTTGTAGTTTTTGCTTCTGCCTGGAGAAAGTCCTTAAATATATTTTCAATCTGATTGGGTAAAATACCGATTCCAGTGTCTTCAATGGCAAAGCGTAAGCCCACCTGGTGATTGGAGGACTCCAGGTATTTGACGGCAATCTTAACATGACCCTGATGGGTAAATTTTATAGCATTATTTGCTAAATTCAAGAGAATTTGACTAAGCCGCACTGGATCACCCATAATTGTTTCCGGCACCTCCGGATCGACTTCAACTAGCAATTGGATATTTTTTACCGAAGCACTAACCCTAAGGGTATTTACCAAATTCCTCAATAAATCTCTCAGATCGATGTCAATCTGTTCAAATTCAATCCGACCGGCCTTTATTTTGGATACATCCAAAATGTCATTAATAATGGCCATGAGATGAGAAGTCGAATGCTTGATTGAAGCCACAAATTCGCTCTGTTCAGAAGAAAGATCACTGTGAATCAGAAGATCTGTAAATCCAACAATACCATTCATAGGAGTACGTATCTCGTGGCTCATGTTTGCCAGGAAAGCCTCCTCCGCATTTTTTGCACGTATTGCCTCTTCTTTAGCGATGATTAATTGTTTTTCGATGACAATCCGCTCACTGATCTCCTTAGATAACAATTTATTTTTATCTTCCAGAGACCGTGTTCGCTCCGTCACAATCGACTCAAGTCCTTCGTTTATTTTTGCCAGATGTTCCTGTTTTCTTCCTGCCACCGAAGCAATAAAACCGAGAAAAACAGGAGCCGTATCGATAATCCAATGTAAGGGAAGTTCCAGTTGCACCAGAATAATATTAGTCCAGGTGATCGGTAAGTCCCTGATAAATACGAGGTCGAAAAAAGTGGCTAGGATGGGGAAAAAACATCCAAAAATCACTCCGATAAGTCCATACTTCAGAGTATGAGTAATTCGCGGTCTAAATATTTTTCTCATCAGTCTATGTTTAAACTTTGATGCTTGACCGGGAAATCATTTCTGCTCACGTCTCTCAACCTTTTACTGGGTTGAAATCAAAAATCAATATATTACAGATGAAGGGGGGAGTAGGAAAGGAGCACTTTCTAACTGGCCTTGTTACTGTACTTAGTATTGACTTTGCAATTAGAGTGCCAAAAAAAGTGAGACCACGATCCGTCACACAATAGATCCAGGCTACTAGCGGTTAATCCCGATCACTCACACAGAATTTAAGGTATCCGTTTTACTATCCTAAAGCCCGCCTGAAAATTCTCAACCAATTGTTATGAAATATATTTTCCAGGTCAGACTGACTGTAGCCTCTCGCGGAGAGAAGGTCGCGAAATTTTTGGATATCGGCAATCGTGTCAAGATCATATGGTGATTGCTCCCTGCCAAAAAGACCATCCAGATCGGTACCAAAGGCAATGTGCTTCGAATTGCCGGCCAGCTGACATATATGATCAAAGTGCGGTATTAATTTTTCAAGATTGGTGCCGAGCACATAGGGATCCTGGCCTTTCTGAAAATCGGGATGCATCATCCAAATATCCAGGGCGCCACCGAGTACACCATCCCGTTGTATGATCTCATTGATTTGCTCATCGGAGAACTGCCTCTCACCAGGCACGACAGCCCGGCAATTTTGATGACTGGCGATGACCGTGCCGTGAAAGATTTCGATTGCCTCAAAAAAACCCTTATCCGTCAGGTGAGTCAGATCCAGTATCATATTCAAAGCTTCCATTTCACGAAGAAGATCCTTGCCCGCAGCGGTAAGGCCGCTTTGATCCGAATGAGTACCCGCCGCATAACGTCCCGGTCCAAAATGTGCGGGACCAATCGCACGCAATCCCTCTCCATAGTATTGATGTAAATAATCGACATTGATGATCGAATCGGCTCCTTCGAGACTTAATAGATACCCCACTGGTTTTTGATCATTTGAGATCGATTTATCCGACCAAAGCTTTAAATGGTCTTCAAGATCCTGTCGATTATTGATTTGAACCATCTCTCCCATATCTTCCATCACCCGGTACCAAGCCAGCTGGCTCTGGCCAAAAGCATAAGCTTGTGCAGGTGAATTCCAACCGGTCAGACTAATCGATTGAACTGGCTTACCTTTTACCGATACACGTGAGATAATTGTAGCTATAACCAAACCGATATTGCCCCTACGTAAGTCAGGAAGGGTCACCGTACCTTTGCCCCGATCGGGTCGGTCGTCAAGTTTTAACTCTTGCTCCAATGTCCTGATTTCTTCGGCGCTTAGGGTCAGATCCCGGTTTAGTGAGATTGCGTTGGTAGCCAGATCAAGGTGTGCATCTATGGCAAACATGTATGATATCGATTTGAGTTTTTAAAAATCACTTTAGGACAAATCCTTTAATGCTTTAGGAGGATGTTCATTTTTTAGCTGGCTGATCTCAAATGAAAAGATCTCAAATGCAGTTTGCCATGCCTGAGCTTCTTGCTGGGTATACGAGTAAAATCCTTGTCCGGTGGATACTCCGTTGCTGCCTTCGGAAGCAATTTTTTCAATAAAATCTGGGACCCTTGTCCGATTATCCAGGGTAGGAAACAAATCTTTCATGACATGATAATAGGCCTGCAGCCCAGTGAGATCCATATATCGAAATGGCCCGCAAAAGGCCATCCAAACACCCCCATCATTACGACAGGCACGGTCGATATCCTTCATACTGGCAAATCCATTTTCAACCAGATAAAACGCTTCCCGGTACATAGCATACATTAACCGGTTGGTAATAAAACCTCTAATATCTTTTCGTACCAAAGTAGGCTCCTTATCCCAGGCCAAGGCTATCTGCTGCAGTTTTTCACCTAAAGCCATCTCACTTTGATCTCCACAAATGATCTCAAGAAATTTTGATGTAAACGTAGGCTCACCCCAGTGCATGCCAAAAAACCTACTTTTAAACTTGAGAAATTGCTGAAGAATATTAATAGGTATAGCTGAAGTGTTTGTTGTAATTATTGCTTCACCGCTTACGACCTCCTCAATATTTGTAAGCACTTCTTTTTTGATCCCCAGATTTTCGACCACGCTCTCAATAACCAGGTCGCATGAACTTAATGACCGATATTCGTTTGAAAATTCAATCAAGTCCATATAACGTTCTTCGTCTCCACTGACCAGCCCCCTTGCTATAGCTTGTCTAACCGTTCTTCTGATCCGTTCCGCTGCCGTTTGATCGGCTTCGGAAACTACGGGAGATAATCCGACGACCCGATGCCCCAATAAGATCATGGCCGAGGCAATACTGGCACCCATGAGACCGAGACCAACAACGCCAATATGAAAGTCCTGATGATCCATAAGGTCAGACATTGATCACTCGTTTGCGAGCTACCACGGTCCAACTGTTGGTCCACCGCCGTTTCTGAATCACATTGAGTTGCTCGTACAGATTTACAGTAGGACAAATATGGATCGGAACCCCTTTCCAAACATCACCTACCTGATATCCGGCGGTGTCTGGAACCTTCACAACCAAATGTTCTTCCGATTGCGATAAGACTGTGGCCTCCGGATGACCGGGAAAAACCACCCTGGGTAAGGCAGGATCAGGGGCAACTGCTTTACTTCCGAGGTCGAGACAAAGGGTTTGCTCATCAATAATGGAGATAATCCGGGTGAGCAGTATCGCTGCATATTGAAAACGCATGTCCGGGAAACTATTGCTGTAGCCTGCGTCCCAAAATGCAAAAGTACCCGGACTACATTCAACCTGGCTTCTTCGAGCATGGAAGGGAAAGGAAGGTGTTCCTCCGATCACGATCTTCAGATTTATATCATGATTTATCTCAACCTGATCCTTCAAGTCTTTGACTAGACCATAGGAGATATTGGTCTCTTCCTGTCGCACTTCCGGATCTGTAGTCCGAATTTGACCATCATAAGCATGGAGACCGCGAAGGCAAATACCTTCCAAATCTTTAATTTCTTCGATCAAGGCAACCACTTTTGATGGTGAGATACCGGTTCGATTCATCCCAACATTGACATCGATATATACGTCCAGTGGCTGCTTACCAAAACGGTCAGAGATCATCTTGGCCGTTAATCCATTATCAACCAAACACGAAAAGTGGGTAGCATGGTAGCTCTTCACCAATTTTGCCAGTCGATTTATTTTAATTGCAGTAGGCTGATAAGCCAACAGCACGTCCGGCGCACCACTCATAGCCAACATCTCTGCTTCGGCAATCGTACTGCATTTAAATCGATCGATACCATGCTCAAGCATGATTTGGACAACCTCCGGTGTTTTTACCGTTTTAATATGAGGCCGGAGAACCGCACCTTCCGCCTTATTCAGCATACTTAAGGCTAGTACACAATTCTCCGCAATCAGATCCGGAAAAACCACCAAAGCCGGCGAATCGATCTGATCAATATTGTCTATCTGGTATCTATCTCCTGGCACAGTCTTTATCGTTTAGGAATTCGAACAATCGCATCGATTTCAACTTTCAAACCTTCCGCTATGACCGACTGAACAGTGGTTCTGGCCGGTTTCACACCCGAAAAATACTGCTCATAAATCGAATTGTAAACAGCAAAGTCACTAATATCGGCCAAATGCACGGTGCATTTCAATACATCATGCATTGTAGCTCCAGCTGCTTCAATGATCAGTTTGACGTTATTTAGCGTTCTGTGCGTTTCTTCTTCAATAGACCCTAAGACAAATTCTGAGGTCGAAAAATCAACCGACGCCTGACCGCTTACAAAAAGAAGGTCACCGGAAATCACACCATCGGAATAAGCACCGGTGACAAATCCTGGTTTTCGTTGTGGGTGTATTACTAATTTCTTCTCCATATCTTTCAATTCTATCTATGATTCGATGGTCATTCCAAATCATGATCGTACCCTGATTTGAATGTCAAAGTTAAAGATAGCTAAATAGCAAAATCTTTATGACTTCAAATTCATCCAATGGTGATTCCATGATCAGAAATGATGTCAAGTCAGCTGGTATCTCCGGCTGTGTTGCCAGGAGTCAACCTACTGAAGCGTGGCTGCTGTTAAAACCTTACCAAGGTATCCTTTTCTTTGTGTTTCACTTCACAGGTTGCTCAGCACCATCACCGACAAGGGCTTTCTCCATCTATGCTTACTCAAGGGTTAACTTTCATTGATGGTCAGAACTCATCAAGCTTCATCTGACAATTCCACCACTTTCAGTCATTTTACAAAATACAGGACCTTTTAAAACATTACAGCCTCTATTTTTTTAAAAATATCAAATCACCTTCTAAATTGAGGTGCTAATCACAGGGACGTTGAGCTCTTTTGCTCATTTGATCCCTTTAAAATGAGATTTCGCAGGACAATTCAGTTTTAAGAAACTATGAAAAAACAGCTTACGATACTAACCATTATGCTCACCTATTGCGGTATAAATGGACAGACCATTGAAGAGTACCGGACCATGAAAAAAGAAAAAGAAAAGGAAATGAAAGCGCTCAAAGGAGAAATTTCTATGCTCAAGACTAAAATAGATTCGTTTCCAGGCTGGGAGTTTGGTACCTATGGGACCCTTGGCTACAATCTTTCACACTTCAACAATTGGCAGAAGGGTGCCAACCCCAACGCTATATCAGCAGCGATACGCGCCTCCGTCAATGGATTTGCCAACTACCGGGATTCGAAGACTTTTTGGCGTAATGCGGTGAGTACAAATCTGGGATGGCTAAAACTTGATACAGATAAACATGATAGCGAATCTGGCAAATTTGAGCAAGTAGCCGATGTACTTCATCTATCTTCTCTTTTTGGATACACCTTTGTTGACAATCTGGCCGTATCGACCCTGGCCGAATTTAATACATCCGTACTTAGCGATTTTAACAATCCCGGTATCCTGGATTTTGGGGTGGGATCAACCTGGAAACCGGTCAAAAATCTGGTCCTTGTGATGCACCCACTCAACTATCACTGGGTTTTTGGTGAAGACCCACAGTTTTCCGATGCATTAGGGGCAAAAATCGTTGCCGACTACACCAGTCAAATCGTATCGGGCCTGGGTTGGAAAACCAATCTGACCACCTTTATTTCCTACAAAAGTAGAGATCCTAGCCTGACAGAATGGACCTGGGCCAACAGTCTTTCCCTTAATGTCTGGAAAGGCGTGGGCATCGGTTTTGAATTTGGACTGCGAAAGGCCGAAGTGGAGGATCACGAAGTGCAGAGTTTTTGGGTACTGGGGTTGTCGTATAACTTCTGATAGGAAGTTAGTTTGCAGGATAATTGTTGGTAAAATAAGCGATATACTTAGGAAGTTGAGTACCCAAATAATAGGGTAAATTCATCAACAGGAAAGAAGTCCCTTCTGTAGTTATCGAATCCTCAATTTTATATTCTCCGGCGTACATTCTAACAGCATACGGATGATTGGTCCTATCCATGAATTGGTGCAAGGATCTTAAGGTTCCTGTTGTACCTGATTTTATTTCAATAGGAATGACCTTATCGCCATGCTGATATACCAAATCCACCGCTGCTGAAGACTGCTTCTTTTCACGAATCCAAAAATTAGGTTTGAAATTTGTTATCGTATTTAATGATATAACCTCTTGGGTTATCAGATGTGGTATTATAGCACCGTTGAAAGCAGTACTCAAATCTTTCATTCCTAACATCTGGGCTTGTATCTCTAAAGTATAGTTTACCAAGCCAGTATCCAAAAACTGAAGCCTCGGCGCTTTATTGATGTTGGGTTTGATAGGTGGATCCATATCTGTTGTAGGATAAATGAGTTGTATGATTTTTGCAGCATCAAGATTACGCATGGCTTCACCCACTTCCCTGGATCTATAATTGGAACTACCAAAATTTTGAAATTTAATGCGTTGATCGATATAGAGATGGGCGGTATCCATAATATGTTTGATGACTCGCCTTTCACTTGCACCCGAAGCGTACTTTTCTATATCATCCTTGTAGGTGCCCCAGATACTTTCATAAACCTTGGGCAGTTCTGCCAAATTATTGTATTGAATGTCAGTTTTGATGATTTCTGGCATGCCCCCAATGATGGCATATCTATGAAATAAATCCAGCAATACTGTGTGAGCCACCGATTTCAAAGGAATAGTATTTAACTGCTCCAGTGCCGCAGTATGTCCAATTGCTTCCAGATATTCGACAAAGTTTAAAGGATAGAGGTATAAATATTCGATGCGACCAACGGGGAAACTGCCAACATCTTTCATGGCAAACTCCAAAAGCGACCCTGCTGCTATGACATTCAGATCGGGTACATCCTCATAGAAATATCGTAACAAGCGAATAGCTTTGGGAAATTCCTGTATTTCGTCAATAAAGAGTAAGGTATTGCCTTGTTCACTCGGGCTAATATTGTTAGATAAAAATAATGCCTCTACAATTGTTCTGGGGTCATCATAGGTCTGAAAAACTGCTACATCTGCTGATTTTTCGAGATTCAGGAAAATATGATGTTTGTACCTTTTTGCAAATTCCTGTATCAAGGTCGTTTTCCCTACCTGCCGTGCCCCTCTTAATATCAGTGGCTTCCGATTTTTATTGGCCTTCCAATTCTCCAGATATGCGACGGCATGCCTTTCAAAGTTCATTTTTTAATCGTTTTGTAACAAAGTAAGGGCAAATTACTCAATTATTTGTAACAAAGTAAGGGCAAATTACTCAATTATTTGTAACAAAGTAAGGGCAAATGTCATGCTAATATTTCTATCAATCAGTTTATTATTGCCCGATATTCCTCAGTCAAGATCAAATCTTATTCAGATTCTAACAATGATCCCAGCCCTCAGTGCATGGACCTTGGCAAACAGCTTGTCATTCACTTTCTGGAAGAATGAGGCTGTTGGCTTCGAATTTGGCCTATTTGAGGCAGAAACAGGTACATAGTGGTGCAATCATTTGAGTTTTGAGTTGGTCAGGTAGACTTTGGGAGGGTATATAATAAAAAAGGTCGCCATCTTACGATGACGACCTTGATCAAATTTGTATCACCTTCGCTTAAGCTACGGTGGACAGTGTCGCGGTGGTAGGATTCGAACCTACGACCCCCTGCTCCCAAAGCATAATTTGGCATCATGGTTTCCTAATGCCTTCATATCGTATTTATCTGTTTATGAACCATTTACATAGGTATCGTTACTTCTTAGTCATTGTTATTATGTGTTTATTTTGCTTTTTTGTATGCAAATTGTATGCAAATGACTAAATTTGATAGAAGCATCAAGAACTATGACCAAGGACTTTGCAATTTCTTTGTACCTAGATACCAGAAGAACTAAATCAAGTGGAAAGTATCCGGTAAAACTCAGAGTTTTTACACCAAGTCCGAGAATCCAAAAACTTTATTCCACTGTCTTTGAACTATCAAAGAAGGACTTTGAAAGCATATGGAATACGTCAAAGCCACGAATCGAGAACAAAGAACTGAGAAGTCAGATGCAGGCAGTAGAGTTGAAAGCCTGTAAGGTTGCTGAAAAACTAACTCCTTTCACTTTCGATCAATTTGAAAAGCAGCTATTCCGGAAAGCAGGTGATGGCATAAAAGTTAAGTATCATTTTGAGCGAGCTATTTGTGAATTTACAAAACGTAAGCAAATAGGAACAGCCAGCACGTATGATCTGAGTGAAAAGTCAATAACAGAATTTCTGGAGAAATCTCTGAGGCGCAGCTATGATAAACTATCCCTTCTCGATATTACACCTAGTTGGTTATTGGATTATGAAGCCTATATGACCGACAAAGGTCGAAGCCTTACCACAATTAGTATGTACCTAAGAGCCTTGAGGGCACTATTTAACAATGCAATTTCTGAAAAGGAGATTGAAAAGGCATATTATCCATTTGGCAAACGTAAGTACCAGGTGCCAGCTACTAAAAATGTGAAAAAGGCACTTTCGAAAGTCCAACTAAGGAGGTTATTTGGGACCAAGGCCCAAACACCGGAACAACAGAAAGCCAAAGATTTTTGGTTCTTCTCATACGCATGCAACGGCATCAACATAAAAGACATTGCTTTATTGAAGTGGAAGGACATCAAAGAGGGCAGAATTGAGTTTTACAGGGCAAAGACAAGAATCACCTCCAAAGGGAATCTAAAGCTAGTCACAGCCTACCTGAACGAGTTTTCCATGGGAGTGATAGAAAAGTATGGAAATCCAGACAAAGAAGCTGACAGCCCTGTATTCGAGATATTGGAAAATGGCTTGACACCAAAGGAGGAACAATCAAGAGTTAAGAATTTTACTCGATTTATCAACCAGCACATCAAGAATCTAAGCATTGCCAATGATTTACCAGGCCAGATTTCTACCTATTGGGCCCGGCATAGTTTTGCAACTAATTCGGTTCGAAATGGTGCCTCAATGGAATTTATCCAGGAAAGTTTGGGACATGAGAACATAAGTACCACTCAAAACTACTTTGCTGGATTTGACGACGAGGCCAAAAAGGAGTTTGCGGATTCCTTGATGAATTTTGATTGACAAATCGAACTCGTTGGCTGGAAAGTTTAAGAATCCGATATTAACAAAAGTCACATGCTCAGAATTGAAAAACGAGGAGATAAGAACTATATCATATTTAGGGACGGTGAGCTTGAGCAGACAAAAGAAGAAATTGAACTGCTCACGCAAAGAACAAAAAGATTTGAGAATTACCTTGATATTGGAACTCGACTTCTAAAAGACAACGGTTTCACAATTGAATCTACTCCCAAAACATTGAATATTGATATCAATCTTGAAATGCTTGTAGGCGACATTCGTACTGAATTGGTCCAGTACTTTAAAGAAACAGGCAATCTCCAGGAAACGAGGGAGATATTTGAAGCCTTTGCAACACGAATGAAGTTTTTTTTAGAGGATAAATGGAATGGGATAGATAGATCCGTCTCAGACCGCTGTCTCAATCAATTAGATATTCTGAGAGCAGATATACCATTTTTTAAGAATGATTCCATGAAGCCCTTCACAACATCAAATAGGTTGCCGGAGAAGCCAATCTTCAATCCTGAAGTAGTGCCTGATCTACTGAGGGTATTAAAAAATTTCTTTAATGTAGAGCATCAAATCCAGTTGAAGTACATAATTGAGACCGGTCGGCACGCGAACGAACCTCTGATATTCTTGGATCATGGCAACCGACTGGCGGATTCCTTCAAACAGCTAATTGAGAATGATCTGATCACAGGATGTCAAAAGAAGGCATTGCAAGAATGGATCATCAGAAATTTTCAATTTGTTGACCGGGGTATGAACAAATCATTTACCAATGACTATGCTGAAAAATGTATCTCAAGAAACTACTATCCTTGTAAGAAGCCCATATTTCAGATAATTGATGGTAAAATAGAAAAGTGCTAAAAACCTTGTGCTGTTTCTCTACTTATTGACCAACAGCATTGCAACCGACCTAAGCACATCACTATCATTGTTACATATTTAACAACTAAATATTATAGCAATGACTGAAACAATCACCAATCTGTCTTTTGATACCCTACCGAGTGAAGTGGCCCAGCTCAAGAATGAAGTCAGAGAAATGAAACTTCTGATAATTGAGAGAATTAATCAACCTAATGGCCCCGAAGATGAACTTTTCACCGTCGATCAGTGCGCCAAATTCTTAAGTCTTTCCAAAGCAACGATTTATGGATTGATTTCGAAAGGAGTTCTGCCAGTAATGAGACGATCAAAAAGGTGCTATTTCTCAAAACTTGAACTGATAGAATACCTAAAGGCCGGGCGTAGAAAAACGGACAGCGAGATCGAAGTCGAAGCCCCTACCTATTTAATTAAACCCCAAAAGAAAGGGCGAAGATGAAGCATCACAAGATGGAGCTTCAACTTGCATCCTCCAACAAAATTAAAAGCAAGGCCCTGACAAATTTTGTCAATTCAAAAGGCCAGTTATTCCTCTCTAAATCTCCTTGTAGGGAATTTGTTAACAACGATAATAGAAGATTGGTAGAATGGAGTCTCAGGATCATCGAAATGAGAAATCAGGCCAAATCCTTCCACCCATATGATGGCATTGCCTTATAGTAAGATGTTTCTCTAGTAAGATGTTTCTCTTGACAAAAACTATCAATGGCAATGTATGACACTATCCATTTATGGCTTTCAGTAGACCAGGCAAGAGGCGTTGACATTAATAATGTCTCAAAGAGACTTTCAGGATTTACAGAGCACCACAAAGAAGATGGCAGTGTCTGTATCAGTGTAACCTTAGGGAACACCTTTAAGGTCAATATTTCAGAGCGAGGAGTATCTTTAAGAGGGAGTCTTGCAAAATATTATCTTTATGATAACCTCCACACTCTTACAAGGTCAGACAGTGCCAGGGCGATTGAAAAGATGTCAGATGATCTTTGTTTGCCGGTAGATAGAGCCAAAGTAACCCGGATTGACTTTGCCCACAACTTCCTTATGAGGTATGAGCCAGAAGTTTATTATCCATATTTAGGAGATTGCCAATATTATCAGCGGTTCAGCCAACCCAGATCTGTTTACTGGTCAAATGGGAACAGAACCAAGCTAGTCTACGATAAAGTTGAAGAGGCCAAAAAGAAGGGAGTCGCTTTACCTGATGTTTGGAGAGACCAGAATGTACTTAGGTATGAATTGAGGTTCATCCGTAGGTTATCAAACGACCTACAACAGCCTTATATAACGGCAAGTACCTTGACAGATGAGAAATTTTACATGGTCCTAGTTCGACGTTGGATAGCAGAATATGAAGCTATCCATAAGCTTAACAAAATCAATCTAAATTTAAAAAACATGAACAGTCCAAAGGATTTTTTCAGACTTATGGCCTTTACAAAGATAGTAGAGATAGGCCAGAATACAGCAATGGAACTTGTTGAGGAAATGAGAGCCAAAGGAGCATTTGAGAAGCCGGAATACTATTCAAGATTGAAAAGGGAGATAAGAGACATTTGTAAGTCTCCAGAATTGACAGAACCTTCAGATTTGATAACAGAACTAGACAAGAAGATAAGTAATGTAGGTCGGCACTTCAGATAACTTCACTTTTATGGTGGATTTACTAGACACTTTCGACACTAAAAAAGGGTAGAGCTCCATTGTTCTTTAGCTGACTTCGAAGCGAGAACCTGACAAAACCTGAATTTGAATAGGTCTGAACATGATTGTACACATAAAAAGAGAAGAGTTTTCTTACCCTATAAAAAAGGGAAGAAATCAAAAAGGCATGTTAGAGAATGTTAAGTTTGTGAAATGCTAGGCTTCAACTAGCCTTTGATCAACTGGAAGAAAGAATTTCTAAACTCGAATCAAAGCAAAAATGAAAAACCTCCTCATTATCCTTGTAATCCTGCTTGTTATTTTTGGCTACTGCGCATATAAAGGGGTCCAGATAGTCGAGTCAGTCGCCGACACTATAAGCCAGGCCCCTATTGAGTCAGACATACATAGTTTGATTGAAAGTTATGATTTTGCTGGCGCAAGGGAGCACCTAAGTGATAATACAAACAAACTCGATCCAGGCAGATCATTGGAGTTAATCGCAGAAATTGACAGCACTGAAAAGAACTACCTCGAATTTAGATCCAAAAACTTAGAAAAAGCCAAAGTAGAACTCAAAAAACTTCACGTAGAAAGAGATGACTTTGAATCTACAACCTGGTATAGAGACAAAACTAGTCCAAGATTCACGAATGTAAATGGTTGCTATTTGTACTTTGGGCTCGACGATGAATATAAGATAGAAAGGGAGCTCAGGTGGGCCATTCAGTATGTAGCAGCCGATTGGATTTTCACTAAAAAAGTCGGATTTAATATTGACGGTGAGAGGATCGACATAGAACCACATTCATTAGATCGGATGGTTCACGATGGAGGTATTTGTGAATATTTTGATCAGATTCTGGGTGATGATCGATCGATCGTTGAAAAGATAATTTCCTCAGACAAAGCCACTTATAGATTATATGGAAGTGAAGGAACCATTGACAAAGAGATAACATCAAAGCAGAAAATAGCTATGAAGAGCGTGCTTGATGCATACGACCTATTGGCCATGAAGTAATGTAGGTCGGCACTTCAGATAACTTCACTTTTATGGTGGATTTACTAGACACTTTCGACACTAAAAAAGGGTAGAGCTCCATTGTTCTTTAGCTGACTTCGAAGCGAGAACCTGACAAAACCTGAATTTGAATAGGTCTGAACATGATTGTACACATAAAAAAGAGAAGAGTTTTCTTACCCTATAAAAAAGGGAAGAAATCAAAAAGACATGTTAGAGAATGTTAAGTTTGTGAAATGCTCGAATATCACTAAAAGCCGATCATCCGTGTACATCGCTAGAATTTGTCCCAAGTTTTCCTTTTGAAGCTTTGTGTATGCAAATTGTATGCAAATAAAAAAGGAGCTATAAGATATTGTCTCATAACTCCTTGATAATCAAGTCGGGGTGGTAGGATTCGAACCTACGACCCCCTGCTCCCAAAGCAGGTACGCTAACCGGACTGCGCTACACCCCGAACTCTTATATTTTGCTCACTCATCCGTAAGCGGTCGCAAAGATAAAAATTCCTGGTAATTATAACTAACTTTTGAAATTAGCTGTGCAGACACAAATTTTCCGGTGTTGATTTGAATTTTATTAGCGCAAGGACTTTGAAGTGCTGTGGAATATGACTCACGATTAACCGGCAAAACAGGTCTAAAATTGGGAAAAATGTCTAAGAGCATATAGCGATGTATTGCCTAGACCTTATGATTTTTGAGTATTAAACCCCTTGAATTGAAGATGTTGACCTGGTTTTAAGACTCAACCACTGCCTATTCACTCCATCGCAGTGGAACCGTCAGGGTATAGGGGGTGGAGAAGGTAAAGATCGGAGTCGCTGCCCGGAACGCGTGCTAAAAGTGGCACCGCCGGCACAACTTCCGTTGATGTACTTCGACTGGAGTCCCGGTCTTACTCCGGAGCTGCTGTTCCTTCGAAGAACTTATACATGGCGACGTTGACCGGGTCCGCACCAACAGCCAAGGTGGGGACGATCGCGGTCGATTGGGCACTGACGGTAGAGACCATAACTATGGGGTGAGGTTGTATTTTTACCTGAACGGATCTATTTGAAAAATCGAGATCGTGGCCAAACAAACACTTTCATCAGTTAATTGTTGAAATAGTTACCGCTTAAAAAAGCAAACTGCATGATAAGCACAGACCCGAAAGTACTGCTGGAAACGCCGCTGGAACTCTTTCACAAAATCTTTGAATTACGATCCATCCGTAGTCCCTTAGTGATACCGGAGTTGGAAGCAATCATCGATCGGGAGATGTCTGGTTTTGGAACTGCCCAGCATGAAGTTTTCCGCTCTGGAAATGATCTCCTGAATCAATTTGAAAGAGCGTTTATGTTAACTCCTCAGGGGTTTAAATTTCATTTTCACTGGGTCGAAGAGCAAGACCTTGGCAATGGAACTACGCTGATCATTGCCGAGACCCGAATTACCATTCCATTACATGATCGTACCATGATTTTTAATCCGGTGCGCATCAGTGCCGTCTTTCAGAAGAAAAATGAAACTTATAAATTGGTGCATTGGCACCTTTCATTTCCCGATTCTTCGGGTAGTGATGAGATTTTTCCGGGTTCGGCTCAGCCTGTACAATATGAAAATGTTACTGTCGTATTTACGGACCTGGTCAATTTTACGCAGGTATCATCTGAATTGCCCCCGGATGTACTGGTAACGGAACTTAATTCAATATTTAGCAGGTTCGATTCTTTATCCCTGGAGTTTGGGCTGGATAAAATTAAAACCATTGGTGATTCGTATATGGTAGCCAGCGGTCTTTGCCAAAAGCATGAAAATCATGCCCGGCAAGCGGTTGAGTGGGGGAAAGCTGTCCTCAATTTTTTGCAGCAACGCAATTTGACTGCAATGCACAAATGGGACATCCGGATCGGAGTGCATTCGGGGGTAGTTGTGGGTGGGGTGATCGGTACGGATAAACTATCTTTTGATCTTTGGGGCGACACGGTCAATGTGGCAAACCGGTTGGAAAGATTCAGTGCTGCCAATCGCATTAATATTTCGGCGGAAACTCATCATTTGATCAAGGATGAATATAAGTTTGAATACCGGGGCACCTGTGAAGTGAAAGGTAAAGGCCCATTGGTTATGTATTATGTAGCTTAACGAGATCAAGAATGATCGCTTGATGGTTAGGAGCACCGAATCATTTCTACCACATAAAGTCACGGATAAATCCGACAAAGCTTAATGGGTAGGTTATCTATCCGTATGGCTCATTAAAAAAAGCCCGGATCCATGAAATAAAATCACGTAGCTTTACGGAAAGGTGTTTAAGTCAATGCCCAGGTTCCGATTTGCCTATCTTTCATATTCCGTTCTATTCGTGGCTATGTTTGTATTTTCGGCCTGGCGAGCGATTGAAACTGATGCGGAAAACATTCAAACTCACGGGGTGAAACGATCCAGTGCCGGAAGGCATATAGATTCTGCGTCACCAAAAGGACACTATAGACAAACTACAGCCCAAATCAAGCAGATAAATGCATCCGAACGGCACGAACTATTTAGCTTCAATCAAGATCTCCGAAAATTGGAATTGCGACGCGAAGGCAGGGGGTTTTCTGACCTACTTTTATTTGCAGAATTTGAGGATATCATACCCGGTCAAAACCTAAGACTTCTTCCCCCCGATCGAATAGAAAAATCTTTTTATAAATCTCCAATAGTCATATCGAGCCTACTTAAAAATAGTAGTAGTGTTAGTTGTGAAGACCTAACTATTTATCCTTCAAAAATAGATATTCCGGTTTCCGATCGAATAACTTCGCATAAAGGAAATCGGCATAAAATCAATCCTGGTGACCTTCGGAGTCTTAACAAACTATCACAGTTGGCTAATGATGCCTCTTTATCCGGCATAGAAGATTGTTATTATGCACGTACATTGCAGTGTGGACAAATCGTCTCCGGAACAAATATCTATCAGGATACTTCTTTGACTTCTTTAAGGGATTGCAACAATAATTTATTTTATGGATACAGAGGCGTCGTCTGGCATCATCTCATCGGTACTGGCGATCAAATGATGGTTAAAGGATCTTCAACCGGAGACAATGCGGAGATGCACGTATACTATGGATCCTGTGATACCCTATATTGTATCGGAGGAGTCTATAGTATTCAAGGTGGTGAAAAGGTGATTACGACAAGCACTGTTCCTGGGCGGCATTATTATGTCATGTTAGCCAATTATAATACTCCTCTTCCCAATATGAACTATCAATTAAAAATAGAATGCTGTTCAAATAGTCCCTTATTTTATTCGCCACCTAATAACTTTGATTCGACCTACGTCTTAATTACAAAAACAAACAATACAATTACTGCAACTAATGTGATCGGTAAAGGTGCGTCGATCACCTATAGTGGAGCACTGGGAGTAAATCTAAATGCAGGATTTGAGGTAGCCACACAGGCGGTATTTCAGGCAGATGTGATTGGATGTCCGGTAAGCACCACTTTAGTGAGCACTACCGATGACCAGAACAATCCATCACCTGTCTCACCTGCCGGGTTTTTAAATAAAACAATAGGCCAATTGATCAAAGAGGAACCAACGGTTTTGCTAGATCAGAAACAAGTAGTATTAAAGAATTAAGTTTACGAGACTTGCTTTCTACAGGCGCGCACCAAATTTGGCTCTGCAACATCAGCTAATCTATTTGTCCTTGTCCATACCTGTTTTACTAAGACAAAAAGTCACCTTAATAAGCGGGATCATCTCTATCTTGCTTACTATATGAGCAAGGAGATATTGAAGCATCTGGTAGTCGTCCTGATATTTATCAGTGTATCCGGAGCATTCTTCTGGCCTTATTTTGAAGGTAAAAGAATCTATCAAAGCGATATGGTTCAATACTTGGGGATGAGCCGCGAAATTGCCCACTTCGAAGCCGAGAACGGTAGGAAACCCCTCTGGACCAATGCTATGTTTGGTGGAATGCCTAGCTACCAAATAACCACACCAGATAAGGGCAATTATCTTTTTAAATTAAATCGGTTTTTGCGTTTTGGCCAGGAAAATCAAAATCCGATCGGATTTATCTTTACCGGCATGCTAGCTATGTACATTTTGCTAGTCGTCCTAAAAATAGACTACCGGTTGGCGGCCATAGGTGGCATTGCCTTCGGTCTGGCGACCAATAATATCATTCTTTACGAAGCAGGGCATCTTTCAAAACATAGTGCAGTGTCCTATTTGCCCATCTTGATTGCCGGTATTGTCCTGACATTTCGTGGCCGTTATTGGTGGGGGTTTTTCCTTTTTGCCATAGGATTTGGTCTTAACTTATCTGCTAATCATATCCAAATAACGTACTACTTCTTTTTAACAATCCCTCTATTTTTGATTGCAGAATTCCTCCACAGACCCAAGGATCGCAGGTTTTCCCAATACCTGAGGGCTTCCGCTATTTTGGCAATCGGTTTTTTGTTAGCAATCGGATCAGATGTTTGTAATTTATGGACTACTTATGAATATTCAAAAGAAACGGTTCGTGGCAATTCAATCTTAACAACCTCCGAAGATGAATTTGTCGACAGTACTTTTGTCACTTCCAGGAATACCGGACTCGATTATAATTACGCGATGGAATGGAGCAATGGCTCGTTCGATTTATTGGCTTGTATTATTCCCGGGGCGGCAGGGAGTGCGTCCCGGGCTAAACTATTTTCCGGATCAAAATTATTTCAGGAACTTCCTCAGATCGGTACAGGCAAACCAGGCAAATATCGTGCACCGCTCTACTGGGGGTCATTGCCTTTTACAAATGGCCCGGCATATTTTGGGATCGTCCTCTTTTTCTTCTTTGTCATCGGATTGTTTATAATCGAAGGTCCAATTAAATGGTGGGTAGGGACGTCGGTGGTCCTAATCATTCTATTGTCAATGGGGAAAAACTTATCGGCATTCAATCAATTTGTCTTTGATCATATACCACTCTATAATCGGTTTCGCACACCAAATTCGATTCTTTCGATCGCTCCGGTCATGACCTCAATTCTGAGTATCATGGCGATGCATAAACTTTTATTGAAGGAGCATTTATCGAATTATTGGCGGTTAATTCGGAAAATTTCCATTCGCTTTCTGGTGGGCCTTTTGGCACTGGCCCTGCTAGGGCCTTATCTATTTAGTTTTAGCTCTCCACTTGATGTTCAGTATCAGTCCAGTGGATTTGACCTGGAGAATCTGATTAGCGATAGGAAGACGCTGTTCATTTACGACACCCTTCGCAGCTTGGGTCTCATTGGGTTAGTTTTCTCCCTGCTGTGGGCCTACTTGAAGCATCATATCTCGTTAATGCCGACACTTCTGGCGTTCGGATTGCTGGTCGGACTGGATTTTTGGACCGTCAACCGCCGGTTTATTGATTACAATAGTTTTCAGGAAATCAGGAAATACGAGCATTCTTTTGATCCAAGGCCTGTGGACCAGGAGATTGCAAATGACCCCGAACCTGATTTTAGGGTGCTGGATTGGACCATCAATACCTTTAGCTCTGCTTCGACCTCCTTTCATCACAATACGCTTGGAGGATATCATGCGGCCAAATTGCGTCGATACCAGGATATCATTGACCGGTATTTGATGACGGGAGATCGGGGAGTAATTAACATGCTCAATACCAAGTATATCATTCAATTGGGAATGGATGGTGTGCCGGAATTATTTCGAAATCAGGAAGCCTTGGGTCATGCCTGGATTGTAGATAGCATCGTGATGGCCAATTCGGCCGATGGGGAAATCGAATCCCTGGACAGTGTTGATTTGCACCGTTTTGCGGTAGTGCATCAGGAATACGCGGAATATCTCCATGGTTTTGATCCGGATACAAATGCTCAAATCAAACTGATAGAGTATCTGCCAGACCACCTTGTCTATTCCAGTGAAGGCACTGCTGAAAATCTGGCTGTATTTTCTGAAATCTGGTATGGACCGGATAAAGGATGGCAGGCTTTCCTGGATGGACAACCGGTTGAACATATTCGCGCAAATTATGTGCTCCGGGCGCTGAGAATCCCAGCCGGCACCCACCGGATTGAGTTTGTTTTTAAACCTTCATCCTTTTACAAGGGAAGGATTATCTCGAGAATTTCTTCCGCTTTCATTCTATATGGATTTATCTGGTTTATCGGGTTGACCCTATTTATAAAACCGAACAATTCCAGAGAAATAGAATCCAAAAAGAAAACGAAACGGCATTTCAAACAAAAGGGTGATGGATCCTCCAAGGATGTGTTGCTTGAAGACCGATTAAATACTCCATCCAAACGTATCCCGGTTTTGGAGCAGCCAGCTCCTCTACCGGAACTGGTGGAATCTACAAATGCATCTATTTTTCAAAATCCGGGTTTATTAGCAAATTTTTTCAATGTAACTTCCTTAATTGTTTTACTGATCATGATATCGCTTGCTTTAGGAAGTGGCGTAAATGCTGATGATGAATTTCAGACAGATTATTCGGAAAAATTGGTTCGGTTTTATACGACGCTTGGACAAGACACTTCCGCATTATATATCGACAAGGGAAAAATGCATCTTTATGGAGGTGTCTTTGAGCTGACCACAGGGATCGTTAATCACCTTCTAGGATTCGATCCATATGATGCAGCTTATCACCGGGTGCGTCATTTATTTATAGCGCTCCTGGGGTTTCTGGTTATTTGGTTTAGTAGTCTAATTGCAAAGGAAATCGGTGGATGGAGAGCAGCCATTTTATCGCTTCTTTTTTTATTTCTATCTCCGCGTTTTTTAGGTCATTCTCTAATGAATCCTAAAGACATACCTTTCGCCGCCGGTTATATCATTGCCATCTATTTCATGATCAGGTTTTTCAAAAGATTCCCAAATGTACATCGAAATGAACTAATCGGCATTGCGATAGGGGTGGGTCTGGCCTTAGGTACCCGGGCTGGGGGTCTTCTACTGATCGTGTTCTTTATGCTATTTGGAGCCATTCATTTTGTATTAAAGTACGGTTTTAGAAATTGGAACTTTCGGGTGATTGGACAATACCTGAAATATTTAGTCTCTATTTCATTGTTTGGTTATTTGCTGGCTATTCTATTTTGGCCTGCTGCCCTACTAAATCCCTTGCATCATCCACTGCAGGCTTTAACCAGTTTCAGTAATCTGGACATATACATTCGATTACTATTTGAGGGGGAAAATATGATGTCCAACCAAATTCCTACCGATTATATTTTGATTTGGATGTGGAAGACGATACCCCTTTTCTGCATCGTCGGTATCATTGGCAGTATCGCATTTTTCAACACATTGATGAAAAAATACCCACTATTTCCACTGATTGTTCTCTATGTCTCCGGTATTTTTCCAGCCCTTTACATTGCACTCCAACATTCAGTTTTGCACGACGGCTGGAG
Source organism: Saprospiraceae bacterium (assembly GCA_016711125.1). Classification (GTDB taxonomy): domain Bacteria; phylum Bacteroidota; class Bacteroidia; order Chitinophagales; family Saprospiraceae; genus JABDMH01. The sequence continues at coordinate 623,876 of JADJTQ010000001.1, read as the reverse complement.
GCATTTACTTTTTATTTATCCATCATTAGTCATCCTTGCTGCATTATTTTGGGTAGCCTTAACTAATTATTTCAGAGAAAAGAAGGTGTATCGCTATATAGGTTATGCTTTTATTGCAATAACCTGTGTCGATTGTGGACTCTTTATTGCCCGAAATCACGATTATCCTTACGTTTATTTCAATCCCCTAGCCGGTGGGATGAAAAAGGCTTTTGGTAATTTTGAAACCGACTATTGGGGGCTTGGGGTGAAGCCTGCTATTGATTGGATGCAAGATCAGAAAATCCTGGATCCGGAAATGGTTGATTCAATTACCATTGCCACTTCATTCTATTACAACCTGACCCATCAACTTGATGCTTCATTCAGAAACAAAGTAAAAGTTAAGTACCTGAGATATACAGATCGCTACAACGAGAACTGGGACTACGCTATTTATCCATCGCGATATGTACCGGGCATACAACTTAGATCGGGATATTGGCCACCTCAGGAAACGGTCCACTCCATCAGGGCGGAGGGGGTTCCTTTAGTTGCAATTTTAAAGGGAAGAGGTCAAGACATCCAACTGGGACTGAAAGCAGTTGAGGAGGAGAATTGGTCATCTGCAATTAGCTTGCTTGAATCCGGCTTGATTCAATTTCCTAAAAATGATGTAATAATGCGAGGTTTAGCCGTCGCCAAAATGAATATTGGAGCATTTGATGAAGCCATCAAATGGGCGAATCACTCTATGGAGATTACTGGACCAAATCCTGAAGCATTTAGTATCATCGGTTTGGTAAATCAGGCGATTCGGAATAGCGAAGCTGCCAAAAAAGAATTTTATCAGGCTATTACAAAAGATCCATCTTTCTATCCGGCGTACTACTATCTGGCATTGATTTATAGTGAAGAAAATAATATTCAAACAGCTCTGGATAATGCATTAAAAAGCATTCAAATCAAAAGCGATTATGCCCCACCCTAGCAGCTAATTAGCCAGTTATATGAGCATGAAGGCGATTCCGAAAAAGCTAATTTTTATCAAAGTGAATTTATACGACTATCGTCAATTACTTCTAGTGAATGAATTTTAAATTTCTATTTCCGACTTTTCTGAATCGCTATTTGTTTGTAGAGCGGTCTCTACAAACCAATTGCACTGACAAGAACTCGGAGCATATTTTACATCTTGGAAGTGGCGAGGGTGATTATGATCCGATGATCGTTCATTTCTGCGCTCACCTGATTGCTTGTGACTATAATGGCGAAGATCTCGAATTTGCTGCAAGGCGTAATAAAGATATACCTAATCTGGAGTATGTGATGGAGGATGCTATGAATTTGAGCTTTGCTGATCAATCCTTTGAGCATGTCATTGCAGTCGAAGTATTGGAGCACGTGCCCAATGCCATGACCATGTTAGAGAATATTCACCGGGTATTAAAACCCCAGGGGTTGGCCATACTTACCTTTCCAAGTTTGGATTTTCCAATGACCTATGATCCATTGAATCGAGTGCTTTCCTGGTTTTCCAATCGTCATCTTCCTATCGGTGCTTTCGCTTTTGGACACGATCATCTCATCGCCCCTTCTGAATTCCGAAAGTGGGTCCAATTGTCTGGATTTGAAATCATCGATGAAGTACCCCTGAGCGGATATCTAGTGGGTTGTCTGGAGGCTTATTGGACAGGAATAGTGCAAAAATATTTTAAGAGAAATGCCTCAAACGAACCCCAAAATCGGAAACCCAAAATCTTGGCTACTAGGCCAGGCAATAAAATTCCCAGGTTATCTGGATTGTCACGAAAAATTGCAACCTGGGATTCTCTCTATTTTAAGTCGTCAGCCCATTCCATTGGGAAAGGCTTTGTACTTCGAAAGAAGTAAGCGTTTGGAAATCCTGACCGCACTTCCCTATTCGATGGATTAGTCAGTAGACAAGCAACACTAAATCTTTCAACTTAATGAGACCGATCAAAAGAGCACAACTCGAAGACCTTTAACTTCCCCAACTTTGGCTGATATCTTGTCAGATCATTTTCTTGGTTCTTGCTTATATTTAGTGGTGATCTACTATTTCTATTTTTCTGCACTACCAGAAGATGTAGATGTTCCTCTCTCTAACAACAAGAGAGAGTAGATCCGTCAAGTCTGGCCGGGAAAAAATTTAAATTCTGCCTCATCGAAGAAAGAAGCAAAGAATCAAAACCACCCACTCTAAATATTCATCTGATACTTTTTAATCATGAGGTGACATCTGACCTATTGAAGCGACAGCGATGGAATCAAGAACAAGGTCAGAAGAGTACAGTGGTAACTATTTAATCTGGAAGAAAATGTGTCGATGACCCCTAAATCTCCTAAAAGGGTCCTAAAAGGGGACTTTTGTATCCTCTTACTGGAAGAAAGTAAATTAAAAAAGTCATATTGGAATAAAAAATGTGCTCGTAACGAGCGGGAGAGCCGGTTCTCCCCTTTCAGGGGCGCCTTAGCTTTCTCCGATCAACGAAGTCTTGACGAAGTTGATAGCGTCGGGTCGAGGTCGAGGGGTGTGGAGTAATTCAACCATAGTATATATTCGAACATATGAAATGTAGAACTACCCGATAAAAACGCCTAAGAGCCAGATTTTATTTAGGCATTTTTCATTCGCTGAAATGTCTTTTACCTATCTTTCCGATCAAATTCGTCGGACACTTGATGATGCTACACCGATTTGGGACTACCGCGTTTACTTTTTCACTGTTACTCGCAGGCTTGTTCATCTTTACTGCATGGAAAGCGGTGGATGAAAGCCCCACTTTTTCTGAAAATTCTGTAAAAGATAACCTCGTCCGGCAGTACAATAAAAATATTCCGTTAGGGCTTGGGGAGGTGGACACAGAACCATACCTCCTGGCCAAAAAAACAGGTACATCAAATGATTGCAATGGTGCCCTGATCCTGGAAGAGCACCAACCACTCCTGTCTTTAATGTTTTTTGCCAGAACTTTCTCTCCGTCATCTGCGGTGCTTCTTCAGTATAGTGATATCACCCCTTATGTCCTAGATATGAGGATTGTCAATAAGAATCAGACTAGCCAGGACTTCGAAAAAGTGAACGGAAATCCTTGGCTATTCGGGGATCATCAAAATAGCGAAGATGGTGGCGTCAGTGATGACAAGGGTCTTAGAGCATTGCAACAAGGCGATTTAACACCCCCGGCCTGGTTATCTGCCTCTTATGCAGATAGATCTTCGAGCACGATGAAAGTCGACCTGATAGGTAGAGACAACGACCACACCATTGGCAGTTCAACATCGCAAACACTCAGGCAGGACAGACAAGTTAATCTTGATCAGCAGAAGTATGGTTCCGGTTTGGATACGATACCGCCTCCCAAACAAACCGATACCCTGATCATTGACCTGGGTCAGGGCGACGTAGCGGACCCGGGAGATCGCATTCGATACAGAGTCACCATAGAGAATACCGGCATTAACGACGCAACTGGAACTCAACTCAATATCGTGCCCGACCCTCGTACCACATTTGCACCCGGATCATTTCGCTCTTCCCCACTTGCAGTGAATGACTTGTACACCAGCACGGGCAATGTGGGCATTAGTGTATCAGCAATAAATGGTTTGAAAGCCAACGATTTTGACGATGACCTGTCGGGAGCAAGCGTCACCGCGGGTACTTTCGCTACTACCGGAGGTGGTTCCATCATGATCAATGCAGACGGCAGCTTCATGTATACACCTCCTGTGGGTTTCACCGGCTCAGACACCTATACCTATACCCTCAATGATGGCAACGGCGTTGGTAATGGAGTACCTTCCGTCGACATGGCAACGGTGACCATTGCGGTTAATGACCTGATTTGGTTCATTGACAACAGCTCGGTAGCGGGAGTCGAAGATGGAAGGCTCAACACCCCATTCAAAACGATTGCAAATTTCAGTGCTTCGGCACTTCCAGCAGCAGGAGCAGTCATTTTCATCAAAAACACCGGTAGCGAGTATCGTGGTGGTTTCATTTTGAAAAACAATCAGTCGCTTTTCGGCTCTGGGTATAGCGGTGGGTCGAACCTGTCTAGCGTAGGTGTACTGCCCTTTATGGTGGCAACGCACAGCTTTGCCCTACCTGCCATAAATATCGCACGGCCCCTTATACGCAACATGGGCACAGGGGGCAGCGGCAACGGTATCGGCATCGTCCTTGCCTCGGGCAATACAATAAGGGGCGTAGAGATCGGAAGGTGCGAAATAGTGAAAATATCGGGTGCTGCCTTTGGCACGTTGACGATTGGTAATACCACTAGTCCTGATGTGGCACTGAGTGGCAACCAGAATGTGCTTGGCTTGACGAACGGCATTTTCGCCACCACCTCCAAATTTGTCAGCATCAACAGTCCGGATTCCAGCGGCCTTTTACTCAACACAGTGAGCGGCTCCCTTGCCTCCACAAGCACACTAATTGGGGCCAGCGGCTCTGGCAGTTTTGGGATCGACATTCAGAGTTCAAGTGCCTCGCTCGATTTTGGTACGACTACCGTTTCAAACTTCAATTTCGGACCAGCTATCAGCATCACCAGCAGCGGCACCGGTTCGGCCACTTTTGGCAGTCTGACAATCACCAGCGGCAGCGCCGGATTATTCACCAACATGGGTGGCACGATTCATATCGGCGGCACCGGTAGCACTATCACCGGTCGTCCAGCCCTGGACATTACCAATACTTCATTTGGGACGGGTGCCACGTTTGCTACAATAACATCCGCAAGCAGCGCGGGTAAAGGGGTTAATCTGGACAATGTCAGTGGCCCAATCGTCATCAGCGGCGGTAGCATCACCAGCTCAACAAGTATTGCCTTCGATATCAACGCGGGTTCCAGCACCGTAACCTATGCAGGAACCATCAGTAACGCAAACCGGGCTGTCGAAGTCACCGGACGCACCGGTGGCACCGTCACTTTTTCGGGGAATATCACCAATACGGGTACGGGCATCAACGTGGGGAGCAACACGGGAGGCACTATTGCATTCAGTGGCATGTCCAAAAGCCTTAATACAGGGGCGAACCCGGCGGTGACGCTCGCTACCAACCCGGGGCGACCATCAACTTTACTGGTGGCGGGCTGGTCGTCAGCACCACTACCGGCATGGGTTTTAATGCCACGGGCGGCGGTATAGTGACGGTAGAGGGCACGGTCAATACAATCAGCAGCAGCAGCGGTGCAACCGCTTTAAATGTAATGAGCACCACTATCGGCGCAAGTAATCTCAATTTCCAAAGCATCTCTTCCAATGGAGGCACAGCCCCGGGCATCGTTCTCAACACGACCGGGTCGGCAGGCGGGCTGGTGGTTACAGGCGACGGTTCGAATTCAAACAAAGGTGGCAACGCCTCCGGTGGTACAATAGCCAATAAAAGCGACAGCGGTACAAACGACAGCGGCTTAGTTGGCACGGCGATTTTCCTCAACAACACCGCCAACGTAATACTTCGTCGCATGCAAATCAACGATTGCCAAAACTTCGGCATCCGGGGGCTGGATGTGGGCGATTTTACCTTCCAGTACAGCACTGTCAACGGCTCGAACGGCAATACAGTTGTGGGCACGGAAGATTGTATCGGCTTTGGCACTTCCCAGCCTGCCGGGGCCAATGGTTTGAAAAACAGCGCTGTAGTGCTGATCGATAATTGCATCATCCAGGGCGGCATCGAACACAATGTCGAGTTTTACAACATCTCTAATACTTTCAGCGCCACCATATCCAATAGCAACATCACCAATAATTCTGTTGCATCGGGTGCCGATGGCATTCAAATCGAACTACACACAGATATGAATGGAGGAACGGCCCCAGCCAGCGGCACATTTTCCATCCAAAACTGTTTTTTTTAATAACACTATTGACGGCATCGGCGGTGCAGCTATTTTCGTCGGTCAAACGGCAGGCAACGCCACCGTCAATTCCTCCTTGACCGCCGTAATTTCAGGTAACAATATAACGCACCCCACCTCCTCTACCAATACTGCCATCATTGCTTTCTTGACAAGTTGCAATGGTGCAAACTGCCCACTACAGGTAACTACTGCGAATATTCTGATTGAAAATAACATCGTGACGCAAAATTCGACCGGAGGTACTTCAAGAGGTATTTTTGTGGATACTCCAGATTCCGGTACCACGCCCTCTTACACCGTATCTGTCCTCAACAATACAGTGCATGTTGGCGATGGGATGACTGGTGTCAATGGCATAGCACTCCAATGCCGCCGGGGTACGGGCTGTTTTGATGTACGGGACAATAAAGTTGATTTTCCAAACGGAAACCCTGGAGGTATTTTCGGATTGAGAGTCCGACAAGCTGACACCGGTGTACTCAACTTAGAACGTGGTGCTGCTCTATTGGCAAATCCCCCTTTGACTGTACTGAATATCAACAATCCTGCCACAACAAATGAAGTATTGGGAACAGTCGCGGTTGTAGAAAACAATACATGTTTACCCACGGCTAATTGATGTGGAATGACAGTCAATCCAGATGTACAACGCCGCGGACTTAAAACTACTAAAGCAAACGGCGTTTTTTGAAAATTAGAAGAAACAATGGTCCATTTACAAGCCATTGATTTATTTCTGCTGCAACCCCGGTGTACTCTACTTTCTAGGAGAAAATTGCCCCTCGTATTCTGGTTAATCAACCCAACTCATTAATACTGGAGTTTAATCGAGATCTAGCCCTCCTCAAATTCAAATTGGACAGTTAACGGTCCTCTTAAAACTTAAATAAATAAATAAATAAATCACCCTAAAATTTCTCAACTGAATCAATGCCATAAAGAGGTCTTCTAAGTACCTGGCTGTAGATATTCGTGAGATAGATATACAAAAAATATAAAATGATTAAGAGGATGTTAAACGTGATGGCCAGAAATATAATTGTAAATGCCCATCCTGCTACATGCTGCTGAGGAAATCCTAAGATATCGTGCCCGGTAAATCTCACCAGGATCGCATTAATAATAACCAGGACGCTAAATAAACTCGAAGCGATAAAGAGGTATACGAATAATTTATTCAGGATAGTCGTCCTGGAAATGAGGATAGAGAGAGCCAGCCGCATTTCATCATATAGTTTTTTTCCTTTTAAATCATCAGAAATATCTGTGACCAATGACGTTGCAGGAAAACCTACTTGTGACAGATTGGCTTTTAAAAAATTCCAGTCACTGCGTATAGTCAGTAGACGATTTAAGGCTCTTCTTGAAATGATGCGATTGCTATGGGTCTTGTAATCCAGCTGTAGTCCGGAGTACTTCCTTAGTAGCCGGTAAAATATTCGAAGTAAAAGTTTCCGGATCCGTGATCCTCCTCGTCCACGATATTCGAGACTTACGATGTCAAAATTTTTCTGAGTTTCGATGTATAATTTTTCAATAAGGTCTGTTTGCCGATAGAATTGCATGTCTAGTAGAATGACATAGTCACCATGAGCATTGTCTAATCCCCCCACAATGGCATTCTCCATTTCACAATCATTTGAAAAATGGTAAATGCAAACATTCTTTAAATCCATCGGATCCATTTTGGAAAGATCTTCTTTAAGATTGGGACGACTAAATTTGCTCTTAGGATTAACCAGAATTAATTCATAATCCAGAAAATATTTTCGCAAGGTTTCCGACACCGCTTCGATAAAATTTTTTACTACTTCGATGTCCGGATGGACCGGGCTGACTACAGAGAGGAAAGTCTTATGCATTGAAGTAATTTTCAATCTCATAAATTGAACTGATCTTACCACCAAAAATGCAGTGGAATGCTGGTGTTTGATTCAGCATTTTCACCAAAGTAGGTCTGCTATCGTCAATATAACTACTCTTTAATTTGGACTTGATGGTGTACATACTGCGTAGATACTGAAATTTGAAATCTGAGCTGAGATATTTTCCAATCTGATGCATCATTTTGGATTGATTGGAATCTGGTTTGGCCACACAGTTGTTGCAAGCCAGACAATTGACCGGTGTGCATGCAGAGATTCTTTGCTGGCACGGAAAGGTGGGATCTTGTTGCGAACTCCCGTAGTGCGAAGTATACCGCACTGATGATAAGGAGACCAGATCACCATGACCGTAGGGCATGAAAGAAGAAAAATCTCCATCAATAATCGTCAGCCCTACGTTTTTGACTGAGCTAATTGCCAGGACTACTTCAGCAAGTTCATGGGTGATGTCCAGGTTTTCAAGTCCGAACAATCGATTGATGGCGTTTATCCCTGAATATGTAGCATTGATCACCGATCTCGTGCAGACCTCATAAATTTGTTTGGTGCTTTGATTTTGTAGTTGAAGTTGCCACTCTGTGCCTGATCGTGACACTGCTTTAATCATCGTATTGGTATGTATGACAATGTCCTGCGACTGTAAAATCCTCGCTTGGTAATATTCTGACAATTGGGTGCAGTCAAAACTGTATTCCTCGGTCAGAAAAAGAGCTTCCATTTGCTGAGCCTTAAAATACGAAGGAGCTGCGACCTCTTTGAGTGGAATATTGAGATAGTGGCAAAAAGCCATGAATTGATCCGGGGTTGTAAAGCTTCCTGATTTATCAACTGCATAAAACTGTTTAAAATGTTGATTGATCATGGATCGATGATCATTTACAAATCTCAGTTGCAATTCCTGAGCAATGCGGGCAGTTGCAATGCTCCTTGGGTAATGATACCCACCATGTAGTCGAGCCTGGTTTATTGCCGATGCTCGTTGAAACAGACGGGCATCCTTTTCAATTAAAAGGACAGACATTCTCCGACTGGCCAGATGTAGCGCAGTATATATTCCAAAAATTCCGCCACCGATTATTATCTGATCAAAGTAAAGGTCATTCACGTAACACAGCTTTTAGTGTCAGATATTTGTTCTACTAATTTTTGACTTTGCCTCTTTATTCTGTACATGGCTTTTAAATATTGAAGGCTTAGTAGCCCAATATTGACTTTACTTTCTCTGGAGTCTTTCCACTCAACCGGTAACTCAAAGATTTTAAAGTGAAGTTTTTCAGCGAGATAAAGTAATTCCGTAGAAAAAAACCCAACCGTCGCTTTTTGCTCCTTTCTCTATGAGCCGATCGGCAACCGCTCTTCTCAGAAATTTAAAGCCACACATGCCATCGGAAAAACGAACCTTCAGATACTTTCGCAGAACGGTGTTAAAGATCCGGGACACGACTTCTCTTTTTAGTGACCTTCCGGTGACTTTAGCCTTTTGATGTAAACGGGAGCCGTAGACAAAATCATATTTCTGATCGATAATAGCCGCCAACATTTCCTTTATATGGGTTAAGGAAGTAGCCAGATCGACATCCATATAACCAACAATATCTGCTTTTGATTGGCTCCATGATGTTTTTAATGCCAAGCCAACTCCAATCTGGTCAATCCGCAAATACTGCAAGCTTGAAGAACCTTTGCAAAGCCGATCCATGATTTGGGGAGACCGATCGGTAGATCCATTGTCGGCCACTACTATCTTCCATCTAATTTTGTCCTGATCAATTTCCTCATTCAGATATCTAAGCAAGGTCAGGACATTCTGCTCCAGTACGAGCTCTTCGTTGAGAATGGGGATTGTGATTTCGAGGCTTGTCCTGGACATTCTTGAGGTTCTGTCGATAAGTTCAATGGGCTGGTGACTTCCCTACCTGAATTTAATCCCCGAAATATAAGGTAAAAGTATATTCGCTTGTACACCTGCATTTCGACTCTTATTCGAGGTACGAAACCAGAATCATATTGGATAGAAACCTTGAAGGAATTGGGCGACACAGAATTCTTTAAAAACTGCTGCAAGTATTATATCATCCTCCCTTATAGCATAGATGTTAGAAATCAGCACCGGCGATTAAGGATGATTCTATGAGCAATTACTAAAATAAGCTCTACATTGGGAGCATCATTCCTCGCTTGCACGAATATGAAGACTGCAGTAATCATCGGACCGGCTTACCCACTACGGGGAGGTCTGGCCACATTTAATCATCGGTTTGCTGAGGAACTTAACAACAGTGATCTGCATACTATCATTTACACCTTTAAATTACAGTATCCATCCTTTCTTTTTCCAGGTACCAGTCAGTTGGATTTTGAGCAGAATTACAATGATCTGGAGATTCGACCAAGGATTAACTCTCTGGATCCGTTCAATTGGCGCAAGGTCGCAGGTGAGATTGTAGCCTTGAATCCTGATATAGTGATTTGCCGCTATTGGCTGCCACTTTTGGCCCCATGCCTCGGATCGATTCTAAAGTTGGTGAAGAAAAAATGCAACGCCAAAATCATTGGGTTAGTTGACAATTTGATCCCCCATGAACATCGACCTGGCGATAAGGTACTTACCACTTATTTCATGTCTTCGATTGATTATTTCGTGGTCTTGTCGGAAAAGGTAAGACAGGATATTGCATCCTTTAAGGTGAATAAGCCTATTATAAAGCTTCCTCATCCGGTCTACGATAGTTATGGAGAGAGTGTCTCCAAAGAGGAGTCAAGGGACCGACTTGGTTTGGAGCACCAAAGTACCTACCTGCTTTTTTTTGGTTTTGTACGTCCATACAAAGGATTGGATTTACTGCTAAAGGCTTTGGCAGATCCGGTTTTAACTGATTCATCGGTCAATTTGATCATTGCGGGTGAGTTTTACGAAAAAATTGACCGATACAAACAATTAATAGAATCATTGAAGATTGGGCAGAGGATCCGGTTGTGCCCAGGTTATGTACCTAATCAGGAGGTCAAGTACTATTTTAGTGCGTGTGATTTGGTTGCGCTTCCATACCGTTCAGCAACCCAAAGTGGAATCGCACCAATCGCCTTCAATTTTGGTAAACCTGTTCTGACTACAAATGTTGGGGGACTCCCGGAAACAGTTCGCGAAGGAATTAATGGATTTGTATCCGATCCCCGGCCGGAATCGATTGCCCAGGGTGTGAAAAGATTTTTGGATTCACATCAGAGAAACCTTTTTAGCAAAAATATCTTAAGCTCAAACCACCTGTATTCCTGGTCAGCATTTACCAGGGTATTCCTAAGTCAATTGGATGGTTCTTCTTACTCTCTTTCAGTTACGGCAGTTTCTCCTCAAATTGCCGCTCTCGAAAAGGAATTGCCTTTATAGGTCTTGTAGTAAACCATCGCCGGGCAATGACCAACTAATTACGATCGGGTATACTCCATTTCTGGATCAAAGGTATTCATTAGACTCAGGAGATGATTGTCCGCAAATACATAATCCAGCCTCTTGACAAACTTATACTTTGTTGATTATTTAACATCAGATTTGTAAAAATCTTCGTATTTTAAGTTGGTAATCAAGTATGATCCCTAGCATGATAACTCCTGAATGATGAGTCAGGTGGCTTTAGATAGTCAGTATAAAGATAAAATATGAAACGCTCAAACTTACCAATTATTTGGACTTTCCTTTATGCCGTATTTGGAATGGGATTATTAATCGTCCCTGTCGAATTTATGGCCCAGTATGGAGTAACCCTTGATGAAAATGGAGTTCTAATTGCGAGAGTGCTGGGGTCAGCTCTTTCAGCCTTCGCCATTTTGTTTTATCTAAACCGAAAGATTGCCGTTTCGGAGAAGAGTCAATATAATCTGGTATTTGCCAGCATGATCTATAATATAGTTGATACTCCCATTGTACTCCTGGCTACCCTACATGGTACAATGAATAGCATGGGATGGATGCCGGTAGGCATACACGTCCTTCTGGCGGTGACTATGGCATATTATATTTATAAAAAATAATACCTGGAATTGCTTTGGAGGGGAGCATTCGTACGAAGGTTGCCTTAAAACATGTTGTGGATCAGATTCCCGCAATCAGCAAATTGACTTAAATGATTCACATCCTGCAGTTTTGGACCGCTTCTGAAAATTCAACCTTTTTAAAAATGGTGAGTTTACCATTTAGGGTTGCATCATAAATGTTCCGGTCATTGGCTTCATAGTAATCCCTGGCTTTTTGGTATGAAATTTCACTATTGACAAGATCGGCTAATTGCCAATGTTGTCCGGAAAAATATCCTGGATCAAAATGATTGGCATCGACACCATGCATGGTCTGAATCTCATTTCGTTTTCCGTTTTGTTTAAAATAGTGATCTACACCGACTAAATAGATCTTCTCAAAACCCATAAAATAGGCGATCTGCATAGCCACATAGGTTACCGTATAGCCTTCATAAACAGGCCAACAAATATTTGGATAAAAACCTTTCAGATTGCCCGTATGTAAATAATGAATTTTCTCAGAATGAAATGGCAGCCTTTTACTGGCACTGTAGGACAAAAAAACAGGACATTGTAATGCGTTGTATGCTGCTACACTTTGCGATATGACCAGTTTATTAACCGCTACTACATAGTTTAGTTTGAGATCGATTTTCTTAAATATTAGAAATATTTTATTTAAACCGATGGTATAGCAGTCTGTGATTGCCGAAAGGTCCATCTGATTAAGAGACGGACCATTGCCGATAATAATGCACGATTTACCGGTATGAATATCTTTGTAGGGTTTTAGCTTATGAGCATGGTAGAATTTCCAGGAAAGCGCGTCTGAGAAGATTTGGATTTTGTCTCTAAATAACATATGAAGACTGGGTTCTTTCAAAAGTATTCAAAGATTTCCTGGATTCTTGTTTAAGTCCTGATGTAAAAATTCTGCGATCCGGAAATCAATTTCTTCATCGATATCCCAGGCTTCGAAGACCGGAATCTCCCACATCATAGGCCTGCTTCCCAGGCGATTATGATTCGCAAGCAGACTTTCACGGCTAAAGATATAAAGGCAAGAATTCTCTTCATATACCGGTGGGAGATCCTGAGTTCTTAGGAGTATGTGTGGATTATGATTGATGGCACGGGTCAATGAGTCCCAAAGTCTGGTTTGCAATCGGGTGACCGAAAAGAGGGAATCGTATAATGGAAAATAATCCTGAAAAGCCGACATCGCCTTAACTATTGTATCTTTTGAAATGAGGGGGTTGGTTGCATGAGTTTGTAAATAGAAATCTGCAGTCTGCACTGAGTCAATCACTTGAAGCAGGATATCATTCATGGGAACGCGATCCCCACTTAAGTGTTCCGGTCGATTTAGCACCTGAATCTCAGGAAAATTGATTTCGATATCTTCTCTGATGACTGGACTATCGGTATCCACAATAATTTGTTGGATAATAGGCGTCTCTCTTAAAGTCTGAAGAATATAGTGGAAGAGCGGTTTACCTCGAAAGTCCCGGTAATTCTTGCCGGGGATTCTTTCACTCATGTGCCGCATCGGCACAATCGCTTTAAGATTCATATTGCCTATGGTATTTTATTAATTGCTTCATTGGGGTGAACACTTTTTTGTCTTGGCGATCTTTGACTTTACCAGAAATTTAGAAAACTTTCAAAAGTATGGTAGAAAGTATGAAAGAATTGGTGAGCAATTTATCTTTTAACCTGTGGATGAGAATTTCCAGATGTGCTGTGAATGCCCTAACTAATCCAAAATGTCTGCGCATTATATGGAAGCGTTCAAGAAGTGCTTTTCGACGCAACTTGTCCGAAAGGCCACCGCGATGGAAACGACAGACATAGACAGGATGAAAATGAACACTGTTACTTGCTTTTAATGCTTTTATAGCCCAATCAATGTCGGAGGCAACCGGATATCTCAAATCGAAATTCGGGGCGATGCTGGTACGTACTACTAAGGCCTGATGACAAACGACCATCCCTTTGAGAAAACTTTCGGGCTTCATTGAATTTTCGTCAGGAACATCTTTGTGCCAGTCGCTCTCTGCACCATTTTGTTCAATCACCAGGGGACGGCCATAGATAAAATCGTCCTTGTACCCTGCTTCAATCAGGTCTTTGAGTGTTTCTTCGTTGTAGAAGGTATCTCCCGAATTCATAAAAATGACAAATGTACCGGTTGACAATGACAGACCTTTATTCATTGCATCGTATAATCCCCTGTCAGATTGACTACATACCTGATCAATGTTCGATTGGTATTTTTCGATTATACTTAAGGTGCGGTCACTAGAAGCTCCATCAATAACGAGATATTCAATATTTGGATAGGTTTGAGATGTAACACTACGTAAAGTATCTTCCAACTTTCTCTCTGCATTTAAGCAAATGGTGATGACCGTGACTTTGGGAAATTCGTCCAATGATTTGTCAGGATAAGTCCGAAACAAATGTAAAGAAAAGGGTCTGCGGTCGGGCACTTATTTTTAGAAGTTAATCTCCCGGTTGGTTCAATTCACTTAGTTTCGTACCGATAGATGGTGGCTTTTTCCATGCCCGGACCGACGAAAGGGCAGTAAAAAAGATGCTTGCCCACCGGCAAGCTCTTGATAAAGTTTGGGTTTCCCTCCCACTTATGCATCAGTCTATTATCCTCAAACTTCGACCAGATTTAACAAGACCACATAATAATCAATTTATCATATGGTCTCTTTTATTGTCTTTTGCTGTCAATCGCCAATAATACTTGAAATGACTTATCTAAAGAGACGTCAATACTCTTCGATTCCAGGTCTTGACATCCTTGATTATTACCCATTTTCCTTCTTTTGACCGGAAGAAAATCCGACCTTCTTTACCCTTGCGAAACTTATGGAATTCAGAAATAATATTTTGCATAGCCTGAGTGCTTTCGCTACCTGAATCACCACCAGAATCATCACCATCATCTGGTGGCGGTGGAGTTTTGCCTTCAGATGCATCCTCGAGTATCTCAACACAACCTTCCTCATCTTCATTGCAATCTGTTCTTTCGCAAGGGCCATCAGTACCTGTATGTCTGCAAACATGCACGTCTGATGAACGAGAATCATAAACGACGACATCACCACCTGGAAGGGGCCAAATGGTTGTTCCGTTTCCCGGATTATAGGTACCTTCATTCTGTGCATTCATCCATGCCAAACCAAAGACAAGGACTAATGCTATACAACCTGATTTTAACGCTATACTTTTCATTATTTCTAGTTTAATTCACCAAAATTATAGCAAGAAATCTGGAGTTCTCTCACCCCGGCGGGTGATTTATTAATGGGACAAAAATCTGATGAGCTAAGTTAACAACCAACCTCTCAGAAGACCAATTATAATCACTTTTCTGTCCTGTCGAGCAATGAAATCCAAGGAGTGGACTTGGAAGGGCCTTTTGCCGCAATTACTTAAAGGCTGTAGACAAACGGAATTCAAGCTGCAGAATGGGTGAGAGCAGTACAGCCAAGAAAGGGAAGGTGGTCAATGTTAGGTTCAATTTGTTGCACATTACTTTAATGGAATAAAAAGAGGTCTGTGAAGACTACGGTAGAAAAGGATTGAGTACAATAAGGATAAATATATCAAAAGTAGTTAACTTGGAATTTGTTGCGAAGCATTGGAGACTTTGACTCTCACGGCAGAAGGGCAGGCACTTAATTGTTAAATCATTGGTGGACCGCATTTAGTTGACAATGCAACACCTAGAGTTTAGTGGTACTAATAACCAAGAGCTTAACATCTACAAACCTCGAGGCATTTTTTGTAAAACAAGGACATAAATAATCAAGAAAAATTCCACACTAAAAGACAATATAGATGAATAGTTTCAACATCAATCGGCGTCATTTCTTAAAAAATGCGTCTGCGCAGGCTGCTTTGTCGAGGTTGGGTTCCCATGAGCTTGACCTCCTTTTCCAAGATAAAAAGCTTCGGGTGGGCTTAATTGGTACCGGGTGGTATGGCAAAAGTGACTTATTTAGATTGATGCAGGTTGCACCCATTGAGGTGATATCCCTTTGTGATGTGGATAAAAATCTATTAAGTCAGGCTGCTGACATGGTCAGCAAACGTCAAAAATCGGGTATGAAACCCCGCACTTACAGCGACTACCGTAAGATGCTGGCGGAAAAAGACCTGGATATCGTCCTAATCGGTACACCCGACCACTGGCATGCCCTGCAGGCTATCGATGCCATCAAGGGAGGCGCTCATGTCTATTTACAAAAGCCGATCAGTGTCGATGTCATGGAAGGAGAAGCAATCATGGCCGCAGCACGAAAATATAATCGCGTGGTACAAGTTGGCACCCAGCGCAAGAGTACCCCCCACTTGATCGATGCAAAGAAAAAGATTGTCGATGCCGGTTTGCTTGGAAAAGTGTCACATGTAGAGATGTGCTGCTATTTTCATATGCGAGCCAATGGAAATCCACCGGTGGAGCCCGTGCCCGATTTTTTAGACTATGACATGTGGACAGGACCGGCACCGCTAAGACCGTACGATGGATTGCCACACATCCGTTGGTGGCGAACGTTTAACGAATATGGTAATGGTATAATGGGTGATATGTGTGTGCATATGTTTGACACTGTGCGTTGGATGTTAAAATTGGGATGGCCGAAAGAGATTTCCTCAACCGGCGGCATTTATGTCCAAAAAGACGGCAAATCGAATATTCCTGATACTCAATCCGCCATTTTTAAATACGATGAACTCAACTGCGTTTGGCAACACCGCAGCTGGGGCACGCCGGCCAATCCGGATTATCCCTGGTCATTTACTTTATTTGGTGACAAAGGCACCTTGATCGGTAGCACGATGCAATATGATTTTACACCATTTGGTGATGGTGAAAAGATTCATCAGGATGTGCTTTTTGAAAAAGAAAAATATCCCGAAGATGTCACCGAGGAGCGGATTGAATTAAATGCTGCACCAGCCACCCGTCTCCATATGCTTGATTTTCTAAATGCCATCAATAAGAATAGCAGGCCCATAGCCGACATTGAAGAAGGACATATTTCTACAGCTAGCTGTATCCTGGCCAATATGTCCATGCAATTGGGCCGTCCATTAGTTTACAATCCGTCAAAGCGATTGGTGACCGGAGATAAAGAAGCAACTAAATTGTTGACACGGCCTTACCGAAAGCCCTGGATACATCCGGATCCTGAAAAGGTTTGAGTTGTGATTTAGAAATGGAAAGCGGGGCCTACTACTAAAAAAGCGGCGCTGAAAATATCGATGGAAATATTACTAATGACTAAAATTAGTATTCTAATATTGATCCTTGCGGGTATAACCATTTATGCATCAGGCTGTGTTGAAAGTGGACCCTCAAATAAAGAGACCGATCATTCGAATAATAATCTGGATTCCATACCCAAAAATACCTTTAGCAATCCTCTCTTACCAAATGGAGCTGATCCATGGGCGATTTTTCACCAGGGCAATTATTATTATATCCGGTCAAATGCACGGGCTATTACTTTGATGAAGACTGCCGATATCACTGACCTGGAAAATGCCGAAAGTAAAATGATTTGGCAAGCTCCGGCAGAGGGTGATCACTCCAAAAATATCTGGGCTCCGGAAATTCATAATCTAAATAGTAACTGGTACGTCTATGTCGCTGCCGATGACGGAGACAATAGAAACCATCGCATGTTTGTGCTCGAAAATAAGGCCCCTGACCCCTTTGTAGGAGAGTTTGAAATAAAAGCAAAAATAAAGACTGATTCGGCTGACAATTGGGCGATAGATGGTAGCGTATTTAAGCACAGGGAATCTTTATATTTTATTTGGTCGGGATGGGAAATACCCAAAAAAGAGATTGAAACTCAAAATATCTATATTGCCCGCATGTCAAATCCATGGACTATCTCTTCGGATAGAATACTCTTAAGTACACCCGAGTTTGAGTGGGAACGAAAATGGCAATACCCGGGTGTTTGGAATCCCGACGCTCCGGTATACGTCAATGAGGGGCCACAAGCCCTGCATCATGGCAACAAGCTGCATATTATTTATTCTGCAAGTGGCTGCTGGACACCTTACTACTCCCTGGGTATTTTAACCATGGACGCTGCGGGTGACCCTATGGTAAAAAGCTCCTGGACAAAAACCAAAAAACCCATTTTTACACAATCTGACGAAAACAAAGTATATGGTCCAGGACACAATTCGTTTTTTAAGAGTCCTGACAATACCGAAGATTGGATATTATACCATGCTAATGATCATCCAACAGATGGTTGTGCTAATAAAAGATCTCCCCGTGCACAAAAAATTGATTGGACAGATGATGATTTTCCGAATTTGGGTATTCCTCTCTCAACCTCAACCCGATTAAAGAAACCTTCTGGTATGAGGAAATAATCAATACTTCTCCCAATACTCCTGCGATATCATAGAAAGTATCCTTCAGTGTTGGTAGGATTCAATTGCATTTTTGACAACTGATATGTTATAGTCCATGGCCATCTACATGATTGGTCAAAGTCAAGGTACCGTTTCATACATCTTGTTTGTCAGCTGCTAACAACCAGAGAAATCTTGCCGCAATGCTATTGCATGTAGACAGTTTTTGTTGAGCAAAGAAGGTAAGGCTAAAAAGGTCTATCATCATGTAACTAAATTGAGTATATTCAGGGCAATTAAAATCAAGTGTGTTATGAGAAAGTCAATTTTAGTGGGGTTGGTTGCCAGCCTATGTGTACTCTGGTCTATTTCCGGATTTACTCAGGATCAACAAACCATGAAAGGAGAGGTTCTTGATCTTTCCTGCTATTTGAAAAGTGGTGCAAAGGGGCCAGACCATGCTAGTTGTGCAAAATCTTGTGCTAAGAGTGGTCAACCTATGGGGCTTTTGACCGAAGAAGGCAAAGTCCTGTTACTGGCCAGTGGTGACCACAAAGATAAAATGGAGGCTCTTAAGGATCTTGCCGGTGAAATGGTCGAAGTAAAAGGAACCGTATCTGAACGAGATGGAATAGCTATGCTGATTGTGGCGGATGCTAAAAAATCGAATAAATGAGGTAGGTCATAAAATTTCTATTTATCCACAGATTTATGCGAATGTCGCGGATGGTGATTCCTGAAGATCTCTATGTAAGAAAACCATCCGCGACCATTAGTGGCCATCCGTGGATAAGCATTCTACCCGTTTTGGAAGGCCAATGAAATTCTACTTTGTCCGCAGATTTAAGCGGATTTCTGCGGATAGATATCCCAAATGTCTTGATGTAAGAAATCATCCGCGTTAATCAGCGGCCATCAGCGGATGAGGATACCACTAGTTTTGGAGACCGATAAAATTCTATTTTGTCCACAGATTTACGCGTATTTCCTCGGATGATACTTCATGTATATTTTATGTAAGAAAACCATCCGCGACAATTAGTGGCCAACTCTGGATAAGCATTCTACTAGTTTGGTAAGACCAATGAAATTCTACTTTGTCCGCAGATTTGCACGGATTTCCGCAGATAGATATCCAAATGTCTCGATGTAAGACATTCATCCGCGTTAATCAGCGGCCATCAGCGGATGAGGATACCACCAGTTTTGGAGACCGATAAAATTCTACTCTGTCCACAGATTTACACGGATTTCCTCGGATGATACTTCATGTATATTTTATGTAAGAAATTCATCCGCGTTAATCAGCGGCCATCAGCGGATGAGGATACCACTAGTTTTGGAGACCGATAAAATTCTATTTTGTCCACAGATTTACACCGATTTCCTCGGATGATACTTCATGTATATTTTATGTAAGAAATTCATCCGTGTTCATTAGTGACCATCGGTGGATAAACATGCCACTAGTTTTGGAGACCGATAAAATTCTATTTTGTCCACAGATTTACACGGATTTCCACGGATGATACTTCATGTATATTTTATGTGAAAAAATCATCCGTGTTCATCAGGGACCATCGGTGGATAAACGTGCCACTAGTTTGGTAAGACCAATGAAATTCTACTTTGTCCACAGATTTACACCGATTTCCACGGATGATACTTCATGTATATTTTATGTGAAAAAATCATCCGTGTTCATTAGGGACCATCGGTGGATAAACGTGCCACTAGTTTGGTAAGACCAATGAAATTCTACTTTGTCCACAGATTTACACGAATTTCCACGGATGATACTTCATGTATATTTTATGAAAAAAAATCATCCGTGTTCATTAGTGACCATTGGTGGATAAACATGCCACTAGTTTTGGAAACCGATAAAATTCTATTTTGTCCACAGATTTACACGGATTTCCTCGGATGATACTTCATGTATATTTTATGTAAGAAATTCATCCGTGTTCATTAGTGACCATCGGTGGATAAACATGCCACTAGTTTTGGAGGCCGATAAAATTCTATTTTGTCCACAGATTTACGCGTATTTCCTCGGATGATACTTCATGTATATTTTATGTAAAAAAATCATCCGCGTTCATTAGTGACCATCGGTGGATAAACATACCACCAGTTTTGGAGACCGATAAAATTCTACTCTGTCCACAGATTTACACGGATTTCCTCGGATGATACTTCATGTATATTTTATGTAAAAAAATCATCCGCGTTCATTAGTGACCATCGGTGGATAAACATGCCACTAGTTTTGGAGACCGATAAAATTCTATTTTGTCCACAGATTTACACGGATTTCCACGGATGATACTTCATGTATATTTTATGTGAAAAAATCATCCGTGTTCATTAGGGACCATCGGTGGATAAACGTGCCACTAGTTTGGTAAGACCAATGAAATTCTACTTTGTCCACAGATTTACACGAATTTCCTCGGATGATACTTCATGTATATTTTATGTAAGAAATTCATCCGCGTTAATCAGCGGCCATCAGCGGATGAGGATACCACTAGTTTGGTAAGACCAATGAAATTCTACTTTGTCCGCAGATTTACATGGATTTCCGCGGATTGTGGTATCCCCAAATTTCTCTATACAAGAAATTCATCCGCATACATTGTCGGCCATCAGCGGATAGGCATGCCATTGTTTTCGAAGACTAATCAAACCCTATTTTGCACATAGACTTCCCAAAATGGCCTCATCCAGGGCATACAAATCCATCTAATGACCAACTTGTTCTTTCCATTTTTCAAATTCATTAATAATTTCGTCGGAAGTCATAGGATATAATCCAAGAATCGATCGGCCCTCCAAAACCTTTTCCGTAACGAAATCTTCATAACTGGTCATCACAATTGCTTCATCGGCTATAGAGTCAGCAAGATGGGCAGGAATAACTATTACTCCGTCATCGTCACCAACGATGACATCTCCGGGGAAGACGACTGCTTCCCCACACGCTATGGGTACATTGATATCAATGGCCTGATGCAACGTAAGGTTGGTGGGTGCAGATGGTGTATGATGGTAAGCGGGCATTGCCAAATCCGCGATCAAAGCAGCATCTCTGAAGCCTCCATCGGTAACCATGCCAGCAGCACCCCGAACCATCAGTCGACTAGCCAGGATTGAACCGGCTGAAGCCGCCCGCGAGTCTTTTCGGCTATCGAACACCATGACGGCACCGGGAGGGCAAGATTCAACCGCCGCTCTTTGTGGGTGTTTAGGGTCTCGAAAAACTTCGATTGGATTCAAGTCTTCTCTGGCCGGGATATATCGAAGCGTAAATGCCTCACCTACCATCGTTGGTTTACCTGGCGCTACCGGTCTTACACCTTGGATAAACTGATTTTTAAAGCCTCTTTTAAATAGAGCCGTGGCAATGGTTGCCGTGCTGACTTTTTGTAATTTTTCCCGGGTAGACGTTAGCATCATTTTCCTTTTTAACTTGTAAACAGAGATCTTAACAACTAAATGTAAAGAATATCTCTCACTTGAAATTACCCAGAGAGTGTTTTCGAAATTAGATTATTTATCTGTTACTTTAGTGATCGATAAGCAGGCTGATTTTCACCTTTAGCGAGTGAATCGGATTCGGAAAAAGGAGAATCATACATTAGAAAGCAAATCGGCTCTATCTGTGATTTACAAAAGAACATTTGAGGTTAATCTATCGAAAATCCCGGCAATATGATTTTGGATAAGACTCTCTCCTTCAGGGATCGTACTAAAAATGCTTCTGGTCCTTCAATGGAAAATGGAAGACCAGAAACAACTCTATATCGATTTGATAAAATGGAAGTTCGTTGTGTTTTATTCCGACAACTATTCTCTGATTCCCTGTCTAATTTGCATTAATGATACTTCCCGCTTTATTGGTGTAGTCGGTTATAGTAGGGTTTCCTCTGTAGCGCACAGTGCCAGAACCTTTGATGGTAACCTCAAGCGAATTCCTTACAGAGACGTTGCAGTTACCCGATCCTGTGATATTAATATGGCATTCATCAGTCTTAATTGGAAATCCATGATAATCTCCACTGCCACTTATATTAATATGAATATCTTTCATGGATGATAATTGCTTATAACCGTTGACTGTTCCTGAGCCACTGATATCAATATCTATATTTTCAGTGCCGGAGAAAGTATTGAGATCGATTCGTCCTGAACCCTCTAAATCAATGGCTAAATCATCTTGGTTGGTAAAATCATTTACAACAACGTGACCACTGCCGCTTAAAGCGATCGAATTAAGGTTCGGGATGGTGACGTGAATCGTCAATTCATAGTCCTTGTAATGGCCGTTCTCCAAGTCAATCGTCCAAACTCCTCCGGATACTCTTTCCTTGATTCGGTCTATAATGTTAGGATGTCCGGTTGCTTGCACCTCCTGGATAGGTCCTTGTGAAATTACCAGATTGCCTGCAACTGCGAGATCTAGTCCTGAATGATTGGAAATATTCAACGTTTTGGTGGTAATTGCACCTTCTCCACGGATACTGAGATAATCTTTTTCACACGAGATCATCGTGATCGCGACAAATAAGAATGATACTTTGATTAAATTAATAGTTTTCATGACAAATGTTTAGTTGTTTATTTAGAATTGTTTTGTTTCTGTTTTTCTTTAGATGCTTAAAAAGCTGCTTCTACTTAACTGATGTCAAAGGGGCTAATTTACCCCTACGCCGATCGTAATTATTTTCTCAGTGCCGTTGAAATAGAAGATAATATCGTGACTAACGGAGGGCACAGACGTCATACCCAAACCCCGGACGATTCAGTACATCTGGCTCTCTGCTGGGTTTTGCCAGATCGGCATCAAAAAGTAGGTAGTGATTTTCGAAATCAGAGTTTAGCAGGGCAAAGAAGCAGTTGTACCCTCCCGAAGAAATGACATCGCAGGCGACTCAATCGACCTTGACAACCTTGATCACTTCAGTAGCGTCGTGAGATCTGATCTTGAGGAATAAGGTACCACCAGGCCAGTCGGCAGTGGGGATGATTTCAGTTTCTGATCGCCCTTTTACTTTCTTGATAATTTGGCCAAGGTTATTAAAAATCGTCATTTCCCAGTTCCGGGCAGTTTCCGTTATCAGTGTTATCTGATCCGTTATGAAGGTAGGAAAGACCTTGAATGTCTCTGAATTGGAAGTGATTGCTCTAGATGAGGTTGTAGGACAAGTCCACAATATTTCACCGTCGTCTAGTGCGGGTAAAAAAGGAAGATCACAATCGGCGGGAGAAGCGAAGCCAAAACTTGTGCAAGTGTAGATGATATTACCCGCGCAATCAAAAAACCGACGGACGATATCACCACAAGTGGTACGCAATTCCAGGATCACATTGGTATCTACCATGTGTTTATACACATAATTCCCACTATTTCCTTCGATACAAAAGACATCACAAAGGTCCATGAATTTTTCCAGTGTATCATTTAGCCAGGTCATTGCCAGAATATCAGGGTCGGATGGACAATTCGGAAAGTTTGTTGGCTCGCATTGCCAAATGAGTTCTTTGTCCTCCAGGTTATCGTCCTTGATCATTGAATCGGGATCACAGGTCAGTCCTGCAATACTTAAATAGCAATGTTGAATGGTATCTCCGCTGCAGGTATAAATCGTAGTAAAGCCCAAGTCGCTAAAGCCGCAAGAACCGGCATCCCATTCATAAATGAACACATCATTACCATTCCATTTTGCTTGATATAGCCGCAGGCATTCACTGCAATAAGGGTTAAAGGGATTATTAATGAGGTTGCTTATCCATGGTAACAAAAGTGGGTCCGTACAGGTATCTGTCGATATTGGCGCACTGGCTACACCACGGTGATCATAGTATATAGAGCGATAACTAGTATCTGGTGAATGGGATGTAAACTCTATTGCTGAAGATGTACCAGGATAAAATTTAGCATTCCCTTCCCAACTAACGATGGACCCGATTGGATCAACGGCGCTAAAAAAAGAAAATGATAAAATGAGTAGCACAAGATGGGCTATGCTAATTCCAGGTTTGCGAGTGGATAATTGTTTGCTATTTATCATGAATGAATATAAAATATTTTCGATTTATGTCAATCAGTCATAGTTTTTCCACGCCCTGCCCCCCTCAAGGGGGATATTTTTCCTGACCAATCGTTTTCTGTCAATTAGAAACAATTCTTTTCTGGCAACCGGATAAATTCATTGGTCACCTCGTCCCCCTTGAGAGGGTTAGGGGGTGGACCATTCTACACGCATCGGCACTCCGTATTTCTTAATCATTTAAGCTCCTGCGAAAATTTATTCAGATGGTTATTCTATTCTAATGCTAGAATTCGATCGGTGAAATTGCTAAATTGTTGTCAAGATAAGCAAAATTTGTCCCTCCTGAGGGGGTTATGGGGTGGACTAAATCCAATATTTTTAATGATTTCAGAACACAGAAATAGCTATGACTAATTTTAAAAGAAGAGACTTCATCAAAAGCACCATCATTGCAGGTGTAAGTGCTTCTGCTATAAAGCTCAATCCAATAGATACCAATGCAAACACTTTAGAGCTACAAAAACTGAATACATCCAGTTCTTCGAAAAAAATTATCATCGGTGGAGCCGGTATTGGGGGATTATGCTGCGGATACGAATTAATGAAGAGGGGCCATGAAGTCGTCATTCTGGAAGCATCCGGGCGTCATGGTGGACATGTATTGACGGCACATGATGGCTTATCAGATGGGTTATATGGCGATTTTGGTCAGGAGCATATTACCAAGCCCGGCTATGATCGATATTGGCAATACATTGGAGAGTTTAATCTCACGGCACTACCCTATCCGCGTCGAAAAAACGTCATCCGGAGGATTAATGGTATCTTTTATACGGAGGAGATGCTAAGCGATCCAGGTGTATTAAAGGAATTTGGATTCAATGATCGGGAAATAAAATACCTGTCCACTCATCCCTGGTGGGATTTACGATCTCTATATTTCGAGCCCTATCTTGATAAGTTTAAGGACGAATATCAGCCATTCGGGGTTGGCTATGATGACCTGGACCAAATACCCATGAGCGATATTTATAAAAAAGATGGAGCATCAGAAACGGCGCTAGGATATTTGGGAGGAAACCACTCATCAGCTTTATTTGACTTATGGCATGCAGCCATTCTGAAAATCCGGGGTGTCCCGCTGGCCCCACCAGAGGTTTTTCGCTTGAAAGGTGGCAATCAAATGCTACCGAATGCCTTTGCCAAAAGGCTGGGGCCCCGGGTATGGTTAAATAGTCCGATCATTTCACTAGAACACAGTGATAAGTCTGTAACTGTGACGTATAAACAGCACGATGGTGAACACCAACTGTCGGCTGATTTTTATGTGAACTGCATCCCACCCCCTACCTTGAAAAATATACCGATAATACCCGCTTTGCCTCCCGATCGTCAATATATTAACGAGAATATTTCTTACGATTCTTATCAGCGGTTCGTATTTCAGGCAAGTTCCAAATTTTGGGAAGAGGATGGAATCAGTATCAATCTTCACCTGGATCATCCTGATCTTTGGAGTGTCTGGCAATCGGCTGAGGAAGTGGACACCCATCGGGTGATTGTACTTGGAACGGGTCCTGGTGGTATTTCACCTCAACGTGCATTGGCCGCATTTCGAGAAGTGTATCCAGGGAAGCGAGATACGATTGAGCAGGCAGTTAGTCAAGACTGGACAAAACAGAAATATGCACCTAATTGTGAGCGACTGCCCTTCCCAATAGGCGAGTTGCATAAATTCTGGCCTCACCTCATGCATCCCCATGGACGCATTCATTTTGCCGGTGCCTATGCCGATAATCTAAATTGGGGCACCGAAGCTGCCACACGATCAGGAAACCGGGTAGCAGAAGCCATCGATAAGTCCTGAGTGACTTCATTAAGAAATTAAAATGGGTGCTAAAATTCTTTCATTATTTTGTTCGCTACCATTCATTATTTGTTATTTAAATATTGGTTTCTCAGGAAAAAACAGGATGGAAAATTCGGCACCGGAAGTAAAGATTGTAAAACCTCATGAGTTCAGTGGATTTCAATGGAATTCAATTGTTCCTTTTGAAATCAGTGTATCTGATCAGGAAGACGGAAAATCGGAATTTGCTGAAATTGAGAAAAATATCGTGCTTTTGGAAGTAACTTATTTGGCGGATGCATCTTTACGGACTAATTATTTAAATAAAAAATCGAATAGTGACCGGCAAATGCTGCGAGGTATGAGTAGAGCCAATTGCCTGACTTGTCATGCTGCTAAAACAAAGTTAATTGGACCCTCTTTTAAGCATATTGCTGATCGCTACTCTAATGAAGCAAAATCAATTGAAAAGTTGGCTAATAAAATTATTATTGGGTCGACCGGTATGTGGGGTGATGTTCCGATGCCACCTCATCCGGACCTGGATATTGAGCTTGCGAAGGCAATGGTAAGTTGGATTTTAAACAGTGGTGCCATTTCTGATTATAGTTTTTACACCGGTACTGAAGGAGCTTTTAAAATCAGAGAAAAAACGGTTGTCGCTGATCAGGGTATCTATATTCTGACGGCAAGTTATGCTGATCGCGGTCTGGAAGGAATGCCAAATAGTAGTAAGGAAGGTATTCATACCGTGGTGCTACTTCCTAAAAAATGAACCCTCCTCTAAAACTTAACCAAGACCTTTGATATCTGCTTTTCTATTCAAAAAATAGGCTTTGTCAAAACAGGTACTCCAACCAGAAATATTGAAACTTACGATCTAATGTACCATACCAAACATTATTTGAGATAGGCAAGATAGAGCGTTTCGCAGCACTATTTTCCGACAATGCATTTTTTACTATATTGTATCGCCACGTTAGCAAAATTTACATATAAAACATGATACAAGACTCAAGATCTTTACTCATCCCAGTATTATTGGGGTTGCTTATTTCATCTTGTACCGAAAGCAATACCAACCAATCGAATATTGGCCAATCTCTGGGTATTGGGTATGCTGAGGTAAATTATACTCCGCGGATTGGCTTAGGAATGGTGGGAAATTATCGGGGAGATGATTATGCCTCTCGCGGTATTCATGATTCATTATTTGCCAAAGCTATAGTAGCTCTGGGTGACGATGGCAACAAGATCGCTATTGTCTCTGTCGATATTTGCAACATAAAGGCTGGTTCGGTTGAGTATATGCGAAATACGATTGCAGAAGCTTCCGATCTAGAGGCAGAAAATATTCTCATCCATGCTACCCATACCCATAGTGGACCGGAATCCAGGTTAGAAGCTCCGGAGGCAAAAGACTATTTGGCAAAGGCTGCCGGTGCGGTACTGTTGGCGAATAAAACCATTAAACCCTCGCAACTATTGGCCGGTAGAACCATAGAAGACAGAGTGTCGCACAACCGGCGGCTAAAAGCCATAGATGGCTCCACCCATATGGTTTGGGAAAAATTTGAACCCGGATATATTTCAGAGTCACTAGGATCCATCGATCCGGAAATGATCACCATTGGGATTCAGCAACAAGGGAAAATGGTGGCTGCACTAATCAACTTTGGTTGCCACCCAACCACACTCACCGGAAATAATTGGCTTTATTCCGCTGATTATCCGGGTTATATAACTGAATCAATTCATAAGGTTAAAGGCAAGGAATTTGGATCCATGTTTCTTAACGGAGCTTGTGGTAACGTCACCCAGGTCGATCATAAGGCAGGATTTATTGATACCTATCAGGAGTGTCAGCGCATTGGATATATTTTGGGTGTAGCAGCGCTTGAGTCCATGAACGCTCAAAAAGAATTATCGGATAACGGACAAGTTATGGTGTCACGCGAAAGGGTACCGATAAAAAAAATCGGTATATCCGAAGAGCAATATCAATGGGCCAAAGAAGTCATGGAAAGAGTTGAGCGGGAAGGAATGCCCCCACTGCAAGCAGATGGTATTCCCAATGAGGTGTACGCGAAAAATGGTTGGAAATGTACGAAGTACAAGATGAATTCGATTCTTTAGAAGTGATGGTCATTCAGATTGGAGATCTGGCAGTGGTTGGTTTACCGGGAGAAATGTTTAATGAATTCGGTATTTACATCAAAACGAATTCGCCATTTGAAAATACATTAGTCATGGGTCTCGCCAACGATGCTGCAGGCTATTTCCCGACTAAAGAATCATTTAAGCAAGGGCCGGAAGGCTTTAAACCGATGATTACGGGCTACGAAACAACTCCTGGCACTACCTACTACGAAATTGGTGCTGGAGAACTTTTGGCAGAATCAGCAGTGAGGCAACTTAAGAACCTGACTACTAATTAGAGGATTTTTAAATCGGTTGTTCGCTACTCTTTGAATTCTTTTGAGATGCTTGGTGGCATTTAACGTACCTAAGAAAATGGTGATTCAGAAATAGTTTAAATGGATTCTCCATTAGTGCTCCATAGATATATAAATCTTGTCTATATATGTTTCTATAAATTTCTCTGCTTCTATCATTCAACCGTTAAAAATCTAATTTTGATCCTTACCTGAGTTTGACCAGTATACAATTTTTAGAAATGGAATTAAATTACAGTTAGAGTGGTACTTTGCCCGGATAGCCTCTGAAATTCAAGCACTCAATTCCCATTCATAACTTGCCGGGCTGCGGTACGGATATTACAGTGGCCCCCCATTTTATGGAGTAGCAGTTGAACCTTACATCACGACTTCACCAACATTTTGGCAAAAAAAAATGACCACTTTTCGATCAGAAAATTCCTTAAATTTCGGCCACTAACTTCAAAATGTTCGTGTGTCCTATGCGTAACTATTTCATCATCTACTGCTTATTTTTCCTTTGTACCACGGTTCAAGCTCAAACCGTCAATCCAGCTCAATCAGACGAGATCATAAACGATGTGGGCACAATGGGTAAGGCAGATCCCGGTGAGCAGATCCGCTATAAAGTCACCATCACAGAGACTGGGAATTCTACGAATGCCAATGGTGTTCAACTTAATGTAACACCGGACATGTTAACCACTTTTGTCCCGGGGAGCTTCAAAAGTTCACCACTGGCCATTGAAGATACTTACGCTTGCACAGGCAATGTGGGCATCGTCGTCCTACAGGTAAGCGGGCTTCTTGCCAACGACTTTGACGACAATATTGCCGGTTTGACTGCAAGTGCTGGTACTTTTACCACGGTGCAGGGCGGATCAATCACCATCAGCACCAATGGAGGTTTCACATATACTCCGCCGGCTGGATTCACTGGTATGGACACATACATGTATACCTTGAACGACGGTAATCCGGTAGGTGGCCCTATCCCTGCCATTGACATGTCTACAGTAACCATTTCGGTGAGTAATTTGATCTGGTTTATCGACAATTCTTCGGTAGCGGCCACCAGTGATGGGAGGCGAGCATCACCGTTCAAGTCACTCACAGATTTCAATGCAAATTCGGCAGCTATGGGCGATGTCATTTACATCGAGCATACCGGCATCAACTATACAAACGGCATAGTTTTACAAACCAGCGAAAGACTTTTTGGCGAGGGACATACTGGTGGGGTGAATTTGTCCAGTGTTTTACCTTTTGGCCTGGCACCCAATAGCATAGCACTTCCTTCCATTGGCGGTACAAGGCCAGTCATCACCAATGCCACAGGTATCGGTGTGGCTCTTGCTTCTGACAACACAGTGCGAGGGCTCGACATTGGAAATACTACAGGCTCAGCTTTCAAAAATTCAGGCATGACTACAGTGGGAACCCTCACAATCTCGGAAGTGTCAGTCAGCGGCACGGGAGGCGTAATGGAAGTACTTAACGGTGGCACCCTGGCCGTAACCTTTGGAACACTTGGGAGTACTGCCCACAATGCCCCCTTCATTTCCCTCAACGGAGTGGGCGGCACAATGACGGCGGGAGCCACTATCTTATCAGGGAACACTTCCGGGGATGGAGTGAATATCACCAACACTTCCGCCAATTTCACTTTTGCCTCTTTCGATCTCGACAATATTTTTAGCGATGGGATGGAATTAAACGCAAGCACGGGCAGCTTCACCGTATCGGGTCTGACCGACATTAACACTACGGGTGGCAGTGGAGTTAACATCCAGAACTGTCGCACCTATACCTTTGGCAACGTGACTGTGAACAACCGGGGCAGCGCCGGGGTATATATCAATGCAATTACGGGGGGACAACAGACGGGGCAATTCGGAACAGTGACCATCAATAACCAGCTTAGTTCAGCCACCACAGGCTTTGGTATCGACAACACCGTGACGACGGGTAGTACCTTGACAGTAGCCAGCGTGGCAATCAATAATAACGGCACAAGCAGTTCGTGCTTAGCTCTGTCGAACAACGATGGAGCGACCATCGGCATCAATGGTGGCAGCATACAGGGTTCGGCCAGTGCTGCAGTGAGCATATCATCAAGCGCGGGCAGCGCTACTTATACCGGCACAGTGAACAACTCTGCCGGTGTTTCCGTACAAGTGCTCAACAACGAGACGGGCAGTATGACCACCTTGTCAGGAAATATCACCGATACCGGTTCGGGGATGACTATCAGCAATAACACGAACAGCACTGTGACCATTAGTGGCGCAAGCAAATCGTTAACCACAACCACGAACACTGCCTTAAACATCGCCACAAATACCGGTTCCACCATCAACTTCACCAATGGCGGGCTGACCATTAGCACCACCAGCGGAACGGGCTTTAATGTGACCGGTGGTGGCACAGTCACCGTGCAGGGAACCGGAAACACGATCGCCTCTACCACTGGGACAGCCTTAGCTGTATCCAATACGACTATAGGTGCAAGCAATTTGAATTTTCGAAGTATCTCTGCGAACGGCGCTACCAATGGCATTGTGTTGAACAATACCGGGGCCGTTGGTGGACTGGTTGTGACCGGATTGAGCACCACAGACGGTTCTGGCGGCACCATTCAAAATATCAGTGCCAGGGGGGTATCTGCTAGTAATACTTCTAACCTTTCCCTCAAAAACAGGACGTTTGTCAACGCAAACACGCTGGATGCCGCCCCATGTAATGCTGCTGACAATTCTGGTTGTAATGCGGCTATTTATGTGAATACAGGTGCCAGTATTTTGCTGGACAATGTGGATATCAACGGGACAGCTCAACAAGGTATCAACCTCCGGGAACTGAACGGCTTCCAATTGTTGAACAGTACGGTAATTAACGGTGGTGCAGGGGGACAGACTGAAGAGGCTGACTTGTATGCCCTGAATCTTTTCGGAACCTGTGCCATTACCAATAGCAGCCTGACTGTACCTGCCGAGCGGGCTGCGGTCATTTATAATACCAGCAAAACAATGGCCCTCACTGTCACCGGTTCTACTTTGGGCATGAATCAAACTCAACCATTAGGCGCCGATGCTTTGGAGGTTAATAGCTATGGCAGCAGCAGTACGACATTGAATATTGTAAATTCGACCTTTGTGCAACCCAAAACCAATGGCCTGCAAGTCATTACTGAAAACACATCTACCAGTATTGTAAATATTACCAATAGTATGTTCGACCCAGGTACCGGGCTGGCTGCTGCTATTGATTTGGTTGCTAACAACACGGCCCATATGGATTTCAATATTTTAAACAATCCTTCGATCAAGGGCAAAGGAATTAACGTCGTCAACATATTTGCTTTTCCTTCTTCTACTTTTCAGGGTAGGATAAACGGTAATACTGTGATAAACAATGGTGGTAGTGGTTCCGGCATTCGTGTAGTTACTCAAGGGGACGGCAATAGCAAAGTCGAAATTAAAAACAATAATGTAACTGGCGCAGACGATTACGGCATAACTGCAAACGCACAATCTGGTACCGGCAGACTGGATGCAACCATAACCGGAAACACAGTTTCGATTTCATCCATGGGCTTTTATGCTATCCATGCATTGGCAGGAAATTCCGGCAGCATGTTTACCAATAAGCTTTGTGCCAATGTAGCGAATAATGCCACCACCGTTCCCATGATTGCTATAGGGGATTTTCAAGCAAGAGCTTCTACTTCAACGCATGAAGTTTTGTTGCAGGGCGTTGGCCCAATGGTCTCATCAAACTGGAGTGCGAATGCCAATACACCGGTACCTGGGATTATATCACAATCGGGAGCAGGGGTATTCACCTTTGGTGTAACTTGTTTAACACCAACACATTCAACGCCCTGAAATTCTAAACCGGGGAACAAAATATCTAGCAGTCAAAATTCAAGAACAAGTCGCAGGCTGTCTGTAGAAATATTGATTGGAAGATACCATAGGTTATAAATGACTGCTCTTTTAACATTCATGGATATCTTTTTTTTGGAAAAAAGATATCCATGATCAAACAGAAAATTCCTTAAATTTCGACCATTGATTTCCAAATGTTCGTATGCCCAATGCGTAACTATCTCTTCATTTATTTCCTGTGCTACTTTTGTACCGCCGTTCAGGCTCAAACTATCAATCCAACTCAAACAGACGAGATCATAAACGATCTGGGCACAATTAATAAAGCTGATGCCGGCGACCAGATCCGTTATAAAGTAACCATCACGGAGACCGGTAATTCCTCAGATGCAAACGGTGTCCAACTTACTGTGACACCGATATGTTGACCACCTTAGTCCCCGGTAGCTTTAAAAGCTCGCCGCTGGCTATTGCAGATTCTTACGCTTGTACTGGCAATGTGGGCATCAGTGTTCCGGCAATCAATGGACTTCTTGTAAACGACTTTGACGACAATATCGCCGGATTATTATGCACGGCCGAAACGGTGGCAAGTGCGAATGGTGGCTCTGCGACCATAAGTGCCAACGGTAGTTTTGGCTATACTCCTCCACCAGGTTTCATTGGGACAGACGCGTTCGACTACACGCTCAACGACGGCAACGATGTAGATGGTGCCGGTCCCATCCCCGGTATAGACGTTGGTACGGTGACAATCACCGTAAGTAACCTGATATGGTTTATCGACAACTCCTCGGTAGCTGCAACCAGCGACGGGCGGCGCAATTCGCCCTTCAAATCACTGGCAGATTTTAACTCAGGTTCCACAGCAGTTGGTAACGTTATTTACATCGAACACACGGGCGCAAACTACTCCAGCGGCATCGTGCTGGCTGACACCGAGCGGCTTTTCGGTGAGGGGCACACGGGCGGTGCGAACCTATCAAACGTCCTGCCCTTTACGCTGGCTATTCACAGTGTTGTCTTGCCCGCCATCAACGGCACTCGCCCTGTTGTCACCAATGCAGGAGGTGACGGGGTGACTCTGGCGGCAGATAACTCGCTAAGAGGTTTCGACGTTGGGGCCTGCTCCGATTTCGGGATGCAGCGATCCGGCATGAATTCAGTGGGCAACCTGATAGTTAGCGATGTGAGCATCAACAATACCAGCGGTGGCGGTTTCGACGCCAGCCACGGCAGCGGCGCTTCGATGAACGCGGTTTTCAGCAGTATTTCGTCCACCGGCGGCACCAATGGCATCAACCTGACCAGCTGCGCCGGTGTTTTCACCGCCAATGGTGGAACCATCACCAACCCCACCGGGGCAGGGGTCAACATCAATGGAGGCACAACCGCTTTCACATACAATGGTAGCATCATCCAGGCAAGCAACGCAGCAATCGTAAATATATCAGGTGGACATCTCACTGGCACAGTTATGTTTCAAACAGGAACTTTAAGCGCCAATAACGGCACAGGCTTGCAGTTTGACAATGCGGACGGAACCTACCAATTCAATGGTATGACCACTCTCAATGGTGGTGATGCCGGCATCGATATTCTGAACGGCTCTACCGGTACTTTTACTTTTGGGACAGGGACTGCGATTACGAGGAGCAACAGCGTGTCAGGCTCAGCTTTTAACTTGCTTTCAAGCGACGCCAATGTTACCTATAACGGAAGCATGACCCTCGGCACAGGTACCGGCAATATGGTCGCCATCAATAACCACGATGCCGGAACCATGAATTTCAATACCGGTAGCCTCACGAAAGGGTCGAGCACAACCCAAGGTATTAGTATTCAGAACAGCAATGGCGGTACCATCAACTTCAATAATCCCACGATAACCATAACAATGACTTCGGGAAACGCTGTTTCACTTACAAACAATGCGGGGGGCATTATCAACTTCCCCATCTCGGGCGGTGGTAATGGCATGAACCTCACCACCACCAGTGGCACGGGCTTCAATGCCACCGGAGGCGGCACTGTGAACGTGACAGGGACAGTGAATAATATTAATTCCACAACTGGAACAGCGTTGAACGTGGTGAGTACAACCATCGGGGCGAGTGGTTTAAATTTCCAGAGCATTTCTGCAAATGGCGGAGCCAATGGTATCGTTCTGAATACAACAGGTTCAAGTGGAGGGCTTACAGTAACAGGTATGGGTACGACTGATGGCACTGGTGGCACGATTCAAAACACCACTGGGCGAGGAGCAAACTTCATCAGCGCAACCAACATCACGCTGAAGAACATGAATTTCACCAACGCTGGCACCTCCGATCTCGATGCTGACAACTCCGGTCTCTCGACAGGAGACAACCTCGTTACGAATGCTGCTATTCACATTCATAACGTAACCGGCACTAATTTACTTGACAACCTGAATATCAGCGGTGGCGCAGAGCAAGGAATCAACGGCAATAACGTCTCTAATTTCACCCTTAACAACAGCTCCATTGTGGATGTTGGCAATGAAGCGGACGAAGACGGTATCCATTTTTATAATATGTCGGGCACATGTGCCATCACCAACACCACGATTAACTGCACTGTAGCGACGCCCAATACGACAGGCGGAGACGACCATTTGAATCTACAAATGCAGTCAGGTTCCCTGAATCTAAGTATCTCGAGTGGAAGTGCCACAAACGCAAATAAGGGCAGCGGATACCTGTTCGGCATACGTGGAACTTCGAATGCCACCATCACATTTTCCAGTGCCAATTCGTCCAATAATTTCAGCGGTGGTATTGTTGCAGATGTCTTCGACAGTGCAACGATGAACCTGACCGTTACAAATAGCACCTCGAGCAGTAATAACGACCAGCTTTCTGTCAGTGCCGGCGATAACTGCACCGTAGAACTGACCGCTACTGGCAATTCGTTGAGCAGTCCCAATTCTGCTGATTTTGTGGTGGTCAGCCTGTTAGGGTCTGCATTTGATAACGGGTTCAATTTCGATGCTTCGTTGAGCGGCAATACAATCACCGTAGGGAGCGGTCGCACTGCCGATGGAATAGTGGTTTTCAATGCTGGCGGCGGCTCGATGGATGTGGCAATCACCAACAACACAATTGACTATGCAGGCACTCAACGTGCCATACTGGTACAAACTGGTCAAGATGGCAATGGAAGCAACAATGTCACCATCACCGGAAACAACATTGATATTGAACTTGACGGGACGGGAAATGCAGTTGCAGGAATTCTTGCACAATCCGCCATTACCGGACCTGGTAATACATCTTCCCTCTGTGCAGACATTGGCGGTGCAGGTGCCTTGAGCAACACTTTTACTCATTCACTTGGTGGGACTATGGCAGCCGGAGATATTCGTGTGCGTCAGCGGAATGATGGTACTGTCCGGCTTCCCGGATATGGAGGTGGAGCAACGGATATCGCTCCTGTAATTGCCTTTCTCAACGGACGTAACACAGTTGTTTCCGCTTCGACGGCAACATTTGATTCATCTGGGTTTTCTGGCGGTGCAGCCTGTACACAGCCGTAAATGAAGTTGATTCCTGTTATGGCAAGTGTTCAGCGCAGCGGCACCTGCCACTGCCGACCCAAACAACGGTTTGGTTTTGAAAAGAAAAACAAGTGAAATGGGTGACTTCCCCAGAAGGACAAGCGAGTCACCCCTCACTCGAAGAATGCAATCCTTGCTACTTCCACCACACTCATCACGGGAAACAATGTTACAAACAATAATGATGCTGCCCACGAGCAAAGTCAGAACCCTGGTGCTGAAACTTGCTCTGCAACCAATAATGTTGCTGGAGGTGGTGGTGGATTCACGAACACTCCTGGTAGCGCGGCATGTCCGCAACCTGCGACTACCCCATTGCCAACACCACCTATTTAAATGCTTAATATTTGTCAAATCCCAATTATCGATATGAACCGGAATATGAACACAAATGACTGTCCTGAAGGAAATATTAATTATGAAAAAGAAACCCTTTGTCTCTAATTTACACTCAAAGAATTTCGACGTTTTTTTTGGAACGATCCCTATGGTTCCTAGTTTGGTATTTGCGAATACCTTGTCATCATTGTAACCATCGATCCATTCTTCACTCCCAGTACCTAGAAATGTCGCAGTTTTTTTCGAAAAATAGTGAAATAAAAGACCTTACCTATTTTAGGGATCATATAACATACTCATTTCTTTATTCGATGAAATCCTTGTAGAGAAAATATTTACTAAATTGGAGTCGAAAGCCCAAATGCAAGACTATATGCAGCGATCCCAAGTTCTTGCCTATTTTTTCTTGTCAATTAATCTTGTTGTGTATGGATAATATTCTTGTGTATGGATAATATTCTTGTGTATGGACAGACCGTCGATCCAACACAGACGGATGAAATCTTTAATGACAATGATACTTCCGCTGAAACCGATCCAAGCGACAGGATCCAATATAAAGTAACGATCTCAGAGACCGGTAATTCCACTGATGCTAGCGGTGGACAACTTAATCTGACAACGATTATGTTAACCACTTTGGTCCCTGGAAACTTCAAAAGTTCAACTCTGGCCATTGACGATACTTATGCTTGTAAAGGCAATGTAAGCATCGATGTGCCCTCGGGCAGTGGCCCTTTATCAAACGATTTTGACGACAATATTGCAGGATTGACTGTGACTCCGGTCACCTTTACTACGATGCAGGGTGGATCGATTATTATCAACATCAATGGAGGTTTCCTGTATACTCCACCTGCTGGATTCACTGGTACGGACATCTATTTGTATACTATTAACATCGGCAATGGCCTCGGCACTTTGACCGTGAACGAGGTATCGGTCAATGGAACTGGTCAGATTCTTTCCCTAAACAACGGCACTGTGACCGCAAGCTTCGTCGAGCTTTCCACCACCAGCACCGCGCAAACCAGTTGTGCTGTCGAATCTTTAGGGAAGCGTCAAAAACAAAGCGGTATTTATCCCTTATGCGATTGTAACTGCTGATTCAACAAATGTAAAACGATGAATAAGATAAATAAAAAAAGAAAATGAATGGAACCCTTAATAAATTGGGGACGATGTTGTTGTTGGTGATTGCCATTGTTTTATGTCTTCCATTGACCACCCTTGCCCAGTATTCAGAAACCTTTTCGACTCCAAACAAAGGCTATTTGCTCAATTGTGTAAATGACCTCACGGCCATGAACTGGACATTATCTTCATGGGATCCCACTGGCACATGTCAGACTAATCCCCCAGATCCGACGACCGATCTCCGGGATCCAAGTGATTATTTTCAGACCACGGCAGCAGGGGTCATGGAGTCTGTGGACCTTGACCAGGAAGTCTGCTGGGATAGTCCACTTATGAATATTAGCACGGCGGGCACCGTTTCATTTTCAGTAGACTTGAGTTGGGTTGGATTTGATGTGGATGTAATGGCAGGTGGATGTCTCGGCGATTACATCAGAGTATTTTACAGCTTGAATGGCGGCGCTTACACTATGGTTCCCAATATGGTAGGGGGCAATAGCTGTGCCACAGTGGCGTACCTTTTCGACGGGCCTTTCGGCCCTTTTTCCAGCAGTGCTACCGTAACTCAGGGAGGAATTTCAGGAACAAGTCTCAAAATAAGGGTTTGCGTATTTACCAATGCTAATGCGGAAATGGTGACGATAGACAACGTCATTGTACCACAAGCAGGGGTCTCTGTCGGCTGCGCCGCACCGTTGCTTAGCACTGTGGTCACCCAGGTGGGATGCAGCAATCCCAATTCTGGTGCCATCAACCTGAGTGTTTCTGCCGGGACTCCCGGATACACCTACGACTGGAGCAATGACGGTCCAGAAAACCCAGACAATGACCCACAGGATTTGAGTGGATTGTCTGTTGGTACTTATACCGTGACCGTCACTGATGCAGCTTCTTGTTCAGCAACCACGAGCGTCAATGTAACAAACGCGCCAGCCTTGGTTCTTTCTTCCCAAGTCTTAGGTACCAATTGCGTCGGTTCGACGGATGGTGAAATAGACCTCATCGTAAGCGGCGGAGTGCCGGGCTATACCTACGACTGGAGCAACGACGGCCCTGAAAATCCAGACAATGACCCGCAGGATTTAATCGGTGTTGGGACAGGCACTTATATCGTCACCGTCACTGATGCCAGCGGCTGTAGTTCTACCAAGAGCAGCTCGGTTGGAACGCTTTCGGCAACTGCTTACCTCGAACAATTTAACATTCCCAACAAAGGACATCTAGCCGACTTCGTGGACGATTTTTCCGCAGTGAACTGGTCCATGAGTAGTTGGGCACCACAACCACCCGCTGCTTTTGGGCGCGATAACGAAGACTTTTTCCGCACCAGTGGCGGAGTTTTGGTCGGGGAAGATTTTGACCAGGAGATCTGCTGGACCAGCCCATTGATTGGCATGAATACAGCCACACAGTTCTCGGTAGACCTTGCTTGGGTCGGGTTTGACGATCAGGCAGATGAATACATCAATGTTAAATACAGTATAAACAGCGGGAGTTTCATCACTCTGCCCAATATAGCTGGTGGCGGGGTTGGCACCATTCAATATAATAGCGGATTGGACCAAAATGGCAGCGCTACGGTAACTAAAACAGGACTTTCCGGTAATACCATTCAAATTCAGGTATGTGCCCAGTTCAACTCCAACAATGAGTCCATGACCATTGACAATGTGAGTGTTCCCGGAAGTAGCACCTATTGCCCGGCACCAGTGATTGTACTGACACCTACCAACGTTACCTGCACGAACGGCAACAATGGAAATATTCAGGTGACTGCCAACAGCGGTATGCCCGGCTATAATGTTAGTTGGAGCGGCCCATCGAGCGGCAATCCTGCAGGAACGGAGATTGCAACAGAAGGTGGCAGCTATACTATAACCAACCTGGCGGCAGGCAACTATACAGTCACTTTGACAGATGCCAACGGACTTTCAGCAGACGATCCCGCTACATTGACTGCGCTTAATCCGCTTGAAAATGCCGCTTTCTACTATGATAAAACAGGTTATTGTCAAGGGGGTTCTGATCCCACCCCTATCATTGACGGCAACACTGGCGGGACATTTAGCGCTCCCGCCCAGGTAAGCATCAATCCCTCAACCGGGCAAATTGATGTATCTGCCAGCACGGCCGGTGGTCCTTATTCGATAACCTATAGCACTGTTGGGCCTTGTCCCGAAATGCAAACGTTCAATCTGGCCATTGCAGGCTGCACGCCCGGAGCCAGTATGACCGATATACTTACCATTGATAATCCTCCTTTGGGGACAGCTGGAATCGGAGACCGTATCCAATTAAAAACCACTGTTGACAATATGCAGGCGGCTGATTACGAAGGTGTCCAGCTTTTGCTTGTCAATAACCCAGCTGTGACTATGGTAGTTGGTTCTTTTAAATCCACTCCAGTAGCGGTAGATGATCCCTATTTAGCAACTATGAATATGCAGTTGAATGTGTTGGTTGGCAACGGTGTCTTACTTAATGATTTTGATGATAATATCGCAGGCTTGTCCGTTACAAACTTTGATGCCATGAGTGCCCAAGGTGGAACGGTTACTGTTAATTTGGACGGTAGTTTCACTTACAATCCCATGAACGGCTATATGGGCAACGATACATTCACTTACACAGTCACCGACTCAGATATGCAGACAAATACAGCAACAGTCAAAATTAGAGTACAATAAAATTGATAAAACGTGATATTCCCAAAGCGGCTTAGTCACCGTGATAATAAGCAAAACATGAAATCAGCCATTAATACCACACCGATGAAAAATTTTTATAACATGAATATTAGTAATAGTAATAGCGGAGTCCTGACCTCCTTAGGAGCATTGGTTTTATGCCTTCTTGGGATTCAACTACATGCCCAAACCTTTCCGACTCCTACCGGTTTCACCCTGCCTGCCGGAAAAACTATTTGCATCACATATGAGGTAGATGTCAACGCTAATGCTTGTCCTGTCGGGACGGTACCTCCTGTCAACATTTCAAATCAGTCAAACGTGTCAGGTACCAACTTTACAACGGTGCTAACCGATGACCCAGATAACCCGGCACCCAACCCGTCTCCCACAATAACGCCCTTTGGCTCATTTGAGCTGGGCAACCTCGTTTTTAATGACCTCAACCGGGACGGGCTTTTCAATGGCATGGATGCAGGAATAAATATGGTATCGCTCAACCTCTACCAGGACAATGGCGATAATGTACTGACTGTGGCCGATGGCGCTGTCATCGCCACCGCTACGACCTCTGGCGGCGGTTTGTATTCTTTCAATGTTTGCCCAGGCAGTTATATCGTAGAGATTGCCCCTGCTAATTTTATAATGGGCGGTGCTTTGTACAATACTGGTGCCCCATTTGTGAGTAGTCCTATCAGCGGTGCCCTGGATCCAGATAACAACGTAGATAATGACGATAATGGTGATCCGGTTAGTGGGTTTGGTATAGCTTCTCAAGCCATAACCATTTCAGCATCCAATACTACCCTTGATTTTGGCCTCAAAACTCCGACGATCATTACTATTAACGACGTAATGATGGCGGAAGGCACCGGCGGAACAATGACTTCTTTCGTTTTTATGGTCACTCGCTCCAGCACGGAAGATGCCATCAGCTTGACCGTGAATACGGCCCATGTCACGACCAATGGTAGCGATTTTACCGCTATTTCTGGCGGCACGGTCAGTTTCACAGCCGGTGGCAACTTGATTGAGACGATCAGTGTTCCGGTCAATCACGATAATATGGTAGAGCCGGATGAAACTTTTACAGTGAATCTTTCTGGAGCGCCGCCTCATGCCACCATCAGTGATGGTTCAGGTGAGGGCACTATTGTGAACGACGATACCGATGTATCGGTGGCCGTTTCACCCTCCTCCGTTTTGGAGGACGATGCTGCCAATCTTGTTTACACTTTTACGCGTACCGGAGTCACAACTGGCATGCTAACCGTTAATTTTTCGGTAGGCGGTACCGCAACTTTTAGCAGCGATTATTCTCAAATGGGAGCATCCACTTTCACCAGTATGGCAGGATCGGTGATA
Source organism: Saprospiraceae bacterium (assembly GCA_016711125.1). Lineage (GTDB taxonomy): Bacteria > Bacteroidota > Bacteroidia > Chitinophagales > Saprospiraceae > JABDMH01. Next base: position 582,348 of record JADJTQ010000001.1, on the reverse strand, counting down.
TTCGGCGCTGGAAATACGATGGCAACTGTTACGGTTAATCCATCCTTAGATTCCGGGGTTGAGCCTGATGAAACGGTAGTACTTACCGTGACAAGCGGCACAGGTTACAACGTGGGTTCACCAAGTTTTGCCAGTGGCACCATAACTAATGATGATGCCGATGTTTCAGTTGCTGTTTCACCTTTAGCGGTAGATGAAGACGGAATTCCAAATCTTGAATTTACTTTTACCCGCACTGGTGCAATGACGGATATGTTGACAGTTAACTTTTCAGTGGCTGGTACGGCCGACTTCGGCACAGATTATACCCAAACAGGAGCGGCTACCTATATGGCTATGACCGGCTCGGTGACCATGGGATCGGGAAATGCCACCGCTATAGTCACTATTGACCCAATGGCAGACATGGATCTGGAGCCTGATGAAACGGTGCTTCTAACCGTGACCACGGGAACGGGATACAATATCGGCTCGCCAAGCATGGCTACAGGAACGATTACCAATGACGACAACAGTGTATCGGTAGCCGTTTCACCTTCTGCCGTGGATGAAAATGGAGTCACCAATCTGATTTATACGTTTACCCGTACCGATGTTACTACCGGAGCTCTGGTGGTCAACTTCGACGTTGGAGGTACGGCTTCTTTAAGCTCAGATTATACAGAGAGTGGATCAACAACCTTTGGAGCTTCTTCCGGTACAGTGACTTTTTCGGGAATGAACCCGGCTGTTAGCGTCACTATTGATCCGTCTCCCGACGCAATCGTCGAGGCGAACGAGACGGTAGTGCTTACCGTGACCAGTGGGATGGGTTATGGAGTTGGTGCGCCGACGGGGGCTACCGGCACCATCACAAACGACGACGCAGCCACTTTGACCCTGAGCGGAGGAACTGCAAAAAATGAAGGCAATATGGGCATGACCGCCTACACATTTACCGCTACGCTAAGTGCAGCAGTAGAGGGCGGTTTTGACATCGCGTATAAAACGAATGATGGCAGCGCAACAATTATCGATGGTGATTATACTGACAATGATGGTACGCTCAGTTTTACCGGCATGGTCAATGAGATGAAAGACATTATTGTGAATGTCAACGGCGACATGAAGGTAGAAGACAACGAAACCTTCACGGTGGCCCTCGGCCCCATTTCCATGACCTCCCTGGTGCAGCAAACCGCTATTACGGTGTCTGGCGGTGTGCAAACTGACACAATCACCAACGATGACGTGGCCACATTGACTTTGACTGGGGGCACCTCCAAAAATGAGGGCAATATGGGTACGACGGAATACACTTTTACAGCAACTTTGAATGCAGCTGTACAAGACGGCTTTAAGGTGGCTTATACTACGAATGATGGCAGCGCAACTATTGTTGATGGAGACTATAGCGACAATGATGGGATACTTTCATTCCTTGGCACAGCAAACGAGATGATGATGATCACGGTGAACGTAAATGGTGATGCCAAGGTGGAGGCAAACGAGGACTTCACGGTTGCACTTGGAGCTATTTCCATGACCTCAATGGTGCAGGCACTGGCCATTTCTAAATCAGGATCACCTCAAACCGGTATGATCACCAACGACGACATGGCAACAATAACCCTGACTGGTCCCATGCCAACAAACGAGGGCAATTCAGGGACCACACCATTCGTGTTTACCGCCACCCTCGACAATCCGGTACAGGGAGGTCTTACCGTCAATTTTAATGTTCAGGATGGAACCGCCACTGATGCTGACGATTTTGAAGTTGCGACGGTTAGTCCCTTGAATTTTTCTGGTACGATGGGCGAAATGCAAAGTATCACCGTAAATGCAAACGGTGACAATAAGGTCGAGGTCGATGAAGAATTCATGGTCTCACTTGGCACCCCTTCCGTTCCAAACGTATCGGTTGCAGGCTCACCGAAGACGGGAACGATACTGAATGATGAAATAGACTTTGGCGATGCTCCTGCTTCCTATGGCAGTGCTTCGCATACCACCCTGGTTACTAAATATTTGGGTAACTTCTTGGACGGCGACCCAATGGATCAACCCTCTGCTGCCGCTGATGGGGACGATACCGATGCTGAAGGAGATGACGAGGATGGAGTGACCTTGCCGGGTGCTTTTATCATTGGTACGATGGCCGATATCTCGGTTAATGCCAGCGACGCAGGTCTACTGGATGCTTGGGTAGATTTTAATGCCGACGGCGATTTTGCAGACATGGGAGAGCACATCTTCACAGATGAAGCACTGGTTATGGGTAACAATCCACTCTCTTTTGCCGTGCCAATGGCGGCTACTCTTGGTAACAGTTTCGCCCGCTTCCGTTTCAGTACATTAGGTGGTCTATCTTATAATGGGCTTGCCGCCGATGGCGAGGTCGAGGATTACCAGGTGACTTTTGCAAACACCCTGTTTTCAATTAATGATCCTATGGTAATCGAGGGAAATACGGGTACCTCCAATCTGGTCTTTACCGTCAGTCGCAATAATAGCAGTGTTGCCAGTTCTATCAATTATTCCGTTACTGGTGGTACTGCGACAGTGGCTGATAGTGATTTCCAGCCAGTAGCTCCAGATACGCTCGATTTTATGATTGGAGAATTGGAAAAGACGATTACCGTGATGGTCATCGGCGATAATAAAGTCGAAATGGATGAGACAGTCGAAGTGACACTGACGAATCCAGTGAACGCAGGCATCATGGATGGAATGGGCATTGGAACGATAAAGAATGATGACGCAGCAATAGTTACCATCAATAATCCATCGAAATCCGAAGGCAATACTGGAACCTCTGTTTTGACTTTCACAGTGATGTTGAGCCAACCTGCTAATGCTGAAGTCACCCTCGATTATGAGACCATGGATGGCACCGCTGAAGATGAAAATGGAGATGGCGATTATGACAGTAAAAATGGTATGCTGAGTTTTATGGCAGGACAAACAAGTAAACAGGTTGATATTACGATCAATGGTGATTGCGACATTGAACCCGCTGAGAGTTTTCTTTGATCCTGTCCAATTTGATGGCCTACGGTGGCCAAATTAGTTTTGCTGGTGGAGGTGCCACTCTGACCGGAACGGGAACCATTACAAACGATGATGCTACTCCAGGACTGAACTGTCCTGCCGATTTAACTAAACAACTGGCCTGTGGGGCGACCAGTACAAGCGTTACCCTGCCACTGCCAACCGCAACCGGCGTTTGTCAAACTCCCGTCCTGGAGTTCCGGCATCGTGCCGTCAATGCTTCAAATGTTCCGACAGGATCCTTTAGTGCCTATTTCCCTTCTTCTGCTAACACCAAAACCTTTGCGCTGGGTCGATTCGAGATCCAGTGGCGGGTCACAGATGGCATGCAGACTATGACCTGTAGTCACTACCTCCAGATCAATGCAATCAATCCGGTGGTGCCACAGATCATGGGACCAGCTACCATTTGTCCCAATATTACCAACATCCCGTATTCCGTAACACCCCAACCTGGTATTATAAACTACCAATGGAGTTACTCTGGTACTGGTGTGGTGATACACAACAATGGGTCTTCTGATATCACTATAGACTTTAGTTCCTCAGCCACCGCCGGTCAATTAAGCGTCCAGGTGGTCAATCCATGTGGTGGCGCTAATGCCACCGGTAATCTGAATATTCAAATCGGAAGTCATCAAAATTGCCTTTATGTAAATTGCTTGTTGAATAACTTGTTTGTTAGCGACAATACGTTGATACTGCCAGGGATGCCGCAAATTTTTAAAATTGGTGGAAATATTTCTTCAGATGCTACTATACAGCAACCAAAAACCGTACTATTTAAAGCAGGTACTAATGTAAATCTTCAGCCCGGTTTCAACGTGAATGGTGGAGCAGTATTTATCGCAGAAATAGAAGGTTGCCCAATTGTATTTCCATTTTTGTTAAAAAATTAAAAGAAAGATCATCTTAAAATAGAATCGGAAGGAAGTGAATTGACTAGTTTTAATAGCTGCAACTATGACGTTGCAGCTATTTCCAGCTTTAGAGCTGCGCTTGTATTTTTATTTTTTTCTGATTTTAAATTAAACGCAGTCTGAGTAAGCCAGTACAGGCTTTGCACCTTGATAATTTTGAAGAACAAAACGAGACACGGTTGTGCAGGATGGCTGACAGTGCTAAATAAAATAAAGCATCTACAGCACCCTATTTCCTTAAATACAGTTGGGAAACAGGAGGTACAGAGAGTGCATTTTTGGACCTGTTTATTCCACAGATCATGCGCCTGAGCACTGAAGTCACCTGGACATTTTCACCTTAAAATCATTTTTCTGAAAGAACCAGGTGGCTTACTCTGATGATTGTAGAAAAGTTGCGCCAGATCACGGCAGATCCGTTTCAGATGTTCCCCTTTCACATTCCCAAACCAGATCTAAAAGTGCTATTTCTTCAGACTCATGACTAATTTGGACAAAATCGCTCAATTTCACTGGAGAAAATCCTACGCATCATCCTTGGTTTATATGAGGTCAGCACCAACTCCGAGTGCTAACAAGAATCCTCACTAACAACTTACTATTGGTGAATATCTTGGTGATCTCAATACCAATTTTCTGCTCTAAGCCACCTGCCCATCAAAAGATCTCATGCTTGATATCTGGAAGTCCAGTCCTTTTCACAATAATCAGTAGGCCATGACCTCACATCAGATCCATTAAGCGACCATGAAAACCGACTGAATTGGCACAATAGTTGAATAAATAACTATTCTACTACGGAGCAAATCCTTCTGAAGAGATAATTTCAATACTTTCCCCCAACACTGTGGTCCCGATCGAACAAATTACATGATGTCATTTGAAGAAATAACCAATCAAACTGAATATTTAGACATCGAATGTGATGCTCATCACAAATGAAAACAGCGCAGAAGGTCCATCCCCATTGAGCATGATTAAGGTTACGGTACATATTGACTAAGATCAGTTTGTTGACTTAGGTGTGCCCCTAATTTTGATTTCCAATGAAAATGACAAATCTATTTTGCAACTAATTATTCATACAAATGAAAAACTATATATTAAACCTCGTATTTCTTCTCGCAAGTACCGGTCTTCTCGCGCAAGCCGGACAGATTATGCAGGGAATAGGATCGGTCAATATGTCCATGGGAGGAGCAGCAACTGCTCAACCACTTGACATTAATGGGCCATTGCAGTGGAATCCCGCCGGAATCTCGGTTTTTGATGAGAATATACTTTCTGCTAATGTGGGTCTATTTTTCTCTTCACCCAAATTATACTCCACCGTACCTACCCAAAATGGACCATTTTCTGGAATGACCGAAGATGACCGGGGCTTATCACCAATGCCAGCCTTGGCAGTGGTCTTCGGAAAAAAAGAAAGTAAACACACATTTGGTGTATCGGCTTTTGGAGTTAGCGGGTTTGGTGTCACCTTTCCTCAGAGCATGACTAACCCAATCAACATGCCTCAGTCGCAAGGTGGCTTTGGTCGCATTGAATCCAATTATCTTTTATTTCAGGTTGGACTGACTTATGCCTATGAAATTTCAGATAATTTAAGCATCGGATTAGCTCCGACAATTAACTACGCTGCTCTTGAACTAGCACCTAACCCATTAGCATCACCAAGTCCAACGTTAGGATATCCGCAAAGCAACCAAGCTTCGGCAATTGGCTATGGTGGACAGATCGGAGTATTTTATGAAACAGAAGTCGGCTTGAAATTAGGCGCATCGTATAAGTCACCGCAATTCTTTTCTGACTTTGATTTTGAGAACAAATATCTGGATGGATCAGCAGCACCCAACGTGCTTTTTAATATGGATTATCCAGCAATTTATTCAGTAGGCTTAGGCTACTCGATTAATCTAATTGACCTGGCTGTTGATTATCGCTATGTTGATTATGCCAATACAGCCGGTTTTGAATCCAGCGGATGGACACAAACGGGTTCAGTTGCAGGATTTGGATGGGAAAGCATTTCCATTATTTCGGCAGGACTACAATTTAATGCCATTGAAAAATTACCGTTAAGAGTAGGATACACTTACAGCAGCAATCCGATCAATGAAAACTTGGCTTTCTTCTCTTCACCCGCAACCGCCATTATTAAAAATGCATTTCAAGCTGGTGTTGGGTATCAAGACAATGAAAGATTCGGACTTAATTTAACGTACCATCATGGCGCCAGTGGCGACCGTACTAAAGGACCGTTATTAAATCCCTTAATGATTTCTGAAAATAACTCACTTGGCACAATTCCCAACAGTGAGATCTCCTATGAGATGACAACGGATATGATCATGGTAGGAATTAACTATCGACTTTCAAAATAACAGCTTTTTCAAAAAGTAGAGACTAGATTAAACATGGAGCCATCACTATGAGAGATGGCTCCACATATGAAAAATTTAACTTAACTTATTAGGCGGGAAATTCAATAAATAATTAAACCATGAAATATTACTTCAGTAAAATAATTGATCAGGATTTTGACACGGCGATTGCTAATGTGACCGAGGGTCTAAAGGCAGAAGGTTTCGGTATCCTTACTGAAATTGATGTACAGACAACTTTTAAGAAAAAACTCGACATTGATTTTCGACCGTACCGGATCTTAGGGGCTTGCAATGCACCATTTGCCCACAAAGCTTTGCAGGCAGAGGATAAAATTGGCACTATGCTGCCATGTAATGTCATTGTGCAACAACTTGACAATGGCAAGGTGGAAATAGCTGCAGTCAACCCGATCGCTTCCATGCAGGCGGTTGAAAATAAATCACTCGGAGAAATTGCCGAAAATGTCAAAGACAAATTGAAAAGAGTGATCGAAAAGTTATAATCCGGCTTATCAGTCCTCAGTTCGGCAGTCTTCAGTTCGACAGTCCTCAGTCCTCAGTTCGACAGTTGGCAGTCTTCAGTTCGACGGTTGGCAGTCGGCAGTTCGGCAGTTCGGCAGTTGGCAGTTGGCAGTTCGGCAGTTGGCAGTTCGGCAGTTGGCAGTCCTCAGTTCGACAGTTGGCAGTTCTCAGTTCGACAGTTGGCAGTTCTCAGTTCAACAGTTGGCAGTTCTCAGTTCGACAGTTGGCAGTTCTTCAGTTCTCAGTTAGCAACCTCCAGTCTTCTGTCTTCTGTCTTCTGTCCTAAGTCTGGCAGTTTTCAGTTGTAGGGTCTATTTCTCCGGCCTTCCAGCTTCCGGCTTCCGACTCTTCGCTTCTCAGTTTCTCAGGTCCGAATCGGAATTTTTTGTAGCTTAAAAGAATTGCACTAAATTCATGGACTCATACAGTTTTATCAAATGGATACATTCAACCAGGAAAATAACCACAAATTCACCCGCAGAAGTTTTATTCAAAAATCGACGCTGGCAGGTACTTCAACGTTATTTGCAGCCAACCACATATTCTTTGCCGGAGCTTCCGACACAATCAGGGTCGGTTTGATCGGCTGTGGTGGACGCGGTACCGAAGCTGGCATTATTGATTGTGCTGAATCTTCCAAAGGAATCCAGTTGGTGGCGATCGGCGATCTCTTCCAGGATCATTTGGATGATGCCCCTAATGCCATCAAACGAAATCTCGAAAAAGAAATTTACCCGTCTCGGATATTTACAAAGTGACCCCGGAAACAACTTTTGTTGGGTTTGATGCCTATCGGAAAGTAATTGATAGTGGAGTTGACATGGTGATCCTGACCACTCCACCCAACTTCAGACCGCAGCATTTGCGCTATGCCGTGGAGGCTGGCAAACATGTTTTTATTGAAAAACCGGTAGCAGTAGATCCGGTCGGCATCCGGGCAATTTTAGAAAGTGTCAAAATAGCCAAGCAAAAAGGACTGACTCTTGTGGCCGGCACTCAAATGCGACGACTAAGTTCTAATCGTGAAATTATTAAACGAATCCATGACGGTGCCATCGGCGATATTACCGGAGGACAATGTTTCCGGTCTGGCAGTGGCATGCGAACCTGGAGGAGCGAAGAAAAAGTAAAAAAGAAAGAATGGACAGAGATGGAATACCAGATCCGGCGATGGCTGATGTGGAGTTGGCTATCAGGTGATTTTGTGGTTGAAATGCATGTACACAATCTGGATGTAATGAACTGGATCATGAATGCTCATCCGGTAAAATGCATCGGATTGGGAGGTCGCCAGGCTCGCATTGGTATTGAATATGGAAATATCTATGATCACATTAGTGTGGAGTATGAATATCCCAATGATGCACGCGTGGAATACATGGGTACTCAAATTGACAATTATGCTTATCGGAGTAATCAGCGAGTACAGGGTACTAAAGGCTCGGCCGAACTCGATTTTAGCAAAGGTGTAATAAAAGGTCAGCATGCATTTTCATCAGATGGAAAATCTAGCAATCCCTCGGTAATCCAGTATCAGGAAATGATTGACAGTATTCGGCAAAGTAAGGCTATTAATGAAGGTCAGCAAATTGCCGAAACCACTCTAACGGCAATCATGGGAAGGATGAGCGCTTACACTGGTCAATTAGTTGAGTGGGATTGGGCGATGAATGAGTCACAATTAGATTTAAGTCCGCCAAAAATGGAATTTGGTGATCTCTCCAATATGGAAGTGGCAATCCCTGGACAGACGACATTATTTTAGAATCACCAAAATCGTAACAAAAACTTATTGTATGCCTATTCTAGTTCCTACATCAGACTTTGGGGAATGAATATCTGCGGAAATCTGCGCAAATCGGTGGACAAAGAAGAATTATTTTGATCTACCAAAACTTGTAGCAGCCCTTATCCGCTAATGGCCGCTAATTCACGCAGATGATTTTCTCACATACAGACATCAGGGATGAAAATTCGCGAACATCAGTGTAAATCTGCGAACGAACGAACAAACTATTTATCTGCTGATGGACAGCGATGCACGCGCATTATTTCCCTACGCTGGGTCTTTGGAATTAATCTTCACTTTTGTACTTTTAGGTAAATAAAATCCATGATCCAAACCAAATTTCCCCTATTACTTCTCTGTTACATATGGATTTTTTCAATAAATATATCCGCTGCAACAATAAAATCCGTCACTCTACTGCAAGTACATATCTACGATGCAGAAAATCAAATTACAGCTGCTCGGGTCCGGTTTACTGATGTGAAGGGAAAGCAATATGCCCCAGAAGGGTATTTAGCTGATTTTTCCATCACTAGCACAAACGATCCTCATAGCCAGGAAGCAGGACTTATTTTGGATGAAGGAAGAAAATTCTACTATTCCAATGGCTCATTTAACATTGACTTGCCGAAGGAGAGAATTATTATTGAGGTGGTTAAAGGATTTCGCTACCAAATTTACCAGGACACAATCGATTTTTCTAAACCCGTACCAATGCTAAATATTCATCTGAAATCCTTGTATGAGTATCCTGAAAAAAACTGGTACAGCGGTGATGTTCATGTGCACTACATTGATCCCGAGACTGCTTTGTTGCAGATGAAGTCAGAAGACTTAAATGTATGCAATGTGTTGATTTCCGATTTCACAGTTGACCATGATCGATTCCGGGGCACAATTGAACCTTTGTCTGAACCGGAGCATATTGTCTATTTTGGTCAGGAATTTCGCGAAGATCGCTTGGGCCACATCAATTTACTAAATATTAAATCCAAATTAATAGAACCCGCTGCCGAGCCACGTAAATACCATTATCCTCTAAATATCGATGCCAGTGACGAAGTTCACCGGGATGGTGGCCATGTTTCGTGGGCTCATTTTGCTGCATGGCCTGGTCTGGAAGGTCCCTTAGGTCTGGTATTAAAAAAGATCGATGCCGTTGAGCTCCTTTGCACCATAGATCCCTTTCAAACACCCATTTTTGCCGCAGAGGTGGTACCAGAACTACCCATGAACTCAGGTCTACGATTGTGGTACCGACTCTTAAATTGCGGATTGAATATACCAGCAACAGCTGGAACCGATAAAATGAATAATCAGGTGAGTGTCGGAGCCAACCGGGTTTTTGCTCAAATCGATGAAGTATTTAATTACGCTAGTTGGATACAAGCCATTAATGAGGGTAAAACCTTTATTACAAACAATCCCTTCCTGAAAATGGAAATTGAAGAGCAAGGGCCCGGTAGCATTATTAAACAATCAAGCGAACGGAAAAATACCATTACTGCCGAGGTATGGACTCAATTTCCAATCGACCGTCTCGAAATTATTGCCAACGGAGAATTAATTGCAGAAAAGCAATTAAAACAAAATGATAAATATGCTAAACTTGAAATCGAATTCCAGCCTGAAAAAAGTACCTGGATAACTGCGAGAGCTTATGAATATAGTCAACCGTACTCCAGAAATGGACTTAGTCTGGCACAACGAAGAAATCAGGAAAATGGTAACACAGGCTTAAATCGTTATTTCGGCACACTAAGACCTGAAACCGTTTTCGCCCATACCAGTCCCATTTATATTATTGTGGATGAAATACCAGTCCGGTCTTCTGTGGATGCTTCTTATTTTGTGCGATATTTAGAAAACTCAAAAAAATGGTTGGGCGATTCAGGAAACTTTCCAAGTGAAGAATTGAAACAGCAGGTTCTTGATGCCTTTCAGGAAGGTATCGAAGCTTTTACGAAACTGGGCATTGAGTAACTCGGAAAAAAAATTCCTTTACACAATCTCTAATTTTTTTTGACCTCTAGCCAGTGGGTCTGTCCAACTTTGGGTAAAGACTAAGTAACCGTTGAGCTCGATATATGGAGTACACTGGGCAACGGGCAAAAGGGTCCATCAAATTCTCATTCGCCTGGATCAAATTGAGAAGGCCATGATCTAAGATTCAAGATAATTCCTTGCTGGCATAGACAAAAAACATTCCGGAATACAGATAGTTGACATCCAGTTGTTCACGCATATTCTGAAAATCCAATTCGGTTCTAGTGTGAAGTAAGATCCAGCGAATAGCTTTTGCACAGTTATTAAATTCAATTTTCATGATTGTCAGGTTTGATCTGATTAGGAGAATGTTATCAATTACCAGTGTATTGAATCAGAATAATGTCCTGACAAAATCAATTTATTTTAATTAAGTGAGGCTGCTCCTGTATTTTGACTTGGTACCTTGAACGGTTGAGTCATATCACAGTAAAATCTATTTTTCATTAAACCCGCATGATGCATTGGAAAATCCACTTCAATATCAGGCCTGTCCAGCGACAGATAAGATCAGACGACTCCAATAGTCGTGTCTGTCTCTGCCAGGTGAGATCTGACTCGTCGGAGGTTTAACCCTGTCTGGCGCCAGACAGGCCTGACAAAGCACTACTATTCTTTCAACCTTCGGATATCGTCCAAGTGTTTTCTGGCTTCTTCATAACCAATTTCATAGGATTCATCTAAATGCCTGATACTGAAAGTACCGAAACGGCTGAGTTTTTCTGGCGAAATGACTAAATCACAATGACTAAATTTTTGGATGGACATGTTGGCCATCCCGATTCTAAAAGCCCGATCCATCACATTCCGGGCAGAGGTCAATTCTTCGGCCTTTATTTTGTTAAGGGGATTTACGTAAACCCCAATAATTCTATCGCAATGAGCCAATAGCGGCTCCACTGGGAAATTGTTGGTAATGCCTCCATCTGCATAAAGCACTTCGTCTATCATCATCGGAGACAAAACAACCGGAAAGGCAGCAGAGGCCAACACCGCATGAATCAAAGGCCCCTCATGGAAGAATTTGGTCTTCCCAGCTAAAATATCTGTTGCCGAGACAAAAAGTTTTTTTGCCAAATCTTTAAAGTCGTCTGTTGGGAAATAGGTGCGGAAGATTTGGTAAAACTTCTCGGTATCGAAAAATCCTGGTTTTCCATAAGCATATTTATCAATCGAAAAAATAGAAGTTTCGTGAAAAAATGCCAGAATATCTTCACAACTATAGCCTGCTGCATAGAATGCACCAATGATAGCCCCGGCACTAGCCCCTGCAATATAGCCGGGATAAATCCCCTCTTCTTCTAATGCTCTAATTACACCAACATGAGCTAGGCCTCTGATACCGCCTCCGGATAGTACAAGTCCGTATGTCGGTTCGTTCATGACTTTTGATTTAAAGAGACTTTCAATCTCGTAAGATTATTTCAAATTCTATAATACCAATTCTCTCTTCCTTTTGGGTTGATTTTTTATAGGAATGATTCCCCATAGAGCAGTTGGCATGAAAAATGCCCGTTTCCGCAGCGAAAGAAATTTCTATATCGACAGGGTCTTGAAACGGGAGTAGGATAGCAGGATAATCTATCGGATCGGCGAGCCATTTTTCACGCTTGCCTTTGCGTTCAATATGGTATTTATTCGCTGTCCGTTCGACTACCGCATGATTATGGGTTATGCCAATTACTTCAACGACTGCTTCGGCAGTATTCAATTCATCTTGCTCCATCGTCACTTCAAATTGGTACAAAATAGTGCTGTCCTTAAAAGGATGGTAATTCATGCTGGAGAAGCTCTATACATTTCTTCCAGGAACTAATTAATACTATTTATGGCATTCATAATAAATAATTTACCCTGCAAAGTTCAACTAATAGGGTTTTGATTCTAAATGAGTAAGGTCAGTTCTTTTAATCACAAAAATCCAGCTATCCGATTCCGTATCCATTTACCTCTGAGCCACTAAAATCAGTCAAAAATAAAAAAATAAAATCACAGACAGCGAAAATAATCGGTGAAAATATCGGTATAAATTGGACGGAGGTAACCTGGATGAATTCACTATAGGTATAAGTTTGAATTTGAACATGGGTCGAGATATCCGGAAACGTCACAAATAATGATAAATATCTAATTAAATGGCTCAATCATAACAAACCAGATAATTTCAAAAACATACAACCAACTCTTTCAATTTACGTGCAATCCATTGTAAAGAATTGATGGCTATCCCTAATCCCCCAATTTGCCGGGTGGGTTTTATTTGTCACAGCATCGAGTATTTTAAAAGACTTGCAAAAAAGCTACCTGGAAACTCCGTCTCCCGATGGTACATTATGCAGTCGACTGCGGGGCACCCGTAAATCCGGAAAGGATTAAATCGCAATTTGAAGGAGGCGCTGCATTTGCCACCACACTGGCTCTCGGCCGAATGACTTCATGTTTGCTGTGTCGCACCAAGTGCAGAATATAACAGCCATTTTCTACTCCTTCTTTGCCATGTGCAAACTCAATGATATAGTTCCTCACCACTGGCTAACTGATGTCAACCTGATAATCGAGAATCATAACATTCAAAAGCTAAACGAACTCGTACCCACAAAAGACCCTCAGTTTCTATGTGTCTAATGGCTCCCGAACCCACTTGATTTAAGTAAACTCTATACGTCCGTGCCCGAGCACTTACTTCAATCTCATCTTTCAAATAGTCATCCCCGGCCAGAAGCATGAGGTCGGCATCACGAAGTACCTAAGAAAATAGCCATTGGTAGCTGCGGAATTCGTGTAGCCAGAATATCATTAGTGACCTGCTAAATCATTTTGCTCATCAATCCCTTGTAATTTCAAAAAATTCAGCTGCGATTTTGGGGCCCTCTTCTTCGTGCATCTCAGGATTAATTGCATACCCAACATCATGAAATCAGGCACAAAGTTTTACCTGGTCTAGTTCATCTTCATTCAACCCACTTCTTTCTCAATAAATTCTGATTTTTCGACAACATATTTCGAATGATCTATCGTATGAACTACGATGTCGTCAGGTAGTTTTTCTGCTAGAAACCCGGTAACATGGTCACATGCCTGCTAAACCATTTTCACATCTATTTTTTTCATCTCTTTTCTAAATACTATATGATCTCAGAATAGAAATCTTAGTGTGAAATCTATTAAATTCTCTTCATACGACCGGTTATATGTTAATGTAAGCACTGTAAAATCAAATGGCGTTACCCATATACCTGCCCCAAATCCATCATGCCATTTTTTTGAATCTACGCCACTTACCCAAACTCGACCGATATCATTAAAAAACAAAACCCCGGTTTGGCCATTAAACAAATAACTTCTTATATCAAATAATTTGTATCGAATCTCTGTATTTATATGAAACGACCGATCACCTGCAAAACGGTTGTTTCTGAATCCTCTCAGATTCGATTTACCGCCCAGGAAATTAGCATGATAAAATTCATAATTACCAATATTAATTGCTCCACCAAAACGCAAGGCAAATACGACCCTGGGATCTTTATTGTAACTTACATATAAACTAAGATCAGACAGAACCTTCAGGAAATTGTTTCCATTTTCTTTGATACTATAGAATCCTAGTGTTTGCGTTTCCCATAAAATGCCCCTGGTTGGTAAAATTTCACTATTCCTGGTGTCGAACTTCAGTTTGGTATTAATACCAGCATAACTATGTGATATATATGCCGTTGAGTCAAGATATTGAGGATATGCATCGCCTATAAACCTATCGATTGTATCGGTTACTTTATAAAATTGGTAAAATGCTCCGAACGAATAATTAAGATGCTTGCTCAACATATGTTTTAACATCGGGTTTAACCAAATGTATTGATACCTGACCCGATAATAGGATTTATCGTCAGTTAACTTTTTGGAATTATTACCGAGTCCGTAAAAATTATCTACATTTTTCGGAATACTGACCTCGGCATCAACTGCAAGGTCAAATGTTTTAGACAATGCTGAAAACAATCCGTTATACCTAACAGTAAATGCCCCTGTTTCAAAAGCAATATTCGCCTTGATTTTATGTTCGATTGAATCCCTGAAATTGTATCGTTTGAGTTTTACCCCACCTCCTATATAGATTCCATCATCCACATTATATCCTGCTATCACCACCGGCACAACTGTGTTGCGCTTGTATTGCAAACGATCATACACATTTATTGATTTCTTTTTGGATAGCTGAAGATGGGTTTCATTACTTTTTACAATAACATTCTCCTTATCTTTCCTGTCGTAAACAATTGTTTTTCTTCCTGATCCACGTACTTTGGAATAATCAATAATGGAATCATCCCCTTTTCCCGCAATTATACGGACCTTTATACCTTTTTTACCGGAACCATACAATTTGAAAGTATCTTCTCCCTTCAACCCGTACAATCTGATTTCTTTAGTTTCGTTAAATTTAAACTCCCGGAAATAAAGCCGGTCTTTGATTTTTCTATTCTTCTCACTTAACTCGTGAATAGTAACCCTTGTGTTGCCATTTTTAAGCCTCTGTACCAAAAATAATTCCTGTTCGTTCGTTCCCACTACATCAACAGTTTTTGAGAGAAACCGGTAATAATCCATGATTGATTTACTAAGCGAATCTCTCCGTGCCTTCAATTTAGTCTCTATTCCTGTCCCGCCTGAATCATAGATATTTGGAGGCAATGCATGAATGGCCTGATGAATAATAGTATCAGTAAGGTTTTTTTGGATATCTTTTGTAATGCTCAACCAGTCATCCCGATCAGGTTCTGTCATAAAATACCTGTCGAAGTGTCTGGCATTATAGTTTAATCCTTTAACATCATATATTTCTTTCTCAAAACCATGGAATTTACGTAATGGATAAAAATGTGTGACCAACCACATCGCTGCCCCTTCATTCACGAAATAAACCTGGTCGCGATCGCGGGGAATAGGCCGGTAAATCGTTCTTCCGTCTTCTTTGAAACTTGCCCATCTCCATTGGTCATCATGCCGGTCCCAGTCGTTGATCAAAATATCAAATATCCGGGCACGAACGACCGCATCCTGATCAACCACGTGATCTGGTTTATTTTGGATTTCATTAACGACATCCTGTGTACTGACAATTTTTTCTGACCAAGAGAAACTTTTTATATCATTTCTGTTTCCGGCAGGTCGTTCTTCAAACAGGTAAACATCGTTGGCGAAGCTTGCACCATATATACCAAGCCGGGGGTCATCAGGTAACCATACAAATTTGGGGTTGGTGTGCATGATACCTGCTGCATCTGCCAACCGTGGCACTGTTATGGCAGCATAAGGGTGGGAAGCTGAAATAGCATACTGAAGTATGTCAACTGCTACGGTACCCTGCAATTTTCCCGGAAGTGCTTTTTCAACATATTTATTTACTGACCGCAATACGTATTGTCTGCCGTTTTTGTCTTCCAACCTAAGCGACCTGCTTTGCTGACCGCCCCCGCGTTTGATAATTGACAAACCACCCTTTTCTATTCCCATATCAAAAACGGGAAATTCAACTTTTGTCTGCCAGATATTTCGATAATTTTCACCCCTTAAGAAGGTATAAAAACTACCTCTATTATAAATTTCCGTCAGGCTGACTATGACATTACTATCAGAGAAGTCAAATACATCTTTATTGGCTTCTTCTAATTCAGGCTCAAATACCGGTTTGTTAAATAACTTTCGGGTGTAAACAACTTTGCCTTTCTGTGTACTATCAGGACTGATAAATTCCATCCAGACATTGCCATTTGAATAAAACGACAACTTACTAAATCCCAGACTTTGATATGCGAAATCGGTTTTTCCCTTTTTTCGGGCGATGTATGTTCCTTCTCCACCTCCACCACTTATTATGTGATGCAAAGAATCCTTTTCAAAATATTGCAAATTGTGTTCATGGCCTGCTGCATAAATTACATTTGGATAATCTTTAAATAGGTCAATCAAAGTTTCTCTAAATCTTTTGTACTCGGGGTGGGCCAAATCCTGAATGTTTCCGAAATATTTCCGGTATCCGGTATAGATAAATCCGGGAAGTGGCAAATACATCCAGTTTTTGATTTCCAGCAAGGGAAACAATAGGTAAGACGCAGGAAAATACCCATCGTGTTTCCCAACGCTATATAAAGGATGATGTGTTGCGAAAATGATCTTTTTATCCCTGTTTCTTCTGATGGCATCTTCAATCCATATGAAGATTTCTTCTTCCTCTTCAAAATCACAGGCCCCATCCGTTCCCGGTTTTGCATGTTTTTGAAACCACCATTGCGAATCGAAAACAATAAGGGTAATGTCTGACGAAAGTTCGACCTCAACAGGTCCCGGGCAACCGGCATCGGGTAAAAATATGTTTCCACGATTGAGGGACTGTTCAATATACCTTTCTTCATTTAGTACATTTTCCCAGCCTCCTTCCCTTCCCTTCGCCCAGTCGTGATTACCGGGCAGAAAAACGATTTTCCCTTTAAAACTATCGAATGTATTAAGGATATATTGAGGTTTACCTCATCTTCGACAAAATGCCGGTCAGACGAATCACGCAAACCAAGCGGGTAAAGAATATCACCTAAAACGACGACAGCACTTTGCGTATCTTGTTTTGAAATATGGTTTTTAAGCAGTTTGAGGTTTTCGTTATTGGGCTGTGGATTTTTGATATCGCCAAACAGGTAAATCGTGTAAAGTAATTGGGTGGTGTCTTCCTGCAGCGGGTGCTGATTTCCGCTTCCTGGTGCATAGTATATTTTTTGCGCCGAAGCAAATCGACAACTTCCCAACAATAAAGTAGTAAGCAATATGCTATGCAAACGGTAGTTCATGATAATCCACAACAAATTATTTCATCATTTTCATCATTAATATGCTAGCTTTATTCCCGGCGCCTTCATTCTATAGGTAAAGCGTTTCGTTAGGGTGAAAGCAAATCCACTCCGGTTGGGTATAGGTTTTCGGGTTAAGTTTAAACATTACCAGTAGTTCACCCACTCTGGAATATACAATCAACATTTTTCCTGTTGAGCCCAAAATATACATGTTTCCTAATATTAGATGTACGGCAACAACTGAAGGCTGAAAAGAAACATCACCTTTGAAGTATCTAAATATGCCATCTATTCCACACCCAATTTGGCCACGTTTTATCCTTTCTGGTTAAAAGCCAACATTTCATGTACAGATTAAAGCACTTTTGAATTCTCCATAGGTCTCGGGGCTTTTACTACCAAAACCCTTACAATATCCATACTATTATTATAAATACAATGTACAATGCCTTTCGGGCTTTCAATCAGGTCATTTGGTTCAACTGACTGTTTCGCATCTCCCACAAGAATTTCAGGTGTTCCTTCAATAACAAAAAAGAAAATATCGACTGGTGTCATATGTGGCTTTAAACTCTCGCCCGGATTCAGCATGATATGCACTGCCTGGGCTGAATCTCTATCGTATAACTTTCGTACGTCTACTTTGTGCGGATTTTCATTGACCGGGGTTTCTTTTACTTTTGTGACTTTCATAATTTTATTTTTATATTCCTATTACTTTTGTTAATACGCTTATCATCTTATTGTCTTCCGCTGTTAAATTAAATGAATGGTTATTCAAATCCCATCTTTTAACAAGGAGCCTTAACGAACCCATAGCAAGCAGGGCGAGGCTTTTCTCATCAATATCTTCCCTTAATTTTTTTTCAACTGTCCTTTCAAAATTATAGATTCAATCGTTTGTGCTTGAAGGCCTACTATTTCTATAATCTTGTTTTTTAAAATGTCTTCATTTTTGAATATTTCCTCGGAAAAAATCACAGAAATCTTGGAAGGTTCCTCCGAAAACATTTCAATCACCTTTGTAAACATAAAGCCGATTTTTTCAGAGGCGGTTCCATCGAAATTATTCATTATTTCAGAAAGCATTTATGGCTATGTCTTTAAAACCATCGAGAATGGCGATCAGGATGTCTACTTTACTATCAAATGTCTGTATATTCCTGGTTCGGAAATACCAATGGCATTAGCCAGGTTCTTTATGGTCATGCCCTGTATTCCTTTCCCATCATTCAATAAGATGGATTCTTCTATTATTTGCTGTTGTCTTTCAGTAAATATTTCAAAAATGTTAGTTAGCATTCACTCTCAAAGTACCAACAATATTTTCAATCCTGCAAGTGATGAGAATCATTCCAATGAATGATATAAGTCATTTCAATAGCTAGATCTCTATCATAATTTAGTTAGTGAACATTCACACTCTTTAAATGCACTATCGATGGAGAGAGAAACAATCAAGCACGGTGATTTACGGTATCTAGACAAAGTACAAGCATCTGCCGCTCGTACCATTTCGGCTTTGCCGGATGAGTTTGTTTATCACAACATCAAGTATTTTAAACGACTTGCAAAAAAGATAAGTAAGATTGCGGAGAGGAGCAACCTATCACAGGAAGATACTGAAAGCGTACTTATCGCTGCATGGATGTTAGGTGTCATACAGGAGGAAACAAACATTGAAATAGAAGATAAAAAGCTAATATTCAATATACCGGAGAAAAGTCTCAAAAGCATAACCATGCTACTTTCTGAAAGTGATTATCCTGAGCAAAATACTGAAAAAGTCCTCAAGCTTCTGGAGGAAAGTGTGTCTTTGCCACCCAAACCCCAATATGAGTGGGAGCGGGTATTTTTTGATGCCTTAGCGTCAGATTATGCAGGAAATAATGGAGGGAAACGCTTAGAACAAACTTATAAGGAATTGTTAAGCAGAAATGTCGAATTGAGTAAGAAAAGTTGGTATGAGTTGATTGTAAATTACCTCTCACGGATTGAGTATTATACCGACTATGGTAATGAACAGATAAAACCTGCTCACCTCAAATTGATGAAAGAAGTACTCAAAGACAAAAACAATTACAAAAGGAAGAGGACTTTGCACTAAAAAAAGAACTCAATCTTGGAGATGAAGAGTATAAGAAATTAAGAAAAAGCCTCCTTTCTGTAAAAGGACGGGATGAACGGGGTATACAGACCTTATTTCGCACAACTTCCAAAAATCACTATACGCTCAATGAAATGGTGGACCGTAAAGCGAATATTATGATAACTGTTAATTCTATTATTCTTTCTCTGTTGGTCGGTGGCGTAATCGGCAAAGAAGATTTTCAAGACTCCTTGCTTTTTATTCCGCCAACTATGCTTGCGTTGACCTCCATTTTCTCCATCTTCTTTGCGGTCATGGCTATCCGTCCCAACAAAACACAAGGTACATTTACTGAAGATGAAATTCAGAACAAAGAAGGTAATTTGCTCTATTTCGGTAATTTCCATGATATGCCTTTCCAGGATTACAAGTGGGGAATCCAGCAGATGATAAAAGACAGTGACTATATGTACAACGCCATGACAAAGGATGTTTATTATTTGGGGCAAACGCTCAGCCGGAAATACAAAGGAATCAGGTTGTCTTTAAATATATTCATTATCGGTTTTGTAATTTCCGTTTTTTCCATGTTGGCAATCCAGTTGTTCTTGGCTTAATGCCCACATCCATCATACAAACAATGAAAAGCTGCCTACTTCCACTTCTTTTTTTCATGTCAATCACTTTTGCTTCTTTTGGGCAAAAAGAGCAGGACCTCGACCCGGTGATCGAACTGACTGGCATTGCACAAATAAACCAAGGTAACAGCTATATCACTTTTCCAACAGATATTGGCAATTTAGAGTCCCTTTGGTTTGAGGGAAATGTCGTTCCAAATTTCTTTATCCGGAAAAATAAAAACGCCCGGTTAATGGCAGTACTCACACCCCAAATCATTATCAGGATGTACCAGAAAGAATCTTTTCCGGTGCAGACGCCAAGCTATATACCGCAAATTTCTATTTATTATACCCCAGGTGAAAAATCGCTACTTAATGGGCATACTGTATTTGGCCGGCTGGCGCACCATTCCAATGGGCAAGAGGGAGATTTCTATTTGAACAATGGGGACATTAATTTGTCGAACGGAAATTTTTCCACTAATTATTTTGAGATAGGTTTAATCAAGACAGATTACCGTACCCGTTCTAATGCTCATCGGTTTTTTAAATCCTACATTGAAATCCATCCAGAAAGTTGGAGCATGAAAGAGTTGGATGGTGTGTTCAGCAAGTACCGTTGGCACAATGCGTTTTCCATTTTTAAGCTGGAAACCATAGAAAATCAGGCCGAACCCAAACAAGCCGAAATCTCCTTGAAGGCTGATATGAACTGGATGTTCGGGGAGATAAACCAATGGGGAGCTTTTTCATTAGACAGGCTGAATTTCGAATTGACCTTCTTTTTCCATCCGAACTTTTTCAAAGATATTGGGTTGTTTGCCCAATTCTACCGTGGCATGGATTATTACAACATTTATTTCAACTTTCAACCATCAGTTGGCTATTCTCCGTTTCGGCATAATGACAGAAATCTTAAACTTTTAATGCCTTATGAAAAAAATAAAAGTTTTACCGGGGCAAAGTTTTCCATTGGGCGCAACTTTATATGAAGGTGGTGTTAATTTCTCCGTTTTTTCCAAAAACTGCGAAAGAGTGGAACTTTTACTTTTTGATAAGAAAGACCATTCTGCACCACAATATATTATCCCTTTAAATTCTCAAACCAATCGGACTTTCTACTACTGGCATGCCTTCATCCCGGGGCTGAGGCAAGGGCAGCTATATGGCTACCGGGTCTATGGTTCTTTTGAACCAAAAGAAAACGGGAACCGATTCAACGGCCGGAAAATCTTGGTTGACCCATATGCCAAAGCAGTGCTAATGGAAACTTATAATCGGCAAGCAGCCGTTCATGCCGATGATAATTGTAGAGAAGCAATTAAAAGTGTGGTGGTGGACGAAAAGGATTATGACTGGGAAGAAGACCGCCCGCTTAAAATACCCTTGACAAAATCAGTTATTTACGAGTTACATGTTGGAGGTTTCACTAAACATCCTAATTCCGGATTGCCGGAAAACCTGAGAGGGACTTATACCGGCTTAATTGAAAAGATTCCCTATTTAAAAAAACTGGGCATAACTACCGTTGAACTTTTACCCATCCAACAATTTGATCCAATGGATGCCCCTGAATCGTTAACAAATTATTGGGGATACAGCTCTATTGCTTTTTTTTCACCGCACAACGGTTATGGTACGAGCAATGACCCAATCGCCACGCTTGCGGAATTTAAGGATATGGTCAAAGCCCTGCACAAAGCCGGAATCGAGATAATTCTGGACGTGGTGTTCAACCACACTGCCGAAGGGAACGAAAATGGGCCAACCCTTTCTTTTAAAGGATTTGAAAACAAGGGTTACTATATCCTCGATGACTTCGACCAGGCATTTTATAAAAACTATAGTGGCACAGGGAACACGTTAAAAACCAACTTGTCGATCGTAAGGCGTATGATCCTGGACTGCCTGCGATATTGGGTATCGGAGATGCACGTGGATGGTTTCCGTTTTGACCTTGCAACAGTAATGTCCCGGGGTTTTTATGGCAGCCATTTGCAAGAGCCACCTGTTTTATGGGAAATAGAATCGGACCCAGTGCTCGCATCTACAAAAATCATTGCAGAACCTTGGGACGTAAGCTCCTATCAAATGGGCTTTTTCGTCGGGCATAAATGGGCCGAGTGGAATGACCGCTTCCGGGACGATGTACGCAGGTTCCTCAAAGGTGACCGAGGTGTGGTGGCCCATTTCGCCAATCGGCTTACTGGCAGCCACGACCTGTTCAACGACCACAAGAGAGACCCTCACCGCAGCATCAATTTTATAACCGGCCATGATGGCTTTACTTTATACGACTTGGTTTCATACAACTATAAACACAACTTAAAAAACAGAGAGAATAACCAAGACGGAAGCAATAATAATCATAGTTGGAACTGTGGGGCTGAAGGCCCCACCGAAATACCTGCGGTCAACCAGCTCCGCAACCAACAAATGAAAAATCTACTGACTGTCCTGATGATTTCCCAGGGAACACCCATGCTTCTGATGGGCGATGAAGTCAAAAGAACCCAAAAAGGCAACAACAACGCTTATTGTCAAGACAATGAAATTAGCTGGTTCGATTGGTCACTGCTGGATCAGGAGAAAGCCTTACTGCGTTTCATTCAGCATTTGATTAAACTCACTGGTGAAATAGAATTTTTCAATGAATCGGACCAATGGACAAGCATTGAACAACCCGGGAGGACTCACATCAGTTGGCATGGTGTTAAACTGGAACATCCGGATTGGAGTGATATCTCGCACAGCCTTTCTTTCACGCTGAAGAATCCCGCCTATTCTTATGTATTGCACATTATGGTCAATGCCTTCTGGGAACCACTAACATTTGAAATTCCTTCGCTGACCAATAAAAAAATAAAATCCTGGAATCTACTCATTGATACAAGTGCAGAGTCGCCAAATGATTTTTATAACATCGGCACGGCCCCGGCAATTGAAGGATCTGAATGTCTTGTCAGTGCCCGGTCAATGGTTTTGCTTTACGGTCATTAATTATTTAATTTTCGATAAAATTTAAAAATTTATGGACTCCCTGGAAAAAAGTAAAATACCTCAAGATTCGCGGAAAATCAGAAATATGTCTTCCTTCGATGACCTCTGCCAAAAAAAGTCTGCCATGGATTGGGTCTTGGAGAGAAAGACCGACTTATCTTTTTTGAAAAAAGAGAATGACTATTATTCAGCTCTGATCAGGTTTTCTGCAATTTCGGAAAAAAAACAAGCCAAACAAATCCTGTTGCAGTTTCAGGAGTTGGTTCATGGGGAGTTGCCAAAAATGGTGGATACCGTCATCCAGCTTGAAGACAAATTGTCCGTCATAGACGGCCAGCCAGATGCCTTTATGAAACAGAATTTCAGTTCTATCCAAAAACAATGGTCAGAGTTTAAAGGGAAATATGTCGCAACAAAATTAAAATTGCTGGAAGCCATAACACATCATTATCCCTTAACGATAATTTAACAATCCACACAACTCTGCTTGTATTGGAACTAAATTCCATACTTCATATTAAATGTTTTAAATACTTGGGTGTCAGGATCGACGACTTTCGAGCACTATTTTCCATCCTGATCTACATGTAAATTATTTTTATACTTTTTTGTAATATTGAAATTTAGTTCAAAACTTGCTTTAGAAAATTCAGGTCGATTGGAAAGCCCTATGGATTCATAATTTGAAAAGCCAATACCTTCTTTTGGCACTATAAATCTTTTATCTATTTTTCCATTTTCGTTTTCATCGTGAAAGACGTTTACAGCATACCTACCTCTGGACAAATCATAAAAAGTTATAGTTGAGGTACCATTGTTAATAGCAGCAGCATCTTTCTTGTAATATTTTTTATACTTCTCATCAGGGATAGAACCATCTTTGTTGTATATCGCAAACTGAACCACACCTTTTGAGTTTCGTAAATCTTTTACAGTTATGGTTAATGAATAAGCTTCCTCATTTCTTTCTCCAATAAATGAAGAGAATAGTGTTCCCACTAGTAGCATGGGTACAAATTTAATTAGTATTTTCATTTAACAATTTTTGTAACGATCGAGATAGTCATGATTGTCAATTTTTCGGTTAAGATAGCGGGATATGTGGCTTCATCACACCTTCAGGCATGGAGATAATCGTTAAACCACGTACCTCACGTCCTGATAACTCACTACCGCCAATGTATTGAGTACCACCCCTTCAAGAGAAATGGTATAGATATGTGGGAGGATGTCCGCCAGTTGTGCCTCTTTCAACAAGACCATCCGCATGACATCCACCAGGTAGGTGACCGGGTTGATGGCAGCCAAAATTTGGGCCCACCGGGGCATGCTTTCGACGGGGGTGAACAACCCACTTAACAAAACAAAAATGAGCATGAAGAAAAAAGAAATAATCATGGCCTGCTGTTGTGTCTCCGTGAAATTGGAAACCAGCAAGCCGAAACCGAGCACTGCCAATAAATATACGGCAGCAAAAACAAACAAAACCCATATATTATTTCCAGGAACAATACCGTGTACAACATAGCTAATCAATAAGCCAATCGCCAAAATAATAAGCCCAAAAATCCAGAAGGGGATTAATTTGCCGAGTATAAATTCGTGTTTCCGAATGGGAGAAACATTTATTTGTTCAATAGTGCCCACTTCTCCTTCTTTTACAATATTAAGCGATGCCAAAAATGCGCCGACGATGGTTAGCAACATGGCCAAAACGCCTGGCACCATAAATACCTGATAATCGCTGGTTCTATTATACCATTTTGAATGCGTAATCTGTATTCGGGCTTGAGGGTTAAAGCGGGGGAATACCGTCCATTCCCCACGGATTTCGTTGTTCACTTCCTGAATGATATTGCCGATGTATGCAGCACCAATACTGCCTTTGGTGCCGTCCACGGCATTTACCGACACTAAAACATCGGCCGCGTTTTCCTTGACCAAATTTGATTCAAAGTTATAGGGGATTTCTATAACGAGGTCTACCGATTTATCCTCAATCCAGGTGAGCGCCTCGCTATAGGAGTTGGAATAACCAGTCAATTTAAAATAATTGGAGTACTCCACCTTTTGGACAATTTCCTGGGAGTAGCCGGAATGGTCGTGGTCGATAATGCCAACGTTGATGTTCTTTATTTCGTAATCGGCAGCAAAAGGCAATATCAACAATTGCACGGCAGGCAAAATAAAAATCACCCGCAAGATCGCCTTGTTCCGTATTATCTGTTTAAATTCTTTTCGCAATAAAGCAAATAGTATGTTCATGCTAATCGGGTTTTGAATTTCTTAAAACTAATGGTCAAGAAGACAACAGTGAAAACCGTTAAAATGAGTATTTCTTTCCAAATATGCTGTACGCCAAGCCCTTTAATCATTACTGCCTGAATGCTATAAAAATACCACTTGGCAGGTATTAAATGGGAAAACAACTGCAAGGGCACCGGCATACTTTCAATCGGGAACATAAACCCACTAAACATCATGGTGGGCAGCATCAGCCCAGTGAGGGAAATCATCATGGCGGTCTGCTGCGCATCCGTCAGTGTGGAAATGACCAGACCCAGCCCCAGTGCTCCCAACACAAAAATCATGCTCACCCCATAAATCAATAATAAACTCCCCCTTATCGGTACGTTCAAAAGAGCGGAACTAAGCCATAAAATAACGGTCAAAATAAGTAAACTCAGCATTAGGTATGGCCCAGCTTTTGAAATAATAAACGCAAGGGGATTCATCGGGGACACCAGCAGGGTTTCCATGTTCCCCATTTCTTTTTCCTTGACGATAGAAACTGCGGTCATCATGGTGCAGACCAGCATCAGCACCAAGGCTATCACCCCGGGCACAAACGTAAATTCCGCCCTCAATTGTGGGTTGTACAACATTCGGTTCGTCACCTTTATTTGCAGGGGCATAGCATTATTGCCCAGCGTCCTACCCTGAAATTCCATGGTAATGGCAGAAATATAATTAATTAATGTGGTCGCCATATTGGGGTTGGTGCCATCCGTTATCAATTGCAGTTGGGCGCTGTTTTGGTGCAACAGGTCATCCTCAAAATGAGCTGGAATAACCATGACCATTTTTGTTTTGCCCTTTCGCAAGGTTGCCGCGATGGCCTCCGTTGATTCTAAAAATTCAACAATCTCAAAATATTGACTGGCCTCTATTTGTTCCACCAATGACCGGCTCATATAATCGCTGGAATAATCGAGTATCCCGATTTTTGTATTTTTAACTTCGTTGCTTAGGGCAAACCCAAAACGGAGGATTTGAACAATTGGAATACCAATGATTATCAGCAGGGTCCGGTAATCCCTGAGGATGTGGAAAACTTCCTTTTGTACGAAGGCAAAAAATTGCTGCATGTTTAAATAATTAAATTGAAAACTTTCATTTTCATTTTGATTGAATTTATTTCCAATGAACTCCTTTGACTGTAAACTGTGGACTGACTACTGCCGGCTGCAAAACTGCAAACTGACCAACTGATTAACTCCTCACCGCTTTCCTTGCCAATTGATAAAAAACATCGTCCATCGAATCCGAATGGAATTGTTGCTTTAAATTTTTCGGCGAATCGAGTGCCTCTATCTTTCCGTCAACCATAATGGCGACCCGGTCGCAATATTCCGCCTCATCCATATAATGGGTGGTCACAAAAACAGTAATGCCAACAGCGGAGGCCTCATAAATCATCAGCCAAAATTGTCTTCTCGTCAAGGGGTCAACGCCCCCGGTGGGTTCATCCATAAAAACAATTTCGGGTTGGTGGATAATCGCGATGGAAAAAGCAAGTTTTTGCTTCCAGCCAAGTGGCAATTCCGAAACCATCGTATTTATTTCGTTACGAAGCCCTAGCCTGTCCAATAACTTGTCGCCCGCTAATTTAATTGCCTTCTTGTCGAGGCCATAAATGGCAGCATAGAATTGGATGTTTTCCCATACAGTCAAATCATCGTACAAGGAAAACTTCTGACTCATATAGCCGATGTTGCGTTTGATTTGTTCGGCACTTTTATATACATCAAAACCAGCCACAGTGGCGTGGCCCTCCGTGGGTATACTCAATCCGCAAAGCATCCGGATGGCAGTAGTTTTGCCTGCACCGTTGGCTCCCAGAAACCCAAATATTTCCCCCTTTATCACCTGAAAACTAATGGCATCCACCGCAGTGAAATCACCAAACCTTTTGGTCAGTCCTTCGGTCATTATTGAATTTTGTCCATTCATTAAATAAGGTATTTATTTTCGGTTTGCATTAAATCAATAAAACGGTCTTCTACGGTAGGGCTGATTATTTTTATTTCAATTTCGGAATGTCCTTTTGTTTGTAAATAACTCTCTAATCCTTCAGCTGCCGCGCCCTCCCTCAGCCGTACATGATGATACGCACCAAACGTATGGCATTGGCTCACCGCAGGATATTGCAGCACGTCCAGATAAGTTTGGTACATATTATCGGCACGGACACCCCACAACGGACTCGAATACTCCTCAAGTAAGCCGTAAGGCGTATTGATAGACATGATTTTTCCACCTTGGATCAATGCTATCCGGTCACACATTGTGGCTTCGTCCATATATGGCGTGGAGACAAATATGGTAATGCCCTGTTGCTTCAAGCGCTTGAGCATCGCCCAGAATTCCTTCCGGGACACGGCATCCACACCAGTGGTCGGTTCATCCAAGAACAACACTTCCGGTTTATGCACCAAAGCACAGCACAGTGCCAGTTTCTGCTTCATCCCTCCGGATAAAGCCCCCGCCCTGCGATTATTAAATGGCTCCAATTGGCTGTAGATATCCCTGATTAGTTCATAATTGGCTTCAATAGTGGTCTTAAAAAGAGTGGCAAAAAAATGGAGGTTTTCCCGCACACTCAAATCCTGATATAGCGAAAACTTGCCCGGCATATAACCGACTATTTTCCTTATCTCCTTATAGTCTTTTACCACGTCAAAGCCCTGCACGCTTGCTTCTCCGGCGTCCGGCAATAGTAGCGTGGTCAGTATTCTAAACAGGCTTGTTTTTCCTGCACCGTCAGGCCCGATCAAACCAAATATAGACCCGGCGGACACTTCAAGGCTTATCTTATCCAAGGCAACAGTTTCATTCTTCCTGCCATAATATTTACCTACGTCTTTGACACTGATGCTGTTCATTTTCATATATTTTCAAACATTAATAAATCTCCGGACAACCCCTGTTTTGGTCTTTCTTCATCAATCAAATGTTGCAGTTCCGACATTATCCCGGATATTCGGTCAGGTGAAATTCTTATTTTTTTCAAAATATTTGGGGCTTCAAAAAGCTCTTTTATCAGAATGACATCGTTTTTTATGATTTTCTCCTTCTCTCTCTTTGTGATGGTGGTCAAAACGGTTATTGGGTACAAACAACACGCATCAATATTAGCTCCTAAACCATTGCCTTCTGGATAGTCCCAACTCATCAATTTTAAACCAATGCAATTGGCATAACTTATTGCATCATCCGTAAACTTCGTGTTTGTCACCAACCATCCCTGTTTTAGGTAGGTTTGGTTTTTTGGATTATCGTTCCATTTCTTTTGAATATCTAAAAATCTGGAATTTATATAGAGTGGGGTCTTTACATTGCTAACGAAATCTGATTTCGAATGATATTTACATTCAATCGCATATACGTTATTATCCTTTTTCGCCAATACATCTATTTCATGAGTGACACATTCACCGTCAATGACTATCCCGACCTTTGTTGCATATCCATGGTGCTTTAACAGGGCACTAATTAACTGTTCAAAAGGGTATCCTGTTGGGCCCAAGTCGAACAATGCCTTTTTTAGACTATATTTTGAAGCAGATGTCCGGTTAAATCCTTTCAATAATGAAAATGCTTTTTTATATATTTTCTTAGAGGTGATGCCATTATAAAGGAAAGGCTCAATTTCTTTTATAATCGCATCAATTTGTTCATCCGTTGCCCCGCTCCGTTGCAAAGAAAGTTTCAGTTTAACGCTTGAAAACCGTTCCTTTTCACCAGATCTCTTTTCAATCAGTATATTGTTCATAATGATGTCGTTACATTAATTTCTTCAATGGAATATAGTTCAGGGATTTGGCAGTTCCACTCCATCGTGTCTTTTATCTTCACTCTAAAAGTATCGGCTGCTTGCGGTTCGCCGTGCACGATAAAAGTTTTTTCGGGAGCATTTTCAATATCGCTTAGCCAGTCCAATAATTCACTTTGGTCAGCATGCGCTGAGAGTGATTGGATACTGCGAATGTCAGCTTTCACGGAATAATACTTTCCAAATATTTTTATTTCAGAACACCCTTCCAACAATTTTCGACCTCTCGTTCCTTCTGCTTGGAAACCCACTAAAAGAACTGTCGTCTCAGGCTTGTCTATATATTGTTGGAGGTAGGTCAGTACTCGCCCACCAGTAACCATCCCACTACCTGCAATAACTATTTTAGGGCTTTTATTATCTATTACTTCCCAGGTTTCCTTGTATTCTTTTACAATCCTAAAAGTATCACACATTTCTGTGCAGTCCTCTAATGATAATTTATGCCATTCCTTATGTCGGTGAAAAACTTCCAGCACATTTGCCCCCATCGGGCTATCCATAATCATAGGCAGGTCTGGGATCGCCCTTTTTCTTTTTAATTGCCATAAAACATACATCAGGCTTTGTGTCCGTTCTACCGCAAAACTGGGAATAATCAGTGTTCCCCCTTTTTCAATCGTATTTATAATTATCTCTTGAAGCCTGGGTTCTAAGTCTTCTTTTTCATGTAGCCTATCCCCATAGGTGCTCTCAATGAAGAGCACATCAGCTATTTTTGGTTTTTTAGGAGATCTCATCAGTAGATCATTTTTTCGTCCAACATCGCCCGAAAAAACCCATCGCTTCCCGTTAATATCCAACTCAATAAATGTTGCTCCGATTATATGTCCATTGTATTGAAACCTTGCTTTTAGTCCCCTATAGAGAGGTATCCACTCTCCTTCCTGCGCTTCTTTAAAGTGACTGATTGCCTGTTCCGCATCCTTGATGGTATAAAGTGCTTTTGCTGGATTATGTTTGGAATACCCCTCCCTATTTGCCTGTTCCGCCCCTTCTTCCTGAATCTTGGCACTATCCCTTAAAATAATTTTCGCAATATCCAAAGTAGGAGCTGTTCCCAATATGCTACCTCTAAACCCCATTTTTACCAACCGGGGAAGGTATCCAACATGGTCCAAGTGACCATGGGTCAGCAAAACCATATCAATCTCATCAGCTCGCACAGGTAGGTACTCCCAATTCATTAAGCGCAGTTTCTTTAAGCCTTGGAATAAACCACAATCAATTAAAATCTTATTCTCACCAGTGTCTATTAAGTACTTCGAACCAGTTACTGTTTGAGCACCACCTAAAAAATGAAATCTAATATTGTTTGTCATATCGATTTCTTTTCGCCAAAAAACCAATGTGGCTTTAACGCCCTTCCAAACGTTTTCCAACTTCCTTCAGTTTTGCTTTTATGCACGATCTAACTGTACAAAAGCCAGGAAATCCTTCATCCCCTACTCACCTTTGAACCTGACCTCACCATACATCCCTATTTTTAAATATCCATCATTGGGCACCGCTATTTTAATAGCATATACCAAATTTGCTCGTTCGTTTTTTGTTTGGATGGTTTTTGGTGTAAACTCTGCCTTATCGGAAACCCAGGTAATCTCCCCTGTATATTTTTTATAATCCTCTTTACTTTCATCAATAAAAACTTCCACTTGCTGCCCCAATCTAATTTGCCCCAACTGGTCGCCGGTGATATAAGCCCGCAGGATGATCTGAGAAAGATCGGCCACTTTAAACATAGGCTTTCCAATAGCTGTAAATTCCCCCGCTTCTGCATATTTTGTGAGCAAAGTACCATTGACGGGGCTGATGACTCTCGCTTTATCTATTTGATTATCAATGAATGCCACCTGTTTAGACAAGGGGTTTTTTTCGCTGGTAATGCCCCTGTTTTGGATGGCAACCGACTGTCGGGCAGCTCTTATTTGAGCATTGAGCACCACTTCTTGCGTTTCAGCCGCCGCGATTTGCTTATTTAAAATTCTGACTTTCCCATTAATGTCATCCATTTGTCTTTGGGTAGCCGCTTCCGCTTTTAAAAGGTTTTCGACCCTGGCCTGCTCTATTTCCAGTACGTCCAGTTGCGCTTCCAAAGTAACCACCTGAGCATGGGCACTCTGTATTTGTTCCTCCAAAACCCTAATTTGCGGACCTGGATCATTTTGCTTTTGACTCACCGCATCCATGCTCGCCTCCACCTGCGCTTTTTGCAGTTCCAAATTGAGGGCATCTATCACTGCCACTGATTGGCCTTGCTTTAGAATGGCCCCTTCCTCCGCCTCAAATATCATGATCTTCCCGGTGGCTTCAGAGGAGACGATTATTTCGGTTGCTTCGAACGTGCCTGTTACATCAAATTGGTCTACTTCGGCTTGACAACCGAACATGAAAATGACCGCTGTTCCAAGAAGGAAGAAATTGATTGTATTTTTCATTTTATCTATTTAAATAATTAATTACTAATGTATCGGAGAGCTTATGGGGGCGCCCCGACAATCCTAACACACACTATCATTTTTCATCACAACAGTCCGATATGGGTATGGGATTTCTATACCTGCTTTATCAAAACCCTTTTTAATGCTTTCAATCACATCGCATTTAAGGTCAAATGCATCCCCATAGGTTCGTGCCCATGCCCAAGCTCTGATAATCAAAGATGAATCGCTCAACTTGGTGAGT
The DNA here is from genome assembly GCA_016711125.1 of Saprospiraceae bacterium. Classification (GTDB taxonomy): domain Bacteria; phylum Bacteroidota; class Bacteroidia; order Chitinophagales; family Saprospiraceae; genus JABDMH01. The sequence goes on along the minus strand of JADJTQ010000001.1, from coordinate 550,294 downwards.
GCCGTTCTCACCATCGGCTTTCCATTATCCTTATCCAAAGTGGTGCGGTTGTCATAAATGAGCGGATGTTTCTCGCATTCCTGCTGCATTATATTCTTGGCCAGATCCACATCACTGTCATAGGAAATTCCTATCTCAATAAATTCACAGCATTTGAGTTCATCCAAGTCGTAGTTGACCAACTTTTCCTTATTGATAATGGCATTGGGGATAACAATCATCTTGTTTTCAAAATTTCTGATAACAGTATGACGGAGCGTAATGTCTTTTACTCGTCCGACCATCGCACTGTTTATCTCAATAACGTTCCCAATTTTAAATGGTTTGAAGGCAATAATAAACAGACCTCCGACCAAGTTTGACAATGCTTCCTGTGACGATATACCTGCAATAAGTGCAAGAACACCTGCACCTCCCAAAGCCGTCTGTGCTACGCTTCGTAGTGCCGGAAACGCCATCAATCCAAAAAGCACTCCTATAAAATAGATGCTATAAACCACTGCATAACGCAGAAACTTGAAAGCCGTAGGGTCGTCATGGCACTGGATTTTGTTTTGGATACTTCTTCTAAACCATAAGTTGATAGATGTCGCTGATACGATAGTGAGCACCGTTAAAAAACCCAAATAGAGTAATAATTTGAATTGATTTTGCAAAGCTGCATAAGCATCTTCTTCCACAAAAATTAAACTAAGTGCGATAATACCCAAAACTAACCAGAGTAGATTCAATACTCTTTTTAGCAAATTTATTGCTCCTGGCTTTGCATCCGAAAATTTTTTTTGCGCCTTCTTCAGGATCCATTTGTGCAATATATTTGTGCTCAGATACAATGCCACCACCACAGTAATCACGCTTACTCCATAAATAATTTGCGATCTATAAGTCTCCATAAAAGTCGTCATGGACAGGTTACTTTTTGTTTATTTTCCATTATTTCGGTCTTTGGACTAGTTTGCAGTTCATTAGTTTTACCATTCACCATTATCCTTGATATTGCTTTTCGTCATATTACGTAACATATAGGTCAAGCCAGAATACTTTTCTACGCTCATCTTTACCGCCATTCTAATCTTATCAACATCCGGATTTCTTTCAAAGTCATAAGTGATATCGTCGGTTTCAAAATACATTGGATGCTCCGATGTCATTTTTCCTGAAACAGCTATCATAAATTTGCCTGATCGTTCTATGTATCTTTACAAATTCCAAAGTGCCTTTTGAAAGTACCTAATCACTATAATTCCCAGCAATATGTGCCAACATATACTGAGCTTTAAGCAGTTGAACCTCTCGCAGGCTCGCGTTTTCCTTTACCACCCTTTCTTCATTGAACCTGGCTAAATAATCGGTGGAATTCATCACCCCATTTTCCAATTGTATTTTAGCAGTTTCGGTTATTTCTTGACGGAGCAACAATAAGTCCCTGTCCTTTGTGGTCAGTGCCTGTATTTTTTCAATTTCAATACCATAATTGGAAAAACGGACATCCGTTTGCAATGCGAGGGTTTCTTTTCTGGCAGTTATTTTCTGCATCCCGAGGTCCATTATTTCCCGGTCGTTGGATTTTGTGTATAGGTTGCCAAATTTCCAATTGGCTCGCACACCCAAAACATAAAACGGTTCAAGTTCATTCTTCAAAAAATTCAGGCCCGGTTTGCCATATCCACCTTGGCCAAATAATGCCAACATGGGGCGGGAGGTTATTTTGGCCAATTCATAGTTTTGGCTCAGCAACTGTTGTTGCAAGTCAAAAACCTGATAGGAATATTTTGCAGGATTAACAGAAAGGGTTGTTGGCACTATTCCCGGCATCACAAATTGACTGGTAGCATCAACGGGGGTATCGGTGAGCAGGTGCATGTCTTCTATCATGGTTGCCCTAAGTGCCCACAATTCATGGTTTGTTGTTCCAGATTAATCAGGGCTGCCTCCAAGGCGTTCTTTTCCGATTTGAGGGCAATACCGTTGGTGACCGCTGCTTCGATGATTTTTAAACTGGCCAATAAATCTTCCCTGCTCAATGCCACTATCCGCATGCGGGCATCCAGTTCCAAAATATTAAAATAGAGCTGGATGATTTGTTCCCGGATTTTTTCCAGTTCCACTTCCACCCCATTTTGCTCGATTTCATAAGCGGTTGTCGCCAATAATTTTTGTTGTTGGGTAGCCCCGCCATCATATAATTTTTGGTTGACTTCGCCCAATATCCTATACTGGTCTTTGGATAATGCCTCAATTTGCACGCCTGGTAATTCCACTGGGAAGGTGGTCACCTCCGATTGATAGGTGGATTGGGCGGACAGAGAAACTGGGGGAAATACTGTTTGTGTATAGTCTCCAGTTTTAGGTCCTTTTCCAGATTTGCCAATTGCTGCACTTTAGCCAAAGGAGTATGGGCCCTCGCCTTGCTCAATGCCTCTTTCAAAGTGAATTGGGAAAAACCTAAAAGCGGGAATAAAAACATTCCAGCAAAAAACAAAATCATTGCTTTAGTTCTCATTTGAAGTATTTATTATAATGGTGATATCTTGTGGGAGCCCCATCAACTTGCTACATTCAAAAATGAAAATTGTGCCCTCCGTCTCAAACTTTGCACTCTGATGTTGACCCTTTGATATGCACCCATTTTTCAGAAGAAATAGTCTTCAATCTGAGACAATCAATTATACCCAATTGATTGCCCCAAATCAAAGGCTGTAGGCTCATTTCTTAGCTGCCTTTTTCAATTTCTTTTTTAGAAGACTCCTTTTCTTTTTTAGCTTCTTTAATTCAGCAGTAATCTTAGCCTTAGCTTTCTTCTTGTTTGAATCTTTCTTTTTAATGTCCTTGCTTTCTGTCCTTTTAGCACTCATTTCATTATTGATTTAAATAATTAAAAATAATTTTCATAACTTAATATTTCACTGTTGTGAATAGAGGAACAGAATTTAAATATTCTTCTCAATCATATTAATGATTCTTGTCAGCTTTCTTTGTTCTTCACTCTATTCAAGCTTTATTTTCATGTAAGCGTGCAAGCTTTTATAGGTACGGGAATGTTCTGTCAATATTTTTGTTACATCATTCTCTGTCAATATGACATCCAGATTGCAACCGATAGCAATAGAGTAAACTTCCTTATCCACCGCAGAACAAGCAATTACGGAAACAGGTTCTTCTTTGCTGCACCATTCTTTTTTCTTCACTGGAAATACAGATTCAAGGTCTCAAAGGATTGTTCGATTTTCAGAAATACTTGATCGGCTTGGCTTTCATTCTTGGCATTTGCCAGTTCCTCTAACAAACCGATATATGGATGTAACCATTTATGCAATTCATCGTGGCTCTTGCCTTTCATGGTGCAGCTCGAAATAAGTAGGTTGTTATTTTCCTTGAGCTTTTCAGACAAGACCTGGTAATCCTTTTCATCGCGCAATGTAAAGTCTGAAATTAACTTTTCAGATGCCTCCAAGGGTGGCATCATCTCGACATTTATTTCCCACTTTTCTCCATTATTCAGTCTAATGTCGCTTTGATTGACATCGCTCCCGCAACTTACCAGAAACAGCGAGAATGCTATAGAGAAGATTGTTTTATGATACATTCTTTTGATTTTTGCTTATGGTAAAATAGGCGAGCACCGTAAAGATCAAGCTTACTATAATTCTAAAGATCATGGCACCTATTGTTTTGGTCTCGTAAAGTCCACCTGAGTTAATATGGATACGTAAGCCCAGAAAAGCAGCGATGAGCACTACTACAGAAATGCCTAAGAGAAGTGCTGTCCATTTTTTACTTTTCAGAAATCCATAAGCGGCAGAAAGATAGAGTAAGCTGCTGATGAAATTTGACCAGACGACAATTAAGACGTAATCGCCTTCTTTGGCTCTGATCCCAAATAAGTCAAATATGACTGAGCTACTCAGGAATAAAGTCAGCAAGCCAAAGGTAGCTAACAAAATGGCCAATAAATAAGGAATCGCTTTTTTCATTTTAGTGTATGTTTAAATCTAATTTTTCTATAACTGCTGACAAATATGATCCTGAATGCCTTGTCCCAAACACGGAAGTATTGGGAAAGGTGCAATCAGGGTGCCGAATCAATTCATTTCATGGTTCATTTTTTCCTTAATAACATCTACTACATAATACACCGTTGGCACTAAATACACCGTCAGAATAAGTGAGGAAACCAAACCACCAATAATGACCCATGCCAATCCGTTTTTCCATTCGCTGGCTGATCCCGTTGCCAATGCAATTGGCAACATTCCGATGACCATAGAAACTGTGGTCATTAAAATGGGGCGTAAACGTCCTTTGCCTGCAATGATTAATGCCTCTTTAAAATGTTTGCCCTTTGCTTTTAATTGATTGGTAAAGTCAACAATAAGAATAGCATTTTTTGTTACCAAGCCCATCAGCATGATCAGACCTAGCAAGGCAAACAAACTCAAATTGCTCAACGATAAATTTAAGGCTAAAAATGCCCCAATGGCCGCAACCGGGATGGAAAATAATACGACAAAGGGATAAATAAAACTGTCATAAAGCGCCACCATTATTAAATAAATGAGAATGAAAGAAATGAGTAAGACCGACCCCAATGCACCAAAACTATCATTTTGCCTTTTAATGTCGCTACCCCATGTCATTTGCATACCTTCCGGTAATGGATTCCCTTTCAAATAGGCAACTACATCGTCTGCCACAGTACCCGAGGGTCTCCCCAGTGCTTCGGCGGTCAGCGTTATAGCCGGTTGGCGATCATTTCTTTCCAACAAAGAAGGGGAATTGGCAGGAACGACCGCTGCAAATTGAGATACCTCCACCGGATCACCCATTGGATTGATCATGCTGAGTTGCTGCACATCTTCAAAGTCTTTACGATCAAAATCATCCAGCCAAACCCTAATTGGGTATTCTGTTCCCTCTTCGGTAAGAGTAGCATCATCATTTCCGGTAAAAGCCGTTCTCAAATTCATACCAACATAAGCTGTAGTAAGTCCCAATCTCTGCATCTTTTCTTTGTCTGGAACGACTCTAAATTCAGGACTTCCTTCTTCTACCGATAGCCGGACGTTATCCGCTCCTGGTATTTTTTCAACCACTAATTTCAATGCCGCACCTGTTTGCATCACTGTGTCCAAATTGCTTCCGCTCAAAGTCAGTTCAATTGGTGCAGAACGGGGTACTAAACCCAATGCAGCCATTGAATAATTGATACCCGGATATTGCATTTTAAGGGCTTCCCTGATTTCTTTCATAAATTCTTCGGTTGGCTGGTTATTGCGTTCTTTTGGAGATTTCAATTGAACCGTAAACTCCGTTTTGTTGAGCGCGCCAACACCCAAACTACCTATGCCTGTACTTGGTCCACCAATATTGCTGAATACCGTTGCGACATCCTCTTGTTGGAGGATAAAGTCCTCTATCCTTTGTGAGATAATATTGTTATGCTGAATGGAAATTGATTTATCAAATTCCAGACTCAAACGAAATTTCCCCTGATCGCCGGTAGCAATAAGTTCTTTTCCGATAATGCCTTGTTTCATGATTACTCCAGTCACTGCAAAAAGAAACAATACAATTCCCGTAAATATCAATTTATGATTAAGTACCCATTTCAATTGCAGTCCATACCACTCTGTAAGGTGGTCCAATTGCTGTTCAAACCAAAGTAAAAATCGGTTAAAAAAATTGGTGGGTCGCAAATCTTCTGATTTCCCGATACGAGATGCCAGCCAGGGTGTAAGAGTAAAGCCTACCAATAAACTGGTGAGGGTAGAAGTTACGACCACAACCGAAAATTGCTGAAGCATATCTGCCACAAAAACCTGTAAGAACAAAATAGGCAGGAATACCACCACATCCACTAACGTAATAGACAAGGCAGAAAAGCCGATCTCCATTCGTCCATCCATAGCTGCCTCCCGCTTTTCCTTTTTCATATCCAAATGTCTTTGAATATTTTCCAAAACTACGGTGGCATCATCTACCAAAATACCGATGATGAGCGACATGGCCAGGAGGGTCATCAAATTAAGCGTATAATTCAAAAGCCACATTACCGCAAAGGCCGTAACCAATGAGGTTGGAATTGCAATCAGCACAATCAGGGAGTTTCTGAAACTTCTCAAAAACAAAAGCATGACCAGGGAAACCAATATCACCGCCAATATTAAATCGAATACTACTGAGTTTACCGCAGCAATGGTGTTGTCGGTACTGTCGTCAGCGATATTGAAAGTCACTGCTGCATCTGTATTTTGCTGCTCAATGGTTTTGAACTTCTCCCTAACCAAATTTGATACATCTACGGCATTAGCATCACCTTGTTTTTTCAACAGAAGGCCAATGCCACTATTGCCATTGTACCGACTCAAGGAAGTGACTTCCTTTATGCCGTCTGTTACGGTTGCCACATCTTTAACATAAACGGGACTGCCGGGGACTGGCATAGCTACCTGCACATTTTCAATGTCTGTGGTGGAAGAGAAATTTCCGGTCAGGCGGACAGCGTTATTCTCTACAGTTGACTGAACTTTCCCAGCAGGTAAATCCAAGCCAGAGCGGTTAATGGCTTCAACGACCTGAACAATAGACAGCCGGTAAAATTTTAATTTCTCGGAATTGACCTTTACTTGGATCTCTCGTTCTTCGCCGCCCAGCAATGTGATTTCAGCTACGCCATTCAATTGTTGTATTTGCGGTAAATACTCATCTTTCATTTTTTGATAGAATGCCGTGGCTAGTAAATTGCTCGTGGCATTTATTGACATTATCGGCAAATCATTTGGTGAAACTTTGCTCATCACAGGACTCAAAATATCCTCTGGCAAATCCTTACGGATGTTGTCAATATATCGCTGGGCATCCTGCATTGCCTGATCTACCTCAGTACCGTATTTTAAATTGGCGATCACCACGGAGGCATTCGGAAGCGACTTTGTTACCAGATAATCCACCCCTTCCAGGTTAGAAAGCGCATCTTCAATTTCACGTGAAACCGCAGTTTCTACCTCCTGTGGTTCAGCCCCCGGATAGATGGTTTTAATTACAATCACCGGCTGATTGAAATCCGGCATCAGTTCATAGCTTAAGTTCTTAAAACCGATATAACCCAACAAGATAAATAGGCTGAAAAGTACGATGATCAACGAAGGGCGCTTTATGGCGATTTCTGTTATATTCATTGCTGTCAGGTTTTAAATTGCGGCGACATTTGCACCTTCAAATAGATTGATGAATCCACCTACTATTATAACATCTCCTGCCCCTAAGCCGCTTTCAACAACGGCTCTATTCCGGATCCTTTTTGGAAATAACGATTTCTTGTAGGGTTGCTTTCCCATCTTTAACCAAGTAAACTTGCGCTTGAATGCCAGAATTAACAATGGCAGATGCCGGAATAATTACTTGCTTCTTCCCCTGCTCCCGATCTAATATCACTTTGCCAAACATCCCCGCTTTAAGTTCTAAATCAGCAGTGTTTACCACTGAAAACTGAATTGGAAAACTGTTAGCCAGATTTCCCTTCACACCAATCATGCTCACTTTTGATGAATGAATGACTTTAGGAAATACATCAGCGATCACTGGATAGGTTAGATTCTCTCTAAATAGATTTAGGTTTGTTTCTGGAACATTCACCACAAATTTCAACTTGGCAATATCCGTGATCTGAAGTAGCGGTATACCCGGTGCGGCAAATGAACCGATCTCCGTTAATTTGGCAGTGACTACGCCATTGAATGGAGCCACAATAGTGGTCTTTTCAATTTGTTCTTCAATACCTGATTTTTGAGCTTCAGCGCTTTTTAAAGCCGATTGTTGCAATATTGTTTTTCGCTGGAGTTGAGCGGCGTTCAATTGCAGTTCGGCCTTCTCCAATTGTACACCTTGAATGGCATCAGCTGCTGCAAGTACCCGGTAGCGGTTTACATCTGCCTGAAATCCATCAATTTGCAATTGATTGCTTTGCAATTGAATCTCAAATTCTGCTTTAATGTTTTGTATTTGCACATGTATCATATGCAATTGCTGTTGCAAAAGCGCGTCATCCAATTTAATCAGGGCTTGCCCTTTGCGAACATGTTTTCCAATGTCAATAAAAATACTATTGATTTTGCCTTGTACCTCGGCACTTATTTTTGATTCCCTGTCTGCCTGAAAACTGCCTGTAAATGTATATTCAGCGTCAACATCTTCTAACTCTATCGTATCTGTCTGTACCATTACAACTTGCTCTTTGTCGTAATGATAGACTCTATTCTGAGCCACTTCTTTATTACTTTTCAAACGGACAAACACGTTTGCAATCAAAGCAACAGGTATCAAGATATAAAGGAGCTTCTTCATCGTTTTATTTATTTAAAATATTACCAGTCAGTTTTTTAAGTTCCAAATCAGCCTTCAAGTAGTCAATAATAGCCGTCAGATAATTTTGCTGAGCCTCTCGTAGGGCATTATCAGCCAACAGAATATCTGTAATGGTGGCAACTCCCTCGCTTTGTTGGAAAACGGTCTGCTCATAAACAGACTGGGCCAGTTGTATTTGAGAGGTGTTAATTTCTACCGCATGCTGAGCTACTGATCTTTGCAACAAGACATTTTCAATCTGCATGTGATTTTGTCGGGTTAACAAATCCAGTTGTAAAGCACTATTGGTCAGTTCTAAATCTTTCTGAGCGATTTTTCTCTTAGTAATTGTTCCGTTAAAAAGAGGGTAATCAATTTGCAGCCCTACAAATCCAATTGGATAAAAAGTTAAGAATTCATTGGGTTGTTGATCATAACCAAAGCCTGTAAAACCATAAGTTCCGAAAAGTGAAACCGAGGGTAGACGTGAATTTTTCAAGGTGCTCCGTTCGCTGAATAAAAGACGTTGCTGAGTTTTCGCCAGTTGAATATCTATGGTTGATTGATGTGCATATTCACTTTTATCCCGGTATTCAATTCCCTGTTCTACTTCGATCGTTTGATCCACCGACACACCCATGACAAATTTCAAAGCATTCAACACCTGTTCATATTTGCTATTTACCGATTGCCGTTGAACAGCCAATTGTTCATGCTGGAGAAGCACTTTGTCTACATCGGTTCCCTTAGCAAGTAATTGTTCTCTAAGCAATTTTATAGTCGCCAGCAGTCTTTTGCTATTTATTAGGTTGCTGTCAATGAATACCATTTGATTACCCAAGATCTGTGCATTAAAATACAGGTTCGCAATTTCAAAATATACCTCTTCTTCCGCCTTTTTGTATTGCAAATCTTTTGATTCAGAGGCTATTTTTGTAGTTTCAACAGCTCCGTTAATCTGCGGATTATACAAGGGCAAGGCGAATTGTAAAGTGGTATTGATATTATGCGGAACACCAAATTGAGTTTCCCTGAACTCACCATCTGCCCCGCCAAACACGGACATAGGCATAAGCTGATAAGGTAAGTCGGTATAATATTTATAGCCGGCATTGACATCTATTTTTGGAAGAAAATTAGCTCTCGCCTCTTTTTGCCTTTGTTTACCTATTTCAACATTATTTCTTCCTATTGCCAAACTTTTATTGTACACCTGAGCGGTGTCAACACATTGTTGCAATGTCCATACCTGCGCCTTCCCCTGACCGACAAGTACAACGGCCATAAGAAGTAGTACAACGAATTTCAGTTTGTGAACATTTACTAACATTTCCGGTCAAATTTTTTAATTTAAAAAGTAATACTTTCGCTAATTCTTAATCAAAGCAAGGAGTGATTGCATTCTCCTTTCTCCGTCTTTCTTCAAATCAAATTTGAAACCTTCCATCCGCCATTTGAGTTTTTGGAGTCTGAACGAACCCATAATGATGTGTATCAATTCTTCAGCAGGAAGAGCACTGGTAAAGTCCCCTTTCTGCTGCCCTTCCCCGATGATTGGCATCAGATGCTTTTGCATTACATTCATTAGTTTAAGAATAGCCTCATTGATACCTCCACTCTCCTCCATTAGTCCATCCGAAAATGCCGCTACCACAAAATAGGGCCGTTTCTTGAAGAAATTGAAGTGGCTTTGAAACAAGCTCCGAAGTTTTTCCTCAGGCGAATCATCTGTTCTAACCGCTTTTGCCAATCGCTGATCCATACCTTCGGCCAGGTAATTCAGCATTGCAACAATAATTGCTTCCTTACTTTGAAAATGGCGATAAATAGCACTCTCGGAAAACTGCATTTCTTTAGCCAGGTTTTTTATAGTTAAACCTTTTACACCAGATGCAGTAAGTATCTTACCGGCTGCTTCAACGATTTCCAGTTGGCGTTCTTTCATTTGCTACTATTGAGAAAAGCCGAATACATCCAGATCAGTTTTTCCTGCTCCCGGATGTAATCACTCATCAGTGCGTTAGTTCCTTCATCATCGGCATCTGCCGACAGAGAAAGTAATTGTCTTTGGAGTGTGATAATAGTCTGAAATGATTTCACAATATCTGCGACTGCAGTCTTACCATCTGATACCTCGTTACTCTCCTTGACACCAGATAGAGATTGGTAATCAGAGTATCGATGATTTGGCGTGTGTCCGAGTGTCAGTATTCGTTCTGCTATTTCATCAATTTTCAATAACAAATCATTGTACAGTTCTTCAAACTTCACATGTAGTTCAAAAAATTTATCCCCTTTAATATTCCAATGATACCCTCTGGTATTCTGATAAAAAATGGAATAATTTGCTAACAAGAGATTCAGCTTCTCAGCCAGTTGCTTGGACTTTTTCTCATCAAGCCCAATCAGATTTGATTTTGAAGTATTCATTCAAATAAAAATTTAATATTTAAAAAGTATTTTATCTACAAACTCTAAGGTTAATTACTAACGTAATCTTCTTTAAGCCACATTCTGCCTAATTACTTCTTCTTTTTCCAGCGACCGCAGCTTGCTTTCAAACTTTTTGTTAACAGCTACCTTCTCTGGCTTTACCATATGCACGCTAAGCCCTATGATGAAACTGACAGCCACAGTGAATGCCAGCGCAGCCGCAAGTGTCCACTGACTCAAGAATCCGAAAATAGCAGCTAATGCCATCATTAAATAGAATCTATAAACTATGCCACTAATGCTCAGATCAAATGCTTTTAATTTTAACATGATTCTTTATTTAAATGATTATTTAAATGAATAATATCTTCAATTTAAGTATTAAAAACTTAAACATCAGTGACCTAAATCACAATAGTTCACCCTTCTCTCCATCCAACCACCGCTGCATCATCACTCTTTCCGCTGGCGTTTGTTTAAAGGGAATCGCACCAGCAAGCAGATTTAACAATCTGTCCCACAGATTATCTTTTTTGTTGGATTCCACTTCTATCATGTCCATAGCCTCGATATATTCCTTTTCATATTTATCAGCTTCCACTAAAGAAAAACCCCTAGGAATGTGCTTGATTATTGACTGAGTTAAGGAGTCCAATTCCTCATTGGAAAATTCTACCACCATTTTTGCTCGTAAATATGCTGCCTCACTAAGCCCTCTTATCACTAATAGATTTGATTTCAGAACTTTCCAAATATTGGCCCAGTCCTCGTAATTGCCTTCCATAAAGCCATTTTCAGGTAGCCTTTCATATGCCGAAAAATCTTGTTCTACAGATTCTAGAAAAGTCTGAAAGCTATTCCAGTTGATTTTCAAATCAATTGGTTGGTTATCTCTCAAAGCCTCAAGAACCTCTTTTAGAAGCTGCCGAACACCTTCAATGTTTTTGTTAGTCATTGAGATATTTTCACCGAAAGTATTTTTGGCTATTTCAGTGCCATAGGCATTCATAAAAGAAGTGGCATCATCCAGCATCTTCTGAACCTGGTCAGAAACTCCAATCATTTGTTGCCAATTCTCTGAAATGGCATCTACCATATGTCTTAATTTGATAGCGGCCCTTAATCTTGGATTAACATCATACGTGGTCATTCTTTTCAACTTTAAGTTTAAAAAAGGCGATGCCCAACCAAATCACTGCGGTGGTCATAGCGGCTGCACCAATTAGCACAAAAAGAGGTGGTGCTCCGAGGTAGACTTCTGCCAATATACCCAACGGCATTAGCATACCGGTGAGGGCAAGCCAGGAAATGGCTCTTACATTCCCGATTCTGGTATTGAAATGTACCAGTAGATAGCCAATCACAATGTTGAGAAAAGCGAAAAGGTTACCGTGTACATGCGCTAGCCTCGATTCGAAGTGCTTGCCTACCGTATATTGAGCAATCCATTCTTCTTTGCCGGGTGCAAAATCTCTAAGGTAAATGAGCAAAAAGCCGTAAGCCATAAACAGACCCATGAACAGGAAACCTGCTGATAAATTATTTTTTCCAGTCATCGTTCTTGTTAGTTTAAATAAGTTGGTGAATATTTACTAACAAAAATAACCATGTTGCTTTTAGGATTCAGTGATTCAAATCACATAAGAAGATAATTTTTGTCACCCCAGAAAAGGGTGGCCAGGGTAGGATTGAGAAAATGGGAGAATATTTTTGCAGCTTCCTTTGATCGTACACAGTGTTTGGGCAATCGCGGGGAAATATTCATTAGAGGGAATTATTATGCTACGTGTACTATGTAACCTCGATTACATGAGAATCAGATGACTCTTCTGACTTCCTTATTTTGGTGATGCAATTTGATGCTATTCACATAATAGTTACTACCTGCCACTCAGCTTGACCGGCAAATCATAGATCCGCTTACCCGTCGCCCTGTATATAGCATTGGTAATCGCTGCGGGAGTAGGTGGCACGGCCATTTCTCCTCCACCTAAAGCCGGCTCATCTGGGCGGTCAAACAATTCAACCCTAACATTGGGAGCATCACGCATATGCATCATTGGATATCTGATCCAGTCGTCGGAAGTGATGTGATTTTTATCAAATTTTACTTCTTCAAATAGGGTCCAACTTGCAGCCTGAAGCATACCTCCCTCCGTTTGCTTTTTTAATCCATCCGGATTCATAATCTCTCCTGCATCAACCACCGCCCACATCGTAATTAGTTGCACTTTTTCATTACCATCGATTTTTAGATGTGTTGCCACCGCACAATAACCATCACTATTCTTGTAGCGTGAAAAAGAATAACCGATTCCTTCTCGATCAGCCATCACTGCATTTCCGGTTATCTCTTTCAATTTCTTCAGGACTTCAATGGCTCTGACATCTTCGAGATTCAGGATTCGAAAATCAATTGGATTCATTTTCATACGATAAGCCATTCCCTCGACGATTGACTCGATGGCAAAAATGTTTGCATATGCCCCCAGGCTTCTCAACGATGATACTCGCAATGGACCGTCAAAAAAGTGCGCTTGTATTTGCTTAGTGGGTATCGTATAGTAGGGATCGGCATTGCGGTATCCTCCTCCCAGGTATCCACGTTCCTTCAAAACGAATGGGTTCTGCAGATATCGGGCTGGTAAGAGAGTGCCCGCATCGCTGTTGGGTCGCACGCTATGCGAGTCAGACCAGACATCCGATTTCCAAAAAGCAATATGACCAGTCTTTGATAATCCTGCGCTGACGTCCATCCTCATGGCCGAGCCGAGTGCTTCCCATTTATGTTCATCCTTTCTCGACCACTGCACTTTGATATGTTTACCACGTCTCGTCATCGCGATGATCACTGCTTCTGCCGCTGCGTCATCCGAACAGTTATGACCAAAACAACCTGCTCCCGGCACACCGGTTACCCGGATGTCCTCTTCCGGGACTTGAGTCATGCTGGACAGCGCTGCTCTTAGAGGAAAAACTCCTTGACTATGGCTCCAGACCTGAAGGTGGTTACCATCGTAGTAAGCAATTCCACAGGCCGGGCCCATCGAACCATGCATAATATAAGGTTTATAGAAAGAACCTTCAAAAATCTGCAAACCGGTTTTATCAATTGTTCCAGTATCCAACACTTGCTCCACATTGGTACTCGATGATACCATATAGTCTTTTAGTGCTGTCTCCACAGGCAGTTGATCGGGTAGTTCCCAGGTCAATTTCTTACTCAAAGCTTCTGCTGCATTCGCCACCACCCATTCTTCCTTCCCTAGAACAGCAACAAAACTTCCATTTATGAACATTTCTATTGAATCCGGCAAACTCCGTTTCAGAACTTCCGGGTCAGCATTTATTAAAACTGCTGTGTAGGTAGGCGGCTTGAGCATCCGCGCATGTAACATTCCTGGAAATTTCAAATCGTTAATAAAGTAAGACTTGCCAGTGATAGATTGATCAAGTTGCTCGCCAGGTACCGATTTTCCAACATAGCGATATTGCTCTTTGGGTTTAAGTTTAACGGGCATCGTCACCTCGGTTTCAAATCTCTTGCGGGACAATAAAGCAGAAATTGAAAGAGATATTTTTCCTCTTTTGTCTTGAATTACGCCTTCTTGCAGCACCAGCTCATCACCTGCGATCCCAGACTGCTGAGCCGCCAATTCAATTAACTTTTCTCTCGCTGCAGCTGCTGCATAACGAACCGCCATGGCACTGGCCTTTACTGAACCACTTCCAGCTGTATAGCCTTCATTGGGGGTCAATCCGGTGTCAGCAAGAACAACTTCAACCAGATCCAAATCACAGCACAGTTCCTCGGCCGCTACCTGTTTTATCACAATGCCAATGCCTTGACCTAACTCAATCTTACCCGTAAAAACTCTGACCCGGTTATCTTCTAAAATCTGCAACCAGGCATCAATATTGGTATACCTGCGTAAACTACCGGGTAGTTCCGGAGCTAAGCCAAAAGAATCATTCGCCGTAAGAGAAAAAGGTAACAAACTAAATCCAACGGTCAGACTTCCGATGTTCTTTAAAAATTGTCTCCGTGGCAGACCTCGCATTATTTGATCTTTATCCATGCCATTGATTTAGGCCTAAGTTCGGTCTTTTTAGTGTAAAAGAAAAAGATGGAAGACCGAAGCCGGAAGACGGAGACCGAAGCCTGATGTTGGCACCACTTCGCCAAGGCCGCGTTGGGTGTTGAAAAAACGTAGCGGCGGATCTATTCCTCCGTTTGCCAACCCAAACCGGGCTTTCAATCCCTCCAGGCTTGGGAGTCCCTACTTTCTGGTGCTTAAAAAAGAAACAAGATCTCGTAAAAGGTAGAGGCGGATCTATTCTGCTGTCCTATTTATTAATATAAAACAAGGTGGCGCACATTTACCCAAACCGGGCTTTCCAATCCTTCCAGGCTTGGGAGTCCCTACTTTCCCCTAAACCGGGCTTTCCAATCCTTTCAGGTTTGGGAGTCCCTACTTTACGTAAATCAAAAGCTATTCATCACGCAATGAATTTATAGGATTACGCACCGCCGCTTTGAAAGCATGATATCCCGTGGTCATTAAAGTAATCAGAATAACGATCATTAGCGACAAAGCAAATAGCCAATAGTTGAGATTCGCGTGATAAGAAAAAGTATCTAACCACTTACTCATGAAGTACCAAGCTCCGATAAAAGCAGGAATGCTGGCTAAAGCGACGAGCAACACAAAATTTCGGGTTAGCAGCAATACGATATTCGAGGTCTCGGCTCCCAAAATTTTACGGACCCCAATCTCTTTGGTGCGTTGTTCTGCAGTAAAAGATGCCAGGCCTAATAAACCCAGACACGCAATAAATATCATCAATATGCTAAACAAGGTGAAAATCTTGGCACGAACCTGATCGGCATGGTACAGCTCCATAAAAGCTGCATCTACAAAATCGTATTCAAACGGAGTGCCCGGAAAGACTTTGTTCCACACTTGCTCTACCTGACCAATGATAGCCGATAAATCGTTTGCTGACTGCGGATTCAGTTTTAGATGCACTTGTCCATTCTGAAACCGGGGTATAAAAACCAGCGGGGAAATTGGTTCGTAGAGAGACTGCTGGTGAAAATCCTTCACCACTCCAATCACTCTGGCAAAAGGCAAAGTGTCATTGCCCTGAAACTGAATTCGTTTACCAATCGCATCAGTCCACCCCATCCTTTTTACCATTGATTCATTGACAATGGCCGCCAATGTACTATCGGTACCAAATTCGCGGCTGAAATTTCGCCCGGCAATAAATTTGATATTCATCGTGGGAAAAAATTCAAAGTCTACCGCATAATTATCAACACCATATTCATCAACCACTCCCTCTGAATTTTCGACACTCATCACCTGTTTACCAAATCCATTACCTGGGCTTGTCGATGCAGTCGCCACTGAAGTGATTTTTGGTATTTGTAGAAGTTCCTGGCGAAGCACCGTATATTTTCCCTGGGCATCTCGCCCCTGAAGGCCAAATGTCATCAAATGTTCTTTGTCAAAACCCAATTCCTTATTTCGAAGATAATTCATCTGGTCATAAATGATGCCGGTGCCAATAATCATAAATAAGGTAATTGCAAATTGGACGGTTACCAACACTTTTCTTAATTGCGGATTTCCGGTCCCTTTTGACAACTGTCCTTTGAGCACCGAGATAGGACGAAATCCTGATAAATAAAAAGCAGGATAACTTCCTCCTAATATACCAGTAAGTAACAATATGATCAAGGCTCCACCCAATATCACTGGCGACACCAAAAAAGCACGTGACAAATCAAGATCGAATGCCTGATTAAATACCGGCAATAAAAGGAAGACCAGCCCAAAACTTAAAAACAAAGCAACCAATGAAAAAATAACAGACTCCGACAGAAACTGGCCAACTAATTGTCTCCGCTCGCTTCCCAGCACCTTACGAATTCCAACTTCCAAGGCTCTTTTGGTCGATCGGGCGGTGGCCAGATTCATATAATTGATACAAGCAATCAATAACATAAATATAGCAACCGCTCCAAAAATATAAATGAAGCCCATTTTACCCACGGGTTCGGGCTCACCTTCAAAATCTGATCTTAAATGAATATCCGCGAGATTGATTAATTCATACCTAATCTTAATGTCAAACTGATCAAAGATCACCGCGACATGATTTTTGATAATCTCGGTCAGCTTATTCTGAAAAACCGCGGGGTCAGTACCATCTCTTAGCAGCACATAAGTATAAATCCCAAAACCACCCCACGAACCAGGGTCCGGATTCATTAAGCCATCAATGCTGTTTGTAGAAATGAGAGCAGCGGGTACCAGATGCGAATACGAGGGAAAATCCCTGTAGACTCCCGTCACCTTGTATTCACCATCAGATGGAGTCTTCAGTATTTCATTTATCGGATCGTCAGTTCCAAATATACGATTGGCTACCGTGCTTGATAATACTATTGAATTGGGATCTTTCAAAGCAGTCAAGGCATCTCCTCTAACGAAATCAAGGTCAAAAATTTCTGTTAAAGTCGAATCAACCAGATAGACATCCTCTTCAAAAAACAGCTTTTCACCCGATTGAAGCTGGGTACGGCCATTGGGAATAAACCGGACGAATTGCTCAACTTCCGGAAAATCGGCTTTTACTTGCATACCTAATGGAGTCTGGGTCACTGCCCATCTAAAAGCATCATCCGGTTCAGTAATGTCGGAGGAAATGCGGTAAATACGATCTTGTTTGGTATGATACCGATCGTATCTCATTTCAGTATAAACATAGAGAAGAATGAACAAGGTTGCTGCCACTCCAATAGTGAGACCCAATATGTTCAGAAGCGCATATCCTGGTTGACGGCGTAAGCCTCGCAGCGCAATTCGCCAATAATTTTTAAACATATCTGTACTATCAATTGAATTGTGACTAATGAAAAGTGTCTTAGTCGAGGAAGGGTCCACTAAGATATAAAAAACAACGAAGAATTTCGTAGAACAACCATGAACACACCGACATTCAGATAGCAATGTCGATGAATACTGGTCTTTAATCGACTAAGCGACCATAAAAACCGACCTCTTTGAATTGCTAGCATAAGCACTGAGATTCGCTATTACCATCAGTGAATAATTCATATAGTGGTACTATCCGATAGATATTTAATGCCAGAAAATACATGACGGTTTCTAAATGAATCCTGATTTGCTCTTTCCAAATTTCACTATGGTCTCATGGTGCCTCCTGCTGGCCACTCACCAACCATGGCTCTATTGGTATCTCGCTGCAATTTGTAATTCAACGGACATGAAACATTCTTGAATGTAAAAAATACCCTCGATATCTCAGCTTAGATAAGTCCCTAATCATCAGCTCGCGAAAAATGCAAACGCGGAGTTCCATATGGATCAGCTAATTCGAAACGTTAACAAAGTCATAAAATCCACTACCGTGATATCCACTATATACTATATCGTAACGCTTGACTAAGCCCACCCCTGCTATCATGTCTTTTTAACCAAGTAATCCAAGAGCTCTATTCAGGTTAGCTATAGATACATTATTTCAAAACATTTGTAATTCTTTGTTGTTACAAAATTATTGCTAAAAACTTTAAACGATGGATCTCGTCATCATACTGCGGATCATCAAGTCAGAATTCAACACTTCTTCATCTAGCTATTACGGATCTATATGCATGTTTCAATTATAGTACCGGCTACCAACGGTACGGTAGTCAGTATCGCCAGTCCATATAAAATTCTATCTGCAGTTAATCAATATCTGATTGAGACTGGCCAAGAAAAGGAACCGTTCTTTGAGGTAGATTTAGTGGGAATCGAGAAGGAATCAACTTACTATAACGGACTATTTACCATCAGACCAACCAAAATGATTGATGAGGTGGACAAGACTGATCTTATCATAATTACTTCGGTCATCTGGGAGAACGGCGCTGGACTGGAGAAAAACACGCCCTTTATCCCCAGGATTCGAAAAATGCATCTGGAAAACAAGGCAGTGTTGGCTAGTATTTGCCCAGGTTCCTTTTTAATTGCCAAATCGGGTCTAGTCGATGGGACTGGCTGTTCAACTCATTGGGCATTTGCAAATACCTTTCAAGAAATGTTTCCCAAGGTAAATCTGGCACCACATCGAATCTTAACCGAATATTCCGGAATTTACACAAGTGGAGGATCTCACTCCGGAATGACTCTCCTAGTACATCTCATTGAAAAATATTGCGGAAGGAATACAGGAAATTGGACATCCAAAATGTTTGAACTTGAGGTAGATAGGGGCAGCCAGAGTCCATTTAATATTTTTCAAGGCCAGAGAAACCATGAAGACATTCTCATCAAGGAAGTCCAGGATTTTATTGAAAATAATTATCAAAAAAAATGGCAACTAAATGACCTCTCCAAAAAATTTAATTTGAGCAAACGCAACTTACTTAGGCGATTTAAGAAAGCAACTCACAACACACCGATCCAATATTTACAACGGGTAAAAATGGAAGCAGCCAAGCGTGATTTAGAACAAACCAATCATTCCATTTCAGAAATTATGACTGGCACAGGTTACAACGATGTTAAAGCCTTTCGCCAAACCTTCAAGAAAATGGTAGGTATCTCTCCCTCAACCTATCGATCAAAATATGGCCGATCTAAAGGAGGCCCACTGGCAAAGGAAATTAAAGATACCAAAAATGGTTAGGCACAGATATTTCTATGTGATATGGCAACCTCTTCATTATAGAAAGGACTGACTTCATTTCTCAAATTCTGAACTGGAAACACCGAAAACATATGCTATCGCATATTGTTTTCCTTCTTATTGGGATTCTGGAACCTAAACTGAAGTAGACATAGAATGTGACATCATTTAATTTCCTATAACCAATAGACTAACATCGGGCTCTAAATAAAAAGCACTATGTTCTGCTGACTTCAATCCTATGTAACAAAATTGAAGTGACCTGCCATAGTTCATGCCCCTTTTGCGGAAAAAAAAGCTACCCCAGGCATCCTGGAGCAGCTCAAACACAAAATCCGTAAGAAAGATTCTTCAGTTCTTTGGGTGATGTTTCTTGCAATCTTGGGTGTAACCAATCATTTAACCTATCTCATTGGTAAAACTGGTCTGACATTTCACTGATGTGATCTTAGTCAAAACATCTGCAATTTTTTTTTAATCGGGATAGCAATAGTTTTGTTATAAGCAATCTTACCTTGCGGTCATCTTCACAAAGGTATCAAGTTGGCAGATAACCTCAAATGGCAGATCAAGCCATTGTCAGGGGCTATTCTGGCCATCTTTCACTACTTTACATATAATACCTCTTTATAATGCATGTATCAATCATTGTGCCCGTCGGTAAAGCCACAGTAAGCAGCATCGTAAGTCCTTTTAAAATTTTGTCAGGCATCAATCAGTATCTTATAGAGTCTGGTCAAAGAGAAACACCCTTCTTTGACATAGATTTGGTGGGTATTAAGGAGGTAACTTCTTTCTATGATGGGATGTTTTCAGTCAGACCAAGCAAAATGATCGACCAGGTCAATAAAACTGATCTTATCATCATTACGACGATCATGGGAGATATCGATGCTGAACTGGATAACAATAAGCTCTTTATTCCCTGGATTCGAAAAATGTATCTGGAAAACAAAGCCGAGCTAGCGAGTATTTGTGTTGGGTCTTTTTTGCTGGCCAAATCGGGTCTGGTCGATGGGAAAAGCTGCTCTACTCATTGGGCCTTTGCCGACCTTTTCCGCGAAATGTTTCCCCAAGTAAATCTTATGCCACACCAGATTGTAACCGAAGATTCCGGTATTTACACAAGTGGAGGAGCTTACTCAGGGTTGAATCGCATCCTTCATCTTATTCAAAAATATTGCGGTAAGACCGTTGTCAATTGGGCATCGAAAATGTTTGAAATTGAGATCGACCGAAAAAGTCAAAGTCCATTTATTATCTTTCAAAGTCAGAGAAATCATGAAGATATTTTAATTAGAAAAGTCCAAGATTTTATTGAAGAAAACTACCAAAAACCTGTCAACTGGATGATTTGGCAAAGGAGTTTAATTTAAGCAAACGTAACTTACTGAGGCGTTTTAAAAAGGCAACCTATCATACTCCCTTCCAGTATTTACAACGGGTCAAAATAGAAGCCGCCAAGCATGAACTGGAACAAACCAATCAATCCATTTCAGAAATCATGACGGATACTGGATACAATGATGCCAAAGCTTTTCGCCAGACATTTAAAAAAGTGGTCGGAATCTCTCCCTCAACCTATCGATCAAAATATGGACGCTCCAAAGAAGACTTGCTTGACCAGGAATTTTAGGGTCTCAAATAAATAGTCGCATATCCTATTTCTAGGAGAAGGTAAAAACCAACTTTGCTCTTCCAGCCACGGCGCTAACTCCGAAAGTTGAGTTTATAAATCTTCAACTCATCGGTTTTTTGATACCCTTCTAGATTCACTTTCACCCGATATTTTTAGCATCCTTCATCAAAAGGAACTTTGGTAAAAGCCCATTTAAGGGATTTTCTGATTCACCCTTTCTCTATTTCAATTTAGCTGAGCTACGGTTGGTTATAAAATGTACTCCACTCATTTTGCCGATGACCGGTGCTGAGTTCAGAAGTCGGTCACCCGATTCAATCAAAATGAGAAATCCTGGACTACCCCAATCGATCGACACTCTCTCAACCCTTAAATGACTATCTAGAATTTCGCTTTCCAAGTGCAACCTTTTAAAAATTGCTCCGTCCCTTGTACTATTTCAGTTGTAGTTTTATCAATAATAACTACATTTAAGGTAAATCTACAACCATGAGTAAACATCATTTGGGCGAATTTGAGGAAGTTGTCATGCTCACTGTTGCTATTTTATATGGGGAGGCCTATGGAATAGCCATTCTGGATGAGATTGAACGAAGGCTTGAAAGGAACGTAAGTATTGGTGCTTTACAGACTGTTTTGCGGAGGTTAGAAAAGAAAGGTTTTCTGATCTCGGAGTTTGGCGAAGCAACTCCCGAACGGGGAGGTAAACGCAAGCGGTACTTTACGGTGACAAAATATGGTCAGAAAATACTCCAGGATACGAAAGATCTGCGGCAAGACCTTTGGAACACCATCCCAAGGATTGCCTTTGATTTCAAATATTGATAAGAAATGAAAATGCTCTGCCCCTTAGATCGATCTATTTGGCAGTAGATTATTAAGCTCTGATCTTTCCTATAATCAGGAGGGTCAGAGATTTTTGACCCACTCATAAAAAGGTAAGAAATAAATGTCATCCAAAACACGTCCTCCCAAACTCCCTCTACACTTTTTCCAGTGGTTCTGTCGCCCAGAAATAGCGGAGGATATTGAGGGAGACCTGGTGGAAAGATTTAATCAAAATAATGAGAAATTTGGTTTACGGAAAGCCAGAAGAATATTTATCTGGCAGGTACTCCTTCTCTTAAGACCAGGCATCATCCGAAGTTTAAAAATATTCGATTTAAATCCCAACTATATGATTGTTCAATATTTAAAAATTAGCTGGCGAGGTATTAAAAAAAATACCGTTTTTTCACTCATTAACATTGGTGGTCTGATGGCCGGAATGACCGTCTCCATACTTATCGCACTTTGGGTTTGGGATGAATTATCATTTAATAAAACTTTCAAAAATTACGAAAACATCGGGCAACTCTTTCAAAATCGAACTTTTGACGGGAGTACCGGCACTTATGCCATAGTTCCTCAACCCATGAGTCAGGAACTCAGAGAAAACTATCCTGACTTCCAAGCCACTTGTCTGGCCGTAACTCAAAATCAAATCCTCAGTAGAGAT
The DNA here is from genome assembly GCA_016711125.1 of Saprospiraceae bacterium. GTDB lineage: Bacteria > Bacteroidota > Bacteroidia > Chitinophagales > Saprospiraceae > JABDMH01. Next base: position 527,672 of record JADJTQ010000001.1, on the reverse strand, counting down.
GATCTGGCTATTTCTGCCAAAGGCATGTATGTCGAACCCAGTTTCCCCGAAATGTTTTCCATGGAAATTATAAAAGGAAAACCAGAACTCCTTCAGGGTGTGCATGAAATCATGCTTTCCGAATCCGAAGCAAAAGCGCTCTTTGGAGGTGACAGTCCAATTGGGAAAACCATTAAGTTAGCCAACCGGTCGGAAATGGAGATATCGGCTGTATACCGGGATTTTGCCGCAAATACGACATTTAATAAAGTGGCATACCTGGCACCATGGTCCTATTATCGTTCCATAAACGAATTTGTCCGCAATACCCAGGATAGTTGGGGATCTAATGATTACCAATGTTACGTACAGCTAAGCCCAGATCCAGACTGGTCAGGAATCAATCACAAAGTGAAGGATATTTTCTATGCCAAAATCTCTGAAGATGAGACCATTTCGAAACCGGAACTCATTTTGCACCCGATGTCGAAATGGCATCTGTATAATACCTTTAAGGATGGAGTGAACACGGGAGGCACCATTGATCTCGTCTGGCTTTTTGGCATTATAGGGGTTTTTGTGATGGTTTTGGCGTGCATCAATTTCATGAATTTAAGCACTGTACAAAGTGAAAAAAGATCAAAAGAAATCGGAGTAAGAAAAGCGATAGGCTCTCCTAAAAGGCAATTAGTTTATCAATTCTTATGCGAGTCATTCCTGATCACTTTTTTGGCATTTATTTTAGCATCGCTCTTAGTCACTATCATGCTCTCTCCTTTTAATGATCTGACCGGGAAAGAAATTACCCTTCCGCTACAAAATGGTCTATTCTGGTTTGCCTCAGCGGTTTTCATTTTGCTAACATCTTTGCTGGCTGGAAGTTATCCGGCCTTTTACCTGTCAGAAATTAAAGCAATTAATAATCTGAAAAAAGCGCCGAAAAGACGTCATTCCTCCATTTTACCCCGCAAAGTGCTCGTTGTTCTACAGTTCACAATTTCAATAACACTGATCATCGGAACCCTCATCATCTACCAGCAAATTCAATTTATCAAAAACCGGCCGGTTGGTTATGATAACACCGGACTCATTTATTTAGAAAAAAACACACCGGCCTTGCAGAATCTAGACCATGATATCCTGAGAAATCAATTACTTGCCACTGGAGTCGTTCAAAATGTCAGCGAATCAGCCAATCCAATTACCTCAGCAGGATTCCTGCAAACCGATTTTGATTGGGAAGGAAAAAATCCATCTAATATTGTTCTCATCAACACCCGTTACGTCACCTCTGAATTTGGCCGGACGATCGGCTTTCAACTACTCAGTGGCCGGGATTTCTCAGAAGAATTTGGAACCGACCAGGAAGCTGTGGTAATCAACGAAACAGCAGCCCGGTTACTATCCTTTGATCATCCGGTTGGATCAATCATAAAAAGAAGCAATAATAAATCTTATCAGATAATAGGGGTCGTTAAAGATGTAATCGATGCATCACCGTACCAGACAACCTTACCCTCGATGTATTTCATTGACTATACCATGAATCGAAATTTCATTAATATCAAGATTAAGCCAGAGGCAAGCACCGGTCAGTCAATTAACCAGGTCAAGGAGCTCTTTTCCATTTTAAATCCATCATCACCATTTGACTTCACTTTTGTAGATGAGGCGTTTGCGGAGAAATTTGCTGATGAAGAAAGGATTGGTAAGCTATCTCTCCTTTTTTCAGTCTTTGCCATATTCATTTCTCTGCTGGGACTATTCGGATTGGCATCCTTTATCGCTGAGCGAAGAACCAAGGAAATTAGTGTCAGAAAAGTGTTGGGAGCCACCGTATTGGACATCTGGTCCCTTTTATCCGGCGAATTTATTTTGTTGGTCTTAATCTCTATCATCATTGCTTTTCCTATAGCCTGGTTCTATATGAGAAGCTGGTTTGCATGACTATATATTTCGTGCAGAAATCCACTGGTGGCTATTTGCCCTTGTGGGATCTGGCGTGGTACTAATCACCTTGATTATCATTAGTCTACATACGATCAAAGCAGCACTGGTCAATCCGGCAAAAAACCTACGCAGTGAATAATTTCAGAAATAATATTGCCCCTCCTCAGCTACCGCTCCGTTTCTTCCGATGGTTCTGCCGTCAGGAAATCCTGGAAGATATAGAAGGTGATCTGGTGGAAAAATTTAATCTGAGTATTGAGGAGATTGGAATAAAAATGCAAGATTGAAATCTTGTCAGCATATTTTATGACACAATTCTTTCAATTGCCTGTAGTATTTCCAAAAGATCAGGCATTTGATTCTCATGTTAAGCAATAGTTTGGTATTTTGGAATCTGACTATGCTATTTTCTACAATACGCATTTGGAGATGGAAGGAAATTCTAAAGGTCTTGTTATGCTCAAACAATATATTACTCTTAATACGTTGCTTCTGATAGTTTTCTTGAGCACTCCAGCATTTACGCAAACCTCAGAGCACCACCCTGTTGGTCCAATTCCTCTTGACAATCCTCTGTCGACAACATTTCTAAAAGAGAACCTGCGGAAATCACTGCCAAGGTTAGTTCTCAATTCCGAGATCGAAAAAAAGCTAAAAGCGAAGCTAAAAACTGACCCGGTAATTCAAAACGTTTACCAAGCTATAAAACTCAATGCTGAAAGTGTCTTTGAGAAAACTATCATTAATCTTGAGATACCTCTGGAAGAAAGAACCCAGGACAATCAACTTGATATTTCGCGCGATATGCTCTATCGCATAAATATGCTAGGCTTAGTCTATCGCATGGAAAAAGATCTCAGAATGCTTCACCGGATCAATGAAGAGGTCGTTGCCGCCTGTAATTTCCCCACCTGGTATCCGCGGCACTTTCTGGACGTCGGCGAAATGTCACTTGCCATTGCCCTCGCAATTGACTGGACTGAAGGTAACCTGCCCAAATCCACAATTGATTTAGCTAAGAAATCTTTGATCGAAAAAGGCATCATGCCAAGCTGGCCCGAGGGAGGAGGCCATTCTCACTGGGCTTACGGTAATAGTAACTGGAATCAGGTATGTAATGCTGGGATGATCGCAGCATCAATAACCGTTGCTGAAATCGAACCTGAACTAGCCTCCAAAACACTTCACCGGGCAATTGACGGTATGGTATATGCCCTCGCAGAGTACGGCCCGGATGGTGTTTATCCGGAGGGCTCAACCTATTGGAGCTATGGTACATCATTTTCCGTTGTTAGCGCAGCGATGTTTGAAAGTGCGTTTGAAACCGATTTTGGCATTCATGATTATCCCGCATTTAAGGAAAGCGCCTTTTTTAGAATCTTATCTAATGCACCATCAGGTTTGATGTACAACTTTGGCGATTGTGGAGACAAACGGAGTAAAGATGGTGATTTTCCGCTGGCATGGTTTGCCTCTAAAACGGGCAATAAGACATTTTACGAAAAAGAACTATTTCTGAAACCTCCCAAGGAGATGGGAAAGCTTTCGCGTTTAGCAGGCGCATCTATTGTCTGGATGGCCCAATTTGAAGAGAAAAATGCAGAGGCTATTCCGACTGCCTGGAAAGGTGATGGTGCCAATCCAGTGGCGTTTTTTAATGGAGGTTCCGACGACCCGCATCAATATTATTTTGGTGGGAAAGGTGGACGGGGCACAGTAAATCACGGCAACATGGATGGGGGTTCATTTGTCTTTGAGTTATATGGAATACGTTGGGTGATTGATCCCGGAAACTATCATCGTTATGGACCGATTGAAAGAACAGGATTCAAATTATGGAGCAAATGTCAGGAATGTGATCGTTGGAAATTGTTGAACAAAAATAACTTCGGGCACAGTACCATTTCAGTTAATGATCAATTGCATGTTGTAGATGGAATGGCGAGCATTGTTGATTTTCAATCCGGAATAAGGCCTGAAGCGACGATTGATATGACACCAACATTTCAAGGTCAGCTCAAAAGCGCCCAACGCCGGTTTATAAAAGATAGCCCCGCTTCGCTGATCATTGAAGATCACATTGAAATATCAGAAGAAACTTCTTTGATCACTGGCAACTAATAACGCAGTCTGATGTCCAGATCGTTGATCACGGAGCGGTATTAAAACAGGAGGGCAAAAGCTTAAATGTAGAGATTCTTTCGCATCCTGAACTTACGATATCAGTTATATCTCTCAACCCACCACCACATTCATTGGATGCGAAGAAAGCCGGCCTAAAACGCCTGGAAATTCGAATTCCCGCCTGGACTATAACAGGAGGCATTTGTAACCTCAAAGTGCGATTATCGGGCGGAAGTAGTCCTTAATAAAGTGGTTCTTCCGTATTTATAGTGGGTCGATTCTACTTTTTAATTCATTTAATTCACATTTCGAGTATAACCCCTAAGGATGAAATGATACTAACCCTCGTCATCGATCCTGGAAAAACCCCGAAAGGTGAAATAATCAATCCATTTCTTTCAAACAGATACCTTTCAACCAAGACCATATCAAGTCTGCTTTATATCACCCCTTCGGGGTTATTGTACTCAGGTCATCTTAAATTACAATCTTATCACCCCTTCGGGGTTTTTAATCAATATTTTGTAAATGCTATCTCCAACTCCTTTTATCCCAGTTCCAAGACCGATACCATTCACATTTCGAGTATAACCCCGAAGGGGTGAAATGATACTAACCCTCATCATCGATCCCGAAAAAACCCCGAAGGGGTGAAATAATCAATCGATTTCTTCAAACAGATACCTTTTCAACGGAGACTATCTCAAGTCGGCTTTATACCACCCCTTTGGGGTTATTGTCCCTAGATCATTTTAAATTAAAATCTTATCACCCCTTCAGGGTCCTTAATCAATATTTTGTAAATGCTAGACCAAAACTATTCACCTTTCAAGCCAATCCCGTAGGGGTGAAATGATACTAACCCTCGTTATCGATCCTGGAAAGACCCTGAAGGGGTGAAATAATCACTCTTAAACCTCAAATCCAATCTCGTGCAGTTGGGAGTCACCGGGATGCCGCATCAATGCCTTGTTAAATGACCACCCACTTCTGGCCTCCGAATCAATATTGCTGAGTCAACACATCGTTCACTTATTTATTCTTTTACATAACCCTAAAATTCCTATAATTGGCAGAACGAGTGAACATATGCCTCAAACCAATTCGCCCTTCCTTTACTGGACTCGCATGATGAAAGTGCCAGTCATATAATTTGTCCATGCCTTGCCCATCAACCTTGAAAAAAAGTCCAGAATCAGTCTTGATTATCGTGATTTTATATGTTTCTCCAGGAAGAAATAGTCCGGTGTGAAAAAAGGCAGGAGGAATCTCAGTACTATTGAACGTTATCTCTGCTGTCACCGGATATTTTCTAACCCTGATATAATCATCATCAGGATCTTCATTAATCATCTTAAATGCTGCATAGCTAATATGGAGAGCATTCATATTGTTGAAATAGGTACTCATCTTGGGGCTCCCTTAAAACATTCCAAGAGTAAATATCCTTAGAGTAAGGTTCTATTCCAATACCGGTAGCCTGAATATACAGGATATTCACATTGATTGTCTGACTATCGGTTCGAGTATAATCGTATTCAATTTTTACATCGCCATGAAAGGATTCTTTTGTCCAAAGAACTGCGTGGTGTGCATCATCTCTATTTACGGGACCAGCGCTAAAATTCATACCTACTTCACTGTTTTCGACTTTTGCGTGCAACCCATCTAAGAACCAATGGGTTTGCCAATTGTCGGTGCATGGATCAGAGAATTGAAGATTCCATTCAGGAGATGAGTTCAATTTATCAAATTCAGTCTGATCACCGGTTTTGCAGACGGGTAATGAAAGTAGGATAGACCAAATTATATAGGTACTAAGCTTTGGCATCTTTGCTGATTTAAACATTTTCGATTCTTATTTCCAAATCGGCTAACCAATCCTTAGTCCGTCTGCCGAAGCCCTTAAAGCGTAGGCTGGCTCCGTCTGCCGAAGCCCTTAAAGCGTAGGCTGGCTCCGTCTGCCGAAACTTTTAAAGCATGGGCACGGCGCAATTCCGACCCCCGGGTGAGACTCCCAAGCCCGTAGGGATTGACAAGCTCATGACTCCTACAAAATGGAGCCGAATCATTATTTTATTTAGTTATTTTTATTTCTTAGGTACGATCTATTCGGGAAGATATAAAATTATTCCTCCAATAATCGGCATGCCAAATACCACCTTCGTCAGCATTCCAAATTTTGGTAACCAATCAAGATCTCCATCACCGTCTACATCTCCAACCGGGGTATCTGCCGCCCGGATTATCTTCCTGGATAATCTGAAAATCAAACAAGGGCTGTTTTTTATTCCCGGTATTAATCAAAAGAATTCCTCTTTCTTTTAGTCTATTCACTCGCTCTTCAGCAGGGTGGAATCTAAAGAATATATTTTATACCTACGTGTGATTCCTTATCACAACGATTCAACCTGGATCCAACAGATTGCGGCCAAATATGGTGGAGGTCAATTGGGAGCAGCCTCATATGCTGTAGATCAGGATAAGATCCGGAAACTATCAGACCGCCGTTGTATATATTCAGGGGAGTTATTCTTGGTCGCGATGTCCATGTAATGCTATCTTTCTAATTTGTAGAACAAAGACTTGACAATGTTCTAAAACTTGCTTTTATTTGTTCTACAATCTAATAGTAAATGAACGAATCGAGATTGGGTGACTTTGAAGAAGTCCTTTTACTCCTGGTAGGAATCCTGGGAGACGATGCCTATGCTTTTAAGCTAGAGGATGAGTATGCGGCTCAGACGGGACGAAGCTCTTCAATTGGTGCCATACATTCAACCCTCACGCGCCTTGAAAAAAAAGGATATCTGGACTCTTACATGGGTGACCCTTCAGCCAAAAGGGGAGGGCGAAGAAAAAGGATTTATGCAATAACCGCTTTAGGCCATCGGGTACTCAGTGATAATCGCAACCTCAAACTTGCACTTTGGAATCAGTTTCCCGGGTTGGCTAAAAATTAATGGATCTATGAGCAGTAATGATCTCAAAGAAGGACGACCTCCAAAATTAGCTCAGCAATTCCTAAATTGGTTTATTCGCGAAGAACTTCTCGAAGAAGTAGAAGGAGATCTCTTGGAAAAATATCTGGATAAACTCGAGAAAACGACGCCGGCGAAAGCCAAGCTCTCCTATTGGTATCAGGTGCTTCACTATTTCCGTCCCTTTGCTCTAAGAAACTTTAATTTCCACTCCGTAACCTTACCCTATATGTTTAGTAATTATTTAAAGATCACATTTCAGAAATATTTTCCGCCAAAGGCTGCATTCAGCAATTAATATCCGGGACTATCCATTTCACTAACTGTAGTTTTTTAATGTTGCTTTGGGTAAATGACGAATGGAAAATAGATAAATTTCACACCAATGCCGATCGCCTTTACCGGGTTAAACGCACCATACCACTGGAAGGCAATGCTTTAGACGTTTATGCCGGCGTATCTTATCCAATGCTTAAAGCAGCAGTGCAAGAATTTCCGGAAGTCGAAAGATATATTCCGATCGGACATACCTTTGAAGATAATCTGCAGATTGAAAATCATGTGGTTCGGGCAAGCGGCACCTTTGCCAATGCTGCCTATTTTCAATCATTTTCATTTCCAATATTACAGGGAGACATTACGCAGCTTGATAAAAAAATAGAGGCCATGGCGGTATCTACGAGTCTGGCAAAGCAACTTTTTGGAGAAACCTGGCAGACCACTGCACTAGGCAAAACGGTACATATTCACGATAATGGCGACTTTACCATTGCAGCCATTTTTGCCAACTTTCCAAATGCTTCTTCCCTGAAAAATGATTTTCTTTTCAGTTTTGATGCCCATTTAAAAGCTAATGAATGGATGCTCGAATGGACCAATAACGGGATGCAAGGAGCACTTCTTTTAGCCGACGAAAATACCAACCCTGATATTGTCGGAGATAAACTCGAAAAACTATTTCAAACTCATCAAAAAGGTGAACGCAAGGAAGGATGTTTTCTCCAAAAGTTCGAAGATCATTATTTATATAGTGACTTTAATGAGCGCGCAGAAGTATCCGGTGGCAGAATTGAATATGTGCGAATCTTTCTCGCAGCAGCTCTGCTTTTACTGATAATTTCATGTATTAATTTTGTCAATCTGGCGACCGCAAGGGCTTCTAAACGAGCCAAGGAGGTGGGCGTTCGAAAAACGATCGGTGCATCCAGAAAAACACTGATGTCTCAATTTGTCATCGAAGCTTTCGTAATTACCTCCATTTCAGTTTGCCTTGCACTATTAACCACTCGACTGCTCATCCCCGCGGCATCCCAGCTAACGGATAAATCATTGAGTCTGGAATATAGTACACCCTCCCTTTGGATCACGGTTTTAAGTATAACTATTCTTACCGGATTAATGGCAGGAGCCTATCCGGCATTTATGTTGTCGGCATTCCGGCCCGTCAATGTACTAAAGGGAAAAATTATTGAGAAAACGGGTGATGTTTCTTTTCGCAAAGGTCTAGTCATTCTTCAATTTATGCTTTCCTTGCTGTTAATTGTAGGAGCCCTGGTAGTTAGGGCCCAGATTCAATATATCCAACAAGCTCACTTAGGAATCGATAAAGACAATCTCCTGGTGATTCATCAAGATGCCAAAGTCACCGAAAAATATGCTGTATTGCGACAACAACTGGAAGACTCTGAAAATATTTTAGGGGTTACTGTGGCCGGACCAAGTCCACTAGATATGCAGGCTTCGACCAGCGGAGTTTCCTGGCCCACTAAACGATCCGACCAGGAAAATATCGAATTTTGCATTCTCTGGACAGCTCACAATTTTCCTGATGTATTTAATATTCCCATATTGGCCGGAAGATATTATCGCGAAAACGAAGATAAAGACACCACACACATTGTTTTCAACGAACGAGCTATCGATATTATGGAATTGGGAGATGACCCGGTAGGACAAACTATCCAATGGTGGGGAAAACCTCGACAGATTATTGGAGTCTTCAAAGATTTCCACAATCGATCCTTTTATGAAAAAATTGAACCTGCGGCATTTCTACTGGACCCTGAAAACGCAGGAAACCTATTTATCAAAGCTCGGGGAAACGCTGTTCCCGAAGCCATCGCGGCTGTCCAAAAAACGTTTAAAGAAGTGGTGCCCGATGTACCAATGCATTATGATTTTGTTGATGAGCAATACCGTCAACTTTACAATAGTGAAATGCTAACTGGTAGTCTTATTAACTATTTTGCCTTAATTTCGATTATTATTTCGTGTCTTGGACTTTTAGGACTCATCAATTTTGTGGCTGAACAAAAAACCCGAGAAATTGGGATCAGGAAGGTGCTTGGTGCTTCTACCAGATCTTTAGTTGGTTTACTATCTAAGGATTTTATTCGACTGGTATTAATCGCCTTTCTGATTGCCATCCCCTGCTCATATTTATTTCTCAATAAATGGCTGGAGCGATTCGCTTATCAGGTAGATACCAATTGGTACCTGATTTTTTTATTGGCCGGAGTCAGCACGATTGCCCTCACATTTATCACAATCAGTTTTAAGAGCATCAATACGGCACTGCATAACCCTGCCGAGAGTCTGCGTTCGGAATAAAAATATCGCGAGTGACAATGATAAAGTCAGACAAAATTTAAATCGGTAAATCAAGCACGCCACGGATTGACAATAATGATCGTTTGCTTCATTTCAAATCCCCGGTGCAAAATAGCCAAATATGTTCCGGCATTGAGATCATAAACGGGTATTCTTTGATCTCTTACTATTTCACGTTTTACAAATCGACCCGTTAAATCAAAAATATCGATCCACTCAATGTCAGCACTTTCGGTATTGATATAATCATCAGCCGGATTAGGATATAATGTACCCCAACTGCCATCATTGCTATATTCCCCACTGATGATCACTATGCCTGAATAGTCGATTGCACCATTATAGTCGATTTGCTTCAATCTGTAGTAACCTTTAATATCTTTTGACAGCAAAGGATAATGATAGCTAATACCACTGGAATTAGTACCGAGGCCAATTTGAAATCCTATTTCAATCCAATTTTCAGCATTCATAGAGTGCTCGATAGCAAATCCTTCATTATTAATCTCTGATGCTGTTTCCCAGAATAGGGCTTTAGTTTCCGGATCAAAACTAAAAGCAATTAATTCAACTGGTAAAACCGCAGGTGGAGGAAATTTGCATATTTCTGAATGCTTTTTGATATCTGCATCATTGTCTCCCATCAACAACATTTCTACCGATTCACATTTGATCTCCTCATATTTAATCGTGATGGAAAATTTGTAACTTTCACCCGGAGCAAGGTCCTTTAATCCAGAACTGACTTGCTCTCCTTTCTTTGCGTCGGTAGCAAAATTCAGGGCTTCGATCATTTTCTTGCTAATGTTTGTAATGGTCCCCGCCACGGTGACCACAATGTCACATTTGTCTTTCTTCCTGGAAGGTGTTGAAGAGATCTTCATTTCTTCGATGGCAATCCGTGCCCTGCCCATATCAACTGTGCAATAATTTGCATGGACCAGACCGGTGCAACCAAATATTGCAGCGGCCAGAATCATCAACTTCAATATATTACGGGCCTTGAGTGGTATGTTCATCGTGAGTACTGTTTTATCGAATTATACCTCCAAAATTAGGGGGCGTGAGAGGTCTGATAGGCCGATTTTCGGAAAACGGCATGAAATACCCTGTGAATGGTGACTTTCCTTCGGAGAATGGATTTTGATATAAAAAAGCGAGACATTTTACCTAATACTTCAACAATGGAGCTCCAGAATCACTTTTTAGGAACTGTAAAAACTACAGATATTTATGGTCGACAAAGTCATATCTATTTGAATAACTGCTAATAATATATACGCTAAATATCTTAGATGACAATAAAGAATACTCTGAGACGTGTAGAATGACCAGCAAGTCAGACCGCTCTATTGAATTTAAATCAAAGACGCTCTCTAACAACACCCCTAAACAGTCCAGGCTGGATTTAAGATCTTTTTGAAAGTGAAGCCTTGCTTGCATTGGGTGGGTATGACAAATTTCACTAGAATATTATTTTGAGATAGCCAAAACTACTGATCATGATTAATCTCAGTATTATGATGGAGATACGTGCAGACATCGAAGAATTTTGTCCTTTGAATGGCACCAATATAGCAAGCAAGCCTACAGACAACCCTGAAGTACGTGTTTAGCGTCCGCCGAGAGTTCTAAATCGTATATTATCCAGTACATTGGAATAAAATTCAACATTATGCTGGCCTAAAAAAGATCGATTAGTAGAGGAAGTATCGGTATGCAAGGGTTCAACCACGTCCGTGGTTGGGGAGATAGCTTCATCGATAACCCGGCATTTTCATGCCGGGTTAATCACCTTCAACCCCTTCAGGGTTGGCCGAGCACTGCATCAATATTATCACCAAGATCATGATTGTACGAAATGCAATTTGTCATACACACGCTGATGGTCAATTCTGATTCGATTTATCATATTTGATTAACTTCGGGCGTCAACATCAAAGCGCACAATGAAATATATTACTGCTCTCACATTACTGCTATTCTTAAGCATGCAAATCAAAGCCCAGGAAGTCGGCATCATCATGGGCACGGCCCGGGACTATTTAAGAGAAGACACAGAACAAGGCCTTATCAAACTCAAAAACCTGGGAATCAAATACCTGGAAGGCGCCGGATCACGGAATATGCCCCGAGCGCAATACAAGACTTTGTTAGATAAATATGGCTTTGATGTCGTAGCTGGAGGGGTCAACTTTGATAAACTGGAAAATGCAGATAGCATCCGAACGATCATCGAAAATCTAAAGTTTTTTGATGCCGAATATGCTGTTTGCTATTGGATACCGCACAAGGGTGATGACTTTACTTTTACCGACATGCAAAAAGGGGTGGAGGTATTTAACCGGGCAGGCAAACAATTGGCAGAGGCAGGGATCTCCTTACTATATCATGCGCACGGTTATGAATTCAGACCATATCCGGGGCCTGGGACGATGTACGACTACATGATGGAAAATCTGGATCCTCGATATGTGAATATTGAGATGGATGTCTTTTGGATGCGCAATCCTGGTCAAGATCCAGCGGCATTATTGCGAAAATATCCCGGTAGATTTCCCATCACCCATTTAAAGGATCGGATGATAGGCTCGGTCGACAATTTGAATGGGCGCCAAGATACAGAGCGAAACGTGGTACTAGGTACCGGCGATGTCAATATTGCCGAGGTTATGAAGGCATCAAAAGAAGTGGGCGTCAAATACCATTTTATCGAAGATGAATCATCCCGAGCCGGCACCCAATTACCTTTGCATCTCGCTTACTTAAAATCACTTGATTACGACGTCCAGGGGGTTGAGTTATCCGTTGAGCGGCTGCATAAAGCCATCGTAGACGCAGACTCCCTCGCGTTGATGAATCTAACGACAGAAGAGCTCACATACGGTCATTCCAGCGGCGCTGTCGAAAATCGACAATTGTTCATCAGCAATCTCTTAAGTGGCAAATCAGACTTTGCTAAAATAGAAGTCACCGATCAGGATGTTACAGTGAAAGGCGATGTAGCCTGGGTGAGATTAAATATGGCAGCTGAGCTAGTCAACGCTGGAGCAATTACTCCAATAGCACTTAAAATGCTTTATATCTGGACCAGGGCGTGTCGATATCCGGGTCATTTGTATAAGCTCACCATTGTCTGCAAGCAGACTTACAATCTCTCCCTGCTCCTAATCAGTAGCATTGAGTTTGCCGCTGTGAAAGGTTTGGGCAGTATCAAGGTGACACTGAATGTTAGTAACACAGAGCGATAATCTACATAGCCAAAGGATCATCATTTTGCCTTAATTTAAGTCGATTTAGGGCATTTGCAATATTCACTTCATTGGGTTCCATATATTCTATTTTTGTATTTATCTAACCATACTATATAGATAATTACAATTATAAATTCTATATTTGTTCTTATCGTCGAATATTCATCCGATAAATACAAGCATGGAGATCGTAGGTCGCAAGACGCAGCTGGCCATCCTGAAACAACATCTCAAGACTCCTAGGTCATCTTTTCTGGCTGTAACAGGACGTCGGAGAGTAGGCAAAACATACCTGGTAGATCAGGTGTACCAAGGTCAAATCTGTTTCAGAATCACCGGTCTCCAGGATGGAAGTTTGCATCGGCAATTAGTCAATTTTGGGGTAAAACTAGCGGAACACAACAGCACTCCCTATATTGCAGCACCCAGTCACTGGCAGGAGGCCTTTATTCAGCTAAAGTCTTATACTCAATCTCTTTCAAAAAAGAGAAAATGGGTCATCTTCTTTGATGAATTGCCATGGATAACAACAGCCAAATCGGGATTCCTACAACTCTTAGCCCACTTCTGGAATGACTATCTTTCGAAGGAATCAAACTTTATCCTGGTGATTTGTGGATCAGCTACCTCCTGGATCACTAAAAAAGTCATCAATGATCGAGGTGGATTGCATAACAGGATTACGCAAACCATTCATCTACATCCATTTACCTTAAGCGAAACAAAAGAATTTCTAATTAGTAGAAAAATAAATCTGACCAACCAGAGCATCGCACAATTGTATATGGTAATGGGAGGCATACCTTTCTATCTCGAAAATATTAAAAAAGGCGAAAGTCCGTCAGCCACGATTGATCGGATGTGTTTTTCAGATACCGGTATCTTAAAATCAGAATATCAGAATTTATATCGGGCTCTTTTTAAAGACGCCGCAAATCATGAGACCATAGTGAAAGTGCTCTCAGCATCTAGTCAGGGATTAACCCGACAGGAGATTCTTAAAAAAAGTAAAATTCCCTCGGGTGGTCCCTACAACCGTACCATGGAAGATTTGCTTGTTTCCGGATTTATCAACGAATACAATCCCTTCGGAAGAAAAAAGAGAGGCAGTCTATACCGGCTTGCAGATGAATATTCTATCTTTTATCATCGCTTTATTTTTAAACAAGCAAAGTACACTAAGGATATTTGGCTTCAACTCTCGGCAACACAATCATACAAAATATGGTGCGGTTACGCCTTTGAATCGATTTGCCTTAAACATATTCAAGCAATTAAAGATGCCCTGGGAATTTCATCAGTTTATGCCGAAATATCATCTTTGCGGATCCATGGAAATAAAAATACCAAAGGATTTCAAATTGATCTGATACTTGACCGCAAAGACAATACCATTAATTTGTGTGAAATGAAATTTTATGCCAAACAGGTGACCATTGACCGGGAACTTACCGAGCTACTAAGAAAAAGGAAACAGCTATTCATTGATGTCACCGATACAAAAAAACAAATCTTCACCACGCTGATTACGAACCATGGTGTTGAAGATAATGAATATGCAAAGGAAATTATGGACAGTCAGGTCCATCTTGATCAATTGTTTTGATATGTATGAAGTGGGTCTTCGCCGTATTTAGCTGGTCTCAAATTTTTTTAATAAAAAAATCGATCCCGAGATTCATCTGTGGCTCTCCTCGGAAATACAATATGTTCTTACATTGCATCGAATGGTGTTCTGGTTTTGTGGTGTATGGAGATTTAAGTATGTCGCTGCATACCAAACCTGAAGGTATGAAATCAGTGCTCCGCTGACTATGCCTTACCGTCCAAAGTCAGATACAAAAATTATTTTTCCGTGATGGCTAATTTTGTAATTTAAGGAGAAATTTTCTATATGAAAAAGATATCACTACTTCTGTCAGTCATATGTTTGTCATTGATCAGCTGTCAGCTTTCCCAGAATGAAATTTCACTGACGACAATTACCCCCCGTGAAATGTGTGGTACCGTACAATTTTCTGACGGTTGTGGAGAGTCATTGGATTCCTCCATTGCTTATGGCATCGCTTTGATCCATCATATGACCTTTGAAGAAGCGGAGGTCATTTTTGACAAGGTCAGGTCCGAAGATCCCGATTGCTTCTGGGGTTATTGGGGAAAAGCATTGAGCTTTATTCACCCGCTTTGGCCGGATCAACCTTCGGCAGAACAATTGGAATTAGGATTCAAATTGTCTCAGAAGGCGATCAAAAGCGCTAAAAATGACCGGGAAAAAGCATTCGGTAAAGCCATAGCTGCTCATTATACAGACGGTGCAACTAGGACGGAAAAGGCCAGGTTAGCCACCATGGAAATGGCCCTGAAGGAAGCCTATGAAAACAGACCTGCTGATACGGAGATTGCTGCCTTTTATGCTGTCACCATGCTGAGCACGACACTACCCGAAGATAAGACGTATGAAAAGCAGCGAAAAGCAGGTGACATTGCTGAATCGATCATCAAATCGATTCCGGATCACCCTGGTGCATTTCATTATGCGATTCATGCCAACGATTTTCCACCGCTGGCCGATAAAGCAATCCAGGTGGCCAGGAACTACGGCAAAATTGCTCCGGAAATTCCACATGCATTACACATGCCCTCGCATATATTCACCAGGAAAGGCCTCTGGGAGGAATCGATCGAATGGAATAAGCGATCCTCAGCGGCATCGATCAAGCGCATTCAAAATGGCGAGGGATCCTCTCATAATCTGCATGCTTCAGATTATATGGTCTACAGCTTCCTTCAGATCGGAAAAGATCTCGAAGCCGAAAAAATCTATGCTAAGATTGAGGCTACTACTGTTCCGTTTCATGATATTGCTGCGTGTGCCTATGCTCTTGCTGCTGTTCCTGCCCGTTTACTCCTTGAGAGAGAATTTTGGAAGGAAGCCGCCGATCTTCCATTTCCAAGGATAGAATTTCCCTGGAACAAATATCCCCAATATGAAGCGCTGCATCATTTCGCCAGGGGAATCGGAGCCGCCCGCAGCATGCAACCTGCTGTTGCAAAAGAGGCTTTGCAACAACTGATAAGACTCTATGATCAATTGGGTGATAAACCGGAAACGGCCTACTGGCGAACCCAGGTAGATATTAAAAAGCGGGCGGTTGAGGCCTGGCTTGCTTTCTCAGAATCCAAAAATGATGAAGCTTTAAAAATTATGAAATCATCCGCCGAACTGGAGTCCTCGACAGATAAAAATCCGGTTACTCCCGGGGAATTACTTCCGGCAAATGAGCTCTTGGGAGATATGTTACTGGAACTTAATCAACCTGATGAAGCTCTCATGGCATATGAGAAATCGTTGACCGAGTCTCCTAATCGTTACCGAACTTTTTTGGGAGCAGCGGCAGCGGCAGAGCAATCCGGCAATTCAGAAAAGGCAAGAAAATATCGTCAGGATCTGATCAAATTGGCTTCACCCGACTGCCACAGGCCATCATTAAAGATGGTAAGAGAAAAGCTTGAAAAAGTTAGTATTTAAACCGGGAATATTCATTAGAAATAAATAGGTCAGACGAAGCGAAGCTTGTCTGAATGTGACATTAATCGTCAAATTATGCATTGGAATTTCCAATGTCCATTTGCGTATCTCTTGTGGGTCAATTTATTCTTTGCATCCTTCTCTCAAAGCCTCAGAATATAAAATCAGGGTAATCTCCGGCAGGATGGCAAAACTATTGACCATGTAAACTCTGGAGTGACCCATATGCCTTTAAAATGTTTTCAATTCTGGCATTTACCTGCGAATCAATAATCTTTTTCTCAGGATGTTCATCAAACCATCGTAAAGTCCTACTGATACCTTCGGCAAAGGAAATCGTGGCTTGATATCCGGGCACAAAGGTCTTTATCTTCGAATTATCAAAAATCACACTTTCTGCTTTATCCGCTAAGAGAGTGCCGGTAAATTCGGGCTCCACCGAGCAAATAAAGTCGGAAGCAATATGCACTGCATTCAATTCACAACCCAGACTATCCGCCAGAATCTTATAAATCATATTCCAACTTAATACCTCATCGGAAGTAATATGAAACGAATGACCAATAGCCTGAGTCAAGCCAATCAGGCCAACAAAACCTTTGGCAAAATCGTCAGCATGGGTATTAGTCCAAAGTGAAGTGCCATCTCCATGAATAATAATTTTTTCACCCTTCAGGATTCGGTCACAAGTGTTGTAGTTTCGGAATCCACCAATAGCAATTGGTATCACAGTATCGTAAGTGTAAGAAGGCCGTATAATGGTGATCGGAAAATCTTGCTCACGATAGACCTGATTTAAGAATTCCTCACATTGAATTTTATTGTTTGAGTAATCCCAGATTATTTTTTATGGGTGTCGATTCAGTGATCACCGGATAGCGGAGGGGTGTCTGATAACACGATGCCGAGCTAATGAAAATATATTGTTTCGTTTTGTTTTTAAATAACCTTAAATCCTGTTCTACCTGCTCCCGGGTAAAAGCAATCCAATTAACAACCACATCCCAGGTATGATTACTTAACTCACCTAATGTCTCAGGCTTATAAATGTCTCCGGTGATGGATCGGACACCCGGGAGGTCAATCTGAATGTTACCCCGGTTGAGGTGGTAGAGATCCATCCCTTTTTCGATAGCCAGGCGGCTGCATGGAGTGCTTATGTTGCCAGTGCCTCCAATAAAAAGTACTTTCATGACTAGTTTTTTTCTTGAAAGCTAAAGTAGTAATCTTAGTTAAGCCTGTTGCATGTCCTTGGTTTTCTCCTTCGAACCAGCGCCACGAAGACCAAATCACCTGGACAATAGCACAACTTTCGGGGTCATGTATCCCCCTTTGGAGGACCTCAAGGGGGACATCGTGACCAAGTGACTTGTCCTGATATAGGTTGACACGAATTGTAAACCAAAATTAGGATTAATATGAATAAAGTAAACCATTACACGGACGAGTTTAAAATACGGATAGTAGAAGAAGTCCTGTCAGGGAAGATTACAAAGGAAGAATGCCGGCGTCAGTACGGTATCAAAGGGAAATCGACTGTATTGAAATGGATTCGTAAGTTCGCAGGAACATACACTAGATTTCCTAGCATGAATATAGAACAAAAATCAGAGGAAATTGATAGGCTTCGAGAGCAATTGAGACTTTTAAAAAAGGAACTGGAGTACGAACAATTGAAGTCGACATCCTACTTGGAGATGATTAAGATTGCTGAAGAAGACCTAAAATTCCTATTAGAAAAAGTCTGGTGCCAAACAGTCCAGAAAGTAAAAGACCTTTATCCTAGAGTTCAACTCGAGGTATTGTGTGGATTGTTTGGCAACAGTAGACAGGCTTTGCATAAAAAGCAAAAAAGCATTTACAAGCGTGCGGTTGAAGAACACGTGATCCTTGATATGGTTTCCGACATACGCAAGGACATGCCTCGAATAGGTAGTAGAAAATTGGCTAAAATGTTGACAGACAATAAGATATCAATTGGCCGTGATGCCCTATTCGACATTTTAGGTAGAAACGGTCTATTAATCCGCCGTAGACGCAACCGAATCAAAACAACTCAGAGTCACCATTGGCTTAGAAAATACCGGAATCTGACCAAAGGAATGAAGCCCATCGGGCCTAATCAGTTGTGGGTCAGTGACATAACGTACATTAAGACTATTGACGAGGTATTGTATCTATTTCTTATCACAGATGCTTATTCTAAGAAAATAGTCGGTTTTTGCCTTGCGGATACCTTGGAGGCAAGCAATGCAGTCATCGCGCTTAAAATGGCCTTCAAGCAAAAACCAAAGGTATCCTCAATCTGATACATCATTCGGATAGAGGAGTCCAATACTGTAGCAAAGATTATGTCAAATTATTGCTAAAAGAGAAAATACAAATCAGTATGACAGAAGATGGGGATCCGTTAGATAATTCGATTGCAGAAAGAGTGAACGGTATTCTAAAAGATGAGTGGATCTACAACGTTGACGATCTGGATGCAAAGAAAGCTAAAAGCTATATTCCACTGATTATTAACATCTACAATGATAAGAGGCCTCATTTAAGCATTGACATGCTCACACCGAATCAAGCCCATCAAATGCAAGGAAACCTTACAAGACGATGGAAGAATTACCCACAAAAGAATAGATTTGTATCGGATGAAAGATATGTCTCAGAAGAATTATCCACATAAATTTTCGTTTTCCACACCCCAAATTATATATGATGATAATGAATAATATGTTTGTCAACCTTTTTTAGGACGGGTCAGTGACAAGAAAAGAAAAAGTCCATCCCCTAACCCCTTCAAGGGTGACAACGTGACTAAGGGTTAGCAGAAATATCCCCCTTGAGGGGGCAACAATTGTCCAAATCTCTGATTTGGTCAGCATTGTGGGGGTGGAGCAAATAAATTTAAATTGAGGCAATAACTGGGAGATTTCCACCCCCTACCCCCGCCAGCGGGGAACACGTGAGCAACAATCGGGGTCAGGTATCCTTAAAAAGCACCATTCATTGTGATTTAAAATAAATACCAGATCCTACAATCTCGCTATCGGAGCCCCAATTAGGAAATTGACTTGTCCGCACAATCTTTTGCCAGTCGCTGGCATCATCAAGATCATCCATGGTCCAGTTTAATCTTAGACTTTTCCAATCACCTCCTTGTATCTCATTCAGATGACTAAGTGGAATGGCAAGCTCGAAATTGTACCCTGAGGCACTGCCCGTGCATAGGTATTCCCAATCGGCTGGAATGTTTGCCGGAGATTGAACTTGAGCTACAAGTCCATCCTTAGCCACCGTTGTCTTGAGATAGTAAGAACCCGATGGGGCTTTGGCTGATTTGATGGAGGATTGAAAAGAGAGATGTAAACCCAGATTATCTTGCCGGGTAATTGAATTGCCTGGATTAATCACGACATTTGCGTCCTTCACTTCTGCGGCTATGAATAAATGTGTGTTGTTATGAGTAATCGCATATTTTAATTGATTGTCAGTGGCTATACTTACCTCGTCCAACATTTTCCACTCTTCCAGTTTACCATCGATCTTAGGTGAATTAGCTGTCTTCTTAATGTTTTTGTGGGGTAAGGGTTTGACTTGAACCTGTACCGGAATTTCCAGAGAACTTTCTTCCGAAATATCCGCTGAAACAACAAATTTTATGGGTGTTGCCCTTAAGTCATCGATGACGAGATTTGATTTTCTGGGATGCATCTGACCACCTAACATCTCAACTGAATTGGGCATCAAAGTTACCTTATGTGAATCAACAGTGATCCATACGTCCCAACCAAAGCCTTCTTCAATACTGACCGTAATAGGTACATCCATGTGATTGGTCAGTTTAATGCTAAATGTTTTGTCTCCTATAAAATCATCGGCAAAAACGGGCTCTATCTGTACCAACTGACTCGACAATAAATCTTTAATAAACGATTCACTGTATTCAGTGGCAACATTTTCATCCCAAATCCCCTTTAGCCATAAGTTGGCGACCACTGGCCCAGCCTTGGTCATTGTGACCCATACCACATGGTCAAATTCGCCAAAGTCGCGACCACGTAGAGCGCTTCCTCCACCGGTGGTGGCAAGCATCACGTATTTTCCATTATTTCTTTCCCGTTTTACGTAATGATGATAATGCCCGGCAAAAACGGTATGGGGCCTGCTTTCCAAAATCGCCTCCACCTGCGGCCAATATTTTGGATCATCCTGAATCCAAAGCGGTTGATGGAGAAAGACAAAAGTATATTTGACATCCGGGTTGTCCTGGAGGGCCTTCTCAATATACTTGTATTGTGGCTCTGAAATAGTGCCCTTACCGGCACCTCTAAATTGATCTTCCGAATTGAGACAAAGAAATAAAACATCTTTATAAACAAAATGATAGTAATCCCTTCCAAATCGTTTTAGATAATCCTTGCCCTGTACTTCATTGGTAAAATCATGATTCCCTGGCACGTAGAAAAATGGCATTTCCAGCTGATCAATAAAGCCGGTAAATTCATCCCACTCGGCATTTAAAATCGAAGTATCTGTCGTGTAGCCTTCGATCAAATCACCCACGCTCATGACAAACTCCGGCTGCAGCAGATTGATCTTTCCGACTGCTTCTTCAAATACCCCCGGACGATGTCCCCCAGTTCGATCAGTTACAATGATAAATTGAAACTGCTCCTGATCATTATTTAGTTCTAAACTCGACCAGGGATTTACTCCCTCATTTTTTTCAATGAGTAAATTCTGGTCCTGGGCATGGATGAGAGCAGAAAAAACAAGTGAGAAAACTAAGAGATAAAGTCTGAAATTCATAATTAAAAAATTTTTATAAAATGATGGCGCTTAATATTTCCCGAATGTTAAATCACTGGAATATTGCGAATAATATATCTTAAAAATAGGTCCTTCCAAATAATGTCAATGAATAGCAATGGGCCTCCTGGTGACCCGGTAGCACCTTTAATGGGTAGTGGGGTGAATATGAACATAAATTGATAACCCTGGTCTTCCGTTAAAGACTCGAAATTCATCCACTCAAGATTGAAAATACCATTTTTCATGGTTAACTCCATATGAACATTATAGATGTCACCATCCAGAATAGCGTCTGATCCCACCATTGACGGCTGGCGATCAAGTAGCCAATCGACTACATCCTTAGTGATCCTTGGGAAACGCGAGCCATCCATAACGAAATCAGTGTGCCAGTTTCTCCACCAGCCGAAATTGAAAAATATGGCATCGCCCGGCTTAATATCACTCTCGCTGATGCTTTGCTTCTCCAATGTTTTGATGACATCTGCCAGAGTCACTTCATAGCCGTCTTCGAGTACATCTTTGCCGAAATAAGCAGCAATATCGATCAATAGCCCGGTCGTCACAATCGGCTTTATATGTTCAATACCCAGTTTCTGCAATCCAAATGGATTTTTCATTTCTGCGGTATTAAATCCATTGTAAAATACTTCGGTGGTGCTACCATCTGCCATCTCGATCTGCTTGCCAGGATGGCCCAGACCATCAAACTGGGTGCCTACCTGGCCTATGGTTGCCACCAGCAAATCATCGTTGAATACCACCCGATCATCGCCACTTGGACCATAGGTAGGAAATGACGGAATAAATAATTTGAAAACCCGGTTATCGGGCACGTACATTCCGGTCTCGTAGATATGACCCAATTCATAGGTTTTCCCGGTTTTGATCCATTTACTGGCTTCAACAATTTTTTCGGGAGTAATCCAATTTGAAGCTCCCGCCTGATCCGTTGCTCCCCAAAGAGGGTTCGGCCACCAGGGACCCTTTTCACGGGTCTGCGCAAATAAGTCGGAGATGGAGATCAGTAAAACCAGGACTAGTAGATTCTTCATGGTCTGCGATTGATTAGATGTTCTGAAGATACTAAGGAAAGGGCCTTCTAACCAACCGAAGACATCAAATACTAAAAATATACCGATCGGTATATTTTATTAACTTTGGCTGATGACGGCACAGTTGCTCACCAAATCAGAAAAGACACGGCTCTTCATTCTCGAGACAGTGGCCCCGATTTTCAATCGAATGGGTTACTTCGCAACGTCGATACATGACCTTACAGAAGCCACTGGATTGACTAAAGGAGCGATCTATGGCCATTTTGAACATAAAGAGGAACT
The DNA here is from genome assembly GCA_016711125.1 of Saprospiraceae bacterium. GTDB lineage: Bacteria > Bacteroidota > Bacteroidia > Chitinophagales > Saprospiraceae > JABDMH01. The sequence continues at coordinate 505,093 of JADJTQ010000001.1, read as the reverse complement.
GGCCATGGCGGCATTCAAATTTAACATCAAAAAAATATTGTCGAAAATTGAAATCCACCTCGATCGTGGTTCGAATCCATTGGAAAAACTTAAACTCCTTACTGATTTTTACCGGAATTACACGATTAATAGCATCGACACAGGTGGCTGTCCCATCCTAAATATGGGAATAGACACCAATCACAACCAGCTACGACTTTTTGCAAAAGTGCAGGAAACCATCAGACGAATGGAGTTTAATCTGGAAGCACTGCTCAAAGACGGAATCTCTCAAAGTCTAATAAAACCCGACATTTCAGCTGAGCTGTATGCAAAACGAATTTATACGCTTTTACAAGGAGCCATTTTTATGAGTCATACTATGAATAATCAGGCATACCTGACTGATGCCTCCAGCCAAATCGAAGATATGATTGAAAATCAATTGAAAGCATAAATACCATTTCCATCAATTTGAATATGACCTTGTAACAATTAATTAACTTTATGAAGATCGCAGCAGATTTACCCAAAATTCTTAAAAGTAAAGTAAAAATCAGGTTTCAGGATTGTGACCCATTCAACCATCTTAATAATGCCAAATATCTGGACTATTTTGTAAACGCACGGGAAGATCAATTAATAGACAACTATCAGCTTGATATATTCCAGCTAGCCCGAAAACAAGGAATCGCCTGGGTAACCAGCAGCAATCAAATTGCTTACATCCGCCCAGTTATGACTATGGAAGAAGTCACAATCGAATCCGAATTAATTCAATTTTCGCCAAGACATTTGCAAGTTGAAGCCAGAATGCTGGATCTGGAAAATTCAGCGATAAAAGCATTTTGCTGGATGAACTTCGCACATTTTAATTTGATTCAATCAAAAGCAATGAATCACTCGGAAGAGTTCATGCAATTTTTCAGCAAGATTCACTCACCTTTGGAATGCGGAGTTTTTGAAGAAAGAGAAATCTATTTTCGAAAACAACATAAAATGGTCAGATGAACTCTCCCTCTTAATGGTCAGATAAATAAAAAGGCCAAACCATACTAACTACATATAGGTTCTTGCGTATTTATAGTGGGTCGATTTTAGTCTATTTACCTTCTTCGAAGCCGCAGAATGTAAATTCTGCTCTCTCTTATTGAGTGAGAGAGAGGAAGATCTACATCTTCCGGTTCTAAAGAAAAGCAGAAATTGCAGTTTACCCACTAAATATGAGCAAGAACCTACATATATTGCCAAACCACATTTTCGGTAACGACTTGTCCATCCAACATACGTACTACCCGATTGCCAAATTCGGCACAATATTGTGAATGAGTAACCATTACAATTGTGGTACCCGAGGCATTCAACTCAGCGAGTAAACGCATCACATCATCACCATTGGCACTGTCGAGATTTCCGGTAGGTTCATCCGCAAGAATGAGCTTCGGCCTGTTCACTATAGCGCGCGCTACGGCCACACGTTGTTGCTGACCTCCGGACAACTGCTGCGGAAAATGGTTACGACGATGCATCATTTTCATTTCGTCGAGCAATTCCTCCACTCGCCGCTTTCGCTCAGGCAAAGGTGTATTGGTGTACAGCATAGGTAATTCTACATTTTCATATACGGTGAGCTCGTCGATGAGGTTAAAACTCTGAAAAACAAAACCAAGATTATTCTTTCGAATGATCGAGCGTTTTCTCTCGGGTATTTGACCAACTTCCTGATCTAAAAAATGATAGGTACCATCATCAGGGCTGTCGATCATACCCACCACATTCAACAAGGTGGATTTACCACAACCGGAGGGACCCATGATTGAAACAAATTCACCCCGCTTTATAGCGAGATCCACTTCATTAAGGGCCACCGTTTCAACGTCTTCGGTGCGGTATACTTTGACCAGTTTTTGCAGATTAATGAGCACTGGGTTGTCTTCATGTTTATTGGTTTCCATCATAGCCTAAGTTTGGCTTGAGTTTTCAAGCATTCATTACAGAGACGGGAAAATTTGATTTTGGTTGCAATCAAGTCCAGATTTCTTCTCTAAATGTTTCATTGTCATGATCTGACTTTCCATAAAAAACCCTCTGATTTAATCCATTAATCAGCCTGCTCGCTGGACATATACAGGCATTGATTTCACAGGGCTAACCAGTGATTCACCTCTTTTCATTCCACCTTTCAAGGCATGTTGTAATTACCTTGACTCGACGATTGATCTTATTTATTAGCAATCGCAAATAGCACCTTAAGCGCAGATTATGTACATCCTCCAATTGTAGCACTTCATGAAGCATTATTAGCACTTGATTAAAGATCTCCTTTCAAACTGGATCCTGGTGATGTTTATTTGTATCGAAAACACAAACTAGCAAGCCATGAAAAACACAATTGGATCAAATGAAAATCCCGGTGCTCTGCAAATCAGCATTCTATTACTCCTTGGATTTTTAATTCTGGACTATTTAAGCAGCGAAAATATGAAAACGGAGATGAGCAACTTGCCAACAGATGACGCGTACATGTCAAAAGTAAAGTCAAGATGTAACCTAACCGAATTTATCGCCATAAATCTCCTAAGGAGTCTGCCGAATCATTCATTGTTTAAAGAAAATAAAATCAATGAAGGGCAGATGCTCGGCTTCCATACTCTACCTGAGGAAAATCTGCTCAAAGAAAAAATCGATTACCAATCACCAGTGGCAAAAGAAGTAAATGATACGAGAGTAAGTTCAGAAGCATCAAATGTATATTTCTATTAAAATTAAAATAATTCAACTAATGAAAAATTCAATATTAATTCTGTTCCTGATTGGCTTGGGGAGTTTTAAAACTGAGGGCCAAAATACGCCACAATATAAAATAATAACCGTTGTGGAGTCAATTGTGCCGGGAGGACTAGGCCGGTCCCGAATCCTTGAGAATCATTCAGAAGTCGACATTGAAGAACTCACAACGGCGAGGACTGATGGCAAAACAAGTAGTCAAAAGGATGTTAAACGTTCCGACGCAAAAATTGATGAATTGGATGAGTCAAAACTGCTCAACTTCTATAGTGTGGCCGGTATTAACTTTCAGAACATTGCCTCCAATGATGCCATCATCACCTCCAAACTTAGTAAGTTAGCGGGTGAAGGCTGGCAAATTGCTTTTGTCACCAGCAGTGCTGAAAGTGATTGCGGAGAAACCGATGGACAGGGCATCTATATAACCAGATTTATTCTACGGAAATAACAGCTCAAGTCAATTCGGGTTCTTGCCTATCTATAGTGGGTCTATTTTATTCTATTTATCTTTCTTCGAAGCGGCAGAATTTAATTAACTCAGGTTTCGGCACTCATTGCCCTATTTGTTTCCACCCCTAGGCCTATTCGTAGAGAATAATTTTTTCCACTTTTTGGTCCAGAGGCCTCGGGATGACCCACATCCCAAGTCTCCGCTGGAGGAACGAACGATTTCCACTTTTGTGGAATAGAGATTCAGTGAATCTCTAAGTTAGTGAACCGTTTTCTATGGGTTTTCCAAGGATAATTGTAACTATTTTTAATACATAATATAACATTTTGAATGGTTAATCATTAAATTCCCCAGAATCGATTGTTGATAACTATGCAGAGTATTGATAGTCTATCTGGAAGGGAATTTGCTTTTTGACACAAGCAAAAGCTGTAGTCAACATTTTATTTTTGAGGTTGTTTCTGGCCAAGCTCTTATGTTTTCCATCTGCTACCAACCTGCGATAGTATTGACCTAGAAAATGTTTTGAATTGAGAATGCTACCAGCTCCCAGATGAAGCAGCGCTTTCAGGTCTTTGTTTGCTGCATGGGACAAATGAGGTTTGCCAATTTTATTACCGGATGATTTTTCAAAAGGCACGACACCACAATAGCAACTGAGTTTTTTAGCACTATCGAATCGAGTAAAGTTTTTCGTGACACAGATCAAAGCACTGGCAGTTATGGGTCCAATACCCGGTACCGATGTAAGAAGATCATAGTTTGTCTTCAATTTCAAATCGGCTTTAATCGTTTCCAATATTTTCTCATCAACAGCGTCTATCTGTTCGTTTAAGATCTTTTCAATCTTAGAGTTAGACTTGTCGATTACCTTGAACACATCAGATCCCAGAAATTTCTTATTGTCTTGGGCACCTTGTGTCAGCTGCTTTCTAACCTTAATAAGCTGGGACCGGTGAGTTCTTAATCCATTCAATTTGAGGATGTTAGCCTCTAATGGCGCCCAGATTGAAAGTTTATCATGGAAGCGGTAAGCATATTCAGCAATACGTTGCGCATCAACAATATCATTCTTTCCTCTTGTGAGCCCAAGTGAATTTTTGATTTCGACTGCGTTGACTACGTAGCAAGTCTTACTCTGATTGTGTAATACTTCCAAAAGCAAATTGTTGTAAATGCCTGTAAACTCCATAATAAAAATGGGGTCTGCCGGATCCACGTCTAAGGCCAGGTCATTAGAAAAGGAAGATGCCCGCTTGACGAAGCACCGAAGACTCTTCAGATCATTATCTATTTGAATGTTCTGAATAACGGTGCCATTTAAAAAAACACAAAAGTTGATGTGATCTTTAGAAATGTCGCAACCAATGATAAGTTGAGAAAACATAGTGAAAATTTTAATAGATTTGAAAATAACAAGTAGTTGAGTTCTTAGGCAAACACCAACACCTTAATAATGGGTTTTACTCCCAATTTTCTATTTGGCTTTGACCTAAAAGCAAAGAGTGGATTAAAACGGTTCATAGAATATCGATGACTTCTACGGCAGCGGCTAAAGTGCCACTCTTTGCCTCAACTTATCCACAAATTAACATAAATTGATCCCCCCTAAAACCCCCTATTATGAATATGAATATTTATAATATGAATGTAATCTTAATAAATACAAACCTAAAGGCACAGCGGACGAGAGGCAAGGCTACATTCGATTGATAATCAACTATTTGCAACACTAAGGAATTGAAGAATGAAAAAAAGGTCTTAGTACTTAATCCGCTGTATAAAATCCTACGCGCCAACTTGAGTGTGGGCCCCCACCTACACATACTAAGCCGGTGTCACCCTACCAATAAATTCTGGAAGAACTTGGAGTAGATTTCTTAACCAAGGTTTTTCAGATGATATCTTAAGAATCAAGGAAGCTTGGTCCGCAGTCATGCAAGATTTCCAATAGATCTTTCTATCACTCACAAAGTTCATCCTTCAAATCAATTGATCCAAGATTGAGGATTGGGTTCTACATTTGCAAATCCGAGACAACGACCAATTGGAGCCGGAGTACGACCGGAGGAAGTATTCTCTGCTCATATTGTTAGCCACAGGCTATCCCCTCAATTTCATATATTCCTTAGCGGTTAGTATAGGAATCTGTGCCAGTTTAAAGTCCTTCTGATTCCTAGTTATTATAATATCGGCTCCACACTCCAATGCAGTATAATATTGAATTGCATCCTCAAAATGCTTGAATTCCGAGTCCAAAGAAAGTTCAATTATCTTGTCATTTAAAGATATCACATTGACGAGGACCTTAAAGTTTCTCAATATTTTCCGTGCGTTAGAAGTTTTTAGCTGTTCGAATAATTTATAATGCGTATTTGCAAAAGTTAAGGAGGAAACATTTAATTGTACTTGATTATGATCAGATAGAGTAAATAGTTCCTGTGCTTCTATAAAGTAGTTCTCTCTCTTGGCCAGCAGGTCCAAGACCACATTTGTATCTACCAGCAATGTATCCATCACTGACATTTGTCAGCCAAATAATTTGAATATTTTTTCTTATAGCTCTCATCATTCAGTTCAATAACACCGGTTAAGCTCTTCACTAAAGGACTAATATCGCTGTTCCCTTTATCTCTTTCTAGGGTGATAGCTTGCAGATAGTTCTCGATAAGTTCTGAGAGACTAATGTCATGATCTCTTGCGTATTCTTTGGCCTTCTCAATCACGCTGCTGTTCAGTCTCAATGTAAGCTTAGTATCCATTGCTCATTAGTTATACGTACAAATATACAACATTGATACGTAGAAGGCAATAGATCGCACTTGTGTATGGGTAACGGATAGGGAGGCTGACCCCCCAAAATTCTTCCAGAGAATCCTAAGTGTCCACTATGATAAGTGTGCATGACCAATCTCCCTCAAGCAACGCACCGGAAAAGCATTGGACGAGCCCCCACTTGATTTTCTTGGTCAAAAATCATAGATCCAGAGAAAATAATTTTCGCAAGCTTATTGAGATACAATCCAAGGACCTTAAACAACAAATTGAAAGATAGGATGGCAAAAAGCTAACAAACATTAACGTAAAGAAGAACGACTAGAGCAGCGACATACCAAAGGCCTTCAAAGAAGGCCTAGGGATCGGCCTTCGGCATTTTAGGCGAAATAGACGAAAAATCCGTTACAAACAAAATGGTGTTTGAGCTGATCTGAACGATCACAGCAAGCAGGAAAACCAAATAATCCCGGACTATGCGGCAAGGTAGGAAGACAAAGAGCGAGTTTCATTTTGTTTAGGATTTTACGGTTATTTCGTCGTTAAGAAATGCCGAAAGCCTTGACTTTTTGGTTCTGGCGCCTGTCCCGATCGAAGCATCGGGAGGTCAAGCCAAAAGAACAAACAAATAAAATCAAATTTTTTCCATGGTTTTTACATATTAGGGAAATATGTCATACACACCTATGGTAAGACAATCATTTCGACTGCAAATTTTCTGTAAATTGCGAGCTAATAATTTGGACAATCAATCCGATCTTGGTAATGTCTCGATGTGATTGGGCCCAGGTCACAGATGAGCAGAAAATAAAAACATGAAACAGATACTATTCCTTTTTTCCTTTATTTCTCTGATTTCCTGCCTTAACGAAAACAAATCAAATGTGAAAACCAGTGACGCATCTTATTATACAGTTGAAGACTTTAAGTCTGTAAGAAAATTTGATATTCACGTACATATCAATACTCCGGGAAAGACCATCATCAATCTTGCAAAAGCAAATAACTTTAAAATGCTAAATGTCGCGGTGGATGTTTCTTCTTATCCACCCATGGAGCAACAACGCACCGTGAGGGAGAAGCACTTTCAGGAAGATCCTGACGTCATTACCTACGGCACTGCTTTTACACTAGACAACTGGGATCACCCTGACTGGTCCAAGCAAGTGATCAGTCAGTTGAAATATGATTTTGAACATGGTGCTGTTGCAGTAAAAACCTGGAAGAACATAGGCATGGAGGCCAGGGACAATATGGGAAAACTGATTACCCTTGACGATCCAAAATTCGATCTCGTAATTCAGTTTATTGAAGACCAGGGCAAAGTACTCCTCAGCCACGCTGGCGAGCCCAAAAATTGTTGGTTACCATTAAATGAAATGACGGTAAAAAACGATCGGGATTATTTCAGTGAAAATCCGTTATATCATATGTACCTCCATCCCGAAATGCCTTCCTACGAGGAGCAGATTAATCAGCGAGATAGCATGCTGGCCAAACATCCCACCCTTCCTTTTGTAGGCTTTCACATGGCCAGCCTGGAGTGGAGTGTCGATAGATTGGCAGCCTTCCTGGATAGATTTCCCAATGCCCGGGTGGATTTAGCCGAACGGATTAGTCATACACAGTATCAATCGCAACAGGACCGGGACAAGGTACGTGCCTTTTTTATGAAATATCAGGATCGCATTATTTACGCGACCGACTTCCAGGAAAACGATGACACGAATCTGGCAGACTTAGAAAAGCACATGTTGGAAACCTGGCTAAATGATTGGCGATATTTTAATACCGATGAAATAGTCTCCGTGCCCCAGCTCGATGATCCAGTGCAAGGCATTTCTCTGCCCAAAGAAGTGGTAGACAAAATCTATTGGGGTAATGCCAGCATTCTTTTTCCTGCTTTAGAATCCAAATAAATATAAATATTGAAAGACAGTAAATCTTTTCCTTTGGTCCTTTTAATCCTCCTTCCGCATTTGATTTTCTGGACTCTTAACCTAAGTGCCCAAGATCCGATCACGGAAAAAAATATAGCATTTATTCAGTACCCCGGATTTGCGGATCAGCATTCAACCTGGAATGATATCGGCTACAGTGCCAGTCATGACAAAGTCTTTGTCGGTGTGACCAACCATCGGGATCAGATTGCCCTTTATGAATATGATGTCCCGACAGAAAAGATGACTAACAAAGGGTTTATTGCAGAACTTGCCAACCTACGGAATTTTCAATGGCAAGGTAAAATACATTCGAAGATCATTGAAGGTCCAAAAGGCATCATATACTTCTCAACCGATGGAGGTGAGTCACGGGAAGAATACCTAATGAATAACCCCCATGGATATGCCGGAGGGTATTTTATGAGTTGGGATCCAGCCAAAAATGAGCTGAAGAACCTGGGGGTAGGCCTCCAATACGAAAGCATCAAAGATATTGACATTGATCTGGCAAGTGGTCTGCTTTATGGGATCACCTATCCGCAGGCACACTTTCTCGTCTACGACCCGGTAAAAAACCATCTGCGCGACCTGGGTCGATTGGCTAGTGCACATGTGCCACGAGTTTTGTTTACCGACCAGTGGGGCAACTGCTATTATGTGGATTGGAGGCAACGATTGGTAAAATATGAAGTACATTCCGATGAATTAATTTTTGCCCGCGAATCTCTCCCCGCCTTCCCTGGAACTCCCGGTGGTCATATCGTAACTGGCATCACTGCCTACGCTAAGGACCTCGACAAAGGCATGATCTATCTGATCACCTATGGTGCAAAAATCATCGCTTTTCAACCTGAAGAGACCGGTATCGGTAGCTGGAAAGACTTAGGCGGTGTTTTTGATCTGGAAGACACCGACCTCTGGAAACCCTATGTACCGAATCTAAATATTGGCTCAAATGGGAAACTGTACTACATCATTGGAGGCCATGGAAACTTTGTAAAAAAAGACAAAACCGTAATGATAGAATGTGATCCGGAGACAGGCATCAAAAAAATTCTTTACGAATTCCCATCGAGGAAATCGTAGAAGCAACCGGTTCGGACATAAGAGACAAGCAGGGCAATCTGTACTTTGCCGGCAGGCGGACAATCCCGGATGCACATGACCAGAGTAAGCCTTTTATGATCAAGTTTAATCCAGATAAAGTCCTCAAGCCATGAATAGGATCTCACTCTTTTTGGCTAGCCTGTGGTTAAGCATGCTCTTGCCTATGGCCGTCAAAGCTCAATACACCTTTTTCAATCCCATGAATGCCTTTGCCATAGAGGTCTCCTTACCCAATACCAATCTCACGCGATTACCCATTTACAGAAACTCTATTTCCTCTTTAACCACTTTGGGGCACTACATCATCGGCGGCACTACTGCAAAGGAAGGAAATCACCATTTCTCTTTACCGCTTCGCTCACGGATCGAAAAATGGTCAAGGTCTACGACCTGGAATCATTTGTGACTCAGCAGAAGAGCATTCCTTCGAGTTTTTGCACAGGTTCTGGTCATACGCTTTATGCCGGCACACTTCCCAACAATGGCAACTCCAATTCAGGACACTTACTGGGTATTACAATGGGTAAAAATGGAGAGCTCGCTATCCAAGATCTGAGCACACCTATTCAGGGCGAAGGTATTCTTGCGCTCACCATCAATGCGGAAAAAAATACCTTGTTCGGAATCAGCTATCCTTCAGGGTATTTCTTTTCGTTCGATTTACAGAATTACAAAAGTACGGTATACCACGATCTTTTAGCCACGGAGGAGCAATTGAGCATATTGAGAGACTTTGCCCTGGGACCTAATCAATATTTGTGCAAAGCATTAATTGCTGATGAAAAAGGCCTCATCTATGGCAGTGCCCCAATTAATCGAATATTCATCTTTAATCCGGAAGAGAAGTCATTTTCTTTTTTCGAAAAACCAATTCCGGCAGTTTGGGGAAGGGAAACCATGGGAGCCATAGAATCATGGACCAAAAGCAAGGACGGAATGCTTTATGCCGGGATCTCTGGTGACGGGCAACTCATTGAAATAAATCCTGGTACCAGGAATATTAAAAACCTGGGAAAACCGATCATGATGAATAGGATTAGAGGTCTTACTTACGCAGCTGATGAAAAAATCTATGGTATTGCGGGTTCGGCTCCCGGGTACGCACACCTTTTTTCTTATGACTCGATGGAAGGATTTAAAGATCTGGGAAATCCGGAATTTACGATGATTGCTCCAGGAGTAGAACAAGGAATCAATTGGAGGGTCTTTCAATTGGGAACCATTACTGTCTCTCACGATGGCAAATATATTATTATGGGAGAAGACGAATCGCTGAGTCAGCTGCTCGTTTTTCCCGTCGTCCATTAAATTTTCATTTATGTATACACCTATCCTAAAATTCATCGGCATCCATCTCCTGATCCTTGCATGCTTGCATCAAAACACCGAGGCTTTTCAGAAAGATCCGAATTGGGAGATCAGCATTCTTCCCGCATCCATCCGGTTAGACCCCTCTACCAATCAAATCATAGAAAATCGATTTTCGGCTGTCAAGGACTTCCACCCAGCTAACAATTTATTGATGACAAATTGGGTGTACGATGGTAAGCAAGCAATATTGGATGGTGCTCGTGGAGAGTATGTGTCTTTTCAGATGGTGCTGTCCAGGCTTGGCTCAGAAACATTAAAAGGAATAACCGTCGAGATGGATCCTTTTGCCAAAGGCCAACAAGCATTCAGCATCGATCCTGAGCTATTTCTGGAGTGGTCAGTTTTAGTAAAGCAACCAAGTACCGGATACCCAAAAGCATCACTGGGTCCTGGCTGGTATCCTGACGCCCTTATACCCTATGACCAAATACAGGCAGATTCTTCTGACGTGCATCGTCGATGGGTATACCCCTTAGAATTACCCGATTTCAATAATCGTATTGATGATCAGAAATCTTTGATCATCTGGGTAGATCAATACATTCCATCCGATGAACCGGAAATCAGATCTGGGATCTACTCTAGTCGGATTAAAGTCACGATCGGTGAGCATTCTAAATCTATTCCTATCCTGCTGAATGTCTGGAATTTTGCTATTCCCAATGCAAACACTTTCAGAGCAAGTCTGCAACATGAAGGGTTTTTAAGTAGCATGGATGCAAAAGATGAGTTACTGATTTATCAATTATTTAAGCGCAACCGGATCGCACTGATGGATCCGACGTATGCTCCAAAAATAGTTTATTCTACTGCGGGAGCAGCCAGCTACGACTGGAGTGATTTTGACCAAAGAATGGCAAAGTATTTTGATGGGCAGGCTTTTACAGAGAAGCAGGGCTACCCATATGGCCCTGGATATGGAGAACCCATTGAGACATTCATCCTTCCTTTTAATGTACATGGCAAACACGGAGGTCATGGCTGGCCTGACGTGGCCACGGTGGAAAATGAACGCGATCCTGCCAAAAGAATGTTATACACCGAGGCCATCAAAGCCGTAAGAGATCACCTAAGTGCGAGAGTCGATCCAAACAAAACGGAACTTACGGTGTACCTGAATGGTCTGGATGAATCCTACTTTCCGGAAGCATGGGATCGCATGGTCTACTATGGGGATCTCTTTCGGCAGTATTATCCTGAAGCTCACTTCCGCATTGATGGTGGGTATAGTGATGAAGCAATGAAAGTGGTGGAAAACTCGATTAATTCCTGGGCTTCTCATACTTTATATTATGACTTAGACCGAATGAAACAATATCAGGAAAAGGGGATCGAAGACTGGATCTATGGCCCCATGCTATATGAGTCTAAGGTAAATAGTTGGGTTGGGAGTTCTACATTTATTGATCTACCCTTGGTAAATGATCGAGCCATAAGTTGGGCTAGTTGGAAATATGGAGCTTATTCCTGGATTAGCTGGGGAATTGGTGCAGGGTGGAAGAATGCCTGGTACGATCCTGAAACCTGGAAGGATACCTACAAATCCGGATCGGACTCCGACTCCAATTATACTTTCAAGAAATTAAATGGTAATGGGCTACTAATCTACAGTCCCGGGATTATTCCTAATGTATCTGTTGCCTGCCCCTCGATCAGGTTAAAGACTATGCGCGACGGAGTACAGGAAATTGAATATTTGAAATTATTAGAGGCTAAAGATGGAAATGATCTGCGAGCAAGCAAAATTGTCAATGAAATAATTGGAAAACCCTTTGGTCAAGAGTCCATTGGAAATCTGGATGTTTGGAGCTTCGATGCTCGTGCCTGGGATGCTGCCAAGAAAGAGTTGGGAGAATTGATCAATCAATGAAATCATCAAGCCCGGGCCTCTGCTTTAGATTTTCTACTATAAATAATCACTGTGTCCAAAATTTTTGACTTGAAATAGGTATCAAGCTGACAAGCTGTTGGTTCATTTTAAATCTAAAAAACACCTCTATTATCAACAATCTCTAATGTGACATTATTTCCTATTGGACTTAAATCAGAAGTTAATTAAGAAATTGCCTCAGCAACATGATCATAATTGTTTTGGTCATCTTTGTACACCAATTCAACTAATTGCTGCTCAAGTACCAGTCTACTAGAAAACCCAGTCATTCGACTTTTCTAAGTCTCATGATACCTTTCATTACAAAATAAACAAACGTAAAATTTGTAAATTTGCATGGTCAGGGTCAAAATACTGATATTATCCTCCACTGCTCACGTCATAAGGCAATTAATCAAAGGAGATATAAAGGTTGAGACAAATGGCGTAGCCCGTTTGAGCGGGTATAAAGACCTTATGCTTTGTTGGTACTTAGTTCCTATTTCAACCAATTTCAACTCATTCTGGATTAGTTTCAGGACTCTTTCACATTCTTTAATCAGTCTTCTATTTCTATCAGTCCCTTATCAAAAAATCGTCTCTGATAACAAGCGTTTAACCCATGAAATAAAAAAATTATCTAAAAACAGGGCTTGTAATCATTGGTTGTAAGTCCAACACCCATCAACAAAATCAAAATGATGTACGGTGCGACTGTCCTATTGGGCTTCAATTAACTTCAACATAAACTATACTGACCGTACTCGGCATTGTGTTCTAGCCCCTGTTATGAGTATTATTCAATCTCATCGAGGAGTTCCCTTCCAAACAATAGCTCCTCTGTCATTCCTTTTAATAACTTCATCTGGCGAATCTGGGCTTGGCCATACTTAGAAGTAAGCTTTGGTACTTTGCTCATTTCCACAAGTAGGTCAGCTAAAGATTCGATAGTCCCATCAATGGAATCTATCATCTCCTTTTTAGACTCCTTTTCAGGTTCCGACATGTAAGATTCAAATACCTTGTAAATTCTGACTAGTGAATTTATTAATTCCAAATAGGTCTCCTTAAACATCGGAAGATCAAGATCATATTTGTCGGATATAATATCCAAATCATTTGCCAACTGATTAACAACAATTTTCTGTTTCCTGGTTCGCAGTCTATTATCACTTATTCGATTTGCTATATTCATTTCATCTGTAGCGCGCCTCACCCTATCATTCATGTGGCCCACGTTATTAGTAACATCATCGAGAATGAATGTAAGCTGTTCAGTCTTGCTACTAATGATATCTATTGTATCCATTAGATCTGAGTCCCCAATCAAATCCAGGTTCAGGCTGGACAATTTATTGTAGATTTCCAACCTTTTTTTGTTCCCAACATCAATCACTGCAGGTAGATCTTCAATCGATTTTGAAGGTTTTCCGAGTTTCCCAATTCTCGCATTCAAGTACTGTGTAAAGTTAATTCTGAAAATATCCTTGAATTTGTCAGTAGACGTATATTCTTTATATAGGCCAGTTTTGCCAAATTCTTTCTGCAAATTTCGCACCTCAAAGTATTCCTCTGTGATGTCTTTTAAACTTTGTGGATGTTCTGTCTTGAAGTAGCCCATAATTTCAACATTTTCTCCATTTGCCACTTTCTGGTGTGCAATTTCCAACTCCTCAATTGTGCCCGATCTTGACCTGTATGTTCTAGTGCCAATCCTTGTCCAGAATATGCATAAAAAGACATCGTAGTCATAGGGTACCTGCTTGTTTATCACATCCTGTGGATCCTCCCCAATTGCAGGGAAGGAGTAATTTTCCCAGTTAACAAGCTTTACATTCAAATTATTAGGGGTCCCATATGTGATATTTATCTCGTCGATCACTTCCTGCACTATTGTTCTTTCGACCTCTACATCCATTGGTGACCCAAGAAATATCCTCAGTTCTCTTATTTCCTTCATTCTCAGGTGTTATTGCTCATAACGTTTAGTACACCCCGGCTGTGCCGACGAAGGAGGCATGCCGTGGTCGTGCAATGTTATCGGTTTTTATATAATGATATCCATCAAATCTATTATGCTGAATAAATATTATTGATCTTAGTAAAAATGAAGTTTAGATGTTCACCGTATTTTGGTAAAAAATCTGTTGCTTCTTCCATAATTAATGGATCGAATTTTGATAAATCCTCAAAATCAGCAAAACTAGTATCAGGCTCATTTACTAATGGAGTTTTATAAATTGAAGTAAAACTATATACTGGAATAAACATTTTTCCACCCGATTTCATGGCCTTGGTCAATGAGGATATTTCATACTCTATTAATGCTGTTCGGCTTGAATAATATTCAAGAAATTCTTGATCGGTATAACCACGTATTGGATTTTCATCATCAGACATTAATTTACGCACTAATAGGAAGCGAAAGTCCTGTTCATCTTTAATATACCCACGGTCCAAGAGTTGCTGTGTAAAAAATTCCAAATTCAACATGAATATCTCAAACTTTCCATTCTTTGGTGGTTGCTTATTGCTCTTTTCTAGATTGGCTGTGCACTCTTTTGCCAATTCAATTATTGCATTTGCTATTGTGTTTTTCTGTTGAAGTGAAATTGCTTTATTTTTTCTCCTAAATAATCTGTCAAAAATTCCCATAGTCAATATTTATGTTTTAGAAGGTATTTGTTTATGTTTCTATAATTGCATAGTGATTTCAAAATTACCGGCAACGTTTGGGCTATGCTAGTGCAGGTCTTTCAAAGCATTCAATTGTCCACCCACCGATAATTTTATTAGTTGTAATTACTCTCATAGCAGCACTTGCACCCGCATCACGTATAGCCAATGTTGGGGCATCGTGCTTCTTTATTCTTTTTGTTTTTCTGTCCACAGTGCCAACCGGTTAAGAAGTCCTTATTTGTCATTTACATGTAAATGACATTGTCCTTCTTTCCAGTCGCGTGGGGTATTTTTGAAAATTTATTTTTCCGAGCAGGTAGGCACACTCTTACCGCATTTTTGGTCTGAGGGTTGGCTTAAGTCAATGTGGTATGTGCGTGACTGCTGCATTGGAAATTAAAAAAACATAAATTTACCACTGGTTTTCTCATACATATACTTTTCGTTTTTAAAACCTATGCCTTTGTAATACTGTTCGTCAAATACCTGCGGCAAATCTGGTGTTGTTAGAATTGTATCGTCTTTGTTGACTATTTCCTGATTCAACACACCAAGTAAATAACCACCACAGATTTCCAACTCGTCTGAACAAAATAATTTCCCGTGCATTGTTTCCCTCATCGTCAAGAACTTTACAAGTTTAATTGGCTCTCGTTTTTGAGCAATCAAAGTAAGTAGAAAGACTTCCAAGTCATCTAATTTAATAGCCCAAGGAAAATTGTCGGATTTGCTCTCACGAACTAAAAGAGTAGAAAGGTCAGTTTGAATTGCTCCGAATGATTCAAGATTTACAATGACTGAAAAACTTCTCTTGTATTTCGTAGTAACAATTTCTTCAATGAGAATACCATTGTTATCAGTCAATCGCAATGGAACTCTTTCAATAAATTTCTTTTCAACTCTTCGTGTTTGCTCGTAGCCATAACCTATGCAAGCATTAAAGTCATTTTTGATTCTTACAAATGCTTTGTCCGGATTTCTGAAAGGTTCATGTAAAGCATATCCTTTTGCTTCAATTATAAAAGCATAATTTTTCCAGAGAATTAGAATGTCTTGTTCACAACCGTCAATATAGTAGCTGTGATAAACTGTGACATCAGCTTGAAAGAATTCAGTAAACAGCTCAATGATTCTCTTTTCAAGTAGCTTACCTTTTTACCCACATATTTGGTTGTGTTTTCGAGTGTCTGTGTACAAATGCGTTCAAGTAAGCTTTCAATTGCATGCATTACTTGTTTTACTTCAAAAACCTTATATTGTCGATCCCCAATATCAACAATAGGTTTTTCATAAAGAGGATTGCCTGGATTTGTTGCTGTGTAATAAAGAAAATCTGTTTCACAACGATATGTTACTAATAAATTCAAAATCACTAAAACCTTTTCAATTGGCAGTTCGCCTGAAACAAGTTCGTGAGGAAAAAATCTGTCAATGATTCCTTGGTCATAAACGAATGAATGAAGGTGGGCTCTTTCCTCACCAATTTCTCTAATGAAGTCAGGCACTCCATCTGCAACTCCCATTTGAATTTTAGTGTAATCCTTCCAATTTGGTCTTAGTAAATTTTTGTTTGTTGTGTGACCCTGAAAATTATTTTGATTCAATTGGTCAAGTTTTTCATAGAAGCGAATGAAGTCCTCCGTTTTTACTCCTGTGATTCCTTCGATGAGATTATCCAATGGAGTAAATAAATCTCTTGTCCAGTTGATTACTTGTTCTTCGTAATTCAATGGGCCTTGATTGAAATAGGAGAGAAAAGAAGGCATAGCAACTTTTCTCACATGCTTCCATTGTTCGTCAACATCTTCGGGTTTCTCAGGAAAAAAAAGTTTGTCATATTCTCTCTCAATTTCATTGAGTAACTCAACAATTTTATCCCACTCCTCATGCGAATACTGAATTTCAATACCATTCACAGGATTGGAACTCATCATCAACCCTGCTACAAAATAAAGTTGTCGCATCGGTGACGAAAGTTTTCCCAATTGGTCTTTTGCAGTTCCTTTTGCAATGTGCTTCCTTAATCCCGACAAGTTTCCTAAAAAGTATTGAGTGTCGTAAGTAGCGACAATATCTTTTAACTCTTGTGATTTGGCTTCTAAACTCATGAATCAAATATTTTTTAACGTACCTTCACCTGCGTTCATCAGCAACGGCAGCAGGAAATTACGAAGTCGAATGAGTTCCTGGCTCATTTGAAAATTATTCTCTCTCATTCTCTTGTAACGGAAAACTGTTTTTCAAAAGTTTCTTCACCTTCATTTTGTCTTTTTTAGCATGTGCCCCAACTCACTTAATATACACTATATCCTGTATCACCACTTCGCTTTTTTATCGCTTTAGACCTAAATCTGACTTTTAGAGCGACCATTTGATCACTCTTCCCAAAGATACGCAACCTACCAGATATTGTAGTTCAGTTGTCAAAATGCAGCTTTAACTGGCCTCCGGACTAGATCCAGACCAGTATCGTCTTGATTATGAGCATATTATCAGTATTCCTTCTTGAAATCGCAATCCGATTCAGGTAGTTCATCGACGACCGGGGCTCTTCACGAGGCAAACTGACAGCCGACATCAAACATTGAATAGTTTTAGAAACATTGAAAAATAATTGGACTGGCCAAGTGTAGTGCTAAGGTCCGGTCAACAGTCGCCAATTTGGCTGCTGATGATTAGTGTTGCGATCCGTAAATAAATTCTAACTTGTTCTTTGGCACCAATACTTTATCATCTGAAAACCTAGGTGGCTCCGGCTACCTGTCTGCCGTGGCTCTAGAGATTTCGATTGTCACGGACTTTGATACGAGCTACGAACCTTGAAATTAGCACTATCTCGCCTATTTTTTATATACGGTGTTAGCAAAAGTTTTTTTATTCCCTATTCAAAAAGTCAGTAGCTAAAGTATTCTTTTCAGATTCCATTTCACAAGTCCAACTGTCTATAAACCATCTTCCATTTTCATAATGAAGTTGAACGCTATTTAGTCCTCGAATATTTGATTCAGTTTGTGGGTTAGTTCGTATTTCGAATGCACTCCAAACTTGCGAAATATTTCCATACTTACTAACTTTTCTTTTAAGTTCCTTTTCATAAAAATCTTCTTTCGCTGATAATACGATTGGCATATATTCCGCTTCAAGAGTATGTGATTCCGCTTTTCCGTTTTCGTCTAATCTTGTGATAACAGCATTTTTTGAATGAATATATTTATCTCTTTCAAATTCCCAAGGTTCACTGCTCGAACCAGAAACAACATCATAATATGCGTTTATTATCGCATCTACTGATTTTACGTCTTCTGCGTATTTTTCTTCGTTAGTTTGTCCGAATATTGAATTGAAAGCGAAAATTATGCTAATTGATGCAAGTACTATTTTATTCATATAGATTGGTTTTTTTAAATTTTTGCTAACGTGCCGGCTGCATGTGACGGCCGTCCCGAATGGGCGGCTGGCATCATCGCAGCCTGTTATAGGTCGGCTTTACCTACATCGGTTGTAATTCAGTTCTCGATAATTCTCTTCCTATTTGCTTAATAGCTTTTTCAATCTTCGCTACTTGTTCAAGACTCGGAAATTTTATTCCCTTTGAATACTGTCTCAAAAGACTCGCATTCATCCCAATTCTTTTTGCCAGGCTTGTAATATTAATATATTCATTTACCATGAAGAATTCCTGTATGTCCATTACCAGTTCAAATTCAATCTTTGAATTTTTCTGACCAGTTTCTTCACAATATAGTTCAATCGCCGCTTTCGAATTCTTCATCAATTTGTCGATAGAATTTCCTGAACTAAACACCGTTGGCATTTGCTCCACTTGACTCCAATAACCATCATTGCTCTTTTCGATTATTAATTTATATTTCATTTTAATCCCGCTTGTTTCATAATTCTATTTGCCGTTCCGGTTGGGATTTCCTTGCCCCGATGATAAGGAAATACAATTGTTTCTTGCTCTCCCTCTTTCCTTAGTATCTTGTGGCTCCCTTGTTGACGAATTTCCTTCCATCCTGCTTTCTTCAGCTTCTTGAGTAATTCATCACACTTCATGGCTACAAAGGTAACATATATGTTACTATTTGTCAAGCTTGTTTTTGAAATATTCCTTTTTAATTACTTCAGCAGAGAAAATTATCTCGTTCTTCGTTTCTTCTATCTCCTCTTGAGTCAGTCCATCGAGTGTCATCTCGATCAAACTATGACTTATCATTTCTAGTTCGGTCCATTCATCTATTGCATCCCTATCCAAAGTGAAACCTAGCCATTTACTCCAGGATACCCATTCAAGAGCTAAACCTCTTGTTGGTTCGCTATCTGGAATGGTTGTATCATAACCATAAGCATGGGCATGAATTGTTGGTTCTCCGTCCTCCCAATGTCTATCAATCATTAATATGACGGATGATTCTTTAGGTTCTAAGCTTCTTAGTTCACCATATATCCGCTCATATGCATTAATGACTGATGCTAATTCCGGCTCCATTTTTAAAAGCGTTAACTTTACGCTTAGCCAGTGATTCCGTTGTATTAATTCATGCAGCTTCATCTTTGTTATGCTGACATATAACTGGTGTTACTTGCCGCTACTCCGTCTTGTCTTCAATACAAATTTAGCATATCCGCCCGACAAATAGGTCAGATTCCACCAATACGGTGATAAGTGCTTCCATAACATTTTCATTCGGAGCCGATAGGTGCTATAATGCTTTAATAAACCCAAATAAGAATTCATGCTAGACTGGAATTTTCGCTGTTCTATAACAGTTGGTCGGTGGTCATTGGCAATCTTATTGTGTACTACTATTGATTGATAAAAATTGCTCTTTGTGCGATTGCCTATATAAATACGATTCGGTAGAATGATAGTGCCCAAAAATGGAACACCTTTTGAATAATGCTGAAGATATTTCTTTCTGGGATGTAGTTTAAGTCCCAATCGGATATGCAAATAATCCTCGATTATTTTTATTAATTCTTTCAAATAGTGTCTATCATTATGAATAATTACGAAGTCGTCCACGTATCTGCCGTAATTTCTGATATCTAAGGTATTTCTAATGAAGTGATCGAACCCATTTAGGTAGAAATTCGCAAATATTTGGCTGGTCAGATTGCCAATGGGAAGTCCGCAATCAGCTTTACTGTTAAAGAGACTCTTGCTTTTTGGCAGACTCGTCCAGTCTCCCTTCCTTCCCTTTATGATACAGTTTTCGGTAGGATCATTATAGATCACTTTTTCACAGAGTGATAAGAGTAAAGCCCGATCTTTATGATGATATTCTCTTGTTACGAAATCAAGTAGGCTTTCGTAGAGTATATCTTTATTGATATTGAGAAAGAAACCCTGTATGTCCAGCTTCAAGACGTAACAATCTCTTGTGTACTTGTCAGAACACTCCTGGATGAATTTTGCGATACGGTTAATCCCAAAGTGAGTGCCTTTCCCCACCCTGCAAGCATAGCTGTCATCGATGAAGACCTTTTCAAAATAGGGATTGAGCTTATTAATGCTGAAATGATGAACAATCCGATCCCGAAAGTCCGCAGCGAATATTTCTCGCTTTACCGGTTTATCCAGTACAAAAGCAATACTTCGAGAAAGCATGTAAGTGCCGGATTCTATTTCCTCATATAGTCTAAAAATATTGTGCTCCAAGTGCTTCTCAAATCGAAGGGCTTGATCGTATTTCTTTTGTTCTTTCGGCAGTCAAAATAGGCTTGAAAGAGCTGTTCCAATAAATATGGCTTATTATTATTTTTGACAAAAAGATCTAGTTGCATAATTGATTTACTAAAAATGCCCTGCAAACCTGCAGGGCATTTATCCCGATTAAGTCCCTCAAGCGTAAGCGCTCAGGCATGAGCGTCTTGGATGATCAAGAAAAAGCCTACACCTTTGTGTAAAATAAAGGCAAAGGTATGAAGAGACATAATGCGACAGAGATATTTCCACTCATAGCTGCCTACGAAGAAGGCACCTTATCGAAGGAAGGTTTCTGCAAGAAGACTCGATTAAAGGAAAGCAGTTTGATTTACTGGCGGAATAAGTATCAAAAGCACATGGACACCGAGAATGGTGCTGTATCTCCGACCGGTCGAAGACCGAGGCTTTCGTTCGGGTGAATCCTGGGATAGTAAGGAATCCGGATTTCCAGATGGAAATAATAATGCCTGATGGGAAACGTGTTCGATTCTCTTCATTGGTTCCAGAAGCATACTTAGAAAATATTTTGACCATAAGATGATTGGCATTCCTGGAGTTCGGACCTATTATCTGTATCGTAAGCCAACAGACATGCGCAAAAGTTTTAACGGACTTGGTGGTGTGGTCAACAATGAAATGGGTAAGGATTTATTAAGTGGCGATGGCTTTATATTTCTCAATAAACGCCGAACGCTCATTAAGGTGTTAGTCTGGGATCGTACGGGGTATGTGATTTATTACAAAAAGTTGGCTTCTGGCACTTTGGAGCTTCCGGATTGGAAAGAAGACCTCGAGACACAGCAATTGGAGATATCGACCTTACTGATGATGTTGGAAGGAGTTGAAATTGGCACTGCCAAATTACGTAAACGGTATATAAACCCGGAAAGGAAAAGAGCATAAATAGACCTAAAATAAATATAAAATTTCTGGATATGCATTAGCAATAATATGCATATGTTTTTGTATTTTTATTAGGTGAATAATGCACAACCTACATATGAAGGATTAGTAAAGATCAACGAAGAGTTGCGCCGGGAGAACGCGCAATTAAAATTTGATTTGGAACAACTTCGTAAGGCGGTGTATGGTTCTAAATCCGAGCGATTTACAACAGAATTGCCAGGTCAAGCGAATTTGTTTGGCGATCAGCCAATGGAGATCCCAGACCGTGGATGAAGTCGAATTAGTTGTACGGAAGAAAAAGCGAAAAGGCGAACAACCGGTTCGAGAGAAAATATCTGAATCGCTTCGAAGAGAGGTAATTGTGATTAATCCAGATGTGGATACAAGCAACATGGACAGGATTGGAGAGGCGATCAGTGAAAACTGGAAATAAAGCCTGCGGAAATCTATGTAATAAGAACAGTTCGTCCTAATTATCTAGACCATGAAGGGACTTTTCATATAGCCCCATTAAATGATCCCTTTCCAAAATCGAATGCTGGAGCGAGTTTTGCAGCTGATATAGCGGTAAAAAAGTATGCTGATCACCTACCATTGTACCGCCAGTCTAAAATATTAGCCAGAAATCAAGTTAAGATGTCACCCTCAACCTTGTTAAATTATCTGGCTTTGGGTGCCAAAAAACTTGGGATTTTGATCCCCGTCTTAAGAGAAGAAATCCATCGAAGCAATTACATGCAAGCAGACGAAACAAGTATGCGCGTGTTGACAAGAGATAAACCGGGCAGTCCATTAAAAGGATGCTTTTAGTAAAGGCCGCACCCAATGAACGGTTAGTCCTTTTTGAATACATTAAAACGAAAGAAAAGGTAAATATTCTGGATTCACTTAAGGGGTTTAAAGGCTATCTGCAAGTAGATGGAAATGTATCCTATGAGGACAAGGGTAAAGAAACCGCCGTTACCCTGATACATTGTCTGGTCCATAGCCGCAGAAAATTCACCGAAGCATTGGAATATGACAAGAAAAAAATCAGGCTATGTGCTCGAGGAAATTAAAAAGCTGTACCTGATCGAAAGGCAAATGGATGAAGAGGCCTACGATTTCGAACAAAAATTAAAAACACGACAAGAATTATCCGTTCCAATATTGTTGGCATTAAAAGAGTGGCTGCTGGATAATTTGCAGCCAAATTTACCAAATAATCCTTTTCAACGCGCTGTAAAATACATGCTTAAAAGGTGGGATGGGCTTATTGAGTACACCAACAATGGAATATTAAGACCGGACAATAATTTGATTGAGAATCAAATTAGACCACTAGCTCTGGGCCGAAAGAACTTCATGTTTGCTGCGTCGCACCAAGGTGCCGAATATGCAGCCATTTTCTACTCCTTCTTTGCCATGTGCAAAATCAATGATATAGATCCTCACCGATGGTTAACCGATGTCTACCTGAGAATCGATAATCATAACATTCAAAAGCTAAACGAACTCCTACCCACAAAAGACTATCAGTTTCTATCTGTCTAATCTCTCCCTCCCAGTAGATTTAAGTCAATTTTATACGTCCGTGCCCGAGCGCTTACCCTCAAGCAACGAACCGAAAAACCCAACCTCTTATCATTGTTGTTCCGGTTTACATTGTCATTGTTGTAGTTCAGGTTCCGGTACCAGGCATTAGCTCCACACTCAGTAGAACTCCACCAGTTGCCGTTGTTTCCAAGTTTGTTGAACGTTCCATTGTTGTTGCGGTTGCCGCCGGGAAGACCTGACGCTAAAAGTAATCACTGATCTAATTTTAGCTGCCGCCCACCATTTTGACGCACAAGGGATGGTCATTTACAGCAACAGCGGATTACCGGATTTAATCAAATGCACTCTCGGGTACGCCGTGACTATATACCCGACTCTGGCCGGAATATCTAACTTTCATTTTAATGACCTTTGCCACCCTGTGAGCTGTTTTGATACACTTTCTACTACCTTATCACACCTACAAATTCTTTTAAACTTATCTGCTTCATATCTTTCATCAGCCTTATGAATAATCGGATCACCTCAATATGTTCTCTCGCTTCTTGCAGCACCGCACTTTTATCAACTCGGCTATTGGCCCGGTATAGCAGTGTAAGCAAAGTAATCGTTTCTTTCTTGATGCTTTCTCCTACGGTATATTTATACTCTTTCTTAAAATTTCTGGTAAACTCAAAAATGTTTAGCAGCAAATCATAACTGGCTTTATATACTGGCAAATCACTGTGAAGACTCATATAAAAAATTATAATCGACCGCTTCGCGGTATGATAAAATAGTCAAATATGCAAATAGTCAATCAATCCCTCAAGCAACGAACCGAAAAACCCCACCTCTCACCAACGTCGCTCCGGCCTACAATGCCATTGAGGTAGCTCAGGTTCCGGAACCAGGCATTAGCTCCAGACTCAGTAGAACTCCACCAGTCGCCGACGTAACCAAGAACGTTGAACGTTCCATTGTTGTCGCGGGTGCCGCCGGGAAGACCTGTAAAGCCACTCTCGTTGGTGGCTCCGGTGTTCGGGCTATTCCAATGGATGGTGCCCGTCTCCTTCATTTTACCTCCTGCAATTCCTGCCCCACCTAAATAATCTTTCAGGGTCGTCCACTCAGTGTCGCTGGGAACATGCCAGCCGGTCGGGCAAAGTTTACCGGTATTTACTGCATACCAGTTATACAGCTTGCCATAAGTAGAATTACTACTGCTTAGATTGTCATAATAACACCAGGCTCCGGTTTGAGAAACATCTAATCCAGACCATTGAGTAGCATCTGTAACATTAAGAATACCTATATTGTCATTATATTTAGTGGTCTTCAGATTTTCCACTATCCATTCCTGAGGTGCCTAACTTCACTGTTGTATAAGTATTCCCATCGGCATCAGTCACCCCACCTCCAGACTCTCGTAATCTTGTAAGAGAAAGCCATTGATGCCCGTTCCAACCTTCAAAATCATTAGTAGTTGTATTGAACCGTATCGTACCAGCCTCGGGTGTAGTATCTTCCGAATTCTTGATGATGATGGCTCCTTCGATTTCCATCTTCTCTTGGCTATAGCCAGTTGTAAATACTGGTATGAGCAGTGACAAAAGTATTAGTCTGTCTTTCATATCGAGTAAATTTTAAAATGCTTTAAATATCATGTTCAATTGTCTTTTCGCTTCGGTTTCGCTAGCTGCCTTTTTTGATTTTAGTGGCAAGTAACGCGGATAATGATATGCGGCTGTGCGAAGCATGCCGTCATATCGCCTAGTACACCCGGCTGTGCCGACGAAGGAGGCATGCCGTGGTCGTGCAATGTTGCCAGTGGTTCACTTAAGTTCCATTTTAATATTATGTTCCTTTGCCTTTTGCTCGACCAATTCGATCATATTCATTCGCCGTAAGTCCGACACTACAATATCGATTAACTTTTGACTATCTTCCACATAATCTGAATCTATTTCCAGATACTTACGATGGGCAAAGAATATATTATCTAGAGCCTTATCATATACTTTCATGAGATAGAATATTTTACCCAAACCAAAATATCCTTCAGGGTTTTCTGGATAGTAAAATTTTAGCTTCGTGTAAAGATCTGCTGCATTATCGTAGTCTTCGTTAAAAGAATGAA
This sequence comes from Saprospiraceae bacterium, assembly GCA_016711125.1. Lineage (GTDB taxonomy): Bacteria > Bacteroidota > Bacteroidia > Chitinophagales > Saprospiraceae > JABDMH01. The sequence continues at coordinate 479,860 of JADJTQ010000001.1, read as the reverse complement.
TCACAGCCGCATTGGTCAAGGCTACACTACCTTCGGGGAAGATTTCTAACGAGCGATTGTATTGCTTGAGTGCCCTTTTCAAGACTTCCTGCTTTCGATATGCTACTGCTAGGTTATCAATTGCATAGACAAACTTCCTATCTTGCTTTATTGCCCTTCTGTAGTTCAAAATGGCATTTGGATAATCACCATCTTGAAGATATCTAGTACCCTCTTCATAGTACATTTGTGCCTCTACATTGTCTGAATTTCGATAGTATATTGATCTCCTCTTTTCAATTAGTAAATTTCGGACATGACTGCAGTTATTGGTGACCAGAATCAGAGCTTCAAGTAGAGTTGACTTCATGCCGTCAATTGTACTCAAAAGGCCTCTTTCTTCATTGCTGGCTGTAGACATTATTTCCGCCATTGCAGAGGCAATATTGGAATCTAAACTATCCTCCAAGGTTTGGAAATCAGTAATTGATTCGAGGCTTTTACATGCTTGACTTGCAATTCTGTTACTTAATACCTGAGCTTGTGAATGACTAACCCAGAAATAAAATGTCACGAAGAATATGTTTCGAATTGTCTTCATACTTCTAATTACTGGCAGCGGTTTGGCGCTTGGCGAAGGTGGCGATTTTCACCATCTGCCGCCGCGGATTGATGCGGAGAACCAAACTTTGACTAACTACAAATGTGTCTGCGGAGCACTGAACCGCCACTTTTGCCAAACGCCTGTTGTGTGCAGTTTTTTTCTCTTCATTCTAAATCCAAAAGTCTTCTGTGAAAATTTATTTGTCCAATATGATACGCTAAATGGGTTGTCAAATGAATTAAAAAATATCCTGTCGAAGTCTTTGTTTCAAAACCAAAATAGGATATTCTTTGCCCAAATCTTCATCAGTTAATTTGTCGAGTGATGTAGTTACAATTACTAACGTTTTCTCTATGTTTTTAATTAGTTCGGCTTTTGGAATGTTCTTTAACGAAAATTCGAGTTCTCTGTTTCTAATGTAATTTGTCTTTCCAATTTCAGCACCAATATATGTGTTAAGATTTCCAATTAAATGTAGGCAAAGGTTTCCTGCTGAATTGGTAATTTGCTTATCAACTTTCCAAAGATTATTTTCATTCTTATACAAGTTGATTTCATTCTTTAATTTATTCAAATCTCTGTCGAATAAGCCTTTTAGTATTTCGATTACCATTGACTTAATTTTTAAATATTCCTTCAAAAACAGTAACGGCTTCGCCATAGATAAATACTTTATTATCATTAAGTTCAGTGTTCATTTTGCCTGTTCTTGCAGATGACTGAAAAGCATTCAGTTTATTTTTGTTCAATTTTATAGCCCAATATTTTGTCAAAAAAGTTTGAATTCCGCCTGTTACTGGATCTTCATTTGTACCTGCCCAAGGCCAAAAATATCGGTAATGAAAATCAAAGTCAATGCTGTCAGATTGTGCAGTAACTAAAACACCATTTATTCCCTCATAAGATTTTACTAATGAAAGAAAGTCTGGTCGCAAATCAGCCAATGTTTTTGTGTCTTTAATTTCAATTAAAATTATTTTATTGGTTGGACTGTATCTTTTATTCTCAATTTCATTTATTCCAAGTGCAATAAGCATATTTTGTGGCACTTCAATTTCTTCTGTTTCATAAACTGGGAATTGCATTTTAATTTTTGTTCCCGATTTTTCAATAACCAATTCAACATTGTTGATATTTATAAACTTAATGTTGTTTAAAGGTGTTGTGTCAAAAATAATTTTGGAAGATGCTAATGTGGCGTGTCCACATAAAGGTATTTCCATTTTTGGTGTAAAAAATCTAATATTATATGAGTTGTCAGAAATTTTTTTTATAAATGCAGTTTCTGAAAACCCAATTTCGGTTGCAATGCCTTGCATTTCCTTTTCGTCAATACTGTTCTCAACAATACAAACCGCAGCAGGATTTCCTTTAAATTTTTCATTTGTAAATGAGTCTACAAAATATGTCTTCATTGTTTAAATTATTAGTTAGTGTCGTTCTGTAAAATTGCACACAACTTACTTATATAAGCCACATTCTTGTATCGCCACTTCGCCTTTTTATAACTCTAGATTTAAATCCAACGCTTATAGCGACCATTTCAACACTCTTTCCAAAGATACACAACGTGCCGGATATTGTAGCTACGTTGTCAAAAGGGTCACTCTATCTGGCCTCCGTAGGGATGGACCTAAACAGGATCATCTTAACTATGAGTATATTACCAGTGCTGCCTATTGACACAGAAACCGGGTTCGTGACTACACCAGCGACCGACTCAACACGAGGCGAATGATTAGCGAAGACAAATATTTATAAACACTGATAAGCGTCTAAAAAATGACTTGAAGACCCAAAATCTATTGCCATGGGATCCGGAATACGATCATAATTTTTGGTCCGTTGACCTGCGATAAAAGCAAACAGCCTCAATTAGAGCCAAAGACTATTACAGAGCACAGTCGATTTTAGTTAAGCAAAGGGAGGGTATAAAAGTCCTACACTTTGCTATCAACTTATTTACCTTCGAAGCTCAATTTGATAAACTGCCTGGTGAGGCAATAAGAGTTGATCTAACAAAATGACATCAGCCGCAAGAACATTTACCGGATATGAAGCCTTTATGGTGGCTATCCTCACCATACTTCAATTTACCATCGTACTTGATTTTATGGTGTTGTCGCCATTGAGTGCCATCCTCCTGCAGGAGCTCAATATCACTACTGCTCAATTTGGTTTGGTGGTCTCGGCTTATGCTTTTAGCGCCGGAGCAGCCGGACTGACGGCGGCTGGTTTTGCCGACCGCTTTGACCGGAAAAAACTTCTTCTGTTTTTTTATACCGGTTTTATAGTTGGCACTTTCCTTTGCGGCATCGCCCCCACTTACCATTTACTATTAATTGCCCGGATAGTAACCGGCTTGTTTGGTGGGGTAATCGGCTCTGTCAGCTTCGCTATAATCACCGATCTATTTCCCTTCGAAATACGCGGCAAAGTGATGGGATATGTGCAGATGGCCTTTGCAAGTAGCCAGGTATTGGGAATTCCCTTGAGTCTCTACTTAGCGCACTTCTGGGATTGGCATGCGCCATTTTTATTGATTGTAGCAGTGAGTGTTTTTGTATACGGCAGTATCGTTTGGAAAATGAAACCGGTCACTGCGCATCTCGCCTTGCAAAAAAAACTAAATCCATTCCGACATTTGTCTCACACGATTTCGAAGTCACGGTATCTTAAAGGATTTGCTGCCACTACCCTCCTTGCTACAGGAGGTTTTATGTTGATGCCTTTTGGAGCCGCATTTGCCGTTAATAATTTGGGAGTCACCATGGAAGAATTGCCGATCATCTATATTGTCACCGGTGTCGTTTCGATGATCGGTGGTCCAATCATAGGGCGTTATGCGGACAGGATCGGCAAGATGAAATTATTCATTTTTGGATCGGTTTTGTCAATGATTCTGGTGGTTTATTACACGCAACTCGGTATCTCTCCACTCTGGTTTTTAATTGTATTAAATGCTATTCTTTTTCTGGGTATTACCTCTAGGATGATTTCGTCACAAGCTTTGATGACTGCCATTCCAGATCCCACTGACCGGGGTGCCTTCATGGGGGTAAATTCGTCCGTGGCTCAGATCTCCGGTGGAATTGCATCGGCTCTAGCTGGCATCATCGTTTTTCAGTCACCATCCGGGCACCTGGAGCGATATCCGGTGTTGGGTATTATTGTAGCGATTACGATGGCCATTACGATATGGATGATGCACTTTATAAATCGGGATATTATGGAGCGGAGAAAAGTGGAAGAATAACAGCAATCGAGATCCGGCGGTAAAAAAAAGAAAATCCAACCTTGTAGATTACATAAAAATTAATGGAATGTGCGCGACTGGAAATGAGTCTACAACCTGTTGGGTGTCGCTCTCTCTAAAAATAGAAATTGCTAGGACATTCCTCGCTGTTGATTTCATTGGAGAAAAAATAGTGATACAGAGTCATTTACAGACTCTTGGAACTACTTAGCCCAATCAGGAATCGGTGTCTTCGAATCAAATAGCTCATCGATGTAGTAGGATCGCTTGAAGACATTGTTACAGTCTTCGGCTTGACCAAACACGTACCGGCATGGTGCATAGACCGTGACATCACCAACGATCATCAAACTTTTGGGGTCTCCGTTGGGCAGGGTATCTGACAAATGACTTCGTCGCAAAATACAATGCCCAAGCTCGTGAAAAATCAGTGCTTCCAACTCCTGGCTATATTGCCAACAGATCCTGTTATTGGGATTTACAAGAATTTGTTTTTGCACCCTATTGACAGATTCACTAGAGTTACATTCCGCACAGATAAATTGAGTCAATGATGTATCATATTGCAAAATCAAATTGTCGACTGTCAGGTTTATCCCTCGCTTTGATGCTTCCTCTTCAAACAAATCGACCAGGGGTTGAAAGTCGGGATGAATATCTAAAACGGGCAGAAAGGGTTCTTCCTTGGTGCATTGCAGAGTCATCCATGTAAAAACCAAAATCATGAGCAGGATGATAGGTGGCCTGGTCTCGATATCTTTCATGGTAGTAAAGTTAGGACTTTCGGCAGAATGTTGACTTCGAGAATTAAGCTTGTTTGGTCCGCAGATCTTATGCATTAATTAGCATCCGTGGCCATCTGTGCCCATCTGTGGATAAACATGCTACCCCCTTCGACAACCAAGAACATCCTATTTTTTGTCCACGGATTTTCACGGATTTTCACGGATGGTGATCTTTAAATGTCTTCTATATGAGAAATTCATCAGCGTTAATTAGCGGCCATCCGCGGATAAGCATGCAAACATTGTGGGCCAACCAAGAACATTCTATTTTTTGTCCACGGATTTTCACGAATTTTCACGGATGGTCTTAGAAAATGTTTCTTGCGCCACTTTCAGACAACCAATAAAATTCTTTGGTTCACAGATTCATTTGTGTGGATTTCAAAGAGGTTTGCTATAAAATTATCCGTGTCCATCCGTGCCCATCCGTGGATAAGCATACGACCTGCGTTGGTTAACCAATGATATTCTATTTTGTCCACGGATTTACGCGGATTTTCACGGATTGTATCTCTAAATGTCTCTATGTCAGAAAATAATCAGCGTAAATTAGCGGCCATCAGCGGATAAGCCTGCAAACATTGTGGGCCAACCAAGAACATTCTATTTTTGTCCACGGATTTTCACGGATTTTCACGGATGGTCTTAGAAAATGTTTCTTGCGCCACTTTCAGACAACCAATAAAATTCTTTGGTTCACAGATTCATTTGTACGGATTTCAAAGAGGTTTGCTATAAAATTATCCGTGTCCATCCGTGCCCATCCGTGGATAAGCATACGACCTGCGTTGGTTAACCAATGATATTCTATTTTGTCCACGGATTTACGCGGATTTTCACGGATTGTGATCGCTAAATGTCCTCTATGTCAGAAAATAATCAGCGTAAATTAGCGGCCATCAGCGGATAAGCCTGCAAACATTATGGGCCAACCAAGAACATTCTTTTTGTCCACGGATTTACACGAATTTTCACGGATGGTCTTAGAAAATGTTTCTTGCGCCACTTTCAGACAACCAATAAAATTCTTTGGTTCACAGATTCATTTGTGCGGATTTCAAAGAGGTTTGCTATAAAATTATCCGTGTCCATCCGTGCCCATCCGTGGATAAGCATACGACCTGCGTTGGTTAACCAATGATATTCTATTTTGTCCACGGATTTACGCGGATTTTCACGGATTGTGATCGCTAAATGTCCTCTATGTCAGAAAATAATCAGCGTAAATTAGCGGCCATCAGCGGATAAGCCTGCAAACATTATGGGCCAACCAAGAACATTCTATTTTGTCCACGGATTTACACGGATTTTCACGGATGGTATCTTCTAAATGTCTCTATGTCAGAAATTCATCAGCGTAAATTAGCGGCCATCCGCGGATAAGCCTGCAAACATTATGGGCCAACCAAGAACATTCTTTTTTTGTCCACGGATTTACACGAATTTTCACGGATGGTCTTAGAAAATGTTTCTTGCGCCACTTTCAGACAACCAATAAAATTCTTTGGTTCACAGATTCATTTGTGCGGATTTCAAAGAGGTTTGCTATAAAATTATCCGTGTCCATCCGTGCCCATCCGTGGATAAGCATACGACCTGCGTTGGTTAACCAATGATATTCTATTTTGTCCACGGATTTACGCGGATTTTCACGGATTGTGATCGCTAAATGTCCTCTATGTCAGAAAATCATCAGCGTAAACTAGCGGCCATCAGCGGATAAGCCTGCAAACATTGTGGGCCAACCAACAACATTCTATTTTTTGTCCACGGATTTTCACGGATTTTCACGGATGGTCTTAGAAAATGTTTCTTGCGCCACTTTCAGACAACCAATAAAATTCTTTGGTTCACAGATTCATTTGTGCGGATTTCAAAGAGGTTTGCTATAAAATTATCCGTGTCCATCCGTGCCCATCCGTGGATAAGCATACGACCTGCGTTGGTTAACCAATGATATTCTATTTTGTCCACGGATTTACGCGGATTTTCACGGATTGTGATCGCTAAATGTCCTCTATGTCAGAAAATAATCAGCGTAAATTAGCGGCCATCAGCGGATAAGCCTGCAAACATTGTGGGCCAACCAAGAACATTCTATTTTTTGTCCACGGATTTTCACGAATTTTCACGGATGGTCTTAGAAAATGTTTCTTGCGCCACTTTCAGACAACCAATAAAATTCTTTGGTTCACAGATTCATTTGTGTGGATTTCAAAGAGGTTTGCTATAAAATTATCCGTGTCCATCCGTGCCCATCTGTGGATAAGCATACGACCTGCGTTGGTTAACAAATGATATTCTATTTTGACCACGGATTTACGCGGATTTTCACGGATTGTATCTCTAAATGTCTCTATGTCAGAAAATAATCAGCGTAAATTAGCGGCCATCAGCGGATAAGCCTGCAAACATTATGGGCCAACCAAGAACATTCTTTTTTTGTCCACGGATTTACACGAATTTTCACGGATGGTATCTTCTAAATGTCTCTATGTCAGAAATTCATCAGCATAAATTAGCGGCCATCCGCGGATAAGCTTACGACCTGCGTTGGTTAACAAATGATATTCTATTTTGTCCACGGATTTACGCGGATTTTCACGGATTGTATCTCTAAATGTTTCTATGTCAGAAAATAATCAGCGTAAATTAGCGGCCATCAGCGGATAAGCGAACAAACATAGGGGGCTAACCAAGAACATTCTATTTTGTCCACGGATTTACGCGGATTTTCACGGATGGTCTTAGAAAATGTTTCTTGCGCCACTTTCAGACAACCAATAAAATTCTTTGGTTCACAGATTCATTTGTGCGGATTTCAAAGAGGTTTGCTATAAAATTATCCGTGTCCATCCGTGCCCATCCGTGGATAAGCATACGACCTGCGTTGGTTAACCAATGATATTCTATTTTGTCCACGGATTTACGCGGATTTTCACGGATTGTGATCGCTAAATGTCCTCTATGTCAGAAAATAATCAGCGTAAATTAGCGGCCATCAGCGGATAAGCCTGCAAACATTATGGGCCAACCAAGAACATTCTTTTTTGTCCACGGATTTACACGAATTTTCACGGATGGTCTTAGAAAATGTTTCTTGCGCCACTTTCAGACAACCAATAAAATTCTTTGGTTCACAGATTCATTTGTGCGGATTTCAAAGAGGTTTGCTATAAAATTATCCGTGTCCATCCGTGCCCATCCGTGGATAAGCATACGACCTGCGTTGGTTAACCAATGATATTCTATTTTGTCCACGGATTTACGCGGATTTTCACGGATTGTGATCGCTAAATGTCCTCTATGTCAGAAAATAATCAGCGTAAATTAGCGGCCATCAGCGGATAAGCCTGCAAACATTGTGGGCCAACCAAGAACTTTCTATTTTTTGTCCACGGATTTACACGAATTTTCACGGATGGTATCTTCTAAATTTTTTTCTGCTATAAAACAATCAGCGCAAATTAGCGGAGATCAAAGGGATGCTTGATACAGGTTTTGGGCAACTGCATGAATTTTGCTATGTTGTGTAGTATGGAAAAATCCTCATCCCTCCTCTATTCAGAAGAATCATATATGATCATCGGAAGCTGCATGAAAGTTCAGAGTGAACTTGGGCATGGTTTTTTAGAAGTGGTGTACAAAGATGCTTTGGAGATCGAGTTACGACTATTGGGGATTCCCTTTCAAAGAGAACATTGTTTCGAGATCGATTATCGAGGTCATAGTCTTAGACACAAATATTATGCGGATTTCAAAGTGATGGATAAAATCATTGTCGAAGCAAAGGCACTAGATGGACTTCCTTCCGAATTGATGGCAAGATGCATCAATTATTTGAAAGCAAGTAGTTACAAACTTTGTCTCTTAGTTAATTTTGGAACACCTAACTTGCAGTGGCAAAGAATTGTACTATAAAGATTTTTAAATACAATTTGAATAGGTCATTGGCGTCCATTGATACATCTCGGATGAGCTTACAAGAACTTTCTAATTTGTCCACAGATTTACACGGATTTTCACGGATGGTCTTTGAAAGTGTTTCTTGGAAGAAAGACATTGCGTTCATTTGCATGTATCTGCCGATCTGCTTACAGCCACTTTCGGACAACCAATAAAATTCTATTGTTCACAGATTTGTGCGATTTCAAAGAGGTTTGATATAAAATCATCCGTGGCCATCTGTGCCCATCTGTGGATAAACATGCTGCCGGCTTCGGGCACCAAGAACATTCTATCTTGTCCACGGATTTACACGAATTTTCCCGGATGGTCTTAGCAAATGTTTCCGGGAAGAAATGCATCTGCGTTCATTTGCATGTATCTGCGGATCTGCTTACAGGCCCTTTCGGACAACCAATAAAATTCTTATTGTTCACAGATTTGTGCGATTTCAAAGAGGTTTGATATAAAATCATGCGTGGCCATCCGTGCCCATCTGTGGATGAACATTCTACCGGCTTCGGCACCAAGAACATTCTATTCTTGTCCACGGATTTACACGGATTTTCACGGATGGTCTTAGAAAATGTTTCTTGGAAGATAATTTCAAATTATTAAGAACCGTTATCGAAGATCTGCTCCAGTAAAAGATCATGAATGTCCACTGCAGAAATATTTCGAGGTGTATTTTTTAACGAAATAAAAACGGGTTTATATTCATCCGAAACATTTAACTGGCCATGAGATCCTTTCACCAGACTGGCATCAATGGGAATAACATTTAGCATCGTTCTAAATCCCAATTTTTTTCCGATCAATTTCAAAACAATTCTCGGGACTATCAGTTTTTTTTGAGGATCAAGAAACATCTCAACCGGATCGTATCCAGGTTTTTTATGTATATCAACCATCCGGGCAAAATCAGGTGCCTTTTGATCATCTAGCCAATAATAATAAGTAAACCAGCAATCGGGTTCAGCGATCGCCACCAGTTCACCCGACCTTTCATGATTGAGGCCATTATTTATCTTGCCCTCTTCATTCAAAACCTCAGCTATTCCTGGCGTATTTTCCAGCATTTCAGTGATCATCTTAATCTTAGAGTGATCCTGAATATAGATATGAGCCAGTTGGTGATCGGCGGTGGCAAATGCTATGGATTGACCCGCATCTAAAAGCTCCAATCCATTTTCTTCGCGAATTGCCAGCATACCCGCCTCCCTTAGGATCCGGTTGATGTGAACAGCGTTGCTTACGGGAACGATGCCATATTCAGATACGATATTAACTTCAACACATTCATTCTCCAGGTAATTGATTAAGTCCTGAACAACCTGATCTATTTCATTCAGATTTTTAACAATTCGAAGATCATCGGGACCATATTTCTGCAGACAATAATCGAGATGAGGCAGGTAGACCAATAACAAATCAGGGCGATGCCACTCATAGACTTTTTTTGAGGCATCCGAAATCCATTTGCTGGATTTAATATTGGCATTGGGCCCCCAAAAATTAAATAACGGGAAAGTTCCAAGGTCCTTCTGCAGCCGGTCTCGCAAGTCTGGTGGATTTGAATAACAATCCGGCACCTTAATTCCATTAGCCCGGTATTGGGGTCTTGGTGTCACGGAATAATCTACTGACGAGTACATATTATACCACCAAAACATATTGGCACAGGTAAAAGCGGGATCCATCTTTCGAGCATGATCCCAAATGCTGGCAGCCTGGACCAATTTATTGGATTGCTTCCAGAACTTCACCTCACATTCTTCCCTGAAGTACCATCCATTTGCCACAATGCCGTGATCGGCAGGAGTTTTTCCAGTAAGAAAAGTTGTTTGTACCGAACAGGTAACCGCCGGTAACATTGGTTCAATTAAGGACCGGTTTCTTTTTTCAGACCAGGAATTTATGAATGGGGTATGCTCTCCAATGTGTTTTTCAGACAGACCTACAACATTGATCAGAGCAATTTTTTTCATTTTTCGAGGGTTGATATCACCCATTCCAATTCTCGCACCACCGAACTTACAATATCAGTCCGTTTATCTTCTGGTAAAACATCCCAGGTGTAGGTCTCCACTTCGAGATGATTGGTAAAGTCTTTTTCTTTCCAAATTTGAAGCACATCTTTAATGTCTTGTTGGGTAGGGATTAATTTACCATAACGCTCGGTAAATAAGGGCACATGATAGTGAGTTCTTAATTCGGATTGGTCGGCTTCCATCCAATTATCCAGAGCCGGTTTTAAATCGGGATATCTGGTGAGTTGGCCATTAGCTTCGCGAATAACCGCTTGATGTAAATAAACCGGTTCATTAAATTCGCGAAGTCCCTCGATTGCTAATGATTTCTCCTTCTCTGAGTGAATAACGCCAGAACTCAAAGCCGCACTGATTTGAATGCGGCCGATTTTAATTCCGGCATCCAAAATCCTAGAAATCGCATCGGTAGATTTTTCAAACCCAACGGCAAAGTGACAGATATCATAACACAATTGAATGTGCATTCTGATCATCTGCTCAGCATCAACATCAGAACAATTTAGTTCTTTTCTGAGTGCGGCTTTTCCCTCATTTAATAAGTAATTGTTATAAAAATCAACAAACTCCTGACTGGTCTCTAAAATACCATCTGGCTCGGGTTCGATATCCAAATGAAGGATCTTTCCGGTTTTAATCCGAATAGCATTTAAATGAACAACTAAATCGATCATTTGACTACAGGCGGTATTTTTTACTTCCTCAATAGCCTGACTATCTTGATGCCAAAACCGGTACGAAATAGGCGAAGTTGAGACACCCCCATCGAGGTCAGCGGGCAAAAGAACCGAGAGAATGTCGAATAGTCGTTTTGTGTAGTTTAGTCTATCCGAAGTGGTCCAATCAGGAAAATGAACCTGGTCTTTGACGACTTGTTTATGAAACCCACCAAATGGAAATCCATTGATCGTAAAAACATACATGTTTTCCTTCTGCAACCAATCCTGAAATGAGCTCAATGCCCCTTCTTCAGACAAGCTAATCGATGCCTCATTAGACAGCCGCAGGCCAATACCAAAAGGCCCCCGATCCATTTTGTCTCTAATTTGGGTGGTATATTTTTTCAGATTTTCAAAAGTCTCCACCCAGGATTCACCGGGATGGATATTACTGCAATAGGTTAAATGTGCATTATGAAAATCAATCTGCATGTGCTTCTTTTTTTTGTAGAAGAGACTGAGCAGCCGCCTCGATCCAGGCTGGATTCATCTCATGAACGTCGAATTTAGAACCAATTTCTTTAATCATGGGAATGGTCAGTTGACCTCCGAGATGTTCCCGAAATTCTTCCAATCCTTTAAGCAGCTCTGGATTGATCGAAACACCATCTTGCCCGAAAACGGTAGGGTGAACCAGCCGAAATCCCAATTTTTGAAGTGCGTCGATGATTTGATCAGCAAGTTCCTGTTTCAGATAACCAGCTTGCACTGCATAGCAAACATCTAGTGCAATGCCAATGGCAACCGCTTCTCCATGGCGCAGCTCGAACCCACTAAGTTGCTCCAATTTATGAGCCGCCCAGTGACCAAAGTCAAGAGGCCGGGAAGAGCCCATTTCAAAAGGATCATTACTGCCTCCGATGTGTTCAGAATGCAGTTCGGCACAGCGGATAACCAGTTTTTCCATGCAAGATAAATCCCGTTGACTGAGTTGCTCTGCATGGTTACAAATCCAATTAAAAAATTCTTTATCCTTGATCAGGGCTACTTTTACCGCTTCCGCAGTACCTGCTCTCCAATCACGAATATCAAGAGATTCCAAAAAAAGAAAGTCATTAACCACAGCATAGGGTGGTGCGAACGTGCCCAGGAAATTTTTCTTACCAAAATAATTTATTCCATTCTTGACTCCCACGCCCGAATCATTTTGGGATAAGGTTGTCGTGGGAATCCGGATATGTTTGATACCCCGATGCGCAATTGCTGCTGCAAATCCGACCATGTCCAGGACCGATCCTCCACCAACGGCGATAACGTAAGCATGACGATCTACCTTCGCTCTGTCTATCAGCTCCAAAACTTTAACCAATTCACGAGTATCATTTTTGCTTTCCTCCCCACCGGTCACCACTAATGGTAAATCCAACATCTGAACCTGGCTATAATTGGAAAAATAGGACTCGATGGTGGTGCTTATTCCCCGATCTACCCCAACCAATCCCTGATCCACAACAACGATAACTTTTGTGGTTGGAATACCAGGTGTTTTCTGTAACAGACGAATCAGCGTATCATTCTCCGGCGAGAAAATATTCCGCGTGAAAATGATTTCGTATTGAAAATCAATGGAAAATTTTTGTTTAATCACCATAATTTAAGTCACCGCAAATTTTCTGGATAAGACCATGGCCAAGGGTAATAGTGACAGTACGAGAATGGCAAAGATCCAATGCCCAAAACCTGCCACATAACTTGCATTTAAGGGAATCAATGAGATCACTCCTATCTTAACCGCCTGCATCACCTTCTTCGGCTCGTTTCTAATAATCGCACTGACCTTGGCATATAAATTCATAAAGAGCCATAAAGCTACAAAAGGGATTACAACCGGTAAATTGAGAATATCTTTAATGCCCAGCCATATAAAGGTAACCACTATGACCAGATCCAGGACCAGGGCGAGCAATATCGACATGCGATTATTTCCACTTACTTCACCCCGACTGGTTAAGGTAACCGCTGCAATGAAAACAATGGGAATCAATGAAAGAAGGGTTAAATAAGACAATGAGGATAGCTCAACAATACTCATACCAAGCAACAGGTTCAAACCACGACATAACCCCATATTTATCGGCCCAAAGAACGGATGATGCTTACCGAACCGATCATACAGAAGAGCAAAAAAGACAATGAGAAGGGATATCAGGCCACTTACCGGACTGGATAAAAAGGCTAATAGGACTCCTTCTACGAGGAGTACAGTGCCGAAGGTTCGCGCACTCGACACAGAGATTTGACCACTAGGTAAGATCCTTTCCGGTCTTTCCTTTCGATCAATCTCAAGATCAAAAAGATCATTAAACACGATACCACCGGCATATAGACCCATCGTCGAGAGAATAAGCAATAACATATCCGGTACTTGACCGGAGAAGATGACATGACTCAAGACCCCTGCTATTGCAAAGCCCGCTACAACATCAGCTACAGCCGTGAGCAAATTGGCAGGCCGGATCAGTACAAAATACGGAAACAGCTTCATCACTCTGTGGTATCGGGAGAGCTCTTCCTGGGAGCTTGTCCTCCCCGTAAAACAGTACTGCCCCCATAGCGTACGGATTGGTCAAATTCTACTCCCTGCAGCCAATCGGATTCCTTCATTACTCCACTCTGCCCATAAGCAGCGAGCGCATTTTGATAACAGGTCGTATGAATCACACTTTCATCCATCCCTTTCTCACGCATCAAATTGGCAGTCTTCGGTACTGCGAGGGGGTCACTAACGCCCCAGTCGGCAGCACTGTCGATGATGATCCGTTCAGGGCCATATTGTCGTACTAATTCAACCATTCTTTCACTTCCCATCTTGGTGCGAGGATAGATGGTAAATGCTGCCCAATATCCCCGATCCAGCACGTCCCTTACGGTCTCCTCATTATTGTGATCAATCACCACCAGAGAAGGATCTACACCATGTTCCTCTAAAACATCCATCGATCGGTAGGTGCCATTTTTTTTATCACGGTGGGGCGTATGAATCATAATCGGAAGATCAAGTTCTTTAGCCAGCTCGATTTGCATGCGAAAATATTTGTCTTCGGCTGCAGTTTGATCGTCATAGCCAATTTCACCGATGGCTACCACATTCTCTTTAAGGGCAAAAAGGGGCAAAAGTTCCATGACTTGTTCAGCCAATGCTTCGTTGTTAGCCTCCTTCGAATTCAATCCAATAGTGCTATAATGTTTGATTCCAAATTGAGATGCTCGGAATTGTTCCCACCCTACCAGACTGCTAAAATAATCCTTAAAGGAGCCAACCTCGGTGCGCGGCTGACCAAGCCAAAAAGCAGGTTCGATGATCGCAACAATTCCCGCCTTGTGCATGGCTTCATAGTCATCGGTGGTGCGGGAGCTCATATGAATATGCGGATCTATATATTTCATTTCCTTTCGATAATTCGTTTTCCAATTTCTTCCCAAGAATAAGTTGAACTTAATTTTTCCAATTGTAACCACTGGATGGCATCTTGATAACCAGACTCTTCCATGGCTTTAATCGCGGTCTGAGCTGCTAGTTCGTTATCTCCCAAGGCCACTTTCCTCAGATCAGCAAAAATCGCCGGGTTGAGATGTCCTCTCACCAGACGCCAAAGTTCTGGAGTAACCAAGCGGCCGGCGGACCAACGTTCATGTACAAAATCAAATAATATACTGGCTAGTTTATGGCTCCTTCGCTCGTCAACTCCCAGAATACGGTAAATGGGTCGCTCCATAAATATAGCCTTCAATACCATTTGATTCCATGCGTCGTCAGGGAAATAATCGAAGGCATAGGTATTATCCAGTGCAATGGCGTCAAAAACATCGACCATATTGGTACGAATGCCATCAATCGCCAACAAAACAAAGTCACCGGCATTCGGCAAGTAGGGTATGGATCGAAAAACAATCACCTGTTCCCGCATATCGGCGGCAGCCAATAAAGTTCCGATGAACTCTTTGCTAACCTTGGAACTAAGCGATAGCATGAGACTTAACCGAGATAAATCGTCAAGGGTCCATTTGGTAGGATCAAATCCTGGATTTATATGCTGTAGACGAGCTTCCAAGTCAGGATCCAGTGAAACCCCTTTTCGGGGAATCTTTCGACCTATAAGCCCAAAATTGATAAAAAATGTCTTCGATAGATTTCCATGTTGATGTCTTTCCTTCAACCAGGAGGACAATTTTTCATCATCCAGTTGTTGTACACAGCTGTCCAGGAGCTCTTCATAACCGATAATCTCGATATCCTTCATTTTGTATTTGATCGTGTCCGTAAAACTTGATCTGGGGCAAATAAAGCTGCTTCTTCAAACTTAGCACAGTTTACCAAAAATGTAGGTAATTAAGATCACAGGAAAGTAAAATTCCCGTCAGTATGATAGTTTGAGGTCAAAGGATCGGAGACCAGAGAGACATATCGTTAAGCAAGAATATCCTTGATCACACTTCCATGAACATCAGTCAATCTAAAATTTCTGCCCTGATAGGGAAAAGTAAATCGTTCGTGATCATACCCCAGGAGGTGCAAAATCGTTGCCTGAATATCATAGGGAGAAACCTTGCCATTAATCGCGTTGTATCCAATTTCGTCCGTTTCTCCAAAAGAAAATCCCTTTTTCAGGCCACCTCCAGCCATCCACATCGTAAAAGCTTCTGCATGATGGTCTCTCCCGAGAAATGGATTGGTTTTGCCCTCGCGGTTTTCCTGCATGGGTGTACGTCCGAATTCTCCACCCCAAATAACCAAAGTTTCATCAAGCAAACCACGTTGTTTGAGATCAATAATTAAAGCAGTGACTGACTGATCTGTTTGGTGGCATTTGTTCAGCAGGCCGACATCAATTGATCCGTCGGCAGATGTGCCGTGGGTATCCCAGCCCCAATCAAAAAGTTGGACAAAGCGGACACCTTGTTCAACTAATTTTCGGGCTAATAAAACATTATTTGCAAAACTTGATTGCTGCGGATTGCTGCCGTAAAGATCATGGATATAGGTTGGTTCGTCGGCAATATTCATGACCTCGGGCACTGTCAACTGCATCTTATAAGCTAATTCATATTGGGCAATACGGGTACTGATTTCCGGATCCCGGTATTCATCAAAAGTGAGCCGATTAATTTCGTTGATGGCATCAATCGAGGCTCTTCGATCTTTTCGGTTGATATGATCAGGGTTCTGAATATACAAAACCGGGTCACCGTCTTACCGGCATTGCACCCCTTGATAAAGGGAAGGCAGAAACCCACTGCCCCAAACACTTTTGCCGGCATCAGGATTATTACCACCGGAGGTCAAAACGACAAAGCCGGGCAAATTTTCATTTTCGGTACCCAGACCGTAGGTCACCCATGAGCCCATACTGGGTCGACCAAGTCTGGCGCTACCGGTATGCATTAGTAATTGCGCAGGAGCATGATTAAATTGCTCCGTGTAAACTCCTTTTAAGAAAGTGAGTTCATCTGCAACCGTAGTCAGATGCGGCAAATAATTGGAGATCCAGGCTCCACTTTGTCCATGTTGTTTGAATACCCCCTGGGGTCCCAACATTTTAGGTACTCCCCTGATAAACGCAAATCGTTTACCTTCAAGCAGCGAAGGTGGACATTCCTGTCCATTGAGTTTCTCCAGCTCGGGTTTATAATCAAATAACTCCAGATGGGAAGGTGCTCCGGCCAAATGGATATAAATGACATTTTTAACACTGGGTTTATAATGCGGATTTCGACCGGATAAATTATTGCCATTTATTAGACCAGTATTAGACGTCGTATATTTATCTGCTAAGACTGACGATAGTGCCAGACCACCCAATCCCAAAAAACAATCCTGGATAAAATGACGCCGGGTGTGCTGTTGAATTTGAGATATTTTATTTATTTGTTTCATGTAGCATTAAACTGACTACTAAATTGCCTCTCGCAGAGTTCGCAGAGAGCGCAAAGTTTTAATTATTGAATCTCTGTCTTGATTGATTTAAATCATTAGTACTCCAAATTTTACGCTCTTCTTTTTAAGTCGCGGGAATTGCCGAGGGCTTGCCAATCCCTTCGCTTCGCTTCGGGCTTGGGAATCCCAACATCGACTTATCCTTAAAATCAACTTTTACTAATAAATTCATCTAAATTAAACATGGCATTCGCCACAATTTTCATTTTTCTAAAATGTTCGGAAGAATTCAAGTCTATGAATTTCGAATTCTGCGAATCAACGGTATCCAGATTATAATATAGATTTATTAAAACATCTAATTTTTCCGGAGAAATATTCTTAAATAGCATTTGCCGGTAACCGTAATTGATTTGATCTTCCAATTTTTGCCCACCTTCTTGAATCATCTTGTTGGCAAATTGCGATGCGGCCTCCACATAAACACTGTCATTTAATGTCACTAACGCTTGCAACGGTGTGTTCGTTTTAATTCGTCTGGTGGTGCATACTTCTCTTGCCATCATATCAAAAATAAGCATGGATGGGTAAGGGCTCGTGCGTTTCCAGTAGGTGTATAACGCTCTCCGGTATTGCTGTCCATCTTTACTTTCGATCCATTTGCGGCTATTATAGGGAGAATTCCAAATACGATCCGGTTGATAAGGCATTACACTGGGTCCATATAATTCAGGATTGAGTAAACCGCTTATCGCAAGAGCCTGATCCCGGATCTGTTCAGCTGAAAGTCGCACCCGGGGAGCTCTCGAAAGAAATCTATTTTCCGGATCCTTCTGCAAATGTTCTTCTGAGGTAAATGATGATTGCTGATAGGTTGCCGAAGAAACAATATAACTTAACAATGATTTTAGACTCCAATTAAAATCGGTCATGAATTTCCAGGCCAAATGATCCAACAATTCCTGATTGATGGGTGCTATACCCTGTGAGCCAAAATCTTCCAGAGTCTCCACCAAACCAATTCCAAATAACTGCTCCCAAACCCGGTTGACAAAAACACGAGCGGTCAAAGGATTGTCCTCACTTACCAGCCAATATGCCATTCCGAGACGGTTATTTGGTTGGTCAGCCGGAAGGGGATTCATGATAGCGGGAACTCCCGGAGTCACCGTATCGGTGGGGGTCAACCAATTTCCCCGGTCATAGACGAAGGTCGTCCTGGACCAGGCTTCCGGATTATCCAGCATAATGGGAGTCTGTTCCGTTTTGGCGGTAATCAAGTCCCAATAATTCTTTTTAGCCGTCTCAAATTGATCCTTTCCGGCGCCGGGAAATTCACTGGTGAAATAAAACCAATCAAACATCAGTCCGTTCTTCAAGGGATCCTTGAGATTAGGATTTGCATAAGTAAAGTATATATCATCTACGCCAATCAAGGGATTGATTTCTACTTCTTTAAAAGACCACTTTCCCTGCGTATCATCGATATAGATTTCACCAATAGGCTGACCATCCAGGCTATTTGCATACAACTGAAGAAAACCTCCCGGCGCAAAACTCCGATATCTATAAATGAGTCGATTTTCACCATTCAGATTTACATCCCTTAATCGACTGGAACTATGATTCCGAAACACCAACCACTTCGTATCAGAGAGTTCACTATTGACAAACTGATCACTCGTGAGTGAATTAATGCTGGGTTGCCAGGTCTTGACAAAATGAATCATTTCTTTTTCCTGCTTCTGATCTACATTTAATTTTAACCAATTTTTTAATTGCTCCAATTTCGCCTGATCCAGGGTGTCAAAGCTGCGCAATACCGGATAATCATCAAAAGTATCTTCATCTCTGCTGTCGTTGAAATAGGCCATAAACCGGTAATAGTCTTCGTGCCGGATCGGATCGTAAGGATGACTGTGACATTGCACACAGGAGAAAGAAGTACCCAATACGGTCTCCCAGGTAGTATTGACCCGGTCCATGACTGCGGCTATTCTAAATTCTTCATTGTCAGTACCACCTTCGTCATTGGTCATCGTATTGCGATGAAATGAAGTGGCTATCAGTTGGTCATCAGTAGGATTAGGAAGCAGATCGCCGGCAATTTGCTCGATCAGAAATTGGTTGTATCGTTTATCTTCATTAAATGATTTGATGAGCCAATCGCGATAACGCCAGATAGTTCGCGCATCATCCCTTTCGTATCCCTTCGTGTCAGAGTAACGAGCCAGATCCATCCAGATCGCAGCCCATCTCTCTCCATACTGCGGCGAATCGATCAATTGTCTGATATAATGCTCCCATTTTTCTTCGTCTGGATTCTCTCCAAGCTGTTCGAAAAGTTCGATAGAAGGGGGTAAACCGGTTAAGTCCAAGGCAAGACGACGCGGTATCTCAGCCATACCGGCCAGGGGAGATATCTCAAGACGCACTTTCTGCAATTTACCGGAGACCAAAAGATCTAGATCGCAGGTCAAATTAGGGCTTCCTTTTACTCCTGCGGCCAGTGGTGGCAAGGATGGCGCTACTACTTTCTTATAGGCCCAATGATCATCCCAAATGGCACCCTGTTTTATCCAGGACTTGAAAACCTGGATTTCTTCCGGAGACAAAGGATTTTTCTCGAAGGGCATTCGCAGTTCGGGATCCGTCGCGATTAGCCTTTGATACAACTCACTTTGAGTGGGGTGGCCCTCTACAATGGCTTTTCTTCCTGATTCAGTCACTCCTTTAGCTTCCTCTTCAAACAGAAAACTAAGACCTCCATTGCTTTTTACACCACCATGACAAGACATGCATTCACGGTTGAGTATGGGTTTGATCTGGGTATTAAAATCGACTTCAGGTTCACCTCTACCAAGCCACATCCAGCTCACCAGGATAATGAAGACCACAACCAGTCCAAATACTATCGACCTTTTTGGCATATCATGATTGATTGTTAACTGAATTTCCAAAGTTAAGGTTCTGGAATGGAGATTTCAAGCGAAGTGCTGGAAGCTACGTTCTTGAAGTCCGAAGCCAATCTGCGGAGCAAGGATTGATGCCTTTAGCCCGAAGCCGTCCTCCTTCGCATAAAGCTTCGGCGGGACAGCCCTCCTTCGCGCAAGGCTTCGGCGGACGGAGGAGGAAGACCGAAGACCGAAGTCCGAAGGTATCTTGAATTCTAATGCCCTTCCATTTCCAAATATTCCAACCAATTTCCGGGAATTTCTAAAATCTGATTTCCAGTTTCCAGAGCTTTTCGCAGATCAACATAATTGATATCCTGGATAGCTATTTTTTGATCCACCACCAGAGCAGCTGCTGTACCAGCGCTTTGACCCAAAATCATGAAAGTGGGAAGAATTCGCACCGCACCATAGGCTACATAACTACTCGAAACACAGGTCGGAGTTAATAAATTAGTACACTCACTTCGCTTAGGAATCAATGCCTGCCATGACACTAAAAATGGTCTCCAGTCATCGCCACCGAAAACAAATCCCTCATCGTAGGCATATCCATCTTTGACAATGCGACGGGCATGATGGGTGTCAGGCGGCCACCAGGCAATGGCGACCGGATCTAATGTCGTCTCAGGTGTTTCCCGGCTGGTATGGTGCTGCGTGATCACATAGTCAGATATCATCCTTCGGGCACTCCGGATGTATAGGCGTCTTGGCCATCCGTCGTTGTCAATAAATTCGTCTTTGGAGAGACCCCAACCCTCCCAGTGATTTCGAGTTTCCTCATCGACTGTGGTGTCATTTTGCAGGAACCAGATGAGTCCTTGGGTAAAGTCACGATGGTATTGGACGATGCTATCCTGAATATGATAATTACCCGTTGGGTACAACCAGTTTTCACCATATAAATTAGCGGAGAGATCGTGCCAGCTGCCGAGATCTGTCTTGCCATTTTCACGATTGACTGCCGGGTAAAATAGCTTACCTCCGGCTTTCAAATATCTACGGTAGATCTCGTAAGTCTCTGGACTGTAATTCTGCGGTTTAGTAATTTCGATCCGGTTACCTGGATCTCGCGTAAGACAAAGACGAAAACAAAATCCCATGATATGTTTGTCAGGAGCACCATATTCACCTAATTCGCCTTCTTGAATAGTAGCAATTAATCCACTGCTCGAATCACCCGGCATTTGATAAGGATCAACCTGTACCATAAATTGCCGATAATTATTTTCGATCTGGATGCCATTTTTCGATTCACCGTATTTATCTTTTCCTTCCCGGATCGTTTCCGTTGTTACTCCAGCTAAATGGATTAGATGCCCTTCTACCGAGGCGTCAATAAATACATCGGCAGAAATTTCCTGTCCATTTTCCAGTGTAATACTTCGAATTCTTGACCCAGTTTTTTTGATGCCGTCCTGCTCTCTAACTCGTGTGTTACGGATGATGGTGATGTTTTTCTCTTTCGCCAGAAATTCTTCAATAATCCGTTCAGCTGCTTTTGGCTCATGGGGTGAAGACCAACCATATTCATCAAACCTGGGGGTGCGGCCATAATGAGCTTCTATCGCGGTATAGAGTTCTCTGGCGATCCCCCCAATCACCACGGAGCTACCAAACATGATATCCCCGACGATCCCTTCTACCATCATACCGCCGGGATGACCGGTCGGTTCAATCAAGACTACTTTTTTACCCATGCGGGCAGCCTGGATAGCGGCGGTAAAGGCCGCTTCGCTGCCTCCGAGGATGCAGATGTCGGGGTGGGGGGATGACTTCTCACATCCGATTAATGAAAGTAATCCAAGGATAAAAATGAATGCTACGGGAAGCGTTGATCTCATCATAATGTTTTTACAGCTTTAAAAATAGCAGAATTAATGGATCACTGAGCCCAAAGTGTGGTGGAGGGATTGGTGAGCTTATCACCTCAAAACTAACCTATTCCAAGAGACCTCGGCCATTGAATCGATAAACTAGTTCGCTATCATCATAGCTAGTTTCCCGATTGGGTTCCGCTTCAATCTGCAAAGGATAATTTCTCGCGATAAATTGCGATAAATCTTGATTGGTCGGGGCAAGGGCGCAATGGGATGAGGGATCCCGAACATATAGCATTTCTATCTTCGATATTCAGGCAGCTACCACAATTACGATCTGCAAATACTACCCGATCTATGCAAGGACCACTATATGGTCAATTCAATTGCATTCATTAAAATCCAAACCGGTCTCTAATTCCCCATTGCGATCAGAGATTTAATTTCAGATGAACGTCAAGCAAAAAAAAGTTATTTTTCTTTTGGGTTTACCTCCTTTAAAAATGATCAAATCAATACGAGTATTTATCAGCTACACGCACGATCAGTTGCTATTGGTTGACAAGCTGGTACAAATACTCCGGGATGGTGGCTTATCGGTGTGGTACGCAGATCGGCCAACCGAGGGAGAAGCCTTTACCACCGAGATCCGGTTTTTTATTGAACACACTCAAATCTTTATGCCGCTGGTGACCGAAGCTATGAATTAATGAACTACCCACTAAAAACGGCTAAGAGCCATCAAAATGTAATTGAATATGCTTAGGCAGTGTGTCAGCCATCTTGACTCGGACTTTCTGCTTGGCATTTTTCGAAGCCAGGTCAATAGTGCTGATAAGAGGTCTAATCTAGATTGTCCGTCATTCTTAGGGACCGATAAATAATAACTTTCCGATTTGAATGTTGATTTTTCGCCACTGCACTTCGTTACTAGGGTAACCCATGATCCAGAATAGGTGGGAGTCGGGTTCAGGATCAATCCGGCAGGCGGGAAGGCGTTTGTAAGAAAAATTGAATTATGCTGTAAGGATCATTATTTTTGAGATATTCGAAGAAATGATTGCTGAGTGGGGTATGGTAGAATACATTTAGCCCAATGTAGGGAGTGCAAGTATCAGAATTGCCTTTTGAACGAAGAATAGGAAGAGATTCAATCACCGACGATTAAGGTTAAGTCTCTGATTAGATGGGAATATGGAAAGATTGGATGAGATGGTTCAGTCTGTTGGAAATAACCACTATAAAATGATGACAATTAAAAATTGATGATAATGACAAAAAGAAGGGAATTTCTCAAAAAAGGTACATTAGGAACTGCTGGTCTTGCCCTGGGAGGTGTAGGAATGAGTGCAAAATCATATGCGTCAATCATTGGTTCAAACGAACGAATAAATCATGCCGTCATAGGCATTCGCAATCAGGGAAGCGTTCACATTAATAATTGGAGTAACCTCAATAAAAGCCACAATGTCAGGTTGAAAACACTCTGTGATACGGACGAATTACTATTTGCATCAAGGTTGAAAATGGTATTTGATAAAACTGGTGACAACCCATTGACAGAATGGGATATGCGAAAAGTATTTGACGATAAGGAGATTGATTCTGTGTCAATTGTTACTCCCAATCATTGGCATGCATTAGCAACCATATGGGCTTGCCAGGCAGGAAAACATGTATATGTAGAAAAACCTGCTTCGCATAATATTTGGGAAGGTCGGAAGATGATTGATGCAGCACGTAAATATAATTTGCGCGTTCAGGTTGGCTTAAATAATCGTTCCTATTCTAATGTGAAGGAGGCCATTAAATTTTTGCATGATGGCGGTATTGGCGAAGTATATATGGCTCGGGCGCTTTGTTTTAAAGGAAGAGATTCATACGGATGGGCAAAGGACAGCGAACCACCTGCCACATTGCATTACGATCAATGGCTGGGACCTGCTTCCTGGCGACCATATAATGAAAAACGAGGTCATTACAATTGGCATTGGTTTTGGAGTACGGGGAATGGTGATACGGGAAATACAGGCCCGCATCAACTTGATATCGCTCGATGGGGGCTCAATAAAAATGAACACCCGGTTACAGTTTATTCGAAGGGAGGCATCTACGGCTTTAGTCAAGACAAACAAATGCCACAAGATCGAACTCCTGGGAAAATGGTATACGGTGAAGTCGAAACGTATGGTCATGATAAATCATTTCAGGAGACTCCAAATACTCAAACGGCCTTATTTCAATATCACGACGGTACAATGCTTGAATTTGAAGCCCGCGGTAGGTATACGAATCACGAAGGGAGCACAGGTCAGGAAGTTGGGAACTTATTTTATGGATCAGACGGCTGGCTTGAGATTTATGGAAACAACTGGAATGCCCGTCATGGTAGGGAAAAACAACCCTTTGCATCCTCTAAACCAGTAGAAGGCGATCAAACAGTGGATCATCATATGAATTTTATCGACTCGGTGCGTTCTGGAAGCAATACTTCATTAAATTGTGATATTAGGGAAGGGTTTTATTCATCTTCATTACCCTTGTTAGCCAATATTTCGTATCGACTTAAACGCGAACTTAATTTCATGGGTGATTATGAGAAGTTTCTTAATGATCCTGAGGCAGACACTATGTTGACTAGAAGATATCGTGAACCCTACGTAGTACCAGACGAAGTGTAGGAGCACTTTTGTATGGGCACCTCCGGAAACATCGTTCATGGTTTGATCAAAAATCAATAGAATTTTTAAAATGGCCTTTTTAATTTATACGTCGTTGCTCTTCCGTCACTTAGCTGTGGCTAGGTTCCCTCATTACGCCTTGTCAAAATTAAAAATGTCTATTTTTCAAATCCATTCAGACATTTCCGGAGGTACCCCTGATTTGTTCGTGGTCAGATAATTAATTCATTTCTGAATAAATAATATTAATGACTTACAAAAGAAGAGATTTTATAAAATTAACGGGTGCTGCCGGAATAGGGTTAACCGTAGCGAATCCACGATTGTTCAGTGAAATACCTGCGCCGTCAAAAATGAAATTTGGGCTCGTTACCTACCAATGGGGGAAAGATTGGGATCTTGCTACAGTAATCAAAAATTGTGAAGATACCGGTTATGAAGGGGTTGAACTACGAACTGAACATGCGCACGGTGTGGAAACTACGCTTAGCTCGTCTGAACGAAAAAGAGTTAAAAAAATGTTTTCCCATAGTTCTGTGACTTGTGTGGGATATGGTTCAAACTTTGAGTATCATAATTCGGATCAGACTAAACTTCGATGGAATATAGACCAGACTAAAGAGTACGTCAAGCTTTGTCACGATATTGGAGCTACCGGTTTAAAAGTTAAACCAAATACACTTCCAGCGGATATTCCGAGGGAAAAGACGATTTCGCAAATCGCATCATCATTAAATGAAGTGGGTAAATTTGCCCAGAATTATGACCAATTGATTAGGGTAGAGGCACACGGACACCTAACCAGTGAATTGCCCAATATGAAAGCAATTTTTGACCAGGTCACCGAGCCGAATGTTAAAATCTGTTGGAATTGTAATCCAGTAGATACAAATCCTCCTGGTATCAAAGGAAATTTTGAATCAGTACAACAATGGATTGGGGATACGGTACACGTTCATACATTGAATAAAGGTGATTATCCATACCAAGAAGTACTTGGGTTATTAGGAGGGATAGATTATGCAGGATGGATCCTATTAGAGGAAGGTGCTGTGCCGACTGATATAGTCACTTCCATGAAGGAACAGAAAGTAGTTTTTAATGAGTTAATGTCTAAACAATAATAGCAAAATTTGTCAAATCATGTGTCCGTCGAATTTAGGCTTGGTGCTAATATAAATTGTTAACTCAAGTTTCGGCACCTAACCAATACATTTTTTTGTAAAAATGAAAATGGGTGATGACAGAGAGAGCGGAACATAAGGCCCCTCGTAAAAAGGTAGGGTCACACTGAGCCTGCCGAAGTGTTGTTGAGGGTATACAATAAAGTGTGTCAACAAGATATTATTAAAAAAATAAATATGTTGACATGAAAAGAAAAGAAAAACCGAGATTAGAAGATTTAGTTCCAGATGAAGCGTATCGCAGGGAGATAGAGGAAGGGTTGTATAGTGGGAAACGGTGGCTTGGACCAGGGGGAGTGTTTACGGAATTGTTGCAAAGTTTTGTGGATGCAGCTCTTGAGGGAGAGATGGATCATCATTTGGAACAAGAGCATTCGGCAGGAAAGAAGAACCGGCGAAATGGATATGGTAAAAAGGATGTGAAGACGGAAGGTGGAACGCTGTCATTGAATCCACCTCGAGATCGCACAGGTAGTTTTGAACCAACCATCGTCGAAAAGCGAAGTCGGAGTCTGAAGACAGGCTTAGATGAAGTGATCCTATCAATGTATGCAAAAGGGAATAGTGTGGAAGACATACATCGACTGTTGTTTGAGATCTATGGAGTAGAATATTCCAATAGTGCGATCAGCCTGATTACGGATCCGATCTGGCCAGATATCGTGGCATGGCAGCAACGTGCCCTGCGAGCTTGCTATGCGATCATGTACCTGGATGGGATACATTTTCGAGTAAAAGAAGATCATAAATTTGTGAATAAGTGTGTTTATACGGTGTACGGAATAGACTGTGATGGACACCGAGATATACTGGGGATTTATACATCGGAGAATGAAAGCGCCCATATCTGGGGTCAGATACTGGAAGACATTTCGTCACGAGGGGTACAGGATATATTAATAAACTGTATAGATGGACTAACTGGTTTTAAAGAAAGCATCCATCAAGTGTATCCCTTGGCAACTGTGCAACGTTGTATCGTACATAAAATCAGGAATTCGGTCCGATTTGTACCGGACAAGAATAAGAAGATGATATGTGCTGATCTGCGAACAGTATATAGTAGCGCTACCGAATCACAAGCAGGTCAAGCACTAGAAAGCTTCAAAATAAAATGGGGAAAGGAGGGAGAACGAATTGCAAAACTATGGGAGAATGATTGGAGTGAATTAATGGCATTTATGGAATTTGGCACCCATATCCGCAGAATGATCTACACGACCAATCCCGTGGAAGCAGTCCATAGAATCATTCGGAAAGTAACCAAGAGTAAAGGTGCCTGGATCAGTGAAAAATCATTAATCAAGCAGCTGTACCTGACCTTAATGAATCAGCAAAAATCAGGGAATAGAAAAGCTTCCATTGGAAGGCCATTCAATTAGAATTATTAGATAAATTTGGAGAGCGCTACGGTCGATGGGTATCCCAATGACCGCCTCGCAGAGGGAGGGAATTCAATGACACACTTTAATGGATACTCCCGTGTTGTTCTCTAAAGTTTATACTTTTTTCATCCAAGAGGTAAACCTTGTAAGAAGCCAACCTCCAATTCTCATTTCCCTTCGGTTACCTGTCGAATCACTCGGAGCCAGTTTAACCCAAGGATCTTTTTGATTCGCTTATCGCTGTAACCCAGCCTCTGCATCGCCATGGTCATCTGCGGATAATCACTGATGTCTTTGATTTCGCGAGGCAGTTCAGGGCCACCATCGAAATCGGAACCCAGGGCCATGTGGTCCTCGCCAACTAATTTTACGCCATAATCGATTACTTTGGCCAGCTGATCAACATGCATCCAATATTCGTCCGGGATGGTTCCTTTGAAAGTAAAAGGTAAGGTGAGGGCATGCTCTTTATCCACATCCTCGATCGTTTGGGTAGTAACTTGTGAGTTAAGGATCCGCGGGGTTTGGGGTTGAGGCAGGGGCTGCGATGTTATCGTATGGTTTGGTCTCTGCCATTCCCAATATGTAGGGTTATTGAACGTGCTTCCGAATTGCAAGCCGATCACGCCTCCTTTAGCTGCAATAGCTTTTGCCGCTTCATCGGTAATGCAGCGGGGATGATCGACAAATTTATGAAAGCCACCGTGACTGTAGATTACCGGATCCTTGCTTGCTGCAGCACTCTGAATAATGGCATCGTTTGATGCGTGTGCCACGTTGATCACCATGCCCAGGTCATTCATCTCCTTTATCACTGCCTTTCCGTGCTCGTTAATACCACCCCAGGTATGCAAGTCATTGCAGGCATCGATAAATGCGTTGGTCGTATTATGTGCAGTCAGCTGGATTGAACGTAACCCGAGCCGGTAAAGAGCCCGTAGTAAGTTCAGATCGCCATGAAGGTCAAAACCACCTTCCAAATCCAGAAAAGCCGCCATTTTGCCTTTCTTATTAATACGTTCAATGTCAGTAGCGGTGAGCGCCAGTTCGATCACCGAGTTGTTCTTTTGGAGTTGGTCTAATGCAAGGTTCACCACCCGAAATGTATTTTTTATCTCGAACCTTCCGGGATAATAGTCTTCAGGAGTATAAACACTGAAGAACATCGCGTCCAGGCCGCCTTCTTTGGCCCTTGGGAGATCGACGGTCCCATCCGGATAACGCTGGCCGATATCGGTGTTCATCAACAGCTCGCGGGTCATTACATGAACATGTCCGTCCATCACGAAAGCTTTGCGATGCAGATCCGGCATCGGTTTGTTCCGAAGAGGCAAAGGAAAACTGGATCCAGTGACAGGAGCAGCTGGCGGGGATGGTGTTGGAAGAACACTTCCGGCTATCGGTAGGAG
This sequence comes from Saprospiraceae bacterium, assembly GCA_016711125.1. Taxonomy (GTDB): domain Bacteria; phylum Bacteroidota; class Bacteroidia; order Chitinophagales; family Saprospiraceae; genus JABDMH01. Next base: position 451,216 of record JADJTQ010000001.1, on the reverse strand, counting down.
TGCCAAGCTCTTAATTACGTCTCTACGTTTCATGGGTTTGTTTTTTTAGGTCTAAAATGATGAAAGTATAAAGAGCAAGGAATACAGACTGTCACGCCCAAATTGCAGGTTCCTTATGCTTGTTCTACTGGTCAAAACCGCGTATGTAGGGGCGGCTGGGTGGTCGTTCGCCTTTGTTAAATTGCGCTCCCCGGGTTGGACGGTAGGTCATGTCCATAAACGGTGTCTCGACGCGGTGTCCGATGGGAGCGTATTGACCGTTCTCCCAGTTTGATTCCATGTAGTTGTTCACAATCCCAGTCGACAGTAGCAGCCTTTCCGCATGGTAAGGTTCTGTCCCTGTCAGCATCATCTCGGTGATCCAGTGCGGCTGGGCATTTGAGGCGTGATACTGGTCGAAGGGGCCCGGGAAGTCAAGCAAAGAGACGATCGTGGGCTCTTTTTGACCTTCGATTTCACCGGCGTAAGTCCAGCCCACACCGCTACCACCAATGACGGCCGCTTTCGTTCCATCACGCTACTCTACGATGCCGATGTCGGTCTGGGGGCGCTCCTCAAAATGTCCCTGCTTCAGATTGAAATTGGCCGCCACTGAATCAAGCAGTTTGCCTGCCCAGGAATTGCGTTCGACCCACTTCCATGCTTCAGGGCCTCGAATGGATTGTACCGACTGCACGCCTGTCTCACCCCCCTGGCGGCGCTCTACAAAGGCCTGGAGCAATTCGATACAATGAAAGATGGCTCCCTCATCTGAAGCACCTCCAATCACGATCGAGTGCTTTATTGGCGTGTCGTTATCCAGTTCTATCTCGGGCTTGCGGTAATAGACCGGAAGAAGGGATCCACCGGTCAAAGGAAAGCCCAGCTCGCGGGATTTGTCAAACATCCACTTGGCATCGTCCCAATTGTAAGAGAAATGCTTGTCGTTAAAGACGGGCACCGAACGCTTGCTTTGCTCGAAAACGCGGATAACCTGATTGTATAGCCACCAGCGTGGCAGGAGCCAGTGCCCCTTGAGATCGGTTGGATAATCCCCGTGTTCTCCCACAATCACTACCCCATCCACCGCAAGTTCCTTCCCTCCAAGCGTCACTGCCTCACCGACGGTTTTAAAAATCGGAATGCCTTTCGCTTTGGCGACCTTTTGACCGAGTAGGCTTGTGTCGTGCTGGTGAATGTAAATTGATGCAACGTCAACGCGGGAAGGAGTGTAAGCGCCCTGCCACCAATAACCGTCGATCAGCTTGGTTACCAGCCAGTCTGCATGGGATCTCGTAGCAGCCCAATAGGTGGCCAGAACGGCAATTCGAGGTCTTTTTTGTTGCGTTTGCCCAACAGCATCAATCGAGATGCCCGTTAAAGCCGCTAAACTGGCCATGCCGGTTATTCCCAGCAATTCACGCCGGGTGAAGAAAGGGTTTGAATCCATAGGTTAAATGATTGAGAATGAATCTGACACCTGGGCTGCAATTTCGGTTTGTTTCTTTGATCAGGAATGGAAATGCCACTGTCACTTTAGACAAATCTACATAATGCGTAACAAGGGCTCAAAATAAAGGGAAAATTAGTCCGGAATTTGTTGGAAGGCACCCCCCCTGGCTTGCCAATGTCAATGGTTGTCAAGAATCTAGATGTGAATTTCTAAAAACATATACCAAAGAAACATAAGCAATACGATCATTTTGCAGAGTTGGTGATTGCTCAAGAATAGAGATGCTTGTTACTTTGACAAGTTTAGCCAAAAACATGGCCCCCTTCCTTGGTGTATAATAGCAAAAACATTATTCGGAAGTGGCGGCTCATACACTAAAGATTTCTGAAGCCTGCCCCGCAAAATCATTGCGGGGGATTTGACGCAATTACTCCCTGAAATAAATCAGGCCATCACTGAGACTTATGCAAAGGTCTGAGATAAGGCCTTGGTCTTATTGTATAGTCATTTTCTTTTCTGTAGATGCCATTCTTGGTTTTGTGCTTTTAGCTAAGGATCAAACTCGCCAAACCTGGTGGTCGTGAATCCCGGCTGAATAGACGGACAAGGCTTGATTTCTTTTATAGCGTTATAAGTATGGCAAATCCTGTCTCGCGCTCCGAAACTTTAGTGAGTGAGCAAGTTCTCAAAATACACCTAACTTGCAATACGGATTTATATGGATCGACGGGCACCATAAAATGACGGTAATTATTTTCTCGCTGGATGCCATTTTTAGATTCTCCGTATTTATCTTTCCTTCCCGGATCGTTTCCGTTGTTACTCCAGCTAAATGTATTAGATGCCCTTCTACCGAGGCATCGATAAATACTTCAGCCGTGATTTCCTTGCCGCTATCCAAAAATATACTTTGGATTTTCGTGCCTTTTTCTTGACACCTCCTTGTTCTTTTATCCGGATGTTGCGGATGATGGTGATATTTTTTTCCTTCCCAAGAAATTCCTCAATAATCTGCTCAGCTACTTTTGGTTCATAAGGAGAATACCAACCGAACTCATCAAACTTTGGCGTACGACCATAATGAGCCTCGATAGCAATATAAAGTTCTCTGGTGATCCCACCAATCACCACCGAGCTACCAAACCTGATATCCTTTGACGATGCCTTCGACCATCATACCACTCCGATGACCAGTCGGTTCAATCAAGACTACTTTTTTACCCATCCGAGCTGCCTGGATAGCAGCGGTAAAGGCGGCTTCGCTGCTGCTGAGGATGCAGATGTCGGGGTGTGGGGAAGACTTCTCACATCCGATTAATGAAAGTAATCAAAAGTAATCCAAGAATAAAAATGAAAGCTAAGGGAAGCGGTGATCTCATCAAAATGTTTTTACAACTTAGAAATAGCAGAATTAATGGATCACTGAGCCCGAAGTGTGGTGGAGGGATTGGTCACGGGTTTTGCCACACCCAATTGGCCTTTATCTGAAAATACATCGAAGTAGGGGTGCTAAACTAAATTTGTAATTTTTATACTAAAAGACTTGCGTTTATCTGGATTTTTCTCGAAATTCCATCTAAATATAGTCTAACTGCTCCCTTACAATTAGTCCAAGATATCAAATAAATGACCCCGGCAAAATCATTCAAGTGCATTCGCCAAGTATTCAACCTTTCTCTGGTCACGCTAGTTACTGGTGTAATTTATGGGCAATCTCTCTACAGTGAAGCCTGTGAACTCAAAGAACTATTATATCATCCCTCCCATCCGCAACTGGAGATCAGTGATACCGGCTCTCGGCGAATAAACGTCGATGGACAACGAATTAAGCTGACTGATAAGATCTACGAAATGGCATCTTACGATCGTTTCACAATCTCAAAAGTCAAAAACTTCGATCGTGCTGATTCAATAACGATCATATATCAGACCGATACCAGTCATATCGCTGTCGATTCAGTGATTCAAATCGATAATCTTCCCAATAGAGTTGCCTGGACCACCACCTCAAGCAGGCAGATATTTGATTTTAGAGATCCCATCATTTTGAAGTCCACTCGCCTTACCCGGGAGGGGACTTTGCAAATTGATACCGGATCTTTACCTTCCAGAGCCAGGACCATTGTAGGTGACAGTTTGCATATTACTTCTCCCGGTTTCTATTCAATCCGATCGGACGATACCGTTACGCTTATCATGGGAGATGACAGTCTCACTTATGCCGTATTAGCTCCAGAAAAACTGAAATTGACCAAGACAAACACGAATGTTATTCTCCAAATGAAAATGGATTTTCAAGGTCAGCATATTATCAAAAAGGACTATTATCGACTCATTGGTCTTCTATCACTTCACAATGATTTCCTGGACACACTCCGGGACCTTACAACCCTTAAACAAACATATGAAGCCTACCAGAATAATTCATTTCTTAAACCAGGGCTTGAACACATCCTTTACAGCTATCAGCTGAATTCTGAGCTGAGACTTATGGATTTTGATACAGAATTATTCTCAGCTGAAATTTCAAAAAATCTCCATGATAACTATAGCTGGATCCCGGAGATGTATGGTCTCGAAAAAAAAAGCTCACTTGAGGCATCTGCAGATAAGGACCAAAAGTACTACGAGCAAATTGTACCTGCTGAGAAATCAGCCGGCCTTGAACTGAGTCTTCAATCGGAAACTGCCAACACCCAAATTAATAAGGCACTGGGTCTGGACGTTACTACATTAATTGCCGGTCTCTCTGATTTCATTGTAGAACGGGCACAGGAAGAACTAAGTATCACTTTTCTGGATCGATTTCAACGCTATCTAAATGATCCGGATCATCCCGAATACAAAACCTTATTTCCAGAAACATCCAAAGTATTTCTTCAGTTTGATATTTCCAATTACAAAAATCTTCTGAAAGATGCGAGGAGTTCTTTCAAAACTGACCTGCAAAACCTGGGATGGAATCTTCCCCAATTATTAAATCTGGATAAATATGCCATCAATAATAAATTTTCAAAAGACATCTACAATATCGCATTGTTTTTTCAAATTGTCAATCTGGTCTACCAGGATCGGTCTATTGATGAAATCCTTGTTGGCACTTATCAATACTTGGATCGACGCCAACTCGATTTTACCGAATTGATTAATCTGGATATAGCCAATCAGCTCGACTCACAATCTTTTAAAAATGACCGTGATACTGGTCAAGAATATTACGGAATATGCCCAATTATTGCAATTTAGCTATGACAACATTATCAGAACCGAGCTCGATCTCGTGTCGGAAATCAATGCCATAGACACCAGCAGTTTTGCAGATGAAGCAATGAAGTCCAATGTCCGTCTTCAATTATCAGCGCTAAATGAACTGGGAGAAACAGCCAGTGAATTTAAGTTCAAGTCTAATGGCAAGTTGATTCATTCACATGATTACTTCCAAAAGTATACCGTCAGTTACCTCAAGGGAGAAGAGTATTTTGGTCAATTCTTTTTGCCAGACGAAAAGTACAATCTCAGTCACTATCACACATATTTTAACGAAGAGTTGGCCAATACTTTTTGCATCATGAAAGGCCTCGAACAAGCACAGATACTCATTGCAAAAAATTATTCCAAAAAACTCGAAAAGTGGACCCAGCAATTGCTTCCCCTTGAAACTGAGATACGTACTATTCGAACTACCCTGGAACAAGCCCGAAGAGACCCGCTCGCGCAACAAATAAAACTGGTAGATACCCTTGAAAACAGCATCATAGAAAGGTTGAAAATCGATACCTCGAAACTTCGGGTGACTGGGGCCTCAATAGACTCGGACCGTGATGTAGCAGCCCTTCATTACCTACTCAAAATCATTGAATTTGACACGGTAGGTTGGTATCCACTGAAACCACTTATTCTAAATTTTACCGGCCAGGCTCTTAGAGATGCCATCGACTCCGTCAATGAACTTGGGGGGCCAGGGTCACAACACAGTGAAGAATCAATTCTAGCGATTACTAGAGATCGCCTAAATCTCCTTCGGGATGTATTTAAACAAGTCGATTTTCAGGAAAAAAAATTAGCTGAATCTTTGAGCCCTTCCGACCAGAATCCCTGGGATAAGTATGAAGCCATCATTGCTGCTCAACCATCCATCGATGCCAATGTCTTTAGCATACTGGATAAAGCTCTGAACCATCTCAATAATGCATCCATCAAAATAAAAGATCTCCAACCGCTTGAAGATTCAATCCAAAATAATCTCCTTACATTATTGCAGTACGCCGAAGTGAAAAAAATCGAAAGTCGGCGAAATACCGAAAAACTACTGGGGTTGACTGAATTCGTAGTTCATCTTCTCCAAAGCGTCCAAAGTAAATTTGACAATTACAAGCAGGTCAACCTCCCCGATACCTCCCGGATTCAATATACTGTAATAAAAGCGGACTCTACCCTTACGGGAACTTTGATCAATATTGATTCGACGAAGGTCGCTCAAATCAGAAATGCAACAACCTGGTTGTCTAAGTCTCAATTCAATGCTTTATCGGAGGATGAAGAGGCGCGCTCTATTTTTCTGGGATTACTATTGCAACAACTTCAAAATCTAAAATATGCACGTGAAATTTCCAGTGGAAATCTGCCCTTGTTCACCACCAAAGTGATTAATTCCATTCTTGACATCAATGACAGTCAGGAAACATTGGCCGTTAAAAAATCAAAAAATGAAAAAATCACCTTTGATGATCGCTATCCTCTCCTGAAGTCTATCGTTGATCTCTTTTCCTTAGCTCTGGAAACACCACTTTCTGCCGACAGTAGCCTGGTTACGCTTCATCCCGACCTAAATAGTTTTTTAGAATTTATTTCCGATGGATTATCTCTTTACGACAATCTTTCTCAAAAACAATATACAGCCGCTATTTATAATGCGATGGCAATCTTCAAGATAATCTCGCAACCCGAGCAGGTTGGTGACGAAAAACAGATTAGTAAAAACAATGCCGATCAACAAAAGTTACTCAACAAGCTCGTGGGATACGGAGCCTTTATTTCTGATGTAGCAAAGGCTGAAACGGCAGATGAGATAAAGCAGGCTTTGAGTTCGGCGGCCACTCCAGCAGGAAGTTCGCGTATAAAGCGCAGCCATATCAGAAATCTTGACATCAACAGTTACCTTGGTATGGTAGGTGGTACAGAAACCCGGGCACTACCAGATCTGTCAAAGACCGATGCCAGTATCGCATTATCGGTACCGGTTGGCATCTCCTTTAGCTGGAAGTTCACCAAATATAAGAAAGGCTCCTGGACGGCATTTGCTCCGATTCTGGATATTGGAGCGGTCACCGCTTTTCGCTTTGATGATACGCAGACTTCCAATCTCCCCGACCTGACTTTCCAGAATTTTATTAGTCCTGGATTATACCTTTTTCGTAATATCAATAATACACCCTTTACTTTTGGAGCCGGTTGGCAATACGGTCCCACCGTGCGCCAGATTTCAGGAATTGGTAATCAACAGGCTCGTACACACCGCTGGCTTATCTCCGCGACCATCGATGTGCCCATTTTTAACATCGCTTCAGGTGAACAAGTCAATGGGTGGGTACCGCCTCGATGAGGTAATAAATAACATTTTGTTTTGCAGTTCGAATTTAAATTGTTTCTACTTACTTGAGATCAAAAATGTACCTATTCTAAAATCATTAATCCATGAGTTTACAAGATTGTTTTGCGCATCCTTTTCAAAAAGCCCAGGGTGAAGATCCCGACCTGATCTTAAAAACGATCCAGGATAACCGGCTTACTCAATATCATGTAGAATCTACCGGATTTAATGAAACGCTTTTGAAAGGTTTTATAGCGGAAAAGAATTGTGCAGTAGTCTTTTTCAGCAATGATGGATTTAATACGAACTTTAGATTAAATTTTATTGATCATATTCCCGTAAGTGCCAGTAAGACTGATGTCGTCATTGTAGACAGTAATTTTTCGCAAAGTGAACTGAGCCAATATGCGGCGAGGTTAGCCAGCATAATGGTATGTGACCGTACTTCCAGCTTAGGCAATCTCTTTGTTTTAATGAGTTTCGCAAAAAGATTCCCCCGGCAGGTGACTATCCGGTCAAAAGCATTTACCAAGCCGCAACTCGATCACATGCTTCCGCTCACTGAAATCCAGGTCGTGGTCGAGAAAGACGATTTTCCAGATCCCGACATTAATTCTTTTATAGACATAGCTGGCTCAAGAATCGCAATCGAACGTACTGGATTTAGCGAAAATGAACTTCAAACATTCAAAGATCGGGGTGCCTCTTTGATTCGGGAAAGTGTTTAACGCAAGGTTCGGTACTTGGACTATTTCAGGGGGGCTCGTTTTTTAGAAAGTAGATCAGCGGATCCAGGGCCCATTTTGTACATGTCGTTCGGAATGATTAACGGCAGTCCAAATTTTGCAGGGTTACCTTCAGGCAGATCATGCATTAAATTAAGAAATCGCGAGTAAATCAAGTATGGGGGAGTTTTTGAGTAATGACATTAATTTTGTTAAAAAATGGCACCACAAGATCATAGAGAGATATCAGAGCATTCCGCCCTTTCAAATACAATACAGGATGGAGAAGAGCTTAGCAGGTCTCTGTTTGTCGGATCTTTAGAAAAAGACCTGATCATCGACTTGCAGCGTAACTTATTTGAGTTAGGATTTCGGTCTGAATTGAAATTCACTCAGTATCAGGCAGATGGCAATTATGGTCCCGCAACTGCAACTGCCGTATTGACCTTTGCTCAACAGAATAAATTTGCAAGTGATGGAAACTCGGTTTCCAGTGAACTTGCCAAATTAATTCTTGATCGACACGCCTTCCTACCGGAAATGTATCTTCTATGGAACATACATACTTCCGATCTTCGTACAAGAAAATATGTATCGAAGGGCACCCGGATGAGTATTCGGGCCGTTCAACGATTATTGAATGAAATAGGTTACGGAGCTCAATTGAATTTTCCGAAATATGGCGCCGATGGACTATATGGAAACAGTACCAAAAATGCAATCGTCGTGTATGCAAGTGACCATGGTATTGATTCAGACGGAGACCTTTTGACCAGACCATTGATCAATCTGATGCTCGAGAGCATTAACACCTTTACGGCAAACATTGGAGTGACTGGCTGAAAATAATTTACCAGGTGATCAATCTCCCCTTGTCTATTTTCAGGGATCAAGGTTTACCGGTAATCCATGCCGGGCTGATATAGAATTTCTGCCTGCCCTCAAGACAATCAATCAATATGCCGAGGAAGCCGATGTTTTTGTGCTCGTTACCAGTTCGTTTCGGACCACTACCAATGTCGCCGGGGCAATTGTAACACCAGCCATTCGATCCAATCATCTGGCCGGGCACGCCATTGATATGAACGTGGTCTATGACAACGGAACGAAATCTGCCAATTCAAAAGTCCTGGCTAAATATCCCTCGGTGCCAGAACCGGTAAGAAGATTCATAAATTCCATCATCCTGGATCCTGGTCTACGTTGGGGTGGCCAATTTAATACACCTGATGTAGTACATATCGATGATGGCCTCAATCAGAATGATGCAAACTGGCGCAAGCGATATAAGGCCATGCAAGAGGCAATACAAATGGGGGGATAAGATGCATTTCAAGAAATAGCATTTCAAGGAGCTGTGAGAATAAGCTCGTGTGAAGTTATTGCCTCAAATAAATTGCGATTGAGCGAAACCCATCAATAAAATTCAATTGTACCTTTTCAGCAGAACGTCCAACCTTGAGACTACTCTTAAAATAAAAGTGGATCTGATTCAACCGTAGGATATTTCGGATTCATTTCAAAAGACACAAATTAAGAAGGTTCTTGCGTATTTATAGTGGGTGGATTGATACTATATGCTTCCTTCGAAGCCGCAGAATGTAAATTCTGCTCTCTCTTGTCAAGAGGAGAGAGGAAGATCTACATCTTCCGGTACTATAGAAAAAAAAAGAAATAGTAGTTTACCCACTAAATATGTACAAGAACCATTAAGAGTAGCCATTATTTTTCATCCTCTAGTTTAAAAATCGGTTCAATTTTAAATAACTTACCGAAGGATGGTAACAACGTCTTAAAATCAGCACACTAATAAGTGCCAGTTCTATAGCTATCGCCTTCATAAATGATTGAGCAGTGTCATGGGGGGACGATGTTTCTGATTTTAAAAGGCGATCCTTCCGAGGGCTCGCTGATTTATTTTCGTACTTTATCAAGATAGGATGCAGGAAGCCAATAAATATTATTCAAGTCAGGCCGGTGATGAAGGCTACCAGGAAGCGGATAGGCGGATTTCTTTTTTTTTATCGGATGAAAAGGAAACCAAGCTCGATCTATCGGGACTCAATCTGCGCAGTATTCCCGGCTTGCTAATACACGCTTCCATTGTCGATCGATTGAAGGAAATAAATCTCTCTGCCAACAATATTGATGATGTAAAAATACTGAGTGTTTTAGGGAAATTGCAAGTTTTGATACTAAGCCAGAATGAACTTTCCAATCTCCAACCGATACAAACTCTGGAAGAACTGCGTCATCTCGATCTCGCCGAAAACAAGATCACTTCCGTCACGAAAATGCCGGGCTTAAGCAGGCTGACCTACCTGAATCTGAGAAACAATCAAATTTCTGCACTGGAAGAGCAGCCGCAAAATGAGCTTAAATTTTTAGACCTGTCTAATAACCAATTGGACAATATAGAATTTATCAAAGGCTGCCCTAACCTGAACGAACTCCGTCTGGAAGGTAATCGGATTAAGAATATTGATTCCCTCGCACTTTGTAAACAACTGGAGATACTCGATTTGTCCCGGAATCTTATAATGGACCTGAGTACTCTGAATCAATGCCAAAAACTCAAACAACTTTTTCTCCAGGGCAACAGTCTAACCGATCTAAATCCGCTGATGTCTTTGAAATCGTTAATCGAACTTAATCTGAGTGAAAACAGCATTAAAGATATTCAAATGGAGCATCTGACCAGCCTGGAGGTATTGCTCCTGAATAAGAATAAAATAGAAAAACTCGATCACCTCCCATCTCGTTTAAAAGTCATTGAAATACGTGATAATGGCCTCGAAGAGATCGGGTCTGACTTTACCCTCGATCATATCGAACGGATCGACGTCTCAGACAACAAGCTTTCCACTTTTCCCTTTATACTCGGTGACAAACTTGCGACCGCTACCAATGTTCAACTGCACATTCGAGCTAATCCATTTCTAAAGTCTGATAAAAACATTAATCAAGAAGCATATCGGTCAGAAAATGGCAAAGAGGTTTTTCAAGTTTTTATCTCTGATTATCAAATTAATCGATCCAAAGCCCTCGACAAACGGATTCAAGTTAAACTTCCCGCCAAACTGATATTGCTGGGTAACAGTGATGTTGGAAAAACCACTTTAGCAAACTTCCTCATAGGTAAAAAAGTAAATCCGGCTGATATTGAAAGCACCCGCATTCTGAATATCATTAACTGGAAGATCGATCGAGCGAGCCAGGCACTGATCTACGACTTTGGTGGTCAGGATTTCTATCATTCAGCTTTCCGGCTTTTTCTATCGGAAGATTGTGTCTACATTTTTGTCTGGACCAGAAATACCAATGAAAATAGGATCCAGGTGGAAACCACAAAGCGACCGCGCCCATACCACAATTACAACTTAAATTATTGGCTGAGCAATATTCAGTATTTAATGATCAGCGGAAATCTGCGTGTCGGACCAGCCCTCACAAATATTGAGGAAATAAAAGTCAACACAGAAATCATTTTACTGGAAAATAAAATTGATGAAAGGCCAACTGTTCAATCCAGTACCCAGTTCGATGAAAAAATCCTGACAGTCAGAGATTCGTTCCGGCTTTCGTTGGCTGATGATGGTCAACCTTCAGTGTTAGGTTTAAATGACCGGAAGCGACTTTTGAAATCAGCTCTTTCTGGTCTGGCAAAAAACATGTCTCACAGTATTGAACTCAACCAAACCAGAGAAGCGTTAATATCCGGTTATATAAAAGATTATGAGCAGTTAAGTATCAGAAGGAAATTTAAGATTTCCGACCTATATTATACGTCCGAAAAATTCTTTGAAAAATATACCGGCCGTTCTCTGAGCACTCAGTCTGACCGGGGTGATCTTTCTGCGGCATTCATCATTTTACATAATCGGGGATTATTATTAAAACATCCTGGTGAAAGAGGTGGAGCCTGGCTTGCCCCAAATATCCTTATTGAAAAAATTAAATCCTTTATTAGTACTGCCGACAAAGGAGTTATTCTAAGAAAAAAATCGGAATTCCTGCCCTTTGCGGAGTTATGTTCCTTTCATTCATTTGTGGTTGAGAAAAATGAACTTGAATTAATTGTTCCCAGTCTTCTTCCTGACTCGGATGACAGCATTCTGTTTCGAATCGCCAACAAAGGACATACAACTCTGTTTCAACTCAAATTTGGCTACTTCATGCCTCATGGCATGATAAACCGAATCATTTCCGGCTTCGGCTCAAAACCATCAGAAAAATACTTCACCAAGTCTATTGTGATCGTTGATCTCCAGACTATGGGAAATATATTCCTAAAATGGGATTTGGTGAACCTGGTTATTCAGGTAGGTCTTCAACTTCACAAAAATGCAGATCTGGAAAGAGTGACCCGTTTTATCTACCAGAACATTCTCGCTGCCTACCATGGCCATCAGGGAGTCTCATGGGAAAAGTATACCACCTATTACAATCCGGATACCGGCCTCATTAAAAGTAGTAGTCCATCCGACATCAACCCAGATTGGGAAACCGATAGTAATGACTTCACTTTTTGGACCCAATTATTTAATGACAAGGTGCCGAAGGATCTCTCAGTATCCATTGATGACACCACCTTAGATTCACATCGTTTTTTCGTCAATGTCAACGAGGCATTTATTCAACATCAAAGCGGTCAATATTTAATCAGGGGATCTTCACCAGATAGCAACAGTGATCAGTATAAAATTTATAAGCTCCACCAATTTTCGCCCTTTCTCCGACACGTGGTCAAACAACCGAAAAAAGTCTTCCTCTCTTATTCGCATGATGATATGCGATTTAAAATTGAACTGCAAAAATATCTCATCAATTTAGAGCGCCAGGGTTTGATTGAAATATGGCAGGATGGATTAATCCAACCAGGTGAAGAATGGGATACCAAAATCCGGACAAATCTGGAAAAAGCCGACATCGTCATACTTCTGGTGAGTCAGAATTTCATTGCCTCCAACTATATACATGAGACTGAATTTCGAACTGCCATGATCAGACGAGCAGAACAAAAAGCCACGGTTCTGCCGGTATTACTCTCGGATTGTGACTGGCAACACTGGACGGTGATCCCGGGTATTATTCAGGGGGACGAACATCTAAACATTGATGGAAGAGTGCCCAACGACGAAAAGCTGTCAAATCTCCAATTTATGCCGATGAATGAGGGAAGACTACTTCCGATCATTAAGTGGGGTGCAGAATCGGATGTCTGGGCTAAAGTTGTGCGTCAGATCCGGAGTATTTTATGATCTGCAAAACCCATTGAAAATTGATCTGAACGCTCTACCTGATTCATTTATGAAAACATGTCATACTAAAACATTGCGATCCCGGTCACAATCTGACCCTCTCCTTTAAAACAATACCCCATTCGTAAACATCCTGTTGCATCTTCGAAAGAATTTGGTTAAATTTCCGAAAAGAATGGACATAACAACCTAAACAGATCACTTTCAGCTAAACCAATCTTCCGGTTAAGAGAAAACTTCAGGCAATCAGATGGGTTACCTGATGACCTTTTACCCATTTATGCATAGGAAAAGTTTGTGTTTGAAGGTAACCTATCACTTAACCCGATCAACTATCTAAAAAGAAACCCGACAAAATGACCAACCTTACCATCGCCGGAAGAGTTATTACCGCCGAATCGTCACTACCTACTTTTGATGATGCCAGTTTTTCACTAGAACAAACCATCGAGGTCAGCCACCTCCGGGCTACCGCCGACAAAATCAAGATCAAAGGCAAAAACGAGGACGATGTCGTTGACATCATCTTTGACGATGGCACCGAGTGGATCGGTCCGTACGGTGATCTGTTGGAAATTTTTGGTGACCAGATTGGAAGTCTTCGGGGTACAGAGGGTGATGTGGAACTCCCGGCATCAGTCGCGGCTACCGGTCAGAGAGGGCTGGGCAGCGCATTAATTAAATTGATCGGAGTATTCTCAGGTAAAGCTGCTGGTACCACCGCTGAAAAAATAGGTATAGCCTTTGATAAGAAAGCAATGCCCCAGCCGGGATTGTTCCGCTTAAACGAACAATTCAATCTGCAACCTTTCCCGGGTCAGAATGCGTCTGGAAATCAGTATCTCTTATTTATTCATGGCACCGCCTCATCTACGTCCGGATCATTTGCAAAACTGAAGGAAGATGATGTAACCGGTATTTGGAAAGAAATCTTTCAACGTTATCACGACCGGGTCATTACCCTTGAGCATCGCACGGTTTCGATCAGCCCGATTAAAAATGCAATTGATATTCTGAACCAGTTGCCAAATAATAGCCGTTTGGATATCATCTCCCATTCAAGAGGTGGGATTATCGCCGATCTGCTGGCCCGCTGTGATCGACGAAATGTACCAATTGGCTTTTTGCCCGAAGAAATCAAAGGCTTGAAAAACGCCGATTCTGACGAAGGAGAACGGCTACAAGAGCTGCATAAACTGGCTCAGCAAAAAAGTCTCGAAATAAATAAAACGATTCGGGTGGCCTGTCCTGCCCGGGGTACCACCCTGCTGGCTGATCGGCTGGATCATTTTCTAAATGCACTATTACGGACCATCGGCCTGGCTTTTGGGGGCACTGCGAATCAAATATATCAATTGGTCCGCACTTTTATTGCTCAGGTGATTAAATCAAGAGCTACACCCGGTCATATGCCTGGTCTTCTGTCTATGATCCCAGGATCTCCTTTGCAAAATGTGATCAATAACAGCAGTATCATGGTGAAAAACCGGCTGGTGGTGATTGAAGGTGATGCCGAGTTTGGTGGCAGTGTAAAACAGGCTCTATCCGTAATCCTCACCAATTTATACTACCGGGCAGCCAACGATTTTGTGGTTCAGACAGACAGCATGCGTTTTGGAGTCAGACGCGAAAATGGAGTCCACATTTTTCTCTCGAAAGACAACCAGACCTCGCACTTCAATTATTTCCGAAATAAAAATACCCAAAAAGCCATCTATGAAGCCCTGATTAACCAGGATACTACTTCACTGGCCGGCTTTCAGCATATCTCCAATGCCGATCTCCGGGGAGTATTTATTGACTTTGTTGACCTTGGCGAAGAAACTACTTCTAACATAAGTGGTAACAGACCGATTGTGCTTTTATTACCCGGAATTATGGGATCAAACTTGCACGTTGCAGGCGATAAAATATGGGCGGATTTTGGAAGAATTGGTAAAGGTGATATCAAAAAGAAATTAAAGGCGGATGCATCAGGGGTAACCGCCGGTTCAATCATTGGAAAATATTATTCCAGCCTGGTCAATGAACTGATAAAAACATATGATGTTTCGGTTTTTCCTTTTGACTGGCGTCTTTCTGTATCTGGTCCTGCTCAAAATCTAAAAGATTTGATCAATGATCTTTCGACCAAATTTAACCAGCCGATTAAAATCATTGCGCACAGCATGGGAGGCCTGGTGGTTCGCCAAATGATGATCAATCATCCGGATGACTGGACACGCTATATCGACCGCGATGGTTCTACCTTTATGATGCTCGGCACACCATGGTTAGGGTCGCATCTGATTATGGAAGTGCTGACCGGACATTCACGCCGGGTCAATCAATTGGCTGTTTTAGACATTCCAAATACGAAACGCAATCTCATGGATGTATTTGCCAATTATCCCGGAGTTTATGAATTATTACCAGTCAATGAAGAAGCCTTTGCGTCGCCACAATTCTGGAATGACCTGAATCAAAAATACAACAATGTCGACATTACCATTCCGGAACAAAGACTCAACGATTTTAAAATATTCAAAGCTAAGGTAACCTCAGGAAATAATTTCAATTTTAAAAATGTCGTGTATATCGCCGGCAAAAGTGAGGGTACCACTTTCCGGTCTGAAACTAAAAAGTCGATCTTTGGCACTTATCTGCGTTATTTAAAAACTCCGGAAGGTGACGGTAGTGTAACCTGGGAACTGGGAATTCCAAAAAAATTACCGGAAAGCCAGATTTATTACACATTCACCGGTCATGGAGATTTGGCTAACGATGCAAAGTTATTTCCCGGTATTGTTGAAATTCTAAAAAATGGAAGCACCCGATTTTTTCAAAAGACCAGGCCCGGCACCCGTGGCGTCCAGGCATTTTATAGTGAAAATGATATTTTAATTTCCAATGTCCCGGCTGATGCAGCAGATATTCTTTTTGGCATTGATCCGGCACTACCCATCCGGCAAGAAATTCCCGATGAAATTGAAGTAGAGGTCACTCACGCCGAATTAAAGGTTGCCAGGTTTCCGGTCATGATTGGCCATTTTGAACACGAGGGCATTGTGAGTGCCGAGCGGGCGCTTGACAAATGGTTGGATGGTGTGCTGACCGAGCGTCACCGGGTGACAAAATATCCCGGACAAATCGGCGAAAACCGGATCATCATTCTTCCGGACCACCAACCCAAGGGAGCCATTGTTGTGGGTCTTGGTGATACTACCAAACTAACTTCATTCAGGTTGTCGAAGACGGTTGAATATGCCGTCGTGGAATATGCCCTTCATATGCGGGATAATTGTGAGGTGCAAAACAAAACGGATTTCGAAAGTGGAATTACCTCTTTATGTATTGGAAGCGCCTATGGTTATTTGCCCATGGAAAATGCATTGAGCGCCATCTTAAATGGGGTAAACCGGGCGAACGTGAGCCTGCGGAATCTGGGAAAAGAATTAAAGCCGGTTCGCAAAATAGAATTTATTGAATTGTATGAGCACGTCGCCTGGAATGCCTACTTCAGTTTGCAAAATATAGCCAGGCAGGAACAATTGCATCTAAGCATCAATCTCAAATCCGGTATCGACCGGAAATACGGAGGCATTAAAAAATTAGTTTTGGGCCAGGATCATCTGTGGTGGCATCATTTTCAAACGGAATTGGTGCGATCTGAAAAGAATAAATCGGTCCGTCAATTAAAGTTTCAATCTTCTTCCGGAATGGCCCGGGTAGAAATCGAAAATAAATTTACCTCCATCGCAGTGGTGGATAATTTATTGCTTGAATTGTCAGAGGTGGATAAATGGAGCCCGGTATATGCCAAAACACTCTTCGAAATATTAATTCCCAACGACTTTAAAGACATCATCCGGGCGCAGAGTAATATTATCTGGAAGCTGGATATCGATACGGCCGGATATCCCTGGGAAATGTTTCACGACACGGAGATCGACGAAGATCCCACCTTTGTCAAGGCAGGACTAATCCGACAACTAGCCACTGACACTTACCGGCCTAATGCTCAGGTAATCCGCAACGAGACGGCTTTGGTAATCGGCGATCCTATTTACGAGGGCACCTCTTTGCCCCAACTACCAGCAGCAAAACGGGAAGCGGAGGCAGTTGCCGACAAATTAAAAAATAAGGGCTTTGTCGTCAATGAGTTGATAGGCAGTCGCGGCACGCAGATCATTCACCCCCTGATCGGTGGAAATTACAAGATCCTGCATATTGCAGGGCATGGTATGTATGACCCGCAATCCGGTGAAGTTGGAGTAGTGATAGGTCAGGGCATGCAAATCGATGCCGGCCTTTTCGACAGCCGGGAAAAAGTACCGGAGTTTGTTTTTATCAATTGTTGTTTTTCGGGCGTGATGAACGGCGTTGACGAGCGGTACTATCAAAACCGGTATAAACTGGCCGCCAATTTGGGCACTCAAATGATTACGATGGGAGTCAATGCGGTGGTAGTGACGGGTTGGGGAGTCGATGACGACGCTGCCGAACTTTTTGCCGCCACTTTATATGACCAGCTGCTCGACGGATATGAATTTGGTCTTGCCACACAAGTAGCCCGGCGGATCTGTTTTGAAAAATACCCCCATACCAATACCTGGGGGGCCTATCAGTGCTACGGTGATCCCTGGTACCGGTTGGTTCGAGATGGAAAAAGCCGGTGGTCTGAAGTCGAATACATTGCAGAAGAACAGGTGCTGATCGATCTGGACAATCTGCAGCAGAATACCCAAAGCCAGCAGAGTCCGGAACCGCAATTACTGATCAACCAATTGGAGCATATTATGCAACGGGCCCGGGATAAAAACCTCGATGGGGGTCGATGCCGGGAGAAAGAAGCCCATATCTATGCTTTGCTCGATCAGATTGATCTGGCTATTGAGCGCTACCAGGCCTTGTTATCGCTCAGTGATGCCACCTACTCAGTCAAAGCATTGGAGCAATATTGCAATCTCCGGGTGAAAAGGCTGGCCCTTCAGAAAAAGGTAAGTCGAGCGGCCATCAGCAAACTAGAAAAAGACTTAAAAGCCCTGGCTTTTATTGGCACTACTGCAGAGCGTCTAAATATCCTGGGAAGTGCCTCCAAACGTTTTGCCCAGCTAAGCACCGGAGACCAGCGTCTAAAATACTTAAAGCAGATGGCTGAGCAATATGAAAAAGCCTGGTTACTATCTAAAGGCAAAGTCAAATCAGCGATCTATCCACTCACCAATTGGCTAACCGCTCACGCTTTACTAAATGGTAATAATCCCATCATCATCGACGGCGAAACGAAAGACCCCGGAAAACTACTCTCCGACACCGAAAAAGAACTCAATAAAGAACGCACTGATCACCGTGACTTTTGGGAAGACCTCAACCCGGTCAATCTTAAACGCTGTGAATTACTATTCTGCGATCAAAAAGAAATTGATAAAATGACCAAAAAGATCATCAAATTATACCAGGAGGCCTGGAAACAGGGAGGCACAAAAAAACATGCCCAAACCGAAATCGAGCACGTCGAATTTATCGAAGCGATTTGGGGAAGGAAAAGAGATGCGGTGATAAAAGAGAAATTGAACGGATTGGAGAAGGTGAAGGAGGTGTTGAGGGGGTGGGTGTGAGAACTTCTTATCACACGGATTATGTACAAAGGTCATCTCAACTGACGAAGTCCAGCCCTTGGGAAATGACCCGTTCGAATTGAGGAGGAAAGAATCTTTAATTAATGTGGACGATGGATAACGGTGAAAAGTAAAATATGTACGTCCAGATTAGACTTTCACCTCTATTTAGTTGTCAAATAGGGTTTTAGAAGGGGATAACAGCACACGGTTATCCGACTCCAGTTTTGCAAAAGCAAGAAACGAAATTAATACTCGAGTTCTCCTTCATTACGGGTGGGGGCTATAAAAGGCCCAACACCTTGTCCAATTTGCCCAAACAAAATATAAATCAAAAAAATGTCTCCACAAAATTCACATATCAGATACGAAGCCCACTTCTCATTGAAACTCTATTTCAAAATGGAGCCTTATCTCTTTGATCAAAACCTCAAAATAACTAAGATCATCCGTATTATTGGAATGAGTCGAACAGATTTACATCGTAAGCTTAAATCGACAATAGGAATGTCAACATCCGAATTTATAAGGTTTGTTCGCATTTATAGAGCTGCCCACCTATTACTCCATAAACCCGATTTGAGAATATGCGAGGTAGCATTAGAAGTTGGTTTTAATAATCAAGCATATTTTTCAAAACGTTTTCGCGAAATAACTGGTGTTACACCTTTGGAATACAAAAAGGGAAGAGGAAATGCCCCTCAACTTATAATAAATGAGCAAATTGACAAATTAACAAAATTGATACAAACCAGATTTTCAAATTAAGCCAAATGTTCAAATTGAACAATTGAAATTGAACATCTTCAATGAGTACCTATTTCCTGATTTCTACGAATATATTAAAAGTTGCAAATTTGCATTTGCATCACTCATTCTTTGAAATCGTGCAAATCATTATATAAAAAATAAAGGCACGTCCCAGTACAAATCTAATTATAAAGAAAGCAGATTTACTATTTGGAAAGTGCCTGTAAGGTAACTTAGTCCTTTACACTTCACTAAAAAACCCATAAGAAGAAGGTAACTCAGATAGTGAAATGTAATTAAGAAACCACAGAAAGACTTCTTGTGCCATTATTTGATTCTTGACCAGGTGGGAAAAGCCATGCATGGTCAATATCGGCAATGATACGAGCCAGAATCTCAGTGTTCCCAGTTGAGATTGCTCTTCCGCTAAAGGAAAGAGCTGGAACATTTTCGCCTGGGTTTATAGCGTCCCATGCGTGACCAGAAGGAAAATTAATGATGAAACCATTGACAAGTAAACCGATTTGCGCATCAAGAAATGGAGTTCCATTTAAATTAGTTACGGCTAAAAATAAACCCGGTGCTTGAAAATTAGGCACTCGCAGCCTGACCATAGCTTGGTTACCAACGGCCACACGTAGTCTGACATTTACGATTCGAACACTACCAACAGGGTTACTTGCATCAACTGTAAAACTAAAATCCTCATTCGGATTTAGTTGATTCCCTGGAAATGTCAGTTGTGAAACTGTGACAGGTATTGAGTTAACAATAGTGTCAACATTTGTTCTAATGTCTCTAAGATTTTCAATTGGCATATTAATATATTTTAATAATTACTAAAAATAAATAAAAGCTCTATGGGCCATAATTACTTACAGAGTTATTTAAATGGGGTGAATAGTTCTATAACATATGTTCCATCTTTTAACACTTATGTTCCAATTCATAGTACTGTGCTATTTCGCTGATCTGGCTCCTCGACGTAGCAATGAATCTTTAGGAAGTATCACTCTAAAATTTCGATAATATCCTTGTTCCTGCGATTCGTGCGATCATGCATTGACGGATCAGAGCCAGAATAATCACCCAAGCTAGTTTCTGACGACAGAGATAATCCAATTATACCAAGCATGGCAATCCTAACCCCGTTAATCTGTAAAACAAGTGGATTTGATTTAGAATAGAGTTAAAATTGATTTAAACTTAGTGATACATGAGGACCTTAGAAGTAACCTCAAAGTCTAAAAAAGCACGGATTCAACAACGAAATACAGGTGTCCTTGGGAAAACATTAATATGAGAATTATGCTTTGAACGTAAGCGCTCAGTCATGAGCGTGTTGGATGATCAAGAAAAAGCCTACACCTTTGTGGCAAAATAAAGGAAGCAAAGGTATGAAAAGACATAATGCGACAGAGATGTTTCCCACTGATAGCTGTCTACGAAGATGGCACCTTATCGAAGGAAAGTTTCTGCAAGAAGACTCGATTTAAGGAAAGCTGTTTGACCTATTGGCGGTTCAGCCCCTCTCTAGGGAACAAGACAAAGATTACGAAAAATTTTTTGTACTTATGATTCTGAAGCAATCAATTGGTGAGACTAAGTGCTAAAAGTTTGCTGATACATTTCTTTAAATTTATAGCGAGCATTCGACTCCTCTGCTAAGTCAATATCATCCATAATATCGTCGAATTCGTCACCTTGAATCGTTTGTATCGATCAAAACAATTCAATTACGTCCGTTGAATGCAGTTCACTTGGTTTGCCCTTCAAAAAGCGAAAGTATCTCTGATTTCACCAAGACCTCCGTTTCAACTGCAATGATCGATTTAGAATCGCATTGATTTCGCATTGATCTTCTTCAACATCGATTCGACTAAGTTGGTTCTTTGCGTCTCGATCTTGAGCGAGTTTTGCTCCTGAAGGGTTGCTCGACTCGTGGCGAAGATCAAAAGGCCTGCTCTTACATATGCCAATACTTAACCCTCCTTCTCATAGCATTTTGAGCAAAATTCAATTTTTCAGTCAGACTAGAGCAAATGGAACGAATAACATGCATAACTCCCGGATAAGATTTATGAATTGAGGAATTTGATTGAAAGAAGCCTTAAAGCTACACACAGAAACGGTAATGCTCGTTCACTTATGCAAAGTAAAATACTACAAAATCGTCATGGGCTTTCGTATATTTGATTTTGGAGTCAGCTTCACTGGAATATGCAGAGACGGGTTCAGGCACACGGTCCACTAGAAGTATTATCAATAGATTTCAAACAGGCATGCTAGAAGAATATAGCAGGAGTGCCTCTATTTTGAACATTCTGGATGCGATCATTGGCAAAAGCCTTATCCAAGTTTGTGGGCTAACATCTCACCCGAAATCAGGGCAACAGGCGCATCGGAAAAACTTATGATGGCGACAAGTAAGGATTTGGTATGTAGGACTCATCCCAATTTTGTTGGTGATAGGGAGGATTTGGATCGATTTCTCGAACTGGCTTGCACACCAATCCGATCTAAGGAGCGCGGTGAGGCGCTGGAAATTTGGAACAGATACAACCTCACGCCGCGTTGCCCAGATTCGAAGCTATATCAATACAAAGTAAATCCACTTTAGACTGGCACGGGAAGTCGATCTGCGTGGTGCCAACCTCGATGGCATCTGCATTGGCTATGTAGACTTGCGCAGGGCCAAGCTAGACGGAGCATCACTGAGAGAGACCAGTCTAAAGGGAGCACAACTCAATGAAGCGAGCTTCCGTTATACTGACCTTACTGAAGCCCGCTTACTCCACGCAGAGATACACGGCGCTCATTTCGAGGGTGCAAACCTGACTAAAGCGAATCTTGAGGAAGCAAAACTTCGAAATGCTAGATTTGACGACAAATCGATGTTAGTTGGTGCTAACCTCCGTGGCGCGGATCTATCGCACGCTCAATTGAGTGGCGCTGATCTCAGTTATTCGAATCTTGAGCGGGCTGTTCTTGTGGGCACTGACCTCTCCAACACCCGACTCACTGGCAGTCGAATCTACGGCATTGCTGCCTGGGACCTAAAGCTTGATGATCAAGCAGCGTTTCGCCGCGATCTCGTCATCACGCCCGAGGATCAATCTCCTGTGATCGTGGATGAGTTGGAGGTTGCCCAGTTTGTCTATCTACTACTCAACAACAAGAAAATCCGCAGCGTCATTAATACGATTACCTCAAAGGCCGTATTGATTTTGGGACGGTTTTATGAAGAACGAAAACAAGTTCTCGATGCCTTAAGAGAGGAGCTTCGAAAACATGACTTAGTGCCAATTGTCTTTGATTTTGAACCCTCTGGAAATCGCGATTTAACTGAAACAGTTCAGTTGTTGGCGAACATGTCAAACTTTGTAGTCGCCGACTTGACAGATGCTAAGAGTATTCCACAAGAATTATCTCATATCATCCCTTTTTTTCCCTCAATTCCGATTAGGCCAATCCTGGCGGAAGGAGAACCTTATTCCATGTACGAACATTGGGAGAAATATCCCTCGGTGCTATCTGTCTACTACTATAAGCATAAAGAGCATCTCTTAGCAAATATCAGGTCGGCTATTCTGGAGCCGATTGAGGTGTGGAACAAAAAGAAGGACAAGAAGGAGCAGGCAGGAAAAAGGGCAGAGGAAGCAGAGAAGAAAGCACAAGCTGAGAAAGAGGAAAAGGAGAAACTTTTGGCATGGATCAAGCAACAGGGACTGACTCCACCAGAGAAGTAATGTTCGTGACTGTCTTAACCCCTATAAATTGGAGAAGATTCTCTTTTGGTTAAGTAATAATACAATTAATTTGCCTTCCTAGGGCATTTTTCCGAATACCAAACCCACGGATTGGTTACTTAAGAGGGATTTTTAATTCGAAAAGTCTGCTACCCAGACCCGTGTAAATCCAGACCTACATTTTCGTACTTCATACAATGGGCATTCATAATTAATACCAGAGTTAATACGATCTCTATCATAGAATTTGATAAATCTATGCATGGCAGTTTTAATTAAGCGCATTGAAATTCTCAAATTGAAATCGATAGCAAATAGTTCGCTGTATGATCGAATGAAAAACTTTCGATGTGACCAATTTGTTCTAGTGTAGAAGGCTGAGTAAATTCCTGCTGAGTTCAACTGCGTTGTTTCTGCATATTACAGCCTTTTCAATCTTTGGAATCGGTTTGTCCTCGCCTAAAGCCACATGATAATTGCGTTGCAACTTGGCACCGGTATTTTTCTTCATATCAAAAAGTTCCTTGGGTAACTTCTTTAGTAGGGGTTTTTCGTACTGGTTGAATTGGTCAGTTCAGCTGTGCGTCGCTTCCTCTGAAAACCATTTGTGGTTGTGTAAATGCAAAGTTTTGTGCTTTTTATCAAAGCAAAGAACAAAATGGCGGGAAAACAAAAAAGTACACACCTCCAAACTCATAATATCATCGCAAAGCCTTATCAACCTGGCTTTTAACAAATTGTTGCAACTTTGCAATTTGCATTTGATTGGGTTGAATTTGATTTAATTTTCCTGACACCTTCTTGGTATCAGGGTATAAATCCCCTTTGCAATCTTTTGTCAATGGCAGTTGTGAATGGATTTCTGCAGCAGAGGATTACGCGCGACTAGAGTATAAAGTATATCGAAATGGAGCCATTAAAGATCAACCCAATTTTCGGTGGTTTAGATGTTTTCACTAGTCAGTGACGTAATTGTCTCCTTATAAATATTGCATTTGTTTGATGGTCCGAAATAGAATGGTTATTTTCAGAGAATAACATGAATCCGCCAGTTAAATAGTTCGATTGTGCGTGTCTTAGCAAGCTTGCAAGGCAATGTACTGTTCTAAAACTATTTCTTGATTGTCTAGTGATCCCAACGGATTACCGTCACAATTAATTGGTAATGATAAGCGCGAAATTTCTTGGCTACGGTGATAGTCAATAATCATTAACTTCAAAATATGGCAAAAACCCACCCCATCAAACTTCCACAAAATGCTTTTCTAAAAACCACTGCGAGTTTTCCCATAAGATCTTTTTGATTAAATCTTCCGGTAGCTTGTCAGAAAGAAATGTTCTGTATTGTTGAAATGCCTCATTGTCCTTAAATTGATCTTTCGCTGCTTCTCTTAACATTCTTTCCCAAAACTTTTGGAGGCGTTGATCAAAATTTACGAGCCCATCGGCGTAGTAGTATATGTCTAGCGGATCAATGACGTCCTCATAATCGGTGCCAAGACAAATATGATTCCAGGCGTCTTCATTGTTGCCAGTAACCTTTACGATGTGAAAAAATTGATTGAACAAGATCGATAAGACAATTGGTTCTAATCGCGCACGAAGGACAGCCAATTCGTTTTCCCGCTCAAGTATTCTTTCTGAAAGTCTCCTTTATTTTTCGTGATTTTTGTTGATCGGACGGCAGTAAAAGTTCTTCCTCCAATTTACCTCTGTCAGTAACTAAACGGAACATACATTTCCTGAAGTCAAGCTTTAATTCGTCATATCTTTGGTCGGGTGTACTTGGGATGAGATTACCCGACTGATCGATCTTCCGGGGTATTTTAGCTGCCCAAAAAAGGCCCTCCGGAGGAAGGATTTTGCCCGCGATGCGTTTTTCGTCGAGCATGATCCCGATCATACCTTTTGACTCTATGATATCCCTGATTTCATCATCAAAGAGATTGATCGAGCCGGTATTGAAAAAAGATTTTTTTCTATCCCGTAGTTTGAGCTCCAGGGTTTTGCTGGCTATTCTAGCCTCGCTCATTTTTGCCCTGCCACTGACGCCGGTGTGGGTTTGAATAATGGGTATTAGATCTCCTTCGGCTCTTTTTCGCTTTATGAAAGCGTGATAGTCTTCCCGGGCGGCTGGACTCATATGTTTGGTGTCGATGAGGGTACGGACCTCTCCCGCTCTTTTCTCCAGAATTAGTTCGATCACTTCAAAGGCCCATGACCGGATGCCTACATCATAAAAATGGATCTTTTCGCCGGTTCTCTCCCGGATTGTTTCGCCTTCCTGCTGCAGAAATAGTTTGGAAAGGCTGATGAAACTGGGTGAATGGCCACACAAGAAATTATATTGATGATGAGCCAGAGTGATAATGAACGGTGGAAAAGCCTTCTGGCGAAAATCCTTTATGTTTTTCTTTAAGATATCGACTATTTCGCGAGCATTCTGACTGGACTCATTGCCCAGATGATGTTCAAATCGCCCGCTTAAATCCAAAAAAGCATTGCAACCTTCGATCGTGTGAATGACCGCAATTTTACCTTCCTGGATAATTCTTTGTGTATCTGCAAAATTCCTTGCCAGTTCATACTTAATTTTTCCAAATGCCGGTAACTCATTTTGATTTTTCTCCAGGAAATCATATTCAGCCTGGAGCACTTCATAATAATGGTAGTCACCTTTGGCTATTGCTTCAATCCGATCCACCTCAAAACCGGTTAAAGTAGCTACGAGTCTGCGGAAGGCTGGTTTACCTAATTTCGAAATCGCCGAAAGTATGATGGTCACTTTATCCACGCCTTTTAGTATTTCCCAGAGTACAGATTTTTTGACATCTTTAAAAGCGATGGTAAACACCCCCTCCAAAGGATAAAGAGAGGTACAAATGATGCGGAAACCACTTTTTTGTAATGAGTTGAGGTGTATTTGAGACGTTGTATTAATTTCCCATGCTAGTCCTAAATCTTTCGAAGATCGGAGATATTCTTTTTGGGTCGGTGTCTCTCCCTCCAAAAATCTTTATCCGGGAGGTCAACGCTATCTGAGTAGATTGTCTTGGAATTAAATGGCTTAATCGTCAAATGAGCATGGAAGTCAAAAAGCATCATATTCAGTTTTTTCTGATGGATCGGTAAGTATCGGTAAGTAAATGTCAATGTTCTCTAAAAGTAACCCTTGAAAGTCGATTTACTTGCGAAACACCTGCGATCTGAACAAGAACAACCAGGTCGAAAACAAATTCTTTAAGACTTACTTGTAGATATTCCACTTTTCAGATCTAAAAACGACAACTTACAAGGAGATCTTTTTTATTAAGACCATGGCATAAAAACGGAACAAATTAGCATGTCCGGTTATGACTCTGCGACATCTTATCAAGGCACCATATTTAGAATAAATCGGATTTTTATTTCTTACTTTATGGAATCTAAAAATTGCTGGACAGTTTTAGTATGTGGATGTTCCGGCCCCAGTTTTTTCATAAAGATAGTATAGGCTGAATTCCAAAGCTCCCGGGCCTTTTCATAATCCCCTAAATCCTGATAGACCACAGCCAGGTTGGACTGCCTTATGGCCACATTAGGATGGAGTTCTCCAAAGTTTTGCAAATCGCTTTTAAAGCCCCTTCCAATAAATCCCGGGCCTTTTCATAATCCCCTAAATCCTTATAGACCAAAGCCAGGTTGGACTGCCTTCTGGCCACATTAGGATGGAGTTCTCCAAAGTTTTGCAAAGCGCTTTTTAAAGCCCCTTCCAATAAATCCCGGGCCTTTTCATAATCCCCTAAATCCTGATAGACCACAGCCAGGTTGGACTGCCTTCTGGCCACATTAGGATGGAGTTCTCCAAAGTTTTGCAAAAGCGCTTT
This sequence comes from Saprospiraceae bacterium, assembly GCA_016711125.1. Classification (GTDB taxonomy): domain Bacteria; phylum Bacteroidota; class Bacteroidia; order Chitinophagales; family Saprospiraceae; genus JABDMH01. The sequence goes on along the minus strand of JADJTQ010000001.1, from coordinate 424,243 downwards.
TAAAGCCCCTTCCAATAAATCCCGGGCCTTTTCATAATCCCCTAAATCCTGATAGACCAAAGCCAGGTTGGACTGCCTTCTGGCCACATTAGGATGGAGTTCTCCAAAGTTTTGCAAAAGCGCTTTTTTAAAGCCCCTTCCAATAAATCCCGGGCCTTTTCATAATCCCCTAAATCCTGATAGACCACAGCCAGGTTGGACTGACTTATGGCCACATTAGGATGGAGTTCTCCAAAGTTTTGCAAAGCGCTTTTTAAAGCCCCTTCCAATAAATCCCGGGCCTTTTCATAATCCCCTAAATCCTGATAGACCAAAGCCAGGTTGGACTGACTTATGGCCACATTAGGATGGAGTTTTCCAAAGTTTTGCAAAGCGCTTTTTAAAGCCCCTTCCAATAAATCCCGGGCCTTTTCATAATCCCCCTAAATCCTGATAGACCAAAGCCAGGTTGGACTGCCTTCTGGCCACATTAGGATGGAGTTCTCCAAAGTTTTGCAAATCGCTTTTTTAAAGCCCCCTTCCAATAAATCCCGGGCCTTTTCATAATCCCTAAATCCTGATAGACCAAAGCCAGGTTGGACTGACTTCTGGCCACATTAGGATGGAGTTCTCCAAAGTTTTGCAAATCGCTTTTTAAAGCCCCTTCCAATAAATCCCGGGCCTTTTCATAATCCCCTAAATCCTTATAGACCAAAGCCAGGTTGGATTTTAAGGCGGCAATTTCAGAGGACTCATCTTCCGGAAATAACTCTAACAATGTTTCTCCAAAAGGCATGAATGGGAATTTATCAACGGGATTGTCCTTGGACTGATCTAAAAATATGAGTTCTGATACATTTTCGATTAATTCAGACATATCGGACAACCCGGGTTTTAGAGATGTTTTGAATGTTTCCTTCAAAACGGCATGCATTTTGTAATTTCCTGCCTCATTTTTTTGCAGATAGCCGCTTTCATAAAGGTTTTCAAGAGAAGAGGCAAATTTGTCCTTCCATTCAAGCTTATCTATGTGAAGCAATTTATATAAGAACTCAAAGGTGATATAATTTCCCGGTAGTCCACAAAATTGCTTAAGAATCCATCGTTCGTTTGCATTTAACCGGCTTATATTAAATAGAGAAATAAGATAAGTTTTTATCCTATCTATGGCCTTGTCATCCGACCTTTTCGTTTTTACGTCTGTATTAGCATCTTCTTCCAGTGCTGACATTGCCACCGCATAACTCCATCGGTTTCGGGTAGCGGCCTTAGCTACAATTTCAACTACCAGAGTGTGCTTTTCTAATTTTCTTACTATAGTTCGCACCTCTTCATCAGTAAGGATATCACAATGCTCTTTAAAGAGACTCATGGCATATTCTTCCGTAAGGAAGTCAAGTTCCATTGGTATATAAGCTCCAATCCGTTCTCTAGAGGTAAGTAATATGTGCCAATTGGGAGTTTGTGGTATGACATCTCTATAGGTAGCAAACTCACATGTGGCATTATCAATGATCATCAGGTTAGGGCCTGGTAACCGGTCTAATTCAAACAGGATGGCATCAAATTTCTGATCCGCAGGAGTCTCTTTCAGTTTAAGATTTTCTGTGAGTCTATAGTTACTTACAACAGCCTCCTTAAATCCGGATTCCGCATTTAACCAGACCAAATGTCTGTATTCATTACCATATTCAACCATATAGCCTTCTGCCAGGGTAGTTTTGCCAATCCCACCCATACCATTCACTAAAACTACCGGCCTGTCGTCAAGCATTACCATTCTTAGATTTTGCAAATCCTCTTGCCTTCCAATGATCTCAGACAAACTTCTTTGGGGGACCACGGTAAGTTTTATTGCGGTCTGTCTCGTGACAGATCCGTCTATTCTTCCGGGAGGCCTTCCTACGATACCGGAAACTAATTGATGCAGTGCCTCCGGTTCTTCAATGCCGGATTTAAATTTGATCCATGTTCGTAATTCTAAAAAATCACCAACAAAACTATCATTGGCATTGGGTAATAATACCGGGATAACTCTAAAGGAGGAATCTTTTGCTTGCTTATTTAAAGCTTTATCCACCTCATTTCGAAACCATCCTGTAGGCGTATTGCTTCCAATAAAAATGGTGCAGGTTTCCGCCTCATCAAGCCCCTTTGAAAGAGCCTGTGGAAAGGGCTGCCCTGGAACCAAGATCCATTTATCCAGAAATACTTCCAACTGATACTCATCCTGCAGTTTTTTCGCAATTTGCTCAACCAGATCAGCATCACTATGAGAATGGCTTAAAAATGTATGATACTTATTAACTGGATTCATTTGGTGCCTGTAATTGAGGTGCTTGAAAAGACAATAATTAAAAAGGACGACAAACTTTGTGACATCATTTTGACTCTATAACAAAGAAATAGCCAAAATCAATGCAAAGAAATTTCTTTGACTCAGATTTAAATGTTGACTATGACGGAATATAATACAATTTCATAATTTAGTAATTAAAATACAAGGTTATTTCTCCCCCTCCCTCATCACCACCATATGTGTCTCAAAACTCTTCAGACCCTTGTATGGATTTCTTTTGTTTTTTTTGGATTGTTTGGATCACGGTCTTCGTCGGAAAGGCTAGGCTGATGCCTTGATTTCTGCAGGAGCGACAGTATTTGTTCCATAGCAAAATCATCATGGACATCATTTATGCTGATCCACTGCCGGTCAGCTAAATACCACTCCAGTTGGCTTTGCCCAAAATTATGGTTATTGGGAAGAATCACCGGAACGATCAAATATTCGAAATCCGATTTCCTATTGAAGATTCTCAGAATTTCTTTGCTCTGCCACTCACCAATGCCATATTCGCCCACCATGACCAGTGCGGCATCGCTGCGATTAATACCATCCTCTATAATTTTGAGCCATAGTTCACCTGACCCAATACTCTCCTGATCAAAGAATACTTCGTATTATGCATCCTTGAGTTTGGATGCCATGAATGTCACCAAATCCCGATCACGCGAATTATATGAAAGAAAAATGTTCATTGCTGTTTGATTGGCTGTTTCATGCTCACTGCAAAAAAAGGTTTACTGCTCAGACCCATCATTAAACACACCCAAGTATAACTAATAAAATGATTTAATGGCTTGGGAGTAACCTTCGGCTAAAAATTATCAGCCTCTTACCGACTCCATTCCAACACTTCATTTAATGCCTTTCCCATGTGATAATTTTCGCGCATTCTGTTCTCCCGGATGCCTTTCTCTACCGGCATCTTCAGCAATTTGGCAATGAAACCATTAAGAGTGCTGGCTCCCCGGATCTCGTAGGCTAAATGCATATAATCCGGAAGCGTTTCATGGGCAAGATCTTTCAAGGTCAGGATGGATAGTTTCAATTTTTTACTCCCTTGAAGATCATCAGTGCTCAAATCCATCAACATCGCCTGACCGTATCCTACCTCAAAGGGTACCCAATTTGATGTGCAGGTTTTTTGAGAAACCACCACCATCATGTGGTTGGTTGAGACGATGTCACTATAATTTGTTAAATACTCAATCGCCTATTGTTCTGTTGCGCCAGCTATTTATCTGACGACTTCAAACTTAATGCAAGTAGCATGATTAGAATTAACAATTAGTTCAATTTTATTCAAATCGACAATCCGAATCCACGCCGATTCGTCCTGCACTCCGAAAATGCGTTCATTTACTCCACAACTAGATTGTCTCAGGGTCCATGAAGTCCCAGGTTCAACCTTTTGTACCAATGTTATATCTCTATTATTCTGATGCGTTCTACCATTTAATCGATAATTTGTTCCTAATAAGAACAATTCCTTAAGATCTGCATTCTTTTCCCTTAATGACCAAACTGTCCCGGAATGCGGACTAGGATCTAAAAAAGCTGTCACATCCATCTTACTAGGTCTGCCCGCAAGATATCTCCATCTATTCTGGTTATCCCGATACTTTAGGCGAAATTGCATGTCGCCAGAAATATTTAGCGTCTCCTCTATAATATGTTTCGATTTATCAATCGTATCTCTGGCAATCAGTTCTTCTCCTGCTCCAAGTGGGTCATGCTCTGAAGGCATCGGATTGCGTTTCAATTTTGCATCTTTCAATGCTGACTCCAATGAATCGATCATAAATGTTAACCTATTATCATATTTACTCTTTGGAAATTTCGCACGAAAAACCCTCAAAGCATCCACTGGTACCAACATCCAAAACCCTTATCCAAGCCGAATCCAAATTCAGTGAATCGATCATAAATACTGCTATATCTTTATGTTTACTGTTTGGAAACTTATTAGTAAATTCCTCCAGGGCTTCCACTGTTAAGTCTTGTTGAACAAACTTCCAAGACGACTCCATGTTCAGTGAATCGATCATAAATACAGCTACACCTTTATGTTTACTGTTCGGCAATTTATTAGTAAATTCCTCCAGGGCTTCCACTGTTAGGTTTTGTTGAACAAGCTTCCAATCCGATTCTTCTTTTACCTTTGGATAAACAATAAAAGCAAAAGAAAGAAGAAGAAGAGCGAAAAGGAGAAAAATGCCAATTGATTTCCACAGCTTTCTAGAATCGGTCCGCATGAATTCCGACAACCTTTCATGCAGCCGGTCCATATCACTGTGAAAATCTGGATCAGGTCTGACCCATGCGGCACTGCGAAAGGCCAATCTACGAATGGTTTCGGGCAGCGAATCTGCCTCTGGCATGGACTGATCCCCCACCAAAACCGGTATCACCGAAATATTTCGGTACAAAGCAGCTTCGATTTCTGTCCGCACAAAGTCATCATCCTTATCGATGCTTCTTTTTCCAGTGTTATTGACAGCATTGAGCCATTCATCTCCAATGACCACCAGCATGACTTGACAATCTTCCACGGCCTTGTTTATCACTGTGCGAAAATCCGACCCCAGGGCAATGGAGCCGACATCCTTGAATGGGGTACCAGGACACGTATTTCTTTTTCAGATGGTCAAAGATGCGACCGGTGATATCAGCTGATCCTTCCGCCGATAAGAAATGAAGATTTCATGCATACAGTGTGGGAAGTTAGTGAAAGAATAGTTAATCTTCTCTGTTCTTCTTGGTATTTTTGAATCTAAAAAATTCGGAGTCTCACCTTCGCCTTAATCAATCCAAAGATTTTCTCGAAATAACTATCTCGATCCTGGGCATATGCATAAACTATACACTTTTCAAAATCTTTGATACGCTTAACATAATCACACATTGCTTATTTACTTACCTTTATACACGAAACTGTTAACCCTTTTTCCTGCATTTTATCCTTAATAATCCTAATTCCTATAATTCCTATATCTCAGATGTACCTGCTTACTTTTCTTATTGTAATTCCTACTACTAAGGACAATAGTCAAATCGACTTCCTTGAAATTTTCCCGGATCTGTCTTTAATCTCTGAATTTTTATAAGCTTCTATCTTTCGGCCAAGCATTTTGATGACATTGGCTATGTTAAAACCTCATTCTATCCGCACATCAAATTCCCCAAGGGTCATAACGTTTTTCACAAATTGAAATTTTCATTTTCAAAAAACAAAAAACATTTATTTCTGACTCTTATCTAAATCATCGATTACACGTTCAATACCATCCACTACATTTAACCAGGCTTCATCTTGATCAGGCCATTTGGTTACAGGTTTGCCTTTAGTTGGCTGCACATTTAGTTGTGAAAATGTACTGGATTCCCATGAACATGGGCGAAGAATGATTGGTACGACCCGGGCATCATTACGATTATGCCTTTCAATTGCTATTCTAATCTCCGTGTCTTGAATATAGTCGGTTGCAAGTGCATTTGCACTAATCAGTAAAAGAATGATATCTGCTTGGTTAAGCTGGTTCTTTATCCCCTCGTCCCAGTCCTCACCGGGTAACAATTTGGCATCATCCCAGGTTTCCAATTTTCCAGAGCGGCGCAGAGGATATAAGAATACGAGTAATTGGTCCAGCATTTCTCTATCCTCTTTTGAATAGGAAAAAAATATCTTTTTTTCCTGTCCCAGTTTCTTAGTTTGAGTCCGTCTCGCCCCTACTACTCCTGCCATCTCAAACACTTCTCCTAAAAGTTCACCAATTGAAACATCATTAATATGCAAAGCACATTGACCCTCCGTTCTTCCTCTTTCCTTGAGTCTCTTTAAAAACCAAGTTCAAAAAATGAGGAACAGCTGAGATCTTGCAATCACGGCAGCAACACGGTATTTTTTCCTCAAATCTAAGTGACGGGAATGAACGAAGATGGATATGTTCAATTTCACTTCGGATAGTTCTAAGAACAAAACGCCGATCTTCAGCATCATCGCCCTGGATGTCTATTTTAATCAATTTGAGACCGGTCCTGGACTGTTCGGTTTCTTGCACCAGTGAAAGGCATTGATGCATTTGCAGCAGGACACCTTTTCGCCATAGCACTTTCTTTCCATTCTTGATTGTTATATTTTCGTTTAATCGTACAATTAATCGTTCCATAATACCTTTTGGCATAAATGGATACTGATAGGCATACTGAAGGGTCTTGTTTTCCTTTGTCCATTCAAAGGAAGGTCTCTGTTCAGGTAATAATTGAGGAGCAATATATATTTCATGATTATTTTCATGTGTACGAAAGCAGACTTCAAAGTTATCCTTCAGCATGAGGTTTTTAAGATGCCGCATTTCTTCAAGAGAGTAACCAAGTGATGACCAAACTGCTTGCATTCTTTGCATATCAAACCTTCCCTGATCTTTTATGACCTCTTCGTGTCGCAACACCTGATAAACGGCTTTTACTGCCCATTCTGGATTTAGGATTATGAAATCTGTAAGATCTAAGTCTTCGTGATAATGCAGGATGATGCCCAGATCGTGCAGCATCTGGCTAAGATCGAGCATTTGAACCTCGTCATTAATATTGGTAGACACGCAAATCTCTTTGAACCTACTGAAATTGATATAGTTATTTTCAGTCTTTGCACGGTTAAGTTCCTGACGTACTTGGTCCCATAAAAGGGGGATACGCATAGGAAGGTGAGGTGTTTGACGACAAAGAATCTCCTGGATCGCATTTTTTAATGCGGTGAATTTATAATCCTTCTTGGTAAAGTCTACTGGTTGAGAGATGATCTGCAACCTGGGATAATCTGACTCTACAGTCGTCGGGTCATATGGTATTTTTGCAATGGAATTTCCCTTTTCATTAAGAACCACTAATACAGTTAGTTTGTCCTCGTTTCGTGGATCTACGCCAAGTAAGTCAATCACTTTAAACCAATAAGAAAAATTGGCAACTTCACCCCTGCCATCTGCCAGTAGAACGTAAAAAGATCGACGAGTGAGAAAAAACTGGTGGGTCATGTATTGAATCTCCTGGCCTCCAAAATCCCAAAGGTTAACAAGAAAATCTACTGTGGGACGATCCAAGTGCTCAAATGTCCATCCTTCTTTGATTTCAATCCCAATAGTCATGGGTTGCTCACTGATGGGTAATGGTACAGGATAATCTTCATTTTGAAGTTTATTCCAGAGAGTGGTTTTACCGGTACCCCCTTCACCCACGATGAGCATTTTTACTTCATAAACTTCCCGTGTACCCTGGAGTTCCGATTGTTTTAGGAAACGCAAAATGGCTTCATTACCCTGTTTTAATATTTCTTCGAGCGGCGATTTAAGCGGATTTTCTGCAAGACTCAATTTTTCAACTTGATTTAAAGGATTCCCTAGAGAAAACTCGGTCAACCTATTGTGACTAAGATCTAATATTTGCAAATTCGCATTCTCCTCCGTCAGAAGTTTTAATATCCTTTGCCACTTTTGGTCATCCAATCCCGTCTCCGAAAGATTTAAGCCGATCAGCCTTTCGGCCTCATCAAGAGCATATTTCGGCCGGTCTTTTTTAAATGACATCAGGCCATCCAAAATGCTTGGATAAGGCAATGCAGGATACAAAGTGAAGGATTCTCCCCACGCTTTTTCGATGCTCTCTACAATTTTTGGTTTCTTTGGCATAATAGTTCTCTTACAAGTTATAAAAAGGTGACGGAATTTTCGCCATCAGGCTACCAATACGGTCACAGGGACCCCCGGCTTTTTTGCACATGGGTATCCGGAATGAGATCCAACTAAGGGCAAAAACCAAACGGAAACCGGTATCGTCGAGGCGGTCGTCCGGCGTGAACCCGTCGCGGTTGGCAAGACGGCAGTCCTCAGCATCGCCGAAACAGCTGCCGCCACGGAGCACGCGGTCATCACCGTCTTGTGGCCCAGCTGGATTTTCAACGTAATCTCTTTGTGTATAACGTTCATAGTATTCTCCGGCATACCAATCTTCACACCATTCCCATACATTTCCACTCATATCGTAAAGCCCCAGTTCATTGGGTAATAATAGGCCCACTTCCCTCGTTTCTTCACTGTTGTCTTTATTCCACCCAACTTGGCTGAGCCGGTCACTACCTGTGTAACGATAACCTTGTGAATACCTCCCTCCCCGAGCCGCATATTCCCACTGCGATTCTGAAGGCAACCGAAATACTCCTGCAAGATTAAATGAAGATTGCCATTGATGCCGGTTTAATGCCTCTATGAATCGTTGGCTGTCCTCCCAGGACACTGTTTCTACCGGCCGATTTCCTCCGATGAATCCCGAGGGATTAGATCCCATCACTGCCTGCCACAACTCCTGGGTCACCGGATATTTGCCAACGTAATAGGAAGAAACCCTCACTGGATGTACCGGCTGACACTCTTTCCATAGATCTCCCACCTCGTCACCCATCATAAATTCGCCACCTTCAACATAAACCAGCTGAAAAGTCAATCCGGAAGGAAGGCTGATGATCAAATCATTCGATGTCATCGCCATAGCTGTTTAAACGGTTTACCACCGACCGGCGAAAATGAAGACTATCGGCATAACGGGTAAAGGTGATCAGGGCCATCGCCCTGCGTTGGCAGACCGTTGCATCCCAATCGCCCTGATGAAAATGCCGGTCCAAACCATGAAACTTCCGGATAAAACGCTGTTTACTCCGCTGTGAAAGCCGGATATGGTGCGGATAATTCAGGTAACCCAAAAAAGGTAAACCTCTGGCTGTTGAGTTCAAAAGGGACGGTTTCATCTGACAATTTAACCTGGCCGATACATAGTCTTCAATGCCTCTTCTCGCATGTTTAAGCAAGACTTTTTGCGGATGCCATAATATCAGATCATCCATATATCTTACGTAGGCTTTACATTTGAGTTGTTCTTTGACAAAGTGATCCAACTCACTGAGATAATGATTGGCAAAATACTGACTGGTGAGATTACCAATCGGAACTCCTCTACCTGGTGCTAGCTGATAACTATCGATGATCTGGTCAAAAATGGCCAATAATGCATAGTCTTTAAAAAGTCGACGTATTTGAGACTTAAGGATATCATGATCAATACTGTCAAAAACTTGCGGACATCCATTTTCAAGAACCAACCATGCTTTTTACTAAAATCACCGGCCCGTCTGAGTGATTTATGAACCCCATTACAGGGACGGCTGGCGTAGCTATCAAATACCTGACATTTTTCAAATCTTTGGTGACAGACATTCATCAAGGCATGATGTAAAACATGTTCGCGAAAGGCACCGGTGCAAATCATTCTTTCTTTGGGGTCGAAGATTTTGAAATATCGATAATCACCCACCATTACCTGTCCACTCAGAATCTGATCCCTTAAAATATCAATATTTTCATCCAGTGAATCCGCAAAAGGTTGAATCGAATCGAGATCCTTTTTACCCTTCCTGGCTTTCCAGAAAGCAAGTCGAAGATTATCGGGATCGGCGATTAATTCGATTAAATTTCCAGTTCTTTCCATTGGTACCTTTTTACAATTTACTCATTGGCCACCGAATCAGAATTATTCGTAAAAAATCTGGCATATCTTTCGACTTTCTTTTCTCCGACACCCTTCACCTGCAGCATTGCAGAGCCGGTCAGTAACTCGAATTTAGCCAATCCTGCCAATTCCTCATCAGTAAAGATTGCATACCCGGTTACTCCCTCATCACGGGCCAGATTTTTGCGAATTTCACGCAGCTGGGAGAATCTTTGGAACGTCACTTCATCCAACACTTCTTTGTAATCAATTTTAGGTTTAAAACCGGGCTTCGGGACTGAATCTTCCAGATATCTGATACAAAATGACCAATAGGCGCCCTGGGCATTCCGGCCAATATGTCCTTCGGTTTGCAGCACTCTTTTGGACCGCAAAAAGGAATTGAGTTCCTCATTCTGTCGTTCACCGTCAGGTATAGGAATGGTAAAAATTTTGATTTGCATGATAACCTCTCTTTAAGTCAGATGTTTTGACCTTTTTTTTTGAGATACCATCCACTCGGTCGTCCCTCCCGCGCCGGCTGGTATCATTTCTGTTTTATGGCCTCCGGCCCTTTTTGCTCACGGGTATCCGGAAAGGCATTCGACTGGGGAGCAAAAACCAAACGGAAGCCGGTGCTATTGGCGCGATAATTTGGCAAGTTCCTGCCACGGTAAGCAAGACGACAACCCCGAGCTCCGTTCCCGATGCTACCACCGCGCATCACCCGATCGTCACCCAAGAGTGGACCTTTGGGATCTGTTACGATATGATTTTGTCCATACTCCTTATAGTAGACTTCCCCAAACCAATCCTTACACCATTCCCATATATTCCCGCTCATGTCTTGAAGGCCTAGTTCATTGGGAAGCAACAAACCTACCTTGCGGGTTACATTACTGTTGTCCTTAAACCAGCCCACTTGTCCCAGCCGGTCACTTCCAACATATAAGTAGTCATTACCAAGTTCCAATTGTCGCTGTGAATACCGACCACCCCGGGCCGCATATTCCCATTCTGCTTCCGTGGGCAACCGAAACTTACCTTCTGTGCCAGGATTTCCACGCCACTCAATCCGGTTCAAAGTCTCAATAAAGTCTTGCGTATCTAGCCACGATACAGTATCCACTGGCCTATTTTCTCCTTTATACAGTGAAGGATTATTTTTCATCACCACCTGCCACAATTGCTGAGTCACCGGGTACTTGCTCAGGTAATAAGATGATACCCTGACCGAATGAACTGGACGACATCCTTCCGATAGATCTCCTACTTCATCACCCATCATAAACTCGCCGCCTTCGACATAAACCAGGTCGAAAGTCAATCCGGAATATAGGGTGATGGTGAGAAGGTCGGGCATGCCAATTACAGTGGTTACGTTTGAAGACTTCTAAAATAGATAATTTAAGGATCAAGACCGATCCCTATTTAAATTCGGGAGTAACCGGCGGCCTGGGAAGGGGGTAAAAAAGTGAGCCCAGAAAAGATATTCTGTTCACCTTCATTTAGTATATGTAGTCAGTAATCAGAGACAGATGTGACTATTGACAATGTTGTAGATAATGACAATACGAAAATTTTGAAAATATATTCTGAACAAACAGGTTACTAATTTCGGATTTAATCCATTAAGTAAAAGAAGCTGATGAGACGATTGATGATCAAGTTCACGATTGGAGGTGAACCCGAGGGTCAGAACTTTTGGTTTCATAAATGAAGGTCGAGAATCCTATAGCCGACAAATGCCAGGAAATCAGATATACAAAACAAGAATCATTCAATTAATGAGCGGGACATGGTAACATTAAATGGGGATTGTAACACTATCCATTACAATATGTCCGGCAAGCAATAAAAGACTCTTACAATCAAGGATAATATGGACAGTGATCTTCCGGAATACTGCATTCGCTTTTCAATTTTTTTAACACCAATATATTATCTCACCTTAAATTTTAAAATATGGCAACTCAAAGGAAAGGAAAGAATACAAAATCGACCAGCGACATAGAGGCGGTTCAGATGTCTAACAACCCGGATGACCTGCTTTTGGCTGCGTTGGAACGCGGAGATGTCAATTTGACGACCGGCAGGCACCTGATCACGTATCGCGAAGAAGTGATGGAATCCAGCATGAAAACCCTGGGTAAGGAAGGCTTCAAGATTGCTGATACCAGAGACTTTGACAAACAGGAAGTTGAAATGGAAAGTCTGACTACCGCAGATGGTCTGTTTTTTGCCGAAATCGGAGTAGCACTGGTCACCTCCCCTTCACTGCATGAGCACAATCTGAGACTGGAAGCATTGGATGAAGAGAGCTACATCGAAGCCTATGAACCGGAATATTTTGTCTTCGCCAACAATCATGAATATCTCCGGGGATTTGCCAGTGCCGCCAATACGATTGCCCGTGACCTAGGATTGGCTGAAGAAATAGATGAAGATGAAGACTTAGAAATTGAGGCACTGGGAGCCACCTGGGGTCTGAACCGTTGTAAGGTTCCACCCGGCACAAGAAGTGGAGCCAAAATCAAAGTTGCCGTGCTCGACACCGGAATGGATCTGGGGCACCCTGATTTTGCCGGCCGGTCCAAGACGTCCAAATCATTTGTGGGTCAGCCGGTGCAAGATCTGAACGGACATGGTACGCATTGTATTGGCACTGCTTGTGGTACCAGGACGCCTGCGGGAACAACTCCCCGCTATGGCATCGCTTACGGATCCCGGATTTTTATAGGTAAGGTACTTTCTAATTCAGGAAGCGGAAGTACCAGTGGTGTGTTGCAGGGCATTAACTGGGCCATTGCTAATCGTTGTGAAGTGATATCCATGTCACTTGGCAGTCAGTCTCCTGTGCAGACAGCCTATACCAGAGCAGGAGATGCAGCCCTGAAAAAGAATTGTTTGATTATTGCAGCGGCTGGCAATGCTGGTAGCAATACCGGAGCTCCGGCAAACTCGCCCACTATCATGTCTGTAGCCTGGCTGAATCAAAACCTGAAACCCTCCAATTTTTCCAATTTTGGTAAAATTGAGATTGCTGCACCTGGTGGCGATGTGTTTTCTTCCTGGCCCAGGCCACGACGCTACCACACGATTAGTGGCACGAGTATGGCTACGCCCCACGTGGCGGGTTGTGCTGCCTTGTGGGCGCAAACTAATGTTTCGCTCCGGGGAAAGGCCCTATGGAAGCAACTGCAAAACTCGGCCAGGAAGTTGCCATTTCCTGCCTCAAAGGTTGGAGCGGGATTGGTCCAGGCACCAAAATAAAGATTTTAGCCTCTTAGGGATCTTTTTACCTAACTTATGCTTTTCATGTTATATACTTACTCTTAGAATAGACTATGGAAAAAGCATCTAAAAAAGAAAAATCTGAAGTTTGGAATATCACTGTCGAAGATAATGTGCCGATCAATGATATCGTCAGGGAGATGAAGAAATTAGGCCTGAAAAAGGTCAACATTATGGAAGAAATGGGGATCATCTCTGGCACGGCCACCGCAAAAGAAGTGAAACAATTGATCAAAGTGAAGGGAGTGATCGACGTGGAAAAGGATTTGGAAGTAGGAACAGCAGAATAACGAATTACATTAGTTAGGATATTTTGCTGTTCCATCTTGGTTTTTCAAATAGCACCAGGATATTTTATGACATTTGCTGTAAGGTGTAAAATGGCAACTTAGTCCCTCCAGGAATTGATTAAGATAGCGCAGCCCTTGGTGCGATTTGAGATTTCGCAGTGATTTTATAAAAACAGATCAGGGCCTGGAATTGCCTAAATTTTTCAACTACACTTTCAATAAATAATCACGAAACACCTGACCAATATAAAGATGATCGCCTACACTCAAACCGGTTGACCCGGCACTGATCTCCTCTCCATTACTTTCGTAGGAGCTAATGACCATCCCACTTTTCATCTCAAAAACTGAGATCCGACACGGTGACCTCATTTTATTATAAATGCCATGCAGAAAAAACGGAACAAATTCAGATGTCCCGCGATAACCAATCCCGACGTATGTAACGAGATATTATCACCCCCTTTGATTTTGGCCGCCACGTCACCGGGCATATTGATCTGGCCGCTGCTAAAAGCATATCGCATCAGTCTTCCTGAATAAGTCTCCGTGACAAATAATTCGCCATTGTGTACATAAATGCCATTGGCAAATCGCAACCTATCGATCAGTATTTTAAAATCGTTGGCAGGATCAATCTGTCCGACCATACCATTGGCAAATCCTATGTCAGTGGTGAACGATTCCTTGTTGGCCGTAAATAAAATAGTGCCATCTTCAAGCACAAAAAGATCGTTGGCTCCCTGCAATTTAGGATAGTCCTTTGCGGAATATTCCCTTTTGAAGATTAACTGCTTGTCCTTGATCTCAAAAACCAGGATTTTATCTTCCTCCTCATGGGAGATCACATACAAAGTGGCTTTGCCACCAATCAAAGTAGCAAAAATGCCATGGGGCCGTAATTTTTGCAGCGGATAATCTAGAATGTTATAATCGGTGGCCGCATTTTTTGAGCTACCGGTATCATAATATTGCAGTCGTCCCGATAGATTCTTTTTCCTCTTGCGTTTGGTACAAGACATGATTATTCTTTTTGAGGTAGAAGGGTCCAACACAATATCTTCAGGACCGGGATAGGTTTGGATTTTCATTTGTTTCAAATCAGGTTATGATCTGGCGAATTCAATTTAAGATTTCAGCCAGGGCCTGACAAATTAACGATTAATATCAGGAGTAGGTAGTATTCAACAGAGTAATTTCAGGATAAAAATGAGGCCTGGCAATCGAGAAAAAATAAAATGTTGATAGGAACCACGTCGCAGGTTACCTTTTGTCCATTATTTCATTAACTTGAAGGTTCAATAGTTCGTGCGTTTAGAACCTGAAGAAAACTAATAATTATGCGATTTTGAACTTCCTTGAGCTATTTAATTACAACTATCGGTATTTTGGATACCTTAATAAAAATCCAAACCATTGATTATCAAGGATCCAGAGCATGAAGCAACGACTTTCCAAAGACCTTTGAAAAAGGTCTAGTGATCGGCCTTAAAGGAATAAACCGTTAAGAAACAGGAGTAGAAAACCGTAAGAATTCTAAACTGTATGAGCTTCTACCACAGCACATTGAGGCTCGAGATGACCTGGACCTAAAATGCAAGAAAGGAACCACCAAGGCGAGTTTTTTGGATCAAGCCAAAAGTACACGAAGTATAAAGGTTACGAGGTGATATATTAAGATTTTGGTCTATCACTTTTGACTTTCAATATTTCCCTAATATATTAAATAGCAATTTTAATCCCTCAGTTGAAATGTTCAACTTTGACTTCGGTAGATGCAGCAACACCAATATCATATAACAATTGGCGATTACCAGCATTGCTCATCTCAATCAAACTCTCAACATCATCTTGTGAAAAACTTCTTCCAAGCCCCAAACCATTTAGTTCGTTTTCTGTGATTGGGAAATTATAGCGTAAATATTTAATCAAAGGTTTATCACCAATATAGTCATCTCGTAATGTCTCGATCTCCATATCAATATAATGTGCGGTCGGGGAGTTTGACAACCATTGGAGAAGGATCTGATTTTGCCAACTGGCATCCTGCATCAACATATCAGGAACATTCTGTGCCCAGGTTTTAAGCCAGGCTTGTTTAATCTCCCCTGTTTGCTTTTTAAATACGCTATAACCTGTTCCTACGGACACCAGCATTAATTGCTCTTCTCCCATCTCCCAATGAAAAGGAAACCCCTTTAAGGTGGCGACCATCAGAGCTGTCAAAGCAGGATTGTTGGCCATACTAACACCACCGTCAACAAAAGCGGCAGATTGACCATCACCAACATCGATCATTTGGGGCGCGAAATAGGTCGGTGCTGCACTACTAGCCCTAACAGCTTGCCATAGTGGTATATTTCTATTTTTCCCCAACCAGGTATCAAAAAATTTCCCCTGGGGATGGTTGATTAATGGCCAGACACTATTAGTATCCGCTCTTTTTGCTACAATACAAAGTCCCGTCTTTATTTCCTCACTACCGAGTGTCGTTGCTTTGAATATGTCTCTAAGGCTTTTCTCAAGTGTTTTGTAGTCATAACTTGCTCTCAGATATTTCACGGTTTCCCATGGCTTCCACCAATCTCTCTTTCCCCAAATATTTTACCTCCCAAGTCCATATAATGGTTGACCAGAGAATCGACATCCATCCCCAATGCGAGTCCTGCTGCAATAATCGACCCGGTAGAAGTACCACAGATCAAATCAAAATAATCACAAAGGAGCAGGTCCGGGTCTTCCTCCTTTTCCCTAAGTAAAGATTCGATTTTCTTCAAATATCCCAGTGTAAGTGCACCACGGATGCCACCCCCATCCAAAGCCAGAATTCTTTTAGGTTTAAGTTTTGGATCAAAATGTTGTTGTAAAGTTCTCATTTTCTTGGTTTAGATTTATTTACTATTTCAGATTGTTAAAAACTTCATCCAGCCAGTCATATTTTGTTGGTTCTTTTGAACTGTACATTGATAAATTATTCAAAGTACTCGTTGGTTGCCAATCTTCGGGAAATTGGTCCTTCATTTTAATCAACCAATCAATCACCTGGTCCTTTTCATTTTTCAGCACGAGCAGTTCCAACATGGTTGCGTAGACCCAATAGTTTTGCGAATCCGTTTTAATTGCTTGTTCCGTGGCGTACTTCACGACCGGATAGAGATGGTCTATTTTCGGATCATTCGGATTTCTTTGATACATGAGAGTGAGTAAATTGACACCAGGGTAATAGTTTCTCCAGTCACTTTCGAAACCATTGAGGTATGTCCCAATAGCTTTGTTCAGATAACTTTTTGCCTGTTGAGAACCCGGAGCTTTCTTTTCTGCCTCTTGCCAAAGATCTTTGTAGACGCGGCCCAATATTCCATTGGTTTCTCCATTGGCGCCGTGCTCTTTGATAGCTTTCTTTAGTGCCACCTCTGCCTCTGTTCTTCTTCCAATCCGGTTTAACGCAAAGCCCAATTGTTCCTGGAAAAATAATTGACTCCTAACTGGTGCATCCAATGTTTCGATAAATCGGACCATCTCGTTCCATGCACCGGCAGTGCGATAAGAAACGACAAATTGGGAAGCCAAAGCATTTTTTAATAAATATCTTTTTTTTATATTCTTCTCTATATTCCCAACCAGTTCAGAACCGCCATCATTTCTTTTTATTCTTTCCCTGGCTAATTCCAATTGCTCCGCAATTTCATTTTCTGCCAACGCATCTTCCCGAAAAGTATTGGCCTCAATCTCTGGCAGCAAGACATCGACATGGTAACTGGGTAAAGATTGAAAAACAGGACTGTCCTTAACATCTTGCTCTTTCAAACGGATCATCTCCTTTATTTTAGAAGTCAATCCTTCCACCAGCTTCTTTTTATTTACCAAATTACCTCTACTGTTCAATTTATAAGGAAATACTCTTTGGTTCTGAACATCAAAAGGTAAAGCGTCATCGAATGCGGAAATAGGTATTGTAGTATGAGGTTTTAACGCATACCGGATTCCAAGTTCATAATATACATTAGCATTAGCGGTCGTCAAATCAGCAATGGCATAATTGCAGAGAATGAGCCTTTCATACATATCCGAATGGATAGAACCGCTGGTTACTTCCGCATCAGCCCGGATCGGTTCCAAATTTGCTGCCTCGATCGAAGGTTTAATAAAATCTTTATAAATCACATCGAAATTAATTTCTCTCCCATTTTTATCTTTCTTGATATTAAATGGCATCAACACAAAACATAGGGAATTCATACCTAAAATTTTTTAAAATTTGGATTTATTAATTGGAATCCAACATCCTATCAAAATACTCCATTATTTCCTCCAGCAGCCGAAAGGTGGGATGATTCTTCTGATCGACAAAATCAAAAGTCAATATAGCATGTCCTTTGCCTGGTAATTCATGAAATTTTATGAGATTTTTTCCTCCGTGATTGAATTCATTTTCATATCTCGAAAACTTGGTAGGCTTACACAACTTATCCCTTTCGAACCGGGCACAATGCATTGGGCCTATTTCTTCCAATCTAGCACGAACTGCTTCGATTTCCTCAGTAGACATATGTATATTTTTTTGCTTTAGAAGAGGCAACGAAGGCTGACTGGCATATCCCGCAAGTACGGCATCATCCGCCATTAAAGAAATGGTAAAATTGCCGGTGAGACACATTCCGATCACAGCCACGCCCTTAACCGATTTTCTTTGTTTTACCTCCCGGCACAAGGCCTTTAGCCAATCCACCACCGGGCTGGACTTGTTCATGGCAAAAAGCTGAAATTCTTTGCTAATACAAACCCTGAAAAAATTACCCAACATACTCGTTTTACCCAGAGGTCCGAATAAATGTGGCAAAACCACTTCATATCCCCGACTTACAAATCGATCCGCCAGTGCCAGGGTTTCCTGACCTATCCCCGGCAGCTCCTGGATGAGGACAACTACTTTGCCCGAACCACCACTAAATACATCATGGGTTATCTCCAACCCACCGGTAGTCCGGGAAGAGAAACTCCACTTATCAAATTGTTCTATCTGAGGAATGGACATTTATAAAATTCATTTGTATAGTCTAAATGTTCGTCTCAGCAAAAAGTAACCCCAATGCGGAAAAAAACTTCATTCACCAATATGGGTTACTTTCAGTAAAGATCAACATTTACCTATTGATGATTTTGGATTTGTCTCCGGGATGTTAAAAAAAGAGCATAGTGATCCAACCGGTGCAAGTGAATATGGTATCCTGCAACAGTGCGTGGTTGCCAGTAAGAGATATATTTCTCTTCGTGGTTAGCAGGAGCACATTCACTGGTGCTCATATCCTGAAAGATACTCCTAATCACACCGTATATAGAAAAAGGAACGAGATGATAAAATTTGGTAGAGAGGTCATGTTTGAACTTAAAGCGGAAGCTATTAAACTTCCAGTTTAAAATTATCTGATCCCACTTTGCGTAGACAGGAAATCAAGTTACTCGCTTGATGAAGCTTTTAGTCTGATAAAAAGCAAGGGATGTAGCGTTGAAAGAGATAGCCCTTAATATCTTTACCTGAAATTAGATCTTTACACTAATTTGAAATTAATACGAAAACACCAAACATATGAGATATTTCATCAGTTCTAGTATTGTACTAATCTTATCATGTATGAATTCGCAGACGGTTGAAAATGCATCTGTAGATAACAGAGACGGCAGTAGGGAGATGACATTTAAAAGTGATGATCTAGCTATAAAAGACTTTGTCAAAATCAACAAGAATAAGAAAATACTCACTTTTATGGGCTTCTCAGGCTCCGGATATGAGCGGGAGGATTTCATTGTCGATACGGTGACAAGATTATTAGAGATGTATGATCCACAGCAGTATATCATAAATGCCGGTGCCACCACTGACGGAATTGGTTTGGTTTATGGTCTGGCAAAAAAACTGGGCTTCACAACCACAGGGGTAGTTTCAACCCAAGCCAATGAATATCAGGCTGAAATCTCCTCTGATGCGGATCAGGTTTACTTGATCAAAGATGAAACCTGGGGTGGCCTCATTGAGGGGACCGACCAACTAAGTCCTACATCCAGGGTGATGGTTGAAGTCTCAGATATTATCTATGCCCTAGGTGGTGGTGGAGTGACTCGCGATGAGTATATCAAAGCCCAGGAAGCAGGCAAGGAGGTACATTTTATACCGGCTGAAATGAATCATGCAAAAGCGATCGAAAAAGCTAAGAAGAAAAACCAGGAAATACCTGCTGATTTTCGGGGTGAATTGGAAAAATGGCTTAGTAATGTAAATACCATCAAATAGCTATTGCATAAGAATATGCGACACGACCTTAAGAAGGTCATCTTCCTCGATTTCAACGTGTAATACTCCTTGCACCACCTCATCTTTTGGTGGATATGCTATGGCTTTGTCTGCCTTCAACATGATATATTCATCATTAAAATGGTCACCGACAAAGACGGATTCCTGTGGAGAACAACCTACTTTCTCGCAAATTAAGTCAAGCGCATCGGCTTTACCCTGAAAATCATAGTGTGATGGGATCACTCCGGTAAGTGATCCATCTGGCGCAAACAACAACTCATTAATAAAAACAAAATCAACATACTCGTTATAATCAGGAAATAAATCCTCTAAAAAAGTATGGATTCCACCTGACACAATAGCAATCACCACGCCTTTGCTTCGGAGATCTGATAATGCCTCCCGGCAGTTATTGGTCAGAGATAATCCACTACAAATTTCCTTTAGTTGAATTCTGTTCAAACCCCTGTTTATGAAATTCCTGCATGCCTCCTGACACCAATGCTGATATGCTTTAATGCGAACCAACGAATTGCTTCCATCTCCTGAACTCCTTCTATACTCCCTTTTAAGTCGATTTTGGATATTACGCGCAAAACCCAGGTATCGCCAAATTGCCTCCCAGGAAAAATCAAAATCCTCTCCCCTGACCAAAGTTCCATCCAGATCAAATACAGCCAATTTATAACGATAGACGTTCTTCCGAACCGGAGATTGCCAGTCAGCTGATGGAAGATGAATGATCCCCATATGCTGCTTCTTTCCAGGATTTCCAATTTCATTCATAAAATCACCTGGCCGAGTCACATTTTGGGCAAGCTTATCCAAAAGGGTTACTAGTGCCTGAGCTGTATCAAGGAGTGAAAAATCATCTCCAATATGCAATCCATGCTTGAGTCGCAGTCCGTATGGAGTAGTTTGCTCCGCACTTTTGTCCAGATAAATTGGTACAACCCGATGCAAGGAATTTTCCAGTCTTGCCATATCAATTGCAGCTGCAATTTCCTCCCGCTGATAATAAGCCTGTTCGGTTTCAGAGGATACCAGGACTACCGTGACTTTCGAATTTTTTTGAGCCCGAGATAATTCCAAGTCCCAATCATCTCCCAGTATCAGATTTTTTGAATCTAGAAATACCTTGGCTTTCAAAATCAGCATTTCATATAGCTCCTCCGCTGATATCTTGTTTGCTCCTGCATGAGCAATAAAAAAATCATATGCAGAATTATCTCCAGACATTGCTTAATCGAATTTTAAATGATTATTTATAATTAATAATTCAGGTTCTGGCTCATATTTAGTGAGTAACCTGCAATTTCGATATTTCTATAATACCGGAAGCTGTAGATCTTTCTCTCTCTCATTCAACAAGGTAGCAGGATTCGGCAAACTCACCCTGACTCTACATTCTGCGGCTTCGAAGAAAATAATAGACTAAAATCGATCCACTATTAATATCCTAGAAACAATTTTCATTCCTTGCCCAATTATAATTTCATCATATCAAACCCCAATCGGTCTCTGTTATTTTTTTCAAGATCCCGTAATTTGCCTAACACTCCTTCAAGTTTATTCCACCTTATCGCTCTCGGTAACTTCAGAAGCACTTCGTACATTGCCGCTAATTGAACGTCATCTTTTAATCTGCGATAAGTATCCTGAACCTCTTCATCGGAAAGATGACCGGCAATCAATCGTTCCAAAAGATCCACATTCTCTAGGAAAATTTCTTCCTCCATAAAGCTAAAAACACACCTAAATTACTCCTTAACCCGGTTATACGATACAACCGGCATTAAATGAATTGCACGGGGCAAAGGTAACCCAATAAATAGAATCGATCACACAAAACCAGCGGATCTTGTGATTAAAATGTGTCGATAAGTAGCTTTAACCTTTGCAAGTATTTGTATTTAGCCGTTTTGGCTGTGTCCTTATTTTTATATCCAAATCTTTCTACGATTTCATCCAACTTGATTGATTGGTAATAGTACGCTTCAAGTAGTTCTCTCCCTCTCTCCACCAAGGAATTCAACCCTCCCTGATAAGTGACAACCGGTGGTCATTACCAATATCTCCATCATCACTGACCAGCAAATATGAAAACTCCACCGAGAAGGGGTGACCAAGTCTCTGCCGCTCCCGAAAGTATTCCATCCATTTATTTTTGCCAATGGCAAAAGATAACTCTTGACCGAACCCGATAGTTGCGAGAGTTTTCCTAACATAATGTTGTCATACAAGATCAGGATAGCCATCTGGTAGAACTCAACCGCATGATCGCGTGAGCCATTATAATTCTTTAGCGACCATGCGATGAATGGCTCTCGATATTCAAGGTAGATATCCTCCAAAGCCTGGTTATCTCCATCACGGATTCTAGCAATAATATTATCCAAGGTTCGTTACTCAAATCTGTTTGAACATCAATATAGCAAAACCACTTAACAGTGAAAATTCCTGTACTATAACTTAGGTTACAATTTTACTTTTTGATCTGAATGATTCCATTTTGATAGCTGATCGGGTGAATCGGGTTATAATAGTTTAAATGTCAAAGCCATTCATACCCATCTTCAGCGTTTTCTTTCAACCCAACCTGCCAAAGTAGTACAGACAGGTTTCCTCCAACGGTCCACCCCCAAATTTGAAGGTCACCTTCATGAGCCTTCCATGCTTTAATCCTGAGTTCGTTAATCAAATTTGTTCGAATATTAAAATAACAAATCACATGGATTAAGCCACATCGCGCTTCATAACTAATTTGATAAATTCAGACTGACCGGATTGTTTTTAACTAAAATTGGTCTGTACCAGCGATAAGTGGTACCACAGATCTTGCCACCAGGGTAGCATTTCAAAGGCTTAATGAAAGAACGCAGGGTATTGTAGCGTGTCGATGCGATTTGCAACTGCCGGTTCGCCAATATACTCCATACCTCAACAGATATTGAACTACAACTCCCCTGTTTATGGAAGAAAGAGTCTATTTCCTCTGATGATAGGCACATAAACGTCGTAATCATGGCCATTCGAACAACATCTTTAAATATTCTGCCCTGCCGGTAACACTTTTATCACAAATGAGAACTAACTTAAGGTTGTCCCTGTCAAACTATGATAAAATACTAATCAGAGCTAAAAATGAATAAGAATAATTCCCCGGGAACACTTGCTATGATGTTCGCCATATTGCTTTCACTGGTCATGCTAATTACCTCTGCCTGTTACTCGGTGACCATTGCCAGCAAACACGCGATTCCTGAACCCGATGATCTGCATGAAAGTCAGGGCTTTTACCAGGGAAAAAAGATCGTCAAGATTAAAGAAACCGTGAAACTATCCCTTGTAGATAATTATGTGGTCCGATGGGATAGTCTGGGCAATCGTGGTTTTCACAGTGTGGAATATCGGGTCACTATAGGTGATGTTTTACTGAACACAATTACCCTCGGCAAGGTGCGGAAAATGAGGGTGATTTATGTACCCGAAAAAATGCAAAATTAATTGATCATGGCCAAAACAGTTGAGACCAAAATTGGAACCTGGGATACTTTTCACAACAATGGTCCCTTTCCGCTTAAATTACACCTACGCACCCATCTTGAAGAAGCTCATCTAATACCATCCATCATCGAAAGATATAAAGATGCGGCAGCTGAAATCCGGCTTCTGATAAAAAATGCAATGGATGCTGGTGAAGGACTCCGGGCTTATGGTTCTCGTTGGTCGATGTCATCTGTTGCTCATCATCATGACCGGGTCCTTGATAATACCCGAATGAATTTAAAGATGACCATCAAGGACTTCGAATTGCATCCGAATTCGGCTTTTAAAAGCGAAAACCTCTTTCTGTTTCAGTGCGGTAATGTGATCCAGGAAATTTCTGAATTTCTTTTTAATCAGGGAAAATCCCTCAAATCATCCGGCGCCAGCAATGGTCAAACGATTGCCGGATGTATTTCTACTGGCGTTCATGGAGCAGCTGTCTTTGCCGGCGCCGTGCAAGACTACGTGGTGGGTATCAATTTGATCACTGGTCCAAATCCAGAGGATATCATCTATTTGGAAAGACAGGACAGACCAGCCGTCAGTGATGATTTTATCAAAACACTTGGTGTGGCGTCTGAAAAAATTCATCGGGACGACGAATTATTTAATGCCGCGCTGGTTGGTCTTGGTGCATTCGGATTTATCCATGGGGTAGTCATCGAAGCCGAAAATTTGTTCCTCCTTCAACGTTACACTAAACTCATACCCAAAAAAGAAGTTAAAGAGCTGATCGACGCCTTTGATTTCAAAGACTTCAAGAAGTACTTTCCTGCAGAGGTAGATGACCAGGGTAACAGCCTCCCCCCCTATCATTTCAAGGTTTTCGTAAATCCTTATGACAAGGGAAAACACTATATGATTGAGGCGATGTACAAGAAACCCTATGTACCAGGATATCCTGACCCTGTAAAGAACATAGAGTCATTCCTGTACCGCGATTTAATTATTTTTCTGGCCAAATTCGTCAGAAAGTTTCCCAGATCGATACCAAAACTCATCACCCTTTTACAATCAAAGGCATTACCCCCGGAAGAACTGAACATTATAGGAACGCTCAAAGAAATTTTCTGGACCGCACCGCATCATGGGCCGGTGTTTGCCGTTGCGATGGCTGTCGACGTAAAGGATGCTAACCAAACGATGGACCTATTAAATGACCTGGTCAAAAATAATCCGGTACCTGGCGTATATGCCATGCGATTCACTAAAGGCACTTCTGCCACCCTTGGATTCACCAGATTTGAGAAAACCTGTATCATCGAAATGGATGGTGTTCAGTGGAAAGGAAGCCGCAAACTAATCGCTCCTGAAATCTTTTATACCCGGATCATCCAGTCGCTCAAAGCGGCCGGAATTGAATTTACCCATCATTGGGGTAAGAATGCCCGTTGGAATTTTCCCGATCTGCTGGAATACATGTATGGAGAAGAGCGAATCAAACAATGGAAAGTGAACCGGGGAAAATTACTTACTCCATCAATGGCAAAAATATTTTCCAATCAGTTTTTAGATGTTTTGAATTTGTCGGATGTGGATGGAGGTGATGAGGTGTAAAAGTTGCATGAAAAAAAATAATGTTACTCCTGCAAGTCTCAAACTATTTACTTTCTCAATATAATTAATACAGTTCACGAGTTTATAATCGAACTCATATGCGTCCAAAACGTTTTTGAATGAAATAACTTTTAGTTCTGTAAAATTGTTTGTTCATTTTTTGCGTGCCCAATCCTTCGACTTTCGCTCAGGATTTAGAATAGTTTACCCCGAGCCTGTCGAGGGGAACCAAAAAAGGGCACCTTTCCTATAGTGCTTGCTCTCGCTTAAGACTTCAGCTCTTAAAATGCTGCTTGCCACCCACCCGCTACACCTTTAGGTTTGTATTTATTAAGATTACATTCATATTTTGCAGATACTTTCACAATTTCTACTATCTGACAGATTTTCAAATTCATTCCTTTGGCCAAATCAATTGTGTTCTAATATTGGCTACCATCTCTAGATATCGAGAAAACAGATTCAAAAAAAGGAAAAAAAGGAAAGTTCCTAGTAATTTAATTTCGAACAGAAATAAAAAAAGTAATAATCAGGTTATGGCTCTTGATTTTTCCTCAAATATGGGTTAACTTCCAGGCACTAATTGCATCCAATTAGATAATCTATTAGTCTTTCAAACCATAAGCCTATGCAAACACTTCACCTTGGTCTGGTCGATACCGATGCTAAACCCTCTGATATTTCGGCGTGGTTGCAGCCCTATCATCGCGCAATGAGTGCCGATCTAAAAAGATTAAATCAGTTTCGTGATGAGTCTAATAACAAATGGCAACCCCTCACAACCATCGTCGGTCATTCGGTTGCGAGCTTGCAAGCATTTCTGAAAGAAGCAGGATTTTTCCCTAAAGCTGAAGTCAGTGGCATATTTGGTTATGGCACCAGAGCCGCTCTTCGGTTGTTTCAGGAATATCTTAGAAATAAGGAAGGCCATAACGAGGTCATTCCAGACGGTGTAATGGGCTCGGTTTCAGCACCTCCCATGGAGCGATGGAAAAAGACAAACTTCATTGTCGATGGGGCGATTTTTCATTAGTCCAGCCAACGGTCGAATACCAAAAATGGTTCGAACTACTGAAGCGAGCTCAACTAAAATATTTAACCAGCGATGATCCGGTAATTCGTAACCTTAGATCTTCGACGAGCAAAAGTGATTCTTTGCCTCCGGAAAAGTGGACTTTTCGTCCCTTCGACACGCATTTGATCGGTATCCGCTGCCAGGCCGAAGTGGCTTTCGAAAACCGGCCGAATGATGATCTCTTTATTCTCCTGATAAATGGGATGGTATTTACTTTCTGGGGATCGACCGACCCCAATCCAAAATTGGTCAGTGCAGACACGAAACAAACTTCGGGTAGTCCGTTTCTCAGCGAAGGTCAACATAAATACCGTTTTGGCTGGCACAAGGTGAGTTCCAAAGAACGTATTTATATGGCGTTAAGGCCATACTCCCAGGGAGTGTTGGTGTTCCGTGATCGAAAAAATCGCAATAAATTAATGATGGATGACATTCAAAGGGGTTTTGACGATCCAAACATGACCATCAACATTCACTGGACACCCGATGGTGACCCAAATTGGTCAGCCGGTTGTCAGGTCATTTCTGTAGAAAGCTACCTTGACACCGAAGACTCCCCGCTTTCCTGCCGGGATTATTGTGCAAAACACGACGATGATTTATCAAGCTCAAAGACCCGTGGAGCTTATAATGTACTCAGTGATTTGGTGGTGAGTTATTCTGCAGCTGGCAACGATGTCGTCTGGTATACCCTTGCACGTTTAGAAAACTTTGCCGAAGTGGCTCCTGAATTTGGAGAAGAATTTATTAGACGTGAATTAGACCGATTGAAATCAAATCATTGATTAAAAATTAAAAGTATTAAAAGTCTAATCATGGTCACTATTCTAAATTTTCTCATTTCGATTATATTCCTCTATACGATCTTTAGTTTGCTTACTTCCTGGTTTATTGAATTTTATACCCGGATGGTCAATAAAAGGGGAAAGTATATGTGGAATAAACTAAAAACCTTGATGGACATAAAACTGAAGGAAGGCGAAAAAAGTCTTGTAGCCAGCATCCTCGGTAGTCCCATTATCCGGTCAGTGTCACAACATAAAAAGCCCGAGTTTATTCCCAAAGATCTTTTTGCAAAGGCAATGGTGGTAGAAGTGGCTGGTGATGACTATACCACAGAGGTCAACTATGAAAAATTAAAGAAAATCGAAACCAAGTTTGCCGTTTCCGAGGATTTGAAAAATTTATGGGCGGCCATGATCGATGAACTAAAAGCTGATGGAGTTAACACACACCGTCAGTTGGAAGCCAAAGTAGCCAAATGGTTTGAGTATTATGAAGATCGACTCTCGGTGTGGTATAAAAACCACATTCGCTTCTTTCTTTTAATTGGAGGATTTATCCTGCTGCAGCAGCAAATATCGACTCCGTTCAAATTGTCAAGACACTATGGGCAGACAAAGAATTGGCAGAAAATCTGGCTTTACAGGGTGAAATCGCCGCCGACAGACCCTTAGACTCTCTGCAAATTTCTATTAATCAACAGACGATGACGCTTCTGGAAAATCAGGGTTTGCCAGTGGGATGGAGTAAAGAATCTCCAATGACAACATTGAAATTTCTTGGCATGTTAATCACTGCCTTTGCGGTCAGTTTTGGAGCTCCTTTCTGGTACGAACTACTTCAGAAAATAGTAGGTTTCAAAAAAAGCATTAAAAACAATGAGGACTCTAACTAAGATATTATTCATCTGGTTCTATTATAAAACTTCTATTTGCAATGGGAAAAAACCTTTTATCGATACTTAAAAAAAATGAAGATCAATTTCTGAATCTAATAAAAATAGGAGCTAATGCATCGAAGTTGAAACTTTCTGACCCCCTTTGCATCGACCAGGAAATCCAATATCAAATTGACGAAGCCTACAGTTTAAAACTCGGCCCATTTAACCTCAGTGGCACTTTGGGCGGCACTAATACTATGCAATTATTTAATTCCGTATCGGAAGACAAGGATGATGATGGCGTAATTGCAGTGGCCCTCTCACCCAAGCCTATTGTTCCATTCACAGATTCAGAACCGGTCATCAAATATAGTTTCAGTTTTGTGGCCAACACCTCCACCGCCGGCAGCACCGATCTACTTGACTTTGGCATCGATGCCCGCTCTGAATTGCGCTCCGTGAGTTATCTCAAACATCAGAACAACGAAAATATCATTCGGGCAGTGATCACAGATATTCTGGAGATGAAGTTTGTCCTGGATGAGGGAGATATACTCCAGCTCAAAAGTGGTGAGGCAGTACGCCTTTCCGCAAAAGCCTCTTTAGCTGCTTCTTTAAATTTTGAATTTAAGGATCTTTTTATATCAGGGTTGTCTCAACTCTCGAAGGTCCTGAATACTGATCTGATTTCTGTGGATATTGGCGTAGGATTTTCGGCAGGAATAAATACGGTAATACAGGATTTCTTTGATATCACGATTGGAAAAACGGAAGAGGACAAGTACGAAGTTTCCTTCGCTAAATCTATTTCCAGGAAAACAGAAGGACATTTTGGTGCTCAAGTATCAGCAGGATTTAGTGATCCGCAAAAAGTAAGCAAAGCAATCGACAATCAGTGGGATGGTTTCGTGCAAATGATTAGTAACAAATTGATCAAAGATGATAAGGCGCTAAAGACACTGACCCAAAAAATAAATCAGTTTGCCGTAGAAGGAAAACTTATTGACACGCTCAATCTTAATCCTGCAGAAAAGGAGATCATCGAACTGTTGTCACAAAAACTTAAAATCGAAAAGGGACAATCTCAGCTCCGGGATCTTGCCAGGAAACTCACCACACTGAGGTCTGATGTTAGCAAAGCCATCGAGACCGGAATGCAGGCAAAATTGGAAGCGGGTATCAGCTATGAATACAGTCGATATCAAAGTAAAGAGGAGGTACTTAGAGCGACCCTCTCTGCATCGACCATCGAAAAATTTCATAAAGATCTGATACGATTTAGAACTGACACGCTACTTGCTGCCAGTCCATCCATTAGTAAAAGAGATCTCACGATTCATGAATACTGGAGAGAAGACACCCTTCAAAAAAGCAGAAAATGGGGTATCAATCTCGGTATAGGAAAATTTAAAATCGGTGGCGCTGACTTTCAGGAAATAGAGCAAAAAATCACCTATCGATCTGATCAACACAAAAAAGTAGCTTATCAGGGAACGGGCGATTCCAAAGGTCAGAGTTTTATGGGTGCTGCAGATCGCTGGTGGGGTCTCCTGGATGCGGAAATGATTCAATTTTCTCAGGAAATCGAACCGAGGGTGAGCGAATTCGATTTTGGATTTCAATTGATTTATGAGCATGATGAAAAAAGATTTGGGAAACGTAAAAAAAACAAGCTTTTTGGTCTTCTGGATCGAGCCACTTGTTGGGATATAATCCCAGAAAATCGACTGGATATGGTAGGAAACGATCTATGGCAAAAAACTATTCGAGGACTTGGATAAAAGGAAGCGCAATCGGGAAATAAGATTTCGATATTGCCTCAATATTTCACCCAAAGCCTTTCAGAAACTGAGGCTGAGGATTCAAACAATAATAGAAAAATTTCCCGAGCAGCAAATCAAACAATTAGCTGGGGCAATGGCCAAGGTTGTTCCTTATTTGGACGATTTTGAGGGACGAAAAAATATATCTACTAGAAAAAAAATCTACACGCCTGTTTGGGAGACATTCCTTGGATGGAATCAAATTGAATTTTCTCCCAGCTTATTTAATTCTACAAAAATTATGGAAATGGTAGAAAAAACCCGGGAGCTTCTCCTTGCACAGCAACATAAGGCTGTAGCCGATTTTGAGGGTAGATATGAACTTCATAAAGGCCCAATGGGCACCATTGGTGATATTATTGAAAAAAATTCCATCCTTGGCTCCCATTTGCAAAGCCTTTCAGATGGCCTACATACGCTCACGCAAGCGATTGCCACCAATCTGGGAAAAGATTATAACCGGATAATTCAAGAGGTGTTTAGGGAGATAAAGCCAATCTGGTCCACATCTTACGGAGTCTTTGCATGCGGAGCGTACTTTCTTGGTTTGACAGGGAATGATCCCGCCATCATGCAATACATTGACCGGCAATTAGAGATTGAATATCTTGATGATAAGAATGAGGTACGCGCCATTTTTTACGGTAGCTCGGCATCAATGGATTGATGGATATTGAAATAAGTCATTTGCCGATTCATTCCTACAATTCAATTTTGATATAAGCAAAAAGGATGGCCCTCACTCGTCCTCCTGCAAATCCATCGGTTCGATGCGTGGATTGCTATATGGTCCGCGAAGATTGCCTTCATATCCTTGCAGTTTGGCCGCAACTTCCTGATTGAGCAGGACGGAATAAAGTAATTTTTCCGGGTCGATTAAAACGATGCCGAATTCCGGATCAAGATCCTCTTTTTTTAAATTAAATCTTTGCTCAAGGTCTTGGATGCTTGGAGGTTCTTCTCCTTTCCAATTAAAGCTATAAAGTACTCTATTCATTTTACATCATTTAAGAACCGAATTACATGTGATCAACGAAGATGGTTTGTTTTTCATTCATAAAAGGACATTTGATTTTTCGATCAGCCTTCTAGAAATCAAGTTTCGATACCATTTAGGTGCTTTTGAACTTTTATCCTTTCTTCAGTGATTGAGATACTTAGGTTATATCTTTTCAACTTTTTGGCAGCAAAAAGTTGAGCAAAAACTGCCGACTGCATGCTCAGTGACCCACATCCCAGGTCTCCGCTAGATTTTATAAGGCTCCTTTCGTTTGATGATCAACTATTCGGTCCTCTAATAAATTACAAATTGAAAATCAGCATTACTTCTCAATCCGCTATATAAAATCCAACGCTCCCACCTGGGTGTGGGGCCCCACTTACGCATGCTAAGTCGGTTTCACCATATCAAATAATTTCTGCAAAGTAGAACAAACTCACACTTGATTCTTTATCAAAAAAATCGCGACCAAAAAAAGACCACATAGCATGTCTTGCAAACCTCTCTAATTCCTAACTATCGCCCATTGCCCAACTCCATCAGATAGGCCAATACCAGGACGCTCCCAAGCCCTTTTCGAAAAAGGGCTATGATCCAGCCAGCACTTTTGATCGAGCGTTCTTGAGTGATTAAATGCAAATTTGCATTTATCAAGGTGCAGTGCACCTTGAAGCGAAAGAACCGCTTTTGCGGATGGGCGGCAAGTACTCTATAGCGTCCAAAGCCAATAGTGTATGAGCTGAACAGAGGCGAAAATGAGCAAGTTGGCCAAAGAACCTAGTCAAATTCGACCCTAAGCGTCGGACGTAAAAAGCGAGTTTAATTGGCTTTAGCGAAAGAGTACTTAGTATGACTGTCCTTGAGCAATCCATTGCATAGGCAATGGGCGAGGTGCAGTGCACCTCGAAGCGAAAAGGACCTCGTACAGCGGGCGCGTAGATGCTCCTGGCGGTTCCCGCCCGAACGAAGTTCAGGCGGGCTGGTTGTTGAACTTTTGCCGCCAAAAGTTCACCCCACCGGAGGTGAATAAAAATTGATTATTAGATCGTCATCTAATTCTTAATAGCGAAGATCATGAAATTCTCAATTTTTAAAATCTATCAGACCTTAAGAATAACAATTTACCCATTACACCCACAGTCTTTTTTCTTGCCACTTTCCGGATTATCAGCTTTAGCAACGGCATCAGACTTTTGCAAAAGTAAACCCGCCAGAAATCCCAAAATTAGCTCATCATCATGCTGAGGATTTTCGAAGAATTTCTCCAATGTAGAACTCATGTCGGTTTCCTGAGTTGGTTCAATGCCTGCGAGTGGCCCATTGGTTGTGCAAAGATGTGGATAATAACGGCAGAGCCACTGACATATCCAGGGATATCGCACACATATTGGGGGCACTTCTGACTTGCAGATCTTGTCAATCATTTTTTGGGTGCTGACCACACCATGTCCATGTAAATAATCATACCCCGTTGGCCCAAGATCTTCGGCCGCTGAAAACATGAGGCTTCTTATTGCCGAAGGGCTGGTGGCAGGGTCACTGGTGTTTAAAGGTCTTTTGGTGCGTATCGCAGCCACTACGCCCGATGTCACCGGGCAAGCCGCTGAGGTTCCTCCATCTGCCGAATAAACACCTGAACCACTAAAGTGGGTGTAACCAGCAATGTCTGGTTTTTTATTGGTCAACCGACCTGGTCCAATAGCTGAATAGCCGACTCTTTTTTTAGTGGTATCTACACCTGCCACACAGGTCACATAAGGCGAAGAATTGGCCCCATAAATGGTATTGGCGGTAATTCCCTGGCAACGTCCGTCGGGGCAATCTTTTCCACAATTACCTGCTGCAAATAAAATATCGGCACCGGCTCTTTCAAGGGTGTGGACAATCTGGTTAAATGGATGATTCGGGTTGTCACTGTAATTACCAGGATGACCTACCGGATAATCCCATGATGGATGAAACATACCCCAACTATTATTAACCACCAGCGACTTGTTTTCACCCGGTCTGCCTTGAGTCGCCAAGATATTAAGTAAGTGCCTGTATGCAAGGATTGCATCACTTAGAAAGCCCTCCATGACCGTAGATCCTGATCTCTGGGTCGTCAATAACGCAATATCTAGTATCGTACAATCGGGCGCGGCGATACAGACATCAAATGCACACATAGTGCCGTGATCAACCGGAGCACTACCTGGCACTACGGTAGAGCTAGAAGGCTTCCAGCTATTGGCTGCATCAAATCCAGGATTTTTGCCTTGGCTATTCAGATATGACATATTAACACCGGTGTCGACAATCGCAACTTTGACTCCCTTTCCGGTCATACCACAGGATTTCAAAGCGGGTACTTTAAGCAAATTTTCAACCGTACTATCCGATCCCAGGGGTGGTGATCCAGGGCAGATAATTTGACTCTCGATCTGTACATCGGCATAGACCTGCACTACATTTTTATTCTTTTCACTTCCTCATCCAGTGCTTCTAAATTGGCATCGTCTACCGTGCCCCTGGCGAGGTAAGTAACATCTTCAGGTGCCACTGAAAAATGAAAATCAGCAGATGTATCGTAAAAATTATCGCTTTCGTTGATATTCGAGTCAAATCCGGTTTGAATATTCGAAGGCAGGTTACATACTGGGAATTCTTCATCCCAGACCAGATTTTCCAGTTTCGGAACAATGCGGTTGTCAAGTGTAGCGGAAGGTTCACCAAAAGTCGCAGCAAAATTTTTTGCGAGCGCAGGGGATGCCTTTAGTTCAATGATTACTTTTCTTGTTGCCATAATTTATGTTTTTGTAGGTCAAAAAATCTGGTGATTAGAATATCCAAACAGAAGGCTGCTCTTCATCGTATTGAAGTGATATCAGTTTGGATAGTCTATTTCGATGAGCCTATTGTTTCCCCTTCGAGCAAAAAGAACTGCCATAAAACCTTTGGTTACAATCGGCTATTTGTGCTTAAAGTGTAATTCGGGAATGATACTGTTACCAGGATTGGTGAAAAAAGTGAAGAGATGAAGGTAAGTCCACTCCCTAGCCCCCTCAAGGGGGACAACGAGACCAAACAATTTTAGAAAATGGAAATTTATTCCAAGATTGAATCGTGACAAATGAGAAGGAAAGTCCACCCCCTAGCCCCCTCAAGGGGGACAACGAGACCAAACAATTTTAGAAAATGGAAATTTATTCCAAGATTGAATCGTGACAAATGAGAAGGAAAGTCCACCCCCTGCCCCCTCAAGGGGGACAACGAGACCAACAAAGTTGAAATGAAAAGTCCACCCACTGGCCCTGTTAAGGGGGACAAAAATTTGGTACTATCGCCTATCTCTGATTCACATACAACACCACATTATGTGTAGCACTTCCACAGGCAGCAATATCCAAATATCCGTCGGCATTAAAATCCAATAAACATAAGCCGGCGGCTGACATACCTCCACGATCCAGGTCGTGGCGGTTCCAATTTTGAGTTTTTAGATCAAATCGAAAGAAATATAAATTATAACCAAGGCCCCGGTGTCCGGCAATGATTTCATCGTAGCCATCCTGATCCAGATCGGCACAGAGCAGAGCATGACCATCGCGGAAAGTGGTGTCAATAATTTCCCGCTGCCATAATTCCTCTCCTGTCCTGGGATAATAAACGACTACTTTGTCACCATGCCAGGGTTCTATTGTAGCGAGAAATGGAGTATCACCGGAATTGAGGCTTCCAAGCCCTACTTCACTGGACCCGATCTTTGGCCGGATGCCCTTTTGCCCCTCGCCGAGTTGAATTTTCTTCCAGATGAGCTCTTCGCTCCGAACATTCGAGGTAAATAGATTGACTCCTTCAAAACTGGCAGTGAGGCCAGACCATTTTGTTGATTCCGGCCATTGCACCAGCTGCATTCCATGTGCCATATGTAAACTCGAATCGATGATCCATTTCTTCCAGTGATCATCAACGGGATTAATCGGAATCGTGTAATAACAGAATTGAACAGGAGTATCATAGTCCGACGACTTTGCACCTTTCCCAATAATTGGAAGATTGACCAATTCATCCTTGCCATCACCGTCCAGATCTGCCCAGCGAAGCCGGTGACTCGTAGGTATTGAATCTATAAAATGGATCTTCCAGGATCGACCAAAGTCGATATTTTCCAGCCAATGAATATATCCACCACTAATTGAATTACCCAGACTAAAACCTGAGGCAATAGCCAGGTCAATATCCTGGTCACCGTCGATATCATGGGGCGCTAAATCGATATTCGCCTGGGTACCGGCATCAAGTATTTGCTTTTTCCAGGTTGGATTTTCGTACCAATAAATTTCGGGAAGGCTCGTGGAAACAGCAATCAAATCGGGTAAGCTATCACCATTAATATCGGCCGACTTAATTTGATAGCCAGAAGTCAAAGTAGAGTCGATAACGAGACGTTTAAATTCAAGTGGAGGAAAGAGATTATCAGTCATATTTTCTTTAGCAGTCTCCTGCGGAATATCCAGGTAGTCAATCGCCCCATCCCTGGTTTGAAAATCAAAGCAAAAGCAATAAAGGTAAGCAGGTTAACTATCAAAATATTGATCTTTAAAAATTTGATGCGAGCCGATTTGTCTCTTAAAATATGATTTTTTTTTCAAGCATTTTGGACTATTATCCAACACCCTTTCGCCATCTCTGACTAGCTATTTCAATATCTTGTAATTCCAAAAAAAGAAAACTTATAAAGATATGCCACAATTCCAGCGGACGATTCAAAATTATTTCAGTGTAAAAGCAATATAATGATCACTTGTTTTTGTGCGCTGAAATCCACCACCTGCAGCCGCTATGACCACATACTGTTTTCCATCGATTTCGTAGGTAGCAGGTGTTGCATAACCTCCGGCCGGCAATTGAAATTCCCATAACATTTCACCGGTTTCTTTATCAAAGGCCCTGAATTTTTCATCCTGGGAAGCTCCAATAAAAACCAGTCCGCCACTCGTAACAATACCCCCACCAAACAATTGAGTTCCGGTATTTCGAATTCCCTGCGCTACCAAATCAGGATATTCACCTAAGGGTACTCTCCACTTCACCTCTGCTGTATTTAAATCCAGTGCACAAAGCGTTCCCCATGGTGGTTTGATCCCTGGATAACCATTCTGATCCAGCAATTGCTTATACGCCTTGATGCGATAACGCATTGGCTTTCCGGCAAGGGTGGTGCCAATAGGTTCATCACTCTGAAATGTTTGGTTTTTGTTAATTTCAAATAAAAAAGAAACAACGGCCATCAATTGTTCTTCCGATAATTCAGTAAAAGCGGGCATATTACGCTGACCACTTTTCAAAATATTTGTTGCATCCTTGGGTTGCATCCGTTTTGAAATGTCTGCCAAAGAGGGAAATCCCGGGTTTCCTTTCCGGTCTTCACCATGACAGGCGGTGCATTTTGTATTATATATCTTTGATCCTACTTCAATCAGTGGTTTGCCTGATAGATTTTCCATTTCATTGCCTACTGCCACCAATTGAACAATGTTCGGAATATCGTTTAAGCCAACGTACATGATTCCAGTTTCCCGATCAATGGCTCCACCACTCCACTCAGCACCACCCGTAAATCCAGGCAACTGAATGATGCCTTGCAGACTGGGTGGCTGATAAATGCTTCCCCATGAATATTTACTTGCTTCTGTTTTAATAAAATCATGAGCCTCTGACGAGATATCGGTGATGATGCTTTCATCAAAAGTGGTACGCGTAAGAGGCAATGGTTTTATCGGAAAAGGTTGGGTTGGCCAGGTTGATTCATCCGTCATCGTTGAAGAAGGAACGGCCCTTTCTTCAACAGGATAAATCGGAATACCCGTGGCGCGATCCAACGTAAATACTAATCCTTGTTTAGTCATTTGAACCACCGCATCAATCTCAATTCCGTCTTTTTTTATGGCCGTTAAATTTGGAGGCGTTGGAAGATCATAATCCCAGAGATCATGGTGCGAAGTTTGAAAATGCCAAACATATTTTCCTGTTGCTGCCTCTAAGGCAAGGACACAATTCGCAAATAGATTTTGACCTTTTCGTTCTCCACCATGAAAATCAAATGCGGGTGCACCCGTTGCCGCAAATACCAAACCTCGCTCACGATCAATACTTAATCCAGCCCAAGCATTTGCGCCTCCGATATTTTTATAATTATCCTCCGACCATGTGTCATAGCCGAATTCACCTGGACGTGGAAGGGTGTGGAATGTCCAGCGCATTTTGCCGGTGTGTACATCATAGGCACGTATGTCACCAGAAAGCGCTTCATAATTTTCGCTTAACGATGAACCCACTATGATAAGATCCTCATAAATGACTCCAGGAGAAGTATTGGACACATCATATTTTTCAAAGTCATCGTCATTACGCAAACCTTTCCTTAAATCAACAAAACCATTTTCGCCAAAATCAGAAAATGGTTTGCCTGTCTGCGCATTCAATGCAATCAATTTATTTTTGGCACATACTAAAATCCGTCTGTCATCACCCTCCTCCCAATAGGTCAGCCCCCGGTTAAAACCACCCTCTTTACTTCCTGGTTCAAATGGATCATACACCCAGAGCTCTTTTCCGGTGTTTGCTTCCAGTGCAAACACCTTCATCTTGGCCGATACCCCATAAAGCACCCGTTCAATGATAATGGGGTTACATTCAATTTTAGAAAAGTCGGTATAATCACCGGTACGATACGTCCAGGCCACCTGAAGTTGGTCAACATTATCTCTATTGATCTGAGTCAATTGTGAATATGCGTTAATGCCATCATCTCCCCGATACGTTCGCCAGCTTTTATGGAGCGAAGAGCGATCGCACGAAGCAATCAATAAAAGGATACCGATAAAAAATATGGACTTTTTCATTTTATAATTTGAAATGATCAAAATCTTAATTTAACGCTCTCGCGACATCTTACTGGAATCCATTATTATCTACGAGGTCAACCAGCGCTACCATTACTAAAACCCCGATATAGAAAAATCACCACTTCGGTTTTCATATACTTAGTCTAAGTGTTTGATTTTCAATCGTCAAATTAGGTATTAGCTTTTCTAATGTCTAATACCGGTTTAAGATGATTAGCGTAGCAAACACCGACGATGCTCTCCTTAATGATTTGGATACCACCCTATCCCAATATAGCATTCTGTTTTGTCAGTTTTCAATCATCTTTCAGACTGTATTTCTATAATTGTTAATAGTTTGGTGTGTGCTACGAGATTACCTGGATCCAGGTCTATCTCAATCGACCACAAACTTCCAGCTTCCATCGGCCTGCCTCTTCCAGATCGTACAAAAATTACCGGTTAGGGTATCGGTCTTTCCCAGGGAATCAGCGGCGGCATATACAAAATCTCCAAAAGAATAGGCCAGATCTCCGGATGCAGCTACTTCGATCTTTCGGGGCGCCCATGTCAATGTCTGACCGGTATCAGATCTTTGACCAAATCTGTCTGCAATGGCGGTTTTTCCTTCGGTGGCACGAGCATTACGAATCAGAATGGCATCATCGGCGGCAAATTCCAGAAAACCCTGATGAATACCTTTATCGGCCACTGAAGTGCTAAAAGCAACCTCAATAGCTTCTATTTCGGCTTTAAGCATTTGTGGATCAGGACTCTGGCAAGTACAAGCCAATAGGGCAAATAGCAACAAAAGGAAAGGATGTTTCGAATGCATTATTGGTGGGATTTAATCGGAAAAAAAATAGTTTTATTTGAATAATGTTGTTTTCGAAATTTTTCACAAAAAACTTACATCACATTTGATCTCCAACTTTTTAAGCAATTCCGATATTTCAGAAAATGCCTCATTTTTCGAGTAGTAAAGTTGAAACCAATCTAAACGGTCTGCGTCCGATCGAATATCTGCGTTTTCAATCTGCAATTTCTTCTTCAATAAATCTTTTTGATCGACATCGACCAATAAAAAATATTCATATTCGCTCTTTCCTTGCAGTACTACAACTAATCTTCCAGCATCGCGACCGGCCACTTCCAAGGCGCCATCCTCCCTGATCCTCATCGCTATAAAAGTTTGCAATCCTGGTCTGACTTTTTCAAAAAGTGTCACAGCCGATGGTATTATTATGGATTCTTTCGGATTCAAATAGTTTCCAATAGTATTAGCCATTGAAAAAATCTTATCCCTATACTTTTTCAGCATATAATTGTTTCCGTCATGAGCTGTTGCACTTCAAAAACGTTGACAGCTCCAAATGTTTAAGCATTCCAGAAAGGTGTCACCCCTCGAAGGTGCAACACCCTACGGCACCTTTACTGCGTGGCAAATTCATAGTGATCCAACGTTCTGAATAAATCTTCAATAATGGTCTTGCCATTAAAGTTTTCCCAGATAGTTATTTTGCGGAAATTATTCGGCTGCTCAATCCATTGGCCATCTTTAAAACCCGGACAGGGATGTAGTTTGGCCGTTGCCCAAGCGGGATTCTTAATGATGGCAACCGCTGCCAAATCATAAAGTGCCCTGTCTTTGGAGTCGCTATGGTAATCGATGTGATCAAATAAACTGACGGAATAATCACCGAATGCCGAATACGTGCCACCATGCCTGCCAGTGATAGGATTATCAATTTTCGGTCCTTTTCCCGGCATTCGTTGATTAATCTCGGCCTGGGTGATTTTTATAGCGTCTGTGCCAGTCGGATCACCGTAGCGCACCGTGACCATTTCGAAAGGAGCCTCCGTACTTAGAACATAATTCATGGATGGAATGTCACAATCTTGATTGTATTCTCCTGGTTTCGGATAGTTAGAGCCTAGCCAGACAATGCGAATGTGATCAATAATTTTTGGTTCCTTTTTTAATGCCAGGGCAATATTGGTTAATTTTCCCACCGGTATCAATACTAATTTTCCATCACGGTGATTGAGGGCTTCCTCGATGATAAAATCGACTGCCTCATGACCATCAAAATCTGGTTGACTAAGGTTTTTTTCAATGTCCAAAAAATTTCCATCCGCACCGTTATATAACGGAATAGTATTTTCAGATTTACACAGCTTTATGATCCGCGCTGCCTCATCATAATGATTTTGGATGGCTCCTCCACTCTTGGTTGCATTGACTGTGATTCCCCTTATCCTAAAATCTGAACCGTTGAGCAACAAATAAGCGAGGGCATGTTGATCATCGAGTTCATTATTGGCATCCGTATCAAATATGACGGTATGTTTGCCTGTGGTGGATTTCGACAGTTCCGGATGTTCAGCCTCGCTTTTATTCGTCGACTGATTACAGGCTAAAAGGATCAGAATGCCAGATAGAATGAAGACTCTCATGATTTTTTGATATCAGATGTAAACTCCAAATATCCGGCATTATTCTCAAAACGTGCTATTGTTTGGAGCAATTAAATCACTCCACACAAATTTGAGAATCCCATTGAACAAAACTGGTCACAATGACAAAAGAACGAGTCTTAGGAAGCTCCGTTCTTCCGGCTCCCTTGCCATCTTTGGTTTCGATTTTTATTGGAGTGGCTTGAGGGCGAGTTGGATCGCTGACCATATGGCTGAGGTCGTTGAGGCCGAAGGTTGACTGCAGCCAATTCTACAACTGGTTCCTCGTGAAGAAATGGGTGTTCTTCATTGACCGGTATATCTTGTCTGATCAATTTTTGAATATCTCTCAACAGTGGCCTTTCTTCAACATCGCAGAAAGAGAAAGCAATGCCACTCGCGCTAGCCCTGCCAGTTCGCCCAATCCGGTGTACATAAGTCTCAGGTACATGAGGAAGATCGTAATTGATCACATGCGATAATTCGTCCAGGTCGATACCTCTTGAAGCAATATCGGTCGCAACCAGAACTTTCGTTTGACCTTCCTTAAAGTGGCCCAACACCCGCTGTCTGGCTACCTGCGACTTGTTGCCATGGATAGCTCCGGCTTTGATACCAGCCCTATCAAGCACCTTTACAATTTTATCGGCTCCATGTTTTGTTCGTGAGAATACCAATACAGATTCCATATCTTCATTTTTCAACAAATGCACCAACAATTTTGGTTTCCCTTGTTTACTTACAAAATATACGGACTGATCAATCTTCTCTGCCGTAGTCTGTTGGGGCTTTATTGTAATCC
Organism: Saprospiraceae bacterium; assembly: GCA_016711125.1. Classification (GTDB taxonomy): domain Bacteria; phylum Bacteroidota; class Bacteroidia; order Chitinophagales; family Saprospiraceae; genus JABDMH01. Next base: position 383,719 of record JADJTQ010000001.1, on the reverse strand, counting down.
TTTCGGGATCGCCCAGGATTTTTTGTGAAAGCTCAACTATAGGAGGTGGCATCGTGGCTGAAAAGAAAAGGGACTGCCTCTTAGAAGGTAATTTTACTAATAATTTTTTGATGTCATGAATAAAGCCCATATCCAGCATTTGGTCTGCTTCATCCAATACAAAATATTTAATATCTTTTAATGAAATGTAGCCTTGGGTCATTAGATCCAACAATCTTCCCGGAGTCGCTACCAGGATATCCACTCCTCTTCGGAGCGCCTGAGTTTGAGTGCCTTGTTTGACCCCACCAAAAACAACTGTATTTCTGATACCGGTATATTTTCCGTAGTTGTGAAAACTATCTCCAATTTGGATAGCCAGCTCTCTCGTAGGGGTTACAATCAGTGCCTGAATTTTTCTAGGTGCATCCTCTTGTCGATCAAGGTAAAGATGCTGAAGTATAGGAATTGCAAAAGCAGCTGTTTTACCAGTGCCAGTCTGTGCGCATCCCAATAAATCTTTTTTATCTAATAAAATCGGAATTGCTTGTTGTTGAATAGGTGTGGGTGTTGAATAACCCTGGTGATCCAGGGCTTTCAAGATAGGATCTATGATCCCTAATTGTTTGAAAGTCATATTTTTATATATAAGCGTGCAAAGGTAGCATATTATGGCAATACCTTCTTTTTTAACAAATGAATAAGGGGGGAGTTAAATTGGTGGAGCATTGAAAACTTAACACTGGCTATACTGCAAAAACAGCGCCAGAAAGAAAAAAACTAAATTATATCAACTGAGCCAATATTGGGTTAGTAATAAATTTGAAAATATCGAAAGCCAATTATGACTTCCACTAAACAAACAAATCTAAGCTCTAAATAATTCAAACCACTAAAAAATAAAGTCTGTCACTACTAGCGACAGACTTTATTCTTCAATAAAAAGATTGCAAATAATATTAAATTATCTTCACATTTACTGCATTCAATCCTTTTTCCCTGTTCTAAATCGAACTCAACTTGATCGCCCTCTTTGATTTCATCAACCAGGCCAGAAGAGTGTACGAAATAGTCGGTTTTTGAACTGTCCTCCATGATAAAACCAAAACCTTTGGTCACATTGAAGAACTTTACAGTTCCATTTTTCATATTAACTTGTCTTTAATTTGCCCGCAAAGATACTCTTATTTATTGGTATTCGCCCAAATATATCTGGTCGGGTGACTCATTTGCACCAAATCAAGGCCTTTTGACCGAACTTCGCGTGAAGGGTCGTGATAAGACAACCGGTCGAAACATACTTCATGGATGTTATTGTACCGACCAGTAGCCGCCGTAACACCCCAAAAAACAAAAGGATTGCCTCCAAAGATCTTATTAACCAAATCGTACGAGGCTGAGATCACTTCCACGCCATCGATCTCAACCCGAAGCGTCTGAGAGGTTGGATCCCAATGTACATAAAACCCATGCCGGGCACAGTCCTCCATATTCGGCAATTTGACCGGTCCTGCAAGATCATTCCAATGGCCTACCCGTCCGTTGAGCATGATGGCAATATGGTCTTCAACCGGATCATTGAGATGCTCATTTAGCCAGGTGTCGATTTCGATGCCGACTGAAGGTACCAATCCCGAAAAACCAATTCCCTCACCCCGAAAACCCACCCGGTTGGCGCGAGGTGTCATTGCAAAGACCATCCCATCTGCTCCTGAGGCATCCTGACAGCCCACCATAATTGACAGACGGATCGAAAATGGCTCGAGAAGATTGATTGGAGTCTTATACCAAATCGATCCTGAAGAGTAATCTTCCTCCTCCGTGAGACGGAAACATTCCTCCTCTGTAAGATACGTATCACCACTCATGGTAAAATCTTCCACTGTGGGTCTCTGACCGTAGCCAACAAGAAAACCCATCAGTCCAAAGCAGATCGTTAGACACTTTGTACAATGCATGACAGGCATCAAGATATGACATTTTTAGAAGCGATGCTGGTTAGCAGCACGCCTGAATAGACCTAATGCCCTTCACTTAAAGCGATATGAGTACGGGCTTTGCGAAGAATTCAACTAATTTTGCCCAATGGCCGGGTACCGTTCATCTGTAATTTCACGAATCAATCGGGTATCGACAAAAATACCCCTTCATACCCTAATTCAACTCTCAGGTCAAAACGTTGTACTCCCGGTGTATCATCTGGCATCAGATGAAGATGTGCCGCATATCAAGCACCTCTACACTATCAAGAATCTTTCGGCTTTTAACCGAGACCTTGACTTCCTACTGCGAAATTTTGAACCCATCGACCTTAGCACCCTAATTGACCATGTAGAGCAGAGACGAACCTTAAAGAAACCAAGTTTCTTTCTCTCATTTGACGATGGCCTGCAGGAATTTTACACAGTCATTGCTCCGATTTTGCTAGCTAGAGGGATCCCCGCCACTAATTTTCTCAACAGTTCTTTTATCGACAATAAAGAACTGTTCTTTCGGTATAAGGTCAGTCTGATCATTGATCGACTCCAAAAAGAAACCAACATCAAAAGTTTAAAAGCCATCTACGAGATACTGCGAATTAAAGACATTCCGGTCAAAAACCTTATTTCTGCTTTATTAAAACTCAGATACTCAGATTTTGAAAAAACAGATCAGATAGCCAAGATTTTACAAGTTGATTTCAAACAGTTTCTCAACAAAAAGAAGCCCTATCTCACGACGCAACAGATCCGGGATTTGATAAACCAGGGTTTTACCTTTGGTGCGCATAGTATTGATCATCCGAGGTACTCTGACGAGCCTTTGTCCGAGCAGATCCGGCAAACGGAAGTATCAACAAATCTGATTTGTGAAAAATTCAATCTGAATCACCGGATCTTTGCATTTCCCTTTACGGATTACCAAGTTTCGAAGACATACTTTGATCATTTCTTCCACAATAAAAAACTACTTGACTTGTCATTTGGAAGTGCCGGTCTCAAGCGAGATATTTATCCACATCAACTGCAACGTATACCTATGGAAATGGGCAAAATGACCGCAAACCAAATTATTCATGGTGAATATTTGTATTTCCTACTTAAAGGAATGCTTGGGAAAAATCGGATAGAAAGAATATGATCCACCTCGAAGAATATAATCCGAATGCGCTCCAAAAACTAATTGTGTCAGAGGATCTTGGGCAGCTACCCTTTTTACCGATTTCCAAGCACCGTGCAATCTCACATATCAATAATCCCAGAGCCGCTGACGCGGATACGCTTCTTATACTGGCCTATGATGATGCGATTTTGGTAGGCTATCTTGGTGTCTTACCAGATTGGATTTTTGATAATCAGGGCAATAAGCATAAATGCGGCTGGTTAAGTTGCATGTGGGTCGATGAACAATGTCGTGGCCAGGGAATCTCCAAAAAATTAGTAGCGCAAGCTCTTAAAGCATGGGATCAAAAAATACTGGTAACGGAATTTACGGTGGCAGCCAAAGGTCTCTATGATAAAACCGGAGCTTTTAAGGATTTACAAATTAAGGAGGGTATCCGGCTATATGTAAGGTCAGATTTGGCCAGGCTATTACCCCCTAAGGGACATGTGCTCAATAAATTAAAACCTCTGTGGAAGCTAGTCGATTCGGGTGTAAATACGCTTTTTGATTTACGTTTTTTGAGCCCCTCGAAACCCAGGGATCCACATTGGGAATATCCAGATAAAATCGATTCCGAAATTGAAGAATTCATCCATACCAGACAAGAATCTCAGATATTTAAAAGGAGGAAGCAGGAGTTAAACTGGATACTAAATTACCCTTGGATTATTTCCGCCCAAGCTGACGAAATGAGTCGAAAATATCATTTTTCGTCGGTTGCAGGTATCTTTGAATTCATTCCCACGAAATTGAAAAATAACCGAGGAAAACTAATTGCCTTTATCTTGTTTACCAGAAGGGATGGTGCTTTGAAAATTCCTTATTGCTATTTCGATCAAGAAGTGGTTTCTCAGGTCTTGGATTGCATAAGATGGCATATAGTCAAATGGAAAATCAAGACATGCACTATATTTCATCCTGGGTTAGTTGAGGGTTTTAATAAATCCGGTTCACCGGCATTGTATAAAAAGACTATTCGAAGGCATTACATCATTTCCAAGGTCTTCGATCAGTTTTCTTCAAATGAAATCTACGAAATTCAAGATGGTGATGCCGATTGTGCGTTTACGTAGGGAGACACAAGCCTTCATCTTTCGCACCACCCTTATTGTAAATTCTGGGCTCTCTTTTTTCTCCAGCGGAAACCAAATCAAGAGAGAGGAGAAATTTACATTCCCCGGCTTTTGAAGCAATCCTTTTTGCCGTACCAACCCACTTTAAAGCAATCACTTTGTTACATCAACAAACCCAGAATCTTTCGGCACATCAACCACCCAGAATATAAATTCTGGACTCCCTTTTTATTCATCAGAATCCAAATTATTTTGTCATATCATCCCCACCAAGGATGTAAATTTTGGGCTCCCTGCTACGTCTTGACTGCAATCTGCCGAACTGCCGACTGAAGACTAAATAATCAAACTACTCTCAGAATTTGACATTCGAATGCCCTTCTGACCAAGCCAGCCACATTTTTTACATCTAGTTTACAAAATAGATTTTTACGATAACTGCGAATGGTTTCGGTACTGAGATATAATTTTTTACCAATCTCTTCGGAGGTATATTCCCACGCAATTAATTTAATTATTTGCGCTTCCTTTTCTGACAATTCTGGCTTCATCGTTTGAGTTTTTGTGGACTTTCGAAAAAGTAATGGACTCGATGATGTTTCGCAATCCGTACTTTTTCAAAGATCTTAAGATCTCCAGCCAGATGACTCACTGTTTTAGGGGAAAAATAAATATCCCGGAAAACCATGAGATTATTTTGTGGATTCGCATTACCATTTCAAGGGGTCATGACCCCTTGGAGAGTGTGGGTCATGACCCTTGGAGTTCTTAATGCTTTACAGATTGCCTTTTTTCAACTCCTCAACTGCAAAATTCGCAGCGCGGGCAGTTATTGCCATAAAAGTCAGGGTGGGATTCTGAGTACCAGTTGAGGTCATGCAAGCTCCATCTGTGACAAATACATTTTTACAGGAATGCAACTGATTAAATTTGTTGAGCAGCGAAGTCTCAGGATTTTGCCCCATACGTACACCGCCCATTTCATGTATATCTGACCCGGGAGGTGAGTGCGTATCTCTGGCTTCTATATCTACAAAACCTGCTTTCTCAAACATCTCTTTGGACTGTTCGATATAGTCTTCTACCATTTTATCATCATTTACAGTCCAATCGCACGACACGATTAATTGCGGTATCCCGTATTTATCCACTTTGTCAGGGCTAAGTCGCACATGATTTTCTTTAGTGGGGACCACCTCTCCCATCATCCAACTACTAATTCTCCAGGGTCCGTATTGCGGTTTCAATAAATTATGGGTCAACTCATTACCGATCATGCTCGTATCAGAATCAGTACCCCGACCACCTCCGATGCCAATTGCATAACCGCGGAGGAAGTCCATTTCATGTTGCCTCACATTACGAAACCGGGGCATGTAGCCATGACTTGGAGCTCTACCTTCCGTCATTTTATCCTGAAATCCCTCAAATGTTGCATTGGCCTTTCCACGGTAATTATGCCAAGAAATATATTTTCCTAAAAGACCATGATCATTCCCTATTCCATCCGGAAACCGTGACGATCTCGAATTAAGCAGGATAGCGTTGCTGTTTAAAGTTGAAGCATTAACAAAAATAACCTTGGCATAATAGCTAATCGTATCGCCGGTGACCGTATCAATAACCTGAACGCCAATCGCCCTTTTTCTTCCTTTTTTATAAATAATTGAATGCACCACTGAATGTGGTCTTACGGTCAAATGACCGGTTTTTAAGGCCCACGGAAGAGTTGATGCGTTGCTGCTAAAATATCCACCATAATTACATCCACGATTGCACATGGTTTGGTTTACGCATTTTGCCCGACCCTGTTGCTGATGAATAGGCTGTGGATCGGTGATGTGGGCACATCGACCTTGAATCAGGTGACGATCCTTATAGTTTTCTCGAATTTTTTGTTGAAAATGTTGCTCGATACAACTCAATTCAAAACCGGGTTGTACAATACTATCGGGTAGCTCTGCCAAACCATCGTTGCCTCCTGCTATACCAGCAAATCGCTCAACATGGGCATACCATGGCTCAAGGTCTTGATATCGTATTGGCCAGTCTACTGCAAAACCATCCCGTTGCGGGCCTTCAAAATCATACTCACCCCAACGCTGAGTTTGACGAGCCCATAACAATGACTTGCCTCCCATGTGATATCCCCGGAACCAGCGAAAAGGTTTTTCCTCAATAAAGGGTTGCTCATCTTCAGGTAGCCTCCAATGCAGGGTTGACTCATTCAAAAAACGCGACGATCCAATTCCCGCCCTTTTATCTATCGGTACCGTGCCGCGAAATTCGAACTCCCATGGTGGCTTACTGGCGGTTGGATAGTCTTTGATATGCTCCACATTGCGTCCGCGTTCGAGCACTAAAGTTTTGATCCCGTGATCGCAAAGTTCCTTGGCTGCCCAGCCACCACTCGCTCCTGAGCCGATGACGATTGCATCAAAGGTTCTCTTCTTCCTGGAATCCATTGCCAGATTTGCCATATTGATTTTTTTGTGCTGCATTGGTATGATCTACTATGCGGTTTAATCTTCTCCTGACGATCTCCTTCGTCGATGTCAGGACTTCGCTGTCTTCCGGCTTAAAAGGTGTCACCCCTTGCCCGGCATATCGGCTTATCCTCAGGCGCGACACCTTGCTCCGGTCTTCGGTCTTCCGTCTCTACCCCATTTCTACATCGACACAACCATGATAGAAACCAGGTGCCACCCGGTATTTATAGTATTTAATCATTACTTCTCTTGAGGTGCGAAATCCTCGTATTGACTCAGACTTAATTAACTCAAAAAAGTTTTTTTCAGATTCATTTTCAGAATTAGCACAAGCAGTAAGAAGCTCTTGTCTCTGGAGCTGATCACAATCTTTAAAACTCCTGCCAAACATCATTTCTGCCTTCTCGTGCAGACTCTTCATACGTGTTTGGATATTCTCCTGTACCTCAACCTCATAACAGCGGTCAAAGAGTTTTATTAAGAATTGATCCACACCTACTTTAATGCCTCCTACCCCATCTTCGCCTGGCGGCAAAATTGTATCAACCAGACTGGCCAGAAGATCCTCTTGTCCTTCTAGGAAATGACTACCACCAGATGAGACATCCTGAAGTTTCCACCCATTGGCCCAAGCCGGTAGAGAAACCAACCCACCTGACAAAATCATGAATTTTTTCAGCGATGATCGTCGATCCATAATCTGACTTTTTTTGAACACTTAATATACAAAAATTGATGTCACTACACTCCGGTTTACAAAAAAGCCCAGAGCGCAGGTATAATAAAATAAGGATCAATAAATAAAAACTCTGGATATCTCATTGACAACCAAACAAGCCGCATACTCGTCAATAGATCTACTGATTCCCTGCTATGACCCGGATATGATGCTAATCTCGGTAGTCACATGTGTACAAAACGTTTGATTTTGAAATAGGTATTAAGCTGACAAGCTATTTGTTCATTTTTTACGTGCCCAATCCTTCGACCTTCGCTCAGGATTTAGATTAGTTTACCCCGAGCCTGTCGAGGGGAACCAAAAAAGGGCACCTTTCCTAAAGTGCTTGCTCTCGCTCAAGGCTTCAGCTCATAAAATGCTGCTTGCTGCCCATCCGCTGTCGCGGTTCTTTTCACTTCAAGGTACACTGTACCTTGACTGTTGCTTCGCATCAGATCGCTCAAGAATATGGACGGCAGTTTTGTTATTTTTTCGTCTCTGCTCGGTTGAATCATGATTTTGGATGCTTTACTTCCCTGTTTTATAGCTCCATTGATTAAGCCGCGACGCATTTGCTATCCCATCCGCTGTACGCGGTCCTGTTCACTTCAAGGTGCACTGCACCTTGACCGACTTTGTCGGATCGTTCCAGGACACAGCACCACAACGGAAAGGACCATGACCGAGTACTATCTGCTAGGGATAAAAGGAGTCAAAAACTTAACGATTAACCTTAGGTCCGAGATTAATGAGTCACAGACTTTTGAGATATATTCTTAATTAGGCTTAAGCGCCTAATTTTCAATCGTTAGAAGACCTTGAACCGACTCAGAATCCGATATTTTAGTTTTTATAGGATCCAATTCCAAATATGCTATTCTACAGGTCTAAATCATTGATCGTGAGGGCTTTTTTTAGAAACATGAATTTATTTTGGACGCTCTCAACAAATATTTATGGGGATAGATGAAAACATCCATGAGCCCAAAATTCAAATTGATGGCAAGAACTCCGAAGAATTTACAATCGGGCTTTTCGTATTTGCCAGCCAGGTTGAGCTCCATGATTTAATTATAGTCAATTTTTCAAGTAATGGCATCAGCCTCCATGGTACTCATCATGTTTTAATCAGCGGGTGTTATGTCGGGGTTGGACCCGGGGGTAAAGACCGGGAAAGCAACTATGTTGGTGTGCACATATTCGGAGGTGGTTATGAAAATATGATTGATGGTTTACCCGGCCATCCAAATATCATCGGTGGCAATGAAAATGTTGGGACATTTATTCAAGACACCCCACACCATAATATCATTCATGGCAATCTGATGGCGTGGGTAAAGACAAGCTGGGCTTAGCCGGTAACGACTTGGCAGGCATTGCCATTCAAGAATCTAGCGATTACAAGCGATCGTTGGCAACATCATTGGTGGCAATCGCAAAGCCATTCAAATAACCGGCGGCAACCATAGTGAGATTATTCAGAATCAGATCGGAACTATTCATAACTTTAGTTGTGACTCGAGTAGCAGCGAGCACGAATTTACATGACAACCTCAAAAAACAATTTAATACTAGAAAACACTATTGGTTTCAATGGAAAAGCAGGCAATTATATTTATGGTGGCAATGCTATTTACAATCGCATATCAGCAAATCGAATTGCACTAAATAAAGATCAGGGAATTAGTTGCACTAATGGCGGAAATGATGAATTAACTCCGCCTTCTATTTCAAAATTTGAAAATTCAATATTAAGCGGAATTGCAACCGAAGGTCAAATCATTGAGATTTTTTTTGACACACTAGACCAGGGTTTGATCTTTTATGGATCATATCCAATTCATGAAAACGGCTTTTTCGAAGTATGGATAGAAAACCCGGTCTTAACCCAATAACAGGTGACAACAACTGCCATCGACTCTCTGGGAAATACCTCAGAATTCAGCGATCCTTACCAATTGACCACCGCAACGAAAGCTATTAATGAAGATCTTTTCAATCTTCAGGTCTTTCCCAATCCATTTACGCAGACGATTTATATAACCTACACACTCGAACATAACGAACACGTTCGACTGGAAATTTTTGATGGTTTTGGAAAATCACGCCTGATTTCATATGAAGGTGATCAAAGTCCGGGGCAATATACCACATCATGGAATAGTAGAAACCACGCGGAGATTATCCAATATAACACCACCAAAAGGATCAACCGGGTGATTAAAATGATTTTAGTAAATCCATAACCGACTGATATGTATAAGCAAATTTCGGTGCGAATTTTCGTCCTTCTGGGGCTTTTATTCTGGTATAATTCTATAGTTGGTCAGGAAGGTCAAAAAGCTGAAGCCAATACCAAAGAAGATTTTAAAAGACTCGACGTTTTCCCAGCAATTAGCTACTCACCAGAGACGAAATTGACTCTGGGTGCTATTGGAATACGCTACTTCGATTTCGATAAAAATCAGCTCAACACACCCATTTCCAACCTGGAGTTTATCGGCGTGTATACTCTCAACAAGCCGATTATTGCGGAGGCCAAATGGGAGTTTTTTTTCGGCCAAAATCTTTGGCGTTCAAGAGGTGAGGCTTTCTTCAACCGATATCCAGATCGCAATTATGGTCCAGGAAATCAGGCTGCTGCCTTATTGGTGGAAGTGCGGGCAGAGGGTAAAGCAGACACCCTGAACTATCTGAATTTTAATTCGGACAGGATCAAATTTTCTCCTGTAGTGCTTCGAAAAATCAAGCCCAATTTGTACCTCGGTGTTCAGTATGACATGGAATATCTGTACCGGATGCGGGTCACAGCGGGCAACTACTATTATCTCAATGCTGATTCTCTTGAGATTATCAACCTGCCAATTGATGGTATTCGATCGGGCCTTGGCCTTCAGGCATTATTTGACACCAGGTCACCAATCCTAAATCCTCTGCAAGGTGCTATGATTCAATTAAATATGTTGACCTACCACAAGTATCTGGGCAGTGATTACAGTTTCACCTCTTTGTCTGCCGATCTCAGATTTTTCAAAAATACAATTAATAATCAAACCCTTGGACTAAGGATCTTTGGTTCAGCCCAACTGACTAGTGAGATGGTTCCTATGCCAGCACTTTCAAGGGTGGGAGGTCATAAACTCATCAGGGGATACTTTAGGGGACCTATCAGGACTATCATATGACGGGATTTGAAATGGAATACCGATGGCCTTTCTGGAAAGAGGACACCGATAGCAAGCTTTGGCAAGTCTGGAAAAGACTAGGAGTAGTTGGATTCTTGAGTGGTGCACAGGTTTTTCACACCCTTCCTGATTTTCAGATTAGTCGCTTTAATCTGGCTGAAGGAGGTGGAGTGCGAATCTTATTTAATCCCGAATCGAGGGTAAATCTGAGAATAGATTACGCTATTGGCTTGCAAAAGGGATCAGATGGACCGGGAAGAAGACAACATGGTTTCTACTTCTACCTTGGTGAAGCTTTCTAAAAGTCTAAGACAAGATACATGCAACAAGAAGCAATACACACGATCATTAAAAATGACAAAAAAACCATCAATGCCTGGGCAATGTACGATTGGGCCAATTCAGCCTATGCCCTGGTGATCACCTCTGCCATTTTTCCAGCATACTACAATTCAATCACAAGGACTAATGGCGATGGTCGCATCGAAATTTTGGGAATTCATATTGAAAACACGGCAGCCTACTCTATTAATCTAGGTATTGCTTTCGGTCTCGTTGCTTTAGTTTCTCCTATTCTGTCTTCCATATCCGATTATTCCAGTAATCAAAAAAGATTCATGCAGTTTTTTTGTTACTTAGGTGGACTAGGCTGCATGCTATTATTCTTTTTTTCAAGTGGTGATTTGGTCATCTATGCCCTTTTGTTTATGATGTTGGCCACGATCGGATATTCAGGCAGCATCGTATTTTATAACTCGTTTTTACCGGCCATAGCGAGCGAGAACCTACAAGACAAAGTTAGTGCTAAAGGTTATGCATTTGGCTATCTGGGAGCTACTACCCTGTTAATTCTGAATTTAGTAGCTATACTGAATCAGAAAGCATTAGGAATCACTGACGACACAATCTTACCCAGAATCTCCTTTCTTCTCACCGGGATCTGGTGGATCGGTTTTGCACAAATTGCCTTCAAAAAATTGCCGGTCGGCATCTACCAGGGTCGGGCTGCCACACCGAATTATCTTTTGAGCGGCTATAGTCAACTGATTAAAATCTACAAAAGATTAAAATCAGAAAAAAAACTCAGGATTTTTCTACTGAGTTTCTTTTTCTATAACATGGGTGTTCAGACGGTCATGTTTATGGCCGCTTCATTTGGGGAAAAGGAAATTCATCTCTCCATGATGCAACTCATTATCACTATTCTGTTGCTAGAATATGTAGGCATCGGCGGAGCATTTCTTTTTGCCTGGATATCCAATAAACTCAATAATGTAATCGCACTGATTATAGCGGTCAGCATTTGGGTATTAATCTGCTTATTTAGCTATTTTATCACAACACCTCTCCATTTCTATATTGCCGGTTTCTTCATCGGAATGGTTATGGGTGGAGTACAATCTCTGTCACGTTCCACCTATTCCAAATTTATCCCCAAAACAGAAAACAATGCAGGTTATTTTAGTTTCTATGATGTATGTGAAAAACTTGCTATGATGAGTGGTCTGATCATGTGGGGCTATCTGGATAACTTAACCGGAAGCATGCGAAACTCCATTATTGCTCTGGCGTTGTGGTTTTTCATCGGCCTCTTATTTCTCACGTGGGTTCAACGCATACATGCAAAGGAGACAATGATACCTTTGGTCCCCTAATCATGTAAATATGACGAATCATTTGGAGAATAACGGGATGACAAAACTCAGATTCAAAAATTGCCGATGACCTGTGTATCGTTTGTCCTACTCGAATCCGAGGGGTCATGACCCCCTTGGAGTATTTAGGGTAATGATTTCTGAAAATCCTGCCATTCTTTGATGCTTGAATCAAATGTAAGATCACAACCTTTTTCGGTTGCCTGTGCATTGATGTCCGCTACCCGATCATCAGGATTAGGGTGGGTACTCAGAAAAGCCGGTGGAGTTGCCGCACCCTCATTAATCAGCTTTTCAAAAAAACTGGCAGCTGCATTTGCAGCATATGGAGTGTCGCAAAGATAAATTACCGAATAAGTATCGGCTTCCGATTCATGATCCCGGCTGAATTGCAGACCTACCAGTGAAGCCAGAATTTGAGACAAGGTATTGGGGTCACCGCCCGAAATGATCGTAAGCAATAACCCAATTCCATATTGCTTGGTCAACTGATTTGTCGAATGTCTACGGTCAGCATGAGCCATCTCGTGCCCCATCACGCCAGCAAAATCATCTTTTGTTTCGAGAAATTTAATTAATCCCGTGTACACAAAAATATAACCCCCGGGAGCGGCAAAAGCATTGAGTGTTTTTTCATCGTCAATCAAATACAATTCCCAGGCAAATTCATCCTGATGTTTCACCTGACCTGACGCTAAAATATCAGCAACAAGAGATTCAACATACTGATAGGCGGCTCCGTATCTATTTCGATCTAAAACGGGATATTCCTCAGGATCCGCAAGAATCTCATCACGTAATTGCATTCCGAGTTTGACATCATCTTCGACGGAAAAAATATTAATTCCGGAGTCTCCACATGAGACCAGCAAAAAAACCAAAAGACTAATCAGCGTCCTACCTCGATATACCATTCTATCATAAGTTTACAGCAACACTAATGGATACTCTTTAAATACGATCAAATGTTCGATCGTATTGGAAAGAAAAAGTTAATTTTTCTAAATCTGAATCATAGACTTCTAGTTACCAATCAGTTGAACCGCAATTTGTCTTTGGCGAGAGCGGGTGTCAAAATCAATAAATACGATCTGTTGCCACGTACCAAGCAAAAGTCTTCCTTCAACAAAAGGACAGCAATAACTCGTACCTATAATACAAGATCTGAGATGCGCAGCTCCATTGTCATCACCCCAGGTCCTATTGTGTACATAACTTTTCTGGTAAGGTGCGATTTCCTCCAGCATTTCACGGACATCATGATTTACCAGACCAGGTTCAAACTCCAGGTAGTGATGCCAGTTGTAGAACCGATTCCGAAAACTGTTACCTGCCCTTCTTTAAATTTACTCTCCTGAAGAATGCGAATCACGTGAGGGGTGATATCAATAATCTCTGTAAAACCGTCTGTTTCCAATTCGATGCCTTTCGTAAGAACCTGCATAACATTTCATTTCTCGAAAAATACGAAAAGCCACCAGGGTTGCAGCACAGGAGTTTTAATCAAGCGGGCAGAGGGGCACAAAATTACCTAAACAATCGCGCCCTGGTAAAAAAAGTCGAAACTTGCGAGACCATCGAGATAGTTCTTATATTGTCCTCAAATCAGAATTCATGAAATACTTTTTAATGATAGTGCTCCTGACGCTGACACCAGACCACGAGCTACTTGCCCAGTCGCAACGGGGTGACCTTATCCGAATCATGGTCAGCCCATCCAGAGCAAATATGGTCTATCGAACCGGAGAAGAAATCATATTCGAAATTGCCATATACAAGTTTGGTCACCTACTGGATAATGCATCGATCGAATATCGGATAGGACCGGAAAAAATGGATGCATCTAAAAAAGAAAAACTCATCTTGAAAGAAGGAAAAATCACGGTGAGTGCCGGCTCAATGCGTGAACCCGGATTTTTAACCTGCCAGGTTAGTATAGAAGAAAATGGCGAGACCTACATGAATAGTGGTACAGCAGCAATTGATCCAGAGAAGATTAAGCCTACTGCTGAGCTGCCCGACGATTTTCAACAATTTTGGAAAAATAATCTCGACGCTCTTGCTCAAGTACCCGTCGATGCCGAAATGACATTCATGCCTGAAAAATGCACTTCCTTAACCAATGTATATCACGTGAAAGTCAGAAATATACAAGGATTCATTTACGGAATATTGACGATGCCAAAAACTTCTGGAAAATATCCTGCAATCTTGCATGTACCAGGGGCGGGAGTACGCTCTTATCAAGGTGATGTCAGTGATCGTGCTGTGATTACACTGACTATCGGTATACATGGCATACCAGTCAACTTATATGATTCTGACCTTTATGATGATTTGAGGTCTGGCTTATTAGATGGATATTGGGTCAGCAATTTGGACAACCGGGATAAATACTACTATCGTCGAGTATACTTAGGCTGTGTACGAGCGGTTGACTTTCTTTATTCCTTGCCAGAATTTGATGGAGAAAATATCGGGGTAATGGGCGGCAGTCAGGAGGCGCCCTCTCTATCACTACGACCGGACTTGACCCACGTATTGATTATTTAATAAGTTTTTATCCAGCATTAAGTGATTTAACCGGATATTTACATGGACGGGCAGGTGGTTGGCCTCATATGTTCAGAGATGATTTTACCAACACCACTGCAAAGGTTGAAACATCAAAATATTATGATGTCGTCAATTTTGCCAGACAAGTAAAAGTGCCAGGATATTATTCCTTTGGATTTAACGACAATGTCTGTCCACCTACGACCATTTATTCTGCCATTAATGTGGTGAATGCCAGCAAGGAGATCGAACTTTTCCATGATGCCGCTCACTGGCAGTATCCGGAGCAATCGCAAGCTGCCAAAGACTGGATGTATGAGAAATTAGGGGTAAGATGAGTGACGCGTGACGAGTATTGAGGGGTAAATAGTAATGCCATAAAAAATGAAATCAATAAAAATATTTCTGCCTTTCCTTATGGTAATTTTGGCGGGTTGTCCCGCAGATAAAAGAGACCATATTGATGAAATAAAGGACGTGACCTATGAAAACAAACCAGTTAGCAATTTTTGGAAAAATGCTATGGTTTATTTTTTATTGACGGACCGTTTTAACAATGGCAACAAAAATAATGACCTGCAATTTGATCGCAAACAGGATGGAGCCGTTCTACGGAGTTTTGAAGGAGGAGATATCGCCGGCATAACGCAGAAAATTGACGATGGCTATTTTGATTCTTTGGGAGTCAACGTCATCTGGTTTACTCCCGTATTCCAACAAATAAAAGGTCATACCGATGAGGGAACGGGCAAGACATATGCTTATCACGGATATTGGACAAGTGATTGGACGGCCCTGGATCCGAATTTTGGCACCGAGGATGAGTTAAGTGAAATGATTGGCAAGGCTCATACACATGGCATTCGGGTCTTGTTGGATGCAGTTATTAATCACACCGGTCCGGTAACCTCTATTGATAGACAATGGCCAGACGAATGGGTGAGGGTGGATCCTACATGTACCTACCAGGATCTTAAGAGTACCGTCGAATGTACCCTGGTAGACAATCTTCCGGACATTAAAACAGAATCAACCATTGAAGTTGAAGTACCTGAATTTCTGATAGAAAAATGGAAACAGGAAGGAAAATTAAACCGGGAAATTGGTGAATTAAACACCTATTTTAAGGATAATAATTATCCGCGTTATCCTTTCTATTATATTGTAAAATGGTTGGTTGATTGGGTACGTAAAATGGGAATCGACGGATTTAGAGTGGATACTGCTAAACACACTGAAGCATATGTTTGGTCAGTACTGAAAAAAGAATGTGACAAGGCTTTAGATGTCTGGAGAAAAGAACACCCTGAATCAGTCATTCACGATGATCCCTTCTATATGGTCGGAGAAGTCTATAATTATGGCATTAGTGCCGGGAGAGATTATAACTATGGTGATACCACGGTCGATTTTTTTGCGCATGGATTTGAAAGTCTGATCAACTTCGAATTTAAATACGACGCCAAAACCAGTTATGACTCCATATTCAATAAATATTCGAATCTTTTAAATACAGCTGGGTTTAGAGAGCTGTCCGTTATCAACTACCTGGCTTCGCATGATGATGGCGCTCCCTTTGATAAAGAGAGATCGATGACCTACGAATCTGCAAATAAACTATTGCTCTCACCTGGCGCCGTTCAGGTTTATTATGGTGACGAAACGGCAAGACCCCTTCATATCGAAGGTGCAAATGGTGATGCCAATTTACGGTCATTCATGAACTGGGAAGAACTCTCTGTAGATTCTGAGAAGCAGGCTCTGTTAAGACATTGGCAAAAGCTGGGTCAATTTCGAGCCAAACATCCTGCCGTAGGAGCCGGAGTACATTCTTTGCTAGCGGAAAACCCCTATACCTTTAAAAGAGAATTAAATGGTGAAAAAAATGATCCGGTAATTATAGGATTGGATCATCCTTCTGGTGGCAAAAAAATCAATGTCAAAGGAGTTTTTAATGATGGGGCCCAAGTCCGAGATCATTACTCGGGTAAAGTGGCCACCGTTATAAATAATATGCTTGAGTTAAACACCGAATTTACGATCGTACTACTAGAAAGCATCTGAAAGATGGACGAGGGCAATATTGCAGATCAAAATCCGAAAACAGATCACCGCAACATAATTAAATATTCAGACTGGCTCGATACCAAATTCAAGATTCCTGGCACGGGAATAAACTTTGGATTAGACTTTTTAATTGGTCTGTTCCCGGTAGTTGGAGATGTACTCAGTTTTGGTTTGTCAGGTGGATTGCTGCTGATCATGGTCAAAAAAGGGGCCAGTGGAAAAGCCCTCAGTAAAATGATTCTCAATATTATTCTCGATGCCATTGTGGGATCAATACCCTTTCTTGGTGATATTTTCGATCTATTTTTTAAAGCCAACAAACGCAATTTGGACCTCTTCCAGGCACATTTTGAAGAAGGAAAACATCAGGGCAGTGCCTGGCCGGTTGTGATTACTGTATTGATCCTATTAATTCTACTTTTTACCCTGGTGGTATATCTCGTGGTCAAAGTATTTGAATTTTTGTGGTACTTATTATCCTGAGATGGAGCAGCGACCTTTTTAGCAATTTGTGCCAATGCCTTTTTCTTCCGTTGTGATGTTTCGAGAAAACCTCAGGATTTCGATTCTTTCCTTATTTTACACCGTAAAACAGCACCGATATAATCATGAATCGAAGAGAAATTATCAAAAATATCACCCTTTCGTCATCTGCTGCTTATTTAGTTCCAGCTTGGAAGACAGGACTTGATGATAAAAAGAAAAAAGATAAACCCTTTAGTTTTTGCTTAAATACCAGTACCATCAGAGGTCAGAAACAGGGTTTGCTCAAAGATTTGGAGACTGCTTCCCTAGCTGGGTATGACGGAGTGGAAATCTGGATCAATGCCTTGCAAGCATATATCGATGAGGGTGGATCACTATCCGATTTGAAAAAGAAAATTGAAGATTGGGGACTTAAAGTAGAAGATGCGATCGGATTTGCCCAATGGATTGTCGATGATGCAACGGTGCGTAGCCAGGCTATTGAACAGTTGAAAAAAGAGATGGATCAGCTTGCCCAACTTGGCTGTAAACGGATCGCTGCACCTCCTGCCGGTGCTACTAATGAAGCGGGATTAAATCTGGATGCCGCTGCCGAGCGATACGCGAAAATCGTTGATCTCGGAGTAAAACAAGGGGTTATGCCTCAATTGGAAGTCTGGGGGTTTTCTAAAAATCTGCATAAAATCAGTCAGGTGCTGTATGTTGCGGCCGAATGTGGTCATCCCAAAGCTCAGATCCTCCCTGACATCTACCATCTATATAAAGGAGGTTCAGATTTTGATGCCTTGAAACTGATCAAAGGTTCTGTGATCGAAATATTTCACATGAACGATTATAAGGCAGACCCTCCCAGGGAAACGATTAATGATAGCAACCGGATATACCCGGGAGAAGGAATCGCTCCAATCAAGGAAGTCCTTAAAGATCTACACCGGTCCGGTAAGACCACTGTGCTTTCATTAGAATGATTTAATCCTTCGTACTGGGAGCAAGATGCCCTCCTCGTGGCTAAAACAGGATTGGAGAGTATGAAAAAAGCAGCAGCAGGAATAGAGTAACTAATTAAAAAAAGTACTCCATTGCTGTTCATGGGGCCAACTCAACCTCAATGATTAATGATCTCCTTCATGGACCCCTAATATCTAAAAAGTAACCAAGTCATTAGCTGGACAATACGGCCCAGCGCATTACTTGGTGGCCACTTCCATTCAATTGGATTAAGATCAACTAGTTTTAGCCGTTTAACAAAATCGAGCGAACTTTGGTATAAAGCCCAGGGATGGACAGGTTTGACAAGAACTACAGATCCTAAAACCAGGGTCGACAACTTGCTCATCTCCTACCATTAGCTTCCGAATCTCTCTCCGGACCAGGTTGAATAACTAAGTGAAAAGCCGTAAGGGAAGGAATCTTAACCTTAATTAACTTCTTTTAACCTTCATAGTGGGTACATAGCTATTATGTTTGCCGTTTGGAGTATATGAGATTTTTTCTCATGATCTCTCCAGTTAAAAACTGTTCATTATGAAAGGAATTGTACTCCTCCTGTTAGTTCTTTTTGGTCTCACTACGACGTTGCTGTCTCAAACTTTAGAGGAGTTGAGGATCAAGGGTGACTATGTAGACAGACCTCTACATCTGGTTTTGCTGGATCTCGAAATTAATTACCGACTTAACTTTCAATTTAATTCAGATGAACTTCGACAACATAAGATTACGCTGACTTTTAGACGTGCTCCGTTTTCAGAGGTTATGACTCAATTGTTACAGGAAACCGGTCTACAATATAATGAAGTTGGTCATCGTACTTTTAAAATCAGCCGAAAAACAGACCAAGTGCCTATCGTTCAATCGGAAGTACAACCAAGTAGACAAAACGTAACTACTTCTGGGGTAGTAAAGGATGGGGCTACCGGAGAAAGCCTTCCATTTGCAAATGTCTCCATTTTAGGAACCACCAACGGTACTGAAACCAATACCGAAGGTTATTTTACCCTATTTAATGTACCTACAGACACTGCAATATTGACGATCAATTACGGGTTATCAACAGGCTTACTTTAGACTCAATCCAGAACTTGACCTGTCAAACCTGGAAATCCACATCCAGGATTCTGGTATTGAACTTCAAACAATCGTAGTTCAAGCAACTCAGAAAGAGCAGCTAATAAGAGCTTCCCAGGGAGTAAGTAATATAGGACTAACTCCTGACGCTATTTCAGCACTTCCCGCATTTGGAGAGAAGGACATTTTCCGATCCTTGCAACTGTTGCCGGGGGTGAGTGGCACCAATGAAAGTTCATCTGGGCTCTATGTGCGGGGTGGTACTCCAGATCAAAACCTGATCATATTGGATGGTTTTACGGTGTATCATGTTGACCATCTATTTGGTTTCTTCAGTGCCTTCAACTCAAGTGCCATCAAAGATATCCAACTACATAAAGGTGGATTTGAAGCACCCTTTGGAGGGAGAATTTCAAGTGTGGTCGAAATGACTGGCAAGGATGGCAATACGAAGGAGTTTAATGCGGGAGCCGGTCTAAGTTTACTAAGTTACAACGCCTATGTTGAATCTCCATTTGCAGATGGAAAAGGCTCCGTTCTGATTGCGGCAAGAAGGTCTTTTCAAAGTAAGTTCTATTCCAATCTTTTTGATGCTTTTACTGGTATTAGCGAAAATAATCAAGCAACAAATCAAAGACCTCCAGGTGGAGGTGGCCGTTTCTCGGGATTTGGACAGCAGGAAGTTAAGCCCAACTCCTATTTCTACGATTTAAATACCAAATTGACCTATCGGCCAAGTACAAGAGATGTCATATCATTGAGTTTCTACAATGGGCAGGATAATCTGGACAATTCCAGGAATTTGGATAATACTTCATTTAGGGGTGGCTTTGGAGGAGGTGCAACTAATTTTTCCTTTAATAGTGACAATGTTGATCTTAGTAATTGGGGAAATATTGGTAGTAGTTTGAAATGGTCAAGACGATGGAATGATGTGCTCTATTCAAAAATCACAACTTCTTATTCAAACTATTTCAGTGAACGAGATCGAAGAAACCAAACAACGGTCATCCGCGAAGACTCATTATCTACCCGAAATACAGGCAGTTACGAAAACAATGATCTAAGAGATTTTACCATTAAGATTGATAATGAATATAAGCTATCTAAAGATCAACAACTGGATTTTGGTTTTCAAAGTACGTACAATGATATTTTTTATAATTTAAGTCAAAATGACACCACCAGCGTTATCCATCGGGATAATCAGGGTCATACCAGTTCCTTTTATTTACAAGACCGGATATCGTTGGCAGATCGGTTGATTCTAAAAGGTGGCCTTCGCAATTCATACTATTCACTCACTAGTAAACTCTATTTCGAACCACGCGCTTCAATGACTTATTTGATCAGCAAGTCTTTGAAAGGCAAACTGGCATATGGTAAATACTTTCAGTTTGCCAGTCGAATCGTGCGCGAAGACATTCAACAAGGCAGTCGTGATTTTTGGGCTTTAGCAGATGACAAAAACATACCCATTGCCTCAGCAAAACATTTTATAACTGGTCTTTCCTATGAAAATAGATCCTGGCTTTTTGATGTCGAAGCTTATCATAAAGATCTCAACGGACTCTCGGAATATTCTACCCGGATAGCTCCGGCAGGCCGGGGACCCGGGCAGACCTTGAACTATGAAGAATACTTTTATACTGGAAGTGGTATTGCGCAGGGTATCGAACTCCTTGTTCAAAAAAAAGCCGGCAACTTTAATGGTTGGATTGGTTATACTCTTGGCAGGGTCCTGTATGATTTTGAAGCATTTGGGACTGAGCCATTTCATGCCAATCAGGATCAAACTCATGAATTAAAAATAATTGGAAGCTATAAATTTGGGCGATGGAATTTCGCTTCGACCTTTATATACGCTACAGGCAGATCTTATACGGCACCAACCGGATATTATGAGTTAAAACTAATAGATGGCAACACGGAAAGCTTATTTGAAGTGAGCAGTAAAAATGGTCTTCGGCTTCCCGATTACCACCGTTTTGATCTGTCAGCCACCTACCATTTCTTTCTAGGTTCCTCGAGAGCATCCATGGGTCTCTCATTGATCAATCTATATAATCGTCGTAACATTTGGTATAAGGAATATGAAGTAGTGGAGGGTGAACTCTATGAGACTAACGTATCCCTGATCGACTTTACACCTTCTCTCTTTATCACCTGGGATCTAAAATAAATGCAATGAAAAAATTTAACAATTTAATTTTTGGAAGAATTGTGGCCTGCCTTATTCCTGTCGCACTAATGCAGGGATGTACCGAGGATCAGCAATTATTATTCGATAGCAAGACAGCCGTGATTACCGGTTATCTCTATGCCGGAAAAAACCTGGATTCAATAAGAATAACTCAATCAAATTCATACGCCGGAGATGGAATATTTCGAACTCTTGACAGCCTCGTAGTTAACATTTCAGAAGGTAAGGATTCTTATATTTTGGATTTTATAGGTAATGGCTATTATCAGTCAAAAAATGTGGTTGTCAATTCAGATCTGAACTATGAAATTTCATTCTTATGGAATAACGCTGAGGTCTATGCTGTGACATACATACCTAAAATAAATCCAGCGCAAATCAGTGATACCCTAATCTATCGTCAGCAGATATCGAGTACTGGAGGTTTCAATCCAGGCTCCTTTGATCAATCTGAAGGCCTCGAAATCAGTTGGGACAACAACACTGGAGATTACTATTTTGTGCAGGTTGAGAATGTCGAAGATTCAGCAGAATATATTTTTTCGTTTCTTCAGGAATTGATCGAAGAAGGTGACACACTACGGAGACCTTTTATCCGCTCTGAGCCTGAAATTATTGATTTCTATGCTATAAATGCTTTTAGAGATCTGCAACAATTTGGCCGCCACCGAGTGGTCGTTTATCGTTTGAATCCTGAATATGCTGCCATTTATGAACAATCGGGGAACTCATCAATCAGCATTACAGCACCACCGACCAATGTAGAAAATGGTCTGGGGATCTTTACGGGAATTAGCACAGATACTTTATTCTTTGAGGTACGGAAAGAATAATGGACTACGCAGTGTTTAGATCGTAAATGAATTAATGGAGAACTGTACACTCACTACTAATAATTTGAATTACTTTTAGCCGATCTGCATCTAACTATCGGTCCTTGCTTTAAGTCTTGAATTAAAACATAAACGAATCAGCCAGGTAGTATTTCCGCATACTACTTTTCATCCAGCTATTTATCGAATAATGATCATCTTTCTGGTTGCACTATATTGTTCGGTTTCCACCTGATAATATAATACACTGGCATTAGTATTTAAATCATGTTCGCGAATCGCAAAAGATTGATATCCCTGATCAAAGTCACCTTCGACTCTCTTTAAGATCCGGCCATGAATGTCAAAAATGGTGAGTGATACGGAAGTCGCATTCTGAGTATAAAAATCGATGGAAGTCAATGTCCTAAAAGGATTTGGTTTATTTTGATAAAGCTCGAAATTTCCCGGAAAATCAAAAGATCCTTCGATCATGGCCTGACGGTTCATGCCAATTTTTTCTTCCAAAAATTGACCACCTCTGTTCGCCTCTGCAGATACTTGATTGGAGGGCAAATAATTACTCATAGGAGTACTGACATCATTACCATTCAGTTCACATTCACTTAAATCTGATTGTACAACCAATACGGCATCACAATAGTCTCGGGTATTGCCTGGATGACTGACTATCCACACCCTGACCAGCCGGGTACCGATATCTGAACATCCGACTTCCAGGTAATCCAGGTCGCCAGCGGCGTTTAAATCATCTTCGATATCGGTGATAAACTCGATACGATATTCCAAACTGTCATCACCACAGGCAGGGGTACTGCTGCGATCAAACTCATAAGCCCAGACTACAGCATGAGCACTATCGACCTCTCCATCATTATCGCTATCCCACGGAGTCAGACGAGCAGTGAGGGTCGTGATACACACAGGAGTCGGTTTCTTACCGGAATTGACCGTAATCGTATACTCGCAATACCCTTCGTTGGTGCATTCATCTTGCACCTGAACTTTCAATTTGTAGGTGCCCGGCAGGAGGTCTTCGATCGAAATACCAAAATTTTCTTCCGCATCGCCTGAAAGATCTTCGCTTCCGCTTTCTACCGTATAGTGGCCATTTGCATCGGTGATGTCTTTCAACTCCCAGTAGTAAGCAATCAAACCGCAGGCATCCGTCGCATCCACCTGTACGTTGAGGGTATATTCACAAGCTCCTAATACTACCGTGTCGCCATCGGCTACTGGTCCGGTGATCAGACAAACCGGGGGCACCGTGTCGGTTACGATAATTTTCTGAACACATTTGTCCACCACAATGCCCGCATCGAGCCACCATTTACCCGAGGGAACATCACCTCCGTAATTGCACCAGTCAGCAAAGTACCAGGTTCGTAAGATCTTGTAGCAGGCAGCATCACCACCTACGATTTTAAAGACTTTGTCTTCGTGAGCGATTCCTACAATCCGGCAATCATCGTCAAATCGGTAAGTCGCATAACCGGTATTTTCGGGACCGGCATCACCAATCACATTGCCGTCAGGACCGTATTCTATCTGACAGGTGAAAACCTCGGTATCACCAGGTACGTCGAACATGTATTTGTTGAGTTCGCATTCATTACCTACCCAAATACGCTGATGCCGGTAGATCGTGTCAACCGGATGGCGTAAACTATCCGGGCGGTAACTTGCATCGTCCGCCGTAGCTTCAGCGCAGGAGGACCAGATCTTAAATTTGCGGAAGATGTATCCCTGACCACAATGGTCAAAATCACACCAAACTTCCTGCTCACAATACACATTTTGGGCACAATTGACCGCCACAATACCCTTTTGGAAATTGAGCGTGTCTGGCTCGTAATAACAGGTGGTCACAAGACTGTCAACCCACTGATAGCCTAAATGATCATCGTATACCCTGACTTGCTTCCATTCGCTGGTACAGTAGCAGATGCTGTCATAAAATGGTAGGTCACATTCGATCTCATTGCCTACTGCATCCACATAATTGCCATAGGGATCTACCCAGGCTTTGCAATAGCCGCCAAAGATGCCATCCAATGCGTCAAAACCTGCCTGTTGGCCGGATTTAGCCTGATCTACGATATATTCAATGCTCACCGGATGTAACTCGCCCGGATAATTATAGTTGTTTTCTTTATAAACTTTGCAGGTAATCACTTCCTGCTCGACCACATCTTTAACGACCTGGATTGGTGTCTTGTCCTCAACCCAGACATTCGTCCATGCCTTGCTCCAGTTGCACCAATAGTCCATCACCAGAATCTCTACTGTCACGGGTTCACAGGCATCCTCGCACGAGAAGGGTACGGCATCACTCCATCCCCCACCGATCTCCTTCCATTGAGAGAAAAGATCTCGTTTGGTTTGTTCAGGAAATATAGCGGGTATGAACAAATCAATATCCGGTCCCAGTCCGAAGAGGGATACACAGTTGTCAAGATAAAGCTTTATAAAAATCTGGAGAAAAAGCTCTTCGAAGCCACCACCTAACCCTACGCATACTTCGGAACTAGACTCCCGACATTTAAATACGTCTACTCCATAAGAGAGACCCAAAAAACCGGTAGAATCCAGCTCAATGATATCTTTTCCCATCAGCAGGCTATCGCGGATAAATCCTCCCAAAGCGGTATCAATGAGGTTTATGAAGTCTTTATTTTTAATTCTCACCATATCGCCCTGTTGAGGATTGCCTACTGCCCTATAAAAAAGCTCATCAAATTTATGATCATCCAAATAGCCATTTGATTTGCAGGTAACGGTTGCATATTTGATTAAGTCATAGAGCCAACCATTGTACACAAGACGACCACAAGGTGTGTCATCCTCGCAAAGCCAATCCAACTGTTTTTATAATGTGCTTCTACCTCATCACAGTGCTTGTCGTCCTCGAGATCTAAAGTCCAAAGTGTATCATGACCGTCGGTCCAGAGCCAACAAAGGGCAGACTCCAGGGAGTCCTGATTGCAATTTTCTCCTGATTTATTGTAACAAAAATCTACGCAGGCTTCCTTCCAGTCAGCTCGTCTGGCCAGAACCATATTTAAGCCGCAATTATCCCAACTCCCTTCATCAAATGTCCCAGCATCTACCCAGATCTTTTTATCAGAAAGCGAGACGGTCACTCCCTTATCTGCAATGGCCACGGGTGGAGTACCATCTTTCACGTGGATGTATGCAGTATCCCTACCAATCAGATGACAACTGTCGTAGACCTCATAAAATATCCGAACCGGTTTGTCAGATTTAAGGAGCTTGATTCTTTCTTGTGACCGGTAGCAATTTCCTTGATTAAGTATACCCAGACTATCTAATAAAGCAATAATTGAATCGTTGAGTATCTGATCCAAATCTGCACCAAATAATGTCACATAATCTTCCAGCGAAATCGTTTGATCATCATCAAAATCCAAGAGAAAACATTTCTCTCCGTTATTCTCCAGGATGTAAGTGCCTCCCCCTTCAACGGTGGCCTTAGCTAGTTTTATCCCACTCCAATCATCGAATACACAGAGAGGCGGCAAATAGCTATAAGCAGCACAATCATGATCACTAGTGTATACAACCGGTTGAAAAATATCTAAGAAAGCCAGGTCTCCGCCGAAAAAACTGGTATCGATTGTGATACAGTTAAATTCATTGAAAATCTTCGGAGCAAATTTGGGTGGTGTCGTATCACGATCCATCAACCAAAACTCGCAACGGTAATACCCTTCGGCTATTGTTTCAATATTTTGATGATTGCCCGGTACAAAGCAATCGAGGATAACCGGGTCTTTGCTGCAGTTTTGTTTAATTTCTATGATAATTTTATACTGTAGGTTGCAGGGATCGCCAAATTTCTTGATTTCTTTATGTACCTGTAAGCCGCATTTGTTGCCATCATCAAATAAACTGACCAACTCTCCATCTTTAAACGCACAGAACCATATTGTGTCGCAATTCACCCCATCCAGGTCGAGATCTAAGGAAGGCAGTGGAGGAAATTCTTCGATCAGTAAATATGGTCCCACCGGAGTATAACCAGTAAGCGAATCCGTCAGCTCATTGATCCCACAATAGAGAGTATCTCGATCTTTACATCCGATATTCCGATAATTGGCCCCCGTTGTAAAATTGACGATCTGAGGCAATTTGACTACCACAATCGTATCCAGGACGGTACCCCTCCGACCCAATTTATCAAAGGCTTCATATTCTCTCAAGATCACTTTGGCCGTATCTGAATCGCAGTCATAGGCCTGTATCCAGTCAGCTACAAAGTTTACGCTGGCAAGACCAAAACAAGGAATTGCGGCAATGGGTGCTATATTCAAAATATGTCCACCTGTAACCAAAGAGTCATTACAGAAAACAGTAAAACTTCTTCCCCGGGTAAATTCCGGACCATTGCTTTGTTTAAAGGTCAAGTACCCCCAACAAGCCCCAGATTGGTCGGTTACCGTGGCTTTCAAGCGTTGATTTCGGTAATCACAAGCGCCGAACGCTATGACACTGTTCATCAGTAAATCAAAGTCCTGATGGACCAAAATTCCACTTTGAGTTTCAACCTTCAAATCCAAAAAATTGCTGCAATTTGATCCGGGCACCAACTCCCGCACTTGAAAAGAAATCAAGCCATCTGCATCCAAGCTTAAGTTGAGATCGTGGCAATTGAGCACTGGCGCCGGTTGAGCGTCGGCAACAGTGACGTTAATACATATTTCTCTGAAATTACCTTGCTGATCTTCGGCACTAATGCAAACTATTTGACTTGCCCCCACACCACCGATATCGGTACCGGGCGGCGGGTCTTGCAAAATAATTGGATTAGGATCACAATTATCCATCACCATGACTGAATCCCGGTAATCGCCCAGGATTCCCATACAATCCAGGTTGGTCACGATGGTATCATCGCTAATCATTGAAATAACAGGAGCCATAGTGTCCAGATGATAGACGATAAAGGTACAACTGGACATATCCATGTTAGCGTCAATGACAGTAATGGTCACCTGTGTCTGACCATCCATTGTGATAAGGGTGCCTGGAGCAGGATTCTGAATGGTGTCATCAAATAAGCATCCGGTCTGGAGGGTCATCAGATTCCGGTAATCCGGCAGTACGAATTCACAGTTGTCATCAAGGTATTCAGTGCGCCCAGGACAGGTCAGCACGTTAACATAATCCCTGGCATTGGCAGCGGTGAAAGCTATTTTGGCAAGCTGCTCTGCAGTAAAGTTATTACGGCAGGCATGTCTGGAATAGGACATGTAGTTGCTGGTGGAGGGATCATACATTTGCATATTGGGATCGAGATCCATGCCTGTATACATGCAAGCAGCATCAACTTTGCCACTCAGATTTGGGTCGGCTGGGGTAGAACACATCAGATCTCCGGCAACCATGCAATTGGTCCCATCAACAAATTCCTTTCCTCCTATGCACTCGTGTGTATGAAAGAGGTCACAGTAGTGACCGCTCTCATGGGGTAGAGTACTGCCTCCGTAGACGCAATCATTCGCCATCAGCACATAATCATTAAAAATACTGGATGAATAATAGGCCCACCCACAGAGGGGATCCATATCGTCGTTGAAAATACTATCTACAAAAAAGATGTTGATGACATTGTCTACATTGTAAAAATCAGACATGTTATCCCCTTCATCACGGCCTTCAATTTCATAGAGTGCCGTATTCTGAATGATATTGGTAGCATCACATACCACAAAAACCAGCCCTGCGGCAGCGTAGATCAGATTGAGATCACTAATTGCCATCAGGACATCTGCTTCGGGAATACCACCGGTTCCATCACTTCTGGTTACAATATGAAGTTGTACCGGGACGATCCGTAGACCGGCAAGAAGAGGCACAGGCCCACCCGGGTCATATTGGTCTTGAAATTCCTGATGTCTCTTGATCAGTGTGTCTAGCTGCTCTTCGGTGGGCAGCAATGTTTCACAAAACACCGTATCAGACGGTAATGAAGGTTGCGATTGCAAATATATTGTTAACCAACAATAAAAAAAGCAAGTAAGAGAAGATCTAACTATAGTAAAAATATCCATGGTCAGCCGGTTTAGTGGAGAGGTCTGATCTAAAGTTAGAGATTTACACTGGGGAACGAAAAGAGGAGAGGTTTTGATTTTAGGGCAAATCCTATATATTATTCCTGGCTATATATTGTGATCTCTATGTTAGTCCATTAACAGGATATGCAATGGTAAGTTTATGCATTGGTTCAAACCTGATTTTTGTCTTCCGAAGACCAGAAAGGCATTTTCTGGTCAAATTTGATGATACAGGTACTCGAAGATTAGTCTTCTTTCAGACCTGCACTTTGGCGACACTGCACCATTTTTCCAGCTTTTCCTTAAGATCCTCCACCTTAATGGGTTTACTAATATAATCGTCCATTCCTGCTGCCAGACACTCTTCCTTATCACTCTGCATGGCGTTTGCTGTCATTGCAATGATGACCGGGTGTTTACCCATGATTTTTCGAATCTGCCGGGTGGCTTCCAATCCATCCATTTCAGGCATCTGAATATCCATCAGTATGATATCGTAGGGATTTTGTTGGACCTCATCCAGCACTTCCCGACCATTCTCTACGATAACTGGGTCAAATCCAAGTCGACCAAGTGTTTTGCGAATGACCATTTGATTGATGCGGTTATCTTCTGCAATTACAATATTAGATGGAAACTTGTCAGCAAAATCGGTAGACATTTTTTGCAATTCGACTTGTTTCACCTTTACGGAAAGAAGCGGATTTTTCAGGTGACGGTAGATCTCCTGACATAGCTGATCATGTTTCACAGGTTTGGTGAGGACGGCCGAGAATAAATTAGAGTGCCCCTTGTAACTTGCATCACTAAGTGAACTCAACACGATAATCGGCAAATCCCGATTTTGCTGCCGGATTACTTTTGCCAATTTTATGCCATCCATTTCAGGCATTTGCATGTCAGTAATTACTAAATCAAAAGAGGAATGAATCATCTGTTCCAGAGCCGCATTTCCGGAAGAAGTAGAGACCACTTCATACTTCCAACCTTTTAGCTGAGCTTCCAGTATCTCTAAATTGGTTCGATTGTCATCGACAATGAGAATCTTCTTACCCTCCAGGTTTGTCATCTCGCAAGCTTTATCAGCCGAGACCGATTCAACACCTGGTTGGGTAGCTATGGTAAAGTGGAATGTACTTCCTACCCCCTCTTCGCTTTCGATACCGATTTCTCCTCCCATCATATTGACCAATCGTTTGCTAATAATCAAACCCAGGCCAGATCCGCCATATTTGCGAGTGATCGAAGAATCTACTTGAGAAAAGGCTCTGAATAACTTATTTACCTTTCCCTTTGGAATTCCGATGCCGGTATCCCTGACTTCGAATTGCAATTCGATCTTTTGGCCGTACAACTTATTTGCCAGCCGCACTCCTACAAAGATCTCTCCCCTATTGGTAAACTTAATGGCATTATTGATCAGATTAATTAGAATCTGACGCAAGCGCATCGTATCGCCGATGATGTTTGCAGGGACTTCATCATGGATCCGATAGATAAGGTCTAAGCCTTTATCAGAAACCTGTCCGGCAAAAACATCCAGGACCTCTTCTATACAGGTTCTAAGATTGAAATCGTCCCTCGTCAATTCCATCTTGCCTGACTCGATCTTTGAAAAATCCAGAATATCATTGATCACACATAATAGTGCATCGGCCGAAGTTGTAATGGTTTCCGCATAATTTCGTTGTTCTGCGGTCAGCGGTGTCTCCATCAGTAGATTGGCCATTCCGATAACACCATTCATCGGTGTTCTTATCTCATGGCTCATAGTCGCCAGAAAGACACTTTTGGCGGTGTTGGCTTTCTCGGCTTCCATCCTCGCTTTTTTCTCTTCTTCAGTAGAGATCATTAGTTCCTGGGTACGCATCGCAACCTGGATCTCGAGGGCTTTCTGCCGCCGGAGAACGACCCTGGTCCGTCTGTAAAAGATGAAGGCAAGTCCACTCAAGACCAAGAGTGCCATCAGCAATCTAAACCACCAGGTTTCCCAATATGGAGGTCTGATGGTCAGTCGGAATTCTCTTGGATCATCATTCCATGTACCTTCATTGTCAATGCCTTTCACCTGAAATACATACTTGCCCGGATCGAGATTAGTAAAAGTTGAAGAATGCCGGTTACCAATGTCCCGCCAGTCATCGTCAAATCCCAGTAAACGATATTGATATTTTTTCTTCTCGTTGGTCACATAATTTAGTGATGCAAAATCAATGGAGAAGGTGGTGCTTTCAGAAGAAAGAGTTAGTTCTTCGGTAAGTGATATATTTCGTAGTGTCGGTGTCTCCATGAGATGATCCTCTGAAAAAGCGATCTCCTTATTGAAAATTTGAAAGCCCGTGATCATCAAAGGAGGAGTGAAAGGGAGGTCTGTCACTTTTGAAGGCCAAAACGCACTGAAGCCACTATTCCCTCCAAAATACATTCTGCCCGACCTGCTCCGGCAAAAAGCTAGCTCCTTAAACTCTCCCGGTTGCATGCCATCTGCTGAGGTATAGTTGCGAAAGGTACTGGTAAACCGGTCAAATTTAGAAATTCCGGCATTGGTACTGATCCATAGGTGACCTTCTTCATCTTCTAAAATTCCCTGAACTATATTGCCAGTCAAACCCTCTTCTATCGAATAATTGGTGAATTTGTCCTGATCAACCAGGTAATAATCAAGTCCATTTTTTGTACTGATCCAAAGATTACCATGTAGATCTTCATGCACAAATCCAACACTATTATTACTTATGCTATTTGTTCCTTCTTCATTAATAAAGTATTCAAAGACTCCGGTTTCCCGATTCAGACGGTTTAGACCTCCTCCATCGGTGCCGAGCCACAAATAGCCTCTACTATCTGCGGTAATGGAAAGAATCTTACTATTATTTGTGCCCGAATTATTATCCTGACCATACGAATACCGGACAAATTCATCAGCTGAGGAATCGTATAAGTTGAGTCCTCCACTGTGGGTGCCGATCCAGATTTTTTCCTGCTCATCCTGATGGATAACCCATACATTATTGCTACTCAGACTTGCGGGATTTGCAGGACTATTTTTATACTGCCTTACAATCTTCCGGTTCGAATCAAAAACGCTGATCCCGGTCCCCCAGGTGCCCACCCAGAGCTCTCCGTTTTTCATCTCGCAAATGCTAAGGACATAATCTCCACACAAGCTTAAGGGATCACCAGACCGATGCGTGATAAATGAGAAATCATCGGAAACCGGATCATATCTATTTAAGCCACCGCCATCAGTGCCGATCCAAATCATACTATCTGACCCTTCGTAAATCGTCAATACTTTATCGTGATTGAGACTATTAGGATCAGATTTTGGCCGGTAGTGGATGAATTTTTCCGCATCAATATTAACAAGATCAACTCCTTCGTTAAATGAACCAATCCAAATATTGCCTTTTTGATCCTTCAATAATGAATGAATCGAATTGGTACTCAAACTATTTTCATCTTTACCATCGTGCTTGTATGTTCTGACAACTTCATTGCTCGAACTATACACCGACAGACCTCCATTTTCCGTACCTATCCAGATATTCCCGTTATTATCTTCTGCGATCGAATAAATCACTTCACTCTCCAGGCGACCATTGACATTCGGATCGTCCGATAAATTGTGAAATGAATCCTCGTCCTTGTTCCGGAAATAAATACCAGCACCATTTGTCCCGACCCATAATCGCTGCCGGCTATCTTCAAAAATAGCGCGAATATTTTTAGACTCCTGAGCTAAAATCTCTTCTGATATTAGTTTATGATTGATAAACGATCGGCTGGCGTGATCAAAATGAAGGAGACCTCCATGGGAAGTACCAATCCAAATCTGCCCCCGATGATCCTCGAGCATCACTTGTATAAAGTCGTCTAATAGGGTCGAATGGCTACGACTTGAATAATGCTTCATTTGACCTAATGCAGCATCATACACATTAATACCTTTTCCCTCTGATCCGATCCAAATGTTGCCGCTTTGGTCCTCAAGAACGGACGTAACAAAATCACTACAAATAGACAACTTGTCGTTAGGATTGTTACGATAGTTGGTAAATTGATCTTTCTGACGGCTGTAGAGGTTGACACCTCCACCAGCAGTAGCTATCAGTAAATCTCCGCTCTTACACTCATGGATATGATTAATCTGATTATTACTGAGACTGCCGGGGTCATGAAGGTTGTATTTGTATACTTTGAATGAATAACCATCGTAGCGATTCAATCCATTTAAGGTACCAAACCATATGAATCCCAATTCATCTTGCCACATGCACTTTACATAACTATGTGAAAGACCTTCAGAGACACCAATGTTATTAAACTTCAGATATGGATGCTGACCCCAACTTCGAAAGGAAATTATGAGTATCAATAAGGTAATATGTATACGGTAGTTTTTCATTTAATAGCAGCCGGCTAAAATTTAGTAACAAATGATCGTCTCTATCATTACACTATGACCATGTCAACTTAAAAGATTCACGTAAGGAGATTACAAAATCTAAGCCAAGTTTACCACCCTATGGAAAACGATACCACAACGAAAGTCAAGGCTGCAAGGCTTCCTGTGGCTTTAGAGGTCCTATTCAAGAGCTTGAAAATTCGAGTATCACTGAAAATTCAGCCGTGAGGTCAATTGAAAGTGGTGAAATCATTTGGCGGGTCACAAACGAGTGATTGCTCACTAGTGCTAAATCCTACCATCCGCCCGGATATATCCTGCTAATGGCTGATCTATTATCTACATACTAACATTCTTCTCAATCAGTCACCCCGAATAAAAATCATTTTCGATGATCAAAAACGATCTTTCCAAATTGTGCACCATAGTCCATTCTTTGAAACCCCTGTTGAAAGTCGGATACTTTATAGACGGAACCAATGATTGGGTGGATTTTATGTTCTGCGACAAAATCCACCATTTCCCTAAAATCCTTGTCACTTCCCATGGTACTTCCCAAAATACTCAGATGTTTCCAAAAGATAGTCTGGGGACTGAGATCCTGAATTAGGCCTTTTGAACCACCGTAAATTCCAATACGGGCCCCCTTTTTTGCCATGGAAACCAGTTGAGAAAAACCCAGACCACCGGCGCTGTCAATAATGACATCAAAGCCTCCACTTAATTTATTCAGACTCTTGTGCCAGCTATCTTCCGTATAGAGATATCCACCTGATGCACCGAGGCTAATAGCCTTTTCAATCTTGTCCTGACTACTCGAGGTCACCCAGACTTCAGCACCACGAGCCAGTGCAAACTGTAATGCAAAAAGAGCTACCCCACCTCCTATGCCACTGATACATAGACGTTCGTGTGCTTCAAGCTGACAACGGTTGATTAATGCCCGATAGGCGGTTAAGCCAGCTAAGGAAAGACCTCCTGCCTCTTGCAATGAAAGATGGCCTGGCATTTCCACTAAGCGATCACTTCCAATCAGTATCTTTTCGGCAAAGGTTCCGTTGTCGGGCATCCCAAGTATCCGGTATTGATCACCAGGTAATAAGGCGTCTTCTCCCCAATTAACATTAGGATTAACGAGATATCTCTTTGCTTCCCAGGTACCTACTCCATCAGAACCCAAGGTAACACCTCCTTTTAGATTTGGATACAATCCCTTGGTCATCCATACATCTCGGTGATTTAGCCCGGAATAGAGCATTTCGAGAATGACCTTGCCCTCTGCAGCAAGGGGTTCCGCGACCTCATGAAACACAGCAGGTTGTTCTGATGAGAGATATTGAATGGCTTTCACAATAGCCAAGGTATACCTAAAATCATGATTTTCAAAAAGTTGACTATTTGCATTTTAACGTTGTAAAATTGCTTAGTTCGATGGTTACTTGTATTTTGCGCCAGGAAGCACATCTATATTGGACTATTTTTCAAACAGAGCTGGGTTAAGATTCACATGATCCTCCCGGCAAATTGATTTCCTGATCAAATCAACTGTAATGAAATGTAACCCGTGGTTGTTGTCTTTGTTGGTGTTTAAAGGTCTGCATCTAGTCGCCCAAGATCTCCCTCAACCAATTGAATTTGCCGCTGCATCGACAACTGAAGGTGGTTGTTTCCGATCGATTTTTGTAGAAAGCCCAGTGGCCGACACCTATATAGCGAGTGAGTATGATACCAGTTCATTTGGCGCCGAAAAAACGGTCAAAGTGAGAGGTCTGCCCGACCGAAAAAGAATGCATGCAATGCTTTCGTACGAAATACATCATTTGGATCCAAATTATTTGAAAAAGGCCTTTTTGAAGGTCTTTACCGCTACAAAAAACCGGGGTTACCGATTGGAACTTTCAGGCATGAACGATCGGGTCAACGAATCGCATAGCAACTGGAAAAACAAACCGGTCGATGGGAATATCCTGGACCAACAATCGGTGACTGACGCTCCTTTTATTCAATTTGATGTAACTGATTATGTGCGAGGTCATCTCAAAGATGGATTTATAAATTTTAACCTTCAAAGCGATGGAAAAAAAGCAATTGAAATTGCAAGTAGGGAAAGTGGTTTAAGCCCCGAACTTATTCTTGAAATGTGTACCTATTCTGACATCTTATCGATGAAAGAAGAAAAAATGAAAGAATGTTTTCTAAAAGTACTTCCGAGTGTACTCGACGGTAAATTTACTATTCAATTAGTTGGAATGCCAGAAGGAGGATTTGGAGATTTAATGCTGATGACAGAACAGGGAAATATCTTATTTCAGGTACCATTTTCAATTCAGGACGCCGATGTTTCATATCACACGCTTGATTTCAACAATCTTCTTCCAGGCACCTATTGGGCAGTCTTGCGGAAAGGAAGGATCATGGTCAAGGATCGCTTTCAGCTTCGACCTGAAAGCGGTACCACCCATTTGCGAGTGGCGACCGAGATTTTGGCAGAACATGAACCCGGACTTAAAATACTACAAGAAATCAATTTACAGACCCTAAGCCTCCTCTATTCCGAGTTGTGTTCTTCCAAGTCGCAGGAATAGATCCGTTGTATGATTGCTGATTCCTGATTTCGGAAGGCTGATTTCAGAGACCCTCAGCCTAGCCTCCGCCTTAGCCTTTGGACTATCGAGTCATCAACATAGCGGTCGTTACACTCCCTGCAGTATATTTTTTTATTATACTCCTTGATCGGGCACCGCCCGACGTAGCTCGCGACTAAAAAAGCTCGCCTTCGCACAAGGCTAATGAGAGCGGAGTAACTCCTTCGCTGTCATTCACGGATCAGCAATCGGGCCCCGCCCAACGAAGTCCGACGTAGCTAACTGCTACGGCGGACGGAGACCACCTTCGCTGTTATTCAAAAAGCAGTAGTCGGGCCCCGCCCGACGAAGTCCGTCGCAGCCAACAGCTACGGCGGACGGAGACCACCTTCGCTGTTATTCAAAAAGCAATAGTCGGGCCCCGCCCGACGAAGTCCGTCGTAGCCAACAGCTACGGCGGACGGAGTCGGGATGACTGGATTCGAACCAGCGACCTCGTCGTCCCGAACGACGCACGCTACCGGGCTGCGCTACATCCCGCAACACAAAGTCAGCAAATTAGAAATTTTTTGGAAAATCATTCCACTTTCAATTTCACATTCGCGGAAGCAGATGAAATGAAGCAGATGGAAAAGAAGGCCACAATCTTGCAATCTTCTTAGCTTGGGGTACCATTTAAGGGAAACATCTGTTAGAGGTACTGATCAAATCCAGAAAGTTTAATCATCAATAATGGTAAACAATACTTCAACCCGGTAAGTCTTTGCCGGTAATAGCAGGGATACTCCCCTCAATTCAAATTGAATAGGGATGTCGTACCTCCAACCCTTGCATTTAAAAAATTCATCGGGTGATCGCTCAATTCTTTGATAGACCTCGCCTCCTTTGACCACCTTGGCTTTTTCGGGTCCGGTTCCTTCGCCCGTGAGACGAACATAAAGCTCCAGGTCACGATGCCAGTCGAGATCCACACGTTGTACTTCTACCTCCCACTTTTTGTTATCCTTGTTATTTTTGAGATCTCCACCCAACTCCACACTTAATCTCATATGATCGGGTGCTGTTGTATAGGTGCCGGGCAGGTCATTTCCTGCTACTATTTCGTTGGGCTGCGGCTGAATCCGCCAATCAGAAAAAGGTGAAACACTTATTCCCTGAGCTGCAATAATCTGATAGGCCAGAAGAAAGATAATCGAAGTTACAATTCCAATTCTCATAAGACTCAATTATCAGTAAGTGTAAAGGCGATCACAATAATCTCATTTCCAAAATCAATATTTGAGTAATTATCATAACCCAAAGTAAAACTCAGCTGATGCCCCTGTTGCACTCCCCGTCCGGTGAAACAAGCACCAATATCACGCAATATCACCTGGGGCATATTATTTAACACGATTTCCTGAGAGGGCATGCCCTGGTCACCCCTACCATTGCCGCGATAATTGCCTGCTTTGACCTTTAATTTCATTCCTTGTGGCAAGCTACCTGATAAGATCTGAGCTGTGACATTTCTTCTTGCTCCCCCCGGGGCCAACGATGAACTATGATTGATCCATTTACTGTTGTCGGTAGCGTTTGACATATCTATTGGTTCTCCGGCCCGGGTGGGAGCAGAGACATTTAGCTCGATCGTTGAAGTATTTGGTAAAAGATCCATCATGGCGACTTGGGGTATTGTCAACGAAACGTCGATAGCCCGGGAGTCTATGATCTGACCGCTCAATAAAAGCGGAGTTAAGATAGCCACGATAAAAAAATACACTTTCATTCTCCAGATTTCAATTTTAGCTTTTCCTTCGAAAATTTCATTTTTCTGGTCTTAGGCTTCACTACAAATTCAACTGCCGCATTTTCTGCAGCTTGCACCTTTATTTCCTTCTCAGTGTCATCGATCTCAAAATCACTATTCCATCCACTATCCAAAATCGTCAGTTGCCAGGTACCTGGCCTCAAACCGGTAAACTGAAACTCACCCTTTTCATCCGTTTTTGTATAGTAGGTTGATTTTTCATCCACAATTTTTAGGAAAATATTAGGCATATCTTTAACAAATACATCAGATTGGGTTGTCAATTCTTCTTCAAAATGGACTTTCCCCCTAATTGTTGAACATTTAATGACTTCAATATTTTTTTCGACGGTTTCCTGTGCTAAAACATTGATGGCTACCGGAAAATAATCCACTGCAATTTCATTCATTCCCATTGATCCCGCATTTATTTGCATAAAATGCTGACCCGGTGGTATATCGTTAAATTCGAAGCGGCCGATCATATCTGTTACTACCTCCTGATCGGCAATTGAAAGTCGAATACCGCCGACTTTTTCACCATGATTTCCTATGACCTGTCCCGTAAAATTACCCGGGTCCAAAACCTTCTTTATCGGGACATTCAAGGTATGATTGTACTTAAATGAAATATATAGTTGCTTAACATCACTGCTGCTTGGAAATATTGAATAACCAATGGTGCCGGAGAAATATTGCAAATGTGTCCAGCGATAATTTAATTCTGCGTCAACAAAACTCCTCGGTCGAAAAAGTTCATCTAATGGATAGTTACTCCGGTAATTTCCCGAGAGCGCAAAACGATCATTTTTTTGATAGTTTATTCTTCCTCCATAGAACAGCAATTGTTGATTGGTCTGCTGTGAAGTAAATTTATTAGTACTTTGATATTCAACATTTGCACCGACCCGAATTCGATCGTTTAATTTATATCCATAATAGATATTACCCCGAAATGAATTGCCTCTTTGATCCTCCCTATCTCCTGACTCTATCAAAAAATTATTGGTGAATCCGTATGATACTTGTCCATTCAATTCTGAATAATCCGTGCGATAGTAGTAAGAAAACTGACCCAGCCGATCTAAAAAATCATAGTCAACCGGTTCGATCCGATCTATTTTTCTACTCAATAAAATTTGCAGTGTAAATGACCTTCGGGGATCCAAACGATAATGGAAGCCACCTGCATAGTAGGTATATTTAGGAACAATTTCGGGGATTAAGGTGTCCTGTTGGGGAGAAGATTCATTCTGGGTACCAGAAGCTGATACTGACCACCGATCTGATAGATTTACACGCAGATTAAGAGAGGCAAGGTTCGTACTACGATAGTAACCTCTGAATTCGTCACCGGCATATAAAAAATTGCCTCCAAAATGAAATGCTCCATTGGAGTAGTCCAACCGGGCCATGGTCGCATAGTCCAGGACACCCTGAAATTGACTCTGTGCTCCCTCCAAATCAAAGGACATGCTTCTCCCGGTGAAGGTAGCTCCTACACTGCTAATCACTGCTTCGGGCTTACCATCTATAAGTGCGAAATTCTTATAGAGCCGATTATACTGTAGTTCCAGTTTTTCGGACAGTTGAAATCTTCCAGCCAGACCATAACTAAGATCTGAATCCGGGAAGAACCTTGGTCTTAGATAAAATCCGGAAAAACGTAGAGGTCCAATTATTTGCTCGTAACTGACACCCCTGCCATACCGGCTACTTTCGGTCAGCGGTGAAAGTGAAACACCAAAATCACCGACATTTAATTCGCCAAAAGATCGCAGTGCGACCTCCAAACGATATTCATCATATTGACCATACTGTGCCTGATTAATCTGATTGGGACCTCTGGCGGTAAAGCCTACCAGTAGCTTTTGCTGGCGATCTAAATATCCCCGTCCATGTATATCATAGCGGGCTGATTGCACCCGATTTCTTCCACCATTGAAGTGTAAAAAAGATACCTGAAACGTCACTGGAAATCGAAAGTACTTGTCAATCTTTAAAGTCCGGGTAGGATAATATGGTATTGGAATGTTCAGAGAATAAATTGTATCCGGATCATTTAATTGTGCCTGTAGATCAAAGATCAAGGTCGATGATTGCATGACCTCCCCAGAAATAAATCGCTCCACTACCACCTTCTTTGACTCTCCCGGCGCTAAAGCAATATTGTAAGAATTGAGATTACCTGCTTTGGACTGAAGCCGTATATCCTCATTCGCATTTCCAGTATTGGTCACTAAATAGTGGCATTGCACGGTATCGCTACCATTAACCTGACTTGGTTTGTCGATGACCTGTAAAGCTAGTTTATGTACTTCATTCACAGAGAAGCCCAACTGCCCTTCTCCTAACAGATCACCCTGATATAACAGTCGGATTTCCATATCGAAGGGTCCTGATTTGGCATTTTCAGCGACACTAAAGCTCATGAATATTTTTCCCTTACCATCTTTTTCGAGATTTGTTGGAAACTTTTTAGTGACCACTGACACATAGTCGGGTACCAAAATTTCAAGATCGCTTAAATCGGTAGCATCGCCATCATTTTCAAGCCGGAAAATCATCGAGTATAATTGGCCTGGCATCAAAACATCCTTTTTGTTCAAAACAAATATTCCTACTTTGGCACTCACCGGAGAAATGAGCAAAATATAAATTCCCATTAAGAATACTTGCTTTGAAAGGCGCATGTCATAAATTAACCAATATAGCTTGGTCATCCTCTTAGTAAGAGCATGACCAGCAAAAACTTCGTGCCAATAATGGTATCTTGAAACTAGATAAAGTATTATCTATTGGTATCCTGTTTGATGTGATAAAATTTGCTTAATACAACTCGATCCTCGACGGTTACTGATCCGTCAAAGTATAGGTAATTGCCAAAGTATTGGAATTATCAAAATCGAGCTTTTCGTAAGAGCCCTCCTTTTCATCGAGTGCAAGGCTATAAGTCAGTTGATGTCCTTTTGCCACTCCATTTCCAGTATAAGAACTACCAACACCAGTAATTACTTTTTGTGAGATCTTATTTAATATTACAGGTGCTTGAGGTTTCCCCATTCTTCCATCGCCCATACCCGCATCTTCTCCGGCCGAAACTGTCAACAATAAACCTTCAGGAACCGAACCTCCCGTGATCTGGACCATGATGTCTCGTGAGGGTTCCTTTTTACTCCCTACTATTGATGAATAATTAATCCAGATATCCGAATTTGTTTCACCAGAAAAATCGAGGGCTTGTCCAGCTTCATTCGGGGCTTTTGGAGCCAATGAAATTGAAGTACCAGCCGCTGCTTCCAAATCAAGAAGTGCAACTTCGGGCAACTGAATGATCACATTGTGCACATCATCATTATCATCCTGAGCAAATAGTTGCTCGGTGCAAAAAATAAAGACTGCAGACAAAAGCGTAAAATATAATGTATGTTTCATTTTATTAAAGGAATTTAAGTATAAAAAAAAGTATAAAGTTTTATGGCCAAAAAAATGAAAACCAAAGATTTGATTTAATCAATGGCAATTTCCAGATTAGTACCAAAAAGGTCTTTACCATAGTCAGCGACAAGCAAAGCGTCATACTTACCCTTGCCAAGTTGTTGGATTGGAACCTCAAAAGTCTTACAGCTTCTGGGATACACCTTTTTAAAAGGGACTTCGATTTTCAAGACCAATTCTGCATTTTGATCGTAGACTTCCAAAACCATGGTAGGAGTGACCATAAATTCACTAATATTTTCAGCAGTAGCGACTAGCACATATCCATCAGTGTTCTTACCTAACTCAACACTGGCAAATTCGATTTCACTACTTTCTTCCGGTCCTACATTGGCAATTACCTGTACCCCATATCGGATTTTCGAATCCATCGCAATTCCGTACTGAAGCTGATCTTCTTTGATAGGATCAACGATCTCAATCATGACGATAGACCAATACGATCCGTGAATGCTTCCATTTTCCGGAATTTTAATTTGGTACTTAAGGCTAAATTCTTCCATGGGAGCCAAAATCTTATCGGATGTATTTAATTGCATCCAGGCTCCGACAGATCTAGGATGGGTACCAAGCGGTGCATACGTAGCCGGACCACTACAATCCTGAATCAAGTCGTTCAAATAGACCAGAACCCTTTCATCTTTGTCTCCAATATTCTGTAAAAGGATTTCACCTTCGACGGTGCTTCCAGGTTCCCCGGATTCGATATTAGTTAGTCCGCTTAAGACGATAATTTTCGAAAACCCCGAGAAAGTTGTAAATAGGGCTAAAATTAAAATACTTATTTTTTTCATTGCAATTATTATTCGTTTATACCACTGGGTTAATCCAAAAGTATGCCAATTCGTAAATGTCCGGTTATAAAAAAACTTTCTACTTACAATATCTTTTCCTATTGATGGAAACCCATTATTCCTTGATATTCCTTTTTTTTTGAATATGAAATGGCGTCCAACCTTTCTCCTTGGGTCAGACGCCTTCCTACTAAAAATGTTTGAGTGTGAAAGGGGGCCTTTATTGATCGGTCAATGTGTATGTGATTGCCAGGGTCGTTGATTGGTCGTAGTCCAGATTGGCGTATGAGCCTTTCTTTCCGTCCAACTCCAATGCATAGGTCAGTTGATGTCCTTTCGCCACTCCATCACCGGTGTAAGAGGTGCCGATACCACCGATGATCTGCT
The DNA here is from genome assembly GCA_016711125.1 of Saprospiraceae bacterium. Classification (GTDB taxonomy): domain Bacteria; phylum Bacteroidota; class Bacteroidia; order Chitinophagales; family Saprospiraceae; genus JABDMH01. Next base: position 341,729 of record JADJTQ010000001.1, on the reverse strand, counting down.
GGGCTGTCTCATCCAGTTCAATCTCCCCGTTTGGTGTACCCATGGTGCCATCACCCTGGCCGGCATCTTTTGCCGACTTCACTCTCAGTAAGATTCCTGTCGGCAATTTGCCTGAAGTGATCTGTACCGTGATATCCCGAGCAGGCTCACTCTTGCTACCTATCACCGAGCTGTAGTTGATCCATAGTTCCGAATTGGTCTGATTCGAAAAATCCAATGCCTCCCCCGCTTCCTTCGGGCCTTCCGGGCCCAGATTGATCGTCTTATCACCCACTGATTCCAGATCCAACAAGGCAACCTCCGGGATCTTGATGATCAGGTTGTGCACATCGTCTTGGTCATCCTGGGCGGTCAACATCGTTGTGCCTGCCAATAACAGACCTGATAATACTGTAATTGTTCTTCTCATTGTCTTTGTTTGTTGTTTTTGTTATTGATTAAATTCCTTACTTACGTTTGTTCTGCTTGAGCCTTAGCACCTAATTTTCTTACGATTGTTCTGCTTGAGCTTGTGTACCTAATTTCTTATTGATCGGTTAGTGTGTACATGATCGCTACGGTATTCGATTGATCCAGATCCAACTGGCCATATGATCCTTTATCATTCGATAGGGCCAATCGGTAGCTTAACTGATGTCCCTTTGTTGTTCCATGACCGGTGTAAGCGCTTCCTACTCCACTGATGATTGACTGGGCTGTTTGGTTTAGGCTGATCGTTCCTGTTGGTACTCCTACTTGTCCTTCTCCTCTACCGGCATCTTTGCCTGCGGTTACTTCCAGTACCATTCCTGCTGGTACTTTGCCTGATGTGATCTGTACTGTGATGTCACGGCTTGGTTCTGTTTTCTTATTCGTAATGGAGGAGTAGTTGATCCACAAATCAGCATTGGTCTGATTGCTGAAATCTACCGCCATGCCTGCTTCTCTTGGTCCTTCTCCCGTAAAACGAATGTCGGTTCCGCTTCTTCCTTCCAAATCCAAAAGAGCAACTTCAGGTATCCGTACCACTACATTCTGGATCACTGTGTTGTCCTGGCCCATCAAACTCATCATACTCATCACGCTGATTAAGGCGATTTGTATGATTTGGTTGAGGTTGATGTTTTTCATGGACTTGTATTTTTTTATCCGTTTACAAGTCAAATATACCCGCATCACTACCCCAACATGACCATCTTTCGATGTTCAACCACGATCACACCCCTTTTGGATGGTTTCCTCCGTTTTTTGGTTTTACCCGGATCCTGGAAAATAGTCCCAAGTCGAATCGGTAAAGCAATTCCTTGCTATACTAATGGTATCTTCTACTCTTCCTATTCCGACATAATAAGCAACATCAGAACTCATTGTTGTTAATAGGCGCCCAACCTTTCTCCTTGGGTCAGACGCCTTCCTACTAAAAATGTTTGAGTGTGAAAGGGGGCCTTTATTGATCGGTCAATGTGTATGTGATTGCCAGGGTCGTTGATTGGTCGTAGTCCAGATTGGCGTATGAGCCTTTCTTTCCGTCCAACTCCAATGCATAGGTCAGTTGATGTCCTTTCGCCACTCCATCACCGGTGTAAGAGGTGCCGATACCACCGATGATCTGCTGGGCTGTCTCATCCAGTTCGATCTCCCCGTTTGGTGTACCCATGGTGCCATCACCCGGCCGGCATCTTTTGCCGACTTCACTCTCAGTAAGATTCCTGTCGGCAATTTGCCTGAAGTGATCTGTACCGTGATATCCCGCGCAGGCTCACTCTTGCTACCTATCACCGAGCTGTAGTTGATCCATAGTTCCGAATTGGTCTGATTCGAAAAATCCAATGCCTCTCCCGCTTCCTTCGGTCCTTCCGGGCCCAGATTGATCGTCTTATCACCCGTTGATTCCAGATCCAACAAGGCAACCTCTGGGATCTTGATGATCAGGTTGTGCACATCGTCGTGGTCATCCTGGGCGGTCAACATCGTTGTGCCTGCCAATAACAGACCTGATAATACTGTAATTGTTCTTCTCATTGTCTTTGTTTGTTGTTTTTGTTATTGATTAAATTCCTTACTTACGTTTGTTCTGCTTGAGCCTTAGCACCTAATTTTCTTACGATTGTTCTGCTTGAGCTTGTGTACCTAATTTCTTATTGATCGGTTAGTGTGTACATGATCGCTACGGTATTCGATTGATCCAGATCCAACTGGCCATATGATCCTTTATCATTCGATAGGGCCAATCGGTAGCTTAACTGATGTCCCTTTGTTGTTCCATGACCGGTGTAAGCGCTTCCTACTCCACTGATGATTGACTGGGCTGTTTGGTTTAGGCTGATCGTTCCTGTTGGTACTCCTACTTGTCCTTCTCCTCTACCGGCATCTTTGCCTGCGGTTACTTCCAGTACCATTCCTGCTGGTACTTTGCCTGATGTGATCTGTACTGTAATGTCACGGCTTGGTTCTGTTTTCTTATTCGTAATGGAGGAGTAGTTGATCCACAAATCAGCATTGGTCTGATTGCTGAAATCTACCGCCATGCCTGCTTCTCTTGGTCCTTCTCCCGTAAAACGAATGTCGGTTCCGCTTCTTCCTTCCAAATCCAAAAGAGCAACTTCAGGTATCCGTACCACCACATTCTGGATCACTGTGTTGTCCTGGCCCATCAAACTCATCATACTCATCACGCTGATTAAGGCGATTTGTATGATTTGGTTGAGGTTGATGTTTTTCATGGACTTGTATTTTTTATCCGTTTACAAGTCAAATATACCCGCATCACTACCCCAACATGACCATCTTTCGATGTTCAACCACGATCACACCCCTTTTGGATGGTTTCCTCCGTTTTTGGTTTTACCCGGATCCTGGAAAATAGTCCCAAGTCGAATCGGTAAAGCAATTCCTTGCTATACTAATGGTATCTTCTACTCTTCCTATTCCGACATAATAAGCAACATCAGAACTCATTGTTGTTAATAGGCGCCCAACCTTTCTCCTTGGGTCAGACGCCTTCCTACTAAAAATGTTTGAGTGTGAAAGGGGGCCTTTATTGATCGGTCAATGTGTATGTGATTGCCAGGGTCGTTGATTGGTCGTAGTCCAGATTGGCGTATGAGCCTTTCTTTCCGTCCAACTCCAATGCATAGGTCAGTTGATGTCCTTTCGCCACTCCATCACCGGTGTAAGAGGTGCCGATACCACCGATGATCTGCTGGGCTGTCTCATCCAGTTCGATCTCCCCGTTTGGTGTACCCATGGTGCCATCACCCTGGCCGGCATCTTTTGCCGACTTCACTCTCAGTAAGATTCCTGTCGGCAATTTGCCTGAAGTGATCTGTACCGTGATATCCCGAGCAGGCTCACTCTTGCTACCTATCACCGAGCTGTAGTTGATCCATAGTTCCGAATTGGTCTGATTCGAAAAATCCAATGCCTCTCCCGCTTCCTTCGGTCCTTCCGGGCCCAGATTGATCGTCTTATCACCCGCTGATTCCAGATCCAACAAGGCAACCTCCGGGATCTTGATGATCAGGTTGTGCACATCGTCGTGGTCATCCTGGGCGGTCAACATCGTTGTGCCTGCCAATAACAGGCCTGATAATACTGTAATTGTTCTTCTCATTGTCTTTGTTTGTTGTTTTTGTTATTGATTAATTTCCTTACTTACGTTTGTTCTGCTTGAGCTTGTGTACCTAATTTCTTATTGATCGGTTAGTGTGTACATGATCGCTACGGTATTCGATTGATCCAGATCCAACTGGCCATATGATCCTTTATCATTCGATAGGGCCAATCGGTAGCTTAACTGATGTCCCTTTGTTGTTCCATGACCGGTGTAAGCGCTTCCTACTCCACTGATGATTGACTGGGCTGTTTGGTTTAGGCTGATCGTTCCTGTTGGTACTCCTACTTGTCCTTCTCCTCTACCGGCATCTTTGCCTGCGGTTACTTCAGTACCATTCCTGCTGGTACTTTGCCTGATGTGATCTGTACTGTGATGTCACGGCTTGGTTCTGTTTTCTTATTCGTAATGGAGGAGTAGTTGATCCACAAATCAGCATTGGTCTGATTGCTGAAATCTACCGCCATGCCTGCTTCTCTTGGTCCTTCTCCCGTAAAACGAATGTCGGTGCCGCTTCTTCCTTCCAAATCCAAAGAGCAACTTCAGGTATCCGTACCACCCATTTCTGGATCACTGTGTTGTCCTGCCCATCAAACTCATCATACTCATCACGCTGATTAAGGCGATTTGTATGATTTGGTTGAGGTTGATGTTTTTCATGGACTTGTATTTTTTTATCCGTTTACAAGTCAAATATACCCGCATCACTACCCCAACATGACCATCTTTCGATGTTCAACCACGATCACACCCCTTTTGGATGGTTTCCTCCGTTTTTTGGTTTTACCCGGATCCTGGAAAATAGTCCCAAGTCGAATCGGTAAAGCAATTCCTTGCTATACTAATGGGTTAATAGGCGCCCAACCTTTCTCCATGGGTCAGACGCCTTCCTACTAAAAATGTTTGAGTGTGAAAGGGGGCCTCTATTGATCGGTCAATGTGTAGGTGATTGCCAGGGAGTAGCCTGGATACTAACCTACGAGAGGAAAATGATATGAAATTTGACAGTTCTTCCGGATCGGTACGACTTTTGTATTGTTAGAAATTAACAGGAATAGCCGCAATAGATGATATCAGACTAATGTGATCAATCCTGCCCTCCCGTAGTACATATTTCGATTTGAATGATTGGTACATATAATTATGTAGACCAAATACGATATGATGGGCATATGTCATATCGTATTTAAATATTCGATTGCAAACCAAGCCAATGTAAACAGCTTGTAATAAAAGTAATAAATGCAAAGTACACAGAATTCCAACAGCGAAAAGTTCCAATTCAACAGTTTACTTGATCAGAGTGTCCTGGACGAAGTCTATGGAGGTGATTTAGAGTATGCCGGAGAAATTTTTGAAATGGTGCTGACCTACTCAGTGGATGAAATAAAAAATCTAAATACCGCCATTGAGACACAAGATTGGGAAGCTACCAGTCGCATTGCTCATAAGCTAAAACCAAATTTTTCGATGGTGGGACTTAGCGATCTTGAAGAAAAAATGTATCAAATTGAAAAAGAAGCTGAATCTAACCCCCAAATAATTCCACAGCTTTTTGAAGAAATTACCTCCGCACTTGAGATTTATTTCCCCATCATAGAAAAAGATCTGCAGAAAATCAAGAATCTATTAAAATTGGTATGAATTTTTCATACAGATAGTTGAGATAATATATTTAGACCAAGAGGACTCTTTCGGGCAACCGGAAGCAGTTTAATAATTGACAAATACCATGAACACCGCATTAAATTGTATCATCGTAGATGATGAGGCAATCGCTCGCAAATCTTTGGAGAAGCTTTGCCTAAAATCCGAATTCATTAAAATCTCATCCATTTTTGAAAGTGCTGAAGAAGCACTTGAATTCCTAGAGGAAAATAGCGTTGATCTACTTTTTCTTGATGTCGAAATGCCGGGGTTTGAGCGGCATAGAATTGATGGATAAAATAGGATCCGATCAACAGGTCATCCTGACTACCGCCAAAGTAGAATATGCCTATGAGGCCTTTGAATATAATGTCACTGATTATCTTAAGAAACCCATCTCATATCCAAGGTTTGAAGAGGCTGTGAGAAAGGCTATTGAACTGCATCGACAGAATGACAGAGTTAAAACGAGTGCCAATGAGATCTATATCAAAGAGGACGGAAGATTGGTGAGACTCTTATATGATGACATTCTCTATGTTGAAAATGCAGGCGATTATGTATGTATTCAAACAACAACCAGTAAACATATAATTTACGGCACCATACGAAGCTTAGAAGCCCGCCTACCGACAAGCAAATTTTTAAAAGTACACCGATCTTTTATAATCAATTTGGGAAAAATAAAAGACATCGAAGATGCTACGTTAGTAATTGATCGCAAAGTCATTCCAATAAGTCGAGCACATAGAAACATGCTAATGAGTAACCTAAATTTGTTATAAAGCATAGCTGTCTCATCGCCATATATCAATTCAAATCCCAAAGCAATGATCCGGGATCATCTCTTATTCTGCGTTACATCCCATTAGCAGAACCGGGCTATCTGCGCCAAAAATCACCCTTTCTATTGATTGCACTTTCCAACAATCATTGGATCTCAAATTCAAATCCCTAAAATTTGATAATTGACGGATTCATTAGATAGAAATTTGGATTTCGCAAATCTGGTTTGGCACAGTAATTGGATTACACCACAGTAAGTTACAAGGAGGTATAGATATTTCTTTTAGGTGTTTCCTATGATTTATCTACTTTGTTCGAGTCGTTACTTGCACGTAAAATCCAGTAAGAAAGAATCAATTGATTTTATAACCATTTAATGATTCAATGATATGCAAACCTTTCAAAAGAGTATTCTTAAAGCACAGGATGTAGATTTGCTGGAGCTACAATTCCAACCCAGTTTGTTTTTATGTTTCGTCTCTCCTAAATATAAAGAACTGGATATTTCAATGCAAAAATTAAGAAGTAAGTATCCTGATGCAATCATTGCCGGCTGCTCAACGTCTGGCGAAATCCTCAATGTCTCGGTCTATGACGCATCGATAGCCCTTACTGCAATTGCATTTGACAGTACGGAGATCAAACTTGTGTCGGAAGAAATAACCAATGTCAACGATAGTTACCTGGTAGGAGAATCTATCTCCAAAAAACTTGAAGGCGAAAAATTAAAGCATATAATGATCTTTAGTGACGGATTGAATGTCAACGGCGCAGAACTTGTTAGAGGTCTGAAAAAAGGAGTGAATGGTCAAATTTCGGTGACTGGAGGGTTAGCGGGTGATGGCTCAGACTTTGCTCATACCTTTATTATTGCCAACGATGTGATTTCAGAGAAAAAGATTGTAGGTTTAGGTTTTTACAGTGACTTACTAAAAGTCGGATGTGGCTCAAAAGGTGGTTGGGATAGTTTTGGGTTGGAAAGGAAAGTCACCAAATCTATCAATAACGTTCTTTACGAAATTGATAACCAACCAGCGCTAGGCCTCTACAAATCATATCTCGGCGAGCAGGCCGAAAAACTACCAAGTTCAGGACTACTTTTTCCGCTCAGCATGAGAGACCAGGACAGTGAACCGGTTGTAAGGACCATTCTGGCGGTCAATGAAGAAGATCAAAGCTTAACGTTTGCTGGTAATATACCAGAAGGATCTTATGTAAGGTTAATGAAAGCAAATATTAACCGAATTATTGATGGCGCGCAGGCTTCAGCTCAAATCTCAGCAAATGGAAAGGGTCAAAACAGCAGCCTGGCAGTCCTCATTTCATGTGTAGGAAGACGTCTTGTACTCAAACAATTGGTAGAAGAAGAACTCGAAGCGGTGCGTGGTGTGCTGGGAGTTAAACCATCCATGACCGGCTTTTATTCCTACGGTGAGATAGCACCTTTTGAAGGCTTTTCTCCTTGCCAGCTGCATAACCAAACCATGACAATAACCACTTTTTCAGAATAAATTTGAGAGATACTGACCAAAATGAACAATTTTCACAGACTATTACAGAGGCAGATCGCAAAACACGGACTGGATGAACATGAAGTCAGCCGCATGGAAAGTTTTTTCCGTTCGGTAGATGAAGCATACATTAGTTCTGACAAAGATCTGAGACATTTAGAGAATATTCTTGAGAGAAGCTCCCAAGAACTTTATAGAGCGAATCAGCGATTAAAATTGGATGTCGAGATCAAGTCCAATGAAATTCTAAAAACCAAACAACAACTGGAAAGAGTAGTGAATAATGTCAGAAACGTCATTTTTCAAACTAATTTAAAAGGCGAATGGATATTTCTAAATTTTGCCTGGGAAGGGTTATCTGGCTACACGGTTGCTGAATCAATGAACAAACCCTTTTCAAATTTCCTTGATTGTGTTGATTCGGACAATTGTCTAGATGCTACCGATCTCTTTAAGAATGAGCTGGAGCACTATCAGAAAGTGATTCAGATCAAAACTAAAGATGGTGTTAAAAAATGGATTGACCTCTCTTTGAGGCTAACCCGAGACGAAGGTGGAAATCCAGACGGTACCATCGGAAATATCGTTGATGTCACCGAGATAAAAGAATCAGAGATCAAGCTTATACAGGCCCAGGAAAAGTTAAAGCAAGCACATGCGGCAAAGGAATCGTTTTTATCAACGATGTCGCATGAAATTCGCACTCCTTTAAATGGGGTTATTGGTCTCGCGAATATTCTGATGATGGAAGAACATCTTCCGAATCAAATTGAAAATCTGAATACCTTGCTTTTCTCTGCCGAACACCTTCTGGGATTGATCAATGACCTAATGGATTTAAATAAGATCCAGGACGGAAAAATAGAACTTGAATCTATTGAGTTTAGTTTCGATACTATGTTACAGGGTATTAACCGGACATTTGCTTATCAAGCCGAGGAGAAAGGAATCCGTTTTATGGTTAAGCGGGAAGACTCCGTACCATCGGTGCTAATTGGTGATAGCATAAGACTATTGCAAGTGCTAACAAATCTGATTGGTAATGCGATGAAATTCACCAAAGAAGGGAAAATTATCCTTGACGTTGAAAATGTATCCGAAACAAAAGAAGAAATTACTATTCTGTTCCAGGTAATTGATTCCGGAATTGGTATTAAGGCTGAGAATATTCATAAGATATTTGAGAGATTTGTGCAGGCCGAATCGACTATTACCAGGAAGTATGGTGGTACCGGACTCGACCCCACTATTTCGAAGAGCCTGCTTGGTCAAATGGGCAGTGAATTGAAAGTGAGCAGTACTTTTGGAAAGGAAGTAATTTCAATTTTACAATGACATTCAAGAAAAGCGATAGATTTAGTCTTGATGCGCCACGCTTTATCGATCTACAACCATCCTACTCCGGGCTGGACGGTTTCCGCATTTTTGGTAGCAGAGGATAATCTGATCAATGTGCAGGTAATATCCCGTCTTTTAAGAAATGGAATATCGACTATGTTATTGCCAAGAATGGACAAGAATGTATTGAAAAATTAGAGAAAGACGACTACGATCTTATTTTAATGGATATTCAAATGCCAATCATGGATGGATATACTGCCACAAAAACCATTCGCAGTAGAAATATTCCAAAATTTCAAAAAATACCTATTGTTGCTCTGACTGCCTCAGCTGAGATGACCATCCAAAAAGCAGCCAAAGAATGTGGTATGAATGATTTTATGTGTAAACCATTCAATCCCGTAAAACTCTATAATAAAATTAAAGAATACTACAAGCAAACGGCAGATGTCAGTGCCTGATAAAATCGATTAATTATAAATTCCCGGATTCAAATTGAATATAGAACATTAAAAAAAATAGATTTTTAACTTTCCTTCTATTTTATTGGGCAGCGCGGGACACTATAAAGTGGTCCAAAATTCAGATAAGTAAAAATAGATCAAGATCACAGGACACCCAAAAATCATGAATTGGATCTTTCAAAGGATTAGATTTTTCAGGCCGAAAACTTTTCCAATACTTTCTTCCCAATGGAGATCACTGGCCACCAATCACCTTAAAGAAATAATTACCACTGTCAACCTCAAAAACCCTTGTCTCCTTATTCACCGCAATTAATCTAATAGCCTCAGAGATAAAATCTTCCATTTCATTCTCTAAAACGGTGTCATTTTCTTTGGCAGGAATATAAACCATAGCAGAGCTCCCCACCGGTACTTCTAATTTCATGCTAAACTCGTTCTGATCCTTTCTCCAATGAATTCCGGCCAAGCCAAAAGTCCTCTTATTCTGGTACTTGACATACTCCAGGTGATCAACCGGTTATGGTCTAAAAATAATATGTTTATACCCAGGTTTAGTAGGGTCTGATTGCATGCCTGCAAGATTTCTGTAAAACCAAACCAATCCGCCTCCAAACATTGGGTGATTATATGAACTCCGCTCTCCCCATTGCTCCCGGGTTGTGGTAGAACCCAATGCTATCCATCGGCCAAAACTTGGCTCATCGGTTTTGTTCATTGCCTCATATGCCGTGGTTCATTCCGTTTTCAGCGAGTACTTCAAAGAAAAACCTGGGGTGCCAAATATTCCGGTATTCAGATGGCCTTTATTAGTAGCTATGTTTTGCTTTAAAGTACTTAGCACCCCGGTTTTTCTATCTTCCGGCACACCCATTCGGAGGGCCAGAATGTTGCCTCCATAATCACCGTAAGATTTGTTTTTATCGTTGTAGAATTTTTTATGAAATGCGTCTTTCGTTGATTCTGCCAACTTTTGATAATACGCACCCTCGGCAGGATTTCCCAACAATTCAGCTGCTTTTGCAGCTATGTCAACACACGTCCAAAAATAAAATGTATGTACCAAATCAGGACGAATGAGTTCTCCTGGGGCAACCCACTCTCCCAGATTAAACCATTGAAGTACTTCGCCCGAAGCCCCTTTGCGTTGAGAAAACATAATACCATTTTCATCGACCCAGGTTTGCATGTACCGGATGTATTCCTTCATATCTCCGTAGTAGTCGTCAAGTACATCTTTCGCTCCATATTGCAGATAAAATTCCCATGGAACAATGCAAATTGCGGCACCCCAAGCTACTCCACCTCCACAACCTGGCTGCCATGGTGCACAGTTTGGCACATAACCAGAATCTTTGTCCTGGGCATCTCCCATGTCCTGCATCCATTTGTAGTAAAAATTCTGAGCATCGTAATTTTGCATGACCGTAGCACAAACGACTTGAGCATCACCCGTGTAAGCCGAGCGTTCTCTGTGCGGACAATCACTGGCGATTCCCCCATGCATATTATCAATCTGGCTTCTCCTCCAGATTTTATTTATTTCATTAAAAAGATCATTTGAGGTTTCAAATTCAGCCGATTCTTGTATAAATGTATTGACTGCTTCTGCTGTAAGTTGATCTGCCTTTAATTCTCCCGGCCAATTCCTTATTTCTACACCACTAAAAACAAACCAATTAAACCGGGGTGCATAGGATTCGGGTCCCCCACCTTTGAACGTATAGGAATTATCACCTGAATATTGATTTCCGTTAAATGAAATATCGATCTTGTGTCCTTCAGGTGCTTCCACGTTATTCAATCTGACCCAGCCCGAGATCTCTACACCAAAGTCAACCGAATAATTTCCATTTTCCAATTTTTTGATGGATATCGGTCGAATTCTTTCCGTCACTTTATCCGAATGAAATGATTGAGCAACCAAATCACCTGCTGGTGCCTGGCGAATTGCTACGGGTTGCCAGTTGGAATCATCAAATTCTGCGGTGCCCCAGCCCGGTTGCTCATTTCTCGCATCATAATTTTCACCGTAAAAAACCATATCCATGAGAATAGCACTTTGCGAGGCTTTCCAGGTTTCATCGCCAGCAATGATTTCTTCGGTGCCATCTGTGTATGAGATATGGATTTGAGCTAAAAACCTGGGCGATCCATAACCTTCTGTCCAAAATTTAGCCGGGTTGTAAAATCCATTTCCCAAAATAGCACCCAATACATTTCTTCCTGGTTTAAGCCGATCTTTCAAGTCATAAGCCAGGTACATCACTTTGTACCTGCGAAAATTGTCTTCCACATTAATTAATGCATTTGGCAGATTTGGCCTTTTTCCATAATTCGTTTGATTAGGTACCAAAACATCTGTTCCCACTTTTTGACCATTAGCATAGAATTCGAAATAACCAAGACCAGTAACAAAGACTACTGCCTTTTCTACCGTTTTCGTAATTTCAAATGCTTTTCGAAATAGAGGTGCCGGAGGACCAAATTTTTCTGGTCGGGCATTTGGACCTCCCAGAGGTTTAGCCAGGGCTTCTTCTCCCTGCCAGGGTGCTCCGATCCATTTCGCTTTCCAATCCTCTTTTTGTAATAGTCCCATCCTCCAACTTGATGGAGCACTCCATTCTGACACATGATCGTATTTATCCCAAACCCTCACTTGCCACCAACATTCTTGTCGACTACCCAAGGGATTCCCTTGATACTTCACCCTAATTGACTCATCAGATATAACCTTTTCCGAATCCCATAAGTCCGCTTGATTTAAGTGTGCCTCAGAACTTGCGACTCTAATCTGGTACGCGGTTTGCTTTTGTCCTCGCTCGCTGGACGAGGCAAAGGTGTTAATCCATGCCAATCGAGGTTGGCGTACATCCAGGACGGAAGGATCTGCCATATATTCACAAGTCAATTCACCTGGTTGTATTTGTGATCGTTCCCATGTTGATCGGCAGGTGACACCCACTAACCACACTATTAGTACTATTATAGCTATTCGCACAATTCTTCAATTATTTCAGTTAATCAATTTAAAAATAACAATGATTTCTCGATATTACTAGCTTCCTACAGAAGCATCCCGGCAAATAAAATCCTTGCGCCAGTCGTTTGGCTAGTGTACTTTATTTCCTCTATGAAATTGTCTGAAGACCAAAATTTGTCAAAATTCAAGGTACTGAAAAATCAACTGAAGAAGCCGTTCATTTGGATAGCAACCCGACCCTGGTGGCAATCAACTTCGATATGGATCAGCAAACAACCCAATTGGAAAATTGCCATTCTAGGTATCAGTTCAATCATCGTATTCAGCATGCTGTTCCTAGTAGTGTTGATTCTCTTTATTCGGATGGGAACTTTTGGAGCATTGCCCAACTATGCTCAACTGGGTAGTATTCAAAATAATCAGGCTTCCGAGATTTATGATCAACGAGGCCTTTCGATTGGAAAGTATTATCTGGAAAACCGGGTTAATGCTGATTCATCTGAGCTACCGGAATATCTCACCCAAGCTTTAGTTGCAACTGAAGATGCCCGGTTTTTCGATCATGAAGGAATCGATATTCGATCATTGGTGCGGGTACTGATTAGAACCTTATTACTGTCAGATGAAAGCGCGGGAGGTGGCAGCACCATCAGCCAGCAATTGGCCAAGAATCTCTATCCCAGAAGGGACTATCGATTTATGAGCATCATTGTCAACAAACTGCGGGAGATGTTAGTCGCCCGACGACTGGAAAAGACCTATCCAAAAGAACAGATCTTACGACTTTATCTCAATACGGTACCTTTTGAAGGCAATGCTTTTGGCGTCAAAATTGCGGCCCAGCGTTTTTTTAACAAAAGTCTGGAAGACCTCAAACTGGAAGAGGCAGCTGTATTGGTAGGCATGCTAAAAGGAACTTCCTATTATAATCCGGTGCGATTTCCGGAAAGAGCCACTGATCGACGCAATACAGTCCTTAACCAAATGGTCAAATTTGGTTATCTCCATGCCGATACAGCAAAAATTCTAACTAAAAAGGAACTTAAAATTGACTATCAACCAGAAGGTCATAATTTAGGTCTGGCCACCTACTTCCGAGAACATCTCAGGCAAGAAATTGATCAAAAATTAAAAGAAATTAGTAAAGCTGACGGCAGTAATTATAATCTATATACGGATGGATTAAAAGTATTCACGACCATAGATGGTACGATGCAACGTTATGCCGAACAGGTGATGCGAGAGCATTTAAATGAACTCCAAAAAATCTTTTTAAAAGAATGGCAAGGTAAAGAACCCTGGTTTACCAAGAGTATTCAAGAGATGCTGATCAAAAGGAGTGATCGCCACCGAAATCTAAAAACTAAGGGATTTTCGGAGTCGGAAATTATTCAATCATTCGATGTTCCAGTGCCGATGACCATCTTTGACTACAACCTGGGGGAAAAGGAAGTAGAGATGACACCATTAGATTCGATTCGTTATTATTTTAAATTACTGCAAGCCGGGATGCTGGTTGTGGAACCGCAGTCCGGAGCTGTTAAAGTCTGGGTAGGCGGTATCGATCATCGCTTTCTACAATATGACCATGTCAAAGCAAACAGGCAGATCGGATCTGTCATGAAACCGATCGTGTATGCTACAGCCCTTCGTCAAGGGATTAGTCCCTGCGAATACTTTGAAAATGCACTGGTAAAATACCCTGAATATAAGGACTGGGAACCGCATAATAGTGATGAGGTGTACGGTGGATTCTACAGTATGGAAGGTGCATTAAGTCAATCCATAAACACCATAGCTGTCGAAGTCGCTTTGGAAACCGGTTTGGAACCTATCCGTGCATTGGCCCACGAGCTTGGAATGGAGGAAGATATCCCCTCCGAGCCTGCGATCGCACTCGGGGCTGTCGATGCCTCGTTATGGCAAATGGTTGGCGTTTATTGCACCTTTGCTAATCAAGGGAAAAGAACGGAAATCAATTTTCTAGACCGGGTGGAAACAACCAATGGTGAAATTTTGTACAAGAACCCGGGAATAAAATCTAAAAAAATGAACCCGGTATTGAGTCCTGATGAGGCAGCGGTTATAACCCATTTTCTGCAATCCGTAGTTGACAATGGAACTGGTCGTCGACTACGGTATGAATATGGACTTAATGGAGCCATCGCTGGAAAAACAGGCACCACTCAAAATCAATCAGACGGATGGTTTATTGGATATACACCAGGTTTGGTTGCTGGAGTCTGGGTCGGCGCCGAGATGCCTATCGTTCACTTTAAAACCACAGAACATGGGCAAGGAGCAAATACAGCTTTACCTATATGGGGTCGCTTCATGAAAAAAGTACAAGGCAATAAGAGGACTGCCCAATATTTAAAAGGCGATTTTACCCCTCCCTCAGACAGTCTATTGATGGAGATCGATTGCCCGAATTTTCTTCCGGAAATGCCAGAATTTTTTGACTCTATATTCGATCTGGAGCAGCTGCTTGAATTCAGCCAAAATGTGGCAGATATTGATACCGCTCAATTGGTTGAGATTATGGAAAAATCGCAACGGAAAAACACCGAGACTCTCAGCGAATACAGTTTGAGGATCAAAGAGCGCAATCAAAAGATCATTGAAAAGAGAGCACGTAAAAAGAAGCGCAAATGAGTTTTTTGATAAGGTATTTGGGAAGAACTAGAAAAGCCTATTTATATGCGTGTCGAATCTTCTTTCGCATCAACAAGTAATTAATAATGCCGACCACGATTGAAAGTACACCAATGCCCGTAAGTGACCACTCTTTCCACCCAAATAAAATATCGTTTTTTCTCAGGAATGCAATCCCGACAGCCGTGGCAATGAAATAAAGCCCGGTTCGGATAAAAGAGAGCAACGTTCGTTGATTCGCCAGTCGGGTGCGGTCAATAGCAAGAATGTCTCTTAAAATAATCTCATTTTCCACAGAAGGAATTTGCTCAGACATACCAATTTGAATTTAAGAAGACAGCCAAAAAGACTAAAAGTGAAACCTCTATGTTATTAGAGTGAGACTCCCAAGCCCATAGGGATTGGTAAGCTCACGACTCGAACTGAATAATATGATCGCTTACTGTGAAAATCAACCTCTCTTAGAAAGACAGTTAATTCTTGCAAAGTTACCTTATTTTTACCAGGGATTGATCCAGCCCATTATCAAAATCAGTGATCAATATCACATTGATTAAGCCGATTCTCTGTAGCATATACACGACATTTAATCTTTTCTTGCCTTCTCAATCGGGGTGGTCCATCCGGGATGATTGCTTTATAGACATAATCTCCTCTTCTTTCATCGAATTCCTTTTTCATAGCATTGCGCAATTGCTCATCCTCAAAAAAATCGACCATGGTCATCGACATTGCCTTTGCAGCATAAGCCATACCTTTTATGCCCTATTGACATCCCACTACAAGCAACTACAGCCCATGAATGCCAGGGCGTATCTTTAGGAGCAGTCGTCGCCCTAAGCCTGACTGTAGGAACTACGAAACTGACATCTCCAACATCGGTTGATCCTCCCATGGGATGTTCCTGCGTCTCCTCCAATGCGGTGATTTCAGAGTCTAGTCCCACCTGGGGTTTGTCGACCGATTCCTGAATCTTCTTCGCAAACAGTTGCTCAGCATCATCGTAAGCGATAGGCCCCAGGTACACCAGATTTTCCTGAAGCCGGGCCCCTCCGGTTCGATTGACCAGCACTTCATGAATACCTGATATGAGAGATATTTTATAATCCACATTGGCCATAATCGAAGCCCCCTCTGCAATCCGTTCCACCTGTTTCCAGACGGTCTCCATACCGGCTCTACGAGTATCACGCACCCTAGTCCATATTCGGGCATAGTCGGGTACCACATTCACCACTTTACCGGCATCTTGAATGTGATAGTGAATCCTTACCGTCGGTTTGATATGCTCGCGATAAAAATTGATTCCGGTAGTATATAGTTCCAAGGCATCGGATGCACTCCGGCCATTCCAGGGATCAGCAGATGCATGCGCTGCCTGTCCGTAAAACTCAACCATAAAATCGACCAATGCCAGACTACTTTGCACATCGGCCTTTGTTTCTGCACTAGGATGCCAATCCATCACCACGTCGACATCATCAAATAATCCTGCCCGGATCATCCAAAGTTTACCAAAATATTTTTCCTCGGCCGGTGTACCATAAAATCGGATGGTACCCTTTAATTTTCCTGTTTCAATCAACTCCTTAATGGCAGTAGCTGCACCCAGTGAGGCTACCCCCAAATAGATTATGACCGCAACCATGACCTGCTCCTCCATCATGAACCGGGTCTTTGACTGGGACCGCTTTTTGAGATAAACCGGGTAGCGCGTCAAATTCTCCTAGTATGCCTATCACCGGTGCACCGCTACCATACTCCGCGGTAAAAGCAGTAGGTATCTCGGCTACTCCCCTTTTTACTTTGAATCCCTGCGACTGCGCATAGTCTGACAGAGCTTTTGATGATTGGTCTTCCTGAAAGGCAATTTCTTTGAAAGACCAGATTCGGTCTGAGAGATTGGTCAGTTCCTTTGTCTTTCTGGTAATGATCTCAATAGCCGCGTTCTTGTATTCGTTGGTGTTGGGCTTTTCCTGACCGAAGGTGAGTGAGGTGAAATAAACAAGGGGTAATAGGAGAAAGAGTGGCTTCTTCATATTCAAATGTTTTAGTCTGAAAGATAGAGAAAGTTATTTGGTGGCCCATGCTGGGACTTTGCGTTCGTCTGTATGACAAATATCCCGCATGCAACGGACTGGAACATCTTTGGATGATCTCCCGCTTGATTGTCTTTTCATTCAAGAATCATAGATCCGAAGCGAAATCATTCGAAGAAGCCTGCTTGAAAATAATTGGGAAAAGCAAATAGAACTCAGAACCCTAGCGCAACGACATCTTAAAGACCTTCAAAGAAGGTCTAGAGAATGGCCTTCGGCATTTAGGCAAAATAGACGAAAAATCCTTTAAAAACAAAATGGTGTTTGAGCTGACCAGAGCGATCAAAGCAAGCAAAAAAACAAAATAATCCTGAACAAAGCAGCCTAGTAGGAAGACCAAGCGAGTTTCATTTTGTTTAGGATTTTCCGGCTATTTCGTCGTTAAGAAATGCCGAAAGCCTTGACTTTTTGGTTCTTTTGGGTCAAGCCAAAAGAACAATGAAAAATATCATATTTTTTCCATGGCTCTCACATCTTCGGAAATATAGTTATAAACACCTTGCGTTCACTAGTCTTCAGGGACTTGTCAAATAATCCAAATCATCTGGAATTCCAATCCATCACAATTCAGACCATCAGTTCTACATTTTGTGATGCCAAATATCACTCAGAAAACAATATTTGTTAACTTTGCCGGCCCTTTGAAATCGATTTGACTTATTCGGGACATTAGCTCAGTTGGTTCAGAGCACTAGCTCGACAAGCTAGGGGTCACTGGTTCGAGCCCAGTATGTCCCACTTTTTTTAAGAACAAGGAATTTTGCCCTTGATTGGGTAAATGCTTATTCAGATCCCCCTTGATCCTTGTTCAGTCACAAATTGGTATTTCGGGGTGTAGCTCAGCCCGGTTAGAGTGCACGTCTGGGGGGCGTGAGGCCGGAGGTTCGAATCCTCTCACCCCGACAATGAAATGGAAAGTCGCTGACATAGTCAGTGACTTTTTCTTTTTCGGTAGACCGCTGAGCACCGCTCAGTGCGGATGGATGAAAAAGAAAAAAGGGAAGCGTAGCAACCTTTCTATTTCATTGGGTCTCATCCCATCTTGAGGATGGACGTTAGTCCATCCTCTCACCCCGACTCCGTCCGCCGTAGCTTGTTGCTAAGACGGACTTCGTCGGGCAGTGCCCGACATTTCGTGAACCAGAGCGAAGGTGAACTCCGCTCGCCATAACCTTGTGCGAAGGCGAGCTTTTTTTGTGATGAGAGCTTCGTCGGGCGGAGCCCGACATTTCGTTATCCAGAGCGAAGGTGGACTCCGCTCCCCAAAGCCTTGTGCGAAGGCGAGCTTTTTTATGCTTACCACCCCAATCTCAACCACAGGATTTTATTGGATTAATTGAAAAGTAGTGGATACCTAAAATATCCCACTTGACTCGGCAGGGGGTGGAAAATCGATCTGTGAACAATGGAAAATGGGTTTGTGTATTTATTTATAAATTGATCTCGGAATAGGCGAGAGTTGACCCGTCCTAAAAAAAGGTTGACAAACATATTATTCATTATCATCATATATAATTTGGGGTGTGGAAAACGAAAATTTATGTGGATAATTCTTCTGAGACATATCTTTCATCCGATACAAATCTATTCTTTTGTGGGTAATTCTTCCATCGTCTTGTAAGGTTTCCTTGCATTTGATGGGCTTGATTCGGTGTGAGCATGTCAATGCTTAAATGAGGCCTCTTATCATTAATCCTAATTTTGGTTTACAATTCGTGTCAACCTATATCAGGACAAGTCACCACCCCCTGACCCCCTCAAGGGGGACAACGTGACCAAAAGGACAAAAACAAACCCAACTCATATCTTCAAACTAATCTTCCATTTGTTCAACAGCCCTGTAATCGCAACAATCAACAGGGCAAATAACATAGACTTAATCAGGCCCAAAACTCCGGTCCGAATAAACTCAGGCAACGTAACCGCCCAGATACTCCAAATGGCGTAGTATATGTAGGGCACCAAATAACAGGTAAGGGTGCTCCTACCAGCTGGGCCAATGATTTTTGCCCATGATGTTTGATTTCTGATATCAGCCAACCAATATAAAAATGCATAGGTAATTAAACTAATACCGGTACAGATGCCGACCCATGCTGGAGTCGCTCTGATTTTTGAAATCCCTCCATAGGGGCGTACTAAAAATCCATACAATAACATGATAATGCCCAGTATCAGGAAAGTGATTATAACTTTTCGATGTCCCTGTTGATAGTAGATCTTATACAGGCACGAAGTCACCACACCACCCATGACAAGTGCCTGATTTGATCCATTACCCAACCAGGCACCAGCAGAGATAGTGTCCATAAAATCAAGCATTCCGAAAACATCCAGCAAATTGTACAGCAAGAAAAACAGCGCTCCGATGATCACATAAGTCAACTTACCTTTAGCCAATAAATAAATAGTTGCACTATAAAAATAAGCCCATCCAATCAATCCCAAAATGCCCCACCAATATCGTTGCATGTATCGTACGTCTTCAGCATTCCCGCCCCGGTATAAAATGGCCAGTGCAAGCAGTAGGGCTACACCAAAACCAATAAATCGATAAACCATCGACTGGCTCAAAGAGGTTTTACTATAATTATTCCAGATCAGTAAAAAGGCAATGATCACCAATACCTGCCACAACTGCTTGGGCAGACTCATAGCTGTCGGGTAAATATTCTCAAGATTGACTAGAAATACACCCATTATAATCAAGGCAAAACTGCGGCTGAGGATATGATAAAATACCTGCTTGGAATTTTCTTTCTTTAAGCGGTTGTCGATAGCAAATGGAATACTGAGACCTACAATAAATAAAAAGCCCGGAAAGATAATGTCGGAAAAGCCCAGACCATCTTCCTTGCCAGGCATATGTTTTAGCCATTGTGGAATACCTTCCAAGGTCCAAAAATCATTCACAAAAATCATCAGGACCATCGTAAGGGCTCGAAAGATATCTATGGATTGAATGCGCATGTGGTTGAGTCGTGAAGTCGTTAAGTAGTTAAGTGGTTGATTCGTTAGTGGTTGATTCGTTGAGTCGTTATTCAAGTGACTAGGAGCGTTACCTCGTCAAGTATCTCTAGCTATGGGAGAAACTTGCCGCCATTAAAATAGGAATATTCGGGGATGTAAAGAGAAATCTCAATTGATACCCCATAGTTGATGCTTAAAACCAGAGACGCTTGTTCATCTGGATGAGTAAGTGGAGAATTCTTTCTTATGCTTCTTAATAGCGCTTATCGGATAGTTCCGAAGCAACTTTTTGTCATGGTGGAAGGTTGGGGCACTACTTATCTCAAAATCAGCGATCAGCATTGTCATGTCGTAAGTGCACTGGTCAAAAGTCCCAATTGAAATGATTTGCCTCTACTTGATAGGAAATCTATTTTCTTGTTTATCCCTGATTACAAGGGAAAGAAAAAGTCTAGCAAACTCTTTCTATATTCAAGTTAGTATTGAGTAATTTTCATATGAAAAATCGATTTTATTACCTTCTTCTCTTACCATGTCTGTTGGCTACAATAGGCTGTCATACAGAACCTGAACCGGTAGAGCGACCCAATATCCTTTTTGCCATTGCCGACGATGCGTCGTTTCCGCATATGGGCGCGTACGGTACCCGGTGGGTCAAAACGCCAACTTTTGACCGGGTTGCCAAGGAGGGCCTTTTATTTATGAATGCCTATACTCCCAATGCCAAATGTGCACCATCAAGAGCGTGTATCCTAACGGGCAGAAATTCCTGGCAATTGGAAGAAGCCTGTAACCACCTTCCCTATTTTCCGGAAAAGTTTAAAACGTTTGCTGAAACTCTTCCCCGGCCGGATATCAGGTCGGATATACCGCCAAAGGTTGGGCGCCCGGGCTTGCACAAATTAATAGACAACCTCGTGACTTAATCGGCAAAGTATACAATGAAAGAAAAACAGATCCCCCGGCAAAATTTATCTCGAATAATGACTACGCAGAAAACTTCCGCGATTTTCTCGACCAGAAAGATCCGGAAAGTCCTTTTTTCTTTTGGTACGGATCGACCGAACCTCACCGGGCTTATGAATATGGATCCGGCATCAATTATGGAGGGAAAAAATTGAGCGATATTGATCAGGTACCTGCCTTTTGGCCCGATTGTGATACAGTGCGCACCGATATGCTGGATTATGCTTTTGAAATTGAATATTTTGACCAACACCTGGCCAAAATGCTTGCCATACTAGAAGAAAAAAATCTTCTGGAAAATACGCTGATTATCGTCACGGCTGACAATGGCATGCCTTTCCCAAAAGTGAAGGGACAGACGTACGAAATAAATAATCATTTGCCATTAGACATGATGTGGCCTGCAGGAATTCAAAATCCAGGTCGATTCATTGAACCATTTGTCAATTTTATTGACTTTGCACCCACTTTCTTAGAACTGGCAGGTATCAAGCAAAATGAAACTGGCATGCAATCCATCACTGGTGAAAGCCTGACAGGTTTCTTTAATCAAAGCGACCTTGGTGTCTCTGGCTATCGCGATCACACATTGATTGGAAAAGAAAGACATGATGTTGGCAGACCCCATGATCAGGGATATCCTGTGAGAGGAATTATTAAAGACAATTATTTATATGTTGAAAATTTTAAACCCGATCGCTGGCCAGCTGGCAATCCGGAGACAGGATATTTAAATACAGATGGGAGCCCTACTAAAACCTATATCCTGGATCATCAAAAAACTCCCGGTATGAGTCAGTATTGGCAGTGGAGTTTTGGATTACGACCCGTCATAGAATTATATAAAATTGATAATGATCCATTTTGTATTCAGAATCTGGCACAGGAGGATTCGACCCAATTAATCCAGGCTGAATTAAAAAAACAAATGTATGCAGAGCTAACGGCTCAGGGCGATCCGCGAATATTGGGGAAGGGTGATATATTTGATCAATACAAAGTGACTCAGAATGCCGATTTTTATGAACGATATATGGCAGGCGAAAAACTCAATACTGGATGGGTCAATGATAGTGATTTTGAAATTCTGGAAAAGGCAGATTCAGGGGCTAATTAATCTTCATTTTAAAAAGACTTGATATCTTTAGGAAAATCATAAAATTGAAACTCCGCACCTTTCTTTACTTGCCGGTCTGCATTTTGGCCCTCTTCTCATGGGAGATGTCTGCTTCTCCATTAGACAAACCAAACATCATTTACATCATTGCTGATGATGTCGGCTGGAATGATCTGGGCTGTTACGGAAGTGCGGTTGCTCATACTCCCAACATTGATCGGATTGCCAAAGAGGGCATCCTTTTGAGAAATGCCTTTCTCACGGCCAGTAGCTGTAGCCCTAGCCGCTGTAGCATCATCACGGGAAGATATCCGCACAATACCGGTGCCGCTGAGCTTCATACTCCCCTACCCAAGGAGCAGATTCCCTTTCCACTATTGTTGCAGGAGGCTGGCTATTATACGGTCCAGTCGGGAAAATCGCATTTTGGACCTGATGCCCTCCGTTGCTTTGATCAAGCCTATGAAATGACTGAAGCAGGAGTTGGCGGGGAAGAACGATGGGTAAAGTGCTTACAAGAAAGACCTAAGAACAAGCCATTTTTTGCCTGGTTTGCCGCGATAGATGCGCACCGGGATTGGCAATTTGACGATAAAGGAATAACCCCTGACCATGCTAAAATCGCAGTACCACCCTATTTGGTAGATTGCCAGGAAACACGTCAAGATTTGGCGGCTTACCACCACGAGATCAGCCGGTGGGACTATTATGTCGGTCAGGTATTGCAAGAAGTTGAGGCTCAAGGCATCAGTGATAATACCATGGTGATTATCATGTCAGATAACGGAATGCCTTTTCCCAGGGCCAAAACCCGGGTCTATGACAGTGGTATGAAAACACCCCTGATCATCAAATGGCCCGGCATGATCACTCACGGTACAGTTAGCAACAGCTTGGTAAGTGCTGTAGATCTGGCACCAACCATCATTGACATAGCAGGTATTGCTTTGCCACCCTATTTTTAGGGAAAGAGTTTTAAATCGCTCCTCGAACATCCCGAGAAGACATTTCGAAAGTTCGTTTATTCCGAACACAACTGGCATGATTACGAAGCACATGAGCGAATGATCCGCTCAACCAATTTTTTGTATGTCAAAAATAACCGGCCCAATTTGTCCAATGGGGGTCCGGCAGATTCTAAAAGAAGTTTGTCACAGGCAGCGCTCGATTCGATCTATAAACTAGGCCAGCTCACTGCTGCTCAAATCGATAATTTTATGACTCCTCGGGCTGCTGAAGAATTATTTGATTTGTCTGCAGATCCTGAACAACTCTGGAATATAGCCTCAAAACCATCCTTACAGGATACTTTGAAGTATTACCGTGCACAACTTGATTTCTGGGTAATAGAGACTGGTGATAATATCCCCTCAAAAATTACTGGCGACGGATTTGACAGGATCACCGGTGAGTTGTTGTCCGAGGTTCCAGCTTTTAATAAAGTGCCCCGGGGTGAAATGCCCGGAATTAAATCCGGTGCCTCAATATCAAACAGTAAACCAGGGTTCTAGACCAAGATATTCGTGCTTAATCTTATTACAGTTCTTATTTGCATGCAGTGAGAATACCGAACGTCCTATTCCGGAAGGCGACCACAATTCATATAATATTGATGCGGATGGTAGAGCGATGATCAATTAGGAATGTTGATTCGCAAATAAATCAAATTGCCAACAAGAAATTTTGTAAGTTTCATTTCCACTTAAAGTCTATCTAAATCATGAAAATAGTCATCGCTGTTACTCTCTTGATGTTTTGTCACTATTTTGAAATTCAAGCTCAGAACAACCAGCCTCCGAGTGGATTTACATCTCTTTTCAACGGCAAGGATTTTACCGGGTGGAAGATACCCGAGGGTGACAATGGACACTGGAAAGTGTTGGATGGGGTAATAGACTACGACGCTGAAAGTGAATCAACGATTGATAAAAACTTATGGTCGGATCAATTATACGGTGACTACATTCTTTATGTGGATTGGAAGATCAAAGAAACACCCTGGAAAAATCCCCGGGTACCGCTTATTTTACCCAGTGGCCTTCACAAATTAGATGAAAAAGGCAACGAGATTACTATGTTGGTGCCTGATTCAGACTCGGGTATTCTCCTGAGAGGAGAGGGAAAATGTCAGGCGAATATCTGGGGCTGGCCAATCGGGTCTGGAGAAGTGTATGGATACCGCATGGATAAAGAGATGCCCTTAGCGGTTAGACGGGGGGTTACGCCAATCACCAATGCTGACAAAAATATTGGAGAATGGAATACTTTTATAATTACGATGAAGGGTGATCGGATGAGTATTCAACTCAATGGCATTTTGGTCATTGACAATGCTTTATTGCCGGAAATTCCATTGGAAGGACCAATTGGGTTACAGCATCATGGTTCCAAAAAAGATGGTGAATGGGTCAGCCCACCAAGTCTTGTGCAGTTTAGAAATATTTATATTAAACGGCTAAAGTGAGACTCTCAAGCCCAGAGTGAGACTCCCAAGCCCGTAGGGATTGGTAAGCTCACGACTCGAATAAATCAAAACAACTCTTCAACTTCCAAGCCGGGCTATCCAATCCTTCTGCTGCGCTCCAGGCTTGGGAATCCCTTAAATCCGACTCCCGAGTGAGACTCCCAAGCCCGCAGGGATTGGTAAGCTCACGATTCCAAATCACAAAAACTTTTAACTCCCAAGCCGGGCTATCCAATCCTTGCTCTTCGCTCCAGGCTTGGGAGTCCCTAATTCCTAACCCGTAGTGAGACTCCCATAAGCTCACGATTCAAGATCAAGCTCTTCCTTCTGTTTACCCTTATAATTATCATGCAACTTCTGGTAATTCTCACTATCTCCGAAATATTCTTTGATTATTTTCGAAAATCCCAATTCATAGTCTCCTATCGCTTCTAGACACCTCGAATAAGAAGAATACTTCCAAGAACTATAATTTGAAGTAAATCCGTGATGAATCGGATTATGATGTAAGTAACAAATCATGGAGGCTAGCTTTCTGTCTGGATCAAATGAAACTCTTTTAAATCGCTTCAAAAAGAGTGGACCTCGATGACCGTGACGAAAATTAAATGCTAATGAATAGGAACTAAAGAACCTTCGATATTGATCCAGGACGAAAGAATTTACATCAACATCTCCCTTTTGAAAGGCTAAACTCACACTAGAAATTTCTTTTTTAGCATTAGTCCTAATCATTTCTACAGGTTTCACCTGAACAATAAAATGAAAATGATTTGGCATAAGGCAATAGGATACTATTTCGAATACACAAGAAAGATACTTTTTGTGCTTTTCAAGGAAATCCTGATAATCATTATCCGCAACAAAAATATTTCGATCACTGACCGCATGATTATAAATGTGATAAAAGCAGCCTTCTCAAAATCTTGCCAATAGTTGATTTTCATCCAGAAATTTAACTAATTATTCATCTCAAACCGGGCTATCCAATCCTTTCTCCGTCTGCCGAAGCTCCTAAAGCGTAGGCTGACGCAAGCTCCAGGCTTGGGAATCCCTTAAATCCGACTCCAGAGTGAGACTCCCAAGCCCGTAGGGATTGGTAAGCTCACGACTCCAAATCACAAAAACTCTTCAACTTCCAAGCCAGGCTATCCAATCCTTTCTCCGTCTGCCGAAGCTATTAAAGCGTAGGCTGGCTCCGTCTGCCGAAGCTCCTAAAGCGTAGGCTGACACAAGCTCCAGGCTTGGGAATCCCTTAATGACCTCCTAGGAAATTCCTAATCCATTTTTCGATCACATCAACATGAAGGGGCTCTTCGAGACTCTCTAATCCCAGTAGTGTTCTTTCACTTCCGATTTTTTCAGATCGTTCGTGCATTAGAGCCCGGCTGTAGTCCTTTGGAAATTCAGGATGACCCTGAATGCCCAGCATTTTATCGCCCACCTGAAACATACCTATTTCGCAATCCTTCGATTTTGCCAGCATTTGGGCATTCTCCGGCATGATTTTAACCTGATCCTGACAGCTCATCAGTATATTAAATGTATCTTGAAATGGAGTCATCCATTCTTTCTTTTCTTGGATTAAGAAAGCATGATTACCTACACACCAGCCTTTTGATCCTTTTGCGACCTTGCCACCCAATGCCTCGGCCAGCATTTGATGTCCAAAACATATTCCGATGTAATATTTATCCCGAATATAAATTTCCGCAACCAATTCTTTTAATTGTTGTATCCAAGGCAAATCATCATACACTGAAAACTTGGATCCGGTTGTTATATAGGCGTCACAATCTTGCAAATTTTCAGGAAACTGTCTATGACAAACATCATATGTCACAAAATCTAAACCGGGGAGTAATTTTTGAAACATCTGAGGATAGTCACCTCCAATATTTTGCAGATGTTCGGCTACATGATCACATTGCAATAATCCGACTTTCAAATTGGTTTGTCTTTACGATCTATTTAAGCATTTGTGTTGCGATTCGCAATTAAATATAGCCTATAACTTATTACAATTCACAACCTTCAAATAAGAATCTCGAATATTCTTTAGATGGATTTTAAATGAAATGATTTAGGCCGAGTAAGTATTTCATATCCAATACTTGACAAGGTAACTCCTCTGCCGGAGTCCTTGACACCCGTCCAAGCTAAGGCCGGGTCCAAATAATCACATCGATTCATAAAGCAAGTACCGGTTTCGATCAGATCGGCAATTTGCAAGGCAGTATCCATATCTTGGGTCCACACCGAAGCGGTTAATCCGTATCTACTGTCATTCATTAGTGTGATTGCTTCTGAATCACTTTTTACAGGCATAATACCTACCACCGGAGCAAAGGTTTCTTCCCGCATAACCTCCATTGAATGATTGACATCCATCAAAACTTGCGGTGCCATGTAGGGAGTGCCTATCTGATGTCGTTTAAATATTCTTGGATCAATTAATGTCCTGGCACCTGCCTGAATTGCTCTACCAATCTGATCATTTGCATAATCAGCCGCATTGGTCCTGACCATCGGACCCAACGTAGTTTCCGGCAATAAGGGATTGTCTAAAACATATTTTTTTGTAAGCTCAACAAAACCTTCCACAAATGAATTAAATAATGACTCCTGCACATAAATCCGTTCGATGCCACAACACGATTGACCGGAATTAAAAAAAGATCCATCAACGAGATTTTCGATGGCATACTCCAAATTGGCATCAGATCTTACATAGGCCGGATCTTTACCTCCCAATTCGAGTCCGGACCCAATAAATCTTTCTCCAATTGCTTTCTGGACAGCTTTGCCTCCCGGCACTGAACCGGTGAATGCTACATAATCGACTCTGGGATCTTCTATTATTAGAGATACCTGTGCATGGCTCAGCTGCAGATATTGAAATACACCTTCCGGCAATCCCGCATAAGCAAACGCTTCTGCATAACGTTCAGCACATAACGGTGTTTGCTGGGCATGTTTCAATATGACCGTATTTCCTGCCATAATTGCAGGAATGATGGTGTTGACTGAAGTTAAATAAGGATAATTCCATGGGGCCAAAACCAGTATCAAACCCAATGGCTCACGTCTCAAAAAGCGATAGAAATTGTCCGATCTTTCAATGATCTTCTCACTGAGTGTTTCCTCCGCAATCTGAATCATATATTCAGCCCGCTCTTTAAATCCTTTGGTAATTTCAAAAGGAGTATAACGGATCGGGCGACCCATTTGCCAGGTCAATTCCTCTCCTATAATATCGGAGTGACTAACAAAATAATCCACCGCCTTCCGGCAAATCTCAGCACGATCCTGAATGGAAGTCTTTTTCCAAATTAATTGAGCCTTTTTCCCAATCGAAATGGTATCGTGAATATTCTTTTCAGAGGCTATTTCCCTTTCAGCGTAAACTGAGTTATCAATGGGACTAATTATTTGAAAAGTGCGGTTTGACATCAATCAAATTTTGGTGATTAATTTGGCGTATTCCCTTTAAAGGTAAGACTGCGCTAACTTTAGTTGAGTATTATTTTCGAAGTGGGCCCAAGAAGAAACCCTCCCAGGTTATTCCGGAGTAACGTATGCAGCCGTAATACCTCCATCGACTAGAAATTCAGTGCCCGTGATATATGAAGATTCCTCAGATGCAAGAAAAAGAACCGCATTTGCAATTTCGCGAGCCTCGCCAAATCTGCCCATTGGCACATGCACCAATCGCCTTTGTTTTTTAGCTTCCGTATTTAGAAAATTCATTAATAATTCTGTTCGCAGGGGTCCGGGGCATAGTGCATTTACCCGGATATTTTCCCGGGCATGAATCACGGCAAGCTCACGAGTCATGGATAAAACCGCTCCTTTGCTCGCTGTATATGCTAGTTGTGGAGTCGCCGCTCCGAGGAGAGCTACAAATGAAGCAGTGTTAATGATTGAGCCACCACCGGCACGTCGAAGAGCAGGTATCCCGTATTTGCATCCGAAAAAAACACTCTTTACATTAACGTTCATAGTGAGATCCCAAACAGACTCTTCCGTGCTAACAGCATCACCATCATCGTCATGCATAATTCCAGCATTATTAAATAAAATATTCAGTTGACCAAAGGTACTCTCAGCCTCAGAAATCATATGCTCACAATCAGCCGACTTAGATACATCGGCATGAACAAAGATGCCAGAATATCCTTGCTCCTTGATCATTTTCACTGTTTCCAAACCATCCTTATCCTTCAGGTCTACGGCCACAATCTTCGCACCTTCCGCAGCAAATAATAAAGCGGTGGCTCTGCCAATACCATTACCTGCTCCGGTGATTAATGCCACTTTATTTTCTAACCTCATAGATTTTGATACTTAAATTCGTTCGAAATATCGTCTTCTTTCCCAATCGGTCACTGACATATTATAAGCCTCAATTTCTTTTCGAAAAAAATGAGTGTAGTGCTCTACAACTTCCTTTCCAAAAACATTCTTTGCGAAATCACTAGAGGCAAATTGATCAACCGATTCCTGCAGTGTATATGGCACCCGGGCAAGATGCCTAGCTGCATAAATATCCCCCTCAAAACAGTCGGGCGGTTCAATTTGATTTTAATACCGTCCAGGCCCGAAGCCAGAGATGCTGCAAACGCAAGATACGGGTTGCAATCTGCCCCTGGTATGCGACATTCAATTCGCAGACCTGATCCTTTACCCACTACTCGAAACCCAGCAGTACGATTGTCATAACTCCAGGCCAAACGGGTTGGGGCCCACGAAGCGTCGACAAAGCGTTTGTATGAATTAATAGTCGGGGCATAAAAGGGCATCACGTCCGGCACATGTTTAATCCATCCGCCCAAGAACCAGCGGAATAATTCCGAACCCATTATCGGACCCAATGGCTGATCTCCCACAAAAACATTTTCACCTTTCTGCCATAGACTCATGTGAATATGACAACTTGAACCAGCCCTCTCCGAGTCAAATTTGGCCATGAAGCTTACCGAGATGCCCATACTGTCAGCCAACTCTTTAAGGCATTGCTTATAGATCACATGCCGGTCGGCCATATCAAGGACTTCGGCATATTGCACATTCAATTCATGCTGTCCAAGGCCCCATTCTCCTTTCGAAGTTTCGACTGGCACTCCCGAATACTTCAAATGTCGCCGGGCTGCCGCAGTAAAAGACTCATTTCTGCTGCCCTGCATAATATGGTAGTCTTCGAGATACCATCCCGATGGTTGTAAACGCTGATATCCTTTTTCAAATGCAGTTCGATATGAATCATCAAATAAATAATACTCCAGTTCGGATGCGGTAAAACAGTCAAACCCCAAGGTGTTTACTGCTTCGATTTGTTTCCGTAAAATGGATCGCGGGGCTACCCAAATGGGATCGTGAGCCTTCTCGTTTTCGAGGTCACACAAAACCAGGGCCGTCCTGTCTAACCAACTAGCGTCACGCAAGGTCGACAAATCCGGAACCAGGTGAAAATCACCATAACCCAACTCCCAATTGGCAAATGTATAGCCAGGTACCGGCTCCATTTCCATATCGGTAGTAAGTAGGTAGTTGCAACTATGGGTACCATCTTTAATACAGCTCTCCAAAAAGAAATCCGCGTCAAACCGTTTTCCTACCAGCCGTCCATAATGATCCGTAAAGGCGACAATGACTGTTTCAACCTCTCCGGAGTCTACTTTGTGCTGCAATTGAGTGAGATCCAGCAAACCTTTTTGTTCCATTCCTCTATTTTTCCCCAAAGCATCAGGGCATCAAATATAATCAGCTTTTCTCCTGGTAAGCAATTCTAAACCAGATATAAGTGAGGCTCATGAGGCCCAAATAAATCAAGGCTAAGATAGGATTATATACTACGATGGCAACAAAAGCAATTGCAGCAATGACCAATGCAACGATGGGAGATAACGGATAAAATGGAACTTTAAAAGGCCTGACGAGATCGGGCTCTTTTTTTCGAAGTACCAACAGTGAAATCATTGATATGATATATAAACTAAGGGCACCAAAGCAGGCGATCGTAATAATTTCACTCGTTTTGCCGGTTAAAAGTGCCACAATGCCAATCCCCATATTTACCAAAAGTGCATTGGCGGGTGTTTTGAATTTTCGGTGAACGAGGCCCAAATTCCTGGGAGCAAATCCTACTCTGCCAAATTCAAATGTTGCCCGACCTGCAGCCAGGATAATTCCATGAAATGAGGCGATCAGACCAAACAAACCAATAAAGGTGACAAGCTTGTATAAAAAGTGACTTTGCCCCACCGAGTGAGCCATCGCTAAAGGCAGCGGAGAGTCTGAAGGATCAGCCCCGGCCTCTGGAAAAACAATAACCTCCCAGCCACCGAGACCCACGGAAGAAGCGAAAGTGATAATACAAAGTATTACCAAGGTTAATATCGCCGAACCAAATCCGATCAAGACATTCCTCTGAGGATTGATCGTCTCTTCAGCTACGTTTGCCACCCCCTCAATGGCCAGGAAAAACCAAATGGCAAAAGGTAACGCTGCAAATGCTCCGGTCCACCCATTAGGCAGTGCATTGTAAGAGAGATTTTCCCATTTAAATTCCGGCAAGGTGGCACCAGCAAATATGAGTAACCCTATCACTGCAATCACCGTAATGATCAACTCAAAGGAAGCCGCAGCTTGAACACCATATATATTTAAAGCAGTAAAAACAAAATACGCAAAGATGGCGATGCCAAGGATCGGAATTGAAGGAAGCAAGATATTCAAATAAGCTCCAATAGCAAAGGCAATTGCCGGTGGGGCAAAAATGAACTCTATATTTTGTGCCATGCCTCCTAGAAATCCCCAATTTTTGCCCAGAGCACGAAAGGCATAATCAAAAGCACCACCAGCCTTGGGAATCGAACACGCAAGTTCTGTGTAGCTAAAAGTAAACGCCAAGTACATTATGATGATAAAGAAGGTAGCTACTGCCAAGCCCAACGTACCACCTTTTTCCAAACCCAGATTCCAGCCAAAATACATGCCCGAAATCACATATCCCACACCCAGACCCCACAACATGTAGGGCCCCAGGGTCTTTTTCAATTCGTTTTTATCTCCTGATTCCAATTCCTGATATTTGATAAGATGAATACCTTCCTCCGAAAGCAAGAAGTGAAACTAGCGAAAAACAACCGTATTCCCAGGTAAACTCTTACGGTGGCAATGTCATCAAATAACAAGTATCTCTTGATGGACCTGGAATGGTAACGTATCCAGTCTATCCGGTCAATCCTCTTTGTTCAAGCACGCGTCAGGCTCATTGCCAGCGAATGCAGTTCAACATGCAAATTTGACAGATGGCCAAAAATCATCTACCGGGTATGCAATCTAAATGGAGCGGGGAAATATCAAACCAATTAATCATTTTATTTAACTTACGGGACCTATCTTCAAAAAAGTCATAGTTTATGCAATCATCGAGTCGTAGGAAATTTTTAGAGAAAACATCTCTGGCTACTTTGGCGGCAGTTTACTCACCTGGCTATTATTTCCATATTTGTTCCCGGCCGAAGCTTGAAAAAGTCGTAATTGGTCACGGTGACTTTAAGTATTCGGTTGAAAAATCCTGGGGAAATCTCGATCCACAAAAAACACCGGTCAATAATTGTCATGAAATGGTTCAGGATCACCAGGGAAGACTGATCCTGCTGACTGATCATCCAAAAAATAATATTATTATTTATGATAAATCCGGCAAATTACTTGACAGTTGGACCTTAGATTTTAATGGTGCCCATGGCCTATCCATTCATAATGAAGGAGGTACCGAGTACCTCTATATCACTGATGTGGCTAGGGGCAGCGTGGTTAAAACGACTTTGAATGGCAAGATCGTTTTAAGTCTAAAATCTCCGGGTGAGATTGGAGCCTATGAAGCACATGCCGTCTACCGGCCAACTGAAACAACCATAGGGCCGAATGGAGATATCTATGTAGCCGATGGCTATGGCTCTCAATTTATTATTCAATATAATTTCAAAGGTGAATTCATCCGCAAATTTGGCGGCGATAGTTTTTTGTCAGAAAATAAATTTAAGCAGGTTCATGGTGTGACTCTCGACACCAGAGAAGCGAATCACCCCACTCTGCTATGCTCAGCCCGGATCAAAAATACCTTCAAGCGATTTAGCCTGGAAGGCGAATTTATCGAAGACATCTATTTACCCGGAGCATTTATCAGCAGGGCCGTTATTGACGGAGAAAATCTTTACTCTGGCGTTTGTTTTGGCATGACTAAAGAAAATTTTAACATGCAATTAAATCTGGGGTTTGTCACTATATTGGATAAGAATAATCAGGTAATTTCTAACCCGGGTGGCACCAAACCAAAATATAAAAAAGACGGAAAATTGGAAATGATGTTGCAGGAACAACCGGTATTTAAGCATTGCCATGATGTTTGCGTTGATAATGATAAAAATCTGTATGTATGTCAATGGAATGCAGGTAAAATTTATCCCTACAAATTACATCGGGTTTAATACATTCTTAACATATAATATTTGCTATGAAAATTACTCTGTGTGGGATGGCAATCTTAGTGCAAGTTGGCTTTGTGGGTACAAAAAGTCTTTCTCAGAATTACATTCTACCCAACACGCAACCACTCAGCTGGACCGGTGATTTAGCTTCGAGATTAATTGATTCCTGCGATCAGTTCTTGCTCAATCAAATTGAAAATTCTATCGAAGATCGGGAACATTTTTGGCAGAGAAACCTGAGCTCATCATCTGCCTATGAAAAATCAGTGCAAAAAAACCGGGAAGACTTTGCTAAGATTTTGGGCATCAGAGATAAGCGAAATGAATTTGACAATCCGGACATGCTTGGCATGGTAGGAAGCGGTCCTGGATACACCATACATCAGGTGCGATGGCCTGCTTTTAATCAAGTCCATGGAGAGGGTCTTCTTGTTATTCCCGATCAAGAAAATATAGAAGTGGCGGCGATTGTTATTCCTGATGCAGACCAAACGCCGGAGGATATTCTTGGCCTAAGCAATTCGCTGCCAAACGAGTTGCAGATAGCCCGGTTTTATGCTGAAAAAGGAATGCGTGTTCTGGTGCCGGCATTGATTAATCGAGGAACAACACATAAACAATTAAGTGACCGTGAATTTATTTACCGATCGGCTTTCCCATTAGGTCGCCATATCATCGGATATGAAATTCAAAAAATATTAAGTGGGGTCGATTGGCTGAAAAAAGAAGGAACTGAAAAAATTATTCTGTCCGGTTACGGTGAAGGAGGTCTCCTCGCCTTTTATTCGTCAGCTGTTGATACCCGCATTGACGAAACTCAAGTATCGGGTTATTTCGGCTCAAGACAGACAGTGTGGGAAGAACCAATTTATAGAAATGTGTTCGGGCTCTTGCATCAATTTGGCGACGCCGAAATAGCTAGTTTAATTGCGCCCCGTACATTGCGTGTAAATTCAAATATCGGTACACCCGAAGTTTCTATATCCCCAGGTACTGGTGGAAAACCAGGAAGACTCACCAGTCAATCACCTCACGAAGTTACTGCAGAAATAAAGCGGGCAGAACAATTGGTTGATGCTCTTAATTGGCAAATCAAACGAGAAGATCTGGAAGCTCCATCGAAAGCCTTGCCTCAAATCATTCGACTGCCAGAGCACTTACAGCGACATAATCAAATGCTCACCGAACTTGATTTACATAATCAATGGCTCCTAACCGAAAGTCCTTATGTTCGAAAAGCTTTTATGAATAAAATCAATACCGATTCAATAAACGTTTTTCAAGCATCGCAACAATATTACCGCGATTACTTTCAAAACGAAGTGATCGGAAAATTTGATCTTGAACTATTAGCTCCAAATGCCCGCAGTCGAAAAATTGATATTGCCAGCGATCTCGTAACCGCCTACGAAATTGTTTTGGATGTTTTTCCCGGACTTTTTGCCTATGGTATTTTAATTGTACCCAATGATCTTAAGCCCGGCGAAAAAAGACCGGTCGTTGTCTGTCAACATGGCTTAGAGGGCCGCCCTCAGTCTACCATTGGCGAAGAAGGTTTTCACTACTATAAAGCCTTCGCTACCAAACTGGCTGAGCACGGCTACATCACTTTTGCTCCACAAAACATATATATTTTTGAGGACCGTTTTCGAACCCTTCAGTTTAAAGCTAATGCCATTAAAAAGACCCTGTTTTCACTAATGGTGCCCCAACATCAACAAATCACTAATTGGCTAGGTACCCTAGATATTGTAGACCAAGATCGGATCGCCTTTTATGGCCTTAGTTACGGTGGCAAATCGGCGATGCGCATTCCGGCATTGGTAGGCAATTACTGTATATCCATTTGTTCAGCTGATTTTAATGATTGGGTATGGAAACTAGCCTCCAGTCGTAGTCCATACAGTTACGTGTGGACAGGAGAATATGAAATATTCGAATGGGATCTAGGTAGTACATTTAATTATTCGGAAATGGCCACTCTCATTGCTCCCCGCCCCTTTATGGTCGAGCGGGGTCACTTTGATGGTGTAGCTCCCGATGAAACAGTGGCCTATGAATATGCCAAAATACGTAATTTATACAGTGCACAACTGGGTATTGGAGATCGCACCGAAATCGAATGGTTTGTGGGTCCTCATACCATCAATGGGATAGGGACTTTTAAGTTTTTGGATAAACATTTAAAGTTTGGCCGGAAATAGAAATTGTTGCTTTGGTATATAGAATTGTACGAATAAATCTGAGAATACATACCCAACCTTGCCCATCATTACTTCATTTGCGAAAAATCGCCGGTTTCCGAGAAACACCGGAATAGATCCGACGCTACATGATGGTCTATAATGCCAGTGGCCAAATTTGTCAGACATCCCTTTGTCTGATGAAGTATCCAGATTTATTTACTGTCAAATGATACACAATCTCTATCTTAGGCTTGAAGGATTTGCAAGTCATGCTAAAGTGATTTAGAAATATTAAATAATAGAATAGAAATGAAGTGGACCAAAATTTATCTATCTCTGGTACTTTCCACAGTACTATTGACCTTACAGGCACAACAACCCAAACAGATTCCGAAAATGGAGTCGGCTATGACCGAAATATGGGAACCGGTCCCTGAAGTAGTGACCCCTGGTAAATCGAAACCTGATGGAACCCTAAGTGCACCATCGGATGCCATCATTTTATTTGACGGGAAAAATCTGTCATCCTGGCAAGACAAAAACGCAGGCATGGCTCAGTGGCAAGTGCACGATGGAGTATTTACCGTGAATAAGGGCACCGGAGATATTTTCACCAAACAATCTTTCGAAGATTTCCAGCTGCATCTCGAATGGATGGTACCGGCAAATATATCAGGTGAAAGTCAATACCGAGGTAACAGTGGAGTGTTTCTTCAAAACATGTATGAAATTCAGTTATTGGACAGCTATCAAAATCCCACTTACGTCAATGGTCAAGCTGGGAGTGTTTATAAACAATCGCCCCCATTAAAAAATGCGATGCAATCACCAGGCCATTGGAATATTTATGATATTATTTATACCGCACCACGTTTTAAGGAAAATGGCAACTTATTGTATCCTGCAAGAGTGACTGTGGTACACAATGGCATTGTCGTTCAAAATAATACGCAGATCACCGGACATACTCCAAATGTCGGCCTGCCAAAATACAAGGCGCACGGACCGGGACCGCTCCGCTTGCAGGATCATGGCGATCCTAGTGCTCCACTCAGTTTTAGAAATATTTGGATTAGGGAGATGTGAGGAAGGGTTAATGATCAAACATAGTATTTTATAAATTCAATTTCTCGCAATATAACTTAATAGAAAAGCCACAATTAACATTGAAACTGCGCTTGAAACAATAGTTTAATCAATATTTTCTATATTTTTTCATTATGCAAATCACATGAATCTCCTATGGATGACGAGCGAATAAAATACTTATTAAAAAATAACCATCGCCGCGATTTTATTCGCACCGGTTTATTCTCACTCGCAGCATGGCCATTGCTGATCAATCGTCCTCTTCAGGCATTGGTTCGTAGGTCTGTGCCAGTATCCGATTATCCTTTCCAATTAGGCATTGCTTCGGGCGACCCCTGGAGCGACGGGTTCGTTATTTGGACCCGACTGGCTACAAACCCCCTGGAAGACGGAGGAATGCCCGCGGTGAATGTCGCTGTAGAATGGACGGTGTCCAGAGATGAAAAAATGTCACAAGCAGTGGCCAAGGGAATAGCTATTGCCGCTCCGGAAATGGCCCATTCGATTCATGTAGAGGTGAGTGGGTTGCTACCTGATCACTGGTATTTTTATCAATTTAAAGCTGGCAATGAGGTCAGTGCAATCGGACGCGCACGCACGGCCCCGTCCGAAAATGTGATGTCAGATCAATTTCGGTTTGCGTTTGCTTCCTGCCAACACTACGAATATGGATATTTTACCGCATACGAGCATATGCTGAATGAACCTCTGGACTTAGTTGTTCATTTGGGCGATTATATATACGAGTACGGCGGCAGGGAAGACCGGGTTCGAAAACATCTAGGCTCTGAAATACAGTCATTGGAAGATTACCGGAGGAGGATTTCACAGTACAAATTAGATCCTTCCTTGCAAGCTGTTCATGCTGCATTTCCATGGATTTTAACTTGGGATGACCATGAATTTGACAACAACTACGCTAATGCCATTTCTGAAGAAGCGGATATCTCTAAAGAGGATTTCTTAAAAAGACGGGCCAATGCTTATCAGGCATATTATGAACACATGCCTCTCCGGAAATCCACGATACCGAAAGGACCTGACATGAAACTATACCGCAATATCAATTTTGGACGCCTGTTAGAATTTAATGTTTTAGATACCAGACAGTATCGCACTGATCAACCTTGTGGTGACAAGAATGGCCCATTGTGCGAAGAAGTTTTTGATCCCAAGGCCTCTATGATGGGAATCAAACAGGAGAAGTGGCTGGGCAAGCAATTGAGGAAATCAAACGCACGCTGGAATGTATTGGCACAACAGGTCATGATGGCTGGTGTCGATCGCGACACGGGAGAAAGTAAGGCCTATTCAATGGATCAATGGCCGGGTTATGATGTCAGTCGAAGACGATTGATGGATCTACTGGGTCAACCTCATATTGAGAATCCGATAGTCCTCACCGGAGATATTCATTCCAATTGGGTCAATGATCTAAAAGAAGATTATGATCGACCAGAGCTTAAAACAGTAGCAACGGAGTTTGTCGGCACATCAATTACGTCGGGCGGTGATGGTAAATCAGTCGTTCCTGATTTGGATGGTTTGTTAAGAGATAATCCCTTTCTCAAGTTTCACTCACAGGAACGGGGATATGTAAAATGCGAAGTAAGTCCGTCAGCTTGGAAGAGTGATTACCAGGCGGTCGAATATGTTTCCAAGCCTGGTTCTCCCCTCATCACCAGAGGAAGTTTCGTTGTTGAAAATGGAAAAGAGGGGCTGAAAAAATTGCCTGATTAAATCAGTAGATTAAGGTGCATCTTTTAAGCCAAAGTGGGAAATCAGATGTGAGATTCACTTAATATTTTTGAACTCAAACTAGTCATGACTTCGGTTGTACTGAATTAGATTTAATAACAGTATCGGTTGTTTCAAAAAATTCTTTTTTATTATCAAAAAAGGAATTATAATCTCTGAAAAAATCGGGTATCACCTGATTGGCATAACTATTATTGCTACTAAATAAGACACAAATGCCGATATTATTTTTACGATCAATTGCAATCTCGCTTCGATATCCATTTACTGAACCTCCATGATACACTATAGAATGATCCGGCCAGTTTACGATACGCCATCCAATGCCATAGTAATTATTCTCGACACCACCCCAGCCGTAAAAAGCCCTGCGATCGGGATTCTTTACATGTGGTGAAAATATGAATTCCAAACTTTCGGGAGCAATAATATCTGGTCGATTACCGAGTAAAATTCTTAGCCAGCTTGCCATGTCTTTGATAGATGCATTTACACCGCCGGCTGATACTGCATTATAATATTTTTTATTTAATCGCACCGGAATACATTGGTTTTTATAATTCAATACATGGGGAAGTGCCACGTTGTCTGAGGATGAAATCTCGTGATAATCAGTAGATACATGCTCCATTTGAGCGGGAAGAAATATTTTTTCATATAATAGGTCATTATAAGATTTTCCAGTCTTTTGCCGGATAATTTCCTCTATCATGGAGAAAGCGGAATTCTGATAGGCATAGTATTGACCTTCTCTGCCATAGTCATTCAAATTTTTAAATACAGGTATAATTTTATCAACAGGCAAACCACTTTCGGTCAAATCGGTGTAGGCATGACGTTGGAGTCCAGTAGAGTGCGACATTAAATGCTGGATATTAATTCGTTTTGCCTGATCATGATTTTTTAGATCAAATTCCGGTATGATGTCTTGTACTTTGTCTTCCCAGGTCAAGAAACCTTCGCTAACCAATTTGCTGGTCAACAATCCTGCAAATCCTTTCGACAAGCTGCCAATCCGGAAAATAGTCTCTGTATTTACCTCATCTTTTCTGCCATATTTCTGTTTGCCATACCCACGTAAAAAAATAATTTGATCATTTTTGACAACCGCCACGGCTGCTCCAGGGCATCCGGCAATATTCAATCGACGGTCAAAATCTTCATCAAACTGCTGAAAAAATTCCCAATCATCGGCTGAAATAGGCTCCGATACGGCGTCATCTTTTTGAGCAGTAAAATAATTGGTATTATTAAGGATATTAAAAACTGGAAATAAAACCAGTAATAGGAGGCTGATCATCCTTCTCATGTAAAACGATTTCGAATGTGTTTAGTGTTTAACAATCAATCAGGTAACCTTAGGTAAGATAGTTAAACCAACGACCCGAGCACGGATTTATTTCAAGAAAAATGAAGGAATCTGGAGAATAGATTCGAGTGTTGTCAATTATCTGAGTTTCTTAACCACCAAAACTATGCCATGTGTGTCAGAAGGCAGTTGGCAGTTGGCAGACTGAAGACTGAGGACTGAGAACTGCCCTAGTGCCCGGCTGCCTTGAGCAAATCCTTGTGCGTCGCTTGAAATTTTTTCAATCTGGGAATTGAAACTGCTCGTACATAAGGATTATTAGGATTCTTCATTTCGTAGTCCTGATGATACTCTTCCGCCGGATAAAACTTGTCAAGTGGGCTGACTTCTGTAGTAATGGGACCATCAAAAGCACCGGATGATCTGAGACCAGTAATGTACTCTTCGATCAACATCTTCTCTT
Source organism: Saprospiraceae bacterium (assembly GCA_016711125.1). GTDB lineage: Bacteria > Bacteroidota > Bacteroidia > Chitinophagales > Saprospiraceae > JABDMH01. The sequence goes on along the minus strand of JADJTQ010000001.1, from coordinate 301,831 downwards.
GATCATTCTGAAAAAAGATCGCTGAACGATATTGAGTGCCCGCATCCGGACCCTGCCGGTTGAGAGTGGTAGGATCATGCGATCCAAAAAAAACTTGGAGCAACGTTGGATAATCAATTATGGTCGTATCATAGTAAACCTCAACAGCTTCAGCATGCCCCGTCACTCCAGCACTAACCGTCTCATAGGTAGGGTTCTTGGATTCTCCTCCTGCATAACCGGATATCGCTTCTTCTACCCCAGTGACACTCTCAAACACAGCTTCAACACACCAAAAACACCCGCTGGCAAAATATGCCCGGTGATACTTGGAAAGATCTTTTTGCTCACTCTTTGAAGATTCACCTTGGGAAGGTGGGACCTGACAGTTCTGAGACGATGAGAGCGTGATAAAAAGTGTGACAATAAAGAGATACTTCATAACATAGACTTAATGGGTTATCAACGCAATTATAAGAAATTTGTTTGGTCGCCTTGCATGCGTTGATGGGCTTCTAACATTTGAAATCCTTGAATACAATGTCGCTATCCGATTGTTCGACTAATGGGATATGATAAAATACTTCCATGTATTAAGACTTCGGCATTTGAAAATCTGCATTTTTTGTCTTAACTTTCATGCTTGCTAAATTTGCCTTATCAGAGCACCTCTGCCACGATCTTTCACGGACTTAAATTTTTTATTGCCTAAATAATATATAACCATTACGCTATGGCCAATTTCGATCTATTAGTCAACAAACAGAAACATCAAGTAGATGTTGATCCCGACACTCCGATCTTGTGGGTGTTGAGAGACCACTTAAATTTGGTAGGAACCAAATACGGATGTGGCATTGCACAATGCGGAGCTTGTACAATTCATCTGGATGGAGTGGCTGCCCGTTCTTGCTCCGTACCGGTATCATCGGTTGGAGGCAAAGCGATCACCACCATTGAGGGTTTGTCTGCAAAAGCAGACCATCCGGTACAAAAGGCTTGGATTGAGCACGATGTACCGCAATGCGGTTATTGCCAGGCAGGACAGATTATGAGTGCTTCGGCCCTTTTGAAGGCAAATCCGAATCCTAGCGACGAAGATATTGATGTCGCTATGCACGGTAACATCTGCAGGTGCGGAACATATGTCCGCATCAAGGCTGCCATCAAGACAGCGGCAATGAGCAAATAATTTTGGTGTCCAAAAAAAATGCAAACATGACAACTTTTAAAACAACTTATAACAGAAGAGCTTTTCTCTCTGCATCGGCAGCGACTGGTGGTGGCTTTATGCTTGGCTTCAGTTGGCTGGCATCCTGTACCGCTGCTGAAGAACAGGTGGCGATGCTGACCATGCCAGAGGCCTGGTTTGATATCAATGCTTTTTTAAAGATTGGTGATAATGGAATAGTAACCATTTATTCTCCTAACCCTGAAATCGGTCAAAACGTAAAAACTTCCATGCCGATGATCGTCGCAGAAGAGCTCGATGTGGACTGGAAAAATGTGATCGTCGAACAAGCTGGTTTGAATACCAAGAAGTATACCCGGCAAGTAGCCGGTGGCAGTCAGTCTATTCGGGCAGGCTGGGACAGTTTGCGGATGGCAGGAGCTACAGCCAGGCGAATGTTAATGGAAGCGGCTGCCAAGCAATGGCAGGTGCCGGTTGAAGAACTCACTACCGATGCCGGGTTCGTTAAACACGCCGGCAAAAATCAATCAATTGGATATGGAGAATTAGCCGCGGCGGCGGCCGGCATGAGTATACCTCAGGAAGTGGCGCTTAAAGAAGCAAAGGACTACAAGATCATCGGAACCAATGTGAAAAATGTTGATGGGCCAAAGATTGTGACCGGTCAGCCGCTTTTTGGCCTTGATACCCAGCAAGAAGGAATGCAGATTGCCATGATTATTCATCCTCCGGCTTTCGGCATGAAGGTCAAGTCGATCGATGATACTGCCGCTAGATCTATGAGTGGCATCACCAATGTTTTTACTTTTACGAGCTATCCGGAAGGTATCGAAAAGACCTGGTCGGATGCCAATGCTTTCCCTGAACTGGTAGCTGTTTTAGGAAATACAACATGGGAGGTCATGAAGGCAAAAAAAGCTGTGAAAGTTGAATGGGAGACCATCAGCAAAGCAGAAAACACAGCAGACCACATAGCTGGTTTCGAAAAAACCCTAAGCGAGAAAATGGAAGTAGCCCGCAGAGATGGTGATCCGGAAAAAGCGTTTAGTGCTGCAGCTCAGGTCATTGAAAAAACGTACTCGGCTCCTTTTCTTGGTCAGAGCACCATGGAACCAATGAACTTTTTCGCCGATGTTAAAGCAGATAGCGCAGAGCTAAGTGGACCGATTCAAACTCCGGAGAACATGCGCAAAACGGCGGCATTGGCACTTGGTTTACCTGAAGACAATGTCAACGTGATGATGACTCGTATGGGGGGTGGTTTTGGCAGGCGGCTCTACGGTCATTTTGGTATCGAAGCAGCCATGATCTCCCAAAAAGCTAATGTGCCGGTAAAGCTCGTTTACAGTCGGGAAGACGATATGACTCAGGGCACCTATAGGCCTGCTTACATGGTAACTTACCGGGCTGCTCTCGACGAAAATAAAAATTTGACAGCGATACATATCAAAGGAACCGGTATTCGGGAAAGTCCGGTATTCGAAAATCGTTTTCCGGCAGGTGCTGTAGACAATTATCTGGTGGAGAAAACACAACTTGATTCGAATATTTCTACCGGAGCCTGGAGAGCTCCACGGTCAAACTTTATCGCTGGAGCAGAACAATCTTTTCTGGATGAAGTAGCAGAGGCAATGGGAAAAGATCCAATTGATTTCCGGTTAGAACTATTTGACCGGGCGATCAAAAATCCGGTCGGTGAAAAAAATGACTATGAGGCCGATAGATATGCCGGAGTATTAAAATTAATCAAAGAAAAGGCTGCCTGGGATAAAGAAACTCCTGGCGTACATCGTGGAGTTGCTGCTTACTATTGCCACAATTCATACGTTGCGCAGATTGTTGACCTTGTAATGGAAGCAGGCCAACCGGTTGTTAAGAAAGTCTGGGGAGCTGTCGATTGTGGAATCGTAATAAATCGCGATGCCGCCTGTAATATTATGGAGGGAGGTGCTGTTGACGGCATTGGTCATGCATTATTTAGTGCCATTACCTTTAAAGATGGTAAACCTGAACAAGAGAATTTCAACAACTATCGCTTGATTCGTCATGGTGAAGCTCCGGCTGAAATTGAAACTTTTTTCGTTGAGAACGAAGTTCATCCAACCGGATTGGGCGAACCTGGTTTGCCACCGGTGGTAGGTGCTTTAGCTAATGCATGGTACAAGGCAACTGGTGAGCGTAAATATCATCAGCCTTTCATGGCCGAACAAAAAGTATTAGGATAACAATCTACTTTTAATATAAATCCGAAGAAGCCTGATCATAAAACATCAGGCTTTTTTTATTTCTGGAAACTCTGCATGATCTAATAGAAGGAGTTGATTTAGGAAAGAAAAGTAGTGCCCTATCATATTTACTGGTTACACTAGCATTTGGATTTTTCGCTCACGATCCGGAAAGACAAGATGTGTTGAGGTCTCCGAAACGCCATTACTGCTCAGCCCTGCGCCAGAGGGTACGGCCGACGGTCTAAGGCGACGGGGCACGGGCAGACAAGTATTTCATTTCACGACTTGCGAAGAAGGCCACATAAATGTATCGACACCACTATAAATATGCGAGAACCGCATGTGTCAAAAAAACTCAAAATGAGAGCGTTAAATTAAATTAAATCGTGATAAAATTGAATTGATAATCAGGATTAATTTTGACATCCGGCCATGACAATCTCAATCTGTCCATTGACAGCGAAGTTCGGATTTAACTGCACAAAATTACCGGCGTGTAATGTTACATTATTAGCTATCTGTACCATTCCATCAGATTGTATGGAATTGGAATAGATATAAATTCCGGTGGCAATGGTGCCCGGTAAATTAATATCGGTGCCGTCGCAAGGTGGCAGGTCCATGCATCCATTATTTGTCCCTGTCAAGGAGGTAACACCGGTTGCATCCGGGTCCAGCCAGTTTTTAAGCCGGGTATTTGCGGTGGCTCCATTGGATATCCAGTGATAAGACATTTTTCCAAACTGATCGGGAAAAGTTGGTGTATTGCAGAACGAATTGCCACCTGTCAGAGTTCCAATCATAAGACCAGCAGAATTAAATAAGGGTGATCCTGAGGAACCCTGCTCGGTTATGCCATGTCCATTGGCGGTAGCCACCCAGCTAACCTCCCAGTGGGTATTTGGCACCGACCCCCATGTCGTCGAAACAGCAGCTCCCGTAAAAGTGGAGATCTTCTTGATGTCACCATTAGGATGATGAATACCAACACCTCCGGTGGCGGCCACATTTTGAACATCCCATCCGTTAAAATAAGCATTATACCCAGCAAGGAATTTCGGTATCATTCAATTTCAGTAGTAGAAAATCAGAGCCTGTATCACCCCCATTATCATTGCTATTGGATATCATTGTCGCACCAGTCATGGTACTGGCGGCAGGTTCGGTACCGTTTGCACAGCCGATGGCTTCATAGTTAAAGTCAAAGATCCACATATTTAAATCAGCTGCACTTGCACCTATGCCACAATGCCAGGCAGTGAGAAAATAATTGGTACAGTCTTGTTTGGCATTGTTCACCAGAGAGCCGCTACACCAATAATAGACCATGTCTATCAGTAGTAGTATTCTTGCTACTCCCCTTTTTTCGTCTTGCCAATTGTTACCCTCTGTGCAATTTATATTGACCTCACATGGAGCAGAATCGCCAAAGTCATTCAATCCGGGAGTCTGAATCTGCCGATACAAATGACCCACTCCAGAGATCAGAAAATCATTTTTTGCAGGTCTGACCGGTGCAGTCATTTCGATAACCAATTCGTCACCATAAATTGGTCCAATGGCAAACTCTTCACCCTTCGGATTTGATCGATGGTCAAACGCACCCAAAATTTTCTTTCCTCCTTTCCCGTAGACAAACCACGAAGAACCTTGGGAAATTTGAAAATAATCGAATTCTAGAATGAGAGCTTTGGCTGAACTAGACTTAATCTTGATGGTCCATAACCAACCACCGGTTGTAAGCTCCTCCCAGGTACCGTCAACCAGAGGATTAATGTTCACTGATTGTGAAATTCCAATTCGCGGATTTGCACCATTTGCTTCTAACAACTGGTCTTCCTTTTGGAGAGCCACGGTGTTAACCAAGGGTAATGATAAAGATTGGGTTGGAAACTTCAAATCAAAAGTTAATGAATTTGGCTGCCCACCATAACTGATTTGACCAAAGGCAAATATTGCACTTAAACAAAAGACCACTAAAACCTGATACCTGGCTACTTTTTTCATCTGAAAAAAAGGCTGATTTTTAATAACCTGATTAAAATACTAAAAAGTCCTTGTTTCAAATCATTTTCATCACAGCGCTTTTCGGTTAAAGTTCTTAATCGCAACTAAATACCTGTCAAGTTCTTCTCTGACTTTGGGTAATAAAAGAAAAAGGCCAATCATGTTAGGAAACACCAAAGCCAAAATCATAGCATCGGAGAATTTAATCACCGAATCTAAGCTCACAGCGGCACCAATAATCACAAACAGTAAATAGGTGATCTTAAAAGAAATATCGGAAGCACTCGATCGGCCAAATAAATATTTCCAGGCATTAAGACCATAATATGACCATGACAAATGGTCGAAAAAGCAAATAAGATCACTGCAACTGATAAAATAAAGGAAAAGCCAGGAATTACCGACTCAAAAGCAACTGATGTAAGATTCACACCGCCAAGCTGCTCTCCAGTACCATTCATCACTACACTATTGTTCACAATATTTCCATACGTAAAATAATCTCCTGAATTATAAAATATAATGACCAGAGCTGTAAGTGTACAAATTACCACCGTATCGATGAATGGCTCTAACAAAGCTACCACGCCCTCGCTGGCTGGATAAGCCGTATTAACTGCTGAGTGAGCGATTGCAGCCGAACCTGCACCGGCCTCATTAGAAAATGCAGCTCTGCGAAATCCCTGAATCATTACTCCCAAAATTCCTCCTCCCACAGCAGTCGGTGCAAATGCGCCTTCAAATATTTGAACAAAGGCTTCATCGACGAAATTAAAATTCGCAATTACGACAATGAGTGCACCAATTACATATACAATGGCCATAGCCGGTACCAACTTTTCAGCCACCGCTCCAATCCTTTTGATGCCACCAATAATGACCACACCGGTGATGATTGCGAAAACCAACCCGATTAGGGCTCCTGCATACCCAGATTCAATATTCATACTATTTATGATCTGAGCTGCCGCCTGATTAGATTGAAATGCATTGCCACCACCAAAACTAGCCCCTACACAAAGGATGGCAAAAAGCACTGCCAGTACTTTACCAAATCCACTCATGCCTATTTCTTTCAGTCCCTTCTTCAAGTAATACATTGGACCACCGTATACGACTCCTTTTTCATCAATATCCCGGTATTTCACCCCTAACGTACATTCGACAAATTTGGAAGACATGCCCAGAAGTCCGGCAAGAATCATCCAAAACGTAGCTCCCGGTCCTCCCACTGAAATGGCCACTGCAACCCCGGCAATATTGCCAAGTCCCACCGTACCTGATAAAGCAGCAGTTAGCGCTTGAAAATGACTAACCTCACCCTGATGCGGCTCCACGCGGATTGTATCGGGAATGTCACCATCAACCGTGCGCACCGTTGGGATGAATGGCTTTTTACTACCCTCTAACTCATCATACTTTCCCCGCACCACCCGGAGGGCTAAACCAAAAAGCCGGATATTGGCAAAACGTAGATAGATAGTAAAAAAAGTAGCCCCAAACACCAGGACAATCAAGACCACCGGCACTGACATTGCGCCTCCAACCGGAACCGAGGTAAACACAAAGTTTTCCCAGGCAGTCGCATAGGGATCAAACCATGCATTGATCCGGTCATCAAGACCTTGACTAAACATGAATACTGGGGTAAATAAAATTGAGAGAAGTAAAAACAGATAACGCTTGAACTGCATATGGCTGAATTGAGAAAACGAAGGTATATCAAATGCCAGATATTCTTTTAGCAAATTTTAGACCCCCAATACCCTTATTAATTGGATTTAGAAATCTAGATGAAGTTGCAATCGAATAATTTCAGTTGCCCAAAGTAGCTACGAATCAACCAACTTCTCTAAGTTAGTTCCGGTCAGATTCTTGACTTGTCTGGTTATTTTCTCCAGGTCCCAATCCCACCATTTTAAGGCCAATAATCTTTCAATTTTTTCGGGACTAAATCTCTTTTTGATTTCTTTAGCCGGATTCCCACCCACTACCGTATAAGGTGCAACATCTTTTACCACCACAGCATGAGATGCGATGATGCATCCATCACCTATTTGAATGCCTGGCATGATCGTAGCACTCACCCCAATCCAGACATCGTTTCCAATGATCGTATCTCCTTTAACCGGATAATTCTTATCTTCCATTGCATCTTTCCAATCTTCACCAAAAATTGCAAATGGAAAACAACTAAATGCATCAGTAAGATGATTGGCACCATTCATAATGAATCTGACATCCGAAGCAATCTGACAAAACTTTCCAATAATTAATCTATCTCCGACAAAGTCAAAATGATACTTAACGTTTCTTTCGAAGTTTTCAATATTCTCAAAATCATCGTAATAGGTATAGTCTCCTACAATAATATTAGGATTCTTGATGGCATTTTTAAGAAAACACAATTTCTCGTAGCCGGGGATAGGGAATTTCTGATTCTTGTCAGGGATATTCATGCTAATGAAAATTATCAAAATTAGAAGACAAATATATTTTGCTAGCTCTGAATTTCCAAGGGAATCTTTATTGGGTATTCATCCAACTATGATGAAAAAGATTGCGAATTTAAAGGTCATGAATTTCAATTAAAAATAGAAAAAAGAGTACTTACCAGCGCAGACGTATAAATATTTGAGTTGGCTTCGCCGTTTTTAGTGGCATTTATTAAATTGTTTGCTCTTAGAGGTCGCAGAATATAAATTTTGCTCTCTCTTACTATCATGGTTCGTATCCTATGAGCTAAGAAAAAGCAACAATTATGCGTTTTGGAACATACTGGAGCTATTTAAATAGGACTACTGTCAGCGTTTTTCGGTCCAATCTTTCGCAAGAATGCTCCCTTTGACGAAAGGTGGACAGTGCAATTTCTAAAAAAAACAATATTGCACCCAGAGACCTCAAGGACCGCATCCTGCCCTCTCATTGAAGCGGAACTTAGATTGCCGGGACCTGATGGGGTCATTGAACCAAAAATGGCCTATAACTACCCATCTTATAAGTTAGCATTGAAATCATGGATCGCGCGCAAAATATCCTGTCGGCTTATCTGACCTTTTAACTTACCATCCTTGTCAACTACCAGCAACCGTTTGTATTTGGTACTTAAAAAGGTATCGGCTACTTCCACAATATTAGCATCCACTGAAATGGTTTTCATGACATTGGTCATGTAATCGGCAACAGTCGAAGTAATCACTGGTTGGTTGTGGTAGGCAATATCAAACAATACCTTAAGGCAATCTTTGTCATCTATCAAACCCACTAACTCCATTTTGTCATTGAGTACAGGAGCTCCGGTAATTTGTTTTTCCAGCAAGATATCTACAACCTCCTTGATATCAGTTGTGGGATGGAATGTGATTAGTTTCTCTACTGAGGTCATGTACCTGGTGACTGACGCCGGTTTGAATTCTCGTTGTGGCGATTTAGTCTCTATGCCTTTTTGTTGGTAGTTCTTCATTGTTATGGATTATTGCTGACAGGAAATTTAGTCGACGGAAGTTAAGTTAGTGTTTTTTTTCGATAGTAGTCTTCGTTTTGTGTACAAGTTAATCAAGCTACAATATTCAATGAGGCTGGTAGTTATGGTGAAGATTTTTTCCAAGCTCCAGTTAATTTTGACTTCACAAACTCCATCATTAGGTGCATTTCCACCATTAGATCGACTTCAAAACAAACTTCCACATCACGAGAAGACTATTCGAATGTATCTTTATATTAAAAGCCCTCTAAAAAAATTCTGCTTATTGGGATGGATCGAATCGCAGTTCAGGTCGCATGTGCGGCTGCCGCATTGCACCAGTCCACGCGTAATTTACTTATGGGTGAGCAAATTTTTAAAGGCCGGAAATTGGCTCCGCGACAAACGATTCGCTATGCCTTAATTATTAATCAAATTCTTTCAAATTGTGTCCCAACATGCTCTAGTCCTCTTTATTGCCCTAAGTAACAGCCTCTTGTATGCTCAAGGGAAAAACATTGCAAGTGGAAACCAGCAGTGGATTCAATACTACAACCAATCAAAATTGAGTGAAAAACTGACATTGGTTGCCGATGCCGGGTACCGTTGGAAAGATGGTTTTTATCAATCGACAGCATATATTATCCGCACAGGACTCGGGTACTCAGTACATCCAGCTATTTTAGTTTCGGCAGGTTTTGCACACTTGGGGTCTTATTCTCAAAGTAAGATTAGCAGGAAGGAATTCCGCCCTTATCAAGAATTAGGTATCAACCATACATTTGGAAAGGCTAGCATCAACAACAGATTTCGTATTGAAGAACGTTTTTTTAATCCTGTCGCTAATGGAAATATCGGGACCCCCAATACCTTCAATTTTCGTTTTCGGTATTCCCTTATGGTCAGTATTCCCTTATTCAGCCTATCAAGATTCGATTCGGATCGAAAATTTTTAATAAGCTTTGGCGATGAATTGCTTATCAATACTGGAGAAGACATTGTATACAATGTCTTTGACCAAAATCGAGCTATTTTAAGTCCGACCGTACAATGGACTAAGCAACTTTCCTTTTCATTGACTTATAACTATCAATTTAGCTCCACCCCCATCCCGGCACAATTCAACAGTATTGATGTGGTCTGGTTGCAGGTCCGACATAAACTAGACCTTTCACTTAAAAAAGAGAAAAATCCAAAACGTACCAATATCCAGTAGTTGTGACTCATGGCCTCACCGCTTACCAAAAAGTGAAAGGTTCTGAAAAACAAATGGGCTCCTTTGTCAATGCATCAACCCCCAAAAGTTGAAATGGCGGAACAATTAAACTTGCCGCTAACTTTCTCAAACGATTCTTCATCTACCGGAATCATCGGTTAGTAGATAATACCGGAGGTTTAATCCTGTCGTCTGTAACAAATGGCTATACTTGCACGCTTTTATATGGAAGCTACTTGTACTAGCTAAGCAGTTATTATGCATTCGTCAGAGTTTAACTTATTTGAAAAAGAGCCTATGCGATCTCTACCATTACTCCTCATTTCCATCTTAGTTACTGGCAATTGTCTGGCACAAGGCATCCGGGGTAGAGTAACCACCCTAAGTGGAGAGTCATTACCATACGCTACAGTATATGTTGTAAAAATCCAAAATGGAACAGCAACCAATGAAGAGGGTCACTTTGAAATGCCTTTGTCATCTGGCAACTATGACGTTAGATTTCAGTATCTGGGTTATACCACAAAGACCATTCAAGCATCAGTCAGTAGTCTCTGGCAGACGATTGACATAAAACTGGAAGAGGAGCCGGTTGATCTCGAAACCATTCAAATACTGGACAACCGGGAAGATCCAGCCTACACCATCATGCGCCGGGCGATCGGCAAAGCCAGCTATCACGCTCAACAATTGGATGCTTATACTGCCACGAGCTATATCAAAGGTTCCGGTCGTTTAAAAGATTTGCCCGGACTTTTTCGTAAAAGAATTGAAAAAGCACTGGAAGAAGAAGGTATCGATACTGCCACCGCCTTTGTGACCGAATCCGTGAGCGAAATCTCGTACACCCGACCCAATCAATTTAAAGAACGTGTCATTTCAGTAAGAACAATTGGTGAGGATAATAACACCAGCCCTAATCAGTTTATTAACAGCAGTTTTTATCAACCGGAATTAGCCGGAGCGATATCACCTTTATCGCCAAAAGCATTTGCATATTATCGATTTGAATATTTGGGATTCTTTGCAGATCATGGATACAACATCAATAAAATAAAAGTAATCCCGCGTAGTGACGGAGATAAGGTCTTTGGCGGCACAATTTATATTGTCGATAATATTTGGAGCATCCACAGCCTCGATTTGTCAACTTCTATTTGGGGCATAGAATTTAATATCAATCAGGTTTATCAACCCCTGGTGGAACAGGTCTGGCTCCCGGTCAATCATATTTTTGATGTAAATGGAAGTTTTTTCGGCTTCGAATTTGAATACCGGTACTTTGCTAATATACGTGATTATCAGATTACCCTCAACCCAGACTTGCCCCCGGACATCATCGTGATTGATGACAAATTTGAAAAAGAGAGGGCCAACGAAGTCGATCAGCATCTTAAGCAAAAGAAGACAGAAAATTCACTGGAAGCTTTGGCTTCCGGTAAAGAGGTGAGCCGCAAACAGCTCCGAAAAATGTTGCGCGAGTATGAAAAAGAGGAGATCAGAGAGGAGTTGGCACCCATCAATGATACGAGTGAGGTCGACATCGTTCAGGTATCAGAATACTCCGTTGATTCGAACGCTTACAAACGTGATTCATCCTATTGGGAAGTCATACGACCCATACCACTTACTGACTATGAGGTGAAGGGCTATAGTAAAATGGATAGCCTTTCTTTGGTTGATGCTGAAAGATCGAAAGAACAAGACACACTAGCAATGACCATCGGCTCCGATGGCGTCTCCATATCGCATAAGAAAATCCGGAATTTTGCGATTCAGGACATCCTTTTTGGAGGCAACTATGGGCAGGGTCCAAAAATACGATTTGGATGGGACAGTCCATTGACCAATCTGCATTTTAATACCGTGGAAGGTTATCATGTGGCATTGCCATTTTTTGTGCACAATATCAGTGAAAATTTGCGTTGGCGCTTGAGTCCGACCGTCCATTACAGTTTTGCCAGAAACCGAATCAATGGAAGTCTGGCAAATACCTGGAGTAAGGGTAAGCCTAACAATACCTCAACTTTGAAAATCGAAGCCGGGAGAATGTCCTTTGCCTATAATCCCAATGCAATACCGCCCATCATCAGTGATTTTGCCAGCTTACTATGGGAGCGCAATTATCTCAAAGTCTATGAACAAACATTTGCCAAAGCAAGTTGGAATAAAAGACTTAATGTAAAAAACACCTTGGAAGTTGAAGCTGTTATCGCCCAACGAAGAGGACTGGCCAACTTTACGGATCATTCTTTTTTTGATTCTCCAAAACGGGCCTATACTTCCAATTTTCCAATCAATGCCGAGTTAGGCTCAACCGATTTTGATACTTCTTCCCTGAGTCAATTGCGTCTTGAATGGAAAACCGAACCCTGGCTAAAGTACCGGATGCGCAATAACCAGGTTGAACGGATCGAACATTCTTCACCTGTGATTACCTTCGGCTACCGGGGAGCGATTGACATCCTGGAAAACAGTAGCACCTTCCATCATTTGGATTTGCAAGTACAGCACCTTTGGAGGATGGGTGCAAGAGGAGAACTGTCTCTCAAAATAAATACAGGAACTTTTATTAGACCTGAAGGCATGACCATTATTGACTTGAAGCATTTTCCCGGCAATCGCATTTTTCTTACTGGTCAGGATCCCGTGCAAAGTTTCCGTTTACTGGATTACTATCGGTTTAGTTCCCAATCTGATTATGCAGCGATTTATGCGCATTATCAATTTCGCAAATTATTAATTACCCGGTTAAGCAAGGTCCGTAGATTTGGATGGAAGGAAGCAGCTTTTGTGAATATTCTGGAATCAACCGGGGCCAAGCATTATGTTGAGATAGGTTATGGTATTAATTATATCTTCCGGATCTTCCGAGTAGAAGGTGTTGCCAATTTCCTCGATGGAAAATATCAGGGTTGGGGTATCCGGGTGGGAATAGCCTCTAATTTTGAGGGATTGTTTAATTAATGTGCCGATGCAAGGCGTCCCCGCCTACATCATTCACCACCCATCATCCAAAGCGTTTGGCGAAGACGTCAACTACGTAATGCCGATGCAGCGCTTCCCCGCCTGCATTATTCACCACCCTTCATCCACAGCGTTTGGCGAAGACGTCAACTACGGAATACCGATGCAGTGCGTCCCCGCCTGCATCATTCCCACCGATCATCCAAAGCAGTTCTCCTTCTTTTCCTTATTTTGGAATCATTTACTCCGAATTCTATCTATATGCGACTAGCTAAGTATAATCTGGTTTTCCTTTTATCCTGTGTAATCTTGCCTGCCTATTCCCAAATAACAAGTAAGACCGAAGCTCAAATTACGATCACTACCAATTTTGAAGCAGGTAGTTTGGGAACAATTGAACAGCTGTCTAAAACTCATTGGCGGTGTGCGCTGGCGGGAGAATCAGATTGGCAAAATAGAAACAGACAGGCCAGTTGGTTTTATTTTAGAATTGATGGCGCCAAAGACCAAGATCTTACCATAGATCTCGTCGATCTGCTGGGAGAATATAACTATAAAAGCGGTAATTATGCAGTTACTTCACAAAGTCGACCCGTATTCAGTTATGATCAAAAAAATTGGCATCATCTGACCGATGATGAGGTCATTTGGGATGGAAAAAATATAGAATTGCAATTGCAAATTAGGCCACTTGAAAATACAATCTGGATAGCACATCAGCCCCCCTACACGACCACACAATTAGATGAAATGCTTCTATCATTTGAGGGCAACGAACATTTGCAAATCGAATCCATCGGTCTAACACCAGAGGGTCGGGATATGCTACTATTAACGGTCGGTCGATCGGGTAAATCTGTACAATCCACTAAAGTAATATGGATAATGGCACGCCAACATGCCTGGGAGTCGGGTACCAGTTGGGTTATGGAAGGTATCATCCGGTATTTGTTAAGCAGCGAAAGATCAGAACTATTGGATCATTTTATTTTCAAGTTCATGCCAATGGCCGATCCGGATGGGGTAGCCCGGGGAGGGGTACGATTTAACACATTCGGTCATGATTTAAATCGGAATTGGGATTTGGTAAAAGCAGCAGAGATGCCTGAGATATTCACTCAAAAAAAGCGATTGCCGAATGGTTATCTACTGGAAACACCATCGATTTTTTCTCACCCTGCACAATACAGAATCTGCTGATTACCTGCAGGGTCCCGAATTGCCGGTTGGCAAGGCAGTTTGGAAAAACATGATTAGCACCTCCTCCTTCGAAGCACCTGAGGGATTAAGACCAATGCCAGAAACCGGAGATCCCGGGAGGATGAGCGTCTATCAAAATTTGTCTGCTGAGTTTCAGATACCTGCTTATCTCATGGAATTAAAAGTCGAAAAAATTGCCAAAGTAAATGGAAGAAGACTGGTAGCAGATTGGCTTGAGATGGGGCCACTACTCGTGAAGAGCATTACTAACGCTTTACATGAAACGAATTAGTATGACTCAACGTTCGCTAACTACACAATTATACACTGCTTAAACTGCAGTTCCTTCCATAGACTGATAATCAATCGGCCCGAAGCACTTTGTCCGAGGTTCGTGCTTTTCCGCAATCAACATACGCTTCTGTTAAAACGGCGGCGTAGCCTTAGGAGTTGAAGTGATCAAGTTCATCTCATTCATTGACCAATCTCAGTGACAAACCGCAGGAGTATTTCTAATTTCGACACCTATTCGGGAGAACCTGAAAATCGATGGGGTAGGATCAAATATCGATCTACGATTGACTAAACTTTAAATCAAATAACCATGAAAAAATTATGGATTCTTTTCATAGCGATCTTAAGCCTTTCCGTGACACAATTGATATCGCAGTCTGCTAATGTCACCCAAGCTGAAAATCAAGACTTATACTTTCTATTGGCTCATAATGATCTACTAAAAGATGTTAATGCCACGTTTACCGAAATCTGGAAAAACCAGGTCTTTGATGATGAAGCTTCTGACCGGAGTCGCATGGATATTTTTCTGAGAAAGAGTATGACGACGAAGGGTTTGTCCGTAGAAAAAACTGATTTAGCTGACCTACAAGGGATATTTGAAGATGAATCACTTCAGAAGTTATATGACAACTTAACCGCCACTGGAAGCCAATCAGTCGTTCATGCTCTTCAGGCAACTGCAGAACTTGAAGAGCGCTTGATCATTTTTGGAAAAAGCGCTATCGAGGACCGAAAATCTGGATGTCATTTTGATCTATGACCGACTCAGAACTATCTCCAATGCTAACCTACGAATGATCTCTGAAGAACTACTTGCAGCGGGGATCAATTACCGTCCAAAAGTCATGAGTGATCAGTACTTTGATAAAATTGTGATGTAAAGTCTGTTAGGAGTACGTTATGCTCGGTGCTCCTAATGTACCGATTCACTAAACATATTTAAACTCTCTTTGCAATGCCGATCTACTAAAGTAGACCGGCATTCTTTTTCGTGTAAATGTTTCGATGACAGGATAAGGGTATAAAGATTGGATCTCTGGAATCATCCTAAAAACTTTTCACCAATCTCAGCCACGACTCTTGCCGATGATACTCTATCTAGTCGGGTGCAGCCTAAAAAGAGTCTAGGTCACAATTAAGTCGATAATTGTCTTCATTCTTCTACTGCCCTTACCGGGGCTACCCGCAGTGGCTGGCGGCGTGGTTGATGTGAGCGTTGGCCGGAACTGCCTGTCATTGACGGGTAGCTTTGTTGTCAACAGGCTTCTAATCTAGTGTGGGTATATCTACTCGGTTTTCCCAAGCACAACATTGGTCAATTCAATTATTCCAGTCCTGTCATAATACAAAAATGCGTGGGTCATTTTTTTATCATCATTAAACATATAGACCATATTTTGCCTCACGGAAGTTGATTTATCTGCAATTGTAATCGTCAAAGCACTATTTGTTGACCAGGTCAGTCGTTCCTGATTCCGCTCGCATTGGTAGGTATGCGATATCCCGAAGGACATGGATTGTTTTCTGCAGCTGTACCTGACCACAAATCTGTGGCTGCCGGAGTTAACCAATCGGCAAACCCTATAATAAACTTACCATCCCACAAATTACTTCCTTCATCAGCCAGCCAGGTTGTAGCTTGTGTACCATTTGTTGCCGATGTACGCACCTGATGTCCGTCCGCGGCACGGCCCCACTGGTATAGGTCGCCATAACTGGCGGCATCGGTAGAGCTGGTAGCAACCTGAGTAGCGCCCAGATTGCGATCCAGCCATACCTTGCCAGTAACCGGATTGACCACCGTGCCGTAATTGCCCGTGCTCGCTGCAGATAAGGTAGAGGCTTCTCTGACAGCCAGTGTGCCGTCAGACTGCTTTTACCACTACCTGCTCTGCAGTATTATCTGTGTTCATAACCGTAATCTTGGCCTGACCTATCACCTCCAGATTCTGAGACTTGGACTGATCAGGTAAGAACATTATCGCAGCCATCATGATCGCCGCAGACTGTCTTTTCTTAGTTTCATATTTATCTTGATTTTATCTGTTTACTTATGTTTCCTTTTTTCTTAAAGCAAATGAACGCATAATCGAGTCACGCAGGGGAATTGCACCCCTACGTTCTCACGGAACCGTACATGAAAGTCTCCCTTCATACGGCTCTTCATGTTTGTAAATCACCAATCATAAATAGACTTATGATCATGGATGCACCCATCTCCAGTGAAGAAATAAGCCAGGATGGAGTTTGAATTGTACGCGAAGCCACCTTTTAACTGCTTTCCCATATAATCCTTTCTCCCACTTAACCCACTTTAGTAATCGGATGTTTAATTGATGCCATACATGGGACAATGCTCCATCCCAAAATTTCTGGTAATAATTACTCAATCCTCTTACAATCGGATTTACCACCTTTGCCAGTTCAGTAAGGGGTTTTCGCCATTTATGCAATTGTAGCTCTCTGAATTTCTTCAAAGCACTTTGCTTGGACCTTTGACTTAAGAATATCCCAGGCATAAGTCGTGCTTTGTCTCTACACTGTATCACATGAGGCTTTATTGTAAAACCAAGAAAATCATATCGCCTTGGATATTTCTTCTCTGCCCTTCCCCGCAGGTTAACGATTTTCGTCTTCTCTGGGTGTAATATCAGCTTACATGAAAGCATTCGATTTCTTATCATCCGTTTCATGTAATTAGCTTGGCGTTCCGTTTTACAATGTACCACAATGTCATCAGCATATCTTTCAAAGGGCTTCTCAGGATGATATTTCTCCATCCACTTATCGAACACTATATGTAAATAAAGATTGGATAACAATGGACTAATTACGCCACGTACACAGTTGGTAACTTTCTATATTTTGCTCATTTTGAGTTTTTTTTACCGGGATTGAATGCTTGATGTCAATTATATCATCGCCTATAATTATCTCCTTTACGAGCAATCTTAATACCTTCTTTTTCTCTTTTATATCCAGCAGATTAACGTTTTGTTCTAGCCGGTTTGTAAAACTATGAACATCTAATAATTGAAGGCGATGATCTAATGCCAGCTCATGCGCCTTCAAATTCTCCAGTTCCTTTTCGGTCGCATTAACGCGTTTTTGCAGTTCAGGCATCCTTTTTCGTAGTTGAGCAATCGTTATAAGGCCTTCCTGATACGCATCAAGTAATTTATCCATTGACTGGGACATTTTGGTCTTCTGCTTCTCTATTACAGCTTTTTGTTTCAGCAAAGGACTTGTTTTTCTGGCCTCCTCAATCCGCTTCTCCACTTCTTTTTGGATAAGTGTAGGATCTTCCAGCAAAGCCACTACTTCCTGCCATACGATATTATCGAGATAATCTTGCCTTACAGGTCGGCAAGTACATTTCTTGCCACCCTCAAAACGATAATCATCGGACCCAAAACATCTGTAATAATAGATCTTATTTTTTGCCGATGTAGTAGTAAATGTTCTGTAAAGTGAATAACCACATTCGCGACACACCATCATGCCTTGCAACAAGGTCTCCACTTTAGTATTCCTCTTTGAATGAAGTTTGTTGTTCGCTAATCTTTCCTGAACAATATCAAAAATTGATTGATTGACTATTGGTGGAACTGGTATCTCAATCCATTCTTTTCTTGGTTTTTCTTTATTGCAACCATCCTTCGCTAGATATCCGCCCTTTGCTCTTAAAGGTTTTGTGATCCTTTGGCGGTCCGTTTGTTCAGTCTTACCATAACAGGCTTTACCGCAGTATGCAGGATTACGGAGCATACCCCACACGGTTGATCTTTCCCATTTAGATATTCCTTTTGGTAGGAACTTTCCGGGCATTCAATTGCCCCGTAATAGCGCCAATGCTTAGAAACTCTTCGGCGTATAATTGATAAACTTCTCGTACTACTAATGCCTGATCTTCATTGATCTCATACCTGGCCGCTGTTACATCGGTCTTTTTGATATAGTTAAATCCATATGGAGCTCCACATAAAACATTTACCACTCCCGCCTTTGCTTTAAATCGCTTACCTCTACGGCATCGTTCCCTAATTATGGCTCTTTCATATTCCGAGATCATTCCTTGCAATTGTAACAACAGTGCTTCTTCTGGCGTGTCTCCTTTGGGTGAATTAACAAATAGTACTTCTGTGCCAGAGGTAGCAAATTCATCGATTAAAACAACTTGATATGCATAATTTCGACTCAATCTGTCAGGGCTATAAATCAGCACTGCGTCTATTTGACCTTCCGCACTCAGATCCCTTACTTTTTCTAGTCCAGGTCGAACTAATATCGCACCACTGTAACCTTCATCCTTAAACACGTACTCATCCGGAACAACATATCCTTGCTCTTTTGCAAAATTAAGCAGTTCATCTACCTGGCTGCCAATGGTTTTATTCTCCTTCTGTTGATCGGAGGATACTCTTGTATATATGGCTGCTATTTTCATATACTGTATCTTGTTCTATTGGTTCATTAGTATTAATGGAATGCTGAGTGGAGGCTTTAATGTTGTTGGTGGGAACAACGAGATGATACACCTGAGAGAGCTTTTGCTCCCACAAACGATCATAGATATAGGATACCTTAGCTTGCTTCTCCTTTTTTGCCATGATTCTTTTTTGCCAGGAATTCTTCCAGCGCAGTTCGGACCACTTTGCTGATCGAGATCCCTTTTAACCTCGCAAATTTCTTTACCTGATTGATTAGGCTGGGTGGCAGCTTGACTGTAAACACCACAGAATCTTCTGGAATAGCTATCTTCCCATTGTTCGCCTTGGCCTGCTGAACATACCGGTAAGCCTGAATCTGCGAAACACCATACAATTCCATTAAAGCCTCCACTACCTGAGATTGCGGCTCCTCGTTGTTTAGTAAAACGTATGCATGGTTGATGCGTTTGGCAAGTTCCGAATTCTGCGATCTTTTCATTAATCATAAATGTAATACTATTTATGAAATAAACAATTTAAAATCTACCTCTTTTAATTGATACACTTCGAAAAAACTCAATGTTTGTGACTGTGTACGTGGAGTTATAACTCCACCTGTGGTGTGCCGGTTAATCTATCTAGAGTCATTCCCGCAGTAGTCAGCACTCCTGCTTTGATCCATCTTCCAACATACATTAGCACCCAATTATCTTTGCAATAATGACCAAGTCCCTTCATCAACAAGTCGTGATCTATTGTGTCAAAGTATGCTTTGATATCCAGATCAACTACAAAATCATGATTCATGCAGTTTCTCATACTTGCAACTACTGCCTGGTGTGCACTTTTCCTTCTCCTGTAGCCATAGGCGCTACTGTGAAATAAAGGCTCAAGTATCCGTTCTAAGTGTAGTCTGGCTACTTCCTGGGCTATCCTGTCCAGTAGCGTCGGCACTCCTAGATGCCTTATGCCGCCATCCTTCTTCGATATCCCAACTTGTTTGACAGCCTCAGGGTGATAGCTCCCAGAGCTCATGCGGTTCCACAGTTTGTATAGTTCCTTCCCAGAATTCATTTCCAGATAGGCCCATGTCATTCCGTCTACTCCACCTGACCCTTTGTTTGCTCGCACCCGTTTGTAAGCTTGCCAAACCATCAACTTCGTGATGGGTTGTGATTTTGTCGCATAATAATCGGTCATCCCTTCATGTAATGATATTTTGACTAAACATGCTCAGCCCTTCGATCCAGCATCATTACAATGCCTTCAACTCTACTATGACTGAGTCTGACTCCGATACCTCACTACATCCCTTTTTGTCTGCTTCCTGTTGCCATTTCACAGATCGGTATCGTTCTCACTTGTTCCACCATAGAGCCTACTTGAAGTTCTTGCCAACTTAACCCCGGATGCCGCACAACCAGTAATTAGGTCTCCGTTGTACTCTTCGTATACACAACCGTAACTAGTATACTTTGGACATCACTGAATTTTCTTTCGAGGCTTCAGCATTGGTTCATTTTCATTCAACTCCTTCAAGCATACCTACAGAAATCTCTGTGCCTGTTTTTCCCTATCGCTCACCACCATCATGTTTCCATCACAGCAGCATAGGGTGGTTTGATGACTCCACCCAATTGGCGTCATCGAGAGGCCCACTCTCATCTCTATGGTAGTTAGTCCTCCCAACTTTCTGGGTGGAGGTCAAGTCACACACGGTCAAGTATAAGCGTAGTGCGGGATTTCGGAGCAATTCACTGTCCGCCCGCACCAAACTTTGATGAATGTCAAAATACTCAATTTTAGCGATTTAGCCCGCATTACACTTATACAATGTTAGCGGATGCCCTTCTTCGTTCGTGGCCAGTTGTTGAGTCAGGTTATATAAAGTCGTTACCTGTCCAAGCGCTTGTATATCATAGGCTTTTGGGTTGCGAAGTTCTATTTTTTTGAAGGGAAGGAAGATCTTTTGTTTTTTAATTCTTTTTGGGTTGGAGAAAAAATACTCTCTTGTAAGCTTAGTTTTTGGGGCGGCTTGTAGCGGCTTGCAAGTGTGTATTTTTTGTGGGTTGGCTTTTAATCCTTTTTGTCTTTCAGTTTTTTGTTCATTGGTTGTAGCTGTGGTAAATGAATGTGAAATTTTACAGCTATCAATCGAAATGCAATTACAGTTAATGCAGCAATGCTTTCTGTCAAACCTGTCGGTAGTTAAGGTAACTACAAATGAAATAAACGCCCCCACCTGCAATACATGCAAGAGCATAAATTTCTTTTCGGAAAATCAAAGGCACTTCGTTTAGCACTACATCTCTGATTACACCGCCAACAGAACCTGTGATTGTTCCCATTACAATACAGACCCAAAAAGGTAGTCCTGAAGCAATGCTTATAGTAATTCCTACTATAGTAAACAGCCCAAGTCCGATGGTGTCAAACAAAAATAAAGTGTTGCCCCATTTAAATAGTTTGCCTTTGAATAGTAATGTAACAATAAGGGCAACTCCTGTGGTCAGAAAATATTTGGCATCCGTCATCCAAAAAGGGGTAATATCAAGCAATATGTCTCTCAGTGTTCCTCCTCCAATGGCGGTTACTAAACCAATAATGTATGCACCAAACCAGTCAATTTGTTTGCCTGATGCTAACCTGATGCCGCTTATCGCAAAAGCAAATGTGCCTACAAGGTCTAAAGTATGGTGAAGTTTAGTTGCAAAATGCTTGAATTTATCTTTCTTATCCAATTTTACGGATGTCATGGTTAATGAACCCGCAATTGCTTTGTCGTTGAATAATTTCACTTCTTCGCTTTTATCTTGCAATGCCAATGAATACAGCAGTGGTAAATAGTGTTCGGGTGTTGGAATGGCTAAGTCAAATGCTTTCCCCTGTGAACGGAAATTGATAAGCTGCTGATGGTCGCCACTGAGAATAAACTTTTTCATTTTCTCATTTGCTTCTATTGCCCAATCAAAGCCGTAGCCTGGTTCATTCAGTTTATCCCAAGCTACCATTCTCAAATTGTGAACGATGTTGCCACTTCCTATTATCAACACTCCTTTTTCACGTAGTGATTTTATTTCCTGTGCTATTTCGTAATGATGTTGCGGTGTTTGGCTGTAATCCAAACTCATTTGAATGACAGGAACATCTGCATCAGGATACATATGCTTAATGACACTCCATGCACCGTGGTCAAGTCCCCATTTTTCATCTAATCCTACATCCGTTTTTGTGATGATTTTTTTGGTCTCTTTCGCCAAATCAGGACTTCCTGTTGCAGGATATTGCACTTCAAAGAGTTCTTTCGGGAAACCACCAAAGTCGTGAATGGTGGTTGGGTTTTCCATAGCTGTTACAAATGTTCCCCTTGTTTCCCAATGAGCCGATACACATAAAATAGCATTCAGTTTGGGGATTTCCTTTGCAACAATTCTAAACCCTGCTACAAATTCATTTTCTTCAATGGCATTCATTGGGCTGCCATGGCCAAGGAATAACACGGGCACTTTAGCGGTGTTGCTCATTGGTGCTGTCATTTTATTTAATTCGTTCAATTTCATTGCTGCTACTGTCAATGGCAATAAAGCCAGTGTTTTTATAAATTGAATTCTGTCCATTATACCAATTGCGAATTTATTTCAATCGGGTTACTCAACATTTTATGAACCGGACAGGCATTGGCAATTGCCAGCAAACGACTTTTTTGTGTTTCATCGAGCTTGCCGATAAAATTCAATTTCCTGTTGATTACTGTTTTGTTTTCTTCTTTGTTATACTCCAATTCTATGTCCATTTCAACTTCCTGCAAATCCCATTCTTTACGGTCGGCATACATCCTAACCGTTGCACTTGTGCAGGAAGCTAAAGCAGAAGCCAACAATTCTTTTGGTGAAAAGCCCGCATCTTTACCACCCATAGCCAACGGCTCATCTGCAATGACTAAATTGCCTGTGGGTGATGTGATTTCAATTTTGTATAGTTCTTTTTTGATGCTCGATGTTATTTTAGCCATGGTGATTATTTTTTAGTAAGTGATGGGTAAGGAATAAATTCATTTTCGTCCCCTTTTATTTTAGGAAATGCTTGTGCTTTCCATTTATGTTTAGCTTCCTCAATGAGTTCCTTACTTGTAACCACAAAATTCCAGTCGATAAATCTTTCTTCGGGAAACGGCTCTCCGCCAAAAATATAAATGGTGCTATTTGCCTGACTGGTAAAGGCACACAGGCTGCTATCTTTGGCAATCAACATTTGCTTTGGCTCAAACACATTCTCTTCGCTTTCAATACCGCCTTCAAGAATATATAAACCCGATTCACCATAAAGATGCTCGCCAATATTTACCAATTGTTTTGTAGCACTTTTTATTTCAATCATAAAGAGTTTGCTATAAACAGGAACGGATGATTTTTTACCAAAAGCTTCACCTGCAATGAGTTTAAATTGTAGGTTGCTATCCGTCCATGTTGGAATTTGTTCTTGTTCAATATGAAAAAATTCCGGTTCCATTTGCTCAATTTCTTTTGATAATGCCACCCAAATTTGCAAACCATGCATATTTTTATCGGAGTGGCGCAAATATTCAGGCGTTCTTTCCGAATGTACAATTCCTTTTCCGGCAGTCATCCAGTTTACTGCTCCAGGTTTTATTTCCACTTCATTGCCCAATGTGTCACGGTGCATAATACTGCCTGCAAACAAAAAAGTAAGCGTTGAAAGACCAATATGCGGATGGCGCAATACATCAAAATTATCTCGTTCATTTAATTTCACAGGACCCATATGGTCGATATAAATAAAAGGACCTACCATTCGCTTTTGACGAAATGGCAACAAACGACCCACCATAAATTTACCGATGCTGGCGGCTCTTTCTTCAATGATTAAATTGATGTTTGACATAATAAATTTTTTGAATTAATTTTTCAAATCTGGAAGAACAAAATATTTAGTGACCGCAATAAAACTTAAGCCTACCAATATCTTAATAATGCCAAGAACCATTAGCGAAACTTCAGCACTGTATGCTACGGATGCGGTTAAAATAAGCACTCCTGCAAGTGCCGCCATTAAGCCGGTAGATCCTTTAATTAGTATTAAATTCAAATTTGCTTTAGGCTTGTGATTCAATACCGAAAAAATAAAAGTGAAATTTATAATACCAAAAAACAACACAAATGAAGCAGTCACCATTAGGAACTGACTAAGGCTATCCACAAATAGAATTAATGCAACGGCATAAATAAGGGAAATAATACCCGTCAGCCAATAATCTAATGAGGGAACACTATTTTTCTTACAGGTGGTAGCGGTAATTATTGCGAAAGCACCTACACCCAAAAGCATCAAAATGAGCACATATTTAATGATGGGTGATGGATTAAACGAGAAGACTGAAATGAACAGGCCAGCAGAAATGCTTAAAAGACCCATAATTGTTGATGTTTGTTTGATTGTCATGTTTTTTATTTTTAATTGTTGTTAAAAATTCTAATTAATGAGCGTTTTAGTAAAGAGCCTCAGCTCACTTTTGATTCAATTTCGCTATTAGCTTTGCTGAAGCGGTGTCAGCATAAATACTGTATGCATTTACAAGAAGCCCCTTCACATTATTTTGTGTTGATGAAATAGCATACAAAATACTCTCATTATCTACATCAGACATTTCTTGAAAACGATATACTTTGTCAATTTCAAATTCATCAGGTTGAAGTTGTAAATTGTTCTCGGGACACTCAATACAATCTTGCTTTATATTGAAATTGAATGTGTAACCCTTCTTGGTAAGGTCATTTATTGCTTCTGATAATGTTGTGTAATTTTTCATGTTATTTAGTTTTTAATTTGCTGTATATCCAATTATCCATAGATACTTTGCCTGCTCCTGCAATGGTAATAACTAAATAAATTACGCCATAGAGTAAAGCCATCTCCATTTTCCCAAATCCATCATTGGCATGCACTATAAAAGCGGCAACCAACATGGTAATAAGTAATGGACTTGCGGCAAACCGACTTGCCAATCCCAAAATCAAAAGAATGGAACAAAACACTTCGGCAAATACGGTAAGTGCTAATGATGCCGTTACTCCAATTCCAATAGGGTCGGCAAACTGTATTGGTGCATCTCCAAATAAATTTGAGAACTTACTCATTCCATGTTTCAACATAAAACCTCCTACTGCAACACGTAGTATTAGCAAAACTAGGTCAATGTTATTTGGGTAATTCCCTGGATCTAAAATCTTTTTAATCATAGTTTTTATTGTTTTATTAAATTCCAAATTGCACCATTTTTAGTATTTGTTTTACCCAACAATCCCTTGTCTGAAAGCTCGTTTAAAAGCACTTCACTTTCTTTTCTTGGATTTCCTGATAGTTCGGAAAATTCTTTTGCTGTGAGTGTTGCATATTTTGAAAAGAAGAATTCCCAATTTTTGCTGTATTCATTTTTCTGAATGGATGGGTTTAATTTCAAAATTGCCATTTCGTAAAATGCATAAGCTTTAGTACCATAAACGAATTCTTGATTTCCTGCATCGTCTATAAAAAACATAGATGGAAAGCCTCTTACTCCGAATTCTTTTGCCAATTTCAAATCTTCTTCAAATAGCGTTACTGCTTTCCCTTCAAAATCGATTTTTAATTGTTGTACATTTAGTCCTACCGTTTCAGCAGCCGTTGCAATGTGTTCCCATTTGGCAATATTCTTTTTCTGTAAGAAAACCATTTCTCTAATGGCTCTCATAAACAAAATCGCTTTCTCATTGTCCTGCATTTGTGCAGCTTTAAAAGCAATAGAAGGCGGATAAGAAGAGCTTAATGGATCTTCTAACCAAAGATCTCCGTCAATTGGCATATCATAGTGTTCACTTACTTCGTCCCAATGCTGTGCTACATCTGAAGGTTTACTAATGCCACCGCTATTGTAATTCCAGTCGGGCAAAAGGCCACCCATACGGTATTCAATATCAATATTGTTTCCGTATTCCAATTTTAGTTTTCGCAATTGTGGCTCAATACCCCAACAAGAAGAACATATAGGGTCTGTGAAGTAAATTACCTTAACAGATTTATTCGTAGATGGGTGGTTGTTTATCGCATTCTTTGTTTCAGAATTTGAAGGGGTTTCACACATTCCGGTTTCGAGGTCGCATAATAGCGGATTAATCTGCTCTGTCATTTTATCGTTTTTTTGTGAATAGACGTTTGTATTCACCAAGGTTATTAATACTAATAAATTCAAGAATATTACTTTCATTTATTTTAAGGTGTTCAGTAATGATTGAATATCCAGCGGCCTGGTATACATCTCCATTTCCCCATTTTCTTTCTGAGGCCACTCGTCCCGAGGTCTGTCCCAATACAGTTCAATTCCATTGTTGTCAGGATCACTCAGGTAGATGGCTTCCGACACGCCATGATCTGAGGCACCATTAATTGAATAACCTGATGCCTTAATGCGTTGTAAGATTGCGGCCAAATCCTTTCGTTCAGGATAAACAATAGCTGTGTGATAAAGACCAACGCCCTCTTTGGATGCTGGTGGAGCATCTTTGCTGTGCCAGGTATTCAGCCCGATATGATGGTGATAACCACCTGCAGAAAGAAAAGCAGCTTGATCTCCATACATTATGGTTACTTCAAAACCCAGTATATC
Organism: Saprospiraceae bacterium; assembly: GCA_016711125.1. Taxonomy (GTDB): domain Bacteria; phylum Bacteroidota; class Bacteroidia; order Chitinophagales; family Saprospiraceae; genus JABDMH01. Next base: position 275,192 of record JADJTQ010000001.1, on the reverse strand, counting down.
CCGGTAAAAAGCTAATGCCTTATTGAGGTCTGAAACCTTCAGGTGTACATGCCCTATCCTTGTCTGAGTGGGTACTTTATAGTTTTTGCTGATTTTATTATCTTCAATAGCTGTCATTATATTATTTTTTTAATTGTTTATTCTAGCGTAGCAGCAATGCCTATTATAAGGCATCTGCCGCTTCACTAGGTTTTGTTAATGTTGCTTATTGGTAAGAGAACATTGACATTGCTGCCATTCGTACATTGCTGGGAGTGGCATCAATAGCTAAACTCCATGATCATCAGCATGAGCAGCTCTCTCAAGCCCTGACAATTGTCGCGTTACCTACCATCACGCCTCCTGCTTTCAATGCTGCATTCCAGTTCAGTCCCTAACCTTTACGGTTAATTTTTATACTGAGCTATGCAAACGCCACCCTTTGCTTTCAAAAATTACACAGCAAGGTAACCGCCATCTACAGGATAGTATGCACCTGTTACAAATGAAGCTTCATCTGATGCCAAGAAAAGCACCATAGCTGCAATTTCTTTTGCCTCGCCCAGGCGATTCATTGGGTGCTTTGTTTCTAGTGCTTCTATGCCCTCTTTGCCCATGGTTTCTTCATTCACCAAACCGGTATAGATGAAACCGGGTCCAATAGCATTTACACGCACATTATCAGTAGCATAATCTAATGCCCCGGTTTTGGTAAGTCCAACTACACCATGTTTTGATGCTACATAGGCAGACGAACCTTGGAATGCTGCTTGTCCCAAAATGGAAGCAATGTTGATAACACTTCCTCCTTTGGATTTAATCATCTCAGGTATTTGATACTTCATACCGTAAAATACTCCCGAAAGGTTAATGTCAATTACACGTTGCCAATCTTCTAATTTTACATCAGCAACTTTGCTAAAATCACTTCCCACACCAGCATTGTTTACAGAAATATGAAGACCTCCGAATGCTTTCACGGTTTCACGAACCAAATTTTCACAGTCTAATGCTTTAGCAGTATTTGCTTTTACAAATATGGCTTCACCACCGAGTTTTTTGATTTCTTCTACTACATTCTTTCCCGCTTCTTCGTTAATGTCGCTCACGGTAACTTTTGCACCTTCTTTTGCAAATAAAAGAGCGGTTTCTTTGCCAATTCCGGAAGCTGCTCCCGTAATAATGGACACTTTATTTTCTAATCTTTTCATTGTTTTATTTTTTAAGATTGTTTTACAAATTGAATTTCACCCGAAATTTTCACTTCTTCACTCACTAAAACACCCCCTGTTTCTAATGCTGTGTTCCAGTTCAGTCCCCAATCTTTACGATTTATTTTTCCGCTGATTGAAAGGCCTGCTTTTTCATTACCCCAAGGGTCTTTGTTGATACCGCCAAACTCAACGTCCAAGCTTACTTCTTTGCTGATTCCTTTGATGGTAAGCATGCCTTTCAATTCATACTCGTCATCATCTTTATGTTTGAACGAAGTGCTTTTGAAAGAGAGTTCTTTGTGATTCTCCGCATCAAAAAAGTCGGCTGATTTTAGGTGATTGTCTCTGTCTCCGTTGTTGGTGTTGATAGATGCTGCGTCAATCGTTACATCAACGGTTGATTTAAAAATATCTTCTCCATCTACTTCTACCGAAAAGTTTTTGAACTCACCTTTTACATTGGTAATCATCATGTGCTTTACTTTGAAAGTAAGCTCACTGTGTGTAGGGTCTATAACCCATTTTATTTTTGTTGCTTTTTCCGTTTTTAGTGCTTGTTTAAATGATTAATAAATTGATACTGCAAAGATGCAAGCAATTAAGAGGCAAAGGGTAACAGTATTCGGAAGAAGAGTTGTAAAATCAGGAAAGGAGCTTTTTCATCTCCTCACGAAACTCAGATGGAGTTTGTCCGGTTCGTTTCTTAAATACATTGGTGAAGTATGCCTTTTCATTGTAGCCCAAGTCAAATCCAATTTCTGAAATGTTTTTATCGGTATGTGTCAATTGATTTTTGGCTTCAATGAGTTTTCGGGTTTCAATAATTTCACTTACGGTTTGGTGTATAATTCCCTTGCATATCAGATTCAAATTTCTTGCAGACATAAATAATTTTTCGGCATAAAAATCTACTCCTAGCGGTCTTTGATAGTTTTCTTCAAGGATTTTCAGAAAGTTTTGTAACGTAGTATTCTGATTTGTTGCCAATCCGTTTTCGCTCGGTGCAACCTTGTTTCTTTCTGATTCAATCATGATAAACAACGCACTCAGCAGATGTCGCACCACACCAAGGTCAGGGTTTTTCTGTTTCATTTCAGCATCAATAATTTCGCAAAGCGTAATCAAGCGATTGAAACATGCACCACTTGTTAATTTTAATGTAGCATGGTTGTGATAGTATGCGTAAAGTTGAAAAGTAGTTTCGGGAATAAACTCGCTTTTAAAACGGACTACCCACATGTCACACTTCCCATTTTTTAGTTTTGGAATAACTCGGTGAATCTTTCTTTTAGTAACAAAACTGACTAATGGAGCATCAAGGGTTGTGGTCTTGAAATCAATAAAGTGTTCCAGTTCTCCATCAATACCGATAATCAACTCTTCAAAGTCATGTTGATGCGGTTCATCAGGCGAAGCACTTATTTTAGTTGCTTTCGCTTCGTCCACTTTAAATATTTTGAAAAGTTGATACATTGTCTTAAAGTTAAGAATTTACCAGAGCGTTGGATGAAGTGGCTCTTTTGGTTTTGCGAAGGGTCGGCTCTGTGCGTCGGGCAAAACCAAAAGAGCCACTTTTTCGGTGGAAAAAACTAAAAATGCGGGTAGGCAAAAAATAAAACTTCTCTGCGTTGGCTTGCGTGTCGGCAATCGTTCTGTAAGTTAAAATGTCTTGTTTATTTTGTTTCATTGTCTGTCCGCTAATGGTTACACTATTGTCTTTTAGGGTTTCCGCTAACTAGGTTATATACGAACAGTCCCCCCTTCTCATGACCCTTTTCCTATGCTTTATGCACTTTCCCGATAAGTCATGTTCAGAAGTGAAAGTTAAGCAAATCCTTAAAAATTAGAGGTTGCGAAACTGGTGAAAAGAGGGTCCCAATGCGCCAGATGTCAGAGGGCCAGCTTGGTCAACCACATTCTACCACTATTTACCTGTGAGAAACTCACCAGAGATCCGAGAACTTATAAACTCCTGACCGAGTAACATACAATCATACATCACATGCCGCTTCAATTTTTCCAGTTTAACCCGCTCCACCGAGCCAGGAGTCATGCTCCAAGAAAAAACAGATCAGTTTTTTCAAAAAAAATCTCTGAGGCATCAAATTATATCAATTTGAATATCAGCACTTTATTCAACATCAAACGACTAAAAACGACTATACTCACTTATAAACGAAAGTAAACATTTAATAACCGAATGCCGGCTTGACATCACCCCACCTTTGCTTCATCGATACCGATCGACGTAAAATCAAATTCACTCATTTTTTAAATTTCAAATCATGAAAAACTTAATCAACAGAGTACAACTTATCGGTCATCTAGGCAAAGACGTAGAGACTTTTGAAATCACGGAGGTAAAAAAGTCGCCAAAGCTACCCTAGCAACCAGCGAGAGCTTTTACAATAAGAATGGCGACCGGGTAGAAAACACCGACTGGCATAACCTCGTCGCCTGGGGCAAAACCGCCGAACTGATGGCTAATCTCGGTACCAAAGGCAGCAAGATTGCTATCAGCGGGAAAATCACCAACCGGAGTTATGAAGATAAAGAAGGAGTAAAAAAATATGTGACCGAAGTCATTGTCGATGAATTCTTGCTCATGAACTCCAAAGCAAAAGCTCCCTTTTGAGCAGTCACGGAATCGTTGCCAAATACAGAACCGGCTACAAAGTGGCGAGTGTCAAAGCTCGCCAACTAGTACTTTAAGAAAAATGAGTAATTGCCATGAATAAATACAGTAAAAAGTCGCCTTCCTGCCAGCAAGCTGATGATGACAAATAATGGTAATTGGTTTGTATTAAGATTTGAAGGACTACAGAATTTCTTGCACCTAAATAATTACTGTTATTCTACCGTATACCTGACAATTACTTCATTGTCGAGAATGACGTTGGTAGACCATATGAATTCGGCATCATCAGCTGATTCGTCAAAAACATCGGTGAAATTAGCGTAGGATGGTTTATTGTTTACCCCAATGGTTGCGTTAGTAAAAGTTGTTGCAGAAGGCCAATCAGCGTCGTCAAAGTCTTCATCCGTCCAGTTGGCGGGTATCTCCCAATGCAATGCGTAAAAGTTGCTTCCATCATTGGCATCATCCGTATTGCAATTGGCCGTACTTCTGAGCGTGCCATTTTCAGTTGGACAAGTTATGTCTTGAACAGGGGATGTGTAGAATGTTTGAGCTTTCCATTCACTACCGGTGGTGGCTACCGTATTCCCAGCTTCATCTTTAAAAACGGCAACCATTCCTCCATCACCGGGATGGTAATTGCTTCCTCCATTGGCTTCTGACCCAAGTCCTAAATTTTCTTCCCAATCCACTAGAAGCATGGCAATCGTATAGGGGGTAGATACTTTAAATTTAACGATATGGGAATTAAATTGCGTAAATGGGATAGCGTCTTTACCTACCGCTACACCATTGATGTATAATTCAAAGTAGTTGTCGGCAAAAATATAACCCGTAATTATTTCACCTGATGCATCGATTTCAACAATATTGTTATCATCAAAGGATAGTAAAGCCTGTGATACGGAATTATATTGAGTGCCGTCAGGGTTGTATAAGTCCGGTGCAAATGGAAAGGAGCTATCGGAATAATTCACATTGGCAGGAACAGTCCAATCGGAGTTACCCGCAGATCTAATGGTTCCTATTTTAGCAATCCGCTGACCCGCCGGGTATATATTGCCAGTAGTCGAGGTTGCCAATCCCTGAGTAACAGCAGCAGTTCCGGAATAACTGTTAGCGGATGAACCCATATCGTCAATATCATTGCCATTGGCCACATATCCATTGGGCTGGTCACAGGCAGATTGGCTAACCTCCGGATTGCCCAATCCATCGCCATCAGCATCTTCGTACCAGATGGTTTTGATGCAAGTGGTATCGTAATCCTTGTCGCAAGATGCAATTGTTGCTATGGATCCTAAAAGTGCGAAAACACAACAAACTAAACTTTTCATAACTTAATTTATTTGGGACAATAATTATTTCCCAATGGTTCGTGACCTTATCAGGCTGCGATTTTGCCATAATCCAGGACTAATCTGATCACATTATCATTTATTTTAATGTTTGCGTCAATTGGATAGATTGATAATATTCTTTTTAATAGATTATGGTTGAATAATTCGGTGGTCAAATCAGAGATCGAATAGGTTAATCGAAGACTTCTTTTCAACCCATTCCGTTGAATACATTTGCCAATTGATGCTGTGGTTAGCGCGGCGTTTACATGAAAATGTATTTTCTTTTTACTTCTTGCTTGACTATTCTGTAGTCCTGTAAATTGTTTTGAATCTCTAAAAATTGAATTCCATTTGAAACCTGGCTCGGTAAGCACACAGGATGGCAAGCCCCGTCATAATGATATCCGTACTGAAGAACATCTTCGTAGTATTTACTTCCCCAGTGGTATTCAGGAATTCTACATAGCAGAGTTTTACATTGCGCTTCAGACCAACACTATTAACCACCGCGGCATGGATTCGCACGTCATCATCTTCGTATTCTTGGGTTACCCGCCGTTTATCGATTCGTTTCACGTTGATTTTACCAGCATACTGTTTCGGCCGGCCTTTGCTACCTGTTTGCCTTCCATTATATAAATAGCGAAGATTCGCATCCTCTCTCAATCGACCCACAATATTTAAATCCGTCTTCTCACAGATCGGATCTATGAATTTCCTCTTAGTGAAATAGGCATCCACGGCCAATATCGTACTGAGCTTACTTAACTGGGCTGATCTTGGAGACAATGATGTTCGCATAGTGATCCACAATACTCTGGCCATCCTCCAAGGTGGATTTCCGGGCACTCGGTGTTTGAATCGCTTCCAAATGGTAGGCCGTATTCTGATCTACATCGACCACCGCTATTCCCGCTATTTCCAAGCCCCGCTTATGCTTTCCGGCTGTTCCGCTATAAAAGTAACCGATTCCTCGGGTATGCTTACCACTCTTATTCAGATAGGTTGGATCAAAACCCAGGATACAATTCGCTCCACAATATTGCTCCACCAATAAAATATTGAAGGTTAAAAAGTCAAAGTCTCGCTCAAATCCCATTCGATAGGTACTTTCATGGTACTTACCATATCTTGCCAGTTGTAAGAAATTAATCCGGCCTCGTATGCTTAAAAAGCATAAATGTCTCTACAATAAACCGGCGTCGCCATTCATTAATCCCAGGCATTTTATTTAATATTGTACTTATAAGGCTTACGCCTTGGGTAAATGCGTTTGTAGTTTTCATTTTGTAGTAATCTTGAGACTCTACAATATACGCATTTACCTTTTATATATATGATTTATTCATAATGTGTCCCCATCTAACCCCGCGAACCATTGTTTCCAAAAACTTGTCTATTGACAATATGGATTGAAAAATCATTCATTAGGACTTTAAATCCCGTATTGACCATAGTTCTTTTAATGAGAGTAAATGCCAATCATCATACACTCCAAAGGTAAGGTTATCACATGAGAGGACTTCGCTTTTCTAGAAATCCGCATCTTGTCCATAAATAGTCATCACCAGATTGAAGATTTGTGGTCATATTCTCTTCGTTATCATAAGAAAGTGGCTTGCCCTCCTATTGTTAATATCACTAAGTCTTTTCCTGCTTTTGGGAATAACAAACATAGGAATGAACACAGAATATGCAGATCATGACCATCATGTATTAAGAAAATAACTGTTTCAAGGCCCATTGATTATTTTCTAAGCATTTGCAGGGCTGGACCAAATTTTGGGGTTTGCCAATTCTTAAAAGTGAATAATATTACTGATACGGACAGTAAGGCACCCGCAAAAATCAAAACGAAATATTTTATCTTCTTCTGGGTGGCGGTAACAAGGTGAAACTTTGAGTTCATTACCTTAAATTCAACCGCATGGTCATTACTATTGTTGAGGACAAATTGGCTTTTTAAAAAACCTTTCTTAAGAACAATTAGTGCACTTTGATTTCTGGAGATATCTTTGAAACTACTGTTTATGAATTTTACCGTATTCAAATTTTCAGGCATCCCTCCTACTTCAAAAACAACGCTGGTTTCGTGACCCAATTTCACCATACCTTTTTGCAGTACAGCAGCATTCGCATCATTAAACTGGATGAAGATATTGTCTCGAAGGTAATTGACTACTAACTCCTGAAATTCTTCCGGAGATGCATATGAAGATTTCCCAAAATGCTCTTCTATTTCATACTCGAAAGCGGTTAGTGCAGATCGAACTTGTAGTACCCACTGATTTTCCCTTGCTCTACCAATATGCTGGAGGAAAGGTCTGGCTGGTGTGCCTGGACTTCCCGTGAAATACTAAGCACAGACAGTATTATAAAAACTATTTTCATCCTTTTCATAATCTATTAATTTTTAGGAGGATGTGGTCCTCGTTGTGGTCTTGGTGCATTTTCTAATTCTGACTCTGTAATGAACCCGTCAGCATTGCTATCCATTTTTAAGAAATCTCTTTGCAGGGGACCCGACACCTCAGACTGTGAGAGTTTACCATCTTCGTTCGCATCCATTTGGGACAGAAGCTGTGAAAAACTAGGTGGCCCTCCTTGTCGACCTGAAGGATTTTGGTTGGTGCTCTGACTTTTCTGTGACGCACAAGCAACCATCATGGAAGCAACAACTCCCAGTGCTAATGATTTTACTCTGTTTCTCATGTTTTGTGATTTTTTATGCTTAGACACTGCTCTTATACAAATTCCTTCGGTAGACTTCAATAATTTTAATTTTAATTTTAGAGTTGAAGATCTGAAATCAATCATTTTTCATCATAGATACTTCTGATGAGGCGATCTTAGTCAACCAACGCCTGATTTTAGTAGTTGGTACTCGTTAGGGTAAAGGTCGCCAAACTTCTGACGGACCACTGCGACATATAGAGAGCTAGAAAGGTGATAATGAGAATTGAATGATACCAACGATTTTTCACAAAGATCAAGCTGCCGAAGAATACAACAATAATCAGGTTCCAAGTGGTTTTCTTAAACATATTGATTATATCCCAATCTAGCATGAGTATAGAGGCAGCTCGTGTCACAAATATGGAAATGAAATAGATCACAAACAGGGACCAAAAATAGGAACTGTTACCTTCGTAGAACTTTTTCAAATTTATCCCTTCCTCAGGTACATCGTCTGGAAGCGCAGCAGCGTTGATGAGAAATAGGAGAATAAGCTGGGCAGCAAATGGAAGAAAGCCGGCAAGGCTATGATAGAAAGTAGCCTCCTGCGCTCTATAAAACATCCACCAGATATCTAATACGGCAACGATAGCCACAAACGCAGCAAGGAGCGGAAGCCAGTCCCATTCGACTCTTTCATGGGCACGCAATAACCGATTAAAGCTAACCGCTAAATCTGCAATGGCCAGGCCGACAATTACGGAAACAAGTGGGATGATATATTCGAAAGGGCTCATCGTATGCTACTTAGGCTTTCTGCTATTATGGCCTTGAGCTGGGCCTTCGTGTTCTCTCATTTCACGGAATTTCTGTCGTTGTACTTCGGTCAAGGTCGCTTCCAGTTCTTTTTCCATCTCCTCGCGAATGCCCACAACTTTGCTTCTGTCTTCCCTTGAAGGGTTATATTTTACATGAATCTCCTTCCATTGTTGAACCTGCGCCTCCGTTAGACTCAGTTCTTCGGTCGCCTTCTTAATCATCTCTTCCGAAGGGGGTTCCGGCCGCGGTGGTCGTTGGCCCTGAGCTAAGGAGATTGTGGTTATGCTTATCAGGCTGATTAAAATTAGTATTGTTCGCATAATTGTTCTTTTTAGTTTTTTGTGATGGCTCTTGGCCATTTTTAGTGGGTTTCGGTGAAATATTGGAGGAGTCGAATAGTAAGAGAGAGAACAGAATTTATATTCTGCGGCTTCCAAGTGCGTACAATGAAATAGTTACCCAGTAAAAACGGCGAAGGCTTTTTGTGCTTTAATATCAGCAATCAATTGATCTATGTCCACTTTATTTAAGTCATTATAAATACCTCTGATGATGTGTCGGTCTTGATCTACCAGTATAAAGATTCCTATGCTAATAAAATCTTCGATATTTTTTTCTAAGCCCAGATCTGGCTAAATATTTATGCTTCATTCTATTTCTGTTTTATTTGCTTGCAAAACAACCTTTCCATCATTTAACTCATAGCAGGTTTTGGTTTTTTGAAGCCCATATCTGATTCCATCTTTTACCACAAAATTTCTGTAAAGACTTCCATTCTCACGCCATGCCTGCTGTAAGCCATCTAATTTATCATCATGATAGGAATATGTAGAAGCCAGGCTTCCGTCTGAGTACCAGTTCTTTTGAATACCCTCCTTTTTCTGGTTACAGTAATTGTATTCAAATTTTAATTTCCCGGAGTTTTCCCAATAACCAATATGCTTTCCTACTGAAAGACCGTTACGATATTTCCGAATTTCATAAGGTCTACCACTGGCGAAAAAACTTGTGTAAGTGCCATGTAATTGACCATTTAGTACTGAACTGTAGGTGCCTATGTCGTAGCCTTTTAATACTTTATATACAACACCTGAATACGGTTCATTATCTAAGAGGTATCCCCCATTCACATAAGCCAAATTGAGATTAGTACATGCTAAAGTATCGTTGGGGATTGCAGATGTGTCAGTGGAATAATCCGGCACCTCTTGGTAGCCCGACTGGGGCTCTGCACATCCATTCGCCATTAAAAGATGAATCATACCTAATACCCAAAATTTCAAAATAGTATGACTAATCATATTCCATCACAAAAAACAAATTATTGTCGGAGCCGTCCAGGTCTGTCCATTTCCCGACAGCATTGATTGGGGTGGCTTCCAGCCCCATACAAAGGACATCTTGATTCCCATCATTGTCAGGTTCGTTTCCCCAGTTATTGTATGAGCCGTTTACCGTATTTCCATCAACACCGCCATTCCAGAATTGCACGTCCGTTTCATCATTGTTACCATTCCAAACCCATACACTTTCTGCAGCTATATCATTACCACCCAGCCATACAGCGGCAAAACCAAATTGATTGTTGGTTTCATTAAAATTGATATCCGCAAAAGTAGAAAGCTGCGTGAATATGGCTATTTGTTCTTCTTCACTATTGATTTCTGCTAGGTATGCGCCATTTGCCACTGCGTAGGAAACCGCATCTTGCCAGGAACGTGCTTCTTTCACAAGCAAATAGCTTTTGCCATTAAACGTAAAGGAATATGTCTGTTTTGCCGATAAATCATCTTCCAAATCACTCTCTCTACAACTCGAGAATACTAGCAGGACTAAAAGTGTGGATATCGCCAAATTGGGAACTATGTTTTTCATTGTATTAAATATTTAAATTATTGAGTAAATGTGTCTTTGATACCATAATAAGCACCAGATTTAATAATATATAAACCCGACGTGAATTACACTTCGTTACTGACGTGGTAGTGGTAAATAGCCTCGGAAAAATCTGAGGTCACCCTTAAATGTCCTCCATTATCATCAAGATCATCAGGATAGGTTCCTTGCATATCCTGACGACCGTAAACTGGAAAGCCATCTCTAAATCCGATCAGATTGGCGTCATCTGCGGTCAAGTAGTCACCTTCACAATGGTAGTGGTGGTCTTCCCTTGGCCCCGGGTGTGCTGCAGAGGCATCAAAAGTGCCCCATGCATTTTCCTGAAGTAATCCTCCACCCTCATAATCATTGTATAGCGGGACTCCATTCAGGGCCATCCCTACCGCCCCCAACTCGGTTTGTTCTTTAAAGTCGGCTTCCTTCGGATAGATAAGTATGGTCATTACGTAATTGAAAGGCATCATTGTGATATTCATATTCGCATGATTGGTGCCTGGAAAATCTTCATACATTTCATGCCTTGCTCCCCAATAAGGAGTCTTATGGTCGGGCAAGCCGGTACTACTAATTGAAATATTGGTACCGTTTACCTGAACACTGACACCGTCCGTGTAATCATTTTTGAAGCTAGCCTGCACCACATCTGTAATGTCCACAGTCCCTGGAGTGCTAATCGAATCCGCAGCAGGATCATCTTTTTCACATGAGGTTAAGCTCAATAAAAGAATCAACGATAAAAGAATTTCATGCATGATTAATATTTTAATACCCTATGAAATACTAACAATTCTCTCCTGGTCGACAGGTCTTTTTTTGAAGAGCTCAAAGACCCAGAGCTATAATAGCAGGATCATCTGAGTAAAATACATATGCACGCCAGATCGTGGCATAATTTGTTTTGTTTAACCATTCTATTTCCCCTTCGGTAGTTACTTCCCACAATGTACCATCCCTTCCTTCTGCTATCAAAGTGTTACCATTATCCATTCTCACTGCACTTGAAAGTCCCGAAGAATATAGGTTACCATCGGTGAAAGACCATACTACAGTGGGTTCATTACTCTGACCCGCTATCAAATGGTATGGCGGGTTTAGTTCAAACTCGACTACCGCAGACTGATTTCCATACACATCATTGGCATAAGCCAACATATTGCCAGTCTCCAGCAGGTTAGGATAATGCACATTACTTAAAGTGGGTTCACCAATATTATCATACGTTTCAGGGTTACCAAAACGGTAAACAAGATCACCCCCCAGTCCATAATTACCCCCTGAGCTGCTACTCGCCTCCAGAGTGGTTGTGCTATGGTCCAACACCCAAATTTCGCTGTAATTATTCACGGTTAAATAGAGCAAGTCATTTTTCTCATCCAGGGTCAGACCATTGATGTGCATAATATCACCATCATTTCTTGTGCGATAATTATAATTGATATCTATCTTATTAGGGTTATCTGCTACTATACCATTATTAGGTTTGGTATTGTCATAATCTTGAATAATATGATCCATCGCATGCCACTCCCAAACGATCTCCTGTGTAATGGGATCCATCTCAATAATCGATTCCGGATTAAGGGCATAGTTTCCACCAAACCCTTCTTCTGCAGCCTGTGCCCGGGTTACTTCTTCCCATGCCGGAAAAATAATATGTCCATTAGAGAGGTATTCTACATCGTGATGGGCGGTGTGGCTCGCTGAGGAATAAGTGACTTCCCAATCGATAGACTGATCGGCATTAATTTTTCGGAATATTCCACCATAACCTCCGTAGGTAATCGATGCATTATTTGCTTTCAAACAAACCACCACACTCCCATCTGACATCAGGTTGACATCATTGCCCAACGCACTACTAAAATCCCAGTTAAAAAGTTCTTCACCCCCATAGTTAATGAGGTGTGCTGCATTGCTCTGCTGATCTGCTATCAAAAAGTAGGTCTCCCTATCGGTTGTTCCTTCCTGTTGCTCCTCTACAATATCAGGAACCCCCATCTCCTTATTACACGAGTATAAAAGCGTCAATGAGATCAGCGCAATATTTACCAATAATTTTTTCATATCATTTATTTAAAAGTTCTCAATGATTCAAAAATGAAGTGATTAAACAATATCAAACAGTTCAACTTTCCGGTATTCTTGCCACTTAGATCACCATCGGCGCGGACGCAAGCATGAGTTTGTTGAAGTATTTTACCTCTTGATTTTCTTGAATAACACTACTAAACCTAATATCACGATCAGGCATAAAAGCAAAAATCTTAGAAAATTGAACTTCAGCTAATTGGGGTAAGCACCCTGCAGGCAGTTGATGAAGTTATTATTTCCTGCTGCATCCACATGATAGTGATAACCTCTGATCTCATCAGAATGACCTCTACAGGCATCCAGATCGGTTGGCTCTTTTCCATTATCATCCAATTGGGCATAGATTCCATGACCGTCCATCGCATAACCAATCAATGGAGCGTGTTCGTCACTTTGTGCAATGGAAAAACTCACCCCCGTGGCAGCATGATAGTGATAGCCCTGGTGTACATTGATATGACCACCGGCATCGTCAAAAGGAGCAAGAGTATAGGCGTCAAGAATATTATTTACCGGTGCAGGGGCCGAAAATTCGACACCGTTAAGCGCTACCCCACGGCTGGATGGAACATTGTTTCCACCACCGGGACCCATGGCAAAGAAAGTGGGATTATTTTGCTGTACCGGTGTTATTGGAATTAAAAACGTTTGCGAAAGACTAGTGATATAGGAAGGAAGGCACTCTACACAATAGTTTTTATAAGCTGCACCTACGTTTGGATTGGCAGCATTGATACAGTCTTGCTCCGTATCTGTAACAAAAATATTACCATTGGAGTCATACATCTTCCAGGTTGGGTCATTGTAAAAGGTTGCCATGTTTTGGACAAAAGCACCATCTACATCATAAACTTCACCACCTTCCAACCATATACCGCCGGCACTTGCATCGTCTGAGATATTGTCAGGGCACCAGGGTCCCATCTGGTGGTCGGTTGGTACGCTATTCGTAACTATCTGAAAGCAATCGGTTTCGGTTCCATCAGAAAGCGTACACGGAACTTTTGTTACCGTAATATTTGCATTGGCAGAAGTAAAGTAAGCTGCAACAACATCTACCACTACTGTATCCGAATTATCGACAGGATCTGAAACATCCTCTTTTTCACAGGCAGAAAGGAAAAGACTGGAAAGTCCAAAAAGGACTGCAAAAAGGGAAAAAACTGATTTATTCATTTTATATGATTTTCAAGTTTAATTTCCCTTTAGACCACTCACTAATCAAAATCCTTCGGGAAAATAGATTTTTTTTAAAAAGATTAAACGGGAAGGATTTTAGGTTCTTATCTATTTATACGTGGGTCGATTTTAGTCTATTTATCTTTCTTCGAAGCCGCAGAATGTTGAGTCGGGGTGAGCTTGCCGAACACCTGCTCTCTCTTATTGAATAAAAGAGAGGAAGAGTTACGCCTTCCGGTATTATAGAAAACCAGTAATAGGAATTACCCATTAAATATAAGTAATAACCGAATTTTTCAATAAATACCGGCTATAGAAGAGTGATTAGGCAAATGGAAATGTCATTTAATTATTTAACTCATTTCCCGCGACTCATCGGTATTTGTTCTTTCTCCTATGCCTGATCCACCTCTTTTAAATACAGAATTTTATAAACTCCTTCGGTGCGAGTGTGCATATTTCTTTTATAACTAAGGCAGAAATCATAATGCCGGGCAGAGTCTCTTCTGCCCGGCATGTAACCTAAAAACCAATGAAAAGTAGTATGTTTTTTATTTTTTAGCCAAAGGCCATGTCCCTATTTATCTCTAACTAACCGTACATAATTGTAAATCCTTCTTTTTTTCAGGGCTAGCCCATCCGGACTTTTATGTAAAAGCGAATTGCACCAGCACCATGGTGATCGTTGCCATGCCAGTCTACTGCATAACCGGAGCGACATAATTACTTGGCAGTAGTATTGGCAGAATTTTCAATCTCATCTTAGCACAGAAAAAAAAAGAAGAATGAAAAATCCAAAGTAGTAACGAAAGGGAAAAACTAAATGTTTCATGATAGGCCATTAAGTTATTACCCTTTAGACTACCTTGTTAATCAGAATCCTTCGGTGGAGGTTGATTCTTATTTTCGTTCATGAGAATTCTGTCAGTGAAAATTCGCAAGAAATCCTTAAAACGAGGTACTTGCACGTCGTCTAAAAGATTCTTTATTTCAAGAAGGTGTTGATAAGTTTCCTGCATCTTTTCACGTTCCAACTGTTGAATTTGGGTTAATACATCCTCCTCATTTAAACCACTTGCGCTGTCGGCGAGGTTTCCAAAATAGGGCAAAAGTAATCTTTGCTGTCGCCCATTTATGGATTTCATTTTCTCATGGTGCTCATACGCTAATTCTCTAAAAGTGGATACTTGTCGACTGCTCAAGTGAAGTATTTCGATTACCTCAGACTGAAAATCACCCGGGGATTTGTGATGGGGAGGCTTGGGTTTTGTCAGAAAGAAGAAAGCCAGCACTGCTATATTCAAGAAAAGCAAACTCCATGTGGCATATTGGTAAAATTTCAGCTGGCTCATTATTTATAAATTTGATAAGTAGAAATTAGTGCCTGACCATACGCATCCACTGCCGTCGTCTCATCATAAGACAACTGATCAAGCTGATTGTAATACAACAAGGCCGACGTATTAACCATGAGAACCAAAGCGGCAGCGGCAGCAGCGTACCTCCATTGAAACATTGGAACAACTTTGGCCTTTGATACCGTGATTTGGTCCTCAATTTTTGTAAATAATCCAGTAGGTGGCTTTGCGCGTTGACTGCCCTTCATACTAGAAAGACCTCTTCTATCCATTTTCCTTTTTCGTCATTCATTCCACCTTTTTATATTGACAATCAATTTTTCGATTTCCTTCGGTGCGGGTACGCTTTTTCTAGTTCCGACCTCAAATTTACTTTTGCTCGCTGCAGCAAGGACTCTACCGCAAGTTTCCATAATATCGGCAACTTCCTGTCAGGGCAAGTCCTCGATATAGCTTAATATGAAAGCCGTATTTTGACTATCCGGAAGACAATCCATTGCTTTGGTTTCTTTCATAAAAATTTTTTGTCTTGAACTGGTCAGCAGCGGGGTAGGTGCAAAAGCTTATTTTCAGTTATTATTTGATTTACTTGATATTTTCTAGTTACCAGGTTTTCTCTTTAGTGCCTCTGAAATTCAAAATCCTTCGTCAGCCCAATATTTTTTTCAGCTTTTGAAAAAACACCGCGTAAAGTCGCTTCCAGACGGCAAATAATTTCTAACGATACAACATGAAATTGTCAAAAATTTTACTCATAGCGCAGTGCCGAAATCGGAATCATGTTTGCCGCCTTCCTCGCTGGGTACCATCCAAAAACACCCCAATGACGGTGGAAAACCCAAAGGCCAAAATAATGGAGAAAGGCGTAATGGTAACTGGCCAGCCCATTAAGTTTCCAAACCCGATGGACACCCCAATGCCAAGCAAAGCACCGATAATGCCTCCGGTAATACTGATGACAACCGCTTCGGTCAGAAACTGGAGCAGTATGTTTTTGCTCTTGGCGCCGACGGCCATTCGCAGGCCGATTTCGCGGGTACGTTCGGTCACGGTGACGAACATGATGTTCATGATGCCAATGCCGCCCACTATCAGTGAAATGCCTGCCACGCCAGCCAGGAGCGTTACCATGGTATCGGAAGTGGACGAAAGCATATTGGAAATTTCGCTCATGGTGCGGATGTTGAAAGCTTCATCATTCGGCCCCACCCGCATTTCTTTCATCAGTATCGCTTCGATTTCTTCGGTGGCTGCCTCGCTCACTTCCTCGGATTTGGCCGAGGCGAATATCTGTTGGACTTTGGTGCTGCCCAGCAGCCTCCGCTGCACGGTCGAGAAAGGTGCAATGACCACATCGTCCTGGTCATCGCCCCTCATGCCTGCCCCTTTTTCTTCGAGTACGCCGATGATTTCAAATGGCACTTTGTTGATGCGGATGGATTGGCCAACGGGGTCGGAATATTCACCGAACAGCTCCTCTACAACCGTAGTGCCGATGAGGCATACCTTTGCGGCCCGGGTAACTTCACTCTGCGAAAACCTTCTCCCCGATTTTATTCCCAAAGCTTTTATATCAAAATAATTGGCATAAGCGCCATAGACACTGGACGACCAGTTGGCCGAGCCGGAAATCAATTGCGCCTTGGCCATCGCCACGGGCGTCACCCCTACCAGCAAGGTGCTGTTTTCTTCGATGGCTTCCACATCCCCGATTTCCAATTCCCGGGAGGTGCCGGAACCAAGGTTGACCCCGCCCGTCTGCTGGGCACCGGGAAATACCATGATTAAATTGGAACCCAATTCGGAAATGGAACTTTCAATGCTGTCTTTCGACCCCTGCCCAATGGACAGCATGGCGATGACCGAGGCCACCCCGATGATGATCCCAAGCATGGTCAAAAAGGTGCGGAATATATTCTTCCGCAATGCCTTGAGCGATATTTTCAATAAATTATACGTGTTCATTTTTAAATTATTTTCACCACTTTAGAAATTGTTTTCTTCAAGCTAATGCATCTTCTTGCTTGGGCATTTTTGCCAATTCCTCCTTTGCATTGATTGGGTTCTCTACCATGAAATCCTTGATTACTTTTCCGTCCTTAAAAACAATGTTCCTTTTGCACATCTTGGCAATGTCCCCTTCGTGGGTGACGATGACTATGGTTTTTCCGGCATCGTTCAGTTCCTGAAAAATATCCATGATTTCATAGCTGGTGCGGGTGTCGAGGTTGCCCGTGGGCTCATCTGCGAGAATCACCAATGGCTCGTTCACCAGCGCCCGTGCAATGGCCACCCGCTGTTGCTGCCCACCGGAAAGCTGGTTGGTGAGGTGTAACAAGCGGTCTGCCAAGCCTACTTTTTCAAGTGCTTTTTTTGAAAGTTCCTCCCTTTTTCCCGCCGATATATTTGGATTGTATATTAATGGCAATTCGACATTTTCCAATGCAGTTGTGCGGGATAATAAATTATATGACTGAAAAACAAAACCTATTTTTTTATTGCGGATGGTCGCCAAATTGTCCCGGTCGTAATTGGCCACGTCATTGTCATCAATATATACCTCGCCGCTGGTCGGTACATCCAAGCATCCGATGATATTCATAAAGGTGGATTTTCCCGAGCCGCTGTGCCCCATGATGGCCACAAAATCACCCTCGTATATTTCGAGGTCAACGCCCCGCAGGGCATGGACTTTTACCTCGCCGAGGTCGAAGGTTTTAATGATGTTTTTTGCTGAGATGACTGCTTGCATGGTTTTGGATTTTATATTTCAATTAAAGATTTCACAATTGCGTCAAACCTGTTTTTAATGTTCATGTCATGAGTTTATTTTCTATTCAATAACAAATTGGTCTAACTTATCTAAAAACCTTTCATCTTTCATTCCCGTCCGGTTAAACATTATCACGCTTCCAATCTTGATTTCAGGATAAATTCTAATCTCTGTATAATATCCACCACCGCCACCAGCATGGGTAAAATAATTATGGTTATTCAAATTTCCTTTAAACCAAGATAAACACATTCCAGAAGGCTTTTTGTCAGCAGTGTGTTTTTCAGCAAACAATTGATTTTTAGAATTTTGTGAAAGCAATTTGCCATCAGACTTCATGAGGTCTTGAATATATTTCATAAAAGCATTTGGTGTTCCAATTAATCCTCCATACGCCTCTCCATTTACATAGATAAACTTAAAGGGCTTCCACTTTCCTTCAGCTTTATCCATGTACTTATCCTTGTTTATTAAAAACCCCAATATCCAATTTGAAAAACTCCTTTTCTTCTGGTAGCCCTTGGCTTGTCTGGTCGGGTCTATTGTGAAGCTAAGTTCATTTTTGGGTACACCGATAGTTTGAAGAATATTATCGTTGATATATTTTTCGTAGGCTACTCCCGATGCCTGTTCTATTAGTTGCCCAAGAATTACATAGCCAAGATTAGAATAACTATACTGTTTATTAGGCAATAATTTAGTTTTTGTGTTTTTTTTGAAAATTCCCTCAAAGAATTTGTTTCCGCTAAATTCTTGATGCTCCTCCAATAAATGAATCCAACTTAATGGGATAGGATTAGGAATTCCTGAGGAGTGAGACAATAGTTGACGGATTGTTATTTCTTCGGAATATTGAAAATTCGATAAATATTGTTTTACCGAATTGTCAATATCTAATTGCCCGATCTCTTGCAGTTGTAAAATCGCTATTGCCGTAAAAGTTTTAGTTACTGAAAATGCATTGTACGTTGTATTGTCATTGACTTTCTCTTTATTGGCAACATCTGAATACCCATACTGAAAATGATGGATGACCTTGTTTTCATCGAAAAGAATATATTGAACAGAGGGTGTCTTCCCTTTGTCAACTTGCGTTTTCAATATTTCATCTATTTTATTCATATCGTTATTTCCACAACCACAAATAATTACAAGGGTACAAATAAGAATTATTGAGATTGTCTTTTTTATCTTTTTGTCACTCTTTTTTCTCACCGCCCGGCCTTTGTGGTAAAAATGGACTCGACTGTTTATTTTCTGATGCCTTATTATTTCCACCGTTCATGCCAATAATTACCTGTTTACCTTCACTAAAATCTTTACTGATAATTTCGGTAAAACCACCGTCACTCAATCCTTTCATTGTTTTTTTCGGCACGGGTTGGTTATTTTCAATTGTCCATAAAATACCCGCCCCATAACCTTCCTCATTACCTGCCTGAACGGCCACGCCTTTGTTCGTCAAGTAATCCCGCCATTGTTCAATATATTCAGCCGAAGGGCTAAAATTGAGGGCAGCATCGGGAACGGAAAGTGCCTGTTCCTGCTTGGCAGTGACGATATCCAAATTGGCGGTCATTCCCGGCATCAGTTTTAGGGCCTCATTTTTGGCGGTCACGATGGCTGTATAGGTGACAACATTTGAGACCACCTCCGGCTGCAAGCGTATTGCCTCCACGGTACCTGTAAATATTAGGTCTGTATAGGCATCCACGGTAAAATTGACCGCCTGCCCATTTTTGATATAGCCGATATCCGCTTCATCAATGCTTGCTTCGATTTCCATTTTGGTCAAATCATTGGCGATGGTAAAAAGGACGGGCGTGGTAAAACTTGCGGCCACCGTCTGCCCGACCTCCACGTTACGGGAAAGCACAATTCCGTCAATCGGTGCATAAATATGGGCGAATTCCAGATTGATTTTTGCCTTTTCCTTCGATGCTTTCATGGAGGCCAGGTTGGCTTCGGCAGTCCTCAAATCCTCGAGTGAATATTGCAAATCAACATTTCCGACATTCGCCTTAGTGCGGTTCAACGTGGCTTTTTTGGATTCATAACTGGCCTTTAATTGCTCGTAATCCGTCATGGAAGTTTCGTAATCAACTTTTGCCACCACACCCTTTTCATACAATTCTTTGTACCGCAAATAATTGCGTTCGCCCTGTTCCATCTGCGCTTTTATTTGATTCAAAGATGCCTCCGCTTCCACCACGCTCAGGTCGGCTATTTCACCAGAATTATATTTTTTAGTGTTTTCGTAAATCCGCTTCTTTTGCATCACCTGCACCTCTGCCTGCAGTACGGATGCATTGGCCTGTGAGAGACTGGCCTCCAAATTCCGCACATCCAGTTTTGCCATCAGTTGCCCCTTTTTCACCTCGTCGTTAAAGTCCACATATATTTCATTAATGACGCCCGAAACCTGTGTGCCCACCTCGACGGTGTTAGTGGCATTTAAGGTGCCCGATGCGGAAACAATCATTTCGATATTCCTTTTCTCGAGGGTGGCGGTTTCCCAAGCGGCCTGCTCTTGGCCATTGCTATTTCCGATAAAAAACCAAGCGGCGAACAGCACAGCCAAGCTTCCTATGATTATCCATATTTTCTTTTTCATGGTTGATTTTTTTGTTTTATTTTAATTAAAATCCCATCGGTTTTCCATTGAAAAAACCCAGTATCATGCGGCTGAACAAATACTGGTATTTGGCCAGTGCCATTGAGTTTTCCGCATTCAAATAATTGTTCTTTTCAATTGTAAATTCAGTGGTGCTTATCAGCCCGGACTCATGCGAATACTGGGCATTTTCAAATAAGCGCTTATTCAGGTTTAATTGTTTTTCGCTCGCCCGGTATTGGCTGATGGCATTTTCTAAATCGGCATAAGCCTGTTCGATGTTTTTCCGCAATTGGTTCTTCGTCTCCCTTTCCTGCAAGCGGGCTATCTCCCTGTTCACTTTGGCTATTTGCACCTGGCTCGAATTTCTTTTATTGGAAAATATGGGGACGGACATGGTCACGCCGACATAAGGGCTTAGGTTGTCATCCAACTGGTCCCGGAAATTATAACCGGAAACGACGGGGACGTTGACGACCTCCTGTGCCATCACCGATTGGGTCGGGTCGCTCGCCAAATAGCCGATGGTCCTTTCCTGCGTGATGGTCGTATAGTCAACTAGTTTGGAGGCACTCGAATAATTGGAATTAAGCGAGGCGTTCAAATTTAGCGAAGGCAGCAGGCTTCCTTGTGCTACCCGCACGCCCAAGACCGAACTTTCCGTTTGCAGTTCGGCGCTTTTCACTTCTGGCCGGAGTGCCAATGAAGTCTGGTATATCTGGCTGATATTGTCCGGCGATTCGAGCACGATATTGCCCTTCGATTCTTCAGGCACTTCCACCTCAAAATCATCGGTTACTTCCAAGTCCATCAACTGCATCAAGTTTATTTTGGCGACCCGCAGCTGTCCATCCAATTGTTCTTTGCTCCATTCCTCCTGCGCCAATTGCGACTCCAATTGCAGCACATTGTATTCCGCCACCAAGCCTTTTTCATATTTCATGCGGGTGTTTTCTAGTTGCTCGGCAGAGGAGGCCATCTGGTTTTCGATGTTGCTGATTTGCTCTTTCAGTTGCAGGACAAGCAGGTAGCTCTGGGCAATCAATAGGCCGTAATCCTCCTGCGTGGCCAGCACGTCCAACCGGCCGGACTCGGCAAGCAGGCCGTTCTGTTTTATCGTATTGTGGGTGGACAAGCCATTGAACAGGGGCAGGTTCATATTGACGCCAAAACTTGCGGAATTCACCCCGGCATCCACCAGTTGCACATTGACCGAATTGAAGCCCCTGCCCCAACTGCGCCCGGCACTCGCACTGGCACTCAGGCTCGGCAGGCGCTCGGCCTTGGACTGTTCCAGATTGATGTCGTCAATGCGACTGCCCTGCGCCACTTGCTGGATGACGAGGTTGTGCTCGTTGGCGTATTGGATGCAAGCTTCGAGCGTCCATGTTTTTTGGGCCTGTACAGCAAATGTCAGAAAGGTGATTCCCAAAAAGAATAATCTCTTTATAAAAGCTCCCAGTGCAAATGATTTTTCGACCTTACTCATGTCTTTCGAATTATAATGGTTAGACACCGTCCCTCCAAAATTCCTTCGGAAAGAGTTTTTCTTGTTCGATAGCAGTTTGTCAACAAATGTTCCCATAGTCTCTCAAAATGAGGTATTTGATATGTGTTTAAAATAGATTTTAATAGGTTTTATAATTTGAAAATGTTGGTTAGTCACTTATATTTTTTCTCGTTCCAATGGTTGGAATTCGTTCAAGATGATATCTTCGTCAATACTTTCCAAAGGGCTGGAAAGTCTTTCAAAATGAGGTGGGAGTAATCTTTGCTGTCGCCCATTTATGGATTTCATTTTCTCATTGTGCTCATACGCTAATTCTCTAAAAGTGGATACTTGTCGACTGTTCAAGTGAAGTATTTCGATTACCTCAGACTGAAAATCACCCGGAGATTGGTGATGGGGAGGCTTGGGTTTTGTCAGAAAGAAGAAAGCCAGC
Organism: Saprospiraceae bacterium; assembly: GCA_016711125.1. GTDB lineage: Bacteria > Bacteroidota > Bacteroidia > Chitinophagales > Saprospiraceae > JABDMH01. The sequence goes on along the minus strand of JADJTQ010000001.1, from coordinate 252,666 downwards.
ACTGCTATATTCAAGAAAAGCAAACTCCAGGAGGCATATTGGTAAAATTTCAGCTGGCTCATTATTTATAAATTTGATAAGTAGAAATTAGTGCCTGACCATACGCATCCACTGCCGTCGTCTCATCATAAGACAACTGATCAAGCTGATTGTAATACAACAAGGCCGACGTATTAACCATGAGAACCAAAGCGGCAGCGGCAGCAGCGTACCTCCATTGAAACATTGGAACAACTTTGGCCTTTGATACCGCGATTTGGTCCTCAATTTTTGTAAATAATCCAGTAGGTGGCTTTGCCCGTTGACTGCCCTTCATACTTAGAAAGACCTCTTCTATCCATTTTCTTTCTTCGTCATTCATTCTACCTTTTTTATATTGACAATCAATTTTTCGATTTCCTTCGGTGCGGGTACGCTTTTTCTAGTTCCGATCTCAAATTTACTTTTGCTCGCTGCAGCAAGGACTCTACCGCCTTCAATGAAGTTTCCATAATATCGGCAACTTCCTGTCGGGGCAAGTCCTCGATATAGCTTAATATAAAAGCCGTTTTTTGACTATCCGGAAGACAATCCATTGCTTTGTATAGTGCTGCTGCATTTTCTTTATTTTCCATGACAACTCCCGGATGTTCAAAATCAATGGATTGGGAAGCGGTCAGGACGCTCTTAATAAATGTAAACCTGTTTTTTTTCTTCAAATAATTGAGCGAAGTGTTGACAGTAATACGATAAATCCATGTATTCAGGGAGGAATCCCCCTTAAATGTTGCTGCACTTCTATGGATTTTCACAAAAACATCCTGTGTAATTTCTTGTGCGTCTTTCTATGTTTTTGGTATAGCTCAATGCCGTATTGTATACTTTTTCTGAAAAGCGTTTGTACAGAATCGAAAATGAATTCTTGTCTCCGTTGGCAATAGCATGTATGATTTCGCTTTCGTTATTCAATGAATTACATTTTTTATGAATGTGTTTTGTTGTACCAACTAAGTATATACGAAGACGGGGACCTTCCTTGTGACCTTATGGCTGAGCTTTTGGCTTTATCCAATTTTATCCAAGAATGAAAGTTAAGCAAATCCAAGAAGATTGGGCTTTTTGAAACTGGGTAAAGAGTCGGCATCCATTTGTTTGATACCAGAGGCTATCACTTAATCAGCCGCAAATCACCATTACCTGAGACAAACTTGATGAACCTCCAAGATCTCCTAAGTTACTGACAGATTCAGCATCAATCACACAACACTATTCCAGTACAATTTTTCGGTTTAACGTGCTTACCGAGACAGGTCAGGATCTAGAAGAAACAGATCAATTTCTATTTTAAAAAATCGCACCGATTATAAAATCATAATATACTGTATATCAATTATTTATTAGACAACAAACGACTAAAAACGACTATATTCATTTATAAACGAAAGTAAACATTTAATAACCGAATGCTGGCTTGACACCACCCCACCTTTGTTTCATCGATACCGATCGACGTAAAATCAAATTCATTCATTTTTAAAATTTCAAATCATGAAAAACTTAATCAACAGAGTACAACTTATCGGTCATCTAGGCAAGGACGTAGAGACTTTTGAAATCAACGGAGGAAAAAAAGTCGCCAAAGCTACCCTGGCAACCAGCGAGAGCTTTTACAATAAGAATGGCGACCGGGTAGAAAACACCGACTGGCATAACCTGGTCGCCTGGGGCAAAACCGCCGAACTGATGGCAAACCTGGGCACCAAAGGAAGTAAGATTGCCATCAGTGGTAAGATCACTAACCGGAGTTATGAAGATAAGGAAGGAGTGAAAAAATATGTGACAGAAGTCGTTGTAGACGAATTTATGCTGATGAACTCCAAAGCAAAAGCCCCCTTTTGACCACTCAGAAAGCACCTCACTCTTCAAAATCGATCACAAGTTGGCGAGTATCAAAGCTCGCCACTTGTGACCTAAGGGGATATCAAGACTGCTAGAAAGGCTACCACTAATAAGGGTACAGGCAGATGATAATATTGCATCTGGCTGTTTTTCAGATACTTAGATCAAAAAAGCCTAAGCGAAGGCTTGAAAAACTTAAAGAAAGTAGATACTTGCTAGTACTATTTAGTGGTGAAATGTCGAAAATCACCAAGAGAACTAATCTTGAATAGTCCATTCCTCCATACAAATTGTTATTTTTGCACCTCATTTTTAAGAGGATCTTCTTTAAATCAAAAACTATTGAAAATATGTCAAAGAAAGTAGCAATTAATGGTTTCGGCCGAATTGGTAGACTAACATTCAGAAACTTATTGACCAACCCGGATATAGAGGTGGTAGCCATCAACGACTTGACGGACAATGCTACCCTGGCACATCTTTTAAAATACGATTCATCACAGGGTAAATTTAACGGCACGGTCGATTCAACCGATGATCACCTGATTGTCAACGGCAAGAAAATCTTTGCTTCTGCAGAGAGAAACCCAGCAAATCTACCCTGGAAAGAATTAGAAGTTGATGTGGTTCTGGAATGCACCGGCATCTTTCTCGATTCTACCAAGGCATCCCTCCACCTGGAAGCAGGAGCCAAGCGAGTGGTTCTTTCCGCTCCTGGAAAAGGTGATGATATCAAAACGATTGTTCTTGGGGTCAATGATGACAACCTGGACATCAGCACTAAGATATTTTCAAATGCCAGTTGTACCACTAACTGTTTTGCCCCGGTAGTTAAACTGTTGAATGATAACTGGAAAATAAAAGTAGGAAGTATGACTACCACTCACGCCTACACATCCGATCAAAACATCCAGGATGCCCCACACAAAGATTTGCGAAGAGCGCGGGCTGCGGCGGTGAATATTGTACCGACCTCAACCGGTGCTGCAAAAGCTATCGGACCGGTCGTGCCGGAAGTTGCGGGAAAAATCAGCGCTATTGCACTCAGAGTTCCTGTTGTTTCCGGATCTTTGATTGAATTAAACGTTCTGGTTGAAAAAAATACCACCGCAGATGAAATCAACCAGGTATTTAAAACTGCCTCTGAAGGTCGTATGAAAGGTATTCTTGAATATTGCACCGATGAAATCGTGTCTTCCGATATTTTACAGAATCCACACTCATCTATCTTTGATTCCCTGATGACTAATGTCATGGCAGGAAACTTTGTGAAAGTCGTGAGTTGGTATGACAACGAAGCTGGTTATTCGGCTCGTTTGGCCGACTTAACTACCCGAATTTGCGGCATGCTTTAGTAGGCTCGCTTATATATAGTGGTAATGATACAAGAGGGTTGGCTTATAAGCCGACCCTTTTTGATTGTAGATTTATTGTAGATTGCGGATTGCGGATTGGATTTCAGATTTTGCATACAACACCAACCACTGCTCAGAAAAAGGAACTCGCTTCGTCTGATTTCAGATTGCGGAAATCGAAACAAATAGATTTGCCTCGATATAATTTTACCTTATAAATTCGCAGGTAGAGAAACTTCTCTATTCATCCAAGCCTCAATCTACATGCCCCCTCCCTTCTCTAAAAAATTATACATCGCTTGCAACATGCGTGGCCGGATGCTTAATCCTGAGATTTTATTATTCGCTCTGGTTGGATTTACTCTATTCGTGAATAAAATAAAGGCAGTTTCCGTTACGGGATCGATCCAATAATAGGTGCCAGTATATCCGGTGTGACCAAAACTTTGCGGACTGGCTGACCTTGCAACGTAGGTAGCTCCTTCTTTATAGTCCAACAAAGGTTTATCAAAACCCAAAGCCCTTCTATTACCTTTATCTGGAAATTGGGTTCTCGTAAATTCCGCTACAATTTCCGGCTTGAAAAATACATCACCTCCATAACTACCCTTATTTAATAACATTTGGCAGATCTTGGCTAGATCCAATGCATTGGCAAATAATCCGGCATTGGCCGACAAGCCGTCCAGCATAGCTGATGATTCATCATGCACAAAACCTTGCACCAGATTATGCCGAAAAAAAGTATCTAACTCTGTAGGCACAATTTCAGAAATATTAAATCGATCCGTCGGCTTAAACGTTAAGCGGTCCGCTCCTAAACGATTGTAAAAATGCTGATACATGAAGCTGTCAATACGATATCCGGTCACAGACTTGATGAGCTCCGGAAAGATGACAAATCCAAGATCTGAATAAACATACCCTTGCTCCGGTTTCAGCTCCGACTTGCGAATGCTTTTATAGATTTTATTTTTATAGCGCCGGTGTAAATAGAGATGGTCGGATAATTTGATCGAGTATTTGAGGTCGGTAGCTGGTCGATAAGTCCTCCCTTTTACCGAACCATTTTTACGGTATGTATCTTTCCAAAAAACAATGGAGGCCTTCAAGCCCGATTGATGTGTCAGTGCATTTCTCAGTGTAATTTCACCTTTGTCTGAATGACAAAACTTCGGTATATAAAAACAAAGATTCTGATCCAAATCAATTCTATTTTGATCATATAAGGCCATTAATGCCAGGGTAGCGGTTGTTGTTTTAGTTACGCTAGCCATATCGTATAGGTCGGTAGGCAAAACAGGAAGGCAGCCTTCATAAGTGTGGCATCCGTATTCTTCCATGATTGCCACCTTTCCTTTATGAAGCACCATGAGCTGGGCTCCCGGAAAAGCCAGGCTATCCAGATACTCCTGCATCAGCCGGTCAAAGGTATCTTTTAGCGGTTGATATTGGTGTGATTCATCCTGAATGGGGAAAGATAGACGGATACCACCCTCGGATGTGAGTCCATCGCCCCGAGCGTAATCGCCTCGCTCTATTTTGAGCTTTTCAACAAAAGCCCTGCCTCCAAAAATCGACTGCATCATCACACTAATCTTTTCAGTAGTCGGCGCTTCCACGTGGATTATGGCATCCGCCCAATCGAGCTTTATGGGTTCAAATCCGGCAAAACAAACAATGTTCTTCCCGTCGATGGCTGCTTTGATCGATTTGTCCAGCGAGCCTTGGTCGACAATCAGGAATAACCTTACCATGCTGTCTACGTGTTGCCTTCTCGGTTGATGCTGCTCTTTATAGTAGTCCGCAAATTTTCTGGCGGTGATCAGGAGGGAATCAACTTGTCCATAGATCTCCAAGTCAAAAGTCGCAAGTTGCTTTAAAGGAATCAACTGTTGCCTGTTTTCGAGCAAAACCTGGCAACTTCCCTGATGAGGAACTAGCAGAGCGATGAGAAACCCCAAAGCCAGTATAAAAAAACTTTTCATTACAATTAGATCGTTATTTGCAGTAAGATAAAGGAGTTTGCCAGCAACTCGAAGTCTGAAGATCATATTTTAAATGATCGCACCTTGTAACTAATAAAAATTCCATTATGATCTCGTCTCAAACATGGTCGACCATGCTAGCAATTGAAGGGGTACCACTGAGATCAGAGGAGTACTTACCATATTGGGATAATCAAAGGGTGCACTGTCGATCAACCGCGCAATTGGCTAAGTCGGATACTATCGAATAGTGAGATCACCTGAGCACATGCGGTATGGTAACCAGGTAAGAAGTATCCCGATTAAGCATTTTTCTTGACTTTTTTGTAAAACAACAGTCATCACATCCATACGCTGCAAGGGATCCCCCTCCTTGAAGTTAATGTACCAATAAGTAAAGATTACCTTCCACTTTAGTTATTTTCGCGGCATGACCAGACGAGATTTTCATCAATTGCTTTCAATCGGAGCGATGGGCTATATTGCCAATTTAATGGAACCGAAGATCAGGATGATAAAACCTAAGATGTTGAAGACGGGTGATCAGATTGCACTGATCGCACCGGGGAGTTCGGTCCCACCTGAAAAGATCGAACAGGCTGTGGTGACTTGCCGAAGTTTGGGATTAGAACCCGTGGTCAGTCAATACGCAATGGCTTCAAATGGATACTTGGCCGGCACCGACGAGCAAAGACTTGAAGATCTGCATTCCATGTTTTTACATCCGGACATCAAGGGTATTTGGTGTCTTCGTGGCGGCTATGGTTGCACGCGCTTGCTCCCCCATATCAATTTTGAACTTATACGCCAAAATCCCAAGGTTTTTATAGGCTATAGTGACATCACCGCCTTGCACTTAGCTATCGGTATACATTGTAATCTTGTAACGTTTCATGGTCCGGTGGCTAGTAGCAATGCAACTGACTATACGATCGAAAGATTCAAAGAAGTAATAATGAAGCCGGGCCCTCTTGCAATTCAATCTACCGAGGAGGCTTCAGCCCTACAGTATGTGATCCGCGATGGCAGTGCCGAAGGCAGCTTGACCGGTGGTAATTTATCTCTATTGACAGCAATGGTGGGTACTCCCTGGCTCCCTGGTTTTGCCCATAAGATAGTGTGCATTGAAGACATCGGGGAGAAACCCTATCGTATAGATCGCATGTTGGTACAGCTATTTCAAGCAACTGACTTGGATAAAGCAGCTGGAATCATCCTGGGTCAATTTAAAGACTGTGAAGCAAAACCAGAAGAAAAATCATTTTCACTGGAAGAAACTTTACGGCATCAATTCAAAGATATCAGCGCTCCGGTATTTTACGGATTTTCATTTGGCCATATTGACGAGCAATGTACCTTGCCACTTGGACAACAAGCCAAATTTAATACCCAGGATAAAATACTGCATTTGCTGGAATCACCAACCAACCTATAAATGGAAATAAACTGGAAAATAATTTCGCTGCCCCTGGCATCTACCTTCGTCATTTCAAAGGGTTCTTTTACACATCGCCGGGCTCTCGTGGTACAATTAGGGCAAGAAGGCTGTACGGGTCTGGGCGAAGCTACAGAGATCTCTTACTATGGTATCTCACTAGAGCGATTCGAAGGCATGATTCAACAAAATCTGATTAGGTTACAGGCAATGGAAGTTACTTCTCCGGAAGAATTTTTCTTTAAAATATCTCCTCTATTTAGTAGCGAACCTTTCTTGCTTTGTGCATTTGATTGCGCAGCGCACGACCTGTATGGCCAGCTCAAAAAGAAATCAACCCGTGAAATATTAAATATCGAATTACGCGATGATCTGCCTCAATCTTCATTTACAATCGGTATTGGACCTATTGAAGAAATGGTTGAAAAAATAGAACAAAAACCATGGCCGATTTACAAGATAAAACTGGGTACCGACAAGGATCTTGCCATTATGAAGGCACTTCGATCTAAAACTGATGCCAAATTGAGAGTTGATGCTAACGAGGGATGGACAGTTGAGCAGACGATGACATTAAGTCAGGAATTTGCTGCGATGGACGTGGAATTGATCGAACAACCACTACCGAAAAACGATGATCATCAAATGACTGCAATTATCAGTAAAACAGCGTTGCCGATTATCGCCGACGAAAGTTGTCAAGCATATAGGGATATAGCAACCTGCCATGGTAAGTTTACCGGAATTAATATTAAACTTATGAAGTGCGGAGGACTTACCCCTGCTCTCCATATGATTCAAAAAGCAAGAAAACTAGGACTTAAGATTATGGTAGGATGCATGACCGAAAGTTCTATTGGCATCAGTGCCGCCGCTCAATTGGTACCCTTAGTCGACTATGTTGATCTAGATGGTTCTCTATTGATCAAGGAAGACATCGCCACAGGAGTCTTTCTCAGAAACGGCTGGACAATCTATCCCGAGGGCTTCGGGCTGGGATGTAAACTCCTTAAAGAACATAGTTTTTGAGTCTTTATGCCTAAGTTTTTCACCGTAATCATACTCCTGATTATATCGCTTAATTCCTGCATATCTGCAAGAAAAACCCGTCGATCTATTGATCACATCTTTACCAATCACCAACTTCTTTCGGATCATCACACCGGATTCTCCCTTTATGATCCGGTCAGAAAAAAAATCCTATATGAATATAATGCCAATCATTTTTTTACACCGGCCTCAAATACAAAGATTATTACCCTTTTCAGTGCTTTAGTGACGCTGCCAGATTCGTTGCCATCCCTTAAATATGCAATGAAAAATGATACGCTATATTTTTGGGGATTAGGAGATCCAACCACTTTAAATCCAGGTTTTGGTGATCAGGATGATAATATCTCATTTATATCCCGGTCAGAAAAAAACATCGTTTGGTGTAAAGATCATTTCCGTGATGGGCGATTTGGCGAGGGATGGGCTTGGGATGATTATCTCTATTCCTATCAGGCAGAAAAATCTTCGTTTCCTTTATTTGGCAATTTGCTACACCTCCAATACCACCCAGCAAATTCAGAGTTGATTTTATATCCGAATTTCTGTGACGTAAATTTCAAAAAGGAGATAAATCAGCACGCAATAGAGATGAGGGGTCCAATCGCTTTGAAATCGAGTCGCCACAATCGATAAGCAATATCCATTTGCAAATACCCTTGCATATGACCGACTCCCTCGTAAAGAAAGTCTTTGCCCGATACAGTAAGAATCCCTTGATTATTTCGGATCATTGTCCTCAAGTCGATCAAAAATTCTTTTACAGCTTACCGGCCGACACGATTTATACGGCAATGATGCAGCATAGTGATAATTTTATTGCCGAACAATTGCTACTCACGATTTCGGGATACCTTTCTGATACGATGCAAACAACTCTTGCTATTCGAGACATTAAGAAAAATCACCTGGCTCCTATTTCAGATCAATTGCAATGGTATGACGGTTCAGGGTTATCCCGCTATAATTTGTTTACGCCAAAAGCAATTACCACGGTACTCACCAAGATCTATTCGATACTTCCCATAGATCAGATCAAGCATATTTTTGCGGCAGGTGGGGTAACGGGTACTATTGCCAACTGGTACAAAAATGAAAATGGTCCACCTTTCATCTATGCAAAGACAGGAACATTAAAAAATGTGCATTGCTTGAGCGGATTTATATTTACTGACTCAGGAAACACCCTCATCTTTAGTTTTATGAATAATAATTTCCGGAAACTCCAGTTCTGTCAAACCTGGAATGGACAAAGTACTTCGATATATAAAATCTCACTACTAATTCCCCATTATGAAGATCTTTTTCTCAGAAAGCAAACCGGAATATCAGAGCTACACTTTCAATTATGGCATTTATTGCATAAAAGAAAGCAATGATGAATTAACCAATATATATCAATCGGGATTTCTCCCCTATTCCGCCAGTACGGCGCTATCATACGAGGTGTTTTATCTGGCACGCAGTCTGCGGGTAGACCTTGATCGCTTTGATGATACCAGTGAAAATCGCCGGGTAAATCGTAAGATTGAATCTTTAAATATTCAATTGGAAGTTATCGACAAAGATAAAGTAGTTACCACGGATGAGGGTTTTCTTCCGTTTTGCGAAAACTATATCAGCTCCAGGATCGGAGAGGCAATGACTGTTGCACGCTTAGAATATATCTTAGGGCTTACCAGCGGAACCCATATTTTCCGTTTTACCAAAGATCATGAGGTAGTAGGTTATGTATTGGCTGTGATCAATTCCCAAATCGTCCACTTTTGGTTTAGTTTTTTTGACCTGGACCTCATGAAGACTCATTCATTGGGCAAATGGATGATGTGGTCGGTGATTCGCTGGGCCATGGATCATGAGAAAAAACACGTGTATTTGGGCACCGCCTACGGTGAAAAGGCCTTGTATAAGGTGCGCGATCACAAGGGGTTGTCATTCTATGACGGCAATGGGTGGAATCAGGATATGGACCTATTGAAGATATGGTGTAAAACAGATCAGGATCGAAATGCTACCGATCGATTTAAATTGGCAGATGATGCCGAAGCCTATATTAGAGGCCTGTCTTAAAAATATAGGTTCTTGGGTTGGCTTTGGTGGGTCATGCTGAAATGTCACCCCTGTCTTATAGGAAGAAAGTGCAGGGGTTCTCCAAGTTCGCCCTGACTTCTCATATTCTGAGGCTTCGATAAAGGCCTATTTTCCATGACTTTGCTCCCTCGTTTCCTTTGTCAACAAAGATGGCCTAGGTTGATTGGAAAATCTTATTTTGATTTCATGAATTCAATTTATGAGATCGCAGTGATTGGCAAGGGAATGATAGGTGCCGCCACGGCCAAGTATCTTGCGAAGGCCAACTATGATGTGCTTTTAATCGGTCCGGATGAACCAGCGGCAGGATCAGATGCCCTCGTATATGCCAGTCACTACGATGCAGCCCGAATTTTTCGCCGGGTAGGCACTGATGATTGTTGGACCCAATTAAATTTGCAATCGGCCGCTGCATTTCCCGAAATCGAACAGGAAAGTGGTATCATCTTTCACTATCCGGTCTCTTGCCTTTATGTCAGCGAATATCCAGATGATCCTTGTCTGCGATATGCACATCAAATTGCAGCTGACATATCTCAACCGCCCAGGTTTATCGACAGCTCAGATGAGATTAAAAAGGAATATCCCAAGTTTGTTTTTCCCCATGGCGTAAAAGCGATGGTCGAGCCAGCACCTTCTGGGTACATTCGCCCTCTGGATCTAATCAGTGCTCAAATAAAAATTTTCAAAAATAATGGAGGTTATTTTATCAATGACACGGTTATAAAAATTGATCATAACCGGAAAGGCTATCAGATAATCACTCAGGCAGGTCATACTTACCTGACTTCAAAAGTGGTAGTATGCAGCGGTTCGTTCACTAATTTTAATCGGCTTATCAATCATTCTCTCGTATTTAATTTAGAAAGCGAAACTGTATTATTGGTAGAGACTCGGGCCCACTGCCCGAAATACCTTGTCTACTTTGGGAGACCAGCAGACCCGACTACAATGGAATTTATCTGATTGGTCCAGTGCTATATCCGGATCAAAAATACTACATCAAAATGGGGTGTAATCTGAGGGAAGATTTTCATTTTAACACACTGCCAGAAATTCAACATTGGTTTAAAGGTGGCGCGCATCTCCGGAATAGGGATCGGCTCCTTGACATTTTCAAATATTTAATGCCTGACATCAAAATAAACAATGCAATCACAAAACCCTGTATCATTGCCCGGACACCACATAAAAAACCATATATCGGCCAATTGGATCAAGGGCTGTTTGTGGCAGCAGGAGGTAATGGATATTCTGCTAAATGCTCCGATGCTATCGGTAAGACCATGACCCACTTTGTCCTGAATCATGCATTACCTTCCGCATTTCCTCCAGGTACCTTCCAACCCATTTTGGCATGATTTGTAGAGGGTACTGATAGGCTATAAACAATGCGGGAGATTCAAGAAAAACGGGACCTTCGAAACATAAGAAAATCCGAATATACGTTGTGCGACCAGAAGACCAGATTCGAGCCAACCTCATATGGATGATTTAAATATTGGTTATGTTCATTCCGATGGACTGATTGATATTCCCGGAAATCTTTTATCTTTTGCGTTTAGTTCTGCTAGTCAACCTCAATTACCTGTTATTGCATGCTTGGGGGCATCAAAAAGGTATATTGGTATATTGAAACCAACCTTTTCAAGATCAGTTGTGGAGCAATTGAAGCAAAGAGTTGTATTAATGTGAATTGATCAAGCATTTAAATGAAGCAGTCAAAAGTTACAACAAAAAGTAAATCCGGATTGGGTAGTCTCGCTCTTACCTCAGTGCTGTTGGTGTTGCCTCTTTTTAATAGTGAGGTAGATTTTGGTCCAGCCATTGATTTTCTGGGTCGTTTTCATCCCCTGATTGTGCATTTCCCCATCGTGCTTGTGCTTTGCACGGTTTTGCTGGAGTGGCTTTTTGGTTCATTTAAAGGCCCCATAGGAATTGCTATCATTAAAATGATGTATCAAGGGTCCGTTATCACTTCGATCGCTGCTGTGATAGCTGGGTATTTTTTATACCGTTCGGGTGATTATGGGGGTGAGCTGGTGAAGTACCACTTTTGGGTAGGAGTGAGCGTGGCAGTCCTATTAGTATGGTGTTTGCACTTTCGAAGAAAATACGCACGAACTCACCGGTGGAGATGGCGGCAATTATCCCGTTTCCTTCTCCTTCTTGCCGGTGGGCTGGTGATGCTTGCGGGGCATCAGGGTGGATCGCTGACACATGGGCCGGATTTTGATTGAACCCATTCAATCAGCCATACATGAAAGGAATCTTCGTGAAAATCCAGTCATAAAGAATCCAACCTCTCAGTTGGTGTTTCAAGATTTACTACTGCCCGCTTTCAATCGCACCTGCATGAAGTGCCATAATGCCCAAAATGCCAAATCCGACCTCGACTTATCGACCATTGAGGCGATCCAGGCAGGGGGCAAATCACTCAAGTCTATGCTGGTAAATGGCAACCCGGAAGAAAGTGAACTCTACAAAAGGGTAAGCCTGCCGCCGAAACATGATGAATTTATGCCCCCCGATGGTAAACCACCACTAAAAGCTGAGGAGGTTGTTCTACTTTATCATTGGATCAAAACTGGAGCTACTGCAGAAGATACCCTGGGCCTTCTGATGCAGAATGATACGCTCCGATTAGCAATGGATAGTTATCTGCCCGAGCTTGCAGAAAACCAATTATCAAGACAGGCTCAACGTCTCGAAAGGATGAAAACAGGTCCTAAACTTGCACGTATGGCTATGGATTTTGGCTTGGAAGTAAGACCGGACGAAGACACTGATTCAGCTTATTACACCCTTTCAATGCAGTTTCCTCCTAAAATCATTACTGACGAGACTCTGGCGCGACTAATGCCTTATCGCGATTATTTTTCCAAAATATCGTTAGTAGGTGCCGACATTACTGATGAGGGACTGTACTACATTGGCCAAATGAGCAATCTTCGGAATCTCATTCTGACAAAAAGTTGCATTAAGGGTGATGGTTTAGAATATCTGACCAGCCTATCAAAATTGGAGGTACTTAATCTCTCTCACACGGATCTCACGGATCAAAATTTACTCTATCTCGACCAATTTCCGGCCTTAAAAAAGGCCTATGTTTTCAATACACATGTTACTCCAGATGTCTTGAAAGTCATTGATGCACATATGAAAAATGCCAATATCACCATGGAGGAGGGAGATTTTTATTAAAGGCAATCCCAAAATAAAATGTGGCTAGTGTTTTCGTTTTTTCCATTTATACGAAATACCATGCTATAAATGACCAAACTTTAAGTAGATAGTATGGTTTTATGGAAACATCAATCAAACAATATTTGTATTTTCGAGTGCCTGTTTAATTCTGCGTCCGGATGAAGTGTTTTACGATCATACTTTCTTTTGTATTTATTGTGCCTATTTGCTCGATCTTGGCCGATACGCCCCAAGACAAGGATTTTCATCGTTCGGCCAGAGCAATGCTTCTTAAACATTGTGCTTCCTGTCATAATGAAGTGGACAAAAGGGGGTATCAATCTGGAGGATTATTATTTTGCAATCAGCGTTATCAAAAATGGCGAGCTTTTCAAAACAGTAACTGAAGTAGTCAATGACGGGAGTATGCCACAAGCTCAGGCTCCCAGGATGAGCCAGGCCGATCAAGACACGTTGGTTGCGGGTATTGAGCGAATATTAGCAGCCGCCCTGGCAGAGGCTGATCCTGGTATCTCAGTCATGCGCCGTTTGAGCCATCGGGAATATAAATATACGGTTCTGGATCTACTAGATGTCGATTTTGAAACCGCAAAATACTTTCCATCGGAAGGATCCGGTGGTGAGGGTTTTGATAATCAGTCGGGCACACTCTTCATCAGTCCATTAACCATGGAGCGATATTATAATGCAGCCGATAGTATTGTGAGGCGCATACAGGCCGACGATAATCATTGGCGAAAAATTATCCCCGCAAATTATAAACCAGGTTTAACCCGCCGATTAGTCAACAGCATTCTTGCTTTCGTATACCCTGATCGGGAAATACACTGGGATAGACCGGAGATTGAAGCGAAGAAGATCATGATTCCATTTGCGACTAGGGCCTATCGAAGATTTCTTTCAAATGAAGAGGAAGATCAATTGATGACGTTTTTTAGAACTGCTTATTTCTCCAATTGGCAGGATAAGGAAGCTTTCGACTATGCAATGTCTGGAGTGCTGAAGCGCATTTTGGTTTCTCCTAATTTCCTCTACCGAATGGAAGTCAACTCGCATTCGCAAAAGCCATATCCGATCAACAATTTTGAATTGGCTAGCAGGCTATCCTACTTGCTTTGGTCATCGATGCCAGATGAAAGGCTTTTGGATGTAGCCTACCGCGAAGATCTGCATCAACCATCTATATTGAAGCGAGAGGTGCTTCGGATGATGGATGACAGAAAATTCAGGAGATTTTCGGAGTCTTTTGCTCCCCAGTGGCTTGGTGTCGAAGAAATGCTTTATGCCCCACTAACCGATCAAGAACTTTTTCCAGAGTTTACTCCTGAATTGAGGCATGACATGCATGAAGAGGTGGTTGGTTATTTCCATGAGGTCTTTACTAAAAAAAGAAACTTGCTTCATCTATTGGATAGTGATTATGCCTGGCTCAATGAAGACCTGGCCAAACATTATGATATTGAGGGTGTGGAGGGTAGCGAATTTCGAACCGTTCAAATTTCGGATCGTAATAGGGGTGGATTGTTGGGCATGGGCGCCGTCCTAACCGCCACTTCCTTACCAGTACGGACAAGTCCGGTGCTGCGAGGTCAATGGGTATTGGAACAAGTACTGGGAGATCCGGCACCTCCTCCTCCTGCTGACGTACCTGCCCTTGAAGACGCAAAAAATAATGATGTAAGTGAGCTGGATCTACGCAGCTTATTGGAATTACATCGGGAAGACCAGGCTTGCTTAGGATGTCATCAAAAGATGGATCCAATCGGTCTGGGTCTGGAAAATTTTGATGCGATCGGTCGCTGGCGGGATAGTTATGGACCCGTTCCGATCAATACGGCTGGCGCACTGCTGGATGGCAGAAAGTTTAAGGGCCCGGAAGAGTTAAAGGGTTTGTTTTTAGAAGATAAAAACAAGTTTGCCAAAAATTTCAGCCGTAAAATGTTGTCCTACGCACTCGGACGTAATGTCGAATTTATTGACACCCCTACCCTCGAAAGCTTGACAAATGAATTAATGAATAATAACTTTGATAGTCAGAGTTTCATGTTGACACTGGTAAATAGCTATCCTTTTCTCAACCGACGTAGCGATCTGGCTGAACGATATAAAGGCATTTAAAATGACAAGAATACCAATTTCGAGAAGAAGACTTTTAAAGGGTGTAGGAGCTTGTATAGCACTTCCATTCTTGGAGGCAATGGTTCCTTCCAAAGTGTATGCAGCCCACTATGCCCAGAGTCCATCCCCTCAAAGGTTTGCCTGCCTTTTTATGCCAAACGGCGTCAATCCAACCAAGTGGAATCCGGAAAAGACCGGAATGGACTTTGAACTGTCGCCCATCTTAAAACCATTGGAGGCCCAAAAAAATGAGTTGCTGATACTTGCGGGAATGATGAATAAGAACTCACACACCCGGGAAGATGGCCATTATACGAAGACCGCCAATTTTCTAACTTCCATGCGCATCGCCAAAACCGTCGATGCCAAAGTAGATAGTGGTGGCATCTCTCTTGATCAATTAATGGCTCAACATATTGGAAAAGACACCTTTTTTCCATCATTGCAATATGGACTAGATCGCATACGCAGTGGCGTAGATTTAGCTGTCGGATTCACCAGACTTTATGGTGGCACCATCTCCTGGCAAGGGCGCAATCAACCATGTTCACGGGAAATTGACCCGCGGATGGCTTTTGACCGATTGTTCAGAAACTACGTACCGGGCAAAAAACCGCTACCGCATGATCCTCTTAAAAAGACAGTGCTTGATCTGGTTAAAGACGATGTCAGAATCCTTGAAAAACAATTGGGAATCGAAGACCAAAACAAGTTAGGCGAATACCTCGAGGCGGTAAACTCAGTTGAAAAAAGGCTCAACGACCGACAAAATCTAGCAGACTTCGAAAGCCATATCACACCTGACATTCGCAAGGAACTATCAAAGATGGATCTGCGGATCGACGAATGGGCAGAATACGCAGAAGGAGTTGACGTGACAGAAAAAACCCGGCTCATGCTTGATATCATTGTGCTGGCTTTTTGGAGTGATGCATCTCGAATTGCTACCTTTATGTTTGGCAACTCGGTGAGCAATCGTAATTTTTCCTTTTTGGAAGGCGTTGAAGGTGCCCATCACTCCATTTCACACCACACGGATGATCCTCGGATGCTGGATCAATATGAGAAAATAAACCGGTGGCATATTGAGCAATACGGCTATTTACTTTCCCGCCTCCAGTCAATCAAGGAAGGTGATCGTAATTTACTGGACAATAGTATGATTATGTTTGGCTCAGGTCTGCGTGACGGAAACCGTCATTCACCTTTTGATCTGCCTATTGTTGTAGCTGGCAAAGGTGGGGGTAAGTTTAAAACAGGGCAACACATTCGTTATCCTGACAAGACACCCCTGGCCAATCTATACCAAACTATGTTGTACTCTATGGATATTGAAGTGCCTCAGTTTGGCGACAGCGAGACGGTGCTATGCGATTTATTGGTATAGTGGGAGCTCCGTAAGTAAAGATATCTCAGGTTCTTTCTAATACTTATTTAGGGTAATTCGCTTTTATTAATTCAGTTATCGCTCACCTAATCCACCATGAGGTTTAGACTTTCTCGACTATAGTTATGACAACGGATAAAAAATTGAAATAAAACCTGATGATATCCGCCGAGCAAGGGAGCCGTTAATTAAACAATTTATGCTGCAACCCGTCCAGGAATCCGAAGTATTACTTCCGTGCCTCCGTTACTATTTATTTCAAGTTGACCACGGAGTTTTTGGGTAAAGGCATGAATGAGTTTCATGCCCATGGATTTTTTGGTTTTTTCAGAGGCCAGTTGTTCAAATCCGGGTCCGTCGTCTTTCACAACTAGTTTAAGGTTGTCATTTTCAGCTTGCAGGCTGATGTGCACAGAGCCAGGCTTACCATCAACGAAGGCATATTTTAGCGCATTGCTGATTAGTTCATTTAAAATTAATCCCACAGGGATCATGATATCTACATCAAGTCTTAGTGGATCGATATCTGTGACCAGAGAAATGCGTTCCTCCTCAATATTGTAGGAATGCCAGAGACTTGTAGTCAGTTTTGTAATGTAATCCTTTGTATTTACACCAATTAAATCCCCTTCCTGATACAGATTTTGATGAATCAGGGCCATCGAATGTACCCGGTTTTGACCGGCCTTCATTGCATCTTTTATAGCAGAATCATCCACATTCCGTGATTGTAAACTAAGTAAAGAAGATATAATTTGTAAATTATTTTTTACTCTGTGATGTATTTCACGAAGCAGAATTTCCTTTTCGTGCAGATTGTCTTCGATTATTTTATTCTTTTGTCTAAGATCTGCATTGGATCTTTTTCGAACTATGCTGTTACGCCAAATCAATGTAGCAATGATGCCAAGGAGAATTATTCCGAGTACTAGCCCGAGTCGTATCCTGGAGGCCTGGGCCAATTTTAAATCTTTTAATTTATTGTCGGCATCTAAATTGGCAATTTTGCCTTCACGCTCTGCCGTGGCATATTGTATTTGTAGTTCATCGGTCTTGGCAGCCAGCTGATCCATCCAGATTTTATCGGATACTGATTTATAATCTTTATAGTATTGAAGTGCTTTTGTAGCCTGATTTTGTTCGGCATAGATTTCACTTAGGTATTTGAGTGACTGCTCTTCATAAGTGCGGTAATTATTTTTTCGCGCAGAATCAAGACTTTCTTCCAACATCTGAATTCCCTGAGTGACCTGACCTGTTTTTGCCATCACATATCCAAGTTTGTGAGCTGTCATAATAAGCTCCTGGATCGAACCTATTTTCTTTTGCATATCATAAGCAATCTGCAAATTGTGATAGGCTTCCTTATAATCTTGCATCCAGATATAAACGTTGCCAATATTGTGATAGTCATTGAAGACGCCCCAGGTAAAATTATCCTTTAAATCCATGGACTTGGTAAGCTCATAGTATTCGATGGATTTTGAATATTCACGGGCATTCAAATAAGCACCGGCAAGGTTATTATACGTAGCTGCCAACCGGCTGGAATCGCCGGTCTCATGACAAATGTTGATAACCCGGAGATAGATATCGATTGCTTCCTGGCTCTTACTTTGATCGGAGAGAACCAGTGCCATAAAACTAAGTCCACTTATTTGGCCTTTACTATTCTGATGACGTTCGCTTAATTTAAATAATCGTTGAGCATGATCGATTGTCTGATCATAATTATCTTGTTCATAATAAATACTGGTGCGAAGATCAAGGCCTTTGATTATTTCCAAGGTATCATTCTGCACATAAGGACTTTCTAAAAATTGATTCAAGTATTGATGGCTTTTTTCAAAATCACCTCTATAGAGATTTTCTCTGCACCTCTCGTCGATCATGGACAGACAAGAAAATCGGGTGTTCAAGACATTCAATCCACCTTCTCCCCACCCAATGGTGGTTGCACAGGTCCCAACCTAATTTTTCAGTGTCGAAACCTAGAATAATGCTTTAGAGCTTTTTAGAAGTGCCGTCATTTCCTGCGAATAAACTTCCCCGGCAATAGTCCGGTACTCTTCATATCAGCATAAACAACCTCACCATTGACCCATACTTGTTCAATACCGGTAGAGAGCGCGGTGTTGTCTCCGATAACTGCATGGTCTTGTACTGTACCCGGATTAAAAAGAACCAGATCGGCAAACTGCCCGGGAGCAATAGTCCCTCTATCTGTGATACCAAGGTGTTGCGCAGCAAGCCCTGTCATTTTATAAATGGCGGTTTCCAGGGAAAAAAGTTGCTGCTCCCGCACGTAACGCGCGAGTATCCGGGTAAAAGCACCATGACCGCGGGGATGACCATCTATGGATCCATCGGAGCAGATGTTAGTATGTGGCCAGGCCAGAAAATTGCGGACATCTTCCTCGCTCATGGCCTTACCCATCACTCCTTCTACATTTTCGGTAGGGTGCATCTCCTCATATTTGGTGGCTTCAGCAAGGAGCCATAACAAAGACTCTGCTGGAGATTCATTTCTTAACCCGGCAATCTCCGTGATCGATTTGCCGGCGTACTCTGTTTGCGGGGCAAAGCGCACCAGATAGCTGCCATTAGGATCCACAAGATCGGTCATCGCATACTCGGCACTTTCAGGATTGGTGTAATCCCGTTTGGGAAAAAGCACCCTAAGGGTAGATTGCCAAAAATCGTATGGATAACAGTCGGCGGTAATATCAACTCCCTCAGCGCGAGCCCGCTGAAGTTGCTCGATTACCCAGCGAGAGCGACCCCATTTACTTTTTATGGAGACCTTAATATGAGAAATTTGTACAGGCAATTTTGCCTCGCGACCAATCTGAATGATTTCGTCCAAAGCATTCTCGAGCTCGGTATCTTCACTTCTGATGTGACTGATATAACGACCCTGATGCGTGGCAGCCACTTTAGCTAGCTCCATGACTTCAACCCGGCTGGAATAAAACGCACTTTCATATTCAAGCCCGGTGGCGAGTCCGAAAGATCCTTTTTGCATCTCCTCTTCAAGAAGTGTCTTCATCTTTTCAACCTCATGACTTGTTGCTTGACGGAATAAAGCGCTCATGCCTCCCATCGCCCGACGTCTCAAAGTAGTGTGCCCGGTGTAAGTAGCCAAATTCACGGCAACTGGCTGTCTTTCAAAACTGGCAGCGATGGTGTCCATAAAACTACCCCCTCCATCTTGGCCGACAATGATCGTGGTGATGCCTTGATTAAGACAAGCAACCGCGCCAGGTTGATCAGCAAGTGACCAGTCATGGTGACTGTGAGTGTCAATAAAACCGGGAGCAAGCACCTGGCCATGGCCATCAGTGAATTTTTCGCCAGGTAACGGTTGTAGGTTACCCACTTCCCATATCCGGTCATCCAATAGGCGAACGGAAGCAGATCTGGAAGGAATACCAGTGCCATCGATTAAGCGGACATTCTGAATCAAATGGGTTTGAGGGAGCACAACAGTCTTACCAGATAGTATATCCATTACAAGATCACGATGCCGAAAATTACCATCGCTACAAAGTAGAACGAGTGTTTGCTTCTTATTAAGAAAACGTACAATATAGGTGCGGAATCCAGCCCAACCTCCGGTATGTGAGAAGATATTTCCATTTTCACTAATACCCCAACCAAATCCGTAACCATAGGTCGAACCATCCTTTAATTTGACCGGAGTCAAAGCTTCCCGGAGTGTATTCTTACCAACAAGCATTTCAGTATTCAGCGACTGATCCCAAATGAGCAGATCTTCTACTGAAGAATAAATATTCCCATCGCCATCCAGTCCATCGAAACGCCCGAGATCATCTGGTACATTTTTGCCTTCAAACCGTTTGAATCCAAACACCCGGTTTGCTGGTGATTGTCCAAGGCGTAGGTGATAGACATATGTGTCTTTCAATCCTAGCGGCCGTGCAATTTCCTCCCTAAAATAAACTTCAAAAGGCAATCCCGACACATGCTCGACGATAAGTGGAAGCAAGACATATCCAGTATTGGAATATTGCCATTTTTCACCTGTTTGAAAATCCAACTCTGGTTTATAGTCGACCAACCATTGTAATACATGTTCATTTTCGACCGTATCGGTTGAACCCAAGTACCGGAGCATAGGATCAAAATATTCCGGAAGACCAGAAGTGTGCGTCATGAGATGTCGTAGAGTAATTTCCGGATATGGAAAAGCCGGCAGATATTCTTGAACGGGATCATCGAATCTCAGCAGCCCTTCTTCCTTAAGGATCATGATGGTCATCGCGACAAACTGTTTAGACACGGATGCCAGGTTAAAGGCTGATGCTGTCGTCAACTTTTCACCAGTTGCAATATTGGCAACACCAAAGGCCTCTTTATAGATAACTGTACCATTGTCTGCCAATAAGACCACACCATTAAAGAGATGATGCTGGTGCAGATAGGTAAGGACCGAATCTATGCCTTTGACAGGAAGCAATGATTGAGCTCTGAGCACTGATAATGGCATCAGTAAAGTGAGGGCAAATACAATTGATAGATATCGCAATTTCAGATTGGTTGGTTCAGTTTGAAAAATACCCAATTTTGATGATCTGTACAGACAAGTTGATGAGTATTTTCATGCCCATGGAATGCCCACATAGAATGATGAATCTGCAGCCAGAACAAACTATAACCGGACGATTGAATCAATTAAAGCTGCATCAGTTAAATATTCATAACTTGGGTAAACAATATCCTGAAAATCCGGAGTAAGTGAGCCTAATAAAAATCTTAATAGTGGTATCCGTTTCAGCATTCATCAGGATTCCTATAAGAAGCCAAATTGAAACATGCATTTCTGATCTTGATTACTCTCAATCATTATTTCAGGTTGAGAAGTTAAGATCCAATCTATACAAACAAAAATTAACAACTTTGGGAGTCGACTATCTAAATCCATGCATTATTTCAATAATGAACAAAGATGGTGAGTTGGAAATAACACGAGTTATTTGGGATAACTTTCGTACGGGAGATATTGACATCCATTTACTTCATAAAAAAAAGGGTCTATTGAATTGTCTTTCACGATCTAAAAGATTCAAAAGCGTTGAGTCTTTAGGATCACTTTCGATTGGTAAAAAATTCAATCTAAAAACAAATGAATCTAAAAAATTTACATTGCTTTTCGTGAATTCAACCAATGTTACGGACTTAGTTGCAGTAGAATTTAAGAAATAGGCCTGGTCTTGATTATCACAGAATAGGGAATTCAGTTTTGCAAACGAAATTCCCATTTCCGAAGTCGGAGAGTCATCCGATTGAAATGGTACATTTCTTGACCGTAGAGATATACATTGACAAGCTAGAAGCTTCAAAGAATTTCGAAACATGACAAACACTCCCCACTACACTCTCAATTTACCTTCCAAAATTATCTGTGCAAGACCTTTAATAATCAATTGACTATCTCCGATAAGTTCAACTTCCATAAAGCCCGTTCTTTCGGAGCATTGAAAAGATCTCATTTTTGTTTTACCTAATCGTTCACTCCAATATTTTGCCAAAAAAGTATGCGTTGCTCCGGTGACCGGGTCTTCATTGGTGCCACTCCATGGCCAAAAATATCTCGATTCGAAATCATAATGAACTTTGGGTGACCTGGCTGTAACTAAAACACCATTGATGGAACTGTGCGAGCGATAAAGCGCTTCAAAATCTGGATTCAAATTATTTAACTTCTGAGCGTCATCGATCTCCAGTAGTAAAATGTTGGTTTCCTCATTATAGACGCTATTTAAAACTTTTTCTATGCCCAAGGCACTTAGCAAGACATCGGGTGCAGCTTGAGGGCTTGTTCCATAAACGGGAAATCTCATTTTGATAAATTCACCTTCCTTTTCAATCATCAAATCCAGGTTTTGAATATTGATGAAATGGATCTCCTTCAGTGCATATTTCTTGAAAAGGACTTTAGCTGCTGCTAATGTTGCATGGCCGCATAGTGGAATTTCCATTTTTGGCGAAAAGAATCGAATAGAATAATGATTCGGTTTATGGACCTTGCGGACAAAAGCAGTTTCTGCCAGACCCAACTCCTTAGCGATTGATAACATTTTTCCATTCTCTAGATCTTCGAGTAGAAGACATACACCGGCAGGGTTGCCTTTAAAAGGTTGATCGGTAAATGAGTCAACTATATAGGTCTCTATGAAATTATTCATATAGGAAATGGAGGAGCAATAAGCATGTTTTTCATACTCTCAGATAATCATATTTTAGGTTTTATCATTAGCATAAAAAAATTGGAACCTTTGTGATCTCCGTGTCTTTTCGGGATATCAACCCAAACAGGTAGCTTAAATTTTCCCACTGAGTCACAAAGTATCACCAAGGAAAAAACTCTTTAAATCCTTTGTGTTTTTGTGGGCCGTCAACTAAACTGATCAGTTAAATTCTCCCACAGAGACACGAGGTATCACCAAGAATGATTCTATTTAACCCCACATGTATAGTCCCTACGACTGAGCCAATACAATCATGTCTTTGGGAGTCACAATGCTTTCTGAATATCCCCTTATCGTGGCATTGATCATGGCTAATCCAATTTGGGTGGTATCGACAACCGAATTGGGCGAAATAAGTTTTATGCCTTTGACCAACCACATAAAATAGTCGTACATAAACTGATAAGCCTTTGTCCTTGACTTGATGCCACGCAGCGGAATGATGGCACCCGGCCGAAACATAAATGCCTGCCTAAATCCCATTTTGAGTAAATCATTTTCTGTTTTACCCTTTACCCGCGCCCACATCATCCGGCCTTTTTCGCTGGAGTCAGTGCCTTGACCGGAAACATAAATAAAGGTCGTATCCGGATTGTGCTTCACCAAAACACCGGCCAATGCCATGGTGTAATCATAGGTGATTTTGTGATAAGCATACTCATCTAATCCAGCCGCGCTAATGCCCAGGCAATAATAGCAAGCATCATATCCTTTCAACTCACCAGAAATTCTTGAAAAATCTGAAAAATTCGGATAAACCAGCTCTTTTGAGCTTTGGGTGGCAACACCAACCAAGTTCCTTCCAATCACCGTGACTTCTTCTATTGAAGTATGATCCAGACATTCCAGTAGTACTCCTTTACCTACCATTCCGGTTGCGCCGGTGATTATTACTTTCATATTCATATTATTCGTAGTTCCATGATAAAGGTACTTTTCTTTTTATAGTGTTAATGACTAACGTCAGTTGACACAAATATCTTCAGATATCCGCGTAAATCTGCGGACCAAAATGTAATCTGCTTGATTCACCAACGCTGATATAGCATACCCCCTCATAGCCGATGATTAATGCTGATGATCTTTTTTCGCTGGAGACATTTAAGGATCGCAGTCAGCAGAAATCCAAGTCAAAATTTAACTTTTATTGACCACTCCAAGTCTTGTAGAATGCTCATCCGCTGATGGTCGCTAATTTACTCGGATGAATTTTCTCTCTAAAAAGCCCAGTAGAGGAGGTTCTATACCTCCGACTTTCGAAACCTGGAAGGTGGAAGGAATGGAAAATTTGCAATGGATGATATACCATTTTGCATGGCAATCTGCACCAAAAAGACTTTGCTGGAAGCACTTGACTTTATATTCGCGGATTCCTGTGTAAAAAGGGACCAAATTGTTTATCCGCTGATGAGTACAGAGACGATTTTCCCTCTCTCACGGACAGTTTAGGATCGTAATCCGCGAATATTTCGCCTAAATCCGCAGACAAAATCGAACTCTTATTGATTCACAAAATTGGTATAATTTTTTATTCACTGATGCCGCACATGATTTCCTCCTGAAAGGAAATACTGAATATCACTTTCACTGACACCTGTATAAATCTGGGAAAAACTCTGTTTTATCCCCTGAGATATTATCAGATTCGTTGACATTTTCGTAATCCACACACAAAGGAACATAATCTAATAGATCATATAAATCCGGGTCAACATGGATCAATTGCCAACAGTTAATATTGGTTCTCTACACACTGGAAACTCGTCGGTGGGCAAATTACAATCTCATCAAGTTACTGTATTATAAATTGCTCCGAAACTATTCCCTTCGTACTGATCATTTCCACATAATAAACTCCCGAAGCATGACCTGTCATATCGAGTTCTAGCATTTCCTTCCCTTCTTCAATTCTTTTTTCCAAAACCAGTCGACCCATAACATCGATCACCCGGATCGTGGATCTTGGGTCCACCTTACCGCCTACATACACTACTCCGGAACTAGGATTCGGAAACACCCTCATCTCTGATCTAAATACCCTGCTTGCAGGATGGTATTCAAAAGTAGGTTCAGTGTTATTGCGATTGGTTTGTACCCAACCTTCGAGTAGAATTGCTGAAGGTGGTATTGATTCAACTATTTCTTCATTTTCGAACTCCCTGGCACCTTTGGATGGAAGTTTGGTTGTTATATAGGAATAAGCAGCCTTGTACGAACCCCTTGTTCCTCCGATTACATATTGGTCATGCGCATAAATCATAAAAGCTTCCTGTACTGGAATTTTATTAAGAAGACTGATGACTCCCTTTATTAGGTCTCCGTTCGTGTTCTGCTTTTGATAAAACATCGTTCCCCCGGCACTTACCGGACCCCGACGCCAAGAAGTGACTACAAAATCGTATCCGCAGATAGCGCTATTGATCCACGAAACTGGAGTACCGGTAAGCCTGTATTTTGAGGATCATGAATGGTTTTCCATAATGCATTACCCGCATAGTCAACTTTTAAGGTATAAACTGCGGAATGCTGGTTAGAAAATGCCGAGCCAGTCATGATCACGCCCTTACCATATGGCAACTCTATTATTTCCTCAAATTCAGTATACGAATAACTTGATCCATCCGGTGAGACTGGTAAAGGCACCATAGTGGTCCAGACCAAATCTCCTTTCGAGTCAATTCTAGTAACTCGTGCGCCTGTGCTTCCAATCACGTAGCCACCCGTTTTGAGAGGAATCACCGTCCAACCAAATCCCGAAATCCCTAGATTTTTGACTGATTTTAGGATACCATAGCCATCAAAAAAGAGAACCACTAACTCGCCAAGACTGTTAGATCCTGTCGCAATCCAACCTCCTTTGTAGTCGGCATTGTTCGCCCCTCCAATCTGAATACCGGAAGGAACATCTGACACTTTATCCCAGATTTTTTTCCCACTCGAATTGATTAGAAGCGCATAGGTTTTAGAAGAACCATTTTGTATTCCCGTTGTAACCGCGAAATAGTCATCACTACCACTATGATGAGAAGGAGTAGCAATGAAACTTTTCCAAAAGGTTTGTAACGAGGAAAAACCTACCGCGGGATATTGCATGAACCACTGACCTTCACCTTTTTTATTAAGCCCTTGCGCATAAAGGCTAGTATTGTTAGGCTCGAAAAACTTGTTACCCATTATTGCATAACCATTTGAATTGGGTTGAATCTTCCATGCCGAGTGATCAAAGGCTCCCCATTCATAGGTGTTCTCCTGAATCTGAGCGAACACCAGAGAGACCATGCCTAAGAGGCAAAGTAAACAAAACTGACGTTTCATATTAAGAAAATATTAAAGGGTTTGACAGAATTAGACAAAAAACCGCATGGAAGGTACTATTAATTTTAATTTGTCCGTAAAGTTTGTAGTCCATTTGCAAAGTACCGAACAACTAGTGCATTAAACATATAAAGAAAAAAAGTCAACTAAGGTGGCTCAATTAGTTTTGCGAGCAGATTTGTACAACCCCTGACTTACCGAGTGTGGCACTGCCTATCGAAGAGCAATTCTGAGCATAAGTTCTGTAGTTTGATGACCAATTGCAAAATCCAAATGACGAACCCAAAACAACGATGATCTTATCAATATCATAGTACATATACTTCCTAATTGTCGAACACTTAAATTCAAGTTATGCTCTGCCTTTGATATTTTCTCGAAGTTCTAATGTCAATTTAATTGGATAATTTGCAGGATGAATTCTATATTATGGAGCATCTGTTTGGTCAGTCTCATTATCTGTCTTACGGTTTGCCGTGAAGCCCGAAAATGAAAAATTAAATACCTCGGTTGATGGTGGAACTTTAACCCCGGAGGTAAGGAAAGGCCGCGATTTATTGGATAAATGTCTCGAAGCCCACGGTGGCTTGGACACATGGCGCCAATTTGAAGGATTACAATACACTGTAATTAATAATGGTACTCCGGTATATCAGCTCACTAATTTGAATGACCGAAGAGCCTATATTAAGTCTGATTTATTTGAAGTTGGATTTGATGGTAATATGGCCTGGGCCTATCCCGACGCCAGTAAAGTATCCGGTGGTTCTGCAGCCTTTTACTATAATCTGGATTTTTATTTCATATCGATTCCCTTTGTTCTCAAAGATCCGGGCGTTCTTACTACCTACGAGGGTCTTACTGAAATCGGTGAAAAAAAATACGAAACGCTCAAAGTGACGTTTAGAAATGACGTGGGTTTTACACCTGATGACATTTATTATCTTTACCTGGATCCCGAATCATTCCTACTCCAGATCCTGGTATACTCTGTTTCCTTTTTTGAAACAACAGAGTCAGGTGTACTAAATACTGCGAAAATCTATTCTAACTATCAGGATGTGCAGGGTCTTTTGATGCCTGGAAAGATGGAGAATCTTGGTTGGAAAAATGGTGTTTTGGGTGAAGGTAAAAATCACATTCGCGAATTTAAAAACATTCGCTTTCTAAAGACCATACCGAATCCCCAACTTTTTTCGATCAAGCAAGGTGCTGCCACGGAAAAGGTTGACTAGAAAAAATGAACTACTATATTCGAGTCGCAGAAGAAAGCTTCCACAATATTTAAACTAATCCTTCGCTGGGAATTCTCGAATCACTTAGAAAACGGACATTGGAAGCCAAAAATCAGAGTCGCTGAATAATGGCTGCAAACCCGGACTGCGAGTCAATCACCTTCTCGATCAGAGATTGTGAATTCACCTCCATAGTGTCTAATTTTATATTTAGATCATAGCTATCTTGAGGAACATCCTCATATAGAATCATCTCATAGCTTGCATCCTCATCCAGAAAATGAAGCGGAATCGAAAATGAACGCAGGTTTTCGCCATTCAAAGCACCAAGAAACCAGGTGGTTCCTGACTGTCTCGCAATCACCGCATATTCTCCGGGATAACCGCTCATTACTCGGCTATCATCCCATACCGTAGGAATTTGGTCATAGAAAGACAACTCAGGAATTTCGGAAATAAAATTTTGATTTTGTCCGGCTCCTCCCATTTTTGAGGGTGAACCAACCGGCCTGTCATACCAAAAAACAAATTGCCAGGGGCTATAAATACAGATCGCCTTCGCCATCTGGGATGCATGAGAACCCATTTTTTCATCGACTCTTTCGGCAAAATAACAATTCGTATGGTCTGCTGCCCCGGCAATCATTCTCGTAAATAATGTATTTAATACCATCGCATTTGTCGGGGATTCCTCATCTCCCCGAACACCTTCCTGCGTCATTAAATTGGGGTAAGTGCGAGAGACTCCGGTAGGCCGGTATTCATCATGGATGTCAATCATCAACTGGTGGTCAGCCGCTTTCGCTACGGCTTCATGAAGCCAGGTTGTCCATTTTTGTGATCCCACGTTTACGAAACCATATTTTATTCCTTTGATGCCCCAAGCTTGATAAAGGGGTAAAATTTGATCCAATTGTTTTTCCAGAGCTCTTCTATTGACATAAAGAATAATTCCAATATTTTTTGATTCGGCATAGGTGACGACCTTCTGTAAATCCAAAGGCCCTTTTGATCGCTCTGGATCTACCGAGACCATGGTTGCATCAGACTGCTCATCATATTCAGGACCATACCAGCCAGCATCAAACTCGACAAATTGAAGATTATGCCGGGCTGCAAAATCAACACAAGCCAATCCCCCTTGGGTGGTAAGAGTAACTTCTCTAATTACCTTTCCTGGTTTAATCCAATCCGTATCCGAAAAATCGGAAGAATTATTGAGATTGAGGATGAGATAGTTATTTTCCAGAATCGCTCCGGCACTTTTTCCGGCCATAATAAATCGCCAGGGACCTTGAAATGGGCCATTAAAAGCGACTTCACTTCCCAACTCTACAGACAGTGTGGGCGAAGAAGCATCTTTTAAAATCAATTTCATTCTGGCAAAGTCAACCAGGGCAGCCTCCCCAATAGCCAAAAACAGAGAGTCATCAAGTTGCGCCAGAAGGGGCCGCTCCATGGCTTCATCGAGGTCTCCAATTGCTAATTTATTAATTGGCCCCTGTGCTCTGGTTGAAGACCAAATATCTGTGCCGACTGGTAATTTAAATTCGGTAAGTTCTCGTATAATTTCAACCGAATCGTTATTTGTCGCTTGATATCTAAAGGCAACTCCCTCATCATAGGCTCTTACTAAAATTGATAGTTTGGCGAAGGTCTCATTGGAGGTAAAGCACTCTATTTCCATCTGCTCAAAGCGGTCCGGGTAGATGCTTCTTTCTCCATAAATTGGATGCCACAAGGTATCTACAGAAGTCCTGTGCCCATAAATGACCGACTCAATTTTCAATGTTTCCTGGCTCTCACCAACCTGCAATCCTAAACCTGATTTATCCACAATTTTTCGGCCTTCAAAATACACTTCATAAAAAAGCGAACGGGATTCATGATCGGGCGTAATGGAAATTTTAAACCTACCATCGGGGCTATTCAAAAAGGTACTATTCGGTTGAGAACAATGTGTAAACGCAGATGCCAAGAGGATTAGAAGTAGAAAATGTTTCAATTTTACAGAAAATTTCGAAATTTAAAGAAAAAGGTACTTACTCATATTTAGTGGGTCAACTCCTTTTGACTTTTTATTGACGAGTCGAAAATGTAGGGTTCGGCAGGCTCATCCTGACTCTTACATTCTGTGGCTACGAAGAAAGATAAATAGCCTAAAATCGACCCACTATAAATACGCAAGAACCAATTATTTTCCTCATTCTGAAATCAATTTTGCTAATTCTCCATTTAATAATTCTCATATTAATAAGGAGCGAGGCCTACTCAAAAAACGGGATTCCTTCTATCGCAAATTCCTTTACTGCATCTTCGATTAATGTCACCCCGATTCCCGGCTTATCGCTTACCGCAATATATCCATTTTCGATAAGCGGATCTTCTTCAATAAATTTATTCCAGGTATCCCATCGGCTGATCCAATGCCATTCTAAACAAAGGAAATTTGGCACAGCAGCACAACAATGACAAGCACCCATCGCGCCTAATGGTGAGGCCACCATATGCGGTGCCATTGGTACGTAGTAAAGATGAGCCAAATAGGCAATACGTTGACCCTCAGCAATACCCCCACATTTATGCAAATCGGGCATCACGATATCGCAAGCCTTTTTTTCAAGTGCCTCACGGAAATCGTGGGCCAGATAATGGTTCTCTCCCAGACAGATCGGAGTTGTTGTGTGCTCTCGAATTTCCCGATAAGCATCGAGGTTCTCTGCAGGAATTGGTTCTTCAAGCCACATCATGTTATAGGGCTGTAGCGCA
This sequence comes from Saprospiraceae bacterium, assembly GCA_016711125.1. Classification (GTDB taxonomy): domain Bacteria; phylum Bacteroidota; class Bacteroidia; order Chitinophagales; family Saprospiraceae; genus JABDMH01. The sequence continues at coordinate 222,566 of JADJTQ010000001.1, read as the reverse complement.
TTGGCCACCCGAATACCCGTGGTGGTGTCATAACGTCCATGCATGTCAGCACACAAATCCATATGAGGCCCAATCGCTTCACGTACAGCAGCCATTTGACTAACCATTCTTTCTATTTCAGCATTGTTGGCCGTCCGGTTATAGTGATCCCATTTATTGGGATCCTGCACCCAATCCAGGTCGAATTTGATAGCGGTGAATCCCTGACCCTGTACCTCGCGGGCTAATTCTGCCATTTTTTCCGGACTCTCCCGGCTCGACGCAGTATCACAATAAATACGGATCTTATCTCTGAATTTGCCACCCAACAATCGGTACACCCGCAGGTCCAAAGCTTTCCCCGCCAAATCCCACAAAGCAAATTCAATGGCTGTCAACACCGCAACATACATCCCGGATTGAGCGCCATGAAAAAATCCGGATCGCAGCACATCTTCTACAAGACGATTGACATCCAAGGGGTTCTTATTAATCAGTTGATCTCCCATCGTCTTCACCAATCCGGCACTGCCGCTCACTGCATCCATCCCTTCTCCATAGCCGATGATACCTTGATTTGTTTCGATTTTGATAAATAAGTGGGTGCCGTGACCACGCATATATGCGGATCGTACCCCGGTTATTTTAAGGTCGGAAGCCTGCGAATGAGGGCCTTCTTCAGAAATACCTTTGCGCAACGAATTGCCCATTTGGCTCCAGAGGAGCGAAGTAGCGGTCAAACCAAGCGTCGAACCTTTGATAAAATTTCTTCGGGAGTTTAAAGGATTCATAATATAAAATTAAATAGTTGGTAATATTCTATTGTTATGATATAAAAGTAGAAATGCAGTATTTGTGTTTGCAAATTAATTGGTTCCTATTTAGTGACTAACTCGTATTTTATTTTTTCATTTATGAGCCAAAAGATGTAGATTTTATCCAGCTACAAAGTGATGGACTTCCTATCTCACCTCTTTTCAATTTCGGTCGTATTTATCATGATCCACTCAATGTGACCAATAACCAATTTATATAATTATTTACGGGGCCCATACACCTGATTTTCACTATTATACTCATTGGCTCCAAGATCCGGCGCCAAACCGCTAAATCCATCATTGATATTGGGCAGCAACACTCCAGCATCAATGGCAGCCGAATTTGACCGAAGCCGAAAATCAACCGATTCAGATTCGGGTCTTTCATTATAATCACGCATTCCATTTTTCGGAACACCCCAGGTAAGAAGTGCTTTATCCCGGCCGGCCTGGTATCCGTTGTAATCAGAGGTACTATAGGTCGTATAACTTTCCAACCGATTGAGATGTTTATTCGGATGATTGGAGCCAAAAAATAGATTATTCCGGTAGTGCACATTGGAGATCCCAACTGCATCAGCATTTTCAGCAATAAACGTGTTATTATAAATTAAGACGCCTGCCGGATTAGCACCACCTGTCTTAATCGCCCCACCAAAAGGCACATTATAAACGATGTTTCTAATAAAATACACCGGCCCACCAAACATGGGTTGAGCACTCAAACCATGATGCGCTGCATTAAAACCCCGATTATTCATCACCCTGATATTATGTACTCCGCCATCTGCTTCGATAAAATCATCGACCGAAAGAAATACATCATTATTATAAATATCGATCGACACACATTTTAAATCCTGTGATTCCTCCGGAATTCCGTAAGTACTGATACAAATGCCATCATGAAAAAACGACATTTTATTGTGACAAATGACGTGACCCTGACCATATACTTTCACTCCATAATAAGAATTTACCGGACTTGGGCCATAGGTCTTCATATTGCTCCAACCATTGAGTCGATAATGATCATCCCGGCCGATCATGACATTATCAGCGATATAAAAGTTTTTTGATCCCGCCCATTCAGTATGTATTCCGATTCCTACATCTTCAATCCGGCAATTTCGGACGGTCAAATTCGAACAACCCATCTGATCTTTGATTCCGGCATAAAAAGCAATTTCAGTATTCCGAAAAGTGATACCGTCAAAAATGTGATGATCTGCCGCCATCACATCAAATAATTTGAAGACATTGTCACCATCGAAGATCACTTCTCCATCACCGGCCGCTTTAATCGTAATCGGTTTTTCTGCAGTGCCATCCTGGGTCAAAACATACGAACCAAAGAAAGGAATCTGATGTGGATTGACATAATCTCTCCGGTCAGCTTTATACAGCCCGGCGTGTACGAGGATGGTGGCCCCTGCCTCAACCGGACGGCAATGCACTACATCCCAATCTCCTAAACCAGGTCCATAATACGCCTGCAGTAATCCGGTAAAAGAAGGCTCCTCTTTGGGGCCTTCATAATTAGCCGGGTATACGTGGAGCACTCTGCCTTCCGCGTAAGATTGAGGTATTGTACGGGTAGTACACTCCACAATCTTGGTTGTATTTCCTTCAATTCCATCCGGGTCTGACATGGTAAAGCGACACTCATAGCTTTTGCCGGTTTCCAATCCGAAAATGCTTCCGGCAAACATCCTGGGTGTCCAGTATTCGAGAAATTCCTTGGCACGCCAGACTTTTTCTTCTCCTATCCTCAGTAGCGGTTGGGCTGCTTGCCAGGTTTCACTACCGACTAGCCTGTAGCTGACATCTACCCTCGCATTCCGGTTGTCATCACCCTCGATTTTCCATTCAAATCCAAGACAATGTAAGGTTGGAGGTTCCATAATAAATTCTCCAATCGTAACTGCATCACCTGCCTGTAACTTGAGTGCAATACCAAGGAGGAAATAGGAGGTGAGTGCAAAATGAAATAACGGCTTCATGATCTCTTTTCCTTTTGAAATTGTAAAAGGATTAAGTTAAGAAAATCAACCATGAATTTTCTGAAAGACATGAGAGGGTTAAATTCGAGAAAGGTCATGGTGAATTGCTCCACCATGGCCTTTTTCTTCAGGTCTCCACATCTCCTATTTCCTGACCACGATTTGATAAAGATCTGTCCAGAGAGAAATAGAGAGGAAGATCTACATCTTCCGGTAGCGTAGAAAAATAGAAATAGTAGTTCGCCCAGTAAATAGGAGGAAGAGCCGCAATTTATTATATTTTTATTCCGATCAAACCATATAAATATTAGGATGGTACGTTACCTTACGAAGCATAATGAAGAGACCATGCGAAACATACTTATTTTCCTTATTACATCCTTATTGAGCACCAGTATCATGGCACAAAATCGAATTGTTGGTAAATCCCATACTTCCCGCTCGGAAGTCCTGGCTCAAAACGGTATGGTGGCTACTTGTCAACCACTCGCCACTAATGCAGCACTCGACATCCTGAAAAAAGGAGGTAATGCCTTTGATGCCGCCATCGCCGCCAATGCTATGTTGGGATTGGTCGAACCACACAATTGCGGTATTGGGGGCGATCTATTCGCCATTGTTTGGGATGCTAAGAAACAGAAACTTTACGGTTTGAACGCCAGTGGACGGTCTCCGAAAACGATCACTGCAGATTATTTTCGACAAAAAGGCATGGATTACATACCCTCTACTGGCGCGCTAAGTGTTTCGGTACCTGGATGTGTGGACGGATGGGATATGCTACATAAGCGATTTGGAAAATTATCGATGGTCGAAATACTTCAGCCGTCCATTGATTACGGCACCAAAGGATTTCCCGTCACTGAAGTGATTGCTGCTGAGATGCAAGCAAGTGCTGGCAATAGAACAAAGTTGCCGGGTTTTAAAGAGACCTATATGCCTAATGGACATATTCCTGCAAAGGGTGAAATATTTAAGAATACCAATCTTGCCAAGGTGTATGAATTGATTGCGAAGGGAGGAAGAGATGCTTTTTACAAGGGAGAAATTGCAAAGACCATTGGGGCCTATATAAAGGAAAACGGTGGATTTCTATCCCATGAAGATCTGGCCGCCCACACATCGAATTGGGTGGAACCGGTGAGCACCAACTATCGCGGATACGACGTCTGGGAGTTGCCACCTAACGGCCAGGGAATTGCTGCCTTACAAATGCTGAATATTCTCGAGGAATACGATATCGCTTCCATGGGTTTTGGCTCCGCTGAATATCTGCATGTGCTAACGGAAGCCAAGAAATTAGCTTTTGAAGACCGGGCCAAATATTATGCCGATATGGATTTTAACAAAATCCCGGTTGATGAATTAATTTCGAAATCCTATGCTGATAAAAGACGGAAACTTCTCGACCGGGAACATGCTGCCCTGGATTATCCCGCGGGCGAATTGGAGCAGGGAAATACAACCTACCTCACCGTGGCCGATAAAGAAGGAAATATGGTATCGCTGATACAAAGTAATTATGCCGGATTCGGATCAGGTATGTGCCCGACTGGTCTTGGTTTTGCTTTACAGAATCGGGGTCAGATGTTCAATGTACAAGATCCGAAGCATGTCAATTATTTACAGCCAGGTAAAAGACCATTTCACACCATTATTCCTGCGTTTATTACCAAAGACAATAAACCCTATGTCAGCTTTGGTTTGATGGGTGGAGCCATGCAACCCCAGGGCCACGCACAAATAGTAATCAATATAATTGATTTTGGCATGAACCTCCAAGAGGCAGGAGATGCTCCCAGGATGCGGCATATGGGGTCCTCACAGCCAATGGGTGAGAAGATGACCGATGGTGGGATATTAAATCTTGAAAATGGCTTTGAGTACGATGTGATCAGAGATTTAGTCACTAAGGGACACCAGGTACAATTTGCCGTTGGTGCCTATGGTGGTTATCAGGCCATCAAATGGGATGAAAAAAATAAAGTTTATTACGGTGCTACTGAATCTCGAAAAGATGGACAGGCGGCTGGCTATTGAAAATATCCAGTTGCAGATGAATTTTTCAAACACATAGGGCCACTACAAAAATTCAAATTCTATCTTTCTTTTAAGCTGGGAAAAATCAATAAAAAATCTTTCACCGAAATGACATAGCTGATACAGGGACAAACCTATCGAAAAACTATATGAAATATCCGTGAGTGGCTGAAGAAATTAATTTGAAACAGAGGTACAATGATCGCTCCACCATAAATAGGAAGCTCTGTAAAAAACAACGACTATGAATCCGTCAAAAAGAACTGTTTTGATCAATTTTGTTGCCAGAACACTATTTCCACTCCTCTTATTTTTTAGTTCAACATACCTCTATAGCCAGTCCAGTTTGCACGCTAAAGCTGAAGTCGCGATTTCAATAGAATCTCCTATGGCCCCACCCACCTGGGCCTTGCTTGAGCGCGAGTTATTAAGTGCGAATACAACCGCATGTCGTGAGTTTTTCAACAAATACTTCGATGAGCGCGGGTACTTGATGTGTGTGGAACGCTGGGGAGGTGATGATGGTCCCGACGATGCCATTGAAAATGTGGCCGATTGGCCTCTTCTACACATGCTTGGTGCATCCGAGGATCTCCTGGACCTTTACAAGAAAGCATGGGAAGGGCACCTACGACAGTACACGGAGGCAAAAACAGTGGACGTACCATTCGCTCGGGAGGGTATGTACTACAAAGAATTTCCGGTAATGATGGATTGGATGCACAACGGGGAAGGTTTGCGGGTTTTCAACCTGCAAGGGCTTTCAGATCCACATGATGTCAGCTATCAAAACCGGGTACAACGATTCGCCGGATTCTATTTGAACGAAGATCCAGAAGCCCAGAATTACGACTTTGAACACAAAATTATCCGCAGTATGTTTAATGGTAGCCGCGGACCATTAATGCGCAAGACAACTGGCCTTGATTGGGCGGGTGACCCGATCAGAGTGGAGAACCGGTTTCATCTTGGGCATGGCGAACGGACCTACGAAGAGATGGTGGCCCATTTCAAAGATTACAACGACATTATTGGAGATCATCCCCAAAATATGGGCGCTACCACGTTGGCTGCCAATGCCTTTATGCTCACCGGCGAAGCGAAGTACAAGCATTGGTTGTTAGAATATGTCGATGCCTGGATCGGGCGAACAGAAGCCAACGACGGCATTATTCCCAGCAACATCGGATTGGATGGGAAGATTGGAGGTGCGGCGGAAGGCAAGTGGTATGGTGGAGTTTATGGCTGGGGTTTCTCGGTCGAAGTACCCCAGACAGGAGAGCTAGCTCACCGCAGCCGGGTGGAGAGGGGACAAATCGGCTTCAATAATGCATTCCTCCTCACCGGCGACCGTCGCTACATTGATACTTGGTCAAAGATGTTAGACAAAGTCAATTCAAATAGTCGTCAGGTAGACGGGAAGACAATCTATCCGCGCATGTATGGTGATGACGGATGGTATGCTTTTGAGCCAACCCCCTGGTCGGACGGTGCCTTGGAATGTTATTTCTTTAGCTGTGATTCCAGGGATCGGGCCCGCTTACCAAAAGATGAATGGATTGAATTTCTGGAAGGTAATAACCCCGACTATCCGGAGCAAGCATTGCGTTCGGACTTCGAAAGAATCCGTGTCAAGATCGCGGCGATGCGCGAGGACAAAACCACTCCTGATACGCGACTCGCCGATGACCCCATGGAATTCAATCCAGCATCGGTCACTGCACTCCGTCAGCTTATGACGGCCGGTTTGGATCCTGGTCGTGGTGGAGCTCTGCTGCATTGTCGATTGCGTTACTTCGATCCCAGTGAGCGCCAGGCTGGCATCCCTCCGGATGTCGGCGCCTTGATCGATGAGATGACCGATGGCCAGGTTGCAGTGACGTTGGTGAACCTGCATCAAACCCAATCTCGTGAAGTAGTTGTCCAGACAGGTGCTTATGCTGAACATCAATGTCTATACGTCGACATGAACGACCAACGGATTGAGGTTAATAATCCCAATTTCACGGTTCATCTAGCACCTGGAACCGGGGCCCGTTTAGTCATTCATACGAAGCGTTATGCCAATCAACCTACCTTAAAGTTTCCTTGGGACAAAGACCATGTGGTTAAAATTAAGTAAGAAGGGATGATAGCTGAAATGGATTAGGAATGTCAGGATTAATTCAAAAATAAAATGAGCTACCTAGAGCTCAGATTTGTTTTCCATGCAAAACGAAAATCGCCATACCTAGCACACTACTTGAATTAAACTAATAAGACTCTGAAATTCGAATTGCATCAATACTTACATTCCCACTTCCTCCAAAGCCTGCGAGCAATATAGTAGGCCCCTGGAAGATGGAAACAGCCCTTCCATTTTCCACCCTTGAATGTATGTAGAGGGTCACCCGCTCTATTGAGATACCCATACCACTCTCCATATTCCGGATCCGGAAAGTGGGCCCAAGTGTAGTTATGCACTTTTTCAAACCAGGATCTGAGCTCTGCCTTGTCACTAAATCTCAACGCCTTTGATAAAAAGACCAGTGCCTCCAGATGTACCCACCATAATTTTTGATCCCATTCCAACTTTTCCATGGGTTTGTTCATATGATCCATAAAATAGAAAATACCTCCGAAATCAGAATCCCAGGCATAGTTCAAATGGTGTAGACCAGTAGAGATACATCTGTCAATCAACCCAATATCGCCATCCTTTTCGCCAATGTCCATCAAAAACCACATAGCCTCCAGCACATGACCAGGATTAATTAGTCTTCCATCAAAAGTGTCATACTTTTGTCCATCTTTACCTATGACTTCATGCACTAGTCCAGTCTCCTGATTGTAGAATTCACCAAATATGGCTTCCTGGCATTCACGGATCAAAATATCAGCTTCGTCAGTGTCCAAAATTGGTTTCATTTGCAATGCCAAATTGGAAAGTATCATTGGAAGTGCAAAACTCCGAGAATCCCTAATTCCAGTTGATTTTTCAAAGATACCTTTTGGGTTGTCCCTCCTTAAAAGAATTTGTCTCAAGATTTTACGAGACTCCGTAAGATGATATTCACTACTAGTTGCGGCACCATACTGATAATAAGCAATTGCCCCAAAACAATCAGAAAAGATGTTGTATGGTTTTATCAATGGCCTACCGGTTCTATCCAAGGAAAAGTAGAAATCACCATTTCCATCCCGAGCATGTTTTTCAACGAAATCCATGCCCAAAGACGCAGCATTAAGATAATTTGAGTCCCCCTGCACCAATGTGTGAAGAAGGGACAGCATCCAAATTTGACGGCACTGGAACCAAACAAATTTATCCTCATCGTAAATTGCACCTTGCCTATCCAGACAGTGAAGATACCCACCTTGCTCCTCATCCAGAGAGTGCGTGATCCAAAATGGAATTACGTCATCAAATAAGGCTCGTCTATAGATCTGTGAATACTTCATCCTGAAACAAATTATTGCCAAAATAAAACCAACATACCTATTCGCTTTTCGAGCAAAAAGAATTAAAGTCCAAATCCAAAAGTGCTTCAGCAAAGAGTGCCTTATTTTCTACCTGCTTTACAGGCAATCGAAATTCTCCACATTCAATACCAACTGCCCTCATAAAATCCTTCCCTGCACCTACACTAGCAAATCTATTGAGGACACTAATAACTTCAATAGATTTATCTTGCAACTCTTGTGCCTTGAGCATATTTCCTGCGCGAAACTGACTAATTAGCTCAGTATATATTGGCGCAATGTAATTGTAGGTGCTTCCAACTGCAGACCTGGCTCCCATGGACAAGGCCGCCAGCAAGCACCCATCAACTCCCCACATCATTTCGTATTTACCATTTTGATACAAAATGCATCTGCGAAACATTACCAAATCTTGCTCACTAAACTTGATTCCAGCAAAGCCTGGAAGAGACTTCGAAGCCAATTCCAGGAATTCCAACATAGAAATATTGACTCCCGACAAGATCGGAATATGATAGTAATAAATCGGCATATTAGGAGTCACCCTGGAAATCTCCCTGCAATAATCAATCAGGACTCTGCAATCAACCTCCTTAAAAAAGAAAGGGGGCAAAATTGAAATCGCATAGAGACCTATTTCCTTCGCATATTTCGCCAACTCAATTCCCTCTTTGACGCTATTGGTCCCGATGGACATAATAATCTTAAACTGCTCCGTTTGCTCCCGACTCCATGCTTCCATCACTTGCTTCCTCTCTTCATTTGTAAGAGAAACACCTTCCCCGGTAGAACCACAAATAAAGGCTCCCTGAACCTCATTAAGTTTTAACAACTCAGCATAGACCGGCACTACGTTTAGATTAAGGACACCCCCAGATGTAAAAGGAGTAAACGGGGCCGCCACAAGCCCAGAAAATTTAAATTTCATATCGTGAATTATCAGTTGTCAGTTGATTGTGAGATCAATCGGTTGCATTGATCTCGTTCGGCTACAGAAGGAAATCAGATCGTTTTGTCACGCTTCTTAAACCTGCAATTCTAAACCAGCTAAGGCTTATCTATACCGGATGGATTAAGACCTCTGCCACCACCTCCCGTGTGACCATTGCTCTCTCCTGATTCCCAAGGAGATATCCAGAATGAATATAAATCCCCGTCTTGTAGGTAAAATTTAATCCTAATGTCCCTTCCTTTTATCTTTTTAAGATCCCGCTTTTCTTCCATCTCATCAAATACTTCGTACTATTAACCTTCATCGGCTGACAATCATCTTTGCCATACCCAGGTAATACCCTACCTTTTGAATCTAACAGCTCTACTAGCAATTCCCCTTTGACATCAGCGTTTACGAATAAATAGTCTCCTTTGAAATTGACTTTCGAGGTCATCAAATAGCCTTCCCTGTCTGTACGCATTGAAGCAAACCCATCTCTTCGGAGCTTTGCCAAACCAGGTGCCATATCAGTGTCTAATTTTTCATAATTTCTTCTTCTGCCACTCGCATAGAAATACAATGAATCCCCGACAATAATAGGAGACCCGATTATCGGTTGAGAATTGGCCCAATTCCAGGCACCCTCAGTCATATTAACTCCCATAAAAGTTTTATGGGAAGGACGAGACCAATGGAATCCATCTCTGCTAAATCCGATTAAGACTTCGTTTCTTTTCTGTATCCCTTGCTTAGCAGTGACATCGTTGTCCGGACCTTGCCAGATCGCGTAAAAGCCCAACATCAAGCTCTCATAAGCAATAGCATCAAAATTATAGATCTGAGGTATGATATCTGGATAGTCCGGATTCCGCGGCTCCTTATCATCTGAGCTAAACCAGTATTTCACATTTCGATCTACCACAAAATCCCTCTTGTCATGAGCCAGACTTACCAACATTTCGGGGTCGTCATGTTCGGCATAATGTCTGATTCTTCCCCTACCCAGCTCCGAGTCTGCTCTAAGGCTTACAACCCATTTTGAAAGAAACGGGTTATAAAAGAAAGTTGACCGATCAAATATTTTTCCCGAATGTGCGACACCCGGACTCCAATGAATCCCGTCTGCCGAGTATTTTAGCACGGCGTGAAAGCGTCGATAAGACTTATCGTACTCGATGTTAAACATCTTGAATCGCTTGCTTGCTTCTTTTTCATGCTTATCAAGCCAGAAAGAAGAAGCATCTCTGGTGAAGGTATCTACCACATTCGTCTGACCAAACAGACCCAGATTTGGTTTCAACCAATTAATTCCATCTTTGGACTCTGCATAGCAAGTGTAATGTGAATTGGTTCCTGGTTTGCCCGCCAGATAAAGCATCCTAAAGATATCTTCTTTCTCATCAAACCAGATACCATCACTGAACGGGGATGCAAAAGGTCCTGAATTATTGATTTCCCAATCACTATCGGCTCTCATTACAGGATTATTTTCGAAAAATGTGGGCTGATGATTCAGGAACATTAGGTCCGTTTCTGCAATTAAGAAATCATCTACAAATAATTGCCTACCTGTGTTGATCGGTATTACATCAGGGCGATCGTGCAGATAAGGCACCTCCATTTCACTTGGCTCGATTGGTTCTTTCAGCAAAGGGGGCCACTGGTTTGGCAAGACAATTCCATTATGCAGTGTTTGTGAAAAAACACTTCCAATATAAAAAATGGTGATTAAAATAATGCCACCTTGACGGATCAGCATATCGTAAACATCCTTTCGCTCAACTACCATCCTGGATTGTTTTTAGTGATTAGAGGATTCGCTTCGATTTCGTCAATAGGTATAGGCATCCATTCATGCTTACCTTCCTGAAAACCAGTATAGGTGGAATTCTCGTATCTCTTAAAATAGGGATCAATATTCTCCAACTCCGCAAAACGTTCAGGTAATTTTCCCCACCTCAAAAGATCATAAAACCGATGGCCTTCACAAGAAAGCTCTAAGATTCGTTCGCTCTCAATTATTTCCATATTCACCGATTCTATCGAAGGCATCTGTACTCTTTCTCTCACGCGATTCACGGCTTCAATTGCAGAAACAGAATATGCATTTCCTCCAGAAATAACAGATTCTGCATACATCAGCAACACGTCAGCCAATCTAATGAATCGATAGTTCACTCCTTGAGCACGAGCGTTGAAGAAATAGTCTCCATTTCCAGGATCCTTTTCAGCTAGTCCCCAATCGAGCCATTTCCGAGGAGCCGATTTGTAATTCCCTGCCTCATCATTAATACTGAAAAAACCCTGTTCGCCATACGTATCATTCCAACTTTTCCCACTCAATAAAGTGACATGGCTATCGTCACGGGGATTAACATCTTCCTGAGAATCATCGAAAATAAGTGTTGAAAACATCCTGGGATCGGTTTTCCCATCGAAATCCCTTGAATCTATAAAAGAATTATACAGCCAATCATGCGCCACCTGTCCTGTTTGTTTCGGGGTGGGCATGGGTGGAATCTTACCTCTTGGATCACAAAATAAACCCGATGTAGAGAACCCAGGATTAAATCCCGTATTTACAACATCACCAAGAAACTGAATTTCAAAAAGTGATTCGTCATTATTTTCGTGCGCCACGTCAAAATTCCAATCATAATTTTCCATTAGACGATATTCTCCATGCACACCTTCGATGATATCGCCAAATTCAGTAGCGGCTTCATTATAATAGGTCTTTGAACCAGATCCATATCTCTTCTCAATTCCACTCCGGTATAAGTATACCTTGCCTAGGAGTGCCGCTGCGCTCCCACTTACAGCTCTTCCTTTACCTTCGGTACCCCAATAACCCAATTGTGGAAGAAGATCTCGAGCTTTTATCAAATCAGAGGTAATTAAGTCCCAGGCTCGGTCGGGAGTAGCTTGAGCCCGATATTCATTCGAAGTCCTGGGCAACTCCTCCATCAATGGTATATTCCTATAATTTAGAAGCAAATAAAAGTGTGCGAAAGCCCTCAAGAACAGCGCTTCACCAAGCAAAGCATCTTTTCTTTCGTTGTTTGCAAAATCGACTAGTGGAATAGCCTCTATCATTTGATTAGCCTGTGAAAGAGCCGTGTACATAAGCTGAAATGGTTGGACTATTGTGTAGAATGAAGGTGTATAGCTGCTACTGTAATCACCCGCTACAGAATAATCAGAGTTGGGACTAATCTCATCGCCCCTGCTTAACATTGATCCCATACCACTAGCACCCATGTTTCGAGGCGTAGTAATATATCCATACACGCCGATCACTCCTTTGTCCAAATTTTCCGGAGATGTATAAAAATTATCAACGTCCTGTTGACTTGGATTAACTGCCAACTCATCGAATTGCTTATCGCAAGCAATCAAAATGCACGTAAAGGACAAACAAATTAATAATTCTTTCATTTTTATTGCTTTACAATGTTACATTAATACCTAGATTATAGATCCTAGCATTGTATGAAGGAATTGGCCAGCTATTACTCGGGTTGTATGCATTCAAACCATCCACTCCGCGATCAAACAATGTACTAATTCCTACCTCCGGATCATACCCTGAATATTTACTAATTGTCAAAAGATTCTGAATTCCAAAAACACTCGAGCCTCTTTAATAAATGATTTCTCACTAATTGTATACCCCACTTGAACATTCTTAACTCTGAGATAGGATCCATCTTCGATGTAAAATGAGTTGGGTAATAAATTTGTGCCCGACAAATTCCCCGGCGCGGGGATTGTTGTATTTGTGTTACTGGGAGTCCAAAAATTCAAATTCTCCTAAAATTATACCTTGTTTTCAACATGTTAAAAATATCATTTCCTTGAACCCCCTGGATAAATATTGTGAAGTCAAAGTGCTTTCCATTTAGCGACGCATTTAACCCATAGGTAAAGTCCGGATGAGGGGACCCCAATACAACTTTATCATTTTCATCGACAGACCCGTTGGGTTTTCCTGTCAATGATCCATCATCTCCCAGTCCATTGTTGTCTTCATAGATGAAATTTCCAGTATCATTCAGCCCAAGAATCCTGTATCCCCAAAATGTTCCAATGGGCAAACCCTCTCTGGTAATAGTCGCTCGATCATTAAAACTGCCACTTATTAAATCCCCACGAATCGGCTGAACGCCCTCACCCAAAGACCGAACTTCATTCTTTATAATGGAAATATTTCCCTGCAGATCTAAGTGCCAGTTGGCAAGCTTCTTTCTATACCCCAAGGACAACTCTAATCCTCTATTATCTACAGACGCATTATTATAAAAAGGTAATACCCCATCGTTAATGATGATTGTTTGACCCGAGGAAGGGAGTGGCGCTAGCGGAGCCAAGAGATCATCATTGCTTTTCCAAAAATATTCAATGGTAGAGTAAATGGTATTATTAGCCAATCCAAACTCCAAACCAATGTTTTTGGTCTCTGATGTCTCCCATCGTAAATTCTCTTGAACTAATCTAGTCACATAACCAAATTGTCTCGAATCTGCACTTTGATTTAAACCGAAAACGGCAGGGACTGGACCGTAGGCTAAGGACAAGAATGAATAGGGATCAATGAAATTGGCTCCCAACTTTCCATAACTAGCCCTGATCTTTAGACTCGATAACCAAGGAACATCAAAGAAGTCCTCTTCATGAAGATTCCATCCGATCGAAAGTGAGGGAAAATAACCAACCCGAAAGTCTCGATGAAACTTTGATGATTCGTCTCTTCTGATACTTGCAGACAATAAATACTTACCTTTCCAATCGTAATTTAACCGAGAATAAAAAGACAGCAAGGCAGAATTCAATTCATGCGCAGAAACCGTGGCTTCGCCCGTGTATCCATTCACAGTAGGAGCTCCCAGATCTCTAGACCCTGAATTAAGACTCATGGTCCTATAATATTCCTTCATCCAACTGGTACCAACCATAAAATTAATAGAATGATCTTGGACGGATTTCCGGTATTCGAGAATATTGTCTATTGTATAGTTAAAGGCGCTGGACCTTCCCTCTGACAGAGATGTAAAACTTTGACCATACTCAGATACGGGATTTCCTACTTCATCCCACAAAGTTTGAAAAGAGGGTAAATGTCGATAGGAATGAGCTGAAACGCTGTTAGTCCCTAAAGAGACCTTAAACATCAGGTCCTCCAAAAGATCGACCTCAAGGTTCACACCACCTAATAAATCGATATTGTTATTGTAGATATCAATATTGTGCAGCTCCGCAAGTGGATTGACCACTATTGAAGGGGAGATATAGTATTCCGACCCAACAGAGGTCAAACGACCTTGATCATCTCTTGTAGGAATATTCGGTTGCCCAAAAATCATTCTCGTATTAGGGGTCTTGGAGGTGTATGCAATGGAAAGGTTTTCACTGATTCTGATTCTCCCCAAATCATGAGTCGCATTGATCCTCGCATTATACTTTTGATATTCAGATTCAATTAAAATACCTTTTTGTTCAAAGTAACCTAGACTAAAATTATAGGTCGATTTTTCACCACCTCCCGAAACACCGGCGTTGACGTTGTATAAGGGAGCCGATCTAAAGTACAATTTTTGCCAATCTGTATTAAGGTTTGGATCAGACGGGCTGGTGATTTCCCGACCAGGGGTATGATTATTGTTTTCAGAAAAAGCCCTGGCATAAGACCTCCATTCGTCAGCGTTCATTAAATCCAAATATTTAGAGGGCATCTGTAGCGAATAAGAAGACGAAAATTCAACTTTAGGAATTCCGGAACGACCTCTTTTCGTTGTTATCAGGACTACGCCATTGGCAGCCCTGGATCCATAAATAGCGGCTGCTGCACCATCTTTTAAGATCTCAATAGATTGTATATCATTGGGATTTAAAGAGTTCAATCCATTATTACTGAAAATTCCATCGATGACATAGAGGGGTTCCGTATTGCCAAATGATCCAGCACCTCTAATTAAAATCTTCACATCGGAACCGGCCTCACCTCCCTTCTGAAATATCTCAACTCCTGGCGTTCGACCTTGAATTGCAGAGGCAACATTTCCAACGGTCTGTTTCTTGATTTCTTTTGATGAAATAGAAGCAACCGAGCCAGTAAGACTTGATTTTTTTTGGGTTCCGTATCCGACCACAACAACTGCATCCAGATTCTCAGCACTTTCGATTAAGGAAATAGTAAATGTTGACCTTCCTTCCAGGGGAACCTCTAATGTCTGGAACCCTGTGTAAGAGAAAACCAGTATGGCATTTTCTTCGATATTGTTCAATTCGAATTTTCCCTCTAGATCTGTTGCCGTGCCCATAGAAGAACCTTTTACTAAAACTGTAGCACCAATCAAAGGTGCTCCTGCACTATCAGATACATCACCTCGCACATCAACGCCTGGTCGCCTTAAATCCAATTTCGATTTTCGCAGCGATAAAGTTGGTGTCACCTTATGAGCCCGGATGGGGTCGATTTTCTCTTCCAATTGCTCTCCATCGCTAATCAAACCATCCAGGTGTTTAGCCATGTTTTTTAAAGATTCCAGACCATCCTTCCCCACTTCATAAATAATCACATATCTCTGGTCATAGAGCTTAAAGGCCAACCTGGTTCCCGATAAAATCCCTGAAATTGCTTCCTCGACTTTCTGCTTTTTATCAAAATCAAAATGGACATTAATATTAGCAACGAGTGTCATATCAAAGGTGAAGAACACATCATATTTTCTACTTATCTGTTCAATAGCCTCAATTAATGTCATTTCCCGAGATCGATCATTGTGCGAAGTATTCGCCTTAATATTGGGAAGAATCAACGTAACAAGCAATAAGCTGAAAGTCAATTCGCATATCCGCTTTTTAAAGTTAGTTGCTATTTTCATTGAAGTCAGTATTTTTTAGTTTCTCGTAATTTCACTTTAACAAATTCTCATATTCCAGGAAATGTTAGAATTTCGTTCGATCTTGGGTGTATATAATTAATCACTTTACATGGTCTCCTCCTAATTAAACTTAAATCGGTTGGAATCGGACCAGTCAAAACAGGAAATATTTTAAAAAAATGATACCATTGACTCAGGCGCAATAATTCAGTAACTACTTACAATTCGATCTGAGATTTAGGTGAAGTAGGATCTCCATAAAAGGAAAGAGTACGCCGATGATGGACGCCTCATTTTCCCTCCTATTTCAAAAAAAAATTAATAGGCTCAAATAAGACAAAAAGCTGGTAATCCAATTATTCTGTCTCGACCAAATATTTCCCTTCTGACTCCGTAAATTTAATATTCAGGGACAACTCCAACGCCTGCTGAACAGCCTCCCAATCGGCGTATGGGACGCCGACAAACATTGGCTTTGACAAAAGCGATGTATCGCTGCATTCAAAATTCTTCCCGTAGATATTATTTAATTCGATCAGAACCTCGCTGAAAAGCATGTTCTTAAAATTAAGTACTCCCTTCTTCCAGGCCGCTGAACTAATCATTGATTCATTGGCGAGTTTCTCCACTTCCTTACTCTGTCCATTGTACTTGACTCTCTCCCCCGGAGCCATGGTAATCGTCTCAACCTGTTCGTTCTTTAGTTGCAATTCCACCTTACCTTCTTCAAGAAATACCTCTGTCACTATTCCCCGACTATCCACATTAAAGGAGGTCCCCAGAACCTTAACCAAAACATCATCTGTCGATACAATGAAAGCGATATCATCATTCAAGTGAAGAATATCAAAAAAAGCTTCACCGTGCAACTGGACTACTCGCTGTCCATTTTGCTCCCAATCATTGGACCAGATCAAATTCGAATTTGCATTTAAAGTCACGACACTACCATCGGGCAAAGAAACCTCCTTAATCCCCGAGTAATCGGTACTATATTCCGTAAATGAGGGTAATACGGTCGGTTGAGAAAAATACCAGACACACGTAGCTGCCACCAATAGAATTGAAGAGGCAATACTCCATCTGAATACAATCGATCTCTTCGCCTTAATTCCGGGCTTTTTATGCTTCCTATCTGTCTTAACTAAATGCTTGTCAGATGAGGCATCCCAATGCGAATCAAGCACCTTGTCAAGTTCCGGCAGATTACCACTTTTTCCCAATAGAGCAATAAACTCTTCATACTCGGACTTATTCAGCGTACCCCTGGAGTACTTATCGGTCAACAATACTAGTCTACTTCTATTCACTCCTTATATTCTTTTTAATTTAGAAAAAGACACACCAATCTATGGTCAGGGCACACACCTATAGTGTCCTCACATTCTAAATAGCCTATTTCTTCAAATCTAGAATGTAAGACTTCAGAAAATAGAATTCGGACCAGCGCAAAAGGATATTTCTTTTTTGAATTTTATTTCTATCTTGGGCGTCAAGATACAAATTCAGGCAATCTTTAGCAATTCCTTCAAATCTCCCATTGTTAATGCTTGCAATTGTTTGAAGATGGAAGAGAAATTAGTTGGATACCGGAAAAGGGTGTACCACTTTATCCTGAAATTTGTCAAGGACCGGCAACTGGCCGACGATTTGACGCAAGATGTAATGGTTAAAGTGTGGCTAAAACGCGATGTGGTTTTTGAATACAAATCGGTGGATTCATACATCCTTGCCATGTCTAAAAACCATGTCATGGACCACTTCAAGCGACTGGCCAAAGAAAAGACCTACCAGGATGAGGTTTGGGCCTTGATGCCACAAAGTGAAGAAAACGTAACGAGTGAGATTATCCACAAAGAGCTGCATACCCGACTGGAAGAGGTGGTGAATGAATTGCCTCCACGGCAGCAGGAAATCTATAGTATGAAGTACGATGGTCTTTCCTTAGAGGAAATCTCAGCGAAACTTGGTATCGCCCCAAACACAGCAAAGAATCACCTATCCAGAGCTTTAAAAGTCATACGGACGACCATGCAACCTGAGACTTTGATACTCTTATGCATGTTCATTGGATAATTTAGGGAAGTAATGTCATTAAGCATAATGAAGAGATCTGAACTCTCATTGCCCGTTGATTCTTTCATCAAAAATATCACTAGTGATATCCTTCTCTCCAAATCAAGTGACATTGGCACTTCAATCTCCAATCAAGATTAGCATTTATATTTTTGCACTTTTATCTAACTTTTCCATACAAGGGATTACCTCTCAGCAATTGACAAAAGGTTTTTTTCTAATACAATTCGGGTTGTCTGGTCATTTGTTCAATTTGTCTTCACCCCAATTTCGTGGATTGGTGATCATATATTTTGCAATGTTTTGGTAGAATGTATTATCCCTGATGATGTGGTCGTGATATCAGGTTACCATGCAAAATCAGGATTAATTTGCCGAGCATTTTTGGTGACACCAATTTTGAATCCACGGATGATGGACGCCAAATTTTTGGATTTGCGGCCCAAAATTGGTTTATAGAAACCTGGCCACAAAATACCCAGCGTCCCACCCGTAATCCCACCATGGAGAAGGGCAGATTTGATCCGATATTTGTTCTTACATTTATCCATCATAAGGATTTTTGAACTAGACGATCTTTGCATTCCACTTGTCTTTTCAATCTCTTGCTCAATGGTTTCATTCAGCTCACCCGGGTTCGGCCGGCTACCTATGACTTTTGCATCCTGCGGTTCTTGAGGAGGAATGAAACGATCCACAATAAATCGCAAGAAACCAATAAAACTCCGTAGTTTGCCCCTCAAATTACTAACATCCATTCCCGTCTGAAAATTCCAATGAAACACTTACTGATCGTTCTATTCCTCATCCCTCCAGCATTTTTACTTTCCCAATCCATTATTTCTCAATCAACCAGCATTAATCAAGATGGATCAAGCCCCGAGTCATCAGCCATATTAGATGTTAGTTCCGCGAATAAGGGGTTCCTTCTGCCAAGAATGACAACGGCACAAAGAATGGCCATAGCAAATCCGGTAACCGGTCTGCTGGTTTTTGACACTGACGCTGATTTGTTTTACTATTACTTCGGAGGCAGTTGGGCAGGCATTGCCACTGGTAAAATTCTTTGGCAGGAAAAGGATGGGCATGTTTATAACAACACAGACTCTATTGGAATAGGTACAGATAACCCGGTCTCAAAACTTGAAGTGGTCGGAACTGCAACCGCCACCGCCTTTGCAGGGGATGGCAGTGCGTTGTCGGCCGTCTATGCCGATTCATTGAGAGGCTCCATGCAAGCAGACTCTCAAGACATCATGCAATGGAATGGAGCTTACTGGAATACGATACCATATCATCGTATTGCCTTTCACGCGTCCGCGTCCTCTGATCAGACCGTGGATTCCACAGGTTACGACACCTTGAGATGTAATAATACATCTACTACAGAAAACTTCGAATATCCAACCGGCGTGTACGACAATTCCACGTTCGCTTTTAAGGCCCCGATTGATGGAATTTCCTTTTTCCAAGCAGCGGTTTTATGGGATAATGCGAACACTGCTGAATCGCGAAATGGCATATTTATCCGGGTGAACAATACGGATGAGGTTGGAGAATGGGCAGCCTCAGGAGGAATCGATTATTTTGGAACAGGAGTAAGTACCACCCTTGAACTAAACCAGGGCGATGAGGTAAGGGTCCGGATATACAATAATGCTGCAAGCAGTATGGCAACTTTTTCTCAAAGCGGGAAATTTTGCTACTTTTCCGGATTTCTGGTATTTGCACAGTAGAATAAAATGGAAAATATCCCCAATTAATTTTTTGAATTCTATTTCGTTTGCTCTGTGTGACGACATTGCATCTTGATTGAATTTATAAAGACCTGCGACTTCCACTTCAAGTTCTTCACAAAATCATTCGATAACTACGAATTCATTAAACTCAGAATACACATTAAAAATACCTGTTATTTCCAAAGGGTAAGAACTATCGAAGCTTGTCTGATTGTGACATTAATCGTCATTAGATGACCCTGTCTGGTGCAAGCCAGAGTTAAACCCGACATTAAATCTTCTATGTCTCACGACATCTTCTTCGAACAGTTTCATACCTTAGATGATGTGGACCGTCAACAAGCGGATTTCAAGAAAACGAGATTAAAAAGCCAACAAGCTTTCGATAAAAGAATATGGATGGCTACTGGATCGATTTACTATTGTCGCTTATCGTTAAGATCATGAATTATTGAAATTTCAAAATTAGGCAATATGAAATCACCCATCAACAAGATATTTATTAGTGCATTCATAGCCTCACTTAGTCTTTTTTTCCTCCCGGCTTCAGCAAACGAAATCCTGACTCACCTGAGGGTAAACTACCAGGAAAAGCCCTTAGGTCTTGATGCAGAAAATCTCTGTTTTAGCTGGCAAATGGATGTTTCGGACGACTCACGTGGCAAATATCAAACGGCTTATCAAATTGTGGTAACTGACGAATCTAAGGTGAAGGTTTGGGATTCTGGTAAAGTCATTACTGACATTTCGTTAGGAATCAAATATGAAGGAAAAAATCTTCAGCCCACGACCCGATATGACTGGCAACTAACTGTTTGGAATCAAACTGCTAAACGGCTCACGAATACCTCTTGGTTTGAAACCGGATTAAAGCCCAGTGATAATAATCTTTCCTCTTGGAGTAATGCAACCTGGATTGGTGCCGGAGAGGAAGACCTCGTGCTTTATTCGCATTATCTTCCCGTATTCAAAATTGATTATCAAATGCAGTTGGATTCATTGTCTAATAGCACAAAAGCAGCTTTTGTATTTGGCGCTAATGATCGTCGCAATATGGACAAAGACAAGAATTTAAAAGCAATGAGCAATGGGAAAGATGAAAGTCATATTGCTTTGGAATTAGATATTTCGCCAATGAATCGTGATCGTGATGGCCTTGCCCAACTCCACGTATATCGGGTAGGATATACTCCTGAAGATAATGCTAAAACTCCTTTTAAAACCTATCCCATTCCAAAGAATCTTCTAAATCAAAAAAACAAATATGAGCCACACCAATTTTATCTGGAGCTCAATTTAGGGGTGCTGGAAATTTACCTGAATGGAAAGGAATACAAGCATAAAATCATTGTGAGTGAAAATCCTGGCGGCTCACCTTTTGGTCGATCCGGATTAAATCTGAATCCTTACGGTTGGGGTCATGACTTCATTTGTTATCCTCTGCTGGCGGATATTGGGTTCTCTCTGAGACCCGGGCAAAAAGCCAGCTTTACAAATTTAAATATCCGGAATTACCGGCCTCCGTCTAATACGCTGTTTGCCTTGGATAAAAGGGAGTTTGAAAAATCTGATCAACCTCAATTCATATTATTTGATCCCAGTCATGGTGCTGCCCCCCTTTTACGAACAGAATTTTTCGCAGAAAAAAAAGTACTAAAAAAAGCGCGATTGTACGTCACCGCCCGGGGTATTTATGAGATGTATCTTAATGGTCAACGCATTGGTGATGACTATTTCAATCCGGGGCTAACGCAATACAACAAACATCATTTATACCAAACCTACGACGTGACCAACCAAATCAAAGGGGGAAAAGTTAACGCCTTGGGATCCTGGCTGAGCGAAGGCTGGTGGAGCGGCGGGATCACTTTTCGAGGGGAAAACTGGAATTATTTTGGCGACCGGCAATCATTGTTGTGCAAGCTGGTACTCAACTACGAAGATGGCACAGAAGACATCATTATTTCTAATGACAAAACATGGAAATCATTTTCAGAAGGTCCGATCAGATACGGAAGTTTCTTTCAAGGTGAGGTATACGATGCTACTAAAGATGCCGCCATTGATGGTTGGACAACGGCAGGATACAATGATTCGCATTGGAAAGAGGCTCGTCAAATATATCTGGAGGGTACCACTCCTACTGGTAATCTATCGGATTTTACTGGCCGGAAAATCAATTTAGACTTCGATGATTTTGAACTCACCGGTCAGATTGGCCAAAATGTACAGGTTGTGGAAAGCTTGACGGCACAAAATGTGGAAGAAGTCAGGCCTGGTGTTTTTGTTTATGATATGGGTCAAAACATGGTGGGCTTTCCAAGCATTACGTTGGACACCGGACAAAAAGGAGATACCATAACCATACGATATGCAGAAGTTAAATATCCCGATCTACCCGAATATGAAAGTAATACCGGTATGATCATGCTGGAAAATATTCGTGCAGCTTTAGCCCAAGACTTATACATCAGAAAAGGAGGTCAGGAAGTTATTCAACCTCGTTTTACCTTTCACGGATATCGCTTTCTGGAAATTACCGGCATTAAACAAGCGCTTCCTCTTGAAAGTGTCAGGGGACATGTCCTCAGTTCCATTCATAATCTAGCGTCTCACTACGAAACTTCCAATCCCCTGGTCAATCGACTTTGGCAAAATATCACGTGGTCTTTGCGAGGTAACTTTCTATCCATTCCCACTGATACCCCTGCCCGAAATGAACGCATGGGTTGGAATGGAGATATCAATGTTTTTTCGCGGGCGGCTACCTGGCTGGCTGATGTCAATCTGTTCTTAAAAAGGCACCTGATGGCTATGAGAGATATGCAGATGGAAGATGGCAAATTTACCGATGTTGCTCCAGTCGGAGGCGGTTTCGGAGGAACCCTTTGGGGAAGTGCAGGCATTGTCATAGCCTGGGAGATATACCAGCAATACGGCGACATGGGTATGCTAAAGGAGCACTATGATGCGATGAAGAGGTACATCCTATTTCTGGATACAAGGATGGATTCAAATGGTATCCTGGTAGAAGGCCCCCTGGGCGATTGGTTAAGTCCGGAGAACGATAAAAACGATAATTCATTATTGTGGACAGCTTATCATATTTACAACCTGGATATTATGGGTAAAATCGCAAAAGTGTTGGATAAAAAAGAAGATCGATCATTTTTCGAAAAAAGATACCAGGAGCGAAAAGATTTTTTTAATAAAACCTATGTCGATCCTAATCACCACAAGACAATAAAATCCGGAGTAAAAATAGCGAGTTTCGGTCCACCCTCTCATCCATCGGACAAAGGTAAATTAGTGGATACCCAGGCATCGTATGCTATACCTCTGGCTTTTAATGTTTTTAATCAAATGCATAAAGAAGCGGCTATCGAGCATCTTTCTAACACCATAACGAGACGAAATCAGGATGACGATGGGATATTGCGTCCGGCATATTCTCTCATGACTGGCTTTATAGGTACCGCTTCGCTCGGTGAGGCTCTTTCTGAAAACGGTAAGATCGACTTAGCCTACCGTCTTTTACAGCAAGAATCCTATCCCTCCTGGTTGTACCCGGTGATCAATGGAGCTACCACAATCTGGGAACGGCTTAACTCTTATACCATTGATCAGGGATTTGGCGGAAACAATAGCATGAATTCATTTAATCACTATGCCTTTGGTGCAGTGGCCTCATGGATGTACAATTATTCACTGGGAATTCAGCGAGATCCTCGTCATCCGGGATTTAAACATTTCATCTTAAAACCAGAGCCAGATCCAAGCGGACAAATGAGATTCGCCAAAGGACATTATGACTCCATGTATGGTACTATCGTAAGTGAATGGCATCAGGAAGAACAAAGTACCCGATATATATTTACAGTGCCCGCAAATACTACTGCGACGCTATTTCTACCGGCCAAAAATCTGGATGAAATTAAAGAAGGTAACCAAACCATCAAAAATACCCCGGGTATCGCCTATAAAGGAAGAAAAAACGACAAATTGGTTTTTGAAATAGAATCAGGCCATTATGATTTTATGATTAAAATGCCATAACAACGAACACAACCCATGGAAGACAATGATTTCACTCAACCAAAGATCCCTGCCTGAATCGGAACTGGTGGTGTATTTAATTACCCATTCAGGTCGCCGGAATAGTTCGCTCCCTTTTACCTGAGCCCGAATAAAACCACAACCCATTTCTGGTCATAGCAATTTGTCAAATAAGACCACTCAATGCCTTCTGGACCTCATTTAGATCACACTAGAGATTCTCCAATATCGAATAACCAAAGTAATGCATGAGATTATGGTCCAATTTTTCATTTATAATCTCCAGATCTTCACGACGTAATCTGGATTGCCAATGTTGGCTGAGATAATACGTCCGATAATCTGAAAAAGCTTTTCCATTGTTTTTGGTTGATTTTTCTATATTCCTAAATGGTCCAATCCGATGCAAATCAAATTGATCAGCAATCGCGATAATGTATGACTCAGGATCAACAATCAGATTTTCGTAGGTGAGTAATTTGCACCGATCCGGAAATTCTTTTAGTAATCGAAGATAAGATGCATTTTTTGCATTCCAGAGCAGAATTGGTGACTCAAAGTGGCTTTGAGTATATTCTCTTTTTCTCGTGATCCAAGCATTCGAAAGAAAGTCCCTGAATTTTGCAGGTCGTTTACCAACTATTTGATGCGGGTTGTCAAATAAAGAGAGTAAAAAAGAATAGGGATTTTTTGTGATTGTAACAAAATGTAGTTGGGCTAAAGACCGGTATAATTGTACCAATGACAAATTGATCTCAGCATGCTTCCAACCCAGATTATGTCGCGCAGAAAATAAATAAAAGATTTCTTTCACCCATTCAACCCTAATAAAGGGCTCAAAATTAGGTACAGTGCCTGTCAGCAGATCCACCTCAAGATTACTTTTTAGCAGCTCAGCAAGATAATTTGTACCTGAATTTCTTTCTCCAAAGATTTTGATCGTTTTTATGCTCACACCTTATTGATAAACTGATAGTCTCAGTAAACTATCAAAGGAAAAAAATTCCCTTCTTGGAAGAAAGGTAATTAGACCTTCTATCCCAATGCAGCCCGGCATTGTTTATAAGTACGGATCATTCGATCATCATATTTACGATTGAAAAAATACTTTTTCCATCTATAAGATCTAATGATCCGTTTGTAGGTTTCCTCCAGATAATCAACATAGGTAACAAAATCAGCCTCCCTCCTGATCCTATTCGTTACCAATTCAATTTGTTCAGCATTATACTTTGCGATCTGCCGGCAAATTGCTTCGACTTCGATTTTATCTTGCATCGTGTTCATGCCAAAATTATTACTCCGAAAATATTCGTAGTTATCAGGCAAGACTAGTCCGCCCAATCCTCGGAAATCACACACAATCACTGCTGCACCAGTTGCCATTGCCTCGATCGCTGCCTTTCCCTTGGCAAAAACAATATCATATTTAACCAATATATCCTGTGGATTAGAGATCGTATTATTAAACCCCCTACCAATAACATCAATTTGCAGATTCATTTTCTTACATGCCTCAACAATGATGGAAAAATAATTATCAGGTTTCGCATTGTTGCTAAAGACAAGCGCCCTCGCTGGTGAATATGAAATATCGGCCTTCTTATAAAATCGAACCGTATCGACCCAATTTAAAATTGTCATTACCTTACTCTCGGGAATGCCATGCTCTAATATTTTCTGCCTGCAGATCGAATCAACAGCTACATAGCGATTTACTCTTTGTATCTGAGGAGGAGTATCACCAGGATATGAACGATCATGCACGAAATAAATCGAAGGCGAGTTCCTAAACCGGGAGAGCGCATCCATAGTCGGTAAATATTGATGACCATGTATAATGTCGGGCTCTTCCTTGATTTCCTCTGTGCGACCACAAATGTGTATACCAGCCTCACTAATTTCTTGCGCCACTTTACCGAGTCTTGGAGAATAAACCTCTACTTGATGTCCCCTTTTATTTAATTCAATGGATAGATCTCTGATATAAACTTCAGTTCCTGCATACTCATCTAGCCAAATATTTGTTAGCAGCACTTTCATATTATTATCGGAATTTAGTAGTAAATGAGATCAGCTTCTCGCCCAGAGGTTTCATATGTCCTTGATAGGTTATGATCTGCTCATACGAGCCGGATCGCACGCGATCCCTGCCATGTATTTCATAAAATGGCTGGTCAGAAGTCCAACCCTTCAATTCATGAAGATTTTGCACTTGACGTAAGGTCTCCCTTCTAAAAGAGCTAACTCCATGCCTATTAATAAGCCTTGTAACATCTTTTTCGATCTCTGTATATTTCCTGGAGGCAGATATTTTTCTTTCCATTTCATCCGGATTTAGATCCATTGTAACAGAACCATCCTCCGGATCATTTGGACTGCCTTCCGGTGCACCATCAAGTAAAAAATCAAAATTATTTACTTTTCTCCTTAGTTTATTTTCGATGATACCGACTATCGCGTTTATTAAATACCTGCATAGATCATGGGTCGGATTAAATCCTTCGATGGCATCTCCAAAAACCAAGTCAATTTGATGGTTTATCAGATCTTCCGACAATTGGTCCATAAGATCCTTGATTTTGGTGAATTCATTCGACAGGATGAGTTCGTATAATTCAACGTCAGTAAAAACACCCATAAATTCAGAAGGTGTCGATCCTGTATCTGAAATAATCCTTCGGGTATTATAAACTCTGGAACTACCATTGTGTCCTGAGCCATCCGTAAGGATATAAACCCTGGGTTTGTACAGCTCCATGAATTTATATACCCGCAATTCGTGTCCCGGGTGCCCCATGATTAAAGCCGACCTAATTTCTAACTCTTTAGACTGCACCATGGCTATTTTTCAAGTTTCTCAAAGGGTCGCAATATAGATTTCTTTAGGTAATCCTGTGAAAACTTGTTTTTTAAAGTAAGCCTATATTCTTTACTCTTGATAACCTCCACAGTGTGTGGGACCCGGGAAGCAGCCGAACACCCACTCCAGTGCCAAACCATTTCGTAAATGAATAGGCCCGACGCCCATTGGATCTGGTCTATTCAAAACTATTTATCCCGGATATAGGAAGCACGGCCCGATATCAGTAACCTGTTTTTTTCAAATTCTCGATCCCAATTTGTCTTTAAAGAAATCAATGGTCCTGGTCCACGCTAATTTAGCATCTTCCTCGTCATAGCGACCCGTAGTATCATTGTGAAACCCATGATTAGCCCCCTCATAAATAAAAGCCTGATATTCCTTACCGTGCTCTTTCAAAGCGGCCTCATATGCCGGCCATCCCTCATTGACCCTGGTATCTAGTTCGCCAAAGTGAAGCAACAATGGAGCCTGGATAGCCGGCACCAATTCCAAGGGAGCTTGACCGCCATAGAAAGGAACCGAAGCGGCAAGGTCTGGAATCTTTGCAGCCATCATATTAGAAATCCAACCACCGAAACAAAATCCCACGACGCCAACTTTACCAGTGCAGCCATCATGATTCTTCAGATGGCGGAAAGCCGCGCATAAAAATCCTCCAACATTTCGTCACGATCACGTTTACTTTGCATTTCGCGGCCGGCGTCATCATTCCCAGGATAACCGCCCAATGGGGTAAGGGCATCAGGAGCCAACGAAATAAAACCCGCTAAAGCAGCCCTGCGACCAACATCTTCTATATGAGGAGTTAAACCACGATTTTCATGAACGACTACAATACCAGGTAATTTGCCCTGGGAATCAGCCGGCTTCGATAACAAACCACGAATGGTACCCCCACCCTGGGGTGAGTTGTACTCAATAAATCCTGACTCCAGCCTTGGATCATCCTGGCGAACCTGGATCTTATCGACATAATTAGGCATGACAATACCAAGCAATGAAGACACTGTCAGACCTCCCACAGCATAAGTAGAAAGCCGGTCCATGAATTGACGTCTATCGAGACGATTATGAGCATAGTCGTCGTAGAGGTCAAATACCTCCTGGCTAATTTTTGTTTTACTTATTCTCTTCATGATCTAATATTTAAGGTTTTCTGATCTAAATATAAATGTCATTGATGATTCCTGCTGATAAATCGTTTCATAAAATCATCCTTAAAGGTCCTACCAATAGGAATAACAATGTCACCCTGCAGGTAAATTTGATTACCAGCCATTCGCTCTGTTTTCCGAATGTTGATGATATATGATTTATGTATGCGCACAAATTGACTCGGACCCGACTGGTGGAGCCAGTCTCTCAAGGATTCAAAAGATAAGTACTTTTTACCAGGAATCACGATTTCACTGTAATCGGCATCTGATTTAAATTTTATAAAAATTTCCCGGCTTTCCAAAGACCTATTCTCATTCAATGAAATCTGTGGTTCCATTGGTAGACACGAACTTTTGCTTGGTCTTCAAGAATCTTTGAAACGAAAGTCAGTAATTGCTGTGGTTAAAATCACTTGCGGCTGAGGAGATCACGCCAAAGAAATCTAGTCCTGAAATCTTGGGAATGTGAATATCCAAGAACTCCAGATCAACCTATTCATAAGGCAAAGCCACCTTTTCAAGATCAACCTAAAAAAGTGATAGGCCAAAACGACCAAATTGTCTGGTTGAACTAAGAAGATCGATCTATCACTATTTCCATTGTCGTTCATAAGAAAGGATTTTTGTATTTCAAAGTTAATGCGCTTCTTTGCTGCAGATTAGAAAAATCAATTCAGAACCATGAAGCTTCATTTGATCATTCCACTTGCCTTAGCCTTTATGGGTATGTTTTCGGGCATCATACACGGGCAGACTTCAAACAAAAGAGTGACAGGCAAAGTCGTCGAAGGAAGCAGTCAGGCGCCGATCGAGTACGCCACCGCTATCATCGTTGACAATCAGACCGGACAAACGCTTACGGGCACAACGACCTCTGCTGATGGACACTTTGAACTGGAGACCAGTGCTCAAGATTTTTATGTCGAGATTAGCTTCATTGGATTTGTTGCTCAAAAAATTGCCAAACCCACAATCAAAAGACCAAACAGTTGATTTGGGTATGATAGAGCTATCAGAAGATAGCAAGACCTTTGACGAAGTGTTAGTCAGGGCTGAAAAATCCCAGACTGAATTCAAGTTGGATAAACGCGTTTTTAATGTGGAAAAGATCTCAGTTCCACCGGTGCAAGCGCCTTGGAAGTTTTAAATAATGTGCCGTCCGTCAATGTCAATATCGAAGGTGAAATCAGTTTACGTGGTAGCACTGGAGTACAAATACTCATCAATGGCAAGCCTTCGGTAATCGCCAGTGAAAAGGGTAATACGCTGGGCACCATCACGGCTGATATGATCGATAAAATTGAGGTAATCACCAATCCTTCTGCAAAATATGATGCGGAAGGCACCTCTGGGATTATCAACATTATTATTAAAAAAGAAGAACGAAAAGGAGTGAATGGCTCCATTACGCTCAATAGCGGGACACCTCATAACCACAGCCTGGGCCTAAGCATGAATCGACGAACGGAAAAATTTAACGTATTTACTCAATTGGGAGTTGGCTATCGCCGTTTTCCTGACAAACAAGAGGTCATCAACCGTGATTTAGTCAATGGCACTTCGATCACCTCCAGTGGTAAGGAAATCAAGAACGAGACTTTTTATAATCTGATCCTGGGTACTGACTACCATATCAATCGAAAAAATGTATTGACGCTGTCCGGTCATCTTGCATACGAGGTTGAAGATGAATCATCACTCACCGATTTTCGTTTTAATGATGCTATGGACATAGTCACCAACCAATGGGTAAGAAATGAGGTGACAACAGCTAAAAATCCCAAATACCGTTATGAACTACAGTATAAGCGACTTTGATGATCATGAAGAACATATCCTATTGTTTAGTGCCCTGGGTAATTTCTTCGGCAAGGATCAATCCTCAACCTTTAATAACTTCTACAGCCTCGGAAGTGAAACTGCCGGAGATCAACTGTCAAGAACCGATTTTAAAGAAGCAGAAAATACTTTTAAACTAGACTACACCAAACCCTTCACCGATCGATGGAAGGTAGAAACGGGCTTACAATATGTGATCAATGATGTGAGTAATGATTATGAGGTCAATGACATTCAAGATGGAATTCTAATCAACGATGCCAATCTAACCAATGTCTTTGAATATGATCAGAAGGTATTGGCTGCTTATGGCACCGGCTCTTATGAGGGCGATATCTGGGGCTTAAAACTAGGCCTCCGTGCTGAAAATACCGATCTTACAACGATACTACTTAATAGCAATCAAGTCAATGATCAAAATTATTCGAATCTGTTTCCAAGTGCACACACTTCCTACAAAATCAATGATAAAATTTCCCTTCAAGCGGGTTATTCACGGAGAATATTCAGGCCAAGATTATGGGATTTAAATCCATTCTTTAATATCCGGAACAATTACAGCATCCGCACCGGAAATCCCGACCTCCTGCCGGAATTTACAGATTCTTATGAAATAAATAGCATCTTCATCAAGGGCCAGACTTCGCTGAATCTCGGTATATACCATCGCTTCACCACCGATGCTGTTGAACGTGTATCTACTTTTGAAAATAACGTCAATACGACCAAGCCGGTCAATCTCGGTACAAATCGCGCCACAGGTATCGAAATAAATGGTAAATACACACCCAGTAAATGGCTTTCCATCAATGGAGATATTAATTACAACTATTTTAACCGGTTAGGCACTCTTGATGCCACCTCCTTTGACTTCAATGCCGGTCAATGGTCTTCCAAGTTAACTACGAAATATAAACTACCGGCAAGTATAGATTTAGAATTAACCGGGCACTACCAGTCTCGCTATGTGACTGTGCAAAGCGAAATATCCGATAATCTATTTGTAGATATGGGTCTGCGTAAAAAGATTCTAAAGGGTAAGGGGGTATTTAACCTGAGCATCAGATATGTATTTGCCAGCCGTTTCAGAGAAAGTGAAACCACTCAGTCTGACTTTTACCTCTATAGCCGCAGACATAGTGGTCGATTTATCACACTTGGATTTAGCTATGGTTTCGGTAAAGGTGAAGCCATGGAATTTTCAGGACAAAAAAGACATTAGGTATATTTAGATGGTATTCACGATTGCATCCGGAGTAATTCATATTGAATCCATCCGGGATTCTTTCTCACTAGAGAGCTTAATAATTAATAATTTAAGTTTTGATCCAATTGTTTTTAGGATCTCGACCTTTATTCTTTAATGTTTACATAATGAGTTGCATATGCTTGTTCAATCCGTTCACTTCCCGATTTGCTAAATCTTAATCTTATCCCTTTTCCTTTTCCATATTTACTATAAGCAGTCCAAGATTTCTTTAAATTCCATTGCCCTGAAATTTCCTCTATCGTTTTGTTGATAGTCGATAGTTCCTTCAAATTAACCACACATGCTTTTTCAAGATATTCAACTTTCCCAAATCTCCAATTCTCATAATCCTTGCCCTGCCAAATATTTTAATTTTAATAGTACATCAATCGAACACCAATATCCTTTTTCTTCAATTAATTCTTTTCCAATAAGCTCTAGTTTACTCTTTAAATCTGAATTGTTCATTTTCAAACAGTTTCTCTCAAATCTAACGCTATCTCTTATTCCGATGACTTTGGATGAAATCCATTCCCTTTCTAATTTTTTCATAAAGTTTTTCTCCAACCGGTGTGCCAGTCAAGTCACTAACAACACTTTCCAAACAATCCAAATCCCAACTATAAAAGCCTACTTTCCTACTTCCTGTCAAATTATCAATACGTCTGTCCAATCCAAACGATTCCGCCATTTGCCACGTATTCTCCTGGAGTAATTCCAATTCTTCAGTTTCAAATTTAATATAAGCTTTTACGTCGTTTTTTCCGGGTTTCATCATTTCTTTGTTTCGTGCGATTTCTTTCTTTAGCAAGATGCATAACTCTGTGATATATGAAGATTCCTCCACTTCTTGTGACCTCTTAATCACCAGTTCAAAGATACATAACCGTATATAAATTGCAATAAAGTTGTCGACCATTACCTCTCCCTTAAACCCGCTTACAAAGATCAAGGGAGAAGGAAGCCGGCAGAAAGGGGCTACTTCCGCAAAGGCTCCAAGCGCACAAAGCCTGATTCAGTGCCTCACTTTTTCGAAGATTTCGCCCTGTCATTATAATCCAAACAGAGCTTGACCCAATATTCGAAATCCTTTTTAGCCTTAAATCCATCAGGAGTTACATAACAGTATCCTTTGTACTCTCTTCCTTCATAACCATAGGCTGATAGCCGTCTCTCTGGGCCATTTCTAACTGTAGATCAGGGTCAAATCGACACATCAAATTATCACCACTCACAGTTATGCACATTTTTCCGTTGACCATAAATGTCAGACCCCGAAACATCTTCTTTTCCTCAATGTTTAGGTTAGGAACGTTAGCAAGATACTTCCTAATTCTTTCGGCAAGTTTGGTGTCGAACGCCATCTTAAACTTTTATTTACATCTATTTACTTTAATACAATTACATGATCATCTGATTAAGAACACAGCACTTATCACCAACAAAAGGCACCCAGCACACAAAGTTTTCCCACTAAGTCTATCGTGATCCTTGACCAAGGCCATCAAAATTTTTTCCAAGGAGATACCATGTTTTCCATTTTCTCAATCGCAATCTTGCGAATCCCTAAATCCCATACTTATCTCCCGCAAAGGCACCAAGCTCACAAAGCCGTCCTTCCACTATGCCCAAGGTGATGACCCTGACTAAGGCAGCCAAAATTATTCAAAGAAGTTACCCTTTTTTTCATTTTCTCAATCACAATCTTGCGAATCCCTCAAACCCACATTTATCTCCACAAAGGCACCAACACAAAGCCGTCCTTCCCACTATACCCAAGGTGATGTCGCTGACTAAAGCAGCTAAAATTATTCAAGAGTACCACATTTTCTGTCTCCTCAAATACAATCCTACAAATCTATAAATCCTACAAATCCTAATTCAGACAGGTAGGATTAGACAATCTTTCAAACGAACAATACGTCATTCATAAATAATTCGAAATTCCTCATTATTTAATGCTGGCAGCTCAATCTCCATGAATTTTTGATCACCCTTGATTCGTAACTTGCCCATAAATTTTTGTCCAGAAGATTTACCGATACCTACCAATTGAAGCGAATTTTTTCCACGGTCTGGCAATGGCATCGTCAGCTTAAAAGGTTGCTTTGCATCAATATTTATTCCTTGCTGCGTTGTGGTAATGCAAACTGTACCATCTGGTTTGCCGGTTTCTATTTTCCATTGGCCTTTTTCGAGATAAGAACCGTGACCCAGGAAGAATGCTTTTAGTAGTTCATTTTCATAAGAAGCAATGGCATAGGTACCTTCAAAAGCCCCATCGTCAAAGGTGTATCTCACTTTGCCTTTTATGTCGTTGTAAACGTAGTCGGTGTGATTTGCTCCTGATTGAACAGTGATTCCTACAAAGTCCGGACTTTCATTTACCGGTGAAAAGTAGTCCACTTTGTCGACTCCCATTTCCTCTTCCTGATTAAATGCATCAATAATGGTCACAAACGGCCTTGATAAAGCCTCACCGTCTTGCCTTACGATAAGTGTTGGCAACGGTTGGTGATAAATCGCCTCCGGGACAGATTCCGGGTGGATTGCCCTTGAATAAGGTGCCATCGTCGTAAAAACGGTCCTTCCTTCATCTCCTTTCATCCATAAATTAACCCTCAATTCTTTGTTTAAAATAGATGGCATCGAAAATTGAGCAAGAAAATCGCCTGAATAACTGGCACGCATTTTATCTGAAAAATAATCATAGCCCACCTGATCCCCTTTCTCGGATGAAAGTTCATCGGTGGTGCTCGTGGCAATGATCTGATCCCGGTCATCCTTCAAAACTACCGGGGCCCCCTGGCTATGAAAAATATACTCGTGCTTTTTATCTAAACGATCACTCCTTGACGACCGGAAAATATCGACAAAATATCCCGATGATTCACTGGTGCGAACTGTACCAGTCACCCTGGTTTGCTTTGCACCAGTTGATGGTTCGAAAAAGCTCACATCTGAATAGGTGAAGTACCCCTGCCAGGGATTGACAATGTCCGTTGGTGGATATATTGAATTTACGTCAAAAGCCTGAGTTCCCCGCATATTCCGGTAGTCGGAAATGCCATCGACCACCACCGTATTATGAGCTGGGAACCGGCTGTAATAGTCCCGGTGGTCCTCAGACCAATAACTCACTCCTGCCGCACCATCGGGTGCAATGACCATGCCTTTGGCAAACAATTCGATATTAATTCCGTTGGTATGCGAATGATTGCCCAGAGAAGCATTTATTGAGGCCATCATGCCATCCTCCAAACTATTGGCATTGCGCTGCACTATCCAACTGACATTGGGTGAATAAAAGGTTGGGGTTATCATTTCAGCCAGTGATTCGGCGGCAGGCACCTCCAGCAAATCTTCTACATAAAAAAACAAGTCAAAAAGCGATTTTATTTCGTCGCGTACATAAGCTCCGTCCTCGACAAACCGGTTTAATTGTTTGGTGATCCTGCTTTCCTTTTCCGGTTGATGATATTTCCGGTATTGAGCAATAAGTAATTCCAACGAATTAAATCGCAACCGGGCATGTTTGGCATCGCCATATGCAACTGTAAATCCATTTGGAAATAAATAATTAAAATTTGCCAGGATGGCCTTTTCAAGAATGGGATCATCAGCCAGAAGATGGTTGTTTAGAGTTTTATCCATCAAGCAGTAGATTTCTAAGAGATCATCGGATACCATGATCGAATAATGAGCTACTTCTGGCCAGATGGCGGTAACCGGATCGAAATTTTTGATGACATCTTTAAGTGCCTTTTGCTTAGCAGAATTTTGATTAAGTACCTGATCAATATAATATTGCTGGCCCTTGCCATCCTGATAAAATGAATCGTCTTCGAGGGCAATAGCCAGATAGGTAATAAACCGGGCCTGCATCATATTCCAGTTGTTATCCGGAACTCCATATTTAATTTCCTGATCGGCCCATTTGCGAAACACATCCTGAACCATGTCAACATTCTTTCCCGATTTGACCAAATAATCGTAGAGAAAATCATAGCAAACAGTGAGCGGTTCGATGACACCCTCATGAATCACTTCGAAGGTCTGTAAGCCCATCAAAAGGGCATTTCGATCATCGCCCACCGTTTGGGGTGGCTCCGGTAATACATCCCTTCGATATACTTCATCAAAATATCCGAGGCAAAAACCGCATAATTCTCATCACCCTTCAGCCAATAAAGAAATGCCGCGTCTTCGGCAAGATTTAGTATTTCCCGATTAATCCGTTCGATAATATGCCCGGTTTCGGAAGGATTTATCCATTCCCACGGACTGTTTTCCTTGATCCCATTTTGAAGATACAACCCACGTTCATCATCCATGTAGGGTATAATGTCTTCCAGAGAAGGTTGCAAATAGTCTGTGGCCCAATCGCGAGATCCCGAAAACCGAACTGTCGGCACCGGGGCGGAACCTTCACCGTGCGAAAAATCCATTCCATTGACGTAAACCCGCTCATACCTGGTCTCCCAATACATTTGCAGGCGAGAAATAATCCATTCGGGCTCGCTGACGTGCCTTTCAACAATCGGCTTCAACTCGCTATTCAAGTCGTCAATAAACGATTGCATTCGGCCAGAATGTTCCAAGCGGCCCAGCAATGCTTTCTTTTCAGCATTGTTGATATAGATTTCAGGATGATTTTGCCCGCTAGTATAAAAAAAGAAAAAAGCAAGGAAAAGCAACAAACTATATTTGAAAATCTTCATTTTTTAATCAAATTATTGAGGTTAAGTGAAGCACGAGAATTCAAGCCATCTTCCATAAACTCTCTCGCCAACCTGGTCATAACGGCAACTTCTTTATCAACTCAAATTTAGTTTAAAACCGGAAAGTATCATAAAGCACTAAAACAAAAGACATATTGTTGTTCATAAATCATCAATCACAAATATATAAAGTTCCATCCCGTATTTTGTAGGTCAACCTCTCATTCTGATTTTACTTACGATCCGGAAGATGTAGATTAGCCTGACACTAGACAGCATCTGCATTCGCGACTCTAAAAGAAGGAGACAATCTAATGAATCGAGCCGTTATAAAAACGCATGGAACAAAAGATCACCATAAAAATTAGACCAATTTCTATGATCTGCAAGAGTCCAAACCTATCTCCCATTTCCATTCTCAAAGAGAAGTTCCTATATCCAAAAGCGGGGTCGCCGTCATTGCACGGTATATGCACTTGCTATTAATTAGTTTTACAACTACATTTTCCATCTGGTTTCCCTCCATTCTTTTTGTTCTTCTTTAGAAAGAAATGTCCAAGCTACAATCCGGCTAGATTTATTACCGGTTCCCATGGGAATTGTTTTGATCTGTTTGGCCTCAATTTTTTCCAATGATTTACTAATTCCTTTTAGATTAGATTCTTTGGATACTAAAGTCGAAAACCAATAACAGTTTTTAGAGAATCCCTTACTCTCTGTAACCATATCATGAATGAACTTATGTTCTCCACCATCACATATAAGTTCATTGCCAATTCCTGCAAAATTGAGTTTAGGTGTTTTTACTTTTTTTCCTGATAGATTCTTAACTTTTCTTCGCGTTCCCTTTTGAGCCTCTTCTTCAGAAGCATGAAAAGGAGGATTACATATAGATAAATCAATTTTAGCGTCTTTGTCTATTATCCCGTAAAAAACATCATTCCGGTTTTCTTGCAATCTACACTCAATTTTATCTTTAAGGGCTGGATTAGCAGCAACAATATTCCTGGCTGATTCAATCGATTTTGGATCAATGTCAGATCCAATAAATCTCCAACCATATTCTGTAACTCCAATTATAGGGTAAATACAATTAGCCCCAACACCAATATCAAGACAAATAATTTTATCACCAACAGGAATAGCACCAAAATTACTTCCGGATAATAAATCAGCCATATGGTGAATGTAATCTGCTCTTCCAGGATTGGAGGACATAAATTTTCATCAGGAAATTCCCAATTCTTTATTCCGTAATAATGGTTTAGTAGTGCTTTGTTCAGGAGTTTTACCGCGATAGGATTTGAAAAATCGACTGAAACCTCATCATATTTATTCGGTTTTAGATAGTCTGCCAATTCAGGGGTAGCAGTCAACAGTGCCTCTAAATCATATCTTTCCCGATTCTTGTTCCGGACATGCAGCCTTTTCTTTTCTTGTCGACTTTTTTCTCTTGACATGATTTACCGTGGCTTCTTATATATGGTTTCTTGAATATCTCCATTCTTTAATTGCTTAATTGGGCCGTAGAGTGCTTAAAATTGCCGCATAAAACGCCTTTGCTTCCTCCAGTCGGGTGATAATCCCTTCATCAACTTCTGCCATGGCTCGGGTCTCTTCTTCTATGGATTGGATTGCGGCCAATTGCTTCACTATAATATTGGGGGCTTTTTCTATATGCCAGGTCGGCTGTCCATCGATGACAAAGTATATTGGAGTTGTATGGGCCACTGCCCCATTGTCACAATACACCACAGCAGATAACCATTGACTCTGGAGCAAAGTATGGGCTAAGTCTATTTCGATGGAATCGGCTCGCTGAGGATTTAACTTTTCCACTACCAGGCCATCATTATTGTATACCAGCACTCGCTCGATCATGCCGATCGATGCATGGGAGAGGGCCTTTACGCTCAGATTGGTTATGGATCCTTTGCTACGGGTGATCTCTGTTCCTGGAAGAGATCCGTCCGCTTCGAGGAACAGGGCCGGGCCGTTGGATACAAAAGTATGCCCCTTTTTCAGGCCTTCAAACCAGGAATCCGCAGAGAACGTATTGCCGGTAAACACAAAGGTCCGAACTTCGCCGAGCGTAGATCCCCGGGGGATGTCGCTACCAGCCGCTGCCGTAATACGGAAGCCGAGGTTCAGGTAATCGTAGTAATCCATTGTATTGATCCTGGAAAACTGGAGCAACTCTACAAAGTCTATCTGTTCGGTGGTAATATACCACGGAAAACCTCTCGGCAAGTCGCAGCCATTCCAGGAAAAGTGAGCATAACCAACGATGGCACCAGGTTGCAGTTTCAGTTTTTCGAATGCCAGGTCGTAATAGTTGTATGTCTTAGTGTCGCGCACCATCTGTTCGATGTTTAGCCCAATGATGTGTCCGAAGGTGCTGCGTGGATCCTCCTGGCCAGACACCAGACAGATATTATCTTTACAAGTCCTGAATTTTTCGCCAAAACCTTCTTGTTTAAAATCCGTCCCCAGATGATGGCCCATCTCCAGGACGTTTACGAGGTGTACATCTTCCGCTCGTGCATATTCCCAAAGGAAATCCTTAAAGGCTTGCTTTGTAGTAGGGTGGTGAACGTGTACATCGCCGGAAAACCATCCTCGTGCTGGCAGATCAATCCAACGACGCATGGTAAAGGTCTTTGTAGCTTCACCACCACGTGCAATCACAAATTCTTCCTTGATGGGAATGAACTCATTGCCGTGTTCCAAACTGATTCGATAAGTGCCAGGTGGGAGCGTAATGGAAAAGTCACCTGAAATCTGGTAGGCAACCGGCTCTGCCCAGTGGGGGATAGAGGGCAGGCTGTCGTAGACGTAGCTCCGATCATCGTTGTCGCCGATCCCGTTCATCTTTCGAATCGGCCCGATCCAGTTTCTACCGCTCTGGAAAGCGATACCTTTATAGAAATCGCTCGTTTTGGACACCGTATCCGGGATGATTGCATCAGGAGGAATGCGGACCTTCCCATCGCTTACGCTGGTTATACAGGCCATTACCGGCGTAATCTTGCCCGTTGACGCCTCCACTACACGGATGTTAATCCGCTGTCCTTCATTCGGCTCAGTGCATCCACATAGATATAGTGCCGAGATGAT
Organism: Saprospiraceae bacterium; assembly: GCA_016711125.1. GTDB lineage: Bacteria > Bacteroidota > Bacteroidia > Chitinophagales > Saprospiraceae > JABDMH01. The sequence continues at coordinate 183,626 of JADJTQ010000001.1, read as the reverse complement.
TAGTATAGAGATATTTTTCATTTTTCATCTTTATTTTAACTGATTCACTTGTAAGATAAGCAGCAGCCCGATCATTACCAGGAGAATGTGACCCACTGAGCAAACCAAATATTCTCTCAATCGCTCCTTCACTAACAGCCTCCGGCATGTTCTTCTAAAATTTCTAATCCGAATTTTACCTTTTACTTCCTTAAGTGACTGCAAACGTTTAGTATATACAAAGTAAGCGATTGCAAGCTTCAAACTTATCATACCTCTATAATGCTGAAGCGGGTTACAACCGTTAAATTTACTACTATTGCTCCCACTTTGTACATCCAATGTTAGGCAGCGTTCTTATTCTGTCCAATTCTCTAATTTTTTATCATAAAATACTTCAATCCGGATTTTCTCTGTGTATGGTTGTCCGTTCCATTTAATAATATCAAATTGCATTTCTTCAAGATGCTTAAACAACGTGTCAGTACACATTTTAAACTCTATAGCATATTCAATATTTCTTTCCTCTAAATCAAATGTAGGAACAAATTCAACTTTGCTTATTTTACCTTTGTCATCAATTGTAATCCAATATTCATCGTCACAACCACAATCAGAAAGATTTTTCCAGTCAAGTTTTTTAATTCTACTAAAAATACGATTCGTTACTTTTTCCCTATCAAATCGAGATATTCCATTTGGCAAATTAATATAATTATCAACAATCCCTTGTGAGGTTAGGATTCCGTTTTCAAATTCAAAAATCTTTGACTTCAGGAAATTATAACTAAATACGCCATCATATTTTAAAACCTTGTCTTTTCCAATCGACAAATAGGAATTATACCAATACGCCAAAACTTTTACATTTTCAAAATGCTCTGGAAATGTATTCTTTAAAATTGCCTCCGAGTTTAAATAATTTTTCAGTCCTACTAAATACAACTTCATATCTATTATCTGCCAATACGCTTGATATCCACGCCATAAATTAAACGAGAAACCAAATTCTAATGTATCCGATTGTAAATTGTCAAAGAATCTTTTTTGTGTCAGTGAGTCCAAACTGTGCAAAGGCAAATGGTATAATGGTAAAGTATCTTGATCTAAAATCAAAAAATCCGGAGATTGAGGGCTTGCTCGTAAGTCAACAAATCCAATTAATATTAATAAAATCAAAATTAATCTATTCATTATCGTCTGTCTCTGTCGTTAAATGCCACTTAACGTTTGGCAGCTACCTGAAGGGCGGGTCATTTACCACAAAACCTGATTTGAAAAACTAAACTTCTATTAACCACAAAACTGTCTTTGGAACACGAAACCCCGCCTTTTGGGTAGCTGCTGTTATGCCCAGGTCTTCTCCTTGTCATGGCTTCCGGGTTTAATTCTAAAATCTATTTTTTATAAATGATGCTGTTTCTTCTATGTCCAATTCTTGTGAGGAGTTTCCGCTTCTGATATAAAATTTCTTTTGCGGTGAACCATTCTTGCCTGCAACTTCACAATACAATGGAGTTTTTGCTGCTTTAATATCAATCTCACAAATTTCTAAGTCGTTCACTATTGGAAATCTTACATTGAGATTTGTCGCTGCGAATTCTTTCCCAAAAGCGTTGTTCAAAATGTTTCTTAGATGTAATTCAAAATGGTCCTTGTTTGCTTCCTTGAAAGTGTTGTAGTCAGATTCTAGTCCTAATATTTCTCCTTCGTCTGTAACACCGATTAAAAGTTTTCCTCCTTCTGCGTTGCTGAAAGCAGAAATAGTTTTCAGAACTATTTCTTCCATCTTTTTATCAAGACGGTCTTCTTTCCAGTTCCAACGCATTGTAGATTTGAATTCAAGGAAACCATGTTCTCCTGATTGAATCATGTCCATTAAATCTACAGTCGTGGAAACTGTTACTTGCCCGATGGAAATTGTTTTCAGATAATTATTTAATTCAGTAGCTAGCATTTCCCGTCTTGCTTCTAAAAACATTTCGTAGTTCTCAACTTTCCAAAGTGCTTCAGTTTCTGGAATACTTTGAAGTTTTAAAGCATTTGGAAAATCCTGTTTTACTTTTTTCAAATACACATCAGCAAACATTGCTGACTTCTCACGGTTTTCAGAGGAAGTAAGGATTGCTCTGTTTGTTATCTCTTGTGCAATGGCATATTGAAACTGATTGTCCATGTCAAAAATTCCGGAATCTCTCAAAACAGAATAAGCGAAAATGTGGTCTCGTTCCAAACTGTATTTCTTGCCCATGTTTTTGCGTAGTGATAATCCCGTTCCAAGACAAACTGCCCCTTTACTTTTAAAATACCACTTCATTAAAGCAAAAAGCGGATGCCGAATATCTCTGCCAATAAATTCTGACGGCTTTATTTCCAAAGGTCTTTCTTCATTAATCAATGCAAGCAAAGTGTCAAACGGATTTGGATTTTCGTTAATGATTCCAATGTCTTTGTCTAACTTCTGCGGCAACTGACTTATGTATCGAAATCTGATTTGAGAATAGTAAAACCACTTCACTGCTTTTTTTATTTCTTCTTCATTCAGTTTACTGTCGGGCTTGTTGAAAGTGTATGCGATTAAAGGAATGAGAGCATACACTGAATTGATTTCGTCTGTGTGGTCAACAAATGCTTGACTTTGTAATAGGTTGCATACATAATCCAAAACACTTTTATCAAGTTTGTCCCAAGCCGCAATTAATTTTTCTTTGTTATCAGAGGTGTGGAGCTTTTCCATTTTAGAACCCATCTTGTGAGTAACAGCTAACAATGCGTAAACAATAAAGTCAAGTTTAAAAACAAAACCCTGTTTTTCTAAGTCCTGCAATTTCTTTTTAAATAGTTCTCTTGCTTGTGCCCAGTAACCTGAAATTTGAGCCAATGCAAGCTCTGCGTCAGTCAAGTTTACACCGCTTGCATTTACGATATAGAAAATGTCAATCGTTTCTTTGATTGTTGCTTTAACTGGAATTACTTGTTCTAAGAAATCACGGTCATAAATTCTTTGAATTGCATTTAGATTGTCTGAAATAATAGTTTCTCTTTCTCTCGGCAATCGTTCTCCGTTGTTTCTTCTTTCTAATTCGTCTGTAATATCTCTTTCTCTTGTTTTGCCTTTGAAAATATCAGTGATGTTTATCCAAAGTGGATTGTTCTCCATCATCTTTACTTTGTAGTATTCCAACTCAATCGTTTCAACATTTACATACAAATTCCTAATGTCGTTTTCAATTTCCTTTTCGGTGTAGTAGGGTGGGATTTCACCTTTCATCAGCAAATACAAAGTTGTAATGCGTTGCTGTCCATCAAGAATAATTTTCACTGCACCTTTATTATCCTCATACTTATATTTTCCTTTCAATTCGGGTGGATTGTTTGTTTCCCATGTAAGCATTGTACCTGTTGGATAATCTTTAATGAGAGAAGAGATGAGGCGTTTCGCATCATCCCTTTTCCAAACATATTCTCTTTGGAATGCTGGAACGAAAAGTTGGTTCTCGTCAATCTTGTCTATGATTTGTCTGATTTTCATGCCTGTTTATTTTTATTCGATGTCGGTCTTTCACTTGTGCATAACTTACTTAAATATGACATCCATCCGTTTTTTATGACCTTTTGACCACTAGTCTAAAGATACATAACCCATCTCAAATCGTAGCTACGTTGTCAATAAGTGGGATCTTTTTATCATCTGAAACTCAGACACAAATCACCCAATCGCCTGACAATATATATGTTAGGTGTTTATCTACCCAGGCTCAGAGAGTCCCTCATTGGGCATCTTCACATTTGAATCAGACGCCCAACTCGGCTCCAAACGCCAATACCAGGCTGTCTTCACCCACTGTTTCGATTAATCGTCTTCATGCACTAGCCAAGCACGTCAAAAAATCGCCAGTACACAAAGAGTGCTAATAAAACGGTGTATATCATATTGTTAAAGATAAAGAGCCATCTCGAAAAGGAGCTCCAAATCCTCTCCTTAAAAACCTTTCTGGTGATGAGAAACCATGGGGCAATAAACAACAATGTCAAAAATGGGCATCTGTCACAAATTGACCAATATCATCAACCGCAATCATCTGATGCTTTTTACCCGATGGGATGGCGTTCATTAACTTCCTCCCAGGATGCCCCGGAAGACCTGAGGGAGATAATAATTCTCCATAAATTTAACCGGTCTCAAAATTGAATAGGACAATCCGATACTTTTAATATGCTGTTCAATGACATTTTTAGTCTCAAAGTGGGGGACCCCGGTATTCCCATCTGCATTACAGACCGAATTACAAATAAAATGAGAAACATTACTCTGCAACGCTGCATCTGCCATGTTTTTACCATATAATACTTCCTTCACTGCAACGCATTCAAAATAATTCTGGGTACTAAAAACCCCATCACAATCTTGCATCGCTCTCACCAGGGATGGCGGATCTGACATGTCCCCGCTGACTACGGTGACACCCTGAGCTACCAGGAGTTGTAAACGGCAAACTGTCCGGTGTTCTTGAAAGAGCTTTTACCCGATAATTGTTTTTCAATAAATGCCGGACCACAGCACCACCCTGGCGACCGGTGGCACCGGTAACTAAAATTGTCTTCATAGTCTCCGTTTGAATATTCGATAAATGAATCGCTAAAAAGCCCTGAGATCTTATTTGGGTTGAGTACTTGATTTTTCACAAACCAATGTATCCCAATTACCGGGTATCCATGATAGCTTCGGATTCCCGTTTAAGATCACTGGCAAACTGCTCAAATGATTCATCAAAAGGAGGAATCATTTTGGCATACATGGGAAACATAAGACCACCGATCCTTTCAGTCATTGAAAAGACTACCTGGTCATTTGCTTTTTTGGTGATCGTATAAACCCGGTTTCCTTGTCCGTCTCCCCACACCAACCTCTTCTCCACTTCAAACTCCTTTATTTTTAGCTTGAAGGTCCTTTTTGCATCAAGAACCGATCTTAGTTTGATCTTTTCTCCCAAGGCGATGTTGCCTTCAATGGAAGTAACGGTTGAATTCCATCGCGGATAATCTGCCGCGCTGGTTAATAAAGCCCATACTACGGCTGGGGCTGCCTTAATGTCAATACTGACCGATGTTTCCCGGTGAAAAGTTGTTTTGACGGTATGGGCTTTTCCGTTTTGAGCCATGGTTGCTGCTGTCATCATTGTGATTGTTAAAATGGTTATAAATCCTCTCATCTTCTATTGTGCTTTCTGTTTTGACGATTAAGTCACTCAAAATGCTAGGGTTTGTCGACAGTTTTATCACTATGTCCTTAATGTAGGACGGATTTATGAACCAATAGTGGTTGGACAAATTCGAATATCAATGCCGTTAGTGGCATATGTGCCCGACGTATTTAACAAGTAGATCACCCCAATTCAATTAGGAGGATGTTGAAATACTCACTTCGCGCTGATTTTACAAAATTTAAATTTCTACTATGACATGATTCATCCGTTCTCGCCGTTCCTGAGTTTGTTGAGACCCTGTCTGCCGAGGCATGCCAGGCAGGTCAGTCTGTTAGCCGTAGTGAAGTGCGGCTACTACTCAACACTGCGTTAGTACCTTTTGCTTTTATTCAATCATCCCCCTCCTCCTTCATCATCATTTTGAGTCCCAATTACAGTATTGCTATCTGCTGGAATGTTAACGTAATTTGCTCTTATTTCAGTGTGACGAATCTGTCCACCTAAATTTCCAACCTTAGCAAAAAGCCCAAAAGTAGCCAATGAAACAAATAAAATAATCAGGGTTATTGTTTTTGAGAAAGACCATTTCTTAATAATTGCATAGAGCCCAAACAGAGAAGTTGTCCCTAATAATCCCATCAACCATATTGCTTTTTCAGCAAGTTCTTCATGCTCCTTAATGATTTGTTCAGAGACACCTGCAAGATGTTCAACAGATTCTTCTGCTCCTTCACCAGTAAGGAAAACAGGAATTGTCAAAAGTGACATGACGATAAAAGTACTTAGAGCGACTTTCTTTATGGAGTCGTTCTTTGAAAATTGTCCATATGCCAATATTCCTATTCCAATTATTGTTCCTACTATAGGAAAATGTGTCAATACTAAATGAAAATGTGTTGCATCCATGATTTGATATTTTATATCTTTTAATAATTATTTAAATTCCCAAAATGTACGTCATTCGTGATTATTCTGTTACTAGGTTAAATGCTCCATTTACAAGGACCTCCGATTTGTCTTCGAAGTCATCAGTGTTTAGTATTTCTACATAGTCATTGTTGGATGAGCCAGTTTTGACTTCTTTTTTGCTAAAAGCGTAACCCACATTCGAAGAGTCCGTCAGAACCAAAACATAATATTTACCGTCTACTTCAACCAGAGCGTTTTGAGGCAATGATGCTCTGGATTCAGAAGTAGTATAAATATCTGCTTCCAGGTACATTCCCGGATTAAATCGATCGGATAGTTTTTCATCTGAGAGATGTCCATGGATCCCAATGGTTCGATTTTCGAGATCTACCGTTTTATTAACTAAATGAACAGATGCTTGGTATTCTTTACTTTTGTCCTCTTGTGTTTTGAATCGTATAGGCTGACCGACACGTACCTTGGGAAGGTCTTTTTCAAATATATTTAATTCTAAATGTAAGTGATCTGTATTTACGATTGTAATAGCTGCCTGCGATGGGTTTAAGAACATCCCCCTTGTAATATTGACCTGTGTGACATAACCATTAATAGGTGAAGTCACAGTTACAGTTGTACGAATGTTTTCCATGGTCAGGTCACTGGGGTTAAGATTCATCAATGTCAGCTTCTTACTCAATGACTCAAGCTTTACTCTCGTGACCGTGTAGTCCGATTCAGCCCTTAGGTAGTTCTTTTGTGATGCAATATTATCCTGAGCAAGATTTTTTTGCCTTTCATAATCTGATTCCAAATAAGTGAGTTGACCCTTGGCTTCCAAATAATCTTGTTGCAGTTGTACAAAATCAGGATTTTCCAGGATAAATAGTACTTGTCCTTCTTTCACTCGCTCACCGGGTAGAAGTTGAATATTTTTTACCGTTCCACCGAAGTAAGAACTTACCGTAGCACGATTTTCTGGCGGTACATCAAACATCCCATTTGCTTTTACCACTTCGTGAAATGCCTTCATTTCCATTTTTCCCAATTTCATGCCTGAAGATTGAAACTGTGTTTCACTCAATTCATAAGGAATTTCATTGGGTATTTCTGTTGCTATTATTAGAGGATCTGGATTTTTGAAGGAGCAAGAGACTGAAGTCAGAGCAGCAGCAACAATCAAATAGTTAATAGTGGATATTTTCATCTTGATATTTTTATATTTTTTCGTCAATAATTCATTAAATAGTTGGCTTCCAGCACCGTCAGGTTGTATTGAAGGAGATTGTCCAAATAGTTAGATTCGATGCTTTTGGCATTATCCAGCAGTTGCGTATATTGTAAAAAATCTATTTCGCCACTTTGAAAAGCATTTGTGGCGTGGAATAAAGTCTCCTCAGAAAGTCTTTTACCAGTTGACTCATAGTATTGGAGCCTCTCTTCAAAATGGCGCAGGTCAGATTGCAGTGCCTGATACTTTGAAGCCAATTTGATTTTATAATTCGTGCTTTCTGAGACCAAAATGGAAGCCCCGGTTTTTGCGGCCGCAATTTTAGATTTCTGATTACCAAACCCTAAAGGAATGGCGACTCCTAACTGAAATCCCAAATACGATTGTACACCCGACCCATTATTGGTTCCGTTAAAAACAGACGCATTTAAGTCAGGCAACAACCTTTGTTTTTCTAATTCTACTTGCTGAATTGAAAGTTTTATGGCATCGGCATAATAGCTCAATACCGGATGGCTAGTGGTATCCAGCGGAATGAGTTGGATGCGCTCCAGCGCTATATCGTCAACTTCAAACGCAGTATCAGATTGAAGCCATTGATTGAGAAGGATATTAGATTTTTGAATGCTTTCCTTGATTTGATTCAGCCTGAGTAAAACTTCCTTCCCTTTGGTTTCGGCGGTTAACTTTTCTAAATAATTAGTTTCTCCCTGCTCATATCTTCTGTTGGCGGCATACGCGAAATCAGCATACAAACTATCTAGATAGTTGTAGTTCTTTTGCATTTGTTGCCAATACACCACCTCATAATATACCCTTGATACCTCTTTGGTAATTGATCGTATATCCATAGTATATTGGTCTTTGGCCAATTGCGATCTGCCCTGCAATACTTTTTTTTGTGCACCATATACCGTTGGAAATTGAATAGACTGGCTAATGCCCCACACGTTGAGCGGACGGTTATTGACAGCTATATTATTTTGATCCCTATTGAAGTAGATTTCTGTTTTATTGATGTCTATCGCGCTCCCAATAAGTTGCTCGCTTTGGTCTATCCGGTGAGTCGAAGCTTTTAATCCGTGGTTGTTTTCAATGGCAATTTCAATGGCCTGATCTACCGAGATTTTCTGATCTTGGCTATGCCCCAATGCAGGTATCAGGAAGATTAGGAGTAAGGTTGTTGCGGCTGCCGGAATATTCATTTTAGGGAAATGTCCTTTTCTATCAAAAAGCGCATACAAAACCGGTAAAACCAATAAGGTTAGCGCAGTCGCAGAGATAAGGCCACCAACCACAACCGTTGCCAATGGACGTTGAACTTCTGCACCTGCTGAAGTTGATATGGCCATAGGTAAAAATCCCAATGCAGCAGCCGAAGCTGTGAGCAGAACAGGTCTCAATCGATTTCTAGTACCTGTCAGAATGCGGTCGGTAATGTCAGTTATGCCCTTTGCCTTGAGTTCTTTAAACTCTTCAATCAGTACAATTCCGTTCAGCACCGCGATGCCAAAGAGTGCAATAAATCCCACACCTGCAGAGATACTAAAAGGTAAACCACGGATGTATAAAAGCATGACACCACCAACGGCAGACATCGGAATGGCACTATAAATAATCAATGCCTCTTTTACCGAATCAAAAGCGAAATAGAGTAAAACGAATATCAATATCAGCGCAATAGGTACGGCTATCATCAATCGCTCTTTGGCGGTTCTTAGGTTTTCGAATTGCCCACCATAATCAATCGTGTATCCGGTTGGTAGCTTTATTTCTCTATCGATAGCATCCTGCACATCCTTCGACCGATTCGAGGTCACGGTTACGTACATTCACGCCCACCACAATTCTTCTTTTGGTATTGTCTCTTGATATTTTAGCGGGTCCTTTTGTATAATTGATGGTGGCAAATTCGCTTAGTGGCAACTGATTTCCATTGGGTAGTTGAAGGGTAGCCGTTTCAATGTCTTCAATATCCTGGTGGTGTTCCTTGTCAAAGCGAATCACCAAATCAAATTGTTTTTCACCTTCAAAAACAGTTCCCGCAGACATTCCCGCAAAGCCCATCGTAATTATATTGTTCAAATCTCCTACATTGAGGCCATACTTGGCAATTTTTGCCTGTCATATTTTACTGACATCTGTGGAAGTCCTGCCACTTTTTCTACAATTATATCCGCTGCGCCTTCAATGTTTTGAATTGCCTTTTCAACTTCCAATGCCTTTTTATAAAGTACCTCCAAATCTTCGCCAAAAATTTTAATTGCCAGGTCGGCTCTCACTCCGGTAATCAACTCATTAAAACGCATCTCGATGGGTTGCGTGAATTCAAAATCAACGCCCGGAATTTCATTGGTCAATGCTTCTTTGAATTTGTCTGCCAGCTCATCTTTGCTTCCTGCCGACACCCATTCCCTTTGGGTTTAGTTTAATAATCACATCACTTTCTTCCATTGACATTGGGTCTGTGGGTACTTCAGCTGCACCAATTCGACTTACCACTTGATCTACTTCGGGAAATTTTTTAAGAATCTTTTCAATGCGTGTTGTTGCAAGTACCGTGTTACTCAAAGAAGTTCCGGTTTTTAAAACAGGTTGAATTACAAAATCGCCTTCATCTAAGGTGGGTACAAATTCGCCACCCATACGCGTGAATAGAAAACCTACCATTACTAAAAGTGCGAACGCTGAGCCGAGTACAAGTTTTTTACTTCGCAAGGCCCAGGCTATAGTAGGTTTGTACTTATTTTCCAAAAAAGACATGAGACGTGTAGAGATTGTTTTTTTGTCGGGATCGGTCGGCTTGATAAACAGCGATGCCATTACCGGCACATACGTAAATCCAAGAATCATAGTACCCAAGAGTGCGAACGTAAACACAAGTGCCATGGGTCGGAACATTTTGCCTTCAATGCCCACCAAAGATAAAATGGGGATAAACACAATGATGATGATGAGCTGCCCGAATATGGCAGAGTGCATCATTTTACTCGCTCCCAAATGGGTAATATTATCAATAAAATTTTGCCTTTCAGCTTTTGGTAAAGCCAATACTTTAGTGCGCTCGGCTGAGATTTTAAATGCGATAAATTCAACGATAATCACCGCACCATCGATAATAATTCCAAAGTCAATAGCACCCAAACTCATCAGGTTGGCATCTACACCAAAAATGTACATCAAGGATAGAGCAAAGAGCAGAGACATGGGAATAACCGACGCTACGACCAATCCTGAGCGAAGATTGCCCAGCAACACAACCACGACAAAAATGACGATTAAACATCCTAAAATGAGGTTCTCGGCAATGGTGAACGTCGTTTTACCGATAAGCTCACTTCTCTCTAAAAAGGGATTGATGCTAATGCCCGGGGGCAATGATGGTGAGATCTGCGTAACGCGTTCTTTAACGGCATCTATTACAGCTTTTGAGTTTGCGTTTTTCAACATCATTACTTGTCCCAGCACTTTCTCGCCTTCTCCGTTTCCGGTGATAGCACCAAAGCGCGTGGCATGCCCAAAGCCAACAGAAGCTACATCTTTTATGAAAACAGGAATACCATTTCGGATTTCAATCACGATGTTTTCAATGTCTTCCAAAGACCCTACTAATCCTTCACCTCTTATAAAATAGGTTTGATTGGTTCTTTCAATGTATCCGCCACCGGCAACGCTGTTGTTTTTCTCTAATGCCGAAAAAGTCTGAGAAATAGAAATGTGAAGACTTCTGAGTTTTTCAGGGTTTACGGCCACTTCATATTGTTTCAAATAGCCACCCCAGGTATTCACTTCTACCACACCTGGGATGCCCGAAAGCTGGCGTTTCACCACCCAGTCTTGAATGGTTCTTATATCGGATAGAGAATATTGATCGCGGTGGGCAGAATCTACCTCGATAGTATATTGATAAATTTCTCCAAGTCCGGTAGTGATCGGGCCCATAAAGGGGGTGCCAAATCCTGCCGGAATCTTTTCTTCTGCCGACTTTATTTTTTCAGCAATGAGTTGCCTGGGAAGATAAGTGCCAATCTTGTCATTAAAAACTACGGTGACCACCGAAAGACCGAATTTGGAAATAGAGCGAATTTCCTTTACATCAGGTAAGTTGGCCATTTCCAACTCTACTGGGTAGGTCAAAAACTTCTCCACATCTTCTGTGGCTAAATTTCTCGAGGTTGTGATGATTTGTACTTGATTGTTAGTGACATCAGGCACGGCACCAATCGGAATTTGTGAAAGAGAATAAAGCCCAAAACCAACGATGCCTAATGAAAATAGTAGAACAATCAGCTTATGATGAATACTGTACTGGATGATTTTTTCTAACATCGATATGTTTGATTTTAATGACACATCAAATGTAGAAGGGAAAGCCTTAGGCCTTTCTCAAGACATTCTTAAGATCTGATTAAGATTCCGGGTTAGGCCAGATTAACACCAAATAGATGCCCGACTAATGCTGTTAATCCCATAGCGACTGTGCCCCAGAAAGTAATTCGGAGAATAGCTTTGAGAATACTTGATCCACCGGTTTTGGCAGCGAGAATTCCCAAAAGGATTAAAAAGAAGATGGCAAAGGCATACAGATAATACTCCATGTGCCGAATCGGCATAAATAAGGCCACTAACAACGGGAGAATACCACCCACACTAAAGGCGGCACCGGAGGCGAAGGCTGCCTGAAAGGGTTTAGCCTGGCTAATTTCATTGATACCCAATTCATCTCTTACGTGTGCTCCCAATGCATCATGAGTAGTTAATTCCTTTGCTACGAGCATCGCGGTTTCCTTTTTCAGCCCTCTTTCTTCGTAGATCTCTGCCAGTCTTTGCAACTCCATATCTGGCATTTGTTCGAGCTCTTCTTTTTCTCTCTTTATATCGGCTTTTTCAATATCTGTTTGCGAGCTTACAGAAACATATTCTCCCGCAGCCATGGATAAGGCACCCGCTACCAATCCCGCCAGGGTTGCTAAAATGATGGGCTCTCTGATATCACTTGCAGCAGCCACACATGGCCAAACTTGCCGTTGATAAAATGCCGTCATTAGCACCTAATACAGCTGCTCTCAGCCAATTGCTTCGGTGGATGTAGTGGTTGTCTAAGTAGTTATCCAATTCTGTTTCCATAATCAAATCCTGATTAAAAGGTTATCGCTACTTCTGTTCCTTTTCCTAAAGTACTGGTAATGTTCAATTTTGCTTGAATAGCTTCCGCACATTTTTTAACTATGCTTAAGCCCAGACCAGTGCCGGAGATATGCTTATGGTTGAGTGAATCAGATCTAAAAAAGTTCTCGTAAATGTGTTTTAGATCTCCCTCGTTAATTCCTATACCCTCATCTCGAATGCTACATACCACATGATTTTCCAATTTCTTACAGCTGATGGTTAATTTACCTCCGTTTGTGGAATATTTAACTGCATTACTCAGGATGTTTTCGATCATTAAATTGGTGTAGTAGTGTGGTACGAGCAACTCTTGATCTTGTTCACAATCAAACGAAACCACCAGATTTTTATCTGCTATTTGTCTTTGAAAATGGGTTAATGTCTCATCAATGATGGTGGGCAATGAAAGGAGCTTTTCTTTTTTGGAAGTATCTAGTGAACCTAAGCGAGCGAGTAAGAGTAATTGCTCAAGCGTAAGCGTCATCCTATCAATTTCACCTAAGCTGTACTGAATTTTCCCTTCATATTCTTCTTGTGTCCGTGGTTTTCTTATTAAAACTTCCAGTGTTCCCCTTAGCGTAGCAAGTGGCGTGCGAAGCTCATGCGAGGCATCTGATGTAAATTGTTTTTCACGCTCAAGTGCATTTTCAATTCTATCTAATAACGCGTTAAATCCGGAAGAGAGGCTGTAAATTTCATCCTTATTTGGTGGTAATGCCACACGTTCTTTCAGGTTCAGACTGCTAATTTGCCTGATGGTATGCGTAACGTTTTGCACCGGTCTGATACTCCTTCCTGCAAGAAATCTGGAAATAAAATACAAACCTAATAATATCACCAAATAGGAGATGATTAATACATTCCTCAATCTAAGAATGACCGACTGGGCGGATTCTGAAGACATGGCCGCGAGTATGTAACCTTTTGTTTTTCCATCTTGCTCTAAAGGAAGTTGAACTTGCCTAATGGCTCGACTTTTTAACGACGCATTAAAATGACCGCCAAATACCAAATTATTGAAGGGAAGGTAGTCTTCCTTTAGATTAGGTGATTTATCCATTATTCGGCCCCTTTCATCAATCAATTGGATAAAAACGGGATTAACCTGTATTTCGTGATGTTCTCTCTCTTCCCATTCCGCTTTATTTTTAAAAACGATGGTATCGTCCTTAATTTTTATTTCTCCCGTGTGTTTATGCGCTTCGTAGGATAAGTCATCGTCGAGATTTCTAAATACGGTCTGTTGCACAATAAAATAGATGGCCCCAAAAGCAATGGCTGTTATAATTGCTGTTGCAATCATGTAATGTAAGGCTATTCTATTTTTAAAACTCAGACTCATAGTTCTTTAGCAATATAACCGACTCCCCGAACAGTCTGGATGTAATTTTCGTCATTGGATAACCCGAGTTTCTTACGCAGCGCATTGATGTACACATCAATCACACTTGTGTTATAGTCAAAGTGAATGTCCCAAACACTTTCAATGATTCGGGATCTTCTGCATACTTTACCTTTATTACGAATAAGGTATTCTAAAAGGGCAAATTCCTTTTGGGTTAGGTTTATTTCCTCCTTGCCCTTATGCACTTGGTGGGTTTCTATATTTAAAGTGATGTCGCCCAACTCAAAGATGGAGTGAACGCCAGATTTTGGCCTAAGTTGGACACGCACGCGTTCCAAAAGTTCTTCAAAATGAAAGGGCTTCTTGATGTAGTCATTCGCCCCGGCTTGCAGGCCAAAAACGGTTTCATCGGTGGTGTCTTTAGCTGTTAAAAAGATAACGGGGGTATCTTGAAATTGTTTCCTGAATAGTCTGCAAATCTCTATTCCGCTAAGACCAGGAAGCATCCAATCTAGAAGCAGTAAATCATATTCTCCTGATAAAGCCAATCGAAGACCATTTTTACCATCATTCGCTACATCTACTGCAAAAGACTCTTCTTCTAACCCTTGTTTTAGGAAAGCGGCTATACCTACTTCGTCTTCCACTATCAGTATTCTCATTTGTCAAATATTGCACAATGTCGATTAAGGATCAATTAATGCTTTCTTAAGATTTGCTTAAAATGTTTCGTTAAGTTTTATGGCGACATCTTTATTCAATCGGGCAGTACTAAGATACTGATCTATATGAATCTGACCCATGGTGGTTACCGCTTCTGCTTGCTGCAACTGCTAAAGGCAATTATACCCTTATCGATGGCTAACTAAGAGTGGGTATTGGACATGCCAAAATTGCAAGCAATCTATTCAGTACCCGCAAGTAAGACCAACAAGGTGAGACAAGCAGCAGAACCTGCAAGGACATAAAAAGCTTTTTGCACGGAGTACTTTTCTGCGGCTTTGCCAACCAGCAGGGGTGCGAGGGCCCAACCAAATCCCCAATCGAAAAAACAGGCCAACCGACCTGCCGCCCAATTCGGGACCAAGTTCGGTATTTACATATCCGAGCAGTTGAGCGATCAAAATCGGAAAAACCGGCGCCATCGTCACTGCTATGGCGACCACTGCGACAAGCGTGGTCCTGGAGGATTTAGATATAGCCAGCACCACAGTACATAGAATACAGCCGATGGCCAACACAGTCAATATGGGCATGTCTTTTCCTGCTGGCATCGAAAAAGCGGCTACCAGTCTGGCGATGGTGAAGGTCAGCCAAAAGACAGAAAGATAGGTAGTAGCCTTTCGGACGGTCAGACCCCGGTTGATCATCAGCGTGGTTGCCCACAAGGCCGTACATGCCTCAATACCAACGTAAAAGAAAAAAGCCAAACAGAGTATCAAAACTTTTCGGTCAGCTAACAGTGTACCGATCCCGCTACTTGTTTCGGTGACTGCAGCAATGGCAAATGGTTGCCAATCCACAAAAAATATAAGTATCAGGGGCAGGCAAATTAATAGGGCGAATGATAAAAAGGTCTTTCTAAATTGGAGCCTAAGGAGCAGATAAGCCGAAGCGATCGGCATAAGAAATGCGCCCATACCAAAAATAAAATCGCCAAAATTCATCGCGGATGATAACGGAGCCCCTTCTCTGAAAATGGGTAAGAAGGCACTTCCCTGAAGTACATTTAATACATTGACCAACGCTGACCAACCCACTCCTAACAGGAGCACGGCAATCAAGGCGGATGAATATTTTTTGGCGTTTGACAAGACCAGAACGCTACAGATCAACATGACGAAGGCAGCACTAATCACCAATTGCCGGCCAAAAGTATCTGCTAAAATGCCAGCCGCAAATGCCATGGGTATCGTTGTAAAGCCAAAAGCGCTGAGCAGACCCCCAACCCGGTCTTCGTTGATTTGCAGTGATTTGGCGAGTGGTACTTTAATGCTACCCAATAAAGCATGGCTCATGCCCGCTACAGTCAAAGCAACGATTTGCATAGTCGTCAAAAAAACATCCATTATTCAAAGATTTAAGCTGATCAGTCGTAAGAAAGGCAGGTCTTCACCATTTGGTTCCATTCTCCTTGCATTAAGTAAGGTACAGAACAAAATCCAAAAGAGAGATCTAGTTTGGATGAAATCTAAAATCGATTAGCATTCTATTTTTGGCAGAGGGTCTTGTCAATCTTAAAGCAACTTTTACAACACCTATTTAATCCGTAGTATGCCCGGCATGATGAACTATTATTAGGAACAAGTCATTTTCAGTTCACTTGAGTCTCATCTGTTTAAAAATTAGAGTTTTTCTGAAAATTTTGTCCCCCAGATTTTTTACTTTGTGTGGTGAAAGCCAAATAACGTATCCAGGACCGCCAAGTCACTATGGTGATTAAGCACCCAAGGGTGCCACCTTCCCGATATTCGTAATGACAATTAATCCCGACTCATGTAGATTTATCCAGCACCGCTCTGCTCACAATGCTTAAATAGGACTAAGCACTATCTATTTATCCTTTTGTGGGAAAATAAGGCAGCCGGAATGAGGGTTAGCATTTTGCCAGATAGAGTGAAAAAATGCAAAAAAATAACGTCGATTATAATCTTACCTTAATGTGCAGTTCCATTAATTAAACCTTTAATTTTACCTTATGCTCTTGGGTAATAAAAATAAAAACAAGTTGTGTCACAAATGGGGATTTCTATTTTTCATTCTGAGTTTTGTAATGGGCTTAGCTTGTAAGCAATCAACCCTGCAAAATGCTTCAGTGGTTGGCGATTGGATACGGATTGGACCAGGTGGTGGAGGTGCTACATTTATTCCTTCATTTTCATACTCAGACGCTGAAACATACCTGGTCAGATGTGATATGACAGGAGCCTATCTGACGCATGACGGAGGTTATTCGTTTTCCCAGATAAATTATCCGAATGGTTCACAGGCTTTTGCCTTTGACCCCACCGATAAGGACAGAATTTTTATTGGCGCCAATGGACTGCACCGCTCTACCGATGGTGGAAAGACCACAGAAAGAATATTTCCTAACAAAAACGATGTCGTATCAGAGGCCTTTTATGATGAGCACGGGGACTATGAATTAACACTGGCTGAAAAAACAATGTATCATGGTATCTCTAAATTAAATGGATCTAATCCGGTCAAAAACATTAAAGTCGATCCAACTAATTCAAATGCAATTTATTTTAGCATTGGCAAGTATTTATTTTTCACAGAAAACGATGGCGTCCTTTGGAATCGGATCGAGCTGGATAATGCCATCGAATATATTTATACCGACAGTACAGAGATATTGTTCGTATTCTCGGAAAACAGCCTGTATGAAATCAGAAAGGGAAACTGGACTTTTACCTACCATTCTCTGCCTGAAGAAATGCAGCCCGCGTTTTCATTTGCGGCAGGGACCAAAAAAAGTAATAAAAATGCTGTTTTCTATGCCTTACACAATGATGTAGATCTAAGAGCAGACGGTGGAGTCAGCCCAACGACACTCTGGATCTCAAATGACAAAGGTCAAAGCTGGCACCAGACAATTGACAAAACGATTACCAATGATGGCGGTGAGACTCCGACTTATTCCATGCTGGCTACTGCAGAACATGATGCATCCAATGTCTACCTGATCGCAAACAGCTATAATGTACCCAAGGGAGACGACTCTAAAGCACATTGGTACGGAGCACTAAAATCGGTAGATGCCGGAATTACCTGGGATTGGGTTTGGAAGGGAGGTGGTGGCTCTGGTCAGTATGCCGTAAAGGATGGTGTCGATGCATCCAACTTGAAAGATGCCTGGGTCAGAAATGCGTTTGGAGGCGAGTATGTGAGACTCATGGACGTAGGCGTGGCTCCCTTTGACGGCAATATTGCCATCATCACAGATTGGTACCGGACCATGAAAACGCTTGACGGAGGACTAAATTGGGTGTCGGTCTACAGCCGGGAGATAAGCGAAGGGAGGTATACTTCAACGGGGCTTGATGTCACTACTAGCTACGGCTTGCACTTCGACCCATTTGAACCAGATCATTTGGCAATTAGCTATACTGATATGGGCTATCATCACTCTTTTGATGGAGGGTTAACCTGGGTCAAGATCAACTGCTGGCATTCCACCCCAGTGGCACAACACCTGTTATTGGGCGGTATTTGATCCTGACGTTAAGGGTAAAATGTGGTCGGCCTGGTCTTATCTCCACGATTTCCCAAGAGCCAAAATGATGCGCAATCCAAACTGGAAGGAAAATAGTAAAGGAGGTGTAGCAATATCTATGAATAGCGGAAAAACATGGACACCAAAGTACACGGGAATGGGTTTTGATTCGCCAACGACTTGTCTGGTTCTGGATGAAGATTCACCTGTTGACAGCCGGATTCTTTATGCTTCAGTCTTTGGTAAGGGCGTATTTAAGTCGATAGACGGAGGGGACCACTGGGTTCTAAAAAATAATGGTTTAACCGGAAGCCTGGCAGCCTTCGAAATCACGTTATTGCCCAATGGTGATTTGTATTTGATCACATCACCAGTGCCTCATCACGAGGGTGGTAAGACGGGACGTGAGGTTAATATGGGAGCTGTCTATGTTTCAAAGGACGGTGCGGAAACATGGTCGCATGTTTCTGTAGGCGATAAAGTGTTGTATCCAAATGGACTGTGCTATGATCCGGGCAATCTTCAGATTCTCTATCTGGCTGCCTGGGCGGACGTGTCTTTAAACGCGTTAGTCGGCAGAAGGGTCGCACAGGAGAATGGCGGAAACGCTGTCTTCGACCTCGACGGTGGTATTTTTAAATCGGTTGATGGAGGTCAGACCTGGGCACAAATATTTGATGAAAATCAATATGTTTATGACGTCACCGTCGATGTGAGGCATCCAGGAAGAGTCTATTGCAATACCTTTAACCGGGAGCGTATCGAAGTGATGATGAAGGGCAAACCTGGCACCGACTGAAAGGATATGACTTTCACTGGGGCCACCGGGTTGTCGTCGATGAACACGACCCGGAGAAAGTTTATTTAACAACATACGGTTCAAGCGTTTGGCATGGCACCCCAATTATGCAATAGTATCCCTCTTTCTGGCCAATATGGCATTCCCCAGACATGATGGAAAGCCACTTTTATTCTGGGTTTATCAAAAATTAAATTTCATAATTCTTGTCGTGATAGTTGCTCCTGAAAGAGTCAATCTTAAAAAATACACTCCTTCATGAAACCGGGACAGATCGATATTCTGAAGCTCTTGACCAAAGTAAACTTTGTTACCCCCAAGGTCAAATAACTCAATTCGATCAACCTGGTGGCTTGTCTTAATTTTGAGATCGTCAGAAACCGGATTAGGATAGATGATAAAGTCCTTAAAATCGAAATCTATTTTTTTACTAATAAGGTTGCATGCCGTCAAATCCGGATTGCCTTCGACAGGAAGATTTGCTACTAAATCTTTACCGGTAAAGGCCTGATAATCCGTTGCATACTTTGTAGCTCTAAATACATGATTATTAGAATTCTCCGGGTTCTCACCCTGGTTCAGAATTCCAGATGAACTAACCGGGCTAATATACTTCCACACCATGTTTTCTTGTTGGTCAATCTCAAAAAAATGACCTTTTCTACCTTCACATATAAGCAAATTACCATTGGCCAATCTTTGGGCACTTGACAAAAACGGTGAATAGAAGTCAGTTCTAATAGGTGTGGTATATACATAGGCAGGTTCGGGTGGACCATAGGCCACATTATCTTCAAATATATATTCTCCTGCCGCAGAAACAGGTGGCTCAATAATATCTATTTCAGAAAATAGTGGAGATCTATTCAATCCATTATTAAATAACAAAATTTTACCAGCGTCTCTCAATCCCTCAGAGATCCAGCCAGCGGAATGCTGTGCAAATAGTTTCTGATCAGCGACTGAGCCCTGCTGATAGGTGATCGGATTGCCCCATCTATATAAGAGATCACCACCCTTTCCATATCGCCCACCGGTGTGGGAAGCGGCCTCCGCTATTGATGTCGAATGATCGATCATATAGATCTCATGCAGATGCCGGGAGCTCAATACTATTTGGTCCAATTCAGCAGAATATGAAATAGCGTTTATATGCAACCAGTTTGACCCAGCCGATGAAATTCCTAAAAAATTAATATCAAGCAATTGGGGGTTTTCACTAATGTCGCCATAGCTATCTTTCTTGTTATCATAGTCTTGAATTAAATGATCTTTGACATTCCATTCCCAAATAATTTTGGCTTCATTTATTCCGATGGGCTGGAGCTCCAATATTTGTTCATTGTACAATTGATTAAGCGGAATCGTCGACGGTTTCCTACCCATTTGAATGGCCTCATCACGACTAATAATAGTAACTGCCAACATTAAAATATTACCATCTGGCAGCGGAAATACATCATGATGCTGAGTGGCCGACATAGTTGAATAATTGTACTCCCAGATTAGCTGACCATCCCAATCAAACAACTCAATTCTTCCCCCAATACCGGGTATATTGATGTTACCAGGATTAGGAATTTCCGCTGCCCTCAACAGATTACCATTCTCTAAAAGATACACAGATTGTCCGGGTAGATAGCTACTGGTCCACTGTTTGACCACCCCGCCACAATTATTAATTAAGTAGGTTTCGGTTTTTGCGGTAAACAGTGTATAACCTTCCAATGCATTTTTCGAATTGATGAGGACACCAACTGTATTCTGACTCTGGCCTGGTTTGCTAAAACCAAATGTAAGTAGCAATACAATATTGAAGATTCGACTGAGTCTCATTTTACATTTCACCTATTTCACCCGTCACTTAATTCCGGGTCATAACACGATATCCTTGTTTTCCAGATGGATCCTTTTAAAAACATGCGATGCAGTTTCCTCTATTTCTCTTTAGTAAGCTGTCTGTGGAGTAGCGATATCTTCCATTGCATTTTCATCACCTTTAGCAGGGCCATACCATACCCCTCCACCAAAAGTAATAATATAGATCTTTTCGGAATCAACCCGATCAGGAATTACCGTCTTGCCCCATTTAAAATTATATCCTTTAATGCGACCCCAGGTCAATCCATTATCCTCCGACCTATAAGCTGAGGCATTAAATCCAGCAGCATAAAATATTCCATTTCTTGGATCGACGGTAAGCTCATAAATATGTTGGTCATGGGTCAAAATAGGGGTCCAGTGATTACCATCATCCTCCGACAAATAGATTCCACCTCCCTGATTGGGTGAAAATTCAGTGTCACCATACCTACCCCAGGCCGAAAGAAATAACCGGTTAGGATTATCAGGATCAACCAGTAAACTGGTTGGTCCATTTACTCCTTCAGGCAATTGCTGTTTTACCCAGGTTTCCGCGTGATCAGAAGACCGGTACAATGCACCATCCAGATCAGTACCAATTGAACCATCTTCACTTTTTCTAGAAACTATCAGGAATAATTCATCATCTGCTCGCAGGGTAATCTGGAAGGTTGCCGGTTGACTTCCTTCGATGCCCTGATTTTTTTCCACCCACGAATGGCCGTCATCCACCGACTTAAATACGCCTCTTCCAAAACCACAAACGTATAGCGTCCGGCTATTAACTTCACTGTCTGGATCCATCAAGATACTTGTAACTGCTGCCTCACCAATATCCTGACTAACGGGAATCCAGGTGGTGCCCCCATTCTCACTCATAACTATCCCCCCGGTATACTCAGACATATCCCTATTTCGCCACATTTTAGGTCGGGGAATATCATGAATTGGACTCATGGCTGCCCACATCTTGCCCTTTACCCTTTGGTCAAATAACACTCCGTAGGTATTGTGATCCCAGCCTTTTGGAATACCATTGTCTTTCGTAGTGCTGGTCCAACTCTCGCCACCATCTATACTTTTCATCAGACCAATATCTGTATCTGCCATGAATAAGACCATCGAGTCAAATGGATCAGGAGCCAACATATAACCGGAAGTGACCTGGATGCCTCTGGATTGCCAAAAGCCCCCGGAAAGTTGTCTTGTATATACCTGCTGCCAGGTATCTCCTCCATCAGAAGTTTTAAATACTCGACCCCAGTCAGTAGTATAAGCGATTTCCGGGGAGTGATCGGACATCTGAACATAAAATGGATTTTCACCCCATGATGGTCCGAAACGCTGATCGATCCAGGCAGATTCCCGATTGGACGATGCTATGACACTACCGCCCGTATTTAATATACTTGACCGATCTTGCCAGGAAAGCGTCCAATGATTGCCAGAATCTGAACTTTTTGCCACCCCAAAACTCATTGAATCGCGATGAAATTGTAGTTTTGAATAGGAGATGTAAATGTTTTCCGGGTGATAATACGACGTGGCAATACTTGCGAATGTTGGATCATTTGCTCCATCGATCTTTTTATCCAGTAACTTCATGTCCACCCGTTCCCAAGATTTTCCTCCATTGTCCGTTCTAAAAATCGCGGAATTATTACGTTTATCTTCACTTCCAAATGGAAATTTACCTGACATCGCATAAATAACATGTTGATTTTTTACGGTATCCATTCCATCCACAAACTGAAGAATTGGCCTGGCACCGTCAGGCATTATCAAATGACTCCAGGTTCCTTTTTTTCGGACACCCAATCCATCTTTACCTGCTACATAAATGGTGCGATTGTCCAGAGACGAAGTTGGATCAAGAAAAATATGGTCTAAGTCAAATCTTAATTTTTCCAATGTTTCCCAATGATCTCCACCATCTTCAGAAACCATGATCTGCATATGAAATCTTGAATGCCTGTCTTTGGATCGTGGCCAGGAGTCAATTTTCTCCTGTCGAACCAGTAAGAATAATCTTTTTGGATCATCTGGATCCACTGCAAGCTTTTTTACGATAGTGACTATGCTGTCATTTGTCACCACAAACTCTTCTGCGTGATCGCCCTGCGAATGAATGGCAACAATGTCGGAAGGTATCGGATAAATGGTTTGCCATGACACTCCTTTATCAACACTCTTAAATAACATATCAGAAGTACCCGCATAAACTACATTGGCATTCTTCCTGTCAAATGCATAAAATTGCACCACACCTCTCAGATTAAACATCCTCCATTTTTCACCACCATCATAAGTTACAAATGAACCTGTCATATCGCAACTTACAAAGACGTTGTTTGGGTCGGAAGGATTTATTGATGGTATATAAGGCATAGCTCCACCACCACCCGGACCCACAAAACCCCAATTATCATTTCTTCCATTGGGGTTCATTATGGCGTCAGATCCTATCAGGATTTGTTCTTCTAATGGGTTACAGCTACCCCATAAAATGAAAAATACAATAGTGCAAAATAATTGGTCTATTGTTGACATCAACTAAATATTTTCAGTCTTCAATATATTGACAAAATTTGTATTTCCGGTGACACAAATTAATACCTGACATTTGAAAATAACAATCGGAGTGTTCATTTACTTAGGCCTTTGCCGTTTTTAGCATTTTGAATATTGAATTGTTCACTCTTGGAAGCCGTAGAATATAATAGTCAGGGTGAGCTTGATGAACCCCTGCGCTCTCTCTCTTACTATTTGACACCTCTCATATTTCAGCAAGAACCCCAAAATATAGCCAAGAGCTTTTTACCTTAATTACGCAAACCGTGATTTTAAGTACCTCAAAATAATCAATTCGAGAATATCTTACAATCAGATAAAAGTACTGCTTATTGCATATTTATGTTGGTTCTTAGGCGTTTTTAGTGGGTAGTTCATTAATTCATATGTTTTAACAAGTGCGACCATTGCATTGCTCAGCACCCCTCGACCCGACGCTATCAACTTCGTCAAGACTTCGTCGATCGGAGAAAGCTATGGGCGAGTCCCTCCGCCTAGGAGGCTACGGCCTCCGGAGGACAGCGTCTAACTCCCCTGAAAGGGGAGAACCAGATCTCCCGCTCGTTGCCAGCACATTTTTCAATCACTTTGAATGTTTAAATATACTTTCTTCCAGTAGTAGGCTTTAGAAGGTCCCCTTTTAGGGCGGTGCTGACATTTATCGTCAGTAGGATTTAGGGGTCTACGACACGTTTTCTTCCATATTAAATCGTTCCTTCTGCGAGTCTTCTACCGCCTCACTTGGTTCCATTTCAGCCCGATACCATGTTCTACGTTATATAATACAGCGAGAGCCACAGATGAATATCTATATCGAAATTACTTTTATGCGAAAAATTGAGACCCACTAAATACGGCGTAGACCCATTTATGTTGGTTTGCTTACCCTGTTTGGTGCAAGATTTTAGATTTTTGGAGCATCAGCCACGATTAATTTGACTAAATCGTCATTGACTCCAACGATAATTCCATTATGTACTGCATTAGGGCGACCCAACCGGATAGACTTTAGTTTTTTTACATCTCCTTCTATCACTAAACCGGATTCATATCCCCTAATGGGAACGAATCCACCTTGACCATCTCCTTTTAGAAATAATCCCTTGCCTGCATCGCTACGTGGAGTTTCAACCTCTGAATTAAAAAGATTTCCGGCAACCACGATATCATTCAACCCATCGCTATCAAAATCTTGATAGATAATACCAAAAGTTGCCGACAACTGAGCGAGGGCAGGTAAAGCCTTTAGTTGAAATCCATCCGAAAAATTCATTAAAATCCCACTAGCAAAAACCTTCGCCTCCAAAATATCGGAGCCTGCCAGTGAATCAGCTTCATAGATATCTTCAAGTGTTGCCAGACCAAATGAATTATAATCTTTAAATTTCTTTTTTAGATCAGGTATTTGTTGTGAGGAACATTGTTTGCCCCGGAGCGGATAGAGGGTATCATTCTCAAAATAACTCAGTACAATATCAAGCGCACCGTTGCGGTCAAAATCTTTAGAGTACAATCTAAATGGAGCGTTGGCCTTTGCTTTATATTCATAATTTTCTCCTAAGTTACCCAAGATATAATCCATCCTCCCATCACTATTTACATCTCCTTCCGCGATACTAAACCACCACCCTGTGCTACTGGCCAATGTAGAATCAGTTTTAATTCGGGTAAGATGTCCCTCCCTATTTTGAAAAATGGTAATCGGCATCCATTCACCCACCAGAATTAGATCTTTCCATCCGTCTCGATTATAATCAGACCAAAGGGCATCAGTCACCATGCCTGGTTTTAATAATTCGGAAGCATTGTCTTTGGTGATATCGACGAATATACCTTTTCTATTTTCCAACAAATAACTGTGTGCCGGCTGTGGGTATTTGCCGGGTACCAATCGACCACCGACAAAAAGATCCAGGTCTCCGTCACCATCAAGATCACCTGCGCGTACCACCCCACCACTGGTACCGATGACCGGTAGTGATGTCGATCGGTTAAAGTGGCCACTACCATTGTTGATGTACAAACGATCTTGGTAGTAAGAGTCACCCTCAGGCAGTTCGCTACCACCGCTCACCACATAAAGGTCAAGATCTCCGTCCTGATCGGAGTCAAAAAAAAGCGCATCGACATCTTCGTAAGAAAGGTCACCGGAAATGCCCGGTTGCGACATTTTGATAAACGATCCATTTTCGATCTGCAGGTAAACTGCTCCTTCAAAGCCTTTTGCGCCGCCGATAAAAAAGTCATCCAGGTGGTCTTTATTAATATCTCCGACCGCAAGGGCTGGTCCAAAAGTCGACATTTTATGAGGCAAAAGAACTTCTCGTTTAAAATCATCGAAGTTATTCTCCTGGTGCCGATGATCCAATCCAAACGATTTTGTCACATCATTGAAAATCAAAGAAGACTTTTCGTCTCGTTCTTTAGGGTAACTGGCACTATTGTAATCAACACTAATCAGCTGATCGGCGGTAATATGTTCCAATTCACTTTCTTTATTGTCTGGCCAGATCACCTTCAGATAATCGATCACCTCTGATTGCCCCAATCCAAAATGCAGGGTATAATCTACACTCGATTGGTATCCTCTTGAAACATACTGTTCCAAAAACTGCTTTTTTTCACCAGCCTGCACCATAATTTTTGCTCCTATGCCATTACGGTTTGATGGAGATCCATTGAGTGCAATCCGGATATAATGATTGTTGGAAATTTCAGAAGCATTATTCTGATAGACATGGGCTACTTCATCGATATTATTTATTACCAAATCCATGTCACCATCATTATCAAGATCACCATAAACGGCACCGTTGGAATAGGTGGGCATGGTGATGCCCCAGTCTTTATTGATTTGCTCGAAAGCCAGCCCCTGCTTATTTCGATATATGTGGTTAACTACCCGTTCCGGTGGAATGCTGGCCAAAAGTTCCAGTGCTAAACCTTTGTAGTCCGGCTCTTGCTTGCTGAATTCTTGTTTTGCCCGCTCTTCCTTGTATGAATTAAAGTCTTTGTTATTCGTATTTTTTCTCATGCCGTTGGTCACCAATAAATCTTTCCATCCATCGTTATCAAAATCGGCAAAAAGGGGAGCCCAACTCCAATCCGTGCTGGAAACGCCAGCCATTGGGGCAATATCTGAAAATGTTTCGTCGCCATTGTTCAACTGAAGTGTATTACGCATATATTGGTGATGACCTTTTAAATCAACCAATACATAAAATGCTTCAGGATTCATCGAAGCCATATTTGTTTTCCTCCCGTAATTGGTCGATGAGCGCATATCCAGGACAAATAAATCCTGAAGTCCATCATTATCAATATCAGCAGCATCGACACCCATCGATGAGTAGGATATGTGCTCCATAGCTTGAAGTGCACTTTCAGTAAAAGTGCCATCACCATTGCTGAAATACAAATAGTCTCTACCGACAAAATCATTACAGACATAGATGTCAGGATATCGATCGTTGTTAAAATCGCTGATGGCTACACCAAGACCGGCACCAAGTTTTGACCGATTTATTCCGACAAATGCATCTACTTCCTTGAAATGGCCGCCATCGTTTTGGAATAATTGATCGCCTGTATAACGGCTGATATCCTGATCATGAAAATTCTTGAAAATTTCTCTGACAGGATCGATGTTGTGATTGAGTAGGTACATATCCAAATCACCATCGAGGTCATAATCAAAAAATGAGGCTTGAGTCGAAGTACTCCAGCTATCCAAACCGTACAAACTTCCACTTTCCGTAAAAGTCTGGTCTCCATTATTTATAAAAAGCAGATTACCTCTCAGGATTGGTTTGGTTTTTCCGGATCGGCATATATAAATGTCAAGAAATCCATCTTGATTGATATCAACCATCGTGACACCGGTTTTCCAACCAGCTATGGTATCTAAACCAGATCCTTGGGTAATATCAATAAATTCCAAATCCCCTCTATTCAGGTAGAGTTTACCGGTGCGACTATTTGCACTTAAATAGATATCAACCAGTCCATCATTGTTAATATCCCCTAGAGCAACCCCGGCACCATTATAGAAATTTGTGTAGCTAAGGATATTGTTTTCCAAACTTTCAGTAACATCATTACTGAATGTTATTCCAGTGTGTTTGACGTCTAGCAACTCGAACAAGGTCGCACTACTAGGATCATCAGTGGTGCACGCTACCTGGAAAATCAAAATTGATAGTACAGTAGTAGAAATCAGATCATATTTCCAATGGTACTTTTTCAACATTCAATAGAAGATAATTAGTATCCAAACTTGAAAGTGGTTCTCTGCGATGACCTCTAGCCAGACTATTCACCATTCCTTCTTTAAAGAGGGTCGACCTACAGAATTTTACTATCCAATTTTGTCATTGGCATCAATCTCCTTTTGAGGTATTGGAAAATATATTTTAGAGTCATTAATATAGTTAAAATTTTCACCCGGGTACTTAGCTTCCGGGCCGCCTTCCAAATCTCAATATATTTACCGCTTCTTATTAAATCCAATCTTCTCTGTCCTTCCATGAAGAATTCCTTCCCCCGTTCAGTCAAGATAGCAGCCCTCAAAGTACTTTGATCAAGTCCCCCCAACGGTGAAGCATTTGACCTGGCTCTTACTTCATTAACCAAAGCGATAGCTGAATTAACATCACCCGTCTCATTCAATCCTTCAGCTCTAGTAAGTAAGATATCAGAAAACCGCAGTATTGGATAATTAACTCCATAATAAGCCGCATTACCGTAAACATATCGATCATTGCCTTCCATATATTTTGAGGTTCCAATTGAATTAAGGTCCTCAACACTCACGGTACCATCCGCAACTAAAGCCTCATATTCCGGGGTACCCGGCAAGGCATAATAAATGTCTTTACCGTCATCCTGGCCAAGACCACCATCCTGGTAACCGTTGGGCAACAGGACACGTCTTTCATCTTCCATGTCAAACGAATTGAAGAAATCAGGTGCTAAAGCCAGCCTGCCCCAGCCTCCATTCATATAAGATCCTAAATTGGAAAACCAGGGAATTTGTGATTCGTGGCCGGTGCCATCTTGTACGGACATAACAGCAAATATCCATTCACTGGCTGATTTGTTGGCCACATTAAACACTTCTTGCACACTCGATAGCAATGCATATTCACCAAGATCCATTACTGCTCTTGCATCAGTAGCGGCTTCAGACCAATTCTTTGCATTTAAATGAGTCTTGGCCCTCAAGCCCAAGGCTGCTCCTTTGCTGGCTCTTCCGGGAGAAGTAGCCCCACCTAAATTTTCTGCAGCAAACGTAAGATCAGCTAACACCTGGGAAATCACTTCTGCTTGTGGACTCAGAGGTAAATTTCCGGAACTTTCACCCAAGTTTAAAATGACGTCACCAAAATTAAAAGCAAGATCGTAATAGGCCAATCCCCGCAAAAATCGAGCCTCGGCAATATATCTCGTTTTAACTGCGTCCGGTACAGACATGTTTTCCAAAACATCAATTGCGAAATTAGCGGACCCAATTACTTTGTATGCACCATCCCATAAATTAAGAATAAAATCATAGCTGTTGCTGTAAGTTCCCATCTCCAAAGGTTGATTGCCAGCTTCCCACTGATCCAGTCCATAAGTATCTGTACCAGATTCGCTCACCATCAAGTAATCGTATTCGTAATAGGTACCCCAATCTGAACCTCTAAGCCCGGCATACACCGATATGATCAATGTCTCGGCATCCGCTTCAGTCTCATAAGCGGTGTTGGATAACAATTCTGAATAGACCTTCTCTTCCAGGAGGTCCGTGCATGATAAAAAGCCCAAAGATATTAGCATCAAAGAACTTAGGAATATTTTCATTTTTTCCATGATCATATTTTTTTTTAGAAGGTCACCTTAAGACCGGCGGTATATGTTTTGTAATTGGGAAAGCCATAGTCATCAACTCCCCTGTTTACGCTGCTTTGCGAACCGCTATAATTAAAACTACTTTCAGGGTCAAAGCCCGTATAATCGGTGATGGTTAGCAAATTTTGTCCCTGGATATAGAGGTGAAGATTACTAATCCATTTCAACTGATCCAAATTAAAATTATACCCCAGCGCGATATTCTTGAGTCTGACATACGAGCCATCTTCAATAAATTCAGTATTTACATATGAACCGTACTCATTAGCAAAATAATCTACACCTGGCCGGGTACCTTTAGGATTAGAAGGGCTATAACGATCGGCAGCCCTGACACTGAGGGTCTGATCAGCTGCAATTGCCTTGAAATTAAACACATCATTTCCAACAATACCTTGCCAAAACAAATCAAAATAAAATCCCTTGAACTCAAGATGGTTGTTAAAGCCCCAAATAAAATCCGGATTTGCATTACCAATAACACTCCGATCCTTATTATCAATGATGCCATCTTCATTAATATCTTCATACAATGCACTGCCGGCAGCTACAGTATTTGGCTGTGGAGTGTAGGTTTCTCCAGGCTGTAAAACACCGCGATAGGTATAGCCAAAAAAGTCTCCCATTCTTCCTCCCGTGATCAATTGTCGGTACGCATGTTCCCCTATTTCACCATAAGGTTGCCTTGCGATGGCAAGGACAATCGGGTTCTCGCCATCCAACTCTGTAATTTCATTGTCATTCGTAGAGAAATTAGCGCTAACCGACCATTTAAAACTACTACTATTGACAACTCTTCCACCCAGGGTTAATTCAACTCCTTTATTATGAATGGTACCAACATTAGAACGAATAATAGAAAATCCTGTGGAGGGTGAGGAGATGGGTTTATCGATGATAAGATCCTCGGTATTTGAACTATAGATCTCTAAAGATCCAAATAATTTATTGGAGAATAATCCAAAATCCAAACCGAAGTTCAACATTTTTGTTGTCTCCCATTTGAGGTCAGGGTTAGGAGCAAATTCACCAGATGTTCCCAATCCTACGGACGATGAATTACCGTCGAAGGTTATTGTCTTTCCAGTACCGACTCGCTCCAGGGAGGTATATGGAGAAAAGTTGTTATTCCCGGTAACACCATACGATACCCTTGCCTTTAGGTCGCTGATTACATTAGAAGCGCTTAGAAAATCTTCTTCCGTAATTCTCCAGGCTGCGGAGACCGAAGGAAATGAACCCCATTTATTATTTTTTCCAAATTTAGAAGCTCCATCCGCTCTAAGGGTAGCAGATATCAAATATTTTTCACCAAAGTTGTAGTTAGCCCGTCCGAAGAAGGAAATGATACGTTCGTCAGACTTAAAACTTCCAATTGTCTGATTTTTGGCAGAACCAATATTATTATATAGAGTTTTGTCTGTCGGGAATACAGATCCATCTGCCCGAAAAGAGGTGAATTGGTCATATTGGGTGGAAGCACCAGCGAGCACACTAAATGATTGCTTATCAGAAATATCCATACTATAATTTAAGGTCCCCTCAATTAAGTAAGAAGTCGATTTATTTTCCGAAATCAAGGCATAGTCATCCGTTGATAGTATCGAATATGGTGCTGGCTGAAACTCAGCGCTATTACCTGATGTATTGTCAAAACCAGCATTCACTCTGGCCACCAGATTATCCAGGATATTGTGATCAACAAATATGTTTGAATAAGTCCGCCACTCTGAGTAGTCATTCGTACGTTCGGTAAAATGCCCGATGGGATTCACAAATGGCCTGGTGTCTCGTGAAAAGCTCGTTGAAGCCAAAGTTCCATCTGCATTGTATGCTGCCCTGCCAGGTGAAGCACCGAGCGATGCATATAGTGGTGATGTAGTGCGTGACCCGGGTCTTTTGTCGAGTGCGTCTGAACTAATTCTCGACACGTAAATGTTCATCCCTACTTTCGTCTTTTCGCCAAACTTTCGATCGGTATTCAAACGCACGGATGTTCGCTCAAATTGACTATTGAGAAAAAGGCCTTCCTGCAGAAAATAATTGGCTGACATAGAAAAGTGAGAAAGGTTATCTCCGCCGGAGGCTCTCAATGTAAAATTATTGATCTTTGCATCTCTGGTTGTTGCATCGATCCAATTGGTGTTATTGTTTAAAGCGAGATCGGCTGCATTATACCAAGGTTGTCCATCGTTTGGACCTTGGGCATACTGTTCATTGACAATTCTTGCATTGTCCTTCCAATCCAAATAATCAACCGTACCAGTGATGGACTGTAATCCGGTATACCCGTCCAGGCTAATTTCTGTTTTTCCGGTTTTTCCTTTTTTGGTAGTAATTAAAACCACTCCGGATGAACCCCGGGAGCCATAAATAGCAGAAGCTGAAGCGTCTTTCAAAATATCAATGGATTCGATGTCTTCCGGTGAAATGGAGACTCCGGCCGCCAAAGGAAATCCATCCACTACATATAATGGCTGGTTGCTGTTGGATATGGAAGTGGTCCCTCGAATCAAAATATTCATACCCTGTCCAGGCTCTCCGTCATTGGCCGAAACTTCGACCCCAGCGGCCCTCCCTTGCAGCATTGAAGCCGCGGAAGTTACCGCTGCGCCAGTGGTCATATCGTCGGCCTTTAGCGAGACCACTGCACCAGTCAAATCTTGCTTCCTTACGGCTCCATAACCAATGACTACCACTTCACTTAGTTCAGCCAGATCTAACTCAGGTTAAATTAATAGTTGATTGGCCTGCTATATCAACTTCCGTGGTCCTAAAACCGATGTATGAAAAAACCAGTGTTTGCGTATTTTCCGGAACCGACAAAGTATAATAGCCATCGATATCGGTTGAACTACCGGTAGTTGAGTTTTTTACAGTCACATTTACTCCAATCAACGGCAATCCTTCTTCGGAAGTGACACGCCCGGTAATCTCTATATCGCGGAGCTCGGACACTGCAGCTACGACACTTCTCAATCGGTCAACTTTCTTTTTTGAATATGATTCCAATCTTAGTGAGCCTTGACTTTCAATCTTTTGAATTTGTTTTATTTTTTGTGATAATTTTCTTTTGGTGCGATTTCCTTGCTGGTCATTCTTATAAATAACAAAATACTTGTCTCCAATGCTTTCGTATTGAAACCCGGTGGATGACAATAACCGGTCTATGGCTGATTCCAGGCTCTCTTCTTTTAGGGTAAAATCTACCTCAATAGATCTAAGCAATTCCGTTTCGTAAGAAAAAATAACCTGATATTTTTCACTGATCTGATCCAGAATGGCTATCAATTTCTCCATCTGAAACTTGTTCGGAATCGAAGCACTCGATTGGCCTAAATATGGCAGCAGAAAGGCCAATATCAGTAGAGTCCCATTTCTACCGTAATTAAGTAATTTTTTCAAACCCTTCATGAGCAGATCATTTTTATTAATGAATCAATAAGAAACTAAAAACAATACCAGGTCAATTGATTACAAGTACTCCGTCGGAGAGCGCAATATCAACTCCCATGGTTTTTTCCAAAATTGCAACGGCAGTCTCTAAATTGGCCGTTGGAACACCAGTGCTGATCGGTCGTTTCAATAAATTCTGATTAAGCACTTTAATTTTAACAGCATAATTTTCTTCAATGCGATTTAATACGTCGCCAATAGGCATATCTCTAAAGAAAAGGTGACCATCTTTCCATCCTGTATACAATTCTTTGGCTGAATCCGACCGTTGTTCGATAATCTGGGCTTTATCAGAAGAATAGATAAATAAGTCTCCAGGAGCCATCTCCTGAATCCCGGCTTCAGCCATATGGAGTTTAATTTTACCTTCTTCCAGATAAATTTCGGTTTCTTCCCTATGGCAATTAACATTAAAACTGGTACCTACTACTTCCACGGTGAGGTCCTTGGTTTTCACATGAAACTTCTTACCATTCTGCTTTTTGACATTCAGGAAAGCTTCGCCCTCAAGCCATACGACACGATCATCTGTATCTGTCCAGTCAGACAGGTAGCTAAGGGTCGAGTTTAAATTCAAGTTAACCTTAGACCCATCAGGCAACACGATCTCGTGTCTTTCTGCTGCCGTTGAAACAGTAAGTAATTTATTTGCATCTTTCATCCAGATTGAAGAAGCAAGTGAAGCTATAAGGAGTAGGATTGAAGCGGCCACCCCGCATTTCCAAATCAGCGCGCGTCTGGAGATGGTCTTTGCTTTTCCTCCTCTGTCCTGCAAAACAGGGTCTCTCATTATTTCAATCTGAGATCGAATTCGGGTGGAAACTGAAGGTTCAATTGTCGGAATTGCATCCATCTGGTCCCAAAGGACTTGCATGACTTCGAGATCCTCCTCTGATTTTGAATCTTTCAGGATGTTGCACAGTTGGATCAATTCCGACTCACTACATTCACCATAAAATAACTTATGTAACAGCTCTTCTTTTATACTCATTGCTATGTGAAACTACTTTTCCATACTACAAATGATTACGCCTCATCTGGTTTAAAAGATTAGTCCAACATTGTTTTTTTTCAAAATAATTCTAACTTACGATGCAGATTACTGAAATCTGAATGGAAAAAGATGGTCAATGAGCCAACAGAAATAGTTCACATCAAGCTGATGCAAAGCGGTGATCCCTCTGGTTTTGATTGGATCTTTGCGACCTATCACAAGAAAGTATTTCACTATACCTTACGCTTTGTCCAAAGACAGGAAGTGGCCGAAGAGATCACTTCAAGCGTCCTCTTAAAAATCTGGCAAATTCGACATTCTATTGATACGACCAGGAGTCTCTCGGGCTTGATCTTTAAGATGACCAAAAATTTAACGATAGGTCATCTCCGAAAAATGGCTCGATCAAACGCACTCCGAGAAACGTTTCTTGATCTTGCCAACAAGGACAATAGAAACACCGTGGAAGAGGTAATACTTCTTGATGAGTACATGGAATTGGCCAATCAGGCAATTAAACAACTTCCGCCAAAGTGTCGACAGATCTATGATCTCCATTATAAAGATTGCCTGGATAATCATAGTATTGCGGAGAGGCTCAATATATCGCCCCATACGGTAAAATCCCATTTATTAAAAGCCTCCAATGTAATCAAAGCCTACCTCCGAATGCACTCCGATATTGTCTTCCTTTGGATAATCGGTCTCCTTTTGTTTTGGCAGTGACAAACTCAATTTGGGTTTTGACCTTTAACTCTAAACCGATTATTTGAACTCCTGAAAGGATAAAATTTGTTTTGTAGAGCTCCCCAATAAATTTTGTTATGGAACATGTTACTAACGATTATGAAATAGATTCCATAGGAGTCCTAGAAAATTAAAATGGTCAGAATTTCTTTCTCATCCATTGGGTAATTTTCTGGTTGGCCGCTTTAATCAGCTCTATGTTTTCAATATCAGGATTTTCATTTTCATCTAGTAGACCATAGCGCCGGGCTTTATTTCTTTGATACGCACCGCAGAGATGAAACCCGATACAACCTGGATTTTTGCGCAATAAATCAATTGTTTCCGCGTACCATCGACCATCATTTCGGGTAAACTCTCCCGGCTCTGTGAGCCATTTTATCTTCGCCGCGTCGGCAAGTAATACCGGCTTTCCCGTTTTTCTAAACCAATAGTCGAGATGGATCACCGGATCACGAAAATCTTGAAATGAGAGTATATCGACATATGGTAAAGCAGCTTCAATAACTTCTTGTGCAATCGGGGCGTTGGCTTCATATCGGTCACCGAGGATCAGATGGTTCTTATCATAACGACGGATGGCATCATGAGTAGTCTTATAATAGCGCTGAGCCAAGCTGAACAGCTCCTTTCGCCCTGCATCCGATTTGAGTTGTTCAGGATCAAAGATAGGCCCTCTCCATTTGTTTACATCGCGATCGTGAATCCAGGTTGGGCAATCACTGTAAAAGTACCCGATCAGATTTGGATCATCATTCAATTCAGCGCAATGTGACCGGGCTACATATTCGCACCACTCCTCCCACTCGGGGCTGTTGAAGTCGAAATGACGGGTATGCTGCTGCCACTGATGAGATTCAGTAAAAGGAAGCATGTGGCAGTACGGCATGTTGAGTGCCTTGTATTCCTCGTAGGTAAAGGATCGGGAATGACTCCACTGTCTAACGGTTGTTTCCTGCACCCAGCCTACAGAATTAAAGCCCCATTCCTTCAAGTTTCTAGCCACCGAGTCCTTAAGCCAGCGGATCGAGCTGCCTTTGTATTTGTCGTGCCAGATATGGATATTTTCCGGATACCGCAAGCTTGCCGGATCAATATGGTTCAGACCAATGCTAAAAAACGGCATCCCTTGTGGAGTAATGAACCACCAGTGATCCTTTTGAAAGTCAACTGTAAAAAATCCCCTGGATTTCCTTACTGATCTATCTAAAAGAGGCCCCAGCACGGTAGCTGCACTCATGGTCATGGCTCCACTCAGAAATGATCGGCGGTCTATAATTGGCTTCATAATAATGATCCACACATTTTGCTGGATGTAAATTAATCATCAATCTTGAAGATTCGGGAAGATTCGGGAATATTCTATCGGGATCTAAAGTTTACTGGAGTGGAAATAATACTGCTAAGTTAAGTAGCGTGACCCCTTTTGAATCGCTAAATTTAATGGAAAGGTAATGAGACAACGAATAGCTAACTGGTGATTATTGCGGATTTCAATTCAAATGAGAGTTGTTAGCCATTTCGCAAAATGTTGCCATATACTTGTACTGGGAAAAAATGTGATTAGAATATTTGGAATAAGCCAAATGATGAACGCCATGGTAAAAGGGTTGAGCTTACATTTTTTACCAGTCAGGCGGTCATAAGTAATCAGCGCAACAAATACCAACAGGGTAACGAGCGTCATCAGACCAATGGCAGCAAATATGTCCATATGCATCCAGGTCATAAATATTCGGCCTAATCCTGGCCCGCCAATGATAATACCGGTTGAGATCATGTATCTCATGTGTTTGGCAGTATTGGACTTATTGAGGATCGCCAGCAGGTAAAAAATCACAAATGGTATAGCATCGGTGGCAGGACTGAAAACAAAAGCAAGTGCCTCCGATTCAAGCTTGCCTTCAGAGACAAATCTAAGGTATTGACTATGATAAGCGAGCAGCATGCTAACAAACATGAATGGTACCAGTACATATGAAAATCTGCCAAGCATCCGGTGCGCTGTCAGCTTTTTTCTGGCAATCAGAATTGGCTGAATGATGAGCATACTCAACCAGGTTGTCAACGCCATCGCATGAAGGTGATGAATGGTTTTTAGACCTGGGAAGCCTGGAAATAGTGCAAAATATTTCTTGTAGAAACCCATAAAAGTGATCGCTGCTATTAGGCCAAAAAAATAGACGATATTTTTATATCTTTTTTCCATAGATCCAGAAGTTTAACTTTGATCAGATTAATCCCGAAATATTGCTGCCTGAATACATGTGGACTTGACTGTTTCTGCAACTTGTCTGTCACTGTAAGGCACAGTACAATACATCAGAATCAAATGGACATTAGACTCATTCTTCCTTGCATTGCTCAGGACGGCTTATCAAGCAAATTTACATGGACTCGCCGGCAATCTCTTTGGAAAAATCCGACAAAATGAAGGTGCTGGGAGGTTGGCCGGTGAAACGTTTGAAATCATTTGTTAGGTGGGCATGATCATAATAGCCACAATCCCACGCTATTTCTTCAATACGTTGATCTGATCTTGACTGAAGCATGGCAAATGCCTTGCGAAAGCGATCCAATTCGACTAACTTTTTAGGTGGTAATCCCACCTGTTGTTTGAATATTCTCTCCAATTGCCGTTCACTCATAAAATGCCGTCTTGCCAAAGCCTCGATACTCTGTGACCCAACATGCTGAGAAATATCCGAAACGAAGTTTAAAACAGAATGCTTTGGAGTCAATAGCCTGTCTAAATAAAACTGATCGAGATAACTTACGAAGTGTAACATCGTTTTTTTGAGGTCAGAAAAGCCAGTGCGGGACCATTCATGAAACTGGTTTGCCAACTGATCAAGAGAATCATGCCGATAAAAGTATGAAAAAGCACCAGGTCTAAATCGAACCCCGAATAACAAAACCTCATTCCTTAATATTTGGAGATCCGTTTTCATCATCGGACCCACCAAATAAATTTCCCCGTGTTTAATCTTCGTGTCGAAACCGGTGGAAATAATATCTTCTGCAAGATTTACAAAAAGATTGATCCCCCCATCAGGAAGCAATTTGATGACTTCGGGTTCAATCAAACGTCCGGAAACGTGCCAATAAACGTCTATCAAAGAACGCAAAAAAGGAGCCGGCTGATAAATGTTGTATGTCATTGGACTTCGATCATGGTTTTTTCGCTATGCGCTCCCTCTTGATGCCTGAATATGATTGATCTCCCTCTTAGTTTTTAAGCATAAAAAAATCCTTGGCTTGTTGAAAACACATCGAGATCTTGAGCACTGTTTTGCTAATAGAAAGTTTTTGACTGTGCCCTGGCCTCGTGTTCGTCTCAAACGCTTCCTCCATCGTCACCCTGCATTTGCTCGTGACAGTTTACTAATTTACCAAGTTTTCTTCAAGTTCCTTTGAGAGATTGCCAGAAAAAGAAGCGGCAGGCCCGTCTTCAAAGTACAAGCCCGCTGTACAATCCATCGTCTTAATCCCGGCCATCCCATTAATACGATTGCGACCGATAGATCTGATTCATGCGAACGTAAGGCTATTTATACTTATCAAAACCATATTGATGGTACAATTTCAGGTATCGTGGATCTTGCTTTATTTGCTCGAAAAGCGGATCAATTTTTAATAGTTTCAATTCCGGTTCTCTCTTTATGAAAGATCTTCCCAACCTTGCGAAACAGGAGTCCATCATTTGGCTTTGGGCGTATATTCTTGCCAAAGTTATAGTCAATATTTGAATTCGGATTTGCTGGCCTTTGCCTGATTTCTTGCATAATATTGTTGGCCTCGTCCAGGTTTCCCATTTTAAAAAAAGAAATGCTTAACAAACTCATTAAACTTTCCGAAACATTGGAGGGATCTTTTGATATAAGTAGTTCTACAGTTTGAACAACCTCACCATAGTTGCTTGAGTAAAAATTTGAATTGATAAGCAGACTTTCGAACCCCGGATCTTTCGGAAATAATTTGCGCCCCTCGGCAATATATTTTTCAGCTTCCTTAAATTCACCCTTATAAATATAAGCGTTGGAGACAATTACATAACCATTCCAATCGGCAGGATCGGAACTGATTGCATCCAATCCTAGCATTTCGGCTTTATCAAATTCACCCATCCAAAGAAGAAAATAAGCATATCGGTTTTTAATCAACGAAGACGATGGATTGAG
This sequence comes from Saprospiraceae bacterium, assembly GCA_016711125.1. Classification (GTDB taxonomy): domain Bacteria; phylum Bacteroidota; class Bacteroidia; order Chitinophagales; family Saprospiraceae; genus JABDMH01. The sequence goes on along the minus strand of JADJTQ010000001.1, from coordinate 145,067 downwards.
CTCAATAGACCTTTCAAAATTTACTTTTGATGTTGGAAAATCCAGTTCAATGATCCATCCCAATAAAGCAAGTGCGGAATAACCCTCGGCAAGGTTTGGGTCCAGATTTACAGATTTACCAGCGAATTCTTTGGCTTCCCGGATTGCGCTGAAATCAGCATAGTTCCCTGATCTGTTGATCTTCCAAATCTTGGCTAAAGCCATAAACGCGTACGAGGGTGCAAATTGAGAATCTATCGCAACAGCCTGTTGATTGTAATCTATACTTCTATCAAAATTCTGCTCTTTGTATGTGTAGAGGCCTTTCAAGTAAAGTGAATACACCTCCGGATCCGTTTCCTTCTTACTTAATCTTGGTTTTTCTGAACTGGATAGAGTAATCTTAAGCGTCTCTACAATCTTATTGGCGATGCTGTCCTGGATTGCAAAAATATCCTTTGCCTCTCTGTCAAACCGCTGCGACCATATGGTCGAATCATCTTTTACAATAGCCTACCGCTAAAAGCAGGAAGATAGCCAATGAAATTAATTGGACCTTTCGTTTAGATTTTAGTTTTTGTCCCGAACCGGGTGAACGAGTTACACCATTTCTTTCTGTGAGCACCTCGTAAATCTTCACGCGGTCCTTTACATTTTTAAGCGCCTGGGTTTTTACAAACCTGGTGATAATATCTTTTTTGTTGATAATATTAGTATGAACTGCCTCGGAAACAAAATACTCCCGGGAGTGGCAATGGCTTGTATCCGTGAAGCGATATTCACTCCATCACCAAAAACATCATCATTTTCAAAAACCACTTCTCCCAAATGAATTCCAATCCGCAATTGGAAATCTTTGGTGATATTACATTCATCCTGAATTCTAGTAGCAGCGTTGACGGCATCAGACACAGTACTGAAACTCGCCATCACACCATCACCTAGTTCTTTTATCCATCTGCCGTTGAATTGTTCGATGATAGGTTTTTGTAACTGCCGGTTCTTAGCAAGAATGGAAAACGCTTTTTGTTCATTGAGCCCCATTAGTGCTGTGTACCCGACAATGTCAGTGAACATGATGGCAGCAAGCTGGCGGGATTGAGACATAGACTTCAGTTAAGCTCTACCTATTGCAAAGGTATCAGTTTGGATCAATTCCTACAGAAAACTGATCCACCTTTCCCAACTAAAAACTGACCCAGTGCTTGCCGTTCAAGCTTACACTGAAAACCTCTCTCTTAAAAAGGTCATAAGATTGAGATTAAACCGGGATTACGTAAATTCAATCTCCGGCTACTCAGTCTCCATTTCCCTTTCCGTTTACCTAGTGCCATTACAACTCCTTAAGCCCTCTTTCGAGTCAAAAAAAGACAATCTACGATTCCTCGATTTCTTCTGTAATGCCAAGCTTATAGTCATATTGGAGCAGTAGTGTTCTTCTCGAAAAGTATAATTGTCCTCCCTAAAGCACCTTGCTGAGATCAGTAAATCTTAAATTTAGCATAGCTTTGGCAAAATCAACCACTGGCAATGTGGCCTCTATCCAATAATAGACTATACCGCCGGCTGGCTTTAATATTATATTCGGCTATTTCTCTACCTGATCTTCCTTAAATTCGCGATTTGTTATGTGGAACTATTTCTTTTGGAAGTCAGTCCTGCTGCTGTCATGAATTCAACATTTGCAATGGCAATTACAATCATTATTTCCACTACCATATAAATCCACCCCAAATAAGTTACTTTCTGGCAATGATAAAATAATAAACCCATTGAAACACAACAATATAGGAGATTTGCAAAAGCAATTCCCTTTAAAAAAACCACCATATTCTTTTTAATTCTTAAATAGCAATAAAAATCATAAATAGCAAAAATCGAAGGTAAGACAGCAAGAAAGTAAAGTGTCGATCGAGGAATTCCGATGATGCTTTCGAATCTGACTAAAACGACTCCCAATACAAAGGCTGATAGCACTGCTCCAAAAGCATCTATCAAGAATAGTATCCTTGGTCTCAAAGAAATTCTATTCACTATATGTCGAAATATCATCTCATTTATAAATTATTCCAGTGGATTGTGTGCTCATATCTTACTTGCTTGCCGGCAACGATTTCCCCTATTTGGCGGTTTTTTCGAAGCACATTCCCGTCCTCCCGAGAAGACTACCGCTCAGAGCCAATAATTTTGAACTTAGCGTCTTTACCAGTATCTTTCTCTCGCGCTACTACGATTTTCTCAAAATCTTGTCCATCTTCTTACCCTTCGCCAATTCATCCACCAACTTGTCCAAATACCTTACTTCTTGTGTCAAAGAATTGGTTATTTCTTCCACTCGATAGCCACAGATTACACCCGTAATCAGGTGAGCATTGCTATTTAATGTAGCCTGCTGAAAGAATTGTTCAAAAGTCACTTTCTCTTCAATTAGTCTCTGCAACTTATTTTCATTATAACCTGTCAGCCACTCGATTACTTGATTCAATTCCTCTTTCGTTCGACCTTTCCTCTCCACTTTTGTCAGATAGTGTGGATATACCGATGAAAAAGACATTTTTGCAATGCGTTCATCGTGCTTGTTTGTATTTTTCATACTTTGTTGTTAATTCCCTTTGAAAATTGACCCTTTTTCCCGGCGAAAATTGACCCACCTAAGGTAAAAAAATGAGCGCATATTTGGTTTTGAAATTGATTTTAAGAGATTTTAGAGGAGACAGATTGATAGAGATTGCCTATTTTTAAAGTAGGGAAACGACCGACGGTTGTCTTTACACCGATGGTACAAATGGCAACTAAGTATTTGGTTGCCATTTTGGTAAAAGCTCTGCGAGCTTTTACACCTGAGGGAAACTCCCTCCGATTATCATTGCCCGATAGCTGATAATAATGGATGATAGAAGTCTTCGTGAGTTCTGTTAACATTAGGTGGCAGTTTTAGTTTGTTGAAAGTGTTTCATCCGATAGCTTTTGCCGGTGATGATGAAGGGGTGACAGTGATGGAATAAGCGATCTAGGATAGCACTGGCAACGACACTGTCATTAAAGATTTCACCCCACTGGTCTGGATTTTTATTGGTGGTAATAATTACAGAACCTTGCTCATACCGTTTGGATATGAGTTGAAAAAAGAGCCCTGCCTGCACCGCATTGAGATCCATATAACCAAGTTCATCGATAATGAGCAGATCAAGTCGATTGATTTTTTGTAGGAATCTGGGTAGTGACCCGGTGGTACTTGCCAGTACCAATTCGGAGATCATCTGCTGAACAGTAAAGAAAGCAACTCGTTTGTTTGCCTGACAAGCTTTGACACCCATGGCAGTAGCCAAGTGGGTTTTACCCACGCCAGGAGGACCCAGGAAAATGATATTTTCGTGTTTGTCCAGGAATTGGAGACTAGCCAACTCACGTATTTTCTTTTCGTCCATTTGCGGTTGAAAAGAAAAGTCGAACTCCTCAAGTCGCTTGATGGCCGTAAACCCTGCACTGATTAATGCACGATTGATGGAATTATCCACACGTTGAACCACCTGGGCTCTGAGGATGGTTAATAAAAAGTCATGGAAGGATAATTTGGCCTTAATGGCATGGTCAATCTCTTGTTGATAGTGATCCCTGAGATAAGGTAGACGCAACGTACCGCAGAGATCTTCAATCCGGTCGGTTTGATACATGTTCTATATTTTTTTAGTTGAATAATTGATTATAGTCCATCAGATCACGTGATATCTTCTGATCAGTTAAATCCGGTAGATGGGGTGATGAAGGTTTGTTGATGGTTGGTTGGATTTTACCGGAAAGATCATTTTCCAGCAGGGCTTGGATCAGATGATAGCTGTAGCAATTGTTTTTAATGGCCATGTCAAATGCGGAACCAAATAATGAAATCTCATAGTACTTAGTTAGATCTAGAATCCGGGAAAGGTGATACCGGGGATTAATCCTTTTTTGAACCCGTAGGTTATCAGCAAATGCTTGGTGTAGTGGAAATGTCTGGTTGAAGCATTCAACAAGTCTTTGCCAATTGCCACGCTCGGTGTCATGATTTTTATAGTGCTCATCGACGATAATGACTTTTCCCTTTCGTAGACTCAAAGTATGCTGGGCAATCATTCGACCTGCCGAGGAGTAAATGTGGATATAACACCCCATAGAAATGCGGACCCATACTTGCTTGCCCACAAAAAAATGGGGTACACTGTACTTGCTGCCATCATAAGAAATGAGGCAATCGGAAGATACTTGACGCAGTTCTTCCTCTATGCCGACAAATTTGTTAGCTGGAAGATCACTCAGATTTGGTCTTTCGATTTTGAGCAAGTCAGCTGGTTTAGCCCTGGTGGTGGCATGCACCCGATTGTTTACCGCCTCTTGAAATTCACCTAACTTGGCAGTAAGGTGTTCAAAAGAATCATAAGATCGATCCTTGATGAAATGATCTTCCAGATAATCAAAAGGATTTTCGACTTTGCCCTTACTCCAGGGATGTCTGGGTACAGAGCGTGTCGGTTCAATTCCATAGTGTCCGCAAAGTGTCAAATATTTCTGATTCCATTTAAAGCCATGTTTGGAAGCTACCGTGACAAAACACCGGGCATTATCGGTCTGGAGTCGTTGGCATGAGCCTCCAGTCTGATGTATGCCCTGCTCTATGGCTTCAAATACGGCACCTTGATTATCCGACAGGGATGGCCAGTAGACGCGATAGCGGCTGTATCCAAGAATATAGGTGTGGACGAAGACCTTAACCAATTCATCTCTTATCAGTACCGTATATGGACTCCAATCAAATTGAACTTGTTCTCCCGGTGCAGTTTCATAGGGCTTAAAACTCTTCCCACCGCAGGACTGACGCACCGCATCCAGATGACGGTAGAAAGCACTTTTTGACCCAACATATCCTTTGGATCGGATATCCTCTAACACCCTAGAACCCCGATGCTTCTTAACCAAAATAGCTTCCCGGATAAAATCGGCAAAGAGAGTAATGTCCTCATTGATAACCTCCTTGCGCTTATACTCAGGTGCATTAGTCCGGCGAAGAGCTGCCCGAACGGTATTACGGCTGATGCCCATCAACGATGAAATCGCACGTATGCTTTGTCCTTTACTAATATTGAGGTTTCTTATGGTAACCCAGTCTTCCATAGTGATCATCTTGACTTTTAACCCCAATCTTAATTAAAGCCTTTACTTAAAAAATTTTCAGTAAAGCTAAACGACTGGGGGTGGGTCAATTTTCAGCGGGAAAGGTGGGTCAGTTTTCAGCGGGAATTAATATTTGTCGCTCTTTTGATAATTCTTCAAATAGTTGTTTTATGGTCACACTGGATCTTTGCTTGATTTCATTGATCCTCTGCGGTCCACCAATCATAGTATACTTGCCTCATCACCTAGTATTAGCTCCGCCCTATTTCCCCTTTCTTATTATGTTCCCTATCTCCGGATTACCAAATCTCATTGCATAATCTAAAGGTGTTTCTCCATTCTTGTCTTTCAAATCAAGAGCAACCAAATTATTCTCAACCAGATATTGTGCTACTTCAATCAAATTATCTTTTGCAGCAAAATGAAGTAGGTTTCTCCCATTGTCACAAATCGCGTTGATTTCGAATCCTTCAGTTATCAATGATTTTAGCATTTCCAAACTCGTACATCCATGAATGGGTAAACATCCCATATTCTGATTAATGTCTTTTTGTTTTCTGTCAACTCCAATTTCGACTAGATATTTTACTAGCTGATGGTTATCATACGAGATGGCATAGGATAGATAAGATCCGTTATCTTGATCTGCACCGTTCTTGTCCGCACCATGCTCTATCATAGTTTTTGTCATTGCAACACCCTCTTCAGTACAGTAAGCCAGATAAGTAATAGCATCATCTCCATCACATTTGGTATCTACGTCTGCTCCTTTATCTATCAGGTAGTTCAATAGTTCGATATCACATTGATCAATCGCATAACATAGTAAATGATTTATATTCAATGAATCAAGATCTATTCCAAAATCTTCCAATACTTCTAAGTCCTCAAGACCTATCTCAAATTTCTCAAAGTTTATATCTCCAATTGAAATTAATACGCCTTCTTGGATTTCGATATTGAATCCATTTGTGTCGGCTTTCTTTTGCTGTGCTTTTGAAGAGCATCCAAGCAAAAGCAGGACTACTGATGCGATTATACTTTTCATTCTCAAATGTTTATATAAGAACCAAGGCAATGCGGTCATTTACCATAGGGTCAAAACTCTAAAATTCGTACTTATATGAAATACTTTATATTTTATTTATAATTATGAAAATTCATTTTTCAGATCCGGAGGCAGTGTAACTTTGTTCCATAAATCAAAACCTTCAATTCAACACTACCCAAGGAAATCTGTCAAGTCCATTAAGATTACATTGTTAACCGCTTGTCTTCTACTTTGAGTCCTCTTAAAATCAACCAAATTGCAAGAACCAAAAAGGCAAAGCCTAAAGGCATACCAAAGAATTCCATTGGAAATGGAATGGAATAACCCAGCATGGCCGGCAATGTGATGCCCACAATCTGAAGAATGGTTGCCACAAGTCCAAATGCTGATATGGAACGTGGAACCAATTTATAGCGAAATAGAATAAAGTAAAATAAAAATAACCAGAGGACTGCAATAAGTAGGTGTGTATAATGGGCCCACTTCCATGCCAGGCGCACCCCTATGCCTATCGTTTGCCATAATACAATTTCATTAGCATTCACTTTTGAGAACTCCTGGCTCATTGACAAAAAGGATAGCCAATGTTCATTTTCGATGGCTTGTAGTGAAAAGTTAATCACCGCCAAAGCTATCAACCAGAGTAAAAGCGATTTGTTACGCAAACGAAAGAAGTCCAGGGCAGTGATAGTAATCACAATTGGAACAGCGCTTCCTATAAATAAAAGCACAACAGACATTCTCACTTGAAGAGCCATCTGGGAGGCGAGAGAAAGGAAACTCGCAGGTGCGGTCGTCAGTGACTGCAGCAAAATATATGGGATGGTAAGTCCAACCGCTAGGTAAACTATTAACCACAAGCCGATGCTTCGACTCATACTCTGTGTAGATTTCATATCCATTTTCTGTTTTGGCTATTTTTGCTTCTAAAAGGCGACTAAATTCGTTACTTCTCAGTCTCAATTTAGCTTATAAATATTGCTATTCTTTCTAAAAACAATTTAATTCTTCAGTGAACTGTTTCGCCTAGCGTCCTGGCGATATGCGGCGGTTGTGGCGATAGCCAAGTTGACATCATCATGGCATGTTATGTGTACTCTAGTTCTATTCTTTTATTCTGATTGATATGTCCATTAGTTCAAGGAGAACTCGGATAATTTCAACTTCACCTGTTTCCGTGATTCGATAAAATATTACGTGCTTATTTCTTTTGACCCCGAAAAATCCTGCATCCAATTCTTCGTAATTTCTTCCCTTTTGCGGATCTCTGGCAATGGTAATAAATTCATTCATCAGTTCCTTTAAATATGTATCAGCTTGTTTTGCTGTCCAAGTCTCGTATGTGTAATTCCAAATACTTCTTAGGTCTTGTTTTGCTTTTTCTGCAATTCTAAATGTCGCCATGCCTACTTTCTGGATTGATGCAATTCTTTGAGGAATTCATCTGGATCAAAGTCTGTGGTTATGCCACTTTGAATGCCTACTTCCAATGCCTGGCGCAACATCTGTATTTTTTGCTCTCGTTCCTCCAATAATCTTAGTCCAGCTCGGACTACTTCACTAGCGTTTTTATAGGAACCAGATTTTAGTTGTTCATAGATGAAGTCTTCGTGACGTTGACCGAGAGAAATTGATGTGTTCTTACCCATAGCCTGCTTTTGTCGCAAGTTACCTAATATTGGTAACAAGTGCAAGTCCGACAGTATCAAACGTAACGTTCTGGCACACCCGGTCGGCCTTGCCGAAAGGCCGGCTGCCGTGGTCGTGCAATGTCATGCCTCGTTGTCATAATCCACATCCTTGATGTTCGTAGAGTGTTGTCAAATCGAGATCTCTCACTCGCCGGTTATTGTAGTTCCAGATTACAAAACTGTACCAGCACTCACACACTACTTCTTCTCCTAGACCAAAATCCATTTGACATATCTTACTTAGTTTTCTACGACCCCGGGCACTCCAATATTTTGATGGAATTGGTCTTGTGAACGGTTCAAATTTACCCCTCTTAAATACGATGGGTAAAACAAATTTGCACCTTATCGGTTGCTCGCGACGGATTGCGGGAAGCCACTCTGGCATTGCCGTAATTAATTGCAAACTAAGTCTATCCAGTTCGGGATCCACACTTCTCGTTACTTCAGGACCTTCAATGGTACCGTCAATATTGACCCAAAATGCTACTACCACTGTCCCACTTAGTTCACTGTTCACTACATCTTTGTATTCCGTTTCTCTATCAGATAAATATTTTGATAATGCCTCTCGTCCTCCCACAAATTGGGGCATCACTTCAATGTTGAATGTCCCAATTTCAATCACACAATTATTGTTCATTGTATCATTTTGGGACTGAAGATTCAGCGAGATCAAGCAACAGACTAATAATAATAGTTCTCGACACAAGTTCCATTTGATCTCTTGGGCCCATTCAACGTCGGTCGTCATAATTGATTTCGATCTTTGCATTCTATTTAAGAGATCCAAATGTTGGCAAATAGTGAGTCTTTCCGATGCAGATACCATCATTTAGTTCATTTCCTGTCATTTTTCAAATGCACCACTACGCCCAAGCTGCATGTGACGGCCGTCCCGAATGGGCGGCTGGCATCATGGCAGCATGTTATGCAACGTACTATTTATTCGATTTTAAATTTTATACTTACTTCGCTTTCAATTCTTATCTTTTCAAACTCAATATCGATCGGCAGATATTTGGTTTGAGCCACATCTGAGGAGCTAACTTCGATTCCCACAACTCGACTTTGGAGTGAGTTCATTATTCGATCATTTATATCAGAAATGTAAATAGCATTTCCCAATTTTTGATTCAATGGTTCCAACATCGCCTCTGCCTGGCTTCGTCCCTTACTGATTGCCTTAGATCTCAAGTCCAATTTTAAATCTTCAATTTTAGAATATTCCGTTCTATCCAAATCAACATTAGAAATCCCAACTTCCTCCAATCCAACCAGTGCTTGACCTGCACTTAATGCATCATAGGCAAGTAATGAATAGGCCTTACTTTTTAAGACGTCCTGTTGTTTCAGAAAGTACTTCTTAAAATTGCTGCCAAGATCAACTAAGGTCAATTGTTCATCCAACTTAAAGCCGATCAATTTCAGTTTACTTGCCATTTTATTCTCGAGTTCCTCGACCGAGACTTTACCCTTTGTGTCCCTTTCGGTTATGAGGATCTTCAAATAGATCCTATCAGGACTAACCATAGTATCAACAGAGGCAATAGTTTCAATGTAAGGCATGTCAATAAAATTTTTCTCTTGAGCGTGGACAGCCACTATTGCTTGCAGAGAAAATATTGCCATCAATATTTGCATCTTCATTCGTGGTTCTATTTTATTTACAATTAATTCCTAAATATTGCATAACTCAGTTATATAAGAACATTCATCCACTTCCTGTGATCTTTTGATCACTCTTTTCTAAAGATAAGCACTTTCCGGACATCGTAGCGCCGTTGTCGAAATCCAACCCACTCATATCATCACATTGGTTCAAATGCGCTATTTCTTGATTATAAGTACATTACCCTTGGTCGAATTTCCAAACAAAAAACCCACCAAACAGTATGATTGTTCCCGCAGTCTGGTCAGGTGAATACTGATAGGCGACAACAAAAGCCTCTAAGTATTTAAAAGCGCTCAAAACCAGTTTTGGGCCAGATAGGGTCGGTTGTCAGAGTCTAAAACTGAGGTTGCAAATCAATAGCTCTTGCTTTAGCTATAATGAAGAAATCACCCCAATTTCAGGTGGCTGAATCATGACCAACATCGCCATTGACCTCAAGAAACCAATCTCCTTGCAACGTCTGTGTATTGAAGGTGTCCCGTGGAGCGTGCATTATACATGGTGTTGGCGGAAGTACCTTTCTGGTTTTCTGTTAAAATATCTTTTATACTTGGCTAAATTGGCTTTTCCACACATTTTTTGCATGACTTTTATGGCTTGTCTCGACCAATAAATCGCTCATTACCTATCAAATAATTTATTGCCCTGTTCACATTTCTCGCTATGCTTTCCTCTGCTTTTAAACGAGAAATATATCGTACGATTTCATTTTGCCTTGAAGGTGAAAGGTTATCAAATATTTTTTTTGCCTCTTTGTTTTCTTTAAGTGCAAGCACAAGTTTTGGGTGTGGTTCAATGGTTCGATCATCGGAGTCAAATTCCATTGTAATGTCAATAGTTTCACCAATTCGTTTGGGTGAATTTTGGAGCATTGTTGCGTTTATATAGAGACGCCAGGCACCTTTATACTTTAGCAAAGTCTGTTTATAAGGCTTTTGATTAATTACACCGCGTATTGGGATATGCCCTTTGACTCTACCGGCTTGTTCAAATACATCTTTCAATATTTCCTCAGGCACAAGCACATAAGGGTTAATTCCAATCAATTCAATTTCTGCTCTGAATTTGTTCATCACTTAGACTTTGAAGTCAGATTATATGGCTTTGTCAAAGAACCAATCTACTTTCGGAATCATATTTTCAACTCAGGTTTTGCTTTCATAACTACCACTTATCGTTTCTTAATCTGTATTGTGGTTCTGATAGATGTTTTGCTGTTTTATCAATGGTAAAATCAGATAGTAAATTTTTTTTGAACTATTGACAGTACTTTGTCGAGTTGACAAAATCGGTTTTCCTAAATTCTTTCGAATTGGTTCAATCATTCCTACATAGGAACAATTGTACTTTTTCAGTAGAGTTAATTGCCCAAATTCTGTATTTGACGCCAAAAAGCCAATCCATTTTTACTATTTTACATTCATGGTTGTGTATAACGTTTTGGCGCATGGCGAAGTAGGGATTTCGAAGCACTAAATTGTCTGCCAGTAATGAACTTGATGCAAAGCACAAAGTTCATTTAAGCACTGCACACGCTTTTATACCAAACGCATGGTAGAAGTTGGCATTTTGATATTCTCTATATTTAATCTGTGTCATTATCGGTGCCGAAAATATTTTTGTTCCATCCCCTGAAATCATAGTATTTTGATTTAGGTTCACCTGTCCAGCCATTTATTCCTTTTCTCGGTAGCAACACAGCATGGATATAAATGACTGGGATAAATAATAATCCCAGAATTACTAACGCAAGAATCCTACCGAAAAATATTGATATTAAGATTACAATTATGACTGTCACAAGATACTTTAGTAGTTTTCTCCATTTCGGGCTTCTTTCCTCAAAGTGCCCTAAAAAAATGTGTCCAAGCAGAATTACGATACTGACTATTGCAATTTCAAACCATAGCGTATTTGCGTCCCACATAAACTATTATTATGTTCTATTTCTTGAATTATTTAATGCTCTTCGTTTATTATGGCTTTCGGCCAGTAAGAGATTATGGTTTGCATGATGTAGCTATTTCTATGCTGACGCCTCGCGGGTGGGCTGCACTTATCGTCTCGCATCGATAGGGCGAGTTGATCGTGGTTGCAACCTTTTAGCTCCTGCCTATTTTAATTAACTATCTATACCTGGAAAGCATTGAGGCCCAATTGCACCGCCACCATATTCCAACACCATGTTCTCCTTGTCCTTGTAATAAATATAAGTATATTTATCATCATAATCGCTCTTTTGCTCCTTTGTCAACTGTTCATCAAAAACGGTATATGAGGAACAGGTTCTCTTCTTGCAATTGATATGCAATTAGCCATATCGAATTTCTCTTTGAGAATTCTTAACACCTTGAAATAAGGCAACTTTACAAGTCGGCAATCAACTCCGCCCCGACTTGAACATCGAGTGTCGCTTCCTTGTCTATGATCACTGGGTCATACATCTCGCTGAGCATCATGACAGATCCATCTGCCAAGGCCGCATCGCTTCTTGGTTCCATATGAAAGCCGGTGCCGGAGCAATCCGTGATGTCAATCGATCCTTCATTCAATAGTGTGGTAGATGGTTCGCAAAGAAGGCCAGTCTCAGCGTGATCTATCTGAATAATTCCGGCACCCGTGTTGGTTATCGAACCAAGATATACCGATCCTGAGCAACAACTGAAAGAATCAATTTTGATGCCCGTACCTCCACTGACGTCCCGCGTAATGTCAATCTGACCATCATTTACGAAGGATCCGTACGATCTGAGACCATGAGCTCCAAAATTATCAATTGTGATCACACCCTCGTTGAGCACCTCAACATTGTGTCTTGCACTAATCCCCTCGTCAGATGAATTTTCGATTGTAACCTGCGAGGTGCCGGAGAAGTATGCAGTCGAACTAGTGACGAGTACCAATCCGTCAAAACAGGTATTGAGTGTAATGACTCTTGTATTGACAAGATTGGCTCCGCTACTCATTAGCAAGGCACTAAAAGTAACGTCCGAAATATCTATTTCCCCATGATTAAACAGGGTGTCGGAAGAACCCAAGAATTCAATTCCGTTAGAGCATTTCGTGATTGAGATAGTTCCATTGTTTGTCATTGAGTGATACGCCAAAATAGCATCCTGCAAAGCGTTGTTTATGGTTACGGCACCTCCGTTCTGAATTAGCATTTCCCCAGTAAGATACATCGCGTTTCCCGGAGAATCTTTAATCAATAATACCGCACCAGAAATAATCCCCATCCGAGCAGGAAAGGTCAGAGTAACATGGAGTGCGGCAGCTGCCGACGAGACTTTCACAACACTACCTGCCCCCCGCAATCACAACACTATCGTTAGCAGTGGGAATGGCGCCCCCAACCCAGTTGCCAGGAACCTCCCACGACCCGTCAATTCCTACGACCCAGGTCACAATCGAACCTTGCGCTGAAACACCGAGGCTTACCAGAAAGATAATAGTGCATATTCTAATCGTCATTCTATAAATTTTATCGAAAGTATCAAACTCCGACCATTGCGCGGTCACTCAAAAAGGTGATTGTGTATGACATATTTCCCTAATATGTCAAAACCACAGAAAAAATTTGATTTTATTTGTTTGTTCTTTTGGCTTGACCCAAAGTACATGGTTAAATTAATCCAAAATCTTTAACTAACATGTTAAAGGCTGGTTGACAAGCATGCGGGGAGACCGTTGAAATACTCATCTCTCGCTGATTTAATGAAAATAGATTTCCACTATAACATGATTCAACCGTACTCATCGCTCCTGGCTTCATTGAGACTCTGCCTGGTGTATAACGTGTTAGGCGATATGTGAAGTCCGGGAATCTGGCGCGAAACACCGAAGATTTTCCGAATTTCGTCATAGCCTTTGTTCGAGGTTGTCTGACCGAAGATCACGAATAAGTGGCTTGTCCGTTACACATTATTGTGCTTAGTGTTTTTTTTCTATTACTATCATCCTATAATCAGTATCTGATCTATGTCCGCTTTCTTCGTCTTCAAATGTGTACTGGAATTTCTTGTCAGCCAGACGGTTCAGTGGTTTCTCAAAGTCAATGGCTTGATTTAGAATTTGAACTTTGTTTCCCGTGTCCTGGATACAAACTACTACTAAACATCCATTTTTGATTTTCGAGAGGATTCGCTTGACTAGTCCTATTTCCTTTTCCCTTTCTTTTTTAGCAAAATGAAACATACTGTCGAGCAGGATAATGTCAAATTCTTCAAAATTGTCAAACGAGTAAATGTCCCCAACTCGTCCAACCAAATTCAAGTCCTTAGCTTTAGAAATTTGGTTCATTTGGTCAATTCCAACTTTTGAATTATCAATTCCCATCACAGAATAACCAAGTCGAGCTAGTGCAATAGCATCCCTACCTTGTCCGCAGCCTAAGTCAAGTACTTTTCCCTTTAGAGGATATTCAGCCAAAAACTCGATTAATTCAGGGTATGGTTCTCCGAATAAGTTTTCAGTTTGATAGTACTTGTCATAAGTTACTGTCATTTCGGTTCTTTTAAATTAAGCACAATGCTTTTTTGATGCGAGCCAATCCAAAACATCGGATTTCTTGTGATGGAATGATTTTCTAGGGTTTTAGTTTTGGTGTAACCCTGCAAAATTCTTGATTATTAATAAGCCCCACTTTAGCAGAATGCATGGAGAGTTCAAAAAGGCACACCATCTTTGGAGTTCAGCCTGTAATAATTTTAGTTTCATTTGTTCTAATTGTCACTGCTTAGAATATAGGGAGTTCCATATCTCATCAATATCGATTTCCCCGTACTATTGGCAGGAACATAGACTATATATAACCGGTCGAATTCTCCCGCTTCATTTATCTGCGACCCAGGGTCGCCGCCTAGTAATTTAACCATTTCTGGTGTTGTATTACTGTGACCTACAATCAAATGATTACCACCCTTGGCCCTTATCTTATGCGCCAATTCTTCAAGGTCGTCTGGATCATATATTTCAGTTGTCAATCCAAATTCATTGGCAGTGGGTGCAGCGGTTTCTCGTGTTCGGATAAAATCGGAACTATGGACATACTCTATATTTGCGCTTCTTAAAAATTTTGCCAGCTCCAAAGTCCTTTCTTTTCCGGCTTCAGATAGTTCAGCGTCTGCAGAAAGATCGGCCTTCTCAGCATGCCTTACTAAAAAACAAACCGGAGCGTCCGCTTCGATTGTTGTGTCTTTAGGAGCTTGTTTGGAGCTACAAGCGAATTGGCTCACTGAAATCACGATTAGAAGGATAAAATTTATATATACATTCATCAGAGTAATTGGGTTGAGAAGTTTCGAGACTATCACTACTTAAGTACTATAATGTCACATGTGTCAAAGACAATACTTCTTGTACTTTTGGCTTGATCCAAAGTATTTCTTATATTTCTTTGGTCATAATACCGCACCCTGTGCCGGCCGAACTTTGTGCTATCCAAAATACATGAGATCCCATCTTCCTACTTCTTTATCATAATCTGAGTTCTGTTATACGCAGAAATCAAAGCATTCACTCCCGATCTGCGAATGCTCGTATGCTCACCACAACCCCAAAATCTTATCGCTGGATCAGACTTTAATGAGAGTTGGATGTACGAAACAGAGACCGAAGCGGAACTATGTCCTACGGAATGCGAACGATATTGTTCTACATTAAAGTCCTTCCATCCTTGTTGTTTCAAGGCATAGACCACCGCATTAATGGGTCCGTTACCCTTCACTTCCAATTCCATTTCCTTTCCCAGGTGAGTGAGTGTTACAACCCCTTCAACTTCTGTTTCATTCAATTCCGTAAATTCAAATTTCTTTAAATCAATGATGTCTTTACGGTTCACAAATTCCTTTTTAAATTCGTCCTGAATTTCTTTGAACGTCAACTCTCTGCCATATTTATCTGCTAGTCCATTAATATGTAAGCCGACTTCAGGATGCATTTTCTTCGGCAAGTCATAATCAAATTCCCTCTTTAAGATATACGCAACACCACCTTTACCGCTTTGACTATTGATTCTAATAATCGCTTCATAACTACGACCTATATCAATAGGATCGATGGTTAGATATGGGACAGCCCAATTAGTCTCATCGTCACCTCTCAGATCCATCCCTTTCTTGATTGCATCCTGGTGACTGCCACTAAAGGCCGTAAAGACCAATTCCCCTGCATACGGATGTCGTTTGTGTACCGTCATACCGGTATTTTTCTCATAAATCTTCCGTGTCGCATCGACATCAGAGAAGTCCAGGTTCGTTTGAATGCCGTGGCTATTCATATTGAGTGCCAAGGTGACAATATCCAAATTACCAGTACGTTCCCCATTTCCAAATAAGGTACCTTCCACGCGATCAGCGCCTGCCAACAAGCCTAATTCCGTTGCCGCAATCCCAGTACCTCTGTCATTGTGGGTGTGCAAGCTGACTATTATTGATTCTCTATTCTTAATTGTACGGCAAAACCATTCTATTTGATCTGCATAAGTATTGGGCATGTTCCACTCTACGGTAGATGGAAGATTGAGTATTATCTTGTGTTCCGGTGACGGTTGCCAACTATCCATGACGGCTTCGCAGACTTCGATGGCATAATCTTCTTCTGTATCAGAAAAACTTTCAGGTGAATATTCTAGTGTAATATTCGTGTCTGGAACTTCTACTAAAAGTGATTTTATCAAAAGGGTGCCATTAACAGCTATAGCCTTAATTTCATCTTTGCTTGCGTTGCCAAAAGTGACCTTACGCTGCAGTTTCGAAGTAGAATTATACAGATGTACAATTGCATTTTTCACACCATTCAGGGATTCGAAGGTACGACGAATAAGTGGTTCTCGAGCCTGAACAAGTACTTGAATGGCGACATCTTCAGGAATGAGATTTTCCTCAACTAATTTCCTTAAAAAATTAAATTCGGTCTCGGAAGCCGAGGGAAAGCCAACTTCAATTTGCTTAAATCCGATGGCCACTAACTGCTTAAATAGTCTTACTTTTTGATCAATACCCATTGGCACCGGAAGCGCCTGGTTACCATCCCTCAAGTCCACACTACACCATATAGGAGCATGCTCTATTTTGCGATTGGGCCATTCCCGATCCCTTAAGGATATTGGTTGAAATGGCGTATACTTACTAATATTAGGTGCTTTCATGATTTATTTTGAGCCTTTAAACCCTGAAGAGTACATTATCTCCCAGAAGAGGTGTGCCTTCTTTGCTGTAAATATGCATTCATTTTGCGAGGAAAGAAACTTAAAATTCGAAAAGGTGACAAGTGGAGAGGTATTATTCAAAATCAGCAGTCCCAAACGATTGAATACGACATAGGTTGATTTTCCTAACTTTACGCGGATGTTGAACTACTCATCTCGCGCTGATTTTACAAAATATTAATTCTACCACAACATTATTAATCCGTTCTAGCCGTTCCTGACTTTGTTGAGAATCAGTCTGTTATCCTGAACTTCAAACTTAGTAGTTTCCTGTGTTACGAAGCACGAAACAGCTGTGCGTATAGGTGCTATTATCAACAGTTTCTTTATTTTGTCCAAGGTTCTTTTTCATTAGCATTCATAATTTTTTGTCCATCATAAAGGCTTATACCTTCCCAAGTACCAAACCAGAGATGTCCCTTTTTATCTTCAAAAATGCTTTGGACTCCGTCATTAGCTAATCCGTCTTCTTTGGTGAATTGGGTAAATTCTATTCCATCGTAGCGATACACACCATAATTTTCAGCCGAAAACCAAATATTTCCTTGACTGTCTTCACAAAAATTATAGGTTTCAATGCCATCAATAATTCCTTCTTTTGTGAAATTGGTAAATGAGTTTCCATCAAATTTACTTACACCCCCATAAAAAGTACCAATCCAAATATTTCCTTGCTTGTCCTCCAGTATATCTGCAGTATTGTTGTCGGTAAGCCCATTCTTACTGGTCAAATGAGTAAATTCACCATCTACGTATTTGAAAATCCCATTCCCATCAGTCAAAAGCCACATCGTACCATTTTTGTCCTGTAAAAATTCTTTTACCAATTTGTCAGATAGCATATGCTGGGGATTTTCGACCATTAGATCAGGTAACGAAAAAGGTGTAAACCTTTCTCCGTCAAAATGACTAACGCCTCCAATCGTTCCAACCCAAATTAGTCCGTTTACATCTACAGTTAAACCCCAAATTTCCTCATCTTGCAGACCTTCCTTTTCTGAGAATTTTGTAAATTTTTCGCCATCATATTTTACGAGTCCATCAGAAGTTCCAAACCATACATTCCCAGCTTCATCTTCTACAATTTCTCTAACCGACACCCATTGATGGCTTGCTTCAATTGTGATTTTTTCCAGTGTTTGACCATCGTAACGAATAATGCCATTGCCATTTGTTCCAAACCAATAGTTTCCTTTTTTGTCTTGATACATAGTTCTGACAAACTCCCTTACCATTCCATTCAAATTATTGTGTATTTGCGTAAAGAATGTATTTTTCTTTAAGATTAAGGGTTCCGTGGTCACTTCTCCTTCCACCCCTCTATTTGTAGACTTTTCACTCACTTGCCCATCACAAGAAGTAAAATGAATAGTAATTAGTATTAAAATTAACGTTCTAACGATGATTCTCTTTCCACTTTGAAATTCTCTCATATTAAAGGTTTTATAATTTTTGCTAAGGTTCAGCGGTAGACAGGCGGCTGTGGCGATAGCCCCGCCGCCGTCATGACCGCATGTTATCCGTAGGCTATTGCATGTAACAGTCTCGGCTATGAGTAGTTGCGTGGGTTAGAACGAAATTTTGCAAGTACGCACCAAGGGGAATATCCCACAAGAATTTTCATAGTAGTCCAGAACAAGCAATTAATTACATCCATTGTTATGCGGTACTTTAGATTAATTTAGTACTTACCTTCACCTCTAATTCCAACTAATTTTTCCCTTGCCTTAGAAAAATGGTCCTCTAGATTAGGGATTTGGTTTTCTCCATAACCTTGCTTTAATCTTTCTTCAGATGTATCTAATATCTTGAGTAGCTTATTGGCTGCACTAATTTTACTATTGGACATAGTACTCCCTATTTTTTTGAACCATAAGGGAGAGCTCTCTGCGAATATAAAACTATCCATCATTGGCCATTCCGACTTGGTGCCGGAAACCCTGGCCGTAATCCATCCACCTTCAGGTACTTTGATAGTGCCAGTATAGGTTTCGCTTGTTCCTTTCTTACTTTTTGTACTCCAAACCACTTCACCATTCACAAAAATTTCTACGGTATCATAACGAACTGGAGAGTGAACTTCTAGTTTCCATTTGGCTTTATTTTTATTCGAGTTAATTACATCACCCACTTCCTTATCGTCAACTGAAAATAAAATCTGGGGAGCATTGCTGACGAAACTTTTCCCATTTTTAAGTGCATCTAAGTAACTTGCTAGAGAAAACTCTCCGTCGGGCTTTACGTATACTCTAGTTGCGCCAATTGCCATAGTTCTATAAAGGTTATTCATTACATCACTGCCTGCAGATAAAGCAACAGGAATACCCAGATTAAGAAACTCATGCCATAAGGCTGCGGTACCAATTTCGTCTGTCCAAAGACAGCCTACTTCCAAAATATCTACCTCTCCCAAAACAATATCTGCAGTTAATGAAATAGGGACGTCTCGGGCATTACCTTCTTCAAATGGATCTCTTACAGAAACAGGATGAACATATCCGCCTAATCCACCTTTTTCACGGACAAACCGAAGTGGTTCAGCGTTAAGCCTATCGTCTGCCTTATAAATATCATAAGAAGGTCCCCAAACCCAAGGCCAGTATAACTCCTTAATTCCGATTAAATTTACATGTCCTAAGAAATGCGAACGTACTTCCTGACCAAAAGATATGATGGGCAACCCACTATTTTTCCAATCTAAAAGGCCTTGTTCAAGAAACCGATTTCCAAGATTTGCTACCAAAGGAAAAGCAATATCTACTTCTTCTGCCTTAAGGTCTATACGAATATCTTCTGGGTCTAATCTATTTGTGCCACCATAATTTAGATGAAAATGATTATCGGATGAATACCACCCATTTTGTTTTGCATTCCAAATTCTGTTCAGTTTGATTTCAGTTTCCGCGGAACCAGATTCTATTTTACTTTCTTGAACTTTTTTAATAGTAGAAAAGCCATGTACAGCAGTAATTGTTATATTCCCAAGCGGCGCTTCTATTTCCACTTCTCCAGGAGAATAGAAAAAAACAATTCCATTTTGTCCTTCAGAGTGTATAATACCAGATTCAGGAATTATGGGATGTCCATTTTCATCGATAACACTCATTCTTACAGCTTCGGTTTTTCCATCAACAAGACTTGTGATTTTTAGTTTTCCAGTTGCTTTTCCCCAATCCCATTTATTAACCCTTAATAATTCAGGTGAACCTCCATAGACTGATATCCTTTTCAATTCTGAAGTCTCATTTTTATTATTTTCAGTAAAATAAACCCAATCCCCATCATAGCTGAATTTAGGAGATAAAGGGAGTCCATTGCTTTTGGTAAGTAACATTTTGCTTTTGGGGATAAAGATGTTAAGCAAGTGAAGCTCGTAATCGTCTCCATTAGCCCAAGTATAGGCCAATGTCTTGTCGTCTGGCGACAATGTAAAAGCGGCCTGAGACACGAAGTTTTCCTCTATTAAAAAAGATGAAGTACCTTTTTCTATATCCAACAATTTTATAGCATCATAAGAAAAATCATATTTATGAAGATAAACAATATGGGCCCCTTGTCTAGTAGGCACTGGAAGTCGCTCTAGGCTGCCTTCTTTTGTCAAAATGCTATTTTCTCGAGTAGAAAGGTCTAATTTCCATAGGTCGAATGATCCATTTTTTGCCGAAGAATAATAGATAAATTTACTGTCCTCTGAAAAGATTGGATCTAGATCTAAGGCATCTGAATTGACTAGAATGGTTTCCTGATTAGAATCTAAATCTAAAAGGACTATCTGTGTATTAAGACTATTATCACGAACAAAAACTATTTCACTTCCATCGGGAGACCAATTGGGTCTAGAATCCATGTCAGGAGAAAACGTAATCCTTTTGGCTTCTGATGTTTTGACATTCAAAACCCATAACCAGCCTTTGGCTGAAAAAACAACCTCATTATTTGACGGAGATGGTGCAGGATCTGTTGGCCCTGAATTTAAAACAGGTAATTCATACCCTTCTAAATAAACATGATGACCAAAACCGTCAACTTTTGGATATCGATTTTTCCATTGAGCTTGTGCAGAAAAATATAGAAAAAGAAATAGGCTTAAAATAAAATATCTCATATTTTTTTTAATTTATTAGTAATTCTCTATAACGTTCTTGTATATGAGCTGTGGCGTATCTCTTGGCACGAACCATTAAAAGTACAAAACTCTTCTGGAAAATCCTCGCGGATTCTCCGGAGAAGCAAAGACCAAGCCATAGCTTATATACTGTGTTGCGCGCTCGTGTTCTATTTAATATTTTCTTTCAAAAGAATTGCCATTGAATCGATATACACCACTTGGATCTTTTCCTGCAACCCATAACTCTCCTTGTTTGCTTTTATATATAGTCCAAATGTGTTTACTCTCAAGTCCATCTTCTTTTGTAAAATTTTTCATGGAATTACCATCATATCTCCATACACCAAATTCAACAGTTCCAAACCAAATATTTCCTGAACCATCCTCCCCAACGGAAAATACTCTTTCAAGAGAATTGCCTTTGGTGTCCTCCTTTTTTAATTTTTGTTGTGCTGTGAAATTGATTGTTTCTTTTCCATCATATTTCAAAACACCAATTCCATTATTACCAATCCAAAGATTCCCTTTACTGTCTTCCATTAAACTGCGGATATGCAGATGTCCTGTTTCATCATTTAATCCCAAGGAGGCATCGTTTATTACATTAAAATCTGAACCATTATACCCAATCAATGCACCATAAGTTCCAAACCAAACCGCTCCATTTTTACTTTTCACAAAAGGGGTTGAAATTGAATAGTGATTCTCTTGCCCTGATTTTGTTTTAACTGGGAGTGTACGATATGAAAGTTTTTTTCCGTCATATTGATACACCCCTGGATTCCCTTCAAGTTTGTTGTAGCCTGAGCTTTCATCGCCTTTAAACCAAAGGTCATTATCAGTTAATTTCCATTCGTTTATTGAATCATAATTTCTTTCCTGGTAAGTGACTATTTTCTTGCCATCATAAATACTCAATCCTCTGCCACATTCAAACCAGATTATGCCATTTTTATCTTCATAAATACTCCTGACCTGGTTGTCACTTAATCCGTTTTCTGTTGTAAAATATTGGAGCTCCCCATTATGAAGCAAACACACTCCTTCGTTGTAACTACCAAACCAAATATTTCCTTTACTATCTTCTAAAATTGAACGAACTCCGGTTGTGTATTTCAACCTTACCGCGTTTGTTTTGTTTTGTCCACAGGCGGTGTGAAAAACAAACACCAGGAACAAAGCATATACGTGTGCGTATTTCATAATTTCTTTTAATTACTTAAAAATTTCAAAAAACTAAAGATTTTGTATCGGAATGGAATAACATGATCTGATTTTCCCTGTTGTCGATTAATAATTATTGACAAATTATTTTCAAATCAGCAATACATATTATTTTTGAGCGGCTGAACTTTTAAAGTCCGTTATGGTCTTTCCCTGCCCGTCCGGCAGGCGGGCATCATAACGATATACTCCTCTATAAGATCCGAACCAAATACTTCCATCCTTAGCTTCCAAAAGTCCCAAAAGACCTGGTTGTCCTGACATAATTTCGGTTACAATGGGTTTTTTATCGTACAAGGACTTTGCATCAAAACGGGATAGTGCCCAGAATGACCCATTAGGAGGATTTAAGTCACCAGCAGTCCAGATGTTTCCTTTTTTATCTTCGATGATAGCATAAGCCCCCCTCTGCGATACCTTAGTAAAGATTCTGCCGTCATATCGCCAAAGACCATCAACGTCACCGAACCAAATGTTTCCTTTTTTATCTTCGATTATTGACCAAACGTTGTTAAACGCTTTGCCATCTTTGTTTTTTAATACGGTAAATGTTTTTCCCTGCCCGACTTCGTCATTCAGGCGGGCATCATAAACGAACATACTTTCTCCTTGTGCACCGAACCAAAGCTTGCCGGTTTTGTCTTCAAGGAGTAAACGAATACTGTTACTGGGAAAACCATCTTTTGTGGTAAATTTTCGAAAAGATTTGCCATCGTAACGGCTTGCTCCGAACCAAATATTACCGGCTTTATCTTCATAAATATGAAGCGCTGAACTAATGCCAGTTCCATCCTTTGCTTTAAAATGCTTAAAGCCTGTCTGCCCGGCAGGCTGGAAGTAAACACCTGAATCTTGGGAAGCCAACCAAAGGTTTCCTTTTCTATCTTCCAACACATCCCAGAAGGTCGGCCACTCTATTGTACTCGTCATATTGGTAAAAGAGGTTCCATCGTATCGATAAACACCTACATAAGAAGCAATTAAAATGTCCCCGTTTTTTGCTTGCCTTACATTCCGAACCATACTCATAGGTACCTTCGAGGCGGCCGCCTCTTTAAGTTGAGACTCGGATAATCCTAATCTATGGATCCTGTTATTTTGCTTTGGAACGCTTGTTTGATTTTGTCCACAGGCGGTGTGAAAAACAAACACCAGGAACAAAGCATATACGTGTGCATATTTCATAATTTCTTTTTAATTATTGATCCTATAGTGAAAGTATCTCGCTTGCCTTTTTTATCACTGATTGGTCAAACCCTGCATTGCGGAAATATTCAAAATCATTTTTCAAACTTTTGCTTAATTCGTTCTCAGTATACCCCGACTTTAAATATTGTCGGTATAGCTCAATCGCCTTGGTGAAATCACCCTTAAAGAGATAGGAGTGAGCTGAGTTTTTTACCAGCGACGAGTCTGAAGGTTCGATCTCCAAACCCTTCGATAAAAAGCCAATCGCTTTGTCGTAATATTTAGTCTCTAGAAAATGACGACCAAAAGGACCCGATTGCCCGGTTCTCGGTTTCAGTGTATCTAAAGTGGTTATCTTTTGTCCAGTTCCAAGCAGCCGGCCATTAAGCGTATTCGAATAACCGGTTACGGTCCCGGCGTTATCGAAAGTAAAAGTCTTTGTGCCCCCTAATTCGATGTTGCGAAAATCGTTTGAGGACGTAAAATACAATTTGCTGTTGATGCCATCGGTCCAGAAGTAAAGCCCGTCTTTTTCTTTTCTTATTTCTGAATAATATCCGTTTATTATATATTCTCCGATGTATTTCGAGGTGAGGGTGTCGTTGACCGGCACGGTGGTGATTTGTTCAGGTTTACTGAAACCGTTCCAATTGTATTCTAATGCTATGCTGTTGACCAGTTCGAATGCAATGGAGGCGTCGTCCGAATTTACAAATATCGCTGCTCCTTTTCCATTTGTCAATCCACCAATGAATAAACCACTAAACCCTTCGTTACTGGCAGTATGGACGAAGTATTTCTCGCCATTCCTGTTCTGGATGTATGTGCCCATGGCGATATCATTTTTCACAGGCGTTGTATGCAGTTTCACCATTTCCTGGTTGATCACCTTTGATGATTTTCCCTGGTAAGCCTGCTGCATTTCGATTATGTATTTGCCTATATCTGTCGGTGTAGTCCATAATCCGGCCGCTGCTTGTTCCGGGTATACAAAATACTTTCCTGGCACTTCATTGCCGTTGCTTTTATATCCTGTTGCGAGATTTTTCCTTTGACTAACTGCTGGAGGCTGATTGTAAGAACTGTTGGTCATTCCCAGTGGCCGGAGCACATGCTCATACATGTATTGCTCATATCGTTGCTGCGTAAGGTCGGTAAGCATTTGCTGCGTTATAAGGATGCCCCCTCCGGAATAACGGGCTTCTTTACCCGGTTCAGTGAATGATCGTACGGCTTCTGTATTTGAAGGAGCCCGGCCGTCTAAAATATCGGTGACCCCTGCAATGGTACTATCCCGTTGGTAACCGGGGAAACCATGCACCGTCAGGCCTGCAGTGTGGCTGAGCAACTGGGCGGTTGTAATTTTCTTGTCAGGGGACACGGTGTCATAGGGGAATTTCCAGTTTACCAGGTATTGGTTGATGTCCTGGTAGAGATCCAGCTTTCCGTGCTGCGCCAGCTGTAAGATACCAACGGCGTTTAGTGACTTACTGATCGATCCGGGTTCAAACATGGTATTGGCAGTTACTTTCCTGTTTTGTTTTTTGTCGGCATAACCATACCCTTTGGCCCACACAATCCGGTATTTGTCGATAACAGCGACACTTAATCCCGCCACGTTGTAATGCTTCATCCTTTCAGCAAGGGTATACAGTTTACCGTCGATAACAATTCCTCCCGAGAGCGTGGTTTCCACCCGGGCGATCTTTTCGTTGATAGCTTTAGAATATTGCTGCTGTGCAGTGGCTGCTGTAAGCCAATGGAATAGTAGGATTGATAAAATGATTTTTCTCATCTTTCTATTTTTTTTAGTTTGCGCCACCTAATTATATCAGTACCATGTCTTTGCAGGGCCGGCCATCTCTCTTTTTGGGTCTGGCTGACAATCCGGAAGATGAGAAGATGGCGCAACCGCGAAAAGGAGCAAAAGGAAGGATATAGAAATTCATGGCTATTAATGATTTGGTGAAACAATAAAGTAAAGATATCCGGCGTCAACTACCGGGAAGATCTTTAGCAGTAAAAAGATGTAAAAGATGTGTAAAACGTTTGTAAAACCGCCGAAAACCCAGGGCTAATTGAATTATTTTGCACACATGAAGCCATTTCCGTTATTTGGATCTTCAATCATGATAATTGTTATTCTGATTGTTACTGTTGCATTTATCAGTAAAAAGAATGAGACCCCTGAAAAGCATATAGAAGTGGTATTGCGTGATTTAGGACATCAGTTGTTGCTTACCGCTAAAGATTCTTCCTCCAGGGTGCTGCCGGTTAAGAAATTAAAGGAAAATACATATCAAATCTCCTTTCAGAATGATTTTGCGTTTATTTCAGATACACTCATCAATTTAGTTCAACGAACATTTCAAAAAAACGCCCTGGCAACGGATTATATAGTGAGTTTTAATAATTGTGCACAAAAGGAAGCTGTCTTTGCGTTTGAAATAAATGACCAAACAGGCGATTTAACACCTTGCAGGGGTCGTAAGTTGGAGGTTGGTTGTTATATTATTGAGATTGACTTTTTGAAGACGAATAAGTTTAATTTCCTTTGGTTGTTGCTATTGATTATTCCGCTGAGTTTAGTTGGATTTTATGTAAAAAATAAGTTTCGTAAAAAAGAAGAAAACGAATCAGTCGTCGATAATACTGATTACATACAATTAGGAAGGTTTCAGTTCTATGCAGATAATAATGTGCTTAAAATGGAGAATAACACTATTCCGCTTTCGGAAAAAGAAACAAAAGCATTGAAAATATTTACAGAGAATATAAATCAGATCGTAGAAAGGGAAAAACTGATGAAAGAGATTTGGGAAGATAAAGGCCTGGTGGTCATCAGCAGAAATGTCGATGTATTGGTATCTAAATTACGTAAGAAATTAACCGACGATAGCTCCATTAAATTCATTAACGTACCCGGCAGGGGTTACAAATTTATTATTGAGTAGGGGTCAATTAATGTTCATTTTATCTCGTCTGCCGGCATTCTTTCTTAGCCGATGTTGTGTGCCTGTGCACTTTTATATTTCCATTCCCACACTTCTCCGTCTTCTTCGTCAAAAACAGTCCCCAGTAATTCGAAGTCATTGTTTTCAAGGATTTTTGTCGAGTGGCTTCGTTCAGGTAGTGTTCTGGCTGTAATTACTA
This sequence comes from Saprospiraceae bacterium, assembly GCA_016711125.1. Classification (GTDB taxonomy): domain Bacteria; phylum Bacteroidota; class Bacteroidia; order Chitinophagales; family Saprospiraceae; genus JABDMH01. The sequence goes on along the minus strand of JADJTQ010000001.1, from coordinate 118,643 downwards.
CTGTCGGGTTTGTTCTTTTTGATAGCCTCCCTAGCATTTTGCAAATCTCGGTACCAATTCCTTTTTGTCTAAATTGTTCGTTTGTTCCGTATGATATTTCAACTTTTCCATCAGCAGGTTGTCCTTTAAACCCAGCCATGCCTAAAATCACACTATCTTTTTGTACACAGTAACCAATCCAAGGATGTTTAAATCCTACTTTTTTGTAGAAGTCAATAGTCTGTTGAACATTGTCCTTAATCTCTACATTATTTAGTAAATCACTATTTTCTTCAATTGTTTGTTTGATAGGTATCAATTCCATTTTCATTTTTTTAGCATGGCACACAACGAGCGGGGCTTATGCAGGTTGGGAATTAGAATTCCGTCCGCACACAACCGCTGCTGCTTGAAAATATAAAGTTGAATTTAAGAACTAAAGTTGATAGTTGCTTGTCCTGCCCGGACTGAAGCTGGGATTTGTAAATAGCCGATGTTTTAATGTCAAGCCCAACTTGCATAAAACCCAATGTTGTAGGCATGTGCCATCTCAATTTAGGTCTGCCTGTTTTTTATTCTTTATCTAATGCCAATATTGTTTGCAATAATACATTTGTACCATTAGCCATATCTATTGCCTTCGTAAATTCTTTTGGTGAATGACTAATCCCACCCATACTGGGAATGAAAATCATTCCAATAGGACAAATTAATGCCATGTCTTGTGAATCATGTCCTGCACCGCTTTGCATATACTTATAAGTGAATCCAAGTGTCTTTGCCGAGTTTTCAATTTTACTCTGAATGGATTTATTAGTCAATGCTGGTTCAACAGGTTTTGATGGTTGTACGAATGAAATTTCGGTTCCCATTGTTGTAGCAATGCTATCTGCTTTGTTTTCTATGTCATGAAAAAGTTGTCCTATTTTTTTAATAGAAAGGTCTCTTATTTCCATTCCCAAAACTACTTTTCCTGGAACAACATTGTACGCCCCTGGCTCAGCAGAAATTTTACCAATCGTTCCTACCTGTTTCCCTTCGTAACTTGTTATAACTTCATTTACTGCAATAATTAGTTTAGCTGCTGATAGTAAAGCGTCATGTCTCATATTCATGGGAGTAGTTCCTGCATGATTTGCAACACCTTCAATCGTTATATTCCATTTTTCAATACCTACTATTCCCTCCACTACACCAATTTGAATATTTTCCATTTCTAAAATTCCTCCTTGTTCAATATGCAATTCAATAAAAGCTGTCAGGTCTCCTTTTCGTTTGACAACTTGGCTTAAACTATCAGGATTACCTCCAATTGCTCTTATCCCATCGGCAATTGTAAGTCCGCTTTGGCTTTTCGCTTTTAAAGCCTCAGCGCTATACTGTCTAATCCACATACTACTTCCGATAGTATAGCCTTCTTCATTTGAAAATATAATAACCTCCAAAGGATGGTTGGTTACAAATTTGTTTTCATTTAGAGCTTCAATTACCTCCAAGGCACCGACAGAACCCACGCAGCCATCATAGTTGCCGCCATCGGGTACCATGTCAATGTGTGAACCGAAGGCGATTGGTTTTAAAGATGGATTTTTACCATTTCGTTTTCCAATGATGTTTCCTGCATAATCTATGGTTACATCAAGCCCCGCTTTTTTCATTAAGTCAATAAGCCATAATCTTCCTTCTACGTCTCCTTTTGTATATGCAACCCGATATCCTTTTCCTGTAGAATCTTTACCAAATTTTGCAAGTTCAAAAATCCTGCTTTCAATACGTTGCTGGTCTACCTTGATTTGTCTACCATTATTTGTTGGTTGGCTAAAACTGGTAAATGTCAAAATTGTCAAAAAGGAAACAAGGATAGATTTTTTTAAATATCTCATAATCAATGGTTCGCGGGGTTAGATGGGGACACATTATGAATAAATCATATATATAAAAGGTAAATGCGTATATTGTAGAGTCTCAAGATTACTACAAAATGAAAACTACAAACGCATTTACCCAAGGCGTAAGCCTTATAAGTACAATATTAAATAAAATGCCTGGGATTAATGAATGGCGACGCCGGTTTATTGTAGAGACATTTATGCTTTTTTAAGCATACGAGGCCGGATTAATTTCTTACAACTGGCAAGATATGGTAAGTACCATGAAAGTACCTATCGAATGGGATTTGAGCGAGACTTTGACTTTTTTAACCTTCAATATTTTATTGGTGGAGCAATATTGTGGAGCGAATTGTATCCTGGTTTTGATCCAACCTATCTGAATAAGAGTGGTAAGCATACCCGGGAATCGGTTACTTTTATAGCGGAACAGCCGGAAAGCATAAGCGGGGCTTGGAAATAGCGGGAATAGCGGTGGTCGATGTAGATCAGAATACGGCCTACCATTTGGAAGCGATTCAAACACCGAGTGCCCGGAAATCCACCTTGAGGATGGCCAGAGTATTGTGGATCACTATGCGAACATCATTGTCTCAAGATCAGCCCAGTTAAGTAAGCTCAGTACGATATTGGCCGTGGATGCCTATTTCACTAAGAGGAAATTCATAGATCCGATCTGTGAGAAGACGGATTTAAATATTGTGGGTCGATTGAGAGAGGATGCGAATCTTCGCTATTTATATAATGGAAGGCAAACAGGTAGCAAAGGCCGGCCGAAACAGTATGCTGGTAAAATCAACGTGAAACAAATCGATAAACGGCGGGTAACCCAAGAATACGAAGATGATGACGTGCGAATCCATGCCGCGGGTTAATAGTGTTGGTCTGAAGCGCAATGTAAAACTCTGCTATGTAGAATTCCTGAATACCACTGGGAAGTAAATACTACGAAGATGTTCTTCAGTACGGATATCATTATGACGGGGCTTGCCATCCTGTGTGCTTACCGAGCCAGGTTTCAAAATGGAATTCAATTTTAGAGATTCAAAACAATTTACAGGACTACAGAATAGTCAAGCAAGAAGTAAAAAGAAAATACATTTTCATGTAAACGCCGCGCTAACCACAGCATCAATTGGCAAATGTATTCAACGGAATGGGTTGAAAAGAAGTCTTCGATTAACCTATTCGATCTCTGATTTGACCACCGAATTATTCAACCATAATCTATTAAAAAGAATATTATCAATCTATCCAATTGACGCAAACATTAAAATAAATGATAATGTGATCAGATTAGTCCTGGATTATGGCAAAATCGCAGCCTGATAAGGTCACGAACCATTGATAATTAGAATTCGATAAATTGGTAAAAGTTTAAAAGATTCTGTCTGGTCATGTCAGTGTAGGGGTTTGGCGGCATTGCCTACAACGTCAAGGCTATGCGCAGTGTCCCGCAGGGCAATGCGCATAGGTGTTGTTGTAGCCCGTTTTTTATTTATTCATTCGTGAAATGTCCGATACCAATTTTCTTCAACTTTCCAATTTTCATCAGGATCTCGTTCAATAATTTCATTGTAATACTTTATGTCTTCTGGTCGATTAGTGTACTCAAAATGAGTTGAAGGCGCACTAAAGAAATTCCTAAAAACCCAAAATGTGACTGTTATTTCGTTTGTGCCGTCATTCTTAGAAATTCCAATTTCATTGCCGCCATTTGATATTACTGGAAATTTGTATGGTAATTCACAAACCCAACCGTTCCAACTCACGTTCGGTTCTAATTCATTATTCTTTCCTTGCTGTACAACTTCTGTTCTTTTATTGTAGAATATTTGCCAATCTACTTTCTCAATTATCTGATTTACTGGTTGTCGAAAGAAAGTCAATAAGAACAAAGTCAAAATGACAGAAACTGAGGCAATTCTTTGTCGGGTTAAATTCTTTCTTTCTTTAATCAGTCTGAATACTTGTCCGATTGTCCATGCAAAAAGTACCAAGGAAAGAATTAGCCATTCAAATGCGACTATGAAATATGGAACAAAGTAGTAATTGAGAATTGCCAATACTATCCATCCCATTGCAATCCACATTAAAGTCCTTTTATTCACTCGTCTCGTTCTTTTTATTGGCTACCGTTTAGTATATGAAAAGTAGGCGATTACGAAGCACGAAACTTTCGGTTAAGCACGAACTTTGATATGAGCTAAAAGCCTTGATTTTATAACTGTTTCGCCTATTTTTTATATACATTGTTAGCGGTTCGTTGTTTTCTCTTATTTCATTCGTTTTGTTGTTCGCTTTCATTTATTGTTTTGACAAGTCTTGTAAGTCTAGTTGCTTCTTGTTCATAATCCAATGTATCATCACTTTTTTATATGAAGGTGCTTGTTTGTCAAAAAGTCCCAAGCAACTTTATTCTTTTTGAATATGCTTTGGTATTTAGTGTCAAGAGTTACAGCTTCTTTTTGTAAGTATAAACTTTTGATTCCTTTTCGATTCGTAATTTGAATGCTTTGTACCCTTCCGATGTCATAAGCACCGCCTTATAAGTTCTTCCAATTTCTTGATATTTACGGAACTCCAAATGCTTGTATTTTTTCTAGGCGTAATACTAATACCATATCTTTCCTTAGAAATAGATTTTCTTACCCCGTCTAACCAACCAAAACAAAGTGCTTGGTCAACTGATTGTGACCAAATCATGGAATGTTTGTCTGAGTTCACTTTATAAAACCCAACTATTTGAACCTTTGAATTTACAACTAATTCAGTTGTTTGTTTTGCTTTTTCCAATCATTCACTATCTTCTCTAAGTAGATTTTTGAATCCACACCATGGTCTACACCTGGTATAATGTTTAATTTTGCATTCTTATAATCGCGAAGAAACCACTCCACACTTTTTATTGCAACATTTCTATCTTGTTTTCCATGCCACCAATCTATTGGGATTAATTTATCTTTCAGAGATGACGATAGACTTTCGGATAAAATATAGTTTAATTCATTATAACATGCTCTTATCGCTATTTCTTTCGTGCTGGCTCCAGCTTGAAGAACAATGTCATCTAAATTGGGAAAACTCAATGCTGCTACCTCGAATTCCTTATAGGATTTTTGTGCAGTCTCCATCACTTCTTTAGTAAAGGTAGAATCGGCATACCTAAAATAAGCCTCATTTGAAACCATTCCCCTAATGATTCCACAATGTTCTAGTTTAAATTCCTCTGCTAACAAGATAGCAAATGGTGCTCCTCCACTAACTCCAATAACTCCAAAATCATTTTCTTTTAATCCCGCATTTCTTGCAATTTGAAATAGTAATTCCTTGTTCAATTTGGAGTTTTTAGTTCCACCAAATCCTGGTCTGTTAAATGAAATCAAATTATATGAATTTTTAGTTGAATCAGGAACTAGGTTCAAAATCGCTGTACTAGATGGAGTTCCTCCCAAAATACAAATAGTAGGTTTTTTAATTACATTCTTTTGCTTTACATTTTGGCATGATAAAGAAATAAATGCTAAAACTATTAAAATATAATTCATCAGGGTCAAAGGTCTATTGTTATTCATAGATAACTTATTTATAATGGTTCTATTTTTTTTCGTTTTTGCTAACGAACCCTGTTTGCAAAAGATAAGCATTAGTAGTTTAAATCACTTCCGCCCCAATTGGCAAACTCTTTTCGTCATTTTTTTGCTTACTTCATACGCTTTTGTTGTTCACTAATATTTATAGTCTTATCAAGCCGAGTAAGCCTTGTCTCTTCTTGTTTAGAGTTCATAATCCAATGTATCATCACTTTTTTATAAGATGGTGCTTGTTTCGTAAAAAAGTCCCAAGCCAATTTATTTTTTTTAAATTGTTTTTCATAGTTCACATCAAGTGTTACAGGTTCTTTCTCGTAAGCATAGATTTTTGATTTGTTTTCGGTTCGTAGACTAAATGCTTTTTGTCCTTCGACTGTCATTAGTCCTGTATTGGTTAGTTCTGCCATTTTTTTGATATTTACAGCACTCCAAATACTTGTACCTTTTCTTGGCGTAAAACGAATACAATAACTTTCTTTATCAATAGATTTTCTTACCCCGTCTATCCAGCCAAAACAAAGTGCTTGGTCAACAGATTGAGACCAAGTCATTGAAGGTTTATTTGTATCCACTTTATAAAATCCTACCAATAGCTCCGTTTCATTTCTATGGTTTTTTTCTAGCCACTTTCTAAATTCTGTTAGAGTTGTAAAAAAGGTTGGTTTCATTTTTACTTTTTCAATTTGCTTATGAAGTAAATCATAGTTAACGAGAACATACACATTACAATAGCTCCAATAATTAAACCATTGTCTTTCTGAGAAACTCCAATAATAGCATCAGCAATATTCATGACTAAAAAGAAAATATAAGCAAGTGTCAGCATAGAAGTTGATTTCCTAACAGTCGCAAAACCGAAAATAAAGCCAACTGTAAATTGCCTAGCAGCCCACATATAAACTAAATAGTCCACACCTTTTGCGTTTAGGTCAACCGTTTGTAATACTGATTGTGGCGTAATAACTAAAGTTGAACTTACTATAAGTCCTAAAAGTGAAAACAGTCCTGATACAATTAGTATCCATTTGGGAATTGATTTTATTTCTTGTATCATTTTCTTGTCTGCTAAACCTATGTAGTGCCGTCTTTTTTTGTGGTTTCGACTCACATTTTTTCGATTTCAGTTCTTCCCTCAATTTCTTCGTTAGTTTTGCTACTACTAAATCATAAGAATTGTCTATCCATTCAAAAATTTGTTTGTCTGGAATTGAGTTATCCATAAGCACTTTTCCCCAATGCTTTTTACTAAAATACGGATGGTCAGTAAATGACGGATATTTTGAACGCAATTCGTCAATCATATCTGGGTTGCATTTTATACTTATGCTTCCAAATGTTGAAATGTCTGTTGCAGTAAACATTTTGTCTGCTACTTTAAAAACCAATACATTCGGCAAACTTGGAAACGGAAATCCTTCTGTTACCTTTATTTTTGAAATGCAGTAATTTCTATATTTTTCAATGTCCATAATAGATTGTCTATCTGTTCAAAATAATCTTTCAACTCAGACGACTTTGGCATTGCCAAACCTCTGTTTGCCGTTCGTTGTTTTTCTGTCAATTTGTTTTACTTTTTATATTGCCAAAATCTGTCCTTGCCTTCTGCTATCCACTCCCTAGATTGCTCAATTCTTTTTTGTCGTGTTTCGTCTGTCTTTGCGTCTGCAAGCCAAATGATATAGTTCTTACGAAACGAAGGAGATTTGCTTTCAAATATTTCCGGTTGCTTTTTATCATTTTTTTAGTGCGTTAAGAAATTCTTTTGGTGCAACAACTTCAACAGCTATTTTTTCTTTTACTGGTTTTAGTTTAGCCGATCCGGTTGCATTTAATTCCATTGCTTCTTTAATGTAATTAATTAGGATTTTGTTATTTGGTAGTTCGGATATGTCCTTTATCTTGTCCATATAACCAAATTTTTTACCCTCTTTTACGCTATCTTGAATAGCTTTGTCTTTCATTAGTTCTGCTTTATGCAAATTGAAAGAGCAATGTTTTTTAAAACCTGCCATCATAACTAAATGGTCACCTTTGTATGAATAATGAGGGATACCCCATTTTATATTTTCTTCTACATCAGGACAAGTGCTATGCACTATTTCTCTCAAATGGGTTAGAATAGGTTTTGCAAAATCAGCCATTTTTGCAATGTAGTCATCTACTGTTTTATTATAATTTGCCATAACTTTCAGGTCTCTATTTTTGTTAGTTAAGCGTATTATTAATTCATCCAATTTTTCAAGGGTAGACATCATTCCTTGTTGCAAACCCATATTGATGACGGCTTCCAAATCGTTTAATGAATCATAATGAACTATTGTTTCAACTAGAGCATTCTCCGCCTTGTCTGTAAACGTAACTTGCCATTTTGCTTTAGGTAAATCTTGGTTGATTTCAGCCTGAGCATTACAGAATGCATCCAAAGTTTCGTAAGAATCAATAGGATTAATATTACTATATTTTATATACCCCCAATATTTGTTGCCTTCTTGATCTATCATTGCATAATGCCAATGACCACCATTTCTAAATTCCATAGATTTAGTTTCGGTTGTAAGTGGTTTTGGTGCAAACCATTGGTCTAAAAGTTCCTGCCTTGTATAACAGTCCCAAACGAGTTGTCTTTCAGCTTTAAATTCTCTTCTAATTGTTAGCGTATTATTTTCTTTATTTACAAGAAAGTCAAATTGTAATCTGTTCATTTTTTCTGTTTTTTTATTGTTAATAATAAGTCATCAAGTTGATTGAATTTACTTTCCCAAATTTTTCTAAACTGTTCAAGCCATATATCTATTTCTTTCATTTTTTGAATTTCAAGTGAATAGTAAATTTCTCTGCCTTTTTGTTCTTTTTTTACGAGTTCACATTCTGTCAAAATGCGTAGGTGCTTTGAAACAGCTTGTCTTGTAGTATTGAAGTTTTCGGTTATGGCATTTGGTGTCATTGCTTGAATTGCAATTAAGGTAATTATAGCTCGTCTTGTTGGGTCTGCAATGGCTTGAAAAATATCTCTACGCATTTATCATTTTCTTTTTATGAAACTATTCGATTGCAAATATATATGCAACTTTTTGGTTTCGCAAATATTTTTTGCATTTTTTTCAAAAAGCATCAAATGTTTAGATTATTGTTCTTTTGATGAGTGTCGTTTTTCAATGACCGCTAACGTCCCGGCGATATGCAGCGGCTATGGCGTTAGCCCAGCGGATGTCATCATCGCCTGTTAGCATCAGTATCTTTGATGAACTGATCTATTATACTGAAATACTCCTCGACACCCACTTCAACAATTCCCCTTAAATGTCCTCCGTCAAATTCAATAACCTTTGAATCATTTCTTGTTTCACAAAATTGTACGCTGTCTTCTAATGTCGTAATCTCATCTTGATTTCCCGAAAATATTAAGGTTGGCACATTAGCATGAACCACCACTTCTTCATCTTGAATTGAATTCTCAGGAAGGTTCAGCTCCTTGTCCTTCAATTCTAAAATTCTTTGCCTGTTCTTAGAAGGTGACCAAAGAAAAGCTTATCCGATGAAGAAATCATATTTGCTTTCTTGATATCCCAGATTGGCGATCAACGTTCCCATTGATAGTCCGAAAACTCCGATTTCATCTGTCCTTAGCGTCGTCTTTGTCCAAGTCAATACGGTAGCAAAATCTGTAACATACTCGGAATGGTACACGTTATTTGGATTATAATCAAAGTCAGTACTATCTCCAAAGCCTCTATAATCAAATGAAACCACTCTGTACCCTAATTCCACAAGATTCTTTGGCATAAAAAACCGTATAGCCCATATTCCCTGCGTCACTTCCACAAATTATGATTGTTTTATCATTGTCGAGTAGAGCATTGGGTTCCATCATCCAGCTTATCAACTCAGCACCATCCACTGTCTTAATTCGATGTTCTTCGAATTTAATGTCCAGATCAGATGGTGTCATTTTATACTCCTTTTCTGGTTTTATTGCAAAAGTCAGTATTTGGCATAGGATTATCAAGGCTAAGGTGATTCTAATTTTCATGCTATTCTTCCTTTTTTATTTATTGATGCTAACGGTTAGTATATGAAAAGTAGCGGCTTAAAATGCCGAAACTTTCGGTTAAAGACTGAATTTTATTAATATACCAAAACTTCGATTCAGAACTGAACCCGTTATTTTTTATATACCGTGTTGTGCGTTCGTTTTTTACTTTTTCAAGTACATTCCTTTAGATTCGGGCATAGTCTCTTTAAACCCAAATTTTTCGTATAAAAACGAAGCATTTCCATCCGCAATCAAACTCACATAACAAGATTCAGGTAAATTGTCATTTATGAAATCAGTTAAGTTCTTCATAATTAATTTTCCAAGTCCTTTACCTTGCTGTTTAGGAAGAATGCAAATGTCAACTATTTGACAAAAACAACCTCCATCTCCAATAATTCTGCCCATTCCAATTATTTCCTCCTCAAATTCAATCATCATTGAATGAATTGAGTTTTTTAATCCGACTTGACTAGCTTCATCAGTTTTACGCGATAATCCACATTCAACTCTTAACCTTTGATAAATTTGAATTGGAATTTGTTGTTCTATTATTTTATAATTTTTCATTCATCGTTTTTCTTAAATGACGCACAACGTTTAGGCTACCCGGCGTACCAGCCCGAAGGGCGGTATGACGCGGTAGCCATTGTTATACTGAGGCCAAATCTTTGCATCATGTATTTCCATCCTACTTTGGAGTTCCACTAGTCAATTTTTGTCCAAGAAACAAGCTACCGGCAAAAATACGGGGAGCGAGTTCCAATCTATATAAATTTTCTACATCCCGTTTCTGAAATCTGTTTCTGTCCTATTGGAAATTTGCTAAGAAAAAATCTCGCGACTCGTTCGCGAATCCATTTCCAAATCAATTTCCTGTCCTGTTTTAGAAAGTTCCCAGCGAGTATTTTTGCAAATTCGAAGAACAAACCATTCAATTTCCACGTTCCCCGAAAGCAAAGAGCATTCGATGAAGAGCTTCAGTATAACTCACTTATATACGGCATAATCTTGTATCACCACTTCGCTTTTTCATCGTTCTGGATCCAAGTTTAATGTACTAAGCGACCAGACGGTACTCTCTCTAAAGATACACAACCTGTGGGATTATCGTAGCAACGTTGTCAAAATCAGAGCTCCCCAGGTCACCTGATCGCATCAAGTGGCATAACGTGTTGATTATGTGCGCATTATCCGAAATGCCGTTTTAAGCGTACCCACTTGCTAACGGCATGATGCACCATGGTCTGGTGAGATAACGTCTGATCATTCGACAACAAACGCTTATAAGTATTTAAAAGCATTTAAACCCGACTAACCGGAGAATCATCTCTCCTGCCCAGTTCTGGTAGAGCTCATCTGACTGTTTTTCCTGTCTTACATTTGATCGGGGCACACCAAACGCATAGCGAGAAATCTCAGCACGTCTCTGATACCTCCATGCAAGAATTCTGTTCTCGGGCCAGAATGACGACTAAAGGTTTGACGTTGTCTTTGAAGGTTACCCTTCTCCGCACCTGAAGTCAAATAGGGTCTCAAATGATCTCCATAAATCCATTCCAAAGACGTAAATCCACTTCTATTTTGGCTCCTCCCCATTCTTATCAATGTCAAACCAACTATCGCTTTTCATCATTGTGTGCTCTCCATCTTTGACAATATCACAATTATAACTCACTCTTGCCTTTCCATCTGCAAATGGCTCGGCACACTCAAATTGTGCTTCTATCACAATTCTTCCCGTTGTATCCGCATACCCTATTTTACCATCTCTTAAGATTCGAAACACTCCTTCCTCCAGGTAGTCAGGTCCATTATCAAACCATAACACTTCATAGAGTCTTTGTCCCTGTTGATTAATTCCGATCAAATCGAAACTGCCCGCGAATTGTTCTAAGACAATGCCATAGGTGAAAATGGTATCGGTGAAAGATTGAGTAAAGCGCCCATAAGGTATGATAGTTTCACCTTTTTGATTTACATACCCAAAGCTATCTCCAGGTACGTAGTTATCTTTCGAAACTCTGAATAGAGTGTCTTTGGGCGCGATGTCCGTTATTTCAAAGTATTGCTGGTCGGGTTGCTTTTCTTTTTGTCGGCTTGAGCAAGACAAAAGCAGCATGCCGGTATATAAGCCCAGAATTAGCTTCATTTGAAATAATTTGAAATGATGTTTTGCTTTATCCATATCAGTCCACTCTGGGTTCAAAAGTAAAAGCATGTCAAAATTTGTCTTATGACTGAAATTCCTATCCCAAACGCTACTGGGTATCGATGTTTCTTCTTCAACGCTGATCTCTCTATTTCATTTCCAATTTCCAATTGAATAATATTTCTGTTTCTCCAATTTTAGTGAAATTATTTTTTCGAGCACTCTAAATGACGCCACATTTGATTTGTCTGTCGAAGCAATTATCGATTTTACTTTTTTCTGAGTCCAGGCCCAATCGATAATGCCCTTTACAATCTCCGTCATAATTCCTTTATTCCGAAATTCGTCATAACTTCCATAGCCTATTTCTATTTCTCCGTTTGCATTTGGCTCCCCGTACATGCATAGGTCTCCCACCATTCTATTTTCCGTTTTTAAAATAGCGGTCCAAATTGTTGAGAACAAAAAATCCTTGTTTCTATCAGCCACATTTGGAAGTATTGTTTGTTCTAATGCCTCCTTCAGTTCCGTTGAAATTGTCCTTGAAGATTCACTCAGGTTCAATTCTGTTTCCAATGAGTTATCACATTTTGCATATTTTATTAGCTGTTCGTAAGACAATGGTCTCAATATTAATCGTTCTGTTTCTATCATTTTAAGATTTTTCTTGTCATTCATTCTTTACCCAAGCACCGGTGTTAGATCCATTTTCGATTGATTTTTCTGGACTAAATCACAGTTGTTTCAATTGTAGTTCAATTTAACATTTGTGATCTGGAAATTCTTAGCCAATTATTCTCTTCGCTTCAGTCTAAACCTAAATCAGGCCCAAAAAACCTAAATTTTAAAAACCGTCCTAATGGCTTTCGTGCCCGTCTGGCTGGTCATGCCGGGTAGGCCGGGCGAGCTCACCTTGGTGGTTCCATCTTTGCACTTGAGGTAGTATGCATATGCAATCTGTATCTGGCCCTCTTTTCTAGAGTCTTACCAACTTCAATCTAAATCCCATTCAAATATGATGCATATTTTGTAAAACTCTTTTTACCTTTAAATATTGAGTGACGCTTGAGAACCCTGCTGGTAGAAAAACACTTCACTTCACTATGACTTTAAAAAGTAAACCAAAAACAAATTGGTATCGATCTTCTATTGGCTACATACTGATCTCTATCTTCTTTTGCTCGTGTCTACGGGATCACAAGTTACCTGCCGGGGATCCGGATAACGGCGGTTTATATCTACCGGGTGATTTTGAAGCCATGGTAGTAATAGACAGCATTAAAGGCCGGGCAAGACATTTGGCAGTCAATACGAATGGCGATATCTATGTGAAATTAAGGTTTGCCGATACCGTCGGTGGAAACGCTGCTCTACGAGATACCGATGGCGATGGCAGGATGGATATATTCAAACCTTTTGATGATTCCATAGATAAAAGTAGTCTTGGTTGTGAAATGCGAATACACAATGGGTATCTGTATTTTAGTTCGGTAACCCGGATATACCGGCAGAAATTAACTAAAGACCTGGTGCCGGATACCGAAATGGAGCTGATATTGACCGATACCCAACCTCCGCGCCAGCATGATACGAAGCCGATTTCATTTGACCGGGAAGGTAATTTATATACAGTTTATGGGGCTCCCTCTGATGCCTGCCAGGTAGATGACCGCTCGCCATTATCTCCGGGTATGTACCCTTGCCCGATACTGGAGACCAGGGGCGGTATCTGGCGTTATGATGCCAATAAGCAAGATCAATTTCAAAATGACGGAGAAAAAATTGCCAGCGGTTTCCGTAGTGTCGTCGGCCTTGACTGGAACCATGAGGTCAATGCTTTGTATGCTGTGGCTCATGGTAGGGATTATTTGCACAACACCTGGCCACGGCAATTTAGCGCCTGGCAAGGAGCGGTGTTGCCCTCTGAGGTATTTATAAAAGTAGATGAAGGCACCAATGCCGGCTGGCCCTACCACTATTATGATCAAATAAAGGGAGGGTATTTTCTCAACCCGGAATATGGCGGTGACGGTCATAAACAAGGAGATGTCAGTGATTTGACGGAGCCCACGGTCGGTTTTCAAGGACACTTTGCACCCAACGATCTTTTATTTTATACTGGAACCCAGTTTCCCGAACGATATAAGAATGGTGCTTTTATCACCTTTCACGGGTCAACCAGCAGTTCGCCGTATCCCCAATCCGGCTATTTTGTTGGTTTTGTCCCCATGAAAAATGGTATTCCGACGGGCCCCTGGGAGGTATTTGCCGATGGTTTTGCTAAAGTCGACACGATTGTCAATACCAGTGATGCGGCTTATCGCCCAATGGGCCTCGCTCAGGGGCCGGATGGATCTCTTTATGTCGGGGATACCGAGAAGGGAAAAATCTGGAGAATCATGTATAAAGGAGATAAAAATACTTTTGGAACAGATCAATTGGCAGCCATGGAACAAAGAAAGCTTACTGCTAGCAATATCAAAACTCCTGATGAACTCACAGATAAAATTGTCTCAGATGGAATGGAGGGTGTTGATGATGAAAATCTGTCTCGCGGAGGTAAACTTTTCAATATATTTTGTTCGGTTTGTCATCAGCGGAACGGACAGGGCAATGACCGGTTTCCACCCTTAGATGATCCAGAATGGGTAGCAGGTGATAAAACGACCTTGATCAACATTATTCTAAATGGTCTTAGGGGAGACATAACAGTTAAAGGCAAAACCTATACCAGTCGAATGCCCAAATTACATATGCTGAAAGACGAAGAAATTGCGGAAATTCTCACCTATGTAAGGCAGAGTTTTGGCAATAACGCCTCGATGGTTACGACCAGGGAAGTAGCTGAGGCTAGAGCTGCTAATGAAGCCATTCAGTAGACGACCATTGAATAATAAATGTAAAGCCCGTTAGGATGTCAGAATATGACGCTACGGCACCAGGATTATTTTTCCAATATGCCGGCTGCTTTCCATAAGCTGGTGAGCCATCGCAGCCTCTTCCAGGGAGAAAGTAGCGTAGACTACCGGTTCAAAGGATTCTTTGTTAAGTAGAGGCCATACTTCTTGCCGTAGATCCTGGATTAGGCCGGATTTAAAAGACGCCTCCCGGTTGCGGAGGGTACTGCCGGTAATCGTCAATCGTTTTCGCATCATCTGCAGAATATTAAGCGAAACAACGGGATCTTTCATTGCATTGATGTATACCAATCGCCCATCAGGTTTCAGGATGTTGATATTCTTACTAAAATAGTCTCCACCGACCATATCCAAAACAACATCGATACCCGGATCTTTGAGTAGATCCCCAAAATCCTGGGTTTTATAATTTATGTATGAGTCCGCCCCAAGCACCAGGCAGTATTGACCTTTCTCCTCGCTACCCACAGTGACAACAACCCGTGATCCCCGTATTTTTGCCAGCTGAATAGCCGTGATACCAATACCACTGCTACCCCCGTGTATTAGCAGCGTTTCGCCAGCGGCCAGTTTACCCCGCTGAAAGACATTGTGCCATACCGTAAGAAAGGTTTCCGGCAAACCTGCGGCTTCGGTAAAACTGAAAGCTGCTGGTATCGGCAGGCAATGAGTGCCTAATACCTTGACGTACTCGCTATATCCACCACCTGCTACCAACGCACAGACATGATCCCCCTGTTCCCATGCGGTTACATTTTTACCAACGGCTTCAATCACTCCGGCAACCTCCAATCCCTGAATATCAGCAGGTGCACCGGGTGGGGCGGGATACTTACCTTGTCTCTGGATAACATCCGGCCGGTTGACACCAGAGGCTTTTACCTGGATGAGGATCTCATTATCACCATACTCCGGCTTTGGTCTTTCTTCGACTTTCAGGACGTCAGGGGGGCCAAATTCGGTGATGATTACTGCTCTCATTTTTAGATCTATCTTATCCTATAATTTCTATTTTCCACATTTCAAAAATGTAATTATTTGGATGCATTTCTTCATACAAATTCAAGGCACAATTTACGGATTGCTCTAAAACACATTGTACTCTACCCAAATTAGATAATAACCCCAAGTAAAGATGGTAGCAATAATAGGGCGATCGAAAACAAAATACCCCATTTTAGCAACTTCGGGCCGTAATCCAAATCATTGGGTCTCACAGATTCAGCCATCCAGCCAAGACAATAGAAAAAGTTTGCAGCAATAAAGATTGCCCAAATTGATACTGGTTCGATTGGATCTTCCCCAGCCTTGAGATCACCAAATTTTTCAATGACATTTAGATCTATGGAAATGATCACCATGATCAACAGGTTACACGGGACCCTGCGAATCTCCCACCATTTTACAATGTCCCAAGCCTTGCCCACCTCAGTTCGACCTCTGAAGAATTTAGCCAATGCACGTTTCATTGATTATGTTTAAGACATTCGTAATCTACAAATGGTGACATTCTCACTTCAGACTAAATCTTATTGGTCATATAAATCTAGATGATACATCATGGCCGTCCTGTGCCTCAGACAACCATTTTGGCATTTTCTTCACGACTTCTAACGTCATTTCATCGCAACCACCTCCTATGCTTCTGACCACGGTTGGATATCTAATTTCTCCTTAATGTTTGACTACAAATCCAATGACCACGATACCAGATATCTTAGTCTTTTTTAGTGGGTAGTTCATTGATTCATATGTTTTAACAAATGTGACCATACATTGCTCAGCACCCCTCGACCCGACGCTATCAACTTCGTCAAGACTTCGTCGATCGGAGAAAGCTATGGGCGAGTCCCTCGCTCGACGCTAAAGCTATGAGCGACAGCGTCCGCCTAGGAGGCTACGGCCTCCGGAGGACAGCGTTTGACTCGCCTGAAAGGGGAGAACGGACTCTCCCGCTCATTTCCAGTACATTTTCAATCACTTTGAATGTTTAAATATACTTCTTCTAGTAGTAGGCTGTAGAAGTCCCCTTTTAGGCACCATGTGCTGACATTCATTTTCAGTAGGATCTAGGAGGCGTTGAAATACTCACCTCGCGCTGATTAGTAAAAAATAGATACTTACTATAACATGATGCAGCCGTTCTCGCCGTTCCTGGTTTTGTTGATCCTCAGTCAGTTACAACCTCCGGTAGCTTCCTTCGTCTCGCCGCACCAGAAACGACGATTTACGGCTTCAGCATCAAGTTGCGCAGTTCAACACCCTCCTAGGGGTCTACGACACGTTTTCTTCCATGTTAAATCGTTACCACCGCGAGTCTTCTACCGCCTCACTTGGTTCCATTGCAGCCCTATACCGTGCTCTGCCTTATATAATACAGCGAGAGCCACAAATGAATATCTAGAGCGAAATTACTTTTATGCGAAAAATTGAGCCCACTTTAAATATTCGTCTGATACTTTCTAATCATTATGTGACATCTGACCTATTGAAGCGACAGCAATGGAATCAAGAAGTCAGATGCCTTTTATTTAACTGTTACTTCAATCAACTTTGTTCCTGATGCTGCATATCCTTTTGTTGCTGAATAAAAACTTGTGTAGCGTATTGGTTCAATGTCGTTGAATTGTGTTTCCGTCCATTCGTCGCCAGCATTTTTTGTTTGTCTTACTGCACCATACCAAGTTCCGAAATCTCCGCCTGTGTATTGTCCAGCACCAAACACTAAACAACTACTAGTTGTCAATGGATTTAAGATATAGGAACTAAATTCAGAATCAAGTTTTTGGGTCCAATTGTTTCCGTTGTCAGTAGTTTTGTAAACTCTTTGATTATCGGTAATGCAAAAACCATTGTCACCATTAAATTTTAGGTCAGTTGCGTAAAGTGAAATCAATGTTGTAGCCACGGTCCAAGTTGTTCCGTCATCACTACTCTTGAGAATTTTTCCTTCCATACCTGTGCAAAATCCAAAGTTGTTATTGAAGGTGATTTTTCCCAGATGAAAAGTAGTACTGTCAATAGTTGTCCAAGTGATACCATCGTTAATACTCTTTGAAATTCTGCCTTTTGTTCCGTTTGAAATAGCAAATAAATCACCTATGCTGTTTGCTGAAATAGAAATAAATTCAACACTTGGATCCTGCAAAACAATTATCCAATTATTTCCTGCATCCGTACTTTTCAAAATTACACCGCCAGGAGGAATACAACCTGTACCACTACATGAAGTTGAACCGCCAACTACATAACCAACATTTGCATTGGTAAAATAAATTTGGTAGAAGGGTTGGTTTGGTGTCGAGTTAGAATATTTTAAAGTCCAAGTTGCTCCGTTGTCCGTTGTCTTATAAATTCCCCCATCATAAGTAATGGCCAGACCAATTGAAGCGTTGAAAAAATAAATATCTCTCATGCTTGAAGGTGCAGATGATGTTACAAGTTCCAACTTGATATTGCTATTTTCAAAAGG
Source organism: Saprospiraceae bacterium (assembly GCA_016711125.1). Taxonomy (GTDB): domain Bacteria; phylum Bacteroidota; class Bacteroidia; order Chitinophagales; family Saprospiraceae; genus JABDMH01. Next base: position 100,607 of record JADJTQ010000001.1, on the reverse strand, counting down.
AAGTCTTTCTCCTGCTACTGCAGTTGGAATTTCAGCGTCTTTATTACAACCTGCTATGGCCAATAAATTAAGAAATGAGATATAAAGTGCCTTCTTCATTGTATCATTTTTATACGTCAGAACTGTTGAATTAAATGTGTTGCATTCAAGCTAGCAGTGTCCTTATCTATTACAGCCAACTCAGCTATATCAGTGCTTCCACCATTTCTTGCGACCTTTTTCATCACATTTGTCCAAAGATACGCAATTTTCGAAAATTGTAGTTACGTTGTCGAATCAGATCCCCACTGTCATCGCTCTTGTTGAAACTGAATAATATGTTAAGCAATAAAGCAGATTATCTTTGCTTTACATGGAAGTAAAGCCCGGGATTTTTCTTGAATTGCATGCCCGGCACATTTGCACCAGGGTTTACAACAACAAATTTTATAAATAAACAGAAGCACTTTAAAGACAGATAAATGCGGCCGCAGCACTGACCCACCTAGATTTGTAGCAGAGAAATAAAATTGTTCTCATCCTTTTGGTGAAGGGGTCTCTGGGTTGCATAATCAGTTCACCAACGTCTTTGGCGAAATAACCAAATTACATCCTTCTCGGAAAATCCCTACATTGAGACTCATGATTCGTACATCGCTTTATTGGCTGGTCCTGATTGCCTCATTTAGCCTGATGTTGTTCAGCGGCTGTAAAGATGATTATCCGGCTGACGCGGCCACATTAGAAGAAGGCAAATTACTTTTTGGCAAATATTGCAGCTCCTGTCATGGCCTTCAGGAGGATGGGTTTGGTCCACCTCTTGGTGATATCACCTCAGTGCTTCCACAGCAAGATCTGGTACAATTTGTCAGTAATCCAAGCAAGGCCATCGACAATGGTGATGAAAGAGCAATCGCTTTGCAAAGCCGTTACAAACAAGTCATGCCACCTTTTGGATGGATGCAAGAAACTCAAATAAAATCCATTTTGGCTTATATACACGAACAGTCGCAAAACCAACAGATTACCGCCCTCTCCACCCATCGTGACATCCTGAAAAATGGTGTGACAGGAAGGCTCGTATTACCGGTATTAAAATCAGAAATTCAAATAAACCTCGAGGATGTGATTCAGGTACCCCAGATTGAAGGTAGTTCTCCTGATCTTGGCATTGTGACTCTCAGGGCTCACCCTTCGGCCGACGGCAGCCTACATGTCAGTGATCAGGATGGAATCATCTATTGCATCAGCGGAAATCAGGCAAACGTCTTTCTGGATATCCGCAATCACGTACCAGGATTTCAAAGTGGGCCGGGGATCGCCACCGGCATCGCCAGCTTTGATTTTCATCCCGGTTTTATGCAGAATGGTTTGTTCTACATTATGTATGCTGAGACCTATCAAGACCAGATAGCCGATTACGGTATCACCGACTCGGTACATTCAGACGTACAATGGATTGTTTCCGAATGGACAATGGAAGATGTGTCTAAGGAGTCCTTCACTGGTATCTATCGAGAGTTACTTCGCCTGCATGCACCTACCTTTGGTCATGGAGCTCAGGACCTGCAATTTAATCATGCCCTCAATTCGTCTGATCCGGAAAATGGCTTATTGTATTTTAGCTATGGTGACGGGGGCTCCAATAATATTGGCCGGCCTGATATGTGTCATCGGCTTACCTCGTTTCTCGGCACCATAATGCGAATTGATCCAGCTGGCGATAATAGTAAAAACGGAAAGTACGGTATCCCGGCCAGCAATCCCTTTATCCATGAAGCAGACCCAAACACCGTGCAAGAAATCTATGCATACGGATTTCGCAATGCCCACCGGTTTAGTTGGGACATCCAACATCAAAACCGGATGATCGCTACTGACATTGGCGAGTCAAATATTGAAGAAATCAATATCATCGAAAAAGGAGGCGACTACGGCTGGCCACGACGGGAAGGCAATTATGGCATCAACACCATCGAAGATAAAAAAACGGTGTACCAACTCTCACCCGGTGATCTTGAGCTCTATAAAAGACCTTTTGCCCAATATGATCACGAAGATGGATATGCCATCAGTGGAGGTTTTGTCTATGAAGGTGATTTAACTGCATTAAAAAACAAATATATTTTTGGCGATATTGTAAATGGTAAATTGTTTTATGCCAATATAAATGCCCGCTTATCGGACTCATCGATATACGAATTAACCATTGTCAAAAATGGGCAAGAAACAACACTGCAGGAAATGAGTCACACAAAACGGTTGCATCTACGGATTGGATATGATCCTTATGCCCGGGAAATGTATGTAATAACCAAAGCTGATGGTTGGATCCGGAAAATTAAAGAGGCGAAGCCTTCGACAAGGTCAGGCTGACTTTTTGTTTCTTCTTGGTCTCTAGGTTTCAATAAAAATCGGAGTCACTCTGAGTCTGCCACAGGGTCACGCTGAGCCCGCCGTGGAGTCATTGAGCCCGCCGAAAGGAGGCTGACAGCCTTTTCAACTCTGAAATATTACCTTCTATTAAGGCTCTTTTCTTTGCACGGGTCCATCCCTTGAGTTGTTTCTCACGCAAAATTCCATCCATAGCTGAATCACGGATTTCCCAATATAGGGCTTTAAGTGGCCTTCTACGATATGTGTAGGCCTTTGGATTTGTTCCCAATTCATGATGCATATATCGATCCTTCAGAGAATTTGTCACCCCAACATAATAGCTATCATCTGAACAATGAATGATGTAGACATAGACAAATTTCTGGATGATCGCCATGCCCTACATCCTGACTCCTTTCACTAAAATGGTTGATTCAATCGATTCCTCTTTGAGGTGCATGATCTTCTGTCTATCCTCATCCAGAAGAAACTGATTAAGATCATCCTCAGTTTCGAAAGAAATAAAATGAATTTCGTAGGGTGTTTTCGAAGTCTTATTGACAAAGCTTTCATCACCAGGTCTTATTCTGTAAAGAATTTTTCCATTATATTTTTCCATCAAGGGAATGGCAGATGATTCAAATTCAAGAAAGGCTTGCTCTTTTCCTTCCTTTATAAAAATTAGTTGTGTTATGTAAATCATATTGATTGTGGATGGTGATTTAGGATTTAGGATTTCGTAAAATTAAGTTTTTATTCAAGGACCTGGTCTTCGGTCTCTTTGTACTGATCAATACCGCGGATGTAGATCCGCGGCTCTCCAATGATTCAAAGAAAACTCTATCGTAATCAAATTTTCTTTGAATTCGTCAAATCTGAAACCCGCAATCAGAAATCAGAAATTATTAAGGGCATGACTGACGCCACACCCTTAATAGAAACCCTGAACCTAATGATTCTACTAAAAACTCTACTGCTATCTTTTTGATTGATGATTGTAGATTTCTGATTGTAGATTTTCAAAAATCAGAAATCACATCCTTACATGCCAAAGGCATAATAATACGTCTTTTTACTGCCTGGATAAACCCCTTCTATCATCACTCCTCCTTGTTCGCTTTCCAGGATCTTTTGCAATTGCTCGGCTGAGGTTACATGCTGCCGGTTTACTTTTGTGATGATGAAACCCTCTTTAATATCGGTTTCCTGGGCCAATTTTCCCCGGCCTAAACTCGCAACCTTGACACCACCGTCTATTTCATAATGCTCTGCCTCCTTGCTTGTGAGTGTCTGAAATTCAGCTCCCAATACGCTGGTCAGATCATTGACGGCCTTTTTGGTGACCGGATCGGTGTTGCCCTCCCGGTTTTTTAAAGTTACCACTACCTCTTTTTCACTTCCATTTCGAAGCACGGTGATCGGCACTTCATCTCCAGGTCGGTGACGACCAATTTTTTCTAATAGCTGTGGTGATGAATTAACCCCCTGATTATCGACTTTGACGATAATATCGCCTGACTTTATTCCGGCTTCCTGTGCAGCACTATTGGCTGTAAGACTATCTACATAAACACCCACCGTCGAAGACAATCCTTTTTCTTTAGCTAAATCATTGCTGACATCGCGAATCAGAGCTCCGATAAAACCACGTTGGACGACACCAAATTCTTTCAAATCGGCAATTACTTTATTGACCATGTTACTGGGCACCGCAAAGGCATACCCCGAATAAGATCCCGTAGGTGAAGCAATTGCCGTATTGATGCCGATCAGATTGCCTTGCAGATCGACTAGCGCACCACCGCTATTGCCTGGATTTACCGCTGCGTCTGTTTGAATAAACGACTCGATCGGAGCGCGATCCTGCATAATGTTGATATTACGTGCTGTCGCGCTGACGATACCTGCGGTCACCGTTGATGATAAGCTAAATGGATTGCCCACTGCAATGGCCCATTGGCCCACCTTAACAGCGTCCGAATTAGCAAATTCGATGACCTGTAGATCTTTTTCGTCAATTTTAATCAAGGCTACATCGGTTGAAGGGTCCACTCCAATCACGGTAGCACTATATGAACGCCGGTCATTTAATGTGACCAGCACCTCTTCGGCATCAGCTACCACGTGATTGTTCGTCACAATATAGCCGTCTGCGGTAATGATGACCCCAGATCCGCTACCTTGCCGCATCGGAGCCTGGCGATCCTGTTTGCCACGGTGAGTTTCGTCATCTGGCATGCCAAAAAATTCTTTAAACGGATCGGGCATATCTTTAAAATCAAAAGGACTCTGAGCATATGCATCACCACTCATTTTGACAGATGAGCGAATATGCACTACTGCCGGAATTGTTTTTTCGGCCGCCATGGTAAAATCGACAGGTGCGGTGATAGTCGGGTCTACTTTGGCGTAATTGGTGAAGTGTGTCGGGGTGTTTTCGGCACTATTGATTATTTTTTGATCGATACCAAATCCGAAATATTTGATGCTTCCAAACATCATAAGACCACCGATCGCCACTGCAAAGGCAAACAACAAAATCTTTCTCATAGCTTATGTTTCAATTTTTGATTCTCCTGGTATTTCAGCAGCAAATTAGCTGCAATATTTTCAATTATTATAAGTGTAAGAAAGACGCATTTGTTCGCTGAATGGTGTCTTTATTTTGGGCTTTAAATTAATTTTAACAAACTTGACCTATTTGCACCAGGTTAGAATAAAGATGTCTCATGCCAGACATGATTCAATATGTTTCGATCAATGAAACACTTAAGCTGGCAAACCATCAAGATCAGTCGACTAACGCTGAGAAAACCTTGTTGCTAAAGATCTCGTATATTGGTCTGCCACATGAAAGATGTTATGAAGCCCGGGTATGATGAAAGGTTGCAAACGCAACTTCGGTCGGTATTTGGCTATGATCGCTTCAGACCAGATCAGCTTCCGATCATGAATCATGTACTGGAAGGCAATGATTGTCTGGTGATCATGCCAACTGGCGGAGGCAAGTCGATGTGTTATCAACTACCGGCATTGATCAGCGAAGGGCTAACGCTGGTGATCTCGCCACTGATCGCCCTGATGGCTGATCAGGTGTCCAATCTACGGGGATACAATGTAGAAGCTAATTATATCAACAGCAGCCTTTCATCGGCCGAAAAACAAACAGTCTTTCGTAACCTGGAAAATGGCAAAATCCGGTTGCTCTATATATCTCCTGAGAAAGCGGTCATGCCCAGGTTTATTCAATACATCAAACAAAAAAAAATCGACCTGCTGGCGATAGATGAAGCCCATTGCATCTCAATCTGGGGTAACGATTTTCGTCCCGTCTATGCTCAGCTCACCCAACTGATGCGAGAATTGCCTCGTACGCCGGTCATGGCGCTGACCGCCACTGCGGATAAGGCCACTCAACAGGACATTTGTCAGAAGTTGGACATGAAGAATCCCAGAGTATTTCTCTCCTCCTTCGAAAGACCCAACATCCACTTACAAGTCAGACCGGCCCAGGGCAGGCTCCAGCAGATCAATGCTTTCTTAAAACAGCACAAAAACGAAGCTGGTATCATCTATTGCCTGAGTCGGAAAAGCACCGAAGAAATCGCCGAAAAACTCAGGGCCACAGGATATAGAGCCGCTTACTATCACGCCGAACTTGAATCGGGCAGGCGCAAAAAAGTGCAAGAGGCTTTTCAAAAAGATGAACTGCAAATCGTCTGTGCCACGATTGCCTTTGGCATGGGCATTGACAAATCAAACATTCGATGGGTGATCCATTACAATTTACCCAAGAATATTGAAAGTTATTACCAGGAAATTGGCCGTTCTGGCCGGGATGGATCACCGGCTGAGGCGCTCTTGTTTTACAATTTTCAGGATATCAATATTTTTAGAAAATTTATCGACGAAAGTGAATCGGGTCCCGACTTTAAAGCTGTACAACATCAAAAATTAGATCGCATCTGGGAATTCACCCAGGCGACCAATTGCAGGACTAACTTAATTTTAAATTATTTTGGTGAATATCGTGAAAAACCTTGCATGCATTGCGACATATGCACACATCCTCCCAAAGGATTTGACGGCAGCCAAATAGTAAAACATGCAATCGCTGCTTGTAAAGAATCGGACGAAACCATAAATCTGGGAATGCTGGTCGATATACTAAGAGCTTCGGGCCGAAAAGATATTTTTACACAGGGACTCAATGATCTGCGTAGTTATGGAGCTGGCCGCGAAATATCCAGGATAGATTGGATACACTTTGTGACTCAAATGATCAATCAAGGGCTCTTAATGATAGATTATACCCAACACTCTAATCTGAGGTTAACCAGTTTATCGGATGATATATTATTGGATAAACGAAAAATAAAACTCACCAAACCACTTAACTATAAAACAAAACAACCTGAATTAAAACCACTTACAAAAAATGAAACATTTGATGTTCATTTTATGAGCCTGCTCAAAGACTGGCGTAAAAATCAGGCCGTTAAAGAAAAATTGCCGGCCTATGTGATCTTTAATGACCGGGTTTTACAGCAAATTGTAGCTGATCGACCGACGACCTTAATGGATCTGATCAATATTTCCGGCATTGGCGATTACAAACTGGAGAAATATGGTCAATCCATTTTAAGGATTGTGCAAGATTTTATCAATCAGCAGGAAATTATAAAGAATGTAAAAGGAGGCAGCCATTTGGAATCCCTGGCTATGTTGAGACAAGGATTGAGCCCGGAGCAAATTGCCAAGCAACGTGGTATCAAGCGCGACCGGGTGTATGACCATCTCACTGAACTTTATATAAAAGGAGAAGATATCAATTTACATCAATTCATCAGTGAGCCCATGCTGCATGAAGTTATAGAAGCTTGGAGACTGGCAAAAAAATCATTTGATCCCGCGTTGATCACCGAATATATTCAGACGCCTTATCCGATTTATAAAATTCAGGTTGCCTTAGCGATTATTAAAAAGACTCGACAAAAATAGGACTGGGTGATGCCGGCGGGGACGCACGGCAATCTTTGGGAGGCAAGGCATTGGCACATTTGGGGGGACGAACTGCATCGCTAACCTTTATTGATGTGGCCATGGTTGGCATCCTTTCCAACCGTATAAGAAACATTCATCCGCCACTGTCAGACATTTCCCACTGGCAGTTGGCCAGCACTGAAAATTCTTTGTCGGGCAAATCACCGGTTGGATAAAACGGTCCGGGTACTACCTCAAAGGTTGCAGCCTCAGTGACCTGATCAGCCAGTTCATACTCATGGAAGACATCAATATCTAAAAATAGCGACCCACATTAAGTGGTAATTTTGGTAGGACGCAATCGATCTCTCCCGACTTATTAATGAGTCTGGCAGCAGGCAAATATAGCTTGGAGATCAATGCAAGAATAATCTGACCGGTAGCCGATTTAATCAATATTCGAAAATTTACATTTCGCAGGGCAGGGTCAATTCCCTGATAGTGAAGCCGAAAAACAACGTTTTCACCAGCAATGAGGCTCACGGTATTTTGACCAGCCTGATTGATGACTTCAATATTTTGATACCTGATGCGGCCATTGCCCTGTCTAATTTCAGGGCGGACAAAGGCATCAATTTCCATGTTTCTAAACTGTCCTAAATAACTTTGGATTACCTCACTGGGATCTCCAATGGTATGGCACCTGCCCTGATCCAACAACATAACCCGGTTACAAAGTTTTTGCACCTGATCCATATTATGACTCACAAATAAGACAGTACGGCCCTGTAAAACCTCCTCTTCCATTTTTCGCATGCACTTTTGCTGAAAAGCATGGTCTCCCACCGACAGCACTTCATCGACAATCAGTATATCCGGATCAAGATGCGCAGCAACGGCAAAAGCCAATCGAACAAACATGCCACTCGAATAATGCTTAACCGGTGTTTCCAAAAATTGTTCGACTCCCGAAAAATCGACGATCTCATCGAACTTCGATTTAATTTCATGGCGTCTTAATCCTAGAATTGATCCATTTAAAAATACATTTTCTCTGCCCGTCAGTTCCGGGTGAAAGCCGGTACCGACTTCCAGTAGTGTATTAATCTTTCCAAATAATTCGATATGCCCGGAAGTTGGAAACATAATTTTGGAAAGTATTTTCAACAACGTGCTTTTGCCAGATCCGTTGACTCCGATAATTCCAAATACCTCACCTTCTTCAATTTCGAAACTAATATCTCTCAATGCCTCAAACGGCACTTTTTTATAAAAGTTGAACTTAAGTGCCTGTTGCAATGTAAATCTTAGTGAGTCATCGCGAAATGCTGTAATTTTAAATTGTTTACTGATATTTTGCACAGTGATTGCTCGTCCCATGGTATCAAAATTCAAATGATGTCGGCAATATTTTTTTCAACCCGGTTAAAATAAATCAACCCGGTGACAAGAAAAAAGAATAGCGTGACAGTAAAAATAAAAACTTCCGTTGCGGGAAATATTCCTCCAAAAAAACACCAACGCATACCCTCAAGCAGGCCGGTGAGCGGATTAAATAAATAAAGCAAATGATATTGATCATCTATGGCAGCAATCGAATAGGCGACCGGACTGGCGTAGAGACCAATCCTTAACAAAAAGGGAACAACGTGGAGAAAATCACGATATCGTACACAGAGTGCGGCAACCCAAATACCGGCAACTACTCCAGATATTAAGGTGGCAATCAAAAAAAATGGGAAATAAAGAATATACAAACAAACCACCAACCATGATAAACACTACCAAGAGGTCAATCACACCAACCAGCGCCGTCGATGCCGGAATGATCAAACGAGGAAAATAGATTTTAGTAATCATATTACGGGCATTGACAATCGCGGTACCTGACCATGATGCGACACTTGAAACATAAGTCCAGGCTGTCAGACCTACCGAGGTAAACAAAAATGGATCTATCCCTCCAGAATCCATTTTGGCAACTTTGCCAAATACAAATCCCAAAATCAGGAGACTCAGCAGGGGGTTGACCACAGCCCATAACACTCCTGCCATGGTTTGTGCATATTTTGCCCTTAGATTGCGATAACTAAAAGCCCCAAGCAATTGTTTGTAGCGCAATAGATCTTTGAAATAGGCGGCAAGCGATAAACCTCCAGGTGTTATGATGGTCCTTTCTTTCATTGCAATGAATGGTTATGGACGAGTGCGGGAGCGATATTAGCCTCTACGATATGAGAATCCAGTCAGTTGACTAGCCTCCGGTTTCTCTGCGGAGATTATCAATTTGGTTGGCCCACAATTTCTTTTGGTCTTCTACCTCATCTTCATCACAAAAGTCGGTGATACTCAAAATAGTTTCATTGGTGACTGGAGATATGTCAAGCCGAAATTCCAAATATTCGTTGTCTGGTGCTTCTTCCCATTGAAATCTGAGCCGCTCTTCTTCAATATCGTCAATAACGAGGGCAACCTCCTCATATCCGCTCCATTCAAATACAAATTCATCTTCTTTCACATCAACACCATCACAAAACCACCTAACCAGACATGCCGGGGTAGTGAGAAAGGTATATAAGATGGTGGGTGAAGCCCGAAAAAGAAACTCTAACTGAAACGATACTCTCTTCATTTATGAACCTATCTAGAGAACTTACTTATCACAACTATTCCTGGAATTAGGGGTTAGGTTGTGAATGCGCGCAATAAAGAACAAAATCTTGATTTATGCAAAAAATTCGATTTATTTTTAACTTTCGGAACTTATTAGATTTACAAGGGCTTAACTTTAGGTAGCTTTTGCCTGAAATATCTGTCTTCTCAAGATCATTGATTACTTGATTGCAACTCTGCTATCAAAAAAAATGTTGTTCTGCTAGCAATAATGAGCTATTTTTGCGGTCGCTTTTCAAAAAGCCGGCTTATTTATACTTAACAAAAACAATAAATTCGGTCCGTATGAGGCAGTTAAAAATCACTAAATCGATCACCAACAGGGAAAGTCAATCACTGGAAAAGTACCTTCAGGAGATCGGTAAGGTGGATCTACTCACCCCGGAAGAAGAGGTGGATTTAGCGAAGAAGATTAAAAGCGGAGATCAGGAAGCCTTAGAAAGACTGACTAAAGCTAACCTGCGATTTGTGGTTTCAGTTGCCAAGCAATACCAGAACCAGGGTCTTTCTCTTAGTGATTTGATCAACGAGGGCAACCTCGGATTGATCAAAGCTGCACAGCGATTTGATGAAACAAGAGGATTTAAATTTATCTCCTACGCTGTATGGTGGATTCGTCAATCAATCTTGCAGGCACTTGCCGAACAATCCCGGATCGTACGCCTTCCTTTAAATAAAGTAGGTTCGCTCAATAAGATCAATCGTGCTTTTTCCGAATTGGAACAAGAATATGAGCGAGAGCCGTCTCCCGAAGAATTGGCCGAGGTGCTTGAGATCCCAACCGATGAGGTGGAAACCACGCTGGGAGTAGCAGCTCGTCATGTATCAATGGATGCGCCTTTTGTCGATGGTGAAGATAATTCGCTGTTAGATGTTCTGGAAAACGGCAATACACCCAAAACAGATTCGCAGCTGGAATATAATGAATCATTGCGGCAGGAGATCGAAAGATCGCTTGGCACCTTGACTGAAAGACAATGCGACGTGATCAAGCTATACTTTGGTATTGGAGTTGAACATCCGATGTCTCTTGAGGATATCGGAGAGAAATTTGGCCTGACCAGAGAGAGAGTGCGTCAGATTAAAGACAAAGCTATCAACAAGCTGAGATCGGCTTCTCGCAGTAAACTGCTAAAGCATTATCTGGGCTCTTAGATTTCGGATTGCTGATTTTAGATTTCTGATTGCTAAGGACATGGGGCGCGATGATTTGGGTGTAATCCAGTTTAGTGGGTTACTCAATTTCTTCACCTTCTTCCAAAATATTGATCGGGCGGTCGATGCTTTCTTCCAGGCTAATAAACGTCTCAGTACGTTGTATGCCCAGTATGGATTGAATTTTGGCACTCAGGACTTCTCTCAAATGTTGGGTGTCTTTACAGACAACTCTTGCAAAAATGGCATAGTTGCCAGTAGTATAATGAGCAGCTACTACTTCAGGTATATTTTTAAGACTAGAGATAACCTCATTATACATTGAACTTTTGTCCAGATAGATACCAATAAAGGCTGATATGTCATATCCTAACAGACTATAATTGACTTTGAGATTGGCCTCCTGTACAACCCCCATTTGCTCAAGTTTACGCATTCGAACATGCACCGTACCGCCTGAGACAAAAAGTTTTTTGGCGATATCCGTGTAGGGCATCTTGGCATCTTGCATGAGAATGGAGAGTATCTGACGGTCAAGCTTGTCAATATCGTTGGGTTTACGCATAGAGCCCTGTAATTTTTTGATGAAATAAATGAAATATCGGCAATTAAATAAATTTATTTTTATCAGATTAATAATGACCTTGGATCTAATGATGGATATTTTCAAATATTATCACTTTACGATATTATGTAGCCCGTGGTCGATGAAACGGACCTGATCGTAGATTGACTGAACCAACTTCACTAATGAAAGTGCTATTTTTAATGCCAGAATATGCAACCATTGAATCATAGTCGATATGAGATCTGGCAACCGCTTATCCTGGCTCTAGTACTAGCTGGTGGTATGCTGTTGGGCACGAGGTTGGACGACGAACTTCCGAATATGATGAAGATGCCCTCTTATCAATCAGCTGACGAGCCATGGGACGAGCTTAAAAGAGTGGTTGGATTTATCGAATCTCGATATGGGGACTCTCTTGATGTTGATAGCATCTCACATGAGGTGATCAAGCTCCTGGTGTCTAACCTTGATCCGCACTCTTACTATCTATCCGGTATGGATTATTTGAATTTTAAGGAGCGAATGAATGGAAGTTATATCGGTATTGGCATCGATTATAATATCATCAGAGACACGATGCGTCTCATCAAAGTAGTCGGAGATAGTCCGGCTGAACGCTCAGGACTCAAGCAGGGAGATTGCGTTTTAGCAATCAATGAGGATTTGGTTTCGGGGGTCGGGCTCAACCAAAAAGATGCTTATCTGATTTGGAAAAAAACAGAAAAAACAATCCGGTTGAAGCTGCTGACGGCATCATCGGCTGAGGAAAAGTCTTTAGAAATCGAAAAAGGACCGGTGAATCTACCAAGTGTTCCGGCTGGACTCCTGGTCAAAGGTGAGATCGGTTACATTAAAATCACCCGGTTTGCCTCCGACACCTATAAGGAGTTTATGGATCATCTCGAAAAGTTAGTGACTGAGGGTATGCAGGATCTTATTATTGATGTAAGAGAAAATCCCGGAGGATCATTAGATCAGGTTATTAAGATCTTAAACCAATTGGTGTCCGAACGCGAGCAGCTGTTGCTCTATACCGAGGGGCTGAACACGAAAAGAGTGGAATACAAAAGTACCGGGAAGCCCTTCTTTAACATAGGTAAAATAGCGGTGCTGATCGACGAAAACTCCGTGTCAGCTAGTGAGGTTTTGGCAGGATCGCTGCAAGACCTTGACAGAGCCATCATAGTAGGCCGAAGATCATTTGGCAAAGGATTGGTACAGGAAATGTACAATTTGACTCCCGAATCAGCAATAAATCTTACCGTTGCAAAATACTATTTGCCTTCGGGAAGATCAATTCAGAAATCATATCTTGATAGGAGAGCCTACGACCAAGACCTTGATTACCGGATTGAGAGTGGAGAATTGTTTGAACCAGACAGTACGATATACTCCAGCACCGCTCCCGATAGTGTGGTTAAAAGCTCGGGAGAGGGAATCATACCCGACATTTTTGTGGCGGCCGATTCATTCTATTTTTCAGATGCCTGGAAATCCCATGAGCATCAATATTACTCCGATGCGTTTGACTTTTATATGACACATCAAGAGGCAATGAAGGAGATCATTGAATCGGGTGAATCACTTACTGTTTTTGAAAAGGAAATTTTTAAACGGCTGGCTTTTGCTGAGGTTTTGAATACGAAAAATTTGACAAGAGAAAAAATCTTAGAGGGTTATCTGCACCTGATCAAATGGCATTATTATGGAGAACCCCATTTTTTCGAAAAAATGACGGATGACGATGAAGAGATTCAGACAGCCATTAAAGCTCTTGAGGATCCCGAAAATTAGTCTCTGATAAAATCCAGCTCGGCCCGGTCAGAAAGACGGACGATCACCGACGGATATTCGACACTTCGTAAATCTTGCTTGTAGCGGACAACGTAATCCACCTGACCAGTAATCCTGGTGTCTATCTCAGAAAAAGATCTCGGATACTTTTCTTTCGAATAAGTGGCTCCTGTAGCAACGAGAGGCCTGCCTAACAGTTCAATCAATTCCGGGCAAAAGGATCGAGAGTAACCCGGATAGCTGCTGATCCCTTTTATCCATGACATTATGGGCAAGATTTTTACAATCTTCATAAATGACAGTTAAGGGTCGCTGATGATAAAAAATCAAGGTCTCGATGCGAGGATGCACTTCAGACACATAATGATGCAACATGTCCAGACCGCCTACCATAACCACGATCGGCTTCTCTTCGGCCAGATTCTTGAGTTGAAAAATTTTCTCAACCGCTTTGGGATTGGTCGCATCACAGCCTATACTCCATATCGTGTCTGTAGGATATAAGATGGTCCCTCCGCCTTTCAGTACTCTGACAATGTGGTCTAATTCAGACATAGGCAACTATCAATTGGGTTTCATAAAATGATTTTCGCTGATAATTATTAACGTGACTTCTTATTTTTTCGTTATACCGTATGTAAAAAAGATCAAAAATTAACGTTTCGACGTTGCAATCATTTATGCTCTTAGTGGATTGGAAAGATTTTCTATTTAAAAGCACAGCGTTTAGAAAGACGGGTCAATTAATTATTTTGCAGAACTTATGCGCCGAAACTTAAGGATTATCCTTGCATTTGTATTTTTTTTAATAATGAGCCAATATGGCTGGACCAGGCATATTATTGGTGGAGATCTGCAATATGAATGTTTAGGTGATGGTCTTTACCGCATCACCATGAAAATTTATCGAGATTGTCGTCAGCAGGATGAGATTGCGGCACCCTTTGATGGTGACAGCGATGGGACTACAGGGGCATTTATCTCAGTCTACCGGGGCACCCGGTCTTATCAACTGATTTCTTCATTTGCGACCCCCCTGAGAAGTCAAAGCTCCATTGATCCACCAGATTATCCTTGTCTGATCCCACCGGATAATTTATGTGTGGAAGAAGGTATTTATCGATTCGAATTTCAAATCACAGACTGGCCGTCATCTGAGAGCTACTTCTTTGTATATCAACGCTGTTGTCGAAATAATACCATTTCAAACATTGTTACCCCTGGTAATATTGGAGCAACCTATGCCATTGAGATTACTCCCGATGCCCAGGCCAACTGCAACAATTCACCTGGTTTTAATAGTTTCCCTCCCACAGTAGTCTGCGTGGGTGCCGATATAGATTTTGATCACTCGGCACTGGATCAGGAAGGTGATAGTCTGGTTTATAGTTTTTGCTTTCCTCTCCAAGGTGGTGGTCTGCGTGGGTTGGGGCCAAATACCGGTGGTGCTAATGATTGTGACGGCATCCGCCCAAATCCTCCTTGTGCACCACCCTTTTCACAGGTATCTTTCAGCGGAGGCTACAGTGCCCAGAGACCAATGGCCGGCGATCCCATCGTGACCATAAACCGGCAAACCGGCTTAATCAGCGGATCACCACAGATCATCGGCCAGTTTGTGGTGGGCGTATGCGTACAAGAATACCGTGCAGGCGTTTTGCTAAGTGAGACCAAACGTGATTTTCAATTTAATGTAGCCGACTGTGATCCGACCGTACTGGCAAAAGTAAAGAGCGACGCTCAGCTGGGTAATAAAGAATATGTGATTAATTCATGTGGTAACAATACGATCAAATTTGAAAATGAGAGCATCCTAGAGCAATATATAGATACCTACCGGTGGGACTTCGACATTAGAGGTACCAGCACCGTCGTCAATACTCGGGATGCAGAAATCACCTTTCCGGGAATCGGTACCTACCGGGGTCTGATGATGGTCAATCCGGGTCTGGATTGTGGTGACACAGCAGAAATTTTTGTAAACCTCTACCCTTCGATCACCGCTGATTTCGAATTTGCCTATGACACATGCCGGGCAGGACCAACAGATTTTAAGGACAAATCCTCTACCGGAGCAGATCGGATAGTAAGCTGGAGTTGGGATTTCGGCGAAGGAGGAACCTCCAATAGCATGAATCCTAGTTATATCTATCCCATTCCCGGATTACACGTGGTATCGCTTTCAGTTACTGACGATAATGAATGTGAAGACACTCAGACATATCCACTGCCTTACTACCCGGTTCCCGCGTTGATCGTCGTTGC
Organism: Saprospiraceae bacterium; assembly: GCA_016711125.1. Lineage (GTDB taxonomy): Bacteria > Bacteroidota > Bacteroidia > Chitinophagales > Saprospiraceae > JABDMH01. The sequence goes on along the minus strand of JADJTQ010000001.1, from coordinate 84,814 downwards.
ACCCAGTAGTTTTTTGGGTTGCAGTCCAGGCAACATCTTTTTTAATAATCTGTCAGCACCCATTGATTCAACATACACCATTGAGTGGGATTTTGGTGATGGCAGCACAACTTTTGCTTTGTCACCGACACATTCCTTTGTCGATCCCGGAGTCTTTAATGTAAGCGTGAGTATCACCTCCCCTATCGGTTGTTTTATTTCTGCTTCGTATCCGAACTGGATTGAAGTGAGGGAATCACCAACAGCCGAGTTTAGTTACTTCCCTGAAATTCCCAGCAATTTTAACCCATCGGTAGATTTCACTAATCTTTCTTCCAATTACATCAAGCAACAATGGTTTTTTGGGGCCGTAGGGCGATCGCTTGAGCGAGACCCTAGCTTTACATTTCCTGATACCGGCACCTACGACGTAAGCCTCATTGCGATTCATGAGAACGGCTGCACCGACACTTCGACACAAACCCTCGATGTACTACCGAGAGTCACTTATCACATGCCTAACGCCTTTACCCCTAATGGCGATGGCAAAAACGATCTTTTTTCAGGGCAGGGATATACATCAGGAATGCAAGATTTTGAAATGACAATCTGGAGTCGCTGGGGTGAACTTCTATTTCTTTCTGAAAATCCGGAGCAGGGCTGGGATGGCTCTAAGCAAAACAGTGGTGATGCCTTGCCGGTAGGAGTGTATGTGTACCAGGTACGCTACATAGACCCCAGGGGAGAACCACACCACCTCAAAGGTTTTGCCACATTGGTGCGTTAGCGAATACCCTGTCTACCGATTCATTTTTACAATTTCTAATGGCACCCCTACTATTTTCAAAAAATTATTATCTTTGCCAGCCCTTTGAAAATGCAAGTTGATACCTTAAATATATAGAGACATGGACGCCATTAAGTTTGTACAAGAGGAAATGATGAAAAAGCCTGATTTTCCGCCATTTGCGCCTGGTGACAACATCATCGTAACTTACAAGATCATCGAAGGTGAAAAAGAGCGAAGCCAGTCTTTCAAAGGTGATGTGATCAAGATATCGGGAGATGGCCTGGGTAAAACCTTTACGGTACGAAAAATATCAAATGGCGTGGGCGTGGAAAGAATCTGGCCGATGGCATCTCCAAATATTACTGAAATTCTGATTGTGAAGCGAGGTAAAGTGCGTCGAGCCAAGTTATATTATCTAAGGGGACTGGTGGGTAAGAAAGCCAGAATCAAAGAAAAAGAAATACGAATTAAGAATTTCCCGAACCGATAAAGAAACCCTGAAGTAACCCTTTGGGGTTTTTCGTTTTAGATCGATCACCAGGAGTCTCTTGAATTTTTAACCTATCCCAGTGCCTCTGTCTAAGATGTGAAACTATGATCGAATTGCAACTTTTACTCACTTCATGCATTGTAATATGCAACAAAAAATGAAATCCTCCCTCCTATGCGGTTGCTAATTTTGTTGATTCTTCTGGTTGCAATAGACTTTTATGCCTTTCAGGCAGTACGTTCTTCCGGTTTGGCCTGGCCAAAGGGATTTCGCACTGGATTTAGTATTATCTATCTACTTGGTTCGGTCTTTTGTTATTTCTATATTATCGGTTCGGCTGCCAATCTAATCAATTGGAATGATGGTCATCTGCCACAATATTTGAGGGCGTTGGTGTTCATTATCTTCATCTCCAAGTTTGTCATAGCCTTATTTGTAGGCATCGATGACCTACGTCGGGTCTTTGCCTGGCTATTCAACCGAGTTGCTCAACCTGATAGCTTCAGCATGTCAAGATCGCAATTCATCTCCCAAATTGGAGTGTTGGCAGGAGCAATCCCACTAGTAAGCCTGACCTACGGAATGTGGCGAAACCCGTACCGGTACCAGCTACATCGTCACAAAATCAGACTTGACCATTTACCATCTTCCCTTAATGGACTGCGTATCGTACAGATTTCAGATATCCATTCAGGTACCTTCATCTTTAAGGAGCCGCTGGAAAATGCCATTCAGATGATCAACGATTTGGAGGCCGATATCGTTTTTTTTACCGGCGATCTGGTTAATTATGCCGCTGCTGAGATGCAACCATATATTGATGTTTTTAGCAAAATACAGGCTAAATATGGAATTTATTCAGTGCTGGGCAATCACGATTATGGGGACTACCATCAATGGAAAAGCTTATCGGAGAAACAGGCTAATTTTGAACAATTGCAAGATACTCACCGCCAGCTAGGTTGGAACCTACTGCGTAATGAGCATCGACTCATCGATATCAATGGAGCACAGATGGCAGTCATTGGAGTTGAAAACAGCAGTGCCTCACCCCGGTTTCACAATTACGGTGACTTACACAAAGCCCATACAGGCACTGACAATGCAGGGCTGAAGGTTTTACTCTCACACGACCCTTCGCACTGGGATGCAGAAGTCACTCAAAATTTTAAAGATATCGCGCTGACTTTATCCGGACATACACACGGATTTCAATTTGGAATAGAAATTCCGGGCTGGATAAAATGGAGTCCGAGTAAATACGTTTATAAGCAATGGGCAGGGTTGTACAGCGAAGGGACTCAACATCTTTATGTAAATAGAGGCTTTGGTATGTTGGGATACCCGGGAAGAGTTGGTATTTTGCCAGAGATTACCTGTATAGAGCTACAAGACAAAGCTTCAACTAACATATGATCAAAATTAAAATAGGTTCAATCATTTTCGCAGCCACCCTAATTGCAGTTTTGGCTTGTGAAAAACAAGCCAGCACTTTTAAGCAAGACCAACTTGATGGAAGGTGGGAACTCAGTTTAGCAAAAGTAAATGGTGCCGAAACTGATCGTCTGCGGGACCTTTACTTCGTTTTTTTGGCCGACACAAGCATGCAAACTAACATACTGGGCAGCGAACGCAACTACAAATACACTTTTGACGGCGAGGTCATCGCTCAAATCAGTGACCCGTCAATCAACTATATGCTCAAGGAAATCAATGACTCGACTATGACTGTCGAAGCAGAAATCCGTGGCGCGACTTTTACCATTTACCTGGGTAAGGCTCAACCAACTGTTAATAGAGAACTTTAATTTAGCCTCCTAAATCATTGCAACAACCTGAGTGTGGCAAAAATATAAGGGCTATCACCGGTGCAGCAAACAATATCCACATTAATTTAAAGTAGCTCGCCGGAACCTTTGAAGGTTCGATTTTTTCGACCAGGTACGAGATAATCAGCACCGCCAAAACAATGACAGCAATGATCAAACTCAAAAGGTAGGCCACATGCTCATCCCAAAGGAAAACTGCAATGTAACCAATCAATTGAGCCAAAAGAATCTCTAAGGGTTTACGTGGCATCTTGCGCTGGTGTTTGAATCTCCTATCGGTGCCCTTGAGTAAGTGAATAGAATTCCATTCAAAATACATGTGCTGCCCAAAATACTAAAGAAAACCAGGTATTAGGACACTATAAAAGCTTGCGGCACTGTTTATGCATATTGTAAAAGATAGGACGATTATAATAAAGATGGCAGTGAATACGATCAAGTTGGCTCTATTACTACTTGTTTCCATGAGTTCATTCACGATGAGCGGCCAAAACGGTGATGATACCACCTATCGACAACAGTATGAGATCGAATATCAACAGCGGATTAAATTTCAGAAAATAAATGGTCATTACATCCCAAAGGATGTTGATGATTCTATGGCCGAACTTGACAAAATTGTAGATATGGTCGGTAAGGCCAAATTTAAGGCCCAGCCTGAGGAGGTTGCTGTCAGACAAATTCATTTCAGCTTTGGCCGGTGGATGATCGTCAACTGGGGCTTTTATGAAGGTAGCCGGCTATCGCACTATTTAAAGGAACTGGGAGTGACCTATCCTGACGATATGGCTTCTGTCTTGATGGCCTGCTATCACCGGCATCTCAACAGTAAACCACTTGGACTTGAAGATCTCGCCAAAAGCTATGCTGAGAAACGTAAAAAGGAAGTAGAAGAAAGACTGCTCAAAGGCCAAATCATTGAGTCCAGAACTATTCCAAAAAACTGATTCTCCTCTGGTAAAAAATCGAAGGTTCTAATTTAATGACAATTATCATCATGGAATAAGTCCTTGAAAATTAGGACTTTTTGAATTCTATAGTATTTTTGTGCGCTAAAATGGAAGGCGCCCGTAAATGATCCAATTCTTCAAATACATCATCAGAGTGCCGCACAAGTATGAATTCTACCCTCGAAAGGAGTAGTCAAAGCAAGAAGGCCGGTCACTATTTTGTAAAGATGTAAATCTTATGGAGTTTGTATGACATCCCAATCAAGACTCATATATAAACTTCACACAATCAAGGATTTTAAAAATTTCGCCTCAGATGTCTAAAAACTTACTAATTGTAGAGTCGCCAGCAAAAGCTAAGACCATTGAAAAAATTCTGGGCAAGGATTTTACCGTCAAATCCAGCTATGGTCACGTACGAGACCTCGAACGAGGTAATGGCGCAGTCGACATTCAGAATAAATTTAACCCCAAGTATGTAATCACCCCCGAAAAGCAGAAGGTAGTCAAAGAGCTAAAGAGTTGGGTCAAAAAAGTAGATGAAGTTTGGCTAGCCACTGACGAAGACCGTGAGGGAGAGGCGATCAGCTGGCATCTATGTGAGGTGCTGAACTTAGATCCCGTGCACACTAAAAGAATTGTCTTTAGGGAAATTACCGCCCCCGCGATCAAAAAAGCGATAACATCTCCCCGTACTGTTGACCTGAATCTTGTAAACGCCCAACAGGCCAGGAGAATATTGGATCGACTGGTTGGTTATGAACTGTCTGAAATCCTCTGGCGCAAAGTAAAGGGCAAATTATCTGCCGGGCGCGTTCAGTCGGTAGCTGTAAAGCTCATTGTAGATCGCGAGCGCGAGATCACTGCTTTTAACATAGAGCCCTATTTTAAAGTACAAGGCTCTTCCCGGTAAAAAACGAATATGACCGGATGGTGGATCTGAAAGCCGAGCTTGAAAACCGTCTGGGAGAAGAAAAGGGAGCGCGCGAATTTTTAGCAAAAGCTAATGGTGCCAAGTTTACAATTGACAATATTGAAGTAAAACCGGGTAAACGAACGCCTGCTGCCCCTTTTACCACCTCGACACTACAGCAAGAGGCCAGCCGAAAGTTGGGTTTTGGAGTTAACCGTACAATGAGTGTCGCACAAAGATTGTATGAAGCAGGACATATCACCTATATGCGAACTGATTCGACCAACCTGAGTGAGTTTGCTCTTGCCAAGATTGCTGATACCATAAAACAAGATTACGGCGACCAATACATGCAACCGCGCCGCTTTAATAAGAAAAAGGAATTGGCCCAAGAAGCGCATGAAGCCATTCGACCTACCTATATTGAAAATGCCAGCATATCTGCCGATCGTGACCAGGAACGCCTTTACGACTTGATCTGGAAACGTACAGTTGCGTCGCAGATGTCTGATGCCATACTTGAAAAAACCATCGTAAGAATTGCTATCTCGACGTTGCCGGGTCAAAATCTGATCGCTACCGGAGAGGTTCTCAAATTTGATGGGTTTCTTAAATTATATTTGGAAACCAGTGACGATGAAGAAGACGAAGAAACTACTGGTATGCTTCCACCTTTAAGTGAGGGTCAGGTCTTGGATTTCGGAAGCCTGATGGCCACTCAGCGATTTACCAAGCCACCAGCGCGATACACGGAAGCAGGTTTGGTCAAGAAATTGGAAGAGCTGGGCATCGGTCGTCCATCGACTTATGCCCCTACCATTAGTAAAATCATGGAGCCTGATCGAGGTTATATCACTAAGGAGAGCCGACCTGGAGAAGAACGCATATACATCATTTTATCGCTGAACGCTGGGAAGATCAGCGAAAAAACCGAGACTGAAATCACCGGAACTACCTCTAACCGGCTATATCCAAGCGATGTTGGAATGATTGTGACCGATTTTCTTAACGACCATTTTGAAACCGTTATGGACTATGGTTTTACTGCAGAAATCGAAGAGAAATTTGACCACATCGCAGCTGGCCAATTTGACTGGACGAAGATGTTGGCCGATTTCTATTTTCCATTTCACGAAACCGTGGAAGGGACCATTCAAAATGCGAAACGATCGCGTGGTGAGCGTTTGTTAGGTACCGACCCAAAAACAGGGCTAAGCGTACTGGCCAAGATCTCCAAATACGGGCGGCCGATGATCCAGATCGGATCGATGGAAGAGCTGGAAGAGGAGCAGAAACCTCATTTTGCCAATCTGAAAATTGGGCAATCAATTGAAACTATCACCCTCGAAGAATCACTAGAGCTTTTTAAACTGCCCTTGATGCTCGGAGAAATCGACGAAAAGGAAGTCTCAGTAAATACCGGACGATTTGGTCCGTACATCAAATTTGGTGAGGACTTTATCTCTCTGGGAAGAGGCATTGACCCTTTCGAAGTCGACTTCGAGCAAGCCACCGAGTTGATCGCAGCCAAAAAAGATGCAGACAAACCTCTGGGCACTTACAAAGGACACCCGATCACTAAAGGGAAAGGGCGATTTGGTCCATTTCTAAAATGGAATGACCTTTACGTAAATATTCCACGCAAGTACACCAGAAAAAATAAGCATCGACGAATGCTTTGAGCTCATCGAAGCCAAAGTCAATAAGGAAGCCAATCGATACATACTACGCTGGGATGAAGATAAACTGTCGGTTGAAAACGGCCGCTGGGGACCATATATACGTTACAGCAAGAAAAATTTTAAGCTGCAAAAGAAAGAGGATGGCAGTAAATATGATGATGACGAGCTCCAGGCATTGACCAAAGAAGACATCCTTAAAATGATTGAAGATCAAGCTCCTGGCAGCACTAAAAAGAAAGCTGCCCCCAAAAAGTCAGCTACTAAGAAAAAAGCTACTCCCAAAAAGACTAGCTAGCGGACTGATTTGAAGATTTTGTCAGCAGCCCTTTGTGAGGCTCCTTGATTGCCCAGTTTATCTCTGAGTGCATGGTAGCCAATGCTCAGAATCTTCTGATGCCCGGGATCGAGAACTTGCCCGAGCTCTTTGATGAGCGTTGATCGGTTGAATTCATCCTGAATGAGTTCTTTGACCATGGGTCGATCAAGAATCAGATTAACCAAACTGATGTATTTTACTTTGATTAGCTTTTTGGCGAGAAAGTAGTTAAGCCAGCCTCCACGGTAGCAAACTACCTGAGGTATACCCATCAGTGCAGTCTCTAATGTCGCTGTCCCCGACGCTACCAATGCTGCCGTCGAATGACGTAAAATAAGGCTGACATCATCCACAATTACTCTGACACCACTCATAGACCTGCCTTCTTCGTAGGTCGTGTCCGGTAAGGTTGAGACGGCAGCGATGACAAATTGATATTGGGGAAAATCGGGTACAATAGAAAGCATCACCGGTAGATGATTAATGACCTCCTGACCACGACTTCCAGGGAGTAAGGCGACAATTGGTTTGGCAGACAAACCATATTTTTCATGTAACGAGGTCTCACGTTCCAGTGTACTAATATGATCAAGCAGGGGATGCCCAACATAATTGACCTGGAAATCATATTTTGCGTAAAAATCCGGTTCAAAAGGCAGGATGACCAACATCTCATCAACCACCTTTTTTAGCACTTTGGCACGACCTGCCTTCCATGCCCAAATCTGAGGAGATATATAATAAATGATTTTTGAGGTCAATTGAAGACTCTTTGCCCATTTGGCGATACGGATATTAAACCCAGGGTAGTCAATCAATATGAGAGCATCCGGTTGATAATCAAAAATATCTTGCTTACAAAACTTGAGATTTTGCAATATGGCAGATAGGTTTTTAATGACCTCCCAGAATCCCATGTATGCCGTGTCTCGATAATGCATCATCTGTTTTCCACCAATTTTGGCCATCCGGTCGCCCCCCCAAAATCTGAAATCAGCCGCATGGTCAATAACCTTTATTGCCTTCATCAGATTGGCTCCGTGGATATCACCAGAAGCTTCGCCGGCGATTAGATAGTACTTCATCCGATTCCTAAAGTACCGAAGCCCCGAAAAGGTAAAGCCACACAGCAACCCAAATCACGGTTGGAAAAATCACCCCACGCATAGCACGCTCCATATTTTGATTGTTAAAAATCTGTAAGGGCAGGATATTGAGACAGACACCCACTAGAGCTGAGGTGCGCTGCCGAAAGTCGAGTGCCACTCTCCCCGGCTCCAACCAACCCATGGTTTCCATACTGTCAAACAAGCTCATCAGAATGAAATACCAAAACAAAGGCAAGGCAAAACCGGCCAGTATGCCTACCCATACTTGATCATACTTTTCATAATTGGATGATCTCATACCTCGATATTTTCAAAATCCTTCAGTGCCGGTAGGGCTCCATAATGAGTGAGATCATGCATGGATGGCACCATTGAAATAAAACCGTCTGCCAGTGCCTTTAAATCTGAATCCTGCTCAGAGCCATTATTTTCGAACCTACCAGTGAGCCAATAATATTTCTTGCCTCTTGGATCGGTACCTTGTTGAAATTCTTCCACCCAACGAGCGTCTGCCTGTTTGCATACCCGAATACCGTGGATCATTCCCGTAGGGATATTGACATTCAGGAGTTTTGTATCACCAATACCATCTCGTAATACTTTAAGGCATATTTCCCTTATATATTTTTGTGAAGGCTTGAAGTCAGCGTCAAAAGCATAATCGAGCAATGAAAAACCGATGGAATTGACTCCTTCGAGGGATGCCTCATAGCAGCTGACAAAGGTACCAGAGTAGATTATGTTGATCGATGCGTTAGAACCATGATTAATACCCGAGACGCAAAGATCAAAAGGTCGATCTTTCTTAATGACATTCATTGCTAATTTAACACAATCTACCGGCGTGCCAGAACATTCATATGCCTTGATCTCCCCAAATGCTTCTACCTCGTTGATGCGCAATGGCTGATCAATCGTGATGGCATGCCCCATACCTGATTGAGGGCTGTCAGGAGCCACCACAATAACCTCTCCAATAGATCTGACTACCTCCACTAAAGCGGCTAAACCGGGGGCCAGGATACCATCATCATTTGTCGCCAGGATCAGTGGTCTTGTCATTTCATCTAAATATTATCAAAATCAAATATACATTAAAGCCGGAATATGCCTTAGAAATGCCTTTCATACCGAAAAGCATTCGAAATCATTTGTTTTCAATCATCAAATTAGCGACCTGGAGAATCACATACTTAAATCGGATAGGTATCCCAACAAGATTCAGAATACAAGGACGTGCTTTGGAGATCACATTTTAGCAAATCTCGCCAACCTGACTCTGTCTTTTTGCACGATATAAACAAGGTAAATACCGGGAGCAAGGATCGAGACATCCAGTTCATTTCCAACCAGCATTTTTTGCATTACAATCTTACCACCATTATCGATGATCTTAATACGTTGGCTTGACTTGTTTTCATCGAAGCTAAACCGCAAAGAAGTTGTGACAGGATTAGGAGCAATAGCGATTTCCTCATAGTCTTGATGGCTTACGGCTGTCTCAATATCACCTCTGATAGATTCCTGCAGCAAATCAAAAGTCATGATTGATTTGGCATGAGTACCTGCTACCAAATAGTTTAAGACCGGATTATAGACTAAATCAAATACGGGCACAAGTGGCATATTGCTACCTAACCGGAGCCAGTGGTCTCCGGCATCTCGGCTAAAGTATACCCCCGCATCGGTTGCAACAAACAACACCTGATCATCATTGTTGGGTAAAATAAGAATATCATTTACAGGGAGCTCTGGCAGGTTGTCGCTAATATCGACCCAGTTTTGACCTAGATCATCTGATCGATGTACATGTGCAAAACTTTGTCCGGCCTTAAATCCCGAATGGGTGACATAAACCACGGAATCAAATTGAGGAGAAAATTCAATGGCGGTAATATATCGATCCGGCAGGCCCTGATCGGATTTTTGCCAGGTAGTGCCACTGTCTTTTGTGCGATATAAATTCCCATCTCCTGTGCCAGCAAAGAGTACTTTCGGATCGGACGGAGATTCGGCAATACAAGTGACATTGCTGGTTGCGTCCAGTAAAACGATCTCGTCAATTAGAAGAGGACTAATTGGAGTAAAATTTTCATCTGGTCCTGTCACATTTCGATACACTCTATGGGTGCCGTAGTAGAGGATGTTCGGATTATGAATACTCATAATTACCGGTGCATCCCAATTGATAAAATCCGAACGATCAATGCCCTTGTTGACCGGTTCGTAGGACTGACCAGCATCCAATGTGACATACAAATTGCCCAATTGAGTTTCGACATAATAGATATTGGCATTGTCAGGATGAAAAATCGTACGAAATCCATCTCCTCCAAAATACTGCGACCAGTTAGCTAGCTCAGATTGGTTACCATACAGACTACCATTATCCTGAGCGCCACCATAGAATAGATCGGGATAATGCGGGTTGAAAGCCACCCGATAAAACTGAGTGGTAGGAATGTCTTCGATATCCAGCCAAGATGCGGCATTGTCATTGGAGCGATAGAGACCTCCATCGGTAGCCATCAACAGTGTATCTGGGTCGATGATCACCAAATCATGTTTATCGGCATGCACCACATCTCCAGTAAACTGGTCTGCACGGCTCCAGCGTTTGGTCTTGGCATTATAACGCCAAAGCCGAACGGCCAATAAATAGAGGTCGTCTTCATCAAAAGGATTGGTACGGATCTTTCCAAAATACCAGCCAAACGCCTGCAGAGGTTGGATACCTAACCCACTACCCTCTTTAGTGGGTATGGTCGACCAGCTGGTACCACCATCGGCGGAAGTATAAATATCTTCGAGCTCATAATCCAGATCTACATAGACGGCATAAAGTCTATCAGGATTAGAAGGAGCGATCTCAATGCCAATACGTGAGTGCACTTGATTTGGCAATCCACCAGATAGCATAGTCCAGGTCTTGCCTCCATCTTTTGATTGATGAATCCTGGCTCCTTCACCTTCAGTTGTTGATTCTTCATAATTACGGATGCGATCCCACCCTGCTGCGTAGATGATCTGGCTATTTTCGGGGTTCATTGCAATATCAATAACACCAGTACCATCTCCCAAATAGAGGATATTAGACCATGTCTGACCTGCATTGATTGACTTATACAGACCCCGATTGCTATCCCGGTAAAAAGGAACGCCCATGCTTGCGGCGTACAAAATCCTGGAATCATCCGGGTCAATGATAATTTCTGAAATAATCCCGGCATCCTTCAGACCCAGATAAGACCAGGTTTCGCCCATGTCAACCGACCGATAGATGCCATTACCGACAAAGGGAATACCAGAAATATTGGGATCACCCGTACCTGCATAAACGATGCTTGGATCTTCTTGATCAAAGACAATATCGCCAATCGCTAAAACCGCAAAATTATCAAAAACGGGTTTCCAGCTTTGACCGCCATTGGTAGTCTTATACATACCTCCTGCCGAATAGCCGATCAATATGATTTGATGATTAAGCGGATGTACGGCTATGGTATTGATACGAGCTCCGGCATTGGCTGGTCCCTGTTGTATCCAAGTGCCAGCATTACGTTGATGTTTGTCCGCTTCACTCTTTTTGACAATATCAAATACTTGTTGCCAGCCTTTGACATCAAACTTAGTCTCGGGATAGGCCCTCTGCCAATACAGGTGATCAGAGGGACGCATCTTGCTACTTAGTTGATCTGGCTCATTACTACAAGAGAAGAAGAGTACGACAACAGCTGCTCCGAAAATTCGTATCATTGTGTTACAAACATTAATAATAAATATAAGTTGTTATTTTGTTTTCCGGGTGGAATCAGCCCCCCTTAACAGTTTTTAGTTCTCACTGGGTACTCTTCAACTTCATGCCGGCACTTTATGTTGATGTAATCATTCCTCTAGCTGTAAAGCAGACTTATACCTATGCTATTCCTGCTCGTCTGGAAAGACAGGTTAAATTTGGTATTAGGTTGGAAGTGCCTTTTGGCAAGAAAAAACTTTACGCTGCTCTAGCGATCAGGATACACGAGAGTAAACCCGACTATGCAACCCGCAAAGTCCTCTCGATCATTGATGATGAACCGGTAATCACCGGTGTGCAACTGGAGTTATGGCAATGGATGGCAGCATATTATCTATGTGGATTGGGTGAAATCATGTACGCTGCGATGCCATCCCGATTGAAACTCCAGAGTGAGACCCGGATCAAACCAGGAAAATTAATCGATGAGCAGATTTTTGATCTGAACGATCAAGAATTTATGATTGCGGAGGCTGTCTCTATTCAGAAAGAGATCACGATCGACCAAATTCGTTCGATACTTGAGATAAAAACAGTATATCCGATCATTAAGAGGTTGCTCGATCTGGAGGTGATTGACGTATTTGAGGAGTTGGATGAAGATTTCAAACCAAAAAAAGTTATTGCAATTAGTATTGCTGAGGTATACGATACACGTGAGGCGCAATCTAACCTCTTTGAACTAATTAAACAATCAGACCATCAGACCAGAGCCATATTAGCAATACTGCAACTGCGGCAACAAAAAAAAGTAATAGCCCAGGCCGAAGTAATGCGTCTGGCTGATGTGACTCATGGGGTCATTGCTGCGCTTGAGAAAAAAGGTCTGATCGAACGCTATGAGCAGACAGTGAGTAGACTCCCGGATTTCGCAGATGAAATGGATGATGTACATGACCTGACCGGGGAGCAGCAAGTCATTATCGATCAAATAAAAAATTTAAACTCCTACGAAAAACCTGTTTTGCTACATGGTGTCACCGGCAGCGGAAAGACAAGGATATATATTGAATTGATCTTAAAGGCCCTGGCAGCGGGTAAACAGGTACTTTATCTTCTGCCGGAAATAGCTCTGACGACTCAGATTGTGCAGCGTCTTCAAAAGGTGTTGGGTGATCATCTTCTGGTTTATCACTCGCGCATAAATGAGAATATGCGGGTGGAAGTGTGGAAAAAAGTACTCGGACTGCCAACGGTGGTATTGGCGGCAAGATCAGGTATCTTCCTTCCATTCTCTGACCTGGGTCTGATCATTGTTGATGAAGAGCATGATCCTAGCTACAAGCAGGAAGAACCAAATCCACGCTATCAAGGACGTGATGCAGCCATTGTACTGGCTCACAAACACAATGCCCTTATGATTCTCGGCAGTGCCACCCCTTCCATCGAATCCTACCACAACGCCCAAAGCGGCAAATACCATTATTTGCGTCTTGCTGAGCGATTTGGTAATATGGAGATGCCGGAAATCGTATTGATTGACATGAAAAAGGGATCGCGAGCAGGTCATCTATCGCCTGACCTGGTTGATCAAATGAAGATGATGAAGGCGGATGGATTTCAGTCGATTCTATTTCAGAACCGGCGAGGTTTTGCACCCATCCTGATGTGTTCGGTATGTGGCTGGACAACGCTTTGCAAAAACTGTGATACCAGCCTCACCTACCATCAATACTCCAATCAAATGCGTTGTCATTTATGCAGCTATCACGAAACACCGGTAGCCCAATGTCCGGCTTGCGGCAATCATGAACTGACCCTTAAGGGTTTTGGCACTGAAATGATCGAAGATGAGGTTAAGATTCTGCTTCCTGATCTTAATGTAGGAAGGCTTGACCTGATACAACCAGGGCAAAAAACAATTGGAAAAAATCATTCACCAATTCGAATCAGGGCAGATAGACGTACTGATAGGCACCCAGATGATTAGTAAGGGTCTTGATTTTGATAGAGTGGGCTTGGTAGGAATCATTAGTGCAGACCATCTTTTGCATTTCCCTGACTTTAGAGCAGCTGAAAGGGCCTTTCAACTGATGACTCAGGTAGCCGGAAGATCTGGACGTAAGCATCGCCGCGGACGAGTACTGATCCAGGCCTTTCATACCAGTCATCCGATCTTGGCGGAAGTGATCGCTGGTGATTTCCAAAAATTTTTTGACCGGGAAATCAAGGAAAGACGTGAATTTGGATTTCCACCATTTAGCAGAATGATTGTACTCACAACCAAGCACGTTGATGCCCAAAAAGCCGTGATTGCTGCCGACAGCATGAGCCGTTATCTTAAGCAACGGTTGGGTGAACGTGTGAGTGAGGCTATAAAGCCCTCCAATAGGCAGAATTCGCAAACCGTTATCTATGTTTAGTAGTTATTAAGCTGGAGAAAAAGCAACGATCATCAAAAACACAAAGGCATGGATCGACGAAGCAGTACTTTATATTAAAAAACAAAAGGGTTATTCGACTCTCCGTGTTAGCATTAACATTGATCCTTAAAGTCCAAATTTTAGCTTCTCAGTATTGAACGAGGTCATTATTTAAAATTTATCTTTGACAAGAATGAAAGAACTTCAGCACGTCAATAAGTACTTCCTCAAATATAAATGGCATATTATTGCCGGCTTCGTCTTTGTAGCTCTTTCTAATTATTTTAGAGTTTTACAGCCTCAAGCCATCCGCCAGGCACTTGATCTGGTCTATGAAAATATCAAACTGTACAGACTTTATGCAGGCTTTGAAGCCCAGGCATTTATGCTTGGCGAGATCGGAAGATCACTGTTTTATTTCGCCATATTGGTACTCATACTTGCCCTGTTAATGGGTGTTTTTATGTACTACATGCGCCAGACGATCATCGTTATGTCAAGACTCATTGAATACGATTTGCGTAAAGAAATTTATATCCACTATCAGGAATTGGATCTTGGCTTCTTCAGAAAGAACATGACCGGCGATCTTATGGCTCGCATCACTGAAGATGTCAATAAGGTACGGATGTATCTTGGACCAGCCGTTTTGTACGGCATTAATTTATTCACTCTTTTTGTGATGGTCATTTATTCTATGTTTTCGGTCAATGCAGAATTATCGTGGTATTGCCTGATGCCCCTACCTTTGCTCTCTTTGTCAATCTACTTTGTGAGCTCAGTCATTCACCGCAAAAGTACGGTCATACAACAACAACTAGCCAAGCTTAATAGTATTGCTCAAGAAGTCTTCAGTGGCATCAGAGTTATCAAGTCTTATACTCAGGAAAAAGCAATGGACGGATATTTTGCCGAACAATGTGAGGAATATAAAGTGAGGTCATTAAAATTAGCTAAGATCAATGCTTTATTTTTCCCCTTAATGTTATTGATTATTGGCGCTAGTACGATCATTACCATTTATTTTGGTGGACTGCAAGTTTATAAAGGAAATATCACTCCGGGCAACATCGCTGAGTTTGTCATTTATGTAAATATGTTGACATGGCCTGTCACCTCCATCGGCTGGATTGCATCCATCATTCAACAAGCTGAGGCCTCACAGAAAAGGATCAATGAATTTCTGAAAGAAAAACCTGAAATCACTTCACTGACTGAAGAAATCACCCCAATACATGGTGAGATCGAATTTAGGAATGTCAGCTTTACCTACCCGGACACCGGTATCCAGGCTCTCAAGAACTGCACATTTAAGCTGGTTTTGGGTGACAAACTGGCGATCATAGGTAAGACGGGAGCGGGTAAAACAACCATAGCCGATTTGCTATTGCGGATGTATGACCCTACAGAGGGCGCCATTCTGCTAGATGGCAAAGATCTGAAATCATACAATCTTGAGCACCTGCGCCAACGGATCGGATATATACCGCAAGACGTATTCTATTTTCAGACACGATCAATAATAACATCATATTTGGACTGGACCAACCGGCAGAAGCTTCAAAAGATGTAACTTACTTTGCCCGCAAAGCAGCAGTCTATGACGACATCATGGATCTTCCAGAGGGTTTTGAAACCAGAGTTGGCGAACGGGGAGTGACTCTATCGGGCGGTCAGAAACAGAGGGTATCAATGGCCAGAGCTTTTATGAAGGAGCCTGACATCTACATTCTCGATGATTGTCTAAGTGCCGTTGACACCACTACTGAAAATCAGATTCTCGAATACTTTAATGAAATGCTTACTAATCATACCACATTAATAATCACCCACCGAATCTATGCCATGCTTCAATTTGATAAAATCATCGTTTTGGATCAGGGTGAAATTGTGGAAGAAGGTCTCCATAGTGAGCTTCTTGAACGCAAAGGATTTTATGCCAAAATGTATGAGCGGCAACAACTGAGAGAGCAGGAAAGTGAAAAATTATAAAAATTCCATATTTTAGCTAATCTTTATAGATTGAAGTGGTTATTTTATTGAACCAAAAAATTGTACGGTGGACAACGATAATAATTCGAGAAAGTTTGAAAGTGTGTTTTCGCATAAGGTGAAGGCCGTAAAAAGGAGAACGTATTTTTTTGATGTAAAAAACAAAAGGAGAGGATTTCTACATTACCTTAACTGAGAGCACCAAGCGTTTTAATGGTGACGGCTACGAGCGGCACAAGATCTTCCTGTATAAGGAAGATTTCAATCGCTTTATGGAAGGATTGGAAGAAACCGTAAATTACATCAAATCCGATCTGTTGCCAGATTATGATTTTGATGAATATACCCGTCGAAACAAGGAATGGGAAGAACGAAGAGATGAAAATGATGATTCTGAAGGAGAGAAAATCATCACCAGTGAGAAAAAACCTTCAGACCAAAGTTCTGATGACGATGATATGACCTGGTAGTTTTAGTCGACTCCTTTTGCCACCCCTGCGATCATCTAAACCTTATCTGACTGAGTTTTTAATGTCAGAAAGACAAATCTGAGATGATATACTCACTAGCACAATTCCCCTTACAATTAGTCGTGTTTCCTGGTGAAAATATACCTTGCACATCTTCGAACCTCGCTACCGGGATCTGATCTCTGATTGTGAAAAGAAGGAATTGCATTTGGTATTACTCCAATGATCGATGGTAATCTGCAGAAAATTGGTACCTCGATGGTTTTACAGTCCATCAAAAAGAGATACCCTGATGGACGACTTGATATCACCGTTTTGGCCACCCACATCTACCAGTTGGAACAAGATCACTTTACTTCTGAAGGAAAACCCTATGCCACTGCCTTGGTGTCTGATCTGACTATCGAAGGGAATCCGGATATAGGTTATGAATTGCATATTAAGGCACTCATGGAAGAGTTGTACACCATTATGAGGATGCCCAAAAAGAAAATTCCGGTCAAATTTGAAATTCATAAGCTTATACACAAGATTGGTTTAACGCTTATGGATGAGTACAATCTTCTCAAGATAACCGATGCCGTAGAACGGCAATTATTTGTAATTGCCAGACTAGAGCATATTTTGCCTCAGATAAGAGAAATGGAAGAAATTCGCAAACGGATAGAGATGAACGGTCATACCCGTTTCATTGTTCCACCCAAATAAAGTAAGAAACTACAATGGTCGTCAAGTACGCAAAGATGTTGGTAGAATACTGTCTTGAGCTCAAGAAGGGTGATCGTCTGATGATACAATCAACTACGCTTGCCGAACCCCTGGTTCGCGAAATTTATCGGGCTGCAATGCAACTAGGAGCTCATGTACTGACCGATCTTGAGTGGCGCGAACAGCAACGAATCTTTTTTAAAGAAGCTCAGCAACATCAACTAAACTGGCTAACCCCCAACTTGGAGAAAGTCTTTCCCGAATTTGATGCATACTTGTTTATTCGGGCCCCTTTCAATCTTCGGGAGGATCAGAGTATTGACCCAGAGAAACGTCAGGTCCGGAGTGAGGCAACCAAGCACCTTCAGGAGGTCTACAGCAAGCGCACGGCAACTAGATCGTTAAAGCGATGTCTATGTCAATATCCCACCCAGGCATCAGCCCAGGAAGCGGGTATGTCACTTGAAGAATACGAGCAATTTGTATTTAAAGCCTGCAAACTTTATGATCCTGATCCGAAAGCCAGTTGGTTAGAAGTACGTAAATCTCAACAACATTTAGTTGACTATCTAAACAAGGTAGATTTGATGCAATTCAAGAAGGAGCAAACAGACCTGACTTTCAAAGTCAAAAATCGGGTATGGATGAATTCAGATGGACAGACCAATATGCCATCAGGAGAAGTCTATACATCACCCATCGAAGATCAGGTAAACGGAGTCATTTATTTTGACTGTCCATCCATATTTCGTGGACATCCGGTGCAAGGTATCACCCTTCAGGTTGAAGAAGGTAAAATAGTAGCCTTGGATGCTAAGATTGGTAGAGAATTACTTGATCAGATATTTGCCATTGAGGGTGCTACAAGATTTGGCGAAGTGGCAATCGGGACGAACTACGACATTCAAAAACCAACCAAAAATATACTTTTTGACGAAAAGATGGGAGGCACTATCCACATGGCGGTGGGCCAAACCTATTATCAAACTGGAGGTAATAATACTTCTTCCATCCACTGGGATATGATCTCTGACATGAAAAATGGTGGTGAAATTTGGGCAGATGGAGCAAAAATCTATCAGGATGGTCTATTTCTGATCTAGGAGGATGTTGAAATACTCACCTCGCGCCGATTTTATAAAACTTCGATTCTACTTTAACATGACTCAGCATCAAGTGCTTCATTCAACAGCCTGCTAGAAATTCCGGACAAACTCTTCAGCCAGACATGAGAGCTGCCTGAGTAGCTTCTAACCTTGATTTCCGTATCTGTGAAGCACTCTTTATTCAACCACTGTCTGGCATTGAACAATTGTTGGTTAATATTAAGCTTCAGATCGTCCGTATTATTGTCTGCATTTGAAGCGGCTATTACCCATGAGCCTAAGTTAGATTTCACTTCTTTTCAGCTAGTCCTTTTAATGATACGTATTGTGTTGATTTACGAGTCTCTAATATATGACGACCAAAAATATACATTCCGATCATAAAAATATTCCCAGGATGGCGGAAGCTGGCATGTAATTTGTCTTAGTGGTAAGTGTCTTGAATGACGTTCTTTTTATAAAAAATTCAAAAGTAGTAAATTCACGACCCGTCCTTTACTACTTACTCCGTGAGGTGACTCACAAAAAACTTTGATAAGAAACCAATTAGCATGAAATGGTCTACAGTGACCATGGAGGCTATTTATTTCCAGTATTGCACAGAGCAGTATCAAGGGGATAAGTCTGCCTAAACATTTGAAAGATTTACTGAAATGCGATGGTCTGGTATTTATTTGACACATCCATTCCTCAAGATATTTTTGATCGGGATAACTATGGTTTTCTAAGGCTGCTTAAAGAAGCGGCCTTATTTTTTCCTTTCCCACTAATAAAACAAATTCAAAGGTGCCAGTCACCTGCTAAAAATATTTTTGATCGGGATAACTATGGTTTTCTAAGGCTGCTTAAAGAAGCGGCCTTTTTTATTTAATCCATGTTGCTGTATAGGAAAGGAGAGACAAAGAGGAAATTCAGAATATCAAGCGAGGATTTTTTTGGGAGTGTCTCTTTCTTAAGAAAGATCGTAGATTATCATAAATCCTAATTAAGTCAATATTTCTTGCTTATAAGCCTGACCTATTGAATGTTTTCCATTTAAATTTAAAGTATAAGAAAAAAAATGAAGGAGATCTAAAAATAACGAATTACTATTTTTGATTTTTGAAGTGGCTGGTGTCTTTGAAAAACTTCGTAGATCTTATGTCGATATTCCTTGTTCGTAAATCTCACCCATTATTTCTTTCTTCCGGCAAGAATGCAGCGAACTAAATAAACTGCTGAGACGAAATCTCATCCATCTCTTTTTTCATCCGGTCTATTGTCGTCTGGGAAATACTCGCAAGAGGTAAACGAACTTCAGTTGTGCAAAGATTAAGTAAATGCATACATCCCTTAATACCAACCGGATTTCCCTCCAGATAAAGCCAATGATGCAGATCAACCAAACATTGGTGTATTTTATTAGCTTCAAAAAAAGCACCTTCAATAGCCAGTTTAGTCATTCTACTGAAAAGCGCAGGATAGGCATTGGCAATTACCGAAATAACACCATGACCACCACATGCGATAAAAGGCAAAGTTGTGGGATCATCTCCCGACAAAACTAAAAAATGCGGAGGAACCGATTTAGCTATCCTACTTGCTTGCACCAAATCAGCTGAAGCGTCTTTAATACCAGCTATCCGCATATGAGCATTTGCCAACCTAACCACCGTTTCGGCTGAAATATTGGAAGCGGTCCGGCCTGGAACATTATACATGATAATTGGCAAGGGGCTCTTTTCGGCTAAGTCCATATAATGAAGGAAAATCCCCTCTTGGGTAGGTTTATTATAGTAAGGGCTCACGGAAAGTACAGCGTCGATGCCGTCGAAACTAAATCGATCAAACTTGTCCAAAAGAGCCTGGGTATTATTACCACCAAAATTACCTAATACCACAGGCAGTCTTCCGGAATTAACTGCCAGGGTTTTATGAATCACCTGATGTTGCTCTTCTTCTGTCAGTGCAGAGGTCTCAGCAGTAGTCCCTGGCAGACTAAATAGTTGACTCCTTCACTAATTTGAAATTCGAGAATTGCCTCCAAAGCATCAAAGTCAATTTTACCTTGTTTAAAAGGAGTAATTGTAGCAACCCCGCATCCTTTTAATTGATCCAAGATCATTATCCTACCGTTTTTTTAAATATATCTAATGTTTTTTCAATTAGCAGAGACAAATCGTCCCCTGAATCACGCTGCACAATTATATTATAGAGTGCTGGATAGCTTGGATTGAGTGCGAATTTAAATTGTGCTTGGGTTTTATCAACCACATAGTGCAAGATCTTATAATTCTCTGAGTCAAGATTAATTAAGACCCGATATTTCCTCTGCATAAAGATGGCCAGCCTATGTTTGGCAAAATCAGGACGAATACGTACGTCTGTCAGGCTGAAGTGTGGAAACCCGAAAGTCACCTGGCTCTCCAGTCGTTTGTGTACATATCCAAAAAGGTAAATATTTTCTTGAGTACTGTATTTTATCTGGTCACTAAATTTAATAGCTAATTGTTGATGGACGAGTGAATCTGCGGCAAAAATAATTCCAATACCTTTTGCATCATGGGCATTTCTATCGAAGTTAAAAAACTTCTTTTTGAGATAACGATCTAGGGTATATTCGCTAATGGCTTGTTTAAGATTCATGAGGCTCTATGAATTCGATTTCCTCAAACCTGCCCATTTCACGGTATTTCTGAATCCGGGCTTCAATCAATTTGTCTGTAGGTATCTTGATAAATTTAGCGATTTGTTGTTTCAAATGCTTTTTGAGGATTTCAGCCATGCCTTCGGGATCGGAATGAGCACCTCCCAGAGGCTCTTTAATAATGCCGTCAATCAAACCATTTTCAAACATATGGTCAGCTGTCAGTTTCAGAGCTTCAGCAGCCTGCTCTTTGTAATCCCAACTTCTCCAAAGAATCGAAGAACATGATTCGGGTGAGATCACAGAATACCAGGTATTTTCAAACATAAATACAGCATCACCTAAACCTATACCGATTGCTCCTCCCGAGGCTCCTTCTCCAATAACATAACAAATAATGGGGGTCTTCAGCTGAGCCATTTCAAAGAGGTTCCGGGCGATAGCCTCTGCCTGCCCACGTTCTTCTGCCTCTACTCCCGGATAGGCCCCGGGCGTATCGATAAATGAGATCACCGGCAATCCGAATTTTTCAGCAAGCTTCATCAATCTTAAAGCCTTCCGATAACCTTCTGGATTGGCCATTCCGAAATTACGGTATTGCCGCATTTTGGTATTGACTCCTTTTGGTGACCAATGACCACCATACGGTGACCATCGATTTTGGCCAAGCCACCGACTATTGCTTTATCATCTTTATATAGCCGGTCGCCATGCAATTCCTGAAACTTATCACAAATATGCCGGATGTAATATAAAGTATAGGGCCTTTCCGGATGTCGCGACAATTGAACCTTTTGCCAACCGGAGAGATTGCCGTAGATCTCCTTTTTCTTCCTCTTAATCTTTGTCTCCAATTCGTTGATCATTGGTTCCACATCCAGGTCACCTTCTTGTCCTACCTGCTTGATCTTTTCCAGCTGCTCGTATAAGCTTTCAAGTGGTTTTTCAAATTCTAGGAAAACCATGGTTTCATTCGTTTTGGTGTTATAAACCACCTCCTGAAGCCAGCTATGGCAATCCAGAAAGAGGTCTTCAATCGGTAGATCAAAGTTAAGAAACTATCTCAATAGCCGGTGATGTGATTTAGTCCGGTGTGGAATACGACTGCTCCATCTCCGTCAAAATGTCTTGGCCTGATAGGGGTAGCGTACCTCGTAAAGATCACGTATCTGGCCAATCATCAACTCCCGCAGGGAGTCAATGTTTTCTTTAGTTTTAGCTGATACGAACATGCACGGTACAGTATAACGCTTGGTGAGCGACTCATACAGTTGGTGTTCTAATTCAAGACGAGTAGCATTGTCCAACAGCTGATCATAATAGTGATCCCGGTACTGGTCGATTTTGTTAAAGACCATGATCACCGGTTTATCTCCACACTTGAGTTCTCGCAGAGTGGTTTCGACGGTCTGAATATGATCTTCATAGTGGGGATGAGAAAGGTCTATCACGTGGATAATCAAATCGCTCTCTCTGGTCTCATCGAGGGTAGATTTAAAACTTTCAACCAGATGGTGTGGCAATTTTCGAATAAATCCAACCGTATCTGAGAGCAAAAAAGGTATCCTTTCCAACACTACTTTTCTAACTGTTGTATCCAGCGTTGCAAATAATTTATCTTCTGCAAATACCTCCGACTTCGAAAGAAGATTCATCATTGTCGATTTGCCCGCATTGGTATAACCCACCAGGGCCACTCTTATCAGATCACCCCGGTTTTTACGTTGGGTAGTGTTCTGAAGGTCGATTTTCTCAAGCTTACCCTTAAGCGCAGCAATCTTGTCTCTAATGATCCTGCGGTCAGTTTCGATTTCTTTTTCTCCCGGTCCTCGCATCCCGATACCACCCCTTTGACGCTCAAGGTGAGTCCACAGGCCTCGCAAACGGGGTAATAAGTATTGCATTTGAGCAAGTTCGACCTGGGTTTTTGCCTGAGCTGTCTGCGCCCGGTTTGCAAAGATGTCTAATATCAGCGTCGACCGGTCTACGATCTTACGTTTCAGTTCCTTTTCCAGATTATTTTGTTGCTTGCCAGAAAGATCTTCATCAAAGATCACTAAATCGATATCATGTGCTTCGACATAGTTGCAGATCTCTTCCAGTTTTCCCTTGCCCACAAAAGTGCGTAGATCAGGGTGGGGTAGTCGCTGCACAAATCTCTTCGCTATGTGAGCCCCGGCAGTCATAGCCAAAAATTCCAACTCGTCCAGGTGTTCAGCGACTTGCTGTTCGGTATATTCTTTATGAATTAGACCCACCATCACTGCATTCTCGAGTTCTTGGTGCAGCCCGGCGTTCTTCTGTTTACCTATGTTCCAATCCGATCCCATTCGATAATCTTAATGATCCTTCAACCAGGTCTCGGGATTTAATAGTTCCCGGCCCTGCCATATTTCTAAATGAACCTGCCCTGCGCCATTGCGATCACGAGCCACTCCGAGTAAGTCTCCGGTCTTTATCTTCCCGCCCTTTGTTACGGTAGTCGTCGAAAGATACGAGTACACGGTGTAAAAATTACCATGAGATACAATCACCATATGATCATAGCCCGGTATAAACTGAATACCCACCACGGTACCATCAAAGATAGCCTTTACCGGAGTATTAGCATCAGTGGTAATATCTACTCCATTATTGACGACTGTCACATTTTTCAATGTCGGATGTACCTGTTTTCCAAATGATCGGGTAAGAAGGCCCCGTGCCACAGGCCAGGGAAGCTGCCCTTTGTTTGCTGAAAAAGACGATGATAGTTTGGCCATGGCAGGAGTAAGAGGAAGATCCCTTCGTTCACCCTTGCTTTCTGATATCGCAGCGAGAATTGCTGTCTTCAGCTTCTCCTGGGCTTTGTGGTGGTCTTTAATGTTCGCTTTGAGTTTCTTCTCTTCTTTTCCCAGGTTCGCTAAAAGCCCTTTTTGCTTGCCGACATCCTGATCCAGCGTCTTTCGCTCCCTGTCTTGAGTCTGCAGAACTCTTTGCTTTTCCAGCTCTATGGTACGTAGATTTGCAATTTCTAAATCAATACCTTGCACTGTTTCGGTAATTTGGGTCAATTGCTTCGTACGCCACTATTTAACTGTCTCAAATAACTCCATCGACGATAAAGTTGGGGTAAACTTTGAGCAGTAAATAAAAAGAGCCATCTGTTTTTTAGCAATTTAGATCGATAGCTTGACTGGAGAATGCTACTATAGGTGCCTTGTAGATTTTCCTTTTGCAGCTTCAGTTTTTGAACTTCGTGCTCACTTTCAAGCTGTCTCTCCCTCACCTGAGCGACTTCCTTCTCAATTGATCTGATAAGTTGCCTGCGGTTTTCGATTTGTTTGCTGAGCAGGGATAGTTTTTCTTCGGTATCTTGCTTACGATCGTGATTTTCAGACAGGAGTCGATTAGCAAGTTCAATTTTCTAGTCAGCTTAGCTTGTTCCAGCTTCAGCCCTTCTATATTTGATTGGGCAAACGACCAAACAGTTGTTGTCAGCACCAGGAGGAAGATGAGACTAAATGGATTAATCAACCCTCCCATAGTGATTGGGAATTTCAAAAGGGGCATTTTTCTTATCGGTGTCAATATCAGAGAAATTTAATTGAATACTAGCAAGATGTATATCATCTTTTTTTATAATATATTGACGAAAATATGAAAATTCCTTTGATTGAATGCCATTTCTAAAATCATCATACTGGGCACTAACCTGATAGTGCGAATCCAGGTCAATCACATCTACCTGATCCGCTCGAAGACGTTCCAGATTGATCTTTTCAAATAGCGATATGGGGTTGATTATCTGCGACATCATATAGTGATCGCTTACAAACTGAAAATCATATGGTTGTTGGGCATCGATAATACTATTACCAAGCAATAATTGTTCAAGCTGCTTATAGGTAGCCGGTATTTCGTACGATTGGTTAAACTTATCGTAGCTCTCCGACACGAATGATTTTTCCAGTCGATTGATCGCAAAAATTGAATCCGGCCTAATGAGGATACGGGCGACTTCGTAAGTCAGGAATGAAGCGCTGATCCAGATATAGTATCCCTCACGCATACGCAATTGAGCGACAAAACTAATTCTCTGATCACCATCATCGTATTTGATCTTTGCCCTGGCATTAAAGTCATCAACTTTTACCTGTTGATCTTTCAATCGTTTTAATACGTATTCGGGAGACCGTGCTTCGATCTTACTGACATTAGTGACCTTGCGGGAAGTATGACATGACAAACTCATCAACACAACAATCAAGGCAACTATAAAAATGCGTGGGATCTTGCTTGTCATTATTGCTCGATCAATTTTTCTTCCTCGATCTTCTTATCCAGCCATTTTGATCCAGTACCTTTTTCCTGAGCTAACCTCCAATACTTCAGAGCTTTATCTTTTTGGTCCAGCTTATACAGAATGTCACCGTATTTCTCAAGGACATAGCCATATTGCTCACCTCCGTGTTTCAATGATTGATCCATGAGATCTTTGGCACCTTCAAGATTTTGCATTCGGTATGCCAGCCAACCTTTAGTGGCCAGAAATCTGGCATTCGTTGCATCCTTGATTAGGGCTTTGTCAATCATCTTTTGGGCCTCAGATAACCTTTCCCCTCTCTCAGCCAGATGAAAGCTGTAATCATTTAGTATTCTCGGATCAGCAGGACTGATCAATAAGGCATTATCATAAGCTTCGGTTGAAGCATCGTAATCCTGCACTTCATGATAGGCCTTCCCTAATAGAGCTAATATGTTGACCTTTAGGTCATTACGTTTACCCACCATGATGAGCGACTGTTCCAGTCCGTCAACAGCCTTCTTATACTCCTTCAAATTGATATATCCCAGACCATTCAGATAGAAAATCATTGACTGGTTAGGAAATAATTCCATTGCTTCCTCTGAAATGCTGATCAACTCTTCCATTCGCTTTTGCTCCACCAGCAACATGAGCAATTGCTCCCAGACTAAATAATTTGATTCATCAATCTTTAGAGTTTTCTGATAGTATTCGATCGCTTGATTATTCATCCCCGCCATCGAATATACATCAGCATGGAGAGCATATGCCTTTGCATCATTTGGATGAGCCTTTTCTAAAACTTGCATTAAGTCCATCATGGCAGCCAACACATGCGGATCTTTTTGTTTTTGAAGCTGCCGGACATAAGGCATTAACTCCGCGATCTTAATATCGATACTCGCCTCGGGATTTTCTATAATCGGTTTGATTGATGAAAGATAACCCCCGTCATTTCCCTCTTTTCGAAAACTGCTGGCTAGGGCAACATTTGCCCGGGCATCTTGGGGGTTGATCACCAGAATCTCGCGATATATTTCTTCCGCTTGCGCCCCTTTTCCGATCTGTTTTAGGTAAGAAGCTAAAACATGCCGGTATTCCGTGTTATTGGGGTACCGAGCGGCAAGGGCTTCAAGCACTTCTATCGCCTTTGATTTTTTACCCAATTGTTTATATAGATCATGCTTGGCGTAGCTGGTCTTTTCGCTGATTCCAGCCTTCATTTCGAGTTGATCGAGAATTGCAATTGCCCGATCTTGTTGATTTGCCTTGGCATAGAGCCAAGCCTTTTTCTCCAGGTCATATAGATTGTCCGGGAAAAGCTTGGTTATGGACTCATAGACTTCGGCCGCCAGATCAAATCGCTTATCATCAGAATAGATCTTTCCTTTCAACTCTAAATACCACCTATTCTCAGGCTCAATACCCAGTGCCAAATTAATATGGTGTAGGGCATCCTGATAACTACCTTCACGGTGCTCAATCTCGGCTAATTCATAGGCAGCGACATCGTGATTCCGGTATTTCTTGAGTATTTGCTCAAAAGGCTCTTTGCCCCATCAAAATCGCCTAGCAATTTATACTTCTTAGCTTCAATAAATTGTTTTTCGACTGTTACTTCTTCTTCCGAATACCTTTTGTCGGTCGTCTGAGCAGCGAGACTGCTGGTAAAGACGTAAGCAAGAAGTCCAATGATCAAAATGCGCAAGAGATCGATATTTTGTTTGAAAGATAACGTCATGCCGATAGATACCATTGTCTTGAGGAAGCCTATAACAACCATGTTCGGTCAAAATAAGTTACCAGTCGACTGGTACGAAAGCGAACTCACGTCAATCGACCAACGTGATTTTAAGGAAATTGGTTCGAAATCTCCGATGTAAAGGCATAGAACCAGTATTCACCAGATAATCGCCTAGCTTCACAGCTTTTGATTCCTTTAAGATCCTTGTCATATCGGATATTGTTTCATCAGTCGAAGTGAATTTGTCGTAAAAGTAAGGTTTGACTCCCCAAACCAAACTCAATGAACACAGAGTAGCATAGGTATTCGAAAAAATAAAAATCTTACAGGCCGGCCGGTAGCTAGAAATTTTAAAGGCAGTATAACCCGATATCGTAATGCCCACGATACCCTTGGCCCTGATGTCATCAGCCGTTTTTCCTGCATTGATGCATATTACGTCAGAGTGGTAGGTCTCTGACTTACGGGAGGCCTTGGCTCTTTTTGAAGTCAGATCATAGTTTTTTCCGCTTCAATAATAATTTTGGTCATGGCTTCAATGACCTTGACCGGATGCTTACCCATAGCCGTTTCACCACTAAGCATTACGGCATCGGTACCATCCAAAACGGCATTGGCAACATCGAGTATTTCAGCTCTGGTAGGAAAGGGATTATTGATCATACTGTCCATCAGCTGGGTTGCTACGATGACCGGAGTACCTCTCTGAAGACACTTGCTGATAATAATTTTCTGAAGGGAAGGTAACTTCTCCATGGGCACCTCGACTCCCAGGTCGCCACGAGCAATCATTATACCATCGGATTGTTTGATGATATCGTCGATGTTTTCAATGGCCTGAGGTTTTTCGATTTTCGAAATTACCTTAGCACGATGCCCGGCTTTCTTGATTTTCTCCTGCAAGTCTTTGACTTCCTTGGCTGTTCTGACGAAGGATAATGCGATCCAGTTGACAGGTTGAGTAAGGACGTACTCCAGGTCTGCCAGGTCCTTTTTGGTCAGGGCAGGGATCGAAATTGAGGTCTCAGGCAGATTAACACCTTTTCGCGAAGAGAGGTGCGTCCCATGCACCACCTGGAGTTTGACTCTATCCTTCTTATTCGTTTCTACCACTTCCATAACCACTTTACCATCATCAAGTACAATCCTTTCACCAAGTTGCACATCTTTAGCAAAGCCGGAATAGCTGATGAAGATCTTTTCCCTGGTACCAATGCATTGTTTGGTAACAAAGGTTAGTAGATCTCCTTGTTGTATTGGGAATCCATCACCTTCGAGATCTCCTATTCTGATCTTTGGGCCTTGCAAATCTGCCAAGATACCCGTGAAAAGGTTATGTCGATCATTGATCTTGATGATTGAATCAATCACCTCTTGATGCTGTTCGTGCGTACCGTGAGAAAAGTTCAAACGAAAAACGTTAACCCCCGACTGCACCAACTCTAGCAAGGCCTCATAAGAGCTGGAGGCTGGGCCCACAGTGGCTACAATCTTGGTGTTTCTTTGCTTTGAACCGTTCATTAGTTTGGCTTAAGTTAAGTCGGCAAAGGTAACATGCTAGAAAATCTAATCAAAGGTGAATTTTTCCCTTCAAATCGATGTTTGAGGTATCGTGGCACCAAAAGGTGGTAAAAACTTGGAATAATCTTTAAAAAAAGGAAAAAAAATTGCTCCTGGAAAAGCGAATACTTTATTTTTGCCACACATTTTTATTAACCTAATAATATTTAGTTATGTCGAGTATTGCAGACAGAGTTACCAAAATCATCGTTGACAAGCTAGGAGTTGATGAGTCGGAAGTCACCTCGGAGGCTAGTTTCACTAATGATCTCGGAGCCGATTCTCTTGACACCGTTGAATTGATCATGGAATTTGAGAAGGAATTTGATCTCTCTATTCCAGATGAACAAGCGGAAAACATACAAACGGTCGGTCAGGCCATTGAATACATCGAAAAAGCTTCACAAGAGTAGATATTTGGTAACCCTGGCTCGGCCTCAGGAGTGATTCACCGCAGGTCTCAACCAAGGCACGTGCTTTAAGCATCTATCAGTGAAAACGGTATAGATCCACAAATGAAGTACAAATCATTTGTGGATTTTTTATTTTTACAACCTCTACTAAAAAATCTCCTATGCGCAGAGTTGTTGTGACGGGCTTGGGTGCCTTAACCCCAATAGGAAATAATGTCCAGGAATTTGCCGACGGCCTGAAACAAGGTCTCAGCGGGGCAGCTGGTATTACACATTTTGATGCCTCATCCTTTAAGACGCGTTTTGCTTGCGAAGTGAAAAACATCGATATGACCCAGTTTATCGATGCCAGAGAAGTTCGACGATTGGACAAATTCACCCAATATGCCCTCGTGGCTGCCGCTGAAGCCGTTGAAGACTCGGGACTGGACCTATCTTTGATTGATTTGGACCGCACCGGAGTCATCTGGGGCTCGGGCGTTGGTGGCCTTCGCTCATTGGAGCAGGAAATTGAAGAAAACACCAACGTAGAGATACCACGCTACAATCCCTTTATGATTCCGAAAATGATTGCCGATATTGCTCCGGGTCATATCTCGATCAAATATGGGTTGCGTGGAGTGAATTTTGGCACTGTATCAGCTTGTGCTTCGGCGACACATGCCTTTATTTGCGCTCTTGACTGCATACGTTTAGGTAGAGCTGATATCGTGGTCAGTGGTGGTTCAGAAGCGGCCGTATTGCGGGCCGGGATTGGTGGTTTTAGTTCGATGAAAGCACTTTCTCAGCGCAATGACGACCCATCGACGGCTTCGCGACCTTTTGACAAGGACAGGGATGGATTTGTCTTGGGAGAAGGTGCGGCATGCCTTATCCTCGAAGAATATGAGCATGCCCGTAAGAGGGGAGCCAAAATATACGCTGAACTATCCGGGGGCGCCATGACCGCCGATGCCTACCACATTACCGCACCACATCCAGAAGGAAAGGGTGCTTCACAGGTGATGCGACTGACTTTGCAGGATGCCAGAATGAACCTGGAGACTGTCGATTACATTAATGTTCATGGCACCTCGACACCTCTGGGTGATGTGGCTGAATTGAAGGCTATAGCCGAAGTTTTTGGAGATCACGCGTTTAAGCTGTCCATTAGTTCTACTAAATCGATGACCGGTCATCTACTTGGTGCTTCAGGAGCGATTGAAGCCGTTGCAGCCATCCTGGCGCTAAAAGATCAGTTTGTGCCACCGACAATCAATCATTTTACCGATGATCCCGAAATTGATTCAAGGTTTAATCTTACCTTTAGCGAAGCCCAGGAAAAGACCTTGAATATCGTGCTCAGTAATACCTTTGGGTTTGGTGGGCATAATGCTTGCGTCATCTTTAAAAAATTGTAGGCGGGGTTTTGACATTGATAAAAAGATACTATAATTTTTTCCTATCACCGAATCGCGATCTAGCAAAGCGACTTCGCCCGATTTTGGGCTTTATGCCATCCAATATGGGGCTTTTTCAGCAAGCTTTCTTTCATAAATCAAACAACCATACAACCACTACCAAGGGTCAACGATATAATAATGAAAGATTGGAATACCTTGGCGATGCCTTGCTGAGCACCATAGTTGCTGAATATCTCTTTAAGAAATATCCAAGCAGCGATGAGGGTTTCCTGACTAAGATGCGGGCTAAAATTGTAAAACGCAAGACCTTAAACTACATTGGAGATGAAATGGGGCTGGACATGCTCCTGCTTGAGTACAATAACACCAAACTTAGTAAATCAATGCTTGGTAATGCTCTCGAAGCCCTGGTTGGGGCAGTTTATCTGGAACGAGGCTATGATTCTACCAAAAGATTTGTGATCAATAAAATACTTCGTTCCTATTTGGATATTCATGAAATGGAGCAAAATGATGACAATTTCAAAAGCCAGTTGCTCGAATGGTGTCAGAAAAATGGAAAAGATGTCACATACGAAGTTCTCGACCGGTTTAAAGTCGATAAACGAGATCGCTTTAAGGTTGCCGTGCTTGTAGATGGTGACCGTCTCGCTGAAGCTGAAGACTACAATAAAAAAAGTGCCGAACAGTCGGCATCCGAACTTGCCCTGCAACGTATTGCCGACGTAAATGGAAATATGCCATAAATGACCCTTCATTCTTTTCTACCATCGTCCGACAGACAGGATCAAATGGAAAAAGGGATCGAGCAATTGGAAATCTGGCTTTTTGATCTGATAAAAGTGGGTCTTTTGCAGTATGATTTTAGTGAAGATTCCATCTTTGAGATCTCATCACGAATGGTCGATGCTAAGATGGGTGGTGTGGCTCGCAGATTGCGAAGACTCACAAGTTTCAACCGATCTGATCCTACGTGGTTTCACAGTGTATTGCAGATACTTGGTGATCTGTATTTACTGGTATCCGTATTCAAAAACAAGCAAAATCTTTCTGAAAATATACTGATTTCAGCTTATACCATGGCTGGTTTCAACTTGCAAAAAAATGACCTCAGCCACTTGCCCACAATTGACGATCATTGGCTCATTTGTGGTCAGGAATTTCAAGAAGAAGAAAACTTGCGATCACGCTACACCTGGATTATGGGAGCTCAAAGCAAGCGCTCTGCCTTGTTGCTTGACTTTGCCTTTGGCCGAACAGACTTTGAGGCGAGCTACTCCTTCAATCGTTCATATCAGGCAAAACTGATCTATTATCCGGGTTCATTTTCATTACGTGCTCAATTACTCCAACCTTCACCGGTAGTCCGGATCAACTATTATCCTGCTGCGTTTGACCAGATCGACAAATTTCTCGATGTATTTGCTTCGGCGGTATCAAAAAATCTATGGATCTCTGAGTTTCCTGCCTGCCTCAAACTCGTTTCAATACTGAAATCCGGTAGCAAGTTTTTGATACAGGACCAAAATAATCAACAACTCCAACTCGGCAATAACCCCGAGAAGATATGGCCGTTTTTTGCCACTTTTGCGATGCAACCTTGCAATATATTTGGTGTCTGGAATGGCCACAACCTCCGACTCCTGTCCATCCAGAAAGGCCTTGAATTCATTCAAATAACCAGTTAGTCCAACACGCATCTGAAGCCCGTATGCTCCATACCCGTATCCGGGCTTGATTTCATCCTGGAAGATACCCGATAACCTGAGCAGTAGGAATCATTGCACAAGAACGAACCGCCTCTGGTCACTTTCTTGGGCACCGTCGGTTCGTCGGGATCAAAGCTTTTAGCCGGACCGATCGGATTGATTGCCATAGCATCTTTTGCCTGGGTGAAATAATGTTGAAAATGATACCAATCAGCGGTCCACTCCCAGACATTACCTGCCATATCATACAGACCCAATTCATCAGCTGCAAAATGCCCCACCGGTGCTGTTCTTAAATATTGATCTTCCACCTGATTGGCAATGGGAAAGTCGCCCTGCCAATAATTTGCCTTTTCAGGGCTCAGGTTATCATTTCCCCAAGGGTACTCCGCACGGCTATTTTTAGCACCGCGAGCGGCATACTCCCATTCAGCCTCGGTAGGTAGGCGCTTGCCAGCCCATCTGCAGTAGGCCATTGCATCGTACCATGCGATGTGAACCACTGGATGATTTTCCTTGCCTTCTGTGTTGCTTTCTGGCCCTTGCGGATGTTGCCAGCTGGCACCAGGCACCATTTGCCACCAATCTGATGGGTAGTACATCTGCCGACCAGCCGGTTGCTCTTTAAAAACAAGGGAAAATGGTTTGAGGAGATCCGGGTCGGGAGCGGGAGTGCCGGGAGGAAGTTGTTTCATCATCTCCTCCACATCGATTTCCTTTTCGGCAATTGTTTTATACCCAGTAGCGTCTATAAATTCCCTAAACTGAGCATTGGTTACCTCCGTTTTATCAATCCAAATCGATTTGACTTTGACTAAATGCCTGGGCATTTCGTCAGCACGAGCCTGATCTGCATCATCACCCATTTCAAACACCCCACCTTCTATCCGTACCATATCACTTGTGTCAGGACCTTCGGGTCTGGGATTAATCTTTTCGATCGCTTCCATATACTCAGCTACCAGAAAGTTCTGCCCGTTTAACACCACCTCATCTTGAATACTTTCTCCCATTTTTGCATTATCTTTCGATCCGCAGCCAAAAAGAAAAAATAGCCAACTGATCAGAAGGGAAAATTTTATTGCCACGGATGCTATGCGTACCATATCAGCTTTTAGTTCGAAAGTATAATTTTCCAGACCATTCCATGTTGTTGCCCTTTTTTCAGTAGCAAGTATGATTTTCAAAAAACATAAATCATTGAAACGATAAATCTCTAGAAAATGAAAAATATACCAAAGTTATCGATGATCTGTCTAGGACTGTTATTCAGTTGCCAATCTAAAAAGTCATCGACATCCGAACAAAATATGCAAAATTCAACCATGCAAGATAACCAAACTGTAGCTCTAAGCAAAAAGTCCTATGGTACCACCCCGGATGGACCCGCTGACTTGTACACCTTCAAGAATAAAAATGGGATGATTGTCGAGATCACCAATTATGGGGGCATTATTAAGTCAATCATAGTCCCTGACCGGGAAGGAAACTTGGCCGATGTCAACCTGGGTTTTGATAGCCTCGCAGAATATCTTTCTGGTAATCCGTTTTTTGGTGCTCTGGTAGGTCGTTACGGCAACCGCATCGGCGGAGCCAAATTCACGATTGACGGAAAAGCGTACCCGGTTTTGGCAAACAATGGTGTCAATCATCTGCATGGAGGCAAACGCGGATTTGACAAATATCTCTGGGATGCCAATATAGTTGAAAGAAATGGATCACCCGCATTGCTGTTGCATCGTATTAGTGCTGATATGGAAGAAGGATATCCCGGTAATTTGGATGTATCCGTTGCCTACTCGCTAAATAATGACAATCAATTGAGCATCGATTATACAGCGACTTCTGATAAAAAGACGCTATGCAATCTGACCAATCACGCCTACTTCAATTTGGGCGGTCATGACCATGGCACTATCCTGGATCATGAAGTCAGATTTAACGCCGAATTTTATACTCCGGTAGATGATGGGCTTATTCCAACCGGCGAAATTGCCTCGGTCGAAGGCACTCCTTTTGATTTTCGAACACCAACAAAAATCGGTGCCCGAATCGATTCCGATCATCCTCAAATGCAAATAGGTAAGGGTTATGATCACAATCTGGTGCTTAAACATGAAGCCGGAGGCGGAGCCATCCAACTAGCTGCTGTGGTGTACGAACCCTCTAGCGGCCGGGTGATGGAGACTTATACCAGTGAACCCGGGGTTCAGTTTTACACCGGAAATTTTATGAGCGGAAAAGTGACTGGAAAAGGTGCAGTCACGTATCCCCGACGAGGTGCCTTCTGTTTGGAAACTCAGCACTTTCCCGATTCACCAAATAAACCAGCATTTCCATCCACTCTTTTGGAGCCTGGCCAAACTTACCATACAACGACAGCCTACAAATTTAGTACACGATAATCTGCTGGTCCATTATTGGTAACCAGATCATTGAATACATTAAAAAACATGACAACTAGTAAAAAAATTGGCTGGATTGGCACCGGAGTGATGAGTGTATCGATGGCCGGTCACTTATTAAAAAATGGGTATTCTTTATTCGTTTACAATCGCACCCAGGACAAAGCTAAAAGCCTGATCGATGCTGGAGCGACCTGGTGTGGCACTCCCGCCGATGTAGCAGCAAATGCAGATATCATTTTCACGATTGTAGGTTTTCCGAATGATGTCGAAGCAGTGTATTTCGGCGAGTCTGGAATTTTCGAAAAAGTAAAAGCGGGTAGTGTGGTCGTCGATATGACAACTACTGCACCGAGCCTGGCGGTAAGGATCAATGAGGCAGCTAAAAATAAAAATGTAGGTGCCGTAGATGCTCCGGTTTCGGGCGGAGATGTTGGGGCTAAAAATGGTACTCTGTCAATCATGGTGGGAGGTGACCGGTCTTACGTAGATATGGTTATGCCCCTTTTTGAGATCATGGGCAAAAATATCGTATACGAAGGAAAAGCAGGATCGGGTCAACACACCAAAATGTGCAATCAAATCACGATCGCAGGGACGATGATTGGTGTTTGTGAAAGCCTATTATATGGTCACAAGGCCGGTCTCGATCTAAACGTGATGCTGGAAGCCATTTCTGGTGGTGCAGCCAGTTGTTGGACCTTAACCAATCTGGCTCCCCGCATTGTCAATCGTAATTTTGATCCTGGCTTTTATGTGGAGCACTTCATTAAAGATATGGAAATTGCCCTGGCGGAAGCTCGCGGCATGAATTTATGCTTGCCTGGATTAGCTTTGGTACATCAACTCTACAAAGCCGTGGAAGCTCAGGGACATGGCCGCAAGGGAACTCATGCCCTTGCCCTTGCTCTGGAACATATCAGCAATGTAAAGAATTAGGAGATGGACTAATCAGACCGGAGTAATAGATAAAATATTTTTGATTTGAGAAGTATTCACTAGAACTACTAACTTTTTAGGCAACATTAATTTATAAGGGATGAAAATCACCTTTTATTCATATGGTCTTTTATTGGCTGCCTTCATGATCTCATGTGGCCAGCCCCTTCCCAAGACCATTCAAGATGAAATGGCTAGACTGCCGGATCAAATTGACTATAATTTTGACGTTAAGCCTATCTTATCTGATCGCTGCTTTGCTTGTCATGGGCCTGATCAAAATAAAAGGGAGGCTGATTTGCGATTGGATATTGAAGAAGAAGCATATTCCTTGCTAAAAAGCGGGGCTGGTCGAGCAATCGTACCTGGAAATGTGCATCAAAGTAAATTGGTAAGTAGAATTATAAACCAGGACCAGGAATTGGCGATGCCACCACAAGAATCCAACCTTAGTCTAAATGATCAGGAACGTGCAATCCTCATTAAATGGATCGATCAGGGAGCACAATACAAACCTCACTGGGCCTATATCAAACCAGAAAAGTCAACGGTGCCGTTGGAAAGCGGTCAAGGGTGGGCCATCAACGAAATCGACCATTTTATCGCCGATAAATTGGAATCCCAGATGATAAAACCTGCCCCTGAAGCAGCCAGAGAACAGCTGATTCGACGGGTCTTTTTCGATCTTACCGGTCTACCCCCAAGTCTAGCCGATCTTGACAATTGGCTGGCACAAGATAAAAATCACTATTTCGAACAACTTGTCGACACGCTTTTGGCCTCGTCCGGTTTTGGAGAACGAATGGCGGCACATTGGCTTGATGTTTCCCGGTTTGCCGATTCCGAGGGTTATCTTGATGATTTTCATCATGCACTCTGGCCCTGGAGAGATTGGATTATTAAAGCATTCAATGAGAATCTCCCTTACGATCAGTTTATTTTATGGCAGATTGGGGGTGATCAGCTGCCTGATGCCACCGACGAACAAAAACTTGCTACCGCATTTAACAGACATCACAAGCAAAATTCAGAAGGCGGCGTAATTCCGGAGGAATTCAGAGTCGAGTATGTTGCAGACCGGACTAATACATTGGGCACAGCTTTTTTAGGTCTCACGATAGGATGCGCACGGTGTCATGATCACAAATATGACCCAATCAGTCAAGAAAACTACTACCAGCTTTTTAGCTTCTTCAATTCTGTAGTAGAAAGAGGCGATGGCATATTTGGATATAATGCGGTAGAAAACGGAGCAATTATACCGAATGAACTTAGTATGAATGCAGGTCCTGTTCTTGCACTTCCGGACAAAGAGGTTACCGCCATCAGGAACATGATACTTAATCAAATTGCCGGCCAAGAAGATTCTTTACTTGAAATGACAGCAAATAGCACAGAGCGGTTTCGATTATGGTGCTCGTCAGGTGTTAATCAGTCGCAACTTGCCAATGCAGTTTCGCAATCAACCACTTGCCATTTGACTTTTGACCAGATGAGGGGAGGAAAGGATGTGGATCTGGTAAAAGAAAATTTCAAACCTCATTATGGAGGAAAGATTGAGCCGGTAAAAGGTGTCAAAGGCTTTGCAATTAAAAGTGATGCTGAAGGTAAATATGTAGCTGATGGTAGTCGCTCTTCATTCGAGCGCAGCCAACCCTTTACTGTCAGTTTCTGGATCAATACACCGAAGATTTTCTACGACGCGCATGTTATTTATAATGGTAACAACCGGATACAGGGATACCGGGGTTGGGATGTAGTGATCGACAGCAATTTGGTTCATTTTCGGCTTAGTCATGCACACCCTTATCAATCCATTGATATATCGACCTCGTCGCCCATCCCCATTGATCAGTGGGTACATTTTGTATGGACGTATGATGGATCAGGAAAAGCTTCGGGAATGAAACTTTATCAAGATGGGGAAAAAACAGATCCGACGATTCACCGGGATTATATCTACCGATCCACAAAACCTTATCTCGACCACCGGGCATCAGTGTATATGCCTTATCAGGGGATCATCATTGGAAATCGTCACTATGACAATGATTTCACGGGAGGCATGATCGATGATGTGCACATTTTAAACAAGGAAACTGATGATTTAGTGGCTTTGTACCTCTATGACCAGCAAATCGCCCAGCGGCATTTTAATGAGTTGATCCATAAAAGCGGACTCCCTAAAGCCCTTCCATGACGTATTTATCGATCAGAAATTGAAGAAAAAGAGGTATGATTTGGAGCAATTGAGAACGAGAGAAATTGAAACCATTGATACGGTACGGGAGATCATGGTGATGAGTGACTTTCCCAAACAAAGAACGACCCAGGTTTTAGAACGAGGATTGTATGATGCTCCAGGAGATCCGGTCAGTCGTGGTGTACCTGAATCCATTCTACCCTGGCCCGATAGCCTTCCCCTTAATCGATATGGATTGGGTCAATGGTTAATTGATCCGAACCACCCACTGACATCACGAGTTGCCGTCAATCAAATCTGGTACTTGATCTTTGGCCGTGGGATCGTCACTAGCGTGGAGGATTTTGGTAATCAGGGTTCACTTCCAAGTCACCCTGAATTGCTTGATTGGCTTGCAGTTGATTTTGTCGAAAATGGATGGAATCTCAAGCGATTGATTCGTCAGATGGTAACCTCTGCCACCTATCGGCAGTCTTCGGTAATTCGTCCGGAATTGCAGGATCTCGACCCAGACAATCGCCTGCTGGCAAGGAGCCCCAGATACCGCCGTTCGGCAGAGATGATCCGAGACCAGATTCTGGCAAACAGTGGACTACTAAACAGAACAATAGGGGGCCCGTCTGTCTTTCCCTATCAACCTCCGGGGCTTTGGAAAGAAGCGATGACCCACTCTTTTTTTCCTGAATATCAAACTGACTATGAAAACGGACTGTACAGACGTAGTATCTATACCTTTTGGAAAAGGCTGATGCCACCCCCTAATATGTTGGTTTTTGATGCCTCGACCAGATCAGAGTGCCAGGTCCGAAGACAACGAAGTAACACTCCATTACAAGCCCTCGTACTGCTAAATGATCCTCAATATATCGAGGGCTGCCGGCAACTGGCTCTCAATCAACTCATGGCTGCAGATTGGGATTCACGACATGCCATTAATGAAGTCTTTCGTCAGCTTACTAGCCGATCTCCAACGCTGAAAGAAAAAGAGATCCTGGAAAGTCAGTTTCAGGTCGAGTATCAGCACTTTAAAAAGAAAGAAAAGGAGCGGGATGCTTATCTGAGTATAGGAATGACGCCTGTCGCAGGAAGTATCTCTAAAAATGATCTGGCTGCTTTGACCCGGGTCACTAATACGATCATGAATTCGACCGAAGCCTATTACAAGAACTAAAATACAGAAGCCGATTTCAAATGGACCACCAAGAAATCAGAGAAAATCAATATCTAAAGACCCGGCGGGACTTTCTTCGCACGACCTCCAAAGGCTTGGGTGCGTTGGCAATTAGCAATTTGCTGCTTGGAGATGTATCTGGTGCGGGCAAGACTGGCCTCAGCCAATCGAATCCAGATTTAATAAGCACAAACGGGGGCATTTTGCAATCGTTACATCATTCGCGAAAGGCCAAACGGGTTATCTATTTATTTCAGAGTGGCGGTCCGAGTCAAATCGAATTATTTGACTACAAACCCGAACTAATCAGACGGTGGGGAGAAGAAATTCCCGACAGTGTAAGGGGCACCCAACGCATTACCGGTATGTTGGCGGCACAGGCCAGTTTTCCTCTGGTAGGATCAAAATTTGAATTTTCTCAGCATGCCAAGACGGGAGGCTTCTTCAGTGATCTGGTGCCCCATATTGCTAGCACTGCTGAAGATATTTGTGTGATCAATTCGATGTATACTGAGGCCATTAATCACGAACCGGCAGTAGTATTTTTTCAGACCGGCTCTCAGCAAGTCGGCCGTCCGAGCATCGGATCATGGTTAAGTTATGGACTTGGAAGTGCCAATGAAAATCTTCCTTCTTTCATTGTGTTGCTTTCTAAAGGCAAACCTGACACTCAGAATCTAAATATGTGCAAGCACGGGGCAATGGTTTTTTACCATCTCACCATCAAGGAGTCCGTTTTAGGTCAGGAGTTGATCCTGTTTTGTATTTATCCAATCCCGATGGAGTGGATCGGATGAGCCGACGTCGTGAATTGGATTATTTAGCTGAGCTTGAACGCGAACAAAAAGCGGCCTGGGGAGACCCGGAAATTGATTCGAAAATAAATCAATACGAGATGGCCTATCGCATGCAGGCAAGTGTACCCGAGGTCACCGATTTTTCTGACGAACCTGATCACATTTTCGATCTTTATGGTCCTGAATCGAGAATACCCGGCACTTATGCGGCCAATTGCCTACTGGCAAGGCGTCTTGCCGAAAGAGACGTGCCCTTTATCAATTATATCATTTAGGATGGGACCAGCATGGGAATCTTCCTAATGACATCCGAACTCTGGCCAAGTCGAGTGACCAGGCTTCCGCAGCACTGGTAAAAGATCTGAAACAAAGAGGCCTGCTTGATGATACCCTGGTGATCTGGGGCGGCGAATTTGGCAGGACCAGTTTTTCACAAGGAAAACTTACTCCTGAAAATTATGGCAGGGACCATCATCCCCGCTGTTTTTCCATCTGGATGGCTGGAGGTGGAATCAAATCTGGCCTGACCTATGGGCAGACCGATGACTTTAGCTACAATATAGTCAGAGATGGAGTGCATGTCCATGATTTTCAAGCCACCTTACTTCATCTGATGGGTATCAATCATGAGCAATTGACCTTTAAGCACCAGGGCAGGAGATACCGGCTTACCGACGTGCATGGCAAAGTGGTAAAAGACATCCTTGCCTGATACTCAGACCAATGTGCCGATGCCGTGCGTCCCCGCCGGCATCTTGGACGAAGTGGTCGGAGAGACGCCAACCAAGGCGCAGAGCGAAAAAGGCCAACTTGCTTTGATATCTTAAAAGTGTGTAGTTGGCATGAAATGGCACATGGAATTCATGGTTTCTCGTCAGCAATGACTAATTTGGCAAGCTCCCGAGTAAGCAATGTCACAACCGAAGAAAAAAATCCTCTATTTCTTGCTAATAGCATTATTGCCATTGGTAGACAGGATGCCTGGCATTTCTGCTAAAGCCACTAGTGTAAAGATTACCTGCTGGTACGGCAAAGAACAAGTATTTGGGCAAATAGCCCTCACCCAGAGATGGATCAATGTACTTGGCAACATCAGCCCTTCCGAAAATATTGCAGAAACATTCTATGAAATCAATGATCAGGTAATACCATTCAAGCTGGGACCCGATTTACATCGACTGGCGCGATCAGGAGATTTCAATCTTGATATTCCGTTGACAGAATTAACTGATGGCGTAAATCATTTGGTTATTACCGCAATTTCCAGCAATGGTGATACCATCCGCGAGGACATTGATCTCAGAATCTATAAAAACCGAAATTGGCCACTACCTTATGAGGTGGATTTTAGTGAGATCAAGCGGATTCAGGAAAGCGTACAAGTAGTGGATGGTCTATGGAAATTGACCAAAGCAGGTATCCGAACCGTTGAGCCCTACTACTACCGGGCATTAAGTATTGGTGATACTTCCTGGTCCAATTTCGAAGCCACAATCAAAGTGACCATCCATGATTGGACACCATCACAACCTGGTCCGCCAACTTACAACGTCTCTCATTTCGGAGTGGCCATGTACTGGAGAGGGCATCATACCGATGATCTTCAACCCCACCGCAAGTGGTTTCCCCTTGGTGCTCAGGGTGAATTTCTTTTGAAGGAGGCGACCGATAGTTGTCGATGGCGGATTCTTTTGGACGGAGGGAAAGAAACTAAAGCACCCATATATGCAGTCGGAACGAATCGCATTCAAAAGGAACAACCGATGTGGTTTAAGGCTCAAGTGACTACTATTGAAAATGGTTCGACCCGATACCTGTATCGGCAATGGGTCGATGGAGTAAAGGAGCCGGAAAAGTGGGATGTTTCGGGCATTGATGAACATGACTATCCCTCGGGATCGTTGTGCATCGTGCCGCATAATTCAGACGTGACTATCCACCAGATCAGAATCGTACCGCTTGAAAAATAGCCAATCAACTGACATGAAAAGCAGCAGTCCTGACTTTCAATTTTTATCCAAAAAGGCCAAAGAGATCCGGGGAGAAATCCTCAAAATGGTTCACCGGGCAAATTCAGGTCACCTAGGTGGTAGCCTTGGCTCGGCCGATTTGCTTGTCGCTCTCTACTACCACATCATGCAGCACAATCCTGACAATCCCGGATGGGATAAACGGGATCGATTTATTCTTTCCAAAGGACATTGCACACCGGTGATTTATGCTATTCTTGCAGACATCGGTTATTTTCCTAAAGAAGATTTGCTGACCTTCCGGCGGCCTGGTTCGCATCTGCAGGGCCATCCGTATCAACCTAAAACTCCTGGCATAGAAGCCTCAACCGGCACCCTGGGTCTCGGAATATCAACCGCGATGGGCATGGCATTAGCTGCCAAGCTAAAGGGTGAAAGTCACCATTACTATGTTTTATGTGGTGATGGTGAAATTCAGGAAGGGCAAGTTTGGGAAGCCGCCATGTTTGCTAATAAGTATGAGCTCAACAATGTCGTAGCCTTTGTAGACCGTAATTATCTCCAAACAGATGGCCATTCAGAGGACATCATGCCCCTCGATCCGCTAGCACCGAAGTGGGAGAGTTTTGGCTGGCAAGTACACACCATCGACGGCCACAATTATTCTCAGATCATTGAGACCGTGCAAATGGCCAAGCGATCCTCCAAGCCCACAATGATCATCGCAAATACAATCAAGGGAAAAGGGGTATCTTTTATGGAAAATCAAGTCGAATGGCATGGCAAACCAACTAGTCAAGATGAATTTGACTTGGCCATAAGTCAATTGAATAACTAACCTGATGGAGCAGAAAAGACCAGACAAGGATATGCAGATGCTCTGATTGAGTTGGCTGAAGAAATACCTAACCTTGTTGTCCTCGATGCCGACGTCGCCAAGGCCACTCAAACCTGTGATTTTCAGGCAGTTTATCCTGATCGATTTTTCAATTGTGGCGTGCAAGAACAAAATATGTTTTCCGTGGCTGCTGGCCTCGCGTTAGAAGGATTCATACCATTTGCTTCAACCTTTGGTGTTTTTGCAACCTGCAGAGCCGGTGACCAATTACGCAATTCGATTGCATATCCCAAATTAAATGTCAAGATCGGAGCTACGCATTGCGGCATTACCACCGGTGGTGATGGAGCGTCACATCAGGCAAATGAAGATATCGCAATCACTCGCTCTTTGCCAAATATGACCATTTTGGTGCCGGGCGACTATGAGGAGGCAAAGCAGGTCACCCGTTTTGCTGCATTTTATAAGGGTCCGGTCTATCTCCGGTTTGGCAGGGATGCTTACCCGATTATTCCATTGATCCACAGTCCTATAGCAGTGGGCAAAGGCAAGTTACTGCAAGAGGGTTTGGACATCACATTAATATCGACCGGCATTATGGTAAGTGAAGTTCTGATCGCCGCAGAATTACTGCTCACCAAAGGTATCAGCAGCCGGGTTATTCATATGCCATGCGTTAAACCCCTGGATCAAGACATCGTCATCAAAGCTGCTCGTGAGACCAGAGGCATAGTCACTGCAGAAGAGCATTCGATCATTGGTGGTCTGGGTGAAGCGGTAGCAGGCACCGTCAGTCAATTTCAGCCCACCTGGGTAGAACGTATCGGCATCGCCGATGTATTTGGTGAATCTGGACAAGCAGGAGAACTGATGGATAAATATGGTCTGCGAGCTAAGAATATCGTAGACGCGGTCTTTCGTATATTAGAAAAATAAAGATGACACATGAAAGCCTTGGTTAAATATGAGAAAGGGCAAGGTAATGTCGATTTGATGGATGTGCTGGAACCGACTTGCTCGCCTAACCAGGTCAAATTGCAAGTCGAATGTTGTGGAATCTGTGGTACTGATTTACATGTCTATCATGATACATTCCGCAACTATCCACCGGTGATTCTTGGGCATGAATTTGTCGGCCGGGTGGTTGAGATGGGTGCTAATGTCACCGGCATTGAATCCGGTGCTGCTTTTGCTGTGTTAGGGGCTACTGCTGTTACTTGCGGTACCTGCCTCTACTGTCGTAAAGGTGAATTCATGTTTTGTAAAAATCGACGTGGGATGGGTCATGGAGTTCATGGCGCATTTGCTCCGTATGCAGTGGTTAGACCTGATCAGCTCTATGCCATACCGGAAGGTGTCGAACCAAAACAAGGTGCTCTGGTCGAACCACTTGCAGCAGCGGTGCATGCCGTTTGTGATATAGCTCGATTTAAACTGGGCGATACTGTGCTCATTTCCGGACCCGGTCCAATTGGCATCTTATGTCTCAAACTACTTTTGAGACAATCTATGAAAGTGATCGTAGCTGGCACTTCCGACGATCTTTTAAGACTTCAAATGGCCAAGAATCTGGGAGCTTTTCAAACTGTGATAGTTGATCAACAAGATTTGCAGACTCAAATCCTGGAGGCGACGGATGGATCTGGAGTCGACCTGGCCATTGAAACAGCGGGAGCGGAAAAATCAGTGGTGAATTGTCTCACAGCACTTAAGCCCTTGGGTCACTATGTGCAGGTTGGTCATTTCGGCAAAAACCTGACCCTACCCTGGGATCATGTGGCCTTCAAACAACTTCGCATCGACGGATCGGTAGGTTATACGCGCGAAACCTGGACTCAAACGATGCATATCCTGGCTCAGGGTTTTGATGCCTGCGATATTGTGACCCACGAATTACCTTTGAGTGAATGGAAAAAAGGTTTCAATTTAAGTGAGCAAAAAGAAGCGGTGAAAGTGTTGCTACGACCGATATAACCGGGAATATGACTGCAAAACGCTTTCAAAACAAGATTAGTATTATCACCGGCGCAGCTAGTGGTATTGGCTTGGAAATAGCCAGGCAGCTTTTGGAGGAAGGGGCTCTTATGACAATTAATGACCTGGACGAAAAGGCTTTGACCGATAGCTTTGGAGCAACTGATTGGTATCAAGATAAGAGAATTCAGTTAATGAATGGCGATGCCGGACATATCGAGCACATTTCATCTCTCGTGGCAAATACCGTAGAGCAATTTGGACAGCTTGATTT
Organism: Saprospiraceae bacterium; assembly: GCA_016711125.1. Taxonomy (GTDB): domain Bacteria; phylum Bacteroidota; class Bacteroidia; order Chitinophagales; family Saprospiraceae; genus JABDMH01. Next base: position 40,007 of record JADJTQ010000001.1, on the reverse strand, counting down.
TGTAATTGCTAATGCAGGTCTAACGGCCTTTGGCCATTTTTAGACTTTACTCCAGATCAGTTTGCTCAGGTGATTGACCTTAATTTGCGGGGAGCTTTTTTTCTTACCCAAGCTGCTGCCAGACAAATGAAAACTCAAAAAAAGGGAGGCAAGATTCTTCTGATTTCATCGGTCATTGGCATTCAGGCCTATCCGCAGCTCACCGCATACGCGATGACGAAAGCTGCCCTAATAATGATGGCCCGTAATCTGGTAGTTGAATTGTCACCACACCATATTACCATCAATTGTCTGGCTCCGGGAGCAACCCTCACCCCACGCACCGCTCATGAGGAAGAAGATTATGCTGAAATCTGGAGTCACTTGATCCCAATAGGGTCAGTTTGCACACCCTCTGATATTAGTGGTCCAGCACTATTCATCTTGTCAGATGCTGCAAATCATATCACCGGCCAAACCCTTGTTATTGATGGCGGATGGACAAGCGTGAGCAATTATCCAAAATCAAAGAACAGTGAATGATAAATACCACACAAATGAAATTATTGAAGAGTTTATTCTTTTTAGTCCTACTTAATGGTTTTAGTTCATCTCAGCTGACAACAACCCTAAACGGTCAGTCCAGTCAAAGCGACGGTTTCACCTGGAGACATCTGAGCACTACTGATGGCTCATTACCACCTACCAACGGAAGCACGCAACAAACAGCATCTCTGGTTGCTGATGTAAATGGTGATGGAGTAAATGATATATTCATCACGGATCGAACCATTGCTCCTTCAATCATAGGATTACTATATGCACCTAAGGGTTGGATCCGACATATCATTGATGATTCACCCTTGCGCATTGAGGCAGGATCCGCTGCTCATGATATTGATGGTGACGGTGATCTTGATCTTGTATTTGGAGGGGAAAGCCAGAGCAACGAGATCTGGTGGTGGGAAAATCCCTACCCCAAAATCGATCCGCAAAAGCCGTGGACCCGTCATTACATCAAGCGCAGTGGTGAGACCAAACACCATGACCAGGCTTTTATCGATTTTGATGGAGACGGCGTGAAGGAATTCGTTTTTTGGAATCAAAACGCTGGCACGCTCTTCTTTGCTGAAGTTCCTTCTGATCCAAGATCAGTTTCAGAATGGGATTATCAGCCCATCTACCGCTATTCAGGTGACGGCGAGATGGAACCCCGAAGCGTTTATCCAACCTGGCGACGCACCCACGAACATGAAGGCCTTTTTGCTTTAGATATGAATGAAGATGGAGTATTGGACATTGTAGCAGGAGGCCGTTGGTGTCAATTTGAGAATGGAAAGTTTAAGGAGCATATCATCGATGCCAGTTATACATTTACCCGCTCGGCAGCAGGTCAATTAATTGAAGGAGGGCGACCTGAAGTAATTCTGGTTGTTGGTGATGGATTGGGACCACTCATCATGTACGAATGGCAAAAGGGAACTTGGATATCTAAAGTGCTGATCGATGAGGTTGACAATGGTCATACTTTAGACATCATAGATTTTAATGGCGACGGACATCTGGATATCTTTAATGCAGAAATGCGATTTGGCGAAGGCAATCCCGATTCTGAAGTTCGAATCTTTTTGGGTGATGGCAAGGGCAACTTTTTAAAACATGTGGTTGCAACCGGATTTGGGGTACACGAAGGTAGAATCGTCGACCTGGATGGTGACGGTGATTTGGATATTCTTGGCAAACCTTACACCTGGCAGACACCCAGACTGGATATCTGGATTAATGAAACAAAACATTAATCAGCATTTTCCATGTTTTTTAAATCACTGAAATATTTACGACTTTTTTCAATTTCTATACTGTTTTTCGGTTATGTTATTGCAAGTGCATTTGATAGTATAAAAATTCATCACGAGATTAACCCTCAAGTCTCAGAAATAAAAATAACCGAAGGAGATTATGAGGGTAGAACTCATTTTATTATTGGCACTCCTACAGCCACCTATTATTACGACAAAGCGGGCGGAGGTTTCTCCAGAATGCTGGATGCAGATGGTACAGACTGGATAAATTACAAAACCGAACCATGGGATAATTATCCGGCTTCAGCGGCATCGGCATATCGTGGCATCGCCAATTTAGTTTTTGGATCGGACGATAGTGGTGCCGGGCACCCGGGGCATAATAAATGTATGAGCAAGCAATTAAATGATTTTACCATAATCACTGAAAGCATCAGTGGCAAATGGCAGTGGAAATGGGAGTTCTTTGCTGATTATGCACAACTCACCATGCTTAAAATTGACATACACCAGCCCTACTGGTTTTTATATGAAGGATACCGGGTGGAATTTTTAAACCTAAAATTCAGTATTTCGGAAATAATTCTGGCGGTCCATTTTCTGAAACTCCAGATTATTATAAAGGAGATAAACTATTTGACCACTGGCAATGGTTTTATTTCGGAGCACAAAACAACAAAAGCACTCTTTTTGTGATACAATCCGATCACGATGATTTGCCAGATACCTTTTCATATTTAGGCAATACAGATCAAGGCATTTTGTCAGCGGATGGAATGGTCGTTTTTGGCTTTGGTCGGGCTGATGGTGCCAAGCCTCAAATTAAAACGCTGCAGACCTTTGTCATTGGATTTTTTCAAAGTGCGATAAATAATGAAAACGACCACCAAAAAATCAGTAAATATATTGATGGTCTATATAATTGAGAAATGAAAAAAATGCTGCTTGTCATATTAGGTCTGTCAATTCTAAGTTGTTTGGAAAAACCCACATCAAAAGAATTTGACTATAATGAAGCTGTAACTGATTTACAGGGTGAAATTCAAAAGATGCAAGATGGAGATTTTAAGAGTCATTTACTTTGGAAAACTCACAAGATCCTAGCACAAGACACTCTTTACAAGCATGAGCTCGGACACAATGAATATGATAACCTAAAAGACTCTCTGATTTGGAATGACTATTTCAATCATCCACTAAGGCAACTTAATCTCATCGACCTAAGAAAAGTGCAAATTCAGGATAGCATAGAGGCTTACAAATTCAATTATTACAGATCATTTTCACCAGAGATTGTTCAGATCACTATCTCCAAACAAATTAACGGGTTAGTTTTGTTAAAATCTCAGGTTTATTGGAATGATCGAGATTGCAATCCTATCGTTGGAAGTAAAAAGGTAGATGGTTCCTGTTTTAAAGTGAAGCTTAATGTGAATCGAGAAATTGACGAAACTAATTGGCAACAATTTATTGCATTAGTCAATAAGGAGAATTATTGGAACTTGGTGGGAGACCTAAACAACAGTGATGTAATATTTGACGGGTCTGATTGGACAGTTGAAGGAACAAAGACTTTAGAAGATAACAGTGGCGATAAATATCAAACGTACAAGAAAGTATATAGGTTGTCACCAGAGGAGAATTCCGCGCTTTACAAACTAGGGAGGTATTTGCTAAATCAAAGTGAATATGCCTGGGGTGAAATTTATTGAAAAAAACAGGAAACACTATTTAAGATGAACAGACTCACTATTACTCCCTTCGCCCACTTACACTTAGAAGGTCTTTTGCCATGGCTTTACCTCTACTAGGCTGGAGTGATAAAGGACAATCCCCGACTGTATAGAGTTTCAAATTTTCTCAAATTTTGCAGGCGTCAGCCTTACATTTCATCTTCCTTAAGATTAGCAAGAAATTCAACCAAATCTCGCACCTCCCTTTTTGAAAGAAAATGGATAACTGGTGGCATACTGCTGGGTAAATTTTCTCGCTTAGCCACTCTCGATGTTTGAATCCTAATCGGTTCAGGATTATTAGCTTTGATCACCAGTTCATTTTCTTTTTCCTCCAGGAGGGTGCCGGTAATAACCTGATCATCAGCTAGTGTAAGCATCACCACACCATAACCGGGAGAGATTCGGGCACTGGGCTCGATAATCGCTTGCAGCAATTGATCTCTGGTCAACTGATTACCGATGTTGCGCAATGGGGGTCCAACTGTGGTTGATTCATGTTCTCCTCCAGAAGAAAGGCTATGACACCGGGTGCACTGTGCAGTTGGATGCCGGTTGAATATCTGCCACCCTTCACGTCGGTCACCCCCATAAAGTGCCTCCGCATATTGATCCATCAAGGTGGTTTCAGAATGAAGTGATGTGGCCAATTCCTTGAGAGATGAAGAGCCCGTAGAATCGATGGCTTCCAGAATGTCTAATTTGATCTCAGGTTTAATCTGATTATCCTTCCATCTTGCCAGTAGGTCCTCGAAAATTGGACCGGTCTTCTCCAAAGGCATTTTGCCTAGGACTCCAATCAGTTTCTGTTGCTCCCTAACTGTACCTTTGTCTAAAACCGGTTTAGCGATTGCAGGCAAGCGATCAGCGCTGATTGATATCTGATCCAACATGCTCAGGGCCGTCGCTCTCACCTGCTCATCCGTATCTTCTAAACCTTGCTGTATTAGACCTTCCATTTCGGGAAAGTCCAGCGAAGAAAGGTCCTCCAGAAGAGACGACCGGACCGCACTATTTTGGTGATTTCGAAAGATTTCAGCCAAACGGTCATTGTAGTCAATCACTTTCAAATTAGTCAGTAAATTGCTGGTGGCTATCACCACATCAGCATCTGAACTTAAAAGAAAAGAAGAAACAAAAGGCTTCACTTTACTTACCACCAGCTGCGGGTCTCGATGTACTTCACCTCGTCGGCGTCCATCCACCCTATCAAGGACAGATGGGGCAGCCCAGGTTCCGATAACAGCCAATGCTTCGGCCTTCAGTGCCTTAGGAATGTCGCTACGCTGAGCATATTTCAGGACCATGTCCAGCTGAGATTCTCCACCTAAACGCTGGCAAGCACTCAGTATCCGCCTCACAAGAGCTTCAGAATCGGAAGTGGTTTTATCTAAAAGACCTGCCAGAGCCGGCATGGCGGCTTCTACAGACCAATCGTCGTGTATTGCACGAGCAACTTCAGTAACTATGTATTCGTCTTCATCATTCAAAAATTGTGCTAGCGCCGGATCGCCCAATTGCCGCAAGACCAATACGGCTGCTGTACGCAATGCCTTACTTTGATTCCCTTTGAGGGCGATTATTTTTTCGGTCTTTCCGATCCGCGAGAGGGCCAATACTGCTGCGTGCCTGAGGTATAAATCCCCGTCGTTATTACGATCTAACATCGCGATTAGTCCATCCTGGGCATTTTCATACTTGATCCGCCCAAGAGCTTGAGCGGCAAAAAACTGTACTCGCGGATGTTGGCTTCCTAGCAGTAGGACCAGTTTTGGACCAGCTTTTTCGGCGTGAACATCGCCCAGCACCTTAGCGGCTTGGGACACGATCTCAGGATCATTATCGTCCAGCAAATTGACAAGTAACTCCGTATGTTTCAGATCAGAAGCAGCCAGCTGGCCCAGACCCCAAATACCATGGATTCGCTTAAACTGATTGTCGCCCGGCATAGTGGCCTTCTCCAGTACCGCTGCTCCCTCGTCTCCTCTCGATGCCAGCTCAAATTGCGCCTTCTGGCGGATTCGCAAATCTTCATAACCAAGTAGTTCGCCAAGTTTTTCCAGACTCTGAGATTTATAGTCAAGGGCCATATACTCCATGGTGTTCTGGCGTAAAGGTCGCAGATCATTCATCTTGTCCGGAACATCAATTTTCCAGATCCGGCCATAGTTCTTGGTGCCCCAGCCATTAACCCAGTCTGCGGCATAGAGGGCCCCGTCTGGACCAAAGCGAATACCAGTAGGCAATACACCCCGGAGAGCCACTTGCTCCTCATCCAATAAAAAGGAAGCACCCTCTGGCTTTAATTTGAATGCCCAAATCGGAGACCGGCTGGGATTTCCTACAAACTCTACCAGAAAAAAGGTATTGAGCCAATTGGAACCCAGCGCCGTACCCGGATTATAAACCATACCCGTAGGTCCATTGTGAAAATTCTGGATCGGAGGAATAATATAAGCCGCCTGGCCTTCCCATCTTGGTACAAAAAGCTTTTCATCCATCCATACCTTGTAGCTATTGTTTTTTGGATCTGTGTATTTACCATACTGCCAGTTTGCCCGCCAACCTGCATCCGATCCCTCCACGATATGTACTAAGCGCTCACTTTCACCCGGGTGATCACCATCATTATCAGAACTGATCAAATTACCGTAGGCGTCAAAGACAAACTCATGGGTATTTCTTAGACCGTGAGCAAAGACTTCAAAATCGCTTCCATCTGGGTTGGAACGCACAATAACGCCCTGATTAGGATACTTGTGCACCACTCCTTCCTTGGTGGTAATATTCGCTCCGATATCGCCAATGCCCCAATAAATTTTTCCATCGGGACCCTCAATCACGCCCGACATGCCATGTGCTCCAAATCCGATATGTACCGCATAACCATGGCTGATCGATTCTTTTTGATCTGGCACATCATCACCCTCGGTATCCGTTAATCTCCACATGTCGGGTCCTATCCCGATGAACATGTCTTCACGCCTTACCAACAAGGCACCGGCTACGTCCGTGATTTCTTCATTAAAGTCATTAACAATCCTGGTACTTAAATCGGCTACTCCATCTTTATTGGAATCCTCCAGTCGCCACACCTCATCTTTTTCTACGGTGAGGTCATGCCAGTCATGTACCCCATCCTCGTTCAGATCTGGAAACCATTTATTCTGCTCGCTTTTTTCAGGAGCAAAAGTTTCCCTTAAAAAGGCTCGGCGATCCCCGACAGATTGGAAAGAAATGGATGATGTCATCCAATGCTCGTAGCCTCTGATATCAAATTCAGAATTCTTTTGACGGTTCGTTCTGGTCAGATACACCCTGCCGAAATCGTCTATTGACAAAGCAACAGGATCCGGTGCCAATGAATCGGATGCCCAGAGAGCTACCTCCAATCCTTCTGCTGTCTCTATGTTCGAACTTTCAAAATCAGTTTTTCAGCCGCACGAACTTCTTCAGTTGTCTGTCTTTTGGAGATCAGGTCTACCCCAGGCTTAACCGGCTTCGTTGGCGTACATGATATGATCAGCTCGATCCAAAATAAGAGGAATAATATTCTATTCATGACATGTCTATTCAGATACTTAAGAATGTGAAAAATACAGACTTTCCCGCTATAGCCTGAGTAATTTTAAATAATTGAGCGATTAAATCCACACTGGTCGAGAAAAATCTCTCCAGGACCAGAGGAAATTTACCCGCGTATTGTAAGATGAAAACCATGTTAATTAACTTGACGGATACTCAAAATATCGGCTTCAAAAACAAACAATCGGATGCAAGACAATTTAGAATAACTTGATTATAGTATGCTGAGGATTCAGCAACTTCCTGAAGGCAGAGCATATCTTCTTTTAAAGACTAAAGACGAATCTTGAACGAAAACCCATAGGTCTTTTCATCATTAAACCGGTTTGGATCGAAGGAGGGCATCTCCACTATGATATCATTACCTTCCTGTTTCCAAGCTAAAGGACTCTCAGCGCCAAGCAAGTTAATTGCCGAATGTGATTTCAGTTCCAAATCTTTGATCCGAAGCTGATTGCCGGGCCAGATAGGACTGATAGCGTACAAGACCTCATCTTTCTTGGTGAAAAATAGTTCTTTGACGGCACAACCCGGGGCTGGATCGATTGTCTGTTTGAGGATGAAGTCACCTCCTAAATAATGCTGATCATCGGGTTTACAATCGCGGTTGCCCTCGCTCCATTGCACCGGTCTTATCCAACGCCGGGTTCCATAGATCGCTTCACCATTGATCTTCAGCCATTGACCCATCTGGGTCAGTCGCTCTTGCATTATCGGAGGAATTTTACCATCGGCCCGAGGCCCAATATCTAACAAAAGATTACCTCCTCGGCTCACTACATCTACCAGGAGAAGGATCAGAGTTCGAGCACTATTATAATCCGTGATATCTTCATTGCTGTTGTATCCAAACGAAAATCCCATGCCACGGCATTCCTCCCAGGGATGAGTGATATCTAGACCCGCTTCATATTCCGAGGTAAAATATCCACCGTGTTCATGCCTCGCGCCCTTACCCCATCGATCGTTAATGATGATCTTGTCCCTGACCTTTGATTCGTTGTACAACCACGCGATTAATTCAGGTGCCCGCCATTTGTCCGATTCCATTTCCCACTCGCCATCACCCCATAGTATATCGGGTTCATATCTTTGCACCAAATCTTTGACCTGAGGTAAAAAATGTTCGTCAACAAATCGATCCTTGTCATCAAGCCACCATGGATGAAACCACTCATAGAGGGAGTAGTATAAGCCCATTTTTAGTCCCGCTTTTTTGACGGATTCGCTCAGATCACCCACCAGATCCCTTTTTGCTCCCACCTCCATGCTATTCCAGGCAAAACCCCGGTCATCCGCCTGGGTACTGGGCCATAGTGTAAATCCATCATGATGTTTCGAGGTGAGTACCACATACCTGGCACCTGCCTCACTAAACAAGCTGGCCCAATCATCCGGATTGAAAAGTTCTGCAGTAAAAAGGTTTCCAAACTGGTAGTAAGGGAAGTCTTTACCGTACTTGGCCTCGTGGTAGTCAGCAACCTCCGTGCCCTTAAATTGGCCATTACCAAAGAGTGTCCTGTTTTGCAGCCAATACTGATACCATTCACTATAGGTTCCCTTGGGAGACCAGGCAGGCACGGAATAAGGGCCCCAGTGAATAAAAATCCCAAATTTTGCATCTTCAAACCAACCGGCTACAGGCCGACTATCCAGAGATTTCCAGTCGGCTTCATACAAAACCTGACTAGATCCCGGCTGTACAATTGCCAATAAAACCACTACAAATAATATTTCTTTCATTGTCGGTGTTTTCAGTATAAATTCTTGGAAGGCTAAAAGTCGGTCAAATTTTCAAAAGGCTTCCCTAACTTCATGGTCAACAAATCACAATAAATTTGTCACCTACCAAAATAGGAAAAATGAAAGGTGATCTTCTTCCTTCAAAGAAGAAAGTTGCTTTTCCTGTGTCGGCACCACTCGAAAGGTATCTGACCAAGTATGGTCACAAACTGCACATCCCATTGCAATATGAGGATCTTCTCAGGTATCATGAATCTATCCACTGCTCGATCTCGAACACAAGGACACATTGTGGCGCACCGTATTTTATCACGCCCACGACCACGAAGAAATCAGCAAAGATTTAAAACTGCTTTATGCACATTTGAAAACCGATGGAGACGTTGAGGTTATTCAACACCTATCGGTGGCCAGAATCGATTTTTGCACTTTCGGCAACACCCAGCCTTTCAGGGTAAGAATCATCAATCGGCTCAATGACAACTATGATCATTTCTACATCAAAAAAGTGGACGCCAGCAGGATCTATGGCCTGGAGTTGGAAAATCTGATTTCTCCCAATCGATTTGATTACTTTTTAAATCAAGACACTTTGATTGAGGAACATATCGCTGGAATTCCGGGTGATGATTTTATGAAAAAGAACCTTGATGACAATGAATTTAATCAGATCCGGATGGCCAAGGAATTCATCAAATTTAATGAGCGGTGTTTTGTTAGATTATTGGGAGATATGCGATCATATAATTACGTAGTAGATATTACCCCCGACATCGAAGGATCGCAATTTAGATTGCGGGCAATAGATTTTGATCAGCAATCTTACGAAGGCAGGAAAAGTTTCTATCTACCTCAGTACTTTAAGGATAATAATCCCCTGATTTTTCTTGGCATCAAACATATGAAACCAGAGGCCGTCAAGCAGTACCAAATGGAAGAACGCAGTCTGATCGCTACCCGGGTCAAAACCTCTCGTACCCGTCTCAATGAACTTTTTAAGATCATGATTCATGATAAACTATCTTATCCTGACAAAATTGAGCAATTGAAGAAGGAGTTAATCAAACACCATAAGAACAATGCATTTGCGAGCTGCAAGAGTATGGGAGAAATTGTACGCACCAACTTTGTGCTCCTGCTACAGAAAGATTTTAAACAGAGCATCGAACTCTGATCTGGGATGGTATTCGATAAAAAAATGGAGCTCGGATCGGCAGTGATGGTACCAATCTCTTAAGATTCTCTTAATTTTTGCACACAATGCAGCAATTGCAATGAAGTGGTTACCAACATCATCGAATAAATCCTTATCTATACGGCCTCATTTAAAGAACTAAAATTATCACAATGAAAAAATTTGTTTTCTTCAGCCTTTTCTGCGCTTTGACACTATCTACCTATTCACTATCAGCGCAGAACAAACCTGCCTCACCAGGAGCCAAACTGGAACAAAAAGTGGGTCTTACTGACGTGACTATCGAATATTCAAGGCCATCAATGAAAGACAGAACCATTATGGGTAGCTTAGTGCCCTATGGCGAAACATGGCGCACCGGTGCAAATTCAGCTACCAAAGTTACCTTTAGTGATGCTGTTACCATTGAAGGTAAATCACTCATGGCCGGCAGCTATGCACTTTTTACAACACCCGGTAAAGATAGCTGGGGTGTTATGTTTCACAAATATGATCAGCCTGGAGCTGGATCTTATGGTGAGAAAGAGCCAGCACTAAAAGTGATGGTTACACCGGTGATGCTGGAATGTAAAGTTGAATCGTTCCTGATTAATGTTGATGAGCTACGTGATAGTGGCGCTACGATCCAATTGATTTGGGATCAGACTTTAGTACCCATTAAGTTGGGGGTGAAATAAAATCCTAACCTTAATCTTAAAGCCCGGTTTTACCTCCGGGCTTTTTTTTTGATTAGAGCTATCTCACGTCTTTTTGAATTATTTAAGTTTCGTAAATCAACCTGGCTAGCATGTGACCCGAATAAAAGATAACTTAGCAAGGAACCAATCATCTGCAAGTGACTCTTAAACGATTCCAAATTCTTTTCTCCGTTGTCCATTTGTGCATAGTTTTGTGCCCAAGTTTTATTTCTGGCCAAGAAGCCATCATTAAGTTGCCTCGGGATAGTAGAATCGTGGTCACCGCAATAGAATACAAAATCCATTTTATCGATGCCCGACTAGATACCCTTTCGTTAGGTCAAATACAAAAAGGTCTGTTAAATAGAGTGGTGACCGCAGGTTTTGAACAACCACTTTCAGCCGTACTGAACGAATTAGTAGAACAGCCAACCATTGTTGAGAATGCTCCGTTACTCTATATCAAAATCAACAAACTAAAGATATCTGAGCGGACAACAGCTTCAAGGGAAATGGCCTCATGTGAAATCATAGCAGACTTTATTGCAGAAGATGGAGATGGATACCTGTTACTTGATCAGCAGGCAATCATGCTTTCTAACCCAGGCATAGATGTGACGGCTTCTCATGGACAAAATATAATTGATGGCCTTAAGCAATTATTGCGACAATTCACCCAAAATAATCGTCCCTTAAAAATAGCTGTTGACAAAAACGAACTGTTACAAGCTACTAAATATTCCAATCAAGACCTAGCCATCCTGACTGTTCAAAATCCCAATAAGGGCCTTTACTTCAATTTTCTTGAGTATCGTAATAATCAACCGGGAGAAACTAAAGACTATGAAGCAATTGTACATGGTAAGGCAGATGCCGAATTTCAAAAAATTAAAATCCGATCATCCTCCAATGGAAAAGTCATGCATGATCTTTGGGGTTTTAGCGATGGTAGACATGCTTATATTAAAATCGGACATGATTTCTTTCGCCTATCGACAGAAAATGATTCGATCACATTTCTCATGTCAGTCTATGATCCTAATTATGGTGCCCTGGTTGCCGGTGGTTTACTTGGTGGCATGATAGGTGGAGCAATCGTTGGTGCCCTGGCTGATGGTCATGATCAACTTACCCTTTATCTTGATCCAGTAAATGGCGAGTATTCCCAAATAAATTCGGGAAAAACGAGTGATGAAAATTTAGCCCACCTTATTTTCTTTCGCAATGAGAAATCAAACGAACTCGACAATTATGACATTTTGCTTAATGGCGATCAAATTGGAACTATCTCTTCGCATAAAGAAATAGTGGAGCTCAGGATTCCCCTGATGGAAGTCTCAGCGCTGTTTGAGGGCAGTGCCGGTCAGTCTATCATCTTTGACCAAATCGAAGAGGGAACGATTTATATCCAAAGTACGACTAAGGGAAAGGAAGAGATTTTTAAGTTGCTGTCTAAAGATCAAGCCAGTTATCATCTGCAGATCATTCGAAATTATCAGAAAAGACAAAAGTAGTTTTCTGAGGCTAAATGACTTGTCGAGCAGGCCATAGAGAACACAATCAGATTTAAAACAATGCTGATTTTCCACTTAACTAATCACCTACTTAACGAATTAACTAATCATCTTCTAACAGACTTGAAATGCCGCCTTCCAATTGATAAATTGCATTGAGTTCTTGCTGATTCAGTGCCCTTGTAAAAATAGCCAAATCATCCATTCTACCCACATAATTCAAACCGAGGAATATCTTGGCTTTGTCCAAATCCCAGGTAAATGATTCCGGTATTTCTCGCTCTCCTTGTAGCAAACCATTGACATAAAAGGTAGCCTTGCCGGGTGACTGTGTATTCAATTGACTATAGACTATGGCAATATGCGTCCAGACATCATGACCAAATGGCCGATCCTTCGCCACAATTAACCGGTTGTTGAAATCAGGATTAACATCAGGACTAATATTTGTTGGATTCCAAATATTTAAATCGCCAAAAACGCCCATCCGAAAGAGCCTTGGATTTTTATTCGAAAAATCTACCCAAAAAGCAGCATCATTATAACCGACATCCGTGATTTGGATTGGATCGCAATATCCAGGTTCCAAATCCTCTTCTGGATTTAAACTTAGCCAAAACGAAATGGTACCGGCCATTTCCTTCACTTTATAATTTACATTTTCCTTAGCACGGTAATAAAGTGATTCTTTTGTTTTTCTTTTAAAGACCAATCCAGTGCCGAATCGACCTTGATCAGAACCAAGATATATATCAGCCACTTGTATTCCTGATCGGGCATCATCCGGTTTATCATAACTATTTGCCGTATAGAGTCCTAAATCCCCTTTTCCAAAATCAGCATCGGTACCTTGATCAAAGGAGCTGTAGAAAGTGAGATCTTTGATGATATTTTGATGATTGATCTTCCTTTGCTGCCTTACATAAGCTGCTATCTCGCCTACGGGTGCGAGCCAAATTTCAGGATGTACTTCTTTTACATAAGCCATCAGTTGTTCCAACATTTTGGTACGAGTGGTCTGCGTACCTTCAGCTCCGATCTCATGACCAGCCAGTAACACCCAGGTTCCTTCTTCCAGGGCCTTCTCCAACAAAGGCTTAATATTCGGTTCAAAATCTTTTCCATCCATTTCTATGCCCTGCAACTGGGCAAAATCAGCAAACCAGGGATCATTGGTTGCCTCATTCAGCCATCCCCGTCCTGACTCAAAAAAGTTCCGCAATCAATGGCACATAACTCCTGGTTTCTGTTCCGCTGCCCACATAAGTTTGACCGCAGCAAGCTGCAGAGGAAATGGGCTCTACCCCTAGTAGTGACTTGATTTGCTGATTAGCTTCGATAAGCTCCTCCCTCATCGAAGCAAGACTATAGCTCTCAAGTGCTTTGCTTCGGGCCCAGGAAAAATTGCCCGAACAAGGATGATACAGCGTATGATTTGCGATCTCATGACCATCTGCTACCGCTTGTCGCCACTGCGGCAATCGTTGTTGGACCCCTCCAGGCACCACATAATAGGTGACCCTAACATCGTGCTTTTTAAATAAACTCAGACCCACATCTACATTACTCAATCGTGCATCATCAAAGCTTAGGCTAAGTGCAGCCTTTTTTCCCACTGGCCAGGGAAATGCCGCAGAGTCTTGACCATAGAGTGATGAAATTATGAGTCCAATAATAAGAACTATCGTCGACCGGAAAATCATGGTTTGATATCGCATATTAATTTACTTATTGCTCAATTTAATAAAATCATACTATAGTACTAACTCAGGAATCTGGCGGTGACTATTCACCGTTTCATTCCCCTCTCCTTTTGCCGGTTAAATAGAGGGCGGACCAATAGCCAGATTGCCGGAGGTAACCCAGCACTTAATCCAAATGCTAAAATAGGATTATTCACACCAGCCTGACCAATCGTGGCATAAATAAATCCCATCGGGATGGCACTGCAAAGAAGGGCCAAATGAAATTTTGTTTTTGACATTTGATTTAATCCTGCCATGCATGAGATGACTTCAGGAAAGACAGGCAACCATCTTGACAAAACAACCAGCCAGCCACCTACCTGATCAAAGGTCTTTATCCCTCTAGCGAAATCATCTCTACCCAATATCTTTTCGGCGCCACGACGCCCGAAAGATCTGCAAAGCCAATATCCAGCCGCCCCAGAAATAAAAGATCCCGCTGCCGCAAAAATACCACCCCAAAATACCCCATATATATATCCAAGACCTGACATAACCAAAGTGCCTGGAACGGGCAAGACGATGTCCAAAATGAGTAAAACAATGCCTGAGAGCCATGCCCAACTACCATATTCTTTCAACCATGCAATGGCCCCCTCAAAAGTAAATCGCTCTGTCCAGGCTTCTCCCCAAATAAAAAAGGGAATCAAAACCAGGATAGTCAGAGCAAAAAATAAGAATACTTGCTTCAACGGATTTCCAAATTTATCAACGGCAAGTTAAGCGTTATGAGTCACATTTTTGGGCTTGTTCTACCTTGGAATGCCGGCACTTCGGAACACCTATTTGGGCTTGCCAATCCCTCCGGGCTTGGGAATCCCGCCATCATCTTTCCATCCTTCCAACTTTCCACTCTTCCACTTTCAATTTTCAATTTTCAATTTTCCATCATTGATGGTCTACTATTTGGGCGTGCCAATCCCTCCGGGCTTGGGAATCCCGCCATCATCCTTACAGGTTTCCAGATTTCCACTTTTCCAGGCTTACTGATCCACATCGAATTTTCCATTTTCAATTTTCAATTTTCCATTATTGATGCTCAGCAATCCTTTCAGTCTCACTGATTCATCTTTCCACTCCGAAAAATAATACCTTAGATATTTATAATAAGAAAGACAATGTCACAACCCAAACCAAAAAGAATTGAGCCTGCAGAAATTCCGGAACGAGCGCTGGAAATTATAGTTAAAATAAAATTTCCCATGCTGGCAACAATCGATGGAGACCAACCTCGCTTGCGTCCCGTTTCACCGCTACTTACCAGGGGTTTTGAAGTTTTTATTGGTAATCTTCGATCCTACCATAAGACTGAAGAAATTGCTGTCAACAACCGGGTCGAACTATGTTATCTGGATCTTGACCACAATCAGGTGCGAATTACGGCTGAAGCAGAAGTGGTTACTGATCGAGATTTGCTCCAACAGATTTGGGATAAAAATGCATTGCTAAAACATTATTTGGGATCCATCGATAATCCCGACCTGATTGTCTATCGCTGCGTCCCCACAAGGGTGCGGTTTATGCAGGAATGGGCTCTCGAGTATGTTGAAGTGCCTATCTAGCCAACTAGAGCTAATGAAGTAGCCTCGGCTATAGGTCAGATAAATAATCCGACTTATTGCTCTCGCAAAATGTACATGCATTCAGTTTTAGCTAGCTGAAATAGCTGAGGCAAGAAATGGAGCAATTTTCCGAAAGGAAAACGACAATGCTACGCTGATTTTACGGCGTCGAATTGGGACGATCAAAGTAATTTTTTCCTCTTGGGTAAATATGAACATGAGATCAATGTCAAAACCAGAGAGGGTAGATCGGTCAAGTCTGGCCGGATAAAACCTGTCTGGCTGAAGAGACAGATTTACATTCTACGGTTTCGAAAAAAAATAAATAGCCTAGAATCGATCCACTACGAATACGCAAGAACCAATAAAAATTGATTACTTCGTATCTATCAGATATAGCTGCTCAATAACCTTATCAAATACCGCCAGTTTAGGGCATCGACGGCACTGATCACCTTTTTTGTATTTCTTACAGCATTTCTTTTTGTAGTTCTTACAAGACCACCCAGACTCAGGTTTGCCACTCTCCATCGGGGAAAGACTTTCACCATTTAATTTGGATGGTAGTACTGCTGACAAATCTTGCATGACTACAAGATTAACAAACAAGTGCGATCTATACAATCGCTGATTTTGTGATTCGTATACCTAATATTGGGTATTAATCGCTAAGATTGAATGCTTTAGTATAAAATTGGCCGAGAGCTCTGGATTATTGAACCGGTGACAGCCAGTTTTTTCTCTCCAAAAATTTAATAGCCGGGATATAATATGGATCAAGATCAAGGTTTTTATACGTCCAGTGTAGCGAATCGTAAATAATAGTAAATATGTCATCCAACCTATCACAATTTACAACCCTAGCGATCGAAGTGACCTAATTTACCTAATGTTAGGTAGTACAACAACCTAAGAATAGCGTCTACTATTTCCAAAATATAACGATGGCGTGAAGATCCGATGAGCTTTACTTTTGACTCAATAAGCGGGGAACCGATTCGCAAATATTGCCTTTCAAAAAAAAGCACGTGAAAAATGAGAAATCTGATTGTAGTATCTATTCTATTATACCTTCTTTCATTCGATGTTGACGGAAAAACAATCTTGATCGATGAGCCGGTCGTTAAAGGTACGGTCTATAGCAAAGATGCCCAACCGGTGATTGGAGCGCATATAGTCGTTTTTGGTTCTTTAATCACAACTGCTACTGATCTCGATGGCCGGTTCGAATTGTTCAATCTTAAACCTGGAAACTATGAATTGGAGATATCTGCCATTGGCTATCAAAAGGTAAGCCATCGGATTCAAGTACGGGATACGGGATTCTTTGACATTACAATTGTTTTTGAAAACGAGGAAGTACTTATTCCTGAAATTCTAATTATTGGCAAAAGTGATCGCCTGCTTTCTAAAACACCGGGGTCTGCTTCCTATATCAGTAGTAAGGAACTCAGCTTGATCAATCCGCTCTCTGGTAATGAAGCCCTCAGACGAAGTCCTGGCATCCATGTGCCAGATGAAGAAGGCGTAGGTATGCGTGCCAATATAGGTATCCGTGGTCTGGACCCCGACCGGAGTCGCTCCCTGCTAATTCTCGAAGATGGCATTCCAGTTGCTTTGGCACCCTATGGAGAACCAGAAATGTACTATACACCTCCCATTGACCGCATGTCTGGTATCGAGATTCTTAAAGGCAGCGGTCAAATACTCTATGGCCCGCAGACCATTGGCGGAGTCATTAACTATCTCACGCAGAGTCCTCCAGCGGAGGTGGCTGGCAAAATACGATTTCAGGCTTCTGGAGGAGGTTATCTCAATACTCTATTTAACTATGGCAATACCATCAATAAAACTGGATTTCAAATCACTCTACTCAAAAAAAGAGCCGATAAAGTGGGTCTCACCGCATTTGATATCACGGATCTAAACGCCAAGCTGGTCCTTAACCTTTCGGAAAAAACTTCCATCTCGATCAAAACCGGTTTTTACGACGAGATTTCAAATTCGACCTACATTGGATTGACTCAAACCATGTATGACCAGGAAGGCCAGGACTTTGTCCATATGGCTCCCGAAGATAAACTGGAAGTGCGCCGCTACAGTTTCAGTGCCAACCATGAATACCGATTTAATAGTCAAGCCAAGTTAAAAACCACGGCATTTGCATACACTACTACTCGTAATTGGCGCCGGCAGGATTTTTCGTCAAATGGGAGCAGTAATAGTAAACCCGGCAACTGGACAGGGGTGACCTGGGGGGATGAATCGGTACCGGATGGTGCGATATATATGCGAAATTCTACGGGCAATCGAAACCGTCAGTTCGAGGTAACTGGATTAGAAACCAGATTGGAGGTCAAACACCATTTAATGGGTTTTGACCATGAATTGAAGACTGGTATACGCTATCTTTATGAAATCGCTCATGAGCAAAGAGTCAATGGCTCCAAATACAATGTTAGTTCCGGAAATCTGGTGGAAGATGAAGATCGCACGGGCAACGCCATTAGTCTCTATCTGCAAAATTTGACGAAACTCTCTGATCAAGTAGAAATTCATTTAGGATTGCGTTTCGAGCAATTTGACTACGAGAGAGAGATATCCCGAAGGACCTTCGTGATCGCAAATGAAAACCAGATTCGTGATACTATTTTATTAAAGAACAATCAAATAGATCAACTGATACCAGGTGCAGGATTTACTTGGAAACCTCTACCAAATCTTTCCATCTATGGGGGTGTACACCAAGGTTTTGCCCCACCACGAACCAAGGATGCAATTTCCAACACTGGTGAGGTGTATAACCTGGATGCGGAAAAAAGTGTCAACTATGAACTTGGGCTTCGATCGGCACCTTTCAGAGGCATAGAATTTGAACTTACTGCCTTTTACATGGATTTTAGCAATCAAATCATACCGGTTTCTGAATCAAGTGGCGGCCTTGGATCGGGTCTCGTCAATGGTGGTAGCACAATACACCAGGGGGTCGAAGGTGGCTTGAAAATGAACATCTCAGACTTGACTGGATGGTCTCAAACTAGTGTTCTTTTTGATTTTAATCTGACAGGTGTCGATGCGCATTTCAGTGGTGATCGTCACAAAAATGAGGTGCCATTGAGTGGAAATTCCACGCCCTATGCTCCTAAAATACTCATCAACAGTGCTTTATCCATTCAGCATATGGGGGGTTTAGGTCTACGATTGACCACCAATTACGTAGGTCAGCAATATGCCGACGAACTGAACACCATTGAGGCCTCACCTGATGGCCGAAATGGTCTTATACCTGCTTATCACACTTTTGATGGCAATGTGTTTTACATGCACAATGCATGGAATACCACTTTTACTTTGGGAGTTAAAAACCTGACTAATGAACGCTATATTGTTAATCGCCGACCGCAAGGTATCCGGGTTGGGCTACCAAGATGGGTCCATTTTGGTGTGGAATACCGTTTCTAGTTTCTGAAGCTGCCCTCCTTCGCATATGCTTCATACTTCACTAAAGTTTCGTCCGATAAATCGGCGGTTGGGGGAAGTCCGAAGCCGAAGGCTGGATTCAAGACGGAAGACGGGAAGACTGAGAACTGAAGATCTGAGAACGGCAGGACTGAGGACTGAAGACTGAGAACTGAGAACAAGGGAACTATTCCCACCTCTATCTGTTAGTTAGAGTATTGGGGTTCAAATCCCACACAAATTTTTGACAATGGGCATCATTTAACCCACAGATTATCTCTTCTCTCATAGACGTTTGTAAGAACCAAGATTTTCCTGTTAAGTTTTTCTCTTTTGTCGTACTGTCCAGCAGACATATTTGTCGGCCGAGATACCTGCAACGTGGGTCTGGCTTGATCAGTTAAAACTGGACATTTTTATTCTATAATTAAATTTTATTTTAAATGAACATTTTTGTTGCAAAACTCGACTATGGAGTCGACAGTGATGACCTTCGCAATATTTTCGAAGAATATGGTGCGGTCGTTTCTTCAAACGTAATTACTGATCAATACAGTGGAAAATCCCGTGGATTTGGCTTTGTTGAAATGAGTGATCAGGATGAGGCCCAAACGGCCATTAAGAATTTAAACAATGCCGACGTGCAAGGACGCTCGATTGTAGTCAAAGAAGCCGAAAAAGAGAACGGAACCAGCGTTCTACTTCAAGATGGTAAACAAAAAAAATGAATTGCTTGAATTCGATTGTTATGAAAATTGAAAATTCATCCCAAATCAAGTGATTTCTAACCGGTATTATAACCAGCAGGTGATCACGTCTTCATTTTAAAGTTTAGTTTTTGTGTACAAAAGTACAGGAGTATTCATGAGAAATGACGTGTTCATCGCTGGAATAGCCGGCCAGTTAAATTGCAGTAGTGCTCTGCATCATCCAAAAGCACATAACTCCATAAATCAATAATTTAAAAGCCTGCGGTATCTCAGCTGCAGGAAGTTTGGATACCCAAAATTAATTCTCCAATTAAACATTTTCTTGGACAACCGTATTAATTAAGATAACATGCAAAATCAAAAAATCAAGGAATCGCTCAAAGATTGGCGATCTATGTTGCATAAATATCAGCGCCCGAATTCCAAAAAGGCCGTTATACAAATCATCAATTCATATTTGCCTTTTTTAGCACTCTGGGTATTAATGTATTTAAGTCTGGAATGGTCTTACCTAATAACACTGGGTCTTGCTTTGATCAATGCATTTTTTCTGGTAAGGATCTTTATTATTCAACATGATTGTGGTCATCAATCATTTTTTAAATCTAAAAAATTAAACGACTCTATTGGCTTTGTATCCAGCTTTTTCAGTTCGATACCTTATAAATATTGGAGTCGTACCCATGGTGCACACCATGCTCATAATGGCCAAATTGAACACCGGGGATTAGGAGATATCTACTATCTGACGACCGATCAATACCGGGCGCTTTCACGCACTGGTAAAATACGCTATCGAATCTTTCGTAGTCCAATTGTCCTCTTTTTAATTGTACCCATCGCTTATCTGACCGTCACTTTGCGATTTCCCTTTGTAAAACTAAAAGGCTGGAATAAGATTCGTTGGTCTTACTATTTAAATAATGCCTTAGTTCTGGCGGTTTATGCTGGTCTGGCGTTGATACTTGGCTGGCAAAAATTTCTCATGGTCCATATACCCGTATTACTCATCTTCGGCATCATTGCTTTTTGGTTTTTTTATGTGCAACACCAACACGAAGAAAACTATAAGGAATGGAAGGATCAATGGGATCACCTCTTGGCTTCTGTAAAAGGAAGTACCTTTTATAAATTACCGAAATTATTCCAGTGGCTTACCGGCAATATTGGTTACCACCATATCCATCATCTAAATTCGAAGATCCCAAATTATCATCTGGCCAAATGTGCTGTCAGTAATCCGCTGCTTAATGAATATGTTAATACGTTATCATTTACTGAGAGTCTAAAATGCATAAACTATAAGCTCTGGGATGAAAACAGACAGCAAATGATTTCATTTAAAGAGTTTAATAAGAATGCGCTTTATCATACCTCAACTAATTTGCCCAACGCAAGTTCAACATTTTCCTTCCGGAATACGATGAATAACGACAAGGTCTAGAAAATTGATCCTGGAGCGGACATGAGTACATAGTTTTGGTCCAACTGAAAATTTCTCCTGATCAACAGGTCATCTACCAGCGCACGGCATTGGTCCGATCTTGGAGCGGTCCAGTGGTTGGAACACAGGGCTCCAGAAATCCATTTGGGCTTCAGGATCCCACTACCGATCCTGGAGCGGACATGAGAAAATAAGTCTTGGTCCAACTGAAAACTTCTCCTGATCAAAAAGTCCTTTACTGGCACCTGACAGTGGTCCGATCCTGGAGCGGTCTGGTAGTTCAACCTCAAGGGCTCCAGAATCCCAACACCATTCTCACTCAGATTCCCGCCGTCCGGCTTTCCCCGCCCGCCGATTTATCGGACGAAACTTTAGTGAAGTATGAAGCTTTATGCGAAGGAGGGCGACACCGGACATCTAACACCGGACACCCGACTCCGGACTTCCAACTTCCGTCTTTTTAAAAACAATAGTCCAGAAACTCGAGACAATAATGCTATTTCGCAATGCTGGAATTACGGAGCTTAGCAAAGGCCATCCGTCGATGCTTTATGCCAGATTTCATCCAGATGATAGACCATATCATGGAATCACACTATTCTGACGATCTACTTAAAGCCACCAATTTGCATCATCGGTGTGGTATGTCAAGATCAGCCCTGCATTATAAATTAAAAAAGCTCGCTGGTTTACCAACCTCAAAATATCTGACCAGTTTTCGGATTAAGAAATCAAAATATCTCCTCACGGGCACCCAGGATCCGATCAAGGTTATTGCCTACCAAGTGGGATTTAAGGATCCCAATTATTTCAGTCGGGTATTTAAAAATGAAACAGGAATTGCACCCGGTATTTTTCGCAAAAACAAGCAGAATGAACAATAGTCCAGAAGATCAGAACAATAGTGCTAATGGCATTGAGACAATATGTGGAAATTTAAAAATGAAACTATTGAACATTTACATCTAAGCTCATCTATAAAAGAAGAATCATTATTTAAATAACCAACTAAACAACTCAAGACTATGAGAAAGATTTTACTACTCCCCCTGGTGCTTGTACTATTTGTTACCTGTCAAAAAGAAGACAATATCCAGAAGACCCCTGTTCAGGCCAATAACCTGCACCCCAAAACCTTTAAAACACCCGAGGATGTGTTTTCTTTTTTAAGTCAGGAAATGCCAGATGTCTACACTCCTGAAGAAATTAGCCACTTCAAAACAATGGTGCAAGAACCGGAAGAAACCGATCATGCTCGGAGTGGCAATACCGTCGAATTGCCAGCTGGATCAGTTGATGCATTACAAGCCGCCGTAGAAGAAGCAGATGAAGGAGGCACAGTGATTGTGAAAGCAGGGGACCATATAGAGAATGGCTGGATAAACATTGGTCACAAAATAAGAATTATAGGTGAACAAGGTGCCAAGATATCACTTGACAATGATCTTCTTGAAGCCATACCTGATGTTCTTGCCGGAGGCATTTTATTCGAAAATGCAGATAATTCGATAGTGGAAGGGATTGAGTTTTCTGGATTAGGTGACGGTGCCGGTATTGGAATTCTTATTAACAATTCAAATCGAGTCAGAATAGCTAAAAACACATTTACAAATATTCAGTTTCCAATCACCATTGACCATGGAGATCATTGCACAATCAGGAGAAACAAGATGACTTTGGATCTGGCTCTGTTGGAAAATCCGGCCGGATCTGACGGTATTACTAATATCAATGGCAGGAATGCCGCGATAGTCGAAAACGAGATCAATGGGGCACTCTTTGGAATTTTTGCGTCAGCCAGAGGTGGCTTAGATTGGGGGAACACGACAGAAAACTGCTTTTTCGGCCAGATTATCTGCAATTTTTTTGGGGCTAATTACCCCGATGGCACGGAACTAAAAGCCGAGGAAAGTGGTAATCACTGGTTAGTGGCTTTAAACGACAGCAAAAATAATTTCTATGGAGGTATTGTCGTGATCGATGGCGCGTTTAAAAATACCCTTTTAGCAAATACAGGATCAGGCAATGGCGCCTACGATGTCGATCTGGTTGGCGCTACGGAAAGATTTGGCTTTCTCACTCCAACTTCTTCTGGCAACCGGGTATATAGTTACAATGATCAGACCATAAAAGACTGTGGGGAAAATAACAAAGTCATCGGGGGCATCATGGTGGATACCAGTGTTGATCCTTGTGATAATGTTGAGTAAGTAATAAATCCAGTGCAATTTTAATCGACCGGTCCGATTGGGCCGGTCCCTTATTCCCAATAAACAAATGGCTTTAAGGATTCCAATTATTTCAGTCGGATATTTAAAAATGAAACCGGTGAAGAATCTAAAATTTTCTCGCAACAATAGGGATGTAACATTAGTCCAAAGGTCAGGAAAATCGTGCTAAAGGCATTCAGACAATAAGTGGAAATTTAAATCGCACCTATTAAATTAAACACCAATAGCCAAGGTTCATATAAATATAAAAGAAAAATCACTATTTCAATATCCAATCTTAAACAACTCAAGGCTATGAGAAACCCGATACTACTATTATTAACAGTGACTCTATTTATCACTTGTCAAAAAGAGCAAATTCAACAAGACACCGCTCAAACAAAAGACTTGCCCTCCAAAAAATCCGAATATGTGGGTGAGCTCCCAATGGCCGAAGCAGAAGTTTATGCGAGTACGTTGATTGAGGAAGCGGGATGGGAAATCGAAAACAATGTTTCCATAGGGAAGGACCCAACAAAATCAATTTCTACCGCCTGGCTTCGTTCCAACGAGAGGTCGGTTGTTGATGAAGAGAATGATATCGTACACCACGTATTTAAGATTGCTGTGGGTCCAGGTAAATACGACAAGATCAATCTCCATCGTGTGGTGCGGCAAAATTCACGTAATTTCCCCATTAAAACGGACAAAACTGCCTTCTTGCTACATGGAGACTTCAAAGACTTCGAAGGCATTTTTCTCCCTGGTGTCAAATCACCTCGCATTGACGACAATGAAGGTTTTGCGATCTATTTGGCCAAAAACAATGTAGATGTCTGGGGTATCGATCAGGCTTGGACATTGGTGCCTGTTGAAGAATCCAATTTTGCATTTATGAAAGATTGGGGTATGGAGCGGCAGGTACGGGATCTCAAAAAGGCCATGACGTTAGTACGAATCATTCGATTCTTAAGTGGCAGCGGTCTCAAGCCACTCAATCTCTTGGGATACAGCAGCGGATCGGCCGTAGGTTTTGCACTCCTCAACGAAGAAACCTCAAAGCCAGATAACAACCGCAATGTGGCGGGCTTCATCGGTGTCGACCAAGGTGTCACCACAAACGATCCCATATGGGAGGTGATCGTCTGCGATATTGTCGCAGGATATCAGGGACTCATTGATGCAGGACAGTATCAGGATTTTAATCCATTGCCATTGTTTGGTAACGCAGCTCTCGCGGATCCTGATGGTGCATCTGAGTTAATTCCAGGATTTACAAACATTCAGGCAGCTTTAGCCCTGGGGGTCTACCCTCCCTTCGAGCCTCACCCGCTTCACTTCCTTGCAGGTACCTTCGATGCCGATTTCTTCCCAACCGGGCTGCAGTATTCGAACTTGGACGAGTGGGTGGATTTCCTGATGTACGCACCTCCGTATGAACCAGTAGCGTTTGAGCTGGATGAATACATCACGAGCTGTCCCTCAATGGGTGATGTGTCTTGGGATGACAATCTCGACCTGGTCCAAAATCCAATTCTCTATATAGAGGCCGGTGGTGGCTTTGGTCCAGCTGGCGAACATACGCTCAGTCTTTTGGGAAGCTCAGACATTACCACCATGACCATTTCATTCCACCCAGACAGCGACATCTTACTGGACTACGGACATGCTGACCTGTTCATAGCAGATAATGCAGAGGTAAAGGTTTGGCAACCAATCCTGAATTGGATCAAGGATCATTAATTAAGTTAAAAAACAGACCTAATGGTTTCTTCTGGCAACCAGGCGGATAGTTACAATGATCAGGTCATTAAAGACTGCGGAGAAAATAATAAAGTCATCGGCGGGATCATGGTGGATACCAGTGTTGATCCCTACGACAATGTTGAGTAGTAATAATTTATCAAGAAGATACTACGCGCTACCGGTCCTATCAAATGGTGGGATCGGTATATTTATTTTAGCACGTCACCATCTCCCCTCCTTCGGACTCTCCCCAAATTCCTTTTTATATACTCTGGAAAAGAAATTCGGATCTTCGAATCCCACTTTATAAGCAACTTCCGAGACATTTAAATTCGTATTTCTGATCAACTTGCGAGCTTCCTCCAAACGGATTTTTCGAATAAAAATCGAAGTGGAAAATCCGGTAACCGCTTTGATTTTATTATGCAGTTGACTTCGGCTGACCAACATTTTGCTACAAATCTCCGCTATACCAAATTTTTCATTTTCCATTTCGGATAATACGAGATCATAAAGACTTTTAATAAACTGGTCTTGTCGTACAATCAAATGATCCGCGCCAGCTGAAATCAAATGCTCCCGATATTTCTCCTGCAATCTTTTTCGTTGCTCAAGCAACATTTTAATTTGTGCTCTCAACTCTTCCGCATGAAAAGGTTTGGGCAAATAGATATCCGCACCATGCCTATACCCCTCGAGTGCCGACTGCCGATCTGCCTTTGCTGTCAGTAAAATAATCGGAATGTGCGAAGTCAATCGGTCTGCATGCAATTCCTCACAAAGCTCATAACCGTCTTTATGAGGCATCATGACATCGCTGACGATCAGGTCAGGAATCAACTCTTTGCTTCGTTCGACACCAATGGCTCCATCCGCTGCTTCCTCCACTTGATAGATGTCTTGCAATATGGCACGCAGATACTGACGCACATCACTATTATCTTCAACAATCAAAATGGTTTGATCTGATTTGTTGTTTTTTTGACAACCGGTTCACTGGATTCAAACATGATATCAAAACTGGAAATCCCTTCAAAAGAAATCCCGGGATCCGGAAGTGCGATCCGAGTAATAGCAAAATGAATTGTGAAACTACTACCTTCATCCAGTTTGCTTTCTACTTCCAATGATCCATGCATCACAGGCATCAATTCTTTCACCAACGCCAGGCCAATCCCGGTGCCTTCTCCCCTTCGCGTTTTTCCTTGTTCGGCTTGATAAAACCGATCAAAAATATGCTTCAGTTGATCATTGGGCATGCCGATACCGGTGTCGCTAACCTTGATTTCGAAGGTGTCTTGATTAACCATTTTTGTTGAAACCTCAACAGATCCTTTTTCGGTAAATTTTAGAGCATTCGAGAGTAAATTAGAGAGCACGAGGGCTAATTTTTCCGGATCAAAATCCATCATGAATTGTTCAGCTTTATGCACGATGCTAAAATCAAGATCTTTACCTTTTGACTGAAACTGAAATGGCTCAACCAAATGGTTTAAAAAAGTAATAATATCGGATTGCACCGGATGATATTCCATCTTGCCCGCTTCAATTTTCTGCAGATCCAACATCTGATTGACCATCGACAATAATTTCTTGCTTTGCGATTCTATAGTATGCAATCCTCTCTGCAACCAGTCCTTTGGTTTTTCTTTGATCAGTTCAACCATACCACCTATCACCGTAAGCGGTGTGCGAAATTCATGGGTGATATTGGTATAGAGATTTGTCTTGATAAGATCAAGTTCTCTAAGACGTACGGCCTCCGCTTCTTGCAAACGTAAACTAGACTGAAGCTGCCACCGCCTCCGCTGGTAATCGTAAATGATATACACGATGCCCGAAATGAACATCAAATAGAGCAGATATGCCCACCAGGTTTCCCACCAGGGTGGTGTAATGATTAAAGCCAACGAAGCATAATCATCATTCCATATTTTATCAGCATTAGTGGCCTTTACCCTGAATTCATATTTGCCAGGATCCAAATTGGTGTAAGTGGCACTGCGTTTTTTATTTACATACTGCCAATCCGGATCAAAACCTGTCAGTTGGTATGCGTATTCAATATTTTCTGGCCCGGAGTAATCCAGGGCAGCGTACTGAATTGAAAAAACCTTCTGATTGTAATTTAAAATGATTTCCTTGGCCCAGGAAATGTGTTGTTCCAGATAGATTCCATCAGTCCTAGTATTCGATTTTCCAATCTGAACAGGTTCATTAAATAATTCAAAACCATTAAAAACGATAGGAGGTTGAAAGTCACTCAATTTTACACTATCTGGGTGAAAGATGTCAATTCCTTGTCTACCTCCAAAAAATATATCTCCTGTAAACCGGCTTTTACCAAAGAGAAATCCATCGTATCCAGAGTTACCCAATCCATTTTTATAGGTAAAGTTTTGAGCCGCATGGGTATAAGGATTGAATTTGGTAATACCGTCAACAGTAAGCAGCCAAATATTTTTTTGGTTATCCGGAAGTATTCCAAAAATTGAATTATTCAGCAGGCCATCATCCATTGTAAAGTGTATAAACTTTTCCCTGGCCACATCCAGACGATTCAGACCGCCACCATACGATCCAGTCCAGATATACCCTAAACTATCTTCATAAATGCAAAAGGCCGTATTTTCACTCATGCTTTCCGGATCAGATTTATCATGCCGGTAGACGGTAAAACTGTCGATTTCCGGCACATATTTCAAAAGTCCGGTCCTGGTGCCAATCCATATACGACCGCCACTATCTTCAAACAAACCTCTACAGCTATTATTGCCACTATAAATTGAAGTGGGTGGAAAATTGAATGAAACAGCTTCTTTTTTATTAAAATCAATCTTATAAAAGCCACCTCCCCAGGTTGCGACCCACAGATTCCCATGTTTGTCCAGTAGTAAATCTCGTAGAACCTTACCTCTTAATTTATCGATTCCATTGATCCCGTCTTCAAATTCCTGGAATTTGTTTTCCTTTTTGTCTAAAAGAAACAAGCCTGATGTTGTACCAATCCATACAAGAGAATCTTCAACCAAAAAAGTAGTGGCGTTTTTCCACCCTTCAACATTATAGGTCGGTAGAACGGGAAAGTATTCCGAACTACCGGAAGTTAGATCAAAAATCTGGGGTCGATCCGGTCCTGGAATCAATAAGTGATTTTTTTCAACTTCAAATAGCTCATGGAGTGAAGAAACCCCACGCAAATTCTTGAAGAGATCAATGGACACGTGTCGAAAGTACGTTCTGGAAAGGTCACACATATAAGGAAACCCGGAAGAGTTGCCGATCCAGACCTGACCTTGATTATTTAGATAAAGACTACCTATTTCGTTTTTTGTACTACTAGCTGAATCCGTCAGGTCTACTGGTTGTGAAAAATAATCAAGCCGGATAAGATTGACAATTATAAGATCCCTTAGTCGCGCAATAATTAAATCATCCTTATATTTAACTGCCAAAATGGGAGGGTTCACTATACTAGCAAGTTCAGGAATTCTCACGGACGAAATTAGTTGTTGATTTTTTAAGTCCAGTTTTGATACATAGCCTCTGGACACGATCCAGTAAATACCCTCATTATCTTCCAGGAGACAATGTATAGGACCTAAATCTTTTATTTGAGCAGTGATCTCGACAATTTCCCTAAACCCGATTTCATCAGTTTTTTTCCTAAATAATTTCAGGTCGTTGGCTACCCACACCGCACCTTTTGAATCAACAATCACATGATTTATATGATTAAAATTATTTTTAAGAGATTGATTTTCTACTTTAAAATCACCTAATTCCATCGAGAATAATCCCTCTTCCGTAAGAATCCACAAATTTCTTGAGGAATCTTGAAAGACTGCATATACTAGCGAATTTCTTATCAAAAATTGCTCACCTGTGAAATCCCTAAAGCTTCTTGTCCTAGGGTCCATCATCAATAGTCCTAGTTGGGTTCCGATCCACAAATTGCCCTCATGGTCTTCAAGCAGACAACTTATTTTATTGTCGCCCAGGCTCGTCGAATCATTCGGATCATGGCTAAAATGAGTCAGTGAATAACCATCGTATAGATAAAGACCGGTATAGGTACCAAACCACATGAATCCCTTTGAATCCTGGTAAATGCACTCTATCGAAAGGAAGGGAGCAGCACCTGGGATTTGCAAAGGTTTAAATCGTAAAGGATTAGTCTGCCCAAACAGAAAACAATGTGAGATAAATACCATCAGGATTACCGATAGTCTTCGCAACGTCAAACCGGCCTCAAGTCCTGCTCGAAACATGTTACTGCGCTTTACCCCTAAAAAGTTACGAAATGAATGTTGTAACCACAACTTTTTGTATGTCATTGAACAATAGTCCAGATTTTCACCTCGCTATCATATGAGATATGGGTAAGTTCTACCGTTTGCCGAGACTAACAACTAGTTCTTTTCTAGAGGCAACTAATCTATCAAATCAGCAGTTTGGCGAGGTCATTTTTCATAAATCAGCCATACTCGCCACTTCTGGATTCGTTGTTTTACCTGAATTGATTCTTTGCTAAATCAGAATGAAGTGAGTATTTCAACCGCCTCCTATATTGAACAGACGAAACTTTATATCCTTATCTTCGTCTCTACCTCTGAGTCTATTTAATATCCGAAATTATGATCAAGCGAATTACCTGGCTGCATATTCTTTTATTTTTGCGGCAGTGAAACTAATCCTGCACTTCAGCACCAATACGCTATGGTCTCTGCACAGGGATGCCTTGCTTTATTTGGCTCTGGGCAGGCACCTCGACTGGGGTTATGCTTCGGTACCGCCTTCGATCGCCTTTTTCAGTTGGATTTCGAGTAAGGTACTTGGGGGCTCAATCTTTGCGATTCGGCTTTTTCCTACTTTGATCTCAACCTAACGGTCATCCTCACAGGACTAATGGCCTATGAGATGACTTATGAAGAAAATGCCTCAGCCCGAGGTAAGGTAGCAGTAACACTTGTCGGATTCGCCGGACTGCTGTCAGGTGCATTTTTACGACCGGGCATGCTATTTCAACCAGTGGTCTTTGATATTTTCTATTGGACACTGATCACCTGGGTGGTCATTAAATATATAAACACCGAAAGGGATAAGTGGTTGATTTGGATGGGGGTTGCCATTGGCCTTGGACTATTAAATAAATATTCTGTCGCTTTTCTAATTTTTGGATTGTTTCCTTTTCTGATTTTCACCAAACATCGTAATTTATTCAAGCGCAAGGTATTCTATTTGATGCTCATCATCGCATTTATTTTATTTCTACCTAATCTGATCTGGCAAATTCAACATCAATTGCCAGTGATCCGGCACATGCAGGAATTGGCAGCTACTCAGTTTGTCAATATCTCCGTAGCTGGCTTCATTCTAGATCAATTTTTCTTTTTTATGGCAGCAGTACCCCTGTGGCTACTGGGCATCTATTTTCTTCTATTTACGGAGGCCGGTAAAAAATGGAAAGGCCTGGCTTGGATGTATTTTTCTGTTTTGGTTTTATTGCTCTTGCTAAGGGGCAAAAGCTACTATACGATCGGCGTATATCCCGTTTTAATCGCAGCCGGGGCCGCCTATCTTGAAAAATTAACCTCTCACAAAATCTGGATTCCGGCCGGTCTTGCGACCTTAATGCTATTTCTTGCTTTGCCTCAGTTTCCAATTATACTACCTATTTATCCTCCGGAAAAAGAAGCCGCATTTTTTGAAAAAAGAAAAGATTCGCCCATCATGCAAAGTGCTTTGCGATGGGAAGATGGACTTCTACATACCTTACCACAAGATTTTGCGGATATGCTGGGCTGGGAGGAAATTGCCGAAATAGCCGGTCAAGCTCGCAACAGGTACCCAACAAAAAAACCGCTGCGATTTATGCGGAAAATTATGGCCTTGCGGGAGCAATAGAGCATTTTGGTAAAAGTATGAGGTACCAGAAGTCTTGAGCTTTAGTGATAACTACCGCTATTGGTTACCTGACTCATTAGCTCATGATTTTCAAACCCCTAATTTATGTTAATGATGAACTCGGAGACGACATGCCAGGGTTTTTTCAGGATATCAAAAAAATAGGGGAGCTTAATATGCCGTTGTCCCGTCAGCATGGCACTGTGGTCTATCTTTGCAGCGGGCCAACTCCAGCTTTTTTGATCGAATGGATGGCGTTATCAGGAATACGAAGAATGAGGAGGCCATTGAGTGAGGTCGTGGAGGACGGAAGACGGGAGAGACCGAAGCCGGAAGACGAAGCCCGGTGGTCCGGTGCCGGATGTCGGATGCGTTACTATCTAGAGGTGGATCCATTCCACCGCTGGATTATAAAGACCGGTGTCCGAAGTCCACTTTCAGATGTCCCAGTGCAGGGTGCTGGATGTCCGGTGTCCAGTAGCCTTGTGCTGGATGTCGGATGCGTTACCATTGTAGCTGGCGGATCTATTCCGCCGGCTTGGTTATAGAGCCCGGTGTCCATTGCAGGGTGCTGGATGTCCGGTGTCCGGTGCCGGATGTCGATGCGTTTCTATTTGGAGGTGGATCTATTCCACCACTGGATTACAGAGTCCGATGTCCGGTGTCGAAAGTCAGAAGACGGAAGTACATTGATAAATTGCTAAGACTCAATCTGAACAAGTTCGAGCAACTGACTATTTTCATTAAGTTGAAACTCTTAATTTCGATTGACCGGTTAATCAAAAATACAAGCAACTCTTGCGTCGATACGTTTCCTATCCTGACCCAAATCACTTTCGGCGGACTGCCATCTGTTGCTCAGATGTAAAAATCCTTGTCTTTAGAAATTATTGCTAAATTATTTTCTTTTGCATAATTCCACACCTCAACATCATCCGCTGAACCCAAATTCACTTCCAGTACATGTTTACAACCCTCAAACAATTCCACCAGTTGCACTGGGGCTTCAGGCGATATATTGTTGTCAAAGAGTAGCAATTAGACAATTAGATAAGGGAAGATTATGCCATTATTGTTCGATTCTTTTCCGAATGAGCAGCATATGCTAGGGCGGCAAGGATGTCATTCCTTGTCAAAGCGGAAAATCCTCCAAAATCTCGTCGATAGTCATATCTGCTGCCAAGTAACTTAAGATATCGTATACAGTGATGCGAAGGCCTCGTATGCAAGGTTGTCCACTTTTTTCCCTGCTCAATTGTAATGTATTCTCTGTAGTCAATCATACCGAGTCTTTTTAAAATCCCTAATATATGAAACAATTGAATTCGCTATAATGGTTCCATGGGGTGACAGAAGCCGGAAGTCGGATGTCCGGTGTCCGGTGCCGGATGCCCGATTGTCAGATGCTGGAAGTTGATTTCCGGTGTCCGGTGCCGGGTGCGAGAAGTCCCATATGAAGTCGGGACTATTTTATACTTTTTCGAAATGCAATCAACATATTCATCAATTTAAAACAATTGTCATACATTTCCACAAATTCATCTTTGATCATATACAAACGTCTTTTCGCTTTATGGAGACAAGTGACTACTTCTGCTAAAGAACGGATTGAATAGCCAATGAACTTATTATACTCAGCATTGGATTGACCAATCGAACCTTTCTGAAATATTTAAAGCTATGAGTCCTGATGCTCTTTCTAATTTGTGAAGAAAGATTGTATAGTTCCTCGGATGGAAACTTTCTGGTTAGGGCTAAAATATCTTCTGCCAGGTCCATGGACAAAAAGCCAGATATTCAAGCTTTCAAATTTGAATTCCATTCAATAATTTATAATACGAATAAGGATAGTTGTCAATCTTAATCTGATTTACATTCAATATCAAACATCCGGCCCCAGTATCCGACATCGGATATCCAGCATCGGACATCCGACAATGGGCATCCAACAATGGGCATCCAACACAGGACACCGGACATCAGCTTTGCACCCGACACCGGGCATCGGTCATCATCTACTTCCCCACCAATTATTTCGGGATCAAAATCTTTAGCGAGAAATTCAAGTCTTTGCTTCTCAATTGCGGCCATCTTTCCTTAATGATTTTTTGAAGATATTCCTGTTCTTTATTTCATCATATTGAGGATCCTTAATAGGATATTTGGCCCCTACTTCGTCTAAATAGGAAAATAACTTTTCATTGAGCAGTTTGGATATTTCGGGATTTTGGTCAGCTACATTATTTAGTTCCTCTAAGTCATTTTCCAGATCGTATAATTCTTTCCGGTCATCTTCATAATAATGAATTAATTTCCATTTTCCTCCTGATAATAGACGACGGCTCACCTCCCTGATTGCCATAGTGCGGATAATGCCAATATAAAGGTCTTTCCGGTAAAAGATCACCCTTTAAGAGGGGAACCAAACTGATGCCATCCTGATGCTCTTCCGGTTTAGGCGGTTTACCTAACAAATCTAAGATGGTGGGATAAAATCCATCCCGGTTACAGGAGACTCAATTTTAACCGGATTGACCAAGCCAAGGGACTTTAATAAAATAGGGCTCCCGAATACCACCTTCAAATTGATATCCTTTGCCAGCTTTTAAAGGAAGGTTTGATGTGGCAAAAGATCCCCAGCTGCGACACCACCATTGTCGGATAAAGATCACAATGGTATTTTCGGCCAGACCAAGCTCGTCCAGAGCATCCAGTACAACGCCGACCGCATCAAGTCCATGCTCTCTACCAATCCGGCATAAATTGGATTATCCTGCACTTGACGGATCGGCAAAAAATGACCCATCTCGTAAACTTTTCTGCAATACCTAACATCTCCGCTTTATCCCGGTATTTTTCCACTTTTTTGTGTCGTTTGAATTGGCCCATGCACAGCGTAAAAAAGGAAGGCAAAAAACGGTGCTCCAGCATTTTCCCTAATGAATCCTGGAAGTTTCTTTGGCTAATCGCATGGTTAGATTTTCTCCGGCACCAAATTTTCCAGGTTTGGATTTTCCTGTGGAGAATAATAACCGCCTATCGGGCTACCCTTATCCCAGCCACCTTTATTGATCTCAAAACCGTGATCGGTTGGCCATGATCCCTCTTTACCCAAATGCCATTTTCCAGCAAAAAGGTTTTATAGCCACTTCTCTTATGCCTCGGGCAATGTGACGTAAGCAAGTGGCAAATGATCTGCATATTCGGGCGGCAGTAACTTGTTTTGTCTTCCGATGATCTCCACGCTTCACCTGTGGCGGCTCCGATCCAGTCCGTGATCCCATGCCCTGGGCAGGCGATCTGCCCGACATGATGCTTGCCTCGATGGACTGTATACCCGACATCCGGCATATCCATTAGTAAAAACGAAACCTCATTGGCAATCTTATCGATATTGGGCGTTTCTTAGTACCGGCTCCCCATACAACTTAGATCATGATAGCCCGTCATCAGCCAGGATAAATAAACGTTAGGCTTCACTGCATCCTCTTTTTCGGCACAAGAGATTAAAACAACTGCAGACAAAGTGAATATAAAATCAGATTTACAACATGATTTTTCTTAGCAAGAGAGTTTTGACTGTTAGTGTATGAGAATAAATATACTATAAACCGACTTGCAACAATTAATGCTTTTACTGTCCTATCATCAGATAACGACAAGATTTATGGATTCCCCAGTTTGCCTGATGCACTAAATAAATTTGAGTGAAAGCGGTTTCTCAAATGAAGGTTGCTGATCCGTCAAGTCATATTTTTGTATTATCGCGAATTCAAATGACACTACTGGATGGACGAGATAATTGATGGACCATATATCCTGGTAATACGGTACGCTATCTTACAAACACAGGAGACATCACAGATTTTGCACTAGATCGAAATGAAAATATCGGGTTATATGTACCAAATTCGGACAGGGACTATTTCAATTTTAGGTTAAAAAGGTCGTTATCGCCTGCACTTTCAGTTTGCGATATGCCGTCCAGATTGTTGGCAATTTCCGACATCGAGGGCAACTTTGATGGCTTGGTCAGTTTTCTTCAAAGCAATGGTGTGATTAGTGCTGATTTCGACTGACTTATGGCGATTGCCATTTACTCATCAATGGTGATTTGGTAGATCGGGGAGCTTATCCCATGGCTATATTGTGGCTCATATAAGCTCGAGGCACAAGCAGAAGCTGTCGGTGGTCAGGTACATGTGATATTGGGCAATCACGATCTGATGAATATTCAGGGCTGGGGTGACTATGCCCATGAAGATTTTAAAATACCCTAAGGGCTGTCACCGGCATGTTTGAAATTGATCATGCATTTCGCTTTTTATATAGTCGAAACAATGAAATCGGTAAATGGCTCCGTTCGAAAAATGCTGTGACTAAGATTGGCAATCTGCTTTTTGTACACGGTGGGCTATCCCATCAAATTCTGTCTTTTAAGCTTTCGATAGAAGACATAAATATCATTGTGAGAAAACATATTGATCAGGATTTTATTTCAATTCGACCGGTGATCCAATGATCAATATGGTCATGGGTAAAAGCGGACCGATTTGGTACCGTAACCTGGCCCGCGAACATGACGGACGTCCAAAAGATAGTCAGGAGCAACTTGAAAGTGTGCTAAATTATTACGCGGTAGATCGAATGATCATCGGACATACCGTTATGCCCGACATTTGTGCTGACTATCAAGGAAAGTTGATTAAAATCGATATTTTACATGGTCAGTCCAAAAAATACCGGGTATACCAAAGGTATCCTCGCAGAAAAATAATCAGATATACAAAGTTGATGATTTGGGTAACAAAGAAAGATTATAATTAAATCTTCAACTTAAATCAATATTTGATTTCCCTGTATAAAAGGAACACCTTCTTAAATTAAATGGTTTTTGCTCATATTTAGTGGGAAAACTGCAATTTCTATTTTTCTTTAGAACTGGAAGATGCAGATCTTCCTCACTCTAACTCAACAAGAGAAAGCAGGGATTCGTGTATGAGCCAACACCTATCTAAAGCCAATTATCCTAATGACTTGCGACATCCAGCATGAAATACCAGCCGCTAAGGTGAGTTTTAGAATTTAGGTTCTTATCATCTATTTTAGGCTTCGATCTTAAAGCCTTGATTTTTTGGTTCTTTGTATCAAGACAAAAGAACATAATAATAGAATCAAATATTATTGATCGATTCGAAAGTAGTTTATGATTCGATATGTGTAGTTACCCACTAAAGATGACTAAGAACCAATTAAATTATTTTTCCTGAAACATAATCCATCGATATAAATAAGCACTCGCCGCAATAAAACTAGTGAGATTCATATCACGGGCTCTCTGGGTGTGTTTCTCTTCCCAAAAAGATCCTTTTTCGGAAACAGCACTATCTCGATTTAATAGTTGTGCACCCAGGTCAATAATCCCGTAAGTAATGAATTCAAAACGCCAGTCCTTTTCAATTTCTATCGGCCAAAAAATATTTCCGTCAGATTGGTAGATTGGACTGGTATCGTTCCAAGTGTGAGCGTAAAAATTTTTATACACCAAATCATAGTTAAATCTATTTACCTCAGGAATTTCCAATCCTCCTAATCGAAAAATAGTGCTCCTTCAATCGAGTGACGCAAGGGAGCTGCCATGTAATCTGGATGTGGATAGGCTCCATGATTTCCCAGTGCACCAATCGAGTCGATATTGTATCCGGTAATCCGTTCACTGATTTTGCGACCTTCTATGCCCTGATCATTTTGCAAAATCGCTTGGCGATGCCAACGCAGTGAGTCGATACTCGTATAATCTACTGAGCCAAAATGGACGATTTTCATGTCGGGGCAACATGGCGCATGCAGTCTGAAGTCCAGTCGCGTCCCATCCATTCTCTTCAGCATGTGTATCTATTCTATAATTTTCATTGGCTGCAGGTGCTGTGATATTCATCAAGCGATTAGCTTCATACTCGATCATATTGCGAATACTGGATCGATCTTCATCCCCTAAATAGTCCCACAACAACCAACCTGCTACAGCTATCTTACTGGCCCACTGGGCCGATTGCCACTGATTTCCCCATGCATGATTAATTCCACCATTGGCCAAATGATCTTTCTGCTAAAGATCTGACGACTGTTACTGCGTATTTTAATGCCTCGTTTTCAGGATTTTGTCAAACCAGATTCATAAGCTTTGGTAAATAGCGCAACCGAAAGCGTGTAAGCTGACTGGGCGGCCGGGCGAATACCTCCTTTGTTTCAGGTCCAAATTCACCTGTTTTGCTGTTGTTTTCCAAATAGCCGAAGTCAAGATATTCACCTGAAATCTCTCCTCCTTCATCGGAATGCCGCCAAACATTTAATACTTCGGAGCAGGTCAAATTCATCAATCTCTGCCACCTCGTGGCAATTAAATCTTCAGGTAAGTTTTTGGTAAACCTGGATTTATCAATTGGGATTATTTGATGGCTAAATTCAGATTGTGAATAACCATTGGCAACAAAGAGTGCACATAAAAGACAGATAAGACAGGTCTTGCGATCTCTTCTTAAAAACATGACGACGCGGTAGAATAGTATTGGGTATGTGTTCAAGCTACGTTGCATTGATTACCAAAATTGTTCACTTCTCAACTTAATATGCAATGAACAACTCAATTATCTCCGGTATGTTAAACACACCGAAATCATTTGACCGTTTCAAGACATGGAAGGGCTGACAGAAAAAAACTCGGAATACCTAAAGCAGAAGCCTTCTTTCTGGCTCTTCCGTTTCTATCGTGGGTCGATTTATTCTATTTATTCTTCTGCCGAAGCCGCAGAATGTAAATCTGTCTCTTCAGCCAGAAAGGTTTTATCCGGCCAGGCTTGACGGATCTGTTCTCTCATGTTGCGATACAGACTAAGACCTGTCTAACACCGCTCCGTCGCCTTACACCGTCCCTCAGAGGCCGTAGCCTCCTAGGCTGGATCCTGTCGCTCCTAGCTTTAGTGTCGAGCGAGGACTCGGCTGAAGCATATGGCGTAGGCCGAACGGCTTTGGTGCGTCGGAGACAGGCTATATCTAATCTTCCGGACCGTATTAAAAAATAAAATAGTAGTTTACCCAGTAGATATGAAAAGAATCTTCCTTCTTTCTTACTCCACCCTCAATAATCACCTCGACTTCAATCGCAATATTGCCTGGTAAAGAGCCCATACCCACTGCTGATCGTGCGTGCTTGCCCCGATCACCAAAACACCGCTACCATCAGATCGGAATAGCCGTTGACTACCTTAGGTTGGTCTCTAAAATCCGGTGTGCAATTAACCATACCCAGCACTTTTACCACTCTTTACCTTATTTAGATTGCCAATCTCTGCCTTAGGAAGCCAGAGACTGAATAGCGGTGAGCTTGCCAGCTTCATAACCTTGCTCAATAGTCAGGTCAGCACCGACTTTTCCTTCGATAAAAGTACCATCCGGTTTTGAGGGCCTTTG
The DNA here is from genome assembly GCA_016711125.1 of Saprospiraceae bacterium. GTDB lineage: Bacteria > Bacteroidota > Bacteroidia > Chitinophagales > Saprospiraceae > JABDMH01. The sequence continues at coordinate 1,526 of JADJTQ010000001.1, read as the reverse complement.
CCTGACAAATAGACCAAATTACCGGTACGTACCGAATTTACATAATTAGCCACCGGGGCCGATACCGCGGGCAACTCAATACCCATTTCTTTTAACTTTGCTTCCGGATCAAAGTCTCCGGTTTGTGCTTTTAGTACTTCCATATTTTCTGTTTTGGAGCATCTCCACATGAAATGATCATCAATGCCACCATACTGTAAAAAAGATACCTCATGAATTCTATTTTTAATTTATATATAATAATATCACCTCTTAATCGGCATGTTATTCTTAGACTCTAAGAATAGATCTGAAATCCTCGGCTTATAGATCCTATGCCATCCCAGATAAAATTTCCTTAATTCTTGATGCCACGGCACGTTCTTCGCCGGGATTTAACATCCATGTGGTAATTCTAGTGATTCTTTGTCACCCACAGTCTGTATAGACGGATGTCCCATGCGTAATTTTTCTCTTACCTCGTTGCCATCCATCTTTATCTTATTCATATCCCAGCTAATCTTGAGCGATGGCACATGGTTGGGCAATCTCAGGCACATGGATTTCAGGTTTCACTCCATCTACTGAAGCTGCAGCATCATGAATATGTTGTATTTGTGCCTTCCATAATTTCCAATCTGCATCATGGTCCCTGAAAGGAAATTTTCCAAAGCTGCCAGCATACCTAAAAGTTTCCTCTTTATTGACCTTCATCCCCCGCCCACTGTATCTCCACGAGGAGCATTTTGGCGGGCGCCGGCGATCGGATCTTTTCGCCCGAGTAATAATCCGGGCACTTTGCGGCCCTTTAATCCTTTACCTCCTGAAAAACACACCAAATCAAAACCCATCCTTGTGTATTTAAATAAGTTTTCCTTAGGTGGTACATCCGCTGCGCAATCGATCATGGTCGGTATCCTGGCGCTTCTTACCCAGTCGAATAAACTCATCATGTTTTAATCTGGCCATCCGGATTGCCATAATTCAAAAACCATAACATCGCGGTCTGATCATTGATAGCAGCTTCGGAGTTCAGCGGCAGTCTCAACCAAAATCAGTTTAACTCCACAGTTCACAAGTGCATGCATATCCGATATGATGCGATTTTGTAAAATGACTTCACTTTTCATGCCCATGTAAGATCAGTAGGAAGCATTGCTGCTTTCTTGGCATCTGTACCGGTAAGGACTCCAGCCAAACCCAGACTCAATGCTGAAAACAACCTGTTGTCACAGTCGCCGCCTCATTCAAGTTAATTCGGCGATTCTCTCCCCAACTTTGTCCTGCAAATCATCAATGTTGACATACTGTTTTGATGCATAATTAATGGCATCAAGTACATCATCTCGCATCAAATATCCTGACATGGCTGGATAGGTACCAGCTGCATTTATAAATGTGCGGACTCCCAGTGCCCTTGGTAGTAGTCGCGGTACGATTTGTCACCCAAGGTACGGATCGGGCAACGCCATCCTTCTCCAAGCAGTTAGTTTTCTATAAAGCCACCAACCAGTGGCAGTGCTCGACAAATTTCTAAGTAATGTCCG